>CAWJZF010000004.1:0-644206 GCA_963847335.1 uncultured Gammaproteobacteria bacterium
AATCGAGGGCCTGCAGGTTCGGCTTCCCGCCATCGACGTGCAGCGCCGCATTGCTTCCACACTTTCAGCTTACGACGACCTGATCGAGAACAACATGCGGCGCATCGCGATCCTGGGAAGAGATGGCGCGGTGTATTTACGACGAGTGGTTCGTCCGTCTCCGTTTCCCCGGTCACGAGGGTGTTCGAATGGCGGAGTCCGAGTTGGGGCTGTTGCCGGAGGGGTGGAACGTTGCAGCTGTGGAAGACATAACTGAGACCCTTGGCGGTGGCACTCCCTCGAAGACCCAGTCGGACTATTGGGCCGAAGGGGGCATCAACTGGTATTCGCCAACTGACTTGACAGGGGCCGGAACTGTCTTCGTGGAAGAGAGTGCAAGCAAGATTACCGCGCTCGGGCTTGCCAAGAGTTCAGCGAAGTTATTTCCAGCGAACTGCGTGATGATGACCAGTCGCGCTACGCTTGGGGTGATCGCTGTGAACACGAAGCCAGCGTGCACCAACCAGGGCTTCATAGTCTGCGTCCCATCAGATCGACTGCCGAGATGGGTGCTGTTCCATTGGCTCAAGGCCAATGCAAGCGTCCTTGAAAGCCTCGCGACGGGTGCGACGTTCAAGGAAATCACAAAAGGAGTCTTCCGCAAACACAAGCTCGTAGTCCCGGCGATTGCGACGGTAGCAGCGTTTGAGGCAATGGTTGAACCGATGATGGATCTCGTGCTTCGTCTTGAGCGAATGAACCGCAATCTACGTGCCACACGCGACCTTCTCCTCCCCAAGCTCATTTCCGGTGCGCTGGACGTTTCCGAGTTGCCTGAATCGGAGGCGATTGCAGCATGATGTCAGTTTCAGGTATCCGCGATGTGGCCGCCAGCTATGGTGAACTGGAGCTGGTAGAGAAACCCTCCATCGCACTACTGGAGTCGCTGGGGTGGGCGCACGCGGACCTGTTTGGCGAGACGTTCGGCACTGACGGGACGGAGGGGCGCCAGAGCGAGCATCAGGTGTTCCTGGAGCGCCGCCTTCGGGCGGCTTTGGAGCGCCTGAACGCCGAGTTGCCCGAGGTGGTGCGCGGCGAGGCGCTGGATCAGGCAATCGAACAACTGACCCGCGACCGTTCCAAGCAAATCGCGGTGAACGCGAACCGCGAGTTCTATCAGCTCCTGAAGGAAGGCGTGCGAGTCACCGTCACGGACGAGCACGACGGACAGGTGAGCGAAACGGTCCGAGTGATCGACTGGAACATGCCGGGCAATAACGATTATTTTCTAGCCTCGCAGATGTGGGTGGCCGGTGACATGTACCGTCGCCGCTGCGATCTGTTGGGCTTCGTCAACGGGCTGCCGCTGGTGTTTATCGAGCTGAAGAAGCCTGCCGAGCCTATCAAGACGGCCTTTGACGACAACCTGCGCGATTACCGCGGCCAATCCATCCCCCAACTGTTCCACCCGAACGCCTTCATCCTGCTGTCGAACGGGGCGGACACCAAGGTCGGCTCGTCTGACCAGTGCGTGGGATCACTTCGGTGAGTGGAAGCGTGTGCTCGATGAGGACGAGCCAGAGCCGTCGCGTCAGATCTCACTGGAGGCAGCGCTCCGCGGCTCTGTGCGATCCGGTCGGCTCTTGGATCTAGGTGGAGAATTTCACGTTGTTCGAGGACGGCAGGGCGGATTCGATGAAAGTGGCCAAGAACCACCAGGTCCTCGGGGTGAACAGGGCCATCGCCCGGCCGGTCGCTGAAGGCCGGTACGGGGATGAGCGCACAGCGGCTGGGTGTGTTCTGGCACACGCAGGGATCGGGCAAGTCGTTCTCGATGATCTTCTTCTCGCCAGAAGGCGTTGCGGAAGGTCTCGGGCGTACTCGTTCGTGGTGGTCACCGACCGTGGGACTTGGACGAGCAGATCTACAAGAACTTCGTCTCCACCGGCGCGGTGACGGAACCTCAGGGCGGCGAGTCCGGTCCGCAGGCGACCTCGGGCGCTCATCTCAAGGAGCTGCTGCGAGGCGATCACCGGTACGTGTTCACGCTGATCCAGAAGTTCCGCACCGAGACGGGCACAGCGGTACCCGGTGCTGTCGGAGCGCGACGACATCATCGTGATCGCCGACGAGGCGCACCGCACCCAGTACGACACGTTGGCGTTGAATCTGCGCAACGCGCTGCCGAACGCTGCGTTCCTGGCGTTCACCGGTACCCCGTTGATCGTGGGGGAGGAGCGGACCAAAGAGGTGTTCGGCGACTACGTGACGTCTACAACTTCCGCGTCCATCGAGGACGGCGCGACGGTGCCGCTCTACTACGAGAACCGCATCCCGGAGATGCAGCTCACACCGAGGAGTTCGACCAGCGCATGCAGGAGATCCTGGAAACGCCGAACTCGACGAGGAGCAGGAGCAGCGGCTCGCGCGCGAGTTTGGCCGCGAGTACCACCTCATCACCGTGAGGACCGCTTCGACGCCATAGCAGAGGACGTGGTAAGCCACTTCGTCGCGCGCGGCTACCGCGGCAAGGCGATGATGGTCTCCGTCGACAAGGCGACCGCGGTGCGCATGTTCGACAAAGTGCGGGCGCACTGGCAGACCGAGGTCGAGCGGCTTGGGGCGCTTCTGGCCATGCGCATGGAGACGACCGCGAGCCATTGATGGCCCGCATTCAGCTGATGAAAGACACCGACATGGCCGTGGTGGTGGTCGCAGGGACAGAACGAGGTCGAAGACCTGCGCGCCAAAGGGCTGGAAATCGTTCCGCATCGCGAGCGCATGCTGAAGGAGGAGTTGGGCGAGAAGTTCAAGAACGAGAACGACCCGTTGCGCCTGGTGTTCGTGTGCGCCATGTGGATCACCGGCTTCGACGTGCCGACATGCTCGACCATCTACCTCGACAAGCCGATGAAGGCGCACACGCTGATGCAGACCATCGCGCGGGCGAACCGTGTGGCACCCGGTAAGGAGTCCGGCCTGATCGTGGACTACGTGGGTATCTTCAGGGCGCTACAGAACGCATTGGCGATCTACGCACAGCCTGCCGATGGCAAGGGCGAGGGTTCGCCCATCTTAAGCAAGGAAGCGCTTGTGGGAGCCCTCAGGGATGCCTTGCAGGAATCCCGATGCGTTCTGCGCACAGAGCGGCATCGCGCTTGACGTTATCGCCAGCTCACAGGGGTTCGCGCGCATCGGCTACATTGACGATGCGGTCGAAGCAATTCTGCGCTCAGATGTCAGCAAGAAGCGCTACGTGCAGATCGCCAACCGCGTGGCACGACTATTCAAAGCGATACTCCCCGACCCAATGGCCAACGAACTGGCGCCGCAGGCCGTGCTGGTGACCTACTTGGCCGCCAAGACCCGCGCCGAGACCGAGCAGCCGGACATCTCCGGAGTGATGTCGGACGTGGAGGAGCTGTTGAACGACTCTATCGCTACCGAGGGCTACCGCATCGGCAAGGCCGACAAGCCTACGCCTCTGGTGAACCTATCGGAGATCGACTTCGAGGCGCTGCAGGACAAGTTCGCCCAGGGCAAGCAGCACACTGAAGCGGAGAAGTTGCGCCGCCTGATCGAAGGCAAGCTGGCCCAGATGTTGCAGCTCAACCACACTCGCACAGACTTCGCAGAGAAGTTTCAGAAACTGATCGACCGGTACAACACGGGCAGCCAGAACATCGAGACACTATTCAAGGAGCTGGTGCAATTCGCACACGAGCTTACGGAGGAGGAGCAGCGCGCAGTGGCGGAGGGGCTCACGGAGGAAGAGCTCGCCCTGTTCGACATCCTGACCAAGCCAGCGCCGACGCTCACCAAGAAGGAAGAGGCCGAGGTCAAGGCCCAGTGCCGCGAACTGCTGGAGACCCTCAAGCGGGAGAAGCTGGTGCTGGACTGGCGCGAGAAGCAGCAATCCAAGGCCGGCGTAATGCAGACAATCAAGGTCGGGCTTCGCAAGCTGCCCGCACCATTCACTCGTGACCTGCAGCAGGAAAAGTTCGCGCGCGCGTTCGCACATATTTACGATTCGTACTCGGGCGCCGGGCGCAGCGTATATCAGCCAGGCATCCCACCTCACTAAGGTATTGGTTCCCTTGCTTGCTGCCTTGCAATCGCTTACGAGAGCGTATAGCGCGGCAGTCTCAAGGGACGACACAGCGGGTGTGCTAAATTGCTTTGCGTGAGAGCCTTTTCAATCAATAGCTTAACCGCGTCCCAGGCCGGGATGACTGTTTTGCTCTTCCTGGCTAGCGCTGAAAGGTGAGCCGGGGACGGGATACGCCGTGGAGCTCTCGTCCGGAGTACGAACGCCTCTCAACTGGCCAACTAACCGGGGATGCGCTGGCTTCAATGTGAGCGATACTGTACCAATGGGGAAGGGGACTCGATGAAAGCTGAGAAGATTGTGGGGATCGAGCCGACAGTACTGCGATGGGCGAGAGAATCGGCGGGGATGTCCGTCGAAGATGTCGCGGCACGGATGAAGCGGCAGGCCCGCGAAATCGAGGCCTGGGAGGATGGTACGGGTGTACCGACGTACTCGCAGCTCGAATCTCTAGCTTATAAGCACTACAAAAGGCCCCTAGCGGTCTTTTTCTTACCTGCGCCTCCTAAAGAGCATAAGCCCAGGCAGGAATTTCGTACGCTTCCAGAGGCGGACATGGCTGCCCTGTCACGCGACACCTACCTGCATATTCGAAAAGCACATGCATATCAGGTCGGCCTCTCAGAATTCTATAGTGGGGTTAACCCCGCTGCCCGGCGTCTTTGGGATACCGTCTCGCTGTCCATCAACGAAAACGTTGCAGTGAAGGCGAGCGAAATAAGAGCTGCATTGGGTGTTGATTTCGCGCGTCAAGGCGATTGGGGACGGGACGACAGTTCTCTCAGGGAATGGCGTGTGGCGATTGAGGCCGCTGGAATCTTTGTCTTCAAAGACTCGTTCAAGCAGAAGGAGATTTCGGGCTTTTGCTTACATGATGAAAAATTTCCACTCGTCTACATCAACAACAGTACGACGAAAACGCGTCAGATATTTAGTCTACTTCATGAGGTGGCGCATCTTCTTTTCGAAATTAACGGCATTAGCAAGTTTGACCAGTCCTATCTGAGAGACCTTCCAAATGTCGAGAAGGACATTGAGGTTTTTTGCAACGCCATAGCTTCCGAAGTCCTGATTCCCAGTGCAGAGTTTGCTGCCCGTATCGGCGACCTTCCGCACTCGGTCGAGGGTGTTCAGGAGGCCATCTTTGTCAATCTCGCTAGCGTTTTTGGCGTCAGTCGAGAGGCTATTCTTCGGAGATTCTTAGATCTCGGAAGAGTGAGCAGACCTTTCTATGAATTGAAAGCGGCCGAGTGGACTGCTCAAATAGTAAAGAGGAAGAATGGTGGGAGTTGGAGTAAGTCGAAAGGTGCTTATCTGAGTGATCGTCTTCTAAAGGACGTTTTTTCTCGTCGCTATCGCGACCAAATTTCACCCGAGCAAGCTGCCGACTATCTTGGGGTGAAAACGAAGAATCTGGGTGCACTTGAGGAGATCGCGCTTAAAAGGATGACTGCCTGATGTATATATTTGATAGCGGTCCGTTCAGTAAATTGAAGCATTACTATCCGACGGTTTTCAAGTCTGTATGGACTGGTCTCGATGATCTGATAAGCCAGGGCGAGCTATATTCGACGAAAGAGGTTTGGACCGAGCTGGAGAACGGTGATCCGAACAAGCATGTGCAGCCGTGGCTCAAGGCCCGTAAGCTAATTTTTACTGTGCCGACGGCTGCGGAACTTACCGTTGTTAGTAAGATTTTAGCGGTTCCGCACTTCCAGACTCTGATCGGAGAGAAGCAGCGATTGCGTGGAACACCCGTCGCTGACCCTTTTGTTGTCGCGGCAGCCGCGGTGCAGAAGGCGACGGTCGTTACGGAGGAATTGTTCAAGGCCAACGCGGCAAAGATTCCCAATGTGTGTGATCACTTCGGAATTCGCTATTTAACCTTAGAAGAGTTCATGGCGGACCAAGGCTGGACGTTCTAGATGCTCAGCATTGATGTGCAACTAATCAACGGTTGATTTGTGTCACATCACCGGCCGCTGAACAGGATTTTCTATTCTCGCCGTCGGCACTGGCGTATACAAATTAGCGGTAAAACAATCGAGCCGGATGCATAGCGAGGCTCGGTATGTCGTTAGCACTGAAAGGCCAGATCCACGTCGGGAGCGTGGATAAGCGTTACTACATGATTCGGCTCCAGGTCGACGGGCGACGTGTCGTGATCTCGTCAGGAACTGGCAATCTGGAGCTTGCGCAGGCACGCGAGCAAGTGGTGTATGAGGCGCTTCGTGATACCCCTCTGATTAGGCAGGCCGAGCTTGTGGCGCTGATACGAGGTGACGACCATGGACGCCACGCGGCGGCCGTGAGGGCGGTAATGGGAGTCACTCTCGGAGAAGCATTCAAACGCTGTTTCCTCGACCCACAGGTGTGGGGCCTAATACGTTCGAAGGCGCTGTACCTGTGCGTCACTCGCCAGTTAGAGAGCTATTTCGGCCGAGACCGCGCCATAGGTACCATCGGCGTCTCTGACATTAAGGGGTTCATCCAAGCGTTACTCGCGAAAGGTAGTGCCCCCGGAACTATCAATCGCAAACTTGCCTGCTTGACCCGGATGTTTTCCGCGATGCGCGAGTTACCAGATGGGCCGAAATCGATCCCGAAGATCACCCTTCTTAAGGGCGAGAGACCCAGGACATTCACTTTGAGCCATGAGCAAGAGGATTCGGTGCTCAAGGCAATTGCCGCGCTGGATCGGATAGAACCCGGCCCGCAGGGCGGCTCGCCAAGAAAGCGCGACGCCTATCGCTACCTCCCGCTCTACCTGGTCCTGGTCGAATCCGGATTGCGTCTTGGCGAAGCCTTGGGGCTTCGATGGTCAGATGTAACCATGAACCGGACTGGGTCGGTCATTCGTCTGCATCGAACGAGGGAGTTGAAGAGTGGAAAAGCGAGGACCGTCCCGATGACTGAGCGGTGCCGCCAAGCATTCGAAGACGTCGCGAGGTCGAACGGGCAGGCTTACGGGCCGTTCTGCGATCTCGATAAGCGTCGGGCGCAGCGGATATGGACACTGGGAGTGGCAGCCACGGACATCGACGACAGCGAGTGCGTTATCCATTGTCTTCGCCACACGTGTGCCACACGCCTGCTGCGGGCGACGGGAAATATTGTGCTCGTTAGGGATTGGCTAGGTCATACCTCAATCCAGACGACAGCCAGTACTTACGCGCATGTCGAGACAGAAAGTATGCTGGAGGGAGCGCGGGCACTTGATCGAGGGCGGTACCAGTATTCGAACGGGGCTCCGCCTCCCGGCCGGCCCGACCGGAGGCAGCCGGCCTCGGGTACTCGGAGTAAAACCACGAACCTAGAAGTAAGGGAGCACCTACGGCGGCGGAAGGCTCAAAGGAGCCCCTCGGGCGTCGGGGGTAAAACCACGAGCCTAGGAGGAGCGAAGGAACGCTCTCCACGACGGCGGGAGACGCCCCCGATCAGGCTGCCCGACGACTGAGCGACCTAGGTGCCTTATAGCCTTACAGATGGCAGGTTGAGCAGGTACAGCCACCGACCAGCCCCGGCCTTTAGAAGCGACTGGAGGCAGGTACCCGTAGAGTCTCCAGGAGACCTGGGAAGCGGGTTCGCTCCCGTGCGCCACGAGTAAAACATGCAACTTATGAGATAAGTAGCGATTGCTCACAGCGCCGCCGGGGTTAAACACGGAGCATAGATAGAAACCAGCCGAGTCTCGACGAGCCCATTCGATCCAGTGTGAGACGAGTAAAACTGTCAGCCTAGGATGAACGCTGCGACCGTCGCCCTCTCGCCACCGGTTCCGCCCGGTCCGTCGCGCCATGCTGACCTAGCGTGGCACGGGTAAATCTTGCAGCCTAGATAGAAACCAGTCCCAACCGTACCGAGAGGCCCCTATAGCTCGCGGTGCTTCGCCGTGCCCGTCATTCGGGCCATTCCCACCAACCAAAGCCAAAGACCATAGACGCATGATTGATCTAGACCCCCAGTACCTCGGCGCAGCCATAGCGCTATTCGAGCCGTTGAATATCCGAACCATCGCTTTTGACGTACCTACGTTCGACCTGTTGAAGAATATCCAGCGGAAGCTGGAGAGCCGGATACGCCGGGACACCGGCAATGCCGAAGTGTTGAAGTACCTCATCCATACCCACCCGGAAGTGCGGACGTCAGCCCGTGATAGTTGAGCAGGCGCTCCAGGCCTTCCATGCAGTCGAGGTCCGGATGGTCCCACTTTCCACATTGAAGACCGATGACACCCTCCAGCCCCGGGAGAGCCGTATGGTTCCCTTTAAGGACAAGGGGCGGGTCGAGAGCCGCAGCAGCGAACATGTCGGGACCATGCGGCTTGCGCTCGATGCCTCACAGGCAGTCCAGCTAGAACCGATATGGGTCGCCGACATCGACGGGCAGTTGCTCGTGGTCGACGGTCACCACAGGCTTGATGCGTATCGAGGGGCAGAGCGGGACAAAATCCCGACGCGCATATGCCCAATGACTCGTCAGCGAGCCGTGCTGGTCTCTAAGCTGGTCAATTGCTCCGGCAGGGCGCTGGAGATGCACCGGGAGCAGCGCGTGGACGCCGCGTGGCAGTACTTGGCCCTGGTGACCCGGCAAGGGGCCGATAGGTTGCCTAAAGGGGAGTCCACGAGAACTGTCGGCGGTCGATTCGGCATGTCTCACGACACCGTTGCCAGGATGCTTCGCCAGATGCCCAGGGTAAAACCGGCTGATTGGAATCCTGAAGCGCTAGATGCCGGGACCGGCTTTCCGCGATGGCGGTACGTTCGAGAACAGGGAGCGGGCTGGAAAGATATGAAGGAGAAGATGACCGTGGAACAGATTACACAACACGAGGCCGAGAGGCTGGCCAAGAAGATCGGGGCCTTGATTGAAAAGGCGAGCCCCGAGGCTGCCGAACGTGCCATGAGGATGCTGAGCGTGGAGTCGGCCTTGGAATGGGCGAACGAGGACACACAGGATTTCGCGAAAGCGACGACCGATAGCTCCGACTTCTAAGGCAGTTGTCCGAATCGGACAAGCAACTGTCAGACCTAACCCTGAGCATCCTGACAGTCTCGCCTAAGCGCCGGGCTGGGAAACCCGCGCGGTAGAAACAGCGAAACCCGCTATTCCCCAGGTGACATTCGGACGCCATAGGTCCTTCGCGGCCGCTCCGCCGTAGATCGCTGGACTCCCGCACCACAACTAACCGATGGCTCATCGCTGCCCGCAATGCAGGCGGCGACGGGCTCCTATGTATTGAGAGAAGCAAACGAATGAAGAAGATGCAACAGACAGCACCCGAACACACCGTCGACTCCGGTCGACCACGCAAGATGCCGATGGCGGGCGCCACAACCCAGGCGGTCGCGCATGTGTGAGCCGGTAAGCATCACGGCTGGCGTAATGGCGGTCCTCGCGGCGGGCACAGCCGTCTACAGCGCCAACCAGCAGAAGCACGCGATGGAGGACTCGCTCAAGCTCCAGCAGAAGCAGACTGATGAAGTCGCCAGCGCGCAGACGGACGACCGTCTCAAGGCGGCTCGTGAGCAACGTGCGATGGCTCGCGCTGCATCGGCGGAGTCCGGTGCGTCCGGTAACAGCATGGATGCAGTCCTCAACGACATCATGATGCAGTCTGGCCGGGACGTGTCCCGTATCGAGAAGAACCGGGAGAACGGCCAGCTCCAGAACGCGCAGCAGGCCCGTAGCCGTTCCGCAGAGATCAATGGGCAGCTTGCCACGGGCATCGCTGGTGCGGCTCAGTCGGGAGTGGGCGCTTATAGCGCCTATTCAAACTGGAACGCTGACATCCCCGAGATACCGGATGCCGGCCAGCACGCCCCACCGAAAGTCACGATGGACCGCCAGAAGTACGCCATCGGCACCTAGCGGCACGAACGGGAGCCCCCGAAATATCCGGGGGAAATTTCCGTTGCCCCTTCGAACGATCGGTGACGCCCGGACTCCCCCCGTGCCCCCATCCAAACTCCACAACCAACGCACGCACTGCGGGGGTCGGCCAGCTTCCTGGCTCCTCGCTTTGCGTGAAGGAATGAGCGCATGAAAGAGATCACCAGTATCACCCAGCAAGCACTCGCACCTGCCTTGCTTCGTCTTCCGGCAGTCCTGGCACTTGTTGGGGTCAGTAAGGCGACCCTGTACCGGTGGAGCCGGGCCGGGCAGTTCCCTCAGCCTGTTGCGTTGACAGCCAGTCGCAGTACCGTGGCGTGGTCGTCAGCCGAAGTCAGCGGCTGGATCATGGGTAAGCTCACGGGGAATGACGGTACTTTTGACGGTACCTTTTCCGGAGTGGCTTCGAAAGCCGCATGAAGGCTGACTTTTTGTTGCCCCCTTTGGCACCAATCAGAAAGGTTCCGGAATGTCCTCAACGTTCCGGAACGAAAGAAACCCGCCAGCTGACGGGTTTTTTTATAGGTGCGCCTTGACCGTGTCGGGAGTCGATCGCCGAAAGCCCTCGATCGTGAACACCCCAACGGAACATCACCCACAAGGTCCGCGGCAAGCTTTGTAGGAGGACCCTGTGCGTGCTGTTCCTTTGAGGCCACGCGTCCCAGGTCACAGTTTTGCCTTTGCCGAGAGTGCCTGACGGCGCATGGCCCGACGTGCTGGAATTAACTACCTCTGTCCCCTTAGCTGGTACGGTAGCCGTCAAATCTGATACTGACCGGACATCTCTTCCTGTGATAGCTCGTGCCATCTCCGATGCTGGCTTTCCGGCCACGGCAGAAACGCCTCATGGCTGAAGTGCAGCTACAAAGCACGTTGACTTGTCCGCTCTGCCAGCATCAGGTCACTGAGACGATGCCCACGAACGCATGCCAGTTCTTCTACGATTGCTCTGGCTGCGGGGAACTGCTGCGCCCGCTTCCCGGCGACTGCTGTGTGTACTGCTCGTATGGCACGACGCCGTGCCCACCGATACAAGAGCAGAAGTCCTGTTGCTCCCGCTCCGAGTAACACTTGAGTGATCCTGGCCGGGGATGGAAGGTAATGATGCCCAACGGCATGCAGACGTACCGTTGCGAGAGCACATGACACCACTCAATAGGCGAAACCATTAGACCAGGACAATGATCGTGATGCCCACAAGCATTTTCATGCTGCTCCGTGTTGCTGCGTTGTCATCGAAGGCGTGCCGCAATTATTCACGTATCGCATAAGTTTGCGCCAGCCGCGGCCGCCGTCCAGATATAAATGATGACCTGCCTTGACCGCCAAGCGGGAGCGAAGCATGATCGGCGCACCTCACTTTTGGGGTCGCGCGGCAAGCAGGGGGATTGGATGAAGGGGAAACTGTTCGTCGCTATCGTCGCATCGGCCATCGTGGGCTTTGTGCAATGGCAATGGGTGCTTTCGTATTGCTGGATTTACATCGCCGTATACAACCCAGTTCCCCATTGGCTCGCGGTGCATGGCACCAAGGGCAATTCATTCTATGCCGTGCTATTCGTCCAGGACATCATTATCAATGTTGTCCTTTGCCTGCCGGCCGCGATGGTTCTTCGTCGATTGCGTCCGCGGAAGCGGTTAACTTACCTCGCCATCGCTGTTTTGACGGGCTTCATCTGGGAGTATCGCTGGCTTTTCGAATACACGTTCTCGCCGAGCGTGGGCTACGGCATGCTCATCTATGGTGCGCTGTTGACGCTCGTGATGCTTCCCGGCGCCAGTGCCCTGATCGGACGTTGGATCGCCGTCAGCCAGTGTCGACATCATAGCTAGGGGCGTTACCGAATCGTTGTCAGGCGCCGGCGATACAGGTGTCTTTTGCGTTACCTGCTGCACGTGTGCCAGGCACACGCTGCGCAACGCATCCATAGTGGCGTGCCGGAGCTATAGGCAACAAAAAGCCCGCCTGAGCTGGCCGTCTTTTTCAGGCTGCGATGTGCGGCCAAAGTGCCTTGACTATCAGGCCTATGGCCAAAGCAGCCACGGAGCCGATGATCTTCCATTGAACGCCGCTGACGACCTTGAGTAGATCAGCGTTGGTCGGCATATGGGTGAGTCGCTCGGTAACCTTGCCCACCTGTACTGACAAGGCCCCTACCTTGTCCTCCAGGCTTCCTAGCCTGCGAGTCAGATCGTCGTTCACGTCGTCCTCTCCTTTATTTCTGGACCGGTACGAATCGCACGTCTGCATCGTCCCGTCGGTGGTGACGCCTGGCAAATCAACCATCGGGGTCCTGAAGTCATTGGGGCCAGCGTCGATCATTGCAGCGATTGGCACGTGGCCAGTCGTGGTTGGATAGGTCGCCTCGTCACTTTGTGGCATGTTCAGTGGCCCTGCTGGAATCTCGATCCTCAACATTTTTCATGTGCTTCGCGAGGCCCGATGGCGCTTGCCAAGCCGGGGGCATTCGGATGTGCATGCAGATAGTCGCGATGCGATGCCGAAGATCTTTCATGCTCGTACCAGGCGAACGCCACCTGGGGCGGATCGTAACGACACTATGTTGCGACGTCTGTAGTTTTTGTCCGACATGGATTGGGAGAACGTATGAGCATGCCGCGCCGCGCTGCCACAGCACCGCATCGACTGGATTGAGTCGATGCGTAAAACGTGTCGCAAGACGTTGGCGTAGGACTATTCCTATTTCCATTTTGGAATTCGCCGAAAATCACTTCGAAAGGTTGACGCTCGTCAATCATTGAAGGCATGCTTTAAGTGTCGCCGCGAAGAACGGCGACCGGGTTTGACGACCCGTTAGTCCTAGTGGTGCTTAAAAAGTGCCGCAACGTACGGCGCCTTTTTTGTGCGTTGCGGCGCCCCGCTGCCATAATCTTTGCGGCGGGCGTGTCGGGAAGAGCTTAGGCCCTACCGGTACCGCTAGGACATCGGTTCGTCAACCTGGCACGCCCGCCACCCGCAATGAAGCGGGCTGGCGGTCTACCACAGGGAACCGTGATGACCGCAACCGATCGCCCCAAACGTCCTGGCCGTCCGCGCAAGCGGCCTGTCGCTCGCGCCTTGCGTAGTGTCCGCAATAAACACCTGGCCGAGCACTACGACCTGCGCCGGCCCTGGCATGCGGCCGACGATGCGGAGCGCATCGAACAGGCCATCGATGCCTCGCTGGTGGCTGCGCAGAACACCATCACCCTGATGGTGATCAATGCAGTGCGCCACGACAGCTGCGATCACATGGCCATGTACATGTTGCAGCAGATGGTCGGCCTTGCGCTGGCGCTGACTCGCCAGCAACGTGCTGCGGTACATGACGATGCTGCGTAGGCCGGGCCAGGAAGGCGGGCAGCCGGTGACGCTGCGTGGTGGCCTGCAGCTGGTCCTGGAGCCTGGCGACCAGGTCCGTATCGGTGACGATATGGTGTTGACGATGCTCGGTACCCATCAGGCCAACGCCGTGCTCGCCGTCGGCAATCCAACCGAAAGCCGGATCGGCACCTCGCCCCTGGTTCCCCATACTGACGCTTGACGGCGTCCGCTCACCCTTCATCCCTCATCGCCACACAAGGATATGTGATGACCGAGAACGATCCCTCCGCGCGCACCGTGGCGCTCAATGCACCCGCGATCGCACAGGCCTTGCGTAGCATCCGAAATCCCGGACCGCGCTATCGAGAATGCCTGTGCGGCCGCTGTCCCGCGGGCGACGAAGCCTTTTATTCCGAGATCGCCCTGGACGCTTGCCTGGTCGGCGCGATGGACATGGTCTACGCCATCGAGAGCGGTTCCCTCCGGGCGGATCCGGCTGCGCGTCTGGCCCTGCATTCGCTGCATGGGCTGATTACCAACGCCCGTCTGCTGCTTTGCCTGCAGCGTCATGAGATGCGTGTGGACGCGTCCAGCCCGCCTGGGACTCCGTTCCCCTGGCGGGACAGGCATGGAGGACGAGAGCGGATGCCGGGGAGCCATCGATAGAGGCCACGATGCGCCGTGGGGCGAAAAGAAAACCCGCCAACAGGCGGGTCTCTTCCACACGTGCGCTTCGACCCTGCCGGGGCGCCATTCAGGGCTTGGCGCTGCCCTTGCCCTGTGGCGTGACCTCCAAGGCGATCGCTTCGACATAGGTGATCCGCACCAGGTCGCCCACTTTCAGCTTGGGGAGCATGGCCTGGCGTGCAGGATCCTTGACCGCGATGACACGTTCATTGCCTTCGGGGCCTCTCAAGGTAATGGTGTGATTCTTCAGGTCCACGGCGGTGAGCGTGGTTGTCAGGGTGACGGCCTGCTCGGCGCTTGCACCCGGTGTCTGGCCTTTCTCGGCGCGCGTTTCGCTGCTCTCGACGGCAACGCCGGGCTTGTCTCCCCGATTGGCGGGTACCAGTTCGACCGCGAGCGCCTGCTGGTAGCGCACGGTGATCTGATCGCCGGCTTTGAGTTGCGCCAGATTCCTCACCTCAGGACCGGCCTCGACGGTGATCTCGTTGCCCTTCGGGCCGCGCAGGGTCACGATGCGGCTCTGTTGATCGACCTTGACGACCGTGGCGGTCACCGTGGTCGTCTCGTTCGCCAGTTCGTGGACGGTCGTGGTTACCGGCGGGTGGGCTACGGGTTCCGTCTGCTGCGCGAGCACGGGTACCGGGGCCGCCATCGCCAGGGTGCTGGCTACCAGCAGGCGCAGCGCATGATCGTGCTTGCTCATATCGATTTCCTCGTCGGCTAAGGATGACCCGCGGCGGGAACTTCGACGTCCGTCCATCGGCAGGATCGAAGCTCACATAACTGTTGCCGGCGAATGTACATCCCCGTCCGGGGCGCGCACACCGTAGAATTTCCGACTCCCGGATCGTAGTTCTACTGTGTTTGGTCTGGCCGCGAGACCGTTACTCAGGTGCCGGAGGAGGGCAGCGATGCACCGGGATTGACGTTGTCGTAGCTATGGCCGACCACCCGGTCGGGGTCGAAGCCGCGCCTTTGCTTGTGCGATGTCGGATACACGAATGCCGCCTGTGACGTGCCGTCGTCGTTCGGGTTGTAGAGAAAGATCGCGTCGAACGCCCAGCGCCGTTTCACCAGCAACGATCGCAGGATCTTCATCGCGGTCTCGGAGGGTTTGAACGCCCAGTGGCTGGCGTGCAACAACAGGAACAGCGGTTGCTGCAAGCCTTTGGGATACCCCTCCGATTTCTCTTCGATCGCCTTGAGCAGCCAGCGGGCATACAGGTGGCTTTCAATACGAACCTGCGATGCCCCCGCGTAGGGGTGGTCGGTGGCGCGGATGTCCATCAAATCCAGAAACGTCGGGTCGAAGTTCGTCGCGACGAGCAAGTCGGACAGGCTGCCCGGGTTCCATGAAATATCACCGAATTCCAGGCTTTGCCGTTCCGCCTCGGGGAGCCTGTTGAACGCGGTCGCGAAAGCACGCGCCACGTCGATGTCGACAGGTTTTCCGGAGGAGGGGAGGCTCAGTTTCTGAAAGTCCACCGTCACGACGCTCGGATCGTTCGGTGCGGTGCCTGTTTGCGTATTCATGCGGGGCGATGGTCCAGGGTGCTTGACTGCGGTACTTTACCCGCTCACGCGATGCTTCCGTATGAAACGGTACGCAAGAGGCGTCGACCAGCGAGGTGATCGTGGTGGGGATTCCGGGATGTGAATACGAGGACAGGCGTCCACGCATTCCAGGCGGGATCGCCCGGGCGGGGATCAAGGCGTTGCCGGCAGGCGCGCTGATCTTCGTGTTTTTCGCCCTGTTCGGCTGTTCGGACGGTAAGGGCCAGGCTGACCAGGTCACGCCGCCGCGGATAACCGAGGTGTCCGCACCTGTGAGAGTGGAAGCGCCGCGGCGTGTGGTTCCCAGGCTGATCGGCGCGGCGCCCGGGCTCGTGATCGCGGATGACCCGAGGTACCCGCCGCAAGCACTTCGCCAGCGGCACGAGGGGACGACGAGTGTCCGCGTGCGGGTCAATGCCGCAGGCGACGTGGTGGACGCGGTCGTCGACGGTTCGAGCGGCTATCGCGAACTGGATCGGGCAGCCATCGCCATGGCGACGCGGCTGCGATTCGAACCGTCCGACACGCCTGGCCCGTCATTGGATGGTTTCGCCACATGGTCGGTTCTTTTTTCTCTGGATGGCGGAACGCCGCCGCCCCCGCCCCCTTCTTTACCGCCACCAGTCATCATTTCACGCCCTTTCCAGGTCGGCACGATTGTGTTGAAGGCGGACGGCAATCCCACCCACGTGGCGCCGTCGTTCGATTGTGCGAAGGCGGCGACGCTCACCGAGCGCGCCATCTGCGCGAGCACGCAACTGAGCCGTATGGATGCGCAGGCGGACGGTCTGTTTCGTGCGGCCATGGGCCGCTCGTCGCCGGCTATGCAGGCGACGTTAACATCGGAACGGCAGCGCTGGCTGGCGGAAAGAGCGCAACGCTGTACTGGCGATGTGCGATGCATCAGTGGATTCCTGACGTTGCGTCTTCGCGCTCTGGATGGTCTCCCCTTGCTCGGCACCTCCGCGCCTGCCGGAACGGGGGTGGGTTTTCGGCCCAACGTGTCGACGTCCGGAGCGCACAACCGAAAGCCCGAGCCCGAGAACACGCCTGCGTGGTAGGCCCGTGGGATTCAGCTGGAGCGGTACCCGTTTGAAAACTTTCGCGGTCCTTGCGACAGCCAGCGCGTATGCTGGCCGATTCGCCCAGGAACACCCATGGAAACCATCTATATCGTTCAGGCCTTCAGCGCCGGCAAGCGGGGCCGGATCGTTGCCGACAAGCCCCTGGTCTTCAAGACGGCTGACGAGGCCACGCGTCGCGCCGCGAAGTTGGCCGATACCGTCCTCGGCGTGATCGCATTCGCGCAGACCGCCGATCCGGAACTGGGCGATTACGGTGAGCCGGTCGTGCTCGCGACGCATGGGGACGTGCCCGATATGGGGTAACGATTTCCGGCGGAAAACGATGATTTCCTGCGAACGCGGTTTGATCCTTTGCAACGCCTTAGGGCGATGTCGTCGTTGTGCCGATATTCACTGGATTGAAAGCCGGCGGTAAGCAAGCTCATTGAGGATGCAGGCTGTTGTTCCAGCACATCCGCGCCGATTTCTGCGTTGGATGCACATCACCGCTTGCTTGTCGAAGGGCTTTCCCGATGAAAGGGAATCGTTATGTTAGGCCGACGGGCATTCATGGGCTGCGTCGCCGCGCCATGCGTTGGCTGATCAATCGCTTCATGCCTGCGCGCGCGTTGCGCTCGGAGGTGGCGCTGCCGTCGCAAGGCATTTACCGTATCCTCGTTTGCCGCACCAGCCACAGCCTGGGCAACAGCATCCTCCTGACCGCGCTGTTGAATGAGCTCGAGCGCGTTTATCCGGGTGCGGAAATCGACATCGTCACGCAGAGCGGCAGCGCACAAGATCTCTACGGAAGGTTTTTCAACGTACGCCAGATCCTGGTACTGCCAACCCGCCTGCCGCCTCATCTCCTGCAGGTGTGGCGCGTGATCGGCAAGATGCGAACGATGCATTACGACCTGGCGATCGATCCGGACCTGCAGTCGAAGACGGCACGGATCCTGCTCGCGCTGGCGCGGGCACGTTACAAGCTGGGCTTCATTGGCGAGGAAAAGTCGGGCGACGTGACGCATGGCGTCGACGTTCCCCATGACGTCAACCATATCGCGCAGCTGCCGGTCTATCAGTTGCGCAAGGCGCTGGGGCGCCTCGATGCGACTTACCCCATGCCTTGCTTGCGACTGGACGAGAGGGAGCGGACGGAAGGCCGTCGCGCGCTCGATCGTCTGATGGGGCTCGCACCCGGTTCGCCGTCCCGCCCCGTGGTTGGCGTGTTCGCCAATGGCACCGGCGACAAACGGCTGGGACGTGAATGGTGGGACCGGTTCCTGGACACGATGGAACACCGCGTGCCGACGTATGCGTTTGTCGAGTTCGCGCCGGTCATGGGGCAGTCGTTGCTGGGCGGTCGCTATCCGGTCAGTTACTGCAGCGACCTGCGCAAGCTCTCGGCGGTGCTGTCCGCCTTGTCCCTGTACGTCAGTGTCGACTGTGGCGTGATGCACCTGGCCTGGGCATCGGGAGCGCCAACCGCGGGCATCTTCGTCGGTTCGGACGTGGTGCGCTGGGCGCCCTATGGGACGGGCACGATGGTCGTGGAAACAGGCACCTCGACACCGGAAGAAGTGGCGGAGCGGATCGCCGGGCGTTTTCTCGTCCAGGGCGAGGTTCCCGCGTAAAAGGGGTCGCCACCGGTCACGCCGCGGGAGAGGCGGGCGTGCCGGCATCACGGTCGGCTGAAAAGAGGCGACTGTGCCGGATCTGGATCGATCATAGCCATCGCTCCGTTCCGATGCCGCAAGAAGGGGTAGGGATCGCAAGCAAATGCTGTGGTGCGGCGTGCCGTGAGGGCGCCTGTCCGGGCGATAAAGTGCGTCGCATCGCATCATCTGGCATGGCGAGAGTATTGCGGCGCAGCAACGATGAGACGACGTCCTTGCCGGCGAAGCACAGTAACAAGCGCGCCATAACCTCTTAAAAAAGGCTCGTTTCGGTAAAGTCGCCCGCTTCGGCATCCGCGCCAGGGCATTCGTTCGCCAGCACTTATTGCATGCGCCGTGCCAGTTATGCCGGGCATGGGCCTTGCCCGATTGGATGGCCAAACGAACGGCAAGAATTTTCCCTGGGTGCTAGACATTCGCAAGGAACCGGTGTAAATATTCGGTCATGTTCGATTTGGATCGAGATAAATCGAACTTTCCGCGAAGGACCGTTCTGCCGATGCGCTGATTTTTGCGACGTACATTGTCGCCCGCGTTTTCGGCCCGCGGTCCTTTCGTTTTGGGGTGTCAGAACGTATTGGGGTAGGAATGAAGTCGATACTGCTGCCGCGCAGGCACGTACTTTCCATCGCGATGGCCATGGTCACCGCTGCCGGACTCGGGGGAGCCTCCGGCGCATTCGCACAGTCCACCACCGGTTCGCTATTCGGTCAGGTGACCGTGACCGGTGGGGAAACGGTACTTATCGAGAACGGCAACGGCCTCAAACGCGAGGTGGGCGTCGATGAGCGTGGCCGTTATGTCGCGCCACAGCTGCCGCTGGGCACGTACAAGGTGTCATTGATGCGAAACGGCCAGGTGGTCGATTCGCGCGATAACGTGAGCCTTCGCGTGGGCTCGGGCACCGATGTTTCCTTCGCCGCCGCGGCGCCGGCTGCCGGTGCCGAGAGCGCGCAAAACCTGGCGGGCGTGACCGTTACCGGCAATGCCTTGCCCGCGATCGACGTCACCAGCGTCGACTCGCGCACCGTGATCACCGCCGAGCAGCTGGCCAAGCTGCCGCTTGGCCGTTCCGCCGAGGACATCGCCAAGCTTGCGCCGGGCGTAACGGCGAACACCGGTAACTTCAAGAGCGCCACCGGCACCAACCTGGTCAGCTTCGGCGGCTCGGCGGCCAGCGAAAACGCCTACTACATCAACGGCTTCAATACGACCGATCCGCTCAATGGGCTGGGCGGCATCACGCTGCCCTATGGCGCGATCGACCAGCAGGAGGTCTATACCGGCGGCTACAGCGCGCAGTACGGGCGCTCCGATGGTGGCGTCATCAACCAGGTCGGCAAGCGCGGCAACAACGAGTGGCACTTTGGCGCCCAGGTGCTGTGGGAGCCGGCCTTCGCGCGCAGCGACGAGGGCAATGTGTATTACGCCAATGGCACGCCGGCCAAGCCGGTGGCCGGCAGCCTGTATGACCCGAAGAGCCAGAACAAGGTCTGGACGACGACGGTCAGCGCCTACGCCGGCGGTCCGTTGATCAAGGACAAGCTGTTTTTCTTCGTCGCCGGCGAGTTCGAGCGCCAGCAGGGCGCCGCCGTCAATTCGGTCGAGACCACCAACAAGCCCTACCAGACTTACCGCTATAACGATCCGCGCTGGTACGCCAAGCTCGACTGGAATATCACCGACAACAACATCATCGAAGTCACCGGCGCATCGGACAAGCACAAGACCGAAGGCACGGTTTATTCGTACGACTACAACAATCGCCGGCGCACCGATTTCCTGGCGCCCGACGACGACATCAAGCGCGGTGGCGATCTCTATCTGGCCAAGTACACCGGCTATATCACCGACGACCTGACCGTGAGCGCGATGTACGGCCAGATGAAGACCGTCGATTACGACGTGCCTGGCGCGTACGACGAGAACCTGACCTATGTCAGCAAGGTCATCAACCAGAATCCGGCGTTCAATGGCGGTACGCCGCTCAGCAACCGGCAGGTGTCCTCGCTGGCCGATCCGTCACGTGGCAACAAGACCACCAACACGCGCCTGGACGTCAGCTACCACCTGGGCGATCACACGATCAACGTCGGTATCGACAACCAGAAATCCGAAGCGAACCACATCGGCACGAAGGACCCGGGCCCCGGCTATACCTGGGTCTACGGCCATACGGATCATCCCGAACTTCCCCTGGTATCCGGTCTTGGCGTGCCGGCCACGGCGGATTTCCCGAACGGACAGGAGGGCTACTACGTCCAGAAGAGCATCGCCAACAACTCGGTGAGCGTGCGTTCCGAACAGCGCGCCCAGTACGTCGAGGACAAATGGCAGCTCAGCGACCGCTGGTTGCTCTCGCTCGGCCTGCGCAACGACCAGTTCACCGACTACAACCCCACCGGTCAGGCCTTCATCACCCAGACCAAGCCCCAGTGGGCGCCGCGCCTCGGTTTCAGCTGGGACGTGTTCGGCGACTCGACCTTCAAGGTCTTCGGCAATGCCGGCCGCTACTACCTCGGCCTGCCGTTGAACCCGGCGACCGGCGCGGCCGCGGGTTATGTCGCCACCCAGCAGTACTACACCTATAGCGGCATCAACCCCGACGGCACACCCACAGGCCTGACGGTGATGTCGCCGCCGGTTTCGGCGAACAACTCGTTCGGTGTCTCGCCCGATCCGCGTACCGTGACGGGCAAGGGGATCAAGGCGGAAAACCAGGACGAGTTCATCCTCGGCTTCAGCAAGACCGCCGGCCCGAACTGGATCTACGGCGCCAAGATCACCCGACGCCTCCTGCGCAACGTGATCGACGACTTCTGCGACGTCAACCGCGTGCTGGCGAAGGCCGAGACCCTGGGTTATGACATTGCCTCGAGCAACAGCTGCTACCTGATCAACGGCGGCCAGGCGAATACGTTCAACCTGATCGATACCGCCGGCAACGCGGTCGCCGTGCCGATGAGCAATGCGGAACTCGGCTTTCCGAAGCTCAAGCGCCGCTACTATGCGCTGGAGACCTTCCTCGAGCACCCGTTCGATGGCAAGTGGTACGGCAAGTTCGACTATGTGTTCTCGCGCACCTACGGCAATACCGAGGGCCAGCTGCGTTCGGACCTGCTGCAAGGTGGTGCGTCAGCCAGCGAGGACTGGGACAACTACGCAATCATGGAGAATGCGAACGGCCCGCAGAACAACGATCACACCCATGTGATCAAGCTCTACGGCTATTACCAGATCGCGCCCGAGTGGCAGGTGTCGGGCAACCTCAACATAAGCTCGGGCAATCCCCGTATCTGCCTGGGTTATTACGGGCCCAACGACACCGATCCGGTCGGCTACGGCAATGCCTACCACTGGTGCGACGGCAAGCCATCGCCGCCAGGTAGCCACGGCCGGCTGCCGTGGACGCACCAGCTCGATCTCGGTGTGACCTACCGGCCGACGTTCGCGGCCCAGAAGCTGGCCTTCGCCGCCAACGTGTTCAACGTGTTCAACGAACAGCGTGCCATCTTCCTGCAGCCCAACCAGGACCAGGCGCCGCTGACCCCCAACCCGCAATACGGCACACCGCTCTATCGCGAGGCACCGAGGTACGTTCGCCTGAGCGTGAGCTACGACTACTGACAAAGGCAGGACCGCATGCGTTGCCGCCCAACGGCAACGCACGCGAATGGTTTTCCCCCGTCGCGCACAGGGCGCCCGTGCTCGCTTCCCCTCCCCGCATGAGGCGCCCTGGGCGCGACATCTTTTATCCCGTTCAGCGGGCCGGGCAGTTGTCGCGGCCGTTGTCGGCGACGCCGGCGATCAGCCAGCGACCGTCCTGACGGACCAGGTTGAACACATCGGTGCCGCAATGGCGCACCTTGCCGTCGATGAGAAACTCGTACGGCGCCCAGACCATGGCGATATCGTCGTCGATGCGGACCAGCGGATCGTGGATGCGCTCCTCGATCTTGCCCGTACCCGTACCGGCCTTCTCGGCGAACTCGCCGAGGGTCATCCGGTGCACCTTGCCTTCGCGAAGAAGGGCAACGCTGCCGTCGGGCAGGACCGCGCTCAGCACGGTGGCTTTGTCGTGCTTTGCCATGCCGTCGAACATGGTCTGGATGGGTGCCAGTACCGCCTGCTCCTGCGGTGTCGCCGCGTGGCTTGGGGAGACCATGGCCGCAAACGCCAGGGCGAGGGTCGAAACGGCGAACAGGGAGCGCTGCATGATGGCGGTGACCTCGCATGATGGGTGCGGGCGATAGTCGTGGGTTCGTCCCGGTTCGCGCAAGTGAACCAGGCCAGAAGTCCCGCATGGCCTATGGCACGGTGCGGCGGGAAAGCGCGGTGCTACCGTGCCGCCCACCTGTTCGCCAACCGTGGAGATCGGCATGTCCTGGGACCTCAAGCCTCTTACCGTGTGGTGCGCCATCGGTTGTTGCCTGCCGTTCGCCGCTTCGGCCGGCGAGCTCTTCGCGCCTGGCGTGATCTCGACCGGGGTGCAGGAGACCTCGGCGACGTTCACGCCCGACGGCAAGACCGTGTACTTCATGCGCTCGGACTTCGGCGAGTCGAACGATACGATTCTCCAATCGCGTCGCTCCGGGCAAGCCTGGGGCACCCCAGGGGTGGCTTCGTTTTCGGGCGAGTGGCACGACTCCGAGCCGTCTTTGTCGCCGGACGGCGAGCGCCTGTACTTCGTTTCGAACCGGCCGGTCGCGCCCGGCGGCACGCCGGTCATGGCCGAGATGAAAGGACAGAAGTTTCCGGGAACGAACCTCTGGTATGTCGAGCGCCAGCGAAACGGCGAATGGGGAGCACCTGTCCACGTCGATGGCGACCTTAACCGCGGTGCGATGATCTACAACCCCTCGGTGACGAAGAACGGCGATGTCTATTTCTCCGCGCATCGCGAGGATTCCGGCACCGCTTACCAGATCTATGTCGCCCGCTGGACCGGCAAGGGCTATGCGCATGCCGAGCGCGTCGACCTTGGCGATATCAAGAACAACCGCATGGATCCGGGCGTGGATCCGGACGGTCGCTTCCTGGTTTATGCGGGCAACGAGGGCGATTCACTCGGCAGCGCCGATATCTATATCTCGTTCCGCGACAAGGACGGCAAGTGGGGCAAACCGGAGCACCTGGGCGGCGACGTGAACAGCAAGTCGCTGGAGAACGCGCCGTCCTTCGGGCGCGGCTTTGGCGAACTGTACGTGGCCAGCCAGCGCGGTGCGGAGATATCGTTTCCAAAGCCGCGCGATACTTACGAGTCGCTGATGAAGACGCTCAATGGTCCATTGAATGGTTCGCGCAATATCTGGCGATTCGATATCAGCGACGTGTTACGCGCGCATGGGATTCGCTCTTGATCGTCTTACCAGCATAGGCTGGTATCCAGTGGCATCAGTGGTCGGTGATCGCCACCAGACTTCGGCCTGCCGGGGTGACGGTGAGGGGAATGCGTGCCGCGCGCTGCTCTTGCTCGTCATACCAGCGCAGGCTGGTATCCAGTGGCGTCAGTGGTCGGTGGTCGCCACTGGATTCCGGCCTGCCGGGGTGACGGTGAGGTGAGTGTGTGCCGCGCTCTGCTCTTGCTCGTCATACCAGCGCAGGCTGGTATCCAGTGGCGTCAGTGGTCGGTGGTCGCCACTGGATTCCGGCCTGCCGGGGTGACGGTGAGGTGAGTGTGTGCCGCGCTCTGCTCTTGCTCGTCATACCAGCGCAGGTGTACGGACCGGGGACATCGGTTACAGACGTGCGGGGACATCGGTTACACATTGTCGCCGTTTCTGAGGTCGAGTTCGATAAGGTGATGGTGGCCGAAAAAGACGTCGTAGAGACCGTCGACGGTGTCTCTTGGGCGGATGGCGACGTCATGATTGCTTAGCGCGACCGACAGTTGCGTCAGGCGCCCGCCGAAATACAGCCGTCCGCGCCCTCTGACCCTCAGGACCGTGTCCTGAGGGGCGTACGTCAGTTCCGGAAGGGTCTCTGGGAAGGCGATGGGGCTGGGCTGGTAATGATCGGCAGGCACGTCCATGCCAAGCGCCTGATGGGGGCGTTTGGTGTTGTAGATGTCCCGCCAGCGATCAAAGGCCTGTTGAGCCACCTCAAGATTGGCAAAGCTCGCCCCGAGCACCTCGGCTTTGAAGCTGCGGTGGAACCGTTCGTCTTTGCCATTGGTCTGGGGGTGGAACGGGGCGCTGAAGCTCACCCGGATGCCCAGTCGAATCATCCAGATCGCCAGCTCACTGATGCTGGTACGGGAATGTTTGCCATTACCCCATGGCGATCCGTTGTCCATGTTGATCCGATGAGGCAAGCCAAACCGGCGGAATACCGTGGTCAGCTCCCGCTGAACGGTTTGCTGCTTCATGTCGCCGTTGGCGCGTAGAGCCAGGTTGAAACGCGAGTGGTCGTCCAGAATGGTCAGCGGATCCAAACGGCGCTGGCCGGCGTAAATCGTGCCCTTGAAGTCCATCTGCCACAGGTCGTTGGGGTGGGGATGCTCAAAGCGCTTCCACGGCTGGCTGGCCTGCCGGGCTTCGGGCGTGATCAGGCCGTGGCGCCGACAAATATCGGTGATAGTGCTGGGCGCCGGAACGCCCTGAACACCCTGGTTGAGCAGCACCCTGGCCAGTTTGCGGCCGCCCCAGCACGGATGCTCGCGGCGCAAGGCCACCACCCGCTCCTCGATGGCCGGATCGGTCCGGCACGGACTGGATGCCGGTCGGCGCGTCTGCTCTTGGACTGAGCCTGACTCTTCCGCCCGCTTCAACCACTTATGAATCGTCTTGCGATGCACGCCGAAGCGGGCGGCTAACGCCGTCACGCTCAGCGCTTGGGTCTGCGCCAGGTAAACCAACTCTTCTCGTTGGGACATCGGGGTGCACTCCTGCCAGGGCATGGCCGACCTCTGCGGGGATGACCGCTAAGGTGTAACCGATGTCCGCGCACGTCTGTAACCGATGTCCCCGGTCCGTACACGCAGGCTGGTATCCAGTGGCGTCAGTGGTCGGTGGTCGCCACTGGATTCCGGCCTGCGCCGGAATGACGGTGAGGGGGGTGGGTGCCGCGCCTTGCTCTTGCTCGTCATACCAGCGAAGGCTGGTATCCAGTGGCATCAGTGGTCGGTGGTCGCCACTGGATTCCGGCCTGCGCCGGAATGACGGTGAGGGGAGTGTGTGCCGCGCTCTGCTCTTGCTCGTCATACCAGCGCAGGCTGGTATCCAGTGGCATCAGTGGTCGGTGGTCGCCACTGGATTCCGGCCTGCGCCGGAATGACGGTGAGGGGTGTGGGTGGCGCGCTTTGCTCTTCGCTCTTGCTCGTCATACCTGCGCAGGCTGGTATCCAGTGGCATCAGTGGTCGGTGGTCGCCACTGGATTCCGGCCTGCGCCGGAATGACGGTGAGGGGTGTGGGTGGCGCGCTTCGCTCTTCGCTCTTGCTCGTCATACCAGCGCAGGCTGGTATCCAGTGGCATCAGTGGTCGGTGGTCGCCACTGGATTCCGACCTGCGCCGGAATGACGGTGAGGGGTGTGGGTGGCACGCTTTGCTCTTCGCTCCTGCTCGTCATACCAGCGCAGGCTGGTATCCAGTGGCGTCAGTGGTCGGTGGTCGCCACTGGCCCACGGCCTGCGCTGGGGCGACTGCCGGGGCATTGGGGGGCAGGGCGATAAGCTCGCTTCGTTCTTGCATCACAGGTGGATATTCGCCGTCAGCATGGCCGCGCGCGCCGTCGCCTGCTGCGCGAAGGCCACTGCGTAAGCTTCGGTGAAGTAGCGCTTGTTGGTGATGTTCTGCAGGTTCAGCTGCAGGTCGAAGGTCCGGTTGAACTTGTAGGCCACCATGCCGTCGTAGCGCGTGTAGCCGGGGATCAGGAAGGTATTGGTGGCATTGCCGAACTGCTGCGATACCGAATAGATGCCCAGGCCGAACTTCAGTTTCTTCGTGACCTTGTAATTGCTCCACACCGATGCACTGTTTTTGGCCACGTTCGGGAACTGGTTGCCGTCGCCATCGGCAACCGCCATCGGACCGGGGGCATGCAGCACGGGATTGAGGTGCGTATAGCCGCCGTAGATATCCCAGTCCCTGGTCAGGTTACCGCCGACGTTCAGTTCGAAACCGTTGACCTTCTTGGTCCCCGCCAGCTCGTAGGTGGTGGCGCTGGTCTGGACCACGGCGTTGGTGGTTTCGGCGCGAAAGACCGCGCCGCCGATCGAGAGGTGGTCGTCGAACAAGGCCCACTTGGTGCCCACTTCCAGGTTCTTGCTCTTCTGCGGTGCCAGCGAGTTGAACGCATTCAGGCTCGGCTCGACGTGCTGGTCGCCTTCGCCATTGGCCAGGCCCGAGGGGCTGCTGGAGGTGGCCCAGGACGCGTAGATGCTGCCGTTCGCCGCAGGCTTGTAGACCACGCCCGCCTGGCCGCTCCACAGGTTCGCCTCGTTGCCGATGGCGAAGCGACCGAGCGGGCCGCTGTTGACGCTGGTATTGATGCCGTCGGCCGAGGTGGAATACGAGTCGTAACGGACGCCGATATTGGCCAGCCATTGCTCGGAGAAGGTCAGCGTGTCCAGCGCATAGGCAGAGCGCGTATTGGTACGGGTTTCCACCGGGTTATTGGCCGGCGCGAACGAGCCCAGGAACGGATCGTGCGGGTTGGGCGAATCGACCGTGGTGCAGACGAAGGCGGCGATCGCGGCCGGGGTACAGGCCGTGCCGGTGATGCCGTCGGGCAGGGTGATCGCGTACTGGTCGACGCTGGTCTGGTCGTGCTCGATCTCGATGCCGACAGCGAGGCTGTGCTGGATGCTGCCCGTCTGGAAATTACCGGTCAGGTCGAGCTGGTTGACCGCCGTGTTGGTGGCACCGATGCGCGACTTCGCGACGCGATTGACCAGTCCATTGGCGACATTGCCCTTGTTGTCGTCCGGGCTGCTCCAGATGTAGTTGTACGAACTGCGACCGTAGCGAGCGGTCTCGTGGAGCGTCCAGTCCTCGTTGAAGTCGTGCTCGAACTGCACGGTGCCGATATCGGCATGGGTCTTGCGGAAATCGCGATCCAGGTAACCGTAGAAATTGTCGCGCGCGACGTTCTCCGGCTTGCCCGTGGTCGGGTTGTACGGGATGCCGCTGTCCGGAATCTCGTAGGTGTAAAGGTGGTAGTACTTCACGGTCAGCCGGTTGGCGGTGCCCATGCCAAAGCTGATCGACGGCGCGATGCCCGAGCGCTCCCCGCTGATGTCCTGGCGGCCGGGCATGCCGGCGTCCTGGCCCATCACGTCGAGGCGCGCCGCGGTGGTTGCGCCGAGCATGTAGTTGCCGTCGTAGGTGGCGCGATGGTAACCGTCGGTACCCACGCCGATACCGATATTGCTGAAGTCCTTCAGTACCGGCGCCTTGGTGGTGATGTTGACGCTGCCGCCGGCGGCGCCGCGGCCGCTATAGACCGAGCTCGGTCCCTTGATCACGTCGATCTGCTCGACATCGAAGGTCTCGCGGCTCTTCGCGCCGCCGTCGCGCACGCCGTCGATAAAGATGTCGTTGCTCGAGTCGAAGCCGCGGATATACGGGATATCGCCGATCGGACTGCCGCCTTCGCCGGCGCCGAAGGTGATGCCGGAGACGCCGCGCAGGCTGTCCTGCAAGGTGGTCGAGCCGGTGGCCTGGATCTGGCTCGCGGAAATCGTGTTGATCACGCGCGGCGTATTGATCGGCGGCGCGGTCAGCTTGGTCGAGTTCGGCGCGATGCCATTGGCGTCCACTTCGATGGTCTGCAGCGACTGCGCCTTTTTCTGCGCGACCTGGTCCGCATCGCCGGCCACCGTTCCATCTTCGGCAAGTGCATGGCCGCAGGCGAAGGCAAGCCCGACCGTGGTTGCCAGCAGCCGCAGAGGCGTGGTCGACGAAGAACGGATATAGGGAGTGGGGCGCATCGCTTCAGCCTTCAATGACGACATCGAGCGCGGCGGCGTTTTACGGCCGTCGCGATAAATGAGGGGAGATCGTCGCGGCGTCTGGCGCCGCTTGAGTGGCAATTAAAGCGCGATTAATAATGATTCGCAATTGCAATATCATGCGAATGAATTCGTATTAACTTGCGAATGGGTGCATCGGCATGACTGTTATTTACGTCACAGATGCGGCTTAAGCCCCTGTCGAAGTTGACCACGACACCGCCGGTAACCTCTCCCTCCTGGAGAAGGGAGAGGTCCGGGCGGGGCTACGCAGCGCGTGCGACCAGTTCGGCCAGCACGGCATCGATCGTGGTGGTTCCCTTCAACACACTGGCGCGATTTTCGAATTCGAGCCAGCCTTCGTTGAAACCGTCGAGCATGCGCATGCGCGGCTCAGGATGACGCATGCCCTGTGCCCTGAAGCCGGCTTCCCATGTGTCGCGCGGAACGATCTCCATGCGAACGTCGCGCTTGAGCACGCGTGTCATGGCCGCGGCAACGTCGTTCGGCGAAATGCGGGTCGGGCCTTCCAGTTCAACCACCCGATGACCGGCCCAGTCCTGCTGCAGCAGGTTGGCGGCGACATGGCCGATGTCGGCCGTGGCGATCATCGGCACGGGCTTGTCCAGCGGCTGCAGGTAGCTCGGCACGACACCATCGTTTTTCGCCGGGGCAATGTCCCATACCGCGTTCTCCATGAACCAGGCCGGACGCAGGAAGGTCACCGGCATCGACAGGCGGCGCAGCGATGTCTCGAGCATGCCGAGCTGATTGAGCAGATTGAATTCAGTGGCCTGTGCGCCGATCGTCGAGATGCAGACGACCTTGTCGGGCCGGGCTGCCGCCAGTGCTTCATGCAAGGTATCGACGATGGCTTGCGTCTCGGTGAAGCCGGGCGAGGGATCGAAGTTGGAGGGCATCAAGACGAAGACGCCTTCCATGCCGCGGAAGGCGGCGGTCATACCGGCGACATCGTTCATTTCGGCGCCGGCCAGTTCGCAGCCGCGGCCGACCCAGGCGGCTCCCTTGGCGGCATCGCGCACGACGGCGCGGACGGCTTTGCCGGCGGCAAGTAGTTCGCGGGCGACGGCGCCGCCGACCTGTCCGGTGATTCCGGTAATGGCGTACATGGTGGGTTCCTCAGGCAAGGCGGCGTCGCCGCGACGAGGAAAGTCTGCTGCAAGCGATTTGTTTCCGCGATAGCATGAGTATCATTTCATTGATGACGAGGAGTCATTATGGCTTTCGACGAGCGACTGGGTAGCGGCATGGGCGTCATGCTGGCCGTGGTCGACGCCGGCAGCTTCGCCGGGGCGGCCGATATCCTCGACATGACCCAGTCCGGCGTCAGTCGCGCCATCGCGCGGCTGGAATCGCGACTGGGCGTCCGTCTGTTCGAGCGGACCACGCGTTCGGTCAAGCTGACCGACGAGGGTCGACGCTTTCATGAGCGCATCGTACCGCTGTTGGGTGCGCTGGAAGAAGCCGCCGATGAGGCCGCCGGCGATGCAGGCAAGGTGCGTGGGCGGCTGCGGGTAAATACCGATCCGTTGTTTTCCAGCCTGGTCCTCGCTCCACGACTGGGCGCCTTCATCGAGGCGTACCCCGACCTGCGGCTTGAACTGGTCGCCAGCGACAGGCTCGGCGATGTCATCGCGGACGGATTCGATATCGCGATACGTTTCGGCCCACCTCGTTCGTCGACGATGATCGCGCGCCATCTGCTCGATGTACGAGTGCTGACGGTGGCCGCGCCGGCTTACCTCGAACGGCACGGACGGCCGAAGACACCCCAGGAACTGACAGGGCATGTCTGCATCGACATGCGCGATCCTGAAAGCGGGCAACCCTTTTCCTGGGATTTTCACCGGGGACGAAAAATGATTTCCGTTGCCGCGTCGGGGCGATTGGTGGTGAACGAGGCGGAGGTGCACCGCACGGTCTGCATGAGCGGCCTGGGTATTGCCCAGATCATTTCACTGGGACTGGAACCCATGCTCGCCAGCGGACAGCTGGTAGAGCTGTTTCCCGACTGGCCTGATGAGCGCTGGCCCCTCTATGCGCTGTTTCCTTCGCGCCGGCACATGCCGGCGAAGATGCGCGCCTTCCTGGATTTCGTCGTCGCCGCGGCGGGGAAGGCCATCGACGCGGATCATAAGGCGGTCAGGGCGCGGGGTGAGGTGAAGCGCTGAGCCCAAGGGGATGCGGGGGATGCGGGGGACAGACAGGCAAGTCTCACCCCGCCTGTCCCCGTGTCACTTAGTGGCGATTGCGCTCGTCACGCGCCTGGTCGGCGGCCTTGCCTACTTCCTTTTGTACCTTGCCCGCGTTCTTTTCGATATTGCCCGCGGCTTCCCTGGTCGGGTTGCCGGTGACTTTACCGGCAACTTCCTTCACGGCGCCTTTGACTTCGTGCTTGGTGCCTTCAGTACGATTCTTGTCCACAACGTTTCTCCTAAGCCTGCCCTAGTGCAGGTGGGTCATTAGTAGGCGGAACGGACTCACGTCATCGTGAAACTTACGCCCACGTCGCCTTCTCACAGGCGGCTGTTCATGGTTGTCTCATGGGCGCTTGTCCGATGAGATCAACGGACGGGGCCGCGTGAAGTCAGCACGTTCGTGCAAGACGCCGTGGCGTGGAACCCCGAGGCTGCCGGTTTGATGCCAAAAGGAGCTTGCCCATGAAGTCGCTCGTCTCACGAATTTTCTCGCTGGCCGCCATGGTGGCCTTGTTTGCCGTCGTGCAGTCACCCGTCGTCGCCGCACCGTCGGTGCAGGGCCATGAGGTCACCGTCAATGGCGTCAAGCTGCATTATCTGGAAGCGGGCAAGGGCCCGACCATCGTCCTGCTGCACGGGTTCGCAGAAACCAGCCATATGTGGTTGCCGCTGATCGCGGAACTGCAGAAGAATCATCGCGTCATCGCTCCGGACCTGCGCGGCAGCGGCGATTCGGGCAAGCCCGACGGCGGCTATGACAAGAAGACCATGGCCCAGGACATCCACGCCCTGGTCGAAAAGCTCGACGGCGGTCCCATCGAAATCGTCGGTCACGATATCGGCCTCATGGTGGCCTATGCGTATGCGGCCCAATACCCGGCCGATGTGCAGCGCATCGTGCTGATGGATGCCTTCCTTCCCGGCGTCGGCGACTGGACGCACGTCTGGCTGCTTCGCGATCTGTGGCATTTCCACTTCTATGGTGAAACACCACAAAAGCTGGTCACCGGTCGCGAGCGTACTTACCTCGATCATTTCTGGAACGATTTCGCCGCCGATCGCAAGCATTCGGTATCCGAGGCGGACCGGCAGTTCTATGCGCACGCCTTCGCCCAGCCGGGCGCGATCCACGGCGGCTTCGGCTATTTCAGCAACTTCGAGCAGGATGCCAAAGACTTTGCCGGCTTCGCGCAGACGAAGCTGAGCATGCCGATGCTGGTACTCAGCGGCGAAAAGGCCGGTGGCCAGTTCCTGATCGACCAGGCGAAGATGGTCGACACCAATGTCACCGGCGTGATCGTGAAGGGCAGTGGGCACTGGTTGATGGAAGAGGCGCCGGGACAGGTCATCCCGCAGCTGGTCGCCTTTCTCAATGCCGCGCCGGCCAACGTGGCCGACGCGCACTGAGTCTTCACCTTCTGCGCGCGTTCAACCATTGCGGCATGGCCGACACCAGGGCGCAGGCGGCAAGGGCCCAGAGCCATTGATTGGTGAGCAGGCCGAGTGTTTTCGCGTTGTCGATCAGCGGCACGGTGTTGCCGCCGAAGAGGACAAGGCCGACGACGATGGTGATGCCCAGGCCGAGTCCGAGGACCCAGGTCAGCGTGCGTTCGAAACGTGAATCGGGTGCATCGGCGAGGGTCGGCTTTTCAGCCAGGCGGGCGACCCGCCTGGCGAAGTCCGCTGGCAGTGCGACGTCGAGCGGTTGGGACAGCGCTCGTGAGACGGCGCGATAGCGGCGTACCGAATCCTCGTCCCCTGTCGGATCCAGGCCAAGACGCTCGTGGCGTAGCGCGCGTTCCTGCGCCTGCCATTCGCGCTCGGCATCGTCGTTGGGGAAGGGCGTTTCATGGTTCATAAGGTCACTCCTATCCGCGGTTCGAGCGCGTCGCGCAGGCGCAGACGCGTCCGGAACAGATGGCTTTTGATCGTACCACCGGCCAGTCCGGTGATCTGGGAGATTTCCGGAATGGACGCTTCCTCCAGGTGATACAGGGTCAGGATCGTCCGTTGCAGGGGCGGCAAGGCCTCGATCGCTTCGTGTAATGCGGCCGAGGTCTGGTGGTCGGCCCAGGCCGCCTCGAGGTCGAAGTCGTCGCCGATGTTTTCCAGCATCGCGCCGTGCTCCTCGTCGTCGCCGATGTCCACCACCGCCACATGCTTCTTCTGCAGGTGGCGCAGGGTGACCGTATAGGCAATGCGGCCGATCCAGGATTTCAGGCTGCTCTCGTAGCGGTATTGCGACAGGTACTGGTGGACCCTCAGGAAGGTGTCCTGGCACAGCTCGCGGGCGTCCTCCGGGTGACGGACCATCCGGTAGACGATATGCCAGCACAGGCCCTGGTACTCGCGGACAAGGCGTTCGAACGCGCCCGGCCTCTTCGCCAGCACGGCTTCCACCAGGCGCCGGTCGTCTCCCCGGTCGTCGGTCATGTGTTCGCAGGTCCCATGCCATGCAAGATACGTCCACCGGGCGGACGGTTGCACGGGTTATAAATGAGGGATTCCCGGCAATCGTCCCTGGCGGGTGCAACCGTTCGCGCGGCGGCCGTATCTATGGCTCCGACCCCGCTCAACCGAGGAACGCACAATGGAAGACAGAATCGCAGTATTCATCCCGATGGTCCTGTTCGTCTGCGTCACTTTCGCGATCACCTATTCGATCCGCCTGGTACTCGATGCCCGCGTCCGCCGCCAGCTGATCGCGGCAGGCTCACAGGAAATGATCGCCTCGCTGATGAAAAGCGATGAGCAGAACCGCCGGCTGTCCTCGCTGCGCTGGGGCGTGGTCCTGGTGGCGCTGGGGATCGGTTTCGCCATCATCCAGGGCGCCGGCTGGCAGGACATCAGCCCCGGCATGATCGCCGTGCTGGCCGCAGCGACCGGCCTGGGCAACCTCGCCTACTACGCGGTCGCCCGCAAGCAGGGCTAAGCCCATGATCGCGGCTTAGCCGGAAGGCCGAGCCGCTCCATGAAAACGTCCACTGGAACGGCGCCCTCCCGGGGGTGCCGCCGGGATTGCTTTGCCTCCATCAAGGAATCGCCATGCGCACCCTGATCGTTTCATTGCTGTTCGCCGGCCTGCCCAATCTCGGCAACGCCGTGCCCACGTTCTACGTGAATGTGATCAACGACGCGCTCACCAGCGTCGAGCAGATCGCCTCGGCCGATGCCGGAAGCGGGCTTTGGATCCGGCACTACCTGGACGGGCGCCCGTTCCGCAGCGGCACCGCCACGATGCTCGGCCTGGCAAAGTCGGGCAACTGCCGGCGCGATCTGCGTTTCGAATTCGTCGATGGCCGCACGATGACCGTGCGCGATTTCGATATCTGCCGGACGCGCAGCTTGCATCTTGGTGCTGCGCTGGGGCGCGCACGTTAACCGCGCACATTAACCAGGCGTCGATCGCAAAGACCTGCGGCTTGCGGAGTGTCATGATTGATATGTTATAACATATCCATCTTATTCGACGAGGCTCCATCCGTGGTCGCAAAGGCAATCGTTGGCTTGATCGGTGCGCTGGCATGGGCGACATCGGCGGTGGATGCCGCCACCGTTCGCCATCACGAAGCGCATGTGCACGGCATCACCCATGTCGCGATCGGCGTCGAGGGCGATCGGGTGAAGCTCGCTGTCGATGGCCCGGCGATCAACTTCGTCGGCTTCGAGCATCCGCCGACCACCCCGGAGGAAACCCGCGACCTGAACAATGCCATGGTCGACCTGCGTGTGCCGACGCGCTGGCTGGTCCTGCCGGCCGATGCGCAGTGCCGGCAGGAGTCGGTCGAGGTCGGCAGCCCGCTCGCCGACAGCGATGGCCATGAAGACATGCATGCGACCTACGCCTATCGCTGCGCGAAGATGGCCGCGCTCGATGCACTCGATCTTCGCCTGATCCAGGTCTTCCCGCATACCACCCATGTCGTCGTCGACCTCGCCTTGCCGGGCGGTCAGGATCGGCATGACCTCGACGGCGCCACCACGCGTGTTCCCTTCGGAACGAGCCAGTCGTGAGCCTTTCGCCGATGACCGTGCAGGCGCCCGATGCGCCGGTGGTCCGTTCGAGCGGACTGACCCACAGCTGGCGCGGCGGGCGCAGCCTCCGTTTCCCGGCAATCGAACTGGCCGCCGGCGAAACCCTGTTCGTGCATGGGCCTAGCGGTAGCGGCAAAAGTACCTTGCTCGGACTGCTCGCCGGCGTGCTGGTGCCCGACGGCGGCTCGCTCAGCGTGCTCGGTGTTTCGCTGTCCGATGCGAAGCAGGCCGCGCGCGATCGACTGCGCGCCGACCATATCGGTTACATCTTCCAGCAGTTCAACCTGCTGCCGTACCTCGATGTCGCGGCGAATGTCGCGCTGGCCTGCCGCTTTTCGGCCCGGCGGCTGGCGACCGCGACAACTCACGGATCGCTGGATGCCGAGGTCAGTCGCCTGCTCGAAGCGCTGGCACTGGCACCGGGCGAATTGCGTGAGCGCAGGGCAGGCGAGTTGAGCGTCGGCCAGCAGCAGCGGGTTGCCGCGGCGCGCGCGTTGATCGGCGGTCCGCGGCTACTGATCGCCGACGAACCGACCTCGGCCCTGGACAGCGATACGCGCGCGGCCTTCATCGACCTGATGCTCGCCGAGTGCACGCGCCACCGTACCAGTGTCGTCTTCGTCAGCCATGACCTTGGCCTGGCCTCGCATTTCGATCGCACGCTCAGGATCGCCGCATGAGGCCAACACGTCTCTGGGGCCCCTTGCCGTCGCTGGCGCTGCGCAGCCTGTGGCATCGGCGGGGCAGTGTGCTGTTGACCGTGGCGACGATCGCCCTCAGCGTCGCCCTGCTGCTTGGCGTGGAGCGGCTGGCCGTCGAATCGCGGCGCAGCTTCGCCAGCACGGTATCCGGTACCGACCTGGTGGTTGGCGCGCGCTCCGGACCGGTCAACCTCCTGTTGTACGCGGTGTTCCACGTCGGCGACGCGACCAACAACGTGTCCTGGCAGAGCTATCTCGATGTCGCGCATATGCCCGAGGTCGCATGGACGATACCGATTTCGCTCGGCGACTCGCATCGCGGCTTTCGGGTGATGGGTACCTCGCCGGATTTCTATACGCACTATCGCTACGGCGATAGCCAGCCGCTTGGTTTCGCCAGCGGTGGCGCGGTCGCCGATGTCTACGACGCGGTGATCGGTTCGAATGTGGCAGGCAAGCTCGACTATTCGGTCGGCCAGAAAATCGTGTTGACCCATGGCACCGGGGTGGGCGCGCAGATGCAACATGCGGACAAGCCATTTCGCGTCGTTGGTGTCTTGCGGCCCACCGGTACGCCGATCGACGACACCGTGGTCGTCGGGCTCGACGGCATCGAGGCGATCCACGTCGACTGGCATGCAGGCATCCGTCTTCCCGGTGCCGAGGTCGATGCGGCGCAGGCGCGGCACGCCGACCTCAGGCCGAAGTCGATCACCGCCTTTCTGGTCGGCCTGCATTCGCGCATGGCGGTCTTCGGCGTGCAGAGGGCGATCAACGATTACGACCAGGAGGCAATGCTGGCGGTGTTGCCCGGTGTCGCCTTGCAACAGCTCTGGTCGATCGTCGGCGTTGCCCAGCAGGCGCTGCGGGCGATCAGTGTGATGGTGGTGGCGGTCGGCCTGTGCGGCATGCTGACGGCGCTGTTGACGATGCTCGGGGAGCGTCGCCGCGAGATGGCGATCCTGCGTGCCGTCGGCGCGCGGCCGTCCACCGTGTTCGGCCTGCTGGTTGCCGAGGCCGGCATGCTTGGTCTTGCCGGTGGCGTGCTCGGGCTGGCGATGCTTTATATCGCCATGGCGCTCGCGCGTTCCGCCTTCGATCGTATCGCCGGTATCCGCCTGCCGCTTACCGTGCCGACGGCGACGGAGTGGCTGCTGCTCGGCGCGGTACTGCTGGCCAGCCTGGTGGCCGGCTGCCTGCCCGCATGGATCGCCTACCGGCGCAGCCTTGCCGACGGCCTGCAGGTGCGCCTGTGAAGTGCATGGCCGTGGTTTGCCTGCTGGGCCTGCTCGTTGCGTGTTCGGGTGGCAAGGCGCCGGCGCCGCAGACCGATCTGCAGCGCGCCCAGGCCGCCGCCGATGCGGGGCGGGTCGCGCGCGCCGGAGGGAAGGTCGTCAGTGCGCCCGAACACAGCGACCTGGTCGGCCTTCCGGACCGCGACGGCTATAACGAGCTGGACTGGACCCATATGCTGCCGAAAGAGGATCTGGCGATCCTCAAGGACTCGCCGCCCGTGGTCCATGTCGGCAACCGGCAGGGACCGCAGATCGGCACCTTGCACACCGTGCCCGGCCTGGCCGGCCAGCGTGTCCGGCTCACCGGCTACGTCGTGCCGTTGAGCACCGATGCGAACGGCGACATGACGGAGTTCTTCTTCGTGCCGTTCTATGGCGCCTGCATCCATGTGCCGCCGCCGCCACCGAACATGCTGATCCATGTGCGCCTGGACAAGGCGATCCCGACACCGCAGATATGGGACCCGTTCTGGCTGCGCGGGACCTTGCAGATCAGCATCGAGCACAATGCGGTCGCGGCATCGGCGTATGCGATGGCCGATGCGCAGCTCGTACCGTACGCCGATCCCAACGCCACGACCGATGACCGCTTCGAGTGAGCGCATGGCCGGCCTCGTCGCCGGCCTGGTCGTGGCTGCCGTGCTCGTTCTGGCGCTGCTCGCGAAAGAGCGTCACCCGCCGGCACCCGCGCCCGTGGCAAATTTGCGAAACGCCCCGGCACTTTCGCTGCCTGCCTCACCCGCCGATCGGCAAGCGCTGGCAAAGGCCCTTGGCGGCGATCCGGACATCGAGCGCGACCTGGCGTTCCTCTATGTCAGTGCCCTGGAAATGCGCTGCGACCCAGCGCACGGCCACGCCATGGTGAAGCTGGCGATGGCGGCCGGCCTGCCGGCCCTGCGCGCCACGGGGCGGCTGATCGCCGCGCAGCCGGATCTCGGCAACCAGCTATATGGCTTGATCAACGACTGGGTGCGGCGCACGCCATGCGCCACGCCGCTGGTGGAATTGCAGCTGCGGGATTATCGCCTGCGCATCGCGCCGCGGACGTATGCCCGCGCTTTTCCGGAAAGCTATGTCGAGCCGTCGATGGCGCCGGTTCCGGCCGGATCGGTCGAACCGCCCGACCTGTTGAGCGAGGCGGACAGTCCCTGCCTGCGTCTGGCCTACCGGCTGCTGCCCCTGGATGGCGCCGAGCCATGGCAATGCGTCGCCGCGCGTCGTCAACTGCGCCAGCAGATCGTGCATACGCTGTGTCCGCCGGATATCGCCACGCCGGAAGCGCAGGCGAGGTTCGCCGCCACCTTGCACGATCGGGAGGGGCGGCTACCGGTTATGTGCAGGTAGGGCACAATAGGCGCTGGCGCACGCCGCGCCCTCCCCATGGAAAACACATGCAACACCTGGAACTGCAACTGGAAGGCGATTATGTCGAGCTCAATCTGCTGCTGAAGCTGGTGGGTGTCTGCGACAGCGGCGGCGCGGGTAAACGGCTGGTCGCCGATGGCCTGGTCTCGGTGGATGGCGTGGTGGAGATGCGCAAGACCTTCAAGGTCCGCGCCGGTCAACTGGTGACGATCGGCGACGTCGAGATCAGCGTGTTGCCGGAAATCGACTGAGCCAGCCTGAGTGCCATGACCGGTCGGGGCCAGGTCACGTGACCGCCGGCGGGTAGCATGGCCACGCGCATGGCGCCCATGCGCGCATAGAAAGCCTCGGCCGGCGGGTGCGAGACGATCTTCAGTTCGCCCACGCCGTGGGACAGGGCGGTATGGCGCATATGCGCGAACAGGCAGGCGCCAATACCCTGGCCCTGCGCGGCATCGGCCACGAACATCAGGTCCAGTTCCGGCTTGGGCGTATTGAGCAGCAACGCGTAGAAACCCAGCAGGTGGCCGCCGCGTTCGGCCAGGAAGATCGCCTCGGTGCGGATCTGCTCCGCGGTGATCTCGTAGCCTTCGAGGATGGAACGGTAGTCGCCGTCGTACGCGGACGAGGCCTGCATCAAGGCGGTGAGGGCCCCGGCGTCATGTGCCGTGGCGCGGCGAATGGTCAAGGTCACGCGGTCCCTCCCCGGATGAACAAACGAATCCGGCCGCGAGGGCCGGATCCGGGTCAGGATATTACGATTTAACGGACGGTGGAACTGGAGGCCGGCGGGGTGCTGCCGCTGCTGTCCATGCCGGTCTTGTCCTTTTCCTTCATCTTGTTGTGTTTCTTCGTGCTGTCGTGCTTCATCGAATCGTTCGACATGCTGTCCTTGCTCATCGAATCCTTCGTCATCGTGCCGTCTTTCATGCTGTCTTGCGCGGTGGCCGTGGTCGTGGTCGGCGGCGGGTTCGCCTGCTTGGACATGCTGTCCTGAGCCATGGCGGCGCCGCTCAAGGTCAAACATCCAGCCAGCATCGACATCATCAGGGTTTTCGTACGCATGGGGATCTCCTGGGGGAACAGGGCGCCTTGGGGTCATTGCGATGTCGGCGCGAAAAAAACACCGCAAGATATCTCCGGAACTGGGCCGGAAATTACTCTTTTCTCGCGTGTCCGGCTGTTGCGGAGCAGCAAATTTCGCGGTGTTCGTTCAGACAATCCGGGCGATGCAACGACCGCGTGAAAGCGTCATTAAATTTGCAGCAACACCTGGCGAACGTAAGCGTTCCTTCAGGTCGCTCAGTGAAAGTCGCGGGATACCGGGCCCAGTTGCGGCATCAGGTCGCTGTAATCGTGCAGGCGTCGCGCGATCAGGTGGCGGACGCCGTCGATGGCCTGCCATTCGCCGTCGACACCCATCAATACCGCGTCGAGCAGGATGGTGCGCTGGTTCACCGCGACCTGCGGACGGACGATGACGTTGACCTGGCCGGTTTCATCTTCGAGGGTGACGAAGGTGATGCCCTTGGCGGTCTGCGGTCGCTGGCGCACGGTGACCAGGCCGGCATGGCGCAGCCAGGTGCCATTTTTCAGGTCCGTCATGTCGCTGGCGCGACGCACCCGGCGTTCCGCCAGTGCCGCGCGGACCAGGCTGATCGGATGCGCCTGCAGCGACAGGCCATGGGTGGCGTAGTCGGCGAAGATGTTTTCCTGCGGGGATGGCGCGCGCAATACCGGTTTGACTTCTACCGCGGTGGTGTCCTCGAACAGTGGCAGTGAGCGTTCGATGCCGGCGCTTTCCCAACGCGCACGATGGCGATGCCCGCTCAGCCGGCGCAGCGCACCGGCATCGGCAAGGCGCTCGCGTTCGAAACGGTCGAGCTTCGCGCGATGGCACAGGTCGGCAAGGTCGCGGAATGGCTGGACGTTGCGCGCCAGCACGATGCGTTCGCCGATGCTTTCGCTCAAGCCATGGATCATCCGCAGGCCGAGGCGCAGGGCCAGTGGCGATCGCACGCGATCATGTTCGGCATGGATCGTTTCCAGCGTGCAGTCCCAGGTGCTCGCGGTGACATCGGGCGCACGTACGGTGACGCCTTGCCGCCGCAGGTCCTGCACCAGTTGCGCCGGTGCGTAGAAACCCATCGGCTGGCTGTTGAGCAGGGCGCAGGTGAAGATCGCCGGGTGATGGCATTTGATATACGAGGAGGCGTAAGCGAGCAGGGCGAAGCCGGCCGCATGCGACTCGGGAAAGCCGTATTCGCCGAAGCCCTGGATCTGGCTGATGATCTGTTCGGCGAACTCTTGCGTATAACCGTTCTTCGCCATGCCCTCGAGGATGCGCGGGCGGAAATGCTCCAGGCCGCCACGGCGTTTCCAGGCGGCCATCGAGCGACGCAAGGCATCCGCCTCGCCGGCGGTGAAGTCGGCGGTGACCTGGAGCAGCTTCATGACCTGCTCCTGGAAGATCGGCACGCCCAGGGTGCGTTTGAGCACGTCCCTGACCTTGTCGTCCGGATAGGTGATCGGCTCCAGTCCCTGGCGCCGGCGCAGGTAGGGATGCACCATGCCGCCCTGGATCGGGCCGGGGCGCACGATGGCGACCTGCACGACCAGGTCGTAATACCCGGCCGGTTTCAGTCGCGGCAGCATCGACATCTGCGCGCGCGACTCGATCTGGAACACGCCGACGGTATCGGCCTTCTGGATCATGGCGTAAGTCTGTCCATCGTCCTGCGGGATGTCGGCCAGGCGTGGGTAATCGATGTCGCGATGGTCGCGCAGCAGGTCGAGCGACTTGCGCAGGCAGGTGAGCATGCCCAGTGCCAGGCAGTCGACCTTGAGCAGCTTCATGGTTTCCAGGTCGTCCTTGTCCCACTGGATGATCGTGCGGTCGTCCATCGCCGCGTTTTCCACCGGCACCAGCGCCGATAGCGGTGTATCGGAAATGACGAAGCCGCCGACGTGTTGCGAGAGATGACGCGGCATGCCGCATAACGCCTCGACCAGCACCATCAGCTGGCGGATGGTGCGGCTATCGACATCGAAACCGCACTCGACCAGCCGTTCGGCGATATCGACCTGGCCATGCGCATGCGAATAGGCGCGGCTCAACTGGTCGAGCTGGTCCTCGGAGAGACCGAGCGCGCGGCCGACGTCGCGCGCGGCGCTCTTGTGCCGGTAGCGGATCACCGTCGCGGCCAGTGCGGCGCGTTCGCGTCCGTACTTGTTGAAGACGTACTGCAATACCTCCTCGCGCCGCTCGTGTTCGAAGTCGACGTCGATATCGGGCGGCTCGTTGCGCTCGATCGAGATAAAGCGCTCGAACAGGGTTTCGCTCTGCGCCGGATTGACTTCGGTGATGCCCAGGCAGAAACAGACCGCCGAGTTCGCCGCCGACCCGCGGCCCTGGCAGAGGATGGACTGCGAGCGCGCGAAGGCCACGATGTCGTAGACGGTAAGGAAAAAGGCTTCATAGTCCTTCTGCGCGATCAGGCCGAGTTCCTTTTCGATCAGTAGCGGGATCTTGGCCGGCGCGCCCTCGGGCCAGCGTCGCTGCACGCCTTCGGCGACCAGTTGGCGCAGATAAGCGGCATGGCTCATGCCTTCGGGTACGAGTTCGCGCGGATAGACATAGTTGATCCTGCGCAGGTCGAAGTCGCAGCGCGCGGCGATGGTCCGCGCCGCCTCGATGAGTTCGCGCGGATAGATGCGTGCCAGCACATCGCGCCGGCGCAGGTACCGTTCGCCGTTGGGGAACAGCGCATGCCCGGCCGTCGCCACCGGGGTATTCAGGCGGATGGCGGTCATCACGTCCTGCAACGGCCGGCGATAACGCTCGTGCATGTGCACGTCGCCGGTGGCGACGCAGGGCAGGCCGTGTGTCGCCGCCAGCGTTTGCAGCGCGGCCAGTTCGGCTTCGTCATCGGGACCACGATGCAACTCGACCGCGAGCCATGCGCGTCCGCCGAAATGCCGCGCCACCCAGGCGGCCTGTTCGTCGCGGGTCGCGGCATCGCCGGGAACCCATAGCACGGTCAGGCCTTCGCCGAGGCCCTCCAGGTCGCTGCGATGCAGTTCGTATTGCCCCTTGGGGGCACGCCGCCGACCGGTGGTGATCAGCTCGCACAGCACCGGATAGCCTTGCGGCGATTCGACCAGCAGGACCAGGACCGGGCCATCGGCCAGGTGGAATTCGCTGCCGACGATCAGCTTGACGCCCGTTTCCAGGGACGCTTCCAGCGCGCGGACGATGCCGGAAAGCGAACACTCGTCGGTGATCGCCAGCGCCTCGTAACCCACGTCGCGTGCGCGTTCGAACAATTCCAGCGCGGTGGATGCGCCACGCTGGAAACTGAAATTGCTGAGCGCATGCAGTTCGGCATAGGCGGGGGCTTCGACCTCGACCTCGTTGGCGGCGACCAGCGGCAGCGCGTTCATGCGAACCAGCCATGCAGCATCCAGCCGTCCAGGGTGCCGGCCGGCAGGAAGGCCCAGGCCTGCTGGCCGTGCCCGGTGCGTACGATGTAATAGTCGCGCCGCGTTTCGCCGCCATCCCACCAGCCGCATTCGATCCGCTCGGGACCGGCCAGCACTTCGCTGGGCAGGGGGCGCAAGGGACGTGGCCGTGGCAACAGCCATAACGGGCGACGACGTTTTTCGACGATGGCCTGGGCGGGCGGCTCGCCATAACGCCAGGCATGTTCGGGACGGTGATCGCCGACCACGGCAAGCTGGCGCATGGCCGCTTCGCCGAGCCGCGCGCGCAGGCGCTCGTCCAGGGTCGGCCAGTCCAGGCCGTCGCCGTGCACGGGATCGAACAGATCGCGCACGGGCGGACGGAAGGTCGGCAATTGTTCGGCATCCAGGCTCAGGCTGCGCGCGGCTTCGGGCAGTTCGGTGCGTTCCAGTCGCGTGCGCGCCAGTTCGAACAGGCGTGCCGCTTCGCGCTGTGGCGCGGCCATCTCCACCGGGATGCGGGTGGCCGGTTCGCGTGGATGCTCGAGGGTCAGGCTGAAACGCTGCACGCCGCCGTCGCGCGCGGCGAGCATGTTCGCCAGTGACTGGGTCAGGCGTCGCAGCGGGAACAGCAAGGCCTGGCTGCCGTCGAGTTCGGCATCGAATTCGATCCGCTGGGAGAAGTTCGGCGGCGGTTGCCAGGCGGGAAGGATGTCGGGGCTTTGCCCGCGCAGGCGGTCCAGCCAGTTCACCCCATCGCGGCCGATGCGCCGGGTCAGCTCGGCACGGGGCAGGGCGAACACTTCGCGCAGGCGGCGAAAGCCCATGGCCTGCAAGGCCTGGATGCTTTTCGCGGGAAGCCCGCTGCGCGGCAGGCCGATATCGTCGAGCAGGCGGTGGAGCTGTTCGGGATGCTGCACGACGGTGCCGTCCGCGCTGGCGGAGAGTACCCAGGCCGCGGCGGGAAACGGTGCGGCGGCGAGGCTATGCGTATGGCTCTGGGCGAGCAGGCCGTCGTGCAGTTTCGCCGACAAGGCTGGCCAGCCGTCGAACAGGCGCAGGCTGGCGCCGACTTCGATCAGCAGCGCATGCGGCGGTGCCAGGCTGACATGGCCGGTGAACTGGTAGCACCAGGCGGCCAGTTCGGCGAGGAAGCGCTGTTCGGCCGGACGGTCGCGTGGGCGGACCGCCAGCGCGGGGCAGATCGCGCGCGCGGCGGCGATGCTCTGGCCGCGGCGAATACCGAGCGCACGCGCCGCGGCATTGGCGATCGCGACGCCGCGCTGGCGCGCGTTGTCGTCCAGTAAAGCGCATGGGCCCTCCTCCGGCGCCGCGGCGAAGGCGGCTGAGAACGCCAGACCGTGAAACCGGAGGCAGGCCCATAACATGGTGAAACCCGATACGTGTGTTCCTTCCGCCGTCGGGGAGATGGTGCCCGCGGGGTGAAGGCAAGTCGGACACTCGCCGTCGCCCCGCGGGCACGCTCTCCACTGGGGAGAAGGAGCGCCGTCAGGCGCGCATGCGCAGCAGGGGCGCCGTGGTGGTCAGCAGGCCGCGCGACTTGAGTACGTCGACATAGGTCGCATCGCGGCCGCTGCTGATCTTCAGGCGCAGCGCGGCGGGACTGTTGTGCGTGGCGTGTGCCGCATCGCGATAGACCATCGCGCAGGCGTCGCCGTTTTCCGCGGCCAGTTGCAGGCGGCGCAGGCTGCGGTAATCGACGTCCGGCAACCAGCCGACCACGGCGGCACAGCAACCCGATCGCAGGCATTGCTCCATGCTCCATGCCGCCTCGGAAGGCGCGGCCTGGATCTCATGCAGGAAACGCAGGTCGACCCCGGCCGCGGCAAGCGCGGGCGCATAGGGACGGTAAGGCGGCGCGACGAAGATCACCCGGCGATGTTCCTGGGTCAGCGCGGCCAGCGCGGGCATCAGCAGGTCGAGTTCGCCCAGGCCGTCCTGTTCGAACAGGATTTCGCTCAGCGCGCCCTGCGGCCAGCCGCCGCCGGGCAGGCGCGCATCGAGGGTATCCCAGCCGGTCGGCAGCGCGCGTACGCGCGGCTGCTGCGCGGCGGAGCGGCGCCAGATGCCGGGATGGTCGAGGACCTGGGCGAGGTTCGGGGTGACGTCAGCGATGGCGGCGGTGTTGTACATGGTCAGCTCCGGCGAATGATGCCGACGTAGCGACCTTCGATGGCGAAGGCGTGGCGTCGTGGGTCGACCTCGATCGGGTCGAAATCGGGATTGGCGGGCAACAGCAGCAAACGGTCGCGCTCGCGCTTCAGGCGCTTCACCGTGACTTCGTCGTCCAGCCGGGCGACGACGATCTGGCCGTCGTCGGCGGTCGGCGTGCGATGCACGGCGAGCAGGTCGCCGTCGAGGATGCCGACGTCGCGCATGCTCATGCCGACGACGCGCAGCAGATAGTCCGCGCGCGGATGGAAGAAGGCGGGGTCGATCTCGAGCTGGCCTTCGAGGTTTTCCTCGGCCAGGATCGGCGAACCGGCGGCGACCCGACCGACCAGGGGCAATTCGTTGCCGCGCAGCTGGCTGGCCATGCCCTTGGGCAGGCGCAGGCCACGATGCTGGGGCAGGCGTTCCAGCGCGCCCTTGCGCACCAGGGACTCGACGCAGGCCTGGGCCGAACTGTGGCTGGGAAAGCCGAGCCGCTCGGAAATCTCACGCAGCGTCGGCGGACGGCCCTCGTGCTCCAGGTGCTGCTGCACGAAGGAGAGGGTCTGCTGCTGACGGTCGGAGAGGGTGAAGGAGGGCATGCGTACAAATGTACGTACATGCCGATCACCATGCAACAGGTTTTTTGCATCGATGCCAGGTGATTGATTTTACTGCAAGCCGATAGGCTCTTGAATGAGCTTATTGCATGTTGTTGCACGTTTGTATAAGATTTTGCGCATGACAATGCCACCCCCCATCGATAGCAAAGCCTTCGCCGCGGCCCGCCGCGCCACTCGTCTGACCTTCTTCCTTTCCGGCATGGCCATGGCCAGTTGGGCACCGATGGTGCCCTTCGCCAAGGCCCGGCTGGGCCTGGATGATGCGCAACTGGGCCTAGTCCTGCTCGCCCTCGGCTTCGGGGCGATGGCGGCGATGCCGCTGGCCGGGTTCCTGGCCCATCGTTTCGGCAATCGTCGGGTCATCGGGATCGGTTCGCTGCTGGTCTGCGTCGCGATGCCGATGCTTACCTTCGCGCCGACGATGGTCTTCCTGGCGGTGGCCCTGCTGTTATTCGGCGCGACCCTCGGCGTCGTCGACGTGGCGATGAACGCGCACGCGGTCGAAGTCGAACGTCTTGGCACGCGACCGTTGATGTCCGGCTTCCATGGGCTGTTCAGTGTCGGCGGCCTGGCTGGCGCGGCGGGCATGAGCGCCTTGCTGCAGACCGGTGCACCGTTGTTCGCCTGCGCGGCCGCGGTAGCCCTGTTGCTGGCCGCGATCGCGGTGAGCCAATGGCGTCACCTGCTGGTCCAGGTACACGACGAGGCGAGCGCGAAGCATTCGATCTTCGTCAGGCCGAAGCCTGTCGTGCTTTTGCTTGGCGTGCTGTGTTTCATCGTCTTCCTCGCCGAAGGCTCGATGCTCGACTGGAGTGCGGTCTTCCTGCGCGACGTCCGCGGTATCGACGCCTCGCGCGCCGGCATCGGCTACGCCGCGTTCTCGATCGCCATGGCGAGCGGGCGCCTGCTGGGCGATCGCGTCACCGCGCATATCGGCCCGATCGCCATCGTGCGTATCGGCGGCCTGCTCGCGGCCGGCGGATTCCTGCTGGCGACCTGCGTGCCGTGGGCACCGGCGGCCCTGGTCGGCTTCATGCTGGTAGGCCTGGGCGCATCGAATATCGTGCCGGTGCTGTTCAGTGCGGCCGGCGCACTGCCCAACACCTCACCGGGCATCACCATCGCCACGGTCACCACGCTCGGCTATGCCGGCGTACTCGCCGGTCCCGCGCTGATCGGCTTCGCCGCGCATGCAACCACCTTGCCGCTGGCGATCGGCGGCGTGGCCGTCCTGCTGATGGGCGTGGCCGCCTGCGCGACGATCGCGCGTCGAGGAGCCGTTTGATGACAAGCACTTTCCAGGCCGTGGTTTACGACTTCGGCGGCGTCCTGTTCGACTGGAATCCGCGCCACCTCTACCGCAAGCTGTTCGGCGCCGACGAGGCCGGTATGGAGCGCTTCCTCGCCGAGGTCGCCACGCCCGAATGGAACCTCGCCCAGGACGCCGGCCGGCCATGGCGCGAAGCGGTCGACCTGCTGGTCGCCGCGCATCCCGGGCAGGCCGACCTGATCCGCGCCTTCCACCTGCGCTGGGAGGAAACGCTGGTTGGCCTCATCGATGGCTCGCTGGCCGTGTTGACCGAACTGAAGGACGCGGGCACGAAGCTGTACGGCCTGACCAACTGGTCGCAGGAAACCTTTCCGATCGCGCGGGCGCGCTATCCATGGCTGGCCTGGTTCGATGGCATCGTGGTATCCGGCGAGGAAAAGCTGGTGAAGCCCGATCCGCGCCTGTTCCAGGTGCTGCTGGATCGTTACCGCCTCGATCCGGCGCGGTTGGCGTACATCGACGACAGCCTCGCCAATGTCGAGGCCGCGGCGAAACTCGGCATGCACGCGATCCACTTCACCGACGCGGCGAGCTTGCGCGCCGACCTGGTCAGGCTGGACCTGTTGCCGGTGGAGGCGAACCGATGAACGGAGACATCCGCCGCACCGAGGGCATTCTGCCAGGCGAACGGCAGGGCATCGTGCTCGATCGCCTGCAGCGTTTCGGCAAGGTGATTGCCGCCGAGCTCGCCGTGGAATTCGGTGTGTCGGAGGATTCGATCCGGCGCGACCTGCGCGAACTGGCCGCGGCCGGCCTGTGCAAGCGGGTCTACGGTGGCGCGCTGCTGGCGAGCGCGGCGACGACGCTGGAGGAACGTCGGACGCTGCAGCCCGAACGCAAACGCGCGCTGGCGAAAGTCGCCGCGAGCCTGGTCCTGCCGGGGCAGATCCTGATCATCGACGCCGGTTCGACCAACCTGGCGATTGCCGTGGCCTTGCCCGAGCGGCAGCAATTGACCGTGGTGACCAATGCGCCCGACGTTGCCGCCGCGCTGATGGACCGACCGGGTTTCGAGGTGCTGATGCTTGGCGGTCGCATCGATCGGAAGATCGGCGGTGCGGTCGGCGCGCAGACCGTGCGCGACGTGCAGGGCCTGCGCGCCGACGTGTGCTTTCCCGGCGCCTGCGCGATCGATGCGGACACCGGCCTGTGGACCATGGACGCGGAAGAGGTGGTGCTCAAGCGCGCGATGATCGAGGCGAGCGGGGAGACCGTCATCGTCGCCACGAACGACAAACTGTTCACCGCCGCCACGCATCACACCGCGCCGATCGCCGCGGTGACGCAACTGGTCGTGGAGCGTGACGCCGACGTGAGGATCGTCGCAAGCTTTCGTAGCAAGGGTGTCGGCATCCACGTCGCTTCATGAAAAATTCTTCATGAGTTTTTTCATGCGGCAAGATATCGCCGTTCAGGAACTTACCTCTAGTCTCCGAGCCGGCGAGCTACTTCGCCATGTCCTTGTCCTGGAGTCGACGATGAAACGAATTCTGCTTACCGCTGCAACCTTTGCCCTGTTCGGCTTCTCCGCGGCAGTGCTTGCCGATCCCCCGCACGACGATCACGGCCGGGACGACAACCATGGTCACGACAACCGCGATGACCATCACCATGAGAACTTCCGTCGCGGCGATCGTGTCCCCGACCATTACCGTGGCCACGAGCAGTATTACGTGAGCGATTACCACCGCTACCACCTGCACGAGCCGCGTCCGGGCTACCGCTGGGTGCGCAGCGACGATGGCCAGTTCCTGCTGGTCGCCGCCGCCACCGGCGTGATCGCCGAGATCATCGCCAACAGCAACTGATCCACCGCGATGGTTCGAAGAAGCCCCGCCTTGCGCGGGGCTTTTTCGTTTCGCGAAAACCACACACATCGCCACTGGATGACTCGCGCCAAGGCGCTCGCCCTTCGGGCCAGCTTCGCTGTTCTTGGCTGCTGCGCCACTGGATCCCGGCCTACGCCGGGATGACGAATTAGGTAGGTTTTCGTCATCCCGGCGTAGGCCGGGATCCAGTGGCGACGCGGTGCGATTTTCGCGAGCATCCGAGATATTCCAGGATTGCCCTGAAGACACGCGCAGCGAGCAACTCAGTCTCGTAACGTCGCCTGAGCCGCGATACTCCCGTCACGCCTCCTCGACGGGCCCGGCCGCAGCCTCGCATCACCTGAACCGGTGGGCGATGCGTCCGCCGGTGTCATTCATGCGGAGGGGACATCATGGCAACGCCCGGCAACGCGGTACCGAAAAAACACAAGGGCGGCATCGGCTATGTACTGCTATGGCTGCTCGGCGTACCGATCCCCGTACTGATCCTGATTTCGCTTTTGCGCGGCTGTTCCTGAGCCTCGACCGTCCTATCGCTTTTCCCTCCAGAGAGGACTCCCGTCATGGCTTATCTCGCGCAAGGCACCCCCATGGACGACACGGCAACCGATCACCCGCGCATGAACTGGGGCGCGATCTTCGCGGGCTGGTTTGTCGCCACCGGTATCGCCGGCTTGCTGTACGTCGCCGGACTGGCCATGGGCTTCGCCGCCTTCGATGCGCATGACGCCGAAGCGACCGCAAAAGGCATCGGCATCGGTACCGCGATCTGGTTCGTCGTGACCTGGTCGGCCGCGCTCTTCCTCGGCGGCATGTTCGCCAGTTGGTTCGACGGCCATGCCGACGAGACGATGGGCAGCATGCATGGCGTCGCCGTCTGGGGCTTGTCGATCACCACGACCGCGCTGTGGGTTGCGCTCGGCTTCGCCCACGCGATGCACGGCGGTGCGGGCATGGCTCACCGCCCCGGCGGTCCGGCGAGGGCAATGGCCGGGGCGACAGGCAACGATGCCATGTTGGTCCTGCATGCCAATGTGACACGAACGATGGAGCGTGCCGAGGGTCCGCGCGCGGCGTTCGGGCGCGAACGTGGCGGCGCCGATGCGGTCGTCGCCGCCCTGATGGCCGGCAAGACCGATACGGCGAAGGCTTTGATAGTCGCTCGCGCCGGTATCGGCAACGAGGCGGCCGACATCGCGGTGACGGGATGGTCGCCCGTGATCGCCGAGGCGCGCGCCAAGGCCAAAGAGGATGCGGATAACTTCGCGCATCGGACTGCCATGGTGCTGTGGATAGCCTTCGCCAGCGGTTTCCTGGCCCTGGTTTTCGCCGCGCTCGGCGGCTGGCTCGGTGGCTCGCGGATCCATCGCGTCTACCATCTGCGCCGCTACGAGAACCGTCCGTTCCGCGAACCCACCCCGCGTCCCTGAGGGACTCGCGACGCCGAAACGAGGAGGAGCCGGCCCATGGTGCCGGCTTTTTTCTTTTTTAACGCATTCGGGTGGATCTTACGCAGGAGCCCCGGCTGATCGACAACAGTGACCCGCCCCATGGGAGCCCGCCCCGATGTCGAAGAGGTCCTGCGCATGCTGATCCTCGATCCGGTCCAGACCGTGGCCTGCGGTGGCGTGTGTCTCCTCGCCGGCTACATGATCCGCCGGCGGTTGCCCTGGCTATCGCGATTCAATATTCCCGCACCGGTGATCGGCGGCCTGCTGGTGGCACTGGCCCTGCTGGCCTGCCGACAGTGGAACGTGACGCCAGTGCGCTTCGACAGCGGGCTGCAGCAACCGCTGATGATTGCGTTTTTCACCAGTATCGGATTCAACGCCAGCCTGGCCCTGCTCAAGGCCAGCGGCCGCCAGGTCGCGCTGTTCCTCGGCCTGGCGACGGTGCTCCTGGTGATACAGAACCTGGTCGGCATCGCAGTGGCCAGGGCCTTCGGCCTGCCGCCGCTGTTCGGCGTCCTTACCGGATCGGCGACGCTTGCCGGAGGCCCGGCCACCGGATTGGCGTTCGCGCCGTTGTTCGAGCAGGCAGGCGTCGTTGGCGCGCAGAGCATCGCCCTGGCCTCGGCAATGGCTGGCATCGTCTGTGGCTCGGTGATCGGCGCGCCATTGGCGACGATGTTGATCGAGCGACTTGGGCTGCGCCCGGCGCGGACCCCGGAGATCGTCGATGTGCTGGTGGTTTCCGCGCCGTCTGAAAGCCCCGCGACCGAGGTTTTCGACGAAGAGGACCGGGTCTATCCCGCTCTGAAGAACTTTGTGCTGATCGTGGTGGCGATGGGCACGGGCGCATGGATCAGTGGCGGGCTCGGCGCGCTTGGCCTGACCTTGCCCGGTTACATCGGGGCGATGCTGATGGGCGCGGTGATTCGCAACATCGACGACCGCTTCGGCTGGTTCGGCCTGTCGCTGCGTACGATCGACATGATCGGAGGAGTGGCCCTGTCGTTATTTCTCGTCGTCGCGCTGATGAACCTGCAACTGTGGGAACTGGGCGGACTGGCCATGCCCTTGCTGGTCAACCTCGGCGTCCAGGCAGCGGTGGTCCTGGCATTCTGCTGCTGGCCGCTGCTCAGGTTGATGGGGCGCGATTACGACGCCGCCGTCATGGCCGGCGGATTCACCGGCTTCATGCTGGGAACGACGGCCAATGCCATGGCCGTCATGGGTTCGCTGACCGAACGCTACGGTCCGGCACCACGCGCCTTCCTGGTCGCCCCCCTGGTCGGCGCCTTCTTCATCGACTTCACCAACGCGATCATCATCACGATCTTCATCAACGGCTGGCGATGACGTCCTCGGTACGCAGACGGCGGTTTCAAGGTCCACGCGCAACGATGTCAATGCATGGTGTCGGGGTTAGCTTCGGCCAAGCTCATCAGTTCGTTGTAAACTTGTAACGGAGTGCGAAATCCATGGCGCTGTCGCGGCCGCGTATTGAGGCTCAGCGAAATTTGATTGAGCTCGTCCTGGCTGTATCCAGACAGGTCGGTTCCCTTCGGCATGTACTGCCGCAACAGGCCATTAGTGTTCTCGTTGCTCCCGCGTTGCCACGGACTGTGGGGATTGGCGAAGTAAACCTGTACGCCGGTGCGCAGCGTAAGCGCGGCGCGGTAACTCATTTCCTTGCCTTGATCGTAGGTCAGCGTCTTGCGCAGCGCCTCGGGGATGCTTTCGAGTGCCTTGCTGAAGCTCTCCAACGCGTCGGCCGCACTGGCGCTGCTCATCTTGGCCAGCACCACGAAGCCACTGGTGCGCTCGACCAGCGTGCCTACCGAGGAGCGGTTACCCGCGCCCTTGATCAGATCACCCTCCCAGTGCCCTGGGATCAAGCGGTCTTCCACCTCCGGCGGGCGGACGTGGATGCTCTGCATATCCGGGATCTGCCCCCGCCGGTCCGTGCCACGTGTGCGAGGCTTCCGCGTGCTGTGACCATGGCGCAACGAAGCGACCAGGTCTTTACGCAACTCGCCGCGCGGAATCAGGTAGATCGCGTTGTAGATCGTTTCGTGGGACACACGCAAAGCCTGCTCGTCGGGAAAAGCCTTCGACAGTATCCCGGCGATTTGCTGCGGCGACCAGCGGGCACGCAGCAGGTCCTGCACGATCTCCCAGAGCGCAGCGTCGGCAAGCTTTCGCGTCACCCGTGGCTTACGCCGGCAAGCCTTGGCCTGCCGCTGAGCGACCTGCGCACGATAGTCGGGGCACGCCGCATCCGTGACTCGCCCTCGCTCCCGACTGATCGTGCTTGGCGCACGTCCCAGTGTGCGTGCGATAGCCCGAATGCTGTCGCCCGCGTCGAGTCGCTGTTGAATTTCAACACGCTCTTCCAATGACATTTCTTGATACGCTCTCATCGCAACAGCCTATCCTTGGAAGGCGGGGTGTTGCGCGTGGAGTTTGAGGCCGCCCACTCATTACCACGGCCAGAGCATGAAAAAGCCGGCATGCGCCGGCTTTTTCGTTTATGGCCTCGCCGTCGCGAGGGTGCCGAGGCTACCGCTTCTCGGCTTTCTTCGCGGCCTTCTCGGCCTTCTTTTCCTTGGGTGTCTTCAAGGGTTTTTTCTTGTCGCTCTTTTTCTGTTCCATGCCTTTCATGACGTTCTCCCGATCACCGGTTACCGGCTCGCCTATCGTCGCATCATTCGCGACGGCTTGCAGCTTCCCTCAATGTGCCTGGGCCGGCAAGGCGGCAGGTTCGCGCAACAGCACGGCGCCGACCATGGCCGCCAGCAAGGCGAACCCGGCGCCGACCAGGAAGGCGATGCGGTAGCCGCCGGCCAGGGCGGAAAGCTGATCCTGCCCCGTGGCGAGCAACGCTTCGCTATGCGCCGCGGCAAGGCTGGCCAGGATCGCAAGGCCGAGTGCGCCACCCATCATGAAGGCGGTATTGACCACACCGGAAGCCAGGCCGGAGTCGCTGGGCGCGACTTCGCTCATCGCGGCGATCAGCACGGGATTGAAGGCGATGCCGCCGCCGAGCCCGAGCAGGATCATCGGCGGCAGGATGTCGACGACGAAATTCGCGTTCATAGGCAGGCGCGCGAACAGCAACAAGCCGATCGCTGCCAGTGCAAGGCCACTGGCCAGCGGCAGGCGGACGCCGAAGCGCATGACCAGGCGCGCGGACAGCCCCAGCGAAAAGACCGCCATGATCAGGTTCGCCGGCAGGAAGGCCATACCGACGCGCAGCGGGTCGTAGCCGAGTACCAGCTGCATGTATAGCGCGGACAGGAAGAACCAGGCGAACATCGAGGCCGACCAGAGCACGCCGACGAAGGCCGAGGTCGCCAGGTTGCGCATGCCGAACAGGGCCAGCGGCATCAGCGGCGCACGTACGCGCGATTCGTTCCAGACAAAGCCCAGCAGCAGGGCCACCGCGCCGGCGAGCATGCCGAGCGTGGCCGGCGAGGTCCATCCGGCGTCCTTGCCGCCGACGATGGCATAGACCGCGAGCATCAGTGCCGCGGTGACCGTCACCGCGCCGGCGACGTCCAGGTGGCGCTGCGTATTCGTGCCATGGACCGCAGGCAGCAGGCGCAAGGACATGGCGATGACCGCCACGCCGATCGGCAGGTTGACCAGGAATACCCAGTGCCAGCTGAGCGCGCTGGTCAGCACGCCGCCAAGCATCGCGCCGACACTGCCGCCGCCGGCGCAGACGAAGCCGTACACCCCCATCGCCCTGGCGCGGTCTCCGGGTGTGGAAAACAGATCCATGATCAGCGACAGGGCCACCGAGGTCACCACCGCGGCGCCGATACCCTGGATCGCGCGCGCCACGACCAGCACGGTTTTCGTGGTCGCCAGACCGCAGGCCAGCGAGGCCAGCACGAAGAACGCGATCCCGAGCAGGAACAGCTTCCGATGCCCGTACAGGTCGCCCAGCCGTCCGCCGAGGAGCAGGAAGCCGCCGAAGGTCAGCATATAGGCATTGATCACCCATGCCAGGTCGATCTCGGAAAAGCCAAGATCGGCCTTGATCGAGGGCAGGGCGACGTTAACGATCGTGGTGTCGAGCACGATCATCAGCACGCCCAGGCACAGCACGATCAGGGCGAACCAGCGGCGGTCATGGGGCGGGGCTGCGGGCGAGGTCGTCATCGGTACTCCGGTGAGGTTCGGGAGAGCTTACGGGAGTACGTCGAACGTTCTCGGGCAAAATCGACAGCGAACACGGGTAGATCATCCGGCGGATGACTTTAGCCCTATTTAGCACGCCTCCCGGCGAACGTAGATTGGACAGTGCGCACAGGCGCCGGCTTCGCGGAGTTCATCTTGGATGCCACCGTGACCTTCATCTTTCACGTCACGCTCGCCGCCGTCGCCACGATCCTCGTGGCGGCATGCACCACAAGGGCGGCAAGGCTTCGGCTCGCCCGTCGTTTCCGGATGGTTTGCGTGATCCTGGCGGCCGTGGGGCTGCTCGGCGTCGTCATCGTTTCCTTGCCGGTAGGCGGTCTGGTCGATGCCGGCCGCATCGCCCTGAGGTCGGTGAGCTACTTCAACAGCCTGATCGTGGGTGTCGCCTCCGGTGCGACCTTTGCCTCGGCCGTTGCCGTTCGCGAGGGCCGCCTGACAACCGGTCGCGATATCGCCTCGGCAGCCCTGAGCGTTGGCCTGGCGGTCTACGTCGCGCTTGCCTTCCTCGCTTTCGAGATCGGCAAGGCGGCGCACGATACCGAGATGCGCCAGTTCTTCGTGGGCTCCGGCTATGCGATCTGGTTCATGTATGCCGTGATGCTGGCCGAGATCGCCGGCGCGGCGGCCTTGCTGTCCAGCGGGACGCGCCTGGTCGGTGCCTGCTGGCTGGGCCTGCTCATGCTTGGCGCCATCGCCACGCATGGGCGCAACGGCGATCCTTTTTCCGATTCGCTCGATGCGCTGCGGATGTTGCTGCTGGCCGCCTGCGTGGCGGCGCTGACATGGTTCTCACGCAAGGCGAGGCGCGCCCGGTAAAGCCACGCCTTTCGCTATCGGTGGAAATGCCCGGTGCCCGAACCCACCGAAATGCTCACGCCGCCGGTCGGATGCTCGCAGCTGCCGAAGGCCTGGGTGAGGTTCACTTCGCCGGCCTGATAACTTCCGCTGCCTCCACGGCTGGAGCTGACCACGCCGGTGCTGAGGCTGCCGTGGACCTGCGGCTTGTTATAGGTCGCATCGTCGCAGCGTGGCGTGCCGTCGTCTGCGATCTCTCGGTTCGGCATGCGCCCGCTGGTATCGCCGTAATAGGTACCCGGCGGATCCTTGGCCGCGGGCGATCCCGTGGGCGAAGCCGTAGCGGCTTTCGGCGCGGTGCTCGATGACGCCGGAAAGTCCGTCGGCGGCAAATTCAGGTTCAACGGCTTGGTGGAGGTGTCGCTCTGGGCCCATGCGGCCGTCGCCAGCAGGCAGGTAGCGAAAGCGGCAAGGAAGCGAGTGGTTTTCATGGTGAACTCCGCGGTTGTGTCCATCAACGCGCCGGGCGCGTCGGCGTGCACACGGCTTGGACGACAGCGGGCGTCGGGAGTTCCCGGCACCGGGGTCGAGCTTACGCTGCTTGCCGTAAAGATCGACTTCATGCTTCGAGCGTGCGCAAAGAAAAAGGGCCTGGCCAATGGCCAAGCCCTTCATTCTTCTGGTGGAGCGGAGGAGGATCGAACTCCCGACCTTCGCATTGCGAACGCGACGCTCTCCCGGCTGAGCTACCGCCCCACACGAGGGGGCGATATTAGCAGTGCCCGGAGATGTCGCCAAGCCCCGGCACGCGCCGTCAGCCCGTCGCAGGGGAAGGCGTGTCTCATGCCGAGAGAGACGGATGCAGCGAAGACCGTGAAACAACCGGCTTCACAATCGCGATGACGCGACAAATCGCAGAGTTGGAGGAACGTGTCGCATGGTTTGACGGAGCATTCGTCACTCGATTGGAGTGCCGATGAGAAGGCTTGGTGTCACGGTCGTAGTGCCGACCTATAACAGTAAACACCTTCTTTTGCTCACACTTGATTCCCTTTGCAAGCAGGATATGGATAGATCCTTATTCGAGGTCATTGTCGTCGACGACGGTTCAACCGATGGGAGCAGCGAAGTCATACCCCTCTATCGCAAGTACATTGACGTCAGATATTTCTTTCAAGATGACCTCGGTTTTCGCGCCGCTGCCGCCAGGAACGTTGGAATACGCAATGCCAAGTTTGACGTGACCCTATTCATCGATGCCGGGATTCTCCTATCGCCGAGACTCCTCACAATGCACGATGCGCGTCATCGCGGTGCGAAGAGCCTTGCTCTTATTGGACTTTCCTACGGTGTACAAGAGCATGACAACGTTTGCGCGGACCTGATTAGTGGGTTGGTTTCAGGGGGCGTAGACGCGGCGCTTGAATCCATGCGCGCGCTACCGGAGTTGCAAGATTGTAGGGAGAAGTACTTACAATCAATTAATCGTGATCTCTCGAGAATGCGTAGTCCATGGTTGATTTTTTGGAGCGGTCATGTATCCGTCTCGACTGTGGCTTTGCGACGTATTGGGGGTTTCGACGAGTGGTTCCGCACTTGGGGAGGAGAGGACGTTGAACTTGGCTTGCGCCTCTTCGCAAGCGGCTGTGCACTTGAGATTTTGCCGGGTGTTCAATCGATCCATTACCCGCATTACAAGGATCCGGACCAGAAGGTCAGGGATTCCGCGGCTAACGCAGCTTACATACATAAGAAACATCGCTTGAAGGACACCGAATCACTGATGAGTTGTGGTTGGGAGTCGATTGCACTTTCCGCAGATACGGGCTCATGTCAACAGGCACGCTCTGTCCTTACAATGCACCCGAAGGACCGTGCTCCGCTCCAAGGATGCTTGTAGTTCGCGAGGCGGTTCTTCGTCCGGCGCACTTCATGCGTGCGATTTATTTTGAACCCGGCAGATCGGAATCCTTGTATATGGAAACCGATGCGGCCCGTACAAAAAATGCCATCGGCTCAATTCGGTCTGCTTTCGGAAGCGTTTTCGATAACTGCTTTGGATCGGCTACGGCGGACATTAACGAAGGGATGATGCAAATGGCGCAGCGGCTTGCGAAGCAAATCGCCGCGGGACACGTAAAGCGAATCATGCACGGCGCGCTCAATTGCTCAAATGTCAGCATTGACGGTGGTTGGGTCGACTACGGAACAATCTCCACAATTTCCGACTACGGCCGGATCATCGTGGCCAAAGGCAACCCGGATCTATGGTTGCAGAGCGTCCCTGTGAAAAAGTCATTGCATGAGCTGAACTTTTACCTGAAAAAATACCTTCCCCAGGCATGTGCCGCCGGAATTCGCCCGGCGGCGGATTTCATTGGTATCTTTGATTCCGCGCATAGAGAGGCACTTGCGTTTGAATACATAAAACTTATTGGCGCTACTCCGGACCTCGCAGCAAGGGTTGATTTCCGGAGGTCCGCTGGGATATTCGCGTGCTTTACCGAAATTACAGCGAGAGGAAATGCAGAGCCATTTAAACTTTCACTCAATCATGTTGCGGAAATGCCGGAAAAGATGGGTACTTACAAGCTCAGCGAGGTTATACAGGCCGCATCTGTCTGCAGAGGCCCAGCGGAAATGAACCAGGCCCTCGAAAGCAAGCTTTCCGACGCGCGGCTCAGGCAATGGTTTTGCGACGAGTTTTACCAGATTCGCGAATCAATCGTTTCTTCGTGTGAGGTCGAGGCCCGTCCATTCGTCAGGCTCACCATGCTTTTCAACGCCATCCGCCTGAATGTTCCTTTTGAGGACCTCTATCGGCCAATCCTAGATAGATCGATTAGATCTCTCATTGCCAGTAGCGGGGATATCGGGGTCTTCATTTCGAGCAAACTAAGCCGCGCGCGCACGTTACTCGCAGACTCGACTGATCACGAAATGGATCTTGGCGGAATCATGTCGGTAAAGGGTAGAAGGGGCGCCTGCCTCGTACGGTTTGAAAAGGATCGAATAGATGCAGGCTACGTTTTGCAAATACTTGGCGATATGGATGACTCGATCATCCCTGGACCACTGGCTCACAAGCTGAGGGCGTATGCATCCGAGTTATTTTCAAGTGTTCGATGAGCCTTCGGAGCAGCTTCGGCAATCCTGCGAAGAACTCGGTTATGCCTGCATCCTCATGGCGAGGAGCGGAAGCCATTCGCACCGTCCGTTCAGCCACCTGAACGAAATAGTGATACCCGCGATAGCTCACCGCAATATCAAGTTCTACTTCAATGATGACGGGGATCTTGTCGGTTATGTCGTCTGGGCGTTCCTCGCCGAAGACGTGGAAGCCAGATTCATTAGCCGGGGGCCGCTAGGGCTTCATCCAAGCGAATGGAATGAAGGAAACTGTCTGTGGATCATTGACTTGCTCGTTCCGCAGGGGAATATTAAATACGTTCTTTACGACCTGCGCGACCGGCTTTTCGCCAACTATGACACTGTGCGATATTTTCGGATAAAACGAAACCGGCTCATAATCAGGGAGGTGGAGAGAAATCCGAGGATCTCATTCTTCCGGGTATGCGCATGTGGGTCCATCGTCTCGCCATGACGTTTCCCGGCAGGGCTCCCGTGCCAATGCCGGATCGCTTCCGCCTAACCGAGCAGCAAGCCGGCGAGGCGCTCGTGAAGGACCGCCTGGCGCCAGCCTTCGAGCGACTCGGGCCATTCGCGGGTGACCACGTATTCCTCCAGCGCGCGGCGCGGGCAGAGCAGGCCGCCGGGGAGGTCGAGGTCGGCGGCGAGCTGGTCGATCGCCTGTTTCATCGCCGAGAGCGCTTTCTTGGTCTCGCCGTGCGGATGGCCGGGGATCGGTGCGGTGGCTTCGATCTTCGGCAGCCGTGACCGGCTGTTGCAGCACGGCCAGCAGTTCCTGGCGCTGAGCCGAGCGCAGCGCGCGCTGGCCCTTCGTGCGCTCGTCGAGCTCGGCCTGGCTGCGCGGCGGCTCGTAGACGAGGCAGGCGGCCTGGGGATCTTCCAGCAGCCAGGGGCGCGGCCGGTCGAGCGTGCGCGCAGTGGTCTCGCGCCAGCGCAGTACGCGGCGGAGCAGGGCCTGGCGCTCGGGCGACCAGTCGCTGGAGCCCTTGAAGGCGCGCTGCGGCTGCGGGTCGCCGTCGCGGTGGCTGGCGCGGAGTTTCAGCCGTTCGCAATCCTCGGCGTGCCAGGCGGCGCGATCGCGCGCGGCGAGCCGCTCGCTCAGGATGCGGTGGATCGGTTGCAGATGAACCACGTCGAGCGTGGCGTAGAGCCGCTGCGATTCGGTCAGCGGGCGCTGCAGCCAGTCCGAGCGCGTCTCGCCCTTGTCCAGTTCCGCGCCGATCAGTTCGGCGACCAGGGCGCGATAGCTGATGCCCAGGCCCATGCCGACGAAGGCCGCGGCGATCTGCGTGTCGAACAAGGTATGCGGGCCGTCCGGCAGCAGCGGCGACATGGCTTCCAGATCCTCGCCGGCGCTGTGCATCACGGTGACCACGGCTTTGTCCGACAGTGCCGGACGCAGTGCGGTACCCAGCTCGAAGGCGATCGGATCGATCAGTGCATAGCGATCCGCATGCGCCAGCTGCAACAGGGCCAGTTGCGGATAGAAGGTATTGCGGCGCATGAACTCGGTGTCCAGCCCGACGATGTCGCCGGTCGCGACCGGGGCCAGCCAGCCGGCGAAGACGTCAGGTTGGGTAATCCACGGGGCGACGGGCGCCGCGTCGGTCGAAAGCATGGGTGTTTCCCTTAATCTTGCAAGCCGGGACAATAACGGTGAACGGCGTCCGGGATTGCCCGTTGCCGTGTCGTTCGCATTTGCCTAAGGTGAGCGACGCACGATAGCAGGCCAGGAGCAGGACCCCAACGATGCCCAGTTCCGAAACCGTACGGCGGCAGCGCACCCTCGGCGGCGCCCTGGGCATCGCCGTGCTCGGTTTCGCGTTGTTCTATCACTTTTTCCCGGGTCTGATGCATGTGCAACCGTCGGCCGATACGACCGGGCTGGCCTCCAGCCGGCGTACGTCGATGACGCCGACGATGGGCTTCGACCAGCGCCCGCAGGCCACCGCCCGCATGCCTTCGGAAGTGGACGCCGGGCCGCCGTTGATGCTCGCGCCGGCCGCGGTGATTGCCGCGCGACGTCCGGAAAAATCCAACGATATCCAGCTTGCCGAGGTCACCCCGGCGACGCCGGAAATCTCGGCGCTGCTGGTCCGGGCCGACAAGGCCCTGGCCGCGGATCACCTGGTGGGCGGCGACGACAGTGCGGCGGTACTTTATGCCCAGGCACTGAAGGCCAAAGTCGATAGCCGCCGCGCCACGATCGGGCTCGATGAGGTTCGCGCTCGTCTGGCGGCGGAAATCGAACAGGACATCGCGCTCGACGATGTCAACGCGGCAAAGGACTTGCTGGTGGCGTTGAAGGCCTTGCCGTCCAGCGGCGAGGACGTCGCGCGGCTGCAACAGAAACTCAAGGTGCAGGGCCAGGCCCAGCCGCTGCTTGCGAAGGCGGCGCTTCTGCTCCAGCAGGAGAAGGCCGACCAGCCGCCCGGCGGCAACGCGCTGGAGATCTACCGACAGGTGCTGGCGATGGACCCGGACAATGCGGTGGCGGTGCAGGGCGTGGGGCAGGTGCAGCGCGTGGTCCTCGATCGCGCGCTGGCGGCCGTGGCGCAAAGCGACTTCGCCGCCGCCGATGCCGCGTTGGCACAGGCGGCGGCGATCCAGCCCGGTTCGCAGGCCCTGCAGGACACCCGCGGTCGCATCGAAGGCATGCGTCGGCAGAACGCGGCCGGGATGCTGGCGCAGGCCCGTTCGGCGCTGGACTCGGGCAATGTCGACATGGCCAAGGAGCTGGCACAGAAGGCGCAGGCGATCAGCCCCGATCTCGGTGGCCTGGACGAATTCAACGAGCGCCTGGTCAACGCCAAACTGTATTCGAGCTACAAACCTGGCCAGGTTTTCAGTGACCGTTTCGTCGACAGCGTCGGCCAGGCACCCTCCGTGGTCGTGGTGCCGACCGGCAGTTTCCTGATGGGGTCGCCGGACGGCGAAAGCGGTCATGACGTCAACGAGTCGCCGTCGCATGACGTGAAGATAGCGAAGGGCTTCGCGATCGGGCGTTCCGAGGTCACAGTCGGCCAGTTTGGCGACTTCGTCCGCGCCAGCGGCTATATACCCGATTCGCAGAAACTCGGCGGCTCCAGCATCTACGACGAATCGAGCGGCGGCCTGCGCGACGACAACTCGGCGACCTGGGCCGACGACTACGTGGGCAAGCCGGCGTCGGACAAGTTGCCGGTGGTGAACGTGTCCTGGAACGATGCGCTCGCCTATGCCGACTGGCTCTCCAAACGCACGGGCAAGACCTACCGGCTACCGAGCGAGGCAGAATTCGAATACGCCGAGCGCGGTGGCACGACCTCGCGTTACTGGTGGGGCGACGGCACGCCATCCTCGCGGGTGGAGAACCTCACCGGCGGCGGCGACCGCTCGCAATCGGGGCGGCGCTGGAGCAATGCCTTCAACGGCTACCGCGACGGGTTCTGGGGGCCGGCCCCGGCGATGAGTTTCGCCGCGAACGGCTTCGGTCTTTACGATATCGGCGGCAATGTCTCCGAATGGGTCGACGACTGCTGGCACGACAACTACATACGCGCGCCGCGCGGCGGCGAGGCCTGGGTCAACCCCGGCTGCGCGCGTCGTGTCATTCGCGGCGGTTCGTGGGGCAGTTCGCCGGACATGGTGCGTTCGGCCTACCGGCAGGGCGCCGATGCGCAGTTGCGTAGCGCGCGCGTTGGCTTCCGTCTCGTTCGCGAGTTGTAGCCCTGCACATCGCGTCAGCGTTTCCTGACAGCGCCTTCCCCATGCCAACAGTCATCCTCGTCCGACTCACGGACGAGGATGAGGTATGGACGCAAGGATTCGCATTCGCCGCATGAGCCGTGGCCACCTGGCGATCTACCGGCAGTGGTTCGAATCGCCTTCGGTCTGGTCGCGGATGATCTACCCGGACGACGCGTGGTTCGACTTTGTCAGCGGCGCGCACTCACGATGTTGGAGCGCACTCGACCCTGGCGGTCGCATGGTCGGCGTGATCCAGATCGATGCGGAAGATCAGCTGCGTGCTTATCTCAGTTTCGCGGTGGCGCCGGACCAGCGCGGCCAGGGACACGGATCGCGGATGTTGCGCCGTGTGCTGGCCGGGCCAGCGCGCGGTCTGAGGGAAATCGAAACCTGGGTCGATGACGACAACCTGGCCGCGCTGCGTTGCCTGCATGCCTGCGGTTTCGAACGCGGGCAACAGGTGAAGCCGCCGTCGCAGCCGCCCTACGTCCTCCTCACGTGGCGCGCCCGATCCTCTTCATGAATCCAGGAGGAGGCATTCGAGATGCGCCAGAGCTCCCACACTCAACAACGCCCGGGCGACGATCCGCTGCCGCCGCCCGCCGACGATCCGAATCCGCCGTCGAGGACGCCGCCGGTCGACGACCCGCCGGAGCCGCCCGAGGGCGAACCCATCGATGTTCCCGGCGAGGATCCGGAGCGTGTGCGTGAGCCTGGCGAGGATCGCCCGGCCCGCGATATCGAGCGCGATGCGTGAGCGAACCGGCACACGCCGGCTTCCGGGGATCGCGCTAGACTGGCGAACGATTCCCCCGGGAGATCGAGATGAAAGCAGTGATTCTTGCGGCCATGATCCTTGCGCTCTGCGCTTGCGCCGCGCACCAGACCGTGCCGCCCAATGCGCTCAATGATGGTCACCTCGCTGTCGATCCGAGCGCCGATCCGAAAGACCCGTTCTGCCATTCCGGACCCCGCGGCCAGACCGCGGCCTGCATAGGCGCGGCGCTCGAGACCAAGATCGCGAACGAGGCATTGCGCTAACGGGATCGTCGCAGGAATTCACCGCCCTCCGGCGGTGTTTTTGCGGTGCGCCATGGCCTTGAAACTGGCCACTCCAGACGGAAGGACGTGCCGGTGGGTTTCCTTCCCGCTTTGACGCCAAACCAATGGAGATTGACGATGTCCACCAAGCTTGCGGCGAGAGCCGGCACATTCCGCATCGGCGGCACGGTCGAGGTCAACCGGCTCGGCTATGGCGCGATGCGCATTACCGGTAAAGGCATCTGGGGCGAACCGGCCGACCACGCTGAGGCGATCCGTACCCTGAAGCGTTTGCCCGAACTCGGCGTCGACTTTATCGACACCGCCGATTCCTATGGCCCGGATGTCTCGGAAGAACTGATCCGCGAGGCGCTGTATCCGTATGACACGATGTTCATCGCGACCAAGGCCGGCCTGGCACGCACCGGTCCGGACGTATGGGTGCCGCTGGGGCGACCCGAATACCTGATCCAGCAGGCACACACGAGCCGGCGGCGCCTGGGCGTGGAAAAGATCGGGCTCTGGCAGTTGCATCGCATCGATCCGAAGACGCCGCGCGACGAACAGTTCGGTGCGATCAAGTCGCTGATCGCCGATGGCGTCATCGAGCACGCCGGCCTGAGCGAAGTCTCGGTCGCCGACATCGAAGAGGCATCGAAGGTGTTCAAGGTGGCGACCGTGCAGAACCGCTACAACCTGGTCGACCGCTCCAGCGAGGACGTGCTCGACTACTGCACGAAGCACGACATCGGGTTCATCCCGTGGTTCCCGCTGGCCTCGGGCGATCTTGCCCGCCCCGGCTCGCTGCTGGACAACCTGGCGAAGAGCCACAACGCCTCGCCCGGCCAGATTGCCCTGGCCTGGCTACTCAAGCGCAGCCCGGTGATGCTGCCGATTCCCGGCACCTCGAAAGTCTCCCACCTCGAGGACAATATGAAGGCTGCCGAGATCGCACTATCCGATGCCGATTTCGCTGCGCTCGATCGGGAAGGCAAGGTGCAGTCGGGAAGATAAGCCGGTAGCTGGAGGAAAAAAACGCCACCTGACAGGTGGCGTTTTGTTGTCGGGTTTTCGAATTAGTGTTGGCCAAAGTGCTCGGCGATGAACTGCCGCCACGGCTCTAAGGAAATCAAGGAGCCCGTCCGAAAGAAGATCATCAAGGACCTCGGTCTTTAAGGGCCGGGGTAGCACCCGGGGAAGCTCGGGAACGAAGCCGGGATGGTGCCCGGTGGGAGCGGAGACGGATCATGCAGTACGCAATCAAGCTCGAAGACCTTGGCGGGGAGTTCATGGCGACGTGCCGTGACATACCCGAGTTCGCCACGGTGGCCGATGATGTGGAAGGCGCCTTGCTCGCCTCGGTGGAGGCGTTGCAGCTGGCTCTGTCAGGCTACGTCGATGATCGCCGGACGATTCCGGAGCCGAGCAAGGCGAAGCGCGGTGAGTACCTGGTGCCGCTTCCCGTGCTCACGGTGGCGAAGCTCGGTCTGTTTTCGGCAATGCTCGACCAGGGGGTGAGCAAGGCCAAACTGGCGCGCGACCTGGGCGTCCACTCGCCGCAGGTCGACAGGTTGCTCGACCTGACCCACGGCTCGAAGATCGAGGCGATCGAGCATGCCTTGTGGTTGCTGGGTCGGCGCATGGTTCTGGACGTCCAGCAAGCCGCCTGACCCGGCGCGTACGGGGAGGGGAGGCCACTGGCCTTCGCCTCCCTCATCGTTTGCGATGGCCGGTCAGGGGGAAAGTGGTCAGAGTCACTATCACAGGCAAAAAATGGGGTCCAAAAAATGGGGTCAGAGTCATTTTCCGCGCCGACGACAGTCGGTTTCCGCGAGTAGTCGCCCGCGGAAAATGACTCTGACCCCTTTTTTCGCCATTTTTTCCTCGCGAAGAACCGAAAAAAGCCACCGGCGAGGGTGGCTTTTTCGTCTTGAATCATGGTGCCGAAAGTCGGAATCGAACCGACACTCTGTCGCCAGAAACGGATTTTGAGTCCGTCGCGTCTACCAGTTCCGCCATTTCGGCAGCGGGCGTGAATTATGCGCGATTCAGTGGACGCGGTCGAGCCCCAGCTGGCGCTCGTTGCGCTCGTACCAGTCGTCGCCCTCGGGCTTGAACACGGAGCACTGGGTCATGCGGCCGGAATAGATGTGCAGGCTGACGGCGATGGCGTCGTCGCTGGGGTTGCGGATGGTGTGGTACTCGTGCGGCGGGATCAGGCTGCCGGCGGAGCCCGGGCCGGCCTGGATCGAGCCGACGGGGCGGAAGTGATAGCGCTGGTCTTCGTGCTCGAGCAGCTCGTACTGGACGATTTCCAGCGCGCCGTTCCAGACGCCCTCGACGCACCACATGCCGCAATGGTCGTGGATCAGGGTGCCCTGGCCCGGGCCCCAGGTCATCGCGACGACGCTATAGCCGTGGTCGTCGCTGCGATAGAGCTCGCGGCGGGCGTAGTGGTCGCCGGCCGATTCGAAGACGCAGGCGGGAAGCTGGACTTCCTGGTCCCGGATCAGCCGGCACAGCGCATTGCGCAGGTCGTCGGTGATGGCCGGGGTGGTCGGCTTGGCGACCGAGGCGTCGATCGCGTCGATCAGCTTTCGGCAGCCAGGAAATTCCATGGTAATCATAGGGTTCTCGATATTTCGGGTCTTGCGTACAAGGCCCGATGATATCAGTTCGGCAACCGGGCCGCGCAGGAAATCGCCGATCGCCTTGCCGTAGTTCTCGATGTCGACGAGGAAGGCGTCGTGGCCCTGCGGCGAGTCCAGCGCGACGAATTCGACCGCGGCGCCGGCGGCCTTCAGCCCGTTGGCGATCGCTTCCTGCTGCTCCAGCGGGAACAGGATGTCGGTGCTGACGCCGATGACCAGGGCGCTGTCGATGCGGATCCGCTTCAGGCCTTCGCTGGCGCTGCCGCCGCCGTACTCGCCGATGTCGAACCAGTCGCTGGCGCGCGAGAGATAGAGATAGCTGTTCGGATCGAAGGTGCGGTTGAAACGGCGCGCATGGCCTTCGAGGTAGGACTCGACCTGGAACTCGAAGCCGAACGGGTTCGCCCTCGCGCTGCTCGGCGTCGAGGCGGATGCGGGCGAAGCGGCCATTCCATTCCATCGCCGAGCGGTAGGTGATGACACCGAGCTTGCGCGCGATGCTCATGCCGTGCTCGGGGTAATGATCGTCGTCGTACTGGCCGTTGTTCCAGTGCGGATCGAGCCGGATCGCCTCGCGCTGCAGCGAGCGGATGGCGATGGCGAAGGGCTGCGCCTGCGGCGCGGTGTCGACGCTGATATGCGTGCGCACGCTGTGCGGGTGCAGGACCATGTAGGCCAGCGCGCTCATGCCGCCCATCGAGCAGCCGATCAGGCAGGCGAGGCGTTCGATGCCGAGTCCGGACACCAGTTCGTGCGCGGCGTTGGCGACGTCTTCGAGCGCGAGCTCGGGGAAATCGAGGCGATAGGTCTTGCCGGTGCGCGGATCGATCGAGGCGGGGCAGGTCGAGCCCTTGTCGCTGCCGAGCGAGTTCATGCAGATGACGAAGTAACGATCGGTATCGATCGCCTTGCCGGGGCCGAGCATGCCTTCCCACCAGCCTTCGCGTCGGATCTTCCGCGTTCGAGGCGGCATGCGCGCTCGGCGAGAGGCCGGTCAGGATCAGGATCGCGTTGTCGCGCGCGGGCGACAGCGTGCCCCAGGTTTCGTACGCAACGCGGGCGCCGTGCAGTTCACCGCCGCGCTTCATGGAAAACGGCGAGGACAGGTCGAAGTAACGGCGCGCGTCGCCCATGGCATTCCTTATCTCTAGTGCGTGCGGTCGATCGTAATATGGATCGGCGCTTTCGTCGCCACGTCGAGCACGCCGGCATCGCCTTCCAGGTCGCCGGCCTGGGCGATCGCCTGGCCGCTCTTGCTGATGCGCGCGGCGACGAAGACGCGCGGCACGGAGGACAGTTTGAACTGCGGGGTCATGCCCATGCCATCGGTCAAGGTGACCGACGCCGGCAGTGCCGAAGCCTGCAGGCGGGCGACCGCGAGCGGCATCGGCGGGCCGTTCTCGGCACGGGCGAAGACGAACAGGGTATCGCCGTCGGCGACTTGGCTTTCAGTGCGGGATCGAGGCTGACCTCGACCTTCAGCGACGGGCCGTCGGCTGTCGCTGCCGGTGTGCCGGCGACCTTGGCGTCGGCTTGTGCGATCTGCGCGGCGACCGCGGCGGCGACCGTGGAATCCGGGTCGAGCATCGGCTGCAGCTTGCGCCAGGTGGCGGCCGCGTCGGCGTACTGTTCCTGCTGGAAGTCGCTGATGCCGAGCAGCCACAGGCCGCGCTGGTTCTGCGGGATCGGCGGCGACGGCTTTCTGCAGCAGCTCGCGGCCGCGGCCTTCGATGCGGTGGTCCGGACGGGCCAGCGAATCGGCCTCGGCCCAGCCGACCATGGCCACCCCGTTATTCGCGTCGACCTTGAGCGCGCTGTCATAGGCGATGCGCGCGTCGTCGGGCTGTTTGAGCATGCCGTAGGTCTGGCCAAGCAGGAGCCAGCCCTCGACGTCGTTCGGCTGCGCGGCCAGGCGCGCCTTCAGTTCGGTAATCGCCTGGGCGATCCCCTGCATCGGATCGACCGGCTTGGGTACGCCGGCGATCGTGGCCGGGGTGCCGATCAGCTTGTACAGGCCGGCGGTAGCCAGCGGCACGACGAAGGCGACGACGAGCGCCAGGATGAACACGCCGCGCGGACGCCCGGCGCGACGACCGTGGCGGACGAGGGGAACGAGCAGGAGGGCGAGCGCCACGGCGATCATCGCCACGGCTACGGCATAAAAAGCGAACTTCACCAGTCGTCCCCGGTTTCGATATCGTTGGATGCCGTCGGCGTCGTCCCGGCGGCGGCGCGGGAGCGCCGGCGGACCTGGACGACGACCACGATGGCGCCGATCACGAGGATCACGGCCGGGCCGAACCAGAGCAGGATCGTGTCCCGTTCCAGCGGCGGATCGTAAAGCACGAAATTCGAATAGCGGTCGACGAGGAAGGTCTTGATCTCCTCGTCGGTCTTGCCCGCCTGCATCATGTCGAAGATCTGGTGACGCAGGTCGCGCGCGATCGGCGCGTTCGAGTCGGCCAGCGTTTCGTTCTGGCACATCGGGCAGCGCAACTTGGCGGTCAGTTGCTGGTAGCGGATTTCTTCCGCGTGATTCTTGAACGGCAGCGGCTCGATCGCCTGGGCGAAGACCGCGGTGGCGATGAAGAGCGCGACGGTGGCGAGGATGGTCCGGAACATTACCGTTTCTCCATCGCCAGCGCGGCGATCGCCGGCTTGATCTCGCGGTCGATCACCTCCTGGGTGATCGGCCCGATGCGCTTGTAGCGGATCACCCCGCTGGCATCGACCAGGAAGGTTTCCGGTGCGGCGTAGACCCCGAAGTCGATCGCCTTGCGGCCATCGCGATCGGCGACGATCACGGTGAAGGGATTGCCACGCTGCTCGATCCACGCGCTGGCCTCGGCCGGATCGTCCTTGTAGTTGTAGCCGACCAGGTCGACGCCGAGCGACTTCACCTCGGTCATCAGCAGGGGATGCTCGTGCACGCATTCGATGCACCAGCTGGCGAACACGTTGAGCAGATAGGGCTTGCCGAGCAGCGACGCCTTGCTGACGCTGCGCGAGGAATCGCCGAGCACGGGCAGGTCGAAGGACGGCGCCGGTTTGTTGATCAGCGGCGAAGCGATCGCGGTCTGGTCGTGCTGGGTGTTCCACCAGATGCCGAAGCCGAACAGCGAGGCCAGGATAAGGAAGGCGACAAGGGGCAGGATCCGACTCATGCCGGCGACTCCACGCCGCCGGTGACCGGTACGGTGGCGGCAACGCGTCTGGCGCGGAAGCGGCGTTCGCCGGCGGCGACGAAACCGCCGAGCATCATGAACAGGCCACCCAGCCAGATCCAGCGGATGAAGGGCTTGTGGTACAGGCGCAAGGCCCAGGCGCCTTCGATGTTGTTCGCGTCCATCGGCTCACCGAGGGCGACGTAGATATCGCGGGTGATGCCGGCATCGACCGCCGATTCGGTCTGCACCTGGCCGCGCGCGTAGGTGCGCTTCTGCGGATGCATGGTGGCGACCATCTTGCCCTCACGGCTGACGATCACCGTACCCTGATCGGCACGCCAGTTCGGCCCGGTGGTTTCGGTCACGCCATCGAAACGGAACTCGAAACCGCCGACGCTTTCGGTCTGGCCCGGCGCCAGGCGCACATCGCGCTCGACGCTCAGCGATTCGGAAAGCAGCACGCCGATCAGGAAAATGCCGACGCCGAAGTGGGCGAACAGCATGCCGGCCATCTCGGCCGGATAACGGCGGCCGCGCGGCATCTCGCGCCAGCGCTTGGCCACGTAGAGCAGGGTGCCGACGCAGACCCACACCGCGGCGCCGACCCCGGCGATCGCCCTGGCCTTGCCGTCGACGAAGAAAGCCGCGGCGATCGCGCAGGCGATCGCCGCGATGCCGGCGCGCAACGCCACCGACTTCAGCGTGCCGGCCTCGCCCTTGCCCCAGCGCAGATACGGGCCGAACGGCAACAACAGGACGACCGGCAGCATCAGCAGGTTGAACAGGAAGCCGAAGTACGGCGGGCCCACCGAGACCTTGCCCAGATTCAGCGCGTCGCCGATCAGCGGGAACAGCGTGCCGAGCAGGACCATGGCCGCGGCGGTGGTCAGCATCAGGTTGCCGATCAGCATCGCGGTTTCGCGCGAGACCACCGCGAACGGCTTGCCGCCGGCGACCTTCGGCGCACGTATCGCATACAGCAGCAGCGAGCCGCCGATGACGATGACCAGGAACGCGAGGATGTACAGGCCGCGGCGCGGATCGGACGCGAAGGCATGTACCGAGGTCAGCACGCCCGAGCGGACGAGGAAGGTGCCGAGCAGGGACAGCGAGAACGCGAACAGCGAAAGCAGGATGGTCCAGGCGCGCAGCGTGCCACGCTTCTCGGTGATCGCCTGCGCATGGATCAGCGCCGCGCCGACCAGCCAGGGCATGAACGAGGCGTTCTCCACCGGATCCCAGAACCACCAGCCACCCCAGCCGAGTTCCGCATACGCCCACCAGCTGCCGGCGACGATGCCGCAGGTGAGGAAAGCCCAGGCGATATTCGTCCACGGCCGCGCCCAGCGCACCCAGGCCTGCTCCAGCTCGCCGCCGAGCAGGGCGGCGATCGAGAAGGCGAAGGCGACCGAGAAACCGACGTAGCCCATGTAGAGCACCGGCGGATGGAAGGTCATGCCCGGATCCTGCAGCACGGGATTCAGATCGCCGCCGTCCACCGGCATCGGCAATTCGCGCAGGAACGGGTTCGAGGTGAACAGGATGAAGGCGATGAACCCCAGGCCGATCAGGCCAAGGACGCCGAGCACGCGGGCGGCGAAGGCCTCGGGCAGCTGTCGGCTGAAAGCGGCCAGGGCCACCGACCAGACATTGAGGATGAATACCCAGAGCAGCATCGAGCCTTCGTGCGCGCCCCAGACCGCGGTGATGCGGTAATACCAGGGCAGGGCGAGATTCGAATTGTCGGCGACATAAGCCACCGAGAAGTCGTAGGTCAGGAAGGCATAGATGAGCACCGCCATCGCCGCGCCGACGAAGACCGCCTGGCCGGCCGCGGCCGGTCGCGCCACGGCCATCAGCGTGGCATTGCCGCGCCAGGCGCCGACGATCGGCAGGACGCCCTGCGCCAGGGCCAGGAGCAGGGCGAGGATCAGCGCGAGTTGGCCGAGTTCGGGGATCATTGCGGCTTGTCCTGGGCGGTTTCGTCGATCTTCTTGTTCTTGTGCGCCTCGGCCATCGCGTCCTTCAGTTCCTTCGGCATGTAGGTCTCGTCATGCTTGGCGAGGACCTCGCTGGCGATGAAACGCGCGCCGTCCATGCGGCCGGTGGCGATCACCGACTGGTTGTCGCGGAACAGGTCGGGAAGGATCCCGGTGTATTCGACCGGCATCGCGCCGCCGGCATCGATCACGATGAAGCTCACCTTCAGCGAATCGCCGCCGCGCTGGATCGAGCCGGACTTGACCATGCCGCCGAGGCGGAAGGCTCTGGTACTTCGTGGCCTCGCCCGCCTGCACCTGGCTCGGCGTGAACAGGTAGTTCATGTTCTGCTGCAGGGCGAAGACGATCAGGCCGACCGCCACGGCGGCGGCGACAACCACCAGCAGCGCGATGGTGAGGCGGCGTTTGCGGGTCGGGTTCATCCGTTGGCTCTTGCTCTTTACTGACGGGCGTCCTGGCGCGCGAGACGCGCGCGCAGTTCGCGTAGGTTGCGGCGGCGGCGGAACACCGGCGACAGGTAATCGGCGATCAGCACGATGAAGAAAACGGCGAAGGCGGGCCACACGTAGGACGCGTAACCGCCCATGGCGAGGAAGGCATTCATCGGACAGCTTCCTTTGTCGCCAGTTCACGTACCCAGTCCTTGCCGCTCTCCATGTCGAGCAGGTCGGTGCGCACGCGGCCGAACAGGCTGGCGACGTAATAGCACTTGGTTGCCGCCATCATCGTAAGCAAGGGCCAGAGCATGCGCGCGTCGATATGCGAAGGGCCGAGGATGCGGATGGTCGAGCCCTGGTGCAGGGTGTTCCACCAGTTCACCGAGAAATGCACGATCGGCACGTTGACGATGCCGATCAGGGCGAGGAAGGCGGCGGCGCGCGCTCCCTGGCGACGATCTTCGAAGGAGTGATACAGACCGATCACGCCGAGGTAGAGGAAGAGCAGCACCAGTTCCGAGGTCAGCCGGGCGTCCCAGGTCCACCAGGTGCCCCACATCGGCTTGCCCCAGAGCGAACCGGTGACCAGGGTGATGAAGGTGAAGGCGGCGCCGATCGGCGCGGATTCCATGGCGACCACTTCGGCCAGCTTGATCCGCCAGACCAGGCCGATGAAGGCCGCCACGCCCATGATCCCGTAGATGAACAGGCTCATCCACGCGCTGGGCACGTGGATGAAGATGATCCGGTAGGCATCGCCCTGCTGGTAGTCCGCCGGGGCGAGCACGAGGCCGCCATAGAGCGCGATCGCGCCGGCGATCAAGGCCAGCGCCAGGGCCCATGGGCGCACCGCGCCGGCGAAGCGATAGAAGATCGGCGGCGAGCCGAGCTTGTGCAGCCAGAGGGGAATCCAGTTAGCCATGGGTCGTGATTTTCTCAGGCATCGAGGGCAATGCGGAGGGCCGCGGCGCAGGCCAGCGGAGCCAGTACCAGGGTCATCGCGAGGGCGGCGCCGAGCCAGGCGATGGGCGCGATCCAGGGCAGGCCCTGCTGCGCGGCCGCGACCGCGCCGGCGGAAAAGATCACCACCGGCACGCATAAGGGCAGCAACATCAGCGCGAGAAGCATACCAGAGCGCCTCGTACCGGCCGTCAGCGCCACCAGCACGGCGCCGAGCAGGCTCAGCAGGGGCGTGGACAGCAGCAGCGAAGCAACGAGTACCGGCATCACCGCCGAGGGCAGATGCAGCATGCCGGCCAGCAGCGGCGCGACGACGATCAACGGCAGGGCCGCGGTGAGCCAGTGCGCAAGAATTTTCATCGCCAGCATCAGCGCCAGCGGCTGGGGCGCGAGCATGAGCTGTTCGAGCGAACCGTCTTCGATATCGCCGAACGGAACATCATGTCCAGCGCGAGCAGCATCGCCAGCAGCACGGTGACCTGGACCACGCCGCCGGCGATCCGCGTCAGCAGTGCGCTCTCCGGCCCCAGGGCGAACGGAAACAACGTGACCACGATCAGCGCATACAGCACCGGCATCGCGATATCGCCGCGCCGGCGCCAGGCCAGGGTGAGGTCGCGGCGCAGCAGGGCGACACAGGCGGACGTGGTGCTGCCCGGCGTCATGCGTGCAACCGGATGCGTTGTGGTTCGCCGCCGGCGAAGCTGACCGCGCCGTGGCTGGTGACCAGGGCGGCGCCGCCTTCGCGGGCGTGCCGGTCGAGCAGGCGATTGACCAGGGCGATGCCCTCGCGATCGAGGTTGGCGTAGGGCTCGTCGAGCAACCACAACGCGGCGGGGATCAGCAGCAACCGGGCCAGCGCCGCGCGTTTTTTCTGTCCCGCCGAAAGCCGGCGTACCGGCTCGTCCTCGTAACCCAGGAGGCCGACCTCGCCCAGCGCGGTGGCCGGATCGAGCCCGCGCCGTCGACCGTAGAGTCCTTCGGTCACGCGCAGGTTCTCACGCGGCGTGAGGTCGCTCTTCAGTCCGAGCTGATGGCCGAGGAAGGCGATCTCGCCAGCTGCGCCCTGGCGGGTCAGTGGTGCGCCATGCAACAGCAGCTCGCCGTCATCGACATGCAGCAGGCCGGTGAGCAGGCGCATCAGGGTGGTCTTGCCGCTGCCGTTGTCGCCTTCGATCAGGGCCACCTGGCCTGCAAGCAGGCAGAAATCGAGCGGGCCGAAGACCGGCTCGTCCTGGCGGAAGAAGCTCAGTCGGCGGGCTTCGAGCAGGACGTTGGCGGAGGCGGGGATGGTCATCGCGACCATTGTCCGGGCCGCCCACGGCCTTGTCCATGCGACGGCGCGCCGCACGCCTCCGGTCAGAGCCAGCGCAACGTCGCCAGGCCGCGTCCTTCGCCGCAAATAATGGCGTTCTGCCCGGCCTCGCGGGCCAGCGCCTCGACGACAGGAAGGGCGAGGCCAACGATGAAAAGGCTCGATTCGCGCCAGTTTCCCTCATCGACGCCCAGGCCGGCGCGTATCAGGACCGGCGAGGCGGCGCGCAGCCGTGCGAGCAGGTCGCGCTGCGCCCGACGATTGACGGTCCGGCTGGCCGGCTGTGAATGGGGATTCCAGGCGGTGACGAAGGCCCAGGGTTCGCCGGTCGCAAGCTCCTGCGGGAGCGGTTTGCCGACACGGATCGAGGCGTAGCCACCGCCCGGCCGTCGCACCCGATAGTCGGTGCGACGGTAGGCGGCATCCAGCGCCTTATCCAAAGGCGACGTCCGGCAGCGGCGGCAGGGTTGCCTTCAGGGCGGCGACCGCTGAGTCCAGGTCGACGGAATCGACGCTTGCGTGGCCCTTGAGCAATTGCTCGAACAACGTGTCCTGTGCGCGGCCACGCTCGTATGCGTAGGCATACGGGAGGTGGGTAAAGGTGACCATGCGGTAGCGCGGCATGCAGTGTGTCGGCGCGCGGTCGGCGAGCAGGGTACCCAGTGCGCGTTTGCGCAGGTAATGCGGATCGGCGACCGAGTCGCGCATCTCGATGTAATTCTCGATCGCCATCGCGGCGATCGCATCGGCATTCGGTTTGCGCCGGCGCTGGAATTCGGCGAACACGCCGGCGGTGTCGCCGCGGGCCCCGGCGAACAGCGCGGCCAGCTCCGCCGCGTCTTCGAAGCCGCAGTTCATGCCCTGGCCGTGGAAGGGCAGGATCGCATGCGCGGCATCGCCGATCAGCAGGGCGCGGCCATCCAGGTGCCAGCGATCCAGGTAGAGCGTCGCCAGTGAGCCCACGGGATGGGCGTCGTAGTCGGTGGCGAAGTCCGGCATCAGGGCGAGCGCGTCGGCGAAATCCTCGCGGAACAGTCGCTCGGCCGATGCCGCGTCCGGCAGCGTGGCGAAGCTTGGATAGCCGCCTTCGTTGGCCAGGAACAGGGTGACGGTGAAACTGCCCTCGCGATTGGGCAGGGCGATACACATATAGCTGCCGCGCGGCCAGATATGCAGGGCATTCGGCTCGATCGCGAACGGACCCGACGGGGCGGCCATCGGCGGGATTTCCAGTTCCTTGTAGCCGTGGCCGAGGCCTTCGATGCGTTCGCCCAGGGGCGCGGCGTCCGCCATGGCGGCACGCAACGCGGAGCCGGCGCCGTCGGCACCGATCAGCACCGGGGCATCGACCTGACGGGTACGTCCGGCGGCATCGATCATCGTCGCGGTGCCCTTGTCGAAGTCCGCGGCGAGCAGCGACTGGTCGAAGTGCACCGTGGCACCGGCCGCTTCGGCGGCATCGAGCATCAGCGTATTCAGTCCGCCGCGCGAGACCGACCAGATCACTTCGCTGTCGTCGACACCGTAGCGTTGCAGGTTGGTATGGCCGTCGCGTTCATGGATCATCCGTCCGCGCATCATCACCGCCTGGGCGAGTACCTCGTCGGCAAGACCGGTGGCGCGCAAGGCATGCAGGCCGCGCTCGGCCAGTGCCAGGTTGATCGAGCGGCCGCCGGCGAAGCCGGCCTTGCGCGGATCGGGGCGTTTTTCGAAGACCTCGACGGCGAAGCCGCGCTGCGAAAGCAAGGTGGCGATCAGCGAGCCAACGAGGCCCGCGCCGATGACGGTGATTTCCTTACCGGACATACATGCTCATTCGCGGCGACCAGTCGCGCACTGTCGGTTGCATGCGGGGGATTTGCAAGCGTCGGGGAACGGGGAACGGGGAACGGGGAACGTGATCGTTGCGAGGGCGTGCGGGTCGGATCCTGCTCTGGCGCCAGAGCTGACGGCTCACTGCATGCCGCCGAGAGAGCAGGCATCCCTGTTCCCTGTTCCCCGCTTTATTGCACCACAACGCATACTGCGCCGCAGCGCAATGCGCTCAGCCGGTCGTCTTCTTGCCCGGCTTGGTCGGCCGTGCCGCTGGCGGCGGCTGCGGCGGGGCCTGCGGGCGCTGGGTGGCGGCGTCGAGGAACCCGCGCTGCATCGATTTCCAGACGTCGAGGTTGCGCTCGGTCATCTCGTTGAGCATCGACCACGGGGTCTGGCCCATCAGGCTGTTCAACTGGGCGCGGAACTGCTGCTGCTGGTCGAGGAAGACCTGCAGGCTGCGCTCCAGGTACGGCCCCATGAAGCCCTGCAGCGAATCCCCGTAGAAACGGATGATGTGCGAGAGCAACTGCGGGGAGAGCATCGGCTGCCCGTGTTCCTCGTGCTCGGCGATGATCTGCAGCAACACCGAGCGCGTCAGGTCCTCGCCTGACTTGGCGTCGCGAACCTCGAAGGTTTCGCCATCCAGGACCAGTTGGCGGACTTCTTCCAGCGTGATGTAGCTGGAGATTTCCGTGTCGTAAAGACGTCGGTTCGGATACTTCTTGATGATGCGAAGGGTTTGTGCCATGCGGCAGAAACTAACAGAAGGTATTGCGCCGCACCAGTTGCCGAAGAGGGCGAAATACTGAACCGGTCAGTGGGCGGCGGCGCCGCCTGCGTTTCCGAACGGCGGTCTGGCCAGCCAGAGGATGGGAATCAGCGCCACGAAAAGGATCGCGCAGGCCCAGAACACGTCGTTTACGGCCAGGGTCAGGGCCTCGCGGGTCAGCAACTGGTCGACCAGCGCCAGGCCGGGCTTGCCCTCGATGCCGGCGGCATGAAGGCCCCTCAGAAAGCTGGTGGCCGCCGGTTTCCCCGGGCTGACGTATTCGGTCAGCACCGCGTGGTGGTATTCGCCGCGGTGCTGCCAGAGGGTGACGGTCACGGCGGTCGAGACGCTGGAGGCGAGGGTGCGGCAGAAATTGGCCAGGCCCGAGGCGCCGGCGATCTCGTCGGGCCTCAGTCCGGACAGGAAGATCTGGTTCAGCGGGATGAAGAAGCAGGCGATCGCGATGCCCATGATGAAACGGGGCAGGACCAGGCTGGCGAATGAGGCCCCGCTGTTGAACGTGGAGAACCAGTAGGCGGTGAACGCGAAGACCAGGAAGGCGAAGGTCACCACCGAGCGCAGTTCCAGCCGCTGGATGTTCTTGCCGATGAAGGGCGAGACGACGAAGGCGAGGATGCCCGACCGGCGCGGTGGCCAGGCCGGCCCAGGTCGCGGTGTAGCCCAGCGTGGTCTGCAGCCATAGCGGGAAGACCACGTTGATGCCGAAGAAGGCGAGCATGCCCAGCGACAGCGCGGTCACGCCGACGGCGAAGTTGCGCTTGCTTGAACAGCGACAGGTCGACCACCGGGTGCTTGGCGGTCAGTTCCCAGATCACCAGGAAGACCAGGGCGACCAGGGCGATCAGGCCGAGGGTGAGGATCATCGGCGAGGCGAACCAGTCATGGTCGTTGCCGTTGTCGAGCATGAACTGCAGGCAGCCGACACCGGCGATCAGCAGTACCAGGCCGACGATGTCGATGGGCGCGCGGGTGATCTTCGTTTCGCGCTTGCGCAGCAGCGTCCAGGTGATCACGCCCGCCGCGCGCGCCAACCGGCACGTTGATGTAGAAGATCCAGGGCCACGAGAAGTTGTCGGTCAGCCAGCCGCCGAGGATCGGCCCGAAGATCGGTGCGACGACCACGGTCATCGCCCACATCGCCAGGGCGATGCCCTGTTTGGTCTTCGGGTAACTGGACAGCAGCAGGGACAGCGACAGCGCGACCATCGGGCCGGAGCCGGCGCCCTGCAGCAGGCGGAAAACCACCAGCATCGGCATGCTGGTGGCCAGGCCGCACAGCATGGAGAACAGCCACGAACAGGAAAACCGAGAAACAGAAGGTCTTCACTTCGCCGAAGCGCTTGGCCAGCCAGCCGGTCAGCGGCTGCATGATCGCGCTGGCCAGCGAGTAGGAGCTGATCGCCCAGGTGCCCTCGTTCGGGCTGACGCCGAGGCTGCCGGCGATATGCGGCACCGCGACGTTGACGATGGTCATGTCGAGGATCTCCATGAAAGTGGAGAACGCGACGGCGATCGTCAGCAGGACCAGCGGGGCGCCGTGCAAGGGCGGCAGCGGCTGGGGCACTTCGGCGGAGGTGGCGGCCATGGCTGTCGGATCAGTTGGCGGTAGCGGCGCTGGCGCCGAGGTTGGCCTGGACGATCGTGTCGGCCTCGGCATCGGCCTTCGCCGCGACCTGCGTCGTAGACCGTCGGTCTCGGCGACCGGCCTGGTCGACCGGCGCCTGGGCCAGCACATGGCCGCTGTCGTCGGTGATGTCGACGGTGACGACGGTGGACAGGCCGATGCGCAGCGGATGCTTGTCGAGGTCCTTCGTCGTCCAGCGCGATGCGCACCGGCACGCGCTGCACCACCTTGATCCAGTTGCCGGTGGCGTTCTGCGCGGGCAGCAGCGAGAACACGCTGCCGGTGCCGGCACCGAGGCCGATCGACCTTGCCGTGGATACTCGACACTGCCGCCGTAGATATCCGCCTCGATCTTGACCGGCTGGCCGATGCGCACATGGCGCAGCTGGCTTTCCTTGAAGTTGGCGTCGATCCACAGGTTGTGCAGCGGCACCACGGTCATCAGCGACTGGCCGGGCTGCACGCTGTTGCCGACCTGCACGCTGCGCTGGGCGACATAGCCGTCGACCGGCGCGCAGGATGGCGTTGCGCTGCGCGGCGATCCAGGCCTGGCGGAAGGCGGCGCGGGCCTGCTCGACCGCCGGGTTGTCGGCGACGATGCTGCCGTCGACCAGCGACCGCGCGGCATCGGCCTGGCGCTCGCGCGGTATCGAGCGCGGCCTCGGCGGCGGTCGACGGCGTCGCGCGCGTGCTGCACTTCTTCCGGCGCCACGGCCTTTTCCGCGAGCAGCGGAATGCGGCGCTCGAGGTCCTGCCGGCGCTTTCTTCAGATCCGTCTGGCGGGCCGCCACGGCCGCATCGGCACTGGCCGCGGACTGGGTCTGCTGGCGCACCTGGCGCACGGCCTGGGCCAGCGCGCTGCTGCGCCTTGCGCAAGGCGACATCGGCATCGGTCGGGTCGAGCTTGACCAGCACCTGGCCGGCTTTCACGCAGCTGGGTGTCGTCGGCGAACACGCCGACCACGATGCCGGGCACCTGCGCGGAGATGCCGACCTGGTTGCCGCCGACATAGGCATCGTCGGTCTTCTCGCGATGCGAGAACACGAACAGCCAGAGCAGGAGCCAGGCAGCGCCGGCCAGCACGAAGACGACGATGGCGATCAGCAGGGCGCGCCTGCGCTTGCCGGGGTCCTTCGCGGACATGCCGGTGTCCTTGCCGTCGTCCTGGCTGTTCGGCTTGTCCGAATCATTGGCGCTCATGATCGAGGGCTCCGGTGCTGTTCATGGAAGAAGAGGAGGAAGCGGTCGTCACCGGTTCGGCGCGATAGCCGCCACCGAGTGACTTGACCAGGGCGACATCGGCCGACAATGCCTGCGCATGCAGGCTGAGACTGGCGTCGCGTTGCTGCAGGAGCTGCGGCGCGCGTCATCAGGCTTTCGCGGCCGTCGCGGACCCCGCTTTTCGCGCGCGCCTCGGCGGTGCCCAGCAGTTTTTCGCCGGAGACGACCTGCTTGGCCTGTTCGCTACGCCGCCCAGCGATCTCGTCGGCGCCAAGCGACTGCGTAGCGACGTCGCGCGCGGCGGCGATGACCGTGCTGTTGTACTGGGCAATGGCCGTATCGAGCTGGGCCTTGCTCACGCCGTAATTGGCTTCCAGCGCGCCGCCTTCGAAAATCGGCAGGTGCAGGGCCGGGGTCAGGCCGAAGACGCGGCTGCCGCCGGTGAAGAGCTTGTCCAGGTCGATGCTGGACAGGCCGGCGGTCGCGCCGATGCTGACGTCCGGGTAGAACTGCGCGCGGGCCACATCGGTCTGCCTGAGCGCGGCCTCGACCTGCCAGCGGCTGGCGGCGATATCCGGACGTCGTGCGATCAGGTCGATACCGGCATGGGCCGGCAGGCCCAGTTCGACATCGGGCAGGGCACGCGGCTCGAGCCTGGGCAGATCGGCCGGCGCCACGCCGACCAGGGCCGCCAGCGCGGCGAGCCGGATCGACGAGGAACCGTCCAGTGCGACGCGTTGCTGGCGCGCGGCGGCGAGCTCGGAGCGCGCCTGCTCGGCGGTATCGGAAAGGTCGACGCCCTGGCGTACGCGTAGTTCGGCAATACGCAACAGGCGTTCCTGCGCGGCGATCAGCTCGTCAGCCAGTTTGACCCGCTGCCTGTCGGCGAGCCAGCCGAAATAGGTATCCGCCACCGAGCTCTGCAAGGCCAGCGAGGCCGCGCTGCGCTGCGCCTCGGCGGCATGCGCCTGGTCGACGGCCGATTCGATCGCGTGGCGCGTCTTGCCCCACCAGTCGAAGTCGTATTGCAGCTGCACGCCGAGGTCGGCCTGGTTGTACCAGGAGAAACCGAGGAATTGCGGCGGGATCAGGCCATGATCGCTGAGCCGCTGGCGCGCTACCTGGGCGCTGCCGTCGATGCGCAGGCCGGCCTGCGCCGCGGCGACGCGGATGGTCTGCTGGGCCGAGTCCACGCGTGACTTCGCCTGGATCAGGTCAGGCGAGCCTTTCAGGGCCATGTCGATCAACTGATCGAGCTGCGGATCCTGGTAGCGGCGCCACCAGGCCGCTTCGGGCCAACCGGAGCGGGTCGCGGTCTGCAGGCCGGCCAGCGGCACGTCGTCGCGCAGCGCCGGTCGCTCGAGCTTCGCCGGAATCGAACATCCGGCCATGACCACGGCGAGCGCGACGGCAAGCGCCGCCCGGCGTATCGAAAGATGCTCGTTCATGGACGGTCGTCCGGAGGGGGCAGGTGGTCGATGTTCGCCGCGAGCTTGCGCAACAAACGCTCGAAGGTCCGCTTGTCGGTATCGCTGAACGAGGCGAAGGCTTCGCGCACGCGCGGGAACATCGGGGGCAGCATCTTCTTCACGAAGCGCCGGCCGGCCGGGGTGATGCTGAGCAGGACGCGGCGGCGATCCTCGACGCCGGGCGCACGCGTAATCAGGCCGGCCTTGACCAGTGCATTGGCGATGCGGGTCATATTGGTCGCACCCTGCTGGGCGAACTCGCACAACTCGCCCGGCGAGGCTCGGCCGTCCGGGCTGCTGTAGATCATCATCAACGTGCGGAAGTCGCTGTCGTTCAGGTTGTACGGCTTGAGGCGGCGCTCCAGCTCGTCGCCAAGGCTGTCGCCGACGAACCTCAGCAGCCGGGTCAGGGTGACTTCCCGTATCGGCGTATCCGGCATGATCTCGCTGACGCGGGCAATCCCGGCGTCCATATGGGCGAGGCAAACAAGTAATCGATTCATTTCACCAAAGAATAGTTCGCTAGTGAACTATTAGGCTAACAGCGACCGCGCGGGGAACGCAAGGGTCCATCGTCACCCTAGTCGATGGCGAAGAGTTTCCGGGCGTTGGCGGTCGTCGCCGCGGCGATCGCGTCGGCGTCTTCCCCGCGCAGTTCGGCCACGGTCGCGAGCACGTCGATCAGGTACGACGGCTCGTTACGTCCGCCCCGGCGAAGCGCGGCGGGCTGGTCGGGCGAATCGGTCTCGATCAGCAGCCATTCGATCGGCATGCCGGCGACGATGCGCCGGAGGCGTTGGGCCCGCTCGTAGGTGACCGGCCCGCCGATGCCCAGGTGGAAGCCGAGCTCCCACAGCTTCGCCGCTTGCTGTTCACTGCCGGAGAAACTGTGGACGACGCCACGCAGGCCACCGATGCGGCGCAGGGTCGAGGTGACCTCGTCGAACGCCCGTCGCGCATGCACGATCACCGGCAGGTCGAAGTCGCGGGCGATGTGCAGTTGTTGCTGGAAATAGTCGCGTTGCGATGGCGCATCGAGCCCGTCGACGAAGAAGTCCAGGCCGATCTCGCCCACCGCCACGGCCCGATGCGAGCGAAGCCAGGCGCGCAACTCGTCCAGATGGGCCGGCCGATGGCGATCGAGGAAGAGCGGGTGCAAGCCATAGGCGGGATGGGCGCCCCGGTGTGCCGTGCAGATCGCCTCGATTGGCTGCCATGACAAGCGATCGATGGCCGGCACGATCATCCGCCCGACGCCAGCCTGCCGCGCCCGCGTGAAGACCTCGTCACGGTCCGGATCGAAGCCGCTGTCGTCGATGTGTACGTGGCTGTCAGTCAGGTCGGGCATCGGCAGCTTGGCTTTTTCTTCTAAGCGGACATTCAGTCAGCGAAAGGTTCAATATCTTACGAACGGGCCAATTCATTACGACGCGAGGTCGCGTCGGTAGTCCGAACGGGAGAGCATTATGAGCAGGTTGATCGTTTCCGCGCTGAATCTTGGCCTTGGCGCCGCACTGGCCGTTGGCTTGTCGGCATGTAATCGCGACGCGAGCGCGGACAATGGCCTGACCGCCGCGCCGGAAACCGTGTCCTCGCCGGCCGGGGCACCTGCGCCGGCGGCCCCGCCCGCCCCGAAATATGGCCGGGTGGTCAGCGTCGACCCGGTCCGCCAGGAGGCCGGGGCGCCGCGCCAGGTGTGTCGCGATGAGGTCGTCACGCACCGCGCGCCGGTGAAGGACCAGCATCAGATCGCCGGTACCGCCATCGGTGCGGTGGTCGGTGGCCTGGTCGGCAACCAGGTGGGCGGCGGCAAGGGTAAGACCCTGGCGACCGTCGCCGGTGCCGTGGGCGGCGGCTATGCCGGTCACGAAATCCAGCAGAACCGGCAGGAAAACAACGTCACCTCGAGCGTGCAGCGCCGCTGCACCACGGTGGCCGATTCGGCGCCGGCCAAGATCGTCGCCTATGACGTGCGTTACGAGTACAACGGCGTGACCCGCACCGTCCGGATGGACCACGACCCGGGCGATCGCGTGGAGGTGCAGGAGGGTGTGGTTTCCGTTTCCGACGCTCGCTGACTGAAGGATACAAAGACCATGCAGACTTTCCATCGAATCGCCACCGGTTTCGCGCTGGCGGCTATCGTGTCCCTGGTCGCGGCCTGTACGCCGCCGCCACGCGATACCGTTCGCTACGACAGCGGCGGCTATTCCACGCAGCAGCAGCGATGCAGCCAGTGCGGCGTGGTCGGGGACGTGCAGCAGATCTACGTGGACAAGAGCGTGTCGCCGCTGGGTATGGTGATTGGCGCGGTGGTGGGCGGCGTGGCCGGTAGCACGATCGGCAAGGGCGATGGACGCACCGCGGCGACGGTCGTCGGTGCCGTGGCTGGCGGCGCGGTGGGCAACCAGGTTGGCAAGCGCAACGGCCAGGATGTCGGCTGGCAGGTTCGCGTGCGGCTGGATGACGGTCGCGACGCGATGGTGACCCAGGCGGAAGACCCGCAAGTGCGTCGTGGCGACTATGTGGAGATTCGCGGCAATCGGGTTTATCGCCGATGAATGCGTTGGACGTTTAGACGTCTATAAGTTCATTCGACTGAAAGAAAAGGCCCTCGCGAGAGGGCCTTTTTTTATCGCTACGTTTACTGGCTCAGTTGACCGCGTAAAAAGCGTGATCGCCGATCGTCCTGACTACCCGGCTGGTCGACCATGCGGGCGAAACCGCCACGGTGGCGAAGTGGTCGGCCTGCGGCACGTAGACCAGTCGCTCGCTCTTGGGCAAGTTCCAGTTGTTGATCGAGTCGCCGGCGATTTTCCACGCCTTGTTCCATGCGACAAGATCGGTCACCTCGAAATTTTGCGGTGTGGTGGTGATGGCGAACTGGCGCGGCGATTTCACGACGTCGCAAATGCTTCTGCCATACATGCCACGATCGCGGCGACGCATCGCCACTTCCGCCACCGCGTACTGGCCGATGGTCGGCTCACTGCGTGCCTCCAGATATACCGTCGTTGCCAGGCAGGTCTGGTCGGCGACGGGGCTCGGAAGGACGGACGCCATCCAGAGCAACAGGGAAAGTTTCATGAATCTGCCTCCAACGTGCTTTACGTCAAAGGCCGGGTAGCGCCTTGTACGTCGTAGCGGTGGACGGGCGGGCAGGCCGTTACCACCTGGATTGACCGAGAAACCCGACAACGGTTTCGCGGGTCGCCACGGATGTGGCTATGCCGATCGGGGTCCGAACCCGGTCGATGTTCTTGCTGTGGAAAGGAGCGGCCTGCGCAATGGGGCGGCGGCTCCGACAGCGGTTCGCGCAATGGCGCGTTCGTCATGTCATCCGACCTTGTTCGAAGATCGGGTCGCGCCGTTCGCCATCAAGGCCAATCGTCGCGTTCTCATCGGCGCCCCGGACATCGGGTCGCCAGAATGGATCGGCGGAGCCTAGTGCGCGAACTCCGTGTTGGCAAGTGCAAGAGTCATTCGGTTCAGTTACGGCTCACGCATGCGCGAGTAAGAAATTCCGATTCGTCATCACGCATTGTTCACGCGGCGAACGTTGCATCGATGCGTACTTGCGTTACGTGATCGGCGACACGGATCTGCGTTGACGAAGCATGTTCGGCGGCTTCGTCGGTTATCACCGCGAGTGCGCGCGCACCGATGTCGTTCGCGACGACATCGAGCACGATGCCGCAATCTTTTTCACCGATGCGCAAGGCAGAGCCGGGTGCGACAGGCTGCGACAATTCGACGCGATGCAGATGGCGTTTGTGGCCACCGCGGTAGCGCAAGCGCGCCACGATTTCCTGTCCGGGAAAACAACCTTTGCTGAAGCTGACCGCTTGCAGGCGCTCCATCGACAGCGTCGGCGCGAGCAAGGTATCGAGTGCCTCGTCGGGCAGCCATGCATAGCCGTCGGCGATGTTTTTCGCGCGCCATGCCTGCGCGACATCGGCGCGTTCTTGCGCGATCGTCATACTGTACGCGCCCATGCCCAGATCGATGCCGCCGTCATGCTCGCGAACGCGATGCATGTCCAGCGCAGCGCCGTCGACCAGGGTGCGCGTTGCGACCGCTTCGATCTTTACTTTCGAACGGAACACGAATCGGCGAAGGCCCTCGACCATGCTCGAAGCGTCGCCGCCGCGGAGCAGGAGCAGGTAGCGCTGGTCGCCGAGCCGGGCAAGCTGGAGCAGGGCGCGGACCCGGCCCTGCGCATCGAGCCAGCCGCTCCACTGCCATTGGCCGGTGGCCAGCCCGAGGACGTCGCTGCTGAACTGGGCCTGGGCGAAGGCGCCGGCATCGGGGCCTTCCAGGGTCAGGGTTTGCGCGGAAAGAACGATTGACGGCATGTGCGACGACGGATCCGTGACGAGGCGAAATCCCGAGATGGGGGTGACCAGGGCCGATTCAAATCGGCCCTGAGGTTGTGCTGCGTTGCCGCAGGTATTACGCTTTGCCGGCTTTCAATACCATGTCCGATACCTCCTCCAAATCTGATCGCGCTTCGCGCCCCGCCAAGACGGAGCCGCTTGTCGTGCCCGTCGTTCCGGCACGCGACACGCCTCAGGTCGAGCGGCCCGCTCCCGATCCCACCCGCTACGGCGACTGGGAGAAGAACGGACGCTGCATCGACTTCTGAGCGATGGCCGGCGTCATTGCCGGTATCGACGCGAAGGAATGGGAGAGGTCGGGCGTCAGCGATTCCAAACAGGATAGCCGCCATGGCACAAACCGGACGACCACTTTCCCCTCATATCCAGGTCTACAGGTGGCAAGTGCAGATGGTGTCTTCCATCCTGCATCGCGCCACCGGCATCGCCCTGGCTGTCGGCAGCCTGCTGGTCATCTGGGGCGTCATCGCCCTGGCCTCGGGCGAAGACAGCTTCAACAGCTTCAAGGCCTGTGCGGGTAGCACGATCGGCATGATCCTGCTGGTCGGCTGGACCTGGGCACTGCTTCTATCACCTGGTGCAACGGCATTCGTCACCTGGTGCAGGACGCCGGCACGGGTTACGCGATCAAGCAGTTCGTCTGTCTCCAGCTGGCTCTCGGTGATCGCTGAGCCTGCGTGCTCACCGTCGCTGGTCTGGGCCTGGGTGTTGGTCGGAGGTGCCGCATGAGCAACGACCTGCGCAACCCGCTGCAGCGCGCACGTGGCCTCGGCTCGGCGAAGGAGGGCGTCGCCCACTGGTGGACGCAGCGCTCACCGCGGTCGCCCTGGTCGGCCTGGGCATCTGGTTCGTGATCCTCGTGCTCGGCCTGCTGCATGCCGACTACGCGACGGCGCGCGCCGCGATCGCCCAGTCCCTGGAACGCGGTGCTGCTGATCGCCTTCCTGGTCGCCATGTTCTGGCACGCCGTACTCGGCCTGCAGGTGGTCATCGAAGATTACGTGCACACCCGCTGGCTGGAAGTAGCCTCGCTGGTGGCAATCAAGTTCCTCGCCGTCCTCGGCTGCGCTCGCGAGCGTGCTGGCCGTTCTGCGCGTCGCGCTCGGAAACTGATCGATGGAAGCTTATAAGGTCCAGCAACACAAATACGACGTGATCGTGGTCGGCGCCGGTGGCGCGGGCCTGCGCGCCACCTTCGGCCTGGCCGAGAAGGGCCTGAAGGCCGCCTGCATCACCAAGGTGTTCCCGACCCGCTCGCACACCGTGGCCGCGCAGGGCGGTATCTCCGCCGCGCTCGGCAACATGGGCGAGGACGACTGGCGCTTCCACTTCTACGACACGATCAAGGGCTCCGACTGGCTCGGCGACCAGGACGCGATCGAGTACATGTGCCGCGAGGCGATCCCCGCGATCATCGAGCTGGAACATTACGGCGTGCCGTTCTCGCGCACCGAGGAAGGCAAGATCTACCAGCGCCCGTTCGGCGGCATGACCACGCATTACGGCAAGGGCACGGCGCAGCGCACCTGCGCGGCGGCCGACCGCACCGGCCACGCGATCCTGCACACGCTGTACCAGCAGGCGCTGGCGCATGACGCCACTTTCTTCATCGAATACTTCGCCATCGACCTCATCTTCGACGAGGAGGGCGTCTGTCGTGGCGTGCTCGCGCTGGACATGAACGAGGGCACCTTGCACTGTCTTCCGCGGCCACGCCGTGGTGATGGCGACCGGCGGCTACGGCCGTGCCTACTTCAGCGCCACCTCGGCGCATACCTGCACGGGCGATGGCGGCGGCATGGTGCTGCGCGCCGGCCTGCCGCTGCAGGACATGGAGTTCGTGCAGTTCCATCCGACCGGCATCTACGGCGCGGGTTGCCTGATCACCGAGGGCGTCCGCGGCGAAGGCGGTTACCTGACCAACTCCAAGGGCGAGCGCTTCATGGAGCGCTACGCGCCGAACGCGAAGGACCTCGCTTCGCGCGACGTGGTCAGCCGCGCGATGACCATCGAGATCCGCGAAGGCCGCGGTGTCGGCGAGCACAAGGATCACATCCACCTGAACCTGATGCACCTCGGTTCGGAAGTGATCCACGAGCGGCTGCCGGGCATCGCCGAGTCGGCGCGCATCTTCGCCGGCGTCGACGTGACCAAGGAGCCGATCCCGGTGCTGCCGACCGTCCACTACAACATGGGCGGCATCCCGACCAACTATCACGGCGAAGTCGTGACCAAGCAGCGGCGACGATCCGGACGCCGTGGTGCCCGGCCTGTTCGCCATCGGCGAAGCGGCCTGCGTCTCGGTCCACGGCGCCAACCGCCTGGGCTCGAACTCGCTGCTCGACCTGGTCGTGTTCGGCCGTGCGGTCGCGCATCGCTGCGCCGAGGTGATCAAGCCCGGTGCGCCGCACAAGGACTTGCCGGCCAGCTCGCTGGACAAGGCGCTCGGCCGTTTCGACGCGCTGCGCTATGCCAAGGGCGACCAGCCGACCGCGCAGATCCGCATGGCGATGCAGAAGACCATGCAGTCCGACGCGGCGGTGTTCCGCACCGGCGAGACGCTGAAGGAAGGCGTGGCGAAGATCTCCGCGGTCCACGACTCGTTCCGCAACGTCAAGGTCAGCGACCGTTCGATGGTCTGGAACTCCGACCTGATCGAGACGCTGGAGCTGTCGAACCTGCTCGACCAGGCCGTGGCCACCATGCATTCGGCCGAACAGCGCCCGGAAAGCCGTGGCGCGCATGCACGCGAGGATTTCCCCGACCGCGACGACCACGACTGGCAGAAGCACACGCTGGTCTGGGTCGACGAGAACGGCAAGTCCCGTTTCGATTTCCGCCCGGTGCACATGTACACCTTGACGAACGATGTCGAGGTTGTGCCGCCGAAGAAGCGCGTTTACTAGAACCGGTACTGGAGAGGCAATCGTGGCAGAGTTCACGCTACCGAAGAATTCCAAGATCCAGCCCGGAAAGCATTTTCCGGCCAGGGACGCGAAGAAGCCGCGCACGTTCAAGATCTATCGCTGGAATCCGGACGACGGCCAGAATCCGCGTACGGATACGTACGAGGTCGATCTGGACACCTGCGGCCCGATGGTTCTGGACGCCCTGCTGAAGATCAAGAACGAGATCGACTCGACGCTGTCGCTGCGCCGTTCCTGCCGCGAGGGCATCTGCGGCTCGTGCGCGATGAACATCGACGGCACGAACACGCTCGCCTGCACGCGGGCGATCGAGGAGTGCGCGTCGGGCCAGGTCAACATCTACCCGCTGCCGCACATGCCGGTGGTCAAGGACCTGGTCCCGGACCTGACGCACTTCTACGCGCAGTTCGCCTCGATCAAGCCCTGGCTGCGTACGCAGAGCCCGGCACCGGCCGACAAGGAGCGCCTGCAGTCGCCGGAAGACCGCAAGAAGCTCGACGGTCTGTACGAGTGCATCCTCTGCGCCTGCTGCTCGACCTCGTGCCCGAGCTACTGGTGGAACGGCGACCGTTACCTCGGTCCGGCGATCCTCCTGCAGGCCTACCGCTGGATCGTCGACACGCGCGATGAAGACACCGGTGCGCGCCTGGACGATCTGGAAGACCCGTTCAAGCTCTACCGTTGCCACACGATCATGAACTGCGCGCGGACCTGCCCGAAGGGCCTGAATCCGGCCAAGGCGATCGCGGAGATCAAGAAGCTGATGGTTGAGAGGCGCTCGGCGTAAGCAGGGCAAGAGCGTAAGTCGGCGGCTGCGCCGCCTGCAAGTCGGTCGCTGCGCGACCTGCCAGATGTCAGTAGAGCCGGCGGTTTTTGCTTTACTGACTCCTCGCAGCACGCGCAGCGTGCGACTCACAAGCCGGCAACGCCGGCGCTTACGCTCTCCGTCCGCACCCTCGCTTAGAATCGCGACTTTCCCGTCGGCCAGGCACCATGGACGAAGCAAAAATCAAACGCCTGCGCTGGCGTACCCGGCGCGGCACCCGTGAGCTGGATGCCCTGTTCGGGGGCTGGCTGGACGAGCGCTTCGCCGATGCGGATGAAGCGACCCGCGTCGCCTTCGATGAACTGCTCGATGTCCAGGACCCGGACCTGTGGGACTGGGTGATGGGCTACGCCCAGGCCACGCGGCTGGACTGGCAGGCGATCATCGATGACATCCGCGCCCGCCATCGGCTTTGAGTACCGGCCTTCACGGACGCTGCGGCGGTGCCTGATCGCCGTCGCATGGCTGGCGATCGCCGCGATATTCGCCTGTGCCTGGCCGTGGCCGCTCAAGACGATCACCGTTATCGGTATCGTCGCCTATACGTTGCGGGGCCTGCGCCGCTGGCAGGACAGCCCCGTGGCCGCCGTCGGCTGGCAGGGCGAGGCAGGATGGGAGCTACGCATGGCCACCGGCGAGCCATTCGAGGCGGAGCTGCGCTCGTATCGCGTACTCGGCCCGGCCGTGGTGCTGCGCTTCACCTGGGAGGGCGGGCAGGCGGGGCTGGTCCTGCTGCCGGACAACCTCGACAGCGATATGTGCCGGCGCCTGCGTATGCGCCTGTCCCCGGCCGCGAGGCCGCACCCGGTCTGAACGGCTGAGAGGCCGCGCGCTTGCCGCGACGCGGCGCTTCGGGCACTCTGCCGACGCGGTGCGGGACACCATCGCCGTTTGTCCCGATCCCTCTTTCCGGTAGCGACCCGTCACGCATGTTCAGACCCCTAGAGCTCTTCGTCGGCCTGCGCTACACGCGCGCCAAGCGACGCAATCAGTTCATCTCCTTCATTTCCACCGTCTCGATCGTCTGCATCGCCATCAGCGTGACCGCGCTGATCACGGTGATGTCGGTGATGAACGGCTTCGACTCGGAACTGCGCAGTCGCATCCTTGGCGCCATCGCGCACGTGACCGTGTCCGGCATTGGCGAAACGGTGCAGGACTGGCCGCGCGCGATCAAGGTCGCCGATGCCAATCCGCATGTGGTCGGTGCCGCGCCCTATGTCGAAGTGCAGGCCTTCCTTGCCGGACGCCGCTCGACCGGCGCGCTGATCCGCGGTGTGCTGCCGCAATACGAGCCGAAGGTATCCGAGTTCGACCAGAAGATGGTCGAGGGCAAGCTGACCGACCTGACCGATCGCAGCTGGAAGATCGTCCTCGGGCGCGAACTCGCGCTCACGCTGGGCGCCAACGTCGGCGACAAGATCACCGTGGTCGTCCCCGAGTTCACGGCCACCCCGATGGGCGCGGTGCCGAAGCTGCGCAGCTTTACCGTAAGCGGCATCTTCGAACTGGGCATGCAGGAATACGATGCCAATCTGGCCCTGGTCTCGATGCCTGACGCCGAGCGGCTGAACGGCATGGTCGGCCCGACCGGCATCCGATTGAAGCTCGACGACCTGAAACTGGCGTTCCCGGTCGCCCGCGACCTCGTCAACGAACTTGGCCAGGCCTACCGCGTCGAGACCTGGGCCGATAGCCACTCGAACTTCTTTACCGCGATCGACATGGAAAAGAAGGTGATGTTCATCATCCTCTCGCTGATCATCCTGGTCGCGGTGATCAACCTGATCTCGATGCTGATGATGCTGGTCACCGACAAGCAGGCCGATATCGCCATCCTGCGGACGCTCGGCGCGACGCCGCGCAGCATCATGGGCATGTTCATGGTGCAAGGCGTGCTGGTGGGCGTCGTCGGCATCGCGTTCGGCGTCGGCCTGGGCGCCTTGCTGTCCTTCAACCTGCCCGTGGTCGTGAAGTGGATCGAGCACCTCACCGGACGGAATTTCCTCTCCGCCGGACGTCTATTACATCAGCGAAGTGCCGAGCAAGCTGCAATGGAACGACGTTGGCTGGGTCGTCCTGATCACCTTCCTGTTCTCCCTGCTGGCGACGCTTTATCCGGCATGGCGCGCTTCGCGCACGCAGCCGGCACAGGCGCTGCGTTATGAATAAGCCAAGGCCCATGACCGACGATATCGTGCTGCGCGCCAGCAACGTGGCCAAGATCTACGAAGAGGGCGACCTGCGCACCGACGTGCTGACCGACGTCAGCTTCACCCTGCGCCGCGGCGAGACCATGGCCATCGTCGGCGCTTCCGGTTCGGGCAAGAGCACCTTGCTGCATATCATCGGTGGCCTGGACACGCTGACCACGGGCAAGGTCGAGGTCGACGGCCGCATGCTCTCGCGAGCTCTCCGATGCCGAACGCGGTCGCGTGCGCAACCGCTCGCTCGGCTTCATCTACCAGTTCCACCATCTGCTGCCGGAATTCACCGCGCTCGAGAACGTGTGCATGCCGCTGCTGATCCGCGGCACTGGCATCGCCGAGGCGGAGAAGCAGGCGAAGCATCTGCTGGAGCGGGTGGGCCTCGGCGCGCGCCTGCGCCATCGCCCGGCCGAACTGTCCGGTGGCGAGCGTCAGCGCTGCGCCGTCGCGCGTGCCCTGGTGACGCGTCCGGCCTGCGTGCTGGGCGACGAGCCGACCGGCAATCTCGACGAAGCCAACGCCGCCGCACGTGTACGAGCTGATGCTCGAGCTCAATCGCGAGATCGGCACCAGTTTCGTCCTGGTCACCCACGACCACCGGCTGGCCGCGCGGATGGACCGTACGCTGGAGCTGTCCGCCGGCGAGTTGCACGAGAAGGTACGCGCCGACGCATAAGCGCGGGCGATCCTGACACGCCCGTATCGATCGCCTGGATATCTCGCTATAGCCTTGGCCTTCGTGCCAGGGAGTGCGCGGATGTCGCAGCGATTCGGGATGACTGGCGTCGCGCTGGCCTTGCTGGCCGGTGTGCTGGTCGTGCAGTGGAGCCCGTGGCTGCCGTCGCCCTGGGCGAGCGGGGTCGTCGGCATCGTGGTCCTCGCGGTGGTTCACCGTGCCCGCCGGTTCATGCTTCCCGGGACCTTCCTGCTAGGCGTCGCGCTGGCGGCCTGGCATGGCGAGCGCGGCATGCAGGCGCGCCTGGATCGTGCGCTCGAAGGGCGCGACATGGTCGTGACCGGAACCGTGGACGACCTGCCACGGAGCGGCAACGGCGCGACCCGTTTCGTACTCCGCCTGGAGAGCGCTTCGCTCGATGGCGAGCCGATAGCCCTGCACGGACGCCTGCGCCTGGCCTGGTATCGCGGCGACGTCGTGCCCGAAGCCTGCAGCCGGTGGCAACTGCTCGTACGCCTGAAGCGGCCGCGCGGAGCGATCAACCCGGGCGGCGCGGACATGGAGCGCTCGGCGCTCGAGCAGGGCGTCGTCGCCGCCGGCTATGTACGTGTCGATCCGGCGAATCACGTCATCGACGGCGAACGCTGGTGCGTGGACCGTTTGCGCGCGGCGGTCTCGCGCGAGATCGCCGCGCGCGTGGACGATGCCCACGATGTGCGCTTGCTGCAGGCGCTGGGAGTCGGCGACACGCGTGGACTCGACGGCGACGACTGGGAGATCGCGCGCGCCAATGGGATCGCCCACCTGATCGCGATTTCGGGTTTCCACGTCGGCGTGGCCGCGGTATTCGGGCTCTGGCTGATCGGCGGCGTGTGGCGGCTCTTTCCCGGCCTTGGCTTGCGCATGCCCCGCGTACTTGCCCAGGCGGTCGCGGCCCTGGTCTGGGCCGCCGCTTACAGCGCGCTCGCCGGTTTCGGCCTGCCGACCGTACGCACCCTGGCGATGATCGCGATCGTCGCCCTGGCGCGATGCACGCGCCGTGCCGGCGGTGGCGCGACCTCGCTCGCGCTGGCCCTGATCGCGATCCTCATCTGCGATCCGCTGGCGGTGCTCTCGGCGGGCTTCTGGCTGTCTTTCGCCGGCGTGGCCCTGCTCATGCTGTGCCTGGCGTCGGGCGCGCCGGGCTGGCGCGGCTTCCTGCGCGAACTGGTCGCCGCGCAGGTGCTGATGACGCTGGCCCTGATGCCGACGACGTTGTGGTTCTTCGGTCGTGCGTCGCTGGCCGGCGCATTGTCGAACCTGGTCGCCGCGCCCTTCGTGAGTTTCCTGGTCGTGCCGATGACGCTGGCCGGCTGTCTGTTGCTGGCCACCGCGCCGCCATTGGCGACGCCGGTACTGCGCCTGGCTGGCTGGCTGATGCATGGCCAGTGGTGGCTGCTGGAATGGGGCGCGACCCTGCCGGGCGCGAACTGGCATGTGCCGGCGGTCGGCTTCGCATCGCTGCTGCTGGCCTCATTCGGCGCGCTGTGGCTGTTCATGCCGCGCGGCGTGCCGTTGCGTGCGCTTGGCTTGCTGCTGTTCGCGCCCCTGGTCTGGCCGCAACGCCCGGTGCCGGCCCATGGCGATTTCGAGGCGACGATCCTGGACGTGGGGCAGGGCCTGGCGGTGATCGTCCGTACCGAAAACCATGCGCTGGTGTACGACACCGGCGCGAGCTTTCCGTCCGGTTTCGATCTCGGTGCGGCGATCGTGGTGCCATCGCTGCACGCCCTCGGCATCGACAGGCTGGACATGTTGGTGGTCAGCCACGGCGACAACGACCACGCCGGCGGGGCGGCATCCGTCGCCGAAGCGTTTCCCGAGGCCAGGCGCTATTCGGGCGAGCCGGGGCGCATCGAGGTGCCGTCGGCGCCGTGTGCCGATGCCGGCGAATGGGACTGGGACGGCGTACGTTTTCGCGTGCTGCATCCGTTGTCCGCCGAGCCGCTTACGGCAAAGGGCAACGACCGCTCCTGTGTCCTGGCCATCGAAGGCGACCAGGGACGGCTGCTCCTGCCTGGCGATATCGGCGCGCGGACGGAAGCGACGCTTGCCGATACGTTGCGCGGGGCAGGACCGACCGCCCTGGTCGTGCCGCACCATGGCAGCCGGCATTCGTCCTCGCCGGCGTTACTCGCTGCGGTGAGCCCTGATCTCGCCCTGGTTTCCGCGGGTTGGCGCAGCCGTTTCGGTCATCCGCACGCCGATACGCTGCAGCGTTACCGGACCGTCGGCGCCGAGCTGAAAAATACCGCGGAGGAAGGCGCATTGAGGGTATCGCCCCAGGCCGGCGCCTGGCAGGTCGACAGCTATCGCCGACAAGACCGTCGGTACTGGCGCGAATGAGCCCGGAGAGGCTCCCCAGGCGCGATATCCAATTGACAGAATCCATTTATAACGATTTAAATGGGGGATCGGGCGAGGACGACAATGAAATCGACACAGTGGGCGAATCCGGGCTGGGGACGTACGGGCGCAGTGGGCCGGCGCTTTCGGGCAACCGTGCTATGGGCCGCGACGGCGCTGGCGCTTGCCGCCTCGGCGGAGGCCGCGACCCCGGGCTTCGCGACTTCCTTCGAAACCGGTGAGCCACAGCCGGTCACGGCGTCGGCGAAGGGCAGCCTCGCCATCACCGTCGGCGCCGGACCGTCCCATGCGGTGGCCCTGACCGGCAAGGCCGATGCGGGATTCACCGGTGTCCGGGCCCTGCATTACGGCGGGACCTCGTCGACCAACGCGCAGAGTGCGACGCTGTTCGACGTCGACGTGCCGGTCGAGGCGGACACCGAGCTTTCCTACCGGCTGCTGCCGCAGACCACGGAAGGCGACCTGCATAACCCGGCGACCTACATCGCGCTGGACCTGGTTTTCTCCGATGGCACGCGCCTGTCGACCCTGCACGCGGTCGACCAGCATCGCTTCGCCATCGACGCGCTGGCCCAGGGCCAGTCGCGCAGCCTGTATCCGGACCAGTGGAACGCGGTGCGCGTGGCCGTCGGCGCCGTGGCCCGTGGCAAGACCATCCGCCAGATCGTGCTGACCCAGCATGACGATGCGGCGGGCAAGGCCTACCAGGGCTTCCTCGACGATGTGCGTATCGATGCCGCGGCGGCCGATGAGGCAAGGGCCCCGAGCGATTACGTCGATACCCGACGCGGCAGCAATGCCAATGCGCGCTTCTCGCGCGGCAACAATTTCCCCGCCGTCGCCGTACCGCACGGCTTCAATTTCTGGACGCCGACCACCCATGCCGGCTCGGACTGGATCTACCAGTACCAGGAGCGCAATGGCGCGGACAATCGCCCGCGGATCGAAGCCTTCGCGCTGTCGCATGAACCGAGCCCGTGGATGGGCGACCGCCAGACCTTCCAGATCATGCCCGCCGCCGTGGCCAGCGGCGCGCCGCCGCTGGATCGCGCCGCGCGCGCATTGTCGTTCGTGCACGCGAACGAAATCGCGCATCCGGACTATTACCGGGTCGCTTTCGACGACGGCATCGTCACCGAGATGACGCCGACCGATCATGCGGCGATCTTCCGCTTCAGCTTCGCCGGCAACCGTTCGCAACTGGTCTTCGACAACCGCAACGACGACGGTGGCATCGTGCTCGATCCCGGCCACCGCGCGATCAGCGGCTGGACGGACGTGAAAAGCAAGCTCTCCACCGGCGCGACGCGGATGTTCTTCTACGCCAGCTTCGACAAGCCGGTCACCGAGAGCGGCAAGCTCGCCGGGGCGAAGCGCGACAACGTCGGCGCCTGGATCGGCTTCGATACGCACGGCGGCAACAAGATCGTCACCATGCGCATCGCCACCTCGCTGATCAGCCTCGAGCAGGCGCAGGCGAACCTGGCCCAGGAAATCGCCGCCGACGACAGCTTCGAGACGGTGCGCGAACGTGCCCGCAAACTGTGGAACGACAAGCTCGGCATCGTTGAAGTCGACGGCGCCAGCCGGGACGACAAGGTGGTGCTGTACTCGAACCTGTACCGCCTGTTCCTGTACCCCAACAGTGGCTACGAGAACACCGGAACGACGGCCGATCCGCACTACCAGTACGCCAGTCCGTTCTCGGCGGCGGCCGGGCAGGACACCAGCACGAAGACCGGCGCGCGCATCGTCGACGGCAAGGTCTTCGTCAACAACGGCTTCTGGGATACCTATCGCACGGCATGGCCGGCCTATGTGCTGCTGACCCCGCACGAAGCCGGCGAGATGATCGACGGCTTCGTCCAGCAGTATCGCGACGGTGGCTGGATCGCGCGCTGGACTTCGCCGGGCTATGCCGACCTGATGGTCGGCACCAGTTCGGACGTTGCCTTCTCCGATGCCTGGCTGAAGGGTGTGCGCAACTTCGATGTGCGCTCGTTCTACCAGTCGGCGCTGAAGAACTCCGCCGTGGTCAGCCCGGTGCCGGGCGCCGGCCGCAAGGGCATCGAGCATTCGCTGTTCCGCGGCTATACCGACACCTCGGTCGACGAAGGCCTGTCCTGGTCGATGGATGGCTACATCAACGACTTCGCCATCGGCAATCTCGCCGAGGCCCTGGCCAAGAAGCACGACGCCGACGACAGCTACGCCGCGCATTACGGCGACGATGCGAGCTACTACCACAGCCGCGCGCTGAACTACGTCAACCTGTTCGACAAGGCCGTGGGCTTCTTCGTCGGCCGCGATCTGGAAGGCGTGTTCCGCTCCTATGGCGGCGCCTTCAATCCGAAACGCTGGGGTGGCGACTACACCGAGACCGATGCGTGGGGCATGGCCTTCCATGCACCGCAGGACGGCGCGGGTCTGGCGGCGCTCTACGGCGGTCGCGCCGGTCTTGCGAAAAAGCTGGACGAGCTGTTCGGCGCCGGCGGCGATTTCGACACCGGCACTTATGGCGAACCGATCCACGAAATGCTCGAGGCACGCGACGTGCGCATGGGCCAGTACGGCCATAGCAACCAGCCCGCCCACCACATCATCTTCATGTACGACGTTGCCGGCCAGCCGTGGAAAACCCAGGACAAGGTGCGCGACGCGATGCGTCGCCTCTATGTCGGCAGCGAGATCGGCCAGGGTTATCCCGGCGACGAGGACAACGGCGAAATGTCCGCATGGTGGGTCTGGGGCGCGGCCGGTTTCTATCCGTTGCGCATGGGCACCCCCGAGTACGTGATCGGCGCGCCGTATTTCCCGCACCTGCGCATCCGCCTGGAAAACGGCAAGCAGATCGTGGTCAATGCCCCCGAGGTCAGCGACGTCAACCGCTACGTGCAAAGCCTGCGCGTGAACGGCAAGCCGTGGAGCAAGGTGACCTTGCCGCACGAGCTGATGGTCGCGGGCGCAACGCTCGATTTCGTGATGGGTCCGCAGCCGTCGAAGTGGGGCAGCGATGCAGCCGCCCTGCCGGCGTCGCTGACCGCCGAAGGCCAGTCGCCGTCGCCCCTGGTCGACCTGACCGGCAAGGATCGCGGTACCGCCGACGGCGAGCTCTCCAACGGCAATGCCGCCGTGCTGTTCGACGACGACTCGTCGACGGATGCACGACTGTCGGGCAATACGGTGGGCTACCAGCTGAAGACCGCCGGCAAGGCCGAGATGTACACGCTGACCAATACCGCCGCCGTCGGCGACCCACGCGACTGGCGCCTGGAAGCCAGTCAGGACGGCACGCACTGGACGACGCTCGATGAGCGTCACGGTGAAGTCTTCCCGTGGCGCCGACAGACGCGAGCCTTCGCGATCGCGCATCCGGGGACGTATTCGCATTACCGGTTGAGCTTCGAGCGCACGGGGAAGGAAGGCATCGCGCTGGCCGAGATCGAGCTGCTGGGGCATCCCACCGTGAAATAGTCGCGGGGAGAGGATGCCCGGAACTGCCGCTCCCGGGCCTCCCTCGCCAATTGCCGGTTGCCGCACAGCACAAGCGGGCTTCGCTGCTATCATGCGCGTTGGTTTACCTGCGGATTCGGGGTCGCTCGTGCTGGAAATCCTGTTGGCGGGCGGATGGGCCCTGTTGCCCATCCTCATCTGTTCGGCGGTCGCCCTGGCGATCGTTTTCGAGCGTTTCTGGTCGCTTCGTCGCGCCTCGGTGCTGCCACCGGGCCTGGGCGAGGAGGTACGCGGCTGGGCACGCTCGCAGACCCTGGATGCGGCGCATCTGGACACACTGGCCAGGGGCTCGCCGCTGGGCGAGCTGCTGGCCGCCGCGATCGCCGTGCGCGACCGTCCGCGCGAACTGATCAAGGAGCGCATCGAGGACACCGGTCGCCACGTGGTGCACCGGCTCGAGCGCTACCTCAGCACCCTGGGCACGATCGCGCTGATCGGCCCGCTGCTCGGCCTGCTCGGCACCGTGTTCGGTCTGATAAGGATGTTCCTCGGCGTGATGGCCGGCGGCATCGGCGACCCGATGAAGATGGCCGGGGGCATCGGCGAGGCCCTGGTCTGCACCGCCTTCGGCCTGGTCGTGGCGATTCCCGCCTATGTGCTGCACCGTTATTTCCGTTCGCGGGTGTCCGGCTACGTGGTCGAGATGGAGAAGCAGGCGACCGCCTTGCTCGACGACCTGACCGCGCCGCGCCCGCGTCGCCGTGCGGCGCCGGCCGCGGCGGCCACCGCCGTCGAGGGCTGACCGGCCATGCGTATCGGCAACCGCCGCGAGGACGATTTCGAGATCAACGTGATCTCGCTGATCGACGTCCTGCTGACCCTGCTGATGTTCTTCGTGCTCAGCACCACCTTTATCCAGCACGCGCGGATGCAGGTGACCCTGCCCAAGGCCAGCGCCGAGTCGCGCGACGCCACCGACAATGCGCTGACCATCGTGGTCGACCGCGACGGCCACTACTCCGTCGGTAGCGACGAGGTGCTGGGCGAGGGCATCGATCCGCTGAAGCAAACCATCGCCCGCGTCGCCGGCGACAACCACGACCGCCAGGTGATCCTGCGCGCCGATGCGATGACCCCACACCAGAACGTGGTCCGCGCGATGGACGCGCTCGGCCAGCTCGGTTTCAGCCGGCTGTCGATCGCGACCACGCCGACGGAGTCGGCGGCTCCGTGAGTACGCAAAAAACAAGATCGGTACCTGGCCGACCTACAAGCGCCTGCTCGGTTACACCCGACCTTACTCGACCGTCGGTTTCCTCGCCGTCCTCGGCATGATCGTCGATGCCGGTGCGCTGGTGCTGTTCACCAAGCTGATCCAGCCGCTGCTGGACAAGCATCTTCGTCAACAAGGATCCGTACACGATTTTCTGGATGCCGATCTGGATCATCGTCATTTTCGGCGTTCGCGGTGTCGCCTCGTTCGTCACCGATTACGGCATGGCCTACATCGCGCGCAACGTCGTGCAGAAGATCCGTACCGAGGTGTTCGATACGTACCTGCGAATGACCTCGGCGTTCTTCGCCAACGAGCCATCGGGACATCAGGTCGCGCGCATCACGTATACCTCAGAGCAGGTTGCCGCCGCCTCGACCGATGCGGTCAAGGTTGCCGTCATCGATGGTCTCTCGGTGATCGGCTATGCCGCGGTGATGATCTATCAACAGTCCGTACCTCGCGCTCGCACTGTTCTTGCTGGTGCCCGCCGTGGGCCTCGTGGCGACCGTGGTCAGCCGTCGTTACCGCAAGATCAGTCGCCGTATCCAGTCGATGATGGGTTCGGTGAACGGCACGGTCGAGGAAACGATCGGCGGCCAGCGTGAGGTCAAGATCTATGGCGGACAGCGCTACGAGAGCAAGCGCTTCTTCGATATCGCCGACCGGACGCGCCGCCTGAATCTGAAGGTGGCCTCGACCGGCGCCTTGTCCACGGCGGTCATCCAGACGCTCGCCGGTCTTGCGCTGGCGCTGATCGTGTTCCTGGCAACGCGCGACGCCGTGCTGAAACGACATGACCGCCGGTACCTTCTTCTCCGTCCTGTCCGCCATGGGTGCCATGCTGCCGTCGCTGAAGCGCCTGACCAGCGTGCAGTCGAATATCCAGCGCGGCCTTGTCGCTGCGGAAGACCTGTTCGAGATCATCGACACGCCGCCCGAAGAGGATAAGGGCACCCTGGTCGCCGAGCGCACACAAGGCGACATCCGTCTCGAGGCGGTCGAGATGGTCTATCCGAAGGCGCAGATCCCGGCCTTGCGTGGTATCGACCTGCACTGCGCGCGTGGCACGGTCACTGCCCTGGTGGGGCGCTCGGGTAGCGGCAAGAGCAGCCTGGTAAGCCTGCTGCCGCGGTTCTACGAACCGAGTGCAGGCCAAATACTGCTGGATGGCCACAAGCTGGCCGACTACACCCTGGCTTCGCTGCGCCGCCAGATCGCCTGGGTCGGCCAGAACGTCATCCTGTTCGACGACACCGTGGCGCGGAATATCGCCTACGGCGAGCTCGAGGGTGCCAGCGAGGCCGAGATCATTGCCGCCGCCGAAGCGGCCAACGCGATGGAATTCATCGAGCGCATGCCCGAGGGCCTGAACAGCCGTATCGGGCAGAGCGGCGGCCAGCTGTCGGGCGGCCAGCGCCAGCGCCTGGCGATCGCCCGCGCGATCCTGAAGAACGCGCCGATCCTGGTCCTGGACGAGGCCACCAGTGCGCTCGATACCGAATCGGAGCGACTGATCCAGGACGCCCTGAAGCGGCTGATGCGCGATCGCACGACCCTGGTCATCGCCCATCGCCTGTCGACCATCGAGGACGCCGACCAGATCGCCGTGCTCGACCAGGGCAAGATCGTCGAACTCGGCGCGCATGCCGACCTGCTCGCGCTCGGCGGTCACTATGCCGCCCTGCATCGCATGCAGTTCCACGACCAGCAACGCGTGTCCTGAGTCCATGAGCCTGGCCGGCGACCTGCAGGCGCGCTGGTATGGCAAGGCCTCGCCGCCATGGTGGACCTTGCCGCTCGAGGCACTGTACGGCGCCGTGGTGCGCCGGCGGATGGGCCGGCGCAACGATCCCTCGGTCGACCGCGTGCGCCTGCCGGTGCCGGTCGTCGTCGTCGGCAATATCACCGCCGGCGGCACCGGCAAGACCCCGTTGACCATCGCCCTGGTCGAAGCCCTGCGTGCTCGTGGCTGGCGCCCGGGGGTGGTCAGTCGCGGCTATGGTGGGCAACGGGTCGACCGGCCGCGTCTGCTCGACGAGCGCGACACGCCCCGGGACGTCGGCGACGAGCCTTGCCTGATCCACCAGTCCGGCGTGCCGGTGGCGGTAGGGCGCGACCGTCCGGCGGCGGCACAGTTGCTGATCGCGGCGGGCTGCGATCTGGTCATTGCAGACGACGGGCTGCAGCATTACCGGCTGGCCCGCGATGTGGAGATCTGCGTGATCGACGGCGTGCGCCGCTTCGGCAATGGCCGGATGCTACCGGCCGGACCGTTGCGCGAGCCGCCGGAGCGCCTGGCCAGCGTCGATTTCAGGGTCTGCAATGGTGGCGAGGCCGAGGCGGGCGAGGTGCCGATGCGTCTGCGCGGCGATACGGCCGTATCGCTGCCCGATGCCTCGGCAAGCCGGCCGTTGAGCGATTTCTCCGTCGTCCACGCGGTAGCTGCTATCGGTAATCCATCGAGGTTCTTCGACAGCCTGCGCGCGCACGGCCTGCAACCGATCGAGCATCCCTTTCCAGATCATCATCCCTTCGCCGCCGCCGATCTTGCCTTCGGCGACGACCTGCCGGTGCTGATGACGGACAAGGATGCGGTGAAGTGCGCGGATTTCGCGCAGGCGGGTTGGTGGCGCGTGCCGGTGCGTGCCGAGTTGCCGCCATCGTTCTTCGACGGTATCGATCTGAAATGCCGCCTCGCCACTGGATGATTCGTGCCTGCGGCACTCACCCTTCGGGCCAGCTTCGCTGTTCTTGGCCGCTTCGCCCCAGCGTAGGCTCACTGCTGTCCGGGGAAAAGATCGAAGAACGCCGATCCGGCACTGGAGGGGAACTCGACACCCCTCACCGTCGCCCCTGCGCAGGCAGGGGCCTGGTGGCCGCCGTCCTTATCGAGCGATAGCGCGGGGAAAATAAGCGGCTTTGCTGGCGTGAGGCTGGCGACCGAACACTGAGCCCACTGGGCCCCGGCCTGCGCCGGGGCGACGAGCAAAAGCCCGAGGCCTCGCGTCACGGGCAACCGTCGCCAACGAGTCACCAACCGATCTTCCTATCCATGACGCCTTATCTCGCAACGGATAGCCGCGGATGACCCGGATTTTCCCCGGACAGCAGTGAGCGTAGGCTGGGATCCAGTGGCGACCACATCCGGTTTTCGCGCAGACAGAAAAAAGGCCCGCTCGCGCGGGCCTTTTTTACATCACCGCAGCAGTCTTTACTGCACGCGGTTGACGTTGCCCTTCTCATCGACCACCACGATATCGCCCTGGCGGATCGAAGAGGCATTGGCGACCTGGACGTTGCTGTACGAGCCGTCGCCCATCTTCAGGCGCAGGGTGTAGCTCTCGCTGCCGCCGCCCTTGCCGATCGCGTTGCCGGCGAAGCCGCCACCGACCGCGCCGCCGACGGTGGCCAGCGTGCGGCCATTGCCCTTGCCGACCTGGTTGCCAAGGACGCCACCGGCGACCGCGCCGATGATCGCGCCGGCGGTGCCGTGGTCGCGGCCCTGGGTCACGTTGTGTTCGATGCTTTGTACCGTGCCGCATTGGTCGCAGCGGACGTAGATGCCGTCGTTGCGGACCAGGACGGCGGCGTTCGCCGGGGCCGTGGCGGCAACGCCGATGAGGGTGGCGAGCGACACGCCTAGCGCGAAGCGGATGTTCATATGTCCTCCATGTGGGTCGGGCTGCCGAACAGTCTAGTCAATCCGGCTGAACGCCGCTGGAGCGAATCGTCGCCGCGTGACGCCGGACACACATGTTGTCGTCCGCCACGGGTCGCCGCCGACACCCGCGACCGGCTCAGGCGGCTTTCGCTCGTGGAGGACGGTCGTCGCGCAGACGGGCAAATACCAGGCTGGCGACCAGGGTGACCAGGCCGAGCACGAGCACCGCGTAGCGAAACGCCCAGACGTAGTCCGGTGCCGCGACATGGCCGCCGAGGAAGCCTTCCATCAGCAGCGAGGCGAAGGCGATACCGAAGCTCATCGACAGGTATTGCGCGGTCGAGGCCATCGACGAGGCCATCGAGGCGTGCTGGATATCGATGTCGACGTAGGCGAGCGTATTGACCGAGGTGTATTGCAGCGACATCGAGAAGCCGTACAGATACACCATGGTCGCGATCAGCCACATCGGCGTCGATGGCGACAGCAGGGCGAAGCTGCCGAGGATGAAGGCGATCACGATGGTGTTGGTCAACAGCAGGCGGCGGTACCCATAACCGGCAAGCAGTCGATGCACGAGGGACTTGCTGCTGATCGCGCCCAGCGCCTGCGGCACCATCATCAGTCCGGCCATCAGCGGCGACCAGCCGCAACCGATCTGCAGGAACAGCACCAGCAGCAGGAACATGCCCGACACGCCGAGGCGGGTGAACAGGTTGCCGGCCAGCGACACCGACACGCTGCGCACGCGCAGCAGCTTCAGATCGGTGACCGGGTATTCGGTGTGACCGCTATGCCAGATGTAGACCGCGCCAAGCACGACGGCAGTCAGTGCATACGTGCCCACGCGTGACCAGCTGCCGTCGCCGCCGCCCGCGGTCTCCGCGGCCATCAGCAACAGCGCCGACGCACCGGCGAACAGCAGGAAACCCAGCGCGTCGAAACGATGCGCGTGTTCGAGCCGGTAATCGGGCATCTCGCGCCGGTTCAGCCACAGGCCGAGCAGGCTGACCGGCACGTTGATCAGGAAGATCAGCCGCCACGAGGTGTACTGGACCAGCGCGCCCCCGAGCAGGGGGCCAAGCACGGAACCGAGCAGGCCGAAGGTCGCCACGGTCGCCATCGCGCCAACGAATTCACGCTTGTCGATGCTGCGGACCAGGACGTAGCGACCCACCGGCATCAGCGCGGCGCCGCCAAGGCCCTGCACCACGCGCGCCGCGACCAGTTGCGGCAGCGACTGGGCGATGCCGCAGAGCAGGGATCCGATCGCGAACACGGAGATCGCGGCGGCGAAGACGCGCCGCGTGCCGAAGCGGTCGCACAGCCAGGGGCTGGCGGGAATGAAGATCGCCAGGGTCAGCACATAGGTGGTCAGCGCCGTGCGCATGCTGAGCGGCGTCACCGCGAGCGCCGAGGCGATGCCTGGCACGGCGGTATTGACGATGGTCGAATCCAGCGCCTGCATGAAGAAGGCCGCGGAGACCAGCCAGAGCAGGCCGCGATAACGCTCGCGCGTCGACGGCGCGGCGGGCGCGAGCGCGGGTGTCTGGGCCGGAGGATCCGCGGCGACGTCGGCGGGGGAATTCAGGGGGACGTCGTTGGCCATCGGCGCTCATTATAGCTGCCCCGGACCTTGCTTTTGGCCGGAGGGGGCACCAGAGTAAACCAAGTTTCATCCGAAAATTACTTGCGCTCGCCGGGGCGATATCGTCCGGGCGAGCGCCGCTTTGGAGTGCTCTGATGGACAAGAAGCCGAAAATCACCCTTTCCGAACAGGACGTCGATCGTATCGAGGCGCTGCTGGACAAGCAGCCGGCCGCGGATGCGGCGTTGTACGAGGCCTTGCGCGCGGAACTCGCGCGCGGCGAGATCGTCGAGACCGCGGCCATGCCGCGAAACGTCGTCACCATGAATTCGACCGTCACCTTTGTCGACGAGGAAAGCGACGAATCGCTGACCCTCACCCTGGTCTATCCGCAGCGCGCGGGCGAGGCCGATACGGTGTCGATTTTCGCGCCGATCGGCAGCGCGCTGCTTGGCCTGAAAGTCGGCCAGCGCATCGACTGGCCGATGCCGGACCGGCACAAGCGCCGCCTGCGTGTGTTGAAGGTCGACTACCAGCCCGAAGCGGCCGGCGATTATCATCGCTGAGACGATCTGATCCCGATCCAGCGAGCCACCCATGTCCGAGAAGATAGCCCCCGCCGAGGTAGCGACACGCGCGGCAAGCCTGCGCGCTGCGCTCGAAGACGCCAACTACCGCTATCACGTACTCGACGACCCGACGATCCCGGACGCCGAATACGACCGCATGTTGCGTGAGCTCGAATCGATCGAAGCTGAGCACCCCGGACTGGCCAGCGAAGATTCGCCGAGCCGCAAGGTCGGCGCGCGCGCGCAGGGCGGTTTCGCCGAAGTGCGCCATGCCTTGCCGATGCTGTCGCTGGGCAATGCCTTCGAGAGCGAGGGCGAAGACGATCGCGAACGTTATCGCGAGGTCGCCGAGTTCGAGCGTCGCATCGAGCAGACCCTGGACCGGCGCGATCCGGTGTTTTCGGTCGAGCCGAAACTCGACGGCCTGGCGATCAGCCTGCGCTACGTCGATGGCATCTTCATGCAGGGCGCGACACGTGGCGACGGTACGACGGGCGAGGACGTCACCGCCAACCTGCGCACCGTGCGCGCGATCCCGCTGCGCCTGCGTGGCGAAGGCTGGCCGCGGGTACTCGAAGTGCGCGGCGAGGTGATCATGCCGCGTGCCGCCTTCGAGGCGTTCAACGAGCGCGCGCGCGAAGCCGGTGACCGACCCCTGGCCAACCCGCGCAATGGTGCAGCCGGCTCGTTGCGCCAGCTCGATCCGGCGGTGACCGCGAAGCGGCCCCTGGCCTTTTTTGCCTACGCCGTGGGCGAAGTGTCCGGTGGCGAATTGCCGCCGACGCATTCGCGGACGCTGGCGCGCTTGCGCGAGTGGGGCTTCCCGGTGTCGCCCGAGGTCGACACGGCAAGCGGTTTCGCCGGCCTGATCGCCTATTACCGGCGCATCGGCGCGAAGCGCGACAGCCTGCCGTACGACATCGACGGCGTGGTCTACAAACTGGACGATTACGCCGGCCAACGCGAGATGGGCTTCGTCTCGCGTGCGCCGCGCTGGGCGATCGCGCACAAGTATCCCGCGCAGGAACAGATGACCGTGCTGGAGGCGATCGAGATCCAGATCGGTCGTACCGGCGCGGCGACGCCCGTGGCGCGGCTGGCGCCGGTGCAGGTCGCCGGTGTCACCGTCACCAACGCGACCCTGCACAATGCCGACCAGATCGCGCGGCTGGACGTGCGCGTGGGCGACACAGTGATCGTGCGTCGCGCCGGCGACGTGATTCCCGAGGTCGCGCGCATGGTCGAGGAGCGCCGGCCGGCCGGCACCGTGCCGTGGACGATGCCGCTGGTATGTCCCGTATGCGGCTCGGCCATCGTCCGCGAGGAAGGCGCGGCGGCATGGCGCTGCTCCGGTGGGCTGATCTGCGCCGCGCAACGCAAGGAGGCGATCATCCATTTCGCCGGACGTCGCGCGATGGATATCGATGGCCTTGGCGATCGCTTCGTCGATGCGCTGGTGGAACTGGACATGGTGCAGACGCCGGCCGATCTGTATCGCCTGACGGTGGAAGATTTCGTCGAGATGAAGCGCCGCGCCGACGAGCGCGACGGGACCACGCCGGAAACGGTGAAGCAGGGCAAGGTCGCGACCCGGTGGGCCGAGAACCTGGTCGGGGCGATCGACGCCAGCCGCAAGGCGAGCCTGCCGCGGTTCCTGTTCGCACTCGGCATCATGCATATCGGCGAGAGCACGGCGAAGACGCTGGCGATCTGGCTGGGCAGCCTGGGCCATGTGCGCAGCGCGCCGGCCTCGGTGCTGCGCGTACTTCCGGATATCGGCAACGAAGTGGCGACCTCGATCGCCGCGTTCTTCGCCCAGGAAGGCAACGAGAACGTCGTCGATGCCTTGCTGGGCGAGATAACCCTGGGCGACGAAACCGCGCCCTCGCCGAAGCTGCGCGAGCGGCTCGGGCTCGCCGTCCTGCTCGACACGGCGAAGATCGCGCAGCTCGGTCCGACCCGCACGAAACTCCTGGCGTCGCATTATCCGACCCTGGAAGCGCTGGCGCGCGCGGGCGAAGCGCAATGGATCGTCGCCGGCCTGCCGCAGGCCGCGGCGCAACATCTGCGCGAGACGCTCGGCGACACCGCGCGCCTGGGTGAACTGGTTGCCGCCGAACGGGCGATGCAGGCCCTGCTCGAGGCGATTCCGGCCAGCGCGAAAGCCACCGAATCGCCACTGGGCGGGCAGACCGTGGTGCTGACCGGCAGCATGGAAGCCCTGAGCCGCGACGAGGCGAAGGACCGGCTCGAGGCACTCGGCGCCAAGGTGTCCGGTTCGGTGTCGAAGAAAACCAGTTTCGTCGTCGCCGGCGAGGCGGCAGGCTCGAAGCTCGACAAGGCCACCGAACTCGGCGTCGAGGTCTGGGACGAGGCGCGGTTGCTGGCCCTGCTCGCTGAACACGGGATGGCGCCGTGAGCGATGCCTTTGCCTCGCTTCGCCTGCGTGCCGACCTGTATCGGCTGTTGCGCCAGTACTTCGCCTCGCGTGGTGTACTCGAGGTGGAGACGCCGATGCTGTCGGCGGCCGGCAATACCGATCCGAACATCCAGAGCTTCAGCACGCACTTCCATGGCCATGTCGATGCAGGCGCGCGCGAGCGCTGGCTGCGCACCTCGCCGGAGTTCCCGCTGAAGCGGCTGCTGGCGGCCGGGCTTGGCGACTGTTACGAGCTGGGCCGCGTGTTTCGCGATGGCGAGGCCGGTGGCCGGCACAATCCTGAGTTCACGATGCTCGAGTGGTATCGCGTAGGCTGGGACCATATCCGCCTGATCGGCGAGACCGTCGAACTCGTGCAGCAGGCGCTGACGATGGTCGATCGTCGCGCGGACTTACGCGAAACCACATATCGCGAGCTCTTCCTCGACGATCTTGGCATCGATCCCTTTCTTGCGACGGACGAAGCGCTGAGCGCGCCGCTGGGTGGTTTCGGTATCGATCCGGAAGGGCTGACCCGAGACGACTGGATGGACCTGGCAATCACCCATGTGTTGCAGCCGCGCTTTCCGCGCGACCGCATCACCGTCGTGCGCGATTATCCGGCGAGCCAGTGCGCGCTGGCGCGGATCCGCGCCGACGATCCGCCGGTGGCGGAGCGTTTCGAGGTTTACCTCGGCCCGTATGAGCTGGCCAATGGCTATCACGAGCTCAACGACGCGGTGGAGCAGCGTGCGCGTTTCGAACGCGATAACGCGGTGCGCCTCGCCCACGGCGGCTATCCGATCCCCATCGATACCCGGTTGCTCGACGCCCTGGACGCCATGCCGGATTGTGCCGGCGTGGCGCTGGGCGTCGAGCGTCTGCTGATGTGCCTTGCCGGCAGCGACGCGATCGCCGATGTACTGGCCTTTCCGTTCGACCAGGCTTAACGCAGCGGGGCTTCCTTGCTCACACGCGGCTCGCGTTCTTCGAGCAGATGCCGGTAGATCAGCCCGCCGATGATGCCGCCGATCAGCGGCACCAGCCAGAAAACCCACAGCTGCTGCAGCGCCCAGCCACCCTGGAAGATCGCGACGCCGGTGCTGCGCGCCGGATTGACCGAGGTATTGGTCACCGGGATGCTGATCAGGTGGATCAGGGTCAGGGCCAGGCCGATCGCCAGGGGTGCGAAGCCCGCGGGAGCGAACTTGTCGGTCGACCCGTTGATCACGATCAGGAAGAAGGCGGTCAGCACCAGTTCGGCGACGATCGCCGCCTGCAACGAATAGCCGCCCGGCGAGTGGTCGCCGTAGCCGTTCGAGGCAAAGCCGCTGGCCGCGGCGTCGAAGCCCGGCTTGCCGCTGGCAATGAGGTAGAGCACCGCGCCGGCGGCAATGCCACCGATGACCTGGGCGATGATGTAAGGCACGACGTCGCGTGCCGGGAAGCGGCCGCTGGCCCACAGGCCCGCGGTGACGGCGGGATTGAAATGGCCGCCCGAAATATGGCCCACGGCATAAGCCATGGTCACCACGGTAAGGCCGAATGCCAGCGAGACGCCGGCGAAGCCGATACCCAGTTCAGGGAATCCGGCGGCCAGCACGGCGCTGCCGCAACCGCCGAAGACCAGCCAGAACGTTCCGAAGAATTCCGCACCCAAACGCTTGCCGATAGCCATATCGAAACTTCCTCTGCGTGGTTTAAGAGACATCCTTGAAGCGGTATCCCGCCTTCCCCTGGATCGACGGCGGGCGGCGGGAGCATACCCCGCCGTTCGCGCCGGGAATATACCCCGGGCATTTCAACGCGATTTCTTGCGGCGGCCCGGGTATTACACTGGGTCGATGAATTCGCCGCTGTTTCGCGCCATCCACCATGTCGCCCTGATCTGCTCGGATATCGAGCGTTCCAGGGCCTTCTATCGCGACGTCCTCGGTTTTCGCGTGATCCGCGAGGTTTATCGCGAGGCCCGGGATTCCTGGAAAATCGACCTCGACATCGGGCAGGGCGCGCAGCTGGAACTGTTTTCCTTTCCCGCCGCGCCACCGCGCCCCTCGCGCCCCGAAGCGCAAGGCCTGCGCCACCTGGCCTTTGCCGTGCCGGATATCGACGCCACCGTGGCCGGGCTCGGCCGGCACGGCGTGGCGTGCGAACCGCTGCGCATCGACGAATACACAGGTAGCCGTTTCACCTTCTTCGCCGACCCGGATGGTTTGCCGATCGAGATTTACGAAGTACGCTGATTGTCTCTCGCCGCCATGGCGAAACCCGCTACCGCATGAAAGGTGCCCGATGTCCGATCTGTCCACGTCCTTGCCGCTGCCGCGCCGGCTCGACCGCGGCGATGCAAAGACCCTGTCGCTGGCCGCGCTGGGGGGCGCGCTGGAGTTCTACGACTTTGTCATCTTCATCTTCTTCACCAGGCAGCTTGGCCATCTGTTTTTCCCCGGCGACATGCCGGCCTGGGTGGCGCAGTTGCAGGTCTACGGTATTTTCGCGGCGGGCTACCTGGTCAGGCCGCTCGGCGGCATCGTGATGGCACACTTCGGCGATCGCGTCGGTCGCAAGCGCATGTTCGCGCTCAGCGTGTTCCTGATGGCGGTGCCGACCCTGGCCATCGGCCTGTTGCCGGTGCATGCGCAGATCGGCCTCGCCGCGCCGCTGCTGCTCTTGTTGATGCGGGTGATCCAGGGCATCGCGATCGGTGGCGAGGTCCCGGGCGCGTGGGTGTTCGTCGCCGAACACGCACCGCCCGGCCGGATCGGTTTCGCCTGCGCCAGCCTGACCTCGGGACTGACCGTCGGCATCCTGATCGGGTCGCTGGTCGCCGCCGCGATCAATACCCATATGACAGCGGCCGACGTGCTCGATTACGGCTGGCGCATTCCTTTCGTGCTGGGCGGGTTGTTCGGCTTCCTCGCGGTTTACCTGCGCCGCTGGCTGAGCGAGACGCCAGTCTTCGTGGAAATGCGCGAACGCCGCGAGCTGGTCCGCGAGATGCCGCTGAAGAGCGTGCTCAAGGGCCAGATGAGCGGCGTGGTGCTCTCGATGCTGGCGACCTGGATGCTGACCGCGGCGATCGTGGTAGTGATCCTGATGACGCCGACCCTGGTCCAGGACAAATTCCATATCGATGCGGCGCGCGCTTTCCTCGGCAACAACCTCGCGGCGGCGATGCTTGCCATCGGCTGCATTCTTGGCGGCCTGGCCGCCGATCGCTATGGCCGGGGACGCTCGATACTGGTCGGCTCGCTGATCCTGATGCTGGCGACGTATGCGCTTTTTGCCGACCTCGCCGACGGCGGTACATGGTTCCTGCCGTTGTATGCGTTGGCCGGCCTTTGCGTCGGCGTGGTCGGCATCGTGCCCGCGGTGATGGTGGCGGTATTTCCGCCGGCGATCCGTTTTTCGGGGATTTCCTTTGCCTACAACATTGCCTATGCGTTCTTTGGTGCGGTGACCGCGCCGTTGATCGGGTATCTGGCGGCGCATGTCGGTGGGATGGCGCCGGCGCATTATGTGGCGATGACGGCGGTGGTTGGGATGGGTGTGGGTGTGTATCTGCTGCGCACGCGTCGTCCGTTCCACGAGCGTTGAGCTTTTTTCCTTCTCCCCTTAGGGAGAAGGTGCCCGCAGGGTGGATGAGGGTTGCTCTTTAGCTGTTGGCATTGTCGCGATCGTGTCGGCGCCTATCGCGCCGGTGTTTCGACCGCTGCCGCGGCCGACCTACTTCTCTTTTTCTTGTCAAAAAGAGACGTAGGCAAGAGAAAACGACACCCCAATCGCGTGCCCGCTGCGCGGGGCGGCCGGCTGGGCCGGGGTTTACGGCCGTACATCCCTGTACGGTCGTAAACGGTCGGCATCCATGCCGACCCCGCTGCGCGGCCTTGTCGTCCCAGCCGACCTCACGCTCAAAGGGGCCCCGGGTAGAGCTAAGAGCCGGCTGATCGCCGTGTTCTTTACTGGATCCCAGCCTTCGCTGGGATGACGGTGAGGGGGTGTGGCTGGCGCGCTTCGATCTTCGCTCTTGGCGCTTCGCTCTTCGCTCTTGATCGTCATCCCAGCGAAGGCTGGGATCCAGTGGCGTCAGTGGTTGGTTGTCGCCACTGGATGATTCGCGCCTGTGGCGCTCACCCTTCGGGCCAGCTTCGCTGTTCTTGGTCGCTACGCTCCCGGCGTCCGGCCTGCGCCGCAATGACGGTGAAGGGAAAGCGCGCAGTGCCTCGCTGTCAGAACTCGAGTTCTTGCGCCGCGCACAGGTAGTCGATCATTGGCGAGAGGCGCTTGAAGGTCGCCACGACGAGGGGCAGCAATTCGCTGGAGCAGGCGAGTTTCTCGCTGAAGTTTTCGCCGGCGGCGAAATTCTTGCGTTTCAGGTCGTCGATCAGCTCGTGCGCGGGATCGAAGCCGCGCGGGGGGCGGGACAGGCTCTCGCCCCAGAACTCGTAGTGGTCGGTGAAGGTCTTCGAGCGTGTCGCCTTCTTCCAGGCTTCCGGGTTGTCGGCGAGGAAGTCGCGGATTTTCTTCAGCGTCGGCGGTTCGGGATGCCACATGCCGCCGCCGGCGAAGCACTCGCCAGGCTGGATGTGCAGATAGAACGCGGGGGCCGGGATCTCGTGGCGGCGTTCATGGAAGAAACGCGCGCCGGCCCAGGCTTTGTACGGCTGCTTGTCGTTGGCGAAGCGGGTGTCGCGGTGGATGCGGTAGAGCGAGCCGCCGACCTTGCGCGGATCGGCGCGGTAGTGCGGGCTGATCTTCGCCAGCGGCGCGGCGAGGTCGCCGATCAGGGTGAGGAAGGGCTCGCGCAGGTGTTTTTCGTAGTCGGGCTTGTGCTCGTGGAACCATTCGCGGTTGTTGTTGACCGCGAGGTTTTTCAGGAAACGGAACGTAGCGGGCGTGAAGTAGGCCTTGCTCATGCGTGGGCGATCCGGGACGGGAATGCAGTCGCCCATCTTCACCGTGGCGGCGTCGCGAATCCAGTGCTAAAGACTGTCGTTCAGTTCGCGGCCCCATGATTCGAGCTGATCGAGCAGGGCGAACGGCGGGGCCTCGCCGTTGCGCAAGGCGGCCAGTTCGGCCATGTACTCGTCGAGGGTAAGCGTGGTCAGCGGCGTGTGGCGGGTCAGGCGCTCGCGGCGGAATGCCTCCCAGCGTGCTGTTTCCCCGGCATCGAGCGTTTCCGGCCAGTTGCGCGCGCGGTAGCGGAAAAGCAGTTCCGGATAGCGTGGATCGCGGAACGGAAAGGCTCGCTGTCCCAGTTGCGCCGGCGGCGTGGCACGAACGTCGGCCAGCAGGCGCCGGTCCGCATCGGGCAGGAAAGCGCCGTAGAGCGCGAGTTCCGGATCCTCGGCCGGCGGCAGGTCCGAGGCATGGCCGAAGACGCGGCGGACCTTTTCGGCCAGGCCCGCATGTGTGCGCAATGCTTCAAGGTAGCGTTCGGCCCGGGCGACATCGACGCCGAGCCTCACCGTATCGGCGCCCTGAAGGGTCGTCAGCGGCGCGAGCGCCGGTACATGGTTGGCACGCACGGTACGCAGGGCGATGCGCTCCACGCCCTCGGGCAGGTCGGCGCGCGAGGTGAAGACACGATCGGCGATGGCCTCGTCGGTCAGCGCGAGCAGATCGGCCGGATCGCTGGCCAGGTCATAGACGATGATCTCGCCCTGGCGGGTCGGGTGCATCGCCAGCGGCGCGACGATTGCCAGGCAATGCCGGCTGGCCGGATAGCGCGAGGAGACGTGGACCATCGGCGTCATCGTCGTCACGTCCAGCAGTTCCAGCACGCGCTGCTTGCGCCGGAGCGCGAAGTACCAGTCCCACAGCCGCGGCTGTTTCTCGCGGATCAGCCGCGCCAGGCCGATCAGGGCCTCCACGTCGGACAGCGCATCGTGGGCGCGTTCCTGTTGGAGCTGATTTGCAGTGGCCAGGTGCTCGAGCCTGAAACTCGGCGTGCCGTCCTCGCGCATGGGCCAGACGATGCCTTCGGGTCGTAGCGCCTGGCACATGCGGACCAGGTCGATCAGGTCCCAGCGCGAATTGCCGTTCTCCCATTCGCGCGCATAGGGCTCGTAGAAGTTGCGGTAGAGCAGGTGCCGGGTGAACTCGTCGTCGAAGCGCAGCGAGTTGTAGCCGACGGTGCAGGTGCCGGGGACGGACAGTTGCTCGTGGACCGCGGCGGCGAAGGTCGCTTCGTCCAGGCCTTCGCGTTCGGTGGTCTGCGGCGCGATACCGGTGATCATGCAGGCGACCGGTTGCGGCGGCATGTCGCGTGGCGGCCGGCAGTAGATCATCACCGGGTCGCCCACCGGCTCCAGCGCGGCATTGGTACGGATGCCGGCGAATTGCGAGGGGCGATCCCGGCGAGGATCGGCGCCGAAGGTTTCGTAGTCGTGCCAGAAGAAGGTCGGTTCGGCCATGCGGCATGATCGCATGAGGGGGCGGTCCGCTGCCCGACGGGTTAAACTCCGCCCACCAAAGGAGGCTGCATGACTCTTGCTCACGAAGACAACCTGATCTGGATCGATCTGGAGATGACCGGCCTGGATACCGTGGACGACTCGATCCTGGAGATCGCGACCATCGTCACCGACCGCGATCTGAACGTGCTGGCCGAAGGTCCGGTCTTCGCGATCCGGCACGACGAAGCACGCCTGCAGGCGATGGACACGTGGAATCGCAACCAGCACACACGCTCCGGTTTGTGGGACCAGGTGCTTGGTTCGTCCAGCGATCATGCCGGGGCAGAGGACGCGACCCTGGCCTTCCTTCGTGAATGGGTGCCGACCGGCAAGTCGCCGATGTGCGGCAACTCGATCTGCCAGGACCGCCGCTTCCTGCACCGCCAGATGCCGCGGCTGGAGCGCTATTTCCATTACCGCAATCTTGACGTGTCGACCCTGAAGGAACTGGCGCGTCGCTGGGCGCCGGCGATCGGCAAGGGCTTCGCCAAGGAATCGGCGCATACCGCGCTGTCCGATATCCGCGATTCGATCGACGAGCTGCGTTATTACCGTGGCTTCATGGGCGCGCTCGGCGGCCACCCGAACGGCGGTACCTGAGCATGGTCGACGCAATGTTCGCCACCGTGCTCGATTGCGCCGGCCGTGCGCTGGTGCTGGACCGCGCCCGCGTGGTCGGCATCCTCAATATCACCCCGGATTCCTTCTCAGACGGCGGCCTTTATGCCGATACCGATACGGCGGTCGAGCATGCCTTGCGCATGGTCGAGGAGGGCGCGGACATGATCGATGTCGGCGGCGAATCGACCCGTCCCGGTGCCGCCGATGTCGGCATCGATGAGGAGATCGCCCGCGTGGTTCCGGTGATCGAGCGCCTGGCCGCCTCGACCACGGTACCGATCGCGATCGATACCTCCAAGCCGGAAGTCATGCGCGCGGCGGTCGCCGCCGGCGCCGGCATGATCAACGACGTCTATGCCCTGCGCCGCGACGGCGCGCTCGATGCCGCGGCGTCGCTCGGCGTGCCGGTCTGCCTGATGCATATGCTGGGCGAGCCGCGCGACATGCAGGACGATCCGCGTTACGACGACGTGGTCGGCGAGGTCCATCGTTTCCTCGCCGATCGCGTGTTCGCCTGTGAACTGTCCGGCATCGAGCGCAAGAAGGTCCTGGTCGACCCCGGTTTCGGCTTCGGCAAGACACTTGACCACAACCTGGCCCTGCTTGCCGCGATGGAGCGTTTCGCCGGGCTCGGCGCCGGCGCCTATGTCGGACTCTCGCGCAAGGCGATGATCGGCCGCCGTGACCGGTCGTGAAGAACCGGCGGCACGGGCCGCCGGCTCCGTGGCCGCGGCCCTGATCGCGGTGCAGCGCGGCGCGATCATGGTCCGCGTGCACGACGTGGCGGCCACGGTGGACGCGCTCGCGGTCTGGCGCGCGCTCGATGCCGCCGACGTGCCCACCGAGGCGGGATTCGCCCGCCATGCCACGCTGGCCGGACGACGACTGACCGTTTGGCGTAGATAAATCCGGCTGGCACTGGCGTATCCTTCGCTTCCGGAAAGCAGGGATACACCATGAGCGAACGCAAATATTTCGGTACCGACGGTATTCGCGGGCAGGTCGGGGTCTGGCCGATCACCCCCGATTTCATGCTGCGCCTGGGTCAGGCGGTCGGTGCCGTGCTGGTCCGCCGCCGGCCGAAGGCCGTGGTGGTGATCGGCAAGGACACGCGCGTGTCCGGCTACATGTTCGAATCCGCGCTGGAGGCCGGCCTGGTCGCCTCCGGGGTCGACGTGCGCCTGCTCGGCCCGATGCCGACGCCGGCGGTGGCCTTCCTGACCCGTTCGTTGCGTGCCGATGCCGGCATCGTCATCAGCGCCTCGCACAATCCCCACGAGGACAACGGCATCAAGTTCTTCTCGGCGCAGGGCGAGAAGTTCTCCGACGAGGTCGAGGAAGCGATCGAGCGCGAGCTCGACGGCAACCTGGCGACCCTGCCGTCGGACCGGCTCGGCAAGGCCAGCCGCGTCGCCGATGCGGTGGCGCGTTACGCCGAGTTCTGCAAAGCCACGGTGCCCGAGGATTTCAGCCTGCGCGGCATGCGCCTGGTGCTCGATTGCGCGCACGGCGCGACGTATCAGGTCGCGCCCAAGGTGTTTTCCGAACTGGGCGCCGAGGTCTCGGGCATCGGCATCGAGCCGGATGGCCTGAACATCAATCGTGGCGTCGGCTCGACCCATCCCGAAGCGCTGGCGCGCGCGGTGGTCGAGCGCGAGGCCGACCTCGGCATCGCCTTCGACGGCGATGGCGACCGCGTCCGCCTGGTCGACCGCGACGGCACGGTGACCGACGGCGACGACATGCTTTATGTGATCGCCCGCAGCTGGCTGCGCCGTGGCTGGATGCGCGGCCCGGTGGTCGGCACCCTGATGAGCAACTACGGGCTGGAGCGCGCGCTGCGCGCGATCGACGTGCCGCTGGTGCGCGCCAATGTCGGCGACCGCTACGTGCTGCAGCAGCTGAAGGAGCAGGGCGGCGTGCTCGGTGGCGAGACCTCGGGCCATATCCTCTGCCTGGATCGCTTCACTACGGGCGACGGCATCATTGCCGCCCTGGCCCTGCTGGAGGCGCTGGCCGAATCGGGCGAGACCTACGCCCAGGCCCGCGCCGGCCTGACCAAGCTGCCGCAGACCATGCTCAATGTACGTGCCGATGGCGCGCGACAGGCCCTGGACACCGAAAGCGTGCAGGCCTGCCTGGCCGAGGTGCGCCAGGTGCTCGAAGGCCGCGGCCGCGTGGTCCTGCGGGCCTCCGGCACCGAACCGCTGGTCCGCGTGACGATCGAGGCCGCGGACGCCGCCGAGGTCGACCGGTTGGCCAATCAGCTGGCCGAGGCCGTAAAATCGGCGGCCCAGGCCTTTGCCTGACCCCGCCCTCAGAGCTTTCGTCCATGAAGAAGGTCCCCACCCTCGATATCCGTCGCTACGACACCGACCGCGACGCCTTCGTCGCCGAGCTCGGCGCGGCCTATCGTGAATTCGGTTTCTGCTGCATCAGCGGCCATGGCATCGAGCGCGAGAAGATCGACGGCGCCTATGACGCCTTCGTACGCTTCTTCGCCCTGCCGGACGAGACCAAGCGCAGGTACCACGTGGCCGGCGGCGGTGGCGCGCGCGGCTATACGCCGTTCAAGGTGGAAACGGCCAAGGACAGCAAGCATGCGGACCTGAAGGAGTTCTGGCATATCGGCCGCGAAATCGCGCGCGATTCGGTCTATGCCGACGTCATGGCGCCGAACCTGTGGCCGGTCGAATTGCCGGAATTCAAGACCTATGGCTACGGCCTGTACGAGGCGCTCGACGACCTGGGTGCGCGCGTGCTGCGCGCGCTGGCCCTGCATATCGGCCGGCCGGAAAACTACTTCGCCGACAAGACCAATTTCGGCAACTCGATCCTGCGCCCGATCCACTACCCGCCGCTGACCCAGGAAAACATCCCCAACGTCCGCGCTGGCGCGCACGAGGACATCAACCTGATCACCCTGCTGGTCGGCGCCAGCGCCGAGGGCCTGGAAGTGCTGACCCGCGACGGCGAGTGGTTGCCGATCACGACCGAGGGCGATGCCATCGTGGTCAATATCGGCGATATGCTGCAGCGCCTGACCAACCATGTGTACCCCTCGACCACCCACCGGGTGACCAATCCGCGGAATGACAACGCGCGCAAGCCGCGTTACTCGGTACCGTTTTTCCTGCACCCGAACCCGGATTTCGTCATCGACGTGCTGCCCGAATGCGTCACCGCGAACAATCCCAGGCGTTACCCGGAGCCGATCACGGCCCACGAGTACCTGCAGGAACGACTGCGCGAGATCAAGCTGATCTGACGGGCCGATCCGGCGCCAACGCTTTCTTGCCGACAACTTCACGGCGGCGGTCACAGGATGACCGCTGTATCCGTTCGTCGACCCAGGAGACGCGTCATGCCCGACAAGAAAACCACTGCCCGTGCACGCCAGGACAAACGGGAAGGGAAGGCCGCCAGCACGCAGGCCGGTGAATTCGTCCATGAGGAAATCAAGCACGTCCGCCAGGGCAAGCATGGCGCGCGTTCCGCGAAGCAGGCGATCGCCATCGGTCTTTCCGAGGCGCGCCGCGCCGGCGTGAAGGTGCCGGCGAAGAAAACGGCGGCGAAGAAGGCTTCGTCGAAGAAAACCTCCGCTCATCGCGCGGCGGCGAAGAAGTCGGGCGAATCGACGGCCACGCGGGCAAAGGCGGCGACCAGGGCGCTCAAGCGCGAGAGCACGAAGACCGTATCGCATTCGGCGCTGTCGAAGCAGGCCAAGAGCAGTGCGCACGAGCGCAGCGCCGCCTCACGTTCGGCGGCGGCGAAGAAGGCGGCTCATACCAAGGGTGCGGCGGGGCGTTCGGTGGCCGCCAAGAAGGCGGCGCGGACGCGTGCAACCCGCGCCAGATCGCGCTGATCGATCGAGCTAGTCGACCACGCTATGCGTCTGGGCCGTGCCGAGCAGGTCGGGCTGGGCGGGGGCGCGGTCGCCCCGGTGGAGCAGCGGATGGGCGAAGACGGCGATCAGGATCACGCCCACGCCGATATAGAACCAGGTGTCCAGCTCGTGCTGCTCGCCCAGGAGCAGCATGGCCAGCACGATCGCATAGACCGGCTCCAGGTTGGTCACCATCTGCGTGCCAAAGGCGCTCATATGGCGTAACGCCACCAGGGCCAGGGCGAACGGCAGCAGGGTGCAGCCGAAGGAGAGCAGGAGCAGCAAACCCGCGTCATGCAGGCCGGGCAGGACAAAGGCCGGCCCCACGTGCGGGATCAGCGGTGCCAGCAGGGTAAGGAAGATCGTCCCGGTGCCGAGCTCGATACAGGTCACCGTCAGCGGGTCGGCGTGTTCGACGAAGCGCTTGTTGAGCGAGCCGAACAGCGCCACCAGCAGTGCCGACAGCACGCCGACGGCGATGCCCAGGCGCATCGAGGCGGGTACGCCGCCGACCACCATGGCTACGCCGGGCACCACGGCAATGCCTAGCGCGAGTTCACGCATATCGAACTTGCGGCGGGCGAGCCATGGTTCGACCACGGCGAGGAAAACCGGGCCGAGCGCGATACAGGTCGCCGCGACCGAGGCGTTGGCCAGCTTGATCGCGCCGTAGAAGGTCAGCCAGTGCAGCGAGACCAGCACCCCGATGCCCGCATAGGCGAGCAGCAGGCGTGGCGTCAGCGCGCGCAGTCCCTTCCAGACCTTGGGAATCAGCAGCAGGGCGACCACCACCAGCAGCATGCGCCACCAGACCAGGGGCAGGGCGGGCAGGGTGATCAGCTTGCCGAGGATGGCCGTGAAGCCCCATAGCAGGACGCAGAAGTGGATCTGCAGGCGGGCTTTGATGACGGGCTGCATGGCGCGGGACGACCGGGAGGAAAACGCAAGAGTGCAGGGTTATCGCCTGCCAGGGAAGAGGCTTGGCCAAGTCCTTTCAAAACGGTACTGGCCTGCCGACCGGTATCCCTCAACGTCATCCCAGCCTTCGCTCACTGCTGTCCGGGGAAAAGATCGAAGAACGCCGATCCGGTACTGGAGGGGAACTCGAAACCCCTCACTGTCGCCCCTGCGCAGGCAGGGGCCTGGTGGCCGCCGTCCTCATCGAGCGATAGCGCGGGGAAAATAACCGGCTTTGCTGGCGTGAGGCTGGCGACCGAACACTGAGCCCACTGGGCCCCGGCCTGCGCCGGGGCGACGAGCAAAAGCCCGAGGCCTCGCTTCACGGGCAACTGTCGCCAACGAGTCACCAACCGATCTTCCTGTCCATGGCGCCTTATCTCGCAACGGATAGCCGCAGATGGCCCGGATTTTCCCCGGACAGCAGTGAGCCTTCGCTGGGATGACGATCAAAAGCTACTGGCACGTCCTACGGTTTTGGCGCGGTTGCTTTCTGCATGGTCTTCCCGGCCGGGGGAGCCTTCGACGCACCACTGCCCAGTTCGGTCAGCAAGGCCTTGCAGGTGTCGCCGGTATCGTCCTGGCTGCGGCTGTTCGGCACGATCAGCGGCAGCAGGGCCGCGACCGGCGCGGCGAACACGCCCAGGGCAACGGCGCCGCCACCGCGCAGGAGCAGCGGCCCGGCCGCCACGCCGACATCCGGATCGGCCAGGGTGCCTCTGACATACAGCGGCGAGCGCAGCGAGAAGACCCGGAAGCCCTTGGTATGCGGGCGCACGTTGAGGTCCAGCTTCTCCGTGCGGAAATCGACCGTGCCGTCGACATTGATCACCGCGTCCTGGGTGTCGAAGGCGAACAGCCGCGCGTCCATCACGCCATCGGTCGTGACCAGGTCGGCCGCCGCGCAATTGATCTTCACCACCTTGTCGCCGAACAGCTTGCCGATGACGATATTGCCGACATTGAGGCCGGCGGTCTCCAGCAGGGTCTTGCTGATCGCGCCATCGTTGATCAGGAGTTTCACCTCGCCGTTGGAGGTCGCCATCAGCGTGGATATCGAGTTGCCGGTGGCACTGAGCGCCGCGTCGCCATTGATCTGGCCGAAGCTGGTCTGCATCGGCTGGAACATCGGGAACAGCTGTTTCAACTGCAGTCCCCGCGCGCCGATCCGCATCGAGCCCTTCATCGGCGCGGTACTGCCATCGAGGCGGACGCTGCTGTCGATGCGACCGCCGGCCAGGCCGAACTTCAGCGGATCGAGGCTGAGCACGCCATCGTTCATCACCAGATGCGTCTGCAGGGCGTCGATCGACAATCTGTCGTTCCGGACGATGCGCGCGCCGGTGAAGTCGACGTCGGCATCCATCGCCCTCCAGCGTTCGGTACGGAACGGCTCGACCGGCAGCTTCTTGCCCTTCGGCTGTAGCGTGGCATCGCCGCGCTGCTGTTTCTGGGCATTGGTATCGGCGCCGATCAGCGGGGCCAGGTCGGCGAACTGCAGCAGGTTCGATTTCACTTCGCCCGCGAGCTTCGGCCGCGCCGCGCCGTCGGTATAGGTCAGGCTGCCAGCCAGATCGCTGCCGCCGACCCGCCCGGTGAAATTTTCGTACTTGTAGGTGCTGCCCTGGCGACGCAAGGTGGCGATCAGATGGCCTTCGGTGGCGAACGGCGGCGTGTCGGGCAGGGTGATACCGGTAAGTGCATAGAGGTTGGCCATGCTCTTGCCGGAAAACCACAGGCGCACGTCCAGCGCGCCGAGGTTGACCGGGTCGGTCAGGGTGCCGACCAGGGCGATATGCGTCTGGCCGACCCGGGCGTCGACCTGGACGGGGAAGGGGCGGCTGGCGTTCTTCAGCGCGAGCACGCCGCCGGTCTTGCCCTCGCCGTCGACCGACGTGCCCTTGTAGCTGCCCCTGGCGGTCCAGGCGAAGGCGTAGAACTGGCGCTGCTTGGTCCGGTCCGCCCGGTCCTTCTCGCCCGCATCGTTCTTCGCCAGCGCCTGTGGCGCCTTGCCGCCCACCGCCTGGGTCGCCTCCTGGCGCGAGGCCTGTTCCTGGTCGGCCATGATCTTCGCGAACGGGATGGCCTTGCCCAGCGGCGTCACGTCGATGCCGAGTTGCAGCTTGTTCGACGCATCGCTGATATCGATATGGCCCTTGTCGAAGCCGATATCGTGCAGGTCCAGCGCCCATTCGGACGGGCCGGTGTCCTCGGGCAGCTTGAAGGTCCAGTTGTTGCGGCCATCGGCGACCCGCTCGAGATCGATCCGGGGGGCACGCAGTTGCACGCTGGGAATGACGATGCGCCTGGCGATCAGCGGGAAGGGCGACAGACGGAATTCCAGGGCATCCAGATGCGCGAGCTGGCGGTTTTTCGTCCAGTCCGGATTGGCCACGGCGATATCGAGCGCGGTGAAGGTCGGCCATGGCATCCAGGCGGCGACGCCCGACTCGGTCGGCTCGCGACCCCAATGCACGCTGAGGTCGCCACGGATCTCGAACGGCCGGCCGATCGCCTGCGATACCTTGTCGTTGACCGTCGGCTTCATGCGGTTCCAGTCGAACGTCAGCACGACGACGACCAGGATCGCGATCAGTGCAAGCAGCACGCCGACTACCCAGGCGATGATCTTCGGGCCACGCCGCATCGTCCTCTCCTCGTCTCCCCGTGAAGCGAAGGAGTATCGTGAATGGTGCAAAGGTTATGTGTTCGCCTGGGTGATGGCCTCAGAACCCGTTCATCCGGCGACCTACCGATCTTTGTGCTCGCCGACGATATCGGCGGCCGCTTTCTTCAGGATGGCGACGACGCGCGCGGTTTCCGTTGCGTCCCAACCGCGGAACTGCGAAAGCAGGGCATGCCTGACCTCGTGCATGGCATCGCGGATCTGGTGCGGCGCGGACAGTCGCGACATGCTGCGCGCCATCATCTCCAGGCGCGCCATCAAGGTCTCCAGCGCGTCGCGGTTCTCGACCAGGAAGGCCTTGCCCTCCTCGGTGATGACATAGAGCTTCTTGCCGCCGGTCTCGCTGTCGACGCGGGCCAGGCCCTGCTCCTCGAGCATGGTCAGGGTCGGGTAGATGGTGCCGGGGCTGGGGCTGTACTGGCCGTCGAACATCTCCTCGATGGTGCGGATCAGTTCATAGCCGTGGCGCGGCTGTCGCTCGATCAGGGAAAGCAGCAGCAGGCGCAGGTCGCCGGTGCCGAACATCCGGCCACCGAAGCGACCGCCGCCACGGCCGCCGCGCAAGCCTTCGAAATCGTCGAAACCCTGGCCGCCGCGGCCACCGAAGGCGCCGCCGCGACCGGCGAAGTGGGCGTGCGCGCCGTGCTCGAAGTGGCAGCGGGCCTCGCGGAACAGGGAATGCCAACGCATGGTGATTCTCCGGGTGTCGTAAGTAACAGTCTTACGATATATCGTAGAATGCGCGAATGGCAAGTCCCGCCCTAGCCGAAGGTGAAAGTGAAGGCGTGGAACCCGGCCTTCGGAATACGGATGGTGAGCACGTGATCGCGGTAGTCGTTGCTGTCGAACAAGGTGTACAGCTCGCTGGCCTGCACGGTCACCGGCGGTTGCGGCTTGCCGTCGACCATGATGTCCAGGGTGATCGGGGTCAGCGCGCTGGCCACCATATGCACCTTGCCGGCCTTGAAGTGCAGGCGGATCTCGCCGTCATGGCGGGCCAGGCTGACGTTCTCCTTGCCCACTTCCCAGGTGCCGACCAGGGCGAAATGGTTCAGCGCCAGCCGATCGGGCGCGGTGAACTCGACCAGGCCGGTATGGACCTCCTGGGGACTGGCATTGAACTCGCTGCGCGAGCTGCCGAAGTACATCTCCGGCGAACCGATCTTCGTCAGGTCGGCTGCCGCCGGACCGGCCGGCGCAGTCAGCGGGGCCATGCCGAGCAGCCCGCGGATGCGGTTCTCCATATCCATGTAATTGCCTTCGCCGAAATGATGGGCGACGACGTTGCCGTCCTTGTCGACCAGGTATTCGGCCGGCCAGTACTGGTTGCTCCAGGCGTCCCAGGTGGCCATCTCGTTGTCCTGCGCCACGGGGTAGTGGATCTTGAAACGCTTCACCGCGTCTTGCACGTTGCCGGTCTGCTTCTCGAAGTCGAACTCCGGCGAATGCACGCCGACCACGACCAGGCCCTTGTCCTTGTAGGTGTCGTACCAGCGGGTGACCTGGGGCAGGGTGCGCAGGCAGTTGATGCAGGAATAGGCCCAGAAGTCGATCAGCACGACCTTGCCGCGCAATTCCTTCATGGTCAGCGGCTTGCTGTTGATCCAGTTCGCCACGCCCTTGAACTCCGGCGCCTGCTGCGCCGCGATCGCGGGGCTCGCCATGGCCAGCGCGGCCAGCAGCGCGAAGGCGACGAGGGGAAGACGGGACAGGCGCATGCGGGTGTTCTCCATAAGGTGACGACCGCCATGGTCGTCGTTCAGGTCATTGTCGTCGTTCAAAGCACAAGACCGGTAACGTGGGCGCTCGATTACAGCCGGCCTTCACGCCAGACTCGCACAAGATCATTCACTACGCGGCGCCACGCGCGCCCTGCAAGGGGTTAACGATGCCACCTCAGTCCAGCATGGGCGGCCGGGTCCGGCCGCGTCGCGTGCCGCCGCCAAAGGCCGCGGCGAAGCCCGACCTGCGTCAACGCCTCCAAGCCTTGCGCAACCTGCCGCCTTTCCTGCGGGCGATATGGGAGACCAGCCGCCTGTATACGGTGGCCAATATCCTCCTGCGTCTGCTTCGCGCCTTGCTACCGGTGGTGACCCTTTACGTCGGCAAGCTGATCATCGACCAGGTCACCGGCCTGATCCATGCCGGCGTGCGCCACGACAACCTCGGCGACTGGCTGGCCAGTGGCGACCTTGACCGGCTCTGGTGGCTGCTGGGGCTGGAATTCGTCCTGGCCGTAGCCTCGGACATCATCGGCCGCATTGTCTCGCTGGTCGATTCGCTGTTGTCCGAGCTCTACTCCAATACAACCAGCGTGCGCCTGATGGAGCACGCGGCGACGCTCGATCTGGAGGACTTCGAGGACGCCGACCTGCAGGACCGTCTGGATCGTGCGCGTCGCCAGGTCGCCGGGCGCAGTTCGCTGATGAGCCAGCTGTTCGGCCAGGCGCAGGACATGGTGACCATCGTCAGCTTCGCCGTCGGCCTGCTCATTTACGCGCCATGGCTGATCGTGCTGCTGCTGGTCGCCCTGGTCCCGGCCTTCATCGGCGAGATGCATTTCAATGCGCAGAGCTATGCGGTGAATTACCAATGGACGCCCGAACGTCGCGAGCTGGACTATGTGCGCATGCTCGGTGCCAGTACGAACGCAGCGAAGGAAGTGAAAAGCTTTGGCCTCAATCCGTTCCTGATCGCACGCTACCGTGAGCTGTCCGCTTCCATGTACGCGGCCAACCGCGGCGTGGCCGTGCGTCGCGCTTCGTGGGGCGGCCTGTTCACCACGATCGGCACCATCGGCTACTACGCCGCCTATGCGATCATCGCGTGGCGCACGGTGCGTGGTGAATTCACCATCGGTGACCTGACCTTCCTTTCCGCGTCGTTCCGCCGCCTGCGCACCATGCTGGAGAGCTTGCTTACGGGCTTTTCGCAACTGGCTGGCCAGGCCCTTTACCTGGACGACCTGTTTTCTTTTTTCCGCCTGCAACCGGAAATCCATTCGCCGGAAGATCCGCGCCCGTTCCCCGAACCGATCCGCCAGGGCTTCGTCTTCGAGGATGTCGGCTTCCGCTATCCCGGCGCCGAGCGCTGGGCCGTGCGCCATCTCGATTTCACCCTGCAGGCCGGCGAAGTGCTGGCCCTGGTCGGAGAGAACGGCGCCGGCAAGACCACCCTGGTCAAGCTGCTGTCGCGCCTGTACGACCCCGACGAGGGTCGCATCCTGCTCGACGGCCATCCGCTGTCCGAATACAGCCTGGAGGAACTGCGCTCGCATATCGGCGTGATCTTCCAGGACTTCGTGCGCTATTACCTGAAGGCCAACGACAATATCGCCGTTGGCCGCATCGATGCCCGCGATGACGAGGAACGCATCGGCGATGCGGCCCGGCGCAGTCTGGCCGATGCGGTGATCAGGCGCCTGCCCAAGGGCTACGAGCAGATGCTCGGCAAACTGTTTGCCGATGGTGTCGACCTGTCCGGCGGCGAATGGCAGAAGATCGCCATCGCCCGCGCCTATATGCGCGCCGCGCCGCTGCTGGTCCTGGACGAACCGACCGCCGCGCTGGACGCACGCTCCGAATTCGAAGTATTCCAGCGCTTCAAGGAACTGAGCCACGGCAAGACCGCGGTCATCATCTCGCACCGCTTCTCCACCGTCCGCATGGCCGACCGCATCATCGTGCTCGAGGGCGGCCAGATCGAGGAAGTCGGTAGCCATGAGGATCTCGTGGCGGCCGGTGGTCGGTATGCGGAGTTGTTCGAGCTGCAGGCTGCGGGGTATCGATGAACAGGGAACAGGGAACAGGGACCGACCGGGCTGAGGGTCACCCCCGCCTTTTCGTTTCCCGTTCCCCGTTCCCGCTATTTCGCGTGCCGCACCGGCACACCGATACTGCACACGTCGATCTTGCCCGCCGGCAGGGTATAGAAATCGTCGCGCCGATTGCGTTTGGCTTCGACGATGGCGGCGAAGGTCTTGCTGTCGGTTTTCAGTACCTGGATCTTTTCGCGCTCGGCGGCGGGAAGATCCGCGGCGAGCACGACCTTGCTGATTGTCACGCGATCGGCCGGCTTGTCGTAGAAACCCATCGGTTCGCCGCCTCGCGGGTAGGCGGACAGGTACTGCATGCCCTCGAGCACATGACCGGCGACGGCGAGATTGCGATCGAGGTTGCGCGGCGCCTGGCCGATGATCGCGTACAGCGAACTGCCGTTGCCGGTCTGGGCGCCGACGTCGCGGGCGACACCCACGGCGCCATAGCAATGCGTCGGCCATTCGTTGCCGGCCTTCGGATCGCGCGCCACGGCGAAGCCATCGGCGAAGCCGACCTCGGGCGCATAGACATCGCCATCGGGCAACCGCGTAAACGTCGACTTCGTGTCGATCTTGCGGGTGAACTCCGGCGGCAAGGTCTCCTTCGCCGTGCCGAGCTTGCGCGCTTTGGCCTTGTCGTCGCCGTCCGGATCGCCCCACTGCGTGACGAGGTTGTCCTGCACGCGGATCACCGCGAGGCCATCGAAATAATGCTCGCGGACCAGGGTGCGGATATTGGCCGCATGCTCCGGCGTCCAGGCGGACGCCAGCTCGATCACCACGCGACCCTGCGGCAGCTGCATGTAAATCAGGTTCGCCGGATCCGGCGTGCGCCACTCGTCCGGCGAGGATCTGGCCAGCAGTTCCCTGGCGGTCGGCGTGGGCTTGCCCTTGGGCGCGTCGGCGAGCGCGGCGCTGCAAAGCGGCAGGGCGAGGACGAGGGCGGCAAGGCCGTGGCGACGAAACATTCATATCCCCTTGGGCGTGATCGGAAGCGGCAACTTAGCATTGGAAGGCCCGCCTGGGCGCCTTCCGGGGCCGCATCGCAATATCTTGCGTGATGGCCTTCGCCATCCGTTGGCCTGGGGTCTTTGAGAACGCCGATGTGGGGGCAGCTGCCTGCTCGCATGTGCTCCAGGCACTGAATCCAGCACTTTTTTTGCGCAGCGTGCTCGAGGACGTGATCGACGTGTCGGGCATGTGCTTCGATGAAACTGCTCATCTCCCGCAGGGAGCGTTTTTTCGCCGCAGGAGCGGCCAGGGGCCGGCAACGCGTTGATTCAACAGATGCGAACTAGCGCAGTCCTATCGGTGATCCATCCGCAGCATCACTGACGCTGCGTCCAAAGTTCGACTGTGGGGGTGGAGCGCTTGCGCCCTCGTTGGTCAGCGCTAGTAACGCTCCGCACCTCGGGTGGGTATCAAGGTATCTGCGCGGATGCGACAGGTAATTGCAGTGCCGCCCGAAGTTCGGCGCACGCCGCCCGGTAGTCCGCCTGCCAGTCGGTCTGACGCAGCAACTCCGCACCGATCACGGTTCCAGCCAGTCGGCCGGCTTCCACGTCGCTTGGAAAATGCACGCCCATCACCACGCGATGCTGTGCGTACAGGTCGGCCCGGGAAAAGATCTCCGCGCGCTTTTCCGGCACCATGTTGGCCAGCAAGATTGCCGTGGTATAGCCGAAGGTGGAGTGTCCGCTCGGATAGCTCCAATCGTCCGGTTTTTCCTTGGACAGCGGGTGCACCTGGCCGGATGTCACCGAGGGACGGGGCCGTCGCCAGTAACGCTTGGCGTCCTTCACCTCGGCCTTGTCGAAGTCAGCGACGCGTTCAAAGAAAGCGGCTGTCTTTGGCAACGTCGCCGGTTGCATGGACGGACCGAGCACATCCGCAAAGCGGAACACGGAACGTTCCATATCCGCCTTGGCCGCAGACTGCTCAGCGGCCGTTCGCGATCGCTGTACGGCAAGCACCGCCTGCAGATCCTGCCTGTCCACGGTCGAACCTGCTGCCGGGGGAGGCGGCAGCAGATTCGATAGTTCGACGCCAGCATGATTCGGGCTGCCGCCGTCGTCGGCCAGTGCGGACTGGGCGATCAGCAACATCAACGAAAGGAGCGCGAGGCGTTTCATCAGAACAGGTCAGCCGAAATAGTGAAGTTGAAGTTGCGCGCCGGAATGGTCCAGTACAGCGGCGTACTATCCGCAACCGTGACGCCGGCCAGGGCGTTGATGTGGGTGTTGTCGAACAGATTGTTTAGCTGCACGCCGATCTTGATGTCCTTCACATCGCTGATGTGGGGGTCGAACTTGTAGCTGGCGGCAAAGTTGGTGATCGCATAGCCGCCGATCGGAGTGTCATCCTCAGCGTTGGCCGTGTAGTAGGTCTTGCCGACGAACTTGTCGAACAGCGATGCGTAGAAGGTGCCGTCGCTATAGATGAAGCCCAGTGCGGCAGTCTTGTGAGGCGTGTTCGCATTCCACTGGTTGTCCGTGGTCTGGATCGCACGGTTAAGCGAGCCGTTGGCGTAGACGCTGAAGCCGGCGCCGAGCATGTAGGTGCCTTCCAGCTCGAGGCCCTTGTAGTGCACGCCGCCGCCGTTGTAGAACTCGGTGACGCCGCCGACCTTCTGGCTCTGGACGAAGTTGTTGAAGTCGATCTTGTACACATCACCCGACAGCGTCAGGCGATCGTCGGTCCATGTCGTGCCGAGCTGGATGTTGGTGGTCTTTTCCGGCGCCACGGCGCCATCGGAAATCGCCGGATTGGGCACGTACAACAGGTTCAGGTTCGGCGCCAGGTAACCCTTGGCCCACTGCGCATAGGCCGTCCAGTTCGAGTTGAAGTTGTAGTGGAAAGAGGCCGAGGGCAGGGTGGCATTCCACTTCTTGGAATAGTTGAGCGGCGTTTCCGTCTTCTGGTTGACCGAAGCGTCCAGATCGCGTTCGAAGTTGTTGTACTTCACGCCGCCGATGACATACGCATTGTCGGTGATGTTCCACTGGTATTCGACGAAAGGCTGGATCGTGATCAGCGTGTCGGTCATGAGCCGATCCGCCGAGGCAAGCGCCAGCGAGGATGCTCCGGGCGCGATCACCGGATTGAGCTGGTTGATCGTATCGTCGAATTCATACAGCCAGCGGATATCGTCCTGATGGTCGTACCACACGCCGGCGCGCAATTCGCCTGGGCCCAGTTCCTTCCCCACGCGGAAGATATCGCCCCACGAGCGGTTGGTATTGCGCATGTGCTGGCCGGGGACGTCGGTGGCGCTATAGAACGTACCGTTCGGCGTTTCGCCGTTCGGATCCAGGCCGTTGAAGCCGAAGTGGTTGTAGCCGTAGGTGTAGGCCTTGTTGTCTATCGTCCAGCCGTCGAACGCCGAATGCAGACCGATGTAACCGAAATTGGTGTTGATCTCGTCCTTGTTGTCGCGGTAGTAGGCCTGGCTGGTCGGATCGTCGTTCAGCGCATAGTTGTCGCCGTGCTGTGCGATCTGTGCCTTAGTGGCGCCGAACGGCACATACTGGTGCAGCTCATTCGCCATGGCGACGAAGGTCAGCGTGGTATTCTCGCCCAATGGCTGGACCACCTTGGCGAACACGCTCTGGCGACGCTGGCCGGCATCGGTGAGGTAACCGTCCGACGAGCTGTTCTGCAGGTTGATCACAGCGCTGGTGCCGCTGCTGGTGAAGGCGCCTGTATTGATGGTTGCGCCTTCCACGGCCGTTTCCCAGCTGCCCAGGCTGATGTACGGGTTAATGCCGAACTGCTTTTGCGGATTGAGCGAATCCACCGAAATGGTGCCGCCGAACGTGGCGTTTCCGAGCGTACCGGCGGTGCCCGGGCCGCGATCCACCGTCACCGAATTGGTTTGCTGGTTGGTGAAGTACGAGGTGGAGTGATGTGTGAAGTCGTTGGAGTCCATCCAGGGAATGCCATCGAACGTCACGTTGTACTGGCCGTCCTGGAAGCCGCGGATGGAGACGACCGGCGCCTCCATCAGGCCTGAACCGTTCGGCGTAACGGTGTACACGCTCGGCGAAATCGACGCGATGTCGGTGTAGTCGCCGGTCGGCGGAACATTTTCCTGGATATAGGTGCGACCGATGGTCGATTGCGGCTCGGTGGACACCATGGAGGCTTGGGACGGCGCGATAGTGGTCACCGTGTCGGCTCCGTTCACCTGTATGGCATCCAGGGTCTTGGCCTGTTGCGGTGTGACGCTGGTGTCGGCGGTGGCGTTGTCGCCAGCCCATGCGGGGGAGGCGATCGCGGCGGCCAGGCAAAGAGCAAGCGTGGTGCGAGAGCGCCCGAATAGCGCCGAAATATGCCGTGTCATGGTGTGCCTGTTTGTTGATTTTTGGGAGTGGCGACGTCGGCTACACCGTAATCACGATAAATGACAATGAAGTAACAAAATGATTATTCGATAATTCATCAGATAATCGTATTTACTTTCGCTAAGATAATCATAAGATTTGTAAAAGTGATTTTTAAGGCAAATCTAAGATTTTTTGTCTATATCTTTCTAAGATATTGATAATTCTAATATTTATTTTCTATAAAATAATCATAAGATTTGTAAAATTGATTTTTAAGGTAAATCTAAGATTTGTTGGTGCGCTTTTCTAAGCTAGTGACAGGATTCGCCGCCAAGGGTGTTCAGATGCGGCACGGTTCGCGTTGGCGCTATCGTCCCGCTGGCTTACGGAACTGTGGTGATATTGACTAAATGGTTAATTCGACAGGAATGTCCGCTTTCAACCCAGAGCGGTGTAGCAGGTATAAACATTGGGCTCATGCGCATGGACGGGTGGGTGCCGAAGCCATGACTTCAGGCCCATGCACTAGTACGAACTTCGTACTATCGTTCAATCCAACATATGCCTTAGTGCAGGTGAGGCCATGGACGATATCGGCGTTTATCTGAAGAAGTTCCAGAAGGAGCTTTCGGCCGGGACGGTCTCGCTGGTGCTGCTGGCGGTGCTGGCGCAGTCGAAGCAGCCGATGTATGGCTACCAGATCGCCAAGCGGCTGGAGGGGCTCGGGGAGGGCGTGCTGGCGGGGAAGCAGAGCGCGCTGTATCCGGTATTGCGCAACCTGGAGGGGGGCGGGTTGCTCTCCAGTGAGGTGGAGCCCTCGGTCAGCGGTCCGCCGCGCCGTTACTACCGTATTACCAAACCGGGACGCAGCGTCCTGGCCGAATGGATCGACGCCTGGAATGCCACGCGCGATTCGGTCGATTCCGTCTTGGAAGGAGGGGTGTCATGAATTCGCCGCGTACGATCGCCCAATATCTCGAACAGCTGCGCGAAGCCTTGCGTGGTGCCGATCCGTCGCTGGTGCAGGACGCGCTCTACGACGCGGAGGAGCATCTGCGCGCGGAACTGGCCGAACAGCCGGGTCGTAGCGAGGCGGACATGCTCGACCATGTGGTCAACAGCTACGGCGCGCCCGATGAAGTGGCCGATCTGTATCGTGACCAGGAGATCAAGATCCAGCGTGCGTTGCGTCCGCCGCCGCCGCCGCCGCGGCGCTCGCTGGTCGGGCGCTTCTTCGGCGTGGCCGCCGACTCGCGTACCTATGGCGCCCTGTTCTACATGGTGCTGGCGCTGGCCACCGGTATCTTCTACTTCACCTGGGCGGTGACCGGGATCAGTCTCTCGGCGGGCTTTTCGGTGCTGATCATCGGCATTCCCTTCGTCGTGCTGTTCTTCGGCACGGTGCGTGCGCTGTCGCTGCTGGAGGGCCGTATCGTCGAGACCATGCTTGGCGTGCGCATGCCACGCCGGCCGCCGTATCCGTCGCGCGACCTGACCCTGTTCAAGCGGATCGGCGAGATGTTCGCCGATGGGCGTACATGGACGACCTTGTTCTACATGTTCCTGATGCTGCCGCTGGGCATCTTTTACTTCACGATCGCGATCACCCTGTTGTCGGTGTCGCTGGCCTTTATCTTCGCGCCGTTGGCCAAGTCGATCCTCGGGCATTACTGGCTGCACTTCGACTGGGGCAACGGGTCGTTTAACGGGAGCTGGACGGACGCCTTCGTGCTCTGCGCGGTCGGCGTGGTGATGCTGTTTGCGACCCTTCATCTGGTCCGTGCACTCGGCTACATGCACGGCCAGATCGCCAAGAACCTGCTGGTCAAGACCGCGCAGGCCTGATCGGCCCTGATCAGACCAGCCGCAGGTCGCGAGGGTTCGAGCCCGGGAAGACCTTCTGCAGGTCCCCGGGCGAGAGGCCCCACAGGCGACCGAGCAGGCCGCCGAGCATGTCGCGGTAGTTGGTCAGCACGGGGTAATCCCGGTTCTGCAACAGGTTCCCGGCGTTGACCGCGACCTGCTCGCCGGCGACACGGCCGCCGTCGATCTTGCCGCCGAGCACCCAGTAAACCGTGCCATGGCCATGGTCGGTGCCCTTGTTGCCGTTCTCGCGGAAGGTGCGGCCGAACTCGGAGACGACCACGACGACGGTGTTGTTCCACTCATCGCCCAGCGCATCGGCGTAGGCGGCAAGTCCCTGGCTGAGGTTGTCCAGGTTATTGGCCAGCTGGCCGTTCGCGCCGCCCTGGTTGACGTGGGTATCCCAGCCGCCGACATCGACGAAGCCGAGGCGGAAGCGGTCGCGCATCAAGGTGGCGATGCGTTCGGTCTGCGCGGCGAAATTCTTCGCGCTGACCGCGCCGCGCGCGGAAGCGGTCATTTCCTGCTGCAGATCCTTCGCCACTTGCTGGCGCAGTTCCAGTCCATCGGCGGCGGCCGCATGCAAGGCGGTGCCCTGGTACATATCGGCGAGGATGGCCGACTGGCGTTCGTCGAAGACCGGCTTGTTCGTACCCTTGAGCGAAATATTCGGGATATCGCCGCCGCCGTGGAAGGTAAGCGGTAGTGCGTCGGTGAAGGCGATGGGCGGCGCGCCGCGCAGCAGGGTCGATAGTCGGGCCATGAAGCCGGAGTCGTAGTCGCGCCGTTGCCCGCCCGCTTGCCCGGACTCGATATTGTCCTGGGTTTCGAAGTGGCTGCGCGACAGGTCGTCGGTGCCGGCGAACGGCACGAAGGCGAGCTGGCGGCGATCCCAGAGCGGGCCGAGCGAGCCGTTGACCACCGGGCTCATGCCCCATTGCGCGTCCAGCCGACGCGCGCTCTTGTCGTCGTTCGGGTCCGGTCGCGCGATCGCGATCGACGGCCGCGATTCGTAGTAGAAATCGCTGGCGTAGGGCACCAGCAGGTTGTTGCAGTCGTAGCCGCCGCGCAGGAAGACCAGAAGAAAGCGTGGCGAGGTGGGCGGCGCGGCGAACAGCTGGCCGGCGAAACCGAGCGCGGGCAGGGCGGCGGTGGCAAGCAGGAACTGGCGACGATTGATCACGTGGTTCTCCGGATCAGCGGACATTGAAGTCGGGCGAGGCGAGCAGGAAGGTGTTCCATTCCTGCACCGAAACGGCCTTGGCCAAGCCTTCGCGGGTCTTCGCGCCAAGGAAGGGTTCGACCGCGTCGTAGTAGGTGCGCGAGGCCAGCTGCGGAAACCCCGGCCGTTGCCGCTTGCCGCCGTCGTCCAGGTCGAACAGGCGGTTGGTCCCGCTGCCGATCGATCGGGCGATCTCGAAGCGCCGGCTGAGCTGGCCGGAACTGCTCCATGACGCGTCGTCCAGTGGCCAGCCGTCGGGAGTGAGCCGACCGAACGGTGCCTGGCCGAGGGCATTGATCCAGTTCACCAGCGGTTTCGGGTTGGCGATGGGGGCGCCGTCGTAGGCCAGGCGCATGGAGGAGACGAGGAACTGCGTGGGGTCCTTGAACTTCTTGCCGTAACTGTCGGCCAGTTCGCGCGACGTAAACAGCGTTTTCAATACGGCGGCGATATCGCCGTCGCTGCGGCGGAAGGTCTTGGCCATATGCTCGATGAGTGCCGGCGGCGGTTTGTCGCCGACGAAGTAACGTGCCAGCTGGGTCGAGACGAAGGTCGCGCAGGCGGGTTGTTTCACGATCAGGTCGAGGGCTTCCTCGACTTCGTCGAAGCCGCCGCCGGGGATCTTCGTGCCGAGCAGGACCTTGTCGCTAAAGTCGTGGCGCGCCGGATTGAACTCGAACACGCCTTCGCGCACGTACCGTGCCTGCCATTCCGGTTTCAGCTTGCGCGGTGCGTCGTCGAAATCGACGCCGACCCCGGTCAGGATCAGGGCCAGTTGCTGGACATCCTGTTGCGAGTAACCGCCGTCGACGCCGAGCGTATGCAGCTCCATCAGTTCGCGTGCGTAATTTTCATTGACATGGCCTTTGGCGTTCTGCGCGTTGTCGAGGAACTCGAGCATCGCGGGGCTTTTCAGCGTCGCCATCACCAGGTCGCGGAACTTGCCCAGTGCGTGCGGGCGGATGGTGTTCTCGGCGTAGTCGGCGGCCAGCCAGCGCACGCGTCCCTTGTTGGCGAAGACGCTGAAATGATTCAGCCAGAACCAGACCATCTGCTCGCGCAACTGGTCCTCGCCGTAGATGGCTTGCAACAGTTCGGCCGATTGCGCTTGCCGTGCGAGTTCGTTGCCGGATTGCCGCAAGGCTTTTTTCGCGGCGACCTGATCGTCACCGGCGGGCATCTGGCGGATGCGTTTTGCTTCGTCGCGATACTGGCCGACCAGGGTTGGCAGCGGTGTGTGGATGGCCTCGAAGCTGTCCAGTTGCGCGCGAATCTCCGGCGGCAACACGGTCGTGCCGGGATGCAATTGCTCGTCGAGGAAACGGCGCCGGCCCAGTTCGCGATAGCGCGCCACGATGGCGCTGTCGACACCGAAGCCGATACGGCCGAGCCAGCCGATGTCATCGCGCGTCAGCGGCTCGGTATCGCGGGCGTGCAGCGGCGCGGCGGCGACGACGAGGGCCAGCGCGACAACGGGAAGACGTGGCGACATGCGTACTCCGACGCTGGGTGGTTGCGCGGAGTTTAGAGGGCACTACACGGCGGCTGGTCCAGCCTTCGCGATCGTGTTGGGCACCGTTCATCACGCGCGCAAGAAATTGCGTGAATTCAGAAGTTGTCGACGAATTCGACGGCGGCCTCGAGGTTGATGGCTGTCGCTTCGGCGACCAGTTTCACCATGTCGGCGACACGCTCGTTTGGCGTATCGACCTCGATGTAATAGATGCCGGGACCATCGTCGTCGGTCAGTTCGCTGGAACTGGAATCGTCGCGCATCTGTGGCGTCAGGTCGTCGACTTCCTCGACGTGTTCGACATCCTCGATGCCGTGCAGGGCATTGATTACCGTATCGGCATTGTCGCGCGAGCCGGTCAGCAGGAAGCGGATCATGGGCATGGCACTCTCCTATAGGGCAGACCGCCATGCTCGCGCCGTGGATGTATGCCGAAGGTATACGTCGCTATCATGGCCGCATGACCAAGACCTATGACCGCGCCTATTTCGACAAGTGGTACCGCGCCCCCGCGCATGCGGTCGGTTCGCCGGCCGAACTGAAACGCAAGGTGGCGATGGTGGTCGCCCAGGCCGAGTATTACCTGGGCCGTCCGCTGCGCAACGTACTCGATGTCGGTTGCGGCGAGGGTACGTGGCTGGCGCCGTTACGTGCATTGCGTCCACGGGTGGCCTATCGCGGGCTCGATGCCAGCGAGTACGTGGTGGCCCGCTACGGCCGGACCCGCAACATCGGCCTGGCGCGCTTCGGCCAGCTGGCCGAACTGCGTTTCGATGAACGCTTCGACCTGATCGTCTGCACCGATGTGCTGCATTACCTGAAGCCGGCGGAAATCCGTGCCGGCCTGACCGGGATCGGCGAGATGCTCGAAGGCATCGCCTTCCTGGAAGTGTTCACCAGCGATGACGATGTCGCCGGCGACCGGGTGGGTTTCATGGCGCGCAAGCCCGCCTGGTATCTGTCGGCGTTCCGCGAGGCGGGCCTGCTGCCGTGCGGCTCGCATGGTTACCTCGGGCCACGGCTGGAGCGGCATGTGTCCGCGCTGGAACGCGCCCAGCTGCCGCCGCGCTGATCAGCTGGCGTGGCTGGCGACAAACCAGGCGACGGTCGCCAGCAGGTTGTTCGCCGCGTGCGCGGCGACCGCCGGCCATAGCGAGCCGCTGATCACCCGCAACCACGCGCACATCGCGCCGAGCAAGGCGAGGTTCGGCAGCGCGTACCACTGCCAGTGCAGGTCGGGCAGGTGGACCAGGGCGAAGGCGGCGGCGACGATCGCGATCGTCCATGCCGGCGGTATCCAGCGGCGCAACGCGGAGAACAGCGCCCCGCGAAACAGTACTTCCTCGACGAAGGGGCCGATGCTGATCACCGCGACGACCAGCAGTACGCGCATGCCGACCGACGAGCCTTCGGCGATCTCGGTCACGGTCTGGCTGACGTCGTGGTCGCCGGCCAGCAGCTTGGTCAGCGCGCCGCCGGCAAGCGGGGTCATCAGGCCGACAGCGACCCCGACCAGGATCAGGACGGGGTGCGTGCCGGTCAGGCCAAGTCCGGGTGGCAGGGACACGCCGAGCCAGGGCCGCCAGCGCCAGCGGACCGTGGCCAGGGTGCCGAGCGCCGCACCGAACAGGGTCCCGATGATCACCGCGACTGTTGCGTTTGGCCGGGCCATCGTCGAACGGATCTCGGCCATCCCGGGCAGGCTGCCGGCGGGGGCGTAGTGCCAGGCCAGCAGCCAGGCCAGCGCGGCGCTGATCAGGGCCTGCAGGAGGAAGTAGAAAAGAATCGTGCCGACCGTTTCGATCACGCCGGGGGCGGTCCGTTCCGGGTCGGGAACGTCGGCGGCCGGTGAGGGGAAGAGCGTGTTTTCGGGATTGTCCATGAGCTACTGCGGCGGAAGTTGGAACCACCGTAGCCGACCGTCCCACGACCCCGCAATGGTGCCTTTCGGCATGGCCACGGCGGGGTCGCATGTATAGTGGCCGCCTCTGCGATGGAGGAAACCTGGCGCTCCGGCGCCGTCCCATGTTCGTTCTCGACTGGCTAGCCGACCCCGCCGCCTGGGCCGGGCTTTTCACCTTGATCGTGCTCGAGATCGTTCTCGGCATCGATAACCTCGTGTTCGTCGCGATCCTCGCCGACAAGCTGCCGCCGAAGCAGCGCGACCAGGCCCGCCTGCTCGGCCTCGGCCTGGCCCTGCTGATGCGCCTCGGCCTGCTGGCCGCGATGTCCTGGCTGGTGACCCTGACCCAGCCCTTGTTCGAGTGGTACGGCTTCGGCATGTCCTGGCGCGACCTGATCCTGCTGGTCGGCGGTCTCTTCTTGTTGTTCAAGGCAACGCTGGAACTGCACGAGCGGCTCGAGGCGAGCGACGAGGACGGCGACAAGAGTGGCCGTCGTGCGGCGTTCTGGCTGGTGGTGACCCAGATCGTCGTGCTCGACGCGGTGTTCTCGCTCGATTCGGTGATCACCGCCGTCGGCATGGTCGATCACCTGAGCATCATGATGATCGGCGTGGTGGTGGCGATGATCCTGATGATCAGCGCGAGCAAGCCACTGACCGTCTTCGTCAATGCGCGGCCGACGGTGGTGATCCTCTGCCTGAGCTTCCTGTTGATGATCGGCTTCAGCCTGATCGCCGAAGGCTTCGGTTTTCATATCCCTAAGGGTTACCTGTACGCCGCGATCGGCTTCTCGATCATGATCGAGGCCTTCAACCAGACCATGCGGCGCAACCGCCGGCGCAGCCTGCTCGGCGGCGCGCGCAGCATGCGCGACCGGACCGCCAGGGCCGTGTTGCGCATGCTCGGCAGTGGCGAGGACGAAGTCGAAAGCCCCAAGGGCACCGACCCGGGCCAGGCCGAGGCAACGGTCTTCGGCAAGGACGAACTGGCCATGGTCCAGGGCGTGCTCGACCTGTCGCAACGCCCGGTGCGCTCGATCATGACCCCGCGCACGGAGATCGTCTGGCTAGATCCGGACGAGGACGCGCAGACGCTTCGCGCCGAAGCGCGCGAGTCGGTTCACCACTGGATTCCGGTGGCCCGCGGCGACCTGGACGAACTGATCGGCGTGGCCTCCTCGCGCGATCTGCTGGCCAGCCTGCTCGAGCACGATCGCATCGACCTTGGCGCCGTGGTGCGCAAGCCCCTCACCGTACTCGAATCGCTGAGCGTGTTGCGCCTGATCGACGAGTTCCGACGCGCGCCGCTGCAGATCGCCCTGGTGGTCGACGAATACGGCAGCATCCTTGGCCTGGTGACGCCGGCGGATGTACTCGAGGTGATCGCCGGCGATTTCCCCGACGACGGTGGCGAGGGCGACCCGGCTGCGGTCAGCGAAGCGAACGGCGCGTGGCTGCTGGACGCCAGCCTGGACGTTCGTCGGGTCGAACACCTGCTCGGCCAGCGCTTGCCCGGGGATGGCAATTTTTCCACGCTGGCCGGCTTTGTCTTGCAACGGCTCGGTCGCCTGCCGCATGTCGGCGACCAGTTCGACAGCGATGCCCTGCATTTCGAAGTAACCGCCATGGACAGTGCGCGGATCCAGCGTGTCCGCGTATGGGCGCGGGAGAACGACGAGTAGTTCCATCGATCCATCGACGCACGAGGTTGTCATGACCATCGATTTCGGCCGCACCGCGGTGGACTATGCGCGGCATCGCGCGGGTTTTCCCGATGCCTTTTTCGAACGCCTGCTGCGCGACGAGGTGAAGCCCGGCGACCGCGCACTGGACCTGGGCAGCGGCACCGGCACGGTGGCACGGGGGCTGGCCCTGCGCGGTTGCCGGGTGACCGCGCTGGATCCTTCAGCCGAACTGCTGGCGCAGGCGCGCGACCTCGATGCACAGGCCGGTGTCGAGGTGCTGCAGGTCGTCAGCCGTGTCGAGGACGCCCATTTCACGCCGGAAAGTTTCGAAGTGGTGGTTGCCGGCCAGTGCTGGCATTGGTTCGAACGGCCTGAGGCGGCACGTCGCGCACGGAACTGGCTGGTGCCCGGCGGCCGACTGGTGATCGCGCATTTCGACTGGCTGCCGCTGGCCGGCAATATGGTCGAGGACACCGAATCGCTGATCCTTGCCTGGAATCCGGGCTGGAAGATGGGCGGGGGCAGCGGCCTTTATCCGGCATGGTTGAAGGACGTGCGCGAGGCCGGCTTTACCGCGCTGCGCACGTTCTCATTCGATCTGGACGTACCGTACAGCCACGAGGACTGGCGGGGCCGGATCCGCGCCAGCGCAGGCGTGGGCGCCTCACTGGATCCGGAGGCGATCAAGCGCTTCGACGACGAACTGGCGACGCTTCTCGCCGCGAAGCATGGGGAACAGCCGATGCGGGTACCGCATCGGGTCTGGGCGCTGGTGGCGAACGCTTAAGCGCTTTGCAGCATGGCGCGGATGACGCCGATCGAGGCCATCGCCATCAGGACGGCCCAGGCCGCCATGCCGAGCATGAAGGCCGGGCCACGGCGCGCCGCATCGCGCGCATAGGCCATCGCGTACCAGACCCGCGCCAGCAGCCAGACCAGCCCGGCGATCCCGGCCCAGACCGGGTCGGCGTACTGCGCGGCCAGCCACAGGGCGGGGATGAACATCAGGGTCGATTCGAGCGTGTTCATCTGCACCCGCCAGGCGCGCTCGAAGGCCGGATGGCCGCCGATCGCCGGCGCGTGGATCCCGTACTTCGTCCGCGCGCGGCCGACCAGCCACAGGGTGCCCAGCAACAGCAGCAAGGTCAGCAGGGTCACGAGCGCGGGCAACTGGTTGAGCATGTGAGATCCAGGGCAGGGGCAACGGGCGCTACTTTACCGTCATCGCGGGCATGACAGCACAGGGCCGAAGCGCTATCGTCGCGACGCAGGCTCATCACCGGGGGACGCGCATGCTCTGGCAAAAGGGACGCAGAAGCGACAACGTGGTCGATGCCGGTTCCGGCGGCGGTGGCGGCCGTGGATTCGGCGGCCGCGGCATGGGCATCGGCGGCATCATCATCCTGGCGATCCTCGGCCTGGTTTTCTTCAAGGACCCGACCGCGCTCCTCAGCCAGGACGGCGGCGCCCCGCAACAAACCACGCAGCAGACGCGACCGGCACAGGCCAGCAACGAGCAGGTCGACTTCGTCCGCGCCATCCTCGGCGAGACCGAAGTCACCTGGCATGAGATCTTCGCGCGTAGCGGCCGGCAATACGTCGAGCCCCAACTTGTCCTGTTCCAGAACGGCGTGCGCACCGCCTGCGGTTCGGCCTCGTCCGCGGTGGGGCCGTTCTACTGTCCCGGCGACCAGAAGGTGTACCTGGACCTCGGTTTCTTCCAGGAAATGCAGACGCGTTTCCATGCCGCCGGCGATTTCGCCCGCGCCTATGTGATCGCGCATGAAGTCGGCCATCACGTGCAGAAGCTGATCGGCGTCTTCGACCAGGTCGACCAGGCGCGTCGTCGCGGTGCAAGCATGGAAGGCGCCGATGGCCTGTCCGTGCGCCAGGAACTGCAGGCCGATTGCTTCGCCGGTGTCTGGGCGAACAGTTCCGAGCAGCGCCAGCAGTGGTTGCAGCCCGGCGATATCGAGGCGGCGATGAATGCCGCGACCGCGATCGGCGACGATGCCCTGCAGCAGCAGGCGCAGGGCCGGGTGGTGCCTGACTCGTTCACCCATGGCACCTCGGCGCAGCGTGTGAAGTGGTTCAAGACCGGGTTCGACAGCGGCGATATCAGTCGCTGCAATACCTTCGTGGGTATACCCTAGCTCCATGAGCCATCCCTGTCTTCGCTGCGGCGCGTGTTGCGCCCATTTTCGCGTGGCGTTTCACTGGTTCGAGGCCTCGCCGGAGGAAGGGGGCATCGTGCCCTCGGAGTTCACCGTCAAACTCGATCCGCATCGCGTCGCGATGCATGGCACGGAGCAGGCGAAGCCGCGGTGTCTTTCGCTGCTTGGCCAGATCGGCGGCGACGCTTCGTGCGGGATCTATGCGGTCCGGCCGTCGCCGTGCCGCGATCTTGGACCGGCCTGGGAGCATGGCGAACCGAGTCCGCAATGCGATCGCGCGCGGGCCGCTTATGGCCTTCCGGCGTTGGGCCCCGGGGATTGGCTGCAAGCGTAAAAAAGGGGTCAGAGTCACTACCACGGGCGAGCGAAAAAATGGGGTCAGAGTCATTTTCCACGCCGACGACAGTCGGTTTCAGCGAGTACTCGCTCGCGGAAAATGACTCTGACCCCATTTTTTGCCCGTGGTAGTGACTCTGACCCCTTTTTTCCGGTGGCCTATTTGCGCCGCGGCGGCTTGTCGCCGGTGGGCCGGGAGGCGGCCGGCCGGAATTTGTTCGGCGGGCGCGACGGCGGCGCGGAGCGCGGTGCCTCGGAGGAGGACGCGCTTTCCTTGCCGTCCCATTCGCTGATGCGCAGTTGCTGGCCGGTGACCCAGACCTTCTTCAGGTGCTGGAAGACCTCGGTCGGCATGCCCTCGGGCAGGTCGATCAGACTGTGCTCGCCGCGGATGCTGACGCGGCCGATGAACTGGGCCTCGATGCCGCCTTCGTTGGCGATCGCGCCGATGATATTGCCCGGCTTGACGCCGTGCTCATGGCCGACCTCGAGGCGATAGGTACGCTTGCCGTGCTCGGTGACGTGCGCGCGCATCGGCCGCGTGCCGCTTTCGCGTGGCGGACGACGGTCGCTGAAGCTCTCGTCGCGGCGCGGCGGCCGGCGATCCTGCGAGCCTTCGCCGCTACTGTGCGGGCGGCGCTCGCGCTCCTCGAACTCGCGCGGCGGGCGCTCGGTGTATTCGCGTTTCGGCGGCGGTGCCAGCAGCAGCGGCGTGCTGCCCTGGGCGATGCTGGCCAGGGCGGCGGCGATCTCGATCGCCGGCACGTTGTGCTCCTGCTCGTACTTCTCGATCAGTTGCTGGTACAGGCTCAATTCACCGGAAGCCAGCGTGTCGCTGATCTTCTGGTTGAATTTGTTCACGCGGGTATCGTTCACCGCCTCGATCGTCGGCAACTGCATCTGCTCGATCGGCTGGCGGGTGGCGCGTTCGATCGCGCGCAGCAGGTTACGCTCACGCGGGGTGACGAAGAGGATCGCCTCGCCGCTGCGCCCGGCGCGGCCGGTGCGGCCGATGCGGTGCACGTAGGACTCGGTGTCGTGCGGGATGTCGTAGTTCAGCACATGGCTGATGCGATCGACGTCCAGGCCGCGGGCGGCGACGTCGGTGGCGATCAGGATGTCGAGCTTGCCGTCCTTCAGCTGCTGGATCACGCGCTCGCGCTGGGCCTGGGCGATGTCGCCGTTGATCGCGGCGGCGGCGAAGCCACGCGCCTGCAGTTTGCCGGCCAGTTCGTCGGTAGCCTGCTTGGTGCGCGCGAAGACGATCATCGCATCGAAGCTTTCCGCCTCGAGGATACGGGTCAAGGCGTCGAGCTTGTGGATGCCGCTGACCCACCAGTAGCGCTGGCGGATGTTCGCCGCGGTGGTGGTCTTGTTCTTGATCGTGACTTCGACCGGGTCCCTCAGGTGGGTCTGCGCGATACGCCGGATCGGTGCCGGCATGGTGGCCGAGAACAGTGCGACCTGGCGATCCTTGGGGGTGGCCTGCAGGAGCTTCTCGACATCGTCGATAAAGCCCATGCGCAGCATCTCGTCGGCCTCGTCGAGGACGACGAAGCGCAGTTCGGAAAGATCCAGCGTGCCCTTGTCCAGATGGTCGATGACGCGACCGGGCGTGCCGACGATGACCTGGGCGCCGCGCTTGAGGCCCTGCAGCTGCGGGCCGTAACTCTGGCCGCCGTAGATCGGCAGGACCTGGAAGCCGGGCAGGTAGGTGGCGTACTTCTGGAACGCCTCGGCAACCTGGATCGCCAGTTCGCGCGTCGGCGCGAGGACCAGCGCCTGTGGCTTGCCCGGACGCATGGTGATGCGCGAAAGCACGGGGAGCGCGAAGGCGGCGGTCTTGCCGGTGCCGGTCTGCGCCTGGCCGATCACGTCGCGGCCGGCGAGCAGCGGCGGAATGGTCGCGGCCTGGATCGGGGAGGGGACTTCGTAGCCTACTTCGGCAAGCACGCGCAGGACGTTGGCGTCGAGGGCAAGCTCGCTGAAACCGGGGCTAGCCGGAGCGGAATCGGAAACGGGGGATGACATGGCGACCTCAAAAGCGGGGCACGCCGGCGACGTTACGCCAGGCGGGAGCGATATTCTAGCAGTGACTGGCCCCCGACGCCCGATAAACACGCAACGGCGGTTGGCTGCGGGTTAGACTTGGAGGTTATCTGCGCGTGCGGCCAAAACGGGAGCGGACATGAGCGTGATCGAGACACTGTCGGAACAGCGCTGCTTCGGCGGCATCCAGGGTTTCTACAGGCACCCTTCGGCGGCCTGCGGCGGCGACATGCGTTTTGCCGTCTATACGCCTCCGCAGGCAGCGAACGGCAAGGTACCGGTGCTGTACTGGCTGGCTGGCCTGACCTGCACCGAAGAGACCTTCACGATCAAGGCGGGCGCGCAGCGGGTGGCTTCCGAGCTCGGTCTTGCCCTGGTCATGCCCGACACCAGCCCACGGCAGACCGGCTTCGAGGGTGCCACCGGCGACTGGGAGTTCGGCGAAGGCGCGGGTTTCTACCTCGACGCAACGGCTGAACCATGGTCGAGGCGTTTTCGCATGTCCAGCTACGTGGTCGACGAGTTGCCGGCCCTCGTGGCCGCGACGTTCGCCGTGGACACGGCGCGCACCGGCATCTTCGGCCACTCGATGGGCGGCCACGGTGCCCTGACCATCGCGCTGAAGCATCCGGAGCGCTACCGCTCGGTATCCGCTTTCGCGCCGATCGTCGCCCCCAGCCGCGTGCCCTGGGGCGAGAAAGCCTTCTCGCGCTATCTCGGCGAGGACCGCAAGGCCTGGGCCGACTACGACGCCAGCGAACTGGTACGTCGACGGACCTTTCCCGGCACCATCCTGGTCGACCAGGGCGAGGCGGATGGTTTTCTCGTCAATCAGCTGAAACCCGAGCTGTTCGAAGCCGCCTGCGCCGAGGCCGGCCAGGCGCTGACCCTGCGTCGCCAGCCGGGCTACGACCACAGCTATTACTTCATCCAGACCTTCATCGAGGATCACTTGCGCCACCACGCGCAAGCCCTGGCTTGAGCATGTATCCGCCGACGCGATTGCGCACGGCGCGCACGGTGGTTCGTCTGCTTCGCGTCGACGAAGCCGGACTGCTGTTGCGCTATCGCAACGAGAACCGCGAGCACCTCGACCCATGGGAGCCGCTACGCGAACCGGCCTATTACACGCTTGCCGCGTGCCAGGACACGATCGTCGCCGCGCTCGAGGCGGCACGCGGCGATCGCGCGTATCCGTTCGCCGTGCTCGCACCGGGCGAGGACGAGATGCTCGGCAGCGCGAACCTGGCCAATATCGTGCGAGGCATCTTCCAGGCCTGCCACCTCGGTTACGGCATCGCCGTGCGGCACCAGGGCAAGGGGCTGATGCACGAATCGCTCGAAGCGCTGATCGCCCACGCCTTCGGGCCGCTTGGCCTGCACCGGGTGATGGCCAACTACATGCCGCGCAACGAACGCAGCGGTCGCCTGCTCGAACGGCTCGGCTTCGAGCGCGAAGGGCAGGCGAAGCGATACCTGAAAATCGCCGGCCTGTGGGAAGACCACATCCTTACCGCGAAGATCAACCCACTCGGCTGAGCGGAACAGGGCTCAGGCCGGCGACCGGTGCCCGGGCGGCGAACAGCCCGAGCCACTGCGCGCGGCTTTCCCATATAAGCAGCAGGTACACCGCCAGCACGATCGTGCCGATGCTGAAGGCATGGCCTTCGGCGAAGGTGTGATAACCGAAAATCGCCACGACCGGCGCGGCCAGCGCAACGAGGGCGGCGGCGGAGCAGCGGTTGAGGATCAGGGCGATGCCGGCCAGCAGGAAGACCACGCCCAGGGCCGGCAGGATGAAGCCGCTGGCGGCCAGTCCGCCGATAAAGGCCTGCGAGGCGGTGGTGGTCGGCGCGGGCGGCTGCCAGAAATGCAGCAGGTCGTTGGCGCCGGAAAAGGCGAACAGTGCACCGAAGGCCACGCGGAGCACGGCAATCGGCAGGGTTTTGATCGACATCATGCGTCGGCACTCTTCAAGGGAAGCGAGGCATGTTGGGCAAAAAAAAGCGCGCATGCCATCGGACATGCGCGCTAGTCCTTTCGGCGGAATGCCGGAGGTACCGGCATTCGGCGAGGGTCAGGCCTTGTTGCTGGCCGGCCCGCGGCGCTGGCGGCGGCGCTTGTGGTTGCCGGCGCCTTCGCCGGTGCTCGCACTGGCGTGGCCATGCGGGCGGTGCGACGGCGGACGCGGGCCACCCTGGCGCTGCTGCTGCGGCTGGCGCTGACCGCCGCCGCCCTGCTTCGGGCGCGGCGCGCCGGCATCCATGCGCAACGGGTGGCTGGGCTCGTAACCGGAGATGTTGGTCACGTTGATGTCCTGCTTGAGCAGGCGACCGATATCGCGCAGCAGGCCGGACTCGTCATGGCTGACCAGCGAGATCGCCTGGCCCTCGGAGCCCGCGCGGCCGGTGCGGCCGATGCGGTGCACGTAGTCTTCGGCGACCATCGGCAGGTCGAAGTTGATCACCACCGGCAACTGGTCGATGTCGATACCGCGCGCGGCGATATCGGTGGCTACCAGTACGGTGACGCGGCCGGTCTTGAAGTCGCTGAGCGCACGCGTACGCGCGTTCTGGCTCTTGTTGCCATGGATCGCCGCGGCGCGCAGGCCGGAGGTTTCCAGATGGCGGACCAGCTTGTCGGCGCCGTGCTTGGTGCGGCTGAACACCAGGGTCTGCCGACGGCTGTCGGCGGCCAGGATGTGCAACAGCAGGTCACGCTTGCGCGCCGCGTCGACCGGATGGACGACGTGGGTCACCGTGTTGGCGACGGTGTTGGCCGGCGACACCGAGATTTCCTTCGGCGAGCGCATGAACTGCTGGGCGAGCGCCTTGATCTCGTTGGCGAACGTCGCCGAGAACAGCAGGCTCTGGCGCTTCTGCGGGACGGCGGCGAGGATGCGCTTCAACGCGGGCAGGAAGCCCATGTCGAGCATGCGGTCGGCTTCGTCGAGCACCAGCACCTCGACCTTCGACAGGTCGATCGAGCGCTGCTGCATATGGTCGATCAGGCGGCCCGGGGTGGCGACGACGATGTCGACGCCACGGCGCAGCGACTGCAACTGGTTGCCCATGCCGACGCCACCGAAGATCACGGTGCTGGTCAGGCGCAGGTGCTTGCCGTAGTCGCGGATGCTTTCCTGGACCTGGGCGGCGAGCTCGCGCGTCGGGGTGAGGATCAGCGCGCGGATCGGCCGGCGGCCTTCCGGGCGCTCGCCGTTCTCGGCGAGTTTCTGCAGCAACGGCAGCGCGAAAGCGGCGGTCTTGCCGGTGCCGGTCTGGGCGGCGGCCATGATGTCGTGGCCGGCCAGTACTTCGGGGATGGCCGCGGCCTGGATGGGGGTGGGGGTGTTGTACCCGTGCTCGGACAACGCACGCAGCAACGCGGGCGCAAGGCCCAGCGATTCGAAAGACATGGAGGAACTCCTGAAACTCAACCCGGAGCGTTCCCTGAAACCGCGCTCGAGCAATCAAATGGGCGACCGCACGCCATGGGGCGGCTGGTCGGTGTCGTGTGTGCGACCGGGGGTGGGGGATCAGGCGAGGACAAGTCCGTCGCCGAAGGTCCGCAAGGGAGTCGGGGCATCTACGAGCCGGAGGAGTATAGCCGAAATCCCCGGGATCCGTATCAGGGCGTTCCGAAACCGTTTACATGGGCCGCCGGGCGACGATCAGGTAGCTGTTGAAGGGGGTCCGTCCATGCAGCCGGCGCATGGCGACGGTCAGCCCCTGGGCTTCCAGCGGACGGCGAATGTCGTCCGCATCCGGGAAATACTGCGCGCCGCCGCGGATCAGTCCCGAGACCTTCAGCCAGACCTCTTCGGCCACCGTGAAGCGGAACCGCCAGTTCGCCTCGCGAACCACATTGCGCAGGATCAGGCTGCCGCCCGGGGCCAGATGGGAGGCTGCCGTGGCCAGCAGTTCCGGCTGCCGGGCCGCGGGCAGGTAGTGCAGGACGTCGAGCAGGGCGACGTGGCCCTTGGCCGGGGCGATTGACGCGGCGTCCGCGTGGACCAGATCCATCGCCTGTTCCAGCCGTGCCCGACGCAGGGCGATACGACCGGCCTCGATCTTGCGCAGGTCGTGGTCGACGCCGGTATACCGGCAACCCGCGCCCGCCGCGTGCAGGAAATGGCCGAGCAGGCCGATACCGCAGCCGATATCCAGTACCGGCAGGGGCTTCTCGCGGACAATCGCGGTTGCCGCCTCGTAGAGCGGATCGGATGCCAGCTTGCCGGCGATATAGGCGCGCAGCAGCGGATTGTCGAAACGGGCGGCGATGTCCTTGCGGGCTCGGCGATCGATCATGGGCAGCGTCTCTCCATGGCGCCCCGGGGGCGGTGAGGCCATCCCTGGCCGGATGTCGCGGATGGCTTACTTGTGCTGGCCGGCAGGGGCAGGTGTCACGTAGGTGTTGTATTCGGAGCCGGAGACGTGGCCGTCGTGATTGAGATCGGCTTCATTGAAGTGCGCGCGCAACTGCTTGAGCGCCGGCACATCCTTGGGGATATCGCTGCGGACGATATAGCCGCGATGCTGGGTGTCCAGCGTGTTGAAGTCCGGTGCGCCCCCGTCGGCGGTGGCCGAGGTCGTCGGAGCGGCTTGTGGCTGGGCCTCCTGGGCGAAGACCTGTCCGGCGCCGGCCAGGGTGATGGCGGCAACCATGGATAAGAACAAACGCGAGTGCTTCATGAGTCCTCCGTTGTTGGGTAAGGCAAGTACCGCGCCCCTGCGCGGCCAGGCCAGTGTATGCGGCGGCCGCGGTCGACTTGTGAGAGATTCGTTGCCCGTGCGCAAATCCGCTAAGATCCGCGTTTTGAATTCCCCGAGAGACGGTCATGCAGGCTGGCAAGGACAAGGTCATCAGTTTCCACTACGCGCTCAAGGTCGACGGCGCGCAGGTGGAGAGTTCCCGCGACAACGGCGAGCCGTTGTGGATCCTGCTCGGCCACGGCCAGTTGATCCCGGGCCTGGAAGCCGGGCTGGAAGGCAAGAGCAGCGGCGATACGTTCGAGGTCGAGATTTCCCCGGAGCAGGGCTACGGCCTGCGCCAGGAAAACATGACCCAGCGTGTACCGAAGAAGTATTTCCGCAATGGCGCGAAGCTGAAGCCGGGCATGACCACGGTGCTGTCGCTGAAGGAAGGCGGCCAGCGTGTGGTGGTCGTGCAGAAGGTCGGCATGAGTACCGTCGACGTGGACCTGAACCACCCGATGGCCGGCAAGACCCTGATCTTCAACGTCGAAGTGGCCGACGTGCGCGAGGCGAGTGCCGAGGAAATCGAGCACGGGCATGCGCATCCTGATGGCAAGGCGGCCCACTGAGGGCTGGCTTCAGTTCGCTTTGCGCGAGCTACCGGTCGCGAGTAAGCACTCGCGACCGGCTTCACGACTTACAGCAACACAATCTCCACATCGACATTGCCGCGCGTCGCATGCGAATACGGGCAGATGTCGCGATGCGCGGTGTCGACCAGGTCCTGGGCGACGGCGCGATCGATCCCCGGCAGGCTGACTTCCAGCTTCACCGCGATGCCAAAACCGGTCGGCTCACGCGGGCCGATGCCGACATGGCCGGTGACCGAGGCCTCGGTGATCGTCACCTTGCGCTCGCGCGCCACGAAGCGCACCGCGCCTTCGAAGCAGGCCGCATAGCCGGCGGCGAAAAGCTGCTCGGGATTGCTGCCGGTGCCGCCCGGACCACCGAGTTCCTTCGGTACCTTCAGGTCGAAATCCAGCACGCCGTCGCTGCTGTGGATATGGCCTTCGCGGCCGCCCTTGGCGGTGGCCGTGGCGGTGTAGAGAATCTTGCTGACGCTCATGGTGCATCTCCATCGGTTGGGTTGGGGGTTGAGAGTTTCGCCGTCAACGCTTTCAGTTCGTCGCGCAGGCGGAAAAGCTCATCGGCCGCAAGGCCGGTGTTGCAGAGAAGTCGTTCGGGAATTCGGGTGGCCCGGGTGCCCAGCGTCTGGCCCGCGTCGGTCAGACGGATATCGACGCTGCGCTCGTCGCTGGGACGGCGGATGCGCTGGACGAGGCCCGCGGCTTCGAGGCGCTTGAGCAGGGGTGTCAAGGTCCCCGAATCCAGTTGCAGCCGTTCACCGAGGTCACCCACGGACAGGCCGTCCTGTTCCCAGAGCACAAGCATCGCCAGGTACTGGGGATAGGTCAGGCCGAGGGCATCCAGCAGGGGCCGGTAGCGTGCCGTCATGGCCCGCGATGCCGCGTACAGGGCAAAGCAGAGCTGTTCGTCGAGGCGGGGAGTCGGATTCATGGGAGGGATTAAAGCACGCAATTAAATTGTGTGCAATATAATTTTTCAACAGGGCGACTGAGGACCATGGCTTTCAGTTGAGTACGCGTTTGCCGTAGGCGAAGTTGTCGCGCCAGTAGCTGCCATCGAGGTTGTCCAGGCGGACGGTGCCACCGGAATTGGGCGCATGCACGAAGCGGCCCTTGCCGACATACACACCGACATGGCTGATGCTGCCGCGCCGGCCAAAAAAGACCAGGTCGCCGCTGACCAGCTGGTCGGCGTCCAGCCTGGGCTTGTTCATCCCGGCCATTTCCTGCGAGGTGCGGGGCAGGCGCAGGCCGGTCGAGGTCAGGTAGATGTAATTGACCAGGCCGCTGCAGTCGAAACCGCCTTCGGGCGTGTTGCCGCCCCAGTGATAAGGCGTGCCGACCAGGCCGATGGCGCGGAACAGCACGTCATTGGCGGCATCGGGCGGGACGCTGGTCGCCGCCCTGGTGGACCAGCCAGTGTTCATCACCCGGTGCGGTTTCGTCGGCGAACCGCCGCAGGCGGCTAGGAGGGCGACCAGGCTGGCCGACAGGGTCAGGCCGAAGGCACGCGCGCCGCGAAGGCGTGTAGCGGGGCTCAACGGTCGACAGACGATCTGGAAGCTCATGGCATAACCCCGTTCGGCACGGCGCGAGGTTATCAAATCAATCACTTGCAGGGAATAGCTAGAAACTTCAGCAGTTGATGGCGTCCAGGCCGCATTCGACCGTGGAATCGATGTTTCCCCCGGCTGGCGCGAACCCCTAGAATTCGTGGATGGATTCATCCCGTAGCGACGTTCTGATTCTCGGTGGCGGTGTTATTGGCCTGGCCTGCGCGCTGTACCTGCTCAAGGCCGGTGCGTCGGTGCGGGTGCTGGAACAGGACGTGCCGGGGGCCGGCAGTTCGCATGGCAATTGCGGCACGATCACGCCAAGCCACGCCTCGCCGCTGACCATGCCGGGGACGATCGGTACCGCGCTTCGTTCGCTGATGCATAGCGACGCACCGCTCTACCTCAATCCGCGCACCGATCTTGCCCGGCTGCGCTGGATGCTCGGCTTCGCGCGGCGTTGTACCTGGGGGGATTTCCGGCGGGCCGGGGCGGCGCGTTCGGCCATCCTGAAACGCTCGCGCACGGCCATTGCCGATCTGATCGCCGAAGACGCGCTCGATTGCGAGTTCGAGACGACCGGCGAACTCTACGTCTATCGCACCCGGAAGGCCTGGCATGCCGATGCGCATCATGCCGACCTGCTCGACGATCTCGGTATCGCGGTCGAGCGTCTGGACGGCGACCGCGTGCTGGCGATGGAGCCAGCGTTGCGTGAAGGCGTTGCCGGCGGCCTCTTCCATCCCGGCGACGCGCAACTGCGTCCCGATCGCTACGTGGCCGAGCTCGCGCGACGTGTGCGCGAACTCGGCGGTTCGATCGAAAGCGGTGCACGGATCGACGGCTTCGGCGCGGCGGACGGCCGCATCGGCCATGTGCGCACGACGCGCGGTGTGTTCTCGGCCGACCGCATCGTGATGGCGCTCGGTGCGTGGTCGCCGCTGCTCGGCCGGGAACTGGGCATGCGCCTGCCGATGCAGCCGGGCAAGGGGTATTCGATCACCTATGCGAAAGCGCCGCGCCTGGCGCCGCGCCACTCGCTGGTGTTGCGCGAGGCGGCCGTCTGCGTCACCACCTGGGCGACGGGATTCCGGCTCGGCAGCACCATGGAATTCTCCGGTTACGCCGAGGGCCTGAACACTATTCGCATCGATGCGCTGCGTCGCGGCGCGGGCGACTACCTGCGCGAACCGGAAGGCGAGGGCTACGGTGAACCGTGGTGGGGCTGGCGGCCGATGAGCGTGGACGAGGTGCCGATCATCGGACCGACGTCGCGCTGGTCCAATCTTATCCTGGCCACCGGCCACGGCATGCTCGGCATCAGCATGTCCGCGGCGACCGGGGAACTGGTCGCGGCTATGGTCGGCGGCGCCGTGCCGGTACTCGATCCGGCGCCTTACTCGCCCCGGCGTTTCGGTCTTTAATGAGTGCTAACGTGATCGTTCGTTTTGGGAAGAAGGAAGGAAACGCGCATGGCCGTTGAAGACTTCGACCTGATCGTGATCGGCGCGGGCTCCGGCGGTCTTGGCACGGCGCTGCGCGCGGCGAAATATGGCGTCCGCGTGGCGCTGCTCGAGCCGCGCCAGCTCGGCGGTACCTGCGTCAACGTCGGCTGCATCCCGAAGAAGGCGATGTGGTACGCGTCGCAAATGGCCGAGGCGCAGGAGCTGGCCGCCGATTACGGTTTCGCGCTGACCCGTGGCGCGTTGGACTGGCCGACGTTCATTGCCCGCCGCCAGGGTTATATCGACCGGATCCACGAGAGCTATCGTCTCAATCTGGAGAGGCACAACGTCACCCTGATCCCGGCGATCGGCCGGCTCGGTGCCGATCGCACCGTGCTGGTTGCCGGGCGCGAACTGCGCGCGCCGCACACCGTGATCGCCACCGGCGCGAGGCCGCGCCGGCTGGACACGCCGGGTTTCGAGGTCGGCATGGATTCGGATGGTTTCTTCGATCTGCGCGGGCTTCCCGCGCGCACGGCGATCGTTGGTGGCGGCTATATCGCGGTGGAACTGGCCGGCGTACTGCGCGCGCTCGGTGGCGAAGTGGACATGTACGTGCGCGGCCGCCTGATGGGCGGCTTCGATGTGGAGATGGCCGATGCGCTCGGCGAGACGATGCAGGCGCATGGCATCCGCATCCATTACCACTGCCAGATCGCCGGCGCGCGGCGGCACGGCGAGCAGGTCGTGATCGACTGCGACAACGGTGCCCAGCCAGGGCCGTACGATGCGCTGATCTGGGCGATCGGTCGCGACCCGAACAGCGACGGCGCCGGCTTCGACCGGATCGGCATCGAAACCGACCCCGCCGGTCACATCCTCACCGACGAGTGGCAGAGCACCAATGTCCAGGGCATCTACGCCCTGGGCGACGTCACCCATCGCAAAGCACTGACCCCGGTCGCGGTCGCCGCGGGGCGCTGCCTGTCCGACCGGCTGTTCGGCGGCAAGCCGCGGGCGAAAATCAGCTACGAGTTGATTCCGAGCGTGGTTTTCTCCCATCCGCCGCTGGCCACGGTCGGTTTGTCGGAAGAGGAGGCGCGCGAGCAGTACGGCGACGACGTGCACATTTTCCGCCACGCCTTCACGCCGATGCAGCTGTCGCTCTCCTCGCGGGCGTTCAAGACCGTGATCAAGCTGGTCTGCGTTGGTGACGAAGAGCGCATTGTCGGCATGCATATCCTCGGTCCAGGCGCGGACGAGATGCTCCAGGGCTTCGCCGTGGCGATCAAGATGGGGGCATGCAAGTCCGATTTCGACGCGACGGTGGCGATCCATCCCACCTCGTCAGAGGAAATGGTCCTGCTCGGCGCGCGCACGCGCTGAGCGGTCGGCGCTACACTGGCCCCATGACCCCGTATACCCTGCATCGCGGCAACGCGCCGCTCCTGATCAGCCTGCCGCACAACGGCAGCGCCATTCCCGACGATATCGCGGCGCGGATGACCCCTGCGGCGCGGCGCTCCGTCGATTCGGACTGGCATGTCGCCGAGCTCTATGATTTCGCCCGGGAACTGGGTGCCAGCGTGCTACGGCCGTTCGCCTCGCGCTATGTCGTGGACCTCAACCGGCCGGCCGACGGCCATGCGTTGTATCCGGGGCGCACCGAGACCGGTCTGGTGCCGACGATGATGTTCGATGGCACGCCGATCTACCTCGACGGCCAGGCGCCCGATGCCGCGGAAATCGCCCATCGCGTCGATCGCTGGTGGCGGCCGTACCACGAGGCGCTGGCCGCGGAGATCGCCCGGCTGAAAGCCGAACACGGCCGGGTCGTGGTCTGGGAGGGCCATTCGATTCGCAGCGTGGTTCCACTGCTGTTCGATGGCCGCTTGCCCGACTTCAACCTGGGCACGGCCGACGGCGCGAGCTGTTCTGCCGCGCTGGCGAAGTCGCTCGACGAGTTGCTGGCAGGACAGGATCGCTACAGCCATGTGCTCAACGGTCGCTTCAAGGGCGGCTACATCACCCGCCAGTATGGACGTCCAGATGAAGGCGTCGATGCCGTGCAACTCGAACTCGCGCAACTGAACTACATGGATGAGGACAGCTTCGCGTACCTGCCGGAAAAAGCCGCCGAAACACAGTTGCTGATCGGCGAAATGCTTAGTCTCTGCTTAGTCTCCGCTTAGTCTGTTCGCAAGTTCTTTCGTTCAGTAAACATACGTCTTTGTCGGAGCAACGTAGGTGCCGTCGCGCCACCCGAGACGCCGGGGTCCGGCCGGGTTCGCGGCGCTCACTGTCGAGGTCCCTACTCATGCGTAAACTTGTGATCGCTTCCCTGCTGGTGGCTAGCGTGGCTCTGACCGGTTCCGTCCTGGCGCAGGACGCCGCGCCGAAGACCGATGCCGCCAAGACCAGCACGGCCGCTCCGGCGAAGCACCATGCCAAGAAGCATAAGACGGCCGACACGTCCGCCGCCTCCTCCTCTTCCGATGCCAGCAAATCCAGCGACAGCTCCGGCACCATGAAGGCCGGCGGCAAGTAAGTCTCTGTCGTTGTCGAAAGCCCCGGACGGCTCGCGCCTCCGGGGCTTTTTGTTGTTCTCTTCTCCTGGAGGGAGAAGGTGCCCGCAGGGCGGATGAGGGCGAACCAGGCGAAGCGGCACGCAGGCTCGCCCTCACCCCAACCCTCTCCCTCCGGGAGAGGGAGACAATCCGCTACGTGTTAGCGACGAAGGCCACGCACTTGAGTTCGATCGCGATCTGCGTCGGCAGCGCGGTGATGCCCAATGTCGTGCGGCACGCGTCGACACCCGCGAAATATTCCGCGTACAACGCGTTGTAGCGCCCGAAATCCTTGCGCGATATCCGTCAGGTAAACCGTGACGTCGACCAGATCTTCCCAGCGCGCGCCGCTGGCTTCGAGTACCGCGCGGACGTTGGCGAAGACCTGCCGGCATTGCGCCTCGATGTCGTAGCCGACCAGGTTGCCGTCGGCGTCGTAACGGTTGCCGGGGATCGCATTCGTACCGGGCTCGCGCGAGCCGACACCGGAGAGAAAAAGCAGGTCGCCGACGCGGCGCGCATGCGGATAGGCCCCGACCGGTGCGGGCGCGGCATCCGTGCGGATACCGCTCATTGCTGGAAATCCACGGACGAGGTGAGACGGGCGAGGGCGGTCTCGTAGGCCGGTTGCATCGTCTCGCGGCTGTGCACGTTGATGCCCATGTCGTGGATATGGCCGTTCTGAAGGCTGTAGCACCAGGCATGCACGGACAGGTTCTGCCCGCGCTCCCACGCGTCGAGCACCACCGTGGTCTGGCATACATTCATCGCCTGCTCGATGCTGTTCAGTTCGCACAGGCGGTCGGCACGCAGCTGGTGCAGGTCGCGCGCGAGCAGCAGGCCCGAATGTTTCTGTGCGACGTCGTTGACGTGGCGCAGCCAGTTGTCCACCAGTCCCATGCGTCGTTCGTCCAGCACCGCCTGTACGCCGCCACAGCCATAATGGCCGACGACGAGGACGTGCTCGACCTTGAGCACATCGACCGCGAACTGGATCGCGCTCAGGCAATTGAGGTCGGTATGTGAAACGACGTTGGCGACGTTGCGCTGGACGAAGATCTCGCCGGGCGGCAGGTCGACGATCTGGGTCGCCGGCACACGCGAGTCGGAGCAACCGATCCAGAGGTATTTCGGCGATTGCTGCGTGGCCAGGCGCTCGAAGAAGAGCGGGTCCTGTTCACGCATCGATGCCGACCATTGCCGGTTGCTGTCCAGCAGGTTCTTCAGGTTCATCACGATTCCTTGTAACTGATGCAGATGTTCTTCGCCTCGCTGAAGAAGCGCAGCGCCTCGGTGCCGCCTTCGCGGCCGACGCCGGAATGTTTCATGCCGCCGAACGGTGTGCGCAGGTCGCGCAACATCCAGCAGTTGACCCAGACGATGCCGAAGTCGAGCGCGGCCGATACCCGGTGCGCACGCGACAGGTCGCGTGTCCACAACGAGGCCGCCAGGCCGTACTCGGTGCCGTTGGCGATGGCGATCGCCTCGGCTTCGTCGTCGAACGGGATCAGGGTGACGACGGGGCCGAAGATCTCCTGCTGGTTCGCCGCGGCCGATGAAGGCAGGCCTTCGATCACCGTGGGCTGGACGAACCAGCCGTCCGCGCAACGGCCTTCGACCCGCAGCGACTGGCCGCCGCACGAGCAGGGTGCCACCGTCGCGCACCGCCTGGGCGATGGCGCCGGTCACCTTGTCGAAATGGGGTTGCGAGACCAGCGCGCCGAGGTCGCTGGCGGCATCGTCGGGGTCGCCGACGCAGAGCTTGCTCACCCGTTCAAGATAGGCATCGCGGAAGCGCTGGTAGATCGGGCGCTGCACCAGGAGTCGCGAACCGCACAGGCAGATTTCACCCTGGTTGGCGAAACCCGAACGGACCAGGGTCGCCATGTCGGCATCGGCGAAGCCGAAATCCTCGAAGACGATCGCCGGATTCTTGCCGCCGAGTTCCAGCGAGAGTTTCTTGAACCGTGGCGCGGCCGCCACGGCGATCGCCGCCCCGGTGCGCGTACTTCCGGTGAAGGACACGGCCTTGACCGTCGCATGTTCGACAATCGCCTGGCCGACCTCGGGTCCGGTACCGTGCACGATATTGAGCACGCCTGGCGGCAGGCCGGCCCTGGCGGCCAGATTACCAAGCAGGAAGGCCGTGTAAGGGGTCACTTCGGACGGCTTGCCGACCACGGTATTGCCGCTGGCCAGGGCGGGCGCGATCTTCCACGTGAACAGGTAAAGCGGCAGATTCCAGGGGCTGATGCAGCCGACCACGCCGAGCGGCTGGCGCAGCGTGTAGTTGATCGCGTCGGGCTGGGTCGCGTGCGATTCGCCGCTCCACTGGGTGATGGCGTCGGCAAAAAAGCGCAGATTGGCGATAGCGCGCGGGATGTCGAGTTGGCGGGCCAGTGCCACCGTCTTGCCGTTGTCGCGCGACTCGGCCCTGGCGAAGTCCTCCAGTCGTGCTTCGACGAGGTCGGCGAGGCGATCGATCAGGCGTGCGCGCTCGACCGGCGGTGTTGCCGCCCACGCCGGCGCCGCACTTGCCGCGGCGCGGACGGCCGCATCGACATCGTCGGCACCCGATGCGGGGCAGCGGGCAAAGACCTTGCCGGTGGCCGGTTCGAAAACGTCCAGATAGCGGCCGCTGGCCGGTGCCCGGGTCTCGCCGCCGATAAGGTTGCCGATCTCGATCATGTCGATCCCTTCAACTGAGGCTGCGGGTCCGGCCACCGTCGACCGCGATGCTGACACCATTGACGTAGCCCGCCGCGGGCGTACAGAAAAAAGCGGCGACCGCGGCCACTTCGCTGGCCTCGCCGAAGCGCGCGGCCGGTACGCTGGCGAGCATGCCCTTCTCGATGTCGGCCGGATCGCGCCCGCTCTTCGCCTGTGCGGCGACCAGGCCGTCCAGGCGCTCCGTGCGCGTATAGCCCGGCAGCACGTTGTTGACGGTGATGCCGTCGGCGGCGAGTTCGCCGGCCAGGGTCTTGGCCCAGCCGGCGACTGCGGCGCGCACGGTGTTCGATACGCCCAGATTGGCCAGCGGCTCCTTCACCGAGGTCGAGACGATATTGACGATACGGCCGTAGCGCGCTTCGCGCATGCCCGGCAGGACGGCCTGGACCATGACCTGGCCGGCGACCAGGTGTTGGCGGAACACGGCAACGTAGGCTTCCGGGTCGGCCGAATGCGCTGCGCCGCTGGGTGGGCCGCCGCTGTTGTTGATCAGGATGTGTACGGGACGCGTGGCGACCAGGTCGCCCAGGATGTCGATGAGTTTGCCGGTGTCGAGCATGTCGGCCGCCACCCAGCCGTGGACCTGGCCATCGCGGACGACAGGCAATTCGCCTGCGACCCGGGCCAGGGTTTCGCCCGAGCGGGAAAGTACGGTGACGCTGGCACCGAGCAGGGCCAGTTCGTGCGCGGTGGCGCGGCCGATACCTTGTGAACCGCCGCAGACCAGGGCATGCCTTCCGCCTAGATCGAGTTGCATAGTCGTCTCCCTCCGTTCGGTTTCAGCCGGGCCGTGCGAAGTATTGCAGGGCGATCGCCGCGAACCAGCACGGCCACGCGATCAGCGGCGCGAGCCGCCATGTCCTGTGCCAGAAACTCAGTTGCTTGTCGTTGAACAGGGCGGGGGCGCCCGAGCGCAGCACGTGCTGCAGACGCGTCCAGGTACGGAACCCGTTGGCCTTGCCCGACTCGGGCACGGCGATGATCTTCCACTGCTCAGGGTAACGATGGCGCAGGATCGTGGCGAAGCGGTACTGCGCGATGAAGTGCATCACGAAGCATGCGATGCCGGCGAGAAGAAGCAGGACGTATAGGATGATCAAGCGCTACTCGTTTGGATGGTGGTCAGCTCTGCGATTCCTTGCTGGGCATGGTATCCGGCAGCACGACCGAACGCAGGGTCGAGATCACGCCGGCGCCATTCTGGCGCTTGCCGCACACCGCGTCCTGCAGCGCCTTGCGATACGTGTCGTTCTGCATGCCGACATAGACCACGCCATTGGGCCCGTGCGGGATCTTGAAGCTGCCGGCGGCGGACATCTGCACCGGTGCTTCGGCCGAGAACGCTGTCGGCGATTGCTCCCAGTACGTATTGTTGGCCTGCTGCTTGGCCGAGGAATAGACGACCAGGTAACGCGCCTTGTCCGAGGCCACGCTGACGCTGCCGAAGGCGCCGGTGGTTTCGCTGGTCCAGCCCATGTATTCGCACAGCTGCACGTCTTCGGTGTGGATCGGCTGGAAGGCGTCGTCGAGCTGGACCACGGTCGGCGCGAACAGATAGCTCTGCTGCAGCCAGCGGCCGTTCAATTCCGACTTCAGCGCGATCGTATAAGGCAGCTTCGCGCCGCTGGGCAGGCGGAAGGCGAGGAAATAGCTGCGCTCGCCATTGAGATTGGCCACCGGGCTGTCGCCGTTCAGCTGGAAGCGCCGCGGCTGCCATGGCAGCATGTCCTGATAGGAGAAGTCGGCGAAGGTGGCGCAGCAGGGCTTCGCTTCCTCCAGCTGCTTGCGCGCGGCGGCCAGCATGTCGGCCGGGTTCTCCGTCGGCGGACGGAGATTGGGCGGGACGATGGCGCTGCAGGCGAATAACGCGGGCAGGGCCAGGAACAGGATGTGGCGTGGCTTCAGGGACATGTCTCTTCGATCAGAACTCGGCACTCCCTGCCGCACGTGGATAGGGGATGGCATCGCGGATGTTGGACAGGCCGCAGACATAGACCAGCAGGCGCTCGAAACCGAGGCCGAAACCGGCATGCGGCACGGTACCGTAGCGGCGCAGGTCGCGGTACCAGGCGTAGGTCTGCTTGTCGAGGCCGAACTGGTCCATGCGGCGGTCCAGATAGTCCAGGCGTTCCTCGCGCTGGGCTCCGCCGATGATCTCGCCGATGCCTGGGGCGAGCACGTCCATCGCGGCAACGGTTTTCTCGTCGTCGTTCAGGCGCATGTAAAAGGCCTTGATCTTTTCCGGGTAGTTCATGACGACCACCGGACGGCCGATATGTTCCTCGGCCAGGTAACGCTCGTGCTCGGTCTGCAGGTCGACACCCCAGGCGACCGGATACTCGAATTTCCTGTCGGACTTCTGGAGGATCCTGATCGCATCGGTGTAATCGATGCGCTCGAACGGCTTGGCGATAAAGGCTTCCAGGCGGGTGATCGCATCCGGTTGCACGCGTTCGGCGAAGAAGGCCATGTCGTCCTGGCGCTCATCCAGCACGGCCTGGAATATCTTCTTCAGGAACAGCTCGGCCAGATCCGCATCGGCGGCCAGGTCGGCGAAGGCGATCTCCGGCTCCACCATCCAGAACTCGGCCAGGTGGCGCGGCGTATTGGAGTTCTCGGCGCGGAAGGTCGGGCCGAAGGTGTAGACCTTGCTCATCGCCAGGGCATAGGCCTCGACGTTGAGCTGGCCGGACACGGTCAGGAAGGCTTCGCGACCGAAGAAGTCCTTGCGGAAATCGATCTTGCCCTTCTCGTCGCGCGGCAGGTTGGCCAGGTCCAGGGTGGACAGGCGGAACATGTCGCCGGCGCCCTCGGCGTCCGAGGTGGTGACGATCGGCGTATTGATCCAGAAGAACCCCTGTTCGGTGAGGATGCGGTGGATCGCCATCATCATCGTATGACGGACGCGGGTGACCGCGCCGAACAGGTTGGTCCGCGGGCGCAGGTGGGCGACCTCGCGGAGGAATTCCATGGAGTGCGCCTTGGGCTGGATCGGGTAGGTTTCCGGATCGTCGACGAAACCGGTGACCTCGACCTTTGTGGCCTGGATCTCGAAAGCCTGGCCCTTGCCCTGGGAGGGCACCAGCCTGCCGGTGGCGATGAGGCCGGCACCGGCGGTCAGGTGCCTGATTTCGCTCTCGTAATTGGGCAGGTCGCCGGTGGCGACCACCTGGATGGGGTCAAAGCAGGAACCATCGCTGACGTTGATAAAGGACAGGCCGGCCTTGGAATCGCGCCGCGTGCGCACCCAGCCACGCACGGTGACCTCCTGTTCGGCCGCCGCGGGGTTGCCGCCGGCCAGGGCCTGTTTGACGCTTACCACCGCCATCGATTGAAACTCCATGAGAGGCGCCGCATATCGGCACGTATCGACACAAGTCCGGCATGATAATCTACGAGCCTGTCGAACGGCGACCGATCGGCGTCTTTCACACGATGTAATACGGGCATCATCTTCTTATGAGCATTCAGATCACTCCCGCCGCCAAGGCGCGCATGCGTAACTTCCTGGACCAGGCTCCGGAAGCGGCCGGCGTTCGCTTCGGCGTCAGGCGCACGGGTTGCTCGGGTTTTGGCTATGTCGTCGACCTGGCCGCCGTCGTGGGCGAGGGCGACCGCGTACTCGAGATCGGTGGCATCCCGCTGGTGGTCGATCCGACGATCCTGCCCCTGGTCGAGGGCACCCTGATCGATTTCCAGCGCCAGGGCCTGAATGCCAGCTTCGTCTTCCACAACCCGAACGCCACTGGCGAATGCGGTTGCGGCGAGAGCTTCACCGTCGGTCCGGCTGCCTGAAGGGTTTCGCCCGGACATAACTTCAGGGCGTAAGTCGGCGGCTGCGCCGCCTGCAAGTCGACCGCAAGCGGCCTGCGAGATGTCAGTAAAGCCGGCTCTACTGACGTCTCGCAGCTCGCCGAAGGCGGCGACTCGCAGGCGGCGCAGCCGCCGACTTACGCTTCCGGCCTCCACCATTGCCGTGCAGCCCCCCGCCCAGCTACAATCACCGGCTGGCCATCCGCAAAGATGGTCATCTTGCCTCACCGTTATGCAACGGGAGGCTGCCATCCCCGCAAGGGGTGCATCCACAAGGAGACACCATGCGTCATTACGAAATCGTGTTCCTGGTCCATCCGGACCAGAGCGAGCAGGTGCCCGCGATGATCGAGCGCTACAAGGCGCTGATCGAGGGCGATAACGGCAAGATCCACCGCCTCGAGGACTGGGGCCGTCGTCAGCTGGCCTATCCGATCGAGAACCTGGCCAAGGCTCACTACGTGATGCTGAACATCGAAGTCGGCCAGAACGCGCTGACCGAGCTGGAGACCGGCTTCCGTTTCAACGACGCCGTGCTGCGCCACCTCGTCATCAAGCGTGACGAAGCCGACCTCGAGCCGTCCTTCATCCTGAAGAGCAAGGAAAAGGACGAGCAGAAGGGTTCGCGTCGCCGTGACGACGAGGGTGACGGCGACGACCGCCGTGGCCGTGATAACGATCGCGACAGCGACGACTGATTCGGGAGCCTGACATGTCCAAATTTTTCCGCCGCCGCAAATTCTGCCGTTTCACCGCCGAAGACATCAAAGAGATCGACTACAAGGATCTCAACACGCTTCGCCAGTACGTGACCGAGAACGGCAAGATCGTTCCGAGCCGCATCACCGGCACCAAGGCTCGCTACCAGCGTCAGCTGGCCACGGCCATCAAGCGCGCCCGTTTCCTGGCGCTGCTGCCGTACACCGACAACCACGACGTCTGATCGGCCGGCCCTCGTCGCCTCGCGGCGAGGGCCTTCCGTCGACATCTTTCGGACAACCGTCCTGGCTGCGCGGGGCCACACCCGTGCTAACGAAAAGGAATACCCATGGAACTGATTCTTCTCGAAAAGGTGAAGAACCTCGGCAATCTCGGCGACAAGGTCAACGTCAAGCCGGGTTATGGCCGTAACTACCTGCTGCCGTCGGGCAAGGCCGCTCGCGCGACCGCCGACAACGTCGCCGCATTCGAAGCGCGCCGCGCCGAGTATGAAGCGAAGGCCAGGGACCAGCTGACCGGCGCCGAAGGCCGCAAGGCCAGGCTCGAGGGCGCCGAAGTCACCATCGCCGTCCACGCGAGCCCGGAAGGCAAGCTGTACGGTTCGGTCAGCCCGCGCGACATCGCCGAGGCCCTCGTGGCCAAGGGTTACGACGTCGACAAGAGCGAAGTGATCCAGAGCGAAGGCCCGTTCCGCAACATCGGCGAGTTCGATGTCGTGGTCACGCTGCACGCCGACATCCAGACCACCGTCAAGGTGATCGTGGTTGCCGACAAGTAAGCGTCAAGGTCAAGGCTTCGGCAGACGGGCGCCCTCGGCGCCCGTTTGTTTTTTGGGGCGGACGAAACCGCGGGCCTGCCGGTTTTATCCACAGCTACCCACAGCTTATCCACAGACTTATTGTCTCGGCGGGTGAGACGCGCCCGCGTATGATCGGTGCGTGCGGCGCCGTTTCGTCGTTCCTTAGTTCGTGAGGTTCTCCATGTCCTTCGTTCCCGAGCGTAAAACGGGTAACTCCGCGATCGAGGCGCTGCGCGTCCCGCCACATTCCATCGACGCCGAGCAGGCGGTGCTGGGTGGCCTGATGCTTGCCCCGGACGCCCTGGACAAGGTTGCCGACCGCCTTTCCGAGGACGACTTCTACCGCAAGGACCACCGCCTGATCTGGCGCGCGATCAACGAGCTGGCCAACAAGGGCATGCCCTGCGACGCGGTCACGCTTGGCGAGTGGTTCCAGGCCAACGACCTGGCCGAGATGGTCGGCGGCGCCAGCTACATCATGGAGCTGGCCAACGCCACGCCGAGCGCGGCGAACATCGCCGCCTACGGCGACATCGTCCGCGAGAAGTCAGTGCTGCGCATGCTGATCGACGCCGGTACCTCGATCACCGAGGACGGCTACCGTCCCGAGGGCAAGAGCGTGCAGGAAGTGATGGAGCTCGCCGAGCAGCGCGTGTTCCATATCGCCGAGTCGGGCGCGCGCGGCAAGAAGGACATCGTGTCCATGCGCACCGCGGTCAGCGACGCCTTCCGCCTGCTGACCGAGCGCTATGAGAACCGCGGCCAGCTCACCGGCATCTCCACTGGCTTCACCGACCTGGACGAACTGACCTCGGGCCTGCAGCCGTCGGACCTGATCATCGTCGCGGCCCGCCCCTCGATGGGCAAGACCGCCTTCGCGCTGAACATCGCCGAGGCCGCCGCGATGCGTGGGAAGAAATCCGTCGCGGTGTTCTCGATGGAAATGTCCGCCTCGCAGCTGGCCTTTCGTCTTATTTCCTCGCTCGGCCGCATCCACCAACAGCACCTGCGCAACGGCGACCTGGCCGAGGAAGACTGGCCGCGGGTCACCTCGGCGATCACCATGCTGTCGGACGCGAAGATCTTCATCGACGACACCCCGGCGCTGTCGCCGGTGGAAATGCGCTCGCGCGCGCGCCGCCTGCAGCGTGAGCATGGGCTGGGCATGATCGTGATCGATTACCTGCAGCTGATGCAGGTGCCCGGGAACAAGGAGAATCGCGCCACGGAAATTTCAGAAATTTCACGTGGACTGAAGGCTCTCGCCAAGGAGCTGAACGTGCCGGTGATCGCCCTGTCCCAGTTGAACCGCTCGCTCGAGCAGCGCGCCGACAAACGGCCGATGATGTCCGACCTTCGCGAGTCGGGCGCTATCGAGCAGGACGCCGACGTCATCATGTTCATTTACCGCGACGACTACTACAACAAGGAGTCGCCGGACAAAGGCCTGGCCGAGATCATCATCGGCAAGCAGCGAAACGGCCCCACCGACACCGTCAAGCTGACCTTCCTCGGCCACTACACCAAGTTCGAGAACTTCGCCCCCGATTCCTACGTCGGCAGCTTCGACTGACGCATGAGCCGCACCACCGTCGCCACGATCCACCTGGCCGCGCTCCGTCATAACCTGGCTCGCGCCCGCGAACTTGCCGGTGGCGCCCAGGTCATGGCCGTGGTCAAGGCCGATGCCTATGGGCATGGCCTCGAGCGCGTCGCCCGCGCACTGGACGGCGAGGCCGAGGCCTTCGCGGTGGCGGCCATCGCGGACGGCCTGCGGCTGCGCGCCGCGGGTCATAAGCAGCGCATCGTGGTGCTCTCCGGCCCGGACAGTGCCGCCGATATCATCGAGATGCAGCGCCTGCGGCTGGAGGCGACGATCCATCATGAAAGCCAGTTGCCGTGGCTGGCGAAGGCCGAGCCGGCTCGCGGCCCGCTCAGGATCTGGCTCAAGGTCGATACCGGCATGCATCGGCTGGGCTTTCCCGCCGAACGAGTGCGCGAGGTCCACGCCAAGCTGGCGGCGATGCCGGCGGTCGCTTTGCCTATCGGCCTGATGACGCATTTCGCCTCATCCGAGGCATTCGAGGGCGACGATACAGCGGCGCAGATCGCACGCTTCCTCGCCGTCACCGAAGGCCTGCCAGGTTCGCGTTCGCTGGCCAATTCGGCCGCCGTCATCGGCTGGCCGGCCGCGCATGGCGACTGGGTCCGCACCGGCGGTGTGCTTTACGGTCTGTCCGTGGTCGAGGGCAAAAGCGGCAGCGATTTCGGCTTCCGTCCGGCGATGACCTTGTCCACGCGCCTGGTCGCGATCAACCGTGTCGCCCGCGGCGAACGCATTGGCTATAACGGCACGTATACCTGTCCGGAGGACATGGCGATCGGCGTCGCCGCCATCGGCTACGGCGATGGTTATCCGCGCAGCGCCGCGGCTGGCACGCCCGTGCTGATCGGTGGCAAGCGCGTGCCGATTGTCGGTCGCGTCTCGATGGACCTGATCACCATCGACCTGCGCGACGCTCCGCAAGCGAATGTCGGCGACAGCGTCGTACTCTGGGGCGAGGGCCTCCCCGTGGAAGACGTCGCCGTGCACGCCGGCACCATCTCCTACGACCTGACCTGCGGCATGACCCGCCGCGTACTTTTCGTCGAGGATGAGCGTTGACCGCAGCACGACCGACATCCCATGTCAGGTAAGGCTGTCGCAAGCGACGAGACGGTCATGGGTATCATCGTTCCTTTCCGGTGAAGGAGCATCGCCATGGTCGAGAAACGCATGGGCAAGCAACACCACGCTGTCTTCGATGATATCCGGCGGAAGGATGACGCCGGGAATGAGTTCTGGCTGGCTCGAACGCTGGCCAAGGTGCTCGATTACTCGGAGTACCGGCATTTCCTGCCCGTTATCGACCGCGCCCGCGAGGCCTGCCGGAACAGCAATCAGAGTGTGGGGGACCATTTCGAGGATATCCTCGAAATGGTCGAGATTGGCTCGGGTGCACGGCGTGGGATAGCCGATGTAAAGCTTTCTCGATACGCCTGTTACCTGATCGTGCAGAACGGTGATCCAGCCAAAGCAGTCATCGCCAATGGTCAGACTTACTTCGCCCTGCAAACACGTCGGCAGGAACTGGCCGACGATGTTCGTTTTGCTGAACTGGGTGAGGACGAGAAACGATTGGCCATCCGCAACGAACTGGCAACGCATAACAAACACCTCGCGGCAGCTGCCAAGCGCGCCGGCGTGGTATCGCCGCTCGATTACGCAGTCTTCCAGGACCATGGGTATCGTGGCCTTTACGGTGGTTTGACGCAAAAGCAGATTCACGAAAAGAAAGATTTGAAGAAATCCCAGAAGATTCTCGACCACATGGGCAGTACCGAGTTGGCAGCCAATCTGTTTCGTGCCACTCAGACGGAAGACAAGCTCAAGCGGGACAGAATCAAAGGGAAGAAACGAGCCAATCAGACGCATTTCGATGTGGGTAGCAAAGTCAGGCAGACGATCGACGAACTAGGCGGCACCATGCCAGAACGTTTGCCGACGCCCGGGCAGAGCATTCACCAGATCGAGCGTGCGAAGAAAAAGATGGATAAGAATTGATCATGTCCACCTGTATCCCGGAGTCTTCTTGATGGCCAAGGCCAAGATCGCCTACGTCTGTACCGAGTGCGGTGCGGAACACAATAAGTGGCAGGGCCAGTGTGCCGAGTGTGGGGACTGGAACACGCTCAGTGAGTTTGTCGTGCAGCCTGCCAAGGCGGCGGTGGCGTCCGTCGGCGCCAAGCGCGGGGGTTATTCCGGCGAGGCGGCGGGAGCGCCGCGGATTACCGCGCTGACCGAGATCGCGCTGACCGCGGAGTCGCGTACCTTGACCGGCATCGGCGAGCTCGACCGGGTGCTTGGCGGAGGCCTGGTGGATGGCTCGGTGGTGTTGATTGGTGGCGACCCGGGTATCGGCAAATCGACCCTGTTGTTGCAGATGCTCGGCACCCTCGGTGCGAGCCTGCCCAGTGTCTACGTGACCGGCGAGGAATCGCTGGCCCAGGTGGCCAGCCGCGCGCAGCGCCTGGACCTGCCGCTGGCACCCTTGCACGCGCTGGCCGAGACTTGCATCGAGCGGATCCTCGAGCAGGCGATGTCGGCGCGGCCGCGGGTGCTGGTGATCGATTCGATCCAGACCATCTGGACCGAGCAGCTGACCGCCGCGCCGGGTTCGGTCAGCCAGGTACGCGAGTCGGCGGCAAAGCTCACCCGTTTCGCCAAGGAAACCGGTACCTCGGTGTTCCTGGTCGGGCATGTGACCAAGGAAGGCGGGATCGCCGGTCCGCGCGTACTCGAGCACATGGTCGATGCGGTGCTTTATTTCGAGGGCGAATCGGGCAGCCGGTTCCGCGTGTTGCGCGCGTTCAAGAACCGCTTTGGCGCGGTCAACGAGCTTGGCGTGTTCGCGATGAGCGAGAAGGGCCTGCGCGAAGTGCCCAATCCCTCGGCGATTTTCCTCTCGGCGCATGTCGGGCCGACCTCGGGCAGCGCGGTGATGGTGACGCGCGAAGGTACCCGGCCCTTGCTGGTCGAGGTGCAGGCGCTGGTCGACCAGTCCTCGCTGGGCAATCCGCGTCGGGTGACCCTGGGCCTGGAGCAGAATCGTCTGGCGATGCTGCTGGCGGTGCTGCACCGGCATGGCGGTTTTGCCGTTTACGATCAGGACGTGTTCGTCAACGTGGTCGGTGGTATCCGCGTGCAGGAAACCGCGGCGGATCTGCCGGTGTTGATGGCGGTGCTGTCGAGTTTTCGTGACCGGGCGTTGCCGGAGAAGACCGTCGCTTTCGGCGAGGTGGGTCTATCCGGTGAGATCCGGCCGGTGCCCAATGGTGAGGAGCGGCTGCGCGAAGCGGCGACCCATGGGTTCCGTCGCGCGATCGTGCCGAAGGCGAATGCGCCCAGGCATCGGAAGCTTGGCGAGATGGAGATTATCGCCGCGGATCGATTGGGGGATGCGTTGTCCGCTTCGATGGAATGAGTGTTCGGTTCGCGAAAATCTACCCATCGCCACTGGATCCCGGCCTGGGCCGGGATGACGAAAACCTACCTGTTCGTCATCCCGGCGCAGGCCGGGATCCAGTGGCGGTGCAGATGGTTTCTGCCTCAGGCGGTGCGATGCAGGACCAGTTCCAGCACGGCCTTGCTGCCGAAGAAGGCGAGCAGCAGTACGCCCATGCCGATCAGGGTGAGGTTCACCGCGCGGCTGCCGCGCCAGCCATGGCGCCAGCGGCCCCACAGCAGGACACCGAACACGACCCAGGCCACGATCGACAAGATGGTCTTATGGATCAGGTGCTGGCCGAACAGGTCGTCGACGAAGAGCGCGCCGGTGAGCAGGGTGAGGCTCAGCCCGACGAAACCGGCGGCAATCAGGCGGAACAGCAGCACTTCGGTCAGGGTCAGCGGCGGCAGGGCGCGCAGCCAGTGGCCGAAACGGCTGCGGCGCAGCGCACGTTCCTGGATGGCGAGCAGGATCGCCAGCACCGCGGCGATCGACAGCGCGCTGAAGGCGAGCAGGGCGACCGTCACATGCAGCTTGATCTGCCAGTCCATCACCAGCGGCGATGTCGTCGGCGCCATGAAGAAGTCCACCGCCAGCAGCAATGCGCTCAGCGGGAAGACGAAGATGCCAAGGCCAGCCACCGGCCGCGACAGGTTCACCAGTAGCGTCATCGCCGAGACCACGCAGGCGACCAGGGACAACGAAGCGAAGAAGTGCAGGTCGAGCGCGCCATGGTGGACGCCGAGCAGGACGCTGGCATGGGCAAGGACCGCGATCGTCGCCATGCTCATGGCGGGGCCGGTCAGCGGGGTGCCTCGATTGAACAATGGCCGTGCCAGCGCCACCGCGGCAGCGAGGTACAGGACGATGGCGGGCAGGGCGACGAAGGCTAGGCTCATGGCCATCAAGTGTGGCATAGCGGGCGCCTATCGTGAATGATTCGTACTTTCCTGCGGTAGGCTCGCCGGCTGACGTCCGGCGTTAGACTCGGCTGTCCCGCCCTCGCGCGGGACAGGCCGGGCGCCGAGTGGCGGCGCCCGGGATTTTCAGATTCGGGGAGGGGTTTCCATGGTGCGATCGATCGCGGCGTCGTTGTCGAAAAGTGTGTTGTGTCTGGCCCTGGGCGTCTCGCTCGCCGGCGCCGGAAGCGCGTATGCCGCGTCGGCCCGCCCGGGCGATGCAGCCTTCATGCATCTGGCCGACACGTATTTCGACAGCTACTACTTCCCGAACAATCCAACCGCGGCCACCGCCGCGGGTATTCACTTGTACGACGCCAGGCTCGAGGACTACTCACGCAAGGGCGTCGATACCCAGGTCGCGGCGCTGAAGCAGTGGGAAGCGAAGGTCGCCGCGGTCGACCCGACGGGGCTTGGCGAGACGGTCCAGGGCGATCGCGAGCTGGTCCTGAACAGCATCCGCAGCAGCCTGCTGACGCTGGAGACGATACGCCCGTGGGAAAAGAATCCCGATACCTATTCCAGCGGTATCGCCGGCAGCGCCTTCGGATTGATGGCGCGCAAGTTCGCCTCCCCGGAGGATCGCATGCGCTCCCTTATCGCGCGCGAGAAGCTGATGCCCGGCGTACTCGCCGCGGCGCGGGCGAACCTGAAGAATCCGCCGAAGATCTACACCGAGATCGCGTTGGAGCAGTTGCCGGGCCTGGTCGATTTCTTCCGCAAGGACGTGCCTTCTGCTTTCGAGGCCGTGAAGGATCCGGCGCTCAGGAAGGCGTTCGATGCGTCCAACGGCGCCGTGATGAAGGCGCTCGGCGACTACGCGGCGTGGCTGAAAAAAGACGTGCTGCCTGTTTCCAGGGGTGATTTCCGCATCGGCACCGATGCCTTCCGCAAGAAGCTCGCCTACGACGAGATGGTCGACACCCCGCTGGACAAGCTGGTCGCGATCGACATGGCCAACCTGCGCGACAACCAGGGCGAATTCGCCAAACTGGCCAGGGAGCTCGACCCGGGCAAGACCCCGGCGCAGGTGCTGGCCGAGCTCGGCGCCGACCACCCCCAGCGCGATGCGATCCTCGACACCTTCCGGGCCAGCTTCGACAAGCTGTCGGGCTTCATCCGCGACAGGAACATCGTCACCATACCCTCGACGGTCAAGCCGATCGTCGAGGAAACGCCGCCCTTCGAACGGGCGACGACCTTCGCCTCGATGGACACGCCGGGGCCGTACGAAAGCGTCGCCAAGGAAGCCTATTTCAATGTGACCCTGCCCGATCCGTCGTGGAGCAAGGCGCAGACCGACGAGTTCATGTCGCAACTGAGTTACCCGGTGATCAGCAATGTCGCCGTGCACGAGGCCTATCCGGGCCATTACATCCAGTTCCTGTGGATGCACGATCTGGACGACCGTGTGCGCAAGCTGATCGGCTCGTCGAGCAATGCCGAGGGCTGGGCGCATTACAGCGAACAGATGATGCTGGACGAGGGTCTGGCCCAGGCGCTGTACCCGAACGACCCGCGCCAGCAGAAACTGCTCAAGCTCGGTCAGTTGCAGGACGCGCTGTTGCGCAATGCGCGCTTCATCGTCGGCATCAAGATGCATACCGGCCAGATGACGTTCGACCAGGCGGTCGACTTCTTCGTCAAGGAAGGCTACCAGTCGCGCGCGGTCGGCACGATCGAAGCCAAACGCGGCACCTCCGATCCGACGTATCTGTATTACACCCTGGGCAAGCTGGAAATCCTGAAGCTGCGTGCCGATCTGCAAGCGAAGCAGGGCAAGGTCTTCAACCTCAAGGACTTCCACGACAACTTCATGCGCCAGGGCTTCGCGCCGATCAAGATCGTGCGCAAGGCGATGCTCGGCGACGATTCGGCGCCGTTGTAGGACTTTTGCGCGCCGTCCCCAGGTCGGGACGGCGCTGCGATGTTGCATGGGAGTCAACCGATGATCCATCTGTATACCTGGAAAACGCCGAACGGCCGCAAGCCGGCCATCGCGCTGGAAGAGCTTGGCCTTGCCTACGAAGTACATGCCGTCGATATCGGCAACGATGAGCAGTTCGCCCCGGATTTCCTGAAGATTTCGCCGAACAACAAGATTCCCGCCATCGTCGACGACGAGGCCGGGGTAACCCTGTTCGAGAGCGGCGCCATCCTGCAATACCTGGCCGACAAGACCGGGCGTCTGCTGCCGCGCTCCGGTCCGGAGCGGTATACGGCGTTGCAGTGGTTGTACTGGCAGGTCGGCGGGGTCGGGCCGATGTTCGGTCAGCTGGGATTTTTCCTGCGCGCGGAAGAAAACGTTCCCATGGCGATCGAACGGTACAGTCAGGAGACGCTGCGCCTGCTCGATGTGCTGGACGCGCGGCTGGCGATATCGGCTCACCTGGGCGGCCGGGAATTCGGTATCGCCGATATCGCGACTTACCCGTGGACGAAGGCCGCGGTCGACCAGTTCGGCGATGCACTGCCGGGCATGCTCGAAGGGCGGGCCCATGTGGCGCGCTGGCTCGACGCTCTCGCCGGGCGTCCCTCGGTACGCAAGGGCATGGCGATTCTCAGTTAGAACAGATCGATGCTGCCCACGGTGATCGGCGCCAGGTCGCCGCGGGCGGTCAGTGCCTCGTAGCCATGCGTGCGGTTGCGTCCGTTTTCCTTGGCGAAGTAAAGCGCCTTGTCGGCACGGTCGAGCACGATATCCGGGTGGTCCAGGTCGCCCAGGCGCGCGTAGCCGATGCTGACGGTGACCTGGCCGACCTGCGGAAACGGATGGCTGGCGACGATATCGCGGAAGCGCTCGAGGCTGACATGGGCCGCGGCCTCGTCGGCCGAGCCGAGCAGGATCACGAATTCCTCGCCGCCGAAACGGAACAGTACATCGGCCTGGCGGAAACACTGGCGCATTTTCTGCGCGAACAGCAGGATCACCTCGTCGCCGTAGACATGGCCGAAGCCGTCGTTGATCCGCTTGAAGTGATCGATGTCCAGGATCGCCAGCCAGGCGCGCGAGGCCTCGCCGACGGGACGCCGGCGATCGCCGGGGACCGGTACGCCGATGCGCGCGCGGCGCTGGCGCTTGAGCAGGGCCTGCAGACGCGGTTCGAAACTGCGCCGGTTGTACAGGCCGGTGAGCTTGTCGCGTTCGCTCTCGTCGAGCAGGGCGATGTAGTTGGCGTAGATACGCACGAAACCGTCGACCAGGGGGCGCACGTTTTCCAGCCGGTTCTCGCTTTCCAGCAGCACCGCACCGATCGCCTGACCTTCATGCTGCACGGGTACGACCAGGCGGTTGAACCCGTCCGCGGTGGTTTCGGCGCTTGCCTGCAGGTTTTCCATGCTCCGGCGCAGTGTCGCTTCGACGGCAGGGTCGTCGACACCGTCGCTGGCCTCGACCACGAACTTGCCGTGCCGGTCTGGCGCGCAGCGGATCATCGTGTCGACGGGTGCCTTGCCTCCGGCCGATCGCTTGCACAGGGCCACGGTGCTTGCGCTGACAAGTTCGGCCAGCGAGAGCACGAGGCTGTGGTCCAGCGCGTCGATATCGCGGTGATAGGTGAATTCAGCCACCGAGTCGAGCAGGCGGGATTCGGGTGCGGTACCTGCGTTCAGGGGCCAGGATCCTCTCATGCGTTGCACGTCGCGCAGGCGCGTGCATACCCGGCGAGCGTGCCGCATGGCGTCGGCATACGAGCTTGGGGCTGCATTGGCATCGGTGGTTTTTCTCCCGGGGGGGCACGGGCCACGCCGTGCACCTGCATGTTCCAGCGGAACGCCGAGAAGGCGTCCCTGAAAGAAAGGTCGGCAGCTGGCGGAAAAACTTTAGGGGGATTTATCCGGCGATGATCGATAGTGTGATCGCCTTCACATGTGACCGGCCTCGGGCGGCCATTGCCCGAGGATGTCGGGCGACACGCCGACGCGCCGGCAGGAGCGTGCGGCCACCCCTTCGCGCAGCGCCGCGCGAAACCCCGGCGCGATCGTGCGCAGCGCCATCGCGGAAAGTCGCGCTTGCACGCGCTGCCGAGGCGTCAGGAGAAGCATGTCGCCGGCCCAGTCCGGCAACAGGGCGGTGCCCGCACCGAGGAACAATTCGCGCGAAGCGCCGGCCATCGGCACCGGCAGGTGGATCCGCGAAAGCACCTCGAGAACGACGCGCGAGCGTTCGTCATAGCGCAATTGCCCGCGTACGTTGGCCAGGTACCGGGCGACGGCGGCTTCCGAGGCCGGTACGTTGCGTGCCCCGAGCGCTTCGGCCACGCGCCGCGTCTCCCCGTAATAGCGATCGGCCGCGCCGGGCGGCAGCTCGCGCCGGCAATAGTGGCGGTAACCGGCGAGGAAACTGGTGACCTCGGTGACGTGGACCCAGGTCAACAGGTCCGGATCGTCCGCGCTGTAGGGGCAGCCGTCCGCCGTTTCCCCGCGCACCTTCGCGTGGATATCGCGTACCCGCAGGATCAGTCGCTCCGCGTCCGCTGTCGGTGCATAGGTGGTGCCGCCGACAAAGGCCGTGGTGCGGCGCAGTCGGCCGATCAGGTCCTCGCGGAAGTTGGAGTGATCCCACACGCCGGCCAGGGCCCGCGGGTGCAGGGTTTGCAGCATCAGCGCGGCGAGTCCGCCGGAAAGCATGCCGCAGAAATCGGCGTGGATCTTCCAGGTGACGCTTTCGGGGCCGAACAGGCCCCGGTCGCCGGCGGGATGGTCGTAGTCGATACCGCTGGCCGGATCGCGCGGGAACGCGCTCAGCACCCAGTGGCGCAGCGTGGCGCGTAGTGGCGCGGCGAGTCGGTCGATCGCGGTGGTCATGGCGACCAGTCTAGTCGCCGGTCAGCCAGCCGCGCGATCGGAACCAGAGCATCGGCAGGATGATGCTCAGCGCGATGGCGCCGAGCGACAGCGGGTAGCCCCACCACCAGTCGAGCTCGGGCATGTTCCTGAAGTTCATGCCCCAGATGCCGGCGAGGATGACCGGCGGGATGGTCGCCACTGAGGCCACCGTCAGCACCTTCATCACATGGTTCTGGTCGGTGTTGATGAAGCCGAGGCTGGCGTCGAGCAGGAAGGCCAGCTTGTTGGTGAGCTGGTCGTCGAATTCGTCCAGCGTGCGCAGGTCGTGATCGAGGACATGCAGCCGCGCCTGGTCGTCGTCGGATATCCAGTCAGGCTGCTTGCCGCGAATGAAGGACACCACGCGCTGCACGCCGAGCAGGGAACTGCGCGTGCGGGTCTGCATGCCTTCGAGCCTGCCGACCTCGAGCATGCAGTCGCGCAGCTCCGGCGTGCGCATGCGCCGGTGGGCGAACACCCGGTCGGACAGTTTCTTCAGTTCCGTGGCGATCGATTCCATGCGCTCGGCTGCCAGGTTGACGATGGCCTCGAGCAGGATCGCGATCACGTCGGCGCTGCTTTCCAATGGCTGGCCGGCGCATATGCGCGAGGCCAGCTCGAACGATTTCGACGGTGCATAGCGCAAGGTCAGCAGGATCCGCGGCGTCAGCACGATACCAAGCGGCGCCGGCGGCTGGCTGCCGTCGCAATCGGCGAAGTAGGGTACGGCAAGGTAGATCGCACCATCGTCGGTGCGGATGCGGCTGGAGAGGGTGAGATTGCTGATGTCGTGGCGCTCGGGTATGCGCAGGTGCGTCGCCGCATGGGCGCAGCGACGCTCCTCCTCGTCCGGATCGAGCATGTCGAGCCATACGACGCCCTCGGGCAGGGGATCGCCCGGCTTCCACACGTCCGGGCCGGCGCCCTCACCGCGCTGGTGCAGGGTCAGCAAGGGGCGCCGCTCATGATTTGAGCGTCGCTTTGAGGGATATCTTCGCCCCTTTGAACAGTTTCGATATCGGGCAGTTTTCCTTGGCTTTGGTCGCGATCCGCTCGAAGGTGGCCTGGTCGGTGCCGGGCACGATCGCCTCGACCGTCAGGTCGACGGTGGTGATTTCGAAGCCCTCGCCGACCTTTTCCAACGATACCTCGGCCCTGGTCTCGATGCGGTCGGCGACCAGTTTCTCCTCGCCGAGCATCAGCGAGAGCGCCATGGTGAAGCAGCCGGCATGGGCCGCGCCGGCCAGTTCCTCCGGATTGGTCCCGGGGCCATCCTCGAAGCGCGACTTGAAGCCATACGGAGCCTCGCGAAGCACGCCGGTCTGGGTCGAGATGGCGCCCTGGCCGTCCTTCAGGCTGCCGGTCCATACGGCGGATGCGGATTTCTTCATGTGCCTGGTTCCTTGTGAGGGTGAAACGGGACTTCGGTAAGCTAGCGCCGCGCGCATTCAGGAAATGCGAAAGCCACCGACCATCTTCGCGGAGGAACCCATGAACGACACGTATGCGATGGACATCGTCCATGACGCCGCCGACCAGATATTCCACACCACGGTCGATGGCCAGCGCTGTGTCCTGGAGTACACGCGCCAGGGCAAGGTGATCACCATCACCCACACCGGCGTGCCCAGGGCTGTCGAGGGCAGGGGCATCGCCTCGGCGCTGATGGTGGCCGCCCTGCATGCGGCCCGTGCCGAGGGCTGGAAGGTGGCTCCCGCGTGTTCCTACGCCTCGTACTGGATGGGCAGGCACCCGGAATACGCCGACCTGCGCGCATGAACAGGCTCGCGCTTCGCCTGGACTTCATGTGCCATAGGTCATCGGTGCGGGGCCGCCGATTCGCGTGATAGCGTCCGTGACTTCCCTCGATGCAAAAAGGCTCACCATGTCCATGCGCTGGGTAGTGCCGCTCTTGGCGGTCGCATTCGTCGTTCCCGCCTTCGCCGCGGCGCCCGCGCCGGCAGCGGCCGATCCGCGCATCGCGGAGATCCTGAAGTCGCTCGGGGCGGTGCATTCAATCGAATCGGTGGCGGTCTCGCCCGATGGCCTGCACCTGGCCTGGGTGGTTCGCGACAAGGGCAAGTCCAGCGTCCAGCTTGCCGATATCGACGGCAAGAACGTCCATGGCCTCGGCAAGGCCGGCAATTGCCGCCAGACCGGCGCGGTCTGGGCACCGGATTCGAAGCGGCTGGCCTTTCTTTCCGATTGCGGTGGCACCGCACCGGGCGCCGAGGAGGGCAAGCAGACCGATGTCTACGTCGCCGATGCCACGCAGCCCGACCAGGCGGCCAGGCAGCTGACCCACCTGCATGGCTATGCGCGTGGCCTGAACTGGACGGCCGACGGCAAGCAGATCGGGTTCCTTTACGTCGAGGGTGGCACCCGGCGTGCCGCCGCCACCGCTGCCGCCAAGCCGGCCGCCGGCGAAATCGGCGTCGATGGCGTGGAAATCCAGCGCGTGGTCGCGGTCGATGCCAGCGGCGGCACCCTGCGTCAGCTGACGCCCGGCGACATCTACGCGTACGAATTCAGCTTCTCCCCCGATGGCTCGCGGATCGCTTACACCGCCGCCCCGGCGCCGGGCGACAACAACTGGTGGATCGCCAAACTCTACGTGCAGGCGGCCAGCCCGGACGCGAAGCCGGTCATGGTTGTCGATACGGGCAAGGTCAGCGGTTCGCTCAAGGGCCTGCAGATGGCCTTGCCGCGCTTCTCGCCCGACGGCACGTCGATCGCCTTCATTGGTGGACTGATGAGCGACCAGGGCTCGACCGGCGGCGATATCTATCGCGTGGCGGCCAAGGGCGGCGCCGAGCCGGTGAACCTGACCGCCGGCAGCAAGGTTACCCCGGTCTGGCTGGCCTGGATCGCTGCCGACCGGATGATCGTCGCCGAGGCCGTCCGCGGCAGCAGCCGCGTTTCCGAATACCGCCTGGCGAAGGACGAACTGACCGCCTCGCCGCTGTTCACGGTGCCGGCCAGCATCGGCGACGGTCGTGCCGCGATGAGCCTGTCGCTGTCGAAGGACGCCTCCACGGTCGCCTTCGAGCAGAGTTCCTACGAGGCGGCCGCGGAAGTCCATGCCGGCAAGCTCGGCGCCACGCCGCCGGCCGCGGTGACCAGCATCAATGCCGCATTCAAGCCTTCCTGGGGCAAGGCCGAATCGGTCGAGTGGGAAAACGACGGGATGAAGGTGCAGGGCTGGCTGCTTTACCCGGCGAACTACGACCCCTCGAAGAAGTACCCGATGATCGTTGGCGTGCATGGCGGTCCCTCGGCCGCGGTGGAACCGCGCTGGCCGGGCGTGGGCTTCGGCACGGTGCCGTTCTCGACCCTGGGCTATTTCGTCTTCATGCCCAATCCGCGCGGCAGCTTCGGCCAGGGCGAGGCCTTCGTCCAGGCCAATCGCAAGGACTTCGGCTACGGCGACCTGCAGGACATCCTCAAGGGCGTCGATGCGATCGAGAAGCCCGGCTGCCGGTCGACGACAAGCGCCTGGGCCTGACTGGCTGGAGCTACGGTGGTTTCATGACCATGTTCGCGGTCACCCAGACCCATCGCTTCAGCGCCGCGGTCGCCGGTGCCGGTATTTCCAACTGGCAGAGCTATTACGGCGAAAACCTGATCGACCAGTGGATGACCCCGTTCTTTGGCGCCTCGGTCTACGACGACCCGGCGGTGTACGCGAAGAGCTCGGCGATCAACTTCATCAAGCAGGTGCGGACCCCGACCCTGATCGTGGTCGGCGACCGCGATGCCGAATGCCCGGCACCGCAATCCTTCGAGTTCTGGCACGCCCTGCGCGCCGAGAACGTGCCGACCTCGCTGGTGGTCTACCCGAACGAGGGCCATGGCTTTTCCAGCGAGGAGCACCGCCGCGATGTCCTGCAGCGCGCGCTGAACTGGTTCCAGACTCACCTGCCGCCGAGCGCATGACGGGCCCGGCGCGCCACGATCGGCGGGGCGCATGAGCGGCGCGGGTCTTCACGGCCGCGGCAGGTGGCGTCGCCACCTGCCGCATTTCAGGTTGCGGCCGCGCTGGTCGGCGGGCCTGGCGATCTTTGTCGTCCTGGCCCTCGGCATGCCCTTCATGGGCATGCGCTCGACCCTGGCCGTGCTGGTCGGCTTCGATATCGCCACGGTGTTCTACCTCACCGCGACGACCATGATGTTCCGCAGCTCGGCGACCAGGGACATGCGTTCGCGCTCGCGCCAGCAGGATCCCGGGCGCTGGACCGTGCTATGGCTCAGCGTGGCGATCTGCGGGATCGTGCTGGTGGCCCTGGGCGTGGAATTGCAATCGGACAAGGCCGGCGGTGCCCTTGGCATCGCGGTGGCAGCGATCAGCCTGCTGCTCTCCTGGCTGTTCATGAACACCATGTTCGCCATCCACTACGCGAACGCCTACTACAGCGGCAATTACTGCAACGGGGACCGTGACGCCCTCGAATTCCCCGGTACCAGGGAGCCGGATTACTGGGATTTCATGTATTTCGCCATCGTCCTCGGGATGACCTTCCAGGTTTCCGACGTGCAGATCACCAGCCAGCGGCTGCGCCGGATCGCCCTGGGGCACAGCGTGATCGCCTTCATGTTCAACGTCGTGATCATCGCCATTACGGTGAACGTGGTGGCCGGCAAAGCCTGACAGGTTCGCCAGAGACCCCCCGGAAACGCGAACTCCTTCGCAGAATCGTAAAAACGTTCTAAAGTCCGCCGGGAGTTTGTCGATACATACTCCGTCTTTATGTCGTCGTGCCTGCCGGTCGCGGAGCTGACCGGTCGGGTGCGCCGCTTGGTGGGAAAGACTGCCGCAGGGCCGGGCGCGCGAGGATTTGCGCGGCCGGGAAGGGCGGTAGTGGGGAGCGCATCGCGTGCTGGCAACCGGTTTGATCGAACGTGCCTCGCTATACGCGGTGTCGCGCTGCCACCCGGCACCCGACGGGACGACCGCGGGCTGCCGCCCCGACTACCTGCCGCCGGCCGCGGGGCTTGAACTGCTGATAGCCCTGGCCTTCGTGGTCTGCGGCGTCCTTCTGACCCTCTACCTGCTCAGGCGCCGCGCGCCGCTGGCCGGCGCCGATCCGGGCGGACATGCCCACGGTACCCTGGCTTTCCATGCCTATCACGACACCCTGACCGGCCTGCCCAACCGGGCCTTCCTGATGCAGGAACTGAAGGCGGCCCTGGTCGGCCAGGAACGGGCGCCGCTGGCGGTGATGTTCATCGACCTGGACGGCTTCAAGGCGATCAACGACACCCACGGCCATCAGGCCGGCGACAGTTTCCTGCGCGCGGTGGCCTCGTCCCTGCGCAGCAGCGTGCGTGCGCGCGACACCGTATCGCGTTTCGGCGGCGATGAATTCGTGGTCGTCCTGCACAGCTATGGCGGCATGGAGAACCTGGTCCGGGTTTGCCGCAAGGTGCTCGACCTGGTTTCCCAGCCGGTGCTGGTCAACGGACAGATGATGGCGGTGTCGCCGAGCATCGGTGTGGCGATCTCGCCGCGGGACGGCCTCGATGCCGAGACCCTGCTGCGCAACGCCGATGCGGCGATGTACGCGGTCAAGGAGACCGGCAAGGCCGATTTCCGTTTCTACGAGGACGGCATGCACGAGCTGGCGCGCGAGCGGCTGGCGATGACGATGGATCTGCGCGAAGCGCTGCAGCGCGACGAACTGCGGGTCGAGTACCAACCGAAATGGAACCTGCGCTCGGGCGCGCTGGCCGGGGTCGAGGCGCTGGCGCGCTGGTATCACCCGACCCGGGGCGAGGTGCCGCCGACGATCTTCGTCGCGGTCGCCGAACGCTCCGGCCTGATCCATGCGCTGGGCGAGCATATGCTGCGCAGCGTGCTGGCCCAGTTGCGCGAATGGGACGACCTCGGCATGCAGGTCGATTACGTCGCGATCAACCTGTCCTTGCGCGAACTCAGCCGGCCGGCTTTCGTCGATACGCTTTATCGCATGGTCACCTCCTGCGGCGTCGAACCGGCCCGGATCCGCTTCGAGCTGACCGAGTCGAGCGCGATGCACCGGCCGGAAGAAACCCTCAAGCAGCTGCGCGAACTGCGTTCGCACGGCTTCGCCTTGCTGATTGACGATTTCGGCGCGGGTTTCTGGAACCTCGGCCACCTGCGCGAACTGCCGGTCGGCACGATCAAGATCGACCAGTCCTTCGTGCGCGGCAGCGGCGAGAGCTATGCCGACCGCCAGATCACCGAGGCGATCATCGGCCTGGCCAAGAAGCTCCATCTGGAGACGGTTGCCGAAGGCGTGGAAACCCAGGCCCAGGCCGACTGGCTGCGCGACCTTGGCTGCGATATCGGCCAGGGCTTCTTCTTCGCCCGGCCCATGTCGGCGGATGCGTTTTTCCGATACCTCAAACCGTCCGCCTATGCCACGTGACCGACGGGACGTTTCGCGTCCGCGCCGGTTCATGCGGGCCCCCTGGGTGTGGCGGGTCGTTGTGTTGTCGCTGTGGGCATTCCTGGCGACGGGCGCCGGTGCCAGCGAGCCGCCGCAGCCGGCGACTTCGCCCGGTTGGGCCGCCTTCGAAACGGCGTGGTTCGACAGCGTTACCGTCGCCGACGGCCTGCCGCACTCGACCACCACCTCGATCGTCCAGGACAGTCATGGCCTGATCTGGATCGGCACGTTCGGCGGCCTGGTCCGGTACGACGGCTATCGCATGCAGGTGTTCGGCCAGGAGCCGGGAGCGAGCGGGGGCGCCGTGCTGCCGGACGCGTATGTCCGCACGCTCGCCGCCTTGCCCGACGGTGGGCTGCTGATCGGCACCAATACCGGCGGCCTGGTCCGCTTCGACCCGTCGACGACCCGCTTCCAGGTCTATCCGGTCGGCGTCGGTGGAACCGCCGACGGCAAGATCTTCGACCTCAGTCCGGACGAGCACGGCAATTACTGGATCGCCACCGAGGGCGGCATCGACCACCTCGACCTGGCCAGTGGCCGGATCGAGCACGCCAATGGCGCCGGCGATGCCCACGACATGGTCGCGCGCAGTTTTTCCGTCTTTCAGGATCGACATGGCGACCTCTGGGCCGGCACCGACGCCGGCCTGTTCGTGCGTCCCCGGGGCCAGGCGCATTTCGTCCGTCCGCTGGTCGGGGACCAGGCCGTCGCCGACATACTTCACGACCAGGTATGGGCGCTCCACGAGGACAGTCAGGGCCGGCTCTGGATCGGCACCGGGCAGTCCGGTGTGGTTTACCTGGACGCCGCGCGCAAGGGACATACGGTCGAGGGGCTGTCCGGCCAGCATGGCCTGACGCACCGTCGCACCGTGCGCGCCTTCCTCGAATCCCGGCGCGGCCAGTTGTGGATCGCCACCGACGGCGCCGGCATCGTCAGCTACGACCTGACCACCGGCAAGCTGCGCACGGCGACCCACGACGCGGCCATGCCATCGTCCCTGGTCGGCGACATCACCCGGGACCTGCTGCAGGACCGCACGGGGAATATCTGGGTGGCCACCGAACTCGGTGCCGCGCGTTACGACCCGGTGGCGCGCACGGTGTTTTCCCTGCTGCCTTCGCCGCTGCAGACCAATGCGCTGGCCAATCCCAACGTGCACTGCATCTATGTCGACCCACGCGGACGCATCTGGCTTGGCGAAGGCATGGGGCGCATCGATGTCATCGATCTCAAAGAGGGCACGATGCAGCACCTGCGCCTGCGCGGCGAGCAGGCCGAGCGCGATGTCCAGGCCTTCGTCACCGCGCCGGACGGTTCGATCTGGGCCGGCGCGCAAGGCATCTCGCGGATCGATCCGGACACCTTCCAGTTGCAAAGCTCGCTGCTGCCAAGCCTGGACGGCAAGCTGATACTGTCGATGCAGCGCGACGGCACGCGGGTGCTGATCGGCGGTTACGACGGCCTGTTTCGCTATGACACGGCCAGCGGCACGCTCGAGCAGTTCCGCCACGATCCTGCCGACCCGCAAAGCCTGCCCAGCGACCAGATCCGTTACATCACGCGGATGCCCGGCGCGTGGTGGCTCTCCACGATCAGCGGGATCGGCATCCTGGCCGACGGTGGCGAGCGTTTCGGCAGGCTGCATCACGATCCGGCCGATCCGGCCAGCCTGCCGCAGGACTACACCGGTTCGATCGCCTTCGATTCGCAGAAACGCCTGTGGTTGGGCACCTTCGGCGGGATTGGCCGGATCGACGATTTCTCGCCAGGCGGACCGTTCCGTTTCGAGCGGATCGATGCCGATGCCGGCATGGCCAACACCAAGGTCAATGCCTTGCTGGTCGATAAGAAGGACCGCGTATGGGCCAGCCTGGCCGATGGCGTGGCGATGATCGACGGCACGCTCCGGGTGCGCGAGCTGGGGATCCGCGATGGGCTGCGCATTCCCAGCTACATCCATCGCGTGGCCGCGGTGGCGCCCGGCGGGGAGCTGATGTTCGGCGGCCTGGGTGGCCTGACCGTCATCCGCCCGGACTGGGTGGCGCCCGCGTGGCCCGACGCGGAACTGGCGGTGACCCAGGCCACGATCAACGACGTGCCCTTGCCGCTGGGACGATTACCCGGCAGTGGCGGGAGCATCGAACTGGACCGGCACCAGGTCGCATTGCGCGTGGATTTCGCCCTGCTCGACTACCGCGCGCCGTTGGAAACCCGGTACGCCTACCGGATCGACGGCTTCGACGAACACTGGAACGAGGTGCCGCGGGGCAACCCGCCGACGGCGATCTATACCAACCTGCCCAGCGGAACGTTCACCCTGCGCATGCGCGCGACGACCCGGGGGCTGAACGCGATTACCCGCGAGACCGCGCTGCACATCGTCGTGGTGCCACGCTGGTACGCCACCTGGTGGGCCCGGCTGGGCATGCTCCTGGCCGGCGTCGGCGTCCTGTTCGGCCTGGTGTCCTTGCGCACGCTGTACCTGCGCCGGCGCGCCGCCGTGCTGCAACGGGAGGTCGAGCTGCGCACGCGCGACCTGGAGATCGCCAACGCGCGACTCGACCAGTTGGCCGGAACCGACGAACTGACCGGTGCATACAACCGTCGGCGCTTCCTGGAACTGGCCGAGCGCGTGCGCCTGCGCGCGATGGCGGAAGGCACGAGCTTCGCCATCGTCCTGGTCGATATCGACGACTTCAAGGCGGTCAACGATACCTTCGGCCACCTTGCCGGCGACGCGGTCATTCGCGACGCGGTCCGGATGATCGCCTCATTGTGCCGTGAAGACGATCTGGCCGGTCGCTATGGTGGCGAAGAATTCATCCTGTGCCTGCCGCGTACCGTCGCGGCACGGGCGCTGGAGGTGACCGAACGGGTGCGCCAGGCGCTGGCGCGCAACGCGATCGTGCATGAAGGGCACCTTATCCATCTCACGGTCAGCGCGGGCATCGCCATCTGGCGCGATGGCGAATCGATGCAGGCGGTGCTGGCCCGCGCCGACGAAGCGCTCTATGAGGCGAAGAACGACGGTCGCAACCGGTCGCGCCTGGCGGACTGAGCGGGCCGGTCAGTCGCGGAAATTGTCGAACTGCAACGGCAGTTCGACGTCGCTCTTGCGCAGCAGGGCCATCGCGGCCTGCAGGTCGTCGCGCTTCTTGCCGCTGACCCTGAGCTTCTCGCCGTTGATCTGGGCCTCGACCTTGAGCTTCGCTTCCTTCATCGTGGCGATCAGCTTCTTGGCGATCTTCTGCTCGATGCCGTTCTTGAGCGTGATCTTCTGCCGGGCGCCGCCGAGGTTGACCTCCGGCTCGGCCTCGTCCATGCAACGGATGTCGATGCCGCGGGCGACCAGGCGCGCGCTCAGGATGTCGATCATCTGCTTGAGCTGGAAGTCGCTCGGTGCCGACTGCGTGATGACGAAGCCGTCCAGCTCGAATTTCGCGTCGATACCCTTGAAATCGAAGCGCGTGGACAGTTCGCGGTTGGCCTGGTCGATGGCATTGGTCAGTTCGTGCTTGTCGACTTCGGAAACGATATCGAAGGAGGGCATGGGGTTCGGTCCTTGGCGTGCGGAATCGCGCTGAAGCCCTGTAGTCTAGAAGCGATCGGAAGGGGATGCGAAGATATTGCGCGCGGATGCATGATGGGCATTCCCCGCGCCAGCCCCGAGGACGCACCCATGAGCCTTTTCGATACCCGTCGCGACCAGGTGCTGCCGCGTCTGGATGCGGGTGAGACGGCCATCGTGCGCCGCTACGCCAGCGGTCCGGAGCGGCACTTTGCCGCCGGCGAGGCGGTTTACCGCGTCGGCGAGCGGCTTGTGCCTTCCTATCTGGTCCTCGCCGGCAATATCGAGGTATGGCGGCACGACGGCGCCGGTCACCTTGCCCTGACCCTGAGCCACGAGACGGGCGGTATCAGCGGCGAGCTGAACCAGCTCTCCGGCCGTCCCATGCTGGCCGACGGCATCGCCGGCAAGGAGGGTTGCACCCTGCTGCCGATCGACGCCGACCACCTGCGCTCGCTGGTGGTCGATTCGGCCTCGGTCGGCGAGACGATCATGCGCGCCTTCATCCTGCGCCGGGTCGCCCTGCTCAGCGAGCCCGGCTCCGGCCCGGTCATCGTCGGCGTGGCCGGCTCGGCCGCGGTCACCCGGCTGGAGGGCTTTCTCGCCCGCAATGGCATGCCTTACTCGGTGCTGGACATCCTGCGCGATCCGGAAGGCCAGACGATCGTCGACCGCTTCGGCCTGAGCCATGCCGACCTGCCGATCCTGCTGTGCCCGGATGGCAGCATGCTGCGCCAGCCCACCGAGACCGAGGCGGGCCGCTGCCTGGGTATTACCCCCGACTACGACGATCGATTGTTCGATGTCGCCGTCGTCGGCGCGGGACCGGCGGGCCTGGCGACCGCCGTCTATGCCGCATCGGAAGGGCTTTCGGTGATCGTGCTCGACTGCCGCGCCTTCGGCGGGCAGGCGGGCGCCTCGGCGCGCATCGAGAACTATCTGGGTTTTCCCACCGGTATTTCCGGCCAGGCCCTGGCCGGAAGGGCGTATACGCAGGCACTCAAGTTCGGTGCGGTGATTGTCATCCCGGCCGAAGTGGCGGCGCTGGAATGCGTCGCGCCGGGCGACACCGACGCGCCGCTGACACTGCGCCTGGTCGAGGGGCGCGAAGTGCGCGCGCGCAGCGTCGTGATGTCGGCCGGTGCGCAATACCGCCGGCTGGAGGTTCCCGGCATCGATACCTTCGAGAACGCCGGCCTGTATTACTGGGCCTCGCCGATCGAGGCGCGACTGTGTGCCGAAGCGGAAGTCGCCCTGGTCGGCGGTGGCAATTCCGCTGGCCAGGCGGTCGCTTTCCTGTCGCCGAAGGTGAAGCACGTGCACCTGATCGTGCGCGGCGAGGACCTGCGCCAGTCGATGTCGCGTTATCTTATCGACCGCATCGAGGCGCTCGGCAATGTCTCGCTGCACACGCATACCGAGGTCATCGCGCTGAACGGCGACGAGCACGGCCATCTGGCGGGCATCCGTGTACGCGACCGGCACGGCGGGGCAAGCAACGACTACCCGATCCGGCACCTGTTCCTGTTCCTCGGCGCCGATCCGAATACCTCGTGCCTGGGCAGTTGTGCCGCCGAACTGGACGCCAGGGGATTCCTGCTCACCGGGCAGGATGTCGGCGAGGCATGGCCACTGGCCAACCGGCGACCGACGACCTTCGAGACCAGCATTCCGGGGCTCTTCGCCATCGGCGACGTTCGCTCCGGCTCGACCAAGCGGGTCGCCGCGGCGGTGGGCGAGGGCGCCAGCGTCGTCGCCGAGCTGCACAGGTTCCTGGCCCCGGTCAGCCCTTAGGCGCGAACTTCGCCAGCGCTTCGCGGGCGAATCGATGGCCCTCGTCGAGGGCGAGGGCTTCGGTCTCATAGGTGTAATCGCCGCTGTCACTTTCCTCGAGTATGGTTTCGCCGTCCTCGCCGAAGACCTGGTACTCCCAGCCGTAGCCGCGGTCGCCGCGGATCACGCAGACACGGACACGTGAATAGTCGGCATGGTGCATGGCGGCCTCCTGTGGGGTTATGGCGACGATGAACCGGTGCGGGCGAGCATCGCGTGAACGTCCGCATGCGGATTCTTGCGGGGTTTTAACGCTTAATTTCACGATCTTTACCAGCCATGCGACCAAGATACGACGGTGATGGCGGCTGACAGGAAGCGATGAGCGGATGAGCGGGTTGCAACGATTTCGCGCCGTGGTGATTTCGCGCGACGCGCCACCGCGGTCGACGGTCACCACGGTGGACATCGACGCGCGCGACGCGGTCGAGGCACGTCATCTGATCGAGGACATGATCGGCGGCGGCAGCTGCGTTGAGCGCCTCGAGCGGGTGGTCGAAACGCCGCGCGCGACCGAGCCGAAAAAACGCGGACGGCGGCGGGCGAAGCCGGTGCGGCGGCCTCATGACGCCTCGCACGAGTTCGACGACGCCGACTACGACGGCGGCGCCTCCGGTGGCCATTTCCTGCACATGGTGGTCGGCGTCGTGATCGCGATCATCGTCTGCCTGCTTGTCCTGCGCTGGGCAGTCCCGGGTGCCATCTGACGCAGTGACGCAAGAGCGCCGCGAATACCGGATAATCGGCATCTTTGCGGATGCTGTCGATGGCCATGGATTACGACGTGCTGATCGTCGGGGCGGGCGCCGCCGGCCTGATGTGCGCCATCGTTGCCGGCCAGCGCGGCCGTCGCGTGCTGGTGCTGGACCATGCCAACAAGGTCGGCAAGAAGATCCTGATGTCCGGCGGCGGTCGCTGCAATTTCACCAATACAGGTACCACGCCCGGGAACTATCTCTCGGCCAACCCGCATTTCTGCAAGTCGGCGCTGGCCCGTTACACGCCCTGGGACTTCATCGCGATGGTCGAGCGCCATCGCATCGCGTACCACGAGAAGGAACTGGGCCAGTTGTTCTGCGACGACTCCTCCAGGCAGATCGTGCGCATGCTGCTGGATGAATGCGCCGCGGCCGGGGTGCGCATCGAAACCGGTTGCGCGCTCTCGCGCCTGCGCCAGGCGGGCGCGGGTTTCGCCGCGGAGACGCCGCTCGGTCACGTGCACGCGGCCTCGCTGGTGATCGCGACGGGCGGTCTGTCGATTCCCAGCATGGGTGCCAGCGGTTTCGGCTACGAGGTCGCGCGCTCGTTCGGGCACCAGGTGTTGCCGACGCGCGCCGGCCTGGTCCCGCTGACCCTGAGCGGCAAGCACCAGGAGCGCTACCAGGATCTCAGTGGGGTTGCCCTGCCGGTGGAAAGCGCATGCCATGGCGAGCGCTTCCGTGCCGGCATGCTGGTGACCCACCGTGGCATCAGTGGCCCGGCGATCCTGCAGATTTCCTCTTACTGGCAGCCCGGCGACGACCTGCAGGTGAACCTGCTGCCCGACACCGACGCCGCCGACTGGCTGCTTGCGCAGCAGGCCGAACGTCCCGCCGCCGAATTGCGTACGGTGCTGTCCACGGTGCTGCCGCGCCGGCTCGCCGAGCGCCTGTGCGACATACGTTTTTCGAGCCGTCCGATGAAGCAATACCGCGAATCGGAACTCGGCGATATCGGCGGACAACTGGCCGCATGGCCGATCGTCGCCAGCGGCACGGAGGGCTATCGGACGGCCGAGGTGACCCTGGGCGGGGTGGATACCGATGGCCTGTCGTCGACGACGATGATGTCGCGGCATGTCCCTGGCCTGTATTTCATCGGCGAGGTGGTCGACGTGACCGGTCACCTCGGCGGCTACAACTTCCAATGGGCCTGGGCTTCGGGCCACGCCGCCGGCGCTGCGGCCTGACGAATCAGCGAAGCGCGAATCAACGAACCGGAGAACATCATGAAAATCGGCTTTATCGGACTGGGCGCGATGGGCGTCGGCATGGCGGCGAACCTGCTCGGGGCGGGTCATGCGCTGACCGTATGGAATCGTTCGCCGCAGGCGGCCAGCGGACTGCAGGGCGCTGGCCTGGCGCCGACCGCGGCCGGGGCGGCCGGGGGCGAGGTGCTGCACAGCATGCTGGCCAACGATGCCGCGGTGCGCGAGGTCCTGATCGACGGCGGTGTGCTCGCGGCCATGGCCAGGGGCTCGGTGCACGTCAATCACGCGACCGTCTCGCTCGCCCTGGTCGACGAACTGGTCGAGCTGCATCGTGCGCATGGCGTGCATTACGTTGCCGCACCGGTGTTCGGGCGCCCGGATGTTGCCGCCGCCGGCAAGCTCAATATCCTTGTCGCCGGCGAACCGGCCGCGGTCGCGCGGGTGCAGCCCTTGCTCGAGGCGATGGCGGCGAAGGTCTGGCCGCTCGGCGACGAGCCACGTCGCGCCAATGTGGCCAAGATCGCCGGCAATTTCATGCTCGTCGCCGCTATCGAGAGCATGGCCGAGGCGACCGCGCTGACCCGTGCCCATGGCGTCGCGGCCGCCGACTTCCTCGAGATCATGACCCAGACCCTGTTTCCCTCGCCGGTCTACAAGGGCTATGGCGCACAGATCGCCGGGAGTCGCTACGAACCGGCAGGCTTCAAATTGAGCCTGGGCTTCAAGGATGTCGGCCTGGCCCTGGCCGCGGGCGAGGCGAAACGAGTGCCGCTGCCCTTCGCCGGCGTGCTCCGCGACAGCCTGCTCGAGGCGATGGCCGGCGGCGATGGCGACCTGGACTTGTCCGCGCTGGCCAGGGTGGCCGCGCGCCGCGCAAACCTCTAGGGATGCTCCCTAGTCCGCCTTGACATAGATCTGGTCGAGTTTGTCCAAAAGCACCGTCCAGGCGCGAACCATGCGTTCGCGCGCGGCAGGATCGACGATTCCCTCATGCCGCAGATCGAGCTGGCTGCGCCGCGCGCCCAGTTCGTTCAGGTGGACGCTGACGCACTGCGCCGTCTTCGAGGGCGGCGCGCGTGGACTGCGGTAATCCCAGCTCATCACGATCCGCCGGCCGGGAACCAGGTCCAGGTATTCGCCGCCGATCGCGTACTCACGGCCCTCGGTGCCGCGGACCTGGATCCGGTAGATGCCGCCGGCATGTGCCTCGGTCAGCACCCGCTCGACCTTGTAGGGTGGCTCGGCCAGCCAGTGACGGATCAGCAGCGGGTCGGTCCAGGCGCGGTAGATCGACGCGGCCGGCGCGTCGATGACGCGGGTCAGGTCGATGGCGGGCAGGGGCGCGGCGTCGTGGGGCATCGTGGGTCAAGTATGCTCGAATGGTCCGGCTCTCGCGCATGCGGCTCCTCACCGAGGTAGTGACAGCGTTCACCGGGGAGGACCACAATCGGGCCACACATTCCCGAGAGGAGCGATTCATGTCGTTAAGCTGGAAGGTGGTTTACCAGGGTGAGCTCGAAGGTCGCGCGGTGACCGTGCAGGAATCGAGCGAAGGCAGCTACAAGGTGCTGACCCGACAGAATATCCACGACGAAGGCATCGCCTACCAGGATGGCAAGACCTTCGTCCATGTTTCGCCAAGCAGCGTCGGCGAGGCGGTGGAAAGCGAGGTCAACTCGCGCGACAGCCTGGTCGAGGCGCTGACCGAACTGCACTTTTCGCGCACATCGGTGGATAAGGTCATGATCGGCCTGTACTGAGACCTCGTCGATCCGATATATCTCGTCCGCCCCAGGGGAGTTCCATGGCTTCCTCCATGCCGCCGATGTTCGAGCGCACGGTGCCGCGCCTGTTGATGTGCGCACCGACCCATTTCGAAGTCAGTTACGTGATCAACCCATGGATGACCGATCACGTGCACGACACCACCCAGGAGCGCGCGCAACGGCAATGGGATGCCTTGCGCGAAGTACTCAAGGCGCATGCCGATATCGCCTTACAGCCACCGGCGGCCGGCCTGCCGGACATGCCGTTCACCGCGAACGCCGGCCTGGTCTTCGGCAATGCCTTCGTACCCAGCCGCTTTCGCTACGCCGAACGCAGTGGCGAGGAGGCGCACGACAGGGCGTGGTTCCAGAGGCATGGCTTCGAGGTCCATGAGCTGCCGGTGGAGATCGCGTTCGAGGGTGCCGGCGATGCCTTGTTCGATCGTGGCGTGGCGCGGCGCTTGTGGATCGCCCATGGACACCGCTCCGATGCCCGCGCCGCCACGCTCCTGGGATCGCTGCTGGATGTGGAAGCGCTGTCGCTGAAGCTGGTCGATCCCCGCTTTTACCACCTCGATACCTGTTTCTGCCCGTTGGGCGGCGGTTACCTGATGTATTTTCCGGCTGCCTTCGACACGGCATCGGTGGCGCTGATCGAACGGCATGTACCGGAAAGCCTGCGTATCGAGGTCGGCGAAGCCGACGCGCTCCAGTTCGCCTGCAATGCGGTGAATGTCGGCAAGGTGGTCGTGCTCAATCGCGCCGGACCGACCCTGCGACACCGGCTGGAAAGCGCTGGCTTCGCAGTGATCGAGGTCGCCCTGGACGAGTTCATGAAGGCCGGCGGCGCGGCCAAGTGCCTGACCCTTCGCCTGGACGAGGCGACGCTGGCATGAAGCGTGAAGGTTTCACGCTTGACGCTTACCTGGTCCAGGACACGGTGCCATCGACGATGGTGTTGGTGTGCCCACCGACCCATACATCCTCGCCGTCGATACGCACGACGATGCGCGCGTCGTGATCGACCTCGCGACCCTGGCTGACCCGGTAACCCTTCGCCAACGAACCGCGCGGTTCGCGCTGGGCGATGTACGCGGCGATCAGGCCATTGGCGGCGCCGGAGGCGGGGTCCTCGACGATCCCCACGCCGGCGGGGAAGGCGCGTACGGCAAGCTCGGCGTCGCCGGCCGTGGAACGGGCGAAGGCGCACAGGCCAAGACCGTCGCTGGCGCGGGCCAGCGCGGCGATGGCGGCATGATCGGGCCGCCATGCGCGCAAGGCCGCTTCGCTCGCGAATTCGGCGACCCACCAGCGGCGGCCGCCTTCGACCAGGGCCGGCGGCAGGAGACCCAGGGCGTTGCCGTCGAGCACCTTGGCCAGTTCCGCCTCGCCGGCCAGGCCCTCGCGAAGGATCTGCGCGCCGGGTGCCTGAACGTACAGCTCCCGGGTCGTGCCCGCGCCCTCGACGCGGATCGGCAGGACGCCGGCACCGCATTCCTGCCAGAGCAGGCCATCGTCGCCGACCGTCACCAGGCCCTGGTCGAGCGCGGCATGCGCGCTGCCGATGGTCGGGTGCCCGGCGAACGGGATTTCCTTGCTCGGGGTGAAGATGCGCGCGCGATAACTGGCCCGCGGCGCGGCGGGCGGCAGCAGGAAGGTGGTTTCGACCAGTCCGGTCCAATGGGCGAACTGTTGCATGGCGGCGTCGCTCCAGCCTGACGCGTCGACCACGACTCCGAGGGGGTTGCCGCCACCGATGCGGGCGGCGAAGACGTCCAGTTGCATGTAACGGATGCGGGGCATGGGGATGCCTGGTAGGGAATGCATGCCCGGGGCGGGCTTCGCACGGTCCGCCATGATAGCCGTCTGAACGCCCTCGCGCTCCGTGCCTCGGCTTCGGCTGCGCTCGAACCCGGACGGAGGATGGGGGTGCCAGCGTCGACGACCTGTCATGGGTACGGTCGACAAGGCGCCGTCCGGCGGCGAAGATGCGCGACCTGTCCATGGCATGAAGCCCAGCATGATCATCACCCTGCTCCTGATCGCGGTTACCTGCGTCGTCTCGTTCATGGCCTTCAAGAACGCGAAGCTGACCAACGACCTGATCCTGTGGCCGCCGGCCATCTCGCGCCAGCGCGAGTACTACCGCCTGGTGACCTACGGTTTCATCCATGCCGACGGCCAGCACCTGCTGTTCAACATGATCACGCTTTTCTTTTTCGGTCGGGCCATGGAGGCATTCTTCACCGCTTACCTGGGGACGCTGGGTTTCGTCACCTTCTACCTGGGCGGGTTGGTGGTGTCGATCCTGCCCAGCGTGATCCACAATCGCGACAACCCGCTCTATCGCAGCCTGGGCGCGTCTGGCGCGGTATCCGCCGTGCTGTTCTCATACATCCTGATGGCGCCGTGGGCGACCATCCTCATCTTCGTGATACCGCTTCCGGCAATCCTCTACGCGGTGCTCTACGTGGTCTATTCGATCACCATGGACAGGCGTGGGGGCGACAACGTCAATCACAGCGCGCACCTGTGGGGAGCCGCTTATGGCGTGATCGCGACCCTGCTGGTGGAGCCCAAAGTGCTCGGGCGCTTCGTCGATCTGCTCGGACAGCCGCACTTCGGCCGATAAAAGATTCGCAAAGTCATGTGACTTCGCGCGTCGTGTGAGGGATCATTGCTCACACCGGATACAGCTTGGAACGTCATGATGGTCCGGAAAGGCGTGGGTCTCTTCATGCGAGGCCGCTCGCGCCGACAATCACCGCAGGAGGAATGAGCGCATGGCTACGACCCGTAAGTCCGCCGCGAAGAAGTCCGCGGCAAAGAAAGCCGGCAAAAGCGCCGCAGGCAAGAAGACCGCCGTCCGCAAGGTTGTAAAGAAAGCGGCGACCCGCAAGCCGGCCGTCAAGAAGACTGCCGCGAAGAAGGCAGCGACACGCAAGGTCGCAGGCAGGAAGTCGGTCACGAAGAAGACCGCGACGAAGAAAGCCGCGCCGCGCAAGGCAGCGGTGAAGAAATCGCCGGCCAGGAAAGTCGCGGCGAAGAAGGCCGTGGCAAGCAAGCGCGTGGCGAAGAAGTCCGTGGCGAAGAGCCCGGTCGCGAAAAAGGCTGTTCGCAAGGCCGCGCCAAAGAAGGCTGCCGTGCGCAAGCCGGTCGCGAAGAAGGCCGCGGCGAAGAAGTCGATCGCCAAAAAGCCCGTGGCGAAGAAGTCTGTCGTAAAGAAGGTCGTTGCAAAGAAGGTCGTTGCAAAGAAGCCGTCGCCAGCCAGGGCAGCCCCGGCGAAGAAGCCGGCTCCCGTCGCCCATTCCATCGGCGATCGCGAGCGTGGCGCGCATATCGTCGAGCACAAACCGGTCGCGAAGGTGCCGCCGAAGGCCCTTCCGCGCAAGCCGTTGCCGGCAACGGCGCTGGCCGAGCCTGAGCATCCGCCGCATATCAGCCAGGAAGAGGCTGTTGCCCATATCCAGGCATTGCTGGAAGCCAAGCGCGAGCGCGTGCGCCAGGGGCCGAGCTGGCCGTCGGCCGACCAGGCCGCGCATCCGACCTCCGCGCCGGAGGACGATAACCATACGGCACCGCCTGCCGCATCGCCCGAGGCCACCTTTAGCCAGAACGCCCATGAGCGTGGCGACCAGGACAAGCGCAAAGGCTGAGCGGAAGCACAACGAGGCGCCAGGGATGGCGCGTCGTACGTAAAGCACTCATGACGCATTCAACCATGGCGGCCTAGTGTCGGCTTGAACCCTCACCGAGGCGTCAACGCCGCCATGAAACTTCTGCGCATGTTCGTGCCGCTGGCCGCCATGGTCATGCTGGCGGGTTGTTACTACGACCCGGGCTATAGCTACGTGCGTGGCGATGGCGGCGGCGATGCCTATTACGGTACGGCAACCGTCGTTTCGCCGGCTTATTACGGCGGTTATTACGGTTACGGCGGTTACCCGGGTTATTACTACGGGCCGGACATCGGTTTGAGCGTCGGCAGCGTCTACTACCGGAATAACTATTACCGCCATCGTTACTACGATTCGCATGGCTACCGGGGCTATCGCGGCTATGCGCCGGGTCGCTGGCAGGGCCGGCCGGGCGACGGTCATCGTCCTTCGGGCAATTGGCAAGGTCGTCCGGGCGACGGCCATCGCCCGTCGGGCAACTGGCAGGGCCGTCCCGGCGGCGACCATCGTCCGGCGCAAAATACCGGCACTCGTCCCTCGTCGCGGGGCACCGGCGATAACCGCGGCTATCGCGGCAACCCGCAGAACCGTGGGCGCGATCGCGGTCGTCCGCCGCAGGATCGCTGACCGATATCGTTCCACGCGTCACCCTGCTCCGGCAGAATGGCGCGCATGAACCCGGCCAATCGACGGATATTCCCGATGGGCGCCCTGATGGGCGCCCTCGTTGCGCTGGCCGGTTGCAGTTCGGTGCGCTACTACGCCCATGTCGCGCATGGCCAGGGTGCCTTGCTGAGCGGCCGACGGCCGATTGCCAGGGTCATCGCCGATCCGGCCACCGACCCCGCCCTGGCCACGCGCTTGCGCCTGGCGCTCGCGGCGCGCGACTTCGCTTCGAGTGCGCTCGATCTTCCGCGCAATCGCAGCTATACCTATTACGTTGCGCTCAATCGTCCCTACGTGGTCTGGAACGTGTTCGCCACGCCGGCGTACTCGCTGGCGCCGGTCACCCATTGCTTCCCGATCGCCGGTTGCGTCGCCTATCGCGGCTATTTCGATCGCGCCAAGGCCGATGCGGAGGCGAAGCGGCAATCGGCCGGCGGCAATGACGTCTACGTCAGCGGCGTGCCCGCGTACTCGACGCTGGGCTGGTTCGCCGATCCGATCCTGAGCAGCATGCTGCGCTGGGACGACGACGAGCTGGCCGCGACGATCTTCCATGAGCTGGCGCACCAGAAGCTTTATGTGAAGGGCGATACGGCCTTCAACGAATCTTTCGCGACGTTCGTGCAGGAAGAGGGCCTGCGTCAGTGGCGGCTGTCCCGTCAGATGCCACCGCCTGGCGACGAGGACGAGGCCAGGGGGAAGACCTTCGAGGCCATGGTGCTGGACCTGCGTGAGCGCCTGCGCGTGCTGTATGCCAGCGGCGACGACGTGGCGTCGATGCAGGCGGGCAAGGTTCGCGAGATCGCGGACTTTCGCCGCCGCTTCGCCGCGATGCGCGACAGCGCATGGCATGGCGACCATCGTTACGACGGCTGGGTCGATGGCCCGATCAACAATGCCAGCTTGCTGCCTTTCGGGCTTTACGAGCAGTGGGTGCCCGCGTTCACGGCCCTGTACGCCCAGGCGGGGCATGTCTGGCCGGTCTTCTTCGCGCGAGTGCGCGAACTGGCGCGACTGGACAGTGAGGCGCGCGAGGCCTCCCTGCGCAAGCTGGCGCCGCCGGCCGTGGTGAGCGTGCCGGCGGCGCCCTGATTACAGGGCAGGGTAGTCGGTGTAACCGTGCGCGCCGCCGCCGTAAAGCGTCGCCGGATCGACCTCGTTCAATGGCGCGCCTTCGCGAAGGCGACGCACCAGATCGGGGTTGGCGATGAACTTGCGGCCGAATGCGACCAGATCGGCGTGCCCGTTGGCGAGCGCGTCCGTGGCCATGCCCAGTTCGTAGCCGTTGTTGACCATCCACGGTCCGGGGAAGCGCTGGTGCAGGGCTTCGAAGTCGAACGGCGCGATATCGCGCGCGCCGCCGGTGGCGCCTTCGATCACGTGCAGGTAAGCCAGGCCGAGCGGGGCCAGCTGTTCGACGGCGTACTCGAACAGCGGCTGCGGGTTGGAGTCGCTGATGTCATTGGACGGCGTCACCGGCGACAGGCGCACACCGACCCGTCCGGCACCGATGGTGGCGGCGACCGCCGTGGTCACTTCGCGCAGCAGGCGCGTGCGGTTCTCGATGCTGCCGCCCCACGCATCGTCGCGATGATTGGTGCCGTCGCGCAGGAACTGGTCGATCAGGTAACCGTTGGCCGCATGCACTTCCACGCCATCGAAGCCGGCGTCCATCGCCAGTTCGGCGGCGCGGCGATACTCGGCGATGATGCGCGGGATTTCGCCGGCGGCCAGCGCGCGCGGTTCGGACACCGGCTCGAAACCGTTACGGGTGAAGGTCTTGCCGTTGGCGCGGATCGCCGAGGGCGCCACCGGCGCCTTGCCGTCCGCCTGCAGGCTGACATGCGAGACGCGGCCGACATGCCACAACTGGACCACGATACGGCCGCCGCGCTCGTGCACCGCGCGGGTCACCGCCTGCCAGCCGCGAACCTGGGCGGCGTCATGGATGCCTGGCGTATCGAGGTAACCCTGGCCCTCGGGGCTGATCTGGGTGCCTTCGCTGACGATCAGGCCGGCATCGGCGCGTTGCGCGTAGTACTCGGCCATGAGCGGCGTCGGCACCTGGCCGGGACCGGCGCGGTCGCGCGTCAGCGGCGCCATCACGATACGGTTTGCCAGGTCCAGTTCGCCTACGCGGACGGGTTCGAACAGTTTGTCTTGAAACGGAGCGTGATTGCGCATGAGGGGTTCCCAGGAGTGACGACCGAAGCCACCGATCTGGGTACGCTGCAACGCAACACAAGCGTCAGGCCCGATTGTTTTTCCTCGCAAACACAGTGTCAGTGGGCTTTTCGCTCCGCCATGTGTTTCAGGTAGGCAAGCAGGTCGGCGAGGTCGGCATCCGGAAGCGTCTTCGCATCGAAACCGCTCATCTTCGCTTCCGGCCAGCGGCGCAGCGATTGCGGGTCGCGGATCAAGGTCTTCAGCATGTCCGCGCGCAGGTATTCGGTCGGGTTGTGCGGGATGTTGAGGTCCGGGCCCAGGTGCGCATCGCCCTGGCCATTGAGCGTGTGGCAGGCGAGGCAATGCTTCTGGAAGAGGGCAAAGCCCCGCATGACCGGCGTATCGGCGGCCAGCCCCGGCGCGGGGCGCATGGCCGGGAATCGCGTGGCGACCGGGGGTAGCAGGTGGATCGAGGCGATCTGGTAGGGCCACTGTTCCGGCGAGATATGCGCCGCCTCGGGACGCAGCCAGACCAGGTAGAACGGGCCAGCCGATGGCTTGCCTGCCTTCAGTGCCGGCCAGGCGCCCGCCGTGGGTTCGATCGCCAGCCAGGGTTCGGCGCCCCCCTTGTCGAGCAGGAGCGATGCCGCCATTTGGGCAGCGAAGCCATCGAGTGCGACGAACTGCACGTGATCGTCCGGCGTCAGTCCCGCGAGCAGGTGCGCAAGAGGGACGGCGCGATAACGCGTGGCGCGGTGGTAGGACACATCGGCGGGAATGTCGATGTCGCGCACATCGTCGCGGGCCAGCAGGGTCGCGGTGGTCAGCACCTGCTTGCCACGGCCGAGGTCGACCGTGAGATCGGCGGCGCTGGCGCCCAGCGGCAGCATAAGGACGAGCAGGGCAAGGACGATATGTCGCACGCTTTTACCTTTGGTATGAACGTGCGCGATCGGCACGGCAGGCATAATGATCCACGCATCGGGCGGAGTACATGCATGAGCGATAGCACGATTCCCAAGTTCCTCGGGCAGTTTCCCCTGCAGCGGGTCGCCGATGCCGGTGCGGCCGCATGATCGTCCATTCGCTGCTCGATACCGATCTGTACAAGTTCTCGATGATGCAGGTCGTCCTGCATCGGTACCCGGCCGCCGAGGTCGAATACCGTTTCAAATGCCGCACGCCCGGCGTCGACCTGGTGCCCCTGATCGACGAGATCCACGTGGAGCTCGATGCGCTCTGCGCCCTCAGGTTCACCGCCGGGGAACTTGCCTATATGCGGGGGCTGCGCTTCATCAGCAGCGATTTCGTCGACTTCCTCGGCCTGTTCCAGCTCAATGCGAAGTACGTGGAGATTTCGCCCTCGCCGCTGGGCAACGGCGAGATCGATATCGTCATCCGCGGGCCGTGGCTGCATACGATCATGTTCGAAGTGCCCTTGCTGGCGATCGTCAACGAGGTGTACTTCCGCAAGGTCGGCGCCAGCCTTGACCTTGGTCGCCGGCGCCTGCGCGAGAAGATCGCGCTGTTGCGCGACACCGATGGCTATGAGGGATGCCGCGTAGCCGACTACGGCACGCGACGTCGCTACTCGCGCGACTGGCACGAAGAGGCGGTGATGATCCTCAAGGAGGAACTGGGTGCCCAGTTCGCCGGCACCAGCAATGTCTGGCTGGCGATGCGCCACGATCTGCTGCCGATCGGCAGCATGGCCCATGAATACCTGCAGGCCTTCCAGTCGCTCGGGCCCCGCCTGCGCGATTCGCAGGTCGCCGCGCTCGAGGCCTGGGCGATGGAGTACCGTGGCGACCTTGGTATCGCCTTGTCCGACGTCTACGGCCTGACCGCCTTCCTGCGCGACTTCGACCTGTACTTCTGCAAGCTCTTCGACGGCGCGCGCCACGATTCGGGCGATCCATTCGACTGGGGCGAGCGGGTCATCGCGCATTACGCGGAGCACCGCGTCGACCCGAAGACCAAGACCCTGGTCTTCAGCGATGGCCTGGATATCCCCGGGGTCATGCATCTGTTCTCGCATTTTCGTGGCCGCTGCGGCCTGGCCTTCGGCGTCGGTACCAACCTGACCAACGACCTCGGCCCCGAGGCGCTGCAGATCGTGATCAAGATGGTCCGCTGCAATGGCCAGCCGGTGGCCAAACTGTCCGATTCGCCGGGCAAGAGCATGTGCGACGATCCGGAGTACGTCAGCTATTTGCGCCGTGTGTTCGATATTCCTGAAGCATGAGTTGCAGAAAGGCCGCGTTCAGAACGCAGGCAGCACCGCACCCTTGTACTGCTTCTCGATAAACGCTTTCGCTTCCGGGCTCGTCAGGGCCCTGGCGAGCTTCTGCACGCGCGGATCGTCCTTGTTGTCCGGACGGCCGACCAGGAAATTCACGTAGGGCGAATTCTTGTCCTCGATCAGCAGCGCGTCCTTCACCGGATTCAGCCCTGCGGCGAGCGCATAGTTGGTGTTGATCAGGGCAAGGTCGACCTCGTCGAGCACGCGCGGCAGCATCGCCGCCTCGAGCTCGCGAAACTTCAGGTTCTTCGGATTGCCGGTCAGGTCCCTCAGCGTCGGCAGGCTGCCCGCGGCGCTGTTCAGCGTGATCAGGCCGTTCTTCGCCAGCAGGAGCAGGGCGCGGCTGCCATTGCTCGGGTCGTTGGGAATGACCACGCTGGCACCGTCGGGCAGATCGCCGATCGTCTTGTACTTGTGCGAGTAGGCGCCGAAGGGCTCGATATGTACGCCAACGATCCTGACCAGGTCGGATTTCTGCTCACGGTTGAAATTGTCGAGGTAGGGACCGGTCTGGAAGTAATTGACGTCGATCTGCTTCTGCGCGACCTGGGCGTTCGGCTGGACGTAGTCGGTGAAGACCTTGATATCGAGGTCGACGCCTTCCTGCGCCAGCATGGGCTTGAGCTCCTTGAGGATCTCCGCATGCGGCACGGTGGTGGCGGCGACCGAAAGATGACCCGAAGCTTCTTTGTCGCTGCCACAGCCGGCCAGCAGGAGCAGGGCGGCGGCGAGGGGGGCGAGCAGCTTGTTCATCGGGGGGAATCCATGCCTGTTGCGGTGCAACAGCATAGACGTCCAGATGGCCAGTTGCAAAGCCGCCCCGGAAACGGCTCCCGGGTCAGCGACGGGAGAAGCGCGCCACCAGGTGATCGCCGAGCATCTGCAGGATCTGCACCAGGACGATCAGCAGGAATACGGTGACCAGCATGTAATCCGGCTTGTAGCCGTTGTAGCCGTACTGGTAGGCCAGGGCTCCGAGCCCGCCGGCGCCCACGATGCCGCCCATGGCCGTATAGCCGACCAGGGCGACCGCGGTGACCGTGGCGCTGGCGATCAGGCCGCCGCGTGCCTCGGGCAAGAGGACGCTGCGAACGATCTGCCCGGTGCTCGCGCCCATCGCCTGGCTGGCCTCGATCACGCCGCGGTCGACCTCGCGTAAGGCCGTTTCCACCAGCCGCGCGAAGAACGGCGCGGCACCGATCACCAGGGGCACGATCGCGCCGCGAATGCCGATGCTGACGCCGGTGATCGCCTTGGTGAAGGGGATCAGCAGGATCATCAGGATGATGAAGGGGATCGACCGCAGCACGTTGACGACGAGCGACAGCGCGGTATACAGCCGTGGGCGCGCATGCAACTGGCCGCTGGCGCTCAGGAACAGCAACACGCCGAGCGGCAGGCCGATGACGATGGTGAAGCCGAGCGAGCCGCCGAGCATGATCAGCGTGTCGATGCAGGCCTGGCCGATCTCGGTCCAGTCGATGTTGGGAAACAGGGTGTGCATCGGGCTCATCGGGCGACTTCCTCGATATCCACGCCGGCGGCGCGCAGCTGGGCCAGGGCGGCGGCGGTATTCTCGCCGCGCATGGCCAGGGTCAATTGTCCGTAGGGCATGTCCTTGATCCGCTCGATGCGGCCGGCCAGCAGGTTGTACTCGATGCCGGTGTCGCGCACGACCTGGGAAAGCAGTGGCGCATACGTGGTGTCGCCGCGGAACGAAAGACGCAGCAGCTGGCCGTCGACGCCCGAGTAGTCCGGTCCCCGGCCCTCCTCGTGTTCCGCCTCGGCGACGAAGCGGCGCGTGGTCGGGTGTTGCGGATGCAGGAAGACGTCGGCGACCGTGCCGCTTTCGACGATGCGGCCGGCATCGAGTACGGCGACGCGGTCGCAGACGCGGCGGATCACATCCATCTCGTGGGTAATCAGCACGATCGTCAGGCCGAGTTCGCGGTTGATGTCGCCGAGCAGCTCGAGCACCGAGGCGGTGGTCTGCGGGTCCAGCGCGCTGGTCGCCTCGTCGCAGAGGAGGATCGACGGCTTGCTGGCCAGGGCGCGGGCAATGCCGACACGCTGCTTCTGGCCGCCGGAGAGTTGCGCGGGGTATTTGTCCGCATGCGCGGTGAGCCCGACGCGATCGAGCAGTTCGCGCACGCGCGCGGCGATCGCATTCTCGTCCATCAGGCCATGGATGCGCAGCGGGAAGGCCACGTTGGCCGCCACCGTCTGTGAGGAAAGCAGGTTGAAATGCTGGAAGATCATGCCGATCCCGCTGCGCATGCGCCGCAACGCCGCGCCGTCGAGGTCGGTGACGTCCGCGCCGTCGATGGTGAGCCTGCCGCCGGTCGGACGCTCCAGCAGGTTGATCAGTCGGATCAGGGTCGACTTGCCGGCCCCGGAATGGCCGATGATGCCGAAAACTTCGCCCTGGGCGATGCTGAGGTCGGTCGGGTACAGGGCAGGGATGTCCTCGCCCTTGACGCGGTAGGACTTGCTGACGGCGGCGAACTGGATCACGGGGGCTCGGCGGCGGGGAAGACGAGCCCCGAGTGTAGCGTGAGGGCAGGCTGGGAGGTTTCATGCATTTCTACGCCGCGCCGCCTACAATCGTAAGCCCCTACCGAGGATTCGAGCGATGACCAGCCTCTACGACTTCTCTGCCCGCGACATCGACGGCAACGAACGTTCACTGGACGCTTACCGTGGCAAGCCGCTGCTGGTCGTCAACGTCGCCTCGAAGTGCGGCTTCACGCCGCAGTACACCGGGCTCGAGGCGCTGTACCGGGAATACCATGCGAAGGGTTTCGAGGTGCTGGGCTTTCCCTGCGACCAGTTCGGTCACCAGGAGCCGGGCGACGAGGCCGAGATCAAGAACTTCTGTTCGCTCACCTACGACGTGACCTTCCCGATGTTCGCCAAGATCGACGTCAACGGCGACCATGCGGTACCCCTCTATCGCTGGCTGAAGAGCGAAGGCAAGGGCATCCTCGGCAGCGAGGCGATCAAGTGGAATTTCACCAAGTTCCTGGTCGACGCCGACGGCAAGGTCGTCCGCCGTTATGCGCCGACCGACACCCCGGAGAAGATCGGCAAGGACGTCGGTGCGATGCTCGGCTAAGGAGCCTTCGATCCGGCCAGGATCGTCGCGATCGCGTCGACATCCGCGCTCGGCGAGGGCACGCCCGCGCCACGCGTGGGCGGCTGGTAGTTGTTCAGCATGACAGCGAAGGCGTAACGCTCGCCCTTCGCATCGGTGACGTAGCCGGCCAGCGCATGCACGTAGGCCATGCTGCCGGTCTTCGCCTGTACGTTGCCTTCGGCCGGCGTGTTCTTCATGCGCCACATCAGCGAACCGTCGACCCCGGCCACGGGCATGGCGTCGCGAAACACGGCGGCGGAAGGCTGGGCGTCCATATGCACGAGCAGCTTGGCCAGCGCACCGGCGGTGGTCAGGTCGCGTCGCGACAGGCCGGTGCCTTCCTCGAGCAGGGTTGCCGACGGGCTGATGCCGATCCGGTCCAGCATCGCGTTCAATGCGCGGATGCCCCAGGTTTCCGTGGTGACGAAACCGTTGGCTGGAGAGTCGCCCTGCGCATCGCTCGCCTGCGCACGGGCGCCGGTCAGCAACAGCAGGTTTTGCAGGTACAGGTTCTGCGAGCGTTTCAGGCCGCTGCGCACGATCTCCGCCAGCGGCGGCGAGAGCGCTTCGGCAACCAGCGGCAGGTCGATGCGGCCACTCAGCGGGTCGGTGGCCGGCCAGTGCAAGGCGCGAAGGCGGCCGTCGATGCGAATGCCCCGGCCGGCCAGGGCGCGCATCAACCGCTCGCCGGCGAGCAGGGCGGGATCGGCGACGCTCAGCCGGAAGCGCTGCGCCGGCGCACGGGCGGCGATCCCGCCGAAGGCATACAGCGTCGACGTGCCGGGCGTGCGATACAGATTGAGGTCGGTCCGGCTTCCCGCCGTGCCGGTGACCAGACGGTTGACCAGGGGCATCGCCGCATCGACCGGGTCGAAACCGATCCGGGCGGCGCGGTCCGGCGTCGCGCCGGGAGCGATCGTTACCTCGACCACGTTCTCGCCGACGCTGAGCGCCGAAGGCGTCGCGGCGAAATAGCTCTGCAGGTCGATGGCTTCCCAGCCACTGCCGGCCGCCGGCGTGGCGAAATAGCTGTCATCGGCGATCAGGTCGCCGGCCACCTCGCGCACGCCCCGCGCCTTGACCGCATCGGCGAAGCGTTCGGCCCAGTCCAGCGTCGCCGGCTCGACGCCCAGGGTCGGGTCGCCGTGGCCGGCCAGGATCAGCGAGCCGCCGAGGCGACCGCCATTGAGCCCGCCGCTGGCGCGCAACTGGGTGGGAATGCGGTAGTCCGCGCCGAAGGTTTCCAGGGCCAGCGCCGCGGTGTAGAGCTTGGTCGTCGAGGCGGGCAACAACAACTTGTCCGCATCGTGCGCGTAGACCACGCGGCCGCTGCGCAGCGAGACGATCTCGATGCCCCATGATGCGGCAGCGAAGCGCGGCTGGCCGATATGCTGGTCAATACGTTCGCCGAGGGTCGATTGCGCGAGTGCCGGGGCGCCGGCCAGGCTAAGCAGGAGCAGGGCGGCGAGGCGTTTCATCGGGGGCGGGCTTTCCTTGGCTGGCGTCGGCGCGGTGCGGGTCCACCGTAGCCTGCGCGCGCGTGCGCCTGCAAGCGTCCGGCCGTCCGGATTTGCAGTCGCGGGAAGCCTCCCCTAGCCTAGTCGCCGGTGCCGTCATTCGGGACGGCGCTTTTCATATCAACCAGCAGTGAGATTTCCATGCAGATTGCCGAAGGTTCCGTCGCTTCCTTCCATTACACGCTGACCGACGACGCAGGGCAGGTCATCGACAGCTCCGAAGGTCGCGATCCGCTGGCCTACATCCATGGCTCGGGCCACATCGTGCCGGGTCTGGAGAACGCGCTGGCCGGCCGCACGGCCGGCGAGAAGCTCAAGGTCGATGTCGTGCCCGAGGAAGGCTATGGCATCCGTCACCAGGAACTCGTGCAGATCGTGCCGCGCGAGGCGTTCCAGGGTGTCGAGGACCTGCAGCCGGGCATGCAGTTCCAGGGTCGCAACGCGCAGGGCAGCATCAACGTGACCATCGCCTCGATCGACGGCGACAACGTCACCGTCGACGGCAACCATCCGCTGGCGGGCCAGACCCTGCACTTCGACGTGCAGATCACCGAAGTGCGCGATGCCACCGAGGAAGAGCGTCAGCACGGCCACGTGCACGGCGCGGGCGGCCACCACCACTAAGCGCTACGCCGCTCAGGCCTGGGCCCTGTTGCTTTCCGCGCAGGGCCAGGTCGGTGTCCCGCGTGCCCGGCAGGATGCCCGGCACGCGCAGCCAGCGCGGGGAAGCCGGGACCCCCGAAGCCGGATCCTCAATACCAGTCGAGCAACGACACGCCGATGCCCAGGTACGTGGCCTGGTGGTTGTAATCGATCAGGCTCTCGCCATAGCCGTTGAAGACTTCCATGTAGCCGCGCAGGTTGCCGACCATCGGAAAACTCCAGGTAAAGCGCAAGGAGCCGTGCGAGCGGTCGCCGGTGCGGAAGGAGTGTCGTGCGGTAAGGCCGAATTCGTTGGCATTCCATTCGTGCACGATCTGCACTTCGCCGCGGCCCATGTAGTCGGAGATATCGGGGTTGTCGTCGGTCCTGGCGTTCTCGGGGATGCGCCACCAGGGACGCAGCATCACCGTCCAGCCCTCGCGCTCGAAACCGACATCGGCGACGACGCGGTTCCAGCTCCGTGACAGCGGATCGCCACGGCCGTTGGACTGGTGGTTCAGGCCGAAGTCGACCAGGCGACCGTTCCAGCCGAGGAGGCTGTAGTTCGTGCTGAAGACCAGCAGGGCCTCCGGTTCGTAGTTGGTCTCCCGGAACGGACGGGACAGTTCCTTGTTGTAGACCTGCCAGCGCGAGGACTGGGTATAACCGACCCACAGGTCGCCGTTGTCGCCGAACAGATCCTGCCAGACCTTGGTCTTCAGGCTCAGCTGGAATTTCATTTCGGTTTTCTGCAGGTCCTGCGGCGTGGCGACCGTATGGTCCGGCGCGGGGCTGGAGGGCATGTTGTTCTGGTTGTTGGTGACGAAGACCGGAAGTACATAGGTCGGCTTGTAGCCGCGCAGGTTGAAGGTGCCCAATTTGCTTTCCGGTGACAGCTCCCAGCGGCTGTCGAGCAGGGAAAGCGGCTTTCCTGCGCTTTCGCGCGGGCCTTCATGCAGGGCCGCCAGCGCGGACTCGGCACCCTTGTCGCTCTTCTTTTCCGCCGCCGGCATGTTCTGCCGCCCGACCGCCTTGTCGTAGCAGGCCAGTCGCTGCGCATCGGTTTCGATCGCGCTACATGCGCGGATGTCCATCGGATCGGGATTCTGGGCCAGGGCCGCAGAGAGTTTCAGGCAGGCCATCGCACCGATGGCCGACACTGCGGTCAGTCGCTTCATTCACTCCACTCCCTGCCACCGCAGCCCTGCGCTGCGCGGTCGTGAAGTTTACCTTCGAAAGACGTGACGATTTCGCAAGGATGGGCTGGAAACGCCGTAAGACATTCCCAGCCGTCCGCTCAATGCGCGAGCCAGCGCGTGTATTCGGCCTTGGAAATACGCCCGTCGCGATTGCTGTCGGCGTACTGGAAGTCGTTGGCGAGCATCGGGAAAGCCGATGCCTGAGCCTCCGTGATGAACTGGCCGTTCTGGGCGAGCTGGGCGAAATCGGGGGCAGGTCCGGTCGGCGGCTGCGGGTTCGGCGCGTTGTTCACGGTGACCTCGCCGCGCGGCGTATTCATCGATTTGCTGCCCGCCCCGGCGGTGGCACCGGGCATGGGCGGTGGCGGCGGGCTGTCAGTGGCCGGCGGTGGTGGCGGCATGGGTCGCGGCGGCATGGCTCGCGATCCGGATGGCGGTAACGGCGCGTCCGGCGGCGGAGGCGGCAGGGGTTGTTGCGAGGAAGGCGGCGGCAAGGGCGCGCCGGGCGGTGGGGGCAAGGGTTGCGAGCCGGGCGGTGGCGGTATGGGCTGGGGCGGGACCTGCGGATCGGACTGGGCCATGGCGGCACCGGCGAACAGCAAGGTGCCGGCGAGCGCGGCGAGTGCGGTTGCTTTCATAATCGTCACTCCGGAAAGAACACAGCCGAACGCTAGCAAGGGAAGATGGAATGGCCGCACAACCCTTTTCCACCTGCACCTCGTCCTGACGTGCCGACGACGCCGGGTACACGTCGCGCATGATCGCCCTCACTGCCCATCAGGCACGCCTGTTGCAGCTCGGCGCGCAGGGCTTGCTCGTGCCGCCGCGCCGACGCGCGCGCAAGGCGGACATCGCCGCCTGTGTCTCACGCATGGCGATGCTGCAGATCGACACCATCAACGTGGTCGCGCGCAGTCCGTATCTCGTGCTGTTCTCGCGGCTGGGCAGCTACCCGTTGCCCTGGCTCGAGGAGGCCCTTGCCCGTGGCGAGCTCGCCGAAACCTGGGCGCACGAAGCCTGCTTCGTCAGCGCCGCGGATTATCCCTGGCATCGGTCTTTCCGCGATCAGCGCGGCGGCCACTGGTCCTCGCGTCAGGCCACGCGCATGCATGAAGCGCATCGGGAGGGCATGGATGCGCTGCTCGAACGGATCCGCATCCACGGGCCGATGCGTGCCGCGGACTTCGAGAAGACCGCCGGTGCGGGCAGCAGCGGCTGGTGGGAGTGGAAACCGGAGAAACGCTGGCTGGAGGCATGGTTCGCGACCGGCGCGCTGATGGTACTCAGGCGCGAGCGTTTCCAGCGCGTCTACGATCTGAGCGAACACGTGCTGGCCGGTCATCGCGGGATCGGCGCGCCCCTGCCCGAACCGTCGACGGTGCGAGGTCACTTCATCGCCCAGAGCGTGCGTGCGCTTGGCGTGACCCGGGCGCGCTGGATCGCCGATTACTTCCGGCTGAAGCCGCGCGTGGACGAAACCGAACTGGCGTCGCTGGTCGCCGACGGCAGCCTCGTCGAGGTCGCCGTGAAAGGGTGGCCGGACAAGGGCTATATCCATCGCGATCACCTGGCGCTGGCAATGCGCGCCGCCGGCGGACGCCTGCGCGCGACCCGCACGGTCCTGCTTTCGCCCTTCGACCCGCTGGTCTGGGACCGGGCGCGGGCGCTGGCGATGTTCGATTTCGAGTACACGATCGAGTGCTATTTGCCCGCGGCGAAGCGGCGTTATGGCTATTACTCGTTGCCGATCCTGCATGGGGGCCGGTTGGTTGGCCGGCTGGACGCCAAGGCACACCGTGCCGAGGGTCGTTTCGAGGTCAAGGCGGTCTGGCTGGAGCCGGGCGTTGCCGTCGATGAGGTACTGGCCGGCGCGGTGGCCGGTGCGCTGCGGGATATGGCAGCCTGGCACGAAACGCCCCGCGTAGCCGTGGGGCGGAGCGATCCGAAGGCATTCGCCGGCCTGCTCAGGCGGGCCCTGAAGGGATGAACGGATACGCCGGGGCATGGCCCGACGTACCCGAAAGCATCATCTGGCGACGGTCGATGCGTTGGCCGGCTCGTCCGGTGCGCAGGACTTGCCGTGCAGGGCCTGCTTGAGCTGGGTAGCCAGCGAGGTGCAGCGCGCGTCCAGCTGGGGACGCATATCGTCGTCCTTTGAGTCGCGGAGCAAGGTGGTGCGCATCATGTCGTAGCGAGAATCGATCTCGTCGGGCCGGTAGATTCCGGCGGCGCGATGGCAGCTCTTGTAGCTGGCCAGGTAGTTGTCGCAGGAGGCGATGCCGGTGTTGGCCGGCAGCGATTCGTCGGTGGCGGCACGGCGCGGCGCGGCCGGGCTGGTGCTGGTCCGTGGGCTGCCGGTGCTGCGGCTGGCTGGCGCCGGCGCCGGCGTGGTGCCGGTGGCGGGATGGGCGGCAGCCGGTGCCGGGGTGCTTCGGGTCGGCTTGTCGGCGCAGCCGGCGATGGCGAGGCTGCAGGCGGCGACCAGCGACAGGGTACGGACGAGTCGGTTTTTCATTGAGCTCCCCTTTGCGTTATGGTGCGGGTGACGGGCGGCGTCCCGGTCGATCGGGGGCGCATTGCCTGTCGGAACGGGGCGAAGCATGGAGTCAAACGGGGTGAAAAAAGTGTCTTTTGTGAAAAAAAGCTTGATCCGCCACGAATCGGGGCATGTTTTCTTCGCTATTTGGCCAAACTACGGGTATGATCGGCCCACTGTGTCTGCCAGGGTCACCAGAGTAACGTTGACCCGATGCCGCTGATCCGCGATCCGCTACATCGCTTCGCCCCTCGCGTTCCTTAGCACACCCAGTAAGTCGGCCGTCGCCCCGGTGGCGGTTGAGTCTTTAGTTTCAGGAGTGGTAAAGCATGTCGGACCGTCAACTCGGCACCGTCAAATGGTTCAACGATGCCAAGGGCTTCGGCTTCATCAGCCGTGATAACGGCCCGGACGTTTTCGTGCATTTTCGCGCGATCACGGGCAGCGGCTTCAAGAGTCTGGCCGAAGGCCAGCAAGTGAGCTTCAAGGTTGTGCAGGGCCAGAAAGGCCTGCAGGCCGACGAAGTCGCTGCGGCATAAAAAATCTGCTGTAGTAATACGCCGGCCATTCCGGTCGGTATGTCTCAAGTAAAAATTCGGATTGGAGTGTTTTATGTCGGATCGTGAGATCGGCACCGTCAAGTGGTTCAACGACGCCAAGGGCTTTGGCTTCATCAGCCGCGATTCTGGCCCGGACGTGTTTGTGCACTTCCGCGCTATCCAGGGCAACGGCTTCAAGTCGTTGCAGGAAGGCCAGAAGGTCACGTTCAAGGTCGTCAATGGCCAGAAGGGCCTGCAGGCTGAAGAAGTCCAGGCTGCCTGAGTAGCCACGGTCTTTCGGAAAAAACCCGGCGCAAGCCGGGTTTTTTTTATCCGAATCGGGCTCAGGGGGGCCTGTAGGGATTCCCCTACAGCACGTAGCGTAAAATCCGTTATGATTCAACCACTGTGTTTGCTCGGTCACGCGAGTGGCCCGATGCTGCGAGACGTATCCGCTCCATCGCTTCACCCCGGTCCTGCATACCCAGTAAGTCGCCGGCCTCCCTGGTTTCATCTCGGGTCGGTTTGTCTGGAGTTACGTACGGATCGGAGTGTGAGTCATGTCGGATCGTGAGACAGGTACTGTGAAATGGTTTAACGACGCCAAAGGATTCGGCTTTATCAGCCGCGAGAGCGGCCCCGATGTTTTCGTGCATTTTCGCGCGATCGCGGGTTCCGGCTTCAAGTCGCTGCAGGAAGGCCAGAAGGTCACCTTTAAGGTAACCCAGGGCCAGAAAGGCCCGCAGGCCGAGGAAGTCACGCCGCTCTGACGGCGTTCCTCGAATCTGAAGCCGGACGGCAACGTCCGGCTTTTTTTTTGCGGGGAACGGGGAACGGGGAACGGGGAACGGGGAACGGGGAACGGGGAACGGGAGAGTTTGAGGTTGCTCGCATGTCACTCCCTGCACCCAATCCCGAGAGCCAACGTTTTCCTCGCCCTCCGCTGTTCCCCGTTCCCGGCAACCGCAATCCCCGAGTCCCCGCCATGACCGAATCGATCCCCCGGCCGCCAGAAATCGCGACACTGTCGGTCCTGCCGGTGATCGCGGCCGATGGCGCCCGCGCCGAACTCCAGCTGGTCGAGCCGGCGGCGGGGACGGCGAGCCGGCTGTTGTTCTGGCTGCCGGCGATGGGCGTACCGGCCCGAAGCTACCTGCCGCTGGCCCGCGAACTTGCCGGGCGCGGCATCGCGGTGGCGGTGCACGAATGGCGGGGTATCGGCTCGAGCGATCGTCGCGCCGGATGGCGATCGGACTGGGGTTACCGTGAACTGCTTGCCTGCGACCTGCCGGCCAGCTTTGCCGCGGCCAGGACCGCCTTGCCGCATGCGGCCTGCCTGATCGGTGGGCATAGCCTGGGTGGGCAATTGGCCACGCTGTTCGCGTCGATCCGCGACGACTTCGACGGTATCGCCCTGGTTGCCAGCGGCGCGCCGTACTGGCGGACGTTCCCCCATCGCCGCAGGATTTACGCCGCCTATGCCGCCGCCCCGCTGCTGGCCTCGGCGGTCGGCCATTTCCCGGGCCGGCGGATCGGCTTCGGCGGCAACGAGGCGCGCCGTGTCATTGCCGACTGGTCGCGCAGCGGGCGAAGCGGGCGATATGCGGCAGCGGGACTCGAGGTAGATCTCGAGGCAGCCCTGGCGATACAGCGAAAGCCGGTCCTGGGATTGCGTTTTCGCGATGACTGGCTGGTACCGTCGGCGTCGCTGGCATGGCTGCTGGACAAGATGCCCGCGGCGCCGCGCGAACTGGGCCTCTTCGCACCGGACGAAGCGGGCAATCCCGTGGCGGACCACTTCGCCTGGATGAAGACCCCGGCGGCTGTCGCCGCGGCCATCGCCGGCTGGCTCGAAAATGAAAGCCGCCAGGCATCGCGCGCGTCCGCCGACGCGCTACGCTTGCGATTGGCGATTGGCGAGGTCCGAACATGAGCGAGCAGGCAATACTTATCGAGGGCAGGGAACGCGACCTGGGTTCCGGATTCAAGGTCCGGCGGATGTTGCCGCAGCTGGCGGCGCGCCATGTCGGCCCGTTCGTGTTCTTCGACATGATGGGGCCGGTGGCTTTCGGTCCTGGCGACGGTCTGGATGTCCGTCCGCACCCGCATATCGGCCTGGCCACGGTGACCTGGCTGTTCGCCGGCGCGATCCGCCACCGCGACAGCCTGGGTTCGATGGTCGACATCCATCCGGGTGACGTGAACTGGATGACGGCCGGACGCGGCATCGTGCATTCGGAACGCACGCCGCCGGAACCGCGTGCCAGCGGGGACACCTTGCACGGCATCCAGGTGTGGGTCGCGCTGCCGCGCGAAGCGGAGGAAGTCGAGCCGGAATTCCACCATCACGGCGCCGCGGACCTGCCGGTGCTGGAGCGCGATGGGGTGCATCTGACGGTGATCGCGGGCGATGCCTACGGCGAGCGGTCGCCGGTCAAGGTGTTCGCGCCGATGTTCTTTATCCAGGCGCGGATGGCGGCGGGCAGTTCGTTGCCCCTGCCGGCGCATCACGCCGAGCGCGGCGTGTTCGTCATCGAGGGTGAGGTCACGCTCGACGATATCGCGCTCGAGCCCGTGCAGATGGCCGTGCAGGTCGGTGGCGAGCCACCGCTGCTGGTGGCCCGGTCGGCGGCGACGGTGATGTTGTTCGGCGGCGCGCCGCTCGACGGCGAGCGGCACCTGTGGTGGAACTTCGTGTCCAGTTCGAAAGAGCGCATCGAGCAGGCCAAATCGGACTGGACCGCACGACGCTTCGGCACGGTAACCGGCGACGAGGTGGAATACATTCCGCTGCCGGACTGATCATCGAGGACATCGTCATGGCGCAATTCAACCGCTTCAGCGATTTCTACCCCTACTACCTCGGCGAACACCGCGACGTGCGCTGCCGGCGCCTTCATTTCGCCGGCAGCTGGATCGTGCTCGCCGCGCTGGGCCTGCTGGTGGCCACCGGCGACGTTGCCTGGTTGCTGCTGGCCCTGGTCGGTGGCTATGGCTTCGCCTGGATCGGCCACTTCGTCTTCGAAAAGAATCGCCCGGCGACCTTTCGCCATCCGCTTTACAGCCTGATGGGCGACTGGGCGATGTTCTGGGACATCCTGCGCGGCCGGGTCCGGATCTGATCCGGCCGCGATGGGACGGTGGCGGCGAATTCAGGCGACATTCTCCAGCGTATCGGTCACCGCAGCACCGCGACGTGCGCGCCGGCTGGCGCTCCAGGAAGGCAGGTCCAGCTCGCCGCGCACGCGCGCGCATACGGAGACCAGCCGTTCGACGTCCCCATCGCTCATGCCCGCGTTGAGCGTGAGGCGCAGCAGCGAGCGATTGACCGTGGTCGCCGGGGCGCTGAAAACCGAGCCGAAGATACCGTTCTCCTCGAGGACGTCGCGGACCCTGCCGGTGAGGATTTCCACACCCGCCTCGAAGGCGACGATCTGCTCGGTACCGTCGCCGATCGGGTAGTCCAGACCGGTCAGCTCGTCACGTACGTACCGGGTGATCTGGCGCAGACGGGTGCGGCGCCAGGACTCGTCCTGGATCACCCGATGCGCGGCGGCGAGCCCGGCGATTTCATGCGGCAATAGCGAGGAACTGAAGATCGCCGGCAGTGACTCGCAACCGAAATAATCCTTGAAACGAAGGGTGCAGGCGATGAAGCCGGCGCGCGAGCAATACGCCTTGGCCAGGCTGGCGGTGATGAAGTGCACCCGATCGTTCAGGCCCAGGCTGGCGACCAGGCCCTCGCCGCGGCCGCCATGGGTGCCCAGCGAATGCGACTCGTCGACGACGAAGACGCAACCCTGGGCCTCGGCGAGATCGGCGATTTCCGCAATCGGCGAAAGACTGCCATTGGTGCTGTAGACCGAATCGACCACGATCACGCCAGGGCCATTGCGCAGCACCTGGCGTTCCAGGTGCGACAGGTCGTTGTGCAGGACCGACACGGCCTTCGCGCCCGCGCTCTTGATGCCTTCCCACAGCGAGGCATGGGCAAGCATGTCGATGTAGACCGGTATCCGTTCGCCGGCAATGGACTGGATCAGGCCGACGTTGGCGGCGAAGCCGGACTGGGCGAGGATGCCGGTTTCGCTGCCGACGGCACGGGCCAGCTCGCTTTCGAGCCGGTGCATCGGATCGTCCTCGTGCTGCATGAACAGCGCGGACATCATCATGCCCACGCCTTCCTCGGCCAGCGAGCTTCGCTGGGCCTGGACGATCGCCTCGTGACCGGCAATGGCCAGGTAATCGTTGCTTTGCAGGAGCAGGTCGCCGGTGCGGGGCTTGCGCCCGCGCAGGATGTGCCTGCCACCCCAGTCGATGGCGACGCGCCGGTCGTGAAAGGCCTCGACCCGCGCGGCGACGAAACCGGGCAGGGACGGTGCGGTGGCGATCGGGTGCAGTACGGAAACGTGTGTCATATCGGCCTCTGGGGTCTCGGGTAGGGATGCATCCCTGCAAGTACGCGTGTGCCCGCCGACATGCGGGCACACGCAATGTTTCGCCGGGGCACGGCGAAAGATCCGATGGGCATGGGCATGGTGCGCGTTTCCGCCGCATCCCAGCCGGACCGTCAGGCGCGCGGCCGGAGGCCGCCGATATATAGCTAGGCTTATACGCTGGCGGCGTTACGGCTGTGTCAGTAGCCGCGCGTCAGCGAACAGGAGGGGGCGGGCTCAGAGCGCCCGTGGGGGATGCTCGACCAGCGCGTTCAGGTCCTGCTCGCGCAGCCAGCTTCGATATGACTTCACATGTTGCAAGCGGAACCGCTCGACCTCGTCGATCAGCGAGTAGTAGTACCACTGTTCGCCGGAAACCGCGGTCGCAGGATAGAGATGGACCTCCGGGTGGATGAGCCCGGCGTGGAAGTAGCCGTCGCGGGTCGGGAACCAGGGCAGCATGTCGCCACCACGGATGGCCTCCAGGACGGGCTTCGGGGCACCGAGGTCCGAGGCGATCTCGTAATGGGTGCGCAGGTCCTCGTCGGTCTGCACCAGCAGGAACCTGCCGATGCCCCAGGCATCGATCAGGAGCAGGCCGTTGGGATTGCAGTGGACATAGCACTCCACCGGCTGGAAGGTGGCCGCGACGCTCTGCAGTACCTCGCGGAAGGCCGGGTCACGCAGGAAGCGGAAATTGCCGAGCGCCAGGGTCTCGGCGACGAAGGCGCTGGCCCGCTCGAAATAGCGGCGCTGCAGTTCGACGATCGCGGTCTGCAGCTTCTCGATCGCCAGCGGGTCGCTTTTGCGTATGAAACGGTCGATCACACCGGAGTTGAAGGCATCGATCGCGGTGGCGTCGTCGGCGCGCCCGGTCAACAGAATCTTGCCGACATGCGCATTGGGCAGCCGCTTGCAGAAGGAAATGCCGTCCATTTCCGGCATCACCTGGTCGACCACGACCACCGAGACTTCGGCGAAACGCTCCGGATCGTAGACGACCCGATGGATCGAATCGATGTCCAGCGCGATCAGTTCCTTGGTTTCCGAAGGGCGGTCCTTCCAGCGGTACAGCCAGCCGCCGCCGGGTACCGGCCGGCTGCCGTTGTTGCCCAGGGTGGCCAGGGCGGTCCGTGGCGAGCTGAAGGTTCGCACGCGCAACATCGGGTCGAGCAGCAACGGGACGACGTCGAGGTATTCCTCGTGATCGTCGACCAGAACCGTCGTGGTCGGGAAATGGAAGGGCTGGATATCGCCCTGCGCGTTGAACGTCATGACTGCCGGTCGATATCCGGAATGGGAAAGGTCAGGGTGAACTCGGTGAATTCCCCCCAGCGGGAGCGGCAGGTGATCGCCCCGCCCATATGCTCCATCGCGGCGCGGGAAAAAGCGAGCCCTATGCCCAGGCCGGCCACGCCGTGGTCGTCGTCGGCATGGGAATAGAAGCGGTCGAAGATTCGGGGAAGCACGTCCGGGGGGATGCCGGGGCCGGTGTCGTGAACGAGGATGCGGTTGGCTTTCGTCCCGGTTTCGATGGCAATCCGTATCTCGCCCTTTCCGGCGCGGCCGATATGGTGCAGGGCGTTGCGTATCAGGTTGAAGACGACATGCACCAGCAGGCTTTCCGAGGCGGCGACGATGAAATCGCCCGGGGGAAGCTCGGCGACGCGCTCGCGCTCGTCGCGCGAACCGTAAGGATAGCGCTGTAGCGCCTGCTCCAGGCATTCGCGGGCGGACAGCGGTACCAGGGGGACCTCGCCGATCGGCCTGGCGGCCAGCAGCAGCATGTCGATGATCGTATTGGAATAGGTGACTTCCCGCTCCATCACGCCGACGCTGCGGTCCAGGGCCTGGAGGTGGACTTCGCGGATTTCCGGGACGTCCAGGCCACGTTCCTGGGCCAGCTGATGGCTGCGGACCAGGTCGGGCAGGAACCGGCCGATCGCCTTGGCCGCGATCCGGAGCGAGCCCAGCGGCGTACGCAGCTCATGGGCGATGTTGTTCGACGCCGCGGTCAGCGCATCGAGCCGGGCCTGCTCGGCCATGGTCGAGGACACCGAGCAGACCGCGCCGCCCATCATCGCGAAGAGCATCAGCGGGATGTACTCGATCATTGCCTCGGTGCGCAGGGGTGCATGCGGCGAGACCAGATAGGCGGCGGTCGCGACCAGGCTGCCGACGATGAAGACGATGACGAAGCTGGCCACGTCGAACAGCATCATCAGGAGCATGATCACCGCCAGGTGCGTCATCAGCCAGGCCGGCGTGCCGTTGCGCAAGGTCATATAGCCGACGAAGAACGGCATGCTCAGGGTCATGGCGATGTACCAGTACGTCGGCAGGTACGCGCGCCAGCGGCGTGGCCACCACGGCAGCAGGGCCAGCGGGATGAAGACCACGCTGCAGGCCAGGCGCAGCGGCAGGTTTTCGTACGGCTGCGGGAACAGGAAGGCCCAGACCGGGTAGTAGATCGCCAGGCTGAAGCAGCCGACCACGCCAATCGCCACCATCTTCGGTTGCGAATAACGCGTGCGGGTGAACATCGTGGTCTCGAAGCGTGCCATGGCGCGCAGGAACAGCCACACCTGCATGCGTACCGCGCGCAAAGGCCTGCGCGTGCGGAGTTCGGGCGGTCCGCCGTTCACAGCGGACCTGCCGCGGGCGCGCTCAACGGTATTGCCGGTGGCAGGCGTCGCATGCGTCGTCGATCGGCTTGAGCGCCTGCTGCAGGGCGGGGCAGTCCCGGGGCGCGGCGGCGAGGGCCGTACCGATCGCCTGGCGCAGCTTGTCGACCCCGTCCCGGAACGGCTGATCCATGTCCGGGAAGGCGGGCAGGATCTCCTCGGTCATCGCCTGCATCCGGACCAGGTGCGTCGCGCTCTGGGCGGCATCGCATTGCCGGGCGCGCAGGGCCAGGTGCAGGGCGGCGGCGTGGTGGCCCATCACCGTCATCACCGAGCGTGGATAGGCATCGCGCTGGAGCAGCATGTTGACGACCATCGTCGCCCCCATGGCACCAAGGATCAGGCCGAGCACCAGCAACAGCAGAGCGCGCATCTGGAATTCCCTGAATCGACACCGGCAGGATAGCCGAGCGGCCGATTCTTTCAATATGAGACAATTTATTGATTTTACGGGAGAGAACGGACGATATGAGTACCGCGGCACAGGCCGGGCGTTTTGCCGGCATCGAGCGCCTGTATGGCGTAGGCAGCCTGGAACGGCTGACCGGTGCGCATGTGTGCGTGATCGGTATCGGCGGCGTCGGCTCGTGGGCGGCCGAGGCGCTGGCCCGCAGCGGTGTCGGCCGGTTGACCCTGATCGATGCCGACGATGTCTGCCTGTCCAATACCAACCGGCAGCTGCATGCGCTGGATGGCCAGTACGGCAAGCCCAAGGTCGGCGTGATCGCCGAACGGGCGCATGCCATCAACCCGGCGATCCGGCTGGAAGCGATCGAACGCTTCCTGACCACCTCGTCCATGGACGACCTGCTCGACCGCGGGTATGACGTCGTGCTCGATGCCTGCGACGCGTTGAATGTGAAGATCGAAACCGTGGTGTGGTGTCGCCGTCGCAAGCTGCCACTCGTGACCGTGGGCGCCGCCGGCGGACGCACCGATCCGACCCTGGTCCGCGTGCGCGACCTGTCGCGGACCGAACACGATGCGATGCTCAGCATGATCCGCAAGAAGCTCCGCCAGGAGCACGGTTTTCCGCGTAACAAGGATCGCTTCTTCGGCGTCTCCGCGGTGTACTCGATGCAGAACGTGCGCTACCCGCAGCCCGACGGCAGCGTCTGCGGCGTGCGTCCGCCGGGTAGCGATGCGTTGAAGCTGGACTGCGGCGGTGGGCTCGGCGCGGCGACGCATGTCACCGGCGCGTTCGCTTTCGCGGCGGTGGGGAAGGTGCTCGAGAAGCTGGTGAAATAACCATGGCGCCGACGTCTTTGATCGTCATGCCGGCCTAGGCCGGCATCCAGTGGCGAGAGCACCTGGAAGAGCGCCAACGTGCAGGATCTCGCTTGATGTGCCTGGTCGCCACTGGACCCCGGCCTGCGCTGGGGTGACGGTAAGGCAGGCTCACCAGCCCATGTAATGCCCGCCATTGATCGCCAGGTTCGAGCCGGTGATCCAGCTCGATTCCTCCGAGGATCAGGAAGCTCACCGCGTAGGCGATTTCCTCGGGCTTGCCGAGCCGGCCGATCGGGATCTGCGCGACGATCTTGGCGCGGACGTCCTCGGGCACCGCCATCACCATGTCGGTGCCGACGTAGCCGGGCGACACCGTGTTGACGGTGATGCCGAAGCGCGCGTTTTCCTGCGCCAGCGAAATCGTGAAACCGTGCATGCCGGCCTTGGCGGCGGCGTAGTTGGCCTGGCCGTACTGGCCCTTCTGGCCGTTGATCGAGCTGATCTGCACGATGCGGCCCCACTTGCGCTCGCGCATGCCCTCGATCACCGGGCGGGTGACGTTGAAGCAGGAGTTGAGGTTGGTGTTGATCACCTCGGTCCACTGCAGGTAGTCATCTTGTGGAAGGTGGTGTCGCGGGTGATGCCGGCGTTGTTGACCAGGATCTCGACCGGACCGAGTGCGGCCTCGACCTCGCGCACCATGGCCTCGCTGGAGACCGGGTCGGACACGTCGCCGTGGACCAGCATGACTTCCAGGCCTTCGGCCTGCATCATCTTGAGCCAGGCATCCGCTCGCTCGCCGTCGCGATAGTTCGTCGCGACGCGATGGCCCTGGCGCGCCAGGTAACGCACGATGGCCGTGCCGATGCCGCCGGTGCCGCCGGTGACCAGTGCGGTGCGCTGGATCATGCCTGCCTCTTGCTGGATGAAAGATGGGGAACCAACGGTCCTTATAGCCTCTTCGCCATAAAGATGGCTACTGCGATGGAGCCGTTTCGGGTCGAAGTGGAGGGTCGCCGCCGCCAGCAGGGCCTGCGAGATCTCGTCGTGCCAGGCTCGTTCCACGCCAAGGACGGTCAGCGCGCGACGCAGCGCCGGCAGCGGATCGGCGGGGTCGACCGGAAACGCGGCGGCGGACTTGGACAGCTTGCGGCCCTTGCCGTCCAGGACCAGCGGCAGGTGGAGATAACGCGGCGTCGGCAGGCCGAGCAGTCGCTGCAGGAAGATCTGGCGCGGCGTCGAGTCGAGCAGGTCGGCGCCGCGCACGACGTCGGTGATGCCCTGTGCGGCGTCGTCGACGACGCACGGCCAGCTGGTAGGCCCAGTAGCCCTCGACGCGACGGAGCACGAAGTCGCCGACGACCTGCGCTGCAGGTTCTGCCGCAGCGGACCCTGCAAGGCATCGTCGAAGCTGACCTCGCCGTCGGGTACCCGCAGGCGCCAGGCGCTGGGCCGCGAGGGATCCGGTGGCGCGATGCAAGGCCGTCGCGGTGCATGCCGTCCCAGGCGGCCAGGTCGGTGCGGCTGCACTGGCAGGGAAAGACATGGCCTTCGTCGCGCAGCCGGATGAAGGCCGCCTGGTACAGGTCGCCACGCTGGCTCTGGTAGACCGGCGGCTCGTCCGCCTGCAGGCCGAAGGCGTCCAGGGTGGCAAGGATCGCCGCGCGGAACCCGGCCACCTCGCGCGGCGGATCGAGGTCCTCGACGCGCACCAGCCATTCGCCGCCCGCCTGGCGCGCCAGCAGCCAGCTGCCGAACGCGGCGACCAGCGAGCCGAAGTGCAGGTCGCCGGTGGGCGAGGGGGCGAATCGTCCGCGGTAGGTCATGGCGTCCAGGTTTAGCGTCGCACTTGCTCTTGAAACCCGCGCGCTTCGTCTCCCGAATCAATGGCAGACTGGCAGTATCCTGTTTTCGCCTCCGCATGACTGCCGCGGAATGACAGCCATGTTCAAGCGAATCGCCCTGTTCCTCGCCACCAACCTCGCCGTCCTGGCCCTGCTCAGCATCGTCATGGCGATGCTTCGGCATCGACGCCTGGGCGGCCCGGCAAGGCATCGGCCTGGGCGGCCTGCTGGTCATCGCCGCCGTGTTCGGCTTCGGCGGCTCGTTCATCTCGCTGGTGATCTCCAAGTGGATCGCCAAGCGCACCACCGGCGCCCAGGTGATCGAGCAGCCGCGCAACGAGACCGAGCAGTGGCTGGTCGCCACCGTGCGCCGCCAGGCCGAGGCGGCCGGCATCGGCATGCCCGAAGTGGCGATCTACGACGGCCCGGAAATCAACGCCTTCGCCACCGGCGCCGAGCCGCAACAACGCGCTGGTCGCGGTCAGCACCGGCCTGCTGCGCGCAGATGAACCGCGACGAGGCCGAGGCCGTGCTCGGCCACGAGGTCAGCCACGTCGCCAATGGCGACATGGTGACCATGGCGCTGATCCAGGGCGTGCTCAACACCTTCGTGATCGTGCTGGCGCGCGTGGTCGGCCGCGTGGTCGACAGCTAGCTGAGCGGCGGTCGCGACCGCGACGGTGGCGGCATCGGCTACTTCGTCATCGTGTTCGTGCTGGAGATGGTGTTCGGCCTGTTCGCCAGCATGATCGCGATGTGGTTCTCGCGTTACCGCGAGTTCCGCGCCGACGCCGGCGGCGCGCGCCTGGCCGGCCGCGACAAGATGATCGCGGCGCTGCAGCGCCTGTCGCAGACCTACGGCGAAGCGACGCTGCCCAAGACGATCGCAGCCTTCGGCATCAGCGGCGGCGTCGGCGAGTGGCCTCAAGCGCCTGCTGATGAGCCATCCGCCGCTGGAAGAGCGCATCGCCGCCCTGCAGTCGGCGGCCTGACTTTTTTGTTCCTTTCGATCCTGTTCACACGACCGAGCCCATGACCCAAGAAACCCGCAAATTCGAGGCCGAGGTCGCCCAGGTCCTGCACCTGGTCACCCATTCGCTGTACTCGCACAAGGAAATCTTCCTGCGCGAGCTGATCTCGAACGCCTCCGATGCCTGCGACAAGCTGCGCTTCGAGGCGCTGTCCGATCCGACGCTGTCCGCCGACGATGCGGAACTGCGCATCGAAGATCACCTTCGATCCGGACGCGCGCACGCTGAGCGTGCGCGACAACGGCATCGGCATGAGTCGCGACGAAGTCGTCGCCAACATCGGCACGATCGCGCGCTCGGGCACGCGTCGTTACCTCGAAGCCTTGTCCGGCGAGCAGCAAGGCCGATCGCAGCTGATCGGCCAGTTCGGCGTGGGCTTCTATTCGGCCTTCGTCGTCGCCGACCGCGTGACGGTGATCACGCGCACGGCCGGCGCGCCCGTCGCGAAGGCGTGCGCTGGGAAATCGACGGCAAGGGCGAGTACACGCCTGGAGACGTCGACGTCGCCGCGCGCGGCACGACGGTCACCTTGCACCTGAAGGACGACGAAAGCGAGTTCCTCGATGCGCTGGACGCTGCGTCGACCTGATCACGCAGCTATTCCGACCACGTCGCCTTCCCGATCCGCCTGCCGAAGCAGAAGGACGGCAAGCCGACCGGACGAATTCGAAACCGTCAACCACGCTTCGGCGCTGTGGACGCGGCCGAAGAGCGAGCTCAAGGACGAGGAATACCAGATCGTTCTACAAGTCGATCTCGGTCACGACTTCAACGATGCGCTGGCCTGGACGCACAACCGCGTCGAGGGCGCGCAGAGCTTCACCGCGTTGCTCTACGTCCCCGAGCAGCCGCCGTTCGACCTGATGATCAGCGGACGCGACGAGCGCAAGGGACTCAAGCTCTACATCCGCCGCGTGTTCATCATGGACGCGAGCGAGCAGCTGCTGCCGACTTACCTGCGCTTCGTGCGCGGCGTGGTCGATTCGGACGATCTGCCGCTCAATGTCAGCCGCGAGATCCTGCAGGAGAACCGTCTGCTCGCGCAGATCAAGGCGGCCTGCGTCAAGCGCGTGCTCGACCTGCTCGAGAAACTCGCCGCGCGACGAGCCGGAGAAGTTCCGCGAGCTTCTGGACGCGTTCGGCAACGTGCTCAAGGAAGGCATCGCCGAGGACACCGGCAATCGCGAGCGCATCGCCAAGCTGCTGCGTTTCGCCTCGACGAAATGCGAGGGCGACGCAGAAGACCGTCTCGCTCGACGACTATGTCTGCGCGCATGCCGGTCGGCCAGGACGTGATCTGGTACATCACCGCCGATCGCCATGCCGCCGCCGCGCGACAGCCCGCAGATCGAAGCACTGAAGGCGCGCGACGTCGAAGTGCTGCTGCGTCAGCGACCGCATCGACGAGTGGATGATCGGCTATCTCGACGAGTACGCCGGCAAGCCGCTGCGCAATGCGGCCAAGGGCGAGATCTCGCGCTGGACGATGCCGGCGAAGGCGAAGCAGGAAGCGGCGAACCCCGCGGCCGAGCGTGCTGGCTCGCATCAAGGACCCTGCTGGGCGAGCGCGTCGGCGACGTGCGCGTCAGTCGGCGCGCCTGACCGATTCGCCTTCGTGCCTCGTGCCCTGGCCGATTACGACATGGCGCTGCACCTGCAGCGCCTGCTGCGCGAGGCCGGCCATGAGATGCCGGACTCGAAGCCGATGCTGGAGATCAATCCGGAGCATCCCTTGCTCAAGCGCCTGTCGGGCGAGAGCGACGACGGCAAGGCAGGCGATCTTGCCGCCCTGCTGCTCGAGCAGGCCGAGATCGCCGCGGGTGCGCAGTTGCCCGATCCGTCGGCCTTCGTGCAGCGGATGAATCGCGTACTCCTCGGCTAAGCGCTGCGCCTGCCCCGTGCCGTCGCCCGTCGGTGACGGCACGGGGACTGCTATCTTTGCGGCACTGCCGCCACGCGTGTTTCCATGTCCGCACTGCTGATCCTCTTCGTCTGCCTGTCGCTCGGCATCCTGGCGCGACGCTTCGGCCGGCTGCCCGACGGCATCGTGCCGGGGATCAACTGGTGGGTACTCAATATCGCGCTGCCGGCGCTGGTGATGGGCGCGATCCCCCATGTGACGCTGGACGCCCACCTGTGGTTCCCGGTGGCGGCGATCGCGATCGTGTTTTTCGGGGCCTGGGGTCTGTTCGCCGGCCTGGGCCGCTGGCTGGGCTGGTCGCGGGGGCGCATCGGTTGCCTGACCCTGGTCTGCGGCCTCGGCAATACCTCGTTCATGGGCTATCCGATGATGGAGGCCATGCATGGCAAGGAAGGCCTCGGTATCGCCGTGGTCGCCGACCAGCTCGGATGTTTTCCGCTGCTGGCCGCCGGCGGCATCGTGGTTGCCTCGCTGTATTCCGGCCGGTCGCCGTCGCTGGCCCTGGTCGCGCGGCGGATCCTTACCTTTCCGGCTTTCCTCGGCCTGATCGTCGGTATCGTGGCCGGCATCTGCGGCGGCTGGCCCGCACCGGTCGACAAACTGCTCGTGCAGATCGGCCAGACGCTGACCCCGCTTGCGCTGTTCTCGGTCGGCCTGCAATTCCGCCTGCATCTGCAGGCGGGGCAGGTCGGCGCACTGCTTACCGGCCTGGGCTGGAAACTGCTGCTCGCGCCGCTGATCGCCCTCGCGCTCGGTCTCGTCGTCGGCGTCGGCGGGCTGACCCTGATCGTCGGCGTCCTGCAGGCGGCGATGGCACCGATGATCTCGGCGGCGATCCTCGCCGATCAATACGAACTGGAGCCGGCGCTGGCCAATACGGTGCTGGGCGCCGGCATCCTGCTGTCGCTGGCGACCATTCCACTGGGCAATCTGTTGTTGGAACGACTGTGATGGATATTCGCGATCATCCCGTGCGCGTTGACGTCTGGTTGTGGGCGGCGCGTTTCTTCAAGACCCGATCGCTAGCCAAGCAGGCCATCGAGGGCGGCAAGATCGAGGTCAACGGCGACACCTGCAAACCGGCCAAGGCGATCCATGTCGGCGATACGATCCAGGTCAGTCGCGGCGAGGAGCTGGTGACCTGCGAGGTGCTCGGGCTTGCCGAGAAACGTGGGCCGGCGAGCGAGGCGCAGAAGCATTATCGCGAGAGTGTGGAGAGCATTGCCATACGCGAAGCGGAGCGTGAGCGGCGTCGCGTTGCCGGAGTCGGCGGTGGAACATTACGTCCGCCGACGCGCCCCGACAAAAGGGCACGGCGCCAGATCCAGCTCGTCAAAGACTCACTGTGATCGCCGCTGGATGCCGGCTGTGCTGGCATGTGTGACCCTGCGGCGCTGTCGCGCGCGACGTGCGCTTTCCAGAGATCGACGATTTCGCGATCGTGTCGGCGCCTATCGCGCCGTGGTTTCGCCCCCTGCCGGGGCCGACCTACTTCTCTTTTGAATGGCCAAAAGAGAAGTAGGCAAGAGAAAAGGCCACCCCGATCGCCGTGCCCGCTGCGCGGGCGGCCGGCTGGGCCGGGGTTTTCGGCAGGACGTCCGTGTCCTGTCGAAAACGGTCGGCATCCATGCCTCCCCCGCTACGCGGCCTTTTCGTCCCAGCCGGCCTCACGGCTCAACGGGGCCCCGGGATCCAGAGCCGGCTGATCGCCGTGTGCTTATTGTCGCCAGCTTGCAGGTATGGCCTCAATGCGCGTTGTGCGTGCTGTTCCTTCAGAGTGCGTGTGCGGCATCGGTTATAATTTTTCGGGCAATTCCGAAAAACAAAGTATTGTCGTGCCAAGGTCTTGACGTCATTTTCTGATCTGCAATCATGCCCGCGTCGCCGGGTATCGGTGACCTGGTTTGACGACCTGTTTCGGTATATTGCGGCGCAAAAAGCGTCGTGGCGCATAACGACGTTTTGCGTTGCGACGCCCGCTGTCTTTAGTTTTCTGGCGGGCGTGTCGGGAGGGCTTCGGCCCTGCCGGGGTAGTCGCGATTCACCGACCGGTTCGTCAACCTGACACGTCCGCCACCCGCAATCTCGCGGGTGGCGTTACTGACAGGGAACGTGATGACCGAATTGATTGCAGGCGCTCCAGATGGCGCCATGACCCCTTACCTTGCGGCGAGCATGCACATTGGTCGCATGGTGTTCTCCCTGGCCGATATCGAGCGCGGGGCGGATCGGTGTTTTCGTCAGCTGATCGCGGCGGACGAGTCCGACGTGTTGGCGCCGCTGGTCACGAAACTGGCGCTCAAGCAGAAGCTGGATACGATTTTCCATATGGTGCCGCGACGCTTCGCGGATGCACCTGGCTGTTTCGATGAATTCGCCCGATGGCACGGCCAGACCGATCGCATGCGCGTGCGGCGGAATGATCTGGTCCACGGCTGCTGGCATGCGGAGAGCGAGCGGCTTGAGCTATCGGAGTCCTCACGCGGGGCGCTGGCCAGGCATGCTGGCCAGCGTGCCTATAACGTCGCCATGTTGCGTCGTGAGGCGGAGCGGGCGGAGCGATTGAGGGATACCTTTGGGCTTTGGCGGGAGCAGTGGATGGCGGGGCGGTCTGGATAGCTGCAATCCCAGACGCTGGGCTCCAAAGGACTCGCCCACAAGGTTGCTGCCAGCTTGTTGTGGGAGCCCACCTTGTGGGCGAGTCCTTTGGAGCCAGACCTGCAAGCTGGCGACATAAGCACACGGCGATCAGCCGGCTCTGGATCCCGGGGCCCCGTTGAGCCGTGAGGCCGGCTGGGACGAAAAGGCCGCGTAGCGGGGGAGGCATGGATGCCGACCGTTTTCGACAGGACACGGACGTCCTGCCGAAAACCCCGGCCCAGCCGGCCGCCCCGCGCAGCGGGCACGGCGATCGGGGTGGCCTTTTCTCTTGCCTACTTCTCTTTTGGCCATTCAAAAGAGAAGCAGGTCGGCCCCGGCAGGGGGCGAAACCACGGCGCGATAGGCGCCGACACGATCGCGAAATCGTCCCCGACGATCAGGCGACTTCTTCGACGCTCCGGCCTTCCGGCGCCGGACCTTTCAGATCGGCGATCGCCTTGCGGACGCCTGCCGCATACGCCGGATCCGCCTTGGCGAAATGCCCGATCTGCCGCTCGACGATCTCCTTCGGCACGCCCTGCATGGCAGCGGCGATATTGCCGAACAACTGGCGCTTCTGGTCATCGCTCATCAGCCGGAACAAGTCGCCGGCCTGCGTGTAGTCGTCGTTGCCGGCACGATGGTCGTAACGGTCCGCGTCGCCGGAAATCTTCAGCGTCGGTTCCTTCGCCGACGGCACCTGGGTCGGCCCACCGAACGAGTTCGGCTCGTAGTTCACGCTGCCGCCACCATTATCGTCGAAGCGCATCGCGCCATCGCGCTGGTAGTTATGCACCGGGCATTTGGGCGCATTTACCGGCAGGTGCTCATGATTCGCGCCGAGGCGGTAACGCGCGGCATCGGCGTAGGAGAAAATGCGGAACTGCAGCATCTTGTCCGGGCTATGGCTGATGCCGGGGACGACATTGGCCGGCGAGAAACTCGCTTGCTCGACCTGGGCATGGTAGTTGTCCGGGTTGCGGTTGAGCTCCAGCACGCCGACCTCGATCAGCGGGTAATCCTTGTGCGGCCATACCTTGGTCAGGTCGAAGGGGTTGTACGAGGTCTTCTCCGCGTCGGCCTCCGGCATCACCTGCACGTACAGCGTCCACTTCGGGAAATCCTTGCGCTCGATCGATTCGTACAGATCACGCTGGTGCGACTCACGATCCTCGCCGATCACCTTCGCCGCTTCGGCGTTGGTCCAGTTCCTGATGCCCTGCTGGGTCTTGAAATGGAATTTCACCCAGAAGCGCTCGTTGGCCGCGTTGATGAAGCTATAGGTATGGCTGCCGAAACCGTGCATATGGCGCAGGCTGGCCGGCAGGCCACGGTCGCTCATCAAGGTGGTGACCTGGTGCAACGATTCGGGCGAGAGCGACCAGAAATCCCATTGCGAGGTATTGCTGCGCATATTGGTGCGCGGGTCGCGTTTCTGCGTATGGATGAAGTCGGGAAACTTGTACGGGTCGCGGACGAAAAACACCGGGGTGTTGTTACCGACCAGGTCCCAGTTGCCCTCGTCCGTATAGAACTTCAGCGCGAAGCCACGCACGTCGCGCTCGGCATCCGCCGCGCCGCGCTCGCCGGCGACCGTGGAGAAGCGCAGCAGCAGGTCGGTCCGCTTGCCGACGCCGGCGAACACGTTCGCCCTGGTGAAACGGCTGATGTCGTGGGTGACGGTCAGGGTGCCGAAGGCGGCCGAGCCCTTGGCGTGGACGACGCGCTCGGGAATGCGCTCGCGGTTGAAATGGGCATGCTTCTCGAACAGCTGGTGGTCCTGCACCAGCAGCGGGCCGCGCGGGCCCGCGGTCAGGCTGTTCTGGTTGTCCGGCACCGGCGCGCCGGCGGCGGTGGTCAGGGTCGTCTTCGAATCGTTCGTCATGGCTGGCTCCTGGCTGGCGGTGCAACCGGTGGGTTCGTGGCTGGCAATGGCTGCTGGCTGTGAACCGACTATAGGGAGGGGCGATGACATCGGGAATTCGATTGTTCCGATGCTTTCGATAGGGGTGGACTATGGAAGCATGCGTTTCAGTCGATACAACGCATCGAGCGCATCGCGTGGCGCCAGTGCATCCGGGTCGATACCGCGCAAGGCCTCTTCGACCGGCGAGGGCAGCGACGGCGCGAACAACCCCATCTGCGGCGTGGCGGCGGCGGGTGGCGCGGCGACCGCCGAAGTCACCTGATGCCCCTGCTCGAGTGCCTCCAGGTAACGCCGCGCATCGGCAATCACCGCGCGCGGCAAGCCGGCCAGCGCGGCCACCTGCAGGCCGAAGCTGCGATTGGCCGGGCCGTCCTTGACCGCATGCATGAAGACCAGCTGCTCACCGTATTCGACGGCATCCAGGTGCACGTTGGCGATGGTCGGGTAGTCGGCGGCCAGTTCGGTCAGCTCGAAGTAATGGGTGGCGAACAGGGTGAAGGCGCGGCTGGTCGCCGCCAGGTGCACGGCGGCGGCGCGGGCCAGCGAGAGTCCGTCGTAGGTGCTGGTGCCGCGGCCGACCTCGTCCATCAGGACCAGGCTGCAGTCGGTGGCGTTGTGCAGGATGTTCGCCGTCTCGCTCATCTCGACCATGAAGGTCGACTGGCCGCGCGAAAGGTCGTCGCCGGCGCCGATTCGGGTGAAGATGCGATCGATCGGCCCGATCGTCGCCGCGCTCGCCGGCACGTAGCTGCCGATATGGGCGAGCAGCACGATCAGCGCGTTCTGTCGCATATAGGTGGATTTACCGCCCATGTTCGGGCCGGTGATCACCAGCATGCGGCGGTCGTTGTCCAGCGCGATATCGTTCGGCTCGAACGGCTCGTCGCGGACCTTCTCGACCACCGGGTGGCGGCCGCGCTCGATCCGGATACCCGCCACGTCGGTCAGCTCCGGCGCGCGCCAGTCCAGCGATTCGGCGCGCTCGGCAAGGTCGGCGACGACGTCCAGTTCGGCGATCGCGGCGGCGGCCTGGCGCAGCGGTTCGAGCCGTTCGATCAGCTTGTCCAGGAGCAGTTCGTACAGGGCGCGCTCGCGCATCAGCGAGCGTTCCTTCGCCGAAAGCACCTTGTCCTCGAAGAGTTTCAGCTCCTCGGTGATATAGCGCTCGGCGTTCTTGGTGGTCTGCCGTCGGGTGTAATGGGTCGGCGCCTTGTCCGACTGGCCGCGGCTGATCTCGATGTAGTAGCCATGCACGCGGTTGTAGCCGACCTTCAGCGTGGAGATGCCGCTGACGGCCTTCTCGCGTTCCTCCAGCTCGACCAGGAACTGGTCGGCATTGGTCGAGAGCCGGCGCAGTTCGTCCAGTTCCTCGTCGTAGCCGGTGGCGACCACGCCGCCATCGCGCAGCAGCGCCGGCGGTTGCTCGAAGATCGCCTTGCGCAACAGTTCGGCGGTGTCGGCATGGTCGCCGATCCGCTCGACCAGGGTGTGCAGCAAGGGACTGTCCAGGTCGGCGATATCGTCGCGCAGGCCGGGCGCGGCGGCCAGGCCATCGCGCAGCGTGGAAAGGTCGCGCGGTCGCGCGGAACGCAGGGCAACGCGCGCGAGGATGCGCTCGAGGTCGCCGATGCCGCGCAGGCGTTCGCGCAGGGCGAGATGACGGCGGCTGTCGAGCAGGCTGCCGATCGCCTGGTGCCGGCGACGCAGCACGTCGCGCGAACGCAGCGGACGGTTCAGCCAGCGGCGCAGCAGGCGCGCACCCATCGGCGTCACCGTCTCGTCGAGCACACCGAGCAGGGTGGTTTCGGTGCGGCCGCTCTGGTGCCAGTCCAGTTCCAGGTTGCGCCGCGTGGCCGCGTCCAGCGAGATGGTCTCGCTGGCGTTCTCCACGGCCATGCCGGTCAGGTGCGGCAGAGCGCTCTTCTGGGTTTCCTCGACATAACCGAGCAGGCAGCCCGCGGCAGCCACGGCCAGCGGCATGCCGTCGACACCGAAGCCGGAAAGATCGCGCGTGCGGAAGAACCGGCACAGTTCGCGGCGCGCGGTATCCGGGTCGAAATGCCAGGGCTGCCGTTTGCGCAGGCCGGGCAGGGCGCTGACCAGCTTCGGCCAGGCGACATCCTCGCCGACCAGGGTCTCGGCCGGTTGCAGCCGCGCGAGTTCGGCGGCGAGGCCTTCGGCGCCGATCACTTCGCTTAGCAGGAAGCGCCCGGTCGACAGGTCCACCCAGGCCAGGCCGTAGCCATTGCCGCCGGCGGCGATCGCCAGCAACAGATTGTCGCGGCGTTCTTCCATCAGCGCCGCGTCGGTCACCGTGCCGGGGGTGACGATGCGCACCACTTCACGCTTGACCGGCCCCTTCGAGGTTGCCGGGTCGCCGATCTGCTCGCACAGCGCCACCGACTCGCCGAGCCGGACCAGTCGCGCCAGGTAATTCTCGACCGCGTGATAGGGCACGCCGGCCATCGGGATCGGCGCGCCGGCCGACTGCCCGCGCTGGGTCAGGGTGATATCGAGCAGGCGCGCGGCCTTGCGCGCGTCATCGTAAAAAAGCTCGTAAAAATCGCCCATCCGGAAGAACAGCAGGATATCCGGATGCTCCGCCTTGGCCGCCAGGTACTGGCGCATGAAGGGGGTATGTTCGCGGCCTGCCTCGATGCCGGTATCTAAATCCTTTTTATTCATGCGGTTGTGTCGATTACCTGAATCTGAGTGTGGGATCGCAAGCGCGTCAGGGACGTTGGCGGCAACGATCAATGCTCCAGTGTAGCCGCGGTTCACGGGGTGTTGGCAGGCTTGGGAAAAGACTTGAACCTTATCCAGCATTCAACAGGATGACGGCCATGAAGAACCATCTCGCTCCGCTGATTTTCGCATTCACCCTTGGCATCTCGGGGACCGTCGCCGCACAGGCGCAGGCGCTGACCGAGCCGCAGATCCAGGCGAAACTGACCGAGCAGGGCTATACCAAGGTGCACGACCTCACGTTCAGGCACGGCATGTGGGAAGCGGAAGCCCGCAGCGCGAATGGCGAAAGCGTGGACCTGCGCATCGATCCGAAGTCCGGCCAGGTGTATCCGGACAAGAACCAGCTCTCGCGCATGAGCGAAAAAGATGTCCGCGCGTCGCTGGCCGCACAGGGTTATACCCACGTGCACGACGTGGACTTCGACGACGGCATGTGGAAAGCCAAGGCCGAGAACCCGTCCGGGAACAACGTGAAGCTCAGGCTCGACCCGCAGAGCGGCAAGGTCGTCGGCGTCGACTAGCGGCCCCGAGGCCGATTCGCAGGAATTTGCGGATGTGACAGGTGACGGGAATGTGATCGTCGTGGCTTGTTTCGATCCAAAGCCGTGGCACGCTCGGCGTGTGCAAGCAAGGGGTTTGGGGGCTTGCGCATCCGCATACCGACGTGTGCATTCCCCATCCTGAGGAAGCGACGCAATCATGCTTGCGACATCAACCCTGTTCGCGACAAAGACATCCCCCATGCATGTCCTGCTGCTCGAGGACGACGCGTTGTTGCGTGACCACGTGCTGACACCGCGCCTGCAGCAGTTCGGTTTCGACGTCACCGCGATCGGCCATCCCGCCGACCTGGAACGGCAGTTGAGCAGGCGACGCCCCGACATTGTCCTGCTCGATGTCGGCCTGCCCGATCGCGACGGCTTCGAGGTCATCCGGCAACTGCGCACGGATAAAGCCGATATCGGCATCGTGATGTTGACGGGCCGTGGCCGGAAAACGGATCGGGTACGGGGTTTGAGCGAAGGCGCCGATGCCTACCTGGCCAAGCCGGTCGATCTGGATATCCTCGCCGCGACCCTCTATAGCCTGGCCCGGCGGCTGCGCATCGCCTCCGGCGCGGTGCCGATGCCGGGTAACGGTTGGCGGCTGGGCGCCAATGGCTGGTGCCTGTTCTCGCCTTCCGGTGGCACCGCCGCGCTGACCAAGACCGAAAGCCTGCTGTTGGCGCGATTCATGAAGTCGCCCAATGAGGTCATTTCGCGCGATGAACTGATCGCCCTGTTTACCACCGATGTCCTTGACTTCGATCCACACCGGCTCGATTCGTTGATCCACCGCCTGCGCAAGAAGGTGCTGACGGTGATCGGCGAACCGCTGCCGCTGAACGCGGTGCATCGCGAGGGCTACGTGCTGGTTCGCAACTGACGCCATGCGGGAAATCAGGAGCAAGCCTGTGGCAATCGCGTTTTCACCGGATCGTCAAGGCCTTGGCCTCCCCGGCGGGAAAGAGTAGAAGGTGTCGTTCCTATGAACGCCGGAGTGCCCATGGAGCCTGTCTCCATCCCCACCGATGCCGAGCTCGCCGAGCTGGCCGCCAGGGTGGCGACGATCGTCCAGGAGCAGCGGCTGATGGTGGTCACGGCCGAGTCGTGCACCGGCGGCTGGATCGCCAAGTGCCTGACCGACCTTCCCGGAAGCTCGGCCTGGTTCGACGCCGGGGTCGTCACCTACAGCTATGGCGCCAAGGAAGCCCTGCTCGGGGTAAACCCCCGCACCCTCGAGGCCAGCGGCGCGGTCAGCGAACAGACCGCGATGGAAATGGTATCCGGCGCACTTGCCCGTTTCGGCGCGGGCATGGCGGTGGCGGTGACCGGGATCGCCGGGCCATCGGGCGGCACGCCGGAGAAGCCGGTCGGTACCGTGTGGATCGGATGGAAGCGGCGTGGCGCCTATGCGCACGCGAAGCACTTCCATTTCGACGGCGATCGCGAGGCGGTACGCCGACAGACAGTGGCCGCCGCCCTTGTTGGGATATGCGACACCCTGAAGGCTTAACGGCCTCTCCGTCGACCCGAACCTCATGGGATACTCGGCGCTGACGCATCGTGCACAGGGTGCGTTCCTACACATCTGGCTGGATCGCAGTCCCTGAGACGACGTCCGGGCAAGATACAAACCTACACATCAAAGCGGACCCAAGACGATGGATGACAATAAGCGCAAGGCCCTCGCCAGTGCCCTCGGCCAGATCGAAAAGCAGTTCGGCAAGGGTGCCGTCATGCGTCTGGGCGATCGCGCCGACGACGCCATCGAAACCGTGTCGACCGGTTCGCTCGGCCTGGACATCGCGCTCGGCATCGGCGGCCTGCCGCGCGGCCGCGTCGTCGAGATCTACGGTCCGGAATCCTCGGGCAAGACCACGCTGACCCTGCAGGTCATCGCCGCCTGCCAGCGCAACGGCGGCACGGCGGCCTTCGTCGACGCCGAGCACGCGCTCGATCCGGGCTATGCCGAGAAGCTTGGGGTGAACGTCGAGGATCTGCTGGTCAGCCAGCCGGATACCGGCGAGCAGGCCCTGGAAATCGCCGACATGCTGGTCCGCTCCAACGCGGTCGACGTGGTCGTGATCGACTCGGTGGCCGCGTTGACGCCGAAGGCGGAAATCGAAGGCGAGATGGGCGATTCGCACGTCGGCCTGCATGCCCGCCTGATGAGCCAGGCGCTGCGCAAGCTCACCGCCAACATCAAGAAATCCGGTTGCCTGGTGATCTTCATCAACCAGATCCGCATGAAGATCGGCGTGATGTTCGGCAGCCCGGAAACCACCACCGGCGGCAACGCTCTGAAGTTCTACGCCTCGGTCCGCCTGGACATCCGCCGGATCGGCGCGGTGAAGAAGGGCGACGAGGTGATCGGTTCGGAAACCCGCGTCAAGGTGGTCAAGAACAAGGTCGCGCCGCCGTTCCGCCAGGCCGAATTCGAGATCCTCTACGGCGAGGGCACCTCGCGCGAAGGCGAGATCATCGAGCTCGGCGTGCGCGAGAACCTGATCGACAAGTCCGGCGCCTGGTACAGCTACAAGGGCGACCGCATCGGCCAGGGCAAGGAGAACGTGCGCCAGTTCCTGCGCGACAACCCGGCCATCGCCAACGAGGTCGATGCGCTGCTGCGCGAGCGCCTGCTGGCCAAGCCCGGTGGCTCGAAGGCCGCGGCGGCCGCCGAGGAAGAGCTCGAAGAGGTCTGATCCACGGCGGGCCGATGAAGCGGGAAAAGCCGAGAAACCCAAACCGAGCGCCTATAACAAGGCGCTCGGTTTGCTTGCGCGGCGCGAGCATTCCCGTCGCGAACTGGGCATGAAGCTTGGCCGTGGCGGTTTCGACCGCGCCGAGGCCGACGATGCCGTCGCCCGCCTCGGCGATGAGGGTTACCAGGACGACAGCCGCTTCGGCGAGATGCTGGTACGCAGCCGTATCGCCCAGGGCTACGGCCCGATGCGGATCCGTATGGAGCTCAAGAGCAAGGGCATCGGCGAGCCGGATATCCGGCGCATGCTGGAGGAGGCCGAGGCGGACTGGTCGACGATCGCCGCCAGTCTGCTCGAGCGACGCTACGGGCGGCCCAGCGCGGACCCCGGCGAAAGGGTTCGCCGTGCGCAGTTCCTCTTGCGCCGGGGCTTCAGCGCCGCCACAGTACGTCCTCTTACCCACGCCGATGTGGACGATGCTGCCGACGAGTAGTGATTCCCTGACAGGGATCCAGGCCATGGCGTCGCCCCGGCAGGGCTGACTTTCGCAGCATAGACGCCACGATCTTCATGAAAACCGCCGAAATCCGCTCGACCTTCCTCGATTATTTCCGATCCAAGGACCACACCATCGTGCCCTCGGCATCGCTGGTGCCCTCGAACGACCCGACCCTGCTGTTCACCAACTCCGGGATGGTGCCGTTCAAGAACGTGTTCCTCGGCAGCGAGAAACCCGGCTACGTGCGCGCGGCCGACGTGCAGCGCTGCCTGCGTGCCGGCGGCAAGCACAACGACCTGGACGCGGTCGGCTATACCGCCCGTCACCACACCTTTTTCGAGATGCTCGGGAACTGGTCGTTCGGCGACTACTTCAAGCGCGACGCCATCGGTTACGCCTGGGAACTGCTGACCGTCGTCTTCAAGCTGCCGGCCGACCGGCTGTGGGTCACGGTCTACCAGACCGACGACGAGGCCTACGACATCTGGCACAAAGAGGTCGGCGTGCCCGCCGAACGCATCGTCCGCATCGGCGACAACAAGGGCGCGCCGTACGCCTCGGACAATTTCTGGCAGATGGCCGATACCGGTCCCTGCGGCCCGTGCACCGAGATCTTCTACGACCATGGCGCCGATGTCGCCGGCGGGCCTCCCGGGTCGCCCGACGAGGACGGCGACCGCTACATCGAGATCTGGAACCTGGTCTTCATGCAGTTCGACCGTGCGCCGGACGGCACGTTGAGCCCGTTGCCGGCACCGTGCGTGGACACCGGCATGGGCCTGGAACGCCTGGCCGCCGTGCTCCAGCACGTGCATTCGAACTACGAGATCGACCTGTTCGCCCACCTGATCGCCGAGGCGGCGAAGCTGACCGGTGCCGACCTCGCGAACAAGTCGCTGCGCGTCATCGCCGACCATATCCGCGCCTGTTCCTTCCTGATCGTCGACGGCGTGCTGCCGTCCAATGAGGGACGTGGCTACGTGCTGCGCCGGATCATCCGCCGCGCCCTGCGCCATGGCTGGATGCTCGGCGTGCGCGGCGACTTCTTCTGGAAGATGGTCGCGCCCCTGGTCGGGGAAATGGGCGAGGCCTATCCGGACCTGGCGAAGAAACAGGACGTCGTCGAGCAGGCCCTGCGTACCGAGGAGCAGCGTTTCGGCGAGACCCTCGAGCACGGCATGCGGGTATTCGATGAAGTCGCGGCGCGTTCGACCGGGACGATTCCCGGCGAGGATGCGTTCCGTCTTTACGACACCTATGGTTTTCCGGTCGACCTGACCGCCGACATCGCCCGCGAGCGCGATCTGGCGGTGGACATGGCCGGCTTCGAGCAGGCGATGGAAAAACAGCGCGAACGCGGCCGCACCGGCAGCAACTTCGCGTCCAGGGGCCAGCTGCCGGCCGAGGTCGCCAGTGCGCTGGCGCCGACCGTGTTCACCGGTTACGACGCACTTGAAAAAGCGGACGCCAGGATCGTCGCGATCGTCCGCGCCGGCGTCCAGGTCGATGCCCTGGCCAATGGCGAGGAGGGCATCGTGCTCCTCGACCACACGCCGTTCTATGCCGAGTCGGGCGGGCAGGTCGGCGACTCCGGCACGCTGGCTGCCCACGGCGGCCTGTTCGCCGTGGACGATACGCACAAGCTCGGTGGCGCCTTCTTCGGCCACTTCGGTCGCTGGAACGGCAGCGCGCCGCTGCGCAAGGGCGACCTCGTGCGCGCCGCGGTGGACGCGGCACGGCGCCAGGCGATCGTGCTCAATCATTCGGCGACCCATCTGCTGCATGCGGCGCTGCGCGCGGTGCTGGGCGACCATGTGACCCAGAAGGGCTCGCTGGTCGCGCCCGATCGCCTGCGTTTCGATTTCGCCCACTTCAAGGCCGTGTCCGCCGAAGAACTTGCCCGCGTCGAGCGCATGGTCAACGACGAAGTGCGTCGCAATGCCGCGGCCGAAATCCACAACATGGGTTACGACGAGGCGATCGAGTTCGGCGCCATGGCGCTGTTCGGCGAGAAGTACGGCGACGAAGTGCGGGTGCTGCGCATGGGCGATTTCTCCACCGAGCTCTGCGGCGGTACCCATGTGTCGCGCACGGGCGACATCGGCCTGTTCAAGGTCGTCGCCGAATCCGGCGTCGCCGCCGGCGTGCGGCGTATCGAAGCGTTCACCGGCGCGGTCGCGCTGGCCTACGTGGCCGACGAGGAGCGCCGCCTGGCCGAGTTCTCCAGCCTGTTGTCCTCCAGCGGCGACGATGCGGTCGACAAGCTTCGCCAGTTGCTCGACAGGCAGAAGAAGCTCGAGCGCGAACTGGAAGCGATGAAGTCCCGCGCCGCGGGCTCCGCCTCGGCGGACCTGGCCACCTCCGCGGTCGAGGTCGACGGCATCAAGATCATTGCCGCGCGCCTGGAAGGGCTCGATGCGAAGGCCTTGCGCGATGGCGTGGACCGCCTGAAGCAGCAGCTTGGCGATTGCGCCATCGTGCTGGCCGGTGCGGTCGACGGTCGTGTGTCCCTGGTCGCCGGAGTCAACGGCTCGGCCCTGGGCCGCGTCAAGGCCGGCGACCTGGTGGCCCACGTGGCGGCCGGTATCGATGGCAAAGGCGGCGGCCGTCCCGACATGGCGCAGGGCGGCGGTATCGATGCGCCCGGTTTGCCGGCGATCCTGGCGGATATCCCGGCCTGGGTAGCCGGCCGGATCCGGGCTGTCAAGGCGTGATCCGGACCCCATTCGCTGAACCCCAAGGACAACGCGGGCAGCCCGGATGCCTTATTGCGTTGCGCGGGTTGGTTTGGCTCGGCTAGTATCAGTCGAATGTCGATGCCGTATCTAGCGACGTGTCGGAACAGCTGACCCTTGCGGTTGCTGGTTATGAAAGGGCCGGGAAGGTGAGTCCGCCTAATATGGACAAGTCGTCGATCCACCAGGACGAAGTGCACTCGGGGTGAGTTCGCTCTGGTGGCAGGCCAAAACCTGATTTTATGGAGTAGCAATCATGTTGATTCTGACCCGCCGGGTCGGTGAAACCCTTATGATCGGCGACGAGGTGACCGTCACCGTGCTGGGCGTTAAGGGTAATCAGGTGCGCATCGGTATCAATGCGCCGAAGAACGTCGCCGTGCATCGCGAAGAAATCTACCAACGGATCAAGAACGAAAACGATCCGGCCGATCCCTCCGACGAAGCCGAAGGCAATCACTGAGGCTTTACGACCACCGCCAAGGCCGGTATCCTTGCCGGCTCGTCGCAAGTGAACGCGACGGACAAATCGGAGAGATGCCCGAGAGGCCGAAGGGGCTCCCCTGCTAAGGGAGTATAGGGTCAAAAGCCTTATCGAGGGTTCGAATCCCTCTCTCTCCGCCAGATACGCAAAAAGCCCCGTAACGGGGCTTTTTGCGTATCTGGCGGAGAGAGAGGGTGGACGAACCCTCCGGTTCGACAAATTCGCCGGGAGCGAATTTGGACAGCGCGCAGCGCTGAGGGGTTGGGCCCACGGATGGGCCCAACAATCCCTGCCTATACGAAACCGCTACCCGCAAAACCGCCGGCTGCAGACCGACCTGGTCCGCTCTTCAGGCTCTCCGAGCCCGTAACCGAGCCCCAAAAAACAAAAACGCCGACCCCCAAAGGAACCGGCGTTCATGTAACGAATGAAACTCGTTGGTCGGGGAGACAGGATTCGAACCTGCGACTTCTACGTCCCGAACGTAGCGCTCTACCAGGCTGAGCTACACCCCGACGGCGAGCCGCGTATGTTAATCACCGTTCGTCCAATTGGCAACAGGCGGGCGAAGATTTTTCCGTCGATCTGCCTCAGCGAAGGATGCCGGGGCGTTCTGTTACGCTATGCGGCTGCCGCGAAGCGGCTTCTTCGCCTTGTACCAGAGGATCCCATGGCACTGACCTCGAGCCCGCACCATGCCCGGTGTGCTTGGAGCTGCTTCCCCTCGACCAGATCGCCTTCCAGCGCATGCTGGACACGATCCGGCGCAACTTCGAGCGCTTCGGCTTCCTGCCGGTGGAAACGCCGGTCATTGAACTTCAGCGATGTGCTGCTGACCAAGACCGGCGGCGAGACCGAGCGCCAGGTCTATTTCGTCCAGTCCACCGGCGCGCTCGGCAGCGGCCGACAAGGGCGAGGCAAGCCGGAACTGGCGCTGCGCTTCGACCTGACCGTGCCGCTGGCGCGTTACGTGGCCGAGCACGAGCACGATCTCAGCTTCCCGTTCCGCCGCTACCAGATGCAGCGCGTCTATCGCGGCGAGCGCGCGCAGCGCGGGCGTTTCCGCGAGTTCTACCAGTGCGACATCGACGTGATCGGCAAGGACTGCGCTGTCGCGTGCGCTACGACGCCGAGATGCCGGCGGTGATCTACAGCGTGTTCCGCGAGCTGGACATCGGCGCGTTCACCATCCAGCTCAACAATCGCAAGCTGATGCGCGGCTTCTTCGAGGACCTCGGCATCGCCGACGGCGAGCAGCAGATGCTGGTGCTGCGCGAGGTCGACAAGCTCGACAAGCGCGGCGCCGACTATGTGCGCGAGACGCTGACCGGCGACGACTTCGGTCTGTCCGCCGATGTCGCCGCGCGGATCCTCGAGTTCGTCCAGGTGCGCTCGACCTCGCATCGCCGACGCCTTCGCCAGACTCGATGCGCTGGGCAGCGGCATCGAAACCTTGCGAGGCGGGCAGGCGCGGAACTGCGCGACGTGCTGGCGCTGATCGCGCGACTTCGGCGTGCCCGAAAGTCGCACTTCGCGCTGAATCTGCTCGATCGCCCGCGGCCTGGACTACTACACCGGCACCGTCTACGAGACCACGCTCAACGATCACCCGCAGATCGGCTCGATCTGTTCGGGCGGCCGTTACGAGAACCTCGCCAGCCAGTACACGAAGTCGAAGCTGCCCGGCGTCGGCATCTCGATCGGCCTGACCCGGCTGTTCTGGCAGCTGCGCGAGGCCGGCCTGGTCGGCATGGCGCAACAGCACGGTGCGACGTGCTGGTGACGCAGATGGACGCGGCGCGGATGCCGGTCTATCTCGCGGTCGCCGCCGAGCTTGCGCGCGGCCGGGATCGACACCGAAGTGGTACTCGAAGGCGGCAAGCTCGGCAAGCAGTTCAAGTACGCCGATCGCGCGCGGGCATCCGCTTCGTACTCGTGCTCGGCGAGGACGAAATCGCCAAGGGCGTGGTCACGGTGAAGGACCTGCGCCGTGAGGACCAGTTCGAAGTCGCTCGCGACGCACTGGTGAAGACCTTGCGCGTGGAACTCGCGCAGGCCGCCGTGGGCAGCTGAGATGATCCGCCGTCCGTTCATGCGTCATGGTCCCCTCTGGGCGGCAAGTGCCCTGGCGCTCATCGCCGGTTGTTCGGATCACTGGACCCAGGTGTCCAGCCTCGGCGAGCAGCGCTGGCGCATCCGGGTGGCCCATTGCGGCGCGGCTGGCGGCGACCTGCTCAAGCAATTGCAGGATGCGGCCATGCGCAAGTGCGCCGGCAGCTACGAACTGGGCACGCCCAGACCGTTGGCTGCCAATGCGCGCGGCAATCCCTTCGGCGAGTGCGCGCACTCAGCCGGCGTCGAATCGGTGGTCCATTGCATGCCGCGCCCCGCGTCGGCGTCGACGGTCCGCCATTGATGGCCCAGCACCGACGATTCATCACTTGCTGTAATCGCGTGGACGACCAACCATGACTACCAAGACCATCGTGCTGGACGGCAGCAGCCTGACGCGGGCCGACGTCGTCGCCATCGCGCGTGACGGTGCCGGGGTGACGCTGGCCGAGGCGCAACTGGTCCGCGTACAACGTGCCGCCGATTTCCTTGCCGACAAGGTCGATTGCGGCGAGCCGATCTACGGCGTGACCACCGGTTTCGGCAGCAATGCGGACAAGCTGCTCGGCGCGCACCGCGTGCGCGACGAACTGGCCGCCGGGGCAACGCCGGTCCATGCACTCAGCCTGATGGAAGAGCTGCAGCACAACCTGATCATCACCCACGCGGTCTGCGTCGGTAAGCCGTTCTCGATCGAGGTCGTTCGCGCCATGCTGGCGATCCGCGTCAATACGCTGATGCGCGGTCATTCGGGTATCCGTGTGAGCACCTTGCAGGCCCTGGCCGAACTGCTCAACCGCGACGTGATCCCGGTCATCCCCGAAAAAGGTTCGGTCGGCGCCAGTGGCGACCTCGCGCCGTTGTCGCATCTGGCCATCGTGCTGCTCGGAGGCGGCGAAGCGTTCCATCGCGGCGAGCGCCTGTCCGGCGCGCAGGCGCTGGAGCGGGCGGGGCTCACACCGGTGAAGCTGTCCTTCAAGGAAGGCCTGGCGTTGAACAACGGCACCACGCAGATGCTGGCCTGCGGCGTGCTCGCCATCGACCGCGTCGAGATGTTGATGAAAACGGCCGACCTCGCCGCGGCGATGACCCTGGACGCCTTTGCCGGCCGCACCCGCGCCTTTGCGCCGGAAGTGCATGCGCTGCGCCCGCATCCGGGGCAGGTGGAAACCGCCGCCGGTTTCCTGCGCCTGCTGGAAGGCTCCACCCTCGCCGATATCGCCTATCACCTGGTCCCGCGGTTCAGGCCCTGGCTGGCCGATAGCTGGAGCGAGGCGAAGGAACAGGCGCATCGTTTCGACATCGGCTGGGACTGGGTGCCGGCGACCCAGCGCCATGGCAAGGAAGCGTTCTACGCGCGCTTCCTGCCGTTCAAGGGCGGCAAGAAGCACCAGCCGCAGGACGCTTACTGCCTGCGCTGCGCGCCGCAGGTCCACGGCGCGGTACGCGATGCCTGGCTGCAGGCCTGCCGGGTGTTCGATATCGAACTCAATGCGGTCACCGACAATCCGCTGCTGTTCCCCGATGCACCCGACGCGCAGGTCATCGAGGACCAGGTGATTTCCGCCGGCCACTTCCACGGCATGCCGCTGGCACTGGCGATGAGCTACCTCAAGGCGGCGATCCCGGTGCTGGCCTCGATCTCCGAGCGACGCACGGCCAAGCTGGTCGACCCGGCCAACAACGATGGCCTGCCGGCCTTCCTGATCGGCAACGAGGACGCGACCGACTCGGGTTTCATGATCGTGCAGTACACCGCCGCCGCCCTGGTCAACGACCTGGCCACGCGCGCGCACCCGGCCTCGGTGTATTCCGTGCCGACCAGCGCGAACGCCGAGGACCATGTCTCGATGGGTGCCAACGAGGCGCGCCATGTGCTCGAGATGACCGAGGACCTCGGCTACGTGCTGGCCATGGAGCTGTACACCGCCGCCCAGGCCCTGGAATACCGCCAGGACATGCTGAACGCGGCCCGGGACCTGGCCAAGCGCGGCGACTGGAAGGCGCTCGCCGCCAAGATCGCCGGCGCGCCGCGCGAGGATTCCCCGCACCATGCCCAGTTCGAGGCCGAAGTACGCCTGCTGATGAAGGCCCTGGCCGAAGCCAGCGACTTCCACGGCGGCACCGCCGTCCGCCAGGCGCTGGCCACGATCCGCGAGCACATCGCCTTCATGCGCCGGGACCGGGCGATGGATGGCGACGTGAAGCAGGTCTGCGACCTGGTGGCCTCGGGCCGGCTGGTGGCCTGATCCTCAGGTCGTCGCGTTTTTGATCGTCATGCCGGCGCAGGCCGGCATCCAGTGTCCCCGGTACGCGTGCGAGCCATGCCCTCACCAAGGCAGGCTTTGGCCAGTGCTCGCCTGAAGGAAGGCGGTCGCCCTGGGCCCCGGCCTGCGCCGGAGCGACGGTGAGGGTTTCCAAGGGCTGAGGTTTTGCCGGCCTTGCGCCGGCCTCCGACTGCACCTAGAATGCGCTCCACTGTATTAACGCATTAGTACATTATGAAGCGACGATCGCTCGATCCCGAAACCTCGGCCGATACCGCCGAGCTCAGCCTGTGCGACGCCCTGCTGGGCCTGAAAAGCGTGGAGGAGATGCGCGCCTTCCTGCACGACCTGTGCACCCCGGCCGAGCTGGAGGTCATGGTCGATCGCTGGCGGGTGGTTCCGTACCTGCTCGAGGGCCTGTCCTATCGCGATATCCACGAGAAGACCTCGGTCAGCATCACCACCATCGGCCGCGTCGCGCGCTATCTCAACCAGGGCAGCGGAGGCTATATGGCCGCCGCCGCCCGCCATGCGAGTGCGCAGGCGCGTGCCGCCCGGAGTGCCAAGGCATGAAGCCTCGCGATCGCTTGCGTATCGCCATGCAGAAGTCCGGCCGGCTGACCGAGCCGGCCCAGGAACTGCTGGCCCGTTGCGGGCTGAAATTCCGCCAGAGCCGCGACAAGCTGTTCTGCTTCGGCGAAGGCGAACCGGTGGACCTGTTGCTGGTCCGCGACGACGATATCCCCGGCCTGATCGCCGAGGGCGTCTGCGACCTGGGCATTGTCGGTCGCAATGTCCTGCGCGAATTCCAACTCAGCAACGCCGACCATGGGCCGCGCCTGGACGAAATGCGTTCGCTCGGCTTCGGCCAGTGCCGGTTGTCGATCGCCTTGCCGCACGAAGATGGCTACGACGCGCCGGGCCAGCTCGGGGGCAAGCGTATCGCCACCTCATATCCGGGCCTGCTCGGCGAATGGCTGCGCACGCACGCGGTCGAGGCGCGGGTGGTGATGCTGGCCGGTTCGGTCGAAATCGCGCCGCGCCTGGGCACCGCCGACGCCATTTGCGACCTGGTTTCCAGCGGCGCCACCCTGGTCGCCAACCAGCTGCGCGAAGCGGCGGTGGTGATGGAGAGCGAGGCGGTGCTGGCCGGTCCCGTGGAATTGCCTGCTGACGAGCGCGGCGATATCGCCGAACTGCTGCTGCGTCGCCTCGATGGCGTGATCCAGGTGCGCGACTCGCGGCTGCTACTGATGCAGGCGCCACGCGCCGCCCTGGATGCCATTACCCGTCTTTTACCGGGCGCGCCGACGCCGACGCTGACCCAGGTCGATGGCTCGCCTGATCAGGTCGTGCTGCAGGCGCTGTGCGCGGGCGCAGTGAGCTGGCGCCAGCTGGAAGATATGAAACGCGCAGGCGCACGAGACATGCTCGTTCTCCCCGTGGAGAAGATGCTGGTATGAAGCGGTACCTCTGGAGCGAACTGGATGAAGCAGGGCGGTCACGCGCGCTGGCGCGACCGGCACTGTCGCGCGACGACACCTTGCGCGCGGGCGTCGCCGCCATCATCGAGGAGATACGCACGCGCGGCGATGTGGCCCTGCGGGAACTCACGGCTCGCTACGATGGCCATGAGATCGCGGCGTTGCTCGTCGGCGACGATGAGTTCGCCGCGGCCGAGGCTCGTTTATCCGATGAACTGAAGACCGCGATCGGCGAAGCGGCCACGCGCATCGGCCTGTTCCATCGCGCCAGCGCGCCGCGGCCGGTGACGGTGGAAACCGCGCCGGGCGTGACGGTCGAACGCCTATTGCGGGCGGTGACGCGGGTGGGACTGTATGTTCCGGCCGGCGGCGCGCCCTTGCCATCGACGGCCCTGATGCTCGGCGTGCCCGCGGCGATCGCCGGCTGCCGCGAAGTCGTGTTGTGCACACCGTTGCAGGCCAATGGGCGCTGCGACGACACCGTGCTGTATGCCGCGCGGCTGACCGGCGTGCACAAGGTCTACAAGCTCGGCGGCGCCCAGGCGATCGCGGCGATGGCCTATGGCAGCGAAAGCGTCCCGCGCTGCGACAAGATTTTCGGCCCCGGCAATGCCTGGGTGACCGAGGCCAAGCTGCAGGTCGCCGGCGATCCGGAGGGCGCGGCGATCGACATGCCCGCCGGGCCGTCCGAGGTGCTGGTGATCGCCGACGCCGGAGCGGATCCGCGTTTCGTCGCCGCCGACCTGTTGTCGCAAGCCGAGCATGGCCCCGATTCGCAGGTTGTCCTGCTGAGTCCGTCGGCAGCCATGCTCGATGTCGTCGAGCGGGAAGTCGAGGCGCAGCGGGTCACCCTGCCACGCGCGTCGATTGCCGCCGCGGCGCTGGCCGAAAGCCGGCTGATCGAGGTTGCCTCGCTGGACGAAGCGGTCGCGGTAAGCAATCGCTACGCGCCGGAACACCTGATCCTCCAGGTGGCCGCGCCGCGTGCCTTGTTGCCCGCGGTGGAAAGCGCCGGGTCGGTCTTCCTTGGCGCATGGACACCCGAGTCGCTCGGCGACTACTGCAGCGGCAGCAACCATGTCCTGCCGACCTATGGCTACGCGCGCAGCTTCAGCGGCGTTTCCGTGGCGAGCTTCCAGAAGCAGATCACGGTACAGGAGGCGACTGCCGCCGGCCTTCGCGCCATCGGGCCCTGCGCCGCCGTGCTCGCCTCGGCCGAGCAACTCGAGGCGCACCGGCGTGCGGTGACCTTGCGCCTGGAAGCGATGACGGAGGCGGTATGAACGTGCTCGACCTGGCGCGCGCGGAGATTCGCGCGATGGCGCCGTATTCCAGCGCGCGGATGGAAGCCAGTGGCGGCACGGTGCTGCTCAATGCCAACGAATCAGCCTGGCCTCCGGCCGGCGCCGACGAGGCATCGTGGAATCGCTATCCCGATCCGCAGCCTGCCGCGCTCGTTTCCCGGCTGGCATCGCTTTACGGCGTGCGCGACGACCAGCTCCTGGTCGGCCGCGGCAGCGATGAGGCGATCGACCTGCTGGTCCGCGCGTTCTGTCGCGCGGGTCGGGATGCGGTCGTGATTTCGCCGCCGACCTTCGGCATGTACGCGGTCAGTGCGCGAATCCAGGACGCCGCGGTGATCGAGGCGCCGCTCGATGCGGGTTTTGCCCTCGACGCGGCAGGCCTGCTCGATGCGGTGACGCCCGCGGTCAAGCTGGTCTTCGTCTGCTCGCCGAACAACCCGACCGGCGGCGTCGTCGCCATCGACGTGCTGGAAGCCCTGGCCAAGGCATTGCAGGGCAGGGCGTTGCTCATTGTCGACGAAGCCTACGGCGAGTTCGCGGACACGGCGAGCGCGACTGGCCTGCTCGATCGCTACGACAACGTCTGCGTCCTGCGCACCCTGTCCAAGGCCTGGGCGCTGGCGGGGGCGCGCATCGGCAGCCTGCTGGCGAGTGCCCAGGTGATTGCCTTGTTGCGGCGGATCATCGCACCGTATCCGTTGCCGACACCCTGCGTCGACGCCGCGCTGGCGGCACTGGCCGACGAGTCGACGGCACGAGGACGCATTGCCGAGGTGCTCGCGGAACGCGCACGGGTTGCCGAATCGCTTGCGGTTTGCCCCGGCGTGCGCGAGGTGCTGCCATCGCGCGCGAACTTCCTGACCGTCCGCTTCGACGATGCCGGTCGGGTGTATGCGGACCTGCTGGCCAGGGGCATCGTGGTGCGCGATGTGCGCCGCTATCGTGGCCTGGCGGATGCCTTGCGCGTCACCATCGGTCGTGTCGAGGAGAACGACCAGGTGCTCGCCACCGTGCGTAACGGAGCGATCGCATGAGCCGCAGGATTCTCTTCGTCGACCGTGACGGTTGCCTGATCGTCGAGCCGCCCGACCAGCAGATCGACAGCTACGAAAAGCTGGCCCTGATGCCCGGCGTCATCGCCGCACTGCAACGCTTCGTCGGTGCCGGCTACGAGCTGGTCATGGTGACCAACCAGGATGGTCTGGGTACAACGAGTTTCCCCGAAGTCGATTTCGAAGGACCGCAACAGTTGTTGCTCGGCCTGCTGGCTTCGCAGGGCATCGCCTTTCGCGAAGTATTGATCGACCGCAGCTTCGCGGCCGAGGCACGGGATACCCGCAAACCCGGCGTCGGCCTGGTCCGGCACTATCTGGCCGACGACGGCTGGAGCCGCAAGCGCTCGGCGATGGTCGGCGACCGCGAGACCGACCTGGCGTTCGCGGCCAACCTTGGCGTTCGCGGGTTGCGCGTCGGTGCCCTTGGCCTGTCCTGGCGCGAACTGGCCCACGTGATGCTCGATGCGCCCCGCACGGCCGAGGTGTTCCGCAAGACGAAGGAAACCTCGATCCATGTCGTGGTGAATCTCGATCGCGTCGCCGAGCCTGTGGTGCGCACGGGCCTTGGCTTCTTCGACCATATGCTCGAGCAGATCGGCAAGCACGGCGGGTTTTCGCTGGACCTGGTCTGCGACGGCGATACCCGGATCGACGAGCACCATACGATCGAGGACACCGCCCTTGCGCTGGGTCAGGCCTTGCGTGATGCCTTGGGCGACAAGCGCGGTATCGGTCGCTACGGGTTTTCGCTGCCGATGGACGAGAGCGCCGCCAGCGCGACGCTGGATCTTTCCGGCCGGCCATACTTTGTTTTCGATGGCAGCTTCCCGCGCGAGCGAGTTGGCGACGTGCCGACGGAACTGGTGCCGCATTTCTTCCGTTCGCTGTGCGAAACCCTCGGTGCGAACCTGCACCTGAGCGTGCGCGGCGAGAACGCGCATCATATGGTCGAGGCGTGTTTCAAGGTTGTCGCGCGCACGCTCAGGCAGGCGATCCGCCGCGAAGGCGAGGATCTGCCGAGCACCAAGGGCAGCCTCGCATGAGCGTGGTCCTGGTCGATGCCGGCGGTACCAATATCGGATCGGTGCGTTACGCGCTCGAGCGGCTCGGTGTGGATGCTTCGTTGACCGCCGATCCGGAGCGGATTCGTGCGGCCGGTCACGTGATCCTGCCCGGCGTCGGCGCGGCGGGTCCGGGCATGCGCCGCTTACGCGAGGCGGGTCTGGTCGAGGTACTGCGCGGTCTGCGCCAACCCGTGCTCGGCGTTTGCCTCGGCATGCAACTGCTGTGCGAACGTTCCGAGGAGGCCGACGTCGATTGTCTTGGACTGATTCCGGCGCAGGTGCGGCGTTTTGCCGGTACGCCCGGTATCCGCGTACCGCATATGGGTTGGAACGCGGTGCGTGTAGAGACGGAGCATCCCTTGCTCGCCGGCCTCGAGGCGGACGCCTATGCCTACTTTGTGCACAGCTACGCCGTACCCATCGGGCCCCACACCCTGGCCAGCGCCGATCATGGGGGCGCCTTCTCCGCGGTGATCGTCCGCGGCAATTTCATGGGCATGCAATTCCATCCCGAACGCTCCGCGGCGACCGGAGCCCGACTACTGAAGAATTTCCTTGCCCTATGAGTATGCTGATTCCCGCCATCGACCTGCGTGACGGCCGCGTGGTGCGCCTGCGCCAGGGCGACTACGCCGTGCAAACCACGTTTGAATTCAATCCGCTGCGGCTGGCCGCCGGCTATGTGGCGCAGGGCGCTACCTGGGTGCATATCGTCGACCTCGACGGCGCGCGTTCCGGTCGTTTCGAGAACCTCGATGTGATCGCCGCGATCGCCGCCAGCGGGGTCCGCGTGCAGGCCGGCGGCGGCGTGCGCGACGACGCGGGACTCGCGCGGCTGTTCGATGTCGGGGTCTCGCGCGTGGTGGTCGGCAGCATCGCCATCCGCGATCCGGCGACGGTCGCCCGCTGGATCGGCCGTTACGGCGCGGAGCGCTTGACGCTCGCGCTCGATACACGTTTTCGCGACGGACGCTGGCAACTGCCGAGCGCCGGCTGGATCGAGGCGGAGGCGGCCACGCTCGACGAGCTCGCACCGTGGTATGCGAACGCGGGGGCGCGTCACCTGCTGTGCACGGACATCGACCGCGACGGCATGATGTCCGGGCCGAACCTCGCGCTCTATGCGCACCTGGCCGCACTGGCGCCGGCCTTGAAGGTGCAGGCCTCGGGCGGCGTCAGTTCGCTCGCCGATATCGCCGCATTGCGCGAAGGCGGCGTGGCCGGGATCATCCTTGGCCGCGCCCTGCTCGAAGGTGCCTTCTCGCTGACCGATGGCATGGTGATGGCATGTTGAGCCGACGGATCGTTCCCTGCCTGGACGTCCGCGAAGGCGAAGTGGTCAAGGGCGTGCGTTTCCGCGATCACGTGGTGGTCGGCCAGATCGTGGACCTGGCCCTGCGCTATCGCGACGAGGGCGCGGACGAACTGGTCTTCTACGACATTACCGCCAGTCCCGAAGGCCGTCGCGTGGATCGCGCCTGGGTGGAGCGGGTGGCGCGCGTCATCGATATCCCGTTCTGCGTCGCCGGCGGTATCCGCAGCGTCGAGGATGCCCGCGAGATCCTGCATGCGGGCGCGGACAAGATCTCGGTGAACTCGCCGGCACTGGAGCGGCCCGAACTGATCGACGAGCTGGCCGACGCCTTTGGCGTGCAATGCGTGGTGATCGGCATCGACAGCCTGCGCGATGCCGATGGCCAGTGGCGGGTGCGACAGTACACGGGCGATCCGGAACGCACGCGTGCGCTGGCCCGCCGCACCCTGGACTGGGTCGGTGAGGTCCAGCAGCGCGGCGCCGGCGAGATCGTGCTCAATTGCATGGGCACCGACGGCGTGCGCCAAGGCTACGATCTGGACCAGTTGGGCACGGTGCGCGCGATCTGCCAGGTGCCGCTGGTCGCTTCGGGCGGCGCGGGAACCATGGAGCATTTCGCCGACGCCTTCCTTGAAGCCGATGTCGATGCCGCGCTGGCCGCCAGCGTCTTCCATGGCGGCGCGATCGCGATCGCCGACCTGAAGCATTACCTGCGAAGCCGCGATATCGAGGTGCGAGCATGACGCCGGACTGGAGCAAGGGCCTGTTGCCGGCCATCGTGCAGCACGCCGATACCGGCGAGGTGCTGATGCTCGGTCATATGAATGAAGAAGCCTTGCAGGCCACGCTCGACAAGGGCCAGGTCACCTTCTTCAGTCGCAGCAAACAGCGTTTATGGACCAAGGGCGAAAGCTCGGGCCATGTGCTGTCGCTCAGCGACATCCGCCTGGATTGTGATGCCGATACCTTCCTCGTCCGCGCGATACCGCACGGACCGACCTGTCATGAGGGCACGTCAAGTTGCTTCGGCAACGACGTGGCACCGGCACTGGGCTTCCTCGGCGAACTCGATGCGCTGGTCGCGCGTCGCGATGCGGATCGGCCGGCCGGCAGTTACACGACCAGCCTGTTCGAGGGCGGGATCCGCCGCATCGCGCAGAAAGTGGGCGAGGAGGGCGTCGAGACCGCGCTCGCCGCGGTGGCCCAGGATGACGAAGCCTTGCTGGGCGAGGCGGCGGACCTGGTCTTCCACCTCACCGTGCTGTTGCGCGCGCGAGGCCTGGGCCTCGCCGATGTCGCTAGCGTGCTGTCGCGCCGCCATCGTCCGACCGAGCCGTAACGATCGGTGCGAAGGGCGGCGCTTCCGCCGGCCGGATCGTCGCGCGCCAGGCGGCGAGCTTTTCGGCGATACCGTCGCCAACGTCGATCTGCGGTTCGGAGGGAGTCAGCTTGTCGCGCTGTTCCCAGCTGGCGATCTCGCCGGCGGCATCGTGGAAGGCGGCGATGAAGTCAGGCGTCTTCGCCAGGCCGTCGACCAGCCACGCTCGGCCGAAATAGGTGATGTCCGAATCCGAGCCGCAGCCGAACGAACTGCGGTCGCTTCGCGCCGCGGTGATCACCAGGGTGCCCGGTCCGCGCAGCGCGGGGACGAAGCCGCCGGAGTAACAGGCGTTGACCACGATGACCTTCGAGTGCCACGGATGCTTTTTCAGGATCGCGGCCAGGCCATCCGGGTCGAGCTGGTCCAGCGGCAGCGGGTCGATATCGACCAGCAGGGAATGATCCTCGCCACCGTGCGTGGTGACGTAGAGCAGCAGGATGTCCTCCTCCGGACGCATCGTCCGGGCCAGACCATCGAGCGCGGCTTCCAGATTGGTCCAACTGGCCAGCGGACGGGTGGTCAGGGTATCCGGATGGTTTTCCAGGACCAGGGTGTGGCCGCTGGCGCCGAAGCGCTGGGCGAACAGCTTGCTCGCGTACTCTGCCTCGTTGCGGAACACGTCCTCGGCGCCATCGCCGGCGAAGGCGACCAGATACAGGTTCGGCTTGCCGGGGACACGCGGCGAGAGCGCGGCCAGTGCGTCATGGAGCATCTTCGGCTGCGCGGCCATGACTTGTTCGGGCGATGGTGCATCCGTGGGCCAGTCGTCCTGGTCCGGTGGCGCGTCGTCCGCGACGGTAGCGTCGCTGGCCGGTGCGCTGCTGGAGGTCGTGGCCACGGTAGCGGCGTGGGTCGGTGCGTCGACCGGCGCGCCATGCGGATGGGATCCGCCGCGCTGGAGGGCGAGCATCAGCAGTCCACCCGCCACGAAGGCGATCAGGATCGGAAGATAGCGGCGCATGGCGTCAGAGGGCGATGGTGTCGAAGCTGGCCACCGCCGGATGGCGTGGCGCATCGGGCAGCGGCGTCGGCGGACGGACCAGCCAGATGGTCCGCATGCCGGCCGCATGGGCGGCATCCAGTTCCTCGACGATGTCGGACAGGAACAGGATGTGCTCCGGGTTCTGGCCGATCGCGTCGGCGATCTTCGTGTACGAGGCGCGCTCGCGTTTCGGCCCGGTTTCCGTATCGAAATAGCCGGCCAGCAGCGGGGTCAGGTCGCCGGCCTCGCTGTAGCCGAAGAAGAGCTTCTGCGCCGGTACGGAGCCAGACGAATACACGTACAGGGTCACGCCGTCGGCGCGCCAGGCGCGGAGCTTCGCCGCCACTTCCGGATACATGTGCGCGCGGTACTCGCCGGTGGCGTAGCCGTCCTGCCAGATCATGCCCTGCAAGGCCTTCAGCGCCGTGGACTTGCGGTCCTCGTCGATCCAGCCGAGCAGCAGTTCGATGATCTCCTGGCGGCTGGCCTCGACGATGCCGGCCTCGCGTGCCGCCTCATGCAGCCAGTGCTGCACCTCGGGCGTGTCGCCATGGGTTTCGACAAAGGCAGGCAGTCGTTTGCGTGCGTACGGGAAGAGTACGTCGCGGACGAAGTCGATCGAGCTGGTGGTGCCCTCGATATCGGTGACGATGGCGCGGATTTCAGGCATGGGAGGGCCGGCAGGTGGGGTCAGTGAACCCGCGCGATCAGGCGCGCGTGGCCGAGGCGTGCGGGGTCATGCGCGGGAAACGTTCGGCGATGTCCGCGCCGGTGAAGCTCGCCACCCAGCCTTCCTTGTTGGTGAACAGGCGGATGGCGACGAAGTAGGGCGACTCGCTCATGTCGAACCAGTGCGGCGTGCCGTCGGGCACGCCGATCAGGTCGCCCTGCTCGCAGAGCACTTCATAGACCTTGCCCTGGATATGCAAGGTGAACTGTCCCGCGCCGGCGACGAAGAAACGCACTTCGTCCTCGCTGTGCGTGTGTTCGTTGAGGAATTTCTGGCGCATCGCGGCGCGTTCGGGATGGTCCGGCCTGAGGCTGACGACATCGACGGCCTGGTAGCCTTCGTCGCGCTGCAGGCGCTCGATATCGCTGCGATACGCCTCGATCACCTCGTCCTGGCTGGCACCCGGCTCGATCGGCTTGGCCGCGGCCCATTGCTCGAAGCGCACGCCGACCTTGCCCAGTTCGCGGCTGATCTGGGCGTGGTCGCCGTAGGTGCCCAGCGGTGCGTCGTGGCGGGTGTCGTCGTAGATGCGAAGACGGCTCATGGGGATAGTCTCCTAAGGTCGAGCTCGCAGCCGAGCAGGAATTCCAGCGCCTCCAGATGGCGGCGCGTTTCAGGCATGTCCCGGCCCCAGGTATAGATACCGTGGCCGTTGATCAGGTAGGCGTACAGCGGCTTGCCGCTGTCCAGCCAGGCATCGACCTGGGCGACCAGGTCGGGCATGTGCTGGGTATTCGGGAACACCGGGATCTCGAGCACGCTTTCATGCGTGGTGTAGCCGGCGATGGCCTTCTGCAGTTCCCAGCCTTCCAGGCGGATCACCCCGTCGGCGGCGAACAGCCGCGAGGCGACGCTCTGCGTGCGCGAGTGGGTATGCAGCACCGCGGTCGCTTCCGGGAAGCGGCGATAGACCTGGGTATGCAAGGCGGTTTCCGCCGAGGGTCGGGCATCGGTGCCGACCGCCCGGCCATCCAGGTCGACCAGCATGATGTCGCTGCGGATCAGCCGGCCCTTGTCGCGCCCGGAAATCGTGATGGCGACATGGGCCTCGTCCAGGCGCATGGAGAAATTGCTGCTGGTCGCCGGTGTCCAGCCGAAGGCGGCAAGCTCGCGCGCCGCTTCGGCGATCAGGTCGGCGCGCTCGCCGAGCAGGGTCTGGTCGATCACGGGGAATACGCTGGGATGGCTCATTTGGACGTCCAAAACTTCGTTCGACTATACCATGCGGGCATGCGGCGAATTTTCGAAATGCGAGCCATTCTCGCAAGTCACGATACGTTCGCGCTATTGGCGTAATATCCGCTGCGGTCCCGGTGTGCGGGGCACACCGGCAGCATAGGACGGAGGTTCACCAATGTCGCAACATGATGAGAATAATGAGGGTCGTCGTCGCTTCCTCAAGGTAGCGGCCGGCACGGTCGCCGCCGCGGCGGTGGTTGGCGTGGTGCCGGGCTTGGCCCGCGCGCAGGACCTGCCGCACCTTTCCAGCAGCGATCCGACCGCCGCGGCGCTCAACTATGTCGAGGATGCGGGCAAGTCCACCAACGCGAAACACAAGCCTGGCGACGACTGTGCCAACTGCCAGTTCTTCCAGGGCAAGGCGGGCGACGCGTTTGGGCCGTGCCAGCTGTTCCCCGGCAAAGCCGTGGCAAGCAAGGGCTGGTGCGTGTCGCACGCCGTCAAGGCGTAACGAAGGCGTAAGCGTCGCCAGTGGCAGGACGAAAGACATGCGAAGGCCGGCCACGTTGCCGGCCTTTTCGTTTTCGATGAGTGGGATATCGCGCGGAGCGCCGGGCGCGTCGAGGAACGACGCCATGCATGGGACGGGGCTCGTCCCAAAAATGCTGCCCTGGCGCGTCAGGCTGAGGAGCTGACCCGCCTGACGCGCCGGGCGGCAATCCGAGGGGCCCACTGCCAAGTGATTAACCCGCGGACCACGGATCATACTCCTCTTGACACGACGCCAGCCAATAGGTCGTTGCATGGACCTGTCCGGTCATGGAAAAACCTTTCATATCAATAGATTGCATAAAGACTGGAATGCTTTTTCGAGCCTCTTGCGCAAAAACCCGCCGTCGGCGGGTTTTTGCGTCAATCTATTGAAATGTAAAGAAATAGTTGTTCAGGCCGCGCAGCGTCCTCAGGCGACCCGAAGACGGCTGTGCTTGCGCCCGTAGCCGAAGTAAATCAGCAGGCCAAGCACCGTCCAGGCGACCATCAAGGTCCAGTTGTACCAGCTCATCGTCGCCAGCAAGGCGATGCAGCTGAGGATGCCGGCGGTGCAGGTCGCGGTCGCCCACGGCACGCGAAACGAGCGCGGGATATCGGGTGCGGTCTTGCGCAGGATCAGTACGCCGGCGCACACCGCGCAGAAGGCGATCAGCGTGCCCATCGAGGTGAGGTCGCCCAGGACGTTGAGCGGGAACACCGCGGCGAGGAGCGCGATGCCCAGGCCGGTGATCACCGTGTTGAGGTGAGGCGTGCGGTACTTCGGGTGGATCGTCGTGAAGACCTTCGGCAACAAGCCGTCGCGGCCCATGATCATGAAGATGCGCGGCTGCGCGATGATCATCACCAGCACCACCGAGGACAGTCCGATCAGCGCACCGACCTCGACGACGCCACGTAGCCAGCCGAGTTCGGCGTGGCTGCGGATCGCGGTGACCACGGGTTCGTCGGTGCCCAGCTGGCCATAGGGCGTCAGGCCGGTCAGCACCGCGGCCATGGCGATATAGAGCACGGTGCAGATGCCGAGCGAGGCGAGCGTGCCGATCGGCATGTCGCGCTGCGGGTTCTTCGATTCCTGGGCCGCGGTCGAGGTCGCCTCGAAACCGATATAGGCGAAGAACACCAGGGCCGCGCCGCGCAGCACGCCGTGCCAGCCGTACTTGTCGCCACCCTGGCTTTCCGGGATGAACGGGTGCCAGTTGGCCGGGTTCACATAGCGCGCGCCGACCACGATCACCACCAGGATCAGCACGACCTTGAGCGCGACCATGGCCATGTTGATGCCGGTCGACTCACGGATGCCGACATAGCAGACCCAGGTCAGCGCCATCACGATGGCGACGGCGGGCAGGTTGAACAGGGCGCCGGTGGCAACCAGATGACCGTTGACGTAGTCCAGCGGCGCATTGGTCAGCGCCGGCGGGATATGGATGCCGACGTGGTCGAGCAGGCTGACGAAGTAGCCGGTCCAGCTGACCGCGACCGCGGAGGCCGATACGCCGTACTCGAGCACCAGGTTCCAGCCGATGAACCAGGCCGCGCCTTCGCCGAGCGTGGCATAGGCGTAGGAATAGGCACTGCCCGAGACCGGGATCAGCGAGGCGAACTCGGCATAGCACAGCGCGGTGAAGGTGCTGCAGATCGCCGCGAGGATGAAGGAAAGAATGATCGCCGGTCCGGCATGGTCGGCGGCGGCGACGCCGGTGATGACGAAGATGCCGCCGCCGATGACCGCGCCGATGCCGAGCGCGGTCAGGCCCCAGGGACCGAGGGTGCGGCGCAGGGCGGGGCCGTGCGCGTCGTCCGGTTCGGCCTGAGGGGATTTCTTTGCGAGTAACTGCTGGAGCATGGACGACTCGATCGGGGGGATACGCTGCGGCCGACCCGCAGAACGAAGGGCCGGCGCATGGGCCGGCCCTCGGGTCTTACGGGTTGGTCTTGCGCAGCTTACTGTGGCTGTACCCGTAGGCGAAGTAGATCACCTGGCCGATCGCGATCCAGGCCACCATCCAGCGCCAGTGCTCGACGAAGGACTGCCAGGAACAGGGCCATGCAGGCCAGCGCGCCAAGCGGGCAGACCAGCCACGGCAGGCGCACGCGGAAGGCGCGCGGCAGCGATCCGGACGGGTATAGCGCAGCACCAGCACGCCGATGCAGACCGTGGCGAAGGCGAGCAGGGTACCCATGGAGACCATTTCGCCGAGCACGCCGATATTGAGCATGCCGCCGAGCACCGCGGCCAGCACGCCGACGACGACCGTACCGACATGCGGCGTACGGAACTTCTTGTGGATCCGACCGAACACCGGCGGAATCAGGCCATCGCGCGCCATCGAGTAGAAGATGCGCGGCTGGCCCATCAGCATCACCAGGATCACCGAGCTCAGGCCGGTCACCGCGCCGAGGACGACGATGACCTGCAGCCAGCGCAGTTGCGGGTAGCCATCGAGTGCGGTGGAGACCGGCTCGGGGGTGCCGAGCAGGCGGAAATCGGCGATACCGGTAAGGATCGCGGCGACGATGATGTAGAGAATCGTGCAGACGATCAGCGAGCCGAGGATGCCGATCGGCATGTCGCGCTGCGGGTTCTTCGCTTCGGCCGCCGCGGTGGATACCGCATCGAAGCCGATGTACGAGAAGAACACGATCGCGGCGGCACGGCCGACACCGGCCCAGCCGTACTTGTCGCCGCCTTCGTTGGGCGGGATGAACGGGTGCCAGTTGGCGACGTTGACGTACTTGGCGGCGAAGGCAATGAACAACAGGATGACCGTGACCTTGATCGCCACGATGATCGAGTTGACGAAGGCCGACTGGGTGATGCCGACGTAGCACAGGCCGGTGATCGCGGCGATGATCGACCACCGCCGGCAGGTTGATCAGCATGCCGGTGGCCTGCAGATGGCCTTCGACCACGGTGTACGGAGCGCTGGCCAGGATCTCGGGCAAGCTTATATTGACCCCGATCCAGCCGCTGATCATCGACAGTAACTTGTTGAAGTAACCCGACCAGCCGGCGGCCACGGTGGCCACGGTGAACAGGTATTCGAGAACCAGGCTCCAGCCGACGAACCAGGCGACGTACTCGCCGAGCGTCGCATAGGAATAGGAATAGGCGCTGCCGGAGACCGGGAGCATCGCGGCGAACTCGGCATAGCAGAGGGCGGCGAGGGCGCAGGCGATACCCGCGAGGACGAAGCTGATGATGATGGCCGGTCCCGCATGCTGCGCGGCGGCCTGGCCGGTGATGACGAAGATACCGGCACCGATGATCGCGCCGATGCCCAGCAGGACCAGATGACGGGCGGTCAGAGCGCGCTTGAGCGTCGGCTCGCCTTCGATACTGCCATCGGGTACTTCACCCGCATCCACATGCGCCGCAGCCTCGATCGGGTGGGTCGCAAAAAGGTTTTTCAGCATGTTTCGCCCCTAAAGCCGTAATGTCGCTCTTTATTATTGTGACCGTGACGCGGGGCGACACCAAATGGAGCCGTACCCGAGGAAGAAGACGGGGCACCATAGCCCAGCGGGGCGTAACGGTACAAGCTGCGCTGCGGGCATGACTTCTGGCGGTTTTCGCCGGCGCGAAAACGCGCTTGCGGTTCCCGGTCGCGTGGCGGCACCGGGAACCGGATTGCCACCCTCGTTCAGAAAACCATGTTGACCGCGACCATTGGCTTGAAGAAGGCGCCGTTGTGGCGGCCCGCCAGGCTGTAGTGAACGCCGGCCACGATGCCATAGCGGCCATCGAAGTTGTATTCCACGGCGGGTGCGATGCTATAGACCGAACGTGCCGGGTCACGTCGCTCGATGGTCTCGGACGTGCCGGACGGCAGGTGCTGCTGGCCGGTCAGCCATGCCGATTCCTCGCGGTCATAGGCCAGGTCCAGCGCCAATACCCAATGTTCGTCGATGCTGTACTCGGCCGAGGTGGTCAGGCCAAGCGACCGGCCCAGCCGGACATGTCCGCGAAAATCCGCTGGCGTGCCGTAGGTACTTACGCCGCGCAGGTTTACCCGGGAGGGCGAAGGACTGTACGCCGCGACCGCGCGCCAACGAAGCGGCCGGCCATTGGGGAGCCAGATAAAATGCTGGGTCAGGAAACTCAGCGAGTCGATCTCGGCACCGCTGCCGACGCCGTTGAGCGGATTCGCGTCGAGACGGTGATAGGCGCCGGTGGCGAAGCGGTGCCCGTAGTTGACCGAGATCGCGGGACGGGTGCCGTCCGCGTTGGGCGCCATGAGCATGTATTGCAGGCGGGCGGTCGTATCGGTCATTCGCGCTCCGCCGCTGCGTTGCCCATCCGAGGCAACGCGCAAGGCGCCGAGGGTCAGCTGTGCCTGCAGCCGGTCGGTGATGCCGACGAACATCGGCAGGAGGTTTTGCCACTGGTGGGTGGAGGCCGAGGCTTTCTGCCGACGGCCATGGCCGTCGTAGAACGCGTTGCCCGAGCTGTAGATCAGGTACGGCTCGATCACGACCACGCCGGATGGCAGGTTCTTCGCGTTCGGGGTGATCAGCGGTCCGGTGAAGTTCACCGTGGGTCGCTCGTCGGCGGCAAGCGCCTGCACCGGCATCAGGCATGGCAGCAGCGCCGCCAGGAATATCCTTTTCATGGCCGTTCTTCCTTATGTTTTCGGGGGGGTATCGACGCGTATCCCTTGCATTCGTCGTCGATGTGTTGACCCTAGGCAGGTGTCGCCCGGATAGACATAGGAAATCCCCGAAAATGCATGTCAGAATTTACGACTTTCGTGTAGGCGAATCCTTTCATGTCCCTGGCTGCAGCTCTCGACGATTACCAGGCCATGTGGCCGGACGATGCCGCTGTGGGCCAGTTCCGCGGTTTCCTCGACGCATCGCCCGACGGTTTCGAGCGCACGCGCCGCGACGGGCATTTCACCGGCTCGGCATGGCTGGTCAGCGCCGACGGCGAGCGTGTGCTGTTGACCCATCATCGCAAGCTCGGCCGCTGGCTACAGTTGGGCGGACACGCCGATGGCGATCCGGATCTGGCCGCGGTGGCTTTGCGTGAGGCCGAAGAGGAATCCGGACTGGCCGGATTGCGCCTGGAGCCGGGCATCTTCGACCTGGACCGCCACCGTATCCCCGCGCGCGGCGAGGAGCCGGAACACTGGCACTACGACGTTCGCTATGTGATTCGCGCGACCGATGAAGGTTTCGCGATCAGCGCGGAGTCGCTTGCCCTGGCCTGGCGTCCGGTCGGGTCGATCGCGGAGGATCCGTCAGCCGATGAATCGCTACGCCGCATGGCGGGGAAGTGGCTCAGCCGCGCCCCGGATTGAGGTGACCGCACTGCTTGCAGGTGCGTGCGTCGATCGAACCGTAGAAGCGCTCGAAGACTGGCGGGAAATCGCGCTCGATGCTGTCGAGGACGAAGTACTCCTCGTAGAGCTTGTGGTTGCAGCGTTCGCAGAACCAGAGGAGCCCGTCGCGTTCGCCCTCAAGCCGGCGACGTTCGATCACCAGGCCGACCGAGTCGGGCATGCGTTGCGGCGAATGCGGCACGCGTGGGGGCAGATAGAACAGCTCGCCGGCGCGGATCGGGATATCTCGCGCGTGGCCGTCGTCCTGCACTTTCAGCACCATCTCGCCTTCGAGCTGGTAGAAGAATTCCGGGCCCTCGTCATGGTGATAATCGGTGCGCGCATTCGGGCCGCCGACGATCATCACGATGAAATCGCCATCGACGACGCACTTGTTGCCCACCGGCGGCTTGAGCAGGTGACGGTGTTCATCGATCCAGCGCTTCAGGTCGATCGGCGGCAACAGGCTCATGCGCGTGTCCGTAAGTCGTAACGGTGTCGTATCGGTATTCTAACTGCGCACTTCACGCTTCATACCTCGAGCGTGGCCAGGTCGCCCTTGTCCTCCAGCCACTGCTTGCGATCGCCGGCGCGCTTCTTCGCCAGCAGCATGTCCATCAGCTTGTGGGTGCCGTCCTCGGCCTCGATCGTCAGCTGGACCAGCCGGCGGGTGTCCGGATGGATGGTCGATTCGCGCAGCTGCGGCGCGTTCATCTCGCCCAGGCCCTTGAAGCGGGTGACGCTGACCGCGCCCTTCATTTTTTCCCGTTCGATACGCTCGAGCATGGCGTGCTTCTCGCTCTCGTCCAGGCAATAGAACACCTGCTTGCCGACGTCGACGCGGAACAGCGGCGGCATCGCGACGAAGACATGACCCTCGCGGACCAGGGAGGGGAAATGGCGCAGGAACAGCGCGGAGAGCAGGGTGGCGATATGCAGGCCGTCCGAATCCGCATCGGCGAGGATGACCACCTTGCCGTAGCGCAGGCCGGACAGATCGTCCTTGCCGGGGTCGCAGCCGATCGCGATGGCGAGGTTGTGCACCTCCTCGGAGGCCAGCACCGAGCCGGACTCGACTTCCCAGGTATTGAGGATCTTGCCGCGCAGCGGCATGATCGCCTGGAATTCCTTGTCGCGCGCCTGCTTGGCCGAGCCGCCGGCCGAGTCGCCCTCGACCAGGAACAGTTCGGTGCGGCTGAGGTCGGTCGCGGTGCAGTCGGCAAGCTTGCCGGGCAGGGCCGGACCCTGGGTGATCTTCTTGCGGATGACCTGCTTGGCCGCCTTCAGGCGTGCGCTGGCGCGTTCGATGGCCAGTTGGGCGATGCGTTCGCCGAGGTCGACGTGATGGTTCAGCCACAGGCTGAAGGCGTCATGCATGACATTCTCGACGAAGCCGGCGGCATTGCGCGAGGACAGGCGCTCCTTGGTCTGGCCGGCGAACTGCGGGTCCTGCAACTTGATGCTGAGCACGAAGGACAGCCGTTCCCAGACGTCTTCCGGGGCCAGCTTCACGCCGCGCGGCAACAGGTTGCGCAGGTCGCAGAACTCGCGGATGGCATTGGTCAGGCCCGAGCGCAGGCCGTTGACGTGGGTGCCGCCCTGGGCGGTGGGAATCAGGTTGACGTAGCTTTCCTGGACCAGCTCGCCCTCGGGCAGCCAGGCCAGGGCGACGTCCAGTGCCTCGGTCTCGCGCGACAGATGGTTGATGAACAGATCGGCCGGCAGCGACTCGGCGCCTTCCAGCGCGCCGCGCAGGTAGTCGGGCAGGCCGTCCTCGTAATACCACTCGACGGTCTCGCCGCTGGCCTCGTCGAGCAGGCGCATGGTCAGGCCGGCGCAGAGCACGGCCTTGGCGCGCAGCAGGTGCTTGAGCTTGGACAGCAGGATCTTCGGTGTATCGAAGTACTTCGGATCCGGCCAGAAGCGCAGGGTGGTGCCGGTCTTCTTCTTCGGCACCGTACCGATCACCTCCAGATCGCTGACCCGGTCGCCGTTGGCGAAGCCCATGTGGTATTCGGAACCGTCGCGGCGGATGGTCACATCGACGCGGGTCGACAGCGCATTGACCACCGAGACGCCGACGCCGTGCAGGCCGCCGGAGAAGGCGTAGTTCTTGTTCGAGAACTTGCCGCCTGCGTGCAGGCGGGTAAGGATCAGTTCCACACCGGCGACGCCCTCCTCCGGGTGGATGTCCACGGGCATGCCGCGACCGTCGTCGGCGACCTCGACCGAGCCGTCGGTGTGGACGATCACCTCGATTATTTTGGCGTGGCCGGCGAGGGCCTCGTCGACCGAGTTATCGATCACTTCCTGCGCCAGGTGGTTCGGGCGCGTGGTGTCCGTATACATGCCCGGGCGGCGCTTGACCGGGTCCAGGCCGGAGAGAACTTCGATATCGGCAGCGTTATAGCGTGTGTTCATCGGTTATCGCAGGTGGCTTAAGCGGTGCAGGATGGGCGTGGGGCGCGGCGCGGTCAATCTACCGCGCCGGCGTATCGGATCGTGCGACTAGTGTGGTGTCTCGCAAATAACTTTAACTAAGTTTAGTGGCGGCGCGAGCCACGGAGGCAAGGATGGTATCGGCGGTCTTGCGCCAGACGAAGGGTTTAGGATCGGCGTTGTGGTTGTCAATGTAGTGGCAGATGGATTGTTCGAGATCGGCAACGCTGGTGTGTGCGTTGCGTTTGATCCACCGCTCGCTGATCTGACCGAAGAACCGCTCCACCAGGTTGAGCCAGGAGGCGGAGGTCGGCGTGAAGTGTACGTGGTAGCGCGGCCGCGCCGTAAACCAAGCGCGCACTTTCTCCGTCTTATGCGTCCCGTAGTTATCCATGATCAGATGGATGTCCTGGTCCGTCGGGACGGCGGCATCAATCGCATTGAGGAATTGTAGGAACTCGGCACTGCGGTGACGTCGCTTGAGCTGCCCGATGACCTTGCCAGTGGCCACATCCAGTGCGGCAAACAAGGACGTGGTGCCATGCCGCTTGTAGTCGTGGGTGCGTGTCCCCGGCTTGCCAAAGGTCAATGGCAATCCCGGTTGTGTGCGGTTTAACGCCTGGATCTGGCTCTTCTCGTCGACACACAGCACCAACGCGCGATCGGGCGGCGCCATGTACAGGCCCACCACATCACGCACCTTGTCCACGAAGTACGGATCGGTGGAAAGCTTGAACGTGGCTTGCAGATGCGGCTTCAATCCAAAGGCCCGCCAGATTCGGTGCACCGTCGGAGCGGATACGCCCGTCGCCGCACTCATGCTGCGCACGCTCCAGTGCGTGGCATTTTTTGGGGTGGTCTGACGGACCTGATCCACGATCGCCTGGACCTGATCATCAAGGACGGTACGCGGCCGACCCGCGCGGGGGGCATCGGTCAGGCCCGCGAAACGATACGCTGCATAGCGACGGCGCCATTTCGAGACCGTCTGGATGCTCGTCTTCAGACGCTCAGCAAGACGCGTTCCCGACTCGCCATCGGCACACCCGAGCACCACGCGAATGCGCAGCTTCTCATCAGCGGGTGCCTTGCGAACTGCCAGCCGTGACATCAGCTCCGCGCGCTCTTCGTCGGTCAGCGACAGCTTCGTTACCGGTCGTCCTCTTCTTGCCATGGGAATAGTTTCCAGCAGACGGAAACCCAAAGACAGATGCCAACCGATTTAGTTCAATTTATTTTTGAGACACCACACTAGAGCGGCGCGCAGTGCGCTTCGAGCCAGGCGCGGTCGGCGACGTCCAGAAGAGGCGACAGCGCGGCGCGGACGGTTGCGTGGTAGTCGTCCAGCCAGGCCCGTTCGGAGGGTTCGAGCAGACGCGAATCGAAGACGCGGCGGTCGAAGGGGCAGAGCGTCAGGGTCTCGAAGGCGAGGAAGTCGCCGAACTCGGTGCTGTCGGCCTGGGTCACCACGGCGAGGTTCTCGTGGCGGATACCGTGGCGCTCCGGCTTGTACAGGCCCGGCTCGATCGAGGTGATCATGCCCGGCTCCAGCGCTACCAGGGTCGCGCCGGACACCGGCGGACGGATCCCATGCGGGCCTTCATGGACATTGAGGAAGTAACCCACGCCGTGGCCGGTGCCATGGCCGAAGTCCATGCCGGCGGCCCATAGCGGCGCGCGGGCCAGCGCATCGAGCTGCGGACCGCTGGCACCGCGTGGGAATCGGGCGCGGCTGAGGCCGATCATGCCTTTGAGCACGAGGGTCGCGTCGCGGCGCGCCTCGTCGCCGACCGGCCCGAGTGCCAGGACGCGGGTGATGTCCGTGGTGCCGCCCAGGTACTGGCCGCCCGAATCGATCAAAAGCAAACCTTGGGGAGCCAGCGCGCTGTGCTGTTCGGGCGTGGCGCGGTAGTGCGGAAGGGCGCCGTTGGCCTGGTAGCCGGCGATGGTCGAGAAGCTTTCGCCGATGAAACCGCTCTGGGCCGAACGTGCTTCGAGGAGCAGGGTGTCGACATCCAGTTCGGTCAGGGCCTGGCCCGCGGCAAGGCGCAGCTCGATCTGGCGGAAAGCGTGGACCAGGGCGGCACCGTCGCGGCGCATCGCGTCGCGGATGTGCTCAAGCTCGACGACGGTCTTGCGCGCCTTCAGCAGGGTCGATGGGTTCGCGCCGCGGATCGCCCGGACCTTGGCGGGAATGGCATCGGCGAGCGCGGCGACCACGCGGTTCGGGTCGAGCAGGAGGCTGCTGCCGTCCGGCAGCGCGGCCAGCGCCGAGGCGGCGGTGGCGTAGTCGGCGATCGCGATGTCGTCGGCGGCGAGCGTGCGCAGCAGGGCCGGATCGAGTTTGGCGCGATCGACGAACAGCGTCGCGCCGCGCTCGTCGACCATCATATGGGCGAGGAAGACCGGGTTGTACTCGACATCGCTGCCACGCAGGTTGGTCAGCCAGGCGATGTCGTCCAGGCTGGAGAGCCAGTGCCGGTCGGCGCCGGCGCGCTTCATCGCGGTGCGCACGTGGCGAAGCTTCTCGGCGCGCGGGCTGCCGGCGAACGGCGCGAGGTGCTCGAAGATCGGGTTGCCGGGCAGTGGTGGACGATCGGCCCAGGCTTCGCCGGGCAGGTCGAGGTCGGTGCGCAGGCGGGCGTCGATGCCGTCGAGGCGCCGGGCCAGCTGTTCGCGCGCGGCGAGGGCGAGGCTGTCGCCGGCAACGGCGACGACATCGCCCGCGCAAAGACGGCCGGCCAGCCATTCGACGTGCTCGGCGGTATGCGGCACGCCGAGTTTCACCAGTTCGGCGCCGCTACCCTTGAGCTGCCGGGCGGCCTGGGCGAAGTAGCGCGAATCGGTCCATACCCCGGCGAAGTCGGCGGTGACGACCAGGGTACCGGCCGAGCCGGTGAAGCCGGACAGCCATTGTCGGGCCTGCCAGTGCCCGGGCAGGTATTCGGACAGGTGCGGATCGGCGCTGGGGACGATGCAGGCGGCGACGCCGTGGCGGCGCATGGCCTCGCGCAGGGCGGCAAGGCGGGAAGCAGGGGCGGTAGCGGTCATTCGCACATGGTAGAGGCCGGCCGCGCGACGTGCCATTCATGTTCGACGAACAAAGTCCTCGCCCCTCGACCCGACACCCGCTAAAATGCCGATTTCCAGCACGGCTGTCGCGCATGACTCCCCTGATTTTCGTCACCGGCGGTGTGGTGTCCTCCCTCGGGAAAGGCATCGCAGCGGCGTCCCTTGCGTCCATCCTGGAGGCGCGCGGGCTCACCGTCACCATGATGAAGCTCGATCCGTACATCAACGTGGACCCGGGCACCATGAGCCCCTTCCAGCACGGTGAGGTCTATGTCACCGACGATGGCGCCGAGACCGATCTGGACCTGGGACACTACGAGCGCTTCATCCATACCCGCCTGACCGGCAAGAATTCGATCACCGCCGGCAAGGTCTACGAGTCGGTGATCCGCAAGGAGCGCCGCGGCGATTACCTCGGCGCCACCGTGCAGGTGATCCCGCATATCACCGACGAGATCAAGCACGCCATCCACGAGGCGACCCGCGGCTACGACGTGGCCCTGGTCGAGATCGGCGGCACGGTCGGCGATATCGAATCCTTGCCTTTCCTGGAAGCCATCCGCCAGCTGCGTATCGAGCACGGCCCGGAAAAGTGCCTGTTCATGCACCTGACCCTGGTCCCGTACATCAAGGCCGCCGGCGAGATCAAGACCAAGCCCACCCAGCATTCGGTCAAGGAACTGCGCTCGATCGGTATCCAGCCGGATGTGCTGCTCTGCCGTTGCGAGCAGCCGTTGCCCGAAGGCGAGCGGCAGAAGATCGCCCTGTTCACCAACGTGCCGCAGAACGCGGTCATCAGCACGGTCGACGTCGACGTCATCTACAAGCTGCCGCAGTGGCTGCATGAGCAGGGCCTGGACGACCTGGTCGTGCGCAAGCTCGGCCTGGACGCCGGTCCCGTGGACCTGTCCGGCTGGAAGCGCACGGTCGAGGCCGTCGAGCATCCGACCGACGAGATCACCATCGCCATCGTCGGCAAGTACGTCGAGCACAAGGACGCCTATAAGTCCCTCGGCGAGGCCCTGCGTCATGGCGGCATCAAGCAGTCGACCCGGGTCAACCTGCACTGGGTCGATTCCGAAGAGGTCGAGGCCAAGGGCGCGCGCAACGTGCTCGGCGGCGTCGACGCCATCCTGGTTCCCGGCGGCTTCGGCAAGCGCGGCTTCGAGGGCAAGGTGCTGGCCGCGCAATACGCGCGCGAGCAGGGCGTGCCTTATTTCGGCATCTGCTACGGCATGCATGCGGCCGTGGTCGAATTCGCGCGCAATATCGCGGGGCTGAAGGACGCCGACTCCAGCGAAAACGATCGCAATACGCATGACCCGGTGATCGCCCTGATCACCGAATGGACCACGGCGGCGGGCGACGTCGAGCAGCGCAGCGAGCGCTCGGACCTCGGCGGCACGATGCGCCTGGGTGCGCAGGAATGCCGCCTGAAAGCCGGCACCCTGGCCCGCGAGCTGTACGGCGAGGAAGTGATCCGCGAGCGTCATCGCCACCGTTACGAATTCAACAATCGTTATCGCCAGTCGTTCGAAGACCTGGGTCTCGTCGTCTCCGGCAAGTCGATGGACGACCTGCTGGTCGAGATCGTCGAACTGCCGCAGCAGAAGCATCCCTGGTTCCTCGGTTGCCAGGCGCACCCGGAGTTCACCTCGACGCCGCGTGACGGCCATCCGCTGTTCATCGGTTTCGTCCGCGCCGCGCGCGAATACAAGGCGGTGCGCGAAGGCGAGCCGCTGGCCTCGAAGGAGTCGGTGGCATGAAGCTTTGTGGATTCGAGGTCGGCCTGGACCAGCCGCTGTTCCTGATCGCCGGCCCCTGCGTGATCGAGTCGATGCAGCTGCAGTTGGATACCGCCGGCACGCTGAAGGAAATCACCGGCCGGCTCGGCATCAATTTCATCTTCAAGTCCAGCTTCGACAAGGCCAACCGGTCGTCCGACAAGAGCTTCCGTGGGCCCGGACTGGAAGAGGGACTGAAGGTCCTGGCGGCGGTCAGGTCGCAGATCGGCGTGCCGGTGCTGACCGATGTGCACGAATACACGCCGATGAACGAGGTCGCCGCCGTCGTCGACGTCCTGCAGACCCCGGCCTTCCTGTGCCGGCAGACCGACTTCATCCAGAACGTGGCCCGCGCCGGCAAGCCGGTGAACATCAAGAAAGGCCAGTTCCTCGCCCCCTGGGACATGAAGAACGTGGTCGAGAAGGCCCGTGACGTCGGCAACAACGACATCATGGTCTGCGAGCGCGGCGCGAGCTTCGGCTACAACAACCTGGTCTCCGACATGCGTTCGCTCGCGGTGATGCGCGAAACGAACTGCCCGGTGGTGTTCGACGCCACCCACTCGGTGCAGTTGCCGGGCGGGCAGGGCACCACCTCCGGTGGCCAGCGCGAGTTCGTGCCGGTGCTGGCGCGCGCGGCGGTTGCCGTCGGCGTCGCCGGCCTCTTCGCCGAAACCCACCCGGACCCTTCCAAGGCGCTCAGCGACGGCCCTAACGCATGGCCGCTGGCGCAGATGGAAGAACTGCTCGAGACGCTGATGGAACTCGACCAGGCGGTGAAGCGTCGCGGCTTCCGGGACCACGCGTGAGGCGTGCGGGTGTTTTCCTGCTGATCCTGGGACTGGCGCTGCCGGCCTTCGCGCAGTCGCTGACGCCGGCGCCGGACCAGTATGCTCCGCTCGACCAGAAGGAGTGGCTGCAGCTCTCGGACGATTATCGCCAGCTCGCCGATTGCGAGGATCGCTACATGACCGGCGCCGGCATCAATGGCGACAAGCTCGGCCAGCGCCTGGCGAAACTGGGCAAGGTGGCCGAGATCCGCGATACGGCGATCCGCCTGCTCGATCCGCAATCGCCGTGGCGCAAGTCGCTGGTTACCAGCTACCCGGCCGATCCGGACGTCGCCACCAAGGCGTTGATGGCGCTGATGATGGACGGCAACCAGGTCGACCGGACCCGCACCGAGGCGCTTGCCCGTACCGGTTACGCACGCTATTACACCTCGCTGGCCACCGAGGGCCAGTGCAGGGCCAGCGACCGTTTCGTTACGCTATTGAAGAAAAGCGCCGGATAACTTTCGTCGACGTCATCCATCTAAAGCCATGGGATCCGCATGACCACCGATATCACCCGCATTCACGCCCGCGAAATCCTCGATTCCCGCGGCAACCCGACCCTCGAAGCCGAAGTCACCCTGGCTGACGGCGCCTTCGGCCGCGCTGCCGTGCCGAGCGGCGCATCGACCGGTTCGCGCGAAGCGGTGGAACTGCGCGATGGCGACAAGGCGCGCTACCAGGGCAAGGGCGTGAAGAAGGCGGTGAACAACGTCAACGCGACGATCGCCGGTGCCTTGAAGGGCTTCGACGCCGTCGACCAGGCGGGGTTGGATAAAAAGCTGATCGAGCTCGACGGCACGCCGAACAAAGGGCGGCTGGGTGCGAATGCGCTGCTCGGCGTTTCCATGGCGGCCGCGCATGCCGCCGCCGCGTCGCGTGGCCAGGCCCTGTGGCAGTACCTGTCGAACGGCAAGCCCGGCGCGCTCCCGGTGCCGATGATGAACATCATCAACGGCGGTGCCCACGCGGACAACAATGTCGACGTGCAGGAATTCATGATCCTGCCGGTCGGCTCGGCCAACTTCGCCGAGGCGCTGCGCGCCGGCGCGGAAATCTTCCATGCCCTGAAGTCGGTGCTGAAGGGTCGCGGCCTGAGTACCTCGGTCGGTGACGAAGGCGGCTTCGCGCCGAACCTGCGCTCGAACATCGAGGCGCTGGACACCATCCTGGAGGCCGTCGGCATCGCCGGCTACAAGGTCGGCAGCGAGATCCTGCTCGGCCTCGACGTCGCCAGCAGCGAGTTCTTCAAGAACGGCAAGTACGATCTGGAAGGCGAAGGCCACGTCTACGATTCGGCGCAGTTCGTCGACCTGCTGGCCAGCTGGGCGAAGCAGTACCCGATCGTCTCGATCGAGGACGGCATGGCCGAAGGCGACTGGGACGGCTGGAAACTGCTCACCGACAGGATCGGCAAGGACGTCCAGCTGGTCGGCGACGATCTGTTCGTGACCAATCCGGCGATCTTCAAGGAAGGCATCGACAAGCACATCGCCAACGCGATTCTGATCAAGGTCAACCAGATCGGCACCCTGTCCGAGACCCTGGAAGCCGTGGCCATGGCCGATCGCGCGAAATATGCCGCGGTGATCTCGCATCGTTCCGGGGAGACCGAGGACACCACGATCTCCGATATCGCCGTGGCGACCACGGCCACGCAGATCAAGACCGGTTCGCTCTGCCGCACCGATCGCGTTGCCAAGTACAACCAGTTGCTGCGCATCGAGGAAGCCCTGGGCTCGGCGGCGCGTTACGCCGGCCGTAGCGCCTTCGTCAGCCTTGCCAAGCTTCCTGGCTGAGCGACGACGCGATGCTGCGCTGGGTCGGACTCGTCCTGATCATCCTGCTGATCGTCCTGCAACTGAAGTTGTGGGTCGGCAACGGCAGCATGCATGAGGTCGAGACCATGCGCGCCGGGGTCAAGGCGCAGGCCGAAGAAAACGCCGGCCTGCAGAAGCGCAACCAGGCCCTGAGCGCCGATGTCGAGGATCTCAAGCATGGCGAGCAGGCGACCGAAGCGCGTGCACGGTCGGAGCTCGGCCTGATCAAGCCGGGCGAGACCTTCTACCAGGTGGTCGAGCCGGCCGGCGCGGCAAGCGTGCCGACGCCACCGCCGGTCACCGCCGACGGCGGCAACTGAGATGGGCGGCCTGTGGTGTGTCGTCCCGGCCGCCGGGCGCGGCACCCGCGCCGGCGGCGACCGGCCCAAGCAGTACCAGATGCTGGGCGATCGGCCGCTGATCATGCATACGCTGGACCGGCTTGCCGCGCACCCCTCGGTGGTCGGGCTGGTGGTGGTCCTCGGCGCGGGCGACACTGACTGGCCGGGACTGCATGGCTTGCACGGTACGCAGGTACTCACCACGACCGGCGGCGCCGAGCGCAGCGATTCGGTGCTGGCCGGGCTGGACGCACTACCTGTCGATGTCCCCGCCGATGCTTTCGTGCTGGTCCACGATGCGGCGCGACCCTGTGTGCGTCGCGGGGATATCGCCCGGTTGATCGAACAGGCCGGTGCCCTCGATGGCGGCCTGCTCGGCGCGCCGTTGCGCGACACGCTCAAGCGCGCCAGCGCCGAAGGGCGTAGTGTCGCCACCGAACCGCGGGAACAGCGCTGGCGCGCGTTCACGCCGCAGATGTTCCGTCGCGCGCAACTCGCCGCGGCGCTGGCCGACGCCCGCGACAAGGGCATCGCGGTCAGCGACGAGGCCATGGCCATGGAACTGGCCGGATTCGCGCCCCTGCTGGTCGAGGGCGCGGAGGACAATATCAAGGTAACGACGCCGGCCGACTTCGCCCTGGCCGAGTTCCTGCTCGGGAGGACTTCGTGATGCGTATTGGCCAGGGATTCGATGTGCATGCCTTCGGCATGGGCGACCATGTGATGCTCGGCGGGGTGAAGGTGCCGCACACGCAGGGCCTGCTCGCGCATTCGGACGGCGACGTGGTGCTGCATGCGCTATGCGATGCGATGCTCGGCGCGTTGGCGCTGGGCGATATCGGCAAGCATTTCCCGCCGTCGGACGAGGCCTGGCGGGATGCCGACAGCCGTCGTTTCGTGCGCGCGGTGGCGGCGATGCTGGCCGAACGCGGGTATGCGCTCGGCAATGCCGACCTCACCGTGATCTGCGAGGCGCCGAAGGTCGGCCCGCACGCGCAAGCCATGCGTGCGAACATCGCCGCCGACCTCGGCTGCGAGGCGGACCGCATCAGCATCAAGGCGACGACCACCGAGACGCTGGGCTTCACCGGTCGCCGCGAAGGTATCGCCGCGCTGGCCACCGTGCTCCTGGTGCGGACATGAACGAGGTCGAGGCCCGCGCCTCGACGCCACGGTTGCAGGATCGCCTCGAACGCATAGTCGACCTGCTGCGGCGTCGCGACGATTTCGTCCAGCACGGTGACGAGGGCGGTGACGACGGCGCGATGACCCGCGTGCTCGCCGAGCTGCAGGCCGAGCTGGATGCGCTGCATCCGGCCGATATGGCCGACGTGCTCGAATCCCTGCCACTCGACGACCGCCTGGCGGTCTGGCAGCTGATCAAGGCCGATCGTGACGGCGAGATTTTGCTCGAAGTCTCCGATTCGGTACGCGAGACCCTGATCGCCGACATGGACGATCGCGAGATCCTCGCCGCGGTCGAGCCGCTGGATGCCGACGAACTGGCCGACCTGGTCGACGACTTGCCGACCGAAGTCCTGCCGGAACTGATGGCGAGCCTGGATGCCGAGCAGCGCGAGCGCGTGCAGTCCGCGTTGTCCTACGAGGACGATCAGGTCGGCGCGCTGATGGACTTCGAGATGGTCACCATCCGCGAAGACATCAGCCTGGAAACCGTGCTGCGCTATCTGCGTCGTTTCGACGAGCTGCCCGCGCAGACCGACAAGCTGTTCGTGGTCAATACCGATCACCTGTTGACCGGTGTGCTGCCCTTGCACTGGCTGCTGGTCAATTCGCCCGAGCGCATGGTCCGCGACATCATGGCGCCGGACGTGAACACCTTCCGTCCCGAGGACGATGCCTACGAGGTCGCCCAGGCCTTCGAACGCTACGACCTGGTGACCGCGCCGGTGATCGACGAGGCCGGGCACCTGATCGGCCGCATCGCCGTCGATGCGATGGTCGACCTGATCCGCGAGGAAAGCGAGGCCGAGGCACTCTCGCGTGGCGGTCTGCGCGAGGAAGAGGACATCTTTGCCTCGGTCTGGAAATCGATACGCAACCGCTGGGCCTGGCTGGCGGTGAACCTGGTCACCGCCTTTATCGCCTCGCGGGTGATCGGCCTGTTCGAGCATTCCATCGAGAAGCTGGTCGCGCTCGCCGCCCTGATGCCGATTGTCGCCGGCATCGGCGGCAATTCGGGCAACCAGACCATCACCATGATCGTGCGCGCGATGGCGCTCGAGCAGGTCGGCGTCGCCAGCATGCGCCGGCTGTGGCGCAAGGAACTCGGCGTCGCCCTGGTCAACGGCGTGGTCTGGGGCGGCGTCATCGGCGTCGTCGCCTGGCTGCTTTATGACAACGTCGCCCTGGGCCTGGTGATGACCCTGGCGATGACCATGAACCTGCTGCTGGCCGCTTTCATGGGCGTGGGCATCCCGATGCTGATGGTGAAGGCCGGACGCGATCCGGCGCTGGGTTCCAGCGTGCTGATCACGGCAACGACCGACAGCGGCGGATTCTTCATCTTCCTCGGCCTGGCAACCGTGTTTTTGCTTTGACTTTTCGAGAAACCATCATGTCCGACAACGAACTTCCTTATGCCCATGGCGGCCCGGTGCTGAAAGCCAGGCTGCGTGCCGCGCCGGAGGATTTCTTCGTCGAGGAGATTCTCGGTTACGAAGCCGACGGCGAGGGCGAGCATGCCTTGCTGATCGTCCAGAAGCGCGGCGCGAATACCGAGTGGGTCGCGCGCGAACTGGCCAGGTTCGCCGGGACTTCGCCGAACAACGTCGGTTTTGCCGGCATGAAGGACCGCCACGCGGTGACCCGCCAGGCATTCACGGTGCAGTTGCCGGGCAAGGCCGATCCGGACTGGTCTGCCTTCCCGCATGCCGACGTGAACGTCCTTTCCAGTGCCAGGCACAAGCGCAAGATCAAGCGCGGCGCGCTGGCCGGCAACCGCTTCGTGCTGGTCTTGCGCGAGGCCGAGGGCGATCGCGACGCAGTGGCCTCGCGGCTCGAGGCGATCGCCAGCCGCGGCGTGCCGAATTACTTCGGCGAGCAGCGCTTCGGCTTCGGTGGGGCCAACGTGGAGCAGGCGAAAGCGATGTTCGCCGGCCGTCGGGTCGATCGCGATAAGCGCTCGATCCTGCTTTCGGCCGCGCGCTCGCACATTTTCAACAACGTACTCGCCGAGCGCGTGGCGATGGATCGCTGGGATGCGCCGCTGGACGGCGAGATCTGGTCGCTGAACGGGTCGCGTTCGTGGTTCGGGCCGGAGCCGTTCAACGATACGCTCGCCGAACGCCTCGGGCGCAAGGACATCCACCCCTCCGGTCCGCTATGGGGACGGGGCGAGACGCCGGCAGGCGATGCGGTCGCCGACATCGAAAATCGCATTGCCGGTGAGAACGCCGACATCGCCGCAGGCCTGGCCGATGCGCGCATGGACCAGGAACGGCGGCCGCTGCGCCTGGTGCCGTCGGACCTCGCATGGCGCTGGCTGGACGACGGCGCGCTGGAAGTCGCTTTTGGCCTTCCGTCGGGCGCGTATGCGACCACCGTGATCCGCGAGCTGGCTCGAACCGACTGAGTCAGGCCTTCAGCAGGACGACGACGGCACCGGTGCCACCCTGCATCGGCCGCGCGGAGGCAAAGGCGACGACGTCGTCGCGGCGCCGGAGCAGGCGGTCGGTCAGGCCTTTCAGCACCGGGCCGGCGGCTTTCGAACGCAGGCCCTTGCCGTGGATGATGCGCACGCAGCGGATGCCGTCGTGGTGGCAGGCGGCAAGGAACTCGGCGATGGTCAGTTGCGCGGCCGCGGCGTTCATCTGGTGCAGGTCGACATCGGCCTGCACGCTGAACTGGCCGCGCTTGAGCTGCTTGAGCAGCTTCGGCGGATAGCCGTCGCGCAGATAGGAAAGCTCCTCGCCGACCTCGAGGTCGGCCGGATCGAAATCCAGGGTCAGCAACTGCTTCGGTACGGCCGCCTCGTCGGCGTCGCGCATGTGTGGGTGCGGTGCCGGCTTCGGCCGCTCCGGCGGCGCCTGTACCGGGTCGATCCGACGCACCTCGCCGATCGCCTCGCGGAACAGGCGGGCGTCCTCTTCGTCGATCTGGATGGGGGCTCGGCGCTTCATCCAGGCATCCTACAATGACTTCATACGATGAATACCGTCGCCCGCTCCGGTAGACTCCAGAGGTTGAGCCCGGTCGAGGATACGGTGTCGTATCGCTTCCACGGACGGGCCCGGTAAGTGCGGGCGCGGCGGTCGAAGCCGCGGCCGCAACAGCTTTTAGATGGGGCACGATGCGAGTTCTTGTTAGCAATGACGATGGCGTGGACGCGCCGGGTATCCGCGTTCTGGCCGAGCGTCTGGCGGCGGTGGGCGAGGTGACGGTGGTCGCGCCGGACCGCGACCGTTCGGGCGCGAGCAATTCGCTGACCCTGGACAACCCGATCCGCGTGTTGCGCATGGACAACGGTTATTACCGCGTCGCCGGCACGCCCACCGACTGCGTGCACCTGGCGCTGGCCGGCATGCTCGAGGTCGATCCGGACATTGTCGTTTCCGGCATCAACAACTCGGCGAACCTCGGCGACGACGTGATCTACTCCGGTACCGTGTCGGCGGCGATGGAAGGGCGTTTCCTCGGCTTCCCGGCGATCGCCGTGTCGCTGGTCAGCAAGGACCACGTCGGCACGCATTACGATTCGGCGGCCCATGCGGTCGTCATGCTGATGCAGCAGCTGCTGGTCGATCCGTTGCCGGCGGACACCATCCTCAACGTCAACGTGCCGGACCTGCCGTGGGCCCAGATCAAGGGCTTCGAGGTCACCCGCCTGGGCAAGCGCCATCGTTCGGCGCCGTGCATCCGGCAGACCGATCCGCGCGGCCGCACCATCTGGTGGATCGGCCCGGCCGGCGAGATCGACGATGCCGGCCCGGGTACGGATTTCGATGCCGTGCAGCGCGGCTTCGTCTCGGTGACGCCGATCCATGTCGACCTGACCCGGTTCCAGGCGCTGGACAAAGTCAGCAGCTGGATGCTTGCGCTGTCCGAACGGATGGCCGATGGCGAGAAGGTGAGCTGATGGCCAACCTTCACTCGCTCCCGGCATCGGCTCTGCGCGGCGAAGGCATGACCTCGCAGCGCGCACGCGACCGGTTGGTGACGAAACTCAAGGAAGAGGGCATCGCCGATACCCGCGTGCTGGAGGTGATCCGTCACCTGGCCCGGCATCATTTCATCGACCAGGCGCTGCATTCGCGCGCCTATGAAAACACCGCCTTGCCGATCGGCCATGGACAGACCATTTCGCAACCCTGGATCGTCGCGCGCATGACCGAGGCGCTGATCGAGGACGGCGTGCCCGGACGCGTGCTGGAAATCGGTACCGGCTCGGGCTACCAGGCCGCGGTGCTGGCCGCGCTGGTGCCGCAGGTGTTCACCGTCGAGCGGATCGAGGAACTGCTGCGCCAGGCGCGCCGTCGTTTCCGCCAGCTTGGCATCGAGAACCTGCGTTCGCGCCATGACGACGGCAAGCTCGGCTGGCCCGACGAGGCGCCATTCGACGCCATCATCCTTACCGCCGCCGGCGACCGCATTCCCACGCAACTGCTCGACCAGCTCAAACCCGGCGGCATCCTCGTCGCCCCCGTCGGCTCGCCGAGCAAGCAGACCCTGGTCCGCCTGCGCAAGGACGGGCAGGGCGAGATGAGTCGCGAGGACCTGGGCGCGGTCAGTTTCGTTCCCCTGCTCGGCGGCATCGGCTGATGAGCCTCACTCCCGGAAGGAACCGCTGAATGCGGCTATTTGGAAACCTCTACGAGCGCGCCATCCAATGGGCACGCCATCCCCTCGCGGTACGGTACCTCGCAGGTTTGAGCTTCGTCGAAGCGTTCATCTTCCCGGTGATGCCGGAAGTGATGCTGGCACCGATGATGCTGGCCAAACCGGACAAAGCGTTCCGTTATGCCAACATCAGCCTGCTGTTTTCGCTGCTCGGTTCGGTGGTCGGCTATGCGCTCGGCCACTACGCCTTCCAGGCACTCTCGCCGCTGCTCGACTCGCTGCACCTGCTGGCACCGATCAATGCCGGCGTGGAGAACCTGCGCCAGCAGATGAACCAGCACTGGCTCGGGCTGCTCGTCGTGCTCGCGCTGGCCGCGCTGCAGCCGGTGGTGCCGATGAAGTTCGTGACCTGGGCATCGGGTATCGTCGGCGTGCCGGTGGTCCCGTTCCTGGTCTGCATGCTGGTCGGCCGCGGCAAGCGCGTATGGCTGCTGGCCTTGCTGATCAGGCTGTTCGGCGAGCGCGCTGAACGCATGTTGCACAAACATATCGAATGGATCGGTTGGGCTGCTATCGTCGCGCTCGTGGTGCTCGGCGTCTGGTGGTTCCTGTTGCGATGAAAGGAAGTCAACGATGCGCGTGATTGGGTGGGCTTGCCCCGGGTCGATGGCGAGGGCGATGCGGTGGCCGCTGCTGGTGCTGGCGACGCTGGTCGTCGCCGCCTGCGGTACGACGCGCAGCTCCGTCGTGGTCCAGCGCACCGGCAGCTACGAGCCGGAGCACAGCGTGCGCGCCCCGCCGCCCGGCGGCAGCTATCAGGTCAGCAAGGGCGACACCCTCTATAGCATCGCCTTCCGCAACAAGGTCGATTTCCGCGACCTTGCGCGCTGGAACGGGATCGACTCCCCGTACACCATCTGGCCCGGCCAGAACCTGCGGCTTTCGCCGCCGGGCGGCCAGACGGTCAATCCGGCCACGACCAATCCGGCCGTGGTCGCCGCGATCGCCAGGGCGAGCAAGCCCGCCGCCGGGCCTGTTCATGCCGTCACCCCGCCACCCGTCGCGCCAGCGTTTGAGACGGTAAAGGGGGACGACCAGCCGGCACCGGCCCAGTCCACGGCATCCGTTCCGGCGCCTGCCACGACCGTCGTCGTCGCCGGCGCGCCTCCGGTCACGGTGACTCCGGGCCCGATCGCGACGCCGGCTCCGGCCACAACACCTTCGCCGGCGGCGGCGCCTGCCGCGCCGATCGCCGCCGGCGCCATGCGTCAGGCAGGCGGTATCGCCTGGCGCTGGCCGGCCGATGGTTCACTGATCAAGAAATTCCAGGCTGGCGATGCGATTCCCGGCATCGAGATCGCGGGCAAGAGCGGCGATCCGGTCCGTTCGACCGCCGACGGCGTCGTCGTCTATAGCGGCAATGGCCTGGTCGGCTACGGCGAACTGGTGATCATCAAGCACAGCGACAGCTTCCTGTCCGCCTATGGCCACAACCGCAAGCGCCTGGTCAAGGAAGGCGAAAAGGTGAAGGCCGGGCAGGTCGTCGCCGAGATGGGTTCGAGCGGTGCCTCGCGCGACGAGCTGCAGTTCCAGATCCGCCGCGACGGCAATCCGGTCGATCCGCTGCAATACCTGCCGCCGCGCTGATATCCGGGGAACGGGGAGCGGGGAACGTGAGAGTTTGAGGTTGTGACAATGTCACTCCTCGCGCGTGCCCCCGGAACCCGGATTTCCCGCGGCCTGCGCTGTTCCCCGTTCCCCGTTCCCCGTTCCCGTCTCCAGAATGAAAGCGGCGACCACGCGCCGGCCTTCGCCGGCCAGCAGGCTATACGTCCGTGCGACGGCGGCATTGGTCATCACCTCGATACCGATGCCCAGGCGCAGGAAGCTGGCCATGACCGCGGCCGGCGGGAAGACCTGGCGCTCGCCGGTGCCGAGCAGGACGACCTCGGGTTTCAGTTCCAGCAGGGCGGCGACCGCGGCCTCGCCGAGGGCGCGCGCGTCCGTGGCCGGCCAGTGCTCGACCAGCCGGTCCGGGGCAAGCAGGAAGCTGGCGGTCACGTCGCGATCGACGACGGTGATGCGATCGGGAGCGACGCGGCGGACGAACAGGTATTCGCCCGGGTGTTCGAACGACAGTTCCATGGCGGCGTCCGGCTCAGCGCGGCAGCGCGAGCTTCGGGTCCTGGGTATTGCGCAGAAACAGGACGGCGACGTGGCCGATCTGCTGGATCACTTCGGCACCGGTACCCTGGGTGAGCACGTCCACCTGCTGCTGGCGCTCGTCGCGGTCGCCGCCGGAAAGCTTCACCTTGACCAGTTCATGGTGGCCGAGGGCGAGCCCGAGCTCTTTCACCACGGCATCGGTCGCGCCCTTGTTGCCGAGCAGGATGACGGGCCCGAGATCGTGGGCGAGGCTGCGCAGGTAGCGGCGCTGGGTAGGGGAGAGCGGCATGCGTTCAGTTTCGATTCGCGGAGGGGGGATGGCAAAGGGTATCATGGCCCCCCTGGACTCCCTATCTTCTATGGCCGTTGCCGATGGCGCGCAGCAAGACTAGTTCCCGCTGGCTGCGGGAACATTTCGACGATGTCTACGTGAAGCGCGCCCAGGCCGAAGGGTTGCGTTCGCGCGCCATTTTCAAGCTGGAAGAGCTGATCGATCGCGACCGTATCATCAAGCCGGGCATGATCGTGGTCGATCTGGGCGCCGCCCCGGGCGGCTGGTCCCAGCTGGCCCGCCAGCGCCTCGGCGACACCGGCAAGGTGATCGCGCTGGATATCCTGCCGATGGACGGCCTGGCCGGCGTGGACTTCATGCAGGGCGATTTTCGCGAGGAAACCGTGCTTCGGGAGTTCGAACAGAAGCTCGAGGGAGCCAAGGTCGATCTTGTCCTGTCCGATATGGCCCCCAATATGAGCGGTGTAGCCCTGGCCGACCAGATCCGTGCGATGGACCTGTGCGAGCTGGCGCTCGATTTCAGCCGGCAATGGCTGAAGCCGGACGGGGCATTCCTGGTGAAGCTTTTCCAGGGTGCCGGCTTCGATGAGTACTTGCGCACCTTGCGCGCGCAATTCATGCGCGTGACTATGCGTAAACCGAAGGCCTCCCGCGCCCGTTCGCGGGAGGTCTATGCGCTGGCGGTGGGGCTGAAAACCCCGGGCCGGCAACCAGGCGAGAACCGCGCATGAACGAAATGGCAAAAAATCTGTTGCTCTGGCTGATCATCGCGGTGGTTCTGCTCACCGTGTTCCAGAGCTTCAACCCGCGCGGCGGTTCGTCGCAGGACATGTCCTATACGAACTTCACCCAGCAGGTCGATAACGGCAACGTCGGCACCGGCACGATCACGGCGACCTCGCCGGCGACGATCACCGGCAAGCTCAAGGACGGCTCCGCTTATCGCACCGTGGTGCCGAACATCGGCGTGGTGACCAGCGACCTGGTGAAGAACCTCAACGCCAAGGGCGCGGACGTCCGCCAGGAACCGGCCGACAACGGCTTCTCGCTGCTCGGCCTGCTGATCAACTGGCTGCCGATCATCATCTTCGTCGCGGTCCTGATCTGGTTCATGCGCCAGATGCAGCAGGGCGGCGGCGGTCGCGGCGCGATGAGCTTCGGCCGGTCGCGCGCGAAGCTGCAGGGCGAGGACCAGGTCAAGGTCAATTTCACCGATGTCGCCGGTTGCGACGAGGCGAAGGAAGAGGTTGGCGAACTGGTCGAGTTCCTGCGCGACCCGGGCAAGTTCCAGAAACTCGGCGGCAAGATCCCGCGCGGCGTGCTGATGGTCGGACCTCCGGGAACCGGCAAGACGCTGCTCGCCAAGGCGATCGCCGGCGAGGCCAAGGTGCCGTTCTTCTCGATCTCCGGTTCCGATTTCGTCGAGATGTTCGTCGGCGTCGGCGCCAGCCGCGTGCGCGACATGTTCGAGCAGGCGAAGAAGCACGCGCCCTGCATCATCTTCATCGACGAGATCGACGCCGTCGGCCGCCATCGTGGCGCCGGCATGGGCGGCGGTCACGACGAGCGTGAGCAGACCCTCAACCAGCTGCTGGTCGAGATGGACGGCTTCGAAGGCACCGAGGGCATCATCGTCATCGCCGCGACCAACCGTCCGGACGTGCTCGATCCCGCGCTGCTGCGTCCGGGCCGTTTCGACCGCCAGGTGATGGTCGGCCTGCCGGACGTCCGCGGTCGCGAGCAGATCCTCAAGGTGCATATGCGCAAGGTGCCGACCGCGGCCGATGTCGAACCGATGACGATCGCCCGTGGCACGCCCGGTTTCTCCGGTGCGGACCTGGCCAACCTGGTCAACGAGGCGGCGCTGTTCGCCGCGCGCGAGAACGCCCGCGAAGTGCGCATGAGCCACCTGGACCGTGCGCGCGACAAGATCCTGATGGGCGCCGAGCGTCGTTCGATGGCGATGAGCGAGGACGAAAAGAAGCTCACCGCGTATCACGAAGCCGGTCACGCCATCATCGGCCGGCTGATGCCCGAGCACGATCCGGTCTACAAGGTCACGATCATCCCGCGCGGTCGCGCGCTGGGCGTGACCATGTACCTGCCGGAAGGCGACAGGTACAGCATGAACAAGGTCGCGATCGAATCGCAGCTGTGCTCGCTGTACGGCGGCCGCGTCGCCGAGGAGCTGATCTTCGGTCACGACAAGGTCACCACGGGCGCATCGAACGACATCGAGCGCGCGACCAAGATGGCGCGCAACATGGCGACCAAGTGGGGCCTGTCCGACGAACTCGGTCCGGTGACCTACGGCGAAGAGGAAGACGAGGTCTTCATCGGTCGCTCGGTGACCCAGCACAAGAGCGTCTCCAACGAGACGGCGCGCAAGATCGACGAAGTCGTGCGCACCATCCTCGATCGCGCCTATGCGCGGAGCAAGGAGCTGCTGACCGCGAACATCGGCAAGCTGCACATCATGGCCGACACGCTGCTGCAGTACGAAACGATCGATGCGCGCCAGATCGACGACATCATGAACGATCGCGTGCCGGGTCCCCCGGCCGACTGGACCAAGCCGGGCTCCACGCCGCCGCCTCCGCCACCGCCACGTGGCGACGCAGGGTCGGCGACCGACAAGGTCGGCAATCCGGCGCCGCAGCTCTGAGCGACGCCCTTCGAAACGAAGAGGCGGCCCACGGGCCGCCTCTTCGTTTTTCGAGGGAGAGAAGCAGGGAAGAGTAGCGAGGGCGCAATGATGAAGTCTGGGATGGCCATCTGCTTTGCGCGGATGCTCTCGCGGCATGAACGACTCGGCATGGTGCATCCTGGCGCCCTCGCTACTCGCCCCTGATCCCTGCTCATTTCACTTTATGTGAATTTTTTTGACGAAAAGTATTGACGCCCACGTCCATAATCTGAATAATTCCGCTTCTTGATTCGCCGCCGACACAATGCAGCAACGTTGAAGCAGTGAAGCAAACCGTTTTGTGTGCGCCCGTAGCTCAGTTGGATAGAGTACCAGGCTACGAACTTGGTGGTCGGGAGTTCGAATCTCTCCGGGCGCACCATTTACAAACAGTCAAGCGGGAACAACTTGACTGGTTTTTGAATCCGGTGAAAACCGCATCGAAAACACAAGTGATATGAAGTGTGGTGTGTTCCATGCGGATTGACGGGACTGGTTATCACCCGTAACATTCAAAGGCTTCGAAACGCGGTTGCGGGACGGGGTTTTTCTGGAATCGGGGTATAGTTCAGTCTGGTAGAGCGCCAGCTTTGGGAGCTGGATGTCGTGGGTTCGAATCCCTCTGCCCCGACCAACGTGGCGTTCTACTTGCGGTGCCTGCGCCCGTAGCTCAACCGGATAGAGCATCGGCCTTCTAAGCCGACGGTTGCAGGTTCGAGTCCTGTCGGGCGCGCCAGAAACAGGTTTTATGGTGGGCGTAGCTCAGCTGGTTAGAGTACCGGATTGTGATTCCGGATGTCGTGGGTTCGAGTCCCATCGTCCACCCCACTCAAAAAGTTAAAAGGGCCGTTAGCTCAGTTGGTAGAGCAGTTGACTCTTAATCAATTGGTCGTAAGTTCGAATCTTACACGGCCCACCAACTTGGAAAAGGACCCGGGAAACCGGGTCTTTTTTTGCGTTTTTCCTTCTCCCGGCGGGAGAAGCTGCCCGCAGGGCGGATGAGGGCGAGCCCGAAGCGGCGCGCGGTTTTAGTATCGCTACCGTGGCGCGTCCGCTTCGACCGATTCGCTGAGGTCGTATGTGCGATGGCACGCCACGCCATGCACGACATCGGCGCTCCATATGCTGATGGAATCGGTGGTCGGTGGATCCGCTTCCGGTCCGCATATGCGGGCGTCGTAATCGCGGGTGCTGGCCGGCTGTGACGTCGGGCGATATTCGAGCGAGCCGTCGGGAAGTGGCTTAAGTACCTGCTCTATAAGTATATTTGTGCCATCACTGGCCAGGGCCAACACGGAGCGGAAGAGCGTTCGTTCGCCCCGATCGTCGGTCGACTCATATTGGCCCATGACCTGGGCCACTGCCGATACCGGCAGTAGCAAAAGTCCCCACGGCAAGGTTCGCATGGCTTGGTGCTCCACTGGGATGATCGGGCAGGCCTTGGCGGCACAACGTCCAGAATCCGGGCATTCGTCGGTGTCGTAAGTCGGAAAAGGCTGATTTTCGCGTCCGTAATGCCCTCGGTGACGGCTTTGGCGTCTTGTGCCCAGCCTGTCCGCGCCCGTAAAATGGTCCGCTTTCGTGCAAGGGAATCATCGACTTGGCGCCGGTTCCCGCGTGAACGGGGCAGGGGCTTCGGGGATGCCCTTCACGATGCGAGAGTGGCGGAATTGGTAGACGCACCAGATTTAGGTTCTGGCGGGGTAACCCGTGGGGGTTCGAGTCCCCCCTTTCGCACCAAATCCAATGAGTTCGGTACGGCGGCCGATTGCCGCCATCGCGCCTAATCAACGGCGGTTTCAGGAGTGGTCATGCAGGTTTCGGTTGAGAACGTCGGCAAGCTCGAGCGCAAGCTCACGGTGAAAATCCCGGCCGAGCGCCTTGATGCGCAGGTCAGCGAACGGATCGCGGAAATGGGGCGCACGGTGCGCCTGAAGGGTTTCCGCCCGGGCAAGGTGCCGCTCAACGTGATCAAGCAGCGCTTTGGCGCGCAGGTCCACGGCGAGGCGCTGTCCGACCTGATCGGTACCAGCCTGCGCGAGGCGGTGGAGCAGGAAAAACTGCGTCCGATCGCCAATCCGTCGATCGAGACCACCGGCGCGCCGGAAGACGGCGAGATCGCCTATACGGCTACCTTCGAAATCATGCCGGAGTTCCCGGTCATCGATGTCAGCGGGCTTGAGATCGCCCGTCCGGTTGCCTCGGTGGGTGACGAAGACATCGAGAAGATGATCGAAACCCTGCGCATGCAGCGTCGCAGCTTCGACGAAGTCGATCGTGCCTCGAAGGACGGCGATTTCGTGATGTTCGAGTACTCGGCCGAAACCGAAGGTTACCGTTTCCCGGCCGAAGGCCTGGAGCGTGCCGGCAGCGTGCTCGGTTCCGGCACCCTGTTCGCGGCCCTGGACAAGGCCCTGACCGACCGTAGCGCCGGCGACGATGCCGTCACCGACATCGAGTTCCCGACCGATTTCCGCAATACCGACCTGGCCGGCAAGACCGCCAAAGTCACCCTCAAGGTGATCAAGGTCCAGGCGCCGAACCTGCCGGCGGTCGACGCCGAGTTCGTGCGCAGCTTCGGCGTCGCCGACGGCGAGCTGGAATCGTTCAGGAAGGAAGTGCGCGCCAACCTCGAGCGCGAGCTGAAGGCGACGCTGATGGCCCGCCTGAAGTCCGAAGTGGCCGAGAAGCTGGCCGGCGCCTACCCGGAGCTGGACGTGCCGAAACTGATGGTCCAGGGCGAGGCCCGCTCGATGGCGGCCGGCAACACGCCGCGCGGCCAGGAGCCGGCGCCGCAGCTGGTCGCCGCCGCCGAGCCGTTCGCGCGCAAGCGCGTCGCCGCGGCCCTGCTGATGGGCGAAATCGCCCGCAAGAACGAGATCCGGGTCGATCGCAAGCGCATGGCCGAAATGCTGACCGCGATTGCTTCCACCTATGAAGAACCGGAAAAGGTCATTGAACTCTATAACGGTGATCCCCAACTGATGTCTGGGCTGCAGAACCGCGTGATGGAAGACCAGGTGGCCGAGTGGGTGGCCGATCATGCCAAAACCACCGACCAGAACCTGAGCTTCGACGAGGTGATGCGCCCGGTCGGCGCCTGATACGCTGACCCAAGACTTTCAGGGCACATCCCGGAGCGAGCGACATGTCCACGATCCAGAATCTCAATTTGGTGCCGATCGTGGTCGAACAGACCAGCCGCGGCGAGCGCGCGTACGACATCTATTCGCGCCTGCTCAAGGAGCGGGTGATCTTCCTGGTCGGCGGCGTCGACGACTATGTGGCCAACGTGATCGTCGCGCAGATGCTGTTCCTCGAGGCCGAAAATCCGGAGAAGGACATCAACCTGTACATCAACTCGCCCGGGCGGCGTCGGTCACCGCCGGCCTGGCGATCTACGACACCATGCAGTTCATCAAGCCGGACGTCAGCACGATGTGCATCGGCCAGGCCGCCAGCATGGGCGCGCTGCTGCTGGCCGCCGGCGCCAAGGGCAAGCGCTATGCGCTGCCGAATTCGCGGATGATGATCCACCAGCCCTGGGCCGGCGGCTTCCAGGGCCAGGCCACGCGACATCGACATCCACGCCCGCGAGATCCTGACCCTGCGCCAGCGCCTGAACGAGATCCTGGCCAAGCACACCGGGCAAGCCGCTCGAGACGATCGCCCGCGACACCGAGCGCGACAACTTCAAGAGCGCCGAGGCCGCGCGCGAGTACGGCCTGATCGACTCGGTGCTGGAACGGCGCCCGAGACTCGATCCAGACCGGTCTGACAGATCGGCCTGATTCGACCGATTTCTCGCCGCGCATGGCCGTCCGCGCGCCCGCGACCCGGGCGCGGACCGCTGTGCTATTCTCGGGCCGCACCCGGATTCACAGTAGGGCGCAGAGCATGAGCGACGACCGACAGGGCCGTTCCGGCGACAGCAACAAGATTCTTTATTGCTCGTTCTGCGGCAAGAGCCAGCATGAGGTCCGCAAGCTGATCGCGGGCCCGAGCGTGTTCATCTGCGACGAATGCGTCGAGCTGTGCAACGACATCATCCGCGAGGAGCTCGAGGAAAAGGCGCCGTCGGCCGCAGCCACCTGCCCAAGCCGCGCGAGATCCTCGACGTGCTCGACCAGTACGTGATCGGCCAGACGCGCGCCAAGAACACGCTCGCGGTCGCCGTGTACAACCACTACAAGCGCATCGAGAGTCGCGTCAGAAGAACGACGACGTCGAGCTCGCCAAGTCCAACATCCTGCTGATCGGTCCGACCGGTTCGGGCAAGACGCTGCTGGCCGAAACGCTGGCGCGCCTGCTCAACGTGCCGTTCACGATCGCCGATGCGACCACGCTGACCGAAGCCGGTTACGTCGGCGAGGACGTCGAGAACATCATCCAGAAGCTGCTGCAGAAGTGCGACTACGACGTCGAGAAGGCGCAGCGGGCATCGTCTACATCGACGAGATCGACAAGATCTCGCGCAAGAGCGAAAACCCGTCGATCACCCGCGACGTGTCCGGCGAAGGCGTGCAGCAGGCGCTGCTGAAGCTGATCGAAGGCACCGTCGCCTCGGTGCCGCCGCAGGGCGGCCGCAAGCATCCGCAGCAGGAATTCCTGCAGGTCGACACGCGCAACATCCTGTTCATCGTGCGGCGGCGCGTTCGCCGGCCTGGACAAGATCATCCAGCAGCGGTCCGAGACCGACGGGCATCGGCTTCGGCGCCAAGGTGCGCAGCAAGGAGCGCAAGCCGAGAACGTCGGCAAGCTGCTGTCCGAAGTCGAGCCGGAAGACCTGATCAAGTTCGGCCTGATCCCGGAGTTCGTCGGCCGCCTGCCGGTGGTCGCGACGCTCGAGGAGCTCGACGAGCCGGCGCTGGTGCAAGATCCTCACCGAGCCGAAGAACGCGATCACCAAGCAGTTCAAGAAGCTGTTCGAGATGGAAGGCGTGGAGCTGGAGTTCCGCCCGGAGGCGCTGGCCGCGATCGCCCGCAAGGCGCTCAAGCGCAAGACCGGCGCGCGTGGCCTGCGCACGATCGTCGAGTCGGTGCTGCTCGACACGATGTACGAGCTGCCGTCGCTGGAGAACGTCAGCAAGGTCGTGGTCGACGACTCCGTGATCGACGACAAGGCCGAGCCGTACCTGATCTACCGGGGCAACCTGCAACAGCAGCGCGCAGGTCGGCGATCGGCGGCAACGACGCCGCCTGAATTCGCAAGCTCTTGCGTAGTCATTCACGGCCCCGGCGAGCAGTGCCCGGGGCCGTTTTCATTGGTTAATCGTGACCGGCCCTTGACGGCTCCCCCTGCCGCCACCACTTGCATCGTGTATGCGGACTCCGGCGCAGTGTCGGGGCCAAGCCCCCATTCATTGCCCCCAGGGAACACTCAATGGCGAAGAACCAGCCTCGTAATCCGCCAGCGGACGCCAGCACTGGACCCGCTGCCGGTCCTGCCGCTGCGCGACGTGGTCGTGTTCCCGCACATGGTCATCCCGCTGTTCGTCGGCCGCGACAAGTCGATCCGCGCGCTCGAGCAGGCGATGGAAGGCGACAAGCAGATCCTGCTGGTCGCGCAGAAAAGTCCGCCGAGACCGACGATCCCGGCGCACGACGACCTGCTACCAGATCGGCACGCTCGCCAGCGTGCTGCAGCTGCTGAAGCTGCCCGACGGCACGATCAAGGTGCTGGTCGAAGGCGCTGTCGCGCGTGCAGATCGACTCGTACGAGGACGAGGCCGGCATGCTCGGCGCGCAGGCGCGATGTGATCGAGCCGATCTACAGCGCAACGAGCGCGAGACTCGACGTGGTGTCGCGCTCGCTGATGTCGCTGTTCGAGCAGTACGTCAAGACCAATCGCAAGCTGCCGCCGGAACTGCTGCCGACGCTGTCCGGCATCGACGATCCGTCGCGCCTGGCCGACACGATCGCCGCGCACCTGCGCGTGCGCATGGGCGACAAGCAGCAAGTGCTCGAGACCGCCGACGTCGGTCAGCGCCTGGAGCTGCTGGTCGGCCTGGTCGACGGCGAGATCGACGTGCAGCAGATCGAGAAGCGCATCCGCGGCCGCGTCAAGTCGCAGATGGAGAAGAGCCAGCGCGAGTACTACCTCAACGAGCAGATGAAGGCGATCCAGAAGGAGCTCGGCGAGATCGACGAGGCGCCCAACGACATCGACGAGCTGCACAAGAAGATCGCCGATGCCGGCATGCCCAAGCCGGTGCAAACCAAGGCCGCGCCAGGAGTTCAACAAGCTCAAGCAGATGTCGCCGATGTCGGCCGAAGCCACGGTCGTGCGCAACTACCTCGACTGGCTGCTCGGCGTGCCGTGGAAGAAGCGCAGCAAGGTCCGCAAGGATCTCGACGCTCGCGCAGGAGGTGCTCGACGCCGATCACTTCGGCCTGGAGAAGGTCAAGGAACGCATCCTCGAGTACCTCGCGGTGCAGCCGCGCGTGAAGCAGATGAAGGGCGCGATCCTGTGCCTGGTCGGTCCGCCCGGCGTCGGCAAGACCTCGCTCGGCCAGTCGATCGCCAAGGCGACCAACCGCAAGTTCGTGCGCATGTCGCTCGGCGGCGTGCGTGACGAGGCCGAGATCCGCGGCCATCGCCGCACCTATATCGGTTCGATGCCGGGCCGCATCGTGCAGAACCTGAACAAGGTCGGCAGCGAAGAATCCGCTGTTCGTGCTCGACGAGATCGACAAGATGTCGATGGACTTCCGTGGCGATCCGTCCTCGGCGCTGCTGGAAGTGCTCGATCCGGAGCAGAACCACGCCTTCAACGACCACTACCTCGAGGTCGATCTCGACCTGTCGGAGGTGATGTTCATCGCGACGTCGAATTCGCTGAACATCCCCGGCCCGCTGCTCGACCGCATGGAAGTGATCCGCATCCCGGGTTACACCGAGGACGAGAAGCTCAACATCGCCGAGCGCTACCTGCTGCCCAAGCAGCTGAAGGCCAACGGCACTGAAGCCCGACGAGCTGCAGGTCGACGAAAGCGCGGTGCGCGACATCGTGCGCTACTACACGCGCGAGTCCGGCGTGCGCAACCTCGAGCGCGAGATCTCCAAGATCTGCCGCAAGGTGGTCAAGGAAATCACCCTCGGCCCGTGCCCGCCAAGGCCAAGGCGAAGGTTGTCAAGGCAACCGCGAAGAAGGCCAGGGCCAAGGTGCTCGAGACCGGTCGTGTGCACGTGGACTCGGACAACCTCGACAAGTACCTGGGCGTGCGCCGCTTCGACTTCGGCCGCGCGGAGCAGCCAGAACGAGGTCGGCCTGGTCACCGGCCTGGCCTGGACCGAGGTCGGCGGCGATCTGCTCAGATCGAAGCGACGGTGGTGCCGGGCAAGGGCCGCCTGATTCACACCGGCCAGCTCGGCGACGTCATGAAGGAATCGATCCAGGCCGCGCTGACCGTGGTGCGCGCGCGTGCGGACGCGCTCGGCATCGATCCGGACTTCCACCAGAAGTTCGACGTCCACGTCCACGTGCCCGAGGGCGCCACGCCGAAGGACGGTCCGAGCGCCGGTATCGCCATGTGCACGGCGCTGGTCTCGACGCTGACCAAGGTGCCGGTACGTTCGGATGTCGCGATGACCGGCGAGATCACCCTGCGCGGCCGCGTGCTGCCGATCGGCGGCCTGAAGGAAAAGCTGCTGGCGGCGCATCGCGGCGGCATCACCACGGTGATCATTCCGGACGAGAACCAGAAGGACCTGGTCGATATTCCGAACAACATCACCGGTCAGCTCGATATCCATCCGGTGCACTGGATCGACGAAGTGCTCGACCTCGCCCTCGAGCGCCCCCTGAGCCCGAACAAGGTCAAGGACGGCGAAGCGGAGAAAGTCGAAGTGGCCCGCGAGGAAGGCAAGGGCGACGGTAACGGTACGCCCTCGCTGACGCATTGATTAGACAGGCATTAATGCCCGTCCTCGATTGACGTCCGATGAGGGGAAACAGAGAAACGCGCAGTGCTTTCAGGCTGCGCGTTTCTTTTTTTCCGATGGACTCACTCGATTTTTCATTACGGTTTTCTTGCGCCGCCGCTACCTGTTCGAACGCCATAAGGCAAGTGCTCGGTGCGTGATGCATACGCGCTGAAAGCCTTGGTATTGCTTGTATTGCGGAGGTTGGGGGGCACTGGTATAAAGGCGGCACCGCAATCCGTCTGCCATGACTGGAGGACGGCGATAGCGGGGTCGCGGGACGGCAACCCGGCGGAGGACATTGCATCCACCGCCCAGTGGCGTCGTCTCGTCCCAGACTGAATCATGCGGGTCGAATAACCGTTTAAAGGGAGTGTCGAATAATGAATAAATCCGAACTTATCGCTGCTGTCGCTGAGAGCGCCGAACTGTCCAAGGCCGATGCCGGCCGTGCACTCGAGGCACTCATCGAGGCAGTGAAGAAGACGCTGAAGAAGGGCGACGACGTGTCGCTGGTCGGCTTCGGCACCTTCACCGTGCGCAAGCGCGCCGCCCGTACCGGCCGCAACCCGCGCACGAACGAGGAAATCAAGATCAAGGCGTCCAAGGTCCCGGCATTCAAGGCTGGCAAGGCGCTCAAGGATCACCTAAACTAATCGCTTTCCCGTCTGACGGGTGCTTAGCTCAGCGGTAGAGCGTCGCCTTTACACGGCGATGGTCGGGGGTTCGATCCCCTCAGCACCCACCAACGGACGCGGAGTGGTAGTTCAGTCGGTTAGAATGCTGGCCTGTCACGCCGGAGGTCGCGGGTTCGAGTCCCGTCCACTCCGCCATAGTCTGTAAAGGCGCCCGTGTGGCGCCTTTACTTTGTATACGCCTGGCGTCGCCGCCAGGCCCCTGAAGAACGCGGATCGCCCCATGCTGAATTCACTGCGTAACAAGCTCTCCGGATGGCCGTCCATCGTCGTTTTGGGCGTGTGCGTCTTCGCCGTGTCGTTCTTCGGCATCGAGTCGTACTTCATGAGCCATGTCGACACCTTCGTGGCCAAGGTCGGCGACCATGAGATATCGCAGCAGGAATTCCAGGCCCGGGTAAACGACCTGCGCCAGCAGGCCATGCAGCAGCAGGGCGAACAGTTCGACTCGAGCTACTTCGAGCGCCCCGAGGTCAAGCGCCAGGTGCTCGATTCGATGGTCAGCCAGCAGGTCCTGCAGCAGGCCAATACCGATCTGGGCCTGGTGGTTCCCGACCAGGTCGTCCGCGACTCGATCGCCGCGCAGCAGAGCTTCCAGGTCAACGGCCAGTTCAATCCCGATGCCTATCGCGCGATCCTCGCCGGCCAGGGCATGACGCCGGGCATGTTCGAATCGCGTGTGCGTTCGGACCTTGCCATCCAGTTGTTGCCCGAGGCGATCACGGCGAGCACGCTGGTCACCGATGCCGACCTGGACCGCTATCTCAAGCTGCGTTTCCAGCGGCGCGACCTTCGCTATGCCGTGCTGCCGCGTCCCGCGCTCACCGATGCGACGGTGGCCGATGCGGATATCGATGCTTACTACAAGTCGCACGTGAGCGACTTCATGACGCCCGAGCAGGTCTCGGTGCAATACCTGGAAGTCGACGGTTCCAAGCTGCAGGTCGCCGAACAGCCGGACGAGAAAACCCTGCGCGACCAGTACGAGAAACAGAAGCACTTGTACGTGCAGCCCGAACAGCGCGAGGTCTCGCATATCCTGGTCAATGTGCCGAAGAATGCGACGCCCGAGCAGCAGAAAGCCGCGCTCGACAAGGCAACGAAACTTGCCGCCGAGGCGACGCCTGAGAATTTCGCCAAGCTCGCCGAAGCCAATTCGGACGACCTCGGTTCCAGGCGCCAGGGTGGCGACCTTGGCTGGCTGGAAAAGGGCGTGGCCAACGCCGCGTTCGACAGTGCCCTGTTCTCGATGAACAAGGGCGAGATTTCCAAGCCGGTGCTGTCGCCGGATGAGGGTTACCACATCCTCTGGCTGCGCGATGCGCGCAGCGGTACCGCCAAGCCCTTCGAGGAAGTGCGCGCGGCGATCGCCGCCGACTGGCAGAAGAACGAGCGCGTGCGCCTGTACAACGAAGAGGCCGGCAAGCTCGCCGATGCCGCCGACAAGAACGCCGGCTCGCTCGAGCCGGTGGCCAAGGACATGAACCTGCCGCTGCAGACGACGCAGCCGTTCGCCCGCACCGGTGGCCAGGGTCTTGCCGGCAATGCGAAATTCATCACCGCGGCGTACTCCGACGACGTCCTTGCCCAGGGCAACAATTCGGCGCTGATCGAGGTCGAGCCGACCCATGCCGTGGTCGTCCACCTGCTCAAGCACACCGCCGCCGCGCCCAAGGCCCTGGCTGACGTACGCGACACGGTGCGCCAGCGCATCCTCGACGAGCGCGCCGACGCGCAGGCGAAGAAACATGCCGGCGAGTTGCTCGCCGAATTGCAGAAGGGTGGCGATTTCGCTGCCATTGCCGCCTCGGCGAACACCGCGCTGAAGACGGCCGCCCTGGAGCGCGGCAAACCGGATGCGGCGACGCCGCAGCCGATCCTGATCCAGGCCTTCCTGCTGCCGCGCCCGGCCGACGGCAAGCCGACCTGGGCCTCGGTGCCGATGGATGCCGGCTCGTACGCCCTGGTCGCGGTGGACAAGGTCACGGACGGCGACACGAGCAAGATTCCGGCCGACCAGCGCCAGGCCCTGCGTGGCCAGATGGCGGACGCGATGGGTACGGGCGCGACGATGGAGTTCATCGAGGCGCTGAAGAAAAAGACCAAGATCCAGATCGCCGCCGACCGGCTCTGAGCAGTCGGTTGCGAAAAGCGAAAAGCCGCGCATTCGCGCGGTTTTTTCGTTTCGATCCATTCGCGATAACCGAATGCATCGCCACTGGATCCCGGCCTGCGCCGGGATGACGAAACTCTTCCTATCCGTCATCCCGGCGCAGGCCCACTGGCTGTCCGGGGAAAAGATCGAAGAACGCCGATCCGGTACTGGAGGGGAACTCGAAACCCCTCACCGTCGCCCCTGCGCAGGCAGGGGCCTGGTGGCCGCCGTCCTCATCGAGCGATAGCGCGGGGAAAATAAGCGGCTTTGCTGGCGTGAGGCTGGCGACCGAACACTGAGCCCACTGGGCCCCGGCCTGCGCCGGGGCGACGGGCAAAAGCCCGAGGCCTCGCTTCACGGGCAACCGTCGCCAACGAGTCACCAACCGATCTTCCTGTCCATGGCGCCTTATCTCGCAACGGATAGCCGCGGATGGCCCGGGTTTTCCCCGGACAGCAGTGGGCGCAGGCCGGGATCCAGTGGCGAGGAGCGACGATTTTCGCGGTGACTACATCCCGGTCATCCCGACGATGTTGTAGCCCGCATCCACATGCACGATCTCGCCGGTGATGCCCGATGCCAGGTCCGAGCACAGGAAGGCACCCGCGTTGCCGACCTCATCCTGGGTGACGCTGCGTCGCAGTGGCGCATTCTCCTCGACATGCTCGAGCATCTTGCGGAAATCGGCGACGCCCGCGGCGGCCAGGGTCTTGATCGGGCCGGCCGAGATCGCATTGACGCGCGTGCCCTCGGGTCCGAGGTTATAGGCGAGGTAGCGTACGCTGGCCTCGAGGCTGGCCTTGGCCAGGCCCATGACGTTGTAGCTGGCCAGGGCGCGTTCCGCGCCGAGGTAACTCAGGGTGAGGATGGCTCCGGAGCGATCGCGCATCAGCGGCCTCGCGGCCTTCGACAGCGCAGACAGGCTGTAGCTGGAGATATCGTGCGCGACGCGGAAATTCTCCCGGGTGAGGTTGTCGAGGAACTGACCCTGGACGGCTTCGCGCGGCGCGAAGCCCACCGAATGGACCAGGATGTCGAAGCCATCCCAGTGTTCGCCCAGACGTGCGAAGACCCGGTCGATGTCGACATCCTCGCCGACGTCGCAGGGCATCACGATATTGGAGCCGAACTGGTTGGCCGCCTCGTCGACGCGGTCCTTGAGCCGCTCATTCTGATAGGTGAAAGCCAGTTGCGCACCTTCGCGATGCATGGCGCTGGCGATACCCCAGGCGATCGATCGCTGGCTGGCGATACCGACGATCAGCGCGCGCTTGCCGTGCAGGAATCCCATGCGGCCTCCGGAATGACGTGGCCCTGGCAGTGTAGGAGCTTCCCCGGTCGCTTTCACGCGGCGGCGCGGCGAATCAGGGGCCCTGGAGCTGCAGTACCTGGCCGGGTTTCAGCTTCGCGGAGCGCAGGTCGTTCCATTGCATCAGTTGCTTCACGCTCACCGAATGGCCGCTGGCGATCGAGGACAGCGTATCGCCATTGCGCACCTTGTAGCGCTCGCCCTGTGCCGGAGCCTTTTCCGGGGGATCGTCGGTCGCCAGCTTGGTCGGGGTCGCCGTGCTGGTCGGTTCGTTGCCGCTGAAGCTGGCAAGGCTGTACGTGGTCGCCGCCGAACTCGGCAGCATCAGCGAATCGGACACCGTGGCCTGCTGCGTGCGATACGCCGGGTTGAGGCTGCGCAGGGTATCGACGCTCAGTCCGGACTGCTGCGCCGCCTGGTTCATGGTCTGCGGATGATCGAGCGCGACGACCTGCAGGGTCTTTGCCGGCGCCTCGCCGGGGAGGTCGACGTTGAAGCGGGCAGGATCGCGAATGACGCAGGCGATCGCCAGCAGCTTGGTCAGGTGCTCGCGGGTCACCGCCTTCATCGGGATCCGCGGTATCGCCGGGTCCGGCGGCGGCACGCCTTTGGCATCGAGGGTTTTGCGCAGGCCGAACTCGCCCGCGTTGTAGGCGATATCGACCAGTCGCCAGTCGTTGAGGTCGTCGTGGTATTTGCGCAGCATGCCCATGACCGCCTTGGTCGACAGGGCGATATCCAGCCGCTCGTCGTAGCTCTTGGTGACCTTGAGGCCAAGCGTATGCGCCGTCGCCGGCATGATCTGCCACATGCCCGCCGGCTGGTTACGCCCGCCGGGCACATGCCGGTACTGGCTCTCGACCCAGGGCAGCAGGGCGAACTCGCCGGCAACGCCCTCCTTTATCGCCGCGGCATGGGCGTAGGACACCAGCGGCAGCACTTCATTGATCTGCTGCTCGAAGCGGTTGGGAATGCGTGTATAGGTACGCGCCCACTGGACAATGGACGGGTCGGCGTCGCAGTCGTCCATGGCGAAGCTTTCGCGCATCGTTGCCCAGAAGTCCGGAGCCGGTGCGATGTGCGCTGTCGACGGTGCGGTGGAAACATCCTCGACCTGCGGTTTCGGTGGCGTCACCGTGGGCGGCACGGGCGCGGGGCGGGTCGGGACGGTACAGGCGCCGAGCAGGATCGGCAGCAGCAAGGGCAGGCGTCGAAGGATCGGTGTCATCCGCGAAACGTGTCCTTGGCGGCGCGCAGGGCGGCGAAGCGTTGTTCGCGGGTGTCATGCGCACCGTGCTGCCGGGTCCAGGCAACGACGTCGGGCGCGTCGACGCGCAGGAAGGGATTGGCCTCGCGTTCCTCGCCCATCGTACCTGGCACGCTCGGGCGGCCTTCGGCGCGCAAGTCCGCCACCTGGCGCGTGCGTCGCGCCAGGGCGTCGTTGCCGGGCTCGACCGTCGCCGCGAAACGCGCGTTGGCCGCGGTGTATTCATGGGCGCAGCAGACCAGGGTCGCCTCCGGCAGGGCTGCCAGGCGATCGAGCGAATGGAGCATCTGCGCGGGTGTGCCTTCGAAGAGGCGCCCGCAGCCCAGGCTGAACAGGGTATCGCCGCAGAACACCACGCCCTCGCCGATGAAGGCGATATGGCTGGTCGTATGGCCGGGCACCTCGATCACCTCGAAATGCATGGCTGGCAAGGCGATTTGCACGGTCTGGCCGTCGACGACGCGGCGCGTGGCCAGCGGAATGCGTGGATCGACCGGGGCCACGACGGGTACGTCGCGGCCCTGGAGCAGGGCCTGGACGCCGCCGATATGGTCGTTGTGATGGTGGGTGAGGAGGATCGCGCGAAGCCGCCAGCCGCGTTCGGCCAGCGCAGCCTCGACGGGGGTGGCTTCACCCGGGTCGACGACGATGGCGTTGCCTTCGGCGTCGGCCGCCAGCCAGATGTAATTGTCGGCGAGCGCCGGTATCGGAACGAGTTGCAACGGAAAACTCCAGCCTGCAGGGCCATCGGGCCACCAAACGTCGGATTTCGAGCGGATGCCTCACGAGCGACCCCGGAATATATCAGCGGCCCAGGGGGCTCTCGTTACGCACGCGTTAAGGAGCCTCTGGTCTATTCCGCGCCTGCGTGGAACAGACCAGAGGCTCCATACGCATGCGCAATGCCCGCGCGGCCACTACACTTCGGGTTTGTTTCCTGGCCCGCCGCCCGGTATGCCGAATCTCGCCCATGACGTCTATGCCAGCGCCCCGATGCGGGCCCTGCTGCGCGACGAAGTCGCCGCCATGGCGACCGAACTCGCGCGCTGCACGGGCGAGCATGCCTTGCATGTGGCGGTGACCGGGAAGGAAGCCTTGCCTCCCTTGCCGCTGCTCGGCCACTGGGCCTCGTTGCGGGTGCGCGGCCGGGCCATCACCGGCGACGTGCGTGCCAGCGCGGGCTCGCCACTGCCGTTCGCGGACGACGCCTTTGGCGTCGTCCTGCTCGGTCACGCGCTCGAAGTGGTGCGCAAGCCGGAGCAACTGCTGGGCGAAGCGATCCGCGTGCTCGAGCCTGGCGGCATGCTGGCGATCACCGGCATCCATCCCCTGGGCGCCTGGGTTCCCTGGCTCTTCTGGCGCACGCGGCCCTCGCAGCTGGTCTGGCCATGGTGGCTGGAGCGGAAACTGGCCGGCGAGGACGTCGAGCCGGTGTCGCTGCGCCGCGTGGGCAGCCTGCTGCCGGACGGTTCGGCCGGCGCCTCCGGCGTTTCCTTGTTCGGCGGCGGCTACGTCCTGCTCGCGCGCAAGAAACGTCTTTCAACGATACCCTTGCGCGTTCGCACCGCGCCCGCGCAAGCGCCGATGCAAGGTTCGCTTGCCTCCGGCGCGCGGCGCACCGGCCCGCACTGACTCAACGACAGGAACGCATGAACGACGTAGTGGAAGCATTTACCGATGGCGCCTGCCTCGGCAACCCCGGCCCCGGCGGCTGGGCCGCCCTGTTGCGCACCCGTGGCACCGAAAAGATGGTTGCCGGTGGCGAAGCGGATACGACCAATAACCGCATGGAGCTGATGGCCGCGATCGGCGCGCTCGAGGCACTGTCCCGACCCTGCCAGGTAAAGCTGACGACCGATTCTCGCTACGTCATGCAAGGCATCGAGGAATGGGTGCCGAAGTGGAAAAAGAACGGCTGGAAGACGGCGGACAAGAAGCCGGTGAAGAACCAGGACCTGTGGATCCGCCTCTCCGACGCGGTCGCCGCCCATCAGGTGAGCTGGCAATGGGTCAAGGGCCACGCCGGCCATGTCGAGAATGAACGGGTGGACGTGGCCGCGCGCGATCAGGCGCTGGCCTGGCAGGCCAAGGGCAGGGCGGCATGAGGCAGATCGTTCTCGATACCGAAACGACCGGCCTGGAAGCGCACAACGGTCACCGCCTGATCGAAATCGGCGCGGTCGAGCTGATCGAGCGGCGGCCCAGCGGCAAGACCTTCCATACCTACCTCAATCCGGAACGGGCGATCGACGAAGGCGCGCGCGCCGTCACCGGCATCGCGGACGAGTTCCTGCTCGACAAGCCGAAGTTCGCCGATGTCGTCGACGATTTCCTCGCCTTCGTCGACGGTGCCGAGCTGATCATCCACAACGCGAGCTTCGACATCGGCTTCCTCGATGCGGAGCTCAGGCGTGCGGGCGAGCACTACGGTCGCATGCACGACCACGCCTCGGTACTCGATACGCTGCTGATGGCGCGCGAACGCTATCCGGGCCAGCGCAACAGCCTCGATGCGCTGTGCAAACGCCTGGGCGTGGACAACACGCATCGCGACCTGCATGGCGGCCTGCTCGACGCCCAGCTGCTGGCGGACGTCTACCTGGCGATGACCACCGGACAGGGTGGGCTGGACCTCGCCTTCGAGCAGGAAGCGACGCCGTCGGCCGACGCCTTGCTGGCCTCGATCAGGGTGACCGTGCGTCCGCGCGTGCTGCGTGCTTCGGAGGCGGAGCTCGCCGCGCATATGGCACGCCTGGACGCGCTGGACAAGGCGGCCGGCACGAGCCTGTGGCGGAAGATCGAAGCGGTCTGACTTCGCGAAAGCCACAGCATGTCGCCACTGGATCCCTGCCTGCGCAGGGATGACGGATAGGTTGGTTTTCGTCATTGACGAATGCCAGGAAAAAAAACGCCCCCAGTGGGGGCGTTTTCTTTTTCTTCTGGCGGAGAGTTGGCGCATCTAGCTTTTGCGCCAGATGGTGACAAGGTTACAAACGGCTACAAGAGATTTTTGTGTCGCCGCCACACTGGTTACAACACAACACCCACCCTAGAAGGTGGGTGTTGTGTAGCCATGGTCGATGTAAGAGAGGGGAAAACCAATGAGTGAATACACACGAATTACCGCAAGCCTTATCTCAAGGCTGGCCGATCAAATCCGCGCCGTTGAAGTGGCGCGCGAACATCATGGTCAGCGCGCGGTTGATCTCTTTGAGGCGAAGCGCGCATTTGAACTTGAGTGGAGCCGGGCTTACGGCGCCGGTGCCATCCCCGCGGCGCTAAGCACTGCTGAGCTTGCGGTGCGCGAGCGCGTGGAAGAAGAGAAGGCCGCGAACGAGGAATTGAATTATCGCCTTGGTCTTAAGGCGCGCGTGCAGGACGCCGTCGACCAGCGAACACGGTCTAGCCTCGGGCCTGGCGGCAAATCAATGCTGTTCGCTGGGTTTGCATTGGGGGCTGTGCTTGGCCCGTCACTGTCGCGATTCCTTGACGGCGTATTCGGCTGGCTGAATTGACCAAACAACCCAGCTTGCCCACCGACTTTTACCTACAGCCTCGCGCGTGCGCGCGAGGGACGCGCCGCGTGTTGCGAAAATCACACCGCGTGTTGCTTAAATATCAACAAAAATCAACGATTTAGCCTCTTTACATCACCACACCATCAGCAGTAGCTTTGGGCATACCGGGGTGTCATTCCGACGCACGGTCAACGAAGCGAGGTGACGACGATGTTGTTCCCCCTGGATGTTCAGATCACCGAAAGTCGGGTGCTGCGTTTTGAAGCGCAGACCCTGGCGGGGCTCGAAGCCATGTATGCGGCGATTCGTGTCCTCCCGAAGCCGCAGTATGTGGACGAGATCAACAGCTATGCGGCCGCGGTATGCGCAGCGGCGACGGCGGCTGACGAAGCCGCAGCACAAAGCCTGGCGGCCTAGCCATGAGCGAGATGAAGTTCTTGACGGCGAAAGAGGCCGCGCAACTCCTGCGTCTCAGTGAAGGCACGTTGCGCAATTGGCGGAACAAGCGCATCGGTCCAGCCTTCGTGAAGTTCGGTGCGCGGGTGCTGTATGCCGAGGACGCCCTGGCCGCATACGTGAGGCAGAACACCTTGGCCGCTGGCGCCGGCAAGGGGCCGTTTCCATGACGATCGTTCAGGCCTCAGCGGACATACCATCCGCCTAACTGTTCGAATTAGTTCGTACTGGTGCGGCATACCGAAAGTAGTACCGACTCGTACCCACGACTTAACCCACGTTTAGCTTTATAATGGAGGTGCCCAAACCCTCATAGGCACCTCCATGTCTTTGCTATCCAAACTCCGCCCCGCGCGCCCTGTACCCGACGCCCAGGCAACTCTCGCCGATCTGCAGCGCAAGCAGGCGACGGCGTCCGACGACCTCGCCGTGGCGACCGCGGCGCTTAACGAGGCGCTGCTCGACAGCGCGGACGGCAAGACCTCCAGCGACCACACCGCGAAGGCCTACCGGAAGCACCGCGACGCCTCCGAAGCGTACGACCTGGCCACTCGTGCCCTGGCCGCTGCCGGTGCGCGCCTGGAAGACGCGGAAGCCAACGCGGCCAACGCCTTCGAGAACGAGGTATGGGAGCAAATCCAGTCGCTGGCCGACGAACGCGTGCCCGTGGCCGAGCAGCTGACGTCATCGATCGGCTATTTCATCAAGGGATTCCGGCGACTCGAGGAAATAAACGCGCAGCCTGTGGGAGAGGGGCATCACCCCTGGTGGGCGCCAGCGCATCAGTCACGGCGACGCGTTCTTGTCGACTGAGGATCTGTTGCGCCTCTGCGCGCGCTGGAGTTCCAGCGGCAAGGCTTGAACCTGTTTTCGATCGGCGCCCCGTATCGAGGAACGGCAGCCACTGGCCACCGACTACAAGAACATCGCGGCAAGCGTCCGTGGTGAATGGCGCCGGAGGTACTTCGCATGAGCGAGAACGTCGCCGCGACCGTCGCACCGGGTGACATGCCCGTTGGCCAGCCTCAGGGCGCCTCGTCATCGGCGTCTTGGACTACTACGTCCGCCCACCTCTTGGGCTCAAGCCCAGCTGAGCCGGCCGCAGAGGCGCCCTCAGGCGGCGATGAACTGCCGCAGGCCGCCGAGGGTGTCACCGCCCAGGCGTTGCCGCCGGAAGAGCGCGTGGTGCCTGTGACGCCCGCCGAGACGATCGCCGCGTTGCGCGAATACAACCCGGCTATCGAGCAGAAAACGGCACAGCTGGCCGAGGCGCTGATTTCCCGCGCCCTTGCCAGCCCGCCGAGCGCGGCAGACCTCGCCGCCAGTGGCGCCCAGTGCATGGATCTCCTGCGCGCGCAGCACGGCCCGAAGGCCGACACCATCCTGCAGATGGCGCGCGATGAAATGGTGCACATGACGAAGACGTTTCCCGGCTTGCCGGAAATCCTCGATACGTCGGGCTACGGCAATAGCGCCTGGCTGATCGGGGAACTGGCAAAGTCCGGTTTCGCTCGTCGACACAAAGCGGGCAGGTAATGGCGCGCACGCTCACCGTCAAGCAACTGGCTTTCATTGCCGGCATTAAGGCCGGCAAGACCGGTGTGGATGCCGCAATTGCCGCCGGCTACTCGGTGAAATCCGCTCGCCACGCCGCATACCAGTTGTTGGAAACCAAGCTCGTTCGCGCCGAAATAGATCGGGTGCATGAGGAACTGCGCGCCAAGACGATGTACGACCTGGAGACGGCCATGACCGAGTGCGGGGAAGGGCTGCAGCTTGCGTACAAGACGAACAACGCCAGCGCCGCGCAGAAGTTCGTGGAGTTGCGTTCGAAGCTCAACGGCCTGCTGATCATCAAGCAAGAAATCAGCGTCGACAACCGCGTCGACATCGCCAGTGCCTTGGCTGATGCACGCGCCAGGATCGCGATGCGACCTATGTGCGACCCAGTCGACATGATCGAGGGCGAGATTGTTGCCGCGCCTCGCGTTGGCCACGAAAGAGCGCCTGATTGTGAATCAGTGGGGGGCGGTTTTGCCAATCCGCTCGACGTGAATTTGTGACCGCCGCATCGCCACCAGCTATATCGGCAACGGGGTGACCACCGGGTTCCCGGTTCCGTTCTATTGGCTGGTCGACACAGACATCAAGGTATCGCAGAAGGCGGTCGCGACAGGCGTCGTCACCGTCCTCACCCTCAATAGCGATTACACGTTGACGGGCGCGGGTGACGAAGGTGGCGGTTCCATGACGCTGGCCGTCGCACCATTGGCCGGCGACTCGCTGTATGTCGAGCGGGATGTCGCCGTCGTCCAGCAAACGGCGTACCCGACGAACGGCCCGTTCCCTGCTTCGAGCCACGAGCGTGCGCTGGATCGGTTGACGATGATCGCGCAGGAATTAAAATCTACGACAGGTCGCGCGCTGATTCGTGATCCGCTGGGCTCGGTATACGACCTCGGCACGAACACGCTGATTAACGGTGGCACGGCATCCAACCCCACAGATATCCCCACGTACCAGCAAGTACAGGGGTTGATCGTTGCTGGCGCGGCGCCCGCCCTGGCGGGTCCCAGCGGCGGTGGGATTCGAACCCACGGTGCGCTTACACGCACGCCTGATTTCGAGTCAGGTACATTCGACCACTCTGCCACCTCTCCGATGCGGTCGACGGCGAGGGCTTGAACCCCGCCGGGCCCGCAATGATACGAGGTGTTCCCGACCGTGACAACTCCCGTCACATCCGGCATGCTGGCACCGTGCGGGTGGGGGCGCCCACACCTTCCCACGGCTACCCATCCGGACTTTCCAACCCAGCCATGATCGAATTCGGACACGGTACGCACGCGGGTCTGCGCCGCTCGCGCAACGAAGACACCTATTACGCCGATGCCGCGCTCGGGCTCTTCCTCGTCCTCGACGGCATGGGCGGGCATCGCTACGGCGAGGTCGCCTCGGCTTTCGCCCGCGATGGCGTGGTGGAGCGCGTGGCCCGCGGCCAGTCCCTGCTGGAGGCGATCGAGCAGGTGAACGTCGAACTGAGCGGCCGCGCGCGTTCGTCCACCGAGGCGCGACCGATGGGGACCACGATCGCGGCCCTGCGCGTCGCGGCCGAGGGTTACGAAGCCGCCTGGGTCGGCGACAGCCGTATCTACGTGTATCGCGACAGCCTTGCCCAGGTCTCGCACGATCACTCGCTGGTCCAGGCCATGGTCGAGGCCGGCGAGCTCGATCCGGGCCAGGCCAGCCGCCATCCGCAGCGCAACGTGCTGACCCAGGCGCTCGGCATCACCGCGCCGGAGCAGTTGCATATCGGCATCGCTCGCGGAAGTTTCGAGCGCGGCATGCGTTTCCTGCTGTGCACGGACGGGCTGACCGAGGAAGTAGGCGACGCGACGATCGGTACGATCATGTCGCGCGCCGACCTGGCGGCCCAGGAATGCGTGGACCAGTTGCTGCTCGAGGCGCTGTCCACCGGCGCGCGCGACAATGTCACGGCGATCCTGTTGCGCGCGGCGCTGTAGTTCGACACCCTTTGTCCCATCCCCTCCCGCGGAACCCCCCATGAGCCTTATCGAAGTCCCCGTTTCCTATGGCGAGCTGATCGACAAGATCACCATCCTGGAGATCAAGTCGGTGCGGATGACCGACGCATCGAAGCTGGCCAACGTGCGCAACGAACTGGAGTTGCTCGGTGCCACCTGGGGGAATGCCACGGCGTCGGAAATCGATATTTCCGCCGAACGCACGCGCCTGCACGCGGTGAACGCATCGCTATGGGACATCGAGGACCGGATCCGCCTGAAGGAACGCGCGCAGGCCTTCGACGCCGAGTTCATCGAACTGGCCCGTTCGGTGTACTTCCAGAACGACGAGCGTGCCGCGATCAAGCGCGAGATCAACCTGAAGCTGGGCTCGGAGCTGGTCGAGGAAAAGTCCTACCAGGATTACCGCGCGCCCTCGGCGGGCTGATCGTCCAGGTAGGCGGCGCAGGCTTCGAAGCGCTCGATCACGTCGTCGACCGCGATCAGGTCCATCACCCCGGGGTATTCGATCTTGGTGCCCCAGGCGATCTGGCTGGCCGGCTTCTTCAGGAACCTCCGCGAAGCCTCGTCGTATTTGTCCACGCACCAGCGCCGGTCCGAATAGGGGCCCGAGCGCTGCGGGTTGCTCGGCGCGTGCAGGCCGAGCACCTTGATGCCGACCGCGTTGGCCATGTGCATCGGACCGGAGTCCGGGGTGAGGATCATCCGGCTGCGCGCCAGCAAGGCCATGAACTGCTTCAGGGTGTCCTTGCCGGTGAGGTCCAGCGGTGCGACCCGGGTCTGGGCGAGGACGGCATCGGCCATGGCGCGCTCGGCATCGGACGGTCCGCCGACGAGGACCACACGCATACCCTTGCGCGCGGCATGGTCCATCACCGCGGCATAGCGCTCCGGGCGCCAGTTGCGCAGCGCGTGGCTCGAGGTGGGGCTGACCAGCAGGGTCGGCGCATCGCCGGGCAGTTGCTCCGCGGCCCAGGCATGGGCCTCGTCGGCGACCGGGATGTCCCAGCGCACCTCGGTCTGCTTCAGGCCCAGCGGTTCGATGAAGCTGGCCATCGCGTCGAGCACATGTTCGCCGCTGCGTGCCGGAATGCGTTCGTTGACGAACAGGCCATGCAGGTCCTTCGAGCGTGCATGGTCGTAGCCGATCCGCCGTTTCGCCTTGACCGCGAGGCTGAGCAGGTTCGAACGCAGGGCGACCTGCATGTGCAGCAGCGCGTCGAAACGCTTGCCGGCCAGCGCCTCGCGTACCGCGCGCATGCCCTCGCGGCCCTTGCCCTTGTCGAAGACGACGAAGTCCACGCCAGGCAGGTCGCCGACCAGGCGGTTTTCCAGCTTGCCGATGATCCAGGTCAGGGCGGTGCCCGGGGACTTCGCCTGCAGGGTCCGGATCAGGGGCACGACATGGGTCACGTCGCCGATGGCGGAGGTGCGCAAGCAGACAGATGCTGGCGAGCGATGACGGCGGCATGGGATGGCTTGGTAGACTCACGTTTTGCGATGGTGGCCGTGAAGACGGGGCAATGACGAGCGAACGGATCGATGACGACGCGACGGGGGCGATTCTGTTCGACCCGGCAAGCGTCCCGCAAGTCACCGGCGACTGGTTCGATCCGGCGTTCTGGCGGGCCGGCGAACGCCTGCGCGAACAGGGCGGCGGCCGGGGCGGCGTGGCCATCGTACAGACGCCCGCCGGCGAATGCGTGCTTCGCCATTACCGGCGCGGCGGCATGGTCGCGAAGCTCCTCGGCGACCGCTATCTGTGGACGGGCCGCGATCGTACGCGGAGCTTTCGCGAGTTTCGCCTGCTCGCGGCCCTGGCCGGGCGCGGCCTGCCGGTGCCGGCGCCGGTGGCCTCGCGTTACGTGCGCCATGGCATGCGCTATCGCGCCGACCTGATCATGCGTCGCATCGCCGATGCGCCGACCCTGGCCGAATGCCTGGCCGACGGTCGGCTCGATGGCGCGCTGGCGGCGCGAGTCGGCGAACTGGTCGCGCGTTTTCATCGCCAGGGCGTCTGGCATGCCGACCTGAATGCGCACAATGTGCTGGTCGGCGCGGATCGGCTTTACCTGATCGATTTCGATCGCGGCGAACTGCGCGCCGAAGGCCGGGTCTGGCGCGCGGCCAATCTCGAGCGCTTGCGCCGTTCGCTGCTCAAGCTCGGTGCCGCCGAACGCGGCGGGAATTTCCAGCACGACATCTGGACACCCCTGGTCCAGGAGTATGAACGGAGCTTCCGCGCATGAACTGGACCCTGCATTTCCTTGGTACCGGCGCCGCGCACGCCGCCGAACTCGGATCGTCCGCGGCGGTGATCGAACGCGACGGGCGCCCGTTGCTGCTTGTCGATTGCGGTCCGGACACGCTCGACCGCTACATGGCGGCCTACGATGCGCCGCCCGAAGCGCTGTATATCACCCATGTGCACATGGACCATGTCGGCGGCATGGAGCGGCTGTTCGCGCGCCTCTGGTTCGACGATGCCTGGCGCGGCCGCACCCGGCTCTTCGTGCATGCGGCGCTGGTGCCATGGCTGCAGGGCAGGGTGGCCGACTATCCCGGCGTGCTGGCCGAGGGTGGCGTCAACTTCTGGGAGGCCTTCCGGCTGATCCCGTGCACGCGCGGCTTCTGGCACGAGGACTGGTGGTTCGACGTCTTCCCGACGCGCCACCACGTCCAGGGCACCTCATACGGCCTCGCGCTGGAAGGAAGCGTCGTCTTTACCGGGGATACGCGGCCGATTCCCGAAGCGCTGGCGCGCTACGCGCAGGCCGGTGAACTCATCGCCCACGATTGCGGCGTGCTCGGGAATCCTTCGCATAGCGGTATCGACGATCTTGAGCGTGAATACGACGACGCGATGCGCGCGGCCCTGCTGCTTTATCACTACGGCAGCACCGAGGAAGGCGACGACCTGGAAAGCCGTGGCTACCACGTCGCCCGCCCGGGCCAGCGCATCGTCCTGCCGGCGCCACGACCGCCCCGTGCCGACGCCGGATAAGCACGAATCGCGCCGCCGCGCTTGTCTTGGCAGCCCCCCAGCCGGTATCCTTCCGCTTCTTTGCCGGGCGGGAAGCGCGGCGGAGAAGGTTTACCCAGTGCGGAGAGGTGTCCGAGTGGTTGAAGGAGCACGCCTGGAAAGTGTGTATACGTGAAAAGCGTATCGCGGGTTCGAATCCCGCCCTCTCCGCCACATTGCAAGTGCGACAACCTCAAAGTTGGCGCAGGAAACATAGGACAACGCAGCGTGGGGCGGGATTTGAACCCGCTGCGGGTTCGACGAAATTGCCGGGAGCAATTTCGGACAGCGCGCAGCGCTGGCCCTCGCGTAGCGAGGGTGAGGCCCAGGACGGGCCGAACAATCCCGCGCCGCAGGGTCACCCCGACCTGCAGCGAAGCGACACCGTAGTAACGAAAAACTGTCTTATGGTGGCCCTGTCGGTCCCCCCGCGACGATAGTCTGTAAACTCCGCCAGGTCCGGAAGGAAGCAACGGCAGCAGATGACTCGGGTGCCGGGGTGTGGCTGGCAGGGCCGCCGCCTTTTCAGGGCCGCCGGCTCGGTGCTGACTTGACCCGCCCCGTACTTGGCACAATCCACCGTCGCCCCAAGGTATTCGGCATGTCCTATCAGGTCCTCGCGCGCAAGTGGCGCCCCCGCAAGTTCGCCGAACTGGTCGGGCAGGAGCACGTCGTCCGCGCGCTGACCAATGCGCTCGATTCCGGGTCGCATGCACCATGCCTACCTGTTCACCGGCACCCGTGGCGTCGGCAAGACGACGATCGCGCGCATCTTCGCCAAGTCGCTCAACTGCGAGCGCGGCGAATCGGCCGATCCCTGCGGTGAGTGCGCCGTCTGCACCGCGATCGATGCCGGTCGCTTCGTCGACCTGCTCGAGATCGACGCGGCCAGCAACACCGGTGTCGACGACGTGCGCGAGGTGATCGAGAACGCGCAGTACGCGCCGTCGCGCGGGCGCTTCAAGGTGTACCTGGTCGACGAGGTGCACATGCTGTCCAAGCCGGCGTTCAACGCGCTGCTGAAGACGCTGGAGGAGCCGCCGCCGCACGTGAAGTTCCTGCTCGCCACGACCGATCCGCAGAAGCTGCCGGTGACGGTGCTGTCGCGCTGCCTGAAGTTCAACCTCAAGCGCCTGCTGCCCGAGCAGATCTCCGGGCAGATGCGCCACATCCTCGCCGCCGAAGGCATCGAATACGAGAACGAGGCGATCGGCGAGCTCGCGCGTGCCGCCGATGGTTCGTTGCGCGACGGCCTGTCGCTGCTCGACCAGGCGATCGCCTACGGCGGCGGCGCGCTGCGCGGCGAGCGACGTGCGCGCCATGCTCGGCAGCGTCGAGCGCGGCCAGGTGCGTCGGCCTGCTCGAGGCGCTGGCCGCCGGCGACGGCGACGCGCTGATGGCCGAGTGCGATCGCATCGCGTCGTTTCTCGCCGGACTTCGGCGGCGTGCTCGACGATCTGGCCACGCGTGCTGCATCGCATCCAGCTGATGCAGCTGGTGCCCGGTTACCGCGGGCGAGGACGGTGCCGACGACAGCTTGCCGTCCCTCGCCGAACGCCTCGCCGCCGGAGGATGTGCAGCTGTGGTACCAGATGGCCACCACCGGCCGTCGCGATCTGGCCGCTGGCGCCGGACGCGCGTACCGGCTTCGAGATGGCGATGCTGCGCATGCTCGCGTTCCGTCCCGCCGACGAGGGCGGCAGCGCGGCACCGCGCCTGCCGCGGCACCGGCGGCGGCACGTCCGACGCCATCGCCCGCGCCGACCCGTTCGCGCCCCGGTCGCCGCACCATCCGTGTCGCAAGCGGTCACGCCCGCCGCGCCGCGCGTGGCACAGCGCCGGCGCGTTCGCGCCCGAACCGCTGGCCGTCGACGCGCATGGCCTGCCCGAACTGGGACGACCTGATCGAGCGTGCGAACCTGCGCGGCCCGCTCGGCCAGCTGGCCCAGAACGCATCGCTGCAGCGGCTCGACGGCGAGACGATGACGCTGGCGCTGCAAACCCACGCATATGCACCTGGCGGTCGAACCCATGACCAGCCAGATGGAGGAGCGCATCGGCAACGCCATGCAACGGCGCGTGCGCCTGCGCTTCATCGCCGACGCGGGCAGCAGCCGAGACCCCGGCCGATCGTGCGGCGCAGGCCCGCAGTGCATGCGCAGGCGGCCGCCGAGGAAGCCATCGAGAACGATCCCCTGGTACAGACGCTCAAGCGCGAGTTCGATGCGCGCGTCGTGCCGCAATCGATCAGACCCGTGGAGCCAGAGAACGTGAAAGGACAGATCGGCCAGCTGATGCAGCAGGCGCAGCGCATGCAGGACGACATGAAGCGCGCGCAGGAAGAAATCGCCAAGCTCGAAGTCACCGGCAGCGCCGGCGGCGGCGTGGTCACCGTGACCATGAGCGGGCGCCATGAAGTGCGTCGCGTGCAGATCGATCGCAAGCTGTTCGCCGACGATCCGGAGATGGCCGAGGACCTGGTCGCCGCCGCCGTCAACGATGCGGTGAACAAGGTCGCCGAGGTCAGCAAGGGCCGCCTGGGCGGCGTCACCTCCGGGCTGAACCTGCCGCCCGGCTTCAAGATGCCGTTCTAAGGATGAGCAACGTGATCGCGCCTGCTCGGCGAACTGATCGACGCCCTGCGCTGCCTGCCGGGCGTCGGCGCGAAGAGTGCGCAGCGCATGGCCTTCCATCTGCTCGAACGCGAGCGCGAGGGCGGCCTGCAACTTGCCGGCGCACTCGAGCAGGCCATGCGCGAAGTCGGCAACTGCACGCGCTGCCGCAACTTCAGCGAAGAACCGGTGTGTTCGCTATGCGCGAGCACCAGCCGCGATCGCCAGGTGCTGTGCGTCGTCGAGTCGCCGACCGATCTGGTGGCGATCGAGCAGGCGACCGGCTATCGCGGCCAGTACTTCGTGCTGCTCGGCCGGCTGTCGCCGCTCGATGGCCTCGGTCCGGAAGAACTCGGTCTTGCCGCTGCTCGCGGAGCGGCTTGGCGAAGGCGAGATCGAAGAGATGATCATCGCCACCAATCCGACCGTCGAAGGCGAGGCGACCGCGCATTACATCGCGCAGCTGGCGCGGGCGGCCGGCGTGCGACCGACCCGGCTGGCGCATGGCGTGCCGCTCGGCGGCGAACTGGAGTACGTCGATCGCGGCACGCTGGCGCATGCTTTCGGCAGCCGTCAGTCCCTCTGAGGAATCTTCATGAGCGACACCATCTTCGCGCAAGATCGTCCGTCGCGAGATTCCCGCCGATATCGTCTACGAAGACGATGACGTGCTCGCTTTCCGCGACCTCAATCCGCAGGCGCCGGTGCACGTGTTGTTCGTTCCCAAGCGGGCGATCGCCACGCTCGACGATGCGCAGCCGGACGATGCGGAATTGCTCGGCAAGCTGCTGCTCGCGGCGGCCACGTACGCGCGCGCGCAGGGCCTGGCGAAGGATGGCTATCGCACCGTGATCAACTGCAACGAGCATGGCGGGCAGACGGTGTTCCATCTGCACGTGCACCTGCTCGCCGGGCGCCAGATGCATTGGCCGCCGGGCTGAGGCAGCGCACCCGAAAAAAAGCCCCGTCTTGCGAGGGGCTTTTTTATTACCTGTGCGGTACCGCCACGGCGGTACGCACGATCACGCGCCTCGGGCCGCCCCAGTAGGGGCCGAAGCCGCCGTAACCGTAGCCCCAGGGGCCGTATCCGTACGGACCCCAGCCCGGACCCCAGAACGGGTCGTAGTAGCCCGGCGGATAGCGATAGACCACCGCTTGGGCCACAGGTAGACCACGTCGGCCTCGACCCGCGGATAGGCGTAATCGAAATCGCCGACCTTCTGCGAGACGGCGCCATGCACGGTACCGGTCACGGTGATCTCGCGACCGCGGGTAAAGACTTCCGGATCGTAGAAGCCATCGCGGCAGGCCACGAAACGGCCCTGGGTCTGGCCGTCGTGGCCGCCGGTCGGGCGTGCCTGGTTGTCGAGCGGTTCGGATAGCACGAAGAAGCAGGTCTGTTGCGGACCCGGCTCGGTCTTGATGATCTCGCCGCCCCAGCGGACCTTCGCACCGGGCGCGCCGCCTTGCTGCGCGTTCGCGGTGGATACTTCGTTGAAGGTGCCTTCGAGCGGCTTGCGGAACCGTGGCGCAGGCACCCAGTGCCAGCGTCGCAGCGACTACGGCCAACGGTTTGTACATGGACATGACGAATCTCCCTATGGGTGGCCGGTTCGCGACGCATCTCGTCGCAATCCGGGGGGATAGCTGCTATTTGACCATGCGACCGGGATGAAAGTCCCGAATCATGCGGCGGAACAACACCAATGATTCAGGCGGCGGTTCGTCATGACCATAACGCGCGTCCAGATAGAACCTTTGTATCCGTTCAAGTTCCGTCCGTCGCGCCGGCAACGCGCGCGCCGCGCGCGCAAGATAATGCTGAGGACCCTCGCTGGCGCGGCGGGTGATACCGACACGGCCGAGCTTTCGCTCGAGTCGTGCCATGGTCACCTGCCAGGCCTCGCCGTCGCGTCGCTGGAGCAGTGCCCAGCCCAGCGCCACGATGACGAGTACCGCGCAGCCGACCGCCAGCACGATCGAAAGCGTGCCGACGCTCGCCTGGCGGATCCCGAACGGTGTCAGCAGACCTTGCTGGCGTAGTGCGTCAAACCCGATAACGCCCCGGCCCCACCATTGGTTGACGATGTCCCAGTGGTTGCGCAGCGACTTCAGCCATCCATCCTGGTACCAGGCGGTGCCGCTGCCGGCGTTCGCCGATGCGCCTTCGGTGATGCGGCTGGGACGGACCACGCCGGTGGGGTCGACGCGTGTCCAGCCGCGTCCGGCCAGCCAGACCTCGCTCCACGCATGCGCGTCGGACTGGCGCACCAGCAGGTAGTTGCCCATCGCGTTCCAGTAACCGCCCTGGTACCCGGTGACGACGCGCGCCGGCACGCCGGCGGCGCGCATGAGGAAGGTGAAGGCGGATGAATAATGTTCGCAGAATCCTTCGCGCGTATCGAAGATGAAATCATCGACACTGTCGCGACCGAGTGGTGCGGGCGCCAGGGTGTAGCGGAAGCCGCCGTCATGAAAGAGCGTCAGCGCCGCGCGAACGATGGCGGCATCGTCGTTGCCGTATTGCTGTCGCCAGCCTTCGGCGAGCGCGCGGGCGCGCGGGTCGAAGCCGGTCGGGCAGGCTGCAGGCCGAGGGCGCGGCTGCGATCGTCCAGCGAGGGATCCAGCCGGTAGGTCACGCTCGAGGTCAGCCGGTAGCGACGCGCTTCGTCGACATTGTGTTGGGCGAAGATCTCGTGATCGTTCGACAGGTCCGCGTTCTCCGGTGCCGCCACCGGCACGTCCAGCGCGGGGAGGACGCGCCGGTGGGTCGGTTCGAGGGTGATTTCGTATGAGCTCGTGCGTCCCGGTTCCAGGGTCGACTGGCGATGAACCAGGCCCGGGCCGCCATAGGCCCAGGCGCGGCCGTCGAAGCGCCACATGACGAAGGCACGGAAATAGCGCTGCTCATTCGGCGGTGGCGCGCCGTCGAAAACGACGCGCAAGGCCGGGGAGTCGTCGACCAGCAGGTCGGTCAGGTCGCCCGGTGCCATCTGGTTGCTGAGGCCGGTGCGGACCTGGTCGTTGCCCGGCGTACCCCAGAGCGGCGATCCCAGACGCGGCACGAAGAGGAAGGCGAACAAGGCCAGTGGAATGGCCGCGGCCAGGGTCAGCAGGACCGGCGGCAGGCTGCCGGCCAGGCTGATCTCCGGCTGCGCCGTTTCAAGCGAGCGCAACGTCGCCAGCGCGGGGGCGAGCGCAAGCGCCACCAGCGCGGTCACGACCATGCCTTGCTCGAACAGCAGCACGCTCATCAACGCGAAGCAGGCGAAGGCGATACCGACGCGCGCGTCGCGGATGCGTTCGCTCTCCAGCAGCTTGAGCACAAGCAGGCCGACGGCGAAGGCGCTGCCCGGTTCGCGACCGAACAGGCTGCCGTAATGGCCGACGATGGCGGCCAGCAGCAGGCCGATCATCGGCAGCTTCAACCACAACGGTGCACGCCTGCCGTTGCGGCGGCGTTGTTGCCAGCGCCCGATCAGGACCGCTCCCAGGGGCGCGACCATCCACCAGGGCAAATGCACCGCATGCAGGCCGAGCACGCAGGCCATGGTCAGGCAGAGCAGGTCGAACGCGCGCGGCGACAGCGGCACCTCGGCCGGATGCGTCGGACGCAATGAAGGGCGCGCGCGGGTCATGGCTGCAGAGCCAGGGCCGTCATGCAACGGTGATAGTGCTCGTCGCCTTGCGCCACGTCGAAATAACGGTCGGGCAATTGCAGGCTCCAGCGCCGGCCTTCACCGTGCGCTTCGTCGATCCAGCGGGCGATGCGCGAGATGCGCGATTCGCTGTCCATGCCATGCATGCTCTGCCAGTCGAGCCGCCAGTCGCGCTTGGGCGAGGGTTGCTCCAGGTCCTTCACCAGCAGGTCGTGATGACGCGCGCTGAGCTTCCAGGCGATCTGCCGCAGCGGGTCGCCGGGACGGTAATCGCGTAGCGCCGCAAGTTCGTCGCCGCTGCGCGGACGTCCCCGGTCGGCATCGCTTTCCGGTTCGTAAGGCGCCGGCCCGAACGCTTCCGGTCGCGGATAGACAAGCACGGATTCATCCGGATTGAGCCAGCTCCAGGCGCGGAACATGCCTAGCGGCCAGGTGCTGTAGACGCGGATACGCGGCAGTGGCTGCCAGCCGCGGTGCTCGGTCGATAGCGCGAACTCGACCGTGGCCGCCCCTTGCCGCGGCACGACAATGCCGACCTTCTGTTCATTGGCATCCAGGTGCACGCCGGGGCGGACCCGCGCGCCGCCGGTGACATCGAAGCTCACCGGAAGTGGCATGCCGGCGACCGCATTGCCGGCGCGCAAGCCACCGAGGCCCAGGCCGTTGAGTACGCGGAACGCGCTCAGCATGCTGCCGGCGGTTGCCGCGCCGAGCAGGCAGGTCAGCAGCAGGGCGGCGTTGTTCGCATAGTTGAGCGAACCGACCAGCATGACCGCGAGCAGGACGGCGAAGCCGAGGCCGAAGCCGGTCGGCACGATATAGATGCGCCGACGGTGCAGCACGATGGGCAGCGGCTCGCGCTGGCGCATGCGGGTCAGCGAGGGCAATCGCTTTTCGGCGAGCGCCTGGATCCGGTGCCAGCGATCGGCGAGGCTCATCAGCCGACCGCTACCTCGGCGAGCAGGCTGCGCGCGATCGATTCGCGCTGGCTGCCCTTGCCGGGAATCAACCGGTGCGCGGCAACCGGGACGAAAACCGTCTGCACGTCCTCGGGAATGACGTAGTGCCTGCCGCTGACCAGGGCCCAGCTGCGCGCGGCGGCGAGCAGGGCAAGCCCGGCGCGCGGCGACAGGCCGACGCGTACATCGGCATGCTTGCGGCTGGCACCGAGCAAGGCCTGCAGGTAATCGAGCAGGGCCGAGCTGACGGTGACCTGCCGGCTGCATCGCATGCAGCGAGGCGATCGCCTCGGCGTCGAGGCAGGGCGACAGCCTGGCCAGCAGGTCGCGGCGATCGGTACCGGCCAGAAGCGCGCGCTCGGCGGCGGCGTCCGGGTAGTCCAGGCTCAGGCGCAACATGAAGCGATCGAGCTGCGAATCGGGCAGGGGGAACGTACCGGCGAGGTCGAGCGGATTCTGCGTGGCAACGACGAAGAACGGCGCGGGCAGGCGATGGGTCTGGCCGTCGACCGTGGTCTGTCCTTCGGCCATTGCCTCGAGCAGGGCGCTCTGGGTCTTCGGCGTCGCACGGTTGATTTCGTCGGCGAGCAGGAGGCGGGTGAAGATCGGGCCCGGATGGAAACGGAAGGTGCCCGTCTCGCGCTCATAGACGCTGACCCCGATAATGTCCGACGGCAGCAGGTCGCTGGTGAACTGGATACGCTGGAAGTCGAGGTCCAGGGTGGCGGCCAGGGCATGGGCCAGGGTGGTCTTGCCCACGCCGGGCACGTCCTCGAGCAGCAGATGCCCGCCGGCGACCAGGCAGGTGAAGGCGAGTTTCACCTGGCGCGGTTTGCCGAGCAGTACGCCATTGACCTGGGCCAGCGCGGCCTCGAGTCGCTGGTGCGTGAGTTCATCGCGAAGCGGAGTCGTTGCGGACATGATCGAGAGAAGCGCCTTCTGGCCGGGTCGGAACGATGCGTGACCGCTGGAGTGTAGCCGTCGGCGACCGAGGCTGGCGAGGTGGGTTTCTTATTGCCTTCTTCATCTTGCAGGCGATCAAGCTCGGCGTGGCGGCGACGCTCGCCCCATTCGGCGACGAAGCGTTCTACTGGCAGGAAAGCCTGCGTCCGGCCTGGGGCTACAGCGACCTGCCGCCGTTGACCGCGTGGCTGATCCGTGGCGGCGAAGCGGTCGCCGGACACGGCCTGCTGGGCATGCGCTGGCCCTTCCTGCTGATCGGCGCGGCCCTGCCATGGCTGGTCGTGGCCTACGCCCGCCGTACCTTCGATGCGCGCGCCGGCTGGCAGGCCGGGCTGCTTTGCCTCGCCTTGCCGCTGGCGGGCAGCCTCGGCGTGCTTGCACTGCCCGATGTACCCCTGACGTTCGCCATCATGCTGGCCCTCTACGCGCTGGTCCGCGCGCTGGACGAACAACGCCCGTGGCAATGGAGCCTGCTCGGTGTCGCGCTGGCGATCGCGTGGATGACCCACTATCGCGCGGCGATGCCGATGTTCGCCGGCCTGCTGCTGTTCGTCTTCACGCCGCGAGGCCGTGCGCAGTGGCGGCGTCCCGGCTTCTGGCTGTCGATGGTCATTGCCGCGCTGGGCCTGCTGCCCTTGCTGGCGTTCAACCTCGAGCAGCGCGGCGTGGGCATCGGTTTCCAGTTGGTCGAACGCAATCCCTGGACCTTTCACGCCGATGCACTGGTCCAGCCACTGGAACAGGCGATGACCTGTACGCCGCTGCTTTATGGCCTGTTGCTGTGGGCGGCATGGCGAAGCTGGCGGCGACGCAACGAGCCGTCGTGGGATGTCATCGCGATCGTCGCGGCGACTTTCCTGCTGGCGTATTTCTTCTTCGGTCTGTTTGCCGACGACCTGCGCTTTCGCGTGCATTGGCCATTGCCTGGGTATTTGCCCTTGCTCGCGGCTTTGCCGGTTCTGTTGCGCGATGAAACGTGGCAACGCCGCTGGCCGCGACGTTTGCTGATGGTCGCCTTCGCCCTGGCGGGCGTCGTGCAATTGCTTGGGATGGGTTATCTCGCGCTCGCGGCCAGTCGCGACGGCGCGACGGTGCTGGCCGATGCGAAGGCCTTTCCGGCGAACTTCGTCGGCTGGCGCGAGAGTGGCGTCGAAGCGCGCCGTCTGCTTGGCGAGGACAAGGTGCTGGTGGCGGACAATTTCATGCTGGCCGCCGAACTGGATTTCCAGCTTGGCGGAACGCTGCCGGTCTATGCACTCGACAATCCGCTGAACACCAAACATGGGCGTGCGCCCCAGCTGGCGATATGGCGGCTCGATGAGCAGGCGTTACGCGCGGCACACGGCGGACAGACCGTGTTGCTCGCGGTGGAGGAAACCGCCTTGCGCGAGCGCGAGCGGCAGTCGTGGCTATCGTCGATATGCATGCGGGTCGCGTCGCCGCAACCGCTGTCGCGGCTGGACCTGTTTGGCGGTCGCAAGCGCATTGCGTTCTACAGGATCCGTGTGCCGTCGGCGACGACCGGCAGCGGCGGCGACTGCGTCTTCTGGCAGGCCTATATCGCGGCTAGGGGATAGCGACGCCGGCATTGCGCAGGAGCCGCGCCAGTGCGATCAGCGGCAGCCCGACCAGGGCGGTGGGATCGTCCGTTTCGATGCGCTCGAACAGGCTGATGCCAAGCCCTTCGCACTTGAAGCTGCCCGCGCAGTCCATTGGGCTTTCGCGGTCGACGTAGCGGGCGATTTCCTCCGTTCCCAGCAAGCGGAAGCCGACGCGTGTCTGGTCCAGGGCGGTGGCGATGCGCTGGTGCCCCGGACGCGTGTCGACCAGGCAGACCGCGGTCTGGAAATAGACGTCCCGGCCGGAGCTGCTGGCCAGCTGGGCGCGCGCGGCGTCGGCCGTGCCGGGTTTGTCGAGGACACGGCCATCCAGTTCGGCCACCTGATCCGAACCGATGACCAGGGCGCCCGGTTCGGCGGCCGCCACCGCTTCGGCCTTGGCCACGGCCAGGCGTAGCGCGCGCTCGCCCGGGGTTTCTTCCGGCAGCGACGCCTCGTCGGTGCCCGGCGAACGTCGTTCGAAGTCGGTCAACAGGCGGCCAAGCAGTTCCGCGCGGTAGCGGGAGGTCGAGGCCAGGATGATGCGTGGCGGATTCATCGTCAGAACTCCCGGTGGATATGCTCGCGAACGGCCAGGTCCAGTGCGTTCTGCGCCTCGTCGAGCGCCCGCAGCCGGGGTTCGAGCTGCTGGCGGGCGCGGGCAAGGGCGCTGACCGCCTCGTCCAGTTCACGCTGGCTGGCGGCGGGGGCCTGGTCGCGGATCCACAGGCGCTGCTGGAGCAGGGCGCGCAGGCCCGAATCCAGCGCCTGCTGGGCTTCCAGCTCGCCGGCGGCCGGCAGGTCGGGGCTTACCGTCATCACCGCGTGGGCTTTCTGCAGACGCTCGCGACAATCCTTGAGGTCCCATTCCAGGTGGTCGGCATGATCGAGCAGATCCTGCAGCGACGAATTCCGCCGCCGCGACCGGCCCACGATGAGGACGCCGACGATCAGGCCGATGGCGACCAGCAGGAGTACGACAAGCCCATAGGCGGCGTAGGCGAACAAGGGGGATCCTTCGTAGGGAACGACCGGGAAGAGGAGTCTGCCTGAACGGGACCGGCCGGGCGAGCCACCGCGGTGGCCCGGGATGGGTCATACTTGCTCGCTTCCTTGCCTTTCCCTCCCTAAAGTATTGACTTCAGGGGCTTCCGTGCCTAACATTTCGCGATTATGTCCGTGACACTGCCATCGTCCGTGGACGCTTGGCGCATGGTTTCGGCGCGGCGTTCCTTCCAGGGTGTGTTGCCCGTGTCCGGTTTTCCCCGGCTGGGCGAGGTCATTGCTGCGCCTGACGGCGAGGTGACCTACGAACTGGAGTTCGGCAGGGACGAGTTCGGGATCGCCTATGTCGCCGTGCGGGCACAGGCGCCATTGACCCTGATCTGCCAGCGGTCGCTGGACCCGTTCGTGCTGCGGGTGGAAGTCGATACCAGGCTCGGTCTGCTGGTCGACGAGCGGGAAGAGGCCGCGTTGCCGCCAGGCTACGAGCCGCTGCTGGTGGAAGAAGATGGAAAACTCGATCCGGCTTCCGTGATCGAAGACGAATTGCTGTTGGTGTTGCCGCTGGTTCCGGTCAATCCGGACAGCACGCTGCCCGACGACATTGCTGGGCCTGACGAGGACGAGCCGTCCTTGCAGGGTGCTTCGGAAAACCCGTTCGCGATATTGCGCGAACTCAAGAATCGATAGATTTCGCTGGAGTGAAGAGTCATGGCAGTTGCCAAGAGCCGCAAGACCCCGTCCACCCGCGGCATGCGTCGCTCGCACGATGCGCTGACGACCGTGCAGCTGTCGACCGACCCGACCAGCGGTGAGGTGCACCTGCGCCATCACGTGACCAAGGACGGCTACTACCGCGGCAAGAAGGTCATCGAAACGCGCGGTGCCGTCGAAGTCGAGGATTGATCGTTTCCTTCGGGGAATGATTCCGCAAACGGCGCGGTAACGCGCCGTTTTGCGTTCTGTGGATACTAGAAGGCAGGCCTCCGGGCCATCGCCATCCACCAGAAGGTCGGCCGACGCTTGCGCAGGCCCCGACCGGCCCAGCCGAGGGGAACGATTCTGAAATACGCCCGCATTATCGGCACCGGCAGCGCGCTCCCCGAGCGCGTGGTGACCAATGCCGATATGGAAAAGATCGTCGACACCACCGACGAATGGATTCGTACACGTACCGGGATTCGCCAGCGTCATATCGCCGCCGACGGGGAGACCACGGGCGATCTTGCATTTCTGGCCGCCCAGCGCGCCCTCGAAGCGGCCGGCGTGAAGGCCAGCGAGCTCGACCTGATCGTGCTCGGCACCACCACGCCCGATCTCGTCTTTCCGTCCACCGCCTGCCTGATCCAGCATCGGCTGGGCGCGAACGGTTGCGCGGCGTTCGACGTCAACGCGGCCTGTTCGGGTTTCGTCTATGCCCTCGGTGTCGCCAACAGTTTCATTCGTAGCGGCCAGTCCAGGCGCGTGCTGGTGGTCGGTGCCGAAACCCTGACCCGCATGGTCGACTGGACCGAGCGCGAATCGTGCGTGCTGTTCGGCGACGGTGCCGGCGCCGTCGTGCTGGAGGCCTCGGACGAACCGGGCATCCTCGCCACCTGCCTGCATGCCGATGGCGGCTTCAAGCATCTGCTCTACAGCCCGGTGGGCGTGTCGGTCGGCTTCAGCGACGAGCCCAATCACGGTGTTCGCATCACCATGAGCGGACGCGAGGTCTTCAAGGTCGCGGTCAAGACACTCGATTCGCTCGTCGAGGAAACCCTTAAGGTCGCTGGCATGGTCGAGTCCGAGATCGACTGGCTGATCCCTCACCAGGCCAACCTGCGCATCATCGAGGCGACCGCGAAGCGGCTGAATATGTCGATGGACCGGGTCATCGTCACCGTCGACCAGCATGCCAATACCTCGTCCGGTTCGGTGCCGCTGGCGCTGGATTTCGCCGTGCGCTCGGGCAAGGTCCAGCGTGGCCAGAACCTCTTGCTGGAGGCTTTTGGCGGCGGATTTACCTGGGCGTCGGCCTTGCTGCGGTACTGATGGCTGCCTTTCGGCGGCCGATGCTGGCACCATTCGCGTTTTCCCGTCGCCATCGGTAGTCCTCTATGTCTCACGCCTCGTCGTCGCTCGCGTTCGTTTTTCCCGGCCAGGGCTCCCAGAGTGTCGGCATGCTCGCCGATCTGGCGGCGACGCATCAGGAAGTGAAGGCCACGTTCGACGAAGCGTCGGCCGGCGCGGGCGTGGATCTTTGGGATATCTCGCAGCAAGGCCCGAAAGAGCGCCTCAACGCGACCGAGAACACGCAGCCGGCACTGCTGGCCGCGAGCATCGCCGTGTGGCGGGTCTGGCAGAAGCTGGGCGGCGCGACGCCGGCGATGCTGTCCGGACACAGCCTCGGCGAATACAGCGCCCTGGTCGCGGCCGGCGCGCTCTCGCTGCATGATGCCGCTGCCCTGGTCGCCGAACGCGGGCGCCTGATGCAGGTCGCTGTCCCGGCCGGCACCGGCGCGATGGCGGCCATCCTTGGTGGTGACGATGCGCAGATCGCCGAGGTTTGCCTCGAAGTCGCGAAAGGCCAGATCGTCGCTCCGGCGAACTTCAACTCCCCCGGCCAGCTGGTGATCGCCGGCGATGCCGCCGCGGTCGATCGCGCCCTGGAGCGCCTGGCCGAGCTTGGCGTGAAGAAGGCGGTGAAGCTCGACGTGTCCGTTCCCTCGCACTGCATGCTGATGCGCGATGCGGCCGAAAGGCTCGGCGAACGCATGGCGGACATCGACTGGCACATGCCGTCCATTCCGGTGGTACAGAACGCCGACGCGCGCGTGCATGGCCAGATCCCGGATATCCGTGGCGCCCTGCAACGCCAGCTTTATCTGCCGGTGCGCTGGACGGAGTGCGTGCAGGCACTGGCCGGCGCAGGTATCGCGCGAGTCGCCGAATGCGGTCCGGGCAAGGTGCTTGCCGGCCTGATCAAGCGCATCGACAAATCGATCGAGGCGCGTGCCATTGGCACGCCGGCGGAGCTCGATGCCGCGCGGACCGAATGGTCGGCGTAAACCCCATTCCCCTTTCTTTCGAATTGAGCAGGAAACCGAAATGAGCAAGCCACTGCAAGGCGAGATCGCCCTGGTCACCGGCGCGAGCCGCGGTATCGGTGCCGCGATCGCCGACGAACTGGCGGCACAAGGCGCCACCGTGATCGGCACGGCCACCAGCGATACCGGCGCGAGCGCGATCGGCGAACGCATGGCGACGCTGGGCGGCCACGGCCGCAAGCTGGATGTCACCGACGGCCCGGCGATCGAGGCCTTGATCGAGGCGATCGGCAAGGAATTCGGCGCGGTGTCGATCCTGGTCAACAATGCCGGCATTACCCGCGACCAGCTGCTGATGCGGATGAAGGACGATGACTGGAACGCGATCATCGATACCAACCTGACCTCGGTGTTCCGTACCTCCAAGGCGGTGATGCGCGGCATGATGAAGGCACGCAAGGGCCGCATCATCTCGATCGCCTCGGTGGTCGGCCTGACCGGCAACCCGGGCCAGACCAATTACGCGGCGGCCAAGGCCGGCATCATCGCTTTCTCCAAGTCGCTGGCCCGCGAGATCGGTTCGCGCGGCATCACCGTCAACGTGGTCGCGCCGGGCTTCATCGATACCGACATGACCCGCGCACTGACCGACGAACAGCGCCAGGCCATGCTCGGCCCGATCGCGCTCGGCACGCTCGGTGAAGCGAAAGACATCGCCGATGCGGTCGCCTTCCTGGCCTCGCCCTCGGCCAAATACATCACCGGCGAGACCCTGCACGTCAACGGCGGCATGTATATGCCCTGACGGGGTCGGTACTCGGGACTCGGGAAAGCAGGTTGTCGATACGGCCAAGGCGCGTCTTGCTCTGGCGTCAGAGCACGCGGGTTTCTGCACGGAACGGGCTCTTTCCGGGTCCTGAGTCCCGGCCCCACCCATAAGCCCAAACTAAGCTCACCCGGCGAACATGCGACGTATGCTTTCGATGTCCGCCATCCGCGTGCCGCGTATCCCCGCCTGGGCAACGATGTTCCTTCTGCTGCCCCTGCTCGCCGTTCTGCCGGCGGTGCCGGTGGACGAGACGCGCTATCTCAGCATCGCCTGGGAAATGCGCCGTTCCGGCGAACTGCTGACCCTGCATCTGAACGGCGCGCCGTACTTCGACAAGCCGCCGTTGCTGTTCTGGCTGATCAATGTTTTCTGGAGCGTGTTCGGCATCACGACCTGGGCCGCGCGCGCGGTCAGCGTGTTCTTCGCCGCTGGTTGCGTGGCCCTGGTTTCGCGACTGGAGAGGTGTCTGGCCGGTGCCGCCGCGGACGAGGCGCCGTGGCTGCTCGCGGGCTTTGTCTATTTCGCGTTGTTCGCCTGCGTTGCGATGTTCGACATCGGGCTGTCGTTCTTCATCCTGCTGGCCTTCCTCGCGCTGGTCCGGCGCGTGCAGCATGGGGGCGGTTCGCTGCTCCTGCTTTTCGCGGCGGTATCGCTCGGCGTGTTGATGAAGGGACCCGTCGTCCTGTTGCATCTGGGCGGTCCCGTGGCATTGATCGCATGGTGGGGCAGGGAGGCACCCACGCGGCGCTGGACATGGTATGCGGCGACGATCGCCGTCGTCCTGGCGGGTGTGCTTCCCGCCGCGCTCTGGGCCTGGCTGGCGGTGCGCGGTATCGGGCCGGACGCCGCGTACGAGCTTTTTTTCCAACAGACCGCGGGACGCGTGGTGGACAGCTTCGCCCACCGGCGCGGCGTCCTCTGGTACCTGCCGTTCCTGCCGTTGATCCTGCTGCCCTGGCCGCTGTTGCTACGTTGGGGACGGGCACGGTCGGTGGTACGCGAAGCGATGGCGACACCGGCATGCCGCTTCGGCATGGCCGCATGCGTTCCCGCGCTGGTCGCCTTTTCGGCGGTCAGCGGCAAGCAGCTGCATTACTTGTTGCCACTGTATCCAGGCGCGGCCCTGTTCCTCGGCGCGATGTTGCGCGTCGACCGGCAATTGCTTTCGCTGCGTCGTCTGGTCGTGTTCTGGCTGTCGGTCGCCGGTCTGCTGATCTGGGCCTGGTTGCGCAACCATTCGCTCGAGGCGACGCCGGTCGCCTGGCTCGCATGGGTCATCGGCGCGGCACTGTTCGCGACGGTTGCTGCCGCCTGGATCGTGCGGCGAACCGCCCCGGCCGCCGCGCTCAAAGTGTCGGGCTTCGCCGAGGCCCTGGCCATGGAGGTGCATGGTCATCTGTTCCGCCATCGCCTGGCCTGCCTCGGGCTCCTCGCCATCGCGCTCGCCGTCGTCGTCCTGGGCCTTCGCCGGGTCGGGATCTCCTGGGGTTACTCGGCGGGTTACGCTTATGCGGTACTGATGCTGGTCACCGCGGGCATGCTTGCCATCGCCCGGCACGGTCCGGCGCAGGTCGTTCGTCTTAGCGTAGCCTCGTTGCTGCTGGTCGGCGCGATGCTCCCGGCCCTGCGCACCCTGGTGTTTTCGCGTTACGACCTGGACGCGTTCGCCGGCAAGGTCGCCGAGCTCGCGCACGAAAACGTGCCCATGGCGCGCACCGGCGATGAACCTGGCCTGGTTACCTACCTGGCGCGTCTTGGTGCACCGCTGCCCACTACGGACGACCCACGGGCCTGGGCGAGCAGCCATCCCCACGGCTATATCCTGACCTGGTCGCCGCGGCGTCCCCCGGTTCCGGGACTCATGTTCGGCGCGCCGATCGGCAGGCGCGGCTGGGTGGGCCTGGTGAGTGCCGGCGCGTGGGCGCCCCAGTCTCAGGCCCCTGAGACGCTCGAGGACGACGCCCTGTGAGCGGTCGCCTCGAGGGCAGCCGCACGCGGCAGTCGCCACTGGACTCTTTTTAGGCGACAATCGTCATTTCGCGTCGAGCCCCTTGGCTCTGCGCGGTTTCTAGTGACGGCGGATTGCTGGCGGCCACGAGGCTTAGCCACTACAATGCCGCCGGATTTTCCCCTCGGGAGGTATTGGCAACATGAGCACCATCGAAGAGCGCGTCAAGAAGATCGTCATCGAGCAGCTTGGCGTCAAGGAAGATGAAGTCACCGCGAACGCGTCATTCGTCGACGATCTGGGCGCCGACTCGTTGGATACGGTCGAGCTGGTCATGGCGCTCGAGGAAGAGTTCGAAACCGAAATTCCCGATGAGGAAGCGGAGAAGATCACCACCGTGCAGCAGGCCGTCGATTACATCAAGGCCCACTCCAAGGATTGATCGGTCCTTCCGGTTGGCAGGGCGGCATGGCTGCCCGGCGACCAGCGAAGCGATATCGGAAGCTGCGCCGTTGGGCGCAGTTTTCGTTTCTGCATATCGTAACCTTCGCCGCCGTATGGTTAAGGTCCGGCTCGTCGTCACGACTCGGGCCATCAGGAACAAACGAAGGAATACACGCATGAGCAAACGACCATGAGCAAACGACGTGTGGTAGTGACCGGCATGGGCATCATCTCGCCGGTCGGCAACGACATCGCCACCGCCTGGGGCAACATCGTCGCGGGCAACAGCGGCATCGGCATGGTCACGCATTTCGATGCGACCGCCTATGCCACGCGCATCGCCGGACAGGTGCGCGATTTCGATCCCGCGGCCTATGTTCCGCCGAAGGACGTCAAGCGGATGGATCCGTTCATTCACTACGGCATCGCCGCCGGCCGGCAAGCGCTCGCCGATTCGGGGCTGGAAGTGACCGATGCCAATGCCGGGCGCATTGGCGTGGCCGTGGGCGCCGGTATCGGCGGCCTGGCGACGATCGAGGAAACCTCGATCGAGCTCAATGAGCGTGGTCCGCGCAAGGTTTCGCCGTTCTTCGTGCCCAGTTCGATCATCAATATGGTGTCGGGCAACCTGTCGATCTACCTCGGCCTCAAGGGACCGAACATCGCCCTGGTCTCGGCGTGCACGACGGCGGCGCACAACATCGGCATCGCCATGCGCCTCATCCAGTACGGCGACGCCGACGCGATGGTCGCCGGCGGTTCGGAGTTCGCGACCACCGGTACCGCGATGGCCGGCTTCTGCTCGGCGCGCGCGATGTCCACGCGCAACGACGAGCCGACCAAGGCCAGCCGTCCGTGGGATGCCGAACGCGACGGCTTCGTGCTGTCCGACGGCGCCGGCGTACTCGTGCTCGAGGAATACGAGCATGCGAAGGCCCGTGGCGCGCGGATCTACGCGGAGCTGGTCGGTTTCGGCATGAGTGGCGATGCGTACCACATCACCGCACCGAGCGGCGAAGGCGCTGCGTCGTGCATGCAGAACGCATTGAACGACGCGGGCCTGAACCCGACCGACGTGCAGTACGTCAATGCGCACGGCACTTCGACGCCGGTCGGCGACCTCTCCGAGGTTGGCGCGGCGAAGAAGATCTTCGGTGACTATGCCTACAAGCTGCCGATCAGCTCGACCAAGTCGGTGACCGGTCATCTGCTCGGCGCGGCGGGTGGCGTCGAGGCGATCTTCTCGATCCTGGCGATGCGCGACGGCGTGCTGCCGCCGACGATCAACCTGGACAACCCGGGCGAAGGCTGCGACCTGGATTTCGTCCCGAATGTCGCGCGCGAAGCGAAGCTCGATACGGTGATCTCCAACTCGTTCGGCTTTGGCGGCACCAACGGCACGCTTGCTTTCAAGCGCATCTGACTTGGGTGTCTTCACCCGCACGCTCGACGGCCGGCGCGATCTCCTCGCGCCGGCCGCGGCGAATCCCTCGCGTTACCCCTGCCTGTTGGCGAGCGCCATCCAGGGCACGCCGCAGTCGCGCTACGACATCCTGTTCGCCACCGACGGCGATTCGCTGACCCTCACGGGTGACGGCGTGGTGCGGCGTACCGACGGCACAAGGGTCGACGGCCTGTTCCTCGATGCGCTCGACGACGCGTGGCGGGCCGAACGCGCGCAAGGCGAGAGCGACGGCCTGCCGTTCCACGGCGGCTGGGTCCTGTTCCTCGCTTACGAGCTGGTCGGGCAGATCGAGCCGACACTGCGTTTGCCACCGGCTTCCGGAGTCCTGCCTGTCGCGATGGCATTGCGTTCGCCCGCCGCGATCGTGGTGGATCATCTGGCCGGGACGACGATCCTCGTCGCCGAAGGCGAAGACTGGCTCGACACGCTGGCCGCCGATCTCGACGCCGACCCGGTGGCGGTTCGCGAGGCCATGCCGGAACATATCGAGGAAGATTTGCCGGAACAGTTCCTGACCGGTGTCGCCCGTATCCACGAACACCTCCGTGACGGCGATATCTTCCAGGTGAACCTGTCGCGGCAGTGGCGCGCGCGGTTTGCCGAGGCGCCTTCGGCGTCCATGCTGATGGCCTCGCTGCGGCGCGCGAACCCGGCGCCCTTCGCCGGTCTGCTCCAGCAGCCGGGCTGGGCGGTGGTCAGTTCGTCGCCGGAGCGACTGGTCGAATCGCGTCGCGGCGTGCTGCAGACACGACCGATCGCCGGCACGCGTCCGCGGCTGGCCGGCGACGACGACGTGGCGCGCATGCGCGAGCTGGCCGCGCACCCGAAGGAGCGCGCCGAACACGTCATGCTGATCGACCTGGAGCGCAACGATCTCGGTCGCGTCTGCGTGCCGGGCACGGTCGAGGTCGACGAACTGATGGCGATCGAGAGCTATGCGCACGTACACCACATCGTGTCGAATGTGCGTGGCGTTGCCCGCGCCGGCATCACTCCAGGCCAGGTGATCGCGGCGACCTTCCCGGGTGGCACCATCACCGGTTGCCCGAAGGTGCGCTGCATGGAAATCATCGCGGCGCTGGAGCGCACCGGGCGGGGCGCGTATACCGGTGCGCTCGGCTACCTCGACCGCAACGGCGACATGGACCTGAACATTCTCATCCGCACGCTCACCGCACAGGGGCAGGATGTCAGCCTGCGTGCCGGTGCGGGCATCGTCGCGGACTCCGACGCCGTACACGAACTGGCCGAGACCCGGGCCAAGGCGCGCGGCCTGCTGCGCGCCTTCGGCAGCGTGTCGTGACCGGCATCCCGACGATCCTGGTCGACGGCGAACCGGTGTCGACGGTGTCGGCGCTCGACCGGGGTTTTTGCTACGGCGACGGTCTGTTCGAAACGATTCGCATCGTCGATGGCCGTGCGCCGCTGTGGCTTCGGCATATGCACCGTCTCACCGATGGTTGTGCCCGCCTGGCGCTGCCATCGCCCGATGCCAGTGTCCTTGCCGCCGAGGTCGGGCGCATCGCCGGTCATCGCGACGCCGCGGTCGTGCGGATCACGCTCAGCCGTGGGCCAGGCCGACGCGGGTACGCTATCGATCCCTCGTCGACCGGGACGCGCGTTGTCGCGGTGGCCGATATGCCTGCGATCCCGCACCGTCTGGTGGACGAAGGCCTGGTCGTGCGCGAATGCCGGATGCGCTACGCCTTGCAGCCGGCCCTGGCCGGCATCAAGCACCTGAACCGGCTGGAGCAGGTGCTGGCACGGTCGGAATGGGACGATCCGGCGATCGACGAGGGGCTGATGCTCGACATGGAGGGCAGGGTGGTCTCGGCGATCTCGGCCAATCTTTTCGTCGTCCGTGCCGGCCGTATGTCGACGCCGGCACTCGAACGTTGCGGCGTGGCGGGCGTGGCACGCTCCGAAGTGCTCGCCGTGACGGGCGCTTCCACGGTCGACCTGACTCCCGCCGAACTGGCCGGGGCGGACGAGGTCTTCCTCACATCGAGCGTTCGCGGCATCCTTCCCGTTCGTGCTTTCGGTGAGAGCACATGGCAACCCGGTCCGGTCGTGCGGCAAATGCAGGCACACTGGCGGGCACTTGGCTTCGTGGGGCGGGAGTGATCGATGGATTTCGCGGTATGAACATTCGTGGCGGCGCCTTCTGGCGCGTCCTGCTCCTGCTTGTCCTGCTCGCCGTGGCTGCCCTGGCCGCCTATGCCTGGTACGACTTCTCGCGCTTCAGCCATGCGCCGCTGGCCGTGCAGACCCAGGGCGACAGCATCGAAGTCGACCGCGGCACGCCGTTCAAGGAGATCGTGCGGCAGCTGCGCCGGCGCGGGATCAGCACCGGTTCGCCGTTCTACTGGCGCGTACTGGCCACCAGCATGCGCGTTTCCGGGAAATTGCATGCCGGCGAGTACGCCCTGCAGAACGGCATGACCCCGCGCGACCTCTTGAACAACATGGCCGCAGGCAAGGTCATGCAGCACAACTTCACCATTGTCGACGGCTGGAATTTCGCCGAACTGCGTCGCGCCCTGGCCGCGGTCGATACCTTGCGCCATGACGGCGCCGGGCTGGACGACGCGGAGCTGATGAAGCGCATCGGCGCCGACGGCGAGATGCCCGAAGGGCGTTTCCTGCCGGAGACCTATGCCTATATCAAGGGTGATGGCGAGCTCGGCATCCTCCGTCGCGCGCATGCCGACCTGCAGAAAACCCTCGACAAGGCCTGGGAGAAGCGCTCGCCGGACCTGCCCCTGGCGACGCCGTACGAAGCGCTGATCCTGGCCTCGATCGTCGAGAAGGAAACCGGCCGCGCCGATGAGCGGCCGCGTATCGCCGGCGTTTTCGTGCGCCGGCTGAAGCTCGGCATGCTGCTGCAGACCGACCCGACCGTGATCTACGGCATGGGCGCGAGCTACGGCGGCAATATTCACAAGAGCGACCTCACCACCGATACGCCGTACAACACCTATACCCGTACCGGGCTGCCGCCGACGCCGATCGCCATGGCCGGTCGTCCCGCGATCGAGGCGGCCATGCATCCGGCCGACGGCAACGAGCTGTACTTCGTCTCGCGTGGCGACGGCAGCCATGTTTTCTCCAGCACGCTGGACGAGCACAATCGCGCCGTCGCCTGCTATCAGTTGAAGCACTGCCCGTGATGAATGTTCTCCAAGGCCGGTTGTTGACCCTCGAAGGCGGCGAAGGCGCGGGCAAGAGCACCTTGCTCGCCGGCCTGCGCGCCTGGCTGACCGCGGCCGGCGTCGACCCGGTATTCACCCGCGAACCTGGCGGAACGCCACTGGGCGAGGCGGTTCGATCGCTGGTCCTCGATCCGGCGCACGGCATCTGCGCCGAGGCGGAGCTGCTGCTGGTGTTCGCCGCGCGTGCGCAACATGTGCGCGAGGTCATCGCCCCGGCGCTCGCCGCGGGACGCTGGGTGGTCAGCGACCGCTTCACCGATGCCAGCTTCGCCTACCAGGGTGGCGGCCGCGGCCAGCCGTTCGCGCGGATCGAGGAGCTGGCAAGCTGGGCCGCGATGGGCTTGCGGCCGGATGTGACCCTGTTGCTCGACCTGCCGGTCAGCACCGGGCGCGAACGCGTCGCCGGTCGCGGCGAAGCCGATCGCATCGAGGCCGAGGCCGACGGATTCTTCGAACGTGTGCGCGCCGTGTACCGCGAGCGCGCCCAGGCCGAACCGGATCGCTTTCACCTGCTGGACGCCAGCGCGTCGCCCGAGGCCGTGCTGGCCGGGGCGATCGCGGCGATCGCGCCCCTGATCGAGGCACCCCGATGAACCTGCGCCCATGGCATCGCGAAGCGTGGAGCCGGTTGCAGACACGGCGCCAGCGCGGTGCGCTGCCGCATGCCTTGTTGCTGGCCGGCCCGGCGGGCCTTGGCAAGCGCGATTTCCTGCAGCTTCTGGTTCGCGGCCTGTTGTGCGAGCGCCCGGAAGACGGCTTGCCGTGCAACACCTGCCGCAGTTGCCTGCTGTTCGCCGCCGGCAGCCATCCGGACTATGTCGCGCTGGGCCTGGGCCTGCGCAAGGACGGCGTGACCCGCAGCGAAATCGTCGTCGACCAGATCCGCGATCTGTCGCAGCGCCTGTCGATGTCCAGCCAGTTCGGCGGCTGGCAGGTGGCGAGCATCGATCCGGCCGACCTGATGAACGCGGCGGCGGCCAATGCGCTGCTGAAGACGCTCGAAGAGCCGGCGCCATCGACCATGCTGGTGCTGGTGGCCGATGCACCCTGGCGCCTGCCGGCGACCATCCGCAGCCGTTGCCAGCGCGTCGATTTCGCCATCCCTTCGCGCGAGGAATCCCTGGCCTGGCTGGCCGGGCAGGGCGTCGCCGAAGCCACCGCGGCGCTCGATGCGTCGTTCGGCAATCCCGGGCAGGCCCTTCAATGGGCAGCCGACGGTTCGCTGAAACAGCGCGCCGAGGTGCGCAACGACCTGAAGGCGCTGGCCGCCGGCCGCGGCGACGCGGTGGATATCGCCAGACGCTGGCAGACCACGGCACCGGCGCAATACCTCTGGTTCGCCGCGCAGGCGGTTACCGACGAGGCGCGTGCGCGGGCGACGGCGGGCTCACCGCCACTGGGCAGTGGGCTGGATGACGAAGGCCTGGACGCCTGGTATGGCCAGGCGAATCGCACGCGCGAGGCGCTTCGTGGACCGCTTCGCGTTGACCTGCTCTTGCTGGAGCTTCTGGCACGCTGGCGGTGAACTGATCGCCCGGAGCCGCCCGAACCTATGTTGACCACGACTTTTCCGACAAACCCGTTCCGGGCCGAGGGCGGCACGCCGGTGTTTACCGCGGCCACGCGCCTGCTGGTCGTCGCACCGCATCCGGATGACGAAACGATCGCCACCGGTGGCCTGATCCAGGCGGTACGCGCCGCCGGCGGGGATGTCACCGTGTTGCTGGCAACCAATGGCGACAACAATCCCTGGCCGCAGCGCTGGATGGAGCGGCGCCTGCTGATCGATGCCGCCGCGCGCCGCCGCTGGGGGGCGCGCCGCCGCGAGGAAGTGGCCGCCGCCCTGGCACGGTTGGGCGTACCGGCGGACCGCGTCCGGGGCCTCGGCTGGTCGGACATGGGCGTCACCGACCGGTTGCGAAAGGATCACGAGGGCGCGTTGTCGGCGTTTGCCGAAGCCATCGCCGAGGCGTCGCCGACCCTGATCGCCATGCCCGCCCTCGGCGACGATCACCCGGACCATGGCGCCTGCCACGTGCTGACCCGGCTTGCCGTCGACCGGCTCGGCACGACGGCGGCCTGCATCGACTATATGGTGCATGGCACGGCCGGGCCCGGCCCGGCGTTCACCCTGGAGATGAGCCCGGCCGCCTGCGCGATCAAGCATGAAGCGCTGCTTGCGCACGCCACCCAGACGTCGTTGAGTCGCGGACGGATGGAAAGGATGGCCTCCCGGCCGGAGCGCTACGGCCAGCTGTCACTGCCGGTGGCCGCCGGCCGATCGATCGGCTTGCCCTGGCGCCCGTCACCGCTCTGGGCCGGTCGGCTGCGCCTGACCGTGGTCGATCGCGGGGCGACGCGGGTCTTTCCGTGGTCGGCCACGCGTGAAGCCGCCGACGGCGGCCGGTGCCTCGATCTGCCCACATCGCCGTCCGGGCCCCTCTTCATCAAGTTGTCGGCGGACATCCCTTCGCCATGGATTTTCGATCGCTGGGGCTGGGCCGCGTCCGGCGACGGCTTGGCGGCCGGCGAGTGACTCCACTACGATGCAGGCCTTGATGGCTTTCGCCCAGGATTCGCATGAACTCGAACGCCAACGCGCCACGCCAGGGCATCCTGTCGCTGAAGATCAAGGACGAAGTGGCGCTCTATAACGCCTATATGCCCTTCCTGAAGGGCGGCGGCCTGTTCGCCCCCACGGCCCAGCGCTACAACCTTGGCGACGAGGTGGTGCTGCTGGTGACCCTGATCACCGAAAGCGAGCGTGTTTCCGTCGCCGGCAAGGTGGTCTGGATCACCCCTGTCGGGGCGCAGGGCAACCGTACCGCCGGCATCGGCGTGCAGTTCAATGAGTCCGGCGATGGCGAAGCGGCCCGCGCCCGCATCGAGAACCTGATCGCCGGCCTGCTTGCCTCGGAACGCCCGACGCAGACGATGTAATCCCCGAGGACCAACTTCTGCTCGTCATTCCGGACACGCAGGCCGGAATCCAGTGGCGCCAATGCTCCAGGCGGGCCTGACGCCACTGGATCCCGGCCTGCGCCGGGATGACGGTGAGGGGCAGCTGACTCTCTACGCTAATCGGGCTCCCGACGCATGCGAGTTGTTCGCAATCGAAGCCCCGCGGCGCCACGCCGCGGGGTCGCAAGGTCGTGCGCCTTGCATGAAAGCGACAATCGGCGGGGTATTTGGCCGGCAAGTCTTGTCCGTATACCTGTAGCCACTGGTACAATATCCCGCTTCCCAAGTTTGAATCGTGGATATCCGATACCTCTGGCGCGTTCGCGCGCCTGGCCGCTCCCTGAGGATCGGCTGCCGGGGGTGCCGGAAACCCTAGCCGGACCGCTCGTTCCCCGCGACGGTCACTGATGCGCCACTGGCGCGGAGGTACGCTGAACCGTGCTTGCCCAATACTGGCCCGTCCTTTTGTTCATCGCCGTCGCGATCGGCCTTGGCGTCGTGCTCCTGGTGATCGGCCTGCTGGTCGGTCCGAGCCGTCCCGAGTCCGAGAAGCTCGCACCGTACGAGTGCGGCTTCGAGGCCTTCGAGGATGCGCGCATGAAGTTCGACGTGCGTTATTACCTGGTCGCCATCCTCTTCATCATCTTCGACCTGGAAATCGCCTTCCTGTTTCCGTGGGCGGTGGTGTTCCAGAAGATCGGCGTGATCGCCCTGGTCGAGATGGCGCTGTTCCTGCTGCTGCTGGTCATCGGTTTCGCTTACGTGTGGAAGAAGGGAGCGCTGGAATGGGAGTGACCTCGACTATCAGCCGGGTGATGCACAACCCCGAGCCGCTCAACCTCGTCGACGATATCCTGAGGCCCGGCGGCGACAACCCGGTCATCCAGCGCGGCTTCGCCACCACCAATATCGATGCGCTGATGAACTGGGCGCGTACCGGTTCGATGTGGCCGATGACCTTTGGCCTGGCCTGCTGCGCGGTGGAAATGATGCACGCCGGCGCGGCGCGACTGGACCTGGACCGCTACGGCGTGATCTTCCGTCCCAGCCCGCGCCAGTCCGATGTGATGATCGTCGCCGGCACCCTGGTCAACAAGATGGCCCCGGCGTTGCGCAAGGTCTACGACCAGATGCCCGACCCGAAGTGGGTCATCTCCATGGGCTCGTGCGCCAACGGCGGCGGTTACTACCACTATTCGTATTCGGTGGTGCGCGGTTGCGATCGCATCGTGCCGGTGGACATCTACGTGCCCGGCTGCCCGCCGACGGCCGAAGCGCTGATCCACGGCATCCTGCAGTTGCAGAAGAAAATCCGTCGCACCCACACGATCGCGCGGTAAAGGCCTGAGCATGAGCGATACCCAGAAGATCTCGCTGGTCGAGGCGCTTGCCGCGCGGTTCGGCGACCTGCTGGCGGTAACCACCGCCAACAACGAAGTCACCGCCGAACTTGCCGCCAGCGACCTGATCGCCGTCGCCACCGCCTTGCGCGATGAGGCGGCATTCCGTTTCACCGTCTTCATCGATACCTGCGGCATCGATTATCTCGGCTATGGCCAGACCGAATGGGACGTCGATACGGCGCAGGGCGAGGGTTTCTCGCGCGGCGTCGAAGGCGAGGCGATGGGCCGTTTCGCGTGGCGCGATCGTCCACGTGACGTCGAGCAGCCGCGCCGTTTCGCCGCGGTGGTTCACCTGCTGTCGATCGAGCACAACCAGCGCATCCGCCTGCGCGTCTTCTGCGAAGACGACTCGCTGCCGGTGGTGCCGTCGCTGACCGGCATCTGGCCGGGCGCGGACTGGTTCGAGCGCGAGGCATTCGACCTGTTCGGGATCATCTTCGAAGGCCATCCGGACTTGCGTCGCATCCTCACCGACTACGGTTTCGTCGGCCATCCGTTCCGCAAGGATTTCCCGCTCATCGGCAATGTCGAGGTCCGTTACGACCCCGAGCAGAAGCGCGTGATCTACGAACCCGTGTCGATCGAGCCGCGCGTGCTGGTCCCGCGCACCATCCGCAACGACGCCGACCTCGACCAGGCCCGCGCCGAAGCCGCCGACCGCTGGCGGGAGAATTAAGCCGTGCAAGAAATCCGCAATTACACGATGAACTTCGGCCCGCAGCATCCGGCCGCGCACGGTGTGCTGCGCCTGGTGCTGGAAATGGACGGCGAGACCGTCGTCCGTGCCGATCCGCACGTCGGCCTGCTGCATCGCGGTACCGAGAAGCTCGCCGAGTCCAAGCCGTTCAACCAGTCGATCGGTTACATGGACCGCCTCGACTACGTGTCGATGATGTGCAACGAGCACGCCTATGTGCGCGCCATCGAAACCCTGATGGGTATCGAGGCGCCGATTCGCGCGCAGTACATCCGCACGATGTTCGACGAGATCACCCGCATCCTGAACCACCTGATGTGGATCGGCTCGAACGCGCTCGACCTCGGCGCGATGGCCGTCTTCCTCTACGCCTTCCGCGAGCGCGAAGAGTTGATGGACGTCTACGAGGCGGTATCGGGCGCGCGCATGCACGCGACCTATTACCGTCCCGGCGGCGTCTATCGCGACCTGCCGTCGCAGATGTCCAAGTACCGCGAGTCGCCGTGGCACAAGGGTGCGGACCTCAAGCGCATCAATGCCTGGCGCGAAGGCTCGATGCTCGATTACCTGACCGCGTTCACCGACGATTTCCCGGCGCGCGTGGACGAGTACGAGAGCCTGCTCACCGGCAACCGTATCTGGAAGCAGCGTACCGTCGGCATCGGCGTGATCTCGCCGGAGAAGGCCCAGGCCTGGGGCATGACCGGCGCCATGTTGCGCGGTTCGGGCATCGCCTGGGACCTGCGCAAGAAGCAGCCGTATGCCGCCTATGAGGCGATGGATTTCGACGTGCCGGTCGGCGTCAACGGCGACTGCTACGACCGTTACCTGGTCCGCGTCGAGGAAATGCGCCAGTCCAACAACATCGTCAAGCAGTGCATCGCCTGGCTCAAGGCCAACCCGGGCCCGGTGATGGTACAGAACTACAAGGTCGCGCCGCCGCATCGCGAAGACATGAAGCGCGACATGGAAGCGCTGATCCATCATTTCAAACTGTTCACCGAAGGCTATGGCGTGCCGGCCGGCGAGACCTATGCCGCGGTCGAGGCGCCCAAGGGCGAATTCGGCTGCTACCTGGTCTCCGACGGCGCCAACAAGCCCTTCCGCGTGCACCTGCGCGCGCCGGGCTTCGCCCATCTCTCGTCGATGGACTCCGTGGTCAGCGGTCACATGCTGGCCGACGTCGTTGCCATGATCGGCACCTACGACCTCGTCTTCGGCGAAGTGGATCGCTGAGGACATCGGGAAAACTCATGAAAGCCACCGGACATTACGAGCAGGTCAAGGACGTCGATCCGACCGCCGCGCTCACCGAACACACCCGCCAGCACATCGATCACTGGGTGTCCAAGTTTCCGCCGGATCGCAAGCGCTCGGCGCTGATCCAGGGCCTGTTCGTCGCCCAGGAACAGAACGGCGGTTACCTGACCGACGAGCTGATCGGCGCCGTGGCCAAGTACCTTGGCCTGCCGGCGATCTGGGCATATGAAGTCGCCAGCTTCTACTCGATGTTCGAGACGAAGCCGGTCGGCCGCAACAACGTCGCCATCTGCACCAATATCTCGTGCTGGCTCAACGGTGCCGAAGGCCTCGTTCGCCACTGCGAGAAGAAGCTCGGCATCAAGACGGGCGAGAGCACCACCGACGGGCGCATCTACCTCAAGCAGGAAGAAGAATGCCTGGCGGCGTGCTGCGGCGCGCCGATGATGGTGGTCAACGGTCATTACCACGAGAACCTCACGACCGAAAAGGTCGATGAGATCCTCGACGGTCTGAAGTGAGGCAGGGCAGCATGTCTACCAGCACCGGTCCGGTCGGTCCCGCACCCCAGGAACACCAGGTCGTCTACACGACCCTGCATTTCGACAAGCCGTGGTCGCTCGAGAGCTATCTCAAGACCGACGGTTACCAGGCGTGGAAGAAAATCCTCGCCGAGAAACCCGATCCGGCGACACTGATCGACGAACTGAAGAAGAGCGCGTTGCGCGGTCGCGGCGGCGCCGGTTTCCCGACCGGCCTGAAGTGGTCGTTCATGCCACGCACGGCACCGGGCCAGAAGTACATCCTGTGCAACTCGGACGAGTCGGAGCCGGGCACCTGCAAGGACCGCGACATCCTGCGCTTCAATCCGCATGCGGTGATCGAAGGCCTGGCCATCGCCTGCTACTGCACCGGCTCGACCGTTGCCTACAATTATCTGCGCGGCGAATTCCACCACGAACCGTTCGAGCACTTCGAGGAAGCGCTCAAGGAAGCCTATGACGCCGGCCTGCTCGGCAAGGGCATCCAGGGCGGCGACATCGACGTGGACATCTATACGGCGCTCGGCGCCGGCGCGTACATCTGCGGCGAAGAAACCGCGCTGATGGAATCGCTGGAAGGCAAGAAGGGCCAGCCGCGCTTCAAGCCGCCGTTCCCGGCCGGTTTCGGCCTGTACGGCCGGCCGACCACGATCAACAACACCGAGACCTATGCCTCGGTGCCGGCGATCCTGCGCAAGGGCGCCGACTGGTTCCTGAATCTGGGCAAGCCGAACAATGGCGGGCCGAAGATCTTCTCGGTCTCCGGTCATGTGCGCCAGGCCGGGCAATTACGAGATCCGCCTCGGCACCTCGTTCAAGGACCTGCTCGAACTGGCCGGCGGTATCCGCGGCGGCAAGCAGCTGAAGGCGGTCATCCCGGGCGGCTCATCGATGAAGGTGCTGCCGGCGAAGCTGATCAACGAATGCACCATGGACTACGACTCGCTGCAGAAGGCGGGGTCGGGCCTGGGTTCGGGCGCGGTGATCGTGATGGACGAGGACACCTGCATGGTGCGCGCCTGCCACCGCATCTCGCGCTTCTACATGGCCGAATCCTGCGGCCAGTGCACGCCGTGCCGCGAAGGCACCGGCTGGATGTACCGCGTGCTGTCGCGCATCGTCGAGGGCAAGGGTACCGAGGACGACCTGCATCGCCTGAAGGCGGTTGCCGGCCAGATCGAAGGGCACACCATCTGCGCTTTCGGCGAAGCGGCCGCGTGGCCGGTGCAGGGCTTCCTGTTCCACTTCTGGAACGAGTTCGAGTACTTCGTGACCCACGGGCGTTCGATGACCGAAGACAAGCAACTGGGAGTCGCAGCCTGATGAGCGCGCAGCCCGTGAACCACGCCGCGCCGGACCTCGTCAATATCGAGATCGACGGCGTCCCCGTCCAGATCGCCAAGGGTTCGATGATCATCCAGGCCGCCGATGCGGTCGGGATCGCCATCCCGCGTTTCTGCTATCACCGCAAACTGCCGATCGCCGCCAACTGCCGCATGTGCCTGGTGGAAATCGAGAAGATGCCCAAGCCCGCGCCGGCCTGCGCCACGCCGGTAGGCGAGGGCATGAAGGTCTTCACGCGCTCGGACAAGGCGCTGAAGTCGCAGCGCAACGTGATGGAATTCCTGCTGATCAACCATCCGCTGGATTGCCCGATCTGCGACCAGGGCGGCGAGTGCGAGCTGCAGGACATCTCGCTCGGCTACGGCCGTTCGGTCTCGCGCTTCAACGAGCGCAAGCGCACCGTCTCCGACGAGAACCTCGGGCCGCTGGTCGCCACCGAGATGACCCGCTGCATCCAGTGCACGCGCTGCGTACGCTTCACCAGCGAGATCGCCGGTACCTATGAGCTCGGCGGCATGGAACGCGGCGAGAACCTCGAGATCGGCACCTATATCGGCAAGACGATCGAGAGCGAGCTGTCGGGCAATATCATCGATCTCTGCCCGGTCGGCGCGCTGACCAACAAGCCGTTCCAGTTCCAGGCGCGCGCCTGGGAACTGATCGCGCGCCCGTCGATCGGTTACCACGATGCGCTCGGCTCGAACCTGTGGCTGCACACCCGCCGCGGCGAAGTGCTGCGCACGGTGCCGCGCGACAACGAAACGATCAACGAGTGCTGGCTGTCCGACCGCGATCGCTACAGCCACCAGGGCCTGTATGCCGCCGATCGCGTGACCCAGCCGCAGGTCAAGCGTAACGGCCAGTGGGTCGGCACGACCTGGGAAGACGCGCTCGGCGTCGCCGCCGAAGCGCTGAAGAGCGTGCCCGGTGTCGATCTGGGCATCCTCGCCCACGGCGCGACCTCGAACGAGGAGGGCGAACTGCTGGTGCGCCTCGCGCGCGGTCTGGGCAGCGCGCATATCGATCACCGCCTGCGCCAGCTCGACTTCGCCGACAACGCCTTCGCGACGCCGTTCGCGTTGCCGGTCTCGGCACTGGCCAAGGTGACCTCGGCCCTGATCGTCGGTTCGGACCTCCGCTACGAAGTGCCGTTGCTCAACCATCGCCTGCGCGAGGCGGTGAAGAAGGGCGCCAAGGTCTACGCGGTCAATCCGGCGCACTTCCGCTTCAATTATCCGCTGGCCGGTGAGGCCGTGGCCGCGCCGCAGGCCCTGGTCGGCGAGTTACTGAAGCTGGCCAAGGTGGCCGTCGACAACGGCTCGGCCGTGCCACAGGCGCTCTCTGGCGCCTTCGATGGCGTCCAGACCAGCGACGAACACCGCGCCGCCTTCGAGCGCCTGAAGGACGGCAATGCCGTGGTGCTGTTCGGTGCGGTCGCCGCGACCCATCCGGAAGCGTCCTGGCTGCGCGCGATCGCCCGCTTCATCGCCTCGGCCAGCGGCGCCGCGTTCAACGAGATCCCGGTCGGCGCCAATGCGATCGGCCTGTCCTCGGTCGGCGTGTTGCCCTCCGCCGGCGGTCTCGACGCGCGGGCCATGCTTGCCCAGCCGCGCAAGGGTTACCTGCTGTTCGGTGTCGAGCTGCCGCACGACGTCGCCGACCCCGAGCTGGCCCATACGGCGCTGCAGCAGGCGAACACCGTGGTCGCCTTCTCGGCCTATGCCAACGACACGCTGCGCGAACTTGCCGACGTGATCCTGCCGATCGCGCTGGCGCCGGAGAACGACGCGACCCTGGTCAATGTCGACGGTATCGCCCAGGTCATCGGCGCCGGTGCAAAGGCACCTGGCGATGCACGTCCGGGGTGGAAGGTCCTGCGTGCGCTCGGTGGCGTGCTGAACGTCGCCGGCTTCGAGTTCGACGATCTGGGCGAGCTGCGCGCGAACCTCGGCGAGCGTCCGGCACAGGTGCGTGGTGAACTGGCCAAACGCGGTGAAGCCGTCGCACTGGCCCGTCTGTCGACCCTGCCGATCTACCGTGCCGACGCCGTGCTGCGTCGGGCCGGTGCGCTGAACTCGCATCCGCTCAATCGTCCGGCCGCGGCCTACGTCAGCGAAGAGGACGCTTCGCGTCTGGGTCTCGCCGACAACGTCCGCGTCGGCGATGGCATCGTCCTGCCGCTCATCGTCGACAAGACCGTGCCCGCCGGCGCGGTCTGGATCGAGGCGGCGCATCTGGAAACCGCGACGCTGCCGCCTTACGGCGCGGCCATCACCCTGAGCAAGGCGTAATCCATGGCCGAGCAACTCTACGACCAACTGTTGATGCCGGTCCTGTTCATCCTGGCGATCGTCGTGCCGCTGATCCTGGCGGTGGCGATGTTCGTGTACTGGGAGCGCAAGGTCATCGGCTGGATGCACGTGCGCATGGGGCCGAACAAGGTCGGTCCCTTCGGCCTGCTGCAGGCCTTCGCCGACGTGGTCAAGCTGCTGATCAAGGAAGTGATCCTTCCGACCAACGCGAACAAGTTCCTGTACTACCTGGCGCCGATGCTGGCCCTGGTCCCGGCGCTGGCCGCCTGGGCGGTGCTGCCGTTCGGGCCGAAGACGGTGCTGGCCAACGTCAACGCCGGCGTGCTCTACCTGCTCGCGATGACCTCGATGGGCGTGTACGGCATCATCCTCGCCGGTTGGGCTTCGAACTCGCGTTACGCACTGCTCGGCGCGATGCGCGCCACCGCGCAGGTGATCTCCTACGAGTTGGCGATGGGCATGGCCATCGTCTGCGTGCTGGTCCTGACCGGTAGCCTGAACCTGACCGCGATCGTCGAGGCGCAGGTGGGCGGCAAGGGCCTGTTCGACTGGTTCTGGCTGCCGCTGCTGCCGGTCTTCATCATCTACTTCGTGTCGGGTGTGGCCGAGACCAACCGCGCGCCGTTCGACGTCGCCGAGGGCGAGTCGGAAATCGTCGCCGGCTTCCACGTCGAATATTCCGGTTCCGCGTTCGCGATCTTCTTCCTGGCCGAATACGCGAACATGATCCTGGTCAGCTTCCTGGCTTCGATCCTGTTCCTGGGCGGTTGGCTGAGCCCCTTCCAGGGCTGGATCCACGCCGATGCGCCGAACTGGATCAACTGGATCTGGACCGGCGGCTTTGTCTGGCTCTTCATCAAGGCCTTCGTCTTCGCCTTCATGTTCCTGTGGTTCCGCGCGAGTTTCCCGCGCTACCGCTACGACCAGATCATGCGCCTGGGCTGGAAGGTCTTCATTCCCATCACCATCGTCTGGGTCCTCGTCGCCGGCTGCATGAAGTACTTCGGCTGGGTCACCATCGGTACGGGGGCATAAGAGTCCAATGAATTCCATAGCGAGCTACTTCAAGAGCCTGCTCCTGATCGAACTGTTCAAGGGCATGGGCCTGACCATGCGCTACATGTTCAAGCCCAAGTACACGATGCGCTACCCGATGGAGCACATCCCCAAGTCCAACCGCTTCCGCGGCTTGCATGCGTTGCGTCGCTACGCCAACGGCGAAGAACGCTGCATCGCCTGCAAGCTCTGCGAGGCGGTGTGCCCGGCCCTGGCGATCACCATCGATTCGGCGCCGCGTCCCTCGGACGGCCAGCGCCGCACGACGCGTTACGACATCGACCTGTTCAAGTGCATCTTCTGCGGTTTCTGCGAGGAGAGCTGCCCGGTCGACTCGATCGTCGAGACGCATGTGCACGAATACCACTTCGAGCACCGCGGCGAGAACATCGTGAACAAGACCCAGCTCCTGGCGATCGGCGATCGCTTCGAGCAGGACATCGCCGCCGCCCGCGCGCAAGACGCGGCGTTCCGTTGAGGGTGGGAGAAAAGCGATGAGTACCGACCTGCTGCAATTGATCTGTTTTTACCTGTTCGGCGCCGTGACCATCGGTGCCGCGCTGATGGTCATCACCCTGAGGAACTCGGTCCACGCCGTGCTCTCCCTGGTGCTGACCTTCTTCAGCACCGCCTGCATCTGGCTGCTGGCCGAGGCCGAGTTCCTGGCCATCGCGCTGATCGTCGTCTATGTCGGCGCGGTGATGGTGCTGTTCCTGTTCGTGGTGATGATGCTCGACATCAAGCAGGAGGTCGTCCGCGAGGGCTTCATCCGCTACCTGCCGGTCGGCATCGTGGTCGCCCTGGTCATGCTCGGCGAGATGCTCGCCCTGATCGGCGTGCGCGCGATGAACACGCATACGATGGGCGCCAACCCGGCGGGTACGTCCAACGTCGAATGGCTGGGCAGGGCGCTGTACACGCAGTTCCTGCTGCCCTTCGAGATCGCCGCGCTGATCCTTACCGTCGGCATCATCGCCGCGGTGGCGCTGACCCTTCGCCAGCGCGGCGGCGTGCGTCACCAGAGCGCCGGCGAGCAGGTCGCGGTCAACCCGCGCGACCGCGTCCGGCTGGTCAAGATGGCCGTCGAGAGGCCCGATTCGGTCAACCCGGCGCCAAGCGTCGTGCCGCCGCAGGAGTCCGCCCCGTGATCACGCTTTCCCATTTCATCGTGCTTGGCGCCGTGCTGTTCTGCATCTCGGTGGCCGGGATCTTCATCAACCGCAAGAACGTCATCGTGCTGCTGATGGCGATCGAGTTGATGCTGCTCGCCGTGAACACGAACTTCGTGGCCTTCTCGCGCTTCTTCGGCGATGTCTCCGGCCAGGTCTTCGTGTTCTTCATCCTTACCGTGGCCGCGGCGGAATCCGCCATCGGCCTGGCGATCCTGGTCCTGCTGTTCCGCAATCGCGGCACGATCAACGTCGCCGAAATCGACAGCATGAAGGGCTGACCCGATGCAGCTTTCCCTCTCCATCCTGCTGCTCATCGCCCTGGCGCCGCTGGCCGGCGCGCTCATTGCCGGCCTGCTGGGCGGCGTGATCGGCCGTGCCGGCTCGCATACGGTCACCATCCTGGGCGTCGGTATCTCCTGCGCGCTGTCGTTCTACGTGCTTTACCAGCTGGTCTGGGGCGGCGCCGAACCCTTCAACCAGGATGTCTATACCTGGTTCGAGGTGGCGCGCCTCCACGCCAGCGTCGGCTTCATGGTCGATCGCCTGACCGCGATGATGATGGTCGTGGTGACCTTCGTCTCGCTGCTGGTGCACGTCTACACGATCGGCTACATGGCCGAAGATCCGGGCTACCAGCGTTTCTTCAGCTACATCTCGCTGTTTACCTTCTCGATGCTGATGCTCGTCATGAGCAACAACTTCATGCAGCTGTTCTTCGGCTGGGAAGCAGTGGGCCTGGTGTCGTACCTGCTGATCGGCTTCTGGTACAAGCGGCCGACCGCGATCTTCGCCAACCTGAAAGCCTTCGTGATCAATCGCGTCGGCGACTTCGGCTTCCTGCTTGGTATCGCCGCGATCCTGTATTTCCTTGGCAGCCTGGATTACAAGACCGTTTTCGACACCGCGCCCACTCTGGTCGGCAAGACCCTGCAGATCACCCAGAACCATGCCTGGGATGCGGCGACCGTGATTGGCATCCTGCTGTTCATCGGCGCCATGGGCAAGTCGGCCCAGGTGCCGCTGCACGTGTGGCTGCCCGACTCGATGGAAGGCCCGACCCCGATCTCCGCGCTGATCCATGCGGCGACCATGGTCACCGCCGGCATCTTCATGGTCGCGCGCATGTCGCCGATCTTCGAACTGTCCGAAGGCGCGCTCAGCTTCGTCCTGGTGATCGGCGCGACCACGGCGCTGTTCACCGGCCTGATCGGCATCGTGCAGAACGACATCAAGCGCGTCATCGCCTATTCGACGCTGTCCCAGCTCGGCTACATGACGGTCGCGCTCGGCGTGTCCGCCTATTCGGGCGCGGTGTTCCACCTGATGACCCATGCCTTCTTCAAGGCGCTGCTGTTCCTCGGCGCCGGCTCGGTGATCATCGGCATGCACCACGAGCAGGACATGCGCTACATGGGTGGCCTGCGCAAGTACATGCCGGTCACCTGGATCACCATGTGGATCGGTTCGCTGGCGCTGGCCGGTACGCCGTTCTTCGCGGGCTTCTACTCGAAGGACGCGATCATCGAGGCCGTCGGCGAGTCGCATCGCTGGGGCGCGGGCTATGCAAACTTCTGCGTGCTGGCGGGCGTCTTCGTCACCTCGCTGTACAGCTTCCGCCTGCTGTACATGACCTTCCATGGCAAGGAGCGCTTCACGGTCCAGGCGCACCACGGCCATGGCCACGATCACGACGACGACCATGGTCATCATGAGTCGGGCGTGCTGGCCCATGCGCCGCATGAATCGCCGTGGGTGGTGACCCTGCCGCTGATCCTGCTGGCGATCCCGTCGGTACTGGTCGGTTACTTCACCGTCGGCCCGATGCTGTTCGGCAACTGGTTTGGCGGTGCGATCCATGTCGCCGAAGCGAACGACGTGCTCGGCGAGCTGGCCCATGAATTCCATGGCGCGATGCAGATGGCCTTGCACGGCTTCGCCGCGGCGCCGTTCTGGCTGGCCTTCGCCGGTTTCGCGGTGGCGACCTACCTGTACCTGATCAATCCGCGTGCCTCGGAGACGGTGAAGAACGCGCTGAAGCCGGTCTACAACGTACTCAACCACAAGTACTGGATCGACGAGCTGTATTTCGCGGTGTTCGCCAAGGGCGGCGTCGGCCTTGGACGCTTCTTCTCGAAGATCGGCGATACGGCCATCATCGACGGCGCCCTGGTCAACGGCTCGGCAAGCGTCGTCCAGCGCGTGGCCTCGGGTACGCGCCGCCTGCAATCCGGCTTCCTCTTCCATTACGCCTTCGCCATGATCCTCGGCCTGATCCTGCTACTTGGCGGGTACTGGCTGGTGGGCCAATAAGGACATGAGCTCTATGTCGAACCATCTGCTCAGTCTGCTGGTCTGGTTGCCGGTCCTCGGTGCCATTCCGGTCCTGCTAGCCGGCGCCAGCCGCCCGAACGCCGCGCGCTGGATCGCGTTGCTGGTGGCGGTCGCGACCTTCGCCGCCAGCCTCATGCTGCTTGCCGCGTTCAACGCGAACGACGGCGGCATGCAACTGCAGGAAGACTTCAACTGGATCCCCTCGCTGGGTATCCATTACGCGCTCGGCGTGGACGGTATTTCCGTCGCCCTGATCGCGCTGACCACCTTCGTCTCGATCCTGGTGATCGTCGGCGCCTGGGAAGTGATCCAGGACAAGCCGCACCAGTACATGGCGGCGATGCTGGCGCTCGAAGGCCTGATGATCGGCGTGTTCTGCGCGACCGACGCCTTGCTGTTCTATGCGTTCTTCGAGGCCATCCTGATCCCGATGTTCATCATCATCGGCATGTGGGGCGGTCCGCGGCGCGTGTACGCCACGCTGAAGTTCTTCATCTATACGTTCTTCGGCTCGATCTTCATGCTGGTCGGCCTGCTGTACCTGCATCACAAGACCGGCGGCAGCTTCGCGCTGGCCGACATGGCGCGGGTACCGCTGTCGCTCACCGAGCAGAGCTGGCTGTTCTTCGCCTTCCTGATCGCCTTCGCGGTCAAGGTGCCGATGGTGCCGGTGCATACCTGGCTGCCCGATGCCCACGTGGAAGCGCCGACCGGCGGTTCCGTGGTGCTGGCCGCGGTGATGCTGAAGATCGGCGGATACGGCTTCCTGCGTTTCAGCCTGCCGATCGTGCCCGATGCGTCCGAACACTACGCCTGGCTGGTCATTGGCCTGAGCCTCATCGCGGTGGTCTATATCGGCTACATCGCCCTGGTCCAGGACGATATGAAGAAGCTGGTCGCCTACTCGTCGGTCGCGCACATGGGCTTCGTCACCCTGGGCATCTTCATCGCTTTCATGCTGGTCCGCGACAGCCATAACCTGGACGTCGCGCGCCTCGGCATGCAGGGCGCGATGGTGCAGATGATCTCGCACGGCTTCATCTCCGGCGCGATGTTCAGCTCGATCGGCGTGCTCTACGACCGGCTGCATACGCGCCAGATCAAGGACTACGGCGGCGTCATCAACGTGATGCCGTGGTTCGGCCTGTTCTACGTGTTCTTCGCGATGGCCAACAGTGGCTTGCCGGGCACCAGCGGTTTCGTCGGCGAGTTCATGGTGATCCTGGCCGCCTTCAGCGCCAACCCGTGGATCGCGCTGTTCGCCGCGTTTACGCTGATCATCGGCGCGGCGTACACGCTGTGGATGGTCAAGCGCGTGCTCTGGGGCGACATCACCAACCCGCACGTCGCGGAGATGAAAGACATCAATGGGCGCGAAATCTTCGTGCTGACCGCCTTCGCCGTCGGCCGTGCTGGCCGTCGGTATCTGGCCGCAGCCGTTGATCGCATCTCATGGACGCTTCGGTCGCGCGGCTCGTCGAGCAGCTGTCGATCACCAAGATCTGAGCAGGATAAATTCATGCCGAGCATTACCGACATCCTGATCATGCTGCCGGAGGCCTACCTGGTGGTGGCGGCCTGCGCGCTGCTGCTCCTGGACGCGTTCCTGAAGCCTTCGCAGCAGGGCATTGTCCACTGGCTGTCGATCCTCGTGCTGCTGGTCACCGCCTACCTGGTGGTCGCCGACCAGCCGGTCACCGCGGTCACCGCGTTCAGCGGCATGTTCGTGCGCGACCATGTGGCCGAGATCCTGAAACTGTTCTCGCTGCTGACCACGGCCCTGGTCTTCGTCTATGCCAGGCCGTACCTGCGCGACCGCAAGATCCCGTCGGGCGAGTTCTACACGCTGACCATCTTCGGCGTGCTCGGCATCATGGTGCTGGTCTCGGCCGGCAGCCTGGTCACGGTTTACCTGGGCCTGGAACTGCTGACCTTGTCCTCGTACGCGCTGGTTGCACTGAACCGCGATTCGCAGCTGTCCTCGGAAGCGGCGATCAAGTACTTCGTGCTCGGCGCGCTGGCCTCGGGCATGCTGCTGTACGGCATGTCGATGATCTACGGTGCCACCCACACGCTGGACCTGACCGCGATCCATGCCGCCGTGGCGACCACGGAGTGGAAGAACCTGCTGATGTTCGGCCTGGTCTTCATGATCGTCGGTATCGCCTTCAAGCTGGGCGCCGCGCCGTTCCACATGTGGATCCCCGACGTCTACCAGGGCGCGCCGACCGCCGTGACCATCTTCATCGGTTCGGCGCAGAAGCTGGCCGCGTTCGGCATGGCCTACCGCCTGCTGTCGACCGCCATGGGCGATGCCGGCGGCGCCGAGGGCATGAACCAGGTGCTCGCGCACCAGTGGCAGCTCATGCTGGCCGTGCTCGCGGTGCTGTCGCTGGCGATCGGCAACCTGGTCGCCATCGTGCAGAAGCAACCTCAAGCGCCTGCTGGCCTATTCGACCATTTCGCACATGGGCTACCTGCTGGTCGGCCTGGTCAATGCGACGCCGGAAGGCTATTCGGCGGCCATGTTCTACGCGATCAGCTATGCGCTGATGTCGACCGCGGCTTTCGGCCTGATCATGGCGATGGCCCGTTCCGGCTTCGAGTGCGAGGAAATCGACGACCTGAAGGGCCTGAACCAGCGCTCGCCATGGTTCGCCTTCCTGATGATGCTGACGATGTTCTCCCTGGCCGGCGTACCGCCGCTGCTCGGCTTCTTCGGCAAGCTGCTGGTCCTGCAGGCGGCGGTCAACGCCGGCATGCTGTGGCTGGCGATCGTTGGTGCCGTATTCGCGATCATCGGTCTTTATTACTACCTGCGCGTGGTCAAGGTGATGTACTTCGACAAGCCGGTCGACGGCGTCGAAGTGAAAGCGCAGGGCGACCAGCCGATGCGCTGGATGCTGTCGATCAATGCGTTGGCGTTGCTGGTTCTCGGCCTCTGGTGGGGACCGCTGTTCGCGTGGTGCCAGCGGGCGTTCGCGGGGTAGGGCGGATCGTAAGTGGTCGGCCGGCATACGGCCGATTGACGTTTCCCTGCAATATTTAGCCCCAATTGTTAACAAAGGGCTTGCAAGAAACCGGCCACTTACGTATACTTTTCTGACTCTGATGCGGGGTGGAGCAGTCTGGCAGCTCGTCGGGCTCATAACCCGAAGGTCGCAGGTTCGAATCCTGCCCCCGCTACCAGGACTTTCTTATCGAGAAAGCCTCCTTGTGAGGCTTTTTTGTTGGGCGCAAGGACGCGTTGCGTGATAATCACCGGGACTCGTCGGGTTCCGGAGGGAATCGCGGCAGGAAAGAGTCGGGATACATCGGCGACGAAAGGGAATGGGCCGTTGGAGCCCATTTTTTGTTTCTGGCGACCGGAAAATACAGAACACTGTGGATACACAAGCGCTAGCAAGACGATTCACCGAAGTCCTGGCCGACCTGGGCCTGGAATGCATCGGTGTCGAATTCCTGCCCTCGAACGGGCAGAGCACGCTGCGCGTCTACCTCGATGTCGAGGGCCGCGAAGTGACCGTGGAGGACTGCGAGGCAGCCAGCCGCGAGCTTTCCGCGATGCTGGACGTTGAAGATCCGATTCCCGGCCAATATGTACTGGAAGTATCCTCGCCGGGGATCGACCGCCCGCTGTTCACCGCCGGGCAGTTCGCCCGCGTGATCGGCCAGGAGGTCAAGGCGCTGCTGAAAGCGCCGGTCGAGGGGCGTCGTCGTATGAAGGGCAAGGTCGTCGAAGTGGACGGCGAACGCATCGTGCTGGAAGGCGAGGCGGGTCGGTTCGAATTCGTGCATGCGGACGTCGAGAGCGCCCGTGTCGTGCCCGATTGGGTGGCGCTGGGTTATGCCCCGCAGCCCAAGCGTGGCGAGAAGAAATCGGTTCAATGAAACGTTGGGGCGCCGGAACGGCGTTCACGGAGTAGCGGCAATGAGCAAAGAACTGTTGCTGGTCGTCGACGCGGTCGCCAATGAAAAGGGCGTGCCGCGCGATGTCATTTTTGAAGCCATGGAAGCGGCGCTGGCCTCGGCGGCCAAGAAACGATTCCCGGACGAGGATTCGGACGTTCGCGTGTCCATCGACCGGACCACCGGCGAATACGAGACTTTCCGTCGCTGGGAAGTCATCGCCGACGACGGCGAGATGGATTCGCCGTACTACCAGATCCGCCTGATGGACGCGGTGGAAGAGGTCGAGGGCGCCGAAATCGGCGGCTCGGTCGAGCACCAGATCGAAAACGCCGAATTCGGCCGCATCGCGGCGCAGGCGGCCAAGCAGGTCATCGTGCAGCGCGTCCGCGAGGCGGAACGCGCGCAGGTGGTCGACGCTTTCCGCGACCGGGTGGGCGAGCTGGTCACCGGCATCGTCAAGCGCGTCGAGCGCGGCAACGTGTACCTGGACCTGGGCAGCAATGCCGAGGCCTTCATCCCGCGCGACAAGTCGATTCCCCGCGAATCGGCCCGCGTCGGCGACCGCGTGCGCGGTTACCTTTACGAAGTGAAGTCGGAAATCCGCGGTCCGCAGCTGTTCGTCTCGCGCAGCGCACCGGAATTCATGATCGAACTGTTCAAGCTCGAAGTGCCGGAAGTCGGCCAGGGCCTGGTCGAGATCAAGGGCTGCGCCCGCGATCCGGGCGACCGCGCGAAGATCGCGGTGGTCGCGCACGACAGCCGCACCGACCCCATCGGCGCCTGCATCGGCATGCGCGGTTCGCGCGTCCAGGCGGTCTCCAACGAGCTCAACGGCGAGCGCGTGGACATCATCCTGTGGCATGAGAACCAGGCCCAGTACGTGATCAATGCGATGGCGCCGGCCGAGGTGCAGTCGATCATCATGGATGAAGAGAAGCATTCGATGGACATCGCGGTGGCCGAGGACAAGCTGTCCCAGGCGATCGGCCGCGGTGGCCAGAACGTGCGGCTGGCCAGCAAGCTGACCGGTTGGCAGCTGAACGTGATGACCCAGGACCAGGTCACCGCGAAGAGCGAGGCCGAGCAGGAAGCGGCGCTCAAGCTGTTCATGGAGCGCCTGGAAGTCGATCAGGAGATCGCCAACATCCTCGTTCAGGAAGGCTTTTCCAGCGTCGAGGAAATCGCCTATGTGCCGAGCGCGGAGCTGCTCGCGGTGGAAGGCTTCGACGAAGACATCGTCGAGGAGCTGCGCGCGCGTGCCCGCGATGCGCTGCTCACCGACGCCCTGGCCGTCGAGGAAGGGATCGAGGAACACAAGCCGTCCGAGGAGCTCCTGGCCCTGGATGGCATGGACGAAGCCACCGCGTATGCGCTGGCTGAACGGGAAGTGGTCACGGTCGACGACCTGGCGGATCTGGCCATCGACGACCTGATCGAGATCGATGGCATGGACGAGGATCGCGCAGCGCAATTGATCATGGCAGCACGCGCGCCGATGATCGCCCGACTGGAGAAGGGTGGCTGACCGCGGAGGGCGGCGGCGTCCTGGACGGACGCCCCGAGGGAAGCCTCGTTGAGGATTCCCGCCATGGATGGAGGCAGCCGTACGGGTCATCGTCGGCACGTAAGGTTACGCGCGGGAACGGCGGAGAAATATAGATGTCGGACGTCACGATCAAACAACTCGCCCAGGTTCTGGGCATGTCCGTCGACAAGCTGCTTGGACAGCTTGGCGAAGCGGGCATGAAATTCTCCGATTCGGAGCAGGTGATCAGCAGCACCGAGAAGGTGAAGCTGCTCGGATTCCTGCGCCGGACACACGGCAAGGCCGGGGCCGCTGCCGACGTCGACGATTCCACGCCGCGGCAGATCACCCTCAAGCGACGCACGGTCAACGAAATCAAGGTCAGCACCGGCACCGGTCGCGGTGCGGGCGCGGCCAAGACGGTCAACGTCGAGGTCCGTGCCAAGCGGACCTATGTCAAGCGCAGCGCGATCGCCGAAGAGGCGGGCGCCGAAACCGGCCGCGACGACGCCGCGCACAAACTGCATGAATCCCAGACCCAGCGCGAACAGGAAGAGGCCGCACGCCTCGAAGCCGAGCAGCGCCAGGCCGAAGAGGCTAAACAACGGGCCGAGGAGGAAGCGCGTCTGCGCGCCGCCGAGGCCGAAGCCGAACGTCAACGTGCCGAGGCGGAAGCCGCCGCGGCCGCTGTGCGCGCCCAGGAAATCGAAGTCGAGGCTGCTCCCATCGCATCCGTTCCCGCTACTGAAGACAATACGCTCGGCCATGCCACCGGCAAGCTCGACAACCGCTCGCTGGGCATGATCCTGCCGCGCATCCATGAACCGCGTCGTCGCGAGAAAGTGGTTGCGGTGCCGCCGCCGGCCAAGATCGTTCCGCCGCCCGCACCGGCACCCGCACCGGTCGCTCCGCAGGCCGCCGCACCCGTGGCAGCCCGCCCGGCCGCGCCGCGTCCCGCCCCGGGCGCCGTGGCCGCGGCCAACGATACGCGTGGCAATGCCAAGCCCAAGACGGGTGGCGGTGGCGGTCGCGACCGCGACGCCGGGAATGGCAATGGCAGCGCCAAGCGCTTCGCCGGTGGCGAGTTGCACCTGAGCGAAGCCGATCGCGCACGTCGTTCCAGCCAGAACAATCGTCGTGGCGGCAAGTCCAAGGGCCGTATCGAGGCGCCGCGTGGCGGCGCCGCGTCAGCCGGCCCGCACGGCTTCTCGCGTCCGACCGCGCCGGTCGTGCGCGACGTCGTGGTAGGCGACAGCAACCTGGTCACCGACCTGGCCCAGAAGATGGCCGTCAAGGGTGCCGAGGTGGTCAAGGCGCTGTTCAAGATGGGCGTCATGGCGACCATCAACCAGACCATCGACCACGACACCGCGGTGCTGGTGGTCGAGGAACTGGGCCATAACGCGGTTCGCGCCGAGGACACCGACGCGGAAACCACGCTGCAGACGCAGACCCAGACCGCCGAGCTCGATGGCGAGAAGGTCACCCGTCCGCCGGTGGTCACCATCATGGGTCATGTCGACCACGGCAAGACCTCGCTGCTCGACTACATCCGCCGGACCAAGGTCGCTTCGGGCGAAGCCGGCGGCATCACCCAGCATATCGGCGCGTACCATGTGGAAACGCCCAAGGGCGTGATCACCTTCCTCGACACCCCGGGCCATGCCGCGTTCACCTCGATGCGCCAGCGTGGCGCGCAGTCGACCGACATCGTCGTGCTGGTCGTAGCGGCCGACGACGGCGTCATGCCGCAGACGGTCGAGGCGGTCAAGCATGCCCGCGCGGCCAAGGTGCCGATCATCGTCGCGGTGAACAAGATCGATAAGGACGGGGCCAACCCGGACAACGTCAAGCAGGGCCTGGTGCAGTACGAAGTGGTCCCGGAAGACTGGGGCGGCGACGTGCAGTTCGTGCCGGTCTCGGCGAAGACGGGCGACGGTATCGACGCCCTGCTCGATGCGATTCTCGGTGCAGGCCGAGGTGATGGAGCTGAAGGCTGTCGTCGACGGTCGCGCCTCGGGCGTGGTCATCGAGTCCAGCCTGGATCGCGGTCGCGGTCCGGTGGCGACCGTGCTCGTCCAGCAGGGCACCCTGAAGCGTGGCGACTTCCTGGTCGTCGGCGTCGAGTACGGCCGCATGCGCGCGCTGATCGACGAAACCGGCCAGCAGGTCCAGAGCGCCGGTCCGTCGATTCCGGTGCAGGTGCTCGGCCTGTCCGGCGTGCCCGAATCCGGCGACGACTTCGTCTGCGTCGAGGACGAGCGTCTGGCCCGCCAGGTGGCGCAGGAGCGTCAGCAGAAGCGTCGCGAGACGCGCCTGGTCAGCAAGTCGAACCGTCTGGAAGACATCATGGCCCAGATGGGCCAGGGCGAAGGCCAGCAGACCCTCAACATCCTGGTCAAGGCCGATGTGCAGGGTTCGGTCGAGGCACTGCGCGAGTCGCTGACCCAGATCGGCAACGAACTGGTCAAGGTCAACGTGGTTTCGTCCGGTGTCGGTGGCATCACCGAATCCGACGCGACCCTGGCGGCCGCCTCGAAGGCGCTGATCATCGGCTTCAATGTCCGTGCCGACGCCTCGGCGCGCAAGGTGATCGATACCAGCGGCCTGGACGTGCGCTACTTCTCGATCATCTACGACGTCATCGACCAGGTGAAGCAGGCCGCTTCCGGTCTGCTCGCGATGGAAATCCGCGAGGAAATCATCGGTATCGCCCAGGTCCGCGACGTGTTCCGCAGCTCCAAGTTCGGTGCGGTCGCCGGTTGCATGGTCACCGAGGGCACGGTCAAGCGCAGCAAGCCGATCCGCGTGCTCCGCGACAACGTCGTCATCTTCCAGGGCGAACTCGAGTCGCTGCGCCGCTTCAAGGAACTGGTGGACGAAGTGCGCAACGGCATGGAATGCGGTATCGCCGTCAAGCAGTACAACGACGTCAAGGCCGGCGACCAGATCGAGTGCTTCGAGCGCATCGAAGTGGCTCGCACGCTGTAACACACGTTTCCCCCTACGTGCGGCCTGATTAACGTCGAGTCTCAACACCGTCATCCCGGCGCAGGCCGGGATCCAGTGGCTCCAGTCCTACATGGAGCGATAACGCCACTGGATTCCGGCCTGCGCCGGAATGACGAGCTGAGACTCGATGCCAATCAGTTCCATACGGGAGGGGAAGCCGCCGGCGTCGTCGCCGCATGGCGACGAGTATCGTCCCGGCCGCCCGAAGGGCAACTTCTCCCGTTCCCGGGAGAGGGGTATCGTCCCCCAGGGCGTCTTTGAGTATTGGAGTTCCCATGCCTTCCCGCGATTTCAAGCGTACCGACCGCGTTTCCGCCGAACTGCGTCGTGAGATCGGCCTGCTGGTCCACGCCGCCGTGCGCGATCATGCGCTGCCCTCGGTCAGCGTCTCCGACGTTGAGGTTTCCCGCGAGCTGGACTGGGCCACGGTGTGGGTCACCGCGCTGATTCCCGGCCAGTCGGCCACCGCGGTCAAGGGGCTGAAGGAACTCCGTGGCGAATTTCGCCATGCGCTCTCCCAGATCATGCGTCTGCGCCGCGTACCTGAGCTGCGCTTCAAGTACGACGACTCGGTCGACAAGGGCGAACGTATCGATTCGCTGTTGCGCGATTCGGGCGACGTGCCGCCGCTGGACGATGTTTCGCCGCTGGGGCGGGTGCCCTCGTCGGATGATGACAAGGAGTAAGGAAGGTTCGGCTTTATGTCCCGTCGTTCGTTCCGTGACATCCACGGCATCCTGCTGCTCGACAAGCCGCTCGGCCTGAGTTCCAACCAGGCCTTGCAGGCGGCACGTCGCCTGGTCGGCGCGGCCAAGGGCGGGCATACCGGCAGTCTCGATCCGCTTGCGACGGGATTGTTGCCGCTGTGTTTCGGCGAGGCGACCAAGCTGGCCGGCTGGCTCCTCGGTTCGCGAAAAGCCTACGAAGCCAGCGTCCGGCTCGGGGCGACCACCACGACCGCCGATCTCGAGGGCGAGGTGGTCGATACGCGGCCGGTACCGCCGATCGACGAGGCGACGCTGGAGGCGGCCCTGGCCACCCTCCGTGGCCGTATCGTGCAGATACCCCCGGTCTACTCGGCCATCAAGAAGGATGGCGTGCCTCTCTATGTACATGCGCGGCGCGGGGAGGCGGTGGACGTGCCGGCCCGTGAGGTCGAGGTCTACCGGCTGGATGTCGTCGAGCGGAGCGCCGATACCCTCAGGCTTTATGTGGAATGCGGTTCGGGCACCTACGTGCGCAGCCTGGCGGTCGACCTCGGCGAGCGACTGGGCTGCGGCGCCCATCTGGCCGGCCTGCGCCGGCTGTGGGTCGAGCCGTTCATGGCCCCGGCCATGGTCACCCTGGCCGAACTGGAAGCCGCCGCGGCCGAAGGTCCCGACCCGCTGGACGCCTGCCTGTTGCCGGTCGGCGCCGGCCTGACCCATCTGCCGGAAGTCCGGCTCGATGCGGAGCAGAGCCGCATTTTCGCCTTCGGCCAGCCGGTGCCGTTGGGCGAGGGCGCCGTCCCCGGCCGTTGCGCCGCCTGGGGTCACGACGGGCGCCTGATGGCCCTGGCCGAGGTGGACGAGGGGGGCATGTTGCGCGTTTTGCGCGGCCTGAACCTGCCGGTCCCGGCGTCCGGGGATTCGCAGGAAGCCGGAGTCTGAGACGCCGGTGTCACAAACGCTTCGCAGGCCTTGTTGCCACACGGTTGTCACCGTTACAATATCGTGCTTGTTTCATGGCTTTCATTCATCGGCGAAGCTTGCGCAACTCCAACCCGCGTTGAAGTTGCGCAAGCTTCGCATCTGCTTTTAAGGAATCGATACACATGTCGCTCAACGCTGAACAGACCGGCAAGATCATTGCTGAATACGGCCGCGTCCCCAATGACACCGGCTCGCCGGAAGTCCAGGTGGCACTGCTCTCCGCCCGCATCGAACACCTGACGGGTCATTTCAAGGAGCACAAGCAGGACCACCACTCGCGTCGTGGCCTGCTCAAGCTGGTCAATCAGCGCAAGCGTCTGCTCAGCTACCTGAAGTCGAGCGATCTCGCCCGGTACCAGACCCTGATCGAACGCCTCGGCCTGCGCCGTTAATCGAAGGACTGAGGAGATCAACGTGGCGAAAGTAACCAAGTCATTCCAGTACGGTAATCACGAAGTCACGCTGGAGACGGGCGAAATCGCCCGCCAGGCATCCGGTGCGGTATGGTCAGCATGGGCGGCACCGTCGTGCTGGTCACCGTGGTCGCGGCGCCGAAGGCGCGCGAGGGGCAGGATTTCTTCCCGCTCACCGTCGACTACCAGGAAAAGTTCTACTCCGCCGGTCGCATCCCGGGTGGCTTCTTCAAGCGTGAAGGCCGCCCGACCGAGAAGGAGACGCTGACCTCGCGTCTGATCGATCGTCCGGTGCGTCCGCTGTTCCCCGAGGAATTCCGCAACGAAGATCCAGGTCATCGCGACGGTCATGTCGCTGAACCCGGAAGTCGACGGCGATATTCCCGCCCTGATCGGTGCCTCCGCCGCGATGTCGCATCGCCGGCGTGCCCTTCAAGGGCCCGATCGGCGCCGCCCGCGTCGGTTACGTCGACGGCCAGTACCTGCTCAACCCGACCGCTGACCCAGCTGAAGACCTCCGACCTCGACCTCGTCGTCGCCGGTACGGCCAATGCCGTGCTGATGGTCGAGTCCGAAGCCAAGCTGCTCAGCGAAGATGTGATGCTCGGCGCGGTCGTGTTCGGTCACCAGCAGATGCAGGTCGCGATCGACACGATCAACGCCTTCGTCGCCGAAGCCGGCCAGAAGACCTTCAAGTGGGACGCTCCCGCCGCCAACACCGCACTGCTCGATGCGGTCCGTGGCGCCGTCGGCAACCGCTTCGCCGAAGCCTTCCAGATCCGCGACAAGCTGGCTCGTCGTGACGTCGTCGGCGCCCTGAAGACCGATGTCAAGACCGCGATCGCCGAACAGGCGACCGCCAAGGGCTGGAAGGACGCCGACATCGGCGCCGCTTTCGGCGAGATCGAATACCGCACCCTGCGCGACGGCGTGCTGAAGACCAAGGTCCGCATCGACGGCCGCCAGCTCGACGACGTCCGCCCGATCACCGTCCGCGTCGGCGTCCTGCCGCGCACCCACGGCTCGGCGCTGTTCACCCGCGGCGAGACCCAGGCGCTGGTCGTGGCCACGCTCGGCACCACGCGTGACTCGCAGCTCATCGACGCGCCGGAAGGCGAGTCGAAGGACACCGTTCCTGTTCCATTACAACTTCCCGCCGTTCTCGGTCGGTGAAACCGGCCGCGTCGGCAGCCCGAAGCGTCGCGAGATCGGCCATGGCCGCCTCGCCAAGCGCGGCGTGCAGGCGGTCAAGCCGATCGATCGAGGAATTCCCGTACGTCGTCCGCGTCGTCTCGGAAATCACCGAGTCGAACGGTTCCTCGTCGATGGCTTCGGTCTGCGGTTCCTCGCTGGCCATGATGGACGCGGGTGTCCCGCTGAAGTCGCCGGTCGCCGGTATCGCGATGGGCCTGGTCAAGGAAGGCAACGATTTCGTCGTGCTGTCCGACATCCTGGGTGACGAAGATCACCTCGGCGACATGGACTTCAAGGTCGCCGGTACCGCCGATGGCGTGTCCGCGCTGCAGATGGACATCAAGATCGACGGCATCACCGAGGAAATCATGCGTACGGCGCTGGCCCAGGCCAAGCGCGGTCGTCTGCACATCCTCGGCGAAATGGCCAAGGTGATCACCACCGCCCGCACGGAAATGAGCGAGTTCGCCCCGCGCCTGCTGACGATCAAGATCCACCCGGACAAGATCCGCGAAGTCATCGGCAAGGGCGGCGCCACCATCCGTTCGATCACCGAAGAGACCGGTACCACGATCGACATCACCGACGACGGCAACGTGGTCATCGCCTCGGTCAACCGCGAAGCGGCCGACGCCGCGAAGAAGCGCATCGAGCAGATCGTTTCGGACGTCGAGCCGGGCCGCATCTACGAAGGCAAGGTCGCCAAGCTGATGGACTTCGGTGCGTTCGTGACGATCATGCCGGGCAAGGACGGTCTGGTTCACGTGTCGCAGATTTCCAGCGAGCGCGTCGAGAAGGTCTCCGACAAGCTCAAGGAAGGCGACATCGTCAAGGTCAAGGTCCTCGAAGTGGACAAGCAGGGCCGTATCCGCCTGTCCATGAAGGCCGTGACCGAGGACGAGAACGCGGCGGCCGTCTAAATCGTCCCCGCTGTCTCGTTCCGAAGCGAAACCCGGCGTTGGCGAGACGCCGGGTTTCGCTGTCTGGAAGTACCGTTTTCCGCAGGCTCGGCTGTGGCGGCGGTGCAACAGGATGAGCGACGTCGACTTGGGTTAGGGAATGAAGCAGGCAATGGCCGGAGCAGGGCACGGAATTTCTGGAGCGTTACCAGTCCCTCATGCGCGAGGGCTGGGAGGCCTGGTCGCGTCAGCTGCGGCAGAGGATCCCGCGCCGGCGCGAGTCGCCGTTGGCGCGGCAGTCGATCGCATGCTCGACGGACTCAAGGGCTATGGCGACTGGCTGTCCCGGGCGGCCCAGGGGCCGGCCGACGGCTCGCCGCAGCCATGGCCGGCTGATTCCGACCGGGCGGCTAGGCGTTGGTGCACGCCGTTTGCTGGTACCGACAACGCAGGCGCCGAAGAGCCTTCGCGCAGGCAGTTCGCAGGGCTGGATGCAGTCGAACCCACCACCCGCGGCATGAAGTTCGACGTCGAGCAGATGGCCGGCCTTCGGCTAGACCGCGAACAGCCAGCGATGAACAGCAGGCGCTGTGCGAGCGGCCATGCGAGTTACTGCCGAGTGGGCAGGCAAGCTACCAGGCCTGCTCCAGCGCGCCAGCAGCGAAGGCGTCGGCCGCCTGCGAGCGTCATCGGGCCAGCCCGGTTCGTGGAGGATCCCGAGTCGCTCAGGCGCTCTACGACCTGTGGGTGGATTGACCGAAGAGGCCTATGCGCAGAGCGCGCTGTCCGACGAATTTCGCCAGGTCTATGCGGCGAACTGGCAATGCGCAGATGCGTCTGCGCGAGCTGCAGCAGCACCAGGTCGAGCGTCTGCCGCGCAGGTGGGCATGCCCACGCGCAGCGAAGTGAACAGCCTTGGCGAGCGACTTCAGGCCATGCGCCGCGAGGTGCGCGCGCTGGCTGCCGAAGTTGCGAACCTGGCGCAAGGCGTCGCCGCAAAAGGCGGTAAAGACGGCTGAAGAAAAGCTCGCGGCCGGGAAGCCTGCCGCAGGCAAGACCAGGTCATGATCATGCAACCACCTTTTTCCTTCGATCCAGCCCGTGTCCGGCAAGAAGTCAAGTCGTTCCGGCGCAAGCTCGAGGCCGGCATGGACAACCTCACGCAAGGTCGGCCCGAATCGAACTTGCCAATACGCCGCGCGAAGCTCGTGTATCGCGAGGACAAGCTGACGCTGTGGCACTTCAGCGGCGAGAAGAAGCCGACCGCGAGGACCCCGTTGCTGATCGTTACGCCCTGGTCAACACGCCCTGGATGGTCGACCTGCAGGAAGATCGCTCCATGGTGAAGCAACCTGCTCGAGCAGGGCGAGGACGTGTATCTGCATCGACTGGGGTTATCCCGACGGCGCCGATCGCTGGCTGACGCTCGACGATTACATCTACGGTTATCTCGACCGTTGCGTCGATGTCGTGCGCGAGCGGCATGGCGTGGAGGCGATCAACCTGCTCGGCATCTGCCAGGGCGGCGTGTTCTCGCTTTGCTACGCCGCCCTGCAACCGGACAAGGTGCGCAACCTCGTCACCATGGTGACGCCGGTGGATTTCCATACGCCGGACAATATGCTGTCGCACTGGGCACGGGGGATGGACGTCGATCTGTTCGTCGACACCGTCGGCAATGTGCCGGCGGACCTGATGAACTGGATCTACCTGACGCTGAAGCCGGTGCGCCTGAACCAGCAGAAGTACGTCGGTCTCGTCGATATCCTCGACAACCCGGTCGAGGTCGCACAATTTCCTGCGCATGGAAAAGTGGATCTTCGATTCGCCCGACCAGGCCGGTGAGGCGTTCCGCCAGTTCGCCAGGGATTTCTTCCAGGAGAACAAGCTGATCAAGGCACGATCGAGATCGGCGGCAAGCGCGTCGACCTCAAGGCGATCACGCAGCCGGTACTGAATATCTACGCCGAGCAGGATCACCTGGTGCCGCCCGCCGCATCGCGCGCCATGGCCGGTGCGGTCGGTACGGACGATTACACGGAGTTGGCATTCAAAGGCGGCCATATCGGCATCTATGTGTCGGGCCGCGCCCAGCGCGAAGTGCCTCCGGCGATCCACGCCTGGCTTGCCGCGCGACGCTGACGTTTTACTCCCTCGCCCGGAGGGGAGAGGGTTGGGGTGAGGGAGCCAGTGTGCCGCTTCGACTGGCTCGCCCTCATCCGCCCTGCGGGCACCTTCTCCCTCCCGGAGAAGGGAAATGCCTGCGGCTTGATATAATCGTCCGATGACCACGAACTCCCACGACTCCATACGCGCCGTGCAATGGCAGGGCGACCACTTGCGCCTGCTCGATCAGCGGCGGCTGCCGTTCGAGGAAATCTGGATCGACTGTCGCGATGCGGGCATGGTGACCGAGGCGATCCGCTCGCTCGCCGTGCGCGGCGCACCGGCGATCGGCATTGCAGCCGCCTGGGGTGTGGTGCTTGCCGCGCAACTGCGCATGGACCTGCCGTCGGTATTGGCGACGCTGCGTGCGGCGCGGCCCACTGCGGTCAACCTGATGTGGGCGCTGGACCGCATGAAAGCGCGTATCGCCGCGGGGGTCGACGCCGCCGCGCTGGAGCGGGAAGCGCAGGCGATCCAGGACGAGGATCTGGCCGCCAACAAGCACATGGGCGAACTGGGTGCCGCCTTGATCGCGCCGGGCTCGCATGTACTCACCCATTGCAATACCGGCTCGCTGGCAACCGCGGGTTACGGCACCGCGCTCGGGGTGATCCGTGCCGGTGTCGCGTCCGGTCGAATCGCCCAGGTCTTTGCCGGCGAGACGCGTCCGTGGCTGCAAGGTGCGCGACTGACCATGTGGGAACTTGTCCGCGACGGTATTCCGGCCAAATTGGTCGCCGATTCGGCGGCCTCGCACCTGATGAAGACCGGCAAGCTGGCCTGGGTCATCGTCGGCGCCGACCGTATCGCCGCCAATGGCGATACGGCGAACAAGATCGGCACCTACCAGCTCGCCATCGCGGCGAAACACCACGGCGTGAAGTTCATGGTGGTGGCGCCTTCGACCACGGTCGACATGGCGACCGCGCATGGCGACGACATCGAGATCGAGTTGCGCGAAGCAAGCGAGCTGCTCTCGATCGGCGGCACGCGCACCGTCATCGATGGCGCCGATGCCTGGAATCCCGTGTTCGACGTGACCCCGTCCGGTCTGATCGATGCCATCGTCACCGAGCGCGGCGTCATCGAGAATCCCGACGAAGCGAAGATGCGGGCGATCTTCGCCTGATGCATCTTCGCGGGCAGATCGCACTGTTCGCCATCGGCGGCGTGATCGGCCTGGTCGTCGATGCGGGGATCACGCAGGGCCTGGTCGGGCTTGCGGGATGCAATCCCTACACCGCCCGTGCGATTGCCTTCGTCATTGCGGCGACCGTGACCTGGTGGTGGAATCGACGGCACACCTTCGCCCATCGTGCCAGCGGCCGTGCCGCGCATGCCGAATGGCTGCACTGGATGGGCCTGATGATGGCCGGCGCGGTAGTCAACAACGGGCTTTACGTGGTCCTGCTGCATCTGTTTCCGTTGCTCAAAACCTGGCCCGCGATCGCCGTCGCGGTGGGCTCGGCGGCCGGCGCCGTGGCCAATTTTCTGCTAGCCAGGACGATGCTTTTCAAAGGCACGAAAACCGCTCTTTAAGTCATTGATTTTGAACGACTAAAGACTGTCGTTTCAGGCGACTTTGTGCTACCATCGACCGATTGAATTCCGCATCTTTTCGCCGCCTCTCCCGGGGCGAGAAACAGCGGCCCTATCCGTTATTCAGGGAAGCCGATTGATGGCAGAACTCGCCAAAGAAATCATCCGCGTCAATATCGAAGACGAGATGCGTCAGAGCTATCTCGATTACGCGATGAGCGTGATTGTCGGCCGTGCGCTGCCGGATGTGCGCGACGGCCTGAAGCCTGTCCATCGTCGCGTTCTGTTCGCGATGAACGAACTCGGCAATGCCTGGAACAAGCCCTATAAAAAGTCGGCCCGCGTGGTCGGCGACGTCATCGGTAAGTACCATCCGCATGGCGACGCCTCGGTTTACGACGCGATCGTCCGCATGGCCCAGCCGTTCTCGCTGCGCTACATGCTGGTCGACGGCCAGGGCAACTTCGGCTCGGTCGACGGCGACAATCCCGCGGCGATGCGTTACACCGAGGTGCGCATGTCGCGCCTCACCCACGAACTGCTCGCCGATATCGACAAGGAAACCGTCGACTTCGGGCCGAACTACGACGAAAGCGAGCACGAGCCGCTGGTCCTGCCGACCCGCGTACCGAACCTGCTGATCAACGGCTCCGCCGGTATCGCGGTCGGCATGGCGACGAATATCCCGCCGCACAACCTCACCGAAGTCATCAATGCGACGCTTGCGCTGATCGAGGACCCGACGCTCGGCATCGAGGACCTGATGACTTATATCCCCGGGCCGGATTTCCCGACCTCGGGCATCATCAACGGCTCGTCGGGCATCATCGAGGCCTATCGCACCGGTCGCGGCCGGATCCTGGTGCGCTCGCGTGCGTCGATCGAAACCGAGGCCAACGGACGCGAGACGATCCTCGTCCACGAACTGCCGTACCAGGTGAACAAGGCGCGGCTGATCGAGAAGATCGCCGAGCTGGTCAAGGAAAAGAAGCTCGAAGGCATCAGCGAGCTGCGCGACGAATCGGACAAGGACGGCATGCGCATCGTCATCGAGCTCCGTCGCGATGCGATGGGCGACGTGGTGCTGAACAACCTGTTCCAGCAGACCCAGATGCAGGTCACCTTCGGCATCAACATGGTGGCCTTGCTCGATGGCCAGCCGCGCCTGCTGAACCTCAAGGACATCCTCGAGGCGTTCATCCGCCATCGTCGCGAAGTGATCACGCGGCGGACGATCTTCGATCTGCGCAAGGCGCGCGCACGTGCGCACATCCTCGAAGGCCTGACCGTCGCGCTGGCCAATATCGACGAGATGATCGAACTGATCCGCACCTCGGCATCGCCCGCCGAAGCGCGCGAGAAGATGGTCGCGCGTCTGTGGGAACCAGGCCTGGTCCGGGCGCTGCTGTCCGCCGCCGGCGCCGAATCCTCGCGACCGGAGGAAATGGATCCACGCGATGGCCTCAAGGCCGACGGTTACCACTTGTCCGAAACGCAGGCGACCGAAATCCTCGCCATGCGCCTGCACCGCCTCACCGGCCTGGAGCAGGAAAAGCTGTCCGACGAATATCGCCAGGTGCTGGAGACCATCCGCGGGCTGATCGAGATCCTCGAGAATCCCGGGCGCCTGCTCGAAGTGATCCGCGGCGAGCTGGAGCAGATCCGCACGGATTACGGCGATGCGCGCCGTACCGAGATCCAGCACTCGCAGGAAGACCTCAACGTACTCGACCTGATCGCGCCGGAAGACGTCGTGGTCACGCTGTCGCATACCGGTTACGTCAAGCGTCAGGCGGCCAACCTGTATCGCGCGCAGAAGCGCGGCGGCAAGGGCCGTTCGGCGTCGGCGCTGAAGGACGAGGACGTCGTCGAGCAATTGTGGGTGGTCAATACGCACGACACCTTGCTGACCTTCACCAGCACCGGCCGTGTCTACTGGCTCAAGGTCTACCAGATCCCCGAAGCCAGTGCGGGCGCGCGCGGCAAGCCGATCGTCAACCTGTTGCCGCTTGGCGAAGGCGAGAAAGTGCAGGCGGTATTGCCGGTGCACGAATACGCCGAAGACCGCTTCGTGTTCTTTGCGACCCGTCGCGGCACGGTCAAGAAGACCCCGCTCACCGAGTTCGCCTTCCAGCTGCAGAAGGGCAAGATCGCGATCAACCTCGACGAGGGCGATGCGCTGGTCAACGTCGCGCTGACCGATGGCAACAGCGATGTGCTGCTGTTCGCCTCGAACGGCAAGTCGGTACGTTTCGACGAGGACACCGTGCGCTCGATGGGCCGCACCGCCACCGGCGTGCGCGGCATGCGCCTGGCCGAAGATGCCGAAGTGGTCTCGCTGATCGTCGCCGCGGAAGGCGACATCCTCACCGCGACCGCGCGTGGCTACGGCAAGCGCACCGTGCTCGAGGAATTCCCGAAGAAGGGCCGTGGCACGCAGGGCGTCATCGCGATCCAGTGTTCGGAGCGCAACGGCGCGCTGGTTGCTGCCGCGCAGGTCAGCGAAGCGCATGAGCTGATGCTGATTTCCGACCAGGGCACGCTCGTGCGCACGCGTGTCGCGGAAGTTTCCCAGCTCAGCCGCAACACCCAGGGCGTCACCCTGATCCGCCTGCCCAAGGATGAAACCCTGGTCAGCGTGGTGCGGCTCGATGCCGAGGAGGAGGGCGAGGAGCTGCCGCAGGATGGCATCGAGGGTGATGCTGTCGACGGCAATACCCCGACCGATGCCGCCCCGGATGATGTGACGCCACCGGAAGCGTGATTAGTCGCATGTAAAAAAAGCCCGCGGAAACGCGGGCTTTTTTTGCTCCGTCTTCGCGAAGATCGGACACCTCGCCACTGGATTCCGGCCTGCGCCGGAATGACGACCATGTAGGGTTTCGTCATTCCGGCGCAGGCCGAATCCAGTAGCAGGGCGTATCGATTTTTGAATCAGGCGATGGAAGCTAGCATCGCCTCGGCGCTCGACACGCGGAACTCGCCCGGTGCCTCGACATGCACCTGCTTGACCACGCCATCGTCGACATACAGCGCGAACCGCTTCGCGCGCATGCCCATGCCATAAGCCTGGCCATCCATCACCAGGCCAAGCGCCTGGGTGAGCTCGCCATTGCCATCGGCAAGCATGACCAGGTCCTCGGGCACGTTCTGCGACTTTGCCCAGGCCGACATCACAAAGGCATCGTTGACCGACAGGCAGGCCACGGTGACGCCGCGGTCGCGGAAGTCCTGCATATGCTCGACGAAGCCTGGCAGGTGGCGGTTCGAACAGGTCGGCGTGAACGCGCCGGGGACGGCGAACAGGACGACCTTGCGGCCCTTGAAGACGCTCTCGCTATCGGTGTCCGGGAAACCTTCAGCGATGGTCTTGAGTGTCGCGTGGGGAATGGGTTGGCCGGCCTGGATAATCATGGGGTTTTCCTTCTGGGATGTGGATGATCAGTGTAAATCGTTGGCTTGCCAGGTGACACGGCTGTCTATGATCAGCTTGAGACATGGGCGCTTCAGTCGGGCGTCATGATCGCAAAGTTCGAGCGCGTCTCCGGGATAGGGTTCGTCGATGGTGTCGACCTGGGCCATGCCGCGATGATCTCAGGCGATAGCTTTGCGCCATCAAGAATGACACCCGTGAAGTCGGGATCGATCTTTCCCTCCAACTTTGCAAATGCTTCGTAGGTTTTTGCCGCAGGCTTATCCATGAGGCCAGACATGTATCGATCCCTCGTAAGGTGTTTGTGGAAAGGACTGGGCTTGCCGAAAGTCACACCAGACAATATGGCTCCACGCAGGTCCGCGCCCGTGAGATCGATTGGCAATGAGCAGCCGGACAAGTCCTTGCCGCGAAGATCGGCGTACCGCAGATCGCATTCATGCAACGGCATACCTGCCAGATGACGACCTTCCAGAAACGCCGCGTTCTTGCCACGAAAAAATTCGGGTTCACCGTGCGGTAAGATGCCGTTGCAACAAGGAGTCGAACGTCATCAACGAGTTCAGCCGGGTGTCCATACGTTTTCCAGCGTAGCGCGATCGAGGGGCAGGCGTTCGTCGCGATCGTGGCTGAGGTCGCGGCCGAGCAGACGATTGCCAAGCCACGAAAACGCGCAGCGGAACCGTTCGCCACGCGAACCTCGAATGCTGCCGCCGGTGATCCTCATCGCGCTCAGCGCATCGACCGCGCCATATCGATCAGGTGCTTGGCGAAAGCCAGCGATAAGCGTTCGATGCTTACCCGAGGGAAGTTTGGCGACAAGGTCATTGCCCTTGATGCGGAGGTTGGCATGCGTATCGGAAGGAAGGTTTCGAATGTGCTGGAGCAGTGCCGCCAGCGTTTCGTATCGATGAAGGCGATCGGTGGTTCCTGGATTGCAGGTGATCCGCCCGGATGCCACGTGCTCCGCCCGCTGGCCGATCTGTTTCGGTGTGAACGATGGCCGCTCTCGGGCGAGCGGGATGGCTTCCTTCGATGAAAACTGACCAGGTTTGGTGCCGATGGCGGTAACTATCTGCATGACGTTCTCCGGAGCGGGTTGCAAAGATGCAGAATGCGGCCTTGATCGCGACGACGCTGCCAGAAATCGATCGTCGGATCGTTCCTGGAGGTCGCGGACGCACGAGGGCGATCCGTCATCCTTGAAACCCCGCGCCGTGCCCTGATTTCAAGGGCATCGTCTCGCTTGCGGTGAAGCGCAGGGCGGCCGATCATTGACGAGGTTACGGCTTGGGGAGCTGGTGTGGAATTCAAGGATTACTACGACATCCTGGGTGTGAAGCCCGAGGCGACGGAGGCCGAGATCAAATCGGCCTACCGCAAGCTCGCGCGCAAGTTTCATCCGGACAAGAACAAGGACGCCGGGGCCGAAGACAAGTTCAAGGCGATCAACGAGGCCAACGAGGTACTCAAGGACACCGAGAAACGCCGGGCCTACGACCAGGTGCGCGCTGGCGGCTATCGCCAGGGCGAGCAGTTCCGTCCGCCGCCGGGTTGGGGCCAGCAGCAGGGCCAGGGCCAGAGTTACGACTTCGGCGACATGGGCGGTGGTGGCGATTTCAGCGATTTCTTCGAAAGCCTGTTCGGCCGTGGCGGTGCCCGCGGGCACGGCCAGGCGCAGCCGCGGCGTGGGCGCGATATCCAGGCGCAGATCGATACCGACCTGCAGACCGCTTATAGCGGCGGCAAAACGCGCGTCGTGCTCAACGACAGCAGCGGCAACGAGCGCGTGCTCGAGGTGAAGATCCCCGCCGGGATCCAGCCGGGCCAGGTCATCCGGCTGGGCGGCCAGGGCCATCCGGGGAGCGGTGGCGCGCCGTCGGGCGATTTGCTGCTCGAAATCGGCGTTCGCGACGACGCACGGTTCCGCCTGGACGGCCGCACGGTGACCCATACCCTGGCCATCACGCCATGGGAGGCGGCGATGGGCGCGACGGTGCCGGTGCCGACCCTGGGCGGCCATGTCGACCTTCGGATTCCCGAGGGCTCGCAATCGGGGCGCAAGCTGCGCCTGAAGGGGCGTGGCCTGCCGGGCAGCGTCGCCGGCGACCAGATCGTGGTGCTGGAAATTCGCGTGCCGGTGCCCGACACCTACGAGGATAAAGCCGCTTACGAGGCCTTCAAGGAAGCCTTTCCGGATTTCGATCCGCGCCGGTGACCTGAGTCCCGGCGCCGCGCATGCGTGGCGCCGGTCAGCCCGGCAGCAATTCCTTCAGCGTACGCACCAGTTCCTCTTCCTTGATCGGCTTGACCACATAGGCCTTGGCGCCCTGGCGCAGGCCCCAGACCTTGTCCGTGTCCTGGTCCTTGGTGGTCACCAGGACGATCGGGATATGCGCGGTGTCGGCGTCCTTGCTGATCGTGCGGGTCGCCTGGAAGCCGTTGAGGTTGGGCATCACCACGTCCATCAGGATCAGGTCGGGGCGTTCGCGCTTGGCCGCTTCCACACCGGCGGCACCGTCTTCGGCCGTCAGGGCTTCGTGCCCGAGCTTTTCGACGATCCGCTTGATGCCGAGCAGCTGCGACGGTGAGTCGTCGACGATGAGAATCCGCGCCATAGTTTTCCCCGATTACTGTTCCATGCGAGCGGCCATTCTACGGTTCGCGGCGCATTCATCAATGGGTGGGCGTCAAAGATATCGCGGCCGTCATGTTTTCGAACATCAACCGCCACCGATCCGGACCACCGTACGGCCGAACGATTCGCCGCGCAACATGCCTTCGAACACCGACGGTAGCGCGTCCAGGTCGACTTCGCGCGTGCCGATGAGGTCCAGGTGCGCCGGTTTCCAGTCGCCGGCCAGCCGCGTCCAGATCGTCTCGCGGATATCGCGTGCGGTACCGGCCGAGGCGATCCCGAGCAGGCTGACGCCGCGGATGATGAAAGGCATCACCGTGGTCGGCAGCTCGGCGCTACCGGCCAGGCCGCAGGTGGCGAGGTTGCCGTAAGGCGCGATCAGCGGCAGCATGCCGGCCAGCATCGGGCCGCCGACGTTGTCGAGCGCACCGCCGAACCGGGCCGAGTCCATCGGCTTGCCGCTGAAAACCAGCGCATGGCGGTCGATGCACTCGCGCGCGCCGAGCTGGCGCAGCACGTCGAAACGATCGCGCTTGCCGCTGATCGCATGCACCTCGAAGCCGGCGCGGGTGAAGATATCGACCGCGAGCATACCCACGCCGCCGGTGGCGCCACTGATCGCGATCGGACCCATGGCGGGGGTCTGCCGGTTGTCCAGCATGCGCAGCAGGGACAGTGCCGCGGTGAAACCGGCGGTGCCCAGCAGCATGGCCTCACGCAGGCCGAGCCCCGGGGGCAGGGGTATCGTCCAGGCCGCCGGCAGGCGCGCATATTCGGCATAGCCGCCGTCCAGGGTCTCGGACAGGCCCGAACCGGTGCAGAGCACCGCATCGCCTTCGCGGAAGGCCGGATCGGTCGAGGCGACCACATGGCCGGCCAGATCGATGCCGCCGTTCAGGGGATAGCGTCGCAAGATCTTGCCCTTGCCGGTGCCGGCCAGGGCGTCCTTGTAGTTGACCGAGGACCAGGCGACGCGAACCAGCACCTCGCCGGGCGTCAGCCGGTCGACAGCCATGGTCTGCAGGCCGGCGCGATGGGCGCGGTTTTCGTCCTGATCGATGCGGAAGGCGCGAAAGGCGTCAGGCGTGGTCATGGCGGCGTTCCTCAGGCGTTGTCGGTGCTGCGGATCCATTTCGGCGCATAGCCGGACTCATACGCGTGCATCCAGTCGAGCAGGACGTGGATGTCCTCGCCGAACCAGATGTTGTCGCGCTGTTCGGCACGCACGAAGCCTTCGCCGACCATATGGTCCATGTTTGCCTTCAGGCCCGCGTAAAAGCCGCGCACGTCGAGGAAGGCGCACGGATAGGCATGCAGGCCGAGCTGCGCCCAGGTCAGCATCTCGAAGATTTCCTCCATGGTGCCGAAGCCACCGGGCAGGGCGACAAAGGCATCGGCAAGCTCGAACATCCGCGTCTTGCGCTGGTGCATGGTCTCGACGATATGCAGTTCGGTCAGCCCGGTATGCGCGACTTCCTTTTCGACCAGCTGACGCGGAATGACGCCGACCGCGCGGCCGCCGGCGGCCAGCACCGCGTCGGCGACGATACCCATCAGGCCGACCTTGCCGCCGCCATAGACCAGTTCGATCCCGCGTTCGGCGAGCAGGCGTCCGAATGCGGCCGCCTGTTCGGCATACCCGGGATGCTTGCCGGCGTTGGAGCCGCAGTAAACACAAATGGCCTTGATTTCACGCATTGGACAGTCCCGGAAGCAGAAAAAACAAAGGGCCCGTCCTTGCCGGCAAGGACGGGCCCCGAGGTTACACGCGCCGGGTCAGTTGCCCTTGTGAATGGCGCGCTTGTCGACCGACAGTGCGGCCTCGTGGACCACTTCGGACAGCGCCGGATGCGCGTGGACGATGCGGGCGAGGTCTTCGGCCGAACCCTTGAACTCCATCGCCACCACGGCTTCGTGGATCAGCTCGGAAACGACCGGGCCGACCATGTGCACGCCGAGGATGCGATCGGTCTCGGCGTGGGCGATGACCTTGACCTGGCCGGCCGCCTCGTTCATCGCCACGGCACGGCCGTTGGCGGCGAACGGGAAGGAGCCGGTCTTGTACGGCACGCCCGCGTCCTTGAGCTCCTTCTCGGTCTTGCCGACCCAGGAGATCTCCGGCTCCGTGTAGATGACCCAGGGCACGGTGTCGAGGTTGACGTGGCCGGGCTTGCCGGCGATCAGCTCGGCAACCGCGACGCCTTCCTCCGAACCCTTGTGCGCGAGCATCGGGCCGCGCACGGCATCGCCGATCGCCCAGACGCCATCGACGCCGGTGTGGCAATGCTCGTCGACGACGATGCGACCGCGCTCGTCGAGCTTGACGCCGGTGTCGGCGGCCAGCAGGCCGTCGGTGTAGGCGCGACGGCCCACGGCGACCAGCAGCTTGTCGACGACCAGGCTCTGCTCGCCGTCCTTGTCGGTATAGGTCAGGTGCACTTCATTGCCCTTGACCTCGGCCTTGCCGAGCTTGGCGTTGAGCTTGATGGTCAGCTTCTGCTTGGCGAATTCCTTGGCGGCGACCTTGGCGATGTCGGCATCGGCCACGGCGAGGAAGTCGGGCAGGGCTTCGATGATGGTGACTTCCGAGCCCAGGCGGTTCCACACGCTGCCGAGCTCGAGGCCGATGACGCCGGCGCCGATCACGCCAAGGCGCTTGGGCACCTCGGTGAAATCCAGCGCGCCGGCGTTGTCGACGATGTGCTTGCCGTCGAACTTGGCGAACGGCAGCTCGATCGGCACGGAGCCGGAAGCGAGGATGACGTTGGTCGCCGAGATCGTCTGCTTGCTGCCGTCGTTGCCGGTGATCTCGACCTCGTTGCCCTTCAGCAGCTTGCCGGTGCCGAAGTACGGGGTGATCTTGTTCGCCTTGAACAGCATCGTCACGCCGCCGGTGAACTGCTTGACGATCTTGTCCTTGCGGCCGATGAAGGTCGCGACGTCGATGCGCGGGTTGTCGGCGGTGATGCCGTGCACGTCGAAATGGTGGGTCAGGTTGTAGAACTGCCTGGAGGAATCCAGCAGCGCCTTGGACGGGATGCAGCCGATGTTGAGGCAGGTGCCACCCAGGGCAGCCTTGCCGTCCTTGCCGACGAAGGCGTCGATGACGGCGGTCTTCAGGCCCAGCTGCGCGGCGCGGATCGCGGCCACATAACCGGCAGGGCCGGCACCGATGACGATGACGTCGAATTTGTCGCTCATGATTTTTTCCATGGGAAGCGGGAACAGGGAGCGGGGAACGGGGAACAGCGAACGGCACTACACCGTTCCCCGTTCCCTGTTCCCCGTTCCCGAGCCATTACAGGCCGAGCAGCATACGCTGCGGATTCTCGAGCTGGTTCTTGATATCGACCAGGAACAGTACCGCGTCCTTGCCGTCGATGATGCGGTGGTCGTAGCTGAGCGCGATGTACATCATCGGCGCGGCGATGACCTGGCCGTTCTCGACGATGGCGCGCTCCTTGATCGTGTGCATGCCGAGGATGGCGCTCTGCGGCGGATTGACGATCGGGGTCGAGAGCAGGGAGCCGAAGGTGCCGCCGTTGGTGATCGTGAAGGTGCCGCCCTGCAGGTCGTCCAGGCCGAGCTTGCCGTCGCGGGCCTTCTTGGCGTAACCGAGGATGCCCTTCTCGACATCGGCGAAGCTCATGTCCTGCACGTCGCGCAGCACCGGCGTGACCAGGCCCTTGTCGGTGGATACGGCGATCGAGATGTCCTGGTAGCCGTGATAGATGATGTCGTTGCCGTCGACCGAGGCGTTGACCACCGGGTAGCGCTTCAGCGCTTCGGTGGCGGCCTTGACGAAGAAGCTCATGAAGCCGAGCTTGACGCCGTTGGACTTTTCGAACTGCTCGCCGAGGGTCTTGCGCAGCTTCACCACCTCGGCCAGGTTTACCTCGTTGAACGAGGTCAGCATGGCGATCGAGTTCTTCGACTGCATCAGGCGCTCGGCGATGCGCGTACGGATACGCGTCATCGGCACGCGCTCTTCCGGACGCGAACCCGGGGTCGGCTTCGCGGCGGGAGCTGAAGGCGTAGCGGCGCCGCCGGTCTTGCCGTAGTTGACCAGGTCTTCCTTGGTCACGCGGCCATCGCGGCCGGTGCCGGCCACCCTGGACGGATCGATGTTCTCTTCGACGGCGACGCGACGGCCGGCCGGGGAAAGCTCGTCGGCACCCTTCGGCGCGGACTTCGCTGCCGGCGCGGCGGCAGCGGCGGCGGCCGGTTTGGCTTCCTCTGGCTTCGGTGCTGCAGGCGTCGGGGCGACGGACGCGCCTTCCTCGATGACCGCGATGATCTGCTGGCTGGTCACCGTGGCGCCGGCTTCCTGGCGGATTTCCTTGATCACGCCGTCGACCGGCGAGGGCACTTCAAGGACGACCTTGTCGGTTTCCAGGTCGAGCAGGTTTTCGTCACGCTTGACCGCGTCGCCGGCTTTCTTGTGCCAGGTGGCGATCAGGGCGTCGGAGACGGACTCGGGCAGGACCGGCACTTTGACTTCGATGGACATGCAAACTACTCCGCTGCGTGATCGGTGCCGACCGGCGCGACGAGCGCCTGTTCGACGAGCGCCGTCTGTTCGGCGACATGGCTGTTGAAATGACCCGCGGCCGGTGCCGGCGAGCGGGCACGGCCCGCGTAGGACAAGCTGTGCTTGGCGCCGATGCAGGCCTGCAGGTGATGACGGATCTGGAACCAGGCGCCCTGGTTCATCGGCTCTTCCTGGCACCAGATCACTTCCTTGGCGGAAGGATACCGGGCCAGTTCGGCGCCGACTTCGGGGCGCGGGAAGGGATAGAGCTGCTCGACGCGGACGATGGCGACATCGTCCTGGCCGCGCTTCTGCGCATCCTCGAGCAGGTCGTAGTAGACCTTGCCCGAGCAGAACACGACGCGCTTGACCTTCTTCGCGTTGAGCTCGCGATGCTCGCCGATCACCAGCTGGAACTGACCGTGGGCCAGTTCGTCCAGGCTGGACACGGCCAGCTTGTGGCGGAGCAGGGACTTGGGCGTCATCACGATCAGCGGCTTGCGCACCGGGCGCACCTGCTGGCGGCGGATCATGTGGAACGCCTGGGCCGGCGTGGTCGGCACGCAGACCTGCATGTTGTCCAGCGCGCACATCTGCAGGAAGCGCTCCAGGCGCGCCGAGGAATGCTCCGGACCCTGGCCTTCATAGCCATGGGGCAGGAACAGGCTCAGGCCGCACAGGCGGTTCCACTTCGCCTCGCCCGAGCTGATGAACTGGTCGATGACGACCTGGGCGCCGTTGGCGAAATCGCCGAACTGGCCTTCCCAGATGGTCAGCTGGTCGGGCGTGGTGGTCGATTCGCCGTACTCGAAGGCCATCACCGCTTCCTCGCTCAGCAGCGAGTCGATGATCTCGACCAGGGCGTTGTCGCGCACCTTGTCCAGCGGCATGTAGGTACGGTCCGAGCCCTGGTCGTGCAGCACGGCATGGCGATGGAAGAAGGTGCCGCGGCCCGAATCCTGGCCGACCAGGCGCAGGTCGTAGCCTTCGTCGATAAGGGTGGCGTAGGCGAGGTTCTCGGCATAGCCCCAGTCGGCCGGCTGGTCGCCGCTGGCCATCTTGCGGCGATCTTCGTAGATCTTCGCGACGCGCGGATGCAGGGTGATGTCCGAGGGGATATCGAGGATGACCTCGGCCAGCGTATTGAGCTTCGCGCGGTCCACGCCGGTTTCCACCGACATCGACAGCTTGTTCTTCTGGAAGCGCGTCCAGTCGACCGGGATGTCGCGTTCGGGCGAGGGATCGAGCTCGATCAGGCTGCCGCCGGCTTCGAGGCGGCTGCGGTAATCGTCGAGCATCTTCTGCCCGTCGTCCGCACCGATCACGCTCTGTCTGGCCAGGGTCTGCGCGTACAGGTCGCGGGTGGTCGGCAGCTTGCGGATCACCTGGTACATCAGCGGCTGGGTCGCCGCCGGCTCGTCGGCTTCGTTATGGCCGAGGCGGCGGTAGCAGACCAGGTCGATGACCACGTCCTTCTTGAAGTGCTTGCGGAATTCGTAGGCGAGGCGGGTGACCTGGATCACCGCTTCGGGGTCGTCGCCGTTCACATGGAACACCGGCGCGTTGACCATCTTCGCCAGGTCCGTGCAATACAGCGTCGAGCGCGAGTCCTGCGGGTTGGACGTGGTGAAGCCGACCTGGTTGTTGATCACGATATGCAAGGTGCCGCCGATGGCGAAGCCACGGGCCTGCGACATCTGCATCAGTTCCATGTTGACGCCCTGGCCGGAGAAGGCGGCGTCGCCGTGGATCAGGATCGCCACCGACTTCTCGTGCGCGTCGTCGCGACGGCGCGTCTGTCGCGCGTGCACGGAGCCGGCCACGACCGGATTGACGATTTCAAGATGCGACGGGTTGAAGGCCAGCGCGACATGTACGCCACCCTTGGGTGTCTTGACGTCGGCGGAGAAACCCATGTGGTATTTCACGTCACCGGAGTGGATCGGATCGTCGTCGTGTTCGAATTTTCCTTCGAACTCGTTGAAGAGCTGGTGCGGCGGCTTGCCGAGGATATTGACCAGCATGTTCAGGCGGCCGCGATGGGCCATGCCGATAAGCAGTTCGCGCACGCCGTTGTCGCCGCTGGCGCGGACGATGTCGTCCACCATCGGGATCAGGCTTTCACCGCCCTCGAGCGAGAACCGCTTCTGGCCGACGTACTTGGTATGCAGGTAACGCTCAAGGCCTTCGGCGGCGGTCAGCGCCTCGAGGACGCGAACCTTGCCCCTGGCGTCCAGGCCGGCGTTGGCCTTTTCCAGGCCGTCATAAACCCAGCGGCGCTGATCGTGGTCGCTGATGTACATGAACTCGGCGCCGATGGTGCCGGTATAGATGGTCTTCAGGCGCGCGATCAGGTCGCGCAGCTTCATGCGCTGTCCACCGCCGGCGAAGGTGCCGGTGTCGAACTCGGTATCGAGGTCCGCATCGGACAGGCCGTGGAAGGCCAGGGCGAGGTCGGGCGCGTCCATTTTTTTGGCGAGGCCGAGCGGGTCGAGATTCGCCGCCAGGTGGCCGCGCGAACGGTACGCCGTCAGCAGGCGGATGACCCCGGCCTGCTTGCGCGCGTGTTCGTCGTCGACCGGACCGGCCACGGTGCCGTTGCCGCGACGGACGCGCTGGGCGGCCTCGATGCGGGCGATGGCGGCCGAGTGGGGAACGTCGCCGGCCTCGCGGCCCTTGAAGGACTCGAAGTAGCTTGCCCAGTCCGCGTCGACGGCCGAGGGATCGGCCAGCCAGGCTTCATAGATCTGCTCGACATAGTCGGCGTTGCCGCCGGCGAGCTGGGAGGATTCGGAAAACTCGCGGATCAGGTTTGCGCTCACGTCACCACCGGCACACACGAAAAGGGCGTCCTGCCGTCCGTCTTGCACCATGGATGGCAGCATAAGAATCTTTCAATTATAACCCCTTGGTGCTGCGATGCGGCAACCGCTTACACGCCCAATGGCCGTATCTCGGCAGCGGGCAGCGACCGCTCCCACACTTCGTCGAAATATCCCTGTAGCGGCGCGCGTTCGGCGGGGGCATCCAGGTCGGCGCGAGCATCGATCCGGCGGGCGTCGGGCCTGAACAGAAAGCCACCGGCGTCGTTGAGCAGGAAGGCCGATGCATATCCCAGGTCCCGGGGTTCCCGCGGCACCCGCAGTTGCACGCTGCTCGGCAGGCGCTGGCAAAGCACGATCAGCCGGTGGCTGTCGCGCAGGGCCCGGGCGGCGTCGTGGGTCAGGATCCGGATGCCGGCATAACGGCCGCCGGTCGCGATGCGGCGCAGCGCATCGGTCATCTCGTCGGAATCCAGCTGACCGGTCTCGAGCACCGGCATATAGACGACCAGTTGGTGTCGGGTCGCCGAAAGCACCGCGAGGCAGGCCGCGTCGAGCGAGGCCCGGTCGGTCACTTCGAGGCGCGAGCCGCTCATCGCCGGCGCGCCTTGCCGACCATCAGGTGGCCGTCGTTGACCAGGGTCAGCAACAGTTCGCGCTCGCCTTTGGCCGGCGCCCGGGCGAACGACAGCTCGCGTTCCGCGCTCAGCCGCTCGGCCAGTTCGGCCGGGCTGGCGTACGCATGGCCGCTGACGAACAGGGTTGCACCCTGACGCCCTCGAGTCCACGCGAATCGCGCCCACGGATGACGAAGCAACGGTGCGCCGCCGTCCAGCGATTTCAACAGCGCGGTTTCGGTTTGCGCCTTCGGCGGCATGGCCGGCACCTGCGCGCTGCGATAGCGGGTAATAAAGCGACCGAACCAGTCGGCGAGCAGATCCTTGTCCAGTTGCGCGGCGAACGGCAGGGCCTGACGCAACCGGTTCAGCGCGGCCAGGTCGATCTCGCCGACGCGTTTGGCCGGTGCGAGGTCCGGATCGGCGTAGCGCAGTTCGTCCGGCATGCGCTCGGCGAGGAAGTCGGCGAGGTCGCCGGTCAATTCCGCCTGAGAAGGTGCGCGCATGCCGATCGAGAAAGTCATGCAGTTGCCGATGGCCACGCCGTCGTGGGGCACACCGGGCGGCAGGTAAAGCATATCGCCCGGTTCCAGCAGCCACTCGTGAGTGGGCTCGAAGTGCTTGAGCTGTTTCAGTTCGACATCGTCGCGGAAATCCAGCGGCGCGTCCGCGTCGGTGCTGATCGCCCAGTGCCTCTGGCCCTCGGCCTGCAACAGGAAGACGTCGTACTGATCGACATGGGCGCCGACGCCACCGCCGTCCTCGGCATAGGAAATCATCACGTCGTCGACGCGCCAGCTCGGCAGGAAGGCGAAGTGACCGAGCAGGGCGGCGACGTCGGTGTCCCACTTGTCGACGTCCTGCACCAGCAGGGTCCAGTGGCTCTTCGGCGTCTTCGCGAAGTCGGCCTCGGCGAAAGGGCCGCTGCGCACGCTCCAGCGGTCGCGCTTTTCGTCATGGACGATCAGCCGCGACAGCGCGGTTTCCTCGCAGGCCAGGCCGGCCAGGTCGTTCGGCTCGATCGGCGGCACGAAGCCGTCGAAGGCGTTGCGGATCAGCAACGGGCGCTTCTGCCAATAGTCGCGCAGGAACTGGGTCGGGCTCATGCCCAGCGGCAGTTTCGCGCTGCCGCGCACTTCGATCGGGAGGGTCTTGCGGGAGGGGGCGGAGATGGCCATGCGTCCATTATAGCCGGGGCCGGCTGGCGCCATCGGTAAGCGCGGACGGGACTTGACGCCATTCTTAACCCGGCCGGTGCATGATGTGGGGGTCGTGTCCCATCCCTGGAGCGTTCCCATGATCTACGACAGCATCCTCGACACCATTGGCAATACCCCGGTGGTCCGGCTCCATCGCCTGGCGCCGAAGCACGTGCAGATCTACGTCAAGGTGGAGGCCTTCAATCCGGCCGGTTCGGTCAAGGACCGCCTGGCCCTCGCCATCATCCTGGACGCCGAGCAGCGCGGTACGCTCAAGCCCGGCCAGACCGTGGTCGAGGCGACCTCGGGCAATACCGGCGTGGCCCTGGCCGCGGTCTGCGCGGCGCGCGGCTACCCGTTCGTGGCGGTCATGAGCGAGACCTTCTCGGTCGAGCGGCGCAAGCTGATCCGCGCCTACGGCGGCAAGGTGTTGCTGACCCCGGCAGCGGCGCGCGGCTCGGGCATGGTCAAGAAGGCCGAGGAGCTGGCGGCGAAGCATGGCTGGTTCCTGGCGAAGCAGTTCGAGAACCCGGCCAACCCGGCCTACCACCGCAATACCACGGCTCCGGAAATCCTCCGCGATTTCGCCGGCCGCCGGCTGGATTATTTCGTGACCGGCTGGGGCACCGGCGGCACGCTGACCGGCGTGGGCGAGGTGCTCAAGGTGGCCCGTCCGGAAGTGAAGGTCATCGCCTGCGAACCGGCCGGCGCGTCGCTGCTGGCCGGCAAGGAATGGCAGCCGCACAAGATCCAGGGCTGGACGCCCGACTTCGTGCCCGCGGTACTCAATCGCGATGTCGCCCACCAGATCCTGCCGATCGACGATGTGCTTGCGCGGGATACCGCGCGGGACCTGGCGACGAAGGAAGGCATCTTCGTCGGGATTTCAGCCGGTGCCACCCTGGCTGCCGCCTTGCAGGTCGCCCGCGATGCGAGCGAGGGTTCGGTGCTGCTGGCGATGCTGCCCGATACCGGCGAACGCTACCTGTCGACCTTCCTGTTCGAGGGTGTTAACGAAGGCTCCGACGAGGTCGAATAGGGTTTCCCTTCTCCTGGAGGGAGAAGGTGCCCGCAGGGCGGATGAGGGCGAGCCAGACGAAGCGGCACACTGGCTCCCCCTCACCCCAACCCTCTCCCTCCGGCGAGGGAGTACAGCTACAAGATCAGATCTTGCGGGCGAGCTCATCGGCCAGGCCGATATAGCTGCCCGGCGTCAACGCGAGCAGACGCTGCTTCGCATCCGCCGGCAGTTCGAGGCCACCGATGAACTCACGCATCGAATCGCGCGTGATGCCCTGGCCGCGTGTCAGCGCCTTCAACTGTTCGTACGGCTCGGGCAAGCCATAACGGCGCATCACCGTCTGCACGGCTTCGGCCAGCACTTCCCAGCTGTTGTCGAGGTCCGCGGCGACGCGTTCCGGATTGACGTTGAGCTTGCCCAGGCCCTTCTGCAGCGATTCGAGCGCTACCAGCGTATGCCCGAACGCCGTGCCCAGCGCACGCAACACGGTCGAATCGGTGAGGTCGCGCTGCCAGCGGCTGATCGGCAGCTTTTCGGCGAAATGGCCGAGCAGGGCATTGGCCAGGCCGAAGTTGCCCTCGGCGTTCTCGAAGTCGATCGGGTTGACCTTGTGCGGCATGGTCGAGGAGCCGACTTCGCCGGCCTTCAGGGATTGCTTGAAGTAACCCAGCGAGATATAGCCCCAGATATCGCGGGCCAGGTCGATCAGGATGATATTGGCGCGACGCACGACGTCGGCGAATTCGGCGATGCCATCGTGCGGTTCGATCTGCGTCGTATACGGATTGAACTCAAGGCCCAACCCGGTCACGAAGGTATTCGCCAGCACCGGCCAGTCGACCTCCGGGTAGGCGATCGCATGCGCGTTGTAGTTGCCGACGGCACCGTTGATCTTGCCCGGGATCTCGACCGCGACCAGCTGCCTGCGCTGGCGCTCCAGTCGGGCGACGACATTGGCCAGTTCCTTGCCGAGCGTACTCGGCGAGGCGGTCTGGCCGTGGGTGCGCGAAAGCATCGGCAGCGCGGCATTCGCGTGCGCCAGTTCGCGCAGCTTGCCGATCACGCCATCGAAAGCGGGCAGCAAGCACCTCTTCGCGCGCATCGCGCAGCATCAACGCGTAGGCGAGGTTGTTGATGTCCTCGCTGGTGCAGGCGAAGTGGACGAACTCCTTGGCCTGGGCCAGGGCGTCGTCGTTGCCGATGCGTTCCTTGATGAAGTACTCGACCGCCTTGACGTCGTGGTTGGTGGTGCGCCTCGATTTCCTTGATGCGCTCGCCGTCGTCGACGCAGAAGTCCTTGGCGATGGCCTCGAGCCTGGCGGTTTCGGCGGCGCCGAAGGCCGGCAGCTCGACGATGCCCGGATGCGCCGCCAGGGCCAGCAGCCAGCGGATTTCGACCAGTACGCGCCGGTGCATCAGCCCGAATTCGCTGAAAATCGGACGCAGCGGTCCGGCCTTGGCGGCGTAGCGGCCGTCCAGCGGCGAGAGGGCGGTCAGCGAGGCGTGGGACATGGGGCTTGGGTTCCTGGAAACTGAGGCAATCGGGCAATTATACGGGCTTTGACCGGCGGGCTTCGGCCAGTCGTACACTGAGGGTCTTCCCCCCAGAAGGACCCGATCGATGAGCAAGTTCCGCAGCGAGCGCGACAGCATGGGTGAATTGAAGGTACCCGCGGCCGCGTTGTATGGCGCCCAGACCCAGCGTGCCGTCGACAATTTCCCGATCTCCGGCCTGACTATGCCGCGCCAGTTCATCCGCGCGCTCGGCCTGATCAAGTCGGCCGCGGCCGAGGCCAACCTGCGCCTGGGCCAGCTGAAGAAAGGCCAGGCCAGGGCCATTCGCGAGGCCTCGGCCCGGGTCGCCGCCGGCGAGTTCGACGCCCAGTTCCCGATCGACGTCTTCCAGACCGGCTCGGGCACCAGCTCGAACATGAATGCCAACGAGGTTATCGCGCACTCTGACCGCCAAGGCCGGCACCAGCGTGCATCCCGAACGACCACGTCAACGCGGGCCAGAGCTCGAACGACGTGATCCCGACCGCGATCCTGGTCAGCGCGAGCCTGGCGGTGCACGAACAGCTGCTGCCGGCGCTCAAGCACCTGGGCAAGACCATCGACAAGCGCGCGCGAGAATTGAAGAAGGTCGCCAAGACCGGCCGCACCCACCTGATGGACGCCATGCCGATCACCTTTGGCCAGGAACTGTCCGGCTGGTCCGCGCAGATGGCGGCTGCCGCCGAGCGCATCGCCGATACCTTGCAGCGCACTCGTCGCCTGCCGCAAGGCGGCACCGCGGTGGGCACCGGCATCAATGCCGATCCGAAGTTCGGCCCGCTGGTCGCCGCGGAACTCTCGCGGCTGACCGGCGTGAAGTTTTCCCCGGCCGATAACTACTTCGCCGGCATGGCCTCGCAGGATGCCGCGGTGGAACTCTCCGGCCAGCTGAAGGCGCTGGCGGTGGGCCTGGCCAAGATCGCCAACGACCTGCGCTGGATGAATTCAGGACCGCTGGCCGGTCTCGGCGAAATCGAACTGCCGGCCCTGCAGCCGGGCTCGTCGATCATGCCGGGCAAGGTCAACCCGGTGATTCCCGAAGCGGTGGCGATGGTCGCCGCCCAGGTCATCGGCAACGACGCGACGATCACCATCGGCGGGCAGTCGGGCAATTTCCAGCTCAACGTGATGCTGCCGGTGATCGCCTATAACCTGCTGCAGTCGATCGAGATCCTGTCCAATGTCACCGTGCTGCTCGCCGACAAGGCGATCGCCGGCTTCACCGTCAACCGCGAGCGCATCCGCGAAGCGCTGGACAAGAATCCGATCCTGGTGACGGCGCTCAATCCCGTGATCGGCTACGAGAAAGGCGCGGCGACGGCGAAGCAGGCCTACAAGGAGAAGCGCCCGATCATGGATGTGGCGCTGGAAACGACCGGCCTCAGCAAGACCGAGCTGCAGGCACTCCTCGATCCGATGGCCCTGACCAGGGGCGGCATCCACGGCGGCGGTGGCGGCGGCGGTTGATCGTCATGCCGGCCTGGCAAGTCGCGCGGTGAACAGCGCGACCTTGCCCCGGACGACGATGTCGACCTGGCTGAAGTGATCGCCCAGGGCGCGCTCCAGGCCGGCGACATCGTCCGTGCGGTTGCCGAAGATGCCCTTGCGGTTGTAAACGGACATCAGCTTCCGGCCGAAGCCGTTGTGCCCGGCGCTGTCGCCGAGGATGGTGGCGCCGAAAAGCACGCCATCGTCCGCCAGATGAGGCTTGAGGTTGGCGAACACGATCGCTTTCTGCGCCATCGTTCCCGGCAGGCAGTGCAGCAGGTAGAAAAGCGATATCGAGTCGTAGCGGGCGGATGTCCGCAGCGGCGTCATGACGTCGTGCACGATGCCTTGCGTGGAGGCGCGGCCCAGCCGTCGTTTCGCGGCATCCAGGCTGCTTCGGTTGAGGTCGAGCAAGGTGACTTCCGTCGCCGTGGGCAAATCGGCACGGGCCGGATAGAAGCCGGTGCCGACGCCGACATCGAGGTGACGCCGGCCGACATGCTGCTTGAAAAACGGCAGCAGGACGCGCCGGGTATCGCATTGCCAGGCATGGCGGTTCGAGACGCCGAGTACCCACCAGTCATAAAGAGCGAGCACCAGCGGCGAATACACCGCCGCGCCCGATTCGGTATCGAGGTCCATCGTGTTCCTGTCGGTCGAAAGCATCCGGCCATTCTACGAGAACCGCGATGATCGTCTTTCCAACCGTGTCACATCGCCGGCACCGGCAACGGCACGCAGGCGGGATGCGGCTTGGTTCGCGCGTCCGCACCACGCCATTCCGGATGGTCGTAGGGAATGTAGTTCTCCCAGTACCAAGGGAAGCAGGTGGGGCCGAGCACCGCATCCAGCAGATACGGAAAGATGCTTTCGGCGTTCGAGCTGTTGCTCATCAGCAGCACGCAATCGCGCGAAGACTGCAGGCATAGCGCGATGTTGTTGGTGCCGTCGTCGTGGCCTCCCTTGAACCATGCGGGACCTTGCGAGGACTGGAAGGTGCCGACGCCGAGCGCATAGCCGAGCGAAATGGCATCGTTGTTGGTCGAGTCCGGCGGGCCGATGGTCGGGAATTGCTGGACGGAACGGATGCGGACCTGCGGTGTCAGCCATGCCTTGTGCGCCGCTGCGCTGAGGCCATCGCCGCGAACCATCGCGGCGAGCAGCCCGGCATAGTCGTGGATCGTGGTGTCCATCGAGCCTGCCGCGCGCACGGACTCGCGTTTCTTGTGGCCGAGCGCTTTCCCGTTCTCGTCATAACCGATGGCCAGATTCGCCGCGAAGTCCTCCCGCCAGGTCATGCCGGTGCGGGTCATGCCGAAGGGCATGAACAGGCGTTGCTGCATCCACGTGCCGACATCGACGCCCTTGCCGTTCTCCAGCACGAACTGCGCAAGATTGATCCCTTCGCCCGAATAAGCGAAACGCGTGCCCGGATCGAAATAGAACATCAGCTTGCCGTCCGGGGTGTAGTCCTTGCCCGGTGGCAGGTACCTGAAATTGGCGAAGCCGGAGCGATGGCTGAGCAGGATGCGCGGCGTCAGGTTCTTCCAGCGCGGATCGTCGGCCAGGTCCGCGTATTTGTCATAAGCGGGCAGGGGCCTGGGCAGGTCGTCGGCGATGCTCGCGTCGAGGTCGAGTTTGCCCTCATCGACCAGCATCATCGCGCTATAAGCAAACGCGGCCTTGGTCAGCGAGGCCGCGTACATCACCGTGTCGGTGGTCAGCGGCAGGTGCTGCGCGGTATCGCGCTCGCCATAGGCGTGCAGGTAGGTGACCTGGCCGTTCTCGATGACGGCAAGCGCGAGCCCGGGGACGTGCGCCGCCGTCATCAGTTGTTCGACGCGCGCGTCCAGCGCGGGGCCGCGGAGCGGGGTTTTCGGCGCGGATGTGGCGCAACCGGTGAGCAGGGCAAGAGCGGACACGAGGACCAACGCACGCATGGCATACCTCCCCTGGGGAACTCAGCTCTCGTCGCGCACCCGCCGGAAATGCACCGCGGCACCGATCATGGCCAGACCCACGGCCACGCCGATCCACATCGACGGCGTACCGAGCGCCGCATACGCGTGCGACAGGTCCATCGCCGTGAGCAACTGGCCGGCGGACCGGCCCTCGCCGATATTCAGGCCCGAGGTGCTCCACCAGCCGCCCGGGAACACACCGAACAGTACGCGGTTGACCACGCTGTTCCAGAACCAGTCCGCGGGCAGCCCCAGCGCGCGGGTCACACCCTCGATCGCGCCGAACCAGTTCAAGGTGAAATAGGCGGCGATCGGCAGGACCACGCCCCAGATGAAGGGTTTGCCGCGGGCGAAGGCCGAGCACAGCAACAGCCAGCCCACGGTCGGCAGCGCCCACAGCACGTACAGCGGGATGGCCACGAACAGGTGGGCGGCGACGGAGACGGGACTGGCCAGCGACAGCACCTGCCACGCGGAAACGCCATGGAAGGACAGGGCGACGATATACATCGCCAGCAGGACCAGGCTGAGCACGATGCTGACCGCCGCCGTGATCGCCGGCGCCACCACGGTGGCGGTGACCACCTTGGACAGCACCGTGCTGGTGTCGGAGACCGGCAGCGATTTCCAGAACAGGATGCTGCGGTCGCGCCGCTCGTCGTACAAAGTGCCCAGGCAATAGAAGAACACGGTGATGCCGAGCACGATACCGAGCACGCCGGCCACCGAGTACATCATCACCGACAGCACCGAACCGACATCGGCACGGTCGCCGGCGCTCATGTGCATCAGGATCAGGTTGAGGTTCGCGCCGCCGATGCCGTAGTTCGTCGTGCTGCCGTCGCTGTGCGCCAACGGGCCGACCTGGAGCACTTCGGCGGTGATGATGGCCATCAGGTTCAGCAGGAGAAAGATCGCGCCGGCGATGACCGGGGCCCAGAGGAAGGCGCCGCGGTATTCCCACAATTCGCGTTTGACCAGCCAGTAGAAAGTTTTCATGCGCGCTCCTTCGTGACGGCGGCGGGGCCGTCCGTATCGCGTGTCGTTCTCTGGGAAAACCGGCGGCGCGAAGTGCGCCGCCGGAAGGGTGTCAGCTCTCGTCGCGCCAGCGGCGCAGCCAGATCGAGGCGCCGATCAGGATCGCGCCGGCCGCCACACCGATCCACAGGTTGGGCGTAGCCAGGACGCGGTAGCTGGTGCTCAGGTCCAGGGCGCTCAGCGCCTGGTTCGGGAAGTGCGAGCCATGGTCGAAGGACATGCCACGTGCCGCGGTGGGCAACCAGCCGCCGGGGAAGGCGCTCAGCACGGCGCGGCCGAAGATGTTCGTCCAGTACCAGCTGCTCGATACACCGGTGCTGCCCAGGATGTTGAACCAGCCGAGTACCAGGCCGACGGCGACGGGGATCAGCAGGGCCCACAGGACCGGCTTGCTCTTCGCCCAGGCCGAGCAAAGCAGCAGCCAGCCGATCGTCGGCAAGGCCCAGAGCAGGTACAGCGGTACCGAGCCGATCAGGTTGGCGATGACCCGGAAGGGATGGGCCAGGGTCAGCAGGTGCCACACGCCGACACCGTGGAAGGACAGCACCAGGGCATACATCAGCAGCATGACGATGCCGGTCACCACGCCCGCCAGCACGGTGATGATCGGTGCGACGATGGTGGCGGTCGCGACCTTGGACAGCACGGTCGCGGTATCCGACAGCGGCAGCGACTTCCAGAACAGGATGCTCTTGTCGCGGCGATCGTCGTAGAGCGCACCCAGGCAATAGAAGACCACCACGAAGCCGAGCACCACGCACATCATCACCGCGGAGGAATACATGGCCACGTCCAGGCCCATGCCGACCGCTTCGAGCTGGCCGTCATCCATGTCCCTGAGCATGCGGGTGACATCGTTGCCGTTCATGGTGAAGCCATGGCCGCTGAACTCGCCGGCGATGATGGCCATCAGGTTTAGAACCAGGAATACCGCACCGACGATCACCGGCGTCCAGAAGAAGCCGCCGCGATGCTCCCACATCTCGCGCTTGACCAGCCAGTAGAAGGTTTTCATGCGTAGGTTCCCTTCATGGTGGCGACGAACAGGTCGCCGATGGACGGCCGCCGTACCTCGCCGAGCGCTTCGAGTTCCGCGCGCTTGACCCCGTCGAACAGGAAGATGCTCTTGCCGAACACCTGCCGCTCGTCCAGCGGGCTCATGCCGCGGGCGGTGGAAGCCTTGTCCGCATTGACCAGGACCTCGGCGAACCGCTCGCCGACGGTATCCATGTCGGTATCCAGGACGATCTTGCCGTCGCGGATGAACATCAGGTCGGTGAGGATGTGCTCGATCTCCTCGACCTGGTGGGTGGTGACCAGGATGGTCTTGTTCTCGTCGAAGTAGTCCTCCAGCAGGCTCTGGTAGAACTGCTTGCGATAGAGCAGGTCCAGGCCGAGGGTGGGCTCGTCCAGGATCAGCAGGCGGGCGTCGATCGCCATGACCAGGGCCAGGTGCAGCTGGACGATCATGCCCTTGGACATCTGCTTGATCTTCTGCTTCGGCTGCAGCTTGGTGCGGGCGAGGAAAGCCTCGCATTTCTTGCGATCGAAGCGCGGGTGCACGGCATCGACGAAGTCGACGGCGTCTTCCACGCACAGCCAGCGCGGCAGGATGGCGACGTCGGCGATGAAGCAGACCTGTTCCATCAGCTTGTCGCGCTGTTTGCGCGGGTCGAAGCCGAGGACGTTGAGCTCGCCCTCGAAGCTGGTCAGGCCGAGGATGGCCTTCAGCGCGGTGGTCTTGCCCGCGCCGTTGGGGCCGATCAGGCCGACGATGCGGCCGGCGCCGATCTGGAAGCTGGCGCCATCGAGAGCAAGCGACGACTTGAAGCGCTTGGTCAGGCCTGTAGCGGTAATCACCGCGCTCATGATTTTTCCTCCTTGTCGGCTTCGCGCATCAGGGTTTTCAGGTCCAGCCCCATGCGCTGCAGCCGGGCGAACAGAGTCGGCCATTCTTCGCGAAGAAAACGCTCGCGCTCGGATTTCAGCAACGCCTCGCGGGCGCCATCTATCACGAACATGCCCAACCCCCTCCGTTTTTCCACCAGTTGTTCGTCGACCAGTTCCTGGTATGCCTTCGAAACGGTCAGCGGGTTGATCTGAAAATCCCCCGCGACCTGGCGTACCGACGGCAGCGGGTCGCCCTCGTTCAAGGCGCCGTCCAGGATCATCGCCACCACGCGTTCGCGGAGCTGGCGGTAGATCGGGACGCTGTCGTTCCAGGTGATGGTCATGTAATTAGTCCTTGCGAGCACGGCTCAACACATTGCCGAACGAATAATACGGCATGGTCAGTTGCGACCCGAGGAGTACCGCGGCGGCGGTCTGCTCCGCACCCTGGCCCAGCGTCGCGGTGGCGACGGGGACGTCGGCCAGGAGCGCGGCGGCACGGAAATCCGAAGCCGTCGGCCTGACCACGACCGGGGCCAGGTCCACGACCTTGATGCCGTGGATCGAGGCCACCGGGGCGGCATGTACGCGGTCATCGAAGGAGCGCAGGGCGAACAGGCTGGCTCCGGCGATCAGCAAGGAAGCGGATACGGCAAACAGGTTCGGCGCTTTCATGAGGGACTCCGATGACGTCGGTGGTGGTGTAGTGGGTTACAGGGAAGCGACGGATTCGACGGCCGGGGTGACGATGATCGCGGGCATGTTGGTGACATGGACGCCGTTGATCTCGCTCAGCGGTGCGACGGAGGTCGTGGTCGAGTGGAAGGTGGCGATGGTCGCGGCGGCGATCAGGATCGAGGCGGCGAGGGCGGCGAGGTTCAGGTTTTTCATGGTGGCTCTCCTTCAGTGGTCTGGGTAACCGGTGCTCTGGGTGACCGGTGTTGTAGTGAACTATAACACCATAATTTTAGTCGTCAACACTTTTTTCGGGTTTTGCTATATGACTTATGGCCTATGCGCGCCGTGCAGAGGCCATACCAGAGATGCGCGCGAGGGCAAAAGCGTTGCAATGGCGTGAATCGGCGGGAGAATCCCGGTTCCCCCCCCAACCCCTGGAGTACGCATGGATACCGGCCTGAACTCATCGATCGTCCTTGTCACCGGTGCCAGCAAGGGCATAGGACGGGCGTGCGCGGCGGCTTTTGCCCGCGAGGGCGCCACGGTGGTAGGTGTCTCGCGCAGCCTGGCCAACCTTCGCGAGGCCCAGTCCGCGCTGGCCGCCGAGGGCCTGGACCTGGCGATCTACGAGGCCGACCTGACTGACGAGGCGACGGCCAAAGCGCTGATCGAGCGGATCGAGCGCGAAGTCGGGCCCATCGATGTATTGGTCAATTCGGCGGGCGCAGCACGCCGCACGCCACTGGACGAGCTTGGCCACGAGGCGTTCCAGGCCGCGCTGGACGCGAAGTACTTCACCTATATGCACGTCCTCGAACCGCTGGCGCGGCGCATGGCCGAACGCGGCAAGGGCAGCATCGTCAATATCGTCGGCCAGGGCGGCAGGCAGCCCAGCCCGATCCACATCGCCGGCGGCGCGGCGAACGCGGCGCTGATGCTGGTCTCGGTCGGCTATGCACGTGCGTATGCCGACAAGGGCGTCCGGGTGAATGTGATCAACCCCGGCACGACGGCGACCGGGCGGGTCGAGGAGGGTGTTGCCGCCACGATGCGCGCCACCGGCCAAAGCCGCGAGGACGTGCTCGCGGACCTGACCGCGGTGATCCCGATGAAGCGCTTTGGCACGTCGGAAGAGGTGGCCAACGTCGCGGTGTTCCTCGGCTCGTCGCTGGCCAGTTATGTCACCGGGGCCATTATCCCGATGGATGGCGGTCAGGCGTCGGTGATTTAGTCGCGAAAACCGGTTATCACCGCCACTGGATCCCGGCCTGCGCCGGGATGACGAAAACCTACCTATTCGTCATCCCGGCGCAGGCCGGGATCCAGTGGCGATGCGTTACGGTTTTCGCCGCAACCCTGCTTAAAGCTCCGCCCGGAACTCCACGCCCACCACGCGCGGATCGTTCACGAATGCCGTCCGGTTATTGAAGTCGATACCGCCGGTGATCACCTGCTTGCCGGTGATGTTGCGCGCATACAACGCCACTTCGCGCTTGCCGAAGTTCCAGTTGTAGCCGACCCGGGCGCCGCCTTCGAGGAAGGGCTTGGAGCGGAACTCTTCCGATTCGTACAGGAAGAAATTCACTTCGCTGCGGTAGTTCCAGTCGGTGTAGACGAAGAACTCGCCGCTATCGCCGTACGGGATGCCGTAGCGCGCGGTGAAAGTGCCAATCCACTTCGGCGCGTTGGGCAGGCTGTTGCCGTCGATGATGGCGTTGCCGGTGGCGTTCAGCGGATCGATCACGGTGCAGCCGCCGCCGCAGGGTGCCACGGCGAGGTTCTTGTCCTTCAGCTCCGTATGGTTGTAGCTGCCGCCGCCGGTGACGATGAAGTTCGGCGTCAGGTAGGCCTCCAGATCGAACTCGGCGCCGTAACCTTCGGTCTTCTTCGCATTGATCAGCTCGGTGACATTGCTGGCGCCGCCGACGGCGGTCAGCTGCTGGTTGTGCATGTTGTACTTGTAGACGTCGGCATTGAAGCGGACGCGGTCGTCCATGCCGGTGGTCTTGATGCCGAGCTCGTAGGAGGTGATCGTCTCCGGCTTGGCCGTCGAGATCGTGTTGGCGAAGTTGATACGACCCTGCACGCTGGGCGCGCGGAAGCCGTTGGCGATGCGCGCGTAGACATTGGTGTTCGGGGTCAGCGCCCAGGTACCGGTGAGGTCGCCGCTCCAGCGCGAGTCGGTCGGATCCGAGGTCAGCGGACCGATCGGGCCGGTGAAGCCGAGCAGGCGGGTGGCGGTGAAATCGCGCTTGTCATGCGAGTAGCGCGCACCGGCGCGGACGTCGAAGGCGTCGGTGAGGTTGTAATCGACCGAGCCGAACAGGGCATAAGCCTTCGTCCGCTGCGCCTGCTGCACCCAGCCGTTGAGGGCATGGTTGTTCAGCGTGTCGTAGGAGAAATTGCTGATCGCGATGTCTTCATCGAAGTAATACGCGCCGACCTGCCACTTCAGCTGTTCGCGTGGGTCGTTGGCCAGGCGGAATTCCTGGGTGATCTGGCGATCCTTCGGCAGCGCGTCGGCGGTCTCGGAGTAGAACGGCGTGGTGTAGCGGTTGCCCAGGCCCGGCGTGGCCGGCGTCTCGGAGGCATCGTAGCCGCCGTCGACATCGCCGAGGCTGTACGTGGTCGCGCGCTCCAGGCCGGTGATCGAGGTGAAGGTCAGGCCGTCGAAGTTCCAGACCAGGTGCAGGTTGCTGCCCCAGGTGAACAGATGCTGCTTGTTATTGCCGTCCTGGGCGACGGTGTCTCGCTGGAAGCCCGGTACGAAGCTCGGCGCGCCGAGTTCAATGCCGTTGGCACGGTTGACCATGGCGCTGCCGTCGAGCCAGCGTGCGTGCACATTGATCAGCGCGCTGAAGTCCGGGTCGGCCTGGTAGAGCGCCTGCAGACGGATGGCGCGGTCGTTGTAGCCGCCGAGCGAATCCTTCTTGCCGTTGAAGTCATTGTCGATCCAGTCGTCGCGATGCTGGGCGAGGGCGGAGATGCGGCCGGACCAGTTCGAGCTGAGCGCGCCACCGAGCGCGGCTTCGGCATTCGCGGTACCGAGCGTGCCGTAGGAGACGCGCGCGTAACCGGTGGTTTCCTGGGTGGGCTTGCGCGATTCGAACTTGATCACGCCGGCCGGCGAGTTGCGGCCGAACAAGGTGCCCTGCGGGCCGCGCAAGACTTCGACCTGCTCCAGGTCGAACAGCGGGAAGCCCTTCAGGATAGGGTTTTCCTGCACGATGTCGTCATAGACCATCGACACCGGCTGCGAGGCATTGAGATCGAAATCGCTGTTGCCGAGGCCGCGGATATAGAAACGCGGGAACTCACGACCGTAGGACGTCTCGGCGTATACGCTGGGCGCACGCGAGGCCAGTTGAAGCACGCCATCGCCAGCCTGGCCGAAGGCTTCGAGCTTCTCGGCAGGCAGCACCGTCATCGAGATCGGCACCTTCTGCATATCTTCGACACGCTTTTCGGCGGTGACGTTGATCGTCTGCAAGGTAGCGGCCTTGGCCGGCTTGGCGGCCTCGGCCGGCGTGGCTTCCTGGGCGAAGGCCTGTGCGCCGAGCGCGAGAGCGGTCGCGATGGACAGGACGAGAACGATGCGTCGCGGCAGACGCCTGTTGGCTACGGACATGGTCGGTGAATCCCCGGTGGCTTTGGATAAGGCCCACACGCCCCTTGCGTCGCCCGGGCCCTCCCTCAAGGTGCCCGCGCCGACCGTGAGTGCCGGAAGCGCGGATTATCCCCGTACGGGACCGTTTGGTGAAGAGAATGTTACGCAGTATTTCGCTGTTTTACGCAAAAACAATGAGTTACAGGTCATTCCTGGCGCAGGAAATCATGCGGGGAATTTGCGGTGTTTCCCGCTAAAGTGGGCGCCCCGTCGAAACGAACGATAGCCGTGACTTCCACGAACGACCCGCTGCAAGGCGTCACCCTCGAGGCCATGCTGGTCGCGCTCGTCGAGCGCCATGGCTGGGAAGGCATGGCCGAACGCATTGATATCCGCTGCTTCCAGAGCGATCCGAGCATCAAGTCCAGCCTGACGTTCCTTCGTCGTACACCGTGGGCACGCGAGAAGGTCGAGCGGTTGTATGTGAAGTCGTTACGTAAAGGGTGAAGCGTTAATCGGTCGCTGCGCGACCTGCGAGTCGGCGGCTTTGCCGCCTGCGAGAAGAAGAGCGTCAGTAAAGCCGCGAATCGACAAGTGGCGGCGTTACTGACGTCTTACAGCTCGCGCAGCGAGCGACTTGCAGGCCGCGCAGCGGCCGACTCACGCTCTGCTACTTACCCATCATCGCCTCGCGCTTCGCACGAAACTCGCTGGTCGGATTCCACTCCGGGAAAGTGTCGCTGTTCGCAAGTTTCTCGCCCAGCGCGTAATACGCCTGCACGTTCTTGACCACACCATCGAAGTTCCACGTCGGGTCGTAGACATCGGTGGGCTGGTGATAGTGGTTCTTGACGTAGTCCTCAGACGCCGCCTTGCCGGCGGCGGTGCCGCCGACGACCAGGTCCTGGCCGCTGCCCGCGGCCAGCGCCGGCACGCCGGCCTTGGCGAAGTTGAAGTGATCGGAGCGGAAGTAATGGCCTTTCTCCGGCGCGGCGTCGCCGCTGATGACCCGGCCTTGCGCGGCGAGCACGGTCTTGAACTCATCTTCCAGCTGCGACTGGCCCATGCCCGTCACCGCCATGTCCTTCGTCTCGCCGATGATCGGCAGCGCATCCATATTGATGTCGGCGACGGTCTTGGCCAGCGGGAAGGGCGGGTGGGCGACGTAGTACTGCGAGCCGAGCAGGCCCGACTCTTCCATGGTCACCGCGGCGAACACCACCGAGCGCCCGGGCTTCGGGTTCGAGCCTGCGAACTTGCCGGCGATCTCCAGCAGCGCGGCGATGCCGGTGCCGTTGTCCACGGCGCCGTTGTAGATCTGATGACCCTTCAGTGTCTCGTCCCTGCCCAGGTGATCCCAGTGCGCGGTGTAGACGATCGCCTCGTCGGGGCGCTTGCTGCCCTTGACCATGGCGATGACATTGTTGGAGATCGAATGGGCGATCGTGCTGTCCAGGGTGATCGACGCCCTGGCCTTCAGCGGCACAGCCTTGAAGCCGCGCGTGCCGGCCTGTTTTTGCAGCGCGTCGAAATCCTGGCCGGCCTTGGCGAACAGGCGGTGCGCGGCCTCGAGGGTGATCCAGCCGGCGACCGGCAGGCGCGGCGATGGATCCTCGCTTTCCGGGAGGTCCAGGCGCGGCGTGGTCCAGCCGCTCTGCACCACGTTCCAGCCATAGGCGGCCGGCTCGGTCTGATGGACGATGAAGACGGCGGCGGCGCCCTGTCGCGCGGCCTCCTCGTATTTGTAAGTCCAGCGGCCGTAGTAGGTCATCTCGCGGCCCTTGAACAGGTTCGCGTCGTTGCCGTCCCAGCCCGGGTCGTTGACCAGCACGATCAGGGTCTTGCCCTTGACGTCGATGCCGTCGTAATCGTTCCACTGCGCCTCGGGCGCATCGACGCCGTAGCCCATGAATACGACGTCCGAATCCTTCAGCTCCACCTTGGGCCTGGCCTGCAGCGTACCGGCGACGAAGTCGGTCTTGAAGGCGAACGCCTCGTTGCCGCCGCCCTCGGCGATATCGAGCTTGAGCGTGTCCTGGTTGTCGAGCGTCGTCGAGACCGCCGGTACCGATTGCACCCAGTCGCCCTTGTTGCCCGGTTCCAGGCCCAGGGCTTTGAACTGTTCGATCAGGTAATTGGTGGTCAGCCGTTCGCCGAGCGTGCCCGGTTTGCGACCTTCGTACTCGTCCGAGGAGATCGTCTTCAGATGCCGGGCGAAGTCTCCGGCGGTGATCTCCGGCGAGAACGTATGCGGGCCATCGGCTACCGGGGTCGGTACGGGCGCGGCGGTCGAGGTTGCGGGGGCGCTGGCGGCGGGCGGCGCCTGGTCGCTGTCGTGCGACTGGCAGGCGGCCAGTGCAACGGCGATCAGGCTCACAAGGACGAGTCGACGCATGGATGGATCTCCCTGGGCAGTCCCCGGAGTGTAGCCGGAGCTTTCCGCAAAAATTCACGACCCGGTTGCTGGCTTCGTGGCTGCCGAGGCGTCATACTTGGCGGTTGGCTTATCGGAGCAGGTGGCATGCGGATCGGGATCGACTTTGGCACGAGCTATTCGGCGGCGGCGGCGATCGTCGACGGCAGGCTCACCCTGATCCGCTTCGCCGACGCGCATCAGTTCCGTACCGCTGTGTTCTTCCCGGAGGTGGTACCGAACGCGGACGACTTCGCCCTGACCCCGGAACTCGAAGCCCAGGTCGACGCGCATCGTACGTGCCACGCGCCTGGAAGAACGCCGTGCCGGCACGGCCCCGCGCACCGACGGCCAGGTGCGTCGCGATGCGATCCGTATCGTCCGCAGGCAGTGGATGGAGGAGCAGACGAAGGCGGCCTCGGCCTCGGTGGCCAGCTTCCAGGACGCGGTCTTCGGCGAAGAGGCGGTCGAGGCGTATCTGGAAGAGGGCACCGGCAACCTGATCGAATCGCCCAAATCCATGTTCGGCTACAAGCTCGACCCGCGCGTGCGCCAGACCATCGTCAGCATCGCCGCGCATATCCTCGAACATATCCGCCTGACCGCCACCCAGCAGCTCGGCGTCGCCGTGCGCGAAGCGGTGATCGGCCGGCCGGTCGAGTTCCGCAGTTCGATGGGGCCGGCCGGCGGCGAACAGGCGCTGGGCATCCTGCGTGAAGCGGCGGAAATCGCCGGGTTCGACGAGGTTTCGTTCCTCGAGGAGCCCGCCGCTGCCGCGATGCACTATCACCTCAGCCTCGCCGACCGCCAGCGCGCGATCATCGTCGACATCGGTGGCGGCACCACCGACGTCGCCTTCGCCGATCTGGGTGGCGGCGAGCAGCCGGTCATTCATCGCAGCTGGGGCCTGCCCAAGGGCGGCACCGATCTCGACATTGGCATCAGCCTGCACAGTTTCATGCCGCACTTCGGCAAGGACGTTTCCGACGTCCCCGTGCACCACTTCGTCGAAGCGGCCAGCGTGCACAACCTGCCCAAGCAGCGCGAATTCCGCAAACAGAACTACCGCTTCGTCGAGGAGCCCTTCGGCTCGCGCCTGCGCGCGCTGCAGCAAGCCGGTGCGACCACCCGGCTGAACCAGCTCGCCGAACGCATGAAGATCGCCTTGAGCGGCGCACCCAGCGCCGAGGCCGAACTGGACTTCATCGAGCCCGACCTGGCCATCGACGCCGGCCACGAGGAATTCCACGCAGCCTCCGAGGATTTCCTCAGCCGCCTGCGCCGCCTCCTCGACCAGGCCAGCAGCGACATCGCCACCATCCCCGGGAGCATCTTCCTCACCGGCGGCACCTCGCGCTCCCCGCAGGTGCAGGCACAAGTACGTGCCTGCTTCCCGGACGTGGCCATGGTCGAGGGTGATCCGTCCCTGGGCGTGGTGTCAGGGCTTGCCGTCGCCGCCAGCGATGAAGGACGCGATCTGCGCGCATAGAGCAACGATGGAGCCTGTTTGGAGTCGATCAGAGGCCTCCTGACTCATTCACTGCAATATCCTGTTATTGAGTTGTATCGTCAGGTTGTAGAGGTCCTGGTTTATTGTTCTCAGCGAACTCCGTGCGGTGCTCAATTTCTGGATCAAATCGTCTTTTCGTAATGTTGAGATAGCGTGGATGATCGAGAGGTCGCTGGTTTCCTGCACCGTCCTCATGATGCGCTCGAGACGATCGATCAGGGGTACCACGTTCGAGGTTCGCAACTGGATGCCGACACAGCGGCCTACGATCCTTGCATCCCGGGCACTTATTTCGTCGGTTTGGATATTCTTCATGCGGTCGACCTCGGTTTTCATGGTCGACAGGTCCTGGCTCAGCACCTGGTCAACGCTCTGGCCGCGCAGTGTCGAAAATTGGTCAATGAGGCTGTTACAGCCGTCGTTGATCGCCCTTGCCTCGGACGATTGAAGACGGGAGACCCGCATCTCCGGCTGCGGCAAGGCCTCCGGCGGCTCCATGGCGTTGCTGCCGCGCGTAAGCGCGTAGCTTATAGCGCCGCCTAAACCAACCAGGGCAGTGCCGCCGGCAGCGACCAAAGCGCCCATGGGGTTTCGCCTCACTACTCCGCAGAAACCGGAAGCGACCGCGCGATGGCCGAGGTTTTCTATCTGCGAGCCCACGTTGGCACCGTCGTCCGCTTGTACGGAAAACATGGCTGTTTCCTCCGTGGAGGCATGCGCAGCTGGAAACAGGTTTGATGTGGACGCCCTCGAAGCGCGGGTTTCTGACCGATGAAGGGGCGGATTCGTCATCGCAATCAATCCGGCGGCACGCTGCACGGAGGACGGATTCCGGATGGCATGCGTGGCCAGATCGTTCGTTGCGGGCAAACCTTCTCGTTTGGTCGCCACGTGCGCGATCCCGGTTCTGGCGAATCCTCCCGCGGCCAGGATCGTGCTGGTGGTCAGGATTGCCGTCAAAAGGTTGTCGACCTTTTTGATCTGTGCGGTATTGGACGCACCGATGAATGTTTTTAATGCCTTATCTTCCTTGACCTGATTCTTGTGCGAATGCGTATCGGCGTGAAATGTGCCAATGTGTTGGCGGTGGCACGAGGCAATGTTGGCAGGCATGTCTTGTTTCCTCTGTAGCAATGTATGCAGCGATAGCGAAATCCCCTTATCGGCCACCCGCTCTTAATGCGTTGAAACCTGTTGACGCGCAAGGCAGCTCAGACCGTAGTGCGTGAAGTTGTATTCAACTTTCAGAAATCGGTCGTCGGTGGCTCGGCGGAGCGGGGCGGCGGCTTCCAGCCCCTGGGCCTGCGCCGGGACGACGGTGAGGGGGTATCAAACCGAGTGTCCAGCACGGCAGCATCTGGCTCGGCTATGCCAATGCCGATCTTCCCCGGACAGCAATGTAGTCAGGCAGGGATGTCTGCTTTCGGCGATGGGCGCAGGCAGGCATTGCACCGGGCCTTGCGGATGGGCAAGCTGCGCATGGCCTTGGCACCGCCAAGCCCGGACCCGAAGAGCTGTAATCACAGGGAGCACAGGGAACGAGCAATGCGTTTTATGGACCACTGGGCGAGATCTGACCGGAGTTGGCTTCGATGACTTATCGATGCATTGGCGTGCTTCTTCTGACCGCCATGGGTTGCTGTTTCGGAACCGCGAGGGCGGGGACCTGCGACGCGATAGTTGCGGCCGCCGAACATGATGCGGCACGTGGCTTTGGTGGAGGCGTGGTCGTGCAGCTGCAAAGCGCCATCTTGACGGGGACAGGCACGGACATTGAAGCGGCGCTTGACAGACTCAGGCATCAGCCAGCATCGGGCACCGGCCAGATGGGTAACAGCGGCGTCATCAATCAAATGCTTTCTTTAGCCGCTCTCAGCAACCGTGTCGAAGCGATCGAGACCCTGGTTGCCGCCGGCGCATCGCCAAACGGGGAGGCGGGGGACCATGAAAATGCACCGCTGATCGCGGCAGCTGAATGTGGGCACGTGACTGCACTCGACGCGCTCGTCCGGCACGGCGCGGACGTGTCGGAGCGAATCGCCACCGTGACGCAGCGTAACGTGCCATCAACGCCGCTGGAAGCAGCGATCGTCAGCGGCCAGACGGCGGCTACGACATGGCTGCTCGACCACCATGCCGATACCTGCTCGGAGGAGGCGCGTCGCCGCTTGAAGAATCTCCTTCGCAGTTCGTACATCACTTCGCGGATCGCAGGAGACGACATGAAGCGTTTGACCTGTGGTGGCGCCTGAAGGGACGCTGGCTTTTCTGAGCGCCATGGGCCGCTACGCGTTCAACGAACAGGCCTCGCTCCAGGTCAACGCCGACAACCTGCTCAATCGCTAATACGTCGTCCTCGACGAATACAGCAACTTCTGCTACGCGGCGCCAGGCAGCCTCACGGTGAGCTTCAACTACGGGTTCTTCTGAGCTTCGCCATCATTCGCGGACCGTTGATGCTAACGGGCGAGGAGTCCTGGCGAAGGTGGACGGCGTACGTGAAGGTCGCGTTGGTTCTCCGTCCGCCGCTCACGGGGAAGGTAGGTCCATGGGGGGCTTGATCACCTGCGCCCTGACTGCACGCACGTCTTCACACGATGAAACCTTGCGACGTGTAACGCTGCTTTGTATCTACAGCGTCAAGGAACATCGTCATGAAAATCCGGACAGCATTGCTGGCTTTCGTCATCTCGCTCAGCCTGGCAGGTTGCATCGTCCCACGGGGCGACGGCTACAGGCACGACGATCGCGATCATCGCGACAATCGGTGTCAGGATCGTGGGCATGACGGTTGCCACGATCGAGACCATGACAACCACTGATTTGTATACGCCCTGACTGTCGGTAATGGTGACATCGGACGTCTCAATCCGGCAGGGCGCGTTGATCCGGCAATACCGTGGGTTCGAGCCTGATCACGGGGCGGGAGAAAATAATGCGTCGTGGGGGCGACCTTGTCGCCGTCATGACAAGCTGTTCGAAGGGTCGATTCCCGCGTCGAAGGAGTGCCAGGGCACCTCTGGTGGACAACGTACGGACAGCGGTGCAGCGCCGTTGGCCGTGCGCACATTGTCGCGCTGCAGGAGTTTCACTCATGAATCTCAATAAGTACCTGGCGGTTGTCGTTGTTGGCGGCATGATGGTAACGGCAGGTGCGTCGGCTCTCGCCGCCGACGCTCGACCCTCGGTCGTACTGGTCCATGGAGGTTTCGTCGACGGCTCTGGTTGGGAGGGTGTTTACGACATCCTCAAACACGATGGCTATGAGGTCTCGATCGTCCAGAATCCAACGACGTCGCTGTCCGATGATGTCGCCTTCACCCGCCGGGTACTCGAGAAGCAAAGCGGGCCCGTCGTTCTTGTCGGCCATTCCTACGGTGGCGCGGTTATCACCGAATCCGGTAGCGCGCCCAATGTGAAGGCGCTGGTCTATATCACGGCCTTCGCCCCGGACGCCGGTGAGTCGGTTCAGTCGCTCATCAAGAATCCAACGCCGGGTGCGCCAGTGCCGCCCATCCTGCCCGCGCAGGATGGATTCCTGCTGCTGGACGCCGGCAAGTTCGCCGCCGCGTTCGCAGGCGATCTGCCGCCGAAGAAGGCCGCCTTCATGGCCGACTCCCAGGTCCCCTGGGGCGTGAACGCCCTGGCCGGCGCCATTACGCAGCCCGCGTGGAAGACCAGGCCGAGCTGGTACCTGGTGGTCACCGACGACCAGATGATCCCGGTAGCGGCGCAGCGTTCGATGGCAAAACGGGCGAACGCCACGGTCAGGGAGACGAAGGGTAGCCACGCTATCTACGTGTCCAATCCCAGGGTCGTCGCGGCGCTGATCGAGGAAGCCGCGAAGAAAGTGGCGATGCCATCGAAGTAAGCAGCCATGTCGATTAAGAGAAGGCCTCTCGCGGGGCCTTCTCTTATGGTCCATGCCTGATATTTGTGTTAACAATCAGTATCTTGCAATGTGGTTCAACCATCAGGGTTCGACAGAAGACCTGCAATCGACTATATTCTGACCAGAATGGTTAGATTTGGAGGTGCCTATGAGCGCATGGCAGATGCAGGAAGCGAAGGCCCGGCTTTCCGAACTGGTCAAACGGGCAGAAAGTGATGGACCTCAGAGCATTACCGTGCATGGCCGCGCGGTTGCGGTGGTTTTGTCCAGCGATGTGTATGAAGAACTCGCCGGACGCCATCGTTCACTGGTCGATTTCATGCGCCGGTCGCCACTGCATGAATTGGACGAGATCGAGTTTCCGCGTGACCGCAGTTCAACCCGGGATGTCGAGCTTTGAGTTATCTGCTCGATACCAATGTGATCTCGGAATTGCGCAGGCGGACACCTGACGCCGGTGTGACGGACTGGATCGAGAAGCGACCGACGAACACGCTTTACCTGAGCGTGTTGACACTGGGCGAAATTCGCAAAGGCGTCGAAGGCGTCTCCGATGACGGACGACGTCAGGTACTGCTCGATTGGCTGGAAACGGATTTGCCGGATTTCTTTCATGGTCGTGTACTTGCCATCACCATGGAAGTAGCGGACCGCTGGGGCAGGGTGGTTGCTTCAGCAGGGCGGCCCTTGCCCGCGATCGACAGTCTTCTCGCCGCCACCGCGCTCGAGCACGATCTGGTCGTAGTCACGCGAAATACGCGCGACTTCAACGGGCTTGGTGTTTCCGTCGTGAATCCCTGGGGTTAGCAGCTGGAATCGTAGCGCGCCTTCTAGAACCGTGCCTTGATCAGCAGCTGGAACCCGTTGAACTTGAAGTTCGTGCGGCCCGAGAAGTGTGAGCCGTCTACATCGGCTTTGATTTCGTTGTAGGCATACTGCGTTACCACGCCCCAGTGCTCCCAGGGATAGAATTCCACGCCGATTCGCGCGTTGTAGAGCTTCGCGTCGACGTCGCCTATGTTGGCTTTGAAGGCACCGGCATCGGCGATCAGGCGAGCCCAGTCAGCCATCTGGTAGCGGTAGGCCACGCCGATGGAGGGGTCGGGCAGGTCGGTGGACGCCTTGCTGCTGACCTCGCGGGAGGTGGCGGCCCCGCCGGCGGGTCCCGCAACGCTCGCCGTACCTGTCAGGCGCAGATCGAAGCTATAGGTTTGCAGGCCCGCCGACAGGGCGAACGCGCCCTTGTCGCCGATCCAGATCCAGTAGCGATAGGTCAGGTTGGCCGCGTCCAGGGTGAATTTCGATCCGAGCGTCGATCCGACGGTCAGGGTTTGATTGTTGAAAACAATCGACCGGTTCAGCGTGCGCGAACTGTCGTTGGAGTCGTGGAAGTAACTGAGTTCGAATTCGTGACGATCCCATGGCCGCCACGTACCGGATATGAAAGGCAGGCTTTGTGTGCCGCCTTGCCCCAGGTCCCTGGAGAAATCGAGCGACGTTCCCGAGCGCTTCGTTTGTCCATCCACGCGCATGCTGGCGGAAAAGTCATTGGAAAAAATACCGACACTGACAGAGGCGTGGTCGAGCATGTCGCGCTCTTGGGACAGCGAAGGACCCCATGCATCGGCGAGGACGCACGAAGACAAGACGAGAACGATGCATGGGGTTCTCATCGGCGCGATCCGCTTTCATTCGGCTTCATGAGGCGCCTCTTTTTTCAAAGAAGGTATATGAGACTTCTGCGGGCCTGGGCGAACCGGTTGCCAGGCAAAGAGGACTTCGCACCTCCAAGGTACTCCACGCCCGGAGCTTCAATCCATTCGTAATATTGCGTAGGCCGCGGTAGGTAGTTCTTCGCTACCGCGGGGCCTGGAATGGTGATGGGGTGGTGGTTTGGTGACGCCTTGACGGTTGCCTGGCGGCCGGCATGCCATGCCGTGGGGGCGTCACTTCGGCCAACCTGTCCGGTGGCATGGCAGGTGGAACACCTTTCCCGGCAGTATGCTCCGGAAACCAGGTTTCCCCTGAGATTGGAGGTGTTTATGTCCCATCTGAAAGTCTCTGACCTTCGTCCGTTCATACCGGCCAGGGACTTCAAGCAGTCCAGGGCGTTCTATGCCGGGCTGGGCTGGGAGACGAGGGATGTCGGTCCCGGACTCGCACTCGTGACGTTGGCCGATCAGCAGCATTTCTACATTCAGGACTACTACCTGAAAGAGATGGCGGAGAACAGCATGCTGCATGTCACGGTTGAGGATGCGCAGGCCTGGTTCGAACACGTTTCATCGGTGCTGGGCGAAAACGATTTTCCCGAGGCGCGTGTGCAACCACCAAAGCCGCAACCGTATGGGGCGATCGTCACTTTCGTGCACGACCCGACAGGGGTCCTGCTTCATCTTTGCCAGTGGGATTAGCCTGCGCGACCGGACGCCATCGAGGCCAGGCTACGCGATCGGATTTGAGCGCTGGGTTTCCAGCCTCGCTTTCTGCACCGTGGCGGCTCAAGCTATCCTGAAGACTCTGGCGTGGAGATTTGCCATGGCGACGCTTGTTTTCGAACTGAACCAGTCCCTGGATGGCTACGTCGACCACCAGGCCTTTGCGCCTGCTCCGTCGCTCTTTCGTCACTTTATAGAGCGAGTGCGCGATGTGACGGGCATGGTGTACGGTCGCCGCATGTACGAGATCATGCGTTATTGGGACGATGACCTTCCGGATTGGGGTGTAGAGGAACGCGAGTACGCGGAGGCGTGGCGTGGCCGACCGAAGTGGGTCGTGTCGCGCACGCTGGAGTCAGTCGGCCCGAACGCCACCCTTGTCGCCGATGACCTGGAGGCGGCGATACGGGGACTGAAGGCCGGGCTTGCCGGGGAGATCGAAGTCGCCGGCCCAGGCCTGGCGCGAAGCCTGACCGACCTTGGTCTTATCGATGAGTATCGGCTCTACATTCATCCCATCGTGCTTGGTCAAGGTACGCCATTCTTCGCGGGCCCCCGGCCGCCGCTCCGCCTCGTGGCCAGCGATTTGATAGGTGAGAGCGTGATCAGGTTGACGTATGTTCCTGCCTGATGCGAGCGAGCGGGGTGACCCGGTTCGCCGCGGACAGGCTTTCGCGTCCTTGTAAGGCGGTTTACCGCTAAGTCTCACCAGAACCCATGCGCCGCGCCTGCGACAGCCGTAAGCCATTCTCGATCAGCCCATAGGCGATTCGCAGCGACGTCCGATCCTGCTCACAGCGTGGCATGTCGGAGGTCAGCAGGGCCTTGATGTAGTTCATCGCAGCAGCCAGGTAGGTCTCGATATCGACATCGCGATCGTCGATGACGATGCTCGGCGGCCAGGGCCAGATGACCTTGCCGCGGGTCCGCAGATCGCGAAGGATCCGTGCGATGGACGCCCGCGTCCCGCGGCCAAAGGTCGGATTCGGTATGCCAGGTGGCATGTGCAAGGCGATGTGATCGCAGCCGCCCTGGTGTACCGCGTCGTTCACCACGGTCGTGATCGTCTTATGCGCATCGACCAGCGCGGTGTCGATCGCCGGTTCGATCCTTCCGGGTTCCGTGGCCGGACACCACGACGACGGCGCTTCACGACACGCGGACATATCCTTGTTGCGCACACATCGGAGTGAGCGCGCGACAGGCGGTTTCGGCTTGCGGCCGGGGCGTTTCCTGGGGGTATCGGATGCGGTCATCAGGACTTCCCTGTGGTGGACCGCCGACCCGCGTCAATGCGGGTGGCGGGCGTGCCAGGGTCGAAAACCGGTCGTTTTCGTCGGAAAACTCGGCAAGGCCAAGGCCTTCCCGGCACGCCCGCCGTAAAGAGTATGGCAGCGGGGCGCCGCAACGCAAAAGACACGTTGCGACGCCTTTTTTCTACACCGACAAAAACGACACGGGTTTCGACACCCTGTCGCCGCTTTTAGCGGCGACCCGGAAATCATGCGTCGACAGACCAAGGAAGAAAATAGGAATAGTCCTACGTTGACGTCTCTACAACGCATCGTCATGACGCGCCGAGCAGACAAACTCTGCGACACAGCTTCTTGACCGGTATGCAGGCTTCGGCCTCTCTCAGGAAGCCGATGATCTGCTCTTCTGTCGCTTCGTCTGGCTCTCCCTCACCCGCATTCGGTACCTTCTCCCGCTGGGAGAAGGGGGAGCAACGGCGTACAAAATGGCCAAATCTTCCCCATGAATTGCGCTGCCCTGTAAGATGCCTGCCTTGGGTAGGGGGCTACCAGATTTTTGCATCCAGCGCTGAGAACTGTTGCCTGGGCTAAAGCCAGGAATGCCTGACTTCTTATCGAGGTTTGGGCTTCCTGGCCTCGTTCGTGCATCCCCTTACACCGTAGTGTTTGGCGATATCGCCAAAGCATCGTCAATGGGTGGAACAGGGGCAGTCATGGATAATCGTCGTATCCAAAGCGTGCGTCGCACGCCGCTTAGCCGCGGAATCTATCTCGCGCTCGCCACCATGCTGGCGATGCCTTTGCTCAGCGAAACGGCGTACGCAGCCTGCACCACGGCGGGCACACTGATCATCTGCCCCCCCGGTTCCCATACCTTAGCCTTCAGCAACAACACCAATGCCGTGAACATGAACTTGGCGAGCGGCGCCGTGGTCAGCGTGCAACCGCTGATGGGCGGTACTTCGCTAACCTTGACCGGCAACGGCATGACGCTGTCCAACCAGGGCACGATCGATCCAGCCGTTGACGGCGGATTTAGTCTGGCTGCGGGCGGTGCCAGGCTCGGCAACAACACGGTTGGCGGCAATAGGATCATTGTCGACAATCTGGGCGGTGCATCGATCAACGGCCTGGCCGACGTCAACGCCTTGCTCAGCGTTGGCCCGCAAGCCCTTACCGTGCAGAACGCCACGGGCGGTCTGACCAGCATCCAGAACGACGGCAGCATCGGCATGTCCCTCCAGGTCAACGGGCCGTTTACGGCGGCGGATGCGCCGGCGATCCTGGCCTATGGTGGCGCCCGGGTAGACTTCGCCAACACCGGCACGATCACCGGCCGTATCGGTTTCGAGGCCTCCGGTACCCCCAACGACGGCAATACCTTCCTGAATGCGGGCACGATCACGGGCAGCGTGTACCTGGGCGACACGCCTACCGGGAATACCTTTACCGCGGTATCCGGTTCGGGCGTGGTAGCTAATGGTGCCGCCACCGCGGACATCGTCGGTGGCGTGAACGTGAAGCTTGCCGCGGCGGGCGTGGTCGATGGCGGCACGGGCAACGACAACCGACTGGTGTTGCAGAATTCGCCCACAGGTCCCGGTTTCGGTACCGGGGGTGCCGCCACTACGATCAACGCGTCCTCGTACCTGGATTTCCAGCATCTGACGGTCAACAGCGGTACCTGGAACCTGCAAGGAGCGGTGGTCAGCGGTGACGCCACGCTCAACGACGGCCTGGTGAATTTCGACAGCGCCGGCGCCTTCGGCACGGGCCTTCTCAACGTCAATGGCGGCACAATCGCCGCGTCGTCGCCCGGCTTGTCGCTGGCGAACGACATCGCGCTCAATGCGGGTGCCCTCACGCTGGCGGGTAGCAATGGGTTATCGCTGGGCGGTGTGATCTCGGGCACGGGTGGCCTGATCAAGAACGGTACTTCATTGCTCACGTTGAACGGCGCCAACACGTTCAGCGGTGGCCTGACAGTCAACGGTGGAGGCCTGCTGCTGGGCAATAGCAACGCGTTGGGTACCGGCACATTGACCATCAATGGCTTGACGACGCTCGATGCTACGGCGTCGCTGGATCTTGCCAATAACATGAACCTCCTTTCGGGAGCAGCACTGCATGTGCTCGGTGGCCAGCCCTTGACGTTCAGTGGCGTATTGGCTGGAGCGGGCGGCCTGATCAAGACCGGCGCCCAGACGTTGATCCTGGATGGCGCCAATACCTACATCGGCGGTACCAACATCGCGGCGGGCACCTTGAAGTTGGGCACGAGCGGTAGCCTGGCCGCCAATGGCGCGGTGACGCTGAGCTCACCGGGCGCGGTCTTCGATATTTCCAGTGGCAGTAACCAGACCATCGGCGCGCTGTCTGGCGTTGCAGGCAGCGCGCTTGCGCTCGGCGGAAACACGCTGACCTTCGGCGACGCGACCAACCAGACCTTCAACGGCACTATCAGTGGCTTGGGTTCGCTGGTGAAGCAGGGAGCCAGCGTGCAGACGCTCACGGGTGCCAATAGCTACAGCGGTGGCATGAACCTCGCGGCCGGTGGCCTGCTGCTCGGTAATGGCGGCGCGCTCGGTACCGGTACGCTTACCGTGAGTGGTGCCACGTCATTCGATTCAATCTTGACGCTGAACCTGGGGAACAACGTCAACCTTGGTGCGGGCGCGGCGCTGAACCTGCTTGGCAGCCAGGGCGTGACCCTGAATGGCGTAGTGTCCGGCACAGGCAGCCTGACCAAGAATGGCGCCAGCCTGTTGACCTTGAACGGTGCAAACACTTTCAGTGGCGGCGTGAATCTCAATGCCGGTGGCCTGGTGCTGGGCAACAGTGGCGCCCTGGGCACCGGCGCACTCAATGTGGGTGGCGCGGTAACACTCAATGGCTCAACGGTCCTTAGCCTGAGTAATAACGTCAATCTGGGAACAGGTAGCGCGCTGAACTTGCTGGGAAGCCAGAACACGACCCTGGATGGCATCGTGTCCGGTACAGGCAGCCTGACCAAGAACGGCACGTCGCTGCTGACCTTGAATAATGCCAATACGTTCACTGGTGGCCTCACCATCAATGCGGGCGGTTTGTTGTTGGGCAATACGGATGCACTCGGTACCGGTGCGTTCAATGTCGGCGGCGCGGTAACGCTGGATGGTACAACCGCGGTAGACCTGTCCAATCATGTCAACCTCGGCACGGTCAGCTCACTCAATGTGCTGGGCAGCCAGGACGTCACCCTTGATGGAACGGTGTCCGGCGCGGGCAACGTGAGCAAGAACGGCGCATCGGTGCTGGCCTTGAATGGGGCCAACACCTTCAGCGGCGGCGTGAACCTCAATGGCGGTGGCCTGCTGCTTGGCAACGCGGGCGCACTAGGTACGGGGGCGCTCAACGTCGGTAGCAGCGCTACGCTGGACACGAGCCTGTCGCTCGAACTCGGCAACCACGTCGCTATTGCGGCCGGGGCGAATTTTGTGCTGCCTGGCAGCCATGCACTGACCATGGACGGCGTGATTTCCGGTGCGGGCAGCCTGACCAAGAACGGCGCGGCATCACTGACATTCAACGGCGTGAACAGCTATTCCGGTGGCACGACGATCAACGCCGGCACGCTGGCGCTCGGCGCAGGCGGCAGCCTGGCGGCGAATGGCGCGGTCACGCTGGCTGGCGCGGGTTCGGAACTCGATATATCGGCCGCCAACAGCCAGAACATAGCGGCATTGTCGGGTGTCGCAGGCAGCACGATCTCCCTCGGTGGCAGGTCGCTCGCCTTCGGCGGTGCGAGCAACCAGGAGTTCGATGGCGCGATCAGCGGCAGTGGCTCGCTGGTGAAGCTGGGAGCAGGCGTACAGACGTTCGGTGGCGCGAGCAGCTTTGGCGGCGGCGTGACATTGAATGCCGGCGGCCTGGTCGTCGGCAACGACGCCGCGCTGGGTACGGGCGCATTGACGGTGGGCGGTGCGGACCACGCTGGACTCGAACAGCGCGGTCACGCTCGCGAACGCCATCGCGCTCAACGCTGGCCTGACTGTGCTGGGCAGCAATGACCTGACGCTCAATGGCGGCATCGCGGGCACAGGCAGCCTGACCAAGGACGGCGGCGCCACGCTGACCTTGAACGGAACGAACACCTACACCGGCGGCACCAGCATCAATGCCGGCACGCTGGCCCTGGGTGCGGGCGCCAGTCTTGTGGCCAGCGGCATCGTGAACCTCGCTAGCGGCGCCACGTTCGACCTGTCGGCGGGCAACGGCGCACAGACGTTCGGGGTCCTGACCGGCGGCGGCATCGTCGACCTCGGCGCGAACTCACTAACCATCGGCGGCCCGACCGATGGCGTGTTCAGTGGTTCGATCGGCGGCACGGGTGACCTCATCAAGGAAGGCACCGGTACGGAAACGCTGACGGGCACCAATACCTATACCGGCGGCACGCGCATCGATGCCGGTACGTTGGCTATCGGTGCGGGCGGCAGCCTGGCAGCTACCGGTGCGGTCACGCTCACGGCACCGGGCACGGGCTTTGATACCTCCGCTGGCGGCGATCAGGCGATCGGCGTGCTCAACGGCGTCGCCGGTAGCATCGTGACGCCGGGTGGCAACACCTTAACGCTTGGCGGCGTCGGCAACGGCAACTACGACGGCCTGATCGCCGGCGTGGGTGGCCTTGTGAAGAATGGTGCCGGCGTGCAGGAACTGGGCGGTGCCAATATCTTCAGCGGCGGCATCACCTTGAACGACGGTGGCCTGCTGTTCGGGAATAACAACGCGATGGGTACGGGTGCGCTGAACGTCACTGGCAACGCATCGCTCGATACGATCGCAGCGCTCAACGTCGCCAACAACATCAACCTGGCAAGCGCGGCGACCCTCGACCTGCTTGGCAGCAACGCGTTGAGGCTTGGCGGTGCGATTTCCGGAGTGGGCGGTTTGATCAAGCACGGCGCCGCCATGCTGACGCTGACCGGCGCCAATACCTATACCGGCGGCACCACGATCAACAGCGGCACACTCGCTATCGGTGCGGGTGGCAGCCTGGCGTCCACGGGCGTGGTGAACCTCACCGGCATCGGCACGTTCGACATCACGGCAGCTGGCAACCAGACGATCGGTTCACTGGCTGGCGTTACGGGCAGCACGGTCGCGCTGGGAGGCAGCAGCCTGACGCTGGGCAGTCCTACCGATACCACCTTCAGCGGCAGCATCAGTGGCAGCGGCGGGCTGGTAAAGAACGGCGCCGGTGTGCAGACCCTGGCGGGCGCGAACTTCTTCAGCGGCGGCGTAACGCTCAATGCCGGTGGCCTGATTGTCGGCAACAATGCGGCGCTGGGTACGGGAGCCCTTACGGTAGGCGGCGCGGCCACGCTGGATTCGTCCACGGCCGTTGCGCTGGCGAACGACGTCGTGCTCAATGCCGGGCTCACGGTGCTGGGCGGCAATGACCTGACCTTGAATGGCAACATCTCGGGCACCGGAGGCCTGACCAAGGACGGCGCCGCCATGCTGACCTTGAACGGTACAAACACGTACACCGGTGGCACCAATATCAACGCCGGTACGCTGGCGCTGGGTGCGGGTGCGAGTCTTTTCGCGAACGGCATCGTGAACCTTGCCACGGGGGCCACCTTCGACCTGTCGGCGGGCAATGGTACGCAGACCTTCGGCACGCTTGTCGGCAATGGCACGGTCAACCTCGGCGCCAACTTCCTCACCGTGGGCGGCCCGACCGACGGCGTGTTCGACGGCTCGATCGGTGGCACCGGCGGACTGGTCAAGCAAGGCACCGGCACGGAAACACTGACGGGCAGCAACACCTATACCGGCGGTACGATCATCGATACCGGCACGCTGGCGATCGGTGCAGGCGGCAACCTGGCAGCCACCGGAGCGGTCACGCTCACGTCGGCGGGCACGGGTTTCGATATCTCCGCGGGTGGCGACCAGGCGATCGGTACACTCAACGGCGTCGCGGGCAACACGGTGACGTTGGGCGGCAATACGCTGACTCTTGGCGGCATCGGCAATGGCAGCGACGACGGCGCAATCGCCGGCACCGGCGGCCTCGTCAAGAATGGCGCGGGCACACAGGCACTGGGCGGTGCCAATACGTTCAGCGGTGGCGTGGTGTTGAATGCCGGTGGCCTCGTCGTGGGCAACAATGGGGCGCCTGGGTACGGGCGCGCTGACGGTGGGCGGTACAGCCACGCTCGATTCCAGCGGCGCGGTGACGTTGGCCAACGATGTCACGCTCAACGCCGACCTCACCGTGCTTGGCAGCAACGCGTTGACCCTGGGCGGCGTCATGTCTGGTTCGGGTGGCCTGACCAAGAGCGGCGCCGCCACATTGACGCTTACCGGTGCAGACAGCTACACCGGCGGCACCAACATCAACGACGGCACGTTGGCGATCGGTGCCGGCGGCAGCCTCGCTGCGACCGGCGCTGTGAACCTCACTGGCACCGGCACGTTCGACATCACGACCGGTGGCAACCAGACGATCGGTTCGCTGGCGGGTGTCGCAGGTAGCACGGTCTTGCTGGGTGGCAACACGTTGGCGCTGGACGGTGTTGCCGACACGACGTTCGGCGGCGGCATCGGCGGCACCGGTGGTCTGGTCAAGATTGGCGCCGGCATGCAGACGCTGGGCAGCGCGAACAGCTTCAGTGGTGGCGTGACATTGAATGCCGGTGGCCTGGTCGTCGGCAATGACGCAGCGTTGGGAACCGGCGACCTGACGGTGGCTGCTGCGGCCACGCTGGATTCGTCCGCGGCGGTCGCGCTGGCGAACCATGTCGTGCTCAATGCTGCACTGACGCTGCCGGGTAGCAAAGATCTGGCCTTCGATGGCGTCATCTCTGGCGTTGGTGGGCTTGCCAAGGCGGGCAACGCTACGCTGACATTGAATGGTGCGAACACGTTCAGCGGCGGCAGCACGATCAATGGCGGCACGCTGGTGCTGGGCAACAATGCTGCGCTGGGCACGGGCGATCTGTCGATCGATGGCGCAAAGCTGGAAGCCGGCACGGCCGTGACGATCGGCAACCATGTCAACGTTGGCAACAACGGCCTGACGGTGCAAGGCGCGCAAGCGTTGAACTTGAGCGGCAGCTTCTCCGGCGACGGCCTGCTGGACAAGGAAGGCAGCGGAGCGCTGACCCTGGGCGGCTCGCTTGCCGGCTTCACCGGTGGTTTGAACGTCGAAGGCGGCACGCTCAACGCGAGCAACACCTACACAGGTGGCCTTTCGATGGGCGCAGGTGCAACCGCCAATCTCAATGGCAGCGGTAACGCTGTCACGGTCAGCGGCCCAATCGCCGGCACGCTCAACCTCGGCGGTGGCAGCAACATCGATGTCAGCTACGCCAATCTGCCGAGCGTGACCGGCACGGTCAACGGCACCGGTCCGGACACCACGTTGAACATCACCGGTAGTGGCGAGGCCAGCCTGCCGGGTGCGTTCAATGACATCGCCAACCTCCGTGTCGACGCAGGCACGTTGTCGGTGGATAGCGGTATGTCCGTCACCTTCGCTGGCGGCAGCACGATCGGCGGCAACCTGGTGGTGAACGGAAACCTCGGCGGACCGGTGACGGTCAATGCAGGCGGCGGCCTCGTCGGCGGTGGCAGCATCGGTGGGCCGGTGACAATGAACGGCACGCTGGCGCCTGGCGGCATCGCCGGTGCTACCGGCGCGGCGGGTGGCACCGGTGCGCCGGGCTCGGTCCTTTCGGTCGGCGGCCTGGCTCTCGGTGCCGATTCCAGCACCTTGATCCGTGCCAATGTCGCCGGGGCCAGTGATCGCCTTCAGGTCAACGGTGTTGCCTCGCTTGCCGGCCAGCTGGTCGCCTTGCCCTCGGCGGGCACTTACGCCACGACCACCAACTACACCATCGTCAATGCGAGCGGCGGCATTACCGGCGCGTACGCGACCATCACCCAAAGCACGCTGCCCTTCCTCGATGCCAGTGTGAAGCAGCAGGGCAACCAGCTGATTTTGACACTGACCCAGGCCGGAAGCGGGCAGGGTACGGGTGGCACGCCATTCAACCAGTTCGCAGGCCTCGATGGTAACCAGCGCCGTATGGCCACGGTCTTGCAGGCCATCGCCACATCGGGCGGCAACCCGTTGCCGACGCTGCTCGGCAACGCACGCGGACTGACCGCCGGTCAGGTATCCAGGTCGTTCGACTCGCTGACGGGCGAGACCTATGCATCTGCTGCGAACGCGGAGTTGAATGGCCAAAGCCAATACCAGAACACCGTCTTCGATCGATTGGGGCTCGCTCGCGACACCGGCGAGCAAGGCATGGCCGCCTGGGCTCAACCGTATACATCGAGCAGCAACTTCGACGGCAGTACCGATATTGCTCACGCCCACTACCGCATCAACGGACTCATCGTCGGTGCCGATGCATCGCTCACACCTGATTTGCGCGTAGGCGTGCACGCCAACCTGGCGAACTCACGCACCGATGTCGATCAGCGCAGCGACCATGCCGATGTCGACCAGGCGGCCATTGGCGTGCATGCCTTGTACTTCAACCAGCAGCAATGGTGGGTCGAAGGCCTCGCCTCCTACGGCTGGCAGCATGCAGACAGCGCACGCCGGATCGAGGTGGGGCAATTCGATCCACAGGCGACAGGCAGGTACGACGGCAAGGCGACCAACGCCGCGCTGGAAGGCGGATACCGCTTCCAGCTTGGCCAGGGCCTGCATCTTGAACCCTTCGTGGGTGCGTACTACACCAAGGTGAAGTACGACGCCTTTACCGAAAGGAATGCGGATGACGCCGATCTCCGGGTCGGAAACAACAGTGCCAGCAGCATGCAATACGGCGCCGGCGTGCGCCTGATTGGCGATGCCGGTATGGGCGCGAACGGCACGCCATGGTTCCATCCCGTCGTGATGCTGCGTTACCTGCACAACACCAGGGACGACGCGACGACGGTAAACAACGCTTTTGCCGGTGTACCCGCGGACACGTTCACGGTGCAAGGGTCCCAGCCGGTCGGCAACCACTGGCAGGCCGGCGTCGGCATGAGCTTCGATATCACGCCAAAGGCGAGCACCTTCGTGTATTACAACGCGGATATCGCCCAGCACATGACGGATAACTCGGTGAACCTGGGCTTGCGTTGGGGCTTCTGACCCATGTGCGGTGGCGCAGAAACAGACGCGCCTGTTGGGCGCCGAAATCTGAGCGGCGGCAGGACTTGCCGAGGCATTTCCAACGTAGTGATTCTATCCATAACCATCTTTACTCCAGGAGCACGGGTGCCGAGGGCGCGCTGCTCCGGGGCCGCTATCGCTACACGGTCTAAATGGCACACATTTCTTGTATCTAAAAGTCGATGGCGTGGAAGTTAACAAGCATATAGCCATATTTAATGCGCTGTTCTCCTTGGCTGCTGATCTTTCTCGAAGCGCACGGTCGGCGGAGGTCGGGGATTGAGCGTGCTTCCGTCAGTCGAGGAAATAGGGGTTGGAGGGCTTCTGGCACCTAACGGGGTCTTGGACTACCCCGTTCGCCTCGCACACTCGACGAGTGTCGCTCCTTGCGAAACTGGTCGAGGACCAACCCCGGAGACCGGGCGTCCAGCTCGATCTGGGCCGCCCGGATTGATGAAGGATATGGGCAGTCATGGAAGCGGCCGCTAGGCAGGCGCTGGAGCGCCCCGTTGACGGGTGACCCGGGCTACCGACTGCGGACATCGGTCTGAAAACCATAGGCGACGGACCGCCGCCGCGAGACGCGTTCTACTTGACGTAGTTGACAAAGGCGACATGGGCGACTAAGGTAACTATACGCATCAAAAGTCATCGCTCAAGTTACTTTGCCATCCGCTTCGCGGGAGACGACCATGACCATGTCCCGGACGCTTGAATTCATTGCAGACCACCTTCCGCACGTGACCCCGGCGGATGTCGGTCGCTTCAAGAAAGTGGTCGACATCCGCGATGCGCCGGCCTTTGCGGCCGAGCTGGAGGCATTTGTCCAGGAGAGACTGGGAGCATTGGAGTTGCCGGCGTCGCTGGACCGTCCCTTCAAGACGGAACGGGTCGAGACCACGGTGTTGGTTCAGAAAGCGGGACTGCGGGCGCCTCGGCGATGGGTGCCCGGCGAAACCGAGCTCCAGCGGGGGCGGGCGGCCATGGTCGACGCCTTCAACCGGGCTGAAAATCTGCCCCTCGCCGAGTTTGCGCAACTCGCAGGCAAATCGCGCCAGCAGATCTACAAGGACATCGACGCCGGCTTGCTGCTCGCATTGAATGTCGGTGCGCGCGGACAAAAGCTGCCTGAGTGGCAGCTTGACCCCGCTCAGAAGAAACTGACGCAGGCCGTGTTGGCAAAGGCTCACGGGATAGACAACTGGACGTTGTACCGGGCGCTTTCCGAGCCTCTTGAAGGCCTTGGTGGACAGTCACCTGTCGATGCCGTCACACCGGACTCGATAGAGGCGGTCATTAAGGCCGTTTACAACGTTCTTGGTATCCACTGAGGCGAGGGATCGTGAGTGGGAATTGCGTTACTGTCACGCCACATTGAAGTGGGTGAGTACCTCCAGCACGTCAGCCGAACCGTTTATCGAGGAGCGCCCCTCTATTTCGGGCGCGAATGCACCAACCGTTATGATGCCCCCGACAAGACTTACGGCGTGCTGTATCTTGGGTTTGACCTGCCGACAGCGCTGATGGAATCGGTGTTTCACAAGCACCATTGGGACAAGGATGCCCAGCGGACGATTGCACTGTCCGAGGTCAACAGTCGCCTTGTTCGCTCGATAGGCGTGTTTAGTGAGCTGTGCTTGGCCGACCTGACCGCTCCCGGCACGATGGCATCCGTCTTCGGCTTGAATCTTGAACAACTCGTCAGGCGGGACTACACCCATACACAACACGTCTCAGCCAGCGTGCAGGCAATGTTGGACGACGACGGCACACCTCGATTTGATGGGGTACTTTATCCGTCGCGTAACAATTTCCCGGCCCATAGCATTGCCTTGTTTGACCGCGCCAAGGCAAAGATCGCGGTGATCGAGGATCTCGACTTGCCCGAGCACAAGGACTGGCCGCAGTTCGTTGACGACTATGCCATTGGAATCGGACCGGACCCGGGCAACGCGGAGCGGGACGAAAGCTGACCCAATATGTCGATATGTCGATATGTCGATATGTTCGGGCCATATCAACCTGCCCCGTTCGCCTCGAACACTGTCGAATGAGGTCCAGTGAGATTCGTTTGCGTGCATCGATCTCTGCCTGCCACCTAACCGAAATCCCGCGGCCAGCTCGTCATTCGACATCGTCAGCAGAGAGAGTCGCCTCCCAGCGTTGGCGCGCTGTAAGCTACGACTACAGGTCGACAGCACCATCGCGTTTGCCTTCAAGCGAGAGGTGGCGCTTGGCATGATGCGGACTATCTTCGTAGATCGTGTAGCGTCCTGGCGCGAGCGGGCCCGCGGCGTAGGTGCCATCCTGATGCGCAACGAACCCTGCCACCGCGCCGCTTGCTTCATTGACTACCACGATCTGGGCTCCCGGATCTGCGGACCCTCGAATGAAGCGTCCGGAATCGTTATTTTCTGCGCTTGAGACCCCGGAATACAGCAGGCATGCCACCAGTGACGGCAACACTACGGATACTTTCATCGGTACTCCTTTGAGGTACTTGAAAGCTGGCTGCACTTTTGGCGGGCAGCGATCGCGTCAGTCGACAATGCGATCCAGCAATTCACATGCCATACGTCCGTACACCGTGCCGTGATAGCTGTTTCAAGGCTTTAAGTGGCACTCTACGAGACTCGCAGGTGTCCGCGGACGCTCCGGCGGACAGGCGGACACCATGCGATCGCCACGCATGACCGCGGCTCGGACCACCAGGCGTCGGGACCGATGGCCTGCAGCAACCGTCAATCCGCCGCGGCAGGCGCCTGGAACATCAGGATGGTGATCTCTTTTCCTTGCGGAATTTGCGCCACGGGCGTGCCGAGTGCCGCGAGTGCGTTCTTGAACGTATCCACGTCTTCACGTTCGCCCATCGCCGATCTTCCGTTCACCGCCCATACCCGGCTGCCTTGTTTCCAGCGCGCCAGGGCGACGTCCAGGTTCTGCGTTACCAGCGCCTTGCCGTCGATCGGCTGCTGGTTCTTCGGTTGCAGTACCGAGAGCATGGTGGACCCATTCGGGTCCGAGGTCAGCACGGTATCGCCGGGGTGCACATTCGCGGCCAGCGTCGCAGCGGCGACGTCCCAGCGCGGCTTGGTCTCGATGCGGTAGACCGGCAGCAGGTTGATCGAACCGACCAGGATCAGGATCGTCACCAACATCGGCAGCATGCGTCGAGGCAATGCCGCGGCACCCAGGCCGGCCAGCACGAAGAACGGCGCCGCGCTCCACAGGATATAGCGCGGCAACAGCATCGATTGGAATAGCGACACCGCCAGCAGCAACAACGGCAAGGTGAGAAAGCCAAGCAACAGGACGCGACCATCCAGGCGCCCGCGTACGCGACAGATGCCTGCGATACCCAGCAACGCGACCAGGGGACCGAGCAAGGGCACGGCTGCAGGCATCAGGCCGAATTGCACCACGGTAGCCATGCGCATCAGGTAGACGCTCTTGGCGGCGATCCAGACGTTTCGCCAGCTGAGCTGCGGAATCCAGTTGAAGTTCTGCAGCATGTGGCTGCCGTTGGCCAACACGATCGCGCCATAGAACGGCAGGGTGCAGGCCAGCACGACCATCTGGCCTATGATCCAGTTGCGCTGAAATCCGCGGCGGGTTTCCGGGTCGTGCCTGAGGTGATACCAGACCAGACAGAGCGACAGGTTCGAGGCCAGCAGCCAGGGTGCAGCGTCGCCCAGGACATCCAGCGCGCCAATCGTGCCCAACAGATAACAAGCCCAGCCCCATCCATCGAAGCCGCGTTGCCGAATCCCCAGGGAAGCGCGTTGTGCATCCTGAGCCAGACGCACCAGACCCCATAGGGCGATGGTGATCAGCAGTGTTACCAGGGTGTAGGAGCGGGCTTCCTGCCCGTACTGCACCTGCAGGGGCGAGAATGCCATCAGAAGGCCGGCAATGACCCCGGCGTTCCTGCCGCCGACGCGACGGGCGATCATGAAGACCATGCCCGCCGACAATGCGCCCAGCAATGCCGATGGCATGCGCAGCAGCGCGGCCCCGGGGGCATAGGGCACCAGCAACTGCAACAGCAGGAAATAGCTTGGCATGTGCCGATTGGCAAAACTGTCGTTGACCAGGTCGGGCAAGTCCAGGTGGATACGCTGGAACGTCAGCGCCTCATCCAGCCAGAACGGCTGATGGCCGATATGGATCAACCGCAGCAACAGGCCGATGCCGACCACGGTCAGCACCCAGGCCAGATCGCCCGATAGCCAGGATTCGCCGGTTTTTTTGGCAGGCGGCAAGGCACCTGCATTCGGGGTGCCATCGCGAAGCGCCGGGGGGAGCGCCTGGGGCCGCGAAAGTGACAGTGTCTGTTTTACCGGCATAGCTGCCCAGCGTTTTATTCTGGCAAGGGTGCCAGCTCAAACGCATAGGACATGGTTCGGTTGGCGATAGCATCAGCCGGAGGCGATTTTCCCCGAGAGGCCGGTTAACTGGCGTTGGCTTTCGTCTGTTTTTACGTAGCGGGCGATGACGCTTTTACGACAGGCTGGTGCAAGTGCGCCGGCCACGGCCGGAGAACCCGGCTGAACCTCAATGATCGGTTGCCAGGTGTCCGGCTTTTGATCGTCATCCCTGCCTACGCAGGGATGACGGTGAGGGGGTTTGAGCTTCCTCCCAGCACCGTATCGGCGTCTTAACTGGCGTTGGCTTTCGTCTGTTTTTACGTAGCGGGCGGTGACGCTTTTACGACAGGACGGAGCAAGTGCACAGTGGCCCCGGCCGGAGAACCCGGCTGAACCTCAATGATCGGTTGCCAGGTGTCCGGCTTTTGATCGTCATCCCTGCGTAGGCAGGGATCCAGTGGCCTCGGTCTGTGATCGAAAGCGCGGAGCCAGCAAGGATTTTACTTCCCGGGCGCAATCGCTCGATGAAAGTGGCGGTCACTGGATCCCTGCCTGCGCAGGGATGACGGTGAGGGGATTTGAGCTTCCTCCCAGCGCCGTATCGGCGTCCTCCGAATTTTCCCCGGACAGCAGTGAGAGCGCCCTGCGGCAAACGGGAACGTGAGTCCGTGCTTTTCGACATTTAGGTGAAGGGCAAATCTGGTGCCCGGGATTTGGCGGCGACCGGGGGATTACTGCTGACGGCTGGCTTCGTCTGGCTCACCCTCATCCGCCTTCGGCAGCTTCTCCCGCTGGGAGAAGGGAAGGGCATGGGCCAACAAAAAGGCCGGTCCCTTGGGAGGGCCGGCCTTTTTGTACGTCGCGAGACGTCGTATTGGTGGAGGTGGCGGGAGTCGAACCCGCGTCCGAAGGCGTTTAATCCCCAGTTCTACATGCTTAGCTCACCGTTGGATCTCGGTCGCCGACAGTACGGTGTGCGAAACGCACCGGCGACCTATCCTGTTTTATCTAGCTCGTGACCGACAGGCGGCAATCGCGGGCGATCTCATGATAGTGACCCTACACCGGCGAGCATGAGCACAAGACCGGTTCGGGACTGGGCCTTTATGGGGCCGAAGGCTTTTTAGGCAGCGATCGCCATGTGGAAATCGCTGTCGTTGGAAGCCACAGTGTTCAAGTTGTTTTTGGCAACTATAAGTTTTGCGACTGGTTTAACGAGGAAAGTCACCCCCTCGGCATGCACCAAGCAATCGCACTACCCCCGTCGAAACCAGAACACCCCCGGGGAAAAGCTTGAAAGCGTCGTAAGTATACATGGGGTGGTGGGCCCCCGATGTCAAGAATCGGTCATATCAGCCGAGTTTGTTGTGCGCGCGCATGACCCGCTGCTTGTCCACGGCCCATTCACGTTCTTTTTCGCTGGCCCGCTTGTCGTGGTCCTGTTTGCCCTTGGCCAGGCCGATTTCGACCTTCACCTTGTTGTGCTTCCAGTACATCGCGGTGGGCACCAGGGTGTAGCCCTTGCGCTCGACGGCGCCGATCAGGCGGTCGATTTCCTCGCGGTGCAACAAGAGCTTCCGCGTGCGTCGGTCCTCGGCGATCACGTGGGTGGAGGCGCTGATCAGGGGCGGGATGGAGGCGCCGATGAGGAAGATCTCGTTCTTCAGCACCACCGCGTAGCTCTCGCCGAAGTTGATCCGGCCGGCACGCAGCGCCTTCAGCTCCCAGCCCTGCAGGGCAACGCCGCATTCGAAACGCTGGTCGATGTGGTATTCGTGGCGCGCGCGCTTGTTCAGCGCGATCGTGCCGCCGCCAGTGGTTTCCGTGTCCTTGGTCTTTGTCTTTGCCATGTCCGCTAAAATCGGGTGATCTTTCCCTGATACAAGTCCGGCCGTTCCCTTGGCCGGGCGATGAAGCGATGAGGTAAGCCGTGATCCAGATCCGCCGCAGCGCGCTCGTGATGTACACGCCGGCCCAGATGTTCGACCTCGTCAACGATGTGGAAGCATACCCAAAGCGCTTCCCCTGGTGTTCGGCCGCCAAGGTCGTCGAGCGCGACGGCGATGTCCTGGTGGCGCGCCTGGACCTGAAGTTCGCGGGCCTGAAGCATGGTTTCACGACCCGCAACCTTGCCGAACGCCCGCACCGGCTGACCATGCATTTCGTCGAAGGCCCGTTCAAGTCGCTGGACGGTGTCTTCACTTTCGCGGCGCTTGGCGAGAGCGGCTGCAAGGTGTCGCTGGAGCTGGATTTCGAATACGCCGGGATCGGTGGCTCGGTGCTGAAGATGGGCTTCCAGGCCCTGGCCAACCGCATGGTCGACGATTTCTGCGACGAGGCCCGCCGTACCTATGGCTGAGTCGATCGGCATCGAGGTGGTCTGTGCCGGCCCCCAGGGGCAGTGGCTGCGTCGCCTGTCGGTGCCGAAGGGCACGACCGCCGGCGAGGCCGTCACGCTGTCAGGCCTGCTGGAGGAGCTTCCCGGGGTTGCCGCCGATACCGCCCGCCTGGGGATTTTTTCCCGGCGGGTGGAACCGGGTCAGGTGCTGGAGGAGGGCGACCGGGTGGAACTGTACCGTCCGCTGCTCCTGGACCCGATGGAGGCCAGGAGGCGCCGCGCCAGGCGCGGCGCCTGAGGCTTACTTGTTGCTGGTGTCGCCGCCGCCGGACTTGTCGTCCTGGCCAAAGCCGCCGGTGTTGGTGTCGTCGGACTTGCCCTTGCTCTTGTCGCCCTGGGTTTCGTCGACCGGGTAGCTGGCGTGGTACTTCTTCGAGTCCTTGACCAGCTGGGCAGCGTCCTGGGCGAAGAAATCGCCGTCGGTGCGCACCAGGGTGTCGTTATTGAAGGTCAGCGACAGCGTCCGGACGGTCTGCGGGCCACCGCGGCGCGACTGGGTGGACACATAGTCCCAGCGATCCTGGTTGAACGGCGAGGCGACCGAGGGCGAACCCATCAGCACCAGGACCTGGCGCTTGGTCATGCCGGGCTGCAGCTGGTCGACGGTTTTCTTGTCGAGCAGGTTGCCCTGCTGCACGTCGGGAACGTAGACCAGGTGGCAGCCCGCGATGGCCAGGGCCATGGCAGCCAAACCCAGCGTGCGGAGGAGCTTTTGCATGCGTATTGAAGTCCGGATCGTGAAGAGGTCGATGATACACTAAGCGCCTTACGGCACCGCGAGGGGTACTGCATGGATCAGGAAACCAAGGAACTGCGAAAGGCGGGTTTGAAGGTCACCCACCCGCGCATGCGTATTCTGCAGATCTTCGAGGAGTCGGAGGCGCGCCACCTCACCGCCGAAGACATTTATAAACAGCTGCTTTCCAACCAGGAAGACATCGGCCTGGCCACGGTCTATCGCGTCCTTACCCAGTTCGAAGCGGCCGGCATCGTCATCAAGCACAACTTCGAGGGCGGGCAGGCCGTCTATGAACTTGACCGGGGCAAGCACCATGACCACATGATCGATGTGGACACTGGAAAGGTCATCGAGTTCATAAGCGAGGAGATCGAGCGGCTCCAGCATGAGATCGCCGAGAAGCACGGGTTCGTGATCGAGGACCACAGCCTGGTCCTGTACGTGCGGGCGAAAAAGAAGCGCTGAAGCCGGTCCGGCCCACCGGGTCGTCGACCGAACCCGCCCGAAAGGGCGGGTTTTTCGTTCTGGCGCCGCCGAATAGCGCCCATAAAAAAACCGCTGGAGGACTCCTGTCCACCAGCGGCTATCCGGTGATTCCCGGCGACTCGGACCCGCGAATTGCTCGCGTAGCGTCCGGCTTATGCCGTTGTTACCGGCGAGGCTGACATCCTGTCGCCTCATCAGACTGATCGTCCCCACGATCAGTCTGGGCTCGCCGTCTCTCGACGGCGGCTCCCCCACATCGATGACAGGATCGTAACGAAGCGTTTACTAAGCCGGTATCGGAATATTTCCTAGTAAGGAGTCGCTGCTCTGTCCGGTGACGCCTGTGTCGAACAGATCAGGCGCTCCCGGGGTCTTTCACGTCCGGCATCAGCGATTCGCTGCCGCCGCCGCCGCTGCGCAGCAGCACGCGCAGGCGCAGGCCCCGCGGCACCGGGCGGATGCGGAAGATGCCGCCGAGGGCCGTCACCCGGTCGCGCATGCCGTGCAGGCCGCGCCCGCCGATATCGCGGTCCGCGGGCGGATTGGCCGGCAATCCGGCACCGTCGTCGCGGATATCGAGCAGGGCCAGGGTGATGCCGTCGCGCGAACCGATTCGCAATCGCAGGTGCAGCTCGCTGGCCCCGGCATGGCGAACCACATTGGTCGCGCTTTCCTGGGCGATACGGTAGATCGCGGTCAGGGTGTCCTCATCGAGCAGCCGCGGGTCGCCGGTGAGGTCGGTGTGGTAGGCGACGCCGGCGGCCGCCAGCATGTCGCGGAGCGGACCCTCGTCCAGCGCGCGGAACAGGCCGAATTCGTCCAGCACCGAGGGCCGGAGGTTGTCCAGCATGCGGTGCAGGGCCCGGCGCATGTGGGCGAGGATGCCGTTGACCGAGGTGCTGACGTCCTCCAGCCCGGCCTCTTCGAGCCGGCCCTGGGCCAGCTTGAGATGGGTCTGGATCGCCGTGAGGTTCTGGCCGAGTTCGTCGTGCAGCTCCGCGGCCATGTGCCTGCGCTGGTTTTCCTCGCTCTGCAGGTTGCCGCGCGCGGCATCGCGCAGCTGCCGGGCCAGCTGGTCGAGCCGGCGGTTCGCCGCGGCCAGGTGGCTGTTCTGCTGGGCGACCCGTTCGCTGCTGCGGCGCAGCGCATCGGTCGCCGCGCCGAGCATCAGCGTGCCGGTACCGGAGACCGCCAGGAACAGATGCGCCGCCGCGGTCGGCGCGCCACGGCCGATCATGTCCTCGGTGGTGTTCAGGCCCACCGTGGTGATCAGCATGGACAGGCCAGCGCCACGCCAGCCATGGCGGAAGGCGAAGAACAGCACCGGCGCCAGCGACAACACGCGGGCGAACTGCGGATGCGGCGAGTACTCGGTGAGGGTCACCAGGATCGCCAGCGAGGGCAGCATCACCAGCAGGCCGTCCAGCACCAGTTCGGCCAGCGCGGCCTGGCTGGGCCGCTCCCGGAACAGCAGGACCAGGATCGGTACGACCAATAGAACGCCGAGGTAATTGCCGAGCAGGTCGCTGCCGAAGGTATTGCTCAGCATCTCGGTCGGGGCCGAGGGATGGAGCAGGGCGAGCATGGCCGCATTGCAGGCCGTGGCCACGGTCGCGGTCAGCATCGCCGAGAGCAGCAGGCGGGCGACGTCCTCCGGATTGCTGAGGCTGGCATGCAGGTGGGCGCGGCGCAGCAGCCACAGGCTGATGGCGACGACCAGTGGCTCGGGAAGGTCGCCGAGCAGGAAGGCCATGCCGCCGATCGGCATGCCGCTATGCCATTCGCTGATCGCACTGGCGGCGACCTCGCCCAGGACGATCCACGGCCAGTAACGCGTGCGGGTGAGCAGGAAGGCGCCGAAGCGAAAGCCGAAGGGCAGCACCCAGTACGGCTGCTCGGTGGGCCAGAGCAGGATCCAGAGCAGGCAGTAGCCGAGTCCCAGCAGCGGTCCGGGGCGGCGAAGAAGATCGTGTACACGCATGGGCCGCATGGTACACGCGGCAGTACACTTTCTAATCGTCGTCCAACGCCATCCTCACGCGTACGGGGCCTGCTACAGTGCGCCTTATGCTCAGAATCGTTCTAGTCGATGACCATGCTCTCGTCCGCGAGGGATTCAAGCGCCTGATCGAACAGGAGCCGGATCTGGATGTCGTTGCCGAATGCCGGAACGCCGATGAGGCGGTCGAGGCGGTGACCCAGCAGATGCCGGACCTGGTCGCGGTGGACCTGTCGCTGCCCGATGGCAGCGGGCTGCCATTGATCGAGCACATGCTGAGCGTCGCGCCGAAAACGCGCGTGGTCGTACTCAGCATGCATGACGGTGAGCCCTACGTTTCCGAAGCCCTGCGCCGTGGCGCCAGCGGTTACGTGACCAAGGGCGTGGCGCCGGAGGAACTGGTCGCGGCACTACGCGCGGTGATGAATGGCGAGATCTATCTCAGCTCGGATTTGCAGGCGCGTCGCGCCGAGCGGCCGAGCGCGGACCTGGACCCCTATAACCGGCTTACAGCTCGCGAGCGCGAGGTGTTCCTGCTGCTCGCCGCGGGCCGCGCGCCAAAGCAGGTCGCCGGTGAGCTCGGCATCGGGCAGAAGACGGTATACATCCACCGCGCCAGCGTGATGAACAAACTGGGCGCGGGGTCGGAGCTGGATCTGTACCGGATGGCGTCGGAGCGCGGGCTGCTCCGCAACTGACGGGGCTTTATCCCGTCATCCCACCTGCGCCGGGATGACGGCGAGGGGCGTTGACGTTGCAACGTCAGCCCTGCGCGCGGTCCAGCATCTGCTTCGCGTGGGCGCGGGTTTCGCGGGTGATTTCCACGCCGCCGAGCATGCGTGAGATCTCGTTGCGGCGGCCGGCGGCATCAAGCACATCGATCAGTGTGCGCGTCGAATCGGTGTCGCTGTGCTTGGCCACGCGCAGATGCGCATGACCCTGCGCGGCGACCTGCGGCAGGTGGGTGACGCACAGCACCTGGCCACGTTCGCCCAGTGCGCGAAGTTTTTGTCCGACCACTTCGGCGACCGCGCCGCCGATGCCGGTGTCCACTTCGTCGAAGACCATGCAGCCGATGGTGTCGTTGCCGAGCGTCGCCACCTCGATGGCGAGGCTGATGCGCGCGAGTTCGCCGCCGGAGGCCACCTTGCGCAGCGGTCGTGGCGGCTGGCCGGGATTGGCGCTGACCAGCAGTTCGCAGCGTTCGCGGCCTTGCGGATCGGGTTCGTCGCCGTCGACCGTTTCCAGTTCGATGACCAGCTTGCCGCCGGCCATGCCGAGTTCGGCCATCAGCACGGTGACCTCGTCGCCGAGCCGGACGGCCGCCGCCTGCCGGGAGGCGCTGAGTTCGCCGGCGGCGATCGTATAGGCCTGTTCGTGCTGCTGGCGTTCGCGCGCCAGTGCCTCCAGCGCATCGCCCGCGCCTTCGAGCAGGGTGAGTTCGGCGCGCATCGCCGCGGCATGCGCGGACAACTCGCCCAGCGGCAGGCGATAACGCCGCGCCAGGTCGTGCAGGTGGGTCAGGTGGGAATCGACTTCGGCCAGGCGCGCCGGATCGAGGTCGACATCCTGGGCGTAGCGGCCGAGCGCGTCGACGGCTTCGCCGATCTGGATCTGGGCGCTGTCGAGCAGGTCGGCCATGGGCACCAGCTTTGCGTCCAGCTCGGCCAGTCGCGCGAGCTCGGCGTGGGCGCGACCGAGGGCGCGGCCGACCGCGAATTCGCTGTCGCCATCGAGCAGTTCCACGACGCCGGCGCTGCCTTCGGCCAGGCGTCCGGCATTGGCCAGCCGTTTGTGGCTGGCCTCGAGTTCTTCCAGGTCCGCGGTGGACAGCGCCCAGCGCTCCAGCTCCTCGACCTCATGGCTGAGCAGCTCGATACGACGTTCGCGATCGTCGCCACCGGACAGCGCGCGTATCCGCGTACCGGCTTCGCGCCAGGCCTTCGCGCTGGCCTGCGCGCGGACGAGCAGGTCGGCGTTGCCGGCATAAGCGTCGAGCAGGCCGAGTTGATGCGACCGCGACAGCAGGGCCTGGTGTTCGTGCTGGCCATGGATCTCGACGACCCGGGTCGCCAGCGCGGACAGCTGCGCGAGGCTGGCCGGCCGGCCGTTGATCCAGGCGCGGGAGCTGCCCTCGGCGCGAATCACGCGGCGCAGCTGGCAGGTCTGCTCGTCGTCCAGTTCCTCCTGGCGCAACCAGTCGCAGCGCGTCGGGGAGCCCGGCCAGGTCGAACTCCGCCGCCAGTTCGGCGCGATCGCTGCCTGCGCGGACCATGCCGCTGTCGGCGCGGGCGCCCGCCAGGAGCATCAGTGCGTCGACCAGCAGGGATTTGCCGGCGCCCGTTTCGCCGCTGACCACGGTCAGGCCGGGTCCGAAGGCGATCTCGGCTTCTTCGACGACGGCAAAATGACGAACGTAGAGCGAAGTGAGCATGGGCGGCCGGGCGGGCTGAGGGTGGACACGGGTGGCGTGATTCTATCGGCGCGATTGTAGCGGCAGGCGGTCGCAGGAATCGCGACTGGAGGCGAGGAAAGCGTCCCGGACTTGCAAGTAGACCGCGCAGACCTTATTCATAGCCCGATATAACGACCTTTCTGGCCCAAGCCCGCGCATGAAATCGCCCTTCGATTCCGATCTCGACGTCCGCGCGCGCCACCTTCTGCGCACGCTGATCGCCCAGTATCTGGTCGATGGCGAGCCGGTAGGCTCGCGCACGCTGGCCCGCTCGTCGGGTCTGGAAGTGAGCCCGGCGACCATCCGCAACATCATGGCCGACCTCGAGGAGGCCGGTCTGGTCGCCTCGCCGCACACCTCGGCCGGTCGTATTCCCACCCCTCGCGGCCTGCGCCTGTTCGTCGACAGCCTGATCGAGTTGCAAGCCGGTGGCTGGCGAGGACATGGCGCGCCTGCGCGAGCTGCCGCAACAGGCGACCACCCGCGATCTGCTCGGCAATGCCTCGACCCTGCTTTCGGCGATGACCCATTTCGCCGGCGTGGTCACCGTGCCCCGGCAGGGCGACTTTCCGCTGCGGCATATCGATTTCGTCAACCTGCCCGGCGCACGCGTGCTGGTGATCCTGGTGTTCTCGGACAACCAGGTGCAGAACCGCGTGATCCAGCTGGCCCAGCCGCTGGACAGCAGCGAGCTGGAGCAGGCGGCCAATTACCTCAACAGCAGCTTCGCCGGCTTCCGCCTGGACGACATCCGCTCGCACCTGCTCGGTGAGCTTCGCGACGCCGGCAGCGAGCTGAACCGGCTGCTCAGCAGCACGGTGGAACTGGCCGCCGCATCGTTCGCCCCCGAGGGCGAGCGACGACGTGCTGGTGACCGGTCAGACCAACCTGATGGGCTATTCGGAACTGGCCGACCTCGATCGCCTGCGCGACCTGTTCGACGCGTTCCAGCAGAAGCGCGACCTGCTGCAGCTGATGGAAGTCTGCGTGAAGGCGCCGGGCGTGCGCCTGTTCATCGGCGAGGAATCCGGCTTTGCCGCGCTCGACGGCTGCAGCGTGGTAACCGCCTCGTACGGCGTCGGCGGCCGCATGCTCGGCGCGATCGGCGTGATCGGACCGACGCGGATGGCCTACGAGCGCGTCATTCCGGTGGTCCAGGCCACCGCCAGCCTGCTCAGCGATGCCTTGAATCGGGCCGGCGCGACCTCATAAATCGCCCGGGAGGCGGGTATCCTTATAGGGATACCCGTGAAATTCTGGCCCGCTCCGAGTGGCGGGTGATCAGTGGACATCTGGAGTCACCATGCAAAACCACGATTCGAACGCGCCGGACACGGCTGACGACAACCCGGTCGGCGACGAGCACGCGGCCGAGGTCGAGGCGTTGACCGCCCGGCTCGGTGCCGCCGAACAGGAGCTGGCGCAGATGCGCGAGACCGTCCTGCGCGAGCGCGCCGAAATCGAGAACCAGCGTCGCCGCCTGCAGCGCGACCTTGACCAGGCACGCCGTTTCGCCAACGAGAAGCTGCTCGGCGAACTGCTGCCGGTCTATGACGGCCTGGAACGCGGGCTGACCGTCGAGAGCGCGGACGTCAACGCGGTGCGCGAGGGCATCAGCCTGACGCCTGCGCGCGCTGGACAAGCTGGCCGAGAGCAATGGCCTGAAAGTCGTCGATCCGCTGCATGAAGCCGTTCAATCCGGAACACCACCAGGCCATGAGCATGGTCGATTCGCGCGAGCACGCGCCGAACACCGTGGTCGCCGTGCTGCAGAAGGGTTTCGTACTCAACGATCGCCTGTTGCGCCCGGCGCTGGTCGCCGTGGCCAAGGGCCACGACTGAACGTATGCGTAAAAACGGTGCCTTGCGTACCGTTGCGGCGCCCCGGCGCCATTGAATCGATGGGGCCGGTCCCCACCTTGAAACCAGTCGCGGCCGCGGGGGCCGCAGAAGCATTCGGAGCAACTTAGTCATGGGCAAGATCATCGGTATCGACCTCGGCACCACCAATTCCTGCGTTGCAGTAATGGATGGCAGCCAGTGCGCGCGTCATCGAGAATTCGGAAGGCGATCGCACCACGCCGTCCATCGTCGCCTTCACCAAGGACAACGAAGTCCTTGTGGGCGCGCCGGCCAAGCGCCAGAGCGTGACCAACCCGAAGAACACCTTCTATGCGGTGAAGCGCCTCATCGGCCGCAAGTTCACCGACGCGGAAGTGCAGAAAGACATCCACATCGTGCCCTACAAGATCGTCGCGCACGACAATGGCGACGCCTGGGTCGAGACCTCCGACGGCAAGAAGATGGCGCCGCAGGAAATCTCGGCCAAGGTCCTCATGAAGATGAAGAAGACCGCCGAGGACTATCTCGGTGAGCCGGTCACCGAAGCCGTCATCACCGTTCCGGCCTACTTCAACGACAGCCAGCGCCAGGCGACCAAGGACGCCGGCAGCATCGCCGGTCTCGAAGTCAAGCGCATCATCAACGAGCCGACCGCCGCCGCGCTGGCCTATGGCCTGGACAAGAAGGGCGCCGACCGCAAGATCGCGGTGTACGACCTCGGCGGCGGCACCTTCGACGTCTCGATCATCGAGATCGCCGAAGTCGACGGCGAGAAGCAGTTCGAAGTGCTGGCCACCAACGGCGACACCTTCCTGGGTGGCGAAGACTTCGACATGCGCGTCATCGACTACCTCGTCGACGAATTCAAGAAGGACCAGGGCATCGACCTGCGCAAGGATCCGCTCGCGCTGCAGCGCCTGAAGGACGCCGCCGAGCGCGCCAAGATCGAGCTGTCCTCGGCCCACCAGACCGAAGTGAACCTGCCGTACGTCACGGCGGACGCCTCCGGTCCGAAGCACCTGAACATCAAGCTGACCCGCGCCAAGCTCGAAGCGCTGGTCGAGGACCTGGTCAAGCGCACGATCGATCCCTGCCGCACCGCGTTGAACGACGCCGGCCTGCGCGTCTCGGATATCGACGAGGTGCATCCTGGTCGGCGGCCAGACCCGCATGCCCAAGGTGCAGGAAGCGGTCAAGGACTTCTTCGGCAAGGAGCCGCGCAAGGACGTCAACCCGGATGAAGCCGTCGCCGTCGGCGCCGCGATCCAGGGCGGCGTGCTGGCCGGCACCGTCAAGGACGTGCTGCTGCTCGACGTGACCCCGCTGTCGCTGGGCATCGAGACGCATGGGCGGCGTGTTCACCAAGCTGATCGAGAAGAACACCACGATCCCGACCAAGGCTTCGCAGGTGTTCTCGACCGCCGACGACAACCAGACCGCGGTCACCGTGCACGTGCTGCAGGGCGAGCGCGAGCAGGCCCGCTTCAACAAGTCGCTGGCCAAGTTCGACCTGACCGGCATCGATCCGCGCCGCGCGGCATGCCGCAGATCGAGGTCACCTTCGACATCGACGCGAACGGCATCCTGCACGTGTCGGCCAAGGACAAGAAGACCGGCAAGGAACAGAAGATCGAGATCAAGGCCGGCTCGGGCCTTTCCGACGAAGAGATCCACCGCATGGTCGCCGACGCGGAAGCGAACCGGAAGAAGACAAGCAGCTTCCACGAGCTCGTCAGCGTCCGCAACAAGGCCGACCAGCTGGTCCACGCGACGCGTAGCGCGCTGAAGGAACACGGCGGCAAGGTGCCGGCCGAGCAGCTGGCCAGCATCGATAGCCGCGGTCTCGGACCTCGAGAAGGTCAAGGACGAGCGACGACAAGTCCGCGATCGAGGCGAAGATCGCCAAGCTCGAGCAGGTCGCGCAGGCACTGTACGCGGCCGCGCAGTCGGGCGGTTCGGCCGATGCCGGTGCCCACGCGCAGTCCGCTCCGGGCGGTGGTTCGGCCCAGCCGGACGACGTCGTCGACGCCGAGTTCACCGAAGTCAAGGACGAGAAGAAGTAATCGTCTCCAGTGCAGACGGAAGCGCGGGCCGAAGGTCCGCGCTTCCATCGGTGGATAGCGGCGCCAAGGCGCGGTAACGGATTTATGAAGCAATGAGCAGCAAGCGGGACTACTACGAAGTTCTCAGTGTCGAGCGCAGCGTGACTGAGGTCGACCTGAAAAAGGCATTTCGTCGCGTGGCGATGAAGTGTCATCCCGACCGCTGCCCGGACGATCCGGAAGCGCAGGAGAAATTCAAGGAGGCCAAGGAGGCCTACGAAGTGTTGTCCGACGCGCAGAAGCGCTCGATGTACGACCAGCATGGCCACAAGGCGTTCGAGAACGGTTTTGGTGGCGGTCGCGGCGGCAACGGCTTTGGCGATGTCGGCGACATCTTTGGCGACATCTTCGGCGATATTTTCGGTGGTGCCGGTCGTTCGCGCGCACGGCGCGGTTCGGACCTGCGCTACATGATGGATCTGGATCTCGAGGAAGCCGTCTTCGGCATCGAGAAGCAGATCGAGATCCCCACCCAGGTCAATTGCCACCACTGCAACGGCTCCGGGTCCGAGGACGGCAAGGTCAGTACATGCAAGACCTGCGCCGGCCACGGTCGCGTGCGCATGCAGAACGGCATCTTCTCGATCCAGCAGGCCTGCCCGCATTGCCAGCGGCTCCGGCCAGTCGATCGAGAAGCCCTGCAAGAAGTGCCATGGCGAAGGCCGCCTGGAGGAATCGCGGACCTTGTCCGTGCGGATTCCCGCGGGCGTCGACAACGGCGACCGTATCCGCCTGACCGGGCAGGGCGAAGCCGGTCCCGCCGGTGCGCCGGCCGGCGACCTCTACGTCGAAGTGCAGGTGCGCGAGCACAAGATCTTCCAGCGCGAAGGTAGCGACCTGTACTGCGAAGTGCCGATCCGCTTTTCGCAGGCGGCGCTCGGCGCGGAACTGCAGGTACCGACGCTGGAAGGCGAGGTGCCGATCACCGTGCCGCCGGAAACGCAGACCGGACACCAGTTCCGCATGCGCGGCCGTGGCGTGAAGTCGGTCCGTGGCGGACGCACGGGCGACCTGATCTGCCGCGTGGTGATCGAAACGCCGGTGCGACTGACCAAACAGCAGCGCGAGTCTGCTCGAGCAGCTCGAAGCCACCTTCGACAGCGCCGACGCCGGCAAGCACACGCCGCGCTCGACCAGCTTCCTGGATGGTGTGAAAGACTTCTGGTCGCGCGTCACCTCGTAAATCGAACGTTGCAATGGAATTCGCGTCGACGCCAGGGGCGGCATTCGCTAGCATGTCCTTCTAGCTACCGATCCGGAGTCTCCCATGAGTCGCGCCGTTCGCCTCGCCATCAGTGGCGCCTCCGGCCGCATGGGCAAGGCCCTGCTATCGCTTATCCGTGACGACACGCGTTTCGAGCTGGTCCATGCCATCGTCTCGGCCGGCTCGGTGCACGCGGGCAAGCTTGCATGGCCGGACGGCTTTTCGCCGCTGCGTTTGGCCACCGGCTGGACCGATGCGCCGCCGGTCGATGTCGTCATCGACTTCAGCGGGCCTGACGGACTGGAGGCCGCGCTCGACCACTGCATGGCTCACGGCATCGCCCTGATTACCGGTACGACCGGTCTGGATCATGCGCTTGCCCAGCGACTGGACAAGGCGGCCGAACGCATCGCGCTGCTGCGCGCGTCCAATTTCAGCCTCGGCGTCGCCGTGCTGACACGCCTGCTGCGCGAAGCCGCCGCGGCTTTGCCGGGCTGGGATCTCGATATCCTCGAGGCGCATCACAACAGGAAGGAAGACGCGCCATCCGGTACCGCGCTGACGCTCGGCGAAGCGGCCGCCACGGCGCGTGGCACGACGCTTGCCGGGTCCGCGGTCTATGCCCGCGAAGGCCGTCCTGGCGCGCGCGAGAACGGCACGATCGGTTTCGCCGTGGTCCGTGGTGGCGATATCGTCGGGGAGCACACCGCCATGCTGATGGGGCAGGGCGAACGCCTGGAACTCTCACATCGGGCTACGGATCGTTCGATCTTCGCGCGTGGCGCGCTGGAAGCGTCGCACTGGATCACCGGACGCGCGCCGGGCGCATGGAGCCTGGACGATGTGATCGGCGCATTGCGGTGATCAGTCCCCGCCGCTAGACTTCGCCCGTTGTCATTGGGGAGTAGCCATCCTCTTCCCCCGAGGAGTTCGCATCAACAGACTTGGTGGTCCTTGTGACCCCATGGTGCGAACGGCAGTCGATACCGTCAGGTGTCGGCCCGCCCGGCGAGACCTTTGGCCAACGACATGCTCACCTTGCCGGGCGAGCGGTGTCGTTGCGCCATCGGTTATCCGCTCGCCCGGCCAAGTGTTCCCATGACCCTCACCTTCGTGCTGTTTTTCCTTTCCGCGGGCGCGATCTATCTCGCCTGCGAATACTTCGTCAACGGCGTCGAGTGGTTCGGCCACAAGCTCGGGCTCGGTGCGACCGCAACCGGCACGGTGCTTGCCGCGTTCGGTACGGCTTTGCCCGAAAGCGCGGTGACGTTCGTCGCCGTGGTTTTCGGCAAGACGCCCGAAGCGAGGGATATCGGCGTCGGCGCCGCGCTTGGCGGCCCGCTGGTGCTGGCGACGATCGCCTATGCGGTGGTCGGTTTCGCCCTGTATTTCTGCCAGAAACGACTCAAGCGCCCTGATTCCCGGATTCGTGTCGATCACCGGCGCCTGGCCCGCGACCAGGGGTGGTTCCTTGGCATCTTCGTCGTCAAGGTCGGCCTCGGCCTGGTCGCGTTTGCCTTCAAGCCCTGGCTTGGCGTGCTGTTCCTCGCCGCCTATGCGTTCTACGTCTGGCGCGAGGTGCGCGACGACGACAGTGCGCCGGAGGACGAGGATGGGCTCGAACCCCTGAAGTTCAGCCCGAAGAGCCACGACCCGCGCATGCTCATGGTTGCCGCGCAAACGGTTGCCGCATTGCTGGTGATCGCGGTGGCGTCGCATACCTTTGTGGGCCAGCTCGAAGCGCTCGGCACCGCTTTCGGCATGTCGCCGCATATCGTCGCGCTGCTGTTGAGCCCGGTCGCGACCGAACTGCCCGAAACGGTGAACGCGCTGATCTGGGTGCGTCAGGGCAAGGAGCGTCTGGCGCTGGCCAATATCTCCGGCGCGATGATGATCCAGGCGACGATCCCCAGTTCGCTGGCGCTGTTCGCCACGCCCTGGCTGTTCGATACGCCGCTGATCGTCGCCGGCCTGATCACCATGGTCGCGGTGATCTCGCTGTGGTGGATGTTCCGCCGTGGTTCGGTCGAAGCCCGCTGGCTGATGCCGGTTGGGCTTCTGTACGGCCTGTTCGCGCTGTTCGTGGCCTGGTATTTCGGCGCGCGCTGATCAGGCGTTCGACTCGCCCAGCCGGGCCAATTCGCGCCGCGCGGCCTTCAGCCATTCGCTTTCCTTGCGCTTGTAATAGCCCGGCATCAGGTCGGCGCGCCTGAGCTGGGACTCGAACAGTTCCCGCGCCTCGTCTTCACGGCGAACCCGGGCGAGCAGGGCCGCGTAACGGAAACGGCCCTCTTCGCCGGGATAGCTGTCGGCGAGTACACGGTATTCCCCGAGCGCGGCGTCGGTATCACCCACTTCTTCCAGGCAGCGGGCGTAAAGCAGATGCCCGTCGCTGGACTTGTAGTTCGGGTTGGCCCGGATCAGCGATTCCAGCGTGGTCCGGGCCGCGGCGTAGTTGCCGCCGCCGGCTTCGGCGCGGGCCAGGCCGAGCATGAAATCCGGGTCGGTGGCATACATGCCGGCAAGCAGGTCTCGATAGAGCTCCCCGGCGTTCGCATAGTCGCCCAGGTCCAGGCATTCGCTGGCCAGGCGCCGGCGGTTGTCCACGGTATTGGCCAGCTCCAGCTTGCGCTGGAGTTCGCGCCGCCGGCGTTCCGGATCGATCGCCTGCATCGCCTTGCTGGCGACCTTGCGGCCACGCGGGTCATGGCGGAGGTCCGGGAGGATGGCGACCAGGGCGTAAACCGCCACGGCGAGGTAGGAGCCGATGATGAGCAGCCAGATCCAGTAGAGCGGGCGGCCGCTACGGACGACGTGGACCGCGCAGGCCACTTGCAGCGCGATGGACAGGAACAGAACGACGGGCATGCGGCTTCCCTCGTAACGGCCGTTGAGTGGGCTTCAGTCGCGGTGCGAAGCGCTGCGGTCGCGATCGGCGCCGATCTTCTTGTCCAGCTTGCCGAAGATCTTCTTGAAGATCCGCGAGAACTTTCCGCGCCTGGTCTTGCGCAGCTTCTCCTCCTCGCTGGTCAGCCAGGCGACCTGGATCACCCGGCGCTCGCCCTCGTAGGGCAGATGACCGTGGAAGGAGTTCTCGGTGCGCCTGAACACGGCGAACTCGCCATACAGGGGCTTCAGTTCGGGGGCGACCACGTCGTCGATATTGTCGATGCTTCCGAGGAAGCGCAGGCAGCCGTCGCTGGTATCGGGCCACTGGCCGTTGAGATAGACCAGGGCGGTGGCGACCTTGGACCTGCTGTCGGTGTGGATGGTGCCGTGACGTTTGTTCAGCAAACGGCATAGCGTGACCAGGGTCGGGTACTGGCCCAGGTTGTCGATCCCCAGGCGTTCGCCGATGACGCGGGCGAACTGCGGGGAAACCATGTTTTCGACCAGGTCGTTGACCGTGGGGCCGCAATCGCTGGCGTCGTACGGGAAGAAGCCGGCGCTCTCGTAACGCGGAAAATCGCGGTCCAGGTCGCTTCGCGCCTCGTCCGGCAGCTGCCCATGTGCGATCAGGAACGGGAAAGGCTCGCGGCGCACGTCGGTGTCGGGGCGGTCGAGGCGAGCGGGGTCGAGCAGCATGGCATTCGTCGTCGGCGATGGCGGTGCGCTATTGTATAGCGCTCGCGGGCGCTCCAAGGCGCCCGTCGGACGATGCGCCTGTATCGTTCCAAAGAGCGGTTTGGGTGGACATTAGTGCGCTTCGCGCCTATCATTTGCACCCGCCCACGAATCCATTTTCAAAGTCCACGAGCCGCTTCACGCAGGCTTGCGGACTTTGCTGCACCTGAAGGCGGCCTATCCCGATGCGAATTCCTGCCCTGCTTGCCCTCGAAGACGGCAGCATTTTCCACGGCCACGCCGTGGGTGCCCACGGTGAAACCGTTGGCGAGGTGGTGTTCAACACCGCCATGACCGGCTATCAGGAGATCCTCACCGATCCCTCCTATGCCCAGCAGATCGTTACCCTGACCTATCCGCATATCGGCAACACCGGCGTCAACCCGGTCGATGTCGAATCCGATCGCGTGCATGCCGCCGGCCTGATCGTGCGCGACGTGCCGCGCCTGGCCAGCAACTGGCGCAGCACGGAAAGCCTGCCGTCGTACCTGGCGCGCAACAACATCGTCGCCATCGCCGGCATCGACACGCGCCGGCTGACCCGCATCCTGCGCGAGAAGGGCGCGCTGTCCGGCTGCATCGTCGCCGGCGAAACGGTGGACGCCGAGGCCGCGCTGGCCAGGGCGAGGGCCTTCCCTGGCCTGAACGGGATGGACCTGGCCAGGGTGGTCAGCGTGACCGACCGCTACGTGTGGCAGGGCGGCACTTACGACCTGGACACGACCATGTTCAAGGACGCGCCGAAGCGTTTCCGCGTGGTGGCCTACGACTACGGCAGCAAGCAGAACATCCTGCGCCTGCTTGCCGACCGCGGCTGCGAGATCACCGTGGTTCCGGCGCAAACGCCGGCCGCCGAGGTGCTGGCACTCAAGCCGGACGGCGTTTTCCTCTCCAATGGCCCTGGCGACCCGGCGGCCTGCGACTACGCGATCGAGTCTACCCGCCAGATCCTGGACACGAAGATCCCGCTGTTCGGCATCTGCCTCGGCCACCAGATCATGGCCCTGGCGCTCGGTGCGAAGACACTGAAGATGAAGTTCGGCCATCACGGCGCGAACCATCCGGTGAAAGATCACGACAACGGCCGCGTGCTGATTACTTCGCAGAATCACGGTTTCGCGGTGGACCCGGCGACCTTGCCCGGCAACGTGCGGGTCACCCACACCTCGCTGTTCGACGGCTCGCTGCAAGGCTTCACCCTGACCGACCGGCCGGCCTTCTGCTTCCAGGGCCACCCGGAAGCCAGTCCTGGCCCGCAAGACCTGATCTACCTGTTCGACCAGTTCATTGCCTCGATGGACGAGGCGGGCAAGGCGCAAACGTCCTGACGTAGCGCACGCCGCCGGGCGACCCCGCGTCGCCCGCTCCCCATCACGCCTGAAAGAGCGAAGACACGAACCCATGCCCAAGCGCACCGACCTAAAAAGCATCCTCATCATCGGCGCCGGCCCGATCGTCATCGGCCAGGCCTGTGAGTTCGACTATTCCGGCGCCCAGGCCTGCAAGGCGCTGAAGGAAGAGGGTTACCGGGTGATCCTGGTCAACTCCAATCCGGCCACGATCATGACCGATCCGGATACCGCGGACGCCGTCTACATCGAGCCGATCAACTGGCAGACCGTGGCGCGCATCATCGAGAAGGAGCGCCCGGACGCGGTGCTGCCGACGATGGGTGGCCAGACCGGCCTGAACTGCGCGCTGGACCTCGCCGACAACGGCATTCTCGAGAAATACAACGTCGCCCTGATCGGCGCCTCGCGCGACGCCATCCGCATGGCCGAGGACCGCGACCTGTTCCGCAAGGCGATGGCCGAGATCGGCCTGGACTGCCCGAAGGCCGACGTGGCCCGCTCGATCGAGCAGGCGCATGAGATCCAGGCGACCGTCGGCTACCCGACCATCATCCGCCCAAGCTTCACGCTCGGCGGTTCCGGCGGCGGTATCGCGTATAACCGCGAGGAATTCGTCGAGATCGTCACCCGCGGCCTCGAGCTGTCGCCGACCCACGAAGTGCTGGTCGAGGAATCGGTGCTCGGCTGGAAGGAATTCGAGATGGAAGTGGTCCGCGATACCGCGGACAACTGCATCATCGTCTGCTCGATCGAGAACCTCGATCCGATGGGTGTGCACACTGGCGACTCGATCACCGTCGCCCCGGCGCAGACCCTGACCGACAAGGAATACCAGCGCCTGCGCGATGCCTCCATCGCCGTGCTGCGCAAGATCGGTGTCGACACCGGTGGGTCCAACGTCCAGTTCGGCATCAATGCCGAGGACGGCCGCGTCGTCGTCATCGAGATGAATCCGCGCGTGTCGCGCTCCTCGGCGCTGGCCTCCAAGGCCACCGGCTTCCCGATCGCCAAGATCGCCGCCAAGCTCGCCGTCGGCTACACGCTCGATGAACTGAAGAACGACATCACCGGCGGCCTGACCCCGGCCTCGTTCGAGCCGAGCATCGACTACGTCGTCACCAAGATCCCGCGCTTCGCCTTCGAGAAATTCCCGGCCGCCGACGCGCGCCTGACCACCCAGATGAAGTCGGTGGGCGAGGTGATGGCGATCGGCCGCAGTTTCCACCGAATCGCTGCAGAAAGCGCTGCGCGGCCTGGAGATCGGCAAGAACGGCCTGAACCCTACCGGTCTGGACATCGGTAGCGAAGAAGGCTTCCTGACCCTGAAGCGCGAATTGCGCGAGCCGCGCCCGGATCGTGTGTTTCACGTCGCCGATGCATTCCGCGCGGGCCTGAGCCTTGGCGAAGTGCATGAGCTGACCCGGATCGATCCGTGGTTCCTTGCCGCCTTCGAAGACATCGTGATGACCGAAGGCGAGGTGCAGCGCCAGGGTGTCAGCGCGCTGAACGAGCCGCGCATGCGCGAACTCAAGCGTATGGGCTTCTCCGATGCGCGCCTGGCCGAGCTGGTCGAGTCGGACGAGGACTCCGTGCGCCATTTGCGCCGCACGCTCGGTGTGCGCCCGGTCTACAAGCGGGTGGATTCCTGCGCGGCCGAGTTCGCGACGACGACGGCGTATATGTATTCGACCTATGAGGAAGAGTGCGAAGCCACGCCAACCAGCCGCGACAAGATCATCGTGCTTGGCGGCGGCCCGAATCGCATCGGCCAGGGCATCGAGTTCGATTACTGCTGCGTGCATGCCTCGCTGGCCCTGCGCGAAGACGGGTACGAGACCATCATGGTCAACTGCAACCCGGAAACCGTCTCCACCGACTACGACACCTCCGATCGCCTGTATTTCGAGCCGCTGACGCTCGAGGACGTGCTGGAAATCGTCGACCTCGAAAAGCCCAAGGGCGTGATCGTGCAGTACGGCGGGCAGACTCCGCTGAAGCTGGCGCGCGCGCTGGAAGCGGCCGGCGTGCCGGTGATCGGCACCACGCCCGATTCGATCGACCTGGCCGAAGATCGCGAGCGCTTCCAGCAACTGATCCAGCGCGTCGGCCTGAAGCAGCCGCCCAACCGCACCGCGCGCCATGCCGACCAGGCCATCGCGATGGCTGGCGAGATCGGTTATCCGCTGGTGGTGCGTCCGAGCTACGTGCTCGGTGGCCGCGCCATGGAAATCGTCTATGACGACGCCGACCTCTCGCGCTACATCCGCGAGGCCGTGCAGGTGTCCAACGATTCGCCGGTGCTGCTCGACCGCTTCCTCGACCACGCGGTCGAGGTGGACGTCGATATCGTCGCTGACCACGAAGGCAACGTGCTGGTCGGCGGCATCATGGAGCACATCGAGGAAGCCGGCGTGCATTCGGGCGATTCGTCCTGCTCGCTGCCGCCGTATTCGCTCTCGCCGGAAATCCAGGACGAGATGCGTCGCCAGGTCACCTTGCTCGCCCGCGAGCTGAAGGTGATTGGCCTGATGAATACGCAGTTCGCGATCCAGGGCGAGGATGTCTTCATCCTCGAGGTGAACCCGCGCGCTTCGCGCACCGTGCCTTTCGTCTGCAAGGCCACCGGCGTCTCGCTGGCCAAGATCGCCGCGCGCGCCATGGCCGGCCGTACGTTGATCGAGCAGGGCACGACGAAGGAAGTCATTCCCGAGTATTACTCGGTGAAGGAAGCGATCTTCCCGTTCCTGAAATTCCAGAACGTCGACCCGATCCTCGGTCCCGAGATGCGCTCCACCGGCGAAGTGATGGGCGTGGGCCGCACCTTCGGCGCCGCATTCGCGCGCGGCCACGAGGCGGCGGGCATCAAGGCGCCGCAGCACGGCAAGGTCTTCCTTTCCGTACGCGATGCCGACAAGGACCGCCTGTTGCCGATCGCCCAGGACATCGAGCGCCGCGGCTATGGCCTGGTAGCCACCTCGGGTACTGCCGCCTTCCTCAAGGAGCACGGCGTGGTCTGCGAGCGCATCAACAAGGTGCTCGAGGGGCGGCCGCATGTGGTCGACCTGATCAAGAACGGCGAGATCGTTTATATCGTCAACACCACCGAGGGCAAGCAGGCGATCGCCGACTCGTTCTCGATCCGTCGCGAAGCGCTGCAGCACCGCGTCACGTACTCGACCACGGTGGCCGGCGCGCGCGCGCTGGTGCACTCGCTGGACTTCCATGGAAATGGCAGCGTCTATAGCCTTCAGGAACTGCACAAGGAGCTTCACGCATGAGCCGTCCCCCGATGACCAAGAACGGTGCCGAGCGCCTGCGCGGCGAACTGGACCGGCTGAAGTCGGTCGACCGCCCGCGCATCATCGCGGCGATCGCCGAGGCGCGCGCGCATGGCGACCTGAAGGAAAACGCTGAGTACCACGCCGCGCGTGAGCAGCAGAGTTTCTGCGAAGGCCGCATCAACGAACTGGAAGGCGCCTTGTCCAATGCCGAGGTGATCGACACCTCGCGCCTGTCCGCCGGTTCCCGCGTCGTCTTCGGCGCGATCGTCGACCTGGAAGACGAAGACTCCGGCGACAAGGTGACCTACCAGATCGTCGGCGACCTGGAAGCGGACATCAAACGCCGCCTGATCGCGGTCTCCTCGCCGATCGCCCGTGCCCTGATCGGCAAGAGCGAAGGCGACAGCTTCGAGTTCACTGCACCCAACGGTGTGAAGCACTACGAGATTACCGGCGTCCATTACGAGAGCTGAGCTCGTTGAGAAGCGTTAGTCGGCCCTGCGGGCCTGCAAGTCGGCTGCAGGGCAGCCTGTAAGTAAAAAGGCGTCAGTAAAGTCGCAAGCTTCCACGGTCGCGATTCTACTGACGCCTCTTTCCTTGCAGGTGGCGCAGCCACCGACTTGCAGGCCCGCAGGGCCGACTTACGCCTTTCGACGTGCCTGCGACTTTAGTCGAGTAGCACGGTCCCCCCAGCGTCAATATCCTCCCTGCGTGCCGTCCGGGCCTCTCCGGTTACGGCTCCATCCACTCGGGAAGAAGGGGCTGTTATGACGGGGATTCACGGAACGCCGGCCACGGCCGGTTTTCTATCGCGCGAAAACACGGTTGCCGGGCCATCGTTCAACCGCTGGCTGGTGCCGCCCGCGGCGCTGGCGATCCATCTCAGTATCGGCATGGCCTACGGCTTCTCGGTGTTCTGGCTGCCGATGACCAAGCTGGTCCCGGGCGCCGACGCCGCGGTCTGCGCGGGTCAGGGCTTCATGGATCAGTTGACCACGACCTCGTGCAACTGGACCGTGCCCTCGGTCAACCATATCTTCGAGACCTTCATCGCCATGCTCGGCATTGCCGCGGCGCTGTGGGGCGGCTGGCTGGAGCATGCCGGTCCACGCAAGGCCGGGCTGATCGCCGCGTTGTGCTGGGGTGGCGGCCTGATCGTCGGCGGCATCGGCGTGATGATCCACCAGCTGTGGCTGGTTTACCTGGGAGCCGGCGTCCTGGGCGGCATAGGGCAGGGACTGGGGTATATCACCCCCGTATCGACGCTGATCAAATGGTTTCCCGATCGACGGGGCCTGGCGACCGGCTTCGCGATCATGGGCTTCGGCGGTGGCGCGCTGATCGGTGCGCCGATCGCGGTCAAGCTGATGGATATGTTCACGGTCAATGGCGTGCCCGGGGTTGCCAGCACGCTGCTGTGCATGGGCGTGATTTACCTGGTGGCGATGTCGCTGGGTGCGTTCGGCTTCCGCGTCCCGCCCAATGGCTGGAAACCGGCCGGCTGGACCCCGTCCGCGGCGACCGGCAAGGAGTCGATGATCACGCATCATCACGTGCATCTGAATACGGCCTGGAAGACACCGCAGTTCTGGATGATCTGGGTCGTGCTCTGCGTCAACGTCACGGCGGGCATCGGCGTACTGTCGATGGCCAGCCCGATGCTGCAGGACGTCTTCGGCGGGCGCCTGCTCGGGGTCGATCCCGGTACCGAACTGTCGATCGCGCAGAAGGCGGCGATCGCCGCATCCGCGGCCGGACTGGTCGGATTGATCAGCCTGTTCAACAGTCTCGGCCGGTTGTTCTGGGCGTCTCTCTCGGACTTCATGGGACGTAAGAACACCTATTTCGTGTTCTTTGTCCTCGGCATCGTCCTTTATTGCTCGCTGCCCTGGCTCGGCCATCTCGGCCTGGCTGCGATGTTCGTGGTGGCCGTATGCGTGATCATGTCGATGTACGGCGGCGGCTTCGCCACGGTGCCGGCCTACCTGGCCGATATCTTCGGCACGCAGATGGTCGGCGCCATCCACGGCCGGCTGTTGACAGCCTGGTCGGTGGCCGGCGTGATCGGGCCGATGCTCATCGCCGGTGTGCGCGAAGCGCAGCTGGGCGCCGGTGTGGCGAAGAACCTGGTTTACGACCGCACGCTGTATATCCTGGCCGGACTGCTGCTGATCGGCTTCATCGCCAACCTGCTGGTCCGTCCGGTGAATCCGAGGTACCACATGACCGATGCCGAGCTTCAGCGGGAACGTTCGCTACAGCACGACGTCAACGCGAGCGAAGCGCGACTCACGACCGCGGCGCGTGGAAGCTTCGGCGTGATCGGTTTGCTGGCCTGGCTGGCCGTTGGCATCCCGTTCCTGATCGGCGTGTGGATTGCGATGACGAAAGCCGCGGCGCTGTTCTGAGCCGGAGTCAGAGGCATAAAAAAAGGCCGCGAAAGCGGCCTTTTTTTATCAACCCATCGCAGCTGAAATCAGCGCTGACGAGCCTTGAAACGGGGATTGCTCTTGCAGATCACAAAAACTTTGCCGCGACGGCGCACGACCTTGCAGTCACGGTGACGCGACTTCGCGGACTTGAGAGACGAAAGCACCTTCACGGCCAGCTCCTGAAAACACGAACAATGGAAAGAGAGAATTCTAGCTGAGCTAATGACTTACCACAAGCCCATGAGACGAGCGGTTCACAAACCCAGTGAGGCCTTGGACTGACGCACCGTGCGCAGGAAGCTTTCCAGCACCGGGGAGGTATTGTCCACGCGCGAGGCCACGGCCAGCAACAGATGGGCTTCCGGATCGTCCAGGGGTACGAAGCTGACCCCGCCCAACTGGACCACCCGCAGCGAGGCGGGCACCAGGGCCAGCCCCAGCCCGGCGGCGACCAGCGGGAGCAGGGCGGTGACCTGCTGCGCTTCCTGGCGGATGTCCGGGCGAAACTCGGCCTTGGCGGCCAGGCCCATCAGCCGGTCGTGCAAGGTGGCGGCGAGCAGGCGCGGCTGGGCGACGAAGCGCTCCCGGGACAGGTCGCGCATCCGGACCGATTCACGCGATGCCAGCCGGTGCGCCGTCGGCATGGCCACGATCAGTGGCTCGTGGTCGACCACTTCCACGTTCAGCAGCCGGCTATTGGCCGCCCCAGCCGGAATGGATCGGAGAAACCCGACATCGATCTGGCCTGCCAGGATGGCGTTGTACTGGGCGCCGGTGTACATCTCGCTGAGTTGGACCCTGACGCCACGCGCTGCTTCCGTGAAGCGCAGCAAGGTTTGCGGCAGTGCGGGATGGAATGATACCGAGACGGTGTAGGCCAGCCGGAGATGCCCGGTGAATCCGGCCGCGGCTTCAGCCACCAGGGAGCGTGCCGCGTCGGCCTGGGACAGGATTTTCCTCGCTTCCTCCAGGAACAGGCGTCCCGGTTCGGTCAGCGCGACCCGCCTTTTGGTGCGGTCCAGCAGCCGGACGCCGAGATCGGCCTCCAGCGACTGGATCTGCTGGGATAGCGGCGGCTGCGAGATATGCAGCTGCTGAGCGGCCTGGGTAAAGCTCAGGGCCTCGGCCACGGCAACAAAGTAACGCAACTGGCGTAGGTCGAACATAGTCGAAAACCCGATAAGTAGCGTTACAAATATATATTGGATGTTGCAGCGCCGCGAGATTATTATTTGCTCAACCTGCCACCAACCCCTCCCCCTGGGTCGGCAGGTTCCTCGCTCCGCAAGACGCTAATCCGCGACATCCGGCCCTCCTCCCCCCCGAAGCCGATGTTGACGCGTCCTCTGCGGAGCGACTTTCTTTCCGCGATCCCGCCAGATCTTCTCCCTCGCCCGGAGGGAGAGGGTTGGGGTGAGGGCGAGCCAGGATGCCGCTTCGACGGGTTCCCCCTCATCCGCCCTGCGGGCACCTTCTCCCTCCGGGAGAAGGGCAAGCAAAAAAAAGCCGGCCGCGTATAGCGGCCGGCTTTTTCATTGGCATATCAGGCGGCGAGGGCGTTGCTGAAGCCGCAGCCGGTGCTCTTGCGCACCGAGGCCTCGTCCACGTCCGGTGCCAGTTCGATCAGCACGAGGCCGCCGTCGACCACGTCGAAAACCGCCAGGTCGGTGATGATCCGGTTGACCACGCCCTTGCCGGTCAGCGGCAGCGAGCACTCCTCGAGGATCTTCGGGGTTCCGTCCTTGGCCGTGTGTTCCATCACCACGACGACCTTCCGCACCCCGGCGACCAGGTCCATCGCGCCGCCCATGCCCTTGACCATCTTGCCCGGGACCATCCAGTTGGCGATGTCGCCGGCGCAGGTCACCTGCATGGCGCCAAGGATCGACAGGTCGATATGCCCGCCGCGGATCATCGCGAAGGAGTCGGCACTGGAGAAGTAGGAGGCGCCGGGGCGGGCGGTTACGGTCTGCTTGCCGGCGTTGATCAGGTCGGCGTCGACCTCGTCCTCGGTCGGGAACGGGCCAATGCCGAGCAGGCCGTTCTCGGACTGCAGCCAGACGTCGACGCCGTCGGGAATGTAATTGGCGACCAGGGTCGGCAGGCCGATGCCCAGGTTGACGTAGTCGCCGTCGGAAAGTTCTTTCGCGGCGCGTTGCGCCATCTGTTCGCGAGTCCAGGCCATCTTGGTATTCCTTGGGTATCAGGCGCGCACGGTGCGCTGTTCGATCCGCTTGCTCGGATGCGGGTTGTGCACGATGCGATCGACGTAGATGCCAGGCGTATGCACCTGGTCCGGATCGATCTCGCCGATGCCAACCATGACCTCGACCTCGGCGATGCAGACCTTGCCGGAGGTCGCGGCCATCGGGTTGAAGTTGCGCGCGGTCCTGCGGAAGACCAGGTTGCCGGATGGGTCGGCTTTCCATGCCTTGACCAGGGCGACGTCGGCACGGATCGAATGCTCCATCACGTACATATGGCCGTCGAACTCGCGGGTTTCCTTGCCCTCGGCGACCTGGGTGCCGTAGCCGGTGCGGGTGAAGAAGGCCGGGATGCCCGCGCCGCCGGCGCGCATTTTCTCGGCCAGCGTGCCCTGCGGGGTGAATTCGACCTCGAGCTCGCCGGCGAGGTACTGCCGTTCGAATTCGCGATTCTCGCCGACATACGAGGAAATCATCTTGCGGATCTGCCGCGTTTCCAGCAGCAGGCCGAGGCCGGCACCGTCGACGCCGGCATTGTTCGACACGGCGGTGAGGTTGCGCACGCCCGAATCGCGCAGCGCTTCGATCAGAAGCTCCGGAATGCCGCAGAGGCCGAAGCCGCCGACCGCGATGGTCTGGCCGTCGGCCACCAGGCCTTCGAGTGCCTCGCGGGCGGAGGCGTATCGCTTGTCGCCGGAACGTGCCCTGGCGTTGGTTGAAGCCATCTGGTTTTCCTTCCTGCTCGTTGCGCAGCGAGTCTGCACCAACGCCCATGATAAACCGCCCGACGATGCCCGGGTGACCTCCTTGAGACCTTTGGACAGGGGCGCAAAAAAACGCGGGCCGAAACCCGCGTTCCTCAGGCTCGCTATCCAGGGAGCCTCAACTGCTGTGCAGGGCGTGCTTCAGATCGCGCATCTGGTCGTGTCCGGCCTTGACCGACGCATAGGCTTCGGTGACCACCGAGCGGGTGGTCGGCGAGATCTCGACGTCCTTGAGCGCGTCCTCGAACTTGTGCTTGATGTGGTCCTCGCCGCGCTCGACCTCGTCGACGATCGCGGTATCGCCCGAACTCATGGTCTTGCGCAGGTTGACGAACAGGCGATGGGCCGAGGCCAGCACGGTGCCGTCGTCTTCGGGCTTGCCGCCCAGGGCCGAGACCTGCTGCTGCAGGCGGACGGCAACCTGGCGACGTTCGCCCGAGCGCTGCTGGAAGGTGGTCGCGTAACGGGTGTTTTTCGCGTCCTTGGCCGCTTCCGCATAGCCCTCGGTACTGTCGATGGTGGTTTCGATCAGGCCGTTGAGGACCTTGATGTCATGATCGGTATGGCTCATGGGGTGCTCCTGTGGTAAGTGGGGCTGGCTGGGTGGGGCACCGGGGCCTCGTGGACCCCGGAACGTCCAGCTTTCCGCTTTGGCAGCGACGGTCCCGTGAACCGGGCGTGGACAGGGCCGACACGCCGACCCATCCGCGGGGTGACCAATGGCATGTGTCGAAAGTCATTCCCGCCGTTAGCCTCGAAGGTTTGAACACTCAACGGCTCAAGGGCAGGGGGTTTCGTGGATTCGACGATGCTGAAGGCGCGCCTCGGCGGCGCAATGGTTGCGGTGCTGTTCACCGCGGGCGTCGGCGCGCAGACGCCGACCGTGACAACCGGCGACTATGCGCGCGCCGAGTCCTTCCTCGCCCCGCAGGCTTCGCTGCTGGTCGATCATGCGGTGCAGAAAGTGAGCTGGATCGACGATGGCCATTTCTGGTATCGCGACCACGACGCCAATGGCGATCACTTTGTGAAGATGGATGCCGCCACCGGCCAGGTCACCCCCGCGTTCGACCAGGCGAAGCTGGCCGCGGCCCTCACTGCCGTGCTGAAAAAGCCCGTCGAGGCCGGCAAGCTGCCGGTCACGGCTTTCACCGAGAAGGCCGATGGTCGCCTCGATGTGACCGTCAAGGGCAAGCACTACCTGTGCGACCTGAAGCAGGGCACCAGCTGCGAACCTGCCGTCGCCGAAGGCAAGAAGCGTGAGCCCGGCCTGGCCTCGCCGGACGGCAAGCAGGAAGTCTTCATCCGCGACTGGAACCTGTGGGTACGCAACCTTGCAACGGGCGCCGAAACCCAGTTGACCAAAGACGGCGTTGAGAACTTCGGCTATGCCACCGACAACGCCGGCTGGAAGCACACCGATAACGCGATTGGCGTCTGGTCGCCGGATTCGAAGCGCTTCGCGACCTTCCAGCAGGACCAGCGCAAAACCGGTGAGATGACCGTGGTCAGCACCAATGTCGGCCATCCCAAGGTCGATACCTGGAAGTACCCGCTGCCCGGCGATGCCGATGTCACCATGATCGAGCGCGTCGTTATCGATGTGGCCGCCCGCAAGACCGTGCGCCTGAAGATGCCGCCCGACCAGCATCGTTCCAGCCTCTGCGACGACATCTCCTGCAGCGACGGCAAATGGGACGACGTGAAGTGGTCCGACGACAGTCACAGCCTGTCCTTCGTCTCCACCTCGCGAGATCACAAGCACGAATGGTTCCGTATTGCCGACCCGAATTCCGGCGCCGTGCGCGAAGTCTTCGAGGAAGTCGCGCCCACCTATTTCGAGAGCGGCAATGGCGAGGTCAACTGGCAGTACGTTGCCGGCAGCGACGAAGCCATCTGGTTCTCCGAGCGCGATGGCTGGGGCCAGCTGTACCTGTACGACCTGAAGACCGGCAAGCCGAAGCAGGCCATCACTACCGGTGAAGGCAATGTCACCGAGGTACTGCGCGTCGATCCGAAGACCCGCACGATCTGGTTCCGCGGCGTCGGCAAGGAAGCGGGCCGCAACCCGTACTACCAGCATTTCTATCGCATCGGCTTCGATGGCAAGGGCCTGACCCTGCTGACCCCGGAAGATGCCGACCACAGCGTCTTCCTGTCGCCGGACGGCAAGTACTTCGTCGATGCCTACTCGACCGTCGAGACGGCACCGGTCACCGTGCTTCGCCATGCCAGCGATGGCAGCGTGGCGCGTGAGATTGCCCGAGGCGATATCACGCGGCTGAAGGCAGCCGGCTGGGTGGCGCCGATCCCGTTCACGGTCAAGGCCCGCGACGGCAAGACCGACCTGTACGGCATGATGTTCAAGCCGACCCATTTCGATCCGAAGAAGAAGTACCCGATCATCGACTACATCTATCCGGGCCCGCAGACCGGCTCGGTGCGTGGGCGTAGCTTCAGCGTGGCGCAGGGCGACAACCAGGCCCTGGCCGAGCTTGGCTTCATCGTCGTCGCCGTGGACGGCATGGGTACGCCGTGGCGCTCCAAGGCCTTCCACGACGCGTATTTCCAGAACATCGGCGACAACACCTTGCCCGACCAGGTCACCGCGATCCGTCAGCTCGGCGCGAAGTACCCGTGGATCGACCTCGACCGCGTCGGCATCTGGGGTCATTCCGGCGGCGGCAACGCCACGGCGGCGGCGATGTTCGATTACCCGGACTTCTTCAAGGTCGGCATCTCCGAAAGCGGCAACCACGACAACCGCAACTACGAAGACGACTGGGCCGAGAAGTGGCAGGGCCTGCTGGTGAAAAACGCCGGACGGCACGAGCAACTACGACGCGCAGGCCAACCAGTCGCGGGCGAAGAACCTCAAGGGCCATCTGATGCTCGCCCACGGCACCATCGACGACAACGTGCCGCCGTACGAGACCTTGCTGGTGGTCGATGCGCTGATCAAGGCGAACAAGGACTTCGACCTGGTCCTGATCCCGAACGTCCACCACGGCTACGGCGACGCTTCGTCGTACATGATGCGCCGGCGCTGGGATTACTTCGTGCGATATCTCGCGGGCGGCACGCCGCCGGCGCAGTACCAGATGAAGCCGATGACGCCATAAGCAGTACCTGGCGCCGCCTGGTCGGGCGGCGCCAGTTTTTCGTTCCGTGCGTGGCGACACGCAGCGCAAAGGCATTCACCCGCAGACTGCCTATGCCCGGCGTGGACGCCGGGCAGTTCTGGAGATTCACCACAAGGAGGATGTATGGATACGTTCAACGTGATGACAGGGGCCTTTCGTGTGCGGCGTTGTCTGGTTGCCGCGACGCTTGCCTCGTGCGGCATGACCGCGTGTGCCGCGGGGCCTGCAGTGACGGGCGAAAAGCTGCTCATCGACACCAGTATCGTTTCGCCGAACCAGGATGCGCGCGAGACGTTCCTGGTGATGCACTACACGGCATTGTCGTTAGATCGTTCACTCGAGGTGCTTACCTCGCCGGCGATGCAGGTCAGTGCCCATTACCTCGTGCCCGAGCGTGCCGAGGCCTATGGTTCCCATCGCATTTACCAACTGGTTCCCGAGACGCGTCGCGCGTGGCATGCCGGGGTCAGTTTCTGGCAGGGTAGCCGCCTGCTCAACCCGTCGAGTATCGGCATCGAAATCGTGAACCTGGGGTTTCCTGCCGACCAGGAACACGTGCCCCTGATGCAGCGGCAGTGGCACCCCTATCCATCGGCACAGATCGACGCGCTGGGCAAGCTTGCACGCGATATCGTCCAGCGGCATGGCATCAGGCCGGAGCGGGTCGTCGGGCATTCGGACCTCGCCGCCGGCCGCAAATCCGATCCCGGACCGCTCTTTCCCTGGGAACGGCTTTATCGCGACTATGGCGTGGGCGCCTGGTACGACGAAGACACGGTTGCCTATTACCGGGAGCATGCGCCATGGCAGGGCGATATCGCGCAACTGCAGGCAAAGCTTGCGACCTACGGCTATGACGTTCCGATCGATGGGCTGGCCGGACAGACAACCACCCATGTCATATCCGCCTTCCAGATGCACTTCCATCCCCAGCGCTATGACGGTGTGGCAGACGTCGGTACCGTCGCGAAACTGGATGCCCTGCTGGAAAAGTACCAGGGTAAAGTTCGTCCGGTCCCGTCGACTATCCGCGCTTCGGGCGATCCAGCCAGATCGCCAGCCCCTGCGCGTTGAGCTCGATATCGGTATGCAGCAAGGCCTCGACCTCCTCGGCGGTCTGGCGGCAGCCGTGCGCGGTGGCGCGTTCGATGTAGAGCGCGCCCAGGGCGTGGACCATGCGACGGTGCCGGTCGGGCGCCGTGGCATGCTCGCGCGCTATCTCGCACATCGCATCGATCTGCACATGGAGGTCATCGGCGAGGCGTCGCACGTCCTCGATCCGATCGTAATGCGTCAGGTACATCGCCTCCGGCGCATAGCCGAGCAAGCGTTCGATCGATGCATGCAGAGCCTCCGGTTCGAACTGCACCGGCGAGGTCGTCGGGATGATGAAAGGCCGGCCATCGACATCGAATTCGCGATAGGACAGGCCGAAAACATCGCCGGTAAAGAACGCATTCGATCCCTCGTCGTGGATCGCGTTGTGATGGCGCGCATGGCCGGGCGTGTCGACGCAGAGCAGGGCGCGTCCGGCCAGGTCCACCGTATAACCGTCGGTTGCCTCGACAACGCGATCCTCCGGCACCGGAACGATCGTCCCATAACTGCGTTCGATCTCCTCCGCGCCATAGACCGCGGTAGCCCCGGCGACCAGCAACGAGGGGTCGATCATGTGGCGCGCGCCGCGCGGATGGACCAGCAGCTTCGCCGAGGGCAGGTGGGTCATCAGCTCGCCGGCACCGCCGGCATGGTCCAGGTGCACATGGGTGAGGATCACCCAGTCCACGTCGTGCGGCGTCAGCCCCGCGTCCTTCAGTGTCTCCAGAAACCGCGGTACCGAGTAGTTGGTACCGCTGTCGATAAAAGCACCGCGTCCGCGCTCGACGACGAGATAAGCGGCGTCGAAGATGGGCCGGACGAAGCCGGTATCGATGGTGTGAATGCCGTGAATGGTCATCGAGTGAGCCTGGCACCGGCTGGGATGGGCATGTCGTCGAGGCTCGCTTCTATCAGGCCCGTTTACCGGACGCGCCGTCCAGCATGGCTTTGCTGTAAACAAGGAAATCGTCGAGATGCCGGGTAATGATGGCAATCGTGATGGGTAGTTGTAGCACCTGGTATTCGTGCACGGCGATATTCCGGAAACCAATCATGCGCTGCATGGTTTCCGCCAGGCCCGTCTGGATCCATCCGCCACGGGCAAGCAGGGCGAAGATATCGCGAGAACTTTGCGGCATGCCCAGCCGCTCGAGACGGACGATATGCTGTCCCATATCGAGGGCAGCCTCGCAAGCACGCTGGATATTGAGGATCGCGGCATCCTGGCGCGTGGAATCGGTGGCGAATGTGTCCGGTCCGCGCTCGTATTCTTCGCGCGCGCGACGGACGCAGCGTTCGATGGCCGCCGCCTTGTTGATCAGTACGTCATCGACCATGGACAGTTCCTGTGCGCTCGATATCCGCTATCAGCCCCGCACGCGCTTCGTCGAGCGCCGTTTTTTCGGAGAGGACGAAACTTTCGTAGATGTCGACGTCGGCACCGCGCGACCAGAGCCGGGTGCCCGTCATGAGGATACGGTACTGCATGACGGTGGATGCCCGGCGGAAGTCGATCAGATCCACCGGACAGCCGGAAAGGTTTTCCAGGTCACTGGCCAGCGTCCATAAACGGACCGGGTCCGCCGGCCCATCGAAGGCGATCGCCAGGTCCAGATCGCTCTGGTCAGTCGCCTCGCCAGACGCGCGGCTACCGAAGAGGTAGACGGCGGCCAGTGCCGGGACGCGTTCGCGGAGCTTGTTGATGATGGCGTCGGTGTGCATGGAAGCTACCGCGTGGAGGATGCTGGCGATGGTAACGCTTCACGTCCCATCGCCGTGCGCCCTTTCGTTTACAGCGCCTCGAACACGCCTGCCGCGCCCATGCCGGTACCGATGCACATGGTCACCATGCCGTACTTCTGCTTGCGGCGGCGCAGGCCGTGGATCAGCGTGGCCGCGCGGATCGCGCCGGTGGCACCGAGCGGGTGGCCGAGGGCGATGGCGCCGCCGAGCGGGTTGACCTTGGCCGGGTCCAGGCCGAGGTCGCGGATCACCGCCAGCGCCTGCGCGGCGAAGGCTTCGTTCAACTCGATCCAGTCCAGCTGGTCCTGGCGGATGCCGGTCTGGGCGAGCGCCTTGGGGATCGCGAACTTCGGGCCGATACCCATGATCTCCGGCGGCACGCCGGCAACCGCGAAGCCGACGAAGCGGGCCAGCGGGGTCAGGCCATAGTCCTTGATCGCCTTTTCGCTGGCCAGCAGCAAGGCGCCGGCGCCATCGGACATCTGCGAGGCATTGCCCGCGGTGACCGAGCCGCCGAACTGGCCGTTGCGGAATACCGGTTTCAGCTTCGAGAGCACCTCGATGCTGGTGTCCTTGCGCGGGCCTTCGTCGGTGTCGATCACCCGGCGATCCTCGCGGACGCTGTGGTTCTTCAGGTCCGGGTAGCGATCGTCGAGCTGGAACGGGGTGATCTCGTCCTTGAACTCGCCGGCGGCGATCGCGGCGATCGCGCGCTGGTGGCTTTGCAGGGAAAAGGCGTCCTGGTCCTCGCGGCTGACCTTCCAGCGTTCGGCGACCTTCTCGGCGGTGATGCCCATGCCGAAGGCGATCGCGCGGTCCTCGTCGTTCTCGAAGATCGCGGGGTTCATCGCGATCTTGTGGCCCATCATCGGCACCATGCTCATGCTCTCGGTACCGCCGGCAAGCATCAGGTCGGCTTCGCCGAGACGGATGCGGTCGGCGGCCATCGCGATCGCCTGCACGCCGGAGGAGCAGAAGCGGTTGATGGTGACACCCGGGACGACATCGGGCAGGCCGGCCAGCAGCACGCCGATGCGGGCCACGTTCATGCCTTGCTCGGCCTCCGGCATGGCACAGCCGATGATCGCGTCGGCGATGAGCGCGGGGTCGATGCCCGGTGCCTGTTCGATCACGGCGCGGATGACGTGGGCGAGCATGTCGTCCGGGCGGGTGTTGCGGAATACGCCGCGCGGCGCCTTGCCGACCGGGGTTCGGGTGGCGGCGACGATATAGGCTTCTTGTACTTGCTTGCTCATGAGCTTTAAGTCCTGTCAGTAGGGAAGGCGTCGAAGCGATGCGCGCGGTGCGCGATCAGTTCCTCAGCGGCTTCCCCGTCGTCATCGTGTGGGCGATGCGGGCCTGGGTCTTTTCGGTCTGCGCCAGTTCCACGAAGTGCTTGCGCTCCAGCGAGAGCAGCCAGGCCTCGTCGACCAGCGAGCCGCGTTCGATGCGTCCACCGCAAAGGGTGTCGGCGATGCGGCTGGCGATATCGATATCGTGCGGCGAGGCGAAATAGCCCTCGGCGAGATTGGCCAGCGAGGCCTTGAACGTAGCCGCACCGACATCGCCGGCGACCGGGATCGCCCGGCCGGGCAAGGGCGGACGCCAGCCGGATTCGGCAAGCGCGGCAGCCTGTTGCCTGGCGACGTAGAGCAATTCATAGGCATTGAAGACGACGACGTCCTCCTCGCGCAGCAAGCCCATCTGCTTCGCTTCCAGCGCGCTGCCGGAGACCTTGGCCATGGCGATGGTCTCGAAGATGTTCTTCAGGAACTCGAACGGATCTTCCGGGCGGGCCTTCGCGGCGCGCACCGCGAACTCCTTCAGGCCGCCACCGGCCGGCAGCAGGCCAACGCCAGCCTCGACCAGGCCGATATAGCTCTCCAGTGCCGCGACGGTGCGCGCCGAATGCATCTGGAATTCGCAACCGCCGCCGAGGGCGAGGCCGCGCACGGCGGAGACCACCGGTACCAGTGAGTACTTGATGCTCATGCTGGTCGCCTGGAAGTTGGCGACCATAGCCTCGAACTGGGCGAGCTTGCCGGACTGCAGCAGGCCGAGCGCGCCCTTCAGGTCCGCGCCGGCCGAGAAAGGCTCGGACGGCTGCCAGAGCACCATCGCCTTGAACTGCTTCTCGCGATTCCTCGACCGCGCGCTGGATACCGTCGAGCACGAAGTCGTTGATGGTATGCATCTTGGTCTTGAACGAGAGGATGCCGACATCGTCGCCAAGGTGCCACAGGCGCACGCCGTCGTTTTCCCAGGCCGTCGTGCCCTGGTCGAAACGCTCGCCAAGAATCGGATCCGGGAACAGCTGGCGCTTGTAGACCGGGTGGGTCGAGCGTGGCTTGTCGGCCTTCGCGCTGGCCGAGTACGAGCCATCCTTGCCATGCACGCCCTTGCGGCCGTCGGTGACCCATGCCGGCAACGGCGCGTCGCTCATGGCCTTGCCGGCCTTGATGTCCTCGGCGATCCAGGCGGCCACCTGCTGCCAGCCGGCGGCCTGCCAGGTCTCGAAGGGGCCGAGCTTCCAGCCATAGCCCCAGCGGATCGCGAAGTCCACGTCGCGCGCGGTCTCGGCGATATCGGCCAGGTGGCAGGCGCTGTAATGGAACAGGTCGCGGAAGGTCGCCCACAGGAACTGGGCCTGTGGATCGGTCGAGGCGCGCAGCTTGCCGAACTTCTCGGCAGGGTCCTTGATCGCGAGGATGGCGGCGACCTCGTCGGACGCCTTCTGCTCGGAAGCGCGGTAATCCTGCTCTGGCGATATCGAGCACGACGATGTCCTTGCCGGCCTTGCGATAGAAGCCCGCGCCGGTCTTCTGGCCGAGCGCGCCCTTGTCGATCAGCGCCTGCAGCCACACCGGCGCCTTGAAGTACTTGTGCCACGGATCGTCGGGCAGGGTGTCGGCCATGGTCTTGATCACGTGCGCCATGGTGTCCAGGCCGACCACGTCGGCGGTGCGGTAGGTCGCGCTCTTCGGCCGGCCGATAGCCGGACCGGTCAGCGCGTCGACCGTATCGAAGCCGAGGCCGAACTGCTCGGTGTGGTGCATGGTCGACGAGGATCGAGAACACGCCGATGCGGTTGCCGATGAAGTTCGGGGTGTCCTTCGCGTAGACCACGCCCTTGCCGAGCGTCGTGGTCAGGAAGGCTTCGAGGCCTTCGAGCACGTTGCTTGTCGGTCAGCTTCGTCGGGATCAGTTCGACCAGGTGCATGTAACGCGGCGGATTGAAGAAATGCACGCCGCTGAAACGGTGGCGCATTTCCTCCGGCAGGGCCTCGGCCAGGCCATTGATCGACAGGCCGGAGGTGTTGCTGGCCAGTACCGCGTGTCGCGCTCACATACGGCGCGATCTTGCGGTAGAGGTCCAGCTTCCAGTCGATGCGTTCGGCGATCGCTTCGATGATCAGGTCGACGTCCTTGAGCTGGTCGAGGTCCTCGTCGTAGTTGGCCGGGATGATCGCGGCGGCGCGGTTCTTGTCGGCCAGCGGCGCCGGCGACAGCTTCTTCAGGTTCTCGATCGCCTTCAGGGCGATGCCGCTCTTCGGGCCGTCCTTCGCCGCAAGGTCGAACAGCACGGTCTCGACGTTGGCATTGGTCAGGTGCGCGGCGATCTGCGCGCCCATGACGCCGGCGCCTAGTACCGCGGCCTTGCGGATGCGTAACGGTGTTGCGGTCATGGTTCTCTCCGGGAGTACGGACACGAAAGGGAGGCCTCGCGCTCAGCGCGCGGCATGGGCGAATCGGCGGGTTGCGCAGGCCCGCGGCGGCGAAGCGGATCAGGTGTCCGGCGGCCTGCTCGCGGTGGGTGCGCTCGGTGACCTCGGTCTTGCGCTGGATGACGCCGAAGTCGGCCATGGCATAGGTCAGGGCACCGGTGACGATGTCCAGCCGCCAGTAGATCTCTTCCTTGGCCAGGTCCGGCAGCAGCCGGGCGAACTCGGCGGCGAACTGGCGCAGCACGTGGCCGTAGTTGTCGGACAGGAAGCGGCGGAGGGTTTCGTTGTGCTCGGCATAGGCGCGGGCCAGGACGCGGACGAAGGCCGCGCCGCCGCCGCCGTGGCGAGACAGGTCCAGGGCAGGGCTGATGTAGGCGTCAAGCACGTCCTCCAGTCGGGTAGCTTCCTGGCCGGCGATCCGGGCCAGGGCGGCCAGGCGTCGGGTATTGAGCTGATCGAGGCGTCGGCGGAATACCTCCTCGATCAGCTTGTCTTTCGACCCGAAGTGGTAATTGACCGCGGCGAGGTTGACCTTGGCCGCGGCGGTGACCTGCCGAGCGAGGCCCCGGCGAAGCCGTGGGTCGCAAACAGGGCCTCGGCGGCGCCCAGGATGCGTTCCTTGGTCGAGAACGGAGAGGCGTTCATGAAGGGACCCTCGACAGCGCTGACGGAATCAAACGATCGTTTGAGAATACGCCCGGCCGGCCTTGCGGGTCAATCCAGGCCCGGAGACCCGGCCAAGGGTCTGCAAGCCCTTTGCGAATCAGCTAGAATCTGTCAAGATTTCGTGAGCTAAGTACGTAATTCGCTAGGTCTTTGGCCTCAAACTTCCCACGAGCTTCTCAGGGCTCGATGGCACGCTTCACAATTAACCGTAATCTGTCCGGAGCAGACCCGTATGGCGCTGGAGCGCACCCTTTCGATCATCAAGCCCGATGCCGTCGCCAAGAACGTCATCGGTGAGATCTACACCCGTTTCGAGAAGGCCGGCCTGAAGGTCGTCGCCGCGAAGATCAAGCAGCTGTCGCGCAAGGAAGCCGAGGGCTTCTACGCCGTGCACCGCGAGCGTCCGTTTTTCAACGCGCTGGTCGAATTCATGATTTCCGGACCGGTGATGATCCAGGCACTGCAAGGCGACAACGCGATTCTCAAGCATCGCGACCTGATGGGGGCCACCAATCCGAAGGACGCCGCACCGGGTACGATCCGTGCCGATTTCGCCGACTCGATCGACGCCAACGCCGTGCACGGTTCGGACGCCGTCGATACGGCCAGGGTCGAGATCGCCTATTTCTTTGCCGAGACGGAAGTTTTTCCGCGCTGAGTCCATGACGTGAGCGATGTAAAGGTCAACCTGCTCGACTTCGATCGCAACGGGCTGCGCGAGTTCTTCGCGCAGCTTGGCGAGAAGCCGTATCGTGCCGAGCAGGTCATGAAGTGGATCTACCATCGCCTCGAAAGCGATTTCGAGAACATGACCGATGTCGGCAAGGCGCTGCGCGAGAAGCTCTCCGCTGCCTGCTATGTCGGTCCGCCGAAGACCGTGTTCGAGAAGGCCGCGGTCGACGGCACGCATAAATGGCTGCTGGGCATGGATGGCGGCAACGCCATCGAAGCGGTTTACATCCCGGAGCCGACGCGCGGCACGCTGTGCGTGTCCTCGCAGGTCGGTTGCGCGCTGAACTGCCAGTTCTGTTCCACCGCGACGCAGGGCTTCAATCGCAACCTGTCGACCGCCGAGATCATCGGCCAGGTCTGGGTCGCGGCCAAGCACCTCGGTAATGTCCCGCACCAGCAGCGGCGCATCACCAACGTGGTGATGATGGGCATGGGCGAGCCGCTGCTGAACTTCGACAACGTGGTCGCAGCGATGGGCCTGATGCGCGACGACCTCGGTTTCGGCCTGGCCAGCAAGCGCGTCACCCTGTCGACCGCCGGCCTGGTGCCGATGATCGACAAGCTCTCCGACGTGAGCGACGTGTCGCTGGCGGTGTCGCTGCATGCGTGCAACGACGAACTGCGTACGGAACTGGTGCCGCTCAACAAGCGTTACCCGATGGCCGAACTGATGGCCGCCTGCGAGCGCTACATCAATCGCAAGCCGCGCACCTCGATCACCTTCGAATACACCCTGATGAAGGGTGTCAACGACCAGCCGGAGCATGCACGCCAGCTGGTCAAGTTCATGCGCAAGCTGCCGGGCAACAACAAGGTCAACCTGATTCCCTTCAATCCGTTCCCGGGCACCCGCTTCGAGCGCTCGGAGGGCGAGGTCATCCGGGCGTTCCAGACCCAACTGCTCAATGCGGGCGTGCTGACGATGCTGCGCCGGACCCGTGGCGACGATATCGACGCCGCCTGCGGCCAGCTGAAAGGGCAGGTACTGGATCGCACGCGCCGCCAGGCGGCATTTCGCAAGACGCTGGAAGAGGGGACGGTACATGCGGCTTGATCGCTGGTTCGCCGCTTCGGCGCTCGTACTCCTGCTTGCCGGCTGCATCACCACCGGCGGCACCGGGGTCGGCAAGAACCTGCGCGAAGACACCAAGTCCGATACCGCCCGCAAGGGCGCCGAAGTGCATACCCAGCTCGGCCAGCAGTACATGCAGAACGGCGACCTGCAGACAGCGATGGAGAAGCTCAACAAGGCGCTGCAATTCGACCCGAATTATGCTCCCGCGCATACGGTGATCGCGGTGCTCTATGAGCGCATCAACGACAACCCCAACGCCGAATTGCATTACCGCCGCGCCGTCGAGATCGACCCGAAAAAGGGTGCGCCGAACAACAATCTTGGCGTATTCCTGTGCAAGGAAGGCAAGACCGCCGAGGCGCAGCAGTATTTCCAGCGCGCGGTCGCCGACGCCTTCTATGACACACCGGACGTCGCCCTGACCAATGCGGGCACCTGCCTGATCGCGGCCAACGACCTGGCGGGCGCGGAAGCGGATTTCCGCGCCGCGACCACGCGCAACCCGAATAACGCCGAGGCGCTGTATCAGACCGCGCGCGTGCTGTACCTTAAGAACGATGCGTTCCGTGCCCGTGCCTTCATCCAGCGTTTCGACGCGCTGGGGCAGCCGACACCGGATGCATTGAAGCTCGGATACCAGATCGAGCTCAGGCTGGGCAACGGGGAGGGTGCCCAGGATTTCGCACGGCGTTTACATAGCAAGTTCCCGGATTCGGAACAGGCACGCGCCCTGGATAGCAATACCGCACGCCAATGACTTCTGTGACGAATAATTCTGCAGGTCGGGATGACCGCGAACCGGATCTGTTCGCGCCGTCGGAATCGTCCGCACCCATCGGGGAGAGTGTGGAAAACATGGTCGAAGTGCATATGAATGAACGGAGCACCGCCGTGCTTCCCGACGGGGCGACGGCGTTCGGCGCGCGTTTGCGTGCCGCCCGCGAAGCGCGGGGCCTTACGGTCGAGTCCTGCGGCCAGGCGCTGCGCCTGCCGTCCAGGCTGCTGCGCCAGCTCGAAATGGGCGAGTACGGCGGGATCGACTACCAGGTCTACCTGGCCGGTTACCTGACCAAATACGGACACCACGTCGGTGTCGACGAGTCGGCCCTGCAGGGCGAGCTTGCACGGATCACACCGCGCCAGCCGACCCTCGTGGTCAGCGGCGGCATCTCGCATTCGCGTTATCTGCTGGAGCGTTATGCGACCGCGGCGACGTATGTGGTGCTGACCGCGGTGATCGTGGTGCCGATGGTCTGGCTGGGAATCCGCGGCACGCTCGACCGTGACATGGCTCGCCTGTCGCCGCTCGATGCGACGCCAGTCGCGCAGCAGGACGCTCCGGCCAGCAGCTCGACCAGCAGCGTTGCGCAGGCGACGGTGACGCCGCCGGCCGCCACGCATGATGACCAGCCACTGCTGGCCTCGATGGCGGTGTTCCCGCCACTCGATACCGAGCTTCGCGCGCCCAAGGTTGCGGTGCCCGTCGCGGCCGTGCCGGTGGCGGGGGCTCACAGCCTCACGCTGACACTGCCCGCGGCCAGTTGGGTCGAGGTGACCTCGACCGACGGCTCGCGGCTGGAGTACGGGCTGTTGCCGGCGGGCACCGAGAAGACCTACCAGAGCAGTGCGCCGCTGGAAGTGCGTATCGGCAATGCCGGCGCCGCCACGGTCAAGGTCGATGGCCAGCCGGTGCCACTGGATGCCTTCCGCCGCGCCAACGTGGCCCGTTTCCGTCTCGATATCAAGGACGGTCAGGCCACGCCGGTCAATAACTGACCGCGCCCGGCGCGCCCGGCCTGTCGCTCCGAGCGACGCCGGGCAGCGCTTTTCGGTTATGCTTCCCTATTGTTACGCCCGACTGTCGACGACAGCCGGGCGGGCGTTCATTCTCTGCCGGTTTTCCGGTCCGCGCGTCCAGGGAACAGTCATTCCCGGACGACTCTTGATGGTGATTGCATGGCATTTGATGCTTACGACGACTACGAGCAAAGCGAACGCGTCCAACAGTGGCTGCGCAAGAACGGCGTGTCCATCATCGTCGGCGTCATCCTCGGCCTGCTGCTGATCTTCGGCTGGCAGCAGTGGAAGGGCCACCGCGCCGACCGCCTGGCCAAGGCGGCCGGCGAGTACCAGGCGATCCAGGTCGCCGCGGCACAGCGCAGGACCAGCGAGGTCGAAGCACTGACGGACAGCCTGCTCAAGGATTACCCGGACACGTCCTATGCGGTGTTCGCCGCGGGCGAGCGCGCGCAGCGCGCGGTCGTCGCCGGCCAGCTGGACAAGGCGCAGGCGTCGCTCGAGTGGGCCGAAGCCCATGCCAGCGACGATGCGATGAAGGGTCTGGTCCAGGTACGTACCGCCCAGCTCAGGCTTGCCCAGGACAAGGCCGCCGACGCCATCGCGGTGCTCGATCGCGTACCGGCCGATACCTATAAAGGCCTCGCCGAGGAACTACGCGGCGATGCGCTGGTCAAGCTTGGACGTCCCGCCGATGCCCGTAAGGCATACGAAACCGCCATGTCGGCGCTGGGCGCTTCTGCGCCGCAGCGCGGCGTTCTCCAAATGAAGCTCGATGATCTGGCCGTGGCCGGGAAGCAGGGTGCATGAAACGATTTTTGCTGATTGCCTTGACGTCGCTGGTCGCACTTGGCCGGCTGCCATTCCTTCAAGAAGGAAAACGTCGAGCCGCCGACTCCGCTGGCCAAGGATTTCAAGGCGACGGTTCCGGTGACCAAGCTGTGGACCAGCAGCATCGGTAAGGGCGCCGCCGAAACCGGCGTGCGCATGCGCCCCGGTTATGCCGACGGCGTACTCTACGCGGCCAGCACCAATGGCCATATCGAGGCCCTGGACGCCACTTCCGGCAAGACCCTGTGGAGCCAGAGCACGCGGCAGAAGGGCTGGTTCGGCATGGGCGACAAGATCCGCCCGGATTCCTACTTCTCGGGTGGCCCGGCCGTGTCGGGTGACCTGCTCGTGGTCGGCACGCTCGATGGCCATCTGTTCGCGATGAATGCGAAGGACGGCAGCAAGCGCTGGGAAGCGGAACTGAGCGCCGAAGTACTGGCCTCGCCGACCATCGTCGGCGACCTCGTCGTCGCCCGCACGGGCGACGGTCGCCTCTATGGCGTGGATGCCGGCACCGGCGAGCGGCGCTGGGTTTACGACCAGACCTCGGTGCCCCTGCTCAGCCTGCGCGGCAACGGCCCGCTACTGGTCGCCAACGGCGTGGTCTTCTTCGGCAGCGACAATGGCCATCTGGTCGCGCTGCGCATGGACAATGGCGAGAAGCTCTGGGAACAGACGCTGGCCAGTGGCGAAGGCCGCACCGAGATCGACCGCCTGAACGACGCCGATGGCGGCATCGTGCTCGACGGCACCACGCTTTATGCCGCGGCCTATCACGGCCAGATGGTCGCCATCGACGGTCCGAGCGGTCGCCCGCTGTGGAGCCATCCGTTCTCGACCTTCACCTCGGTCGACGTGCATGCCAACTCGGTGTTCGGCGTCGACGACCAGTCCAATGTGTTCGCCTTCGACAAGGCCGGCGGCGCCAACATCTGGAAGCAGGATGCGCTGAAGTGGCGCTGGCTGACCAGCCCGGTCGCGCAGAACAATTTCGTCGTGGTCGGCGACGTCGAAGGCTATGTGCACTGGATGGACGTGAACGACGGCAAGATCGTCGCCCGCGAACGCCTGTCCAAGAAAGCCATCCGTGGCCAGCCCCTCGTGGTTGGCGACACCGTTTACGTGGAAGATGTCGAGGGTCGTATTGGCGCCTACCGCATCAACGCGCCCTGATATCCAAGTAGGTAAACAATGCTGCCCGTCGTCGCCCTGGTCGGTCGTCCCAATGTCGGTAAATCGACCCTCTTCAACGCACTGACGCGCAGCCGCGACGCGCTGGTGGCGGATATGCCGGGGGTAACCCGCGACCGCCACTACGGCGTGTGCCGCCTGGCCGAGCGTCCGTTCGTGGTGGTCGACACGGGTGGCCTCTCCGGCGCCGATGAAGGCATCGAAGGGCTGACCGCCCAGCAGGTCCGCCTGGCGATCGCCGAGGCGAACCTGCTGGTTTTCGTGGTCGATGCACGCGATGGCGTCTTGCCGCTCGATCGCACCATCCTCGACGAGCTTCGCCGCAGCGGCAAGCCGATTATCGCCGTGGTCAACAAGACCGACGGCGTCGACGAGCCGACCGCGCTGGCCGAATTCTCGACCTTCGGGCTCGGCGCCACGCTGCCGCTCGCGGCCGCGCATAACCGCGGTATCGACACGCTGGTGGCAACGGCCTTGCCATTGTTGCCGGACGATCGCGATAACGATCCCGCTTTCGACGACAGCGGTATCCGCGTCGCCATCGTCGGCCGGCCGAATGCCGGCAAGTCCACGCTTATCAACCGTCTGCTCGGTGAAGATCGGCTGATCGTCTCCGATGTTGCCGGTACCACGCGCGATCCGATCCGCGTGCCCCTGGATCGCGATGGGCAGCGTTTCACGCTGATCGACACCGCCGGCGTCCGCCGACGCGCCAGGGTCGAGGAAGCGGTCGAGAAGTTCAGCGTGATCAAGACGCTGCAGTCGATCGCCGCCTCGCAGGTCACCGTGGTGCTGATCGACGCGCGCGAGAACCTCGCCGACCAGGATCTCACCCTGATCGGCCATGCGATGGACGAGGGTCGCGCCCTGGTCATCGCCGTCAACAAGTGGGACGGCATGGACACCTATGCGCGCGAGCAGTGCCAGCGCGCGCTGGAGCGCCGCCTTGCCTTCGTGGAATGGGCCAGGACCGTTTTCATCTCGGCGCTGCATGGTTCCGGATTGCGCGAACTGATGCGCGCCGTGGTCCGTGCGCATAGCGCGGCGACGCGTCAGCTGTCTTCGTCCGAACTTACCCGCACCCTGGAAAAGGCCTACGAGGGCTACCAGCCGCCATTGGTCCGTGGGCATGCGCCCAAGCTGCGCTACGCGCATCCGGGTGGCTCCAATCCGCCGACCGTGATCATCCACGGCAGCCGCACCAAGCATATCGCGCCGGCGTACCGGCGTTATCTGGAAGGCTTTTTCCGCAAGCGCTTCAAGCTCGAAGGCACGCCCGTGCGCATCGAGTTCCGCGATGGCGAGAATCCGTATGCGGGCAAGAAGAACGTGCTTACCGAAAACCAGCAGAAGAAGCGCCAGCGCGTGATCCGCGAGCACAAGCGACGCGAGAAGAAATAGTCGGAGAGTCCATGAACGAGGGTCTCGATCGGGATAGCTGGATGGCCGCGTTGCGTGAGCGTGTCGCCGAGATCGCTCCCGGCGACGCCGTCCGTCGTCAGCTGGCCGGTGCCGTGCTGATCGACGTTCGCGAAGACGCCGAACGCGCCAGCGGCGCGCCGGTCGGCGCACTCGGGATCTCGCGCGGCTATCTGGAGCTGCGTATCGAAGCGGCCGTGCCCGATCGCGATCGCGATGTGCTGGTTCTGTGCGGCAGCGGCCAGCGCTCGCTGTTCGCCGCCGAAGCCCTGCAACGCATGGGCTATCGGCCATGTGCAATCGGTGGCCGGCGGCTTCAATCGCTGGAAAGCCGAAGGCCTGCCGGTCGCCGGGGCGGCGCTCGACAACGATGCGGCCGAACGATATTCACGGCAGGTACTGTTGCCGCAGGTCGGCGAAGAAGGGCAGGCGAGGCTTGCCGCCGCACGGATCGCCCTGGTCGGCGCGGGCGGTCTCGGCGCGCCGGCGATGCTCTATCTCGCGGCCGCTGGCGTCGGCGAGATCACCCTGATCGACGACGACCGGGTCGAACGTTCCAACCTGCATCGCCAGGTCGTGCATGCCGATGCCCGCGTCGGCATGCTCAAGGCCGAATCCGCGCGGATGACCGTGCAGGCGCTCAACCCGCGGGTTCGTATAACGATTCGCGCCGAACGCCTGCAGGCCGCGAATGTCGAGGCGCTGATCGCCGGTCACGACCTGGTGATCGATGGCGCGGACAATTTCCCGACGCGCTACCTGCTCGCCGCGGCAAGCCGGCGTCTGCGCATGCCGATGATCTACGGCGCGGTCGAACGGTTTACCGGCCAGGTCAGCGTGTTCGATCCGCGTCGCACCGATTCGCCGTGTTATCGCTGCCTGTTTCCGGAGCCGCCGTCCGCCGCCGAAGCGCCGAACTGCAGCGAGGCCGGCGTGCTCGGCGTGTTGCCCGGGGTGGTCGGGCTGCTGCAGGCGACCGAGGCCCTGAAGGTGCTGCTCGGCATCGGCAATCCGCTGGTCGGCCGCTTGCTGACCTTCGACGCCTTGTCGATGCGTTTTCGCGAAGTGGGCTTGCCACGTGATCCGGAGTGCCCAGGCTGCGGCGAAAACGCCGTATTCAACGGCTACGAGGACATCGAGCGCTTCTGCGCCGCGCCCTGACGACAGCGCTCCCGGGTCGATCACACGTCTTGCGGCACCAGCGAGTACATCGCCGCGTTCACCGGGACGCCGTGCAACACCAGCCGGTTGCGGGCGATCGATTCCAGCCTGGCGCCGATCTTCTCGGCGGTGCGTCGGCTGGCGAAGTTTCCTTCGGCGACGACGACCTCGATCCGCGACAGGTGCGCGTTGGCGAAGCCGAATCGCGCCGCCATGCGTCCGGCCTTCGCCGCGACGCCATGGCCCTGCCGGCTCTGGCGGACCCAATAGCCGAGGTTGGCGAATCGGTGGTCCCGGTTACGCTGATTGATGCCCGTGCCGCCGAGGTATTCGTCGGTAACATCGTCGACGACGGCGAATTCGAAGTGGTCGCCAAGTAGCCAGGAGCGCTTGCAGTACGCGATCCATGCCTCGGCCGAACACAGGGTGAAGTCCTCGTTGCACCAGGGCTGCCAGCGACCCACCGTCGCCAACGACTCGCGCACGGCGACATGCAGCGAAGGCGCGTCGCTATCGCGGTAGGGGCGCAGGCGCACGCCGTCGAGCCGGAGGTTGGCCGGGTACGGAACAACCATGGTGGCGTCGAAGGGAATGGTGTCCATCGCTCGATTCTAGCCCGGTCGCGAACGGCCGGGACACCCGCGCGGACATCGCGCCCGCGGTATGCCAATCGTCGCTATGGAACTGGGCTGGCAGGCGTGAATGGCATGCTGCCGTCCGAGGTGGTCCAGACGGCAACGTAATCGACGCGCAAGGAATGGCCGGGTTCGGTGGCGAGAGTGGGTGTGATCTGCCCGGCCAACCGATCCGGAAAACCGCCGCCCATCGCCACATTGAGCAGGATCATGAAGCCATCGTGCGTGCGCATGTCGTCCCATGTCTTCGCCGGAAGCATGGTTTCGTCCACGCGGTGATAGATTTGTCCATCGATGTACCAGCGCATCTGTTCGGGCGAGACGCGCCGATCCCACTCGAAGGCATAGGTATGGAAATCGTCCTGGCAACTGGCGCCGGGGCAGGGCTGGTTGACGAAGAGGCCGTCGGTCTCGTTACATGGGCCGCCGGGCGCGATCCCGCAATGCAGGACGCCCCAATGGCGGTTCAGCCCGTTGACGTTTTCCATGATGTCGAACTCCCCCGCGGTCGGCCAGCCGGGGCCGCTGGCTCCGCCAAGCATCCAGAACGCCGGCCAGTACCCGAGTGCTGCATCGCCTTTGACGGCGGGCAAGCGGATACGCGCTTCGGCGCGCATCACGCCCTTGGGCGGTGCCTTGAACGACTCGCGCCTGGTCTGGATCCGCGCGGAGGTCCAGTTTCCCATGGCATCGCGCCGCGGGGTGATGTGCAGTTCGCCGCGGCCGTCGATACGTGCATTGGACAGGGTGTCCGTGTAGTACTGCACCTCATTGTTGCCCCAGCCATCGGGACCGCCAGGCCAGCTGCGACCGATATTGAAGTGCCACGTCGAGCGCGAAGGCTGATCGTCGGCCGGTCCCCCGAAATCGTCGATGAACTGGGCTTCCCATCCTGGTGGGGTGGCCGGGGCATCCGCGGCAACAGGCATCGGCACCAGGGTGACTGTCGCGACCGTGGCCGCCGTGAGCAGGGCCAGGATCGGGTTGCGATGATATGTCGCGTCGGTTTGGCGCATGGCAGTCTTCCTTGATGTTGCAGCCGATGATCCTCACGTTACGCGCGGCGCTTACCCTGTCCCAGCCGGCATTTGCCGTAGGTTACGTAGGCGAAACCTGGCATTTTGCCCCCGCACAGGCTCGGGTTTTTGCGATAATGGCAGTCTTATTCGCGACAGCTGACCCATGACCGCACGCATCCTCGACGGCAAGCGCATCGCCCGGGAACTCCTCGACCATGTCGGTCGCCGCGTCGCCAAGCGCATCGCCGAGGGCAAGCGGGTGCCGGGCCTGGCTGTGGTCCTGGTCGGCAGCGATCCGGCCTCGACGGTTTACGTGCGCAAGAAGCGCGAGGCCTGCGAACAGGTCGGCTTCCAGTCCTTCAGCTACGACCTGCCGGCCACGGCCAGCCAGGAAGAACTGATCGCCTTGATCGACAAGCTCAACGCCGACGCCGCCATCCACGGCATCCTGATCCAGTCGCCGTTGCCGCCGCATGTCGATGAGGACGCCCTGGTCGACCGCATCGATCCGGGCAAGGACGTCGACGGCTTCCAGGCGGTGAACGTCGGCCGCCTGGCCCTGCGCCGCTTCGGCCTGCGTCCGTGCACGCCCAAGGGCGTGATGACCCTGCTCGGTCACACCGACCGGCCGGTGCGTGGCCGGCATGCGGTGATCGTCGGCGTCTCCAACCATGTCGGCCGCCCGCTGATGCTGGAGCTGCTGATCGCCGGCTGCACCACGACCTGCTGTCACAAGTTCACCCAGGACCTGGCCGGCTTCGTCGCCCAGGCCGATATCCTGGTGGTGGCCGCCGGCAAGCCCGGCCTGGTCAAGGGCGCCTGGATCAAGCCGGGCGCGGTGGTCATCGACGTGGGCATCAACCGCCTCGAAGACGGTCGCCTGGTCGGCGACGTGGAATTTGCCCCGGCCGCGGCGCGAGCGTCCTGGATCACGCCGGTGCCGGGCGGCGTCGGTCCGATGACCGTGGCCACGCTGATCGAGAACACCCTCGAAGCCGCCGAGGCCTTTGAGCGCTGAACGAAACGATGTGTTTTGCCCGGGCGCTGGCACGATGCTTGCCGTACGGCGTATAATGGCGTGATTTACTCGCGGGATAACACGCCATGCGCATCCTCGCCGAGGCTTTGACCTACGACGACGTTTTCCTGGTTCCGGGCCACTCCACCATCATGCCGCGCGACGTGGACACCTCCACGCGCTTCACTCGCGGCCTGCGCCTGAACATCCCGATCGTTTCGGCCGCCATGGACACGGTCACCGAAGCGCGCCTCGCCATCACCATGGCCCAGAACGGCGGCATCGGTATCATCCACAAGAACATGAGCTTCGAACAGCAGGCCGCCGAAGTGCGCCTGGTGAAGAAATTCGAAGCCGGCGTGATCCGCAGCCCGATCACCGTCCGCCCTGACACCTCGATCCGCGAAGTCATCCAGCTGACCCGCGCGCACAATATCTCCGGCGTGCCGGTGGTCGACGGCGAGAAGCTGGTCGGCATCGTCACCAGCCGCGACCTGCGCTTCGAGCGCAAGCACGACGATCCGGTGCGCAACATCATGACCCGCGAGGACAAGCTGGTCACCGTGCGCGAAGGCGCCGACCAGGATGAGGTTCTCCAGCTCCTGCATCGTCACCGCATCGAGAAGGTGCTTGTCGTCAACGACGCCTTCCAGCTGCGCGGCCTGATCACGGTGAAGGACATCCAGAAAGCTCGCGACAACCCGCACGCCGCCAAGGATCGCCATGAGCGCCTGGTCGTCGGGGCTGCGGTTGGCGTCTCGGGCGATACCGAGCAGCGCATCGAGGCCCTGGTCGATGCCGGCGTCGACGTGCTCGTCGTCGATACCGCGCACGGCCATTCGCAGGCCGTGATCGACCGCGCCGCCTGGGTCAAGAAGCGCTACCCGAACGTGCAGCTGATCGCCGGCAATATCGTTACCGGCGAAGCGGCGATCGCGCTGCTGCATGCCGGCGTCGATGCGGTCAAGGTCGGCGTGGGCCCGGGTTCGATCTGCACCACGCGCGTCGTCGCCGGTGTCGGTGTGCCGCAGATCACCTCGATCGACATGGTCGCCACCGCGCTGAAGGACGAAATCCCGCTGATCGCCGATGGCGGTATCCGATATTCGGGCGACATCCCCAAGGCACTGGCCGCCGGTGCGTCCTCGGTGATGCTCGGCTCGATGTTCGCCGGCACCGAAGAGGCGCCGGGCGAGGTCGAGCTGTTCCAGGGCCGCTCATACAAGAGCTACCGCGGCATGGGCTCGATCGGCGCGATGCAGCTCGGCTCCAAGGATCGTTATTTCCAGGACGAGGCCGACGCCGACAAGCTGGTGCCCGAGGGTATCGAAGGTCGGGTACCGTATCGGGGTCCGCTGAGCAACATCATCCATCAGCTGATCGGCGGACTGCGTGCCTCAATGGGTTACCTGGGCGCGGCCACCGTCGACGACGTGCGCAACAAGGCGCAGTTCGTCAAGGTGACCAGTGCCGGCGTGCGCGAAGCGCATCCGCACGACGTGCAGATCACCAAGGAAGCGCCGAACTACCGGCTGGACTGACGCGTCAGCGCGTCACACCCAGCCATCCAGGACGCCCGCTTTCGGGCGTCCTGCGTTTTCGGACCCTGCGACGCGTGCGCGGGTCCATCCGTTTTACTTTCTGTGGACCGCAGACGATGACCGACATCCATGGCGACAAGATCCTCATTCTCGATTTCGGCTCGCAGTACACGCAGCTGATCGCACGCCGTATCCGCGAGATCGGCGTCTATTGCGAAGTCTGGGGCTGGGATCATGCACCGGAGGATATCGCCGGCTTCGCGCCGCGCGGCGTGATCCTATCCGGCGGTCCCGAATCGGTTACTGACATCGATTCGCCGCGCGCGCCGCAACAGGTGTTCGATCTGGGCGTACCGGTGCTCGGTATCTGCTACGGCATGCAGACCATGGCCGAGCAGCTCGGCGGCAAGGTCGAGGCCGGCCATCATCGCGAATTCGGCTACGCGGAGCTGACCTTCGGCAAGGCTGGCCTGTTCGACGGCGTGTTCGCCGACGGCGAGGTTTCCGGCGTGTGGATGTCGCATGGCGACCGCGTCACCTCGATTCCCGCGGGCTTCGCCGCGATCGCTGCCACCCCGAGCCTGCCGCTGGCCGGCATGGCCGACGAGAGCCGCCATTACTACGGCCTGCAGTTCCATCCGGAAGTCACCCATACCAGGCGCGGCAGCGAACTGCTGCGCCGTTTCGTCGTCGATATCTGTGGCGCCGATACGCTGTGGACCGCGGCGCACATCATCGACGACGCGGTGGCCCGCGTGCGCGAGCAGGTCGGCAGCGATCGTGTGTTGCTTGGTCTTTCCGGCGGCGTGGATTCCTCCGTCGTCGCGGCCCTGCTGGAAAAGGCGATCGGCGACCAGCTGACCTGCGTCTTCGTCGACACCGGCCTGCTGCGCTTCCAGGAAGGCGACCAGGTGATGGCGACCATGGCCGAGCACATGGGCGTGCATGTGATCCGCGTCGATGCCCGCGAGCGCTTCTTCGCGGCACTGGCCGGCGTCGAGGATCCGGAAGCCAAGCGCAAGGTCATCGGCCGCCTCTTCGTCGAGGTCTTCGACGAAGAATCGCAGAAGCTGACCGGCGTGAAGTGGCTGGCCCAGGGCACGATCTACCCGGACGTGATCGAGTCGGCCGGCAGCCGCACCGGCAAGGCGCATGTGATCAAGAGTCATCACAACGTCGGCGGCCTGCCCGAAAAAATGAACCTCAAGCTGGTCGAGCCGCTGCGCGAACTGTTCAAGGACGAAGTCCGCCGCATCGGCGTCGAACTCGGCCTGCCGCGCGAGATGGTCTACCGCCACCCGTTCCCGGGTCCCGGCCTTGGCGTGCGCGTGCTCGGCGAAGTGAAGCCCGAGTACGTCGACCTGCTGCAGCGCGCCGATGCGATCTTTATCGAGGAACTGCGTAAGCACGACCTCTACGACCGCGTCAGCCAGGCCTTCGCCGTCTTCCTGCCGGTCCGCTCCGTCGGCGTCGTCGGTGATGGCCGCGCCTACGAGTGGGTCATCGCCCTGCGCGCCGTTGAGACGATCGACTTCATGACCGCTCACTGGGCCCACCTGCCGTACGAATTCCTCGACCGCGTTTCTACTCGTATTATCAATGAGTTGCGAGGCATATCTCGTGTCGTTTATGACATCAGCGGCAAGCCCCCGGCCACGATCGAGTGGGAGTAATTTAGCCGCGGAGGCTTGAAAGGGAATTATTCTTTCTTTTTTTTGGCTAAAGAGGTGTAATAATGCCTCTATGGCCAAGAAAGTTGCCCCTCTGTTGCCCATTACCGAACGCCGTCTTGAACAGCTCGGCGAGCGGCTGCGGCTTGCCCGTTTGCGTCGCCGGTTGACCGGAAAGCAGGCGGCCGAGCGCGCCGGAATGACCCCGGTAACGCTGCGCAACCTTGAGCGCGGTAACTCGGGTGTGACCATGGGCGCATACCTTGCCGTCATGCAGGTCCTGGGGATAGAGCAAGACCTCGATCTCCTCGGGAAGGAGGATCCAAGGGGCAGGGCATTGCAAGACGCGACTTTGCCCAGGGGGGGAGCCAAGCCTTCTCCAAGGCATTCAAAGACAATTGATGCCGCCCCCAGGAGGCAGCGTGCTGCAGGAGCGTTGCCTGAGGCGTCGAGCTGGAAGCCGGGCGGTGATTTCGTTAGTGCCAGCGACCTGGCTGCGCTCATTGCGCCACCTAAATCGCCCAAAGGCCGGTCGCAAAAATGAGCGATCCATACATTGCCGTCTACGGCGATTGGGACGGGCTGCCTGAGCCGGCGCGGTTGGGGCGCCTTTATACCCATCGCAACGGAAGCCGCGAGGCCTTTGACTTCGAGTGTGATGACAAGGCTCTGGGCAGGAGCGACCTGACCAGCCTCGAACTGGATCCACGCCTCGGTTGGTTCGAAGGCAGGCAGTATCCACCGCAAGGCCAAGACACTTTCGGTGCGTTTGCCGACGCCAGTCCTGATCGTTGGGGTCGCTTGCTGATGCGCCGTCGTTTGGAGCGCGCGCAGCGTACGGGCACCGCCGATGCGAAGGCCAGGCTTTTCGAATCGGACTATCTGCTTGGTGTACACGATAGCTACCGCGTTGGCGCACTACGCTTTCGCCGCAATGACGATGGTCCTTTCCTCGACGATCAACACGACGCAACGACTCCGCCTTTCGTCCAATTGCGCGCGCTGGAGGCAGCAAGCCTTGCGCTGGAGCAGGACGAGGACAATACCTCCGTCGAGGCCGATGCCTGGCTACGTATGTTGATCGCGCCTGGCGGTTCCTTGGGCGGGGACCGCCCCAAGGCAAGCGTCGTTGATCCACAAGGCCATCTGTGGATTGCAAAATTTCCCAGCGTTCGCGATGAACATAACGTCGGCGCATGGGAAATGGTGGTCCATACGTTGGCTAAAGCATGTGGACTCCGCGTTCCTGAAGCACTGGTTCGCCGCTTCAACAGTCCGCATCATACGTTTTTGATCAAGCGCTTCGACCGTACCCAGCAAGGGAGACGACTGCATTTCGCCTCGGCCATGAATCTGACCGGACATAGGGACGGGGAAGATGCGTCGACCGGCGCCAGCTATCTGGAAATCGCACAGGTTCTCATGGCGGAAGGGGCTCAGACAGACGTTGATCTACATGAGCTGTGGGCGCGCGTGGTTTTCAACTTACTGGTCTCCAATACCGACGATCATTTGCGTAACCATGGTTTCCTGCTGGAGCACGGCACAGCATGGGCGCTTTCCCCGGCGTTCGATATGAATCCGGTGCCGCACGCGCATGGGTTAAAGATCAATATCAGTGAGGCCGACAACGCGATGGATCTGGAATTGGCACGGTCCGTTGCCCCTTACTTCAGGGTTTCCGTGGCCCAGGCCGAAGACATCATTTCAATTCAAGGCCAAGTTGTATCGCAATGGCGGACAATCGCCAGCTCTCTGGCCATTCCCGCGCGAGAACAACTGCAGATGGAAGCTGCTTTTCGCCTTTCGTCGCTTGCGTAGACTTCGTCGGCTGCCGCTCCTGCGAATCGGGTGATCCTCCTGCGCCGTTGAGACCGTCGACTTCATGGCCGCCCTCTGGGCCCATCTGCCTCACGAGCTCTTCAGTCACGCAATGGCTTCGAAAGGCCGTCCTCGGAAGCGCTAGTTAGCTTCCTGTAAGCGGACCGCGTTTCTCCGTATGCGCTATGGGCAACGAACGGCATCCGACGACTTTCCGTTTTAAATGTGACCTGAGTCACCTTCTTTTTGCGTTGCAGCGTGCGTCGTCGAACAGACCGCTATAGAGTTTGCGAAGCCGGTTTAGATCGATCTAAACCGGCGCGGAGTGCTGCAGCGCTCCGCATCCAGTCCAGCAAGAAAATACGACACGCCATCAGACGGGTGACGCGGGAGAGCGCTCCGATCGCGAAGGAATTCGGAGTGCGCGTTGGGAAGTGGCGTGACCTCACACACACCATCGGAGCAGGTTAATGAGTCCCAAGTCTCGGTTTAAGCGCACGCGCGTAGCAGCTGGTTTGCTTTGTTCGATAGTCGGGATGGCCGCTTCCTCGGCCTCGTTCGCCGATACCACCGGTTACATAGGCATTTTCGGTGGCGGACCGATCTACAAGAATCTCAACAACAACATCGCGGAACTGAGTCAATCTGGTTTTACGGAGGTCGTCGTGTGGAGTGTCGAGGTCAAGCCGAATGGCGACCTTAACCTCAACGGTGAATTCCCTATCGTTTCCAACGGCGCCTATATCGGCGATCAGATGTATCCGGACTTCGCGTCCAACCTTGCCAGTCTGAAAGCGGCGGGCGTTAAACGAATCACCTTCAGCATTGGCTCGTCGAATGTCGGCGATTTCCAGGACATCCAGGCCCTTGTAAACAGCACGGACAAAGAGGGCGGCACCGGCAAGAAGAGCATTCTTCAGAAAAACTTCCAGGCGCTGAAGAAGGCTATCCCTTCGATCGATGCGATCGACCTGGACGACGAGAACAGCTTTGACGCCGCGTCAACCGTCACGTTCTCTGTGATGCTCGGCAAGCTCGGCTACCACGTGATGCCAGATCCCTTCTCGAATGCCCCCTATTGGACTTCCGTGGTCAAGCAGATCAATAGGCAGCGCCCCGGTACTGTCGATGGTGTGCACCTTCAGGCCTATGCCGGCGGCACGGGCAACAACCCTTGTTCAGGCTGGGATTTCGGCGGCGTTCCTGTCTATCCCGGTATCGGCGATTCGTTGATCAGTGGTGGCGGCTCGGTGCCCTTCGCGCAAAGCACGGTCGCCGACTGGTCGTCGCAGTGCGGCATCACCGGCGCTTTCCTTTGGCTTTACGACGATGTGGCCGGCAAGACGTACGACGGTAAGACGCTCACCGCAGCGTATGCCGGCGCACTCGACGCAGGTTTGAGTCCATACTGATCGCAAGGACGCACAACCCTCATGGGTTGTGCGTCCTTTCAACCTGGTCCGCTCGCACCCCAAAAACCGCACGCGATTATCTGCAGCATCGCGTCAACAATGATGATTGGGATGACGACTGGATCTATACCGATCGCCGGTTCGACCTGCGATGTTATCCGCCGGACCTGCGTGGGCGGCAGGCAGGCGAGGAAGGCAAACTGGGCACGGAGGACCGCCTGGATGCGGGGCGGGCAGGGTTTCAACCGGCGAAATCAATGCAGGATGCTGTCGATTTCCGAAAGCTCCGTTCGTCGTTTAGATGCCAGCCCCGGTGAGGCGGGCTTGAACTAAGGAGACTGACGATGCGTGTCATGGTGTTCGTGAAGGCGACTGACGACAGCGAAAAGGGTTATTTCCCGGAGCCCTGGACGACCGAGATGATGGAGGCGATGGGCAGGTTCAACGACGAACTGCGCAAGGCAGGCATCCTGCTCATGGCCGAGGGACTCACGCCCTCCTCGCAGGGCAAGCGTGTTGCGTTCGCTGGTCCCGGCCGTATGGTTACCGACGGACCTTTTGCCGAAACCCACGAGCTGATCGCCGGGTTCTGGCTCTGGGACGTCAAGGACATGGACGAGGCGGTTGCCTGGGTAAAGCGCTGCCCCAATCCGATGCTGGGACCGAGCGAGATCGAAATCCGGCCGATTTACGAGATGGCTGATTGGCAACGCGAATAACGCCGAAGCCACCGAAATCAACGACCTGGCGGAGGTCGCTAAAGAGGAAACATGGTGGGTGCTGGACATCGGTGGCAACAGTCTTCGACTGATGGCCTTCATCGAATTTCGAGACAACCGTATGTACGTCAAGCACATCGTGACCCGCGCCGAGTACGACAAGCTTTGCAAACGCTACCGGAAGGAGGGTGACTGAGGTGGGATTTGCCGCCATCAAGGAGCGAGCCCATGCCTTGTTTGACGAGGCGGGTTTCATTGGCCACATCGCCAATGAGGACGACTACACCCAGGCGCTGGCGTTGATGGACGAACTGGTCGAGGACTACGAAGCAGGCCTTCGCTCGTGCGAGCAGTTCCGGAGGCAGGCCCGGAATCTAGCCAGCGGCGGGAGCGTTGGCAAGCCATGCGGCACGGGCGGGCGAATCCTTGTTGGCCGGGTGACACGTCAGGGTGCAAGGTAAGCGCCGGAATCTCATAGGCGCCGGGGCTTGCGGGACCCTGGGCTGTCTTCTTTACAGGCATGAAGCACTCTCATAACCTTCGTTGATCTTATAAAGAGACTGGCGCGCGAGTTCTTGCCCTGCGACGCGGGACACTGGCGTGCTGGCCAATCGAGGGTGTCATGGAATATCGGCAGCTGGGTCGTTCGGGTTTCAGGGTTCCGGTGCTCAGCCTGGGCACGGGCACTTTCGGTGGCGGGGGCGAGTTCTTCCGCGCCTGGGGCGCGACCGATGCGGAAGGCGCGCGGCGCCTGCTGGATATCTGCATCGAGGCGGGCGTGACCATGTTCGACAGCGCCGATATCTATTCGGCGGGCATGGCCGAGGACATCCTTGGCAAGGCGATCGCCGGTCGTCGCGACCAGGTCATCGTGTCGACCAAGGCCACCTTCCGATCGGGCGAGGGCGCCAACGAGGTGGGTTCGTCGCGCTTCCATCTCCTGCGCGCGGTCGATGCGGCGTTGAAGCGCCTGGGTACCGACTATATCGACCTCTTCCAGTTGCATGGCTTCGACGCGGTGACGCCGGTCGAGGAAACCCTGCAGACCTTCGACGACCTGGTCCGTGCCGGCAAGCTACGTTATGTCGGCGTGTCGAATTTCTCCGGCTGGCATCTGGCCAGGTCGCTCGGTGTGTCGGAGAAGTACGGCCTGCCGCGCTACGTGGCGCACCAGGCGTACTACTCGCTGATCGGCCGCGACTACGAGTGGGAACTGATGCCGCTCGGCATCGACCAGGGCGTGTCGGCCGTGGTCTGGAGTCCGCTCGGCTGGGGCCGGCTGACCGGCAAGCTTCGCCGCGGTGCGCCGCTGCCGGCAGGGAGTCGCCTGCACACGACCGCGGACAAGGGCCCGCCGGTCGCCGACGAGTACCTCTATCGCGTGGTCGATGCGCTGGACATCGTCGCGGCCGAAACCGGCAAGACCATCCCGCAGATCGCATTGAACTGGTTGCTGCAGCGACCCACCGTGGCCAACGTGATCGTCGGTGCGCGCGACGAGGCACAGTTGCGCGAGAATCTTGGTGCGGTGGGCTGGTCGCTGAGCGCGGAACAGATGCGTCGCCTGGACGAGGCGAGCGCGGTGACGCCGCCGTACCCGTACTGGCACCAGTTGGACTTTGCCGAACGCAATCCGACCCCGGTCTGACCCATGAACGCGTTCGAAGGGAAGGTGGTCCTCCTCACCGGCGGTGGCGCCGGTATCGGCCGCGCGGCGGCGCTGCGTTTCGTCGCCGGCGGTGCGCGGGTGATCGTGACGGGGCGCCGCATCGAACCGCTGCAGGAGCTGGCCGACAACCACGAGCGGATCGACTTCCTGGTGGCCGATGCGGCCGAAGCGGATCACGCGGCGCGTACGATCGACACCGTCATCGAGCGCTACGGCCAACTGGACGTGCTGGTCAACAATGCCGGCGCAGGTGCGATCCTGCCTTTGTCCGAAGCGACCCATACGCGTATCGCGCGGATATTCGCGGTGAACGTCTTCGGTGCTTCCCTGCTGGCAACAGCCGCGCTGCCCCATCTGAAAACCTCGCGCGGCACCATCGTCAACGTTTCCAGCACCTTCGGCCACAAGGCCGCTGCGCTGCTGTCGCATTACGGCGCCAGCAAGGCCGCCCTCGAACATATGACGCGTTGCTGGGCGCTCGAACTGGCCCCTGACGGCATCCGCGTCAACGCGGTCGCGGCGGGGCCGACCGAAACGGCGTTTCTGGTCGAGCGCATGGCGCTGTCGCCGGAGCAGGCCGAAGCGGTGAAGGCGGCAGAGCGCGACCGCATTCCGCTCGGCCGGCGTGGCACGCCAGACGATGTCGCTGCCTGGATTGTCGCGTTGGCGTCGCCGGCCGGCGCCTGGGTCACGGGGCAGGTGATCACCGTCGATGGCGGGCTCGACGTTACCTGAGCGGGGTGTTTCGCCCTGGATCCAGGAAAGCGTGGTTGGACAACAGTTGTTGTGCGGCGAACTCCACGAAAGCGGACACCGCGCGGGGGATTTGCCGGCGGCTGAGAAATACCGCGTACAGGCTCGCGCTCTCCTGTCGGTAAGCCGGCAGTACCCTGGTCAGACGACCGGCTTCCACTTCGGCGGTAACCAGCGGTTCCGGCAGCAGGGCGATGCCGAGCCCGGCCACCGCGGCCTGCACTACCGCGCGTGCCGTATTGGCGCGAAACCTGCCCGTTACCTGTACGTCGACCGGTCCGTCGCCGGCGTCGAGTCGCCAGTCGACCGGGCCGGAACGCTGCGATAATGGGATGCAGTCATGCCCGACGATTTCCTGCAGTTCGGCAGGCGTGCCGCGCCGCGCGAGGTAGGCCGGGCTGGCGACGAGACCGAAATGCGTGTCCGCGAGCTTGCGCCCGACCGTATTGCCGTCGACCAATCGTCCGGCGCGCAAGGCCACGTCGATGCTCTGTCCGACCAGGTCGGTCTTCGCATCGTCCAGCACGAATTCCATGCGCACCCGGGGGTAGGCGGCCAGGAAGTCCGAGATCCATTCCACGGGAAACAGGTCGAAGAATCCCGCCGGGGCCGCGACGCGCACCAATCCGCCCGGCAGCTCGTTGCCATCGGAGAACTCCTGGCCAGCCTGCGACAGTTCGGCGACCGAAGGCGCGCAGCGGTCGAAAAAAGCCTGGCCCGCGGCGGTCAGGGTCAGCTTCCGCGTCGAGCGATGCATCAGGCGGGTATCCAGCGCGGCTTCGAGCTGTCGTATATGCCGGCTGACCGTGTTCGCCGGCATGCCCAGTCGGCGCGAGGCCTCGGCGAAGCTGCCGGCACGGACGATTTCGACGAAGAGGAAGACCTGGTTCAGATCGAGCATCTTGAAATCCAGCATGCGATTGCATCGATTTATGGATGTCACACATCCAATTATACCGTCTAGTATAGTAATCCATCCCTGCCTATGCTCAAGGAATAAGCCTCCTTCGCCCCTGCAGGAACACCCCATGTCCAAAGTCCTCGTCCTCTATTACTCCTCCTACGGCCATATCGAAACGATGGCCCAGGCCATGGCCGAAGGCGCCCGTTCGGGCGGAGCGACCGTCGATATCAAGCGTGTGCCGGAAACGGCGCCGGAAATTGCCGCGGCCTACCATTTCAAGCTCGATCAGACTGCGCCTGTCGCCGTCATCGACGATCTGGCCAAGTACGACGCGGTCATCGTCGGTTGCCCGACGCGTTTCGGCCGCATGGCCTCGCAGATGGCCAGCTTCCTCGACCAGGCCGGCGGCTTGTGGATGAGCGGCGCGCTGGTTGGCAAGGTCGGTGGCGCGTTCACCTCGACCGCTACCCAGCACGGCGGCCAGGAGCAGACCCTGTTCTCGATCATCACCAACCTGATGCACTTCGGCATGACCATCGTCGGCTTGCCGTACAGCCACCAGGGCCAGATGTCGATCGACGAGATCGTCGGTGGTAGCCCGTACGGCGCGACCACGGTCGCGGGCGGCCAGGGCCAGCGTCAGCCGAGCGCGATCGAACTGGAAGGCGCGCGTCACCAGGGCAAGCTGATCGCCGAAACCGCGAACAAGCTGTCCGGCAACTAAGTCGATCCGACCATGAACGCTCCGGCGAACCCTGCGTGTCGACGCGGGCACACGTTCCATCGTGTTCCGCACACGCGGCCGTTCGCAGAGGAGGGTCACCCGGCGGATTGGTTTCGGATTCTTTACATCCGAAGGATCCGCCGAGGCTCTATCATGCGTTCCATCCCCGGGTCCCCAAGCTCATAGCGTTCAAGTCACCGCGCCGACGGGGCAAAGCTTGGCGCTGCGGCGTCTCCGCTGACCTGAGCCGTTTGTCGTGGAACCATGCCTGTCCTTACCCTGAAGTCCGGCAAGGAGAAAGCACTCCTGCGCCGGCATCCCTGGCTGTTCGCCGGCGCTGTCGAACGCGTCGAGGGTCGGCCCGCGCCCGGTGCGACGGTGATCGTGCGTGCGCACAACGGTCGGTTTCTCGCCCGCGCGGCTTACAGCCCCCAGTCCGCGATCCGTGCGCGGGTCTGGAGCTTCGACGAAGCCGAGCCCATCGACCACGCATTCTTCAAGCGCCGCGTGCAGCGGGCGCTTGCCCATCGGGATGCGATGATCAGCGGGACGGGCGCGGTGCGGCTGATTTTCGGCGAGGCGGACGGCTTGCCGGGTCTGGTCGTCGACCACTACAAGGCCGCCGATGGCGATCGGGAGCAACTGGTCTGTCAGTTCATGGCCGTCGGTGTCGATGCGTGGAAGCCCGCGATCGTGGATGCCCTGAAGGCCGCCACCGGTTGCCCGCACGTGTACGAGCGTTCCGACGTGTCGGTGCGGGAAAAGGAAGGTCTGCCGCGGGTCACGGGTGTGCTTGCCGGTGACGAGCCTCCCGAGTGGCTGACCATCGACGAAGGCGGTATCGGTTACCGGGTCGATGTACGCCGCGGGCACAAGACCGGCTTCTATATCGACCAGCGCGACAGCCGCGACCTGATCGCGCGGCATGCCGACGGGCGCGATGTACTGAACTGCTTTTGTTACACCGGCGGGTTTTCGCTGGCGGCCCTGCAAAGGCGGCGCACGCCACGTGGTGTCGATCGATTCGTCGGGCGACGCGCTGGGTCACGCCCAGGCGAATGTCCTTGCCAACAGTTCGATCCTGCGCGTGCCACGTGGCTCGACGCCGATGCGTTCAAGGCCTTGCGAACCTGCATGAGGAAGGCCGGCACTTCGACCTGGTCGTGCTCGACCCGCCGAAATTCGCTGCCTCGCAACACCAGGTCGAACGTGCCTCCCGCGCCTACAAGGACATCAATCTGTCGGGGCTCAAGCTTGTTGCGCCCGGGTGGACTGCTGGCGAGCTTTTTCATGCTCCGGGGCGATCGACGCATCGATGTTTCGCGCCATCGTCGCCGATGCGGCGGTCGACGCCGGCGTCGATATCCGCATCCTCGGCCGGCTGGGCGCGGGCATCGATCATCCGGCGCTGGGATCCTTTCCCGAGGGCGAATATCTGAAAGGGCTCTGGCTGCAACGGATCTGATCCATGCAGCCGCGCCAGTTGCCGACTCCATCACGAAACCGCCCGCGAAAATTATCGCGATCGCGCTGGTTCGCTCGCCGTGGCGACCGGTAAGCTATGTCCGCTGACGTGGCTTCCTGAGGGGGAGGAACGGCAGCAAGTCGTTCCGATGCCACGCACCATTCAATCGTTTTTTCCAAGCGCCGATAACCCGGCGTCCCGCTCGTGCCCAGGCGCGGGCGTTGTGCCGGCGCACTGTCCGGCGAGCCATTCTCGAGACACCACCGCGATGAAACCTGTACAAAAGGGCTTTACGCTGATCGAACTGATGATCGTCGTCGCGATCATCGCCATCCTCGCCGCGATCGCGATCCCGGCCTATCAGGATTACTTGATCAGGTCGCAGGTATCGGAGGGGTTTGAACTCACCGCCAGCCCAAAGGTGGCTTTGACGGAGTTCTATGCGAACTACGGCCATTTTCCGAGCCAGCCTGAGTCAGCAGGATTGCCTGGGGTGACAGAAATCACCGGGCGCTACGTCAATAGGCTGGATGCGACCAGTCAGCCCGGGACAATTCATGTGAGCTTCGGTGGACCCAATATCAATGCGGCTCTGAAAGGAACAGGAATACAGTTGTCCGCGGTCACGTCCTCAGGCTCTATTGCCTGGACTTGCACCGGCGGCCAGATCCCTGACAAGTATGTGCCCACGCTTTGTCGTCGCTAGTGTCTACAATAGGGTGAGGTTTTCTCGGTAAGGTTCTATCTCATTGGCTGAGCCCATTTATTCGAGCGAGGACGAGTGCTGGATGCGTCGTGCGCTGGCGCTTGCCGCCCACGCACGCGACGCCGAAGGCGAGGTGCCGGTCGGTGCCGTGGTGGTGTTGGACGGTGTTGTCATTGGCGAGGGCTGGAATCGCAATATCGCGCTCAACGATCCGACCGCGCATGCGGAGATCCAGGCGGTGCGCGAGGCAGGGCGGACGGTCGGTAACTATCGGCTTCCGGGCGCGACCTTGTACGTCACGCTCGAGCCTTGCGCGATGTGTTCGATGGCCCTGGTCCATGCGCGGGTGGCGCGGGTGGTTTACGGTGCCAGCGATCCGAAGACCGGTGCCGCCGGCAGCGTGTTCGATACCCTGGTGTCGCCGCACCATAACCATCGCATTGTCGTCGACGCCGGATTGATGGCGGACGAGGCCAGCGAGATGTTGCGGCAGTTCTTCCGCGCGCGCCGCTGACTTCCATGGACTGCGTCATCTTGCCTTACGCGCAGGCATGACGATCAAAGGCCGACGAAGGCCAGGGCTTCGGCGCAGGATGCCTGGACCTTCAGGCTCAACAGGGCGTCGGCACGGGTGACGCCCAGGTTCACCGCGGCGATCGGGATGCCGCGACGGCTGGCCTCGACGACGAAACGATAGCCGGAATAGACCATCAGCGAGGAGCCGACCACCAGCATCGCATCGGCACGGTGCAGATGGTGCATGGCGCGCTCGACGCGGTCGCGTGGCACGTTCTCGCCGAAATAGACCACGTCAGGCTTCAGCACGCCGCCACAATGCCGGCAGGCGGGAACGACGAAGCTGCTGAAGTCGTCGGCCTCCAGGTCGGCGTCGCCGTCGGGTGCATGCGCGGCGTGCCTGTCCAGCCAGCCGGGATTGCCATCGGCCAGCTCTTGCTGGAAAGGCGCGCGTGGTGCGATGTCGCCGCAATCCATGCAGCGCACGCGATCGAGCCGGCCGTGCAGGTCGATGACGTCGGTGCTGCCGGCGGCCTCATGCAGGCCATCGACGTTCTGCGTCATCAGCGCCTCGACGCGGCCGCGGCGACCGAGTTCGGCCAGCGCATGATGGGTCGCATTGGGTTGCGCCCGGCCAAAGTGGCGCCAGCCGATCATGCTGCGCGCCCAGTAGCGGGCACGCGCCGCGTCTGAGCCCATGAACAGCTGGTACGTCATGGGCGGACTGCGTTTCCAGGCGCCCTCGGTATCGCGGTAATCGGGTATGCCCGAATCGGTGCTGCAGCCGGCGCCCGTCAGTACGAACAGGCGTGGATGCGCACGGACGAAGCGTTCCAGACGCTCATCGGGATGTGTTTCGGGGGTAACGGGAAGGGTCGCGGGCGCCGGACGCATAGGTTCAGTTTACTCGCCCGCCCATGCCTTGGCGTGCCCGCTCGCCCCTCGCTACTCGCCCTTCGACCCGGACGCGGGTTAAGGGGCGAGGGCGAGGCGAGGCGACCTAAGTTCGCGGCGTCGATAAAACCCGCTGCGCCCTGAATCAGGCGGTTGCCGTTTTCCGGTAGCGTGCGGCGGGCTCGCTGCGCGAGAGCTTCGGGCGCATCGCCTGTCGTGCCGATTCGTACGCGTTCCAGTCGGCGGCATCGGGCAGCGAGGGGATGGTCACCAGTTCGCCGAGGTCCAGGCCGACAAGCGCGGCATCGACCATGTCCTCGGCCGACATCACGATTTCCGCGGGCAGGTGCTTGAGGGGCACGCCTGCAATATCCCAGAACCCGGTGCTGGTCGCACCGGGCAGAACGACCTGGATACGCAGGCCCTTGTCGGTCAGTTCGTGATGCAGCGACTGGCTGAAGGCGAGCACGAAGGCCTTGCTGCCGCCATACACGCCGTTGAGCACTTCCGGCGACACCGCCGCGATCGACGAGATATTGATCATCGTGCCCTTGCCCCGCGCGGCGAACTGTGGCGCCGCGGCGGCTGCCAGGCGGGTCAGGCTGATCACGTTGAGCGCGATCAGTGCGTCCATCTTGTCCGGGTCGGACTGCAGCAGCGGGGCGCTGGCACCGATGCCGGCATTGTTGACCAGGGCGGTGATGCTGGCGTCGGTACGCAGGATCTCCTCGACCCGACGCAGGTCGGCGGCCACGCCGAGATCGGCGACGACGACCTGGACCTGGCGCCCGGTGCTGGCGACCAGGCGGCTGGCCAGTTCGTCCAGGCGATCGCGGCTGCGTGCGACCAGGATCAGATCGTAGCCGCGGCGGGCCAGGCGATCGGCGTACACGGCGCCGATGCCGGACGATGCGCCAGTGACAAGGGCGGTGCCCAGGGTGGTTTTGCTGTTCATGATGTCATCTCCTGCCGGCGGCGCCGGCCTTGCAAAAGAGAATAGGCTTGCCCTATGATGACCTCAATGTCATGGATGCCACCTTTTAGGACATTACGAGGCAATCGGTCATGCTGAGCATCGGCGTCATCCTTTTCCCGGGCTTCCAGGTCATGAGCCTGGCCCTGACCACGGTCTTCGAGTTTGCCAACCTGGCACTCGAAGAGCCGCTTTACAGCCTTACCCTGCTGTCCGAGAAGGGTGGTCCCGTTCCGTCCTCCGCGGGGTTTTCGGTGGATACGAAGGCGTTCGGCGGCGAGGTCTTCGATACGGTGGTGGTCGCCGGCGACAACCACCTGATCGAACATTCCCCCGGATTGATCGCTTTCCTTCGCGAGGCGGCGACGGTGTCGCGGCGGGTCGGCGCCGCCTGCACCGGGGCATTCGCCCTGGCCAGGGCCGGCTTGCTCGAAGGGCGCCACGCGACGACCCACTGGGCCTTTGCCCGTGATTTTCGTCAGATGTTTCCCGCGGTCACCATGGATGAGGACCGGATCTTCGTGATCGACGGTCCGGTCTGGACCTCGGCGGGCATGACCGCCTGCCTCGATCTGGCCCTGGCCCTGGTCGAGAAGGATGCCGGTGCCCCGGTCGCTCGCGATGTCGCGCGCAAGCTGGTGCTCTACCACCGGCGCGCCGGTGGGCAGTCGCAGTTCTCGGCGCTGCTCGAACTGGAGCCGAAGTCCGACCGCATCCAGGGCGCACTGGCCTGGGCACGGCAGAACCTCAAGGCGGAGCTTTCGGTCGAACAGCTGGCGGAGGCCGCGCACCTCAGTCCCCGCCAGTTCAGTCGTGCTTTTCGCGCGGAAACCGGCGAATCGCCGGCTCGGGCGGTCGAGCAGCTGCGCGTCGAGGCGGCGCGGCTGATGATGGAGGCGGGCCGGCATTCCGTGGATGCCATTGCGCGGGAGACCGGGTTCGGCGATCGCGAGCGGATGCGCCGGGCCTTCCTGCGGGCCTTCGGCCAGCCGCCGCAGGCGATGCTGCGCGCGGCTCGCACCCAGGACGTACCCCTGCCGGCGTGAGATCGCGCCGGGGCATGTCGATTTCACGCAAGTTCGTTCGACGGATGAGTAGGGGGGAAAGTGGCGCGCGCGCCGCGCCTGCATCGTTCGTCCGCGATTACAACGACTTAGCGAGGAAATCTATCATGCAATCCCGATTCCAGCGCATCACTCCGTTCCTCTGGTTTGACGGCCAGGCCGAAGAGGCGGCGAATTTCTACGTCTCGATTTTCGAGAATTCGCGCCTCGTCAACTCGACCCGTTACAGCGGCGAGGTGGTGGAGGCGTCAGGTCAGAAGGAAGGATCGGTGATGACCGTGGCCTTCGAACTGGACGGACAATCGTTCACCGCGCTCAATGGCGGCCCGATGTTCAGATTCACCGAGGCGCTCTCGCTGGTCATCAATTGCAAGAACCAGGATGAAATCGATCATTACTGGATCCGGTTGAGCCAGGGCGGCGAGGAGCGCGCACAGCAATGCGGCTGGCTGAAGGATCGCTTCGGTCTGTCATGGCAGGTGGTGCCGATCGAGCTGGTCCAGTTGTTGACACAGACCGATCCGAAGAAGGGCCGGAAGGCCATGGATGCACTGATGCAGATGAAGAAGATCGATGTCGAAAGGCTGCGCAAGGCCGCGGCGGCATGACGGGCAGGCCGGACGCGTGGGAATCTTCACGCGTCCGCAGCAGGCTCTTGCGATGCGCGCGGGCCATATCTTGCCTTAGCGCTAGATCGTATGCCGTATGGCAGCTGCCCGTTATGGGCTGTACAAAGGCTTATCGATCAATGGAATAGACAGGCGTCATGACTATGCATCCCGCAATACGCAGCGTCCGCGAACATGCTGCCGACCTGCTTGGCGTCCGCCACTGGCGCGAGTCCCGCTATACGCGCGAGTTCTTCTCCCATGCCGAGCTGACGAAGAACATGTATCGCGGCGTATTTCCGAGCTTTGCCGACGCGCAGGCCAGCGTGCCGCGCGCGCGCGCGGCAAGTTATGACAACCAGGCTTCCGCCGAGCTTTATCGGGAGCGCACCCGCCGGGTCTTCATCAACGACTATCCCATCATGTTGTGGTTGTCTAAGCTCTTCGATGCGGGTAACGCGTCGGTATTCGACCTGGGCGGCCATATCGGCATCGCGTATTACGCCTATCAGCGTTACATGCATTACCCGGAAAACCTGAGCTGGAGAATCCTCGACGTGCCTGCCGTGGCGGCTTCCGGTGCGGCCTTTGCCGCCACGCACGATCAGCTGATGCGCTTGAGCTTCACCGGCCAGAAGAGCGATGCCAGTGGTGTCGACATCTTCTTTGCCGCCGGTTCACTGCAGTACCTCGACTACACGCTCATCGACCTGCTGAAGAGTCTGGAGCGCTTGCCGAAGCACCTGCTGCTGAACTCCGTGCCGATTCATACCTCGACATCGTATTTCACCGTGCAGAACATGGGCACCGCGTGCTGCCCTTACCGGATCACGGCGGAGCGTGAATTCGTCGACGGACTGAGGGCCCTCGGTTACATCATGCACGACCGCTGGGAGAACCCGCATCGCAGCTGCGAAATTCCGTTTCATCCGGAACTCTCGCTGGACCGCTATTTCGGGTTCTATTTCAGTCTCGAGGCGTAGATCCGGCAAGCGATACGGTTATGTCGACGTGGCGATAGTCCGCGGCGGTCCCCGTGTCCCGCGCGGGGACGACAATCTGGTAGCGATGGGCGGCGACCGGGCGCAGCTGTCCTCCCTGGACGCCACGCACCGTGTCGTCCGTGCGCAGGTCGATCGTCGATTCGCGCGAGGCGACCGCGTCGGCGCCAATCGTCAGGGCTGAGTTCCGGTACGTCGCGCTGGTGATCTTGATCCCGATACTGCGATCTCCCGGTGCCGGCGTCACGGGAGGCGCGCCGATCTCCACGCCGCCGCGGTAGTTCAGGCGGCCCTGCAGCGTGCCTTGGCCGACGGCGATCTCGGCGACCGCGTGCGAGTCCTGCGCATGGTCTTCCTGGGTGGATTCGATGGTGCGACCGTCCACGGTGAAGCCGGTCAACCTCGCCCCCAGGGGAATGGTCGGCGAGAACCGCAATGTGAACGGCTGGCCCTCGTTGCGCACCGCAAAGGCCAGTCCACCGTCGACGCGCCACAGCGAGATATCCACGGTACTCGCCGGCAGGTGGATATGGTTCACGGCAAGCGTGTCCCACGCGGCGGGCAGGTTCGGCGCGAACACCAGCCGACGTTCCGCGGCCTGGACCTCGAGGCCGAGCAGGCCGCCGACGGTCGAGGTGAGCAGGCCGGCGGACGACCAGGTCTGCTCGGGCACCGATTCGACCTGTTGGTGATAGAAATCGCCCGCGGCGACTTCGTGGATGTGTCCCGGCGAATCCAGCCGGTTCCATGGCATCAGCGACTGCCAGATGGGGAACGCCGTGTAGGGGCGGTGTGCACGCCAGTACGCCGCCGCGACCTCGGCGGTTCGCAGTGCCGAGACGCTGCCGTGGGCATAAGAGGCCGGATCGGCGCCGGGCGCGGTGGTCGGCATGCCGCGCGTGCCCCAGTCGCTCTGGTAGTCCGCCGAGGCGATCTGGTCGAGGATGCTGTCGCTTTGTACCGGGGTCAGGATGCGGTTTTCGACGAGGTTCATGGCATCCGAGCCGCGGCCGTTGACGGGCTTGCCCGAGATCGTATAGCCGTCAATCCATCCGTGACCACTACCTGGTGCGTAACGACGGGCGATCGACGCACGGGCTTTTGCGCTGAATTGATCGGCCTGCGTTGCCTCCTCGGCATGCCCGGACAGGCGTGCCAGCCGGGCAAAGGCCGCGGAGGCTTTCATCCATTCCGCCGACAAGGACAGTTCGTCGGTCAGGCGGTCCTGCTCGTTGGGGCCTTCCTTGTCCGCGGGGATGCGTGGCAGCCCATCCTTCGCGTCGATCAGCGACTGGCAGTAGCGATATGCCGCCTGCAGCGACGCCCAGTGTCCGGCGATAAAGGCGGTGTCGCCGGTGGCCGCGACATAGCGCTCGACCGCTCCCAGGAACTGGAAACTGGTATCCACGTGGACGTACATGTACGGATAGGCTTTCCAGTCCATGAAGCTCGCGCTCTGCGAGAGCTCATGCCAGATCATGCCGGTGGCCGGATCCTGGTGCCGCAAGATGAAGATAATTTCATCTTTCGCGCGCGAATATTGGCCGGTGGCGATCATTGCGTCCGCCGCGATCATGCCGTCGCCGGCGAAGAACCATTCGTACTGCGGTCGCCGCGCATCGCGCGAGGGGCCGTAACCCGCGGTCACGCCGCAGCCGAGCGTCGGGCTGCATACCCAGGACTGGTCCAGTGCCACATTCGCCCATGCCAGCGCGCTGTTGACCGCGGCATCGGGCGTGACGATCTGCAACTGGCTGGCTTCGAGCGCGGCGTAATGCGCCTTCGCCTCCCGTTCCATCGCCGGTCGTCCGGCAAGCAGGTGTTTCACCGTGACGGCGGGCTCGGCGGTCGCCGGATCGAGCAGCCCCATGACCACGGTGGCGGTGCGGTTCGTGGACTTGCCGCGGGTCCGCATGGTGAAGGCGATCCGTCCCTGATGCGCCTGCAATGCGCCGTTGACGGGCTTGTCGTGCGTGTCGATATCGGGCGAGGCGACAACGGCGGAGAACCGCTGCAGCGGTTCGAACAGTACATATGCCGAGGCCGCACTGTCCCATTTCGTGGCCTGGCCGCCGATCGATCCGGGCCACATCAGGTCGAGCACGGGGCTGAAGCTGACGGCGATGTCGATCGGGTTCGGACCGTCGACACTGTAACCGATGATCGCGTCCGGCTGGTTCAGGGGTACGAACAGGGTCTCGCGCACGACATAGTCCGGCCCGACATACGTGCGGATCACGGTATCGGGTGCGTAGCGAACGCTGCGCAGCAAAGTGGCGGCGTCGACCGCGCTCGTCGCGCCCTGTTCGCGGAAGCTGACCTGATAGCCGTCGAGAATCTGCAACGGGTAGGCCCATACCTCCAGGCCCGCACCGGTGTAGCCCTGGATCAATGACCGCTGGCCGTGCACGGCGAGGAAGTGTTGCGGACCGACCGCTTCGCTCTGGATGGCGAGCCGGTCGGTCATGTCGTCTGCTGCAAGCGCGGGAATCATGCAGGGAACGAGTCCAAGGCAGACCAGTGCCAGGGGCCGAAAGCATCGAGCGATTGCCATGCGTATCCAGGATTCGGTGTGCGTGTCGCGGCATCGCCGCCTTGCCGTCGGGCATCGACGGGACTATACATGCGCGGGCACGGGCAATACCTGTCATCGATATCAACGGTCCTGGGAGTAGGCAATGCGTGTTCCACACATTAGCTATAAGGTCTTCGCCGCGATGTTCGCTCTTGCGCTGGCCGGCAGCACCATTGCGGCCGAGCCGCCACAGGCGGTAGCGGCGCCGGACGGCAGTCTTGCCATACCCGCGTTCACGGCACCGTTCTCGTCGTATGCCTCACCGGAGGCGCGCAAGCGTTTTGCGCAGATGATGGTGGAGAACCGTCAGTCGCCCGGACTTGGCGGGAGTATCGATGCCAGCCGGAGCTTCTACGACAAGATCAATGCAGATCGTGCCGCACGCATGCAGAAAATCTACCCGGTGCGTATCAGCAGTGGCACGATCGCCGGCATCGGCGTCGATATCGTCGAGCCTGCTTCGGGCGAAGCCCATCCGAAGCGCGTACTCATCAATCTTCACGGTGGCGGCTTCCTGTGGGGAGCGCATAGCGGCGTGCTGGTGGAGGCCATTCCGGTGGCGAGCCTCGGTCGGGTCAAGGTCATCGGCGTGGATTACCGGCAAGGCCCGGAGCATACGTTTCCTGCCGCGAGCGACGATGTCGAGGCGGTCTATCGCGCCTTGCTGAAGGATCATGCCGCCGAAGACATCGGTATCTACGGGTGCTCGGCCGGCGGTGTGTTGACCGGCGAGGTGGTGGCGCGGTTGATTCGCGACAAAGTGAAGACACCCGGCGCCATCGGCACGTTCTGTGGCTCGGTCGCCGAGATGGGCGGCGACTCGACGTATATCGGCCCGGCCCTGAGTGGCGACCCGATCGCGCCGGTACCGATCAAGCTGGGCGATCTGCCTTACTTCAAGGGCGCCAGGGCCAGCGACCCGATGGTGTTTCCGGGCAACTCCCCCGCGATCCTGGCGAAGTTTCCGCCGACGCTGCTGATCAGCGGCTCGCGTGACTTCGCGATGAGTTCGGTTCTGCAAAGCCAGCGATTGCTGACCGCCGCAGGCGTCGAGACGGAACTGCATGTGTGGGACGGCATGTGGCACGCCTTCTTCTCCGATCCGGAACTACCCGAATCGAAAGAGGCTTACGCGGTGATGGTGAGCTTCTTCGACCGGCACCTGGGCGCACCGTCGGTACGCCAGCTCAGGTAACGCGTACGACGAGTTCGACGGGCAGGCTTTCCGATGCCGCGGTTTCCTGCCGGATCAAGGCCAGCACCTTTTGCGCGAGCAGGATGCCGCCCTGCTGCCAGTCCTGGCGCACCGTGCTGAGCGGCGGCAGGAAGCTCGCGCCCATCGGCATATCGTCGTAGCCGACCACGGACACATCGCCGGGTACGGTCAGGCCCAGTTCGCGGGTCGCGCGGATCGCACCCATCGCCAGCAGGTCGTTGCTGGCGAAGATCGCATCGAAGCTGACGCCGCGCGCGTGCACGGATTGCACCGCGTCCGCGCCGGACTCCGGGGTGAAGGCGTCGCGGCGCAGCAGCAGCGGCTTGATGCCGCGCGCCGCCAGCGCATCGACGAAGCCATTGAGGCGATCGAAGATTTCCGGGTGACTGGGATTGCCGATGAACATCGGTCGGCGCCGTCCCAGCGCGTGGAAATGGTCGGCGACGGCCGCGCCGCCGCCGCGGTTGTCGCTGCCGATGGTGACGTGGTTGTCGCCCAGCGAGGCACCCCAGACCACCATCGGCAGGCCCAGTTTGTCGAAGCGACGTACCGCGTCCTGATTGGGGCCCTGACCAAGCAGGATCAGTCCGTCGGCAGCCTGCACGGCGGCGACGGAAGCACCCTGGCGCGTGGTCAGCAGCACGCTGTAGCCAGCGGCGGTCAGCTCCTGGGAGATGCCGCCCAGCAGGACGAGCGGGTAGGGATCGAACATGGTGCGCTGGAGCGATGGCTTCATCTCGACGATGACGGCCACCGTATTGCTGCTGCGCAGGCGCAGATTGCGCGCATTCACATTCAGCTTGTAGTTGTGTTCGCGGGCAAGGCCCTGGATGCGCGAGCGTGTCTCGGGATTGACCAGGGGGCTGTCCGCGAGGGCGCGCGACACGGTGATCTTCGAGACGCCGGATAACCGGGCGAGGTCCGCCATGGTCAGGTTGGTCGATCGCGCGCGACCCGCATTGGTTTTACTGGTCCGGCTCAACGGCCCACGCCTCCCTTCCACACGACCGGCGACCGCCAGCTGTCCGTTCCAGAGCCCGGGCGGTACCGGGAGCCACTGTACTGCAATCCACGAGGGCACAAAACTCGCCGAGCGATGATACGCGCCCACCCGTAAGCGATACGTGACGAAATCGTAAACGCGCCTCGAGCCCCTATTGATATCGATAACAATAGCTGGCAATGTCCGCGTCGAACAGGCCGGGGGTATCGAGCGCCTGCCATTGGTACCGATAACAACTACAGCCGTCCCCGAGATTTCAAACGTGCTAAAACCCGCTCCACTTCCCACGTTGGACCGCACCCAGGGTGCGTGCGATCCCTGGACCCTGATCCGCCGCGATACCGACCCGGCAAGCTTCGCCAGGGATGAAAGTCTCTTCGCCCTGGCCAATGGCGCGCTCGGGGTCCGTGGCGGCCTGGAAGAGGGCGACAACGCGAGCCAGTGCAGCTTCCTGGCAGGCGCATGGGAGCGCTCGCCGATCGAGTACCACGAGCGTTTTTCCGGGTTCGCCCGGCATACCGACACGCGGGTACCCGTGGCCGACGCCACGCGCATCCGCCTGCGCCTGGGTGACGACACCCCGGTGCGGCTGGCCGACGGCGAATGGTTGTCGTTCTCCCGCGAACTTGACCTGCGTCGTGCCTGCTATCGGCGCCATCTGCACTGGCGGTCGCCGGACGGCCACACGTTCGAAATTTCCGCCGAGCGGATCGTGGCCCTGGACGAACCCGGTTTGCTCGCCATGCGTTACGCGGTGACATCGGTGGACTACCACGGCCCGATCAGCCTGGAATCGGCGATCGACGCCGACCGCGAGCCGGTCGAGCAGGGCGACGATCCGCGTATCGGTGCGCCCCTGCACGGTGGCCTGCACATGCGCCAGGCGCAAGCCGACGAGCGCAGCGCCTGGGTTGCGCAGCAGACCACCCATAGCGACATCCGGCTGGTCTGCGCGCAGCGTCATCGCGTGGCCGGGGGCGATCTGGTTTTCGGCGATGCCATGCGCACCTCGCGCGGCGTCGCCCAGCGCTTCAATGGAAGGCTGGCTCCCGGCCAGACCGTGGCGCTCGAGAAGTTCGTGGCCTATGCCTGGACGCCACCCGGCGAAGCGACGTCCGTGGATGCCTTGCATGACGAAGCCGAGGCAACCCTCGATCGCGCCGGCGCGAGGGGCTACCCGGCCCTGCTGTCGGCACAGGCCGGCACGCTCGAACGTTTCTGGAACGAGGTCGATCTGGCCATCGACGATGCCCGGGTCGAGCAGTCGCTGCGTTTCAATCTCTTCCATCTTTTCCAGTCCAGCGGGCGCGACGGCACCAGCAGCACGGCCGCCAAGGGACTGACGGGCGAAGGCTACGAGGGTCACTATTTCTGGGATACCGAGGCCTTCATGCTGCCCGCGCTCGCGCCGGTGGCGCCGGACGCGGCGCGCAATATGCTCGAGTACCGTTACCGGACGCTGGACCGCGCGCGCCAGCATGCGCGCGAAATGGACCATGCCCACGGTGCGCTCTACGCCTGGCGCACGATCAGCGGTGACGAATGCTCCTCGTATTTTCCCAGTGGCTCGGCGCAATACCACATCAATGCCGCGGTCGCTTTCGCGGTGCGTCATTACGTGGACGTCAGCGGCGATGACGGATTCATGCGCGACAAGGGTGCCGAGATCCTGTTCGAAACGGCGCGCGTATGGCTGCAGATCGGCCACTTCAGCGAACGCCGCGGCGGCGCGTTCTGCATCCACGAGGTGACCGGGCCGGACGAATACACCGCCCTGGTCAACAATAATTTCTATACCAACCGCATGGCGCAGCGTCATCTGCAGGACGCCGCCGGCGTGGCTGCCTGGATGGCCGAAGCCTTTCCGGCCGAATTTGACGCGCTCGCGCGGAAGATTGGCCTGGACGCGGACGAGTCGCCGCAATGGCTGCGGGCGGCACGGGCAATGTACCTGCCGACCGATATGGCACTGGACATCTTCCCGCAGGACGATGGATTCCTCGACAAGCCGCGCCTGCCGGCGAATCTTACCCAGCCGGGCGTGCGCCAACCGTTGCTGCTGCGCCTGCATCCGCTGACCATTTACCGCTACCAGGTATGCAAGCAGGCCGATGCGCTGCTCGCGCTGATGCTGGCTGGCGAGCATATCGGCGTCGCGGCGAAGCGGCGCAACTTCGACTACTACGAAGGCGTCACCGTCCACGATTCCACGCTGTCCTCGTCGACCTTCGCGGTGATGGCGGCCGAGGTGGGTTACGCCGACAAGGCGTACGACTATTTCCTCGACACGCTGCGCGTCGATCTGGACGATCTGCACGGCAATTCGGCGCACGGCGTGCATATGGCGGCCATGGCCGGCAGTTTGCTGGCCCTGACCTGGGGCTTCGGCGGCCTGCGCGTGCGCAAGGGTTTGCCCTCGCTCGCGCCGCAGCTGCCCAAAGCCTGGAAACAGTACCGTTTCGGCCTGCGCTGGCGTGGCAGTCATTTGCGTGTCGAAGTGGATGGGGAGGGCGTGCTCTACACGCTGACTTCCGGTCATGCACTGACCTTCCTGCACGCCGGCGTCGCCCATACGCTGGACATGGGGCAGTCGCTGCGCGTACCCCCGCCGATCGTCGCGATGGAGCAGCCGGCGCTGTCCCGTCCGCTCAAAGCCGTGATCTTCGACCTCGATGGCGTGATCGCCGATACGGCCGTGGTCCATCATGCGGCGTGGAAGCGCCTGGCCGCCGAAATCGGCGTGCCCTTCGATGACGCGATCGGCGAACGACTCAAGGGCGTCGACCGGCTGGGCTCGCTGAATATCCTGCTCGAGCGCGCCGACCGCCAGTACAGCGACGAGGAAAAACTCGTGCTTACCGAGCGCAAGAACGACTACTACAAGGCACAGATCGCATCGCTGGGGCCGCACGACCTGTTGCCCGGGGCGCGCGATGCGATCGAATCGGCCCGTCGTTCAGGCCTGAAAGTCGGACTGGCCTCGGCCAGTCGCAATGCACCGATGCTGCTCGAGCGCCTGGGCATCGGCAATCTTTTCGATCATGTGGTCGACGCGGGCCAGATCGCCCGGTCCAAGCCCGATCCGGAAATCTTCCTGGCGGCTGCCAATGCCCTGAGCGTTTCGCCGCAGGAATGTCTTGGCGTGGAGGACGCCGCGGCTGGCATTGCCAGCATTCTCGCCGCGGGGATGGCGGCGGTGGGCATCGGGCAGGCACAAGTGCTGGCCGACGCGCATGTGGTGCTGTCGAGCGTTGCCGAACTCGACACGAGTCTTCTCAGGCATATCAGGCGGGATGAGCGCGCGAAGCTGGCGGTTTGACGGCAAAGCGCAATAAGAAAGATCAATTGGGGAGGAGATGTCATGAATCGCAATAACAAGAAACTCACCCGTCTGGTGCTGTCGGCGGCGATCGCCGCGACGTTGGCATCGGGCGTGGCCTTTGCTCAGGACGCCAACCCGGCTCCTGCGCAAGCTCCGGTGCAGGCATCGGATCAGGCAACGCCGCCGCCGGCCACGGGCAAGAAACCCGCGTCCAAGGAAACCACGGCGCTGGACGCGGTGGTGGTTACCGGTAACACGGCCAATGGCGGCCTGCGCAAGATCGACACCAGCTACAACATCACCACGGCGACCCAGGAGCAGATCCGCCTCGCCAACCCGAAGAGTACGGCGGACCTGCTGAAGATCTCCCCGGGCCTGTGGCCGGAATCGACCGGTGGCCAGACCGGCGCCAATATCGAGATCGCCGGCTTCCCCGGTGGCGGCGACGCTCCGTTCAATACGGTGCAGATGATGGGCTCGCCGCTGTACGGCATGCCCACGCTCTCGTTCTTCGAGCAGACTTCGATCTTCCGCCTCGACGATACCGTTGAGCGCGTGGAGATCATCCAGGGCGGCCCCTCGGTGGTATTCGCCGACGGACAGATGGGTGCCAGCGAAAACTTTATCCTCAAGACCGGCAGCGACACGCCCGAAGGCAGCGTTGGCCTGACCTACGGCAATGAGGGCCTGTGGCGCGCGGATGCGTTCTACGGCTTCAAGATCGCCGACAAGTGGTACGGCAGCGTTGGCGGCTTCTATCGCACCTCCGATGGCGTGCGCGACCCGCAGTTCAAGGCTGACGACGGTGGCCAGTTCACCGCGACCTTGAAGCACGATTTCGATAACGCAGGTACGTTGACGCTGTATGCGCGTGCACTGAACGACAAAAATCAGTTCATTACGCCCATCCCGCTGATCCAGCAGGGCTCGGACGACTTCCACGCCTACCCCGGTTTCGATCCGCTGACCGACACGTACTACAGCAAGGACATCCAGCACGTGCGGCTGCCGGGCTTCCCGGGCGGCGGCCTCAATGCCAACCTCGCCGACGGTCGTGGCGCGAAATTCAACTTCTTCGGCGGCAATTACGACGTCGACTTCGGCGATGGCTGGCATATCTCGGACAAGTTCCTGCTCGACGAGGGCGACGCCGACACCTATGCGCTGTTCTCGGGCAGCAACCCGACCACGCTCGATGGCGCGCTGTACACCGACGGCACCAACTTCGGCGGCCTGGCCCTGCCGGCAGGTTCGGCGACGGCTACGTATAAGGACGGTTCGCCCGTTGCCGGCAATACGAGCGTGATCAAGCAGGGCTGGTGGGCCGTCCAAAAGCACCTGAGGAATATCAACAACGATTTCCGCATCAGCAAGGAAATCTTCGAAGGCAATACGTTGACCGCGGGCCTGTACCTGGCGCATTACACCGACGACGACAAATGGGATCTCGGCAATAACATGCTGATGACCAATACGCCGAACGCCAAGCCGATCATCGTCACCGGCGTCCAGAACGGCCAACCCGTCCAGATCACCGATAACCAGGGTCTCCTCGACTACGGCAACACCAACTTTACCCAGAGCAACCGCGCCACCAACAAGGCCTTCTACCTGTCCGATTCCTGGCGCAGCGGGCCGTGGCTGGCCGACCTCTCGATCCGTACCGAGAACATCGACGCGGCCAACGTGACCTGCAATACGTCGCCGGTCAACCTCGACGGCAACCCGAGTACGCTGTACGACAATGCCGTCCCGGTCTGTAATGGCACGTACAACTACACGCATTACGACAAGACGCATACCTCGTATACCGGTGGCCTGAACTACGAGATCCAGAGCAATATGAGCGTCTATGTGCGTGCCAACAAGGGCGCGCACTTCAACGACTTCGACAATGGCATCCGCGGCAATGGCGACAATACGCCGCCGCTGCAGAAGATCGAGAACTTCGAAGGTGGCTTCAAGTACCAGTCGAAGTACATCTATGCGGACATCAGCATCTACCGCAAGATCTTCAGCGGCCTGCTGTTTACCCCGACCGACATCAACGGCGTTCCGCTGGTCGGCCAGTCGCTGACGTATGGCTCGGCGTCGAAAGGCGTCAACCTTCAGGGTACCGTCACCCCGGTCGAGAACTTCGACATCGGCCTGGTGGCGAACTACATGGACGGCAAGTACTCGCACAATACCTCGTGCCTGCCGAACACCAACCAGGTCACTGGCGAGTTCACCTGCGTGTTCATCAATGGCGAGCAGTTGCAGCGCCAGCCGAAGTTCCGTTATGCGCTGACGCCGAGCTATCGCATGCCGTTCCCGTGGGGCGATATCACGGCATACGTGACTTATTCCCACGTCGGTCCGCATACCCAGGACCAGTCCGGCCAGCAGCAGCTGGGTACCTACAGCACGGTCGACTTCGCCATCGTGGCGAATATCCAGGACAACTGGCAGCTGCGCCTGCAGGGCACCAATATCACCAACGAACTCGGCCTCACCGAGAGCAACTCGCGTATCTTCGGCAGCGCCGCGGGTACCAATGGGGTGATCCTGGCCCGTCCACTGGAAGGTCGCGAAATCAACGTACAGGCCAAGTACTTCTTCTAAACCGGCAGTTGGTATAGCGTCGGGTCCGGATCGCCGCCACGGCGATCCGGACTCTTATTCCGGCCTGCCCCAGAAGAGGTGCCATGACCCGTGTCCGGATGTTTGTTGCTTTGGCGTTGATTTACATGGTGTTCGCGGTCCTGCTGAACAGCGTGGGGGTGGTGATCCTGCAGTCGATCGCCAGTTTCGGCATCGACAAGCCGACCGCCAGCCTGCTTGAGTTGTTCAAGGACCTGCCCATCGCGGTCACTTCCTTCCTGGTCGCCTCGATGTTACCCCTGCTGGGTTACCGGCGGGCGATGATGCTTTCCCTGGTCCTGGTCGCCGGCGGTTGCGTGTTGATGCCGCTGTATCCGGGGTTCCATACCACCGAACTGATGTTCTGCTGCGTCGGCGTGACCTTCGCGCTGGCCAAGGTCGCCGTCTATTCCTCGATCGGCCTGTTGACCGTGGATCGCGCGGCGCATACGCGGCTGACCAACACCGTCGAAGGCCTGTTCATGGCCGGGGTGTTGCTCGGTGGCTGGCTGTTCAGTGCCTTCATCGACAACGCCAATCCGGCCAATCCCTCGTGGCTGCGCGTGTACTGGGTACTCGCCGTGCTATGCCTTGCCGTCGTCGCCCTGCTGGCGACCGCTAAGATGGATGAGTCGGCCGCCCACGCGGACCCGGATAAAGTGGTTCGCGGCTCGCCGATGGAAATGTTCCGGTTGAGCGCGAAGCCGCTGGTCTATGTCTTTCTTATTTCCGCCTTCTTCTACGTGTTGATCGAGCAGAGCTTCAGTACCTGGCTCCCTACGTTCAACAATGAAATCCTCAAGCTTCCCCATGCGATGAGCGTGCAGATCGCCAGTATCCTGGCGGGCGCCACGGCCCTCGGCCGGCTGGCGGCGGGGCAGGCGCTGCGTCGGGTGAACTGGCATTTGCTGCTCAACCTGTGCGTGCTCGGCATGGGCATGATCGTCGTGCTGACCTTGCCGCTGGCCCGGGGGGTGGTCGCCAATGCCAACGTCGGCTGGCTGGACGCGCCGCTGGCCGCCTATCTGATCCCACTGATCGGCCTGCTGATGGCGCCGATTTACCCGGTGATCAATTCGGTGGCGCTGAGCTCGTTGCCGAAGCATTCGCATGCATCGATGACCGGGCTGATCATCATTTTTTCCGCGCTTGGCGGTACCCTCGGATCGCGTATCACGGCCTTGGTCTTTGCCCATGTCAACGGCATTGCCGCCTTTTACTTTTCGCTGGTGCCGATGAGCTGCGTGCTGATCGCGCTGTATTTCTTCAAACGCGAAACCGAGCGCGCGGGAGCGACCGGACCGGTGATGGTCGGTCTCGGCGCCAAATAAGGGAGTTCGCATGAAACCTCGTTACCTTCGCCTCGCCGGCGTCCTGTTGCTAGCCCTCGGCGCTACCGCGCCAGCACTGGCCGCCGGCGGCGCGACCTTCCAGCTCACCGCGACCGAGAAGGACTTCGACACCTACTTTCCGGGATACCTGGCCAACGGTTACTTCTCGACGATGACCTCGGTGCGCGGCACCGAACCGGCCTACGGCTACATGGTCGCGTTGATGGACTATACGAAGGACGACATCGCCCGGCCGGCGGCGATTCCGGGCTGGAGCGAGATCGACTACAACCCTGGCGGCGGCTGGCTGAATTCGATCCGCCTGGATAAATCGATCTACAGCGGTTACTCGCAGACGCTGGATATGCACGACGGTACGCTGTCGACACGTTACCGCTTCAACTACGCCAACAAGTCCAGCGATATCGCGGTCCAGACCTTCGTCAGCCAGGCCGATCACCATCTGGCCGCGACGCGCCTGACCATTACCCCGCAGTTCGACGGCGACGTGGAACTGACCTTCCCGATACGACTGTGGTCCGACCATCAACCGCGTTTTCCGATCGGCAAGTTGACAGGCGATGAGATGATCGCCGCCGTCATCGCCAGTGGTCAGAACCTGCAGAACAAGCCCGTGCCGACCCCCGACCGTGCGGCGGTGTGGTATCCGGGCGTCACCCGTATCGCCGCCGCCCACGGCGATACCGACAAGCTCACGCTGTCGCTGGATGGGCGCGCCGAGCAGGGCCTGGAAATGGCCGAAGCCCTGGCCGTCGAACTGCCCAAGGGGCTGGAGATCGTGCATGTCGCCCTGGAAAAGGGTCCGCACAAACTCTCGCTCAACCTGACGGCGCGGGTGCACAAGGGCACGTCCTATGCATTCACCAAATACGTTGCTGCCTCGCGCAAGGACTGGGGTGGCGATGCCCGGGCCGACCTGGCACTGGCGATCGCGGCCCGCGAGACCGGCTTCGACAAGCTGATCGGCGCCCATCGCGCGGCGTGGAACGCGCTGTGGAAGACCGATATCGTCGTCGACGGTAACGATACCGTGCAGAAGGCGATCCATTCGGACCTGTACTACCTGCTGTCCAATACCACGACCGGAACCGCCTGGCCGATGGGCGCCTGCGCGCTGACGCCCGGCTACGCCGGCCATGCGTTCTGGGATAGCGATTCATGGGTCTTCCCGGCCTTGCTCCTGCTGCATCCGGAACGGGCGAAGCCGATCGTGATGTTCCGCCAGCGCACGCTGGCCGCGGCACAGGCGCGGGCGAAGCAGTTCGGCGTGCAAGGCGCGATGTACCCGTGGGAAGCCGATCCGGAAACCGGCGTCGACTACACGCCGCACTTCGCCGAAGGCGTGCAGCGCGAGGTACATGTCAATGCCGACATCGCCATCGCCCAGTGGCAGTATTTCCTGGCCACGGGCGACAAGGCGTGGCTGAAGGAACATGGCTGGCCGGTGATCAGCCAGATCGCCACGTTCTGGGTCAGCCGGGTGACCTGGATGCCGGAGACGAACCGCTACGAAATTCTGCATGTCACCTCGCCGGACGAGGCCTACAGCGACGTACCGAACGATTCGTTCACCAATGCCGCGGCAAGGAAGGCACTGACCATTGCCATCGAAGCGGCCAGGCAGGTCGGCGCGACGCCGGATCCGAAGTGGGCCGATATCGTCCAGAAGATGTACATCCCGTTCAAGGAAAGCGAGCAGCGCCATCTGGACTTCGATGAGTCGGTGCCGCACGACAAGATCACCTGGATGGGTTCGTCGCTGGTGTGGTTGATGTATCCGAACCTGGACCTGCCGATGACGCCGGAGATCCGTCGCAATAACTTCGACTTCCAGATCAAGGAGCTGAAGGAACACGGCGACGATCCGAACGAGATGATGATGGTGATGCTGGCCGTCGGCGCGGCGCAGCTCGGCGATGCGAAGACCGCCGGGGAGTGGATCGAACGCAACCTGGTCGGTTTCATCAAGCCGCCATTCAACGTGCGCACCGAGACGGTGGAGAACAATGCCGGTTATATCCTGGCCACCTCGGCCGGTTACATCCAGAGCTTCGTGTACGGTCTTTCCGGCCTGCGTATCGACGACAAGGGCCTGACCGAGGCCTACGCGCCGGTTCTCCCGCCGGGCTGGAAATCGCTGAAACTGCAGCGAATCACCTTCCGTGGCAAGCAGTACGACATCACCGTGGACCGCGATACCCAGGGGCACGCGAAACTGACGCGGCGCGCGCTCTGACATGACCCCGGCAGCGGTACGTTTTTTCGTGCTGCTGCTCGCGCTGGCCGCTGGCCGCGCATCGGCGCAGGATGCCTGCGCGCGGCTGGCCGATCTGACGCTCGACGGCGCGCGGATCGATTCGGTCACGATGTCGACGGGAACGGATTTTCCCGCTGTCGGGCCGCGGCTGGCCGTGCATGCCGGGTCGCGCTGCGAGGTCAATGTCGTCGTCACGCCGACAGCCGATTCGCAGATCCGCTTTGCGCTGTGGTTGCCGCCGCCGCAAACCTGGAATGGCAAGTACCTGCAGAAAGGCAGCGGCGGTTGGGGCGGCGAGGTGTATACCTATGCGCTGGCGACACCGCTTGCCCGCGGGTATGCCACCGCGGTCACCGACGATGGCCACGCCAGCGATGGCACGGCGCATTTCACGGTAGGTCATCCCGACAAGCTCGTCGATTTCGGTTATCGGGCCATCCACGAAACCTCGCGGCTGGCCCGATCGATCATCATGGCCTATTACGGTGCGGCGGAGAAGCGTGCCTACTTCGTCGGCTGTTCCGATGGCGGCCGTGAAGCATTGATGCAGGCGCAGCGCTACCCGGAGGATTTCGACGGGATCGTCGCCGGCGCGCCGGCCGCCGCGTGGAACGACCTGATGGCCGGTTTCGTCTGGAACGAACGCGCCATGTCCTCCGCCGACGGCAAGCCGGCGCTGCCGGTGGCCACGCTCGATCTGCTGCAGGCAGCGGCATTGCGTACCTGTGACGCAATGGACGGGCTGCGCGATGGCCTGATCGACGATCCGCGCCGCTGCAGGTTCGATCCTGAGACGTTGCTGTGCAAGGCGGCGGACAACGACCGGTGCCTGACCCGCGCGCAAGTGGACGCGGTGAAGAAAGTCTATGCCGGTCCCGCCGATCCGGTCACCGGTACCCGGATCCATCCGGGGCTTGAAGTTGGCATGGAGGCCGATCCGTCCGGCTGGCGGACCTGGGTGCTGGGCGGCGACCAGGCGAAGTTCGGCAACAGCCACTTCGCCGATGTGGTTTACCAGGGGGCGCCGTGGAACTGGCGAAGCGGCGACCTGCATCGCGATCTGGTCCTGGCCCGGTTGCGTGCATCGGTACTGGATGCGACGAATCCGGATCTGCGTGCCTTTCGCGCGCATGGCGGCAAGCTGTTGCTCTTCCATGGCTGGGGCGACGCGGCGCTCCCACCGCGCGGCACGATCGCGTACGTGGAGGATGTGCGGCGATTCATGGCTACCCACGGCGGGCAGGGCGATATCGACGGATTCGTCCGGTTGTTCATGGTGCCGGGCATGGGCCATTGCTGGGGTGGCCCGGGTGCGACATCGTTCGGTAACGAGGAAGTGCCGGCGCCGGATCTGGTGCAGGATGCCGACCACGATATCGTGATGGCGCTGGATCGCTGGGTTGAGAAGGGCAAGGCGCCGACGCGTATCGTTGCCACGCGTACGGGCGATGTGCCGATGACGCGTCCACTTTGCGCGTATCCGGCGGTCGCGCGTTATGACGGCAAGGGATCGAGCGACGACGCGACGAACTTCTCGTGCGTGGCGCCACCGTGATGCTGACCCGGCGTGCCTTCCTGCGTGCCTCGGCGCTGATCGGCTTACTGCCGATGCTGTCGCGACGCGGTTGGGGAGCGACAAAACCGAAGCGTGCCCTGGCACGCGGCGAAGACGCCGAAATCCTGCTCTGGTATCGGCGGCCTGCATCGACCTGGATCGATGCCTTGCCGCTGGGCAACGGTCGCCTCGGCGCAATGGTCCATGGCGGTGGCAAGGACGGCGCGCCATGGCAGGAATATCTTTCGCTCAACGAGGACACGTTGTGGTCGGGTCGTCCGCGCGATGGCAACAACCCCGATGCGCACAACCATCTTGCCGCCGTTCGCGAAGCGGTGCTCGGACGGCACGATTACCATCGTGGCGATGTACTTTGCGAGGCATTGCAGGGGCGTTTCGCCGAGTCCTACCAGCCGCTGGCGAACCTGAAACTTACCCTGGGCCATGGCCACACCGTTACCGGCTACCGGCGTGAACTGGATATAGATCGTGGCGTGGCTTCCACGCGCTATACCGTCGATGGCATAGAGCATGTGCGCGAAGTCTTCGTCTCGGCACCGGACCAAGTCGTCGTCCTGCGGCTGAGCGCCAGTCGTCCGCACGCGATCGACGCCACGATTGCCCTCGACGGCGAACTGCAGCGGTCGCTCGAGGTACTCGACGACCGGCGCATGCAACTGACCGGCAAAGCAGCCTCACATATCGGCGGCAACGGTCGTCCGATCACGCCAGCACCCGTCGAGCGCAGCGAGCAGGCAGGCGAGGGCATGTTCTTCGCGGCGGTGCTGCGTGTGGCGATCGAGGGCGGCCGTTGCGCAAAGCAGGAAGGCGGACTGGCCATTGAGGGCGCGACGACGGTCACCATTTTTGTCGGCGCCGCCACCGGTTTCCGGGGCGCGCTCGCATCGCCCGACCTCCCGCTCGAGGATGTCCTTGCCGCCGCATGGCAGTCGCTGGAGCCATCGTCCAGGCTCGACTACGCGACCTTGCAGGCCAGGCATGTCTCCGATCACCGGAACCTGTTCCGACGTACCTCGTTGCGTCTGGGTCCGGTGCCGGGGAAGGGCCGCCCCACCGACGAGCGGCTGGAGGCATTCGGCAGGCAGGCCGACCCTTCGCTGCTGGCCCTGTATTTCAACTACGGTCGCTACCTGCTCATCGCCAGTTCGCGGCCCGGTTCGCAGCCCGCCAACCTGCAAGGCATCTGGAACGACCTGGTGCGTCCGCCGTGGAGTTCGAACTGGACGACGAATATCAACCTGCAGATGAACTACTGGCTCGCCCATACCTGTCATCTGGACGAATGTGCCCAACCGCTGCATGAGCTTGTCCAGACCTTGAGCCAGACGGGCGAGCGGGCCGCCCGCGAGACCTACGGCCTGCCCGGCTGGGTCAGTCATCACAATACCGATCTGTGGGGTGCGGCCCAGCCGGTGGGCGAGGGCGTCGGCGATCCCTATTGGGCGAACTGGGCGATGAGCGGTCCATGGCTTTGCGCGCATCTGTACGAGCGGTACCGCTTCACGGGCGACCGGGCCTTCTTGCGTACGCGCGCCTATCCCGCGATGAAAGGCGCGGCGACCTTCTGCCTGGCATGGCTGGTCGACAACGGTGAGGGCCGCCTGACGACCTGTCCGTCGTTCTCGACGGAAAACGACTTCCTTGCCCCCGATGGCAAGGTCGCGCAGACCAGCGCCGGCTGCACCATGGACATGGCGTTGATGCGCGAGTTGTTCGGCAACTGCATCGAGGCCGCGCACGAACTGGGTGTCGATGCGGCATTCGCCGGCAAGCTGGCCGAAGCGAGAGCGAAGCTGCTGCCTTACCAGATCGGTGCCTTCGGTCAACTGCAGGAATGGTCGGTCGACTTCGCGGAAAGTTCGCCCGGGCAGCGTCACATGTCGCACCTGTATCCGCTCTTTCCCGGCAGCGAATTCACCCCGCACGGTACCCCGGCACTGACCCGTGCCGCGCGCGTGTCCCTCGAGCGGCGGCTTGCCCATGGAGGTGCCGCCACCGGCTGGAGCCGGGCCTGGGCGATCGCGTTATGGGCGCGCCTGCAAGACGGCGACAAGGCCTGGGAGTCGCTGGTTGCCCTGGTCAATCACAGCACCAGCCGCAATCTGTTCGACACGCTACCCGTCGACGAGGGTCCGATCTTCCAGATCGACGGCAATTTCGGTGCAACGGCCGCGATTGCCGAGCTGTTGCTGCAGAGCCATGCCGGCAGCATCGATCTGTTGCCGGCGTTGCCGCGCGCGTGGTCCGAAGGAGAGGTGGCCGGCCTTCGTGCGCGCGAAGGCATCACGGTCGGCATCCGCTGGCGACAGGGACAGACCGGGCAGGCCACCCTGGTGTCCGATCGCGGTGGCGCGGTCTTGTTGCGCGCCCCACCGGGACGGCGTATCGAGGACGTCCGCGAAGCAGGGCGCGCGCTTTCGATCGACCGGCAGGCCAACGGTGCCGTGCATCTGACGATGGACGCCGGCCGTATCTACGAACTGCGTTTCGCCTGACAGGCACGTAAATGCGCGTTACATGCTGTTTCATCGTGCAGCGGTGGTCCGCGCTTGCTAGGCTTCGCGCGTGCAGATCGTCATCCGGAACCGACATGAAACGCCCATCACTTCTTCGTAACATTCTCCTTTGCGCCGCCGTTCTCGGCATGCCTCTGGCCCATGCGGCCGACACCGTGCGGATCCAGGTCGATGCCAAGGCCGCGGCCACGCCGTTCCCGCATTTCTGGGAGCAGATGTTCGGTTCGGGCCGGGCCGTGCTGGCCTTGCGCGATAACTACCGCCAGGACCTGACCGCGGTGAAGCAGGCGACGGATTTCGGCTATGTTCGCTTCCACGGCATCTTCAATGACGATGTCGGCCTGTTCTCGATCGGCAAGGACGGCAAGCCCTTCTACAACTTCTCCTATGTCGACCAGATCTACGATGGCCTGCTCGAGCGCGGTGTCAAGCCGTTCGTCGAGCTGAGCTTCATGCCGATGGCCATGACGTCCGATCCAAAGGCACTGCAGGAGTTCTGGTATCACCCGAACATCGCCCCGCCCAAGGATTACAAGCTCTGGAACGGCATGATCGATGCCTTCGCGCGTCACCTGATCGAGCGTTACGGCATCGACGAGGTCGCCAGTTGGTATTTCGAAGTCTGGAACGAGCCGAACGGATTCTGGGCCGGCAAGCCCAATCAGGAAACCTATTTCACCCTGTATGACAACACCGCGCGCGCACTGAAGGGGGTCAGCCCGCGCTTGCGCGTCGGCGGACCGGCCACGGCGCAGGGCGCGATGGTGACGGACTTCCTTGAGCACACTCATAAGGACAATGTGCCGGTGGATTTCCTCAGCACCCATGTCTACGGCGACGACACGGCGAAGAACGTCTTCCATACCGACGAGAACATCCCGCGCTCGGACATGGTCTGCCGCACCGTCGACATGGTGCATAAGCAGATCCAGGCTTCGCCGTACCCGTCGATCCCGTTCATCATGAGCGAGTTCAACGCGTCCTACGCCAACCTGCCCAATGTCACCGATACGGTGTACATGGGACCGTGGATGGCCAATACGATCCGCCAGTGCGCCGGCAAGGTCGACATCATGAGCTACTGGGCCTTCTCCGACGTCTTCGAGGAGCAGGGCGTGGTGAAGACACCGTTCTACGGCGGTTTCGGCCTGATCGCGGCGGACCGTATTCCCAAGCCCGCCTTCAATGCGTTCGCCATTTTGCACAAGCTCGGCGACCGCCAGATTGCCTTCGACTCCGATTCGGCCATCGTGACCAGGCGCAAGGACGGCACGATTGTCATCGCGGTGTGGAATTACGCGCCGCCCGTGGGCGACGGGCCCACCTATACGCCGGGCGCGCCAAAGGGCAACAGCCGCCATTTCGATTTCGAGATAGCCTCGCTGCCCGACGGTGTCAAGGCCGATGTGTGGCGGGTCGATCCGACCCACGGCAACGTCGTGGCGACTTTCGACATCATGGGTCGCCCGGCGTTTCCCAGTCGCGAGCAGCTGACCAGGCTGCGCGACGCGGCGAAGCTGCCGGCACCGGAGCGGATGGTGGTCGTGCCGGGCGGCAAGTTCGGCGTCGACATCCCGCCGCAGGGCCTGGCGGTGATCGAACTGCATTGATCGAACTTCATTGAGCAGGCTGCGTTCCTGGTGCCTCATCCTGGCGATCGGCCTGCTTGTGCCGGTCTGCCATGCCGCGCCGGTATTCGATACCCGTCCGGCACAAGGCGTGCTGCAGCGCCTTGCGCCGGACCTGGCCGGGCAGATCGAGCTCGGAACCCTCGATGGAGAGACGGGGCGTGAACGTTTTCGCATTTCGAACGATCAAGGGCACGTCAAGGTCGAGGGTACGACGCCGAGCGCCTTGCTGTTCGGTGTCAACTGGTACCTGAAGTACGTCGCCCAGGTACAGGTGTCGACCAATGGGATCCGCCTCGGGGCATCACGCACCCTGCCGCTACCGGCCACGACCATCGAGCGGGATACGCCGTACCGCTACCGTTACGCGCTCAACCAGAACACCGACGGTTACAGCTCGCCCTACTGGGACTGGCCGCGCTGGCAGCATGAGATCGACGTGATGGCGCTTTCGGGCATCAACGCGATAATCGTCGAGCGTGGCATGGATACCGTGCTATATCGAACCTTCCGCGACTTCGGCTACGACGATGAGGACATCCGCCGGTGGATCGCCCAGCCGGCACACCAGAACTGGCAGCTGATGGGCAACCTCTGCTGCTTCGGCGGTCCGGTCGGCGCTGACTTGTTGAAGAAGCGGGCGGCCTCGGCGCAACAGATCGTCGCGCGCCTGCGCGAGCTCGGCATCACGCCCGTGTTACCGGGGTTCTACGGCATCGTGCCGGCGGATTTCGAGCACCGGTTTCCGGGCGCCCATGTCGTGCCGCAAGGCGAATGGGCCGGTTTCACCCGTCCGGGCTGGCTTGATCCGCGCGACCCGATGTTCGCGAAGATCGCCGCGTCGTTCTACCGCCATCAGCGCGAGCTGTTCGGCGACAGCGAGATCTACGATATGGAAGTCTTCCAGGAAGGTGGCAGTTCCGGCGACGTCCCCGTGCCCGAGGCGGCGCGCCGTGTCCAGGCCGCCTTGCACGCCGCCCACCCGAACGCGCGCTGGATGATGCTCGCCTGGCAGGGTAATCCGCGGCAGGACCTGCTTGCCGGTGTCGACCGCAAGCATCTGTTCATCATCGATATCGATCACGACCGCGTGCCGCGCGACGATCGCATGAAGGACTTCCAGGGCGCGCCTTTCCTGTTCGGCGGCATATGGGAATTCGGTGGCCGGACCACGCTGGGCACGAACATCCGCAATTACACGGAGCGTTTGCCGCGCATGGGCCGCACGAACGCGAACATGATCGGCACGGCGGTCTTTCCCGAGGGCATGGACAACAACCCATACGCCTTCGACCTGTTTACCGAGATGGCCTGGCGTACCGAGCCTGTCGATGCAAAGCGCTGGACCGCCGATTATGTGCGTCGCCGTTATGGCGCTGCCGACGCCCATGCGCTTGCCGCATGGGACATCCTGCTCGACACGGCGTACGACATCCGCATTGACCAGGTCGAGTTCCACAGCGAACGCGACGCCGGCCAGGAATCGCTGTTCAACGCCCAACCCAGCCTGACGGTGAACCGCGCCTCGAACTGGTCACCCGAGGCGATGCGCTACAAACCCGAGGTCTTCCGCAAGGCGCTGGACGAGTTGCTGCAGGTGGCGCCCGACCTGCGTCACAGTGAGACCTACCGCTACGACCTCGTCGATGTCGCGCGACAGACACTGGCCAATGAGAGTCGCCTCCTGTTGCCGCGGATCAAGACCGCCTACGACGCCGGGGATCGCGCGCACTTCACCGCATTGACCACCCGATGGTTGCGCCTCCTCGATCTGCAGGACCGTCTGCTGGCGACAAACAAGTCGTTCCTCGTCGGTACCTGGCTGGCGTATGTGCCAGCGTGGGCATCGAGTCCCGAGGAGCGGGCGCGTCTGGATCATGATGCACGTTCGCTGCTGACCACCTGGGGCGATCGCAAGGCCAGCGAAGGCGCCGACTTGCACGACTACGGCAACAAGGACTGGGCTGGCCTGACGCGCGACTACTACCATCGGCGCTGGCAGCTGTATTTCGCTTCCCTCGACACCGCGCTCGCCGGGCACAAGCCGCCCAGGCCGATCGACTGGTTCGCGCTGGGCGATGCGTGGAATCGGGGCGATCAACGTTACACGACGAGCGGGACCGGCGACTCGTATGCAATGGCCGTGAGCGTTGCGCGGGCGTTGGATGACGGCGCGCCATGATGGCGAGCCAGAGAACGGAATCAAGATCGTCCGCGTAGTCGCGAAAGGATCCGCCTCCAAGGTGGGCGGATTATATCGGCGCGTTCAAGTAGGTCATTTCCGTGCAATGAGAGTCGATGTCGCGCACGAACACATCGGCATTGACGGGATGGCTGAACAGGAAGCCCTGCAGTTTCTCGCAGCCGATGGAGCGGAGGAAGGCGGCCTGCGCTCGCGTTTCCACGCCCTCGGCGGTGACCGTCATGCCGAGCGAGTGCGCCATGCCGACGACGGCCTGGGTGATGGCGACCGAATCGTGGTGATCGGGCAGGCCGGTGACGAATGAGCGATCGACCTTGAGGTTATGCAGGGGAAATCGCTTGAGGTACGAGAGCGACGAATAACCCGTGCCAAAGTCGTCGACCGAGATGCCGACGCCCATGGCGGCCAGGGCATCAAGCATCGGCAACGTAACATGGCTGTCGTGCATCAACAGGCCCTCGGTAATCTCCAGCGTCAGTCCGGCCGGATCCAGTCCGGCATGGGACAGGCAGTGCTCCACCCATGCGACCAGGCCATCGTTGAACTGACGTGGCGACAGGTTCACCGCGATGACGATATCGGGGGCGATGGTGCGGCGCCACTCCGCGGCCTGTTCGCAGGCGCGCTTGAGCACCCAGTGGCCGATGGCCACCACCAGGCCGGTATCTTCGGCGATCGGGATGAACTCCGTCGGCGATACCTGCCCCAGTTCGTCGTGCTGCCAGCGCAACAAGGCCTCCGCGCCGATGGTCCGGCCCGTGATGCTGTCGATGATCGGCTGGTAGGCAAGGCTGAGTTCGCCGGTGGCCAGGGCACGCCGCAGGGACTGCTCGACGGTGAACCGACGTTCCAGGTGCTCCCTGAGTTCGGTATTGAAGAACTGGAAGTTGTTACGGCCCTGCTGTTTTGCGTAATACATCGCCGAATCGGCATTGCGCATCAACGTCGCCGCATCGGCGGCGTCTTCCGGGAACAGGGCGATGCCGATCGACGCACTGAGATAGTATTCATTCTCCGATACGGCGAACGGTACGGCGATCGTGTCGAGTATCTCGCTCGCGAGCGCGGCCAGATAACCGGAGTCGCCATAGCCGTTGACCACGATCACGAATTCGTCGCCGCCGACCCGCGCCAGGGTGTTCTCTTCGCTCACACAACGTTCCAGCCGCTCGGCGACGCTGCGCAGGAGTGCGTCGCCGGCTTCGTGGCCTGCACTGTCGTTGACCTTCTTGAAGCCGTCGAGGTCGACGAAAAGCACGGCGGCGGACACCCTCTCCCTGTTTCCGGCATGCCCGGGCTCGAAGAGTTCGCGCATGCGATCGGCGAGGTAAGTGCGGTTATAAAGGCCCGTCAGGGGGTCGCGGGTGGCCAGGTATTTGAGTTGCTGTTCGGCCATGCGCACCGGACCGATGTCGGTAAAGGACACCAGTACCGAACTGGGGCCCGTTTCGCCAGGCTTGGTGATCGGCACGACGTTCTCGGTAATCCAGACGATCTGGCCGTTCTCCAGCTCCATGCCGAGTGTCTGGCCGAGCAGCGGCCTTCCGCTGGCCAGGACCTGACGAGTGGGGCGCTCGTGGGGCGCGATCGGGGCACCGTCTTCGCGATAGGCGCGCACGATGACCTCGAACATGTGCTTGCCGACCAGGCTTTCACCGGCCTGTTGCAGCAACCGTTGTGCGCTTGGATTGCAGGCCAGGATGGTGCCGTCACTGGCATGGACAATGATGCCCTCGTTGAGGTGATCGATGACCAGTCGAAGATGTTCTTCGCTACGCGCCAGGCGCTGTGCCATCGCATCCTGATGAATGGCCAGGCCGAGGCTGCGGCCGATATCGCGCAGGATCGCTTCTTCTTCGATGGTGGGACGGCGTGGCGTCCGGTAATAGATCCCGAATGCGCCCAGGATGCCGCCGTCTTCGTCCTGCAGTGGAATCGACCAGCAAGCGCGCAACCCGATGGGTAAGGCAAGGTGCTTCAGATCCCTCCAGCGTGGATCGGTGGCAATGTCCTCGGCGACGATCATCCGCCGTTCGAACATCGCCGCGCCGCACGAACCCTTGTCCGGGCCGATGACCTTTCCGTCGATCGCATCGCTGTAGGATCGCGGCAACGACGGCGCCGCACCGACTCTTACGTGCTTTCCATCCGGATCGAGAAGGAGGATCGTGCATGCCGATCCTTCGCCGAGCAAGGCCTCCACGCGGCCGCAGATGTCATTGAGCAATTCCGGTAACGGGGTATTGCGCATGATCAGCCGCAGCACACTCTGCGCGGATGCCAAGACCTCCTCGGCCAGGCCGGAACGGTAAGGTTCGCCCTCGGGTCCTGCATCAGTCGTGGAATCCCTGCCCACCCGACGAACCATGGTTGCGCTCCCCGTGCCACCTGAGTCAGTCACATCCTCGCCCACCGCCGGGCCATGCTATCCCACTTTGCCGGGTAGCGACCCACGCCCGCCCGCCAGGGCGTTATGGCGTGCAAGCCGGCGTTTACGTTAGCCGAAAGCAAAAACCGGTCCAATGGTTTTCGGCAGGCCTGGCCGAAACTCCAGAGGTATCTCCATTCATTTCGCGAGAGGGGGGGCGCACGCTATTGCGATGCGACACGGCGACGTACGCCGTCGACAGCGTCGCATGGCCCGCCGCGGACTGCGATCCGTGCCATCGACAGGGCGTTTCCCGAACCGGGGCGGCGTGTCGACACGCGTTTGACGCCGGCACCTGCTGTGTCAAGCTCCCGCCCGTAACCGCACTGTCAGGAGCACTGTCATGGCAATCGAACGTACCGACGATGCGACGTCCGCCTGGCCGACGCTGCCGCCGCTGGCGGCCTGGCAGGACACCTTCGACACCGTGCATATGTGGGCACAGATCGTCGGCAAGATCCGGCTTGCCCTTGCCCCGTGGATCAATCACTCCTGGGGGTCGGCGCTCTACGTGACGACGCGCGGGCTGACCACTTCGCCCATTCCCTACGAAACGTCGAGTTTTGCCATCGATTTCGACTTCGTCGGACACATGCTGCGCATCAAGGCATCCGACGGTGCCGAGTGCGCCTTCGCCCTGAGTCCGATGTCGGTGGCGGATTTTTACCGCAAGACGATGGCTGCACTGCGCGAGGTGGGCGTCGACGTCCGCATACTGACCCGACCGGTCGAGGTCGCGGAGGCCATCCCGTTCGAGAAGGACCATGGACATGCCAGTTACGACGCCGATGCGATCCATCGCTTCTGGCGTGCGCTTGTCCAGGTGGCGCAGGTATTCACACTGTTTCGCGCCAGTTTCATCGGCAAGGCCAGCCCCGTGCACTTCTTCTGGGGCTCGTTCGATCTGGCGGTCACCCGCTTCTCCGGGCGGACCGCCCCGAAGCACCCCGGCGGCGCGCCCAACTGTGCCGACTGGGTGATGGAAGAGGCCTACTCACATGAGCTGTCGAGTGCGGGCTTCTGGCCGGGACAGGGGCTGGGGGAAGCGGCCTTCTACGCCTACGCCTACCCCGCGCCCGACGGGTTCCGATCCCATGCGGTCACGCCGGCCGCGGCACATTTTTCCGATGCCATGGGTGAATTCATCCTGCCATACGAAGCCGTGCGCACGGCCGAAGACCCCACCGAAGCACTCCTGTCATTCCTGCACAGTACCTACGAAGCCGCCGCGGACCTCGCGCGATGGGATCGTGCCGCGCTGGAGCGAGGGTTCTAGAGCTTCGCCGATCGATGCCACGCAGGCCACAACGTGCATGATGCCGCCTGCGTGGAAACCGATCAGAAAGTCCTAGTGCAGCGGTTTGCGAAACGAATAGACGAACTTGTCCGTCTTTCCCTTGATCGCCTTGTCGAAGATGGCCAATGAGTGATCGTCCGCGGGGTTGCGCAGGACGCGGCTCTCGCCAACGAACTCGAAGCCGGCGGCAAGGGCTTCCGCCTTGACCACCGCCGGATCGATGCGATGCAGGTCATTGGTTTTCGACGTGCCGGTGCCGTCGGCCGCGGCGTGATCGAGGACCAGGAAAATGCCGCCCGGCTTCAGTGCGTCGAAGATCGCCTTGTCCAGGCGCACCATGTCCGGTGGGCCCATGAAGGGATTGTGCAGGTCGTGATAGTTCTGCGATGTCCAGATCACATCGACGGGCACGGGGATGCTCATGGCGGCGATCGGCTGGACCAGTACCGTCACATTCGGATAGGCGGATGTGCCCGCGAACGATTTCAGGGCTTGCAGTCCCTTGGGTGCGACCTTGTCTATCTCGGTGGGCTGGAGCGCGTAGACCTTCCCCCCGGGTCCGACGATCTTGCTGAAGATGCGTGTGTAATATCCCGATCCGGGGATCAGGTCGACCACCTTGTCGCCGGGCTTGATGCCCGCGAAGGCGAGCACCTCGCCGGGCTTGCGATTGGCGTCCTGGGCCGTGTCCGCCGCAGGTCTGGCCGCGTCGGCGATCGCCGCATGAATATAGGAAGGAATCGGCGCTGGAGCTTGTCCGGACACGTTCGCCGCCGCAACGAGTGCGGCGGCGATGAACGCTAAACGACGTTTCATGGTGTATCTCCCGGTGGCAGTGAATCGACGAGGCTCTGTTGTAACTCATCTGGCGATTCGGGATGTATGACCTTCGACTGGCGTGGTCGCGGCAGTGGCCGTGCAGGCCAGGCGCGAGCCTGACATTGCCAGGGACTCACGGGCGCGTCGTAAGATCTTGCACATTTACCGATGGATCAGGGCGAGGCAGGGCGTTTTCATTGAGATCGTCCATCTCGACGCCTGTCGCGCAGATCTGCGCGGCCTTCAATCGCCACATTATGGAAGATGCCAGCCTGTGGGCCGCGCCATCGGCGTGGTACCTGACCTCGCCGGCGAACTACTACGTGAAGTTCTGGCACACGCACAGCGTCGGCGGCCTGGCCTATGGTTTCGCCTACGACGATGTCTCGAACCAGAGCTCGACGATCATCTCGGTCACTCCCGAGCACATGATCCTCACCATCGGCTGGTAAATCCGGGTGGCGGCTCCGGCCGCTCCCTCCAGAAGCAAGAGACCGGCCTTCCCACGGGAAGGCCGGTTCGTTTCAAAGCATCACGCCGGATGCTGCTGCTGTCGGCGCGACATGGGATTGACGACAAGCACCACCACGACGTTGACGATAAGGGCGACCAGGCCGGTATAGACCGACACCTTGTTGTCTCCCCATGCCAGGGTGTGGATCGGCTTCAGGCCGTCGGACCAGATCAGCCAGGTGCCGACGATAAAGCCCGCGGCCCATCCGGCCAGCAGGGCCGGGGCGCGCAACCAGCGCACGAACAGGCCGAAGACCACGGCGGGCAGGGTCTGCAGGATCCACATGCCGCCCAGTAGCTGCAGGTCGAGGGCGAACTGCGTCGGCAGGAACAGGATGACCAGCAGGGCGCCGACCTTGACCACCAGTGAGGCGATCTTCGCGACCTTCGCTTCCGTCTCCGGGCGAATCTCCGGATCGACATAGGCCTTCCAGAAGTTGCGGGTAAACACGTTGGCGGCGCCGATGCTCATCACGGCCGCCGGGACCAGGGCGCCGATGCCGATGGCGGCGAAAGCGAAGCCGGCGAACCAGCTCGGGAACAGCGTCTTGAACAGCGTCGGCACCACGTCGTTGTTGCTGGCCAGCTTCAGGTGCGCGGCATGGCCCATGTAGCCAAGCAGGGCCAGCAGGCCAAGCAGCAACGTATAAGCGGGCAGCAGCATGGCGTTCTTGCGGATCGTGTTGGCGCTCTTGCTGGCAAAGATACCGGTCAAGGTATGCGGGTACATGAAGGCCGCCAACGCGGAACCGAGCGCCAGCGTCGCATAGGGGACGAACTGGCTCGAGGTCAGCAGGGTGCTGCCCGATCCCTTGGCCTTGAAGGCCTCGCCGGCGGCATTGAACACCGCGCCATACCCACCGAGTTTGCTCGGAATGACCGCCACTGCGGCGATCACCGCGATGTAGATCATGATGTCCTTGACGAAGGCGATCAGCGCGGGCGCGCGGATGCCGGAGGAGTACGTGTAGACCGCCAGGACCAGGAAGGCGATCACCAGCGGGATCTCGCCGGCCAGGCCGAGCGCGCCGAATACCGAGGCCATGCCGACCAGTTGCAAGGCGATATACGGCATCGTCGCGAGGACGGCGGTAATCGCCACGGCAAGCTCGAGCGAGCGCGAGTTGTACTGGCCGTATACCACGTCGGCCGCGGTGATATAGCCGTTTTCCTTGGCCCGGCGCCAGAGTACCGGCATGACCGCGAAGACGAAGGGATAGACGATGATCGTATAGGGCAGGGCGAAGAAACCATACGCGCCCACGGCATAAACCAGGGCCGGCACGGCGATGATCGTATAGGCCGTATAGAAATCGCCGCCGATCAGGAACCAGGTGATCCAGGTGCCGAAACGGCGCCCGCCCAGACCCCATTCGTCCAGGTTGGTGATGCCTGGCGCGCGCTGCCAGCGTGCCGCCCATAAGCCCATTCCCGTGACCAGGACGAAAAAGGCGACGAAGACCCCGATCGCAACGTAATCCAGCTCAGTCGTCATGGCGCATGCCCCGATAGACAATCCAGAGCACCAGCACCGTAATCGGCACCCACAGCAGCTGATACCAGTAAAAGAACGGGAAGCCCCAGAGGAGCGGCTCGCTGCGGTTATAGAACGGGACGTATAGCAGTCCGAGGAAGGGCACCAGCAGCAGGAAGAGTATGGGGTGGTTCTTCGGTCGGTTCGCCATGACGGACTCCTTGCGAGGTGTCGCCGGTCCGTGAATTCCGGGTGGCGGGCCGGACCGCGGGCGCCGCCGTCGTTCACTTTACGCCGGTTCGAATAGCGGCGGACAGCGCCCCGGGGCTCGACGACTGCCGAGAGGCCTGGCGGGGAGGCGGCTCTTGCTGCGGCGCCGCAGACTTTTGCTAGAGTAGGTATCGTTCCCCTGTCGCCAGTACTGTCGAACTGTGCCCATGGAGATACCGATGACCAAGCTGCGCACCTTGCTCGTCCTGGTTGCCCTGTTGGCCGCGTGCTCCGTGCAGGCGCAGCAGGTGACTTTGATGAACGTGTCGTACGACCCGACCCGCGAACTTTACCGGGACATCAATGCCGCGTTCGCCACGCAGTGGAAGGCCCAGCATGGCGGCAACGTGGATATCCAGATGTCGCACGGCGGTTCGGGCAAGCAGGCCCGTTCGGTCGTCGACGGCTTGCCGGCCGATGTCGTGACGCTGGCCCTGGCCTATGACATCGATGCGCTTGCCGACCGTGGTCTGGTGGCGAAGGATTGGCAGGCGCGTCTACCCGATAACTCCACGCCGTATACCTCGACCATCGTGTTCCTCGTGCGCAAGGGCAACCCCAAGAGCATCCGGGACTGGCCCGACCTGATCAGGCCGGGTGTGCAGGTGATTACGCCCAACCCGAAAACCTCCGGTGGCGCCCGCTGGAATTTCCTCGCGGCCTGGGGCTATGCGTTGCGCCAGCCGGGCGGCAACGAAGCCCGGGCAAGGGCGTACGTGACCGAACTTTTCAAGCACGTGCCGGTACTGGATACCGGTGCGCGCGGCGCCACCAATACCTTCGCCCAGCGGGGCATCGGGGACGTGCTGCTGGCCTGGGAGAACGAGGCGCTGTTGGCGCGAAAGGAAATGGGTAACGAGGCTTTCGACATTGTCGTGCCCTCCCTGTCCATTGTCGCCGAACCGCCGGTAACCGTGGTCGACAAGAACGTCGAGGTGCACAAGACACGCGCCATCGCCGAGGCGTACCTGCAATTCCTGTTTTCCCCGGCAGGGCAGGAAATCGGCGCGAAGAACTTCTACCGGCCGCGTTCCGCACAGGTGTCGGCCAGGTACGCGGCGCAATTTCCCAGGGTGAGTACCTTCACGATCGCCGAAGCGTTCGGCGACTGGCGCCAGGCGCAGGCGAAATTCTTCGCCGACGGGGCGATCTTCGACCAGATCGGGCCCGGACGCTGAGCAAGCTCAAGCATCGCCGCGTTCTTCCGGGCTTCGGGCTGAGCCTCGGCTACACGTCGGCATACGTGGGCCTGATCGTCTTGTTGCCGCTGGCCGCATTGGCCTGGAAAGCGTCGGCGACCGGTCCGCAGGGGCTGTTCGGGCTACTCTCGTCGCCGCGTACGCTGGCCGCGTTGAAGCTGAGCTTCGGCGGCGCACTGATGGCCGCGGCCATCAATGTCTGCGTCGGCCTGCTGGTGGCCTGGGTGCTGTCCCGCTATCGGTTCCCCGGCCGCCGCATCTTCGACGCGCTGGTCGACTTGCCGTTCGCCTTGCCGACCGCGGTCGCGGGTATCGCGCTGACGGCGATCTACGCGCCGAACGGATGGATCGGCAAGTGGTTATCGTCTTGGGGGGTGCAGGTGGCCTATGCACCCACGGGAGTGATCCTGGCGATGGTCTTCGTCGGTTTCCCATTCGTCGTGCGCACCTTGCAACCCGTGCTCGAATCGCTGGAGCGGGACGTCGAGGAAGCCGCGGAAAGCCTTGGAGCCACGCGGCGGCAGGTATTTTTCCGGGTGGTCCTGCCCATGCTGGTGCCGACGCTGCTGACCGGGTTCGCGCTGGCACTGGCGCGGGCGGTGGGGGAATACGGCTCGGTCATTTTTATCGCTGGCAACATTCCCATGCGTTCGGAAATTGCACCTTTGCTGATCGTGCAGAAGCTCGAGGAATTCGATTATGCCGGCGCCGCGGCACTGGGCATGGTGATGTTGGCGATGTCGTTCGTCATGTTGCTTCTGGTGGGCCTGCTGCAACGGTGGACCAGGCGCTGGGAGGAACGGCCGGCATGAAGACAACGTCGCACCACGCGGTTCGATGTGGGCGCGCCGCGCTGATCCTGCTGGCGCTGGCCTTCCTCCTCGTGTTCCTGGTGTTGCCGCTGGCCGTGGTGTTCATCGAGGCGTTTCGCCAGGGATGGGGCGCCTTTGCCGCGGTGATTGGCCAGCATGAAGTGCGCGCTTCGATCCGCCTGACGCTGTTGGTCGCGGCCATCGCCGTGCCGCTCAATATGGTCTTCGGCATAGCCGCCGCATGGCTGATGGCGCGCTTCGAGTTTCGCGGCAAGGCATTGCTGGGTGTCTTCATCGACTTGCCCTTCGCGGTATCGCCGGTGATTTCGGGTCTGGTTTACGTTTTGCTGTTCGGTGCCCAGGGCTGGTTCGGGCAGTGGCTGGGCGAGCATGACGTCAAGGTGATCTTCGCCGTGCCGGGGCTGGTGCTGGCCACGGTATTCATCACCTTGCCGTTCGTCGCGCGCGAACTCATTCCGCTGATGCAGGCCCAGGGCAGCGAAGAGGAGGAAGCCGCGCAAGTGCTCGGGGCCGGTGGCTGGCAGATGTTTTACCGCGTTACCCTGCCGAACATCCGCTGGGCGTTGCTGTACGGCGTGCTGCTGTGCAATGCGCGGGCGATGGGTGAATTCGGGGCGGTCTCGGTGGTATCGGGGCATATCCGGGGGCTGACGACGACGATGCCGCTGGAGGTGGAGATGCGTTACAACGAATACGACTATGTGGGAGCGTTCGCCGTTGCCTCGTTGCTGGCCTTGCTGGCGGTGGCGACCCTGGCGATCAAGGCGTCGATGGAGTGGCGCTACCGCGGCCAGATCTCCTCGCCGGGACGCACGAGCGCACGCACATGATGCTGGAGATCGAACGCGTCGACCGTCGTTTCGCCGATGCGGTCGCGCTGGACGAAGTCAGCCTGTCGATCGGGCGCGGGGAATTCCTCGCCCTGCTCGGTCCATCCGGATCGGGCAAGACCACGCTGTTGCGTATCCTCGCGGGGCTCGATTATCCGGACAGCGGTGCGGTGCGCAAGGGAAAGGAGGACTTCCTCGCTACCAGCGCCCGCAAGCGGCGTGTGGGCCTGGTCTTCCAGCATTACGCGCTGTTTCGCCATCTCACCGTCGCTGAGAACATCGCCTTCGGCCTGCGTGTACGACCGTGGCGGCAGCGACCGTCCCGGTCGGATATCGCCGCCCGCGTGGAGGAACTCCTGAAACGTGTGCAACTGGACGGCTTCGGTCGCCGTTTTCCCGCGCAGCTTTCCGGCGGGCAACGGCAACGGGTGGCGCTGGCGCGCGCGCTGGCCGTCGAGCCGGACTTGTTGCTGCTGGACGAGCCTTTTGGCGCGCTGGACGCGCAGGTGCGCGTGACCCTGCGGCGCTGGTTGCGTGAATTGCACGAGGAGCTCGGGCTGACCACTGTGTTCGTGACGCACGATCAGGAAGAGGCGCTGGAGCTGGCCGACCGCATCGCCGTCATGAACCGCGGCGCGATCGAACAGATTGGTACGCCGGAAACGATCTACCAGCTACCGGCCACGCCGTTCGTCTGCGAGTTCATCGGCAAGGTCAACAAGGTGCCATTGCGACGCACGTCAGGCGGCATGCGAGCGGGCGACTGGTTGCCTGCCGGCGACCCCTGGCATGGGCACTACCCTTGGGCGTTAGCCTACATACGTCCCGAACACCTGGCGATCGGCGAGCCCGGTGCGCCCTGGCAGGCCGTGCTGCGCCATGTCTATCTGGCCGGTAGCGTCGCCCATCTGGAACTGCATGTGGCGGCGCTCGGGGTTGTGCTGGAGGCGGACGTCGCCGGCGAGGACATCGGCCGTCTGAACCTGGTGGCGGGCATGACCATCGGCGTCAGTCCGCGTCGCGCCGTGATCTTCCCCTCCAACGCCAGTGGCGTGGCCAATGCGGACGGTCGATGGGTCTGGCAGGCCGACACGTGGTGAGTATCGAAGAACGACGAGACGGGCAACCCCGGCGCGAAATTTTTTGCCTCGGGCGGGGTCGCCAGGTCGACAGTGTCGACCGTGTCGCAAAAGCGTTGAGAGCATCGATGAATCGACGAAGAAAGCGGCAGGTTGTTACGCAGCTGTCATAACCGCTGTCTAGGCTTTCGGAGGCCGCATGACAGGGGGTGCGGCCCCAATGCAATTCGGCCGAACCAATTTCCGAGGAGCCTCGTCATGCGCAAGTTACTGGCCGTGGGCATCGCCTGCGTGCTCACCCTTTCCGCCGCTTCGATCGTCGCCGCGCAGCAGCCAATGAACGCCTCCGCTTCGGCCAGCAATGCCGGCGGGCTGGGTTTCGGCTGGGGCGGGCACGGCAACGATCCGCGCACCGCCACACCGATCAAACATCTCGTCGTGATCTTCCAGGAGAACGTCTCCTTCGATCACTATTTCGGCACCTATCCCTTCGCCGCCAACGGCAAGGGCGAGCCGGCCTTCTTTCCGCGACCGTTCACGCCACAGGTCAATGGCCTGAGCAAGCTCCTGCTCACCCAGAATCCGAATGCCGCCAATCCGGCTAACGCCGACGCCGCGATCAATCCGTTCCGTCTGGAGCGCGCACAGGCGGCCACGGCCGACCAGGACCACGGCTACACCTCCGAGCAGCGCGCCTTCGACGCCGGCAAGATGGATCTGTTCCCGCTCTTTACCGGCCACGGCGAGACCTTGCCGGGCGGCGACGCGACCGAGGAAGGCAAGGGTCAGGTCATGGGTTATTACGACGGCAACACCGTCACCGCCCTCTGGAACTACGCGCAGGCCTTCGCGCTCAACGACAACAGCTACGGCACGACCTTCGGTCCGTCCTCGCCCGGCGCGGTCAACCTGATCGCCGGCCAGACCGCGGGCGTGATCGATACGCTCAACGGCACCAGCGCGGTCACGGACGACGGCAACGGCGGCCTGACCATGATCGGCGACCCCGATCCGATCGGCGATGTCTGCTCCTCGCCGACGGCCAACCAGGTCACCATGGGCGGACGCAATGTCGGCGACCTGCTCAACGAGAGCAACGTCACCTGGGGCTGGTTCCAGGGCGGCTTCGACCTGACCCGGGCCAACCCCGACGGCAGCACCGGCTGTTCGCGGCGGACGTTGTCGAAGGTCACCAATACGACCTCGAACGATTACAGCCCGCACCATGCGCCGTTCCAGTACTACCCGTCGACGGCCAACCCGACCCATGCGCGCCCGGCCTCGGTTGCCGCGATCGGCAAGAGCGGCGATGCCGCCAACCACCAGTACGACATCCAGGACTTCTACGATGCGCTCGATGCCGGTCATCTGCCGTCGGTGAGCTTCCTCAAGGCCCCGGCCTACCAGGACGGCCACGCCGGCTATTCCGACCCGCTCGATGAACAGGCCTTTGTCGTCCACGTGATCAACGCGCTGGAACAGAGTGGCGAGTGGCGCGATACGGCTGTCGTCATCGCCTACGACGATTCGGACGGCTGGTACGACCATCAGGCGCCTCCGCGCACGAACGCCTCGACCGGTACGACCGATGCCCTCGACGGGGCGGGCCTGTGCAAGGGCGCCGCGACCCTGCCGGGTCTCGATGGCAAGACGCCGGCGCAGGGTCGCTGCGGTTTCGGACCGCGTCTGCCACTACTGGTGATTTCGCCGTGGGCACGCGAGAACACGGTCGACCACAGCCTGACCGACCAGAGTTCGATCACCCGTTTCGTCGAGGACAACTGGCTCGACGGCAAGCGTATCGGTGGCGGCTCGACCGATGCGCAGGCGGGTCGGCTGGACAAGATGTTCGACTTCAACGTGCCGCACCTGCGCGAGCGCAAGCTGATCCTCGACGAAGCCACCGGTCAGCCAAAGAACCATTCGGGCCGACCCTTCTGGCCGTTCGAGAACGGCGGGCATGGTTGATGCCAGTGGACGCCGCCGCTTCCTGAAAGCGGCGGCGTGGACGGGTGCGGCGGCGCTTATTCCGCCGCGCCTGTTTGCGCACGACATGCAGGGGATGCATCCGGTCACGCCGGGAAAGGTCGGCAACGCCTTGTGCATGCATCCGATGGGCGACAGCACACACCTGCCGGGGCTCGTCGATCCGGGCAAGCTCGCGCCGTTCGTCGATGCCTTGCCGATACCGCCGACCTTGCGTGCGGAAGCCGGCAAGACACTGCATGTGTGCATGGCGGAGAGCTCGCAGAAACTGCATCGCGACCTGCCGCCGACCACGCTGTGGACCTATGGCGGGCACTATCCGGGGCCGACGATCGAGGCGCGCATGGGCGAGGCCTTCGACATGGTCTGGGAGAACGGGCTGCCGACAAAGCATTTCCTGCCGGTGGACCATGCCATCTGTGGCGCGGAAGCCGACAAGCCCGAGGTGCGCGCGATCGTGCATCTGCATGGCGCCAAGGTCCCGCATAAGGACGATGGCTATCCGGAGGACTGGTATGTCCCCGGAAAATCGCGCACGCACCGCTACCCGAATGCACAGGACGCCGCGACGCTCTGGTACCACGACCATGCGATGGGCATCAATCGCCTGAACATGTATGCGGGCCTGGCAGGTCTCTACCTGTTGCGCGACGAGCACGAGCTGTCACTGGGCTTGCCCTCGGGCGAACAGGAAATCCCGCTCGTCCTCGCCGACCGGTTGGTCCGCACGGACGGCCGTCTCTATTATCCGGACTCCGGCGACGCCAGCGCGCCATGGGTGCCGGAGGTTTTCGGCAACCTGACCCTGGTCAACGGCACGATCCTGCCACGCGCCGTTGTGCAGCCGCGGCGTTATCGCCTGCGTGTGCTCAATGCCGCGAACGGCCGGTTCTACCACTTGCGCCTGAAGGACGGACATCCGTTCCAGGTGATCGGTTCGGACCAGGGCCTGCTGGCCGCACCGGCGACGACGAAGGCGATCTTCCTCGCCCCTGGCGAACGCGCCGACATCGTCATCGACTTCGCATCGTTACGCGGCAGCGCAATCGAGCTGATGAACGATGCATTGCCGCTGATGCGTTTCCAGGTCGGGCAGGGCGAGGTGCGCGACGACAGTCGCGTGCCGGAGACGTTGCGTGACCTGCCGCGGGTGACCGAAGCCAGCGCGACGAAGACGCGCGAGCTGACCCTGGACGAATACAGCGATTGCGTCGCCACGCCGATGCTGATGCTGCTCAACGGCAAGCGCTGGCACGACGAGGTGACCGAGAAGCCGGTGCTGGGCACGACGGAAATGTGGAACCTGGTCAATCTGACCGAGGACACGCATCCGATTCATCTGCACCTCGTGCGCTTCCAGATCCTCGACCGGCGCCCGTACGATGTCGATGAGTACATGGCATCGAAAACCGTCCGTTACATCGGCCCCGCACAAGCGCCGCCGGCGCACGAACGCGGCTGGAAGGACGTGGTGCAGGCTTACCCCGGGATGATCACCCGCATTGTCGCGACGTTCGAAGGCCATACCGGCCGCTATGCGTGGCACTGCCATCTGGCTGAGCACGAGGCGAACGAAATGATGCGGCCGTTCGAGGTCGTGCCGGCTTAGCTGGCCGGATGCTTGCACCTCCCGCGGTGGAAGGGAGTACGCTTCGGCCGTGGACCGGATCGTGGGGAGGGCGGGTGCATGTCGAGTCATCGTAAATCATTGCGACGCCTGGCAGTCGCGGCAGCCATCGGTATCCTGGCGCCGACGGTATCGGCCGCGGACGGCGCGCCATCGGACAGCGGACCGGAAATCAATTACTGCGCCGCTCCCATGGAGCAATTCCTTCCCGGCGACTTCTATGCCTGCCGCGCCCTCGTGGCGATGAAGACCCAGCATCCCGAGCAGGCCATGAAGATGCTCGATCTGGCCGCCAGCTGGGCGAACAAGAATGCCCAGCGGCTGCTTGGCCAGGTGTATTTCTATGGCGACTCCACCGGCATCAAGCCGAACAAGCCGCTCGGCCTGGCGTGGCTGGCCCTGGCTGCCGAACGCAAGGATCCGGCGATCGTAAGCGACTACGAGAAGGCTCGCGCGCAGTCGACCACGGACGACGCCAACAAGGCATACAAGCTCTATCTGCCCCTGAAAGCGAAGTACGGCGATGCGGTTGCCGGCAAGCGCGCCACCGAGCAATACGAGAAGCGGATGCATTTGCTGGAGGTCGCTTCGGCCGGCAGCAATCACGAGATCATCTACAACATGGGGCAAAGTGGCATGCAGATGAAACCCCTGCTTGCCGGCTTGAAGCAGCGTGCGACAGAGGATTTCGCGGGACTGGAGGGGCATGTCACCGTCGGTCCGCTGACGGAGGCGACATCGCCAACCCCACCTCTGCGAGAGCCACCGAAGTAGCGGCCCCGGGAACCGGGCGCTTCACCGGGGCGATCGTGACCGTCCGGGATGGCGAGCTCAGTCTTTTCCGGCAGCGGGCTTCTTCGCATCGTCGGGCTTGCCATCAGGCTGCCACTGGCCGCCCAGGTCGCCGATCAACGACACGGTGTCCAGGAGGCGTTGCTGTTGCACGCCGAGCGCGTTCTCCCGGGTGCTGAACGCGACCGCCTGCGCAGTCGCGGCGGTGGTGTAGTCGACGGTGCCGGCCTGGTATTCGTTCAGCGATATCTCCGCGCCCCGGTTGGCATCGCGCACTGCCGCATCGAGTGCGTCGGCCTGCCGGGAAAGGATGCGCAGGCCGGAAAGATCGTCCTCCACGTTCTCGAACGCGGTCAGGACAGTGCCGCGATAGTTGGCGACCGCCGCCTCGTAGGTCGCCCTGGCGGCAGCCACCGCGCCATGACGTTCACCGCCATCGAACAGCGTTTCGCCCACATCGGCGCCGACCGACCAGATGTGGTTGGCGGCGTGCAGCAGGCCGGCCAGTGGCGATTGCGAGAAGCCATCGGCCGCCGACAATGAGAGGCTCGGGTAATAGGCCGCGATGGCGACGCCGATCGCGGCGTTCTGCGCGGCCATCTCGCGCTCGGCCACGGCGATGTCGGGGCGGCGTTCCAGCAGCGTTGAAGGCACGCCGACCGGCACCGTCGGCAGCACGGGCAAGGTCGTGCTGTGCGGGATATCGAGGTCCTCAGGATTCTTGCCCACCAGCACGGCAATCGCATGGGCGTCCTGGGCGCGGGCGACGCCGAGCGCGATCAGGCTGGCCTGGGCATTTTCCAGTTGCGTGCGCGCGGTAATGACATCGGAGGGTACCGCGGTGCCGGCCTTGTCCTGGTTGTCGACGACGCGCAGCGCTTCCTTGAACGCATCGACGGTCTGTTGCACGAGGTCGATATTGGCATCGGTCATCCGCAGATCGATGACGGCAGTGGCCAGGGCGGTCTGCTCGGACAGGGTGGCATTGGCGAGAGTCGCTTCGCTGGCCTGGGCGTTCGCCTTGTTTTCCTCGATCGTGCGGCGAACCTTTCCCCATAGATCGGGTGCCCAGCTCACATTGCCTTCGAGCGATCCGGCGGTGCTCGCCGAACGGTTGTTCGTGGTCGCGGTGCCAAAGTTATTGCCGCCGCTGCGCTGGCGTGTGCCCGAGCCACTGATGCCGATCACCGGGAACAGCGCGCTGCGTGCCTCCTGTACTTCGGCCAGGGCCGCCTGATAGTTGGCGTAACTCACGCGTACCGTCTGGTTGGAGACCGACACCATCGGCTCGAGCCGGTCGAGCAGTGGATCGTTGAAGCCGCTCCACCAGTCGCCCTTGGGCGCGTCGGCCGCCGGCACGGCCATGGTCCAGCCGGGCAGTTCCTTGTACTGGGCGGGCACGGCCGTCTGCGGGCGCTGGTAATCGGGGCCGACCATGCAGCCGGTCAGCAGCACGATCAACGAGACAGCAAGTACGTTGCGTGGAATAGTCATGTTCATCGTGATGCGCTCGCGTTCGTTCGGTTCCACGGCAAGGTGGCCGACCACCTGGCAAGCCTGGCGCGCAGGCGGTCGAGGTAGAGGTAGATCACCGGTGTCGTGTACAGCGTGAAGACCTGGCTGAGGATCAGGCCGCCCATGACGGTGATGCCGAGCGGCTGGCGTAGCGACGCGCCCTGGCCGATGCCGATGGCCAGCGGCATCGCGCCCAGCACGGCCGCGGCCGTCGTCATCATGATCGGCCGCAGGCGCAATACGGCGGCATCGTGGATAGCCTTCTTCGCCTCCAATCCTTCGTTGCGCTGCATCTGGATAGCCACGTCGATCATCATGATCGCGTTTTTCTTGACGATGCCGATCAACAGGATGATGCCGATCATCGCGATCACCGAGAACGGCGTGCCGAAGATCAGCAGGGCCAGCGTGGCGCCGATGCCGGCCGAGGGCAGGGTGGACAGGATGGTGATGGGGTGGATGGTGTTCTCATAGAGAATGCCCAGCACGATATAGACGGCCGCCAGCGCCGCGAGGATCAGCAGCGGCATGGTCGACATCGACTGTGCGTAGACCTGGGCGGCACCGGCGAAGCTGCCGTGGATCGAAGCCGGGACGCCGAGATCGCGGGTGACCTGGTCGATCGTCGCTGTCGCCTTGCTCAGCGATCCGCCGGGTGGCAGGTTGAACGAGATCGTAGCGGCGACCAGTCCGCCCTGGTGACTGACCTGGGTCGCCGTATGGTTGCTGGTATAGCTGGCCAGGGCCGAGAAAGGGACCAGGGTCTCGGCGGCCGTGCTGTCCGCGCTGCCGCTCGAACTGCCGCCCCTGGCATTGGAGATGGCATTGGTCAGCTGGTTGGCCTCGGCATTGGCGTTGCGCGCATTGGTCGAAGTCCCGCCCACCTGTGCCGTGCTCACCGCCGACTCGGGTACGACCGGCTTGACGAGGCTGCCGGACATCTGCGTCTGCTGGGTGCCGGTCGCATTGCCCGCGGCGGTACTGAAGCGCATGCGCTCGAGCATCTGCGGGTATTGCCAGTATTTGGGCGCCACCTCCATCACCACGAAATACTGGTTGAGCGGGTTGAAGATGGTCGATACGGTTCTCTGGCCAAAGGCGTCGTACAGCACGCTGTCGAGCTGGTTCGGCGCGAAACCGTAGCGAGCGGCCGCGGCGCGGTGCATGTCGATGTAGATCTGCAGGCCGTTCTCCTGCAGGTCCGAGTTCACGTCGGTCATCTGGCTGCGATCCTTGCCCAGCGCCGCGACCATCTTGGGTACCCAGTTGAACAGCGCGTCGGGATCGTCGCTGGTCAGGGTGTACTGGTATTCGGCCGCGGACTGCCGTCCGCCGATATGCAGGTCCTGCGACGCCTGCATGAAGAGCTTCGCGCCGGAAACGGCATTGAGCTTGGGCCGGAGCCGGTCGACGACCTCCTCGGCGGTGATCTTGCGTTCGGCCAGGGGTTTCAGTTCGATGAAGACATTGGCGGTGTTGAGCGCGCGGCCCCCCGCGAAACCGGCCACCGAGGCGACGGCGGGATCCTTCTGCACGATGGCCTGGAGCTGGGCGAGTTTCTTCGCCATCGCCTGGAAGGAGATGCTCTGGTCGGCGATGATCTGGCCGTTGAGGATGCCATTGTCCTGCTCGGGGAAGAACGTCGACGGCAGCAGCTTGACCAGGAACACATTCAGCACGATCAGGCCGATCAGGGTCAGCCCGACCAGCAGGGCGTGGTCCAGCACCGTGGTCAGCGATCGCGCATAGGCATTCTTGAAGCGTTCGAACTGCCGTTCCGACCATTGGGCCCAACGTGCGCCGGAATGAAGTGCATTGCGGCGGTTCAGCACATAGGCCGCCATCGTCGGGGTGACCGTGAGCGAGATCACCAGGGAGAACAGGATGGCGATGGACAGGGTCACGGCGAATTCATGGAACAGCAGGCCGACGATGCCCGGCATCAACAGGATAGGCAGGAACACCGCGATCAGCGACAGGCTCATCGAGATCACCGTGAAGCTGACCTCGGCGCTGCCGCGCAACGCCGCCTCGCGCGCGTCCATGCCCGATTCGACATGGCGCACGATATTTTCCAGGACCACGACGGCATCGTCGACCACGAAGCCGGTGCCGATGGTCAGTGCCATCAGCGAGAGATTGTCCAGGCTGTAGCCGAGCAGGTACATCGGCCCGAAGGTGCCGACGATCGATAACGGGAGTGCCACCGCGGGCACCAGGATCGCCCGCGGCGACTGCAGGAAGACGAAGACGACACCAATGACCAGCACGATGGCGATGAACAGCGTGCGCTCGGTGTCGCCGACAGCGGCATTGACCGACTGCGAGCGATCCACGGCGATGCCGACGTGGACATCGTTCGGCAGCGTGGCCTCGATCGTCGGCAGCACATGGCGGATCTGGTCTACCGTCTTGACGATATTGCCGCCCGGCAGTGGGTAGACGACGACCAGCACCGCCGATTTGCCGTTATAGAGGCCGGCGTTGCGGATGTTTTCCGCCGAATCCTGGACATCGGCGACGTCCTTCAGAAGCACGGGCGCATTGTTTCGGTAAGCCACGACGAGGTCGCGATAGGGCGCGGCCTTGCTGATCTGGTCGTTGGACATGACCTCGAAGCGTTGGCCTGCCTGGTCGATATGACCCTTGGCGCTGTCGGCGTTGGCCGAGCTTATCGCCGCGCGCACGTCCTCCAGCCCGATGCCATAGCTGTTGAGCTGGTCCGGTTGCAGCTCTACACGTACCGAGGGCAGCGCACTCCCGCCCAGGGTGATCTGGCCCACGCCGCTGACCTGGGACAACTGCTGCTGGATCACCGAGTCGGCCGAATCGTAGAGCTGCGCGCGGGTGAGCGTATTGGAGGTCAGCGCCAGGACCATGATCGGCGAATCGGCGGGGTTGAACTCGCGATAGGTCGGGTTGTTGCGCAAGGTGGACGGCAGGTCCGCGCGCGCGGCCTGGATCGCTGCCTGCACATCGCGGGCGGCACCGTTGATGTCCCGGGTCAGCCCGAACTGGATCACGATCCGCGCCGAGCCAACGGTACTGGTCGAGGTCAGTTCGGTGATGTCGGCGATCGACCCCAGGCGCCGCTCCAGCGGCGCGGCCACGGTCGAGGCCATGATCGAGGGACTGGCGCCGGCCAGGTTCGCCTGCACCACGATCACCGGGAAGGTGATGTTGGGCAGCGGCGCCACCGGCAGGCGGAAATACGCCAGCGTGCCGGAGAGCAGAATGGCGACCGCCAGCAAGGTGGTCGCCACCGGACGCTTGATGAAGAGCCCCGGTATATTCAAGGCAGGACGCTCACGGCTGGTGCTCGATCGCCGGTGCGGACGGTTTGCGGAAGCGCTGTGCCAGGCGGTCGAAGAACAGATAGATCACCGGCGTGGTGAACAGCGTCAGCACCTGGCTCAGGGTCAGGCCGCCGATGATCGCCAGGCCGAGCGGCCGGCGCAGTTCCGAGCCGGTGCCGCTGCCGAGCAGCATCGGCAGCGCGCCGAGCATGGCTGCCAGGGTCGTCATCAAGATCGGCCGGAAGCGCAACAGCGAGGCCTCGAAGATCGCCTCCGCTGGTGGCTTGCCGTGCTCACGCTCGGCCTCCAGCGCGAAGTCGACGATCATGATCGCGTTCTTCTTGACGATGCCGATCAGCAGCACGATGCCGATGATGCCGATCACGTCCAGGTCGCTGCCGGCGATCATCAGGGCGACCAGGGCGCCGATGCCGGCCGAGGGCAGGGTGGAGAGAATGGTGATCGGATGGATGAAGCTCTCGTAAAGCACGCCGAGCACGATGTACACGGCCACCAGGGCCGCGATCAGCAGGTATACCTCGCTGGACAGCGAATCCTGGAAAGCCTGCGCGGCGCCCTGGAACGAGGAAGTGATCGACGAAGGCAGGTGCACGGCCTGTTCGGCCTGATTGACCTCATCGACGGCCTTGCTGAGGGAGGCACCCTTGGTCAGGTTGAACGAGATGGTCACTGCCGGAAACTGGGCCAGGTGGCTGACGACCATCGGCGACTTGCCGATCTTGATCGCGGCGATGCCTTTCAGCGGCACCTGGCCGCTGGCGGCGGTCTGGCTGGGCAGGTACAGATCGCCCAGCGACGCCACGGTCGGCAGGCTTTCCGGCTTGGCGACCAGGATCACCCGGTACTGGCTGGACTGGTCGAAGATGGTCGAGACGATGCGTTGTCCGAGCGCGTCGTAGAGCGCATTGTCGATCGTCGCCGCGGTGATGCCGTAACGTGCGGCGAGCGAGCGATTGACCTCGACATTGACGCTGAGCCCATCGTTTTCCAGATCGCTGGTGACATCGGCGATCGACGGGATCTTCTTCATCCGCGCGACCAGTTCGGGCACGTACTGCATGAAAGCCTGCTGGCTTGGCCCGCGCAGTACGAAGCGGTACTGGTTTGGCGACACGCTCGTGTCGAGGGTCAGGTCCTGTTCGGGTTGCAGGTAAAGCTGGATGCCGGGAACGTCCGCTACCTCGCCTTGCAGGCGCCGCGCGACCTCGGCGGCGGTCAGCGAACGGTCGTCGCGCGCCTTGAGGTTGATCAGGAAGCGGCCCCGGTTGAGCGTGGTGTTGGTGCCGTCGATGCCGACATACGAGGTCAGGCCCGTGACGTCGGGGTCTTTCAGGATCGCCTGCGCCAGCGCGGCCTGGCGGTCGACCATCGCCGTATACGAGACCGAGTTGTCGGCGATACTGATGCCCTGGATCACGCCAACGTCCTGTACCGGGAACAGGCCCTTGGGGATGGCGATGTACAGCACCACGGTCAGCGCCACGGTGGCGAGGAAGACGACCAGCGTCAGCGTCTGCCGCGCCATCACGAAACGCAGCCCGCGCTCGTAGGCGGCGAGGGTCTTGTCGAACAGGCCCTCGCTGATCCGTTCAAAGCGGCTCGGATGCCGGTCGACCTGCGCGCGCAGCAGGCGGGCGCAGAGCATCGGCACCAGGGTCAGCGAGACCACGCCGGAGATCACGATGGTCACTGCCAGGGTCACGGCGAACTCGCTGAACAGCCGACCGATCACGCCACCCATGAACAACAGCGGGATCAGCACCGCGATCAGCGAGACAGTGAGCGAGATGATGGTGAAGCCGATCTGCCCCGCGCCCTCGAGCGCCGCCTCCATGGGCGTATGGCCTTCCTCCAGATAACGCACGATGTTCTCGATCATCACGATCGAGTCGTCGACGACGAAGCCGGTGGCGATGATCAAGGCCATCAATGAGAGGTTGTCGATCGAATAATTCAGCTGGTACATCACCGCCAGCGTACCGATCAGCGAGACCGGAACGGAAATGCTCGGAATCAGCGTGGCCGGCACATTGCGCAGGAACACGAAGATCACCAGCACCACCAGCACGATCGCCAGCACCAGCTCGAAGGCGGCGTCGGACACCGAGGAACGGATGACTCCGGTGCTGTCCGACACGACCTGGACTTTCATGCCCGCCGGCAGGGTGGACTCCAGCTGGGGCAGTTCCTTCTCGATCTGGTTGACCGTGGCGATGACGTTCGCGCCCGGCTGGCGTTGCACGTTCAGCACGATCGCCTGGGTGCCGTCGTACCAGGCGCCCTGCTCGGTGTTCTGCGCGGACTGGGTGACCCGGGCCACGTCGCGCAAATAGATCGGCGCGCCATTCTGGTAGGAAATCACCGTGTCCAGGTAATCCTTCGGATCCTGGATCTGGTCGTTGCCATTGATCGTGTAGTCGAGGTTCGGCCCGTCGAAGTTGCCCTTGGGCTGGCTGACGTTGACGTTCGCGATCAGCGAGCGGAGGTCGTCGATATTGAGCCCGTAGGCGGCAAGCTTCTTCGGGTCCGCCTCGACGCGCACCGCGGGTACATTGCCGCCGGATGGCGTCACCAGGCCGACGCCGGAGACCTCGGAGATCTTCGCACCCAGCCGGTTGTTGGCGACGTCCTGCAACTGCGGCAGCGACATCGAGGTCGAGGTCACTGCCAGGGTCAGGATCGGCTGGTCGGCCGGATTCACCTTCGCGTAGGTCGGCGGCGCCGGCAGGCCGGCGGGCAGCAGGCTGTTCGCCGCGTTGATCGCTTCCTGCACGTTCTGTTCGGCGACATCGAGATTGAGTGCGAGATCGAACTGCAACGTGATGACCGAAGCGCCGCCGGAGCTGTTCGAGGTCATCTGCTGCAGGCCGGGAATCTCGCCCAGTTGCACTTCCAGCGGCGCGGTCACCGTGGTCGCCATCACTGAAGGACTGGCACCCGGATAGAACGTCTGCACCTGGATCGTCGGGTAATCGACGTCGGGCAGGGAGGACACCGGCAGGAAACGCACCGCGACCAGGCCCACCAGGACCAGGGCGATCATCAGCAGCGCCGTGGCCACCGGCCTGAGCACGAACAGGCGGGAAATATTCATCGGATTCGCACGCCCGCCGCTTACGAGGCTTGCGTGGCGGAAGCGCTGCCCGCTTGCCGCTTGCCGCCATGGCGATGCGCGCCAGCCTCGGCGGGATTGCCTTGCGCCGCCGGGCTGCCGGGTTTCGCCGAAGCGACCTTGATCTTCGCGCCATCGCTCAGGCGATCCATACCGTCGACCACCACGGACTGGCCTGCCGTGAGACCCGCCGTGATCACGGTATGCGCGCCATCGCTCGGACCGAGGGTGACCTTCTGGACGGAGACGGTCTGGTCCGCCTTGACCAGGTAGACGTAGTCGCCGGGCGCGCCGCTCTGCACGGCTGGCGTCGGCACCAGCACGACGTTGTGCAGCGTGTCGACCAGCAGGGTCACGTTGACGAATTCGTTGGGAAACAGCGCCTCGTCATCGTTCGCGAAGGTGGCACGAAGATTGATGGTGCCCGTGCTGGTCGCCATCTGGTTGCCAAGCGCGTACAGGCTGCCGGTGGCGATCTGCTGCGTGTTGTCGCTGTTATAAGCGTTCACCACCAGCTTCGTACCGGTATTGAATTGCTGCTGGACCTTGCCGAGCGCATTCTGCGGCACGGTGAACTGCACCGTGGTCGGTTTCATCGTGGTGATCGTGACGATGCCGGGCGAGGTGGACTGGGTGACAAAGTTGCCCGTGTCGACCAGTCGCAGGCCAACGCGGCCGGCGACCGGCGCGGTGATGTGGCAGTAGGCGATGTCGAGGTCGAACTGCGCGATGCTCGCCTCGTCGGCCTTCACGGTGGCCTCGTCCTGCTGGACCGTGAACCTCTGGTCCGCATAGGTCTGTTCGGCAATCGACTTCTGTTCATGCAGTTGCGTGAAGCGCGCAAGGTCGGCACGCGCCTGCGCAAGGCTCGCCTGGTCCTTGCCCAGTTGCGCCTGTGCCTGCTGCTTGTCGATCTCGTACTGACGCGAATCGATCTGCGCCAGGAACTGGCCTTTCTCCACGTCCTGGCCTTCCTCGTATCCCACGGACGTGAGATAGCCGCTGAGCTGCGGCAACACGTTGACCGTGGCGACCGGTGTGACCGTGCCCAGTTCATTGAGGGTTTCGGGCATATCGCCCAACGCTGCGACAGCAGTGCTGACGACTTGCGGCGGCGCGCCGGTTCTCGTTTTCTTGTCGCCGGCGAGATGGAAGGCAATCAGCACGACCAGGGCGATACCGATGACCACCGCGATCAGTACACCACGTCGCTTGCGATTACGTCCGGCCGGCGCAGGCCCGTTGGTGCTCATGGACAGCCACCCTGACGTGAATTTTTCATGTTTTACCTCAGTTCGCCGAAGCAGGGGGACGTCGCCCGGGGGCCAACGCTGCTTTCGGCGTGATCGACATCCGCCATGAAACGGCTCGGTCACCGCACGGTTGACCACGCGTGGCCGGATACGCGCACTTCCTGGATGAAATGTTCTTAATGAACGTATCGCGGCCGCTTCATGAACTCACCGGCGATGCCGCAGTCCATCGATCACGCCATCGACGCGGTGCTCGATATGAAGCCAGCGAAAGCCACCCCGCGGCACTTACGGCGAAGTCATCTCGATGACGATATCTGCGTGCACATCTTCACGGCTTCGGCAGCCATGGTGGGCGTGTGTCTCACGGTGATCGGGATCATCCGGGTCGTCATCTCGCTCAGAAAATCCAATCTCGCAGCGGATGACCTGCTCGCGGCCAACGCCATGCTGTACCTGACATCGTGCCTGCTGTCGTACTGGGCGCTCAGGACTCGCAGCGTGAGCCGCAACTATCGTCTGGAGCGCGGTGCGGACGTCATATTCCTGACCTCGCTCACGCTGACCGCCATCAATTGCGCCTACATCACCTGGGCGATTTCGGTGTTCTGAAAGCCGACCGTGATCCCGGGCCCTGTCCGGCCCTCGTGCGCTGGGGAGCCTTTGCTCCTGGCAAGCCATCCGGTATCGGCGCAAACAGTGCCTCGAGGTCACTGGCCGAAAACTTGACCGCGCCGGCGACGTCCTCGGACAAGATGCCGCTGGCCAGCAAGGCCTTCTTTTCCTGGAGGGCGACGATTTTTTCCTCGATGCTACCGGCGGCGATCAGCTTATAGACAAATACCGGTTTGTCCTGACCGAGGCGATGCGCGCGATCGGTGGCCTGATTCTCGGTCGCGGGATTCCACCACGGGTCGTAGTGAATCACGGTGTCGGCGGCGGTGAGGTTCAGGCCAACGCCACCGGCCTTCAGGCTGATCAGGAAAACGGGCACATCACCCCGCTGGAAGCGTTGTACCGGCGTCACCCGGTCGGTGGTGTCGCCGGTGAGGATGACGTACGGAATCCCGATCTTCTCCAAGGAGTCGGAGATCAGCGCCAGCATGCCTGTGAACTGCGAGAAGAGCAGGACGCGGCGACCTTCGTCGATCAGTTCCGGCAACATCGTCAGCAGCAGGTCGAGCTTGGCCGATGTCTTGACGCGGGCGGCTTGCTCAAGTTTGACCAGACGTGGATCGCAGCAGACCTGCCGCAGCTTGAGCAAGGCATCGAGTACGATGATGTGGCTGCGGGCCAGGCCCTGGGCGGCGACGGCGGCCCGGACCTTTTCTTGCATCGCGGCGCGCAGGGTTTCGTACAGGTCGCGCTGCGCGCCTTCGAGGTCGACGGTGCGCACGATGATGGTCTTCGACGGCAGTTCTTTCGCGACCTCGTCCTTGCGTCGGCGCAGCATGAAGGGGCGGATCCGGCGCGCGAGCAGGTCCCGTCGCACGGTATCGCCGCCTTTCTCGATCGGAGTGCGCCAGCGCCTGGTAAAATCCTTCTGGCTGCCGAGGAAGCCGGGCAGCAGGAAATCGAACTGGGACCAAAGCTCGCCGAGGTGGTTCTCGAGCGGTGTGCCGGTAAGGCACAGGCGGTGCCGTGCGCGCAGCTTGCGGATGGTCGCTGCCACCTTGGTGGTGGCGTTCTTGACGTACTGCGCTTCGTCGAGGATCAGCAGGTGATAGTCGTGTTGCAAGAAGATCTCCTGGTCGCGCCACAGCAACGCATAGGTCGTCAGGATGAGATCGTGCGCTCCGATCTGATCGAATCGATCCCTGCGCTGCGGTCCGTTCAGGTCGAGAACCTTCAGGTCGGGCGCGAAGCGGCGGGCCTCTTCGCGCCAGTTGTGCACGAGCGTGGTCGGCACCACGATGAGCGTGGGCCGGTCGAGGCGATTGGCTTCCTTTTCCGCCAACACGTGGGCGAGCGTCTGTACGGTTTTGCCGAGGCCCATGTCGTCGGCCAGCACACCGGACAGATTGTGTTCGCGCAGGAACTGCATCCAGCTCAGGCCGTGATGCTGGTAGGCGCGCAGTTCGGCCCGCAATCCGTGTGGCACCGGCGCCTCCCGCAAGCCGGGGCCAACCTGCAGCCGCTGCGCCAGCTGGCGGACGGATGCGTCGCCGTGGAACTGCCAGCGTCCCGTGTCATCGAGCGCATCAAGGCGACCGGCATCGAGCTCGGAAATACGCAGGGGGCCGTCGCCGATGGTGTCGAATAGGTCGACCAGTACGCGCACGACGGGTTTGAGGCGGTCCGCGCGCATACGCAGCCGTTCGCCCTGGTCGGTCTGTAATTCGGTCATTTCGCCATCGGCAATCGTCTCGAGCTGACCTGACAGCCAGCGCGGGTCACGCCGGAACAGGTCCGCCAGCAGCGGCTCCAGGCGGACCGCGCGATCTCCCACCGTGATACCCATCTCCAGATCGAACCAGCCGTCGCCCGCCTGGCGTGTCGTCCCATCGATGGCGTCGATCTCGATGATATTGAAGCGGAACTCCGCTGCCATCGTCACGCGCCATCCTGCGGCACGCAAGGAGGGTAGGGCTTCGTTTACATAGGCGTACCACGCATCGGGTTCCTGCAGGCCGAACATGCCCGCGGGAAATGGCTGCGGACCATGGGCGCGACCCGGGGGAATCTTCTCCAACCCTGTGTTACGTAGCTCGAGGAGACGCTTCCTTTCCACGTCGAGTCGTCGTTTGACCTGAACCAGGCCGCGTTGGGGATGCGAGGCCAGGGTCGCACTGCTTTCCGCCGCGAGGGTCACATCCTCGTAGTCGAAACCGATCGTGACAAAATCGAGCGCCTGTGCCCGGTGGTCGTATTTGCCGAAGCCCGCCCTATACAGCGGACGTGTGTCCAGTACCAGGACCGGCACGGGATCGGCATCGATCACGCGCAGCGACGATGAGTCTTTCGCGGGCGGCGATGGCAATTCCGGGGCGATCTCCCGCAGCACGGCGGCCACGAACGGCGCTTCGTCCAGCGAGATGGGTGGCATCGACAGGAAATCGGCCAGTTGCTGCGCCTGCATCGATGGTAACGGATGCACGACGCCGGCTTCACCCGCCTGTGCGTCGACATACCAGGCGGGCTCGGTCGCCAGCAGCATCGTCGACGGAGGTTCGGTCTGCAGCGCCGGGCTCAGGCGGTCGTCCGGCTGCGGCTGCCATTCAATGTGGCCCGCGCGGGACTCTCCCTGGGACAAGGCAACGCGCGTGGACGAATGGATCTGATTTCCCGTTGCCGAGGTGAACAAACGACTTGTCGTGATCAATTTCTGCAGCACGTCGGCTCCGTTCGAGCCGCGCAGCGCAAAGCTGCCATAGCCGTCGCGACGACGGCCAAGCCATAGTCCCCGCAGGATCGTCAGATCCTCGTCCGTGACAAATTTAGGCGGCTTCAGGATGGCCGCTTCGACGTTATGCCACGCGTCGTCGATGGGCTGGAGTGTCCCGTCCGCATTGCGGCGCACCTTGAATAGCTCAACGGTATGGCACTGGTCATAACGCGACCAGCCCAGCACATAGGCCAGGACATGGGTGGGTTTCGATAACGCTTTCCTTGCCCGGGGTGCGGCAGCAGCGAGGCTGGCACTGAATGTTTCCAGCCAGCGGGCGACTTCCGGGCGCATATCGGATTGCGGTCCTGGCTTCTTCGCAGGAAGACCCGCGATGAGCAGTGCCGCCACGTGCTTGCAGTCGTACCCGACCGGACAGGAGCATTCACTTTCGGCCCAGGGGCCATCTTCCGATTCATAGAAATGCACGGTCACCCTGTAGGGGTGCCGCGCAGTACCTTGCACTTCGCCACTGAGCGCGTTGTCCTGCCAGCGCAACGCAGACACTGCATGAACGTAATCACGCGCCTTGGCGACCGTGTGCGCACCTAACCAGTCCGAAATCCGTGCCCGGTCATAGGGGGCTGACGACATACCTTTTCCAAACATAATTCAGCAAATAGCGACGAGAGTATGCAGGAACAGAGGGGAATCCCTGGCCTGCCCATTGCCAGGAGTGCGTCGCGTAGTTTACGCGTATGCCGACACGTCTTTAACCCCGCCCGGGTTTTCTGGCAGGGCGCGCGTGGCAACACGGAACGTCCAGTGGTCCGGCGTCGGGATGAGCCGGTCGACTATTTGACTGCCGTGCGGCGGACGACCCTGACCTTCCCGCTGTTTCCGCCGCCGCAGAACAAACGGTCGCCGCCATCGGATTCGAGCCCCGACACGCCAAAACCAGGCGGCATCTGAAGGCTCTCCAGGACTTCTCCCGTGTCAGGATCGATGCGCCTCAACTCGCTCTCGTCACCTTCCCAGGTGCCGTGCCAGAGATCGCCATCGGCCCAGGTCACCCCGGTGACGAAACGGTTGGTCTCGATGGTGCGCAGTATCGCCCCTGTCTGCGGATCGACCTGATGGATTTTCCGCTCCCGGTACACGCCCACCCAGAGCGTCCCCTCGGCCCAGGCAAGCCCCGAGTCGCCACCGTCGCCAGGTGCGGGGATCGTGGCAAGCACGCGGCCCGAAGTCGGATCGATCTTCTGGATGCGATTCTCGGCGATCTGGAACAGGTACTGACCGTCGAAGGCCGTTCCCGCGTGCGCGGGCACGTCGATCGAGCGCAGGGTTTCCCCGCTCTCCGGATCGAGCGCGTTGATCTTGTCTCCGGAGGCGAACCAGACCTGTTCACCGTCCCAGGTGACTCCCGCCACGCTGTCGATGCCCGGGAAGGGTCCGTATTCACGAATAATGTTGGCGTTCGATGGTTTCATGCGTCCATCCTAGTCATTCAGAAGCGGCGCAGGGAGTAACAAGGTCGTCGTGATTCCCGGCAGGGGAGGTGTCATCCAGCGGCGAGCCCGGCCGAGTCCGAACGACTGTACCTTGCCGGCTTCGGCAAGCGCATCGAGCGAGCGCTGCACGGTGCGTTGGCTCGCACCCATGGCGAGCGCCAGGGCCGAGCTCGACCAGGACTCTCCATCGGCGAGAAAGGCGAGCACTGCCGCGTGTTTCTCTTCGACAGGACGCGCCAGTACGACGACCTCGCGCGTGCGATGCGGTTGCAGCGCAAACCCATGCGTCGTCGCGTTTACGTCGGCCAACGTCCGGAGCATCGCGCGAAGCCGTCCGACCTCGACACGCAAGCGCACGCGATGCGATTCGTCGGCGTGCTTCGTCCGGAATGCCAGCGCAATAAGTGCGCCCCGCGACACATCCCCGGGCCACGCTTCACCAAGCGCGCGTGCGAGGGCGAACAAGACCGGCCGACTGGCGAGCGAGACCACCGTGCCCGTTTCGCGTACGACATTGCGGCACGCGTCCACGACGAGCGCCTTCGAGGCCAGTAACGCTTCAACCTCTTCGAGTACAAGAGGACGCTCCGCGCCACGGGCCAGCAGGCGCGCAGCGGGCATGTTCAGGACGAGGAACGCACTTTCGACCTCCGCGATCAACGCGGGAATGGCGGCGTGACGAGCGGCGTGCCCGGCCCGGGCAAGCGCGGCGCGCGCTGCCTTCGTGCGCAGACGGCGCATCGCGATCCCGGCAACGACCAGTTCGTAGGCGGCCCTCGACGCCGGTGGGAAAGGTGTCGGGTCGAGTTCGGCGAGCGCATGTTCGGCCTCATCGAGTCGTCCGATCAGCAGCAGGCGCCGGACCTGGAGATGTCGCGCATGCGCGGCGTTCAGCCTGTCGCCGTGCTCTTCAAGCGTTACCCGTGCGGCGTCGAGCTCCTTCGCCGGCCAGCCAAGGTCACGCGAGACAAGCGCGATTTCCGCCTCGGCGACGACGCATCTTGCCCGGGCCATGACCTCCCTCGGGCCAAAGGCGCGTGCCGCACTACGCAGGAGGGCCTTCGCGCGGAAGAGATCGCCGAGCTGCGCCATCGCCAGGCCACGAAGCGCGAGGGCGGGCGCGTCATCACGCAAGGCGACCCGGTTCAGTGCGCCAAGCGGGTCCCCCGCCGCGAGCGCACGTGCCGCAGCCGTGATCAACGAGTCCATATGAATCCCGCCACGGTTGTCACTCCCACCCTCCGGTACCCGGTGACTAATCTAGCAAACGACCACCATGCAAAGCGTCGTATCGCGAATTTTGTGAACGACGCACCCACCAGAGGGCGGAACGATGACGAAACACATGACCGGGACACGTGAAGAATGGCTGGCAGCGCGGCTCACGCTGATGGCGGCGGAGAAGGACCTGACCCGCCGCGGCGACGAGGTGTCGCGGCAACGTCAGGCGCTGCCGTGGGTCCGGGTCGACAAGCCCTACCGATTTGACACCGACGAGGGGAGCGCATCGCTGGCCGACCTCTTCCGTGGGCGTTCGCAGCTTCTCGTCTACCACTTCATGTTCGGGCCCGATTACACGGCGGGGTGTACTTCCTGCTCCGCGATCGCGGATGGGTTCGACGGCTTCGCCATCCACCTGGCGAATCACGATGTCGCGCTCTCGGCGGTCTCGCGGGCGCCGCTTGCGAAGCTGCAGGCGTACAAGCAGAGGATGGGCTGGACGTTCCCCTGGGCATCCTCGGGCGGCGGCGATTTCAACTTCGACTTCAATGTCTCGTTTACCGAGGAGCAGCAGCGCAAGGGAGTGATCGAATACAACTACGAGCGCGGCAGCCACGCGATGGACGCGACGCCGGTCCCGGAGCCAGTCTCCGAGCTTGCGGCCACATGCGGAACCGACGCGCCCACATACGCGCGCGACAGGCCAGGCATGAGCGCCTTCGTACTCGAAGACGGTGTCATCTACCACTCCTATTCCACCTATTCGCGCGGCGTGGACGGCCTCTGGGGCATGTACCAATGGCTCGACCGCGCACCCATGGGGCGCAACGAGACGGGCATCTGGTGGCGCCGGCACGACGAGTACGGCGAGGGCTGAACGACGTCATGGACATGGTGGGCGCCATCACGGTGCAGGATGTCGCACGACGCGTCGTTTCCGAGCGGGTTTTCCTCGCGGTCCTGGCGTTGCTCTTCGTCGCCAGCGCGTCGGTGACCATCGTCTGGGGCGCGTCCATGTCGGCGATGGGCGAGATGCCGATGCACGGCGGCTGGGCGATGTCGATGGCGTGGATGCGGAGGTGCGGACAGACGTGGCCCGGCGCGGCGACGTCGTTCCTCGGCATGTGGACGGTGATGATGGTAGCGATGATGCTGCCATCCTTGCTGCCGATGCTGCGGCGCTACCGTCAGGCAATCGGCAGGGCAGGGGAGAGGCGGCTGGGTCGGCTGACCCTGCTGACGGGAGCAGGCTACTTCGCCGTTTGGACCGCATTCGGCATGGCCGTCTTTCCGCTGGGCGCCGTGCTGGCGACGCTCGAGATGCAGCTGCCGGCGCTTTCGCGTGCTGTGCCGTTCGTGGTCGGCGTGGTCGTCCTGATCGCCGGCGCGCTCCAGTTCACAGCGTGGAAAGCACGTTGCCTTGCCTGCTGCCGGGCGCGACCAGGGCACGGCCACTTGTTGCCGGCGGACGCCCGCAAGGCCTGGCGAGAGGGCCTGCGCCTCGGCCTCCACTGCAGCTACTGCTGTGCCGGCCCGATGGCGATCCTCCTCGTCGTCGGGATCATGGACCTGCGCGCGATGGCGGTCGTAACGGCTGCCATCACCGCCGAACGCCTCGCGCCGGCCGGCGAGCGCATCGCCCGGGTCACCGGAGCGATTGCCGTCGGGCTAGGGGCGTTCCTGCTGGTGCGAGCGATCGGGCTGCAGTGAAGCGTGTAAACGATCCGAGCGGTTTTGGGTCAGCGCCGGATCGCGAGCACGCCATCCAGTGCCAGCTGCGCCTTGAAGCCGGCCTTCTCCAGCCGTTTGGCGACCTCACGCGGCACATCGCGGCCGCTGGTGAGCTTGTTCGGGCTGCCGGTGTAGTGGAACAGGCGCCCTCCGCGGCGTAGTACGCGCGCGAGTTGACCGTAGAACGCCAGGGAATAGAGCTCGCCGGCAATGCCGAAGCGCGGCGGGTCGTGCAACAGCGCATCCACGGACGAGTCGGCTATCTGCACGATCGCCTGTGACACGTCGTCATGAGCTAGACGAAGACGACCGCCATCAGCGGGTGCCTGCGGATCCGGAGACCATGGGTTGAGCGTGCGCAGCCATAGCACGTCCGCATTCTTCTCGAACGATTGGATGCTCCCCACACCGGCCTCCAGGCAACAAGCCGCGAAGTAGCCCAGCCCGCCACAGGTATCGAGTATCGCCTTGCCGCGCGGCTCGACGAGCGCCACCTTGCGCCGCGCATCCTCGAATGGCGATTCCTTCGAGGTAGGCAGCATCTTGATGCCGTCGATCTCAAAGGTGGGCGCGCCCCATGGCGTCGGCACCAGCTTGATCAGCGAACCGGAGAAGCGCGATGCCGGCTCGAAACTGTCGCCGTCCCAGTAGTGGATCGTGCGGTCTTTCAGCGGCGATGGATACGGATAACGCTGGCCTCGCCACTCCCAGCCGTCCGGCTGCAACTTGGCGGTGCCACTCGAGCGGTCGAGGTCCAGCGACCCGGTCCATTCACTCGCCCCGGCATCGCGTGCGGCCAGCAGTGCCTCGGCTATGGGGCGCGTGAGGAGGGGGCCGGGATAATGCGACACGAGGGAACTCTCCTGGCACCGCGGCAAGCCAGCGGCAAAGAATGAATGGGTGCCAATCGTAGGGGAAAAGGAGTTCACGGAGGAGAAAAGCAGACGAATGCTCACAACGCCCATGGTTCCCTCATCGTCGACTCGGCTGATCTACGTTTCTCGACCATAGTCGATGATGAAGATCATGCCCGGCGTCACCAGGCCCGGATTATTGACGGCGCGCCGAGTCGGGATTCGTCGTGCGCGTTGAGCCGTTCTTTCATGGCCTTCATGACGAGGGCATCGGTAAAGCCGAGCCTGAGGGGACGACCGACGTGGTTCATCGCAGTCACTCCACTGAACCTGCAAATGTTTCCCGCCAGATCGGCAACGCCAGGCCCGTCTTGCAGGCATCGCAATCCGCCAGGCGTCGTAATGCCATCGCTGTAGGTGCATTCGGGCATTCATGAGTAGGCCATGCAGGGCCTGCAAGGCCACGTAGGCGGACGGTGGCATCGCCAGGCGAGCCGTAATCCAGACGGTTATGCGGCGCGAACCGTGCCTGGCTGCGGCGTCCGGCGTAGCGGCAGGGAGAACCGGTCTCGAATGTCCGAATTTTGTATAGCGTTAACGACAGACTATACTGCCCGACATGAAATACGTGACCGTCACCATCGGCCGTGACCCGAGCACCGGCCTGCTGAAGATCGACAAGAAGGCGACCAGGGCCAAGGTTCAGGCCGTGAAGATGAGTCGCGTTCGTAAGACTTCCACCAAGCCGCTGGCAAAGTCCCCGGAAGCGGTCAAGAAAAGTGGGTCCAGCGTCTACCACTCGGCCGCAACTACGGCCCGCAGCAGCAAGCGCTGAAGGATTTCGACCGGCATGGAACGCCCCGGCCTCACCATCGTGGCCTATCACGGCTGCGACCGCTCTGTCCGCGACGGCCTGCTCGCGCCGGGACTTAGCGTCATATCGGTCAAGGACAGCAAGAACCCTTACGATTGGCTCGGCACCGGCGCGTACTTCTTCGAAGACGACTGGATGCGCGCGCTCTACTTCGCACAAGTTGCATTCGAGTCCGGGGCGCTCACCAAAGGAGCGATCAAGGAGCCGGCCGTCGTCGGGGCCGTGATTCGCATCCATCGGTGGCTAGACATGTGCACGAGCGAAGGGCGGCAGGAGTACGTCGAGGCAGTCGAATCATTGCACGACCGGGGTACGTCGCTGAGGTCGAATAAGGCGAGCGACCACCAACTCGATGAATTTGACATTCTTCGGCATCTGGACCGCCAGGTGATCAATCACATCCACAGATTGCGCATAGAACAAGATCTACCTTCCTACGATGCCGTTCGGTCGTATTTCCCTCAAGGTCGGAGCCTGACCGCAAATTCAGGCTTCCTCGAAAGCAGCCACGTGCAGATCGCACTACGCAAGCCCGAGTGCGTGCTCGGCTATTTCCGTGTCCGACAAGCCGAGGTCCAGGTCGAGGACGAGGACGGCTAGATTTGCGGAGTGGAGAATCCGGGCGGTTACGCGGCGCGAACCGTGCCCGGTTGCGGCGTCTCGCCCAGCATGGAAATCAGCGCCTGCACGAAGGGCTGAACATCTCGTGCTTCGCCGAAGACAGCCACTTCGGTTTCGGGCAGCGCGGGCCAGCGTCGCGAAGGGCGTAGAACCTTCATTCCCGGCCGAACAAAAGCGCGGCTTTGGGCTGTTACACCCAGGCCGCCCAGAACGGCGGCTTCGACGCCTGTCAGGTTGCTGACGGTGCAGGCGATCGACCACGGCCGCCCGGCCCGGTCGAGTGCCTCCAGCATCGTTTCGCGGTAGGCGCAGGGCTCACGCATCATGACCAGCTGTGCAGCGTCATGCTCACTCTCGCGATATCCGGAAGCAGCGACCCATACCAGCGGTTCGCGCCCGACAACCCGGCCCTGCTGGCCAGGCTCGCCCCGTCGCTGCTTGGCCACGACGACATCGAGGCGATGCTCATTCAGGTCACGCAGCAGATCTGTGCTCGGTGCGGTAGTCAGCTCAAGACGTACGTTCGGGAAGCGCTCGTTGAAACCGGCAAGCAGCCCGGGTAGCCGGGTCAGCGTAAGGTTTTCCGACACACCTATCCGTACCGATTCCACCGGGCCGGTAGCCTGCAATTCCCCCAGGAAACGGTCGTAGTGTTCCAGCATCCGTCGGGCGCTGGTCAACAGCTTCTGGCCTCGATCGGTCAGGCGCAGTGCACGGGTGTGCCGCTCGAAGACCTTCCAGCCCAGTGTCTCTTCCAGCCGCGCGATCTTCTGGCTGACGGCCGATTGGGTCCGGTGCAGAGATTCCGCCGCTGCGGTAAATCCGCCGGTGTCCGCCACTGCGACCAGGGTCCGGAGCAGGTCGATCTCGATGTCGCCACGAAGGGTATTCATTAGACCCTCTAATATATGTATTCATTATATTCGTTTGTCTGATGGACGGCAAGGTCGTTCAATAGCGTCTTCTGAACCCCGGAACGCGCCAGCAAGCGCACCAGACGCCGCCATGACCCGCTGGGGCGCGCGCTCAACCCCATCGCCGTGCTCGTCGCCATCGCCTCCGGCTTCGTGCTGGCCATGTTTGACGTCACGATCGTGAACACCGCACTGAGCAACATGCGCAGTCAGTTGCACGCGTCGCTTTTCCACCTGGCCTGGGCGGTGGATGCCTACATGCTCAGCTTTGGCGCGTTCCTGCTCGTGAGCGGAGCCATGATTCGTCGTATCGGGGCCAGGAATGCTTTCCTGTCGGGCTTCGCATGGTTCATCGTGGCATCCGCTGCCTGTGCATTGGCACCCACGGTGGGGTTTCTTGTCGCCGCGCGGCTGGTGCAGGGCATCGGCGCTGCGCTTTTAATACCCAGTGCATTGAGTCTGCTGGCCGAAGTATTCCCGGAAAGGTTCACCCGGACGCGGCTACCCGGTGCGTGGGCGATCACTATCGGCGTTGCGGCCGGCGTCAGCCCCCTGGTGGGTGGCGCGCTGGTCAACGTCTGGGGCTGGCGAAGTGTTTTCTATCTCAACGTGCCCATTGGCATCGCCGGACTGCTGCTTGCGTGGTACGGGCTTTCGTCGCCCGTGGTCGACATGCGAGAAACCCATCGACACCAACCGGGCATGTCTCGCGCATGGGTGCGCAATCGTGTGTCCTGGAACAACGACCTGATCGGGTTTATGGCGGGCCTGGTGATCTTCGGTGACCTCTTCCTGCTCAGTCTCTATCTGCAGGCTGCCCCCGATTCGACACCGCTACGCAACGGCGTCGAGATGTTTCCCCTGATGGCCGTGATTCCCGCCATGGACGTCGCATCCAACCCTCTGTCGATGCGCCTTGGCCACGGCCGCGTGCTTCTCGCGGGACTATCGGTGGCCATCGCCGGGTGCCTGGCGGTCGCGTGCATGGTTCCGGTGGACGGCTTCTGGCGGATCGCCATTGCCGCGGTCTGCTGCCATGCAGGTCTGGGACTGGCGATTCCGGCGATGGTCTCAGGCGCCACGCGCGCTGTCACTCGAGCGGAAGCGGACGGTACTTCCTCGGCGTTGAACGCAAGCCGCCAGATGGGCGCCTTCGTCGGCGTTGCCATGGTTGGCATCCTGCTGCATGGCACGGGACCTGGGATCTTCGGCTTCGACATGGCTTCCTTCTCTTCGCCGGCTGCCTGGTCATTGCATTGGTCAGCGGCTGCTTCCTGCAACGCCTTCGTGCCCTGTGCGCGCACGATGAGCATGTGATTTCCGCGCACTTCCAACGAGGTACCTGATCATGAATCGCAAAAACGCTGTTGAAATCGTCGAACATTTCTGGAAGGCCGTCTGGCAAAGCCGGAATCCCGAGGCCGTCGACGACCTGGTCGCCGAGGACTTCACGATCACCTCAGGTGGCATCGACATCCATACCCGTGCCGAATTCAAGAAGTGGGTCGCCGGCTTCCTGGCCAGCATTACCGACTTCCAGTTCCATGTCGTCGAGACGTTCCAGAACGCCTCAGGAGACCGCGTGGCGTCCCGGTGGCGGATTACCGGCAAGAATAACGGCTTCATGGGCCTGGAGCCCTGCCAGACACCGTTTGAAATGACCGGCACCGCGGTCTGGCATGTGCGTGAGGATGGTCTGCTGCAGCACAACTGGGTCGAGCGCAATGCGCTGGAGGTGCACCGCCATGTGATGGTGACAAGTGCGCAAGAGCTTCTGTCGAACGCAGCTTGCTGATCTCAGGCGTTCGTGAGGGACTTCCAGTGCTTCAGCCGCTCAGCGAGCAAGGCGGCGCGTTTCTGGTCGTCGCTTCCGTCCAGGACGCTCAGGTAGCGCATCGCAATGTCTTGCGGCATACGATTTTCGAGCATGACCGGACAGTTGGGTCGGACTGGCGTTTACAAGGCGACATGTGGCGCGATTGCCGGAGCGTTGACTGAGGAGGGCCTGATTAACCCCCGTTTGAGGCGGGTTCTGCCAATTATGTCGGGTCAATAGCAGCTTGTTGTTCATGCTACAATTTTTTCCGCGCCAACCTGCTGATACCAATCATGAAGCTCAGATTTGCCCACCAATTACGAGCGATTGCCGCGCTATCGGTGGTCATCAATCATTATTGGGGCATCTTCTTCGTTCCTGTCGTGCGCTCGATCATCGGCACGCCCGCGAGTTTTTCGCCGGTACAGCCCGAATATACACGACATGTATTGTCGCCAGGACCAGGCGGGTTCTTGTACGGCGTGTTTGGCGTTGGCGTTTTCTTTCTGATAAGCGGGCTTGTCATTCCAATAAGCTTGCGAAATGTATCGACGGGCAAGTTTCTTATCAGACGGTTTTTTCGTATTTATCCTGTCTATTGGTTCTGCCTGTTAATAAGCATTTCCATGTACTTCATTTGTTCGTGGTACTGGTCGACACCGCTGTCCGACAGGATGAGTTTGTCGTTTTTAACGAGGAACATTTCGCTGCTGCATAGCGCAGCGGGAATATCCTCACTGGATTTCGTATGTTGGTCGCTGGCCGTAGAGGTGAAATTCTACATGGTCATTGCCTTGATATTCCTGATCGGAAAGAATGCTCATCAGGTGATCATGCTTTCCCTTGGCTTCCTGGCATTGTGTTGCGTCGCGGCCTATTTCGCCACACACGGCCTGAACCCTGAGTCTTCATTTTCGTACCTGATATCGGACATGAAGTACATGACATTCATGTTCCTTGGGTGCGTGTTCTATTACTTTCTCTACGAGGAAATCGGCTTAGGGTCCGCCCTTGGTTATGGAACAATCATCTTTGCGCTGTTCGTAGCAATCAGCTCTTTCTATGAAAAGGAAGTGTTCGGAGCGCTGGCCAGGAACTACACCTATGCCTTGATACTGTTTTCAGCGTGCTACCTACTCAGGAACAGGTTCAGGGACAGCAGGGTCCTTGACTTCCTGGCAGACATAAGCTTCCCGCTCTACTTGATTCACTCAATGATTGGGTACGTCACCATGCCCATTCTCATTGATCAGGGCATTCCTTACACGTTTGCATGGGTGATCTCCCTCGGCTTGACCTTGCTTGTCGCCTTCCTTGTCCATAAATTTGTCGAGACCCCCGTGAACGACTTCGGCAAGAGGGTATCGAACCTCAGGGAAACGTGGTTCACAAAACGCAGCCCGGAAAAGGATCCGAGGGACCCGGACAAGGTGACACTCATCGAGAGTGGCAGACCGAATTAGAGCAAAAGAGCCGTTTCATCAGTCGGGTCAGCGCACAGTGTGTGAACACTGTCAACGCCATCCAGGCGAAGTAGACCGGCGGGAGCACAACCATGCAGAACCTCACGTCCAGCGCTGTGCGAGGTCCCCATGCCGACAAGATGGCGGGGGCCATACCTTGTGGGTTGCGACGCGCCTGGTCTCTGATGGCTTCATCAGTGGCTCGATACCAGTTGCAAATGGCTGCGTTTTTGCGATGCGGCATGGTCATGCCAATGCGCGACCGGACGGCCACAGGCCGGATCGGCATGCCAATGCATGTCGATCGCACCGCGCTGGACTGGCTTTGCCAGCGGCTCGGGCACGGTGATCGTCCAGGAGCGACGGGACACGTCACGGCGACCGCTCAACAGGAAGCAGCCTGCAATGCGCAGACGAAAGAATTCGCGAAGGAGCTTCATAGCCCATCTCCTCGTAATAGCGCCTGGGGCGCCATCGGAGGTGGGCCGGACTTCCCTAGTCGAGGAAAGCGCCGGCCGACCGCAGGCGGTCGCCGCAGACAGTCAGCTTGTCATGCATTGCCGGCACCCGATGCTCGCGGGTGGCGACTTTGCGACCAGGGTAAACGTCCATATGCCTTGCTTTAGTAGGACAGGGATGTCACAGGGCGCAGCGCGCTCCGGGGCGCGCGCATTGTCTTGCTGCATGGCGGGACTGTCAATACCAGCATTCGCAGTCTGAGGTAGCCAGGTCCTTCCGGTGTGGTCGAGGGCACCGTGCGCTACGGCACTCGCCGTGTGGCCGGGACGCCCGTATACACTTTCGAGTCATCCGAATTATTCCTTTGAGTCAAGAAGTCTACCCTGAGGGAGGCTTCGAAACTCTCTCAATGCGCGTACCGTTTAGATAGGGACGCAACTCTATCCAGGGATGCTCTACCTATCCGGTTGAGAGAGACGGTTATGTACCAGGGTGCATTCGGCGAGAGGCTAGGACGTTCGTTCCAGATTAGCTGTCCGCCCACGCTTCAGAGCCAGACAAGGCGGGGAAGCCGGCTTGCGGTAACGGAACTGCGAATCGACAAGGGCGGCTACGGCATGAGTTCGCCGATGGGGAACGACGATGCCTATCTGATTTGCCTGAACCTCAAGCAGCAGAGAACGCATGAGCTATGGTGCGATGGACGGTCTGTATGTTCGACGGCCTATGAGGCAGGTACGACGTACCTCCTGGACTTGCGAAGGGACCCGATCACCTATATCGGCGATCCACTGCATTCGCTGTACTTCTATATCCCGCGGCGCGCGATCGATGAGGTGAACGAGGAGATCGACAGATTAAACGTCACCGACATCGCGTTGCAGGCGGGCGAATGCATCAAAGACTCGATCATCGCCAGCATTGGCCAAGCCCTGTTGCCGATCTTCCGCAATCCGTCGGCATTTCACCAGCCTCTCGTGGAGCATCTTCTTCAGGGCCTGTGTGCTTACCTGGCCTTGAACTATGGAGGGAATTCGACGACAAGCGACATCGTCAAGGGCACGCTCGCTCCATGGCAACAGCGGCTCGTCACGCAGATGATGCGTGATCGGCTATTTGAGGGCATATCGATCACGGAGCTCGCGAAGGCATGTGGTTTGTCTGCCGGAGCATTAGTGAGGGGGTTCAAGAAAAGCACCGGTGTGTCACCGCACCAGTGGCTTCTCTATCGCCGTATCGACCTGGCGATCGAGCTCATGTCGGGACCCGACGCCTCCCTGGCACAAATAGCATTTAACGCGGGCTTCTCGGATCAGAGTCATTTCAGCCGTGTCTTCGCGCAAAAAATGGGCGTGACGCCCGGTGCGTGGCGTAAGTCCCAGGCATACCGCAGGAAAACGGTAAATGCCTGACAAGCTTTTGTCCGACTCCGCGCGGCCCTGCGCCTTACTTTGTGTAAGTGATGGGATGCTGTCCAGAAGGACCGCCATCGATCAAAAGCTACCCGGCTGCTCGATGGCACCATGCACAGAGGCTCCCTAGGAGCGTGGGCGGCAGAAACGTCATGATTTAGAATCCTGCCATGCCGACCACATATCGCCCGTACCAGCCGAACCAGACCCTGTTGCTGCCGCCCTCGGTGAGCGAGTGGTTGCCTGAGGATCACCTGGTGCACTTCATTAATGATGCGGTGGATGCCTTGGATCTGAGTGCGCTGCACGAACGCTATGCCGGCGATGGGCGACGCAATGCACCGTTCGATCCGGCCATGCTGGTGAAGGTGGTGCTGTACGGGTTTGCCAGTGGCGTCGTGTCGTCGCGCCAGGTCGCACGTAAACTTCGCGAGGACGTGGCTTTCCGGGTCTTGGCGGCAGAGAATTTCCCCGCTCACCGCACGATTCGTGAGTTCCGTCAGGTGCATCGTGACGCGCTGGCCGGTTTGTTTGTCCAGGTGGTCAAGTTGGCCCATGAGGCCGGTTTGCTGAAGTTGGGGCGGATTGGCATTGACGGTACCAAACTCAAAGCCAATGCCAGCAAGCACAAAGCCATGAGCTACAAGCGGATGACGAGTGAAGAAGCCCGGTTGAAGGCCGAGATCATGGCGTTAATGCAGCAGGCTGAGGTGATGGACGGGAGCGAAGATCGCCACCATGGTGTCGATCGAACCGGCGAGGAACTGCCTGGCGAGTTGGCGCGGCGAGAAACCCGGCTGGCGACGATTCAGGCGGCGAAGGCGCGGCTGGAGCAGCGTCAGCGTCAAGTCGATGCGGACGCCGGGCGCAAGCCCGGCGACGATGAACCGGGCTCGGGCAAACGGGGTCGCGCGTTTAAGCGTCCCTTCGGCGAGCCGCCGGCGGACGCCCAAGAGAACTTCACCGATCCAGATAGCCGGATCATGCGTACGGGCGATGGCTTCCAGCAGGCTTATAACGCCCAGGCGGCTGTCGACGAATCCTTGCTGATCGTGGCGGCCAGCGTGAACAACAACGGCACCGATACGGGGCAATTACTACCGGTCCTGGAACAGCTCAAGGCCCATCTGGGTCGATCTGCGGCGATGGTGCTAGCCGATGCGGGGTATGCAAGCGAAGCCAACTTTATCGCGCTGGAAGAGGCGGGACAGGACGCCTGTATCGCCCTGGGCCGAAGCAATAAGGCGTTGCCCCGCACGATCAATCCGCTGACTCATCCGGCGACCGCGCGGATGCAGGCGCGTATGGAAAGCGAGGAAGGCAAGGCGCACTATCGTCGCCGTAAAACGCTGCCCGAACCGGTGTTCGGATGGATCAAACACCTGCTTGGCATCGATCGCTTCAGCGGTCGTGGTCTGGCCAGCGTGATGGCTGAATGGCCGTTGATCTGTGCGGCGATGAATTTGCGCCGGATGCACCGAATGGGGTGGCATCCCGCATAACCGGGGGCATAGCGCCGCGAGTCAACGAAAACCTGGACCACAGCTCGCTGACCGCCACTCTCGTTCCCGGTCCGAGAGCACCTCGCCTCCATCTCCGCGTCAGCGCGTCGCGTCGTCAAAAAGTACTGCCGCCCACGCTCCTAGGGCAGCGAATCCAGGAACCCTCGCTTGACGGCGATCATTACGGCGTGTGTGCGGTCTTCAGCGCCCAGCTTTGCCATGATGCTTTTCATGCGCGCCTTCACCGTATCTTCCGTGATGTTCAATGCCGATGCAATGTGGCGATTACTGCGTCCCTGAGCGACCAAAGAGAGGACGACAATCTCGCGATCGGTCAGTCCCTCGCGACCCGCGTGGCTTGCGATTTCCTGGGCTACCTCGGGAGCCACGATGTGGCGACCCGTCAGTGCACCACGTATCGCCTTGATAACTTCCTCGCGACGGGCCGTTTTCAGGAGGTAGGACGTCGCTCCGAGCGTGAAGGCCCGGACCACTCGAGCGTCTCCCGGGAAGGTCGTGAGCACGATAATTGTCGCGTCGGGAAATTCGCTGCGAATGGCGGTAATGGCTTTCAGGCCGTCCACGACAGGCATCTGAAGATCGATCAGCATCACGTCCGGAAGCAGCTTTCGAAACTGCTCGATCGCCTCTTTGCCATCGGCAGCTTCGCCGGTGACTTCCATATCGGATTCTTGCTCGATGACCGCCCTCAGCCCGTCTCTCATGACGGGGTGGTCATCGACAACGAGAATCCCGAATCGTTCTTTGGTCTCGTTCAAAAAAGTCACCTGTTTTCTGTTACCAGCACCGAAAACAAGGGTGTGAGCGGGATCCCCCCTCTCCCTGGCGCCCCGACTATGCACTGACGCGAGAGGCAATTCAATGCTCGAAAGTGTATTTCTTCTCGGAACTTAGTATGGTTTTCGCCTGCTTTTCCAACCCTCCGTCCTCGAGTTCGTCCAATCGCCAGGGCGTCAATGCGAATTGGAAAAACCCACATACCAGCGCAAAAACCTGCAAGAAGAAAGTCAGCGTTCCGCGTAACTTACTTTCTCTAGACGGTGGTGAGGACTGCACGATGATGACACGATTTTGTGCGGCGACACGGGACAGGTCGCGGAACATCGGCGATCCTTTCGATCTCCCGACGGACGCGGACTTCTGGCTTGTCCTGCGCCTCGCCAGGGGAATCGATCATGACAAGGATCGAGTACGCGACTGGTACCTGACGGTGAAGATCCGTGAGCTCGGTGGCAAGACGGCACAGGAGCTGGTCCGGATGGGAAAGGCCGACCTTGTCATAGGTTTTTTGAGCTCGATCCGGCGGGGCTATCGAGACTGATACTTCAAGTGCATCAGAAACGTAACCAGTTCGGAGAGACGAGCGCGCAACGGGGGTGATCGACCTGAGAGGAGGCGGCGCGTGCCTGCGACCTGACTGACCCGGTTCGTGCGTCTGCAGAGGAGTGACTTTTCAACCTTCGTCGTCAGCTTTATCCAAGAACGGAACGGTATCGGGTGCCATAGTCGTCTCGACCGGGTCCGCATCGATGCGCGTTCTGTTTCGTTCCGTGAAGACAGAGGAAATGCGCCGATAGGGGCTTGAGGGCCAGCCAGAATGGCACTAACCAATCTCTTTCGGGAAAGTCACATGAAAAGCAATTTCTTTCTGCCCATTACTCCGCGTGGTCTGTCGACGATTGCGCCGCCTCCGCCATGGCACTATTCCGGTGACTTTCTCGTCATCGAATTCTGGAGCGATACGAAAGCCGTAGCGGCTGTTCTTCCAAAAGAACTGGAGCCGGACCACAAGGCTGAAGGGCATGCGCAGGCCTATTTCGTGGATTGGCAATTCACTGGCGAAAACGACGAGTTCATGGATCCGGCTCGCTACCAGTATCGTGAGTTCTTCATCTTGGTGGACGCGCTCTACGAGGGTAGGCCGGTCTCGTATTGTCCGTACATTTTCGTGGACAACGATTCTGCGATCGCGCGTGGGTGGGCACAAGGCTTTCCGAAGAGGCGTGGTTCGATCTTTCAGACGCGCACCTTTGCAGCAAACAGCATTGCTGCTCCGAAGTTGGTGCGCGGCAGCCGCTTCGGTGCATCCGCATCGACGGCTGGACAGCGCATAGCAAAGGGAATCGTGACGCTTGACAGCGAGGTCACGAACATCGCTTCCATGGGCTCGCGACCCACCATCAACCTTCGTCACTATCCACGGCTGACGGCCGGCGATTGGGAACGGCCGGCGGTGCACGAACTGGTGGAGTCCGTCATGGACAACTTTACGGTTGCCGATGCCTGGAAAGGCAAGGGTGAGGTGATTTTACCCGAATGCGAGGACGAGGATATTTCCGATCTCGCGCCTATCCGCTGCGGCGACGGCTATCGCATGTCCGTGTCGTATTCGGTCACCGACCTGAAGACACTTGTCGATCATTCGTCGAGATAACGTCGCGATTGTTTCGATCCAGGTCCGGTCATCCATCAAGAGGTTAATGCCATGTCAGCTCAATACACATTTCCATTTTCGCCAAAGGGCAAGTCGGCGATTGTTCCGTCGCCACCGTGGAGTTACGCGGGCGATGCGCTTGTTATCGAATTCTGGGCCAGGCCCGACGCTGTCAGGGCGCTCCTTCCGGAGGGCCTGAAGCTTGACGAAGACGCGGGGCATGCGCAAGCACTTTTCGTCGACTGGCAGTTCACGGCCGCCAACGAAGAACTTCTTGATCCTGAGCGCTATCAGTATCGCGAGTTCTACATCCTTCTCGACGCCATCTATCGTCACGAGAAGGTTGCCTTTTGCCCATACATCTTTGTCGACAACGATTCTGCCATGGCGCGCGGGTGGACACAGGGGTTTCCAAAACGGCTCGCGTCCGTCTTCCAGACGCGAACCTTTGCGGCGCCGAGCAAAGCCTCGCCGAAGGTCGCAGCCGGCGGCCGCTTCGCCGGATCCATGTCCGCGAATGGTCAGCGTCTCGCAGAGGGGAGAGTAGTCATTGAGAAGCCGCTGGATGGCCCGTCGTCACTAGCGAGCCGACCGACGGTAAATTTGCGCCATTTTCCCCAACTGGCCGCCGGCAAGCACCAGACGCCTGCAGTGCACGAGCTGACCCAAGCGAAGTTCAGCAATTATTCCTTGAATGATGCGTGGGTCGGCCGCGGTGAGCTCTTGCTGCCGGAGTGCCGGGGCGAAGAACTGTCCGACCTGGCGCCCCTGAAGTGCGGTCTCGGTTTCCGCGCATCGATGGGCCTGACGGTGGATGATCTGCTCATTTTACCGACATGACGCGCCATTACCCATAACCCACGGAACAGATCGCTGAGCTTGTAAAGAGTGCTTTCCCGCCAGGTGCGGAGGAATCAGCCATGGCAAACCTGCCATTGATCGTCAGGCGACTTTCAGCGCCGATCTGCGGATTGGCGCTGACGTGGTTCGTGACCCGTATACCGGGCGAATACGCTTATGCGAGCGTATGGCTCATGCCAACGGTAGCCGCATTCTTTGCCTTCGCCACATGGTTTGCGTTCGCGTATCGTGGCATGGACCAATGGATGGCTTCAGCCCGGAAACCACTGGGTTCCGATCAACAACGATCCGAATACCCATACATGGCCACAATATGTGACTTTGCCGGTAGGGTTTGCATCGGCGTCGGCGTCCTGAGTGCATTGATTCAGAAAATTTACAGCCCGACGCATTGCAGTTGGGAGTTGCCCCTCGCCGTGGGCCTGGGTATATCGATCGGCGCCAACGCCCTGGCAAAAGTCAAGATCTGACTGCTGATGTCTACCGATAGCTGGGGGCGACGTTATGTCGCCCCCAGCCTGGCTTCTGTCGTCTTGATTCGAAAGATCAAGGGAGATTTTCGCGAATCATTTCCACGACGTCGGCTCCGCGCCCATGAAGGATGGCGCGAGTGGAATACAAAGCCATGCCTATGACGGGTTTCAGCTCCGTAAAGGGCGGCTTGACCAACTCAAGCGGGTTGACAATCACGTTGAGCAGAGCGGGGCCCGGTTGTGACAGCCACTCGGTAATGGCGGCGTCAAGTTCGGAGGCTTTGCTGACGGTTTTTCCCCACAGGCCGATGGCCTGGGCAACTTTTCCGAAGTCGGGATTCTTCAGGCGCGTGAACGTGTCGAGCATGCCTTCCGATTTCTGTTCTATCTCGACAAAGCCGAGCTTGCTGTTGTCGTACACGACAATCTTGACGGGTATGTCTTCCTGGATTGTCGTCAGAAGTTCGCCGAACAACATCGACAAGCCGCCGTCGCCGCAGAGTGCGATGACCTGGCGATTTGGCGCGGCCTTTTTCAGCCCGAGCGCACTCGGGAGCGCCGTCGCCATGGTACCGTGCAGAAGGCTTCCAAAGACGCGGCGCTTGCCGTTCGTCTCTATGCAGCGAATCGCCCAGACGATCGGCGTGCCGTCGTCACCGGAAAAGAGCGCGTCGTCGTCGGCGCGCTCGCCGATGAGAGCAGTGAGGTACGATCCTGGAATGGTGTCGTTGTGACCAGGAACAAGGTGTTCCTTCCAGGATGCCATGAGCTTGCGATAGCGACTGACGTAAGCTTCCTGGAAGCTTCCGTCCGTCTTTTTTTGCAGATGAGGAAGCATGGCGAAGCGTTGGCTGATGTCTCCGACTGCTCCAAGGTCGACGTGATGATGCCGACCAAGATGGGTGGGATCGATGTCGATCTGTACGATTTTGGCCCTGTCAGGATAAAACTGGCGCCAGGCAAAGTCGGCTCCCAGAAGTAGAAGGGTGTCGCAGCCAAGGACGGCCTTGTAGCCAGCCTCGTTTCCGAGGATACCCGTCATACCGATGTTGTACGGGTTGCCATGCTCCAGGAAGCTCTTCCCCCGAGATGTATGTGCGACGGGTGCTTTGATCTGTTCGGCGACAGCGAGGATTTCGTCAAGTGCGTCCTCGCATCCGGAGCCGGCATAGATGGCAACCTTCTTTCCGGCGTTTAGAATCGCGGCTATTTCCGCGATTTCATCGTCGTTGGGTCGAATGGTTGGGCGTGCGTGGTGAACTTTGTAAGGAAAGTCCTCGTGGACCTCACCATGCGATATGTCGACAGGAACGATCAGTACGGCGACGCCTCGCCTGGCTATGGCGGCCTGGCAGGCCATCACTGTTTTCTTGCGGGCCTGCTCCGGGGTGAGGATCATCTCGCAGAAGACCGAGCACTCCTTGAGCACCGACTTGAAATCCACTTCCTGGATGAATTCAAATCCCATTTCGCTCATCGCGATCTGACTTGCAATCAGGATCATAGGCGAGCGATTTCGGTTGGCTTCGTACAGGCCGTTGATGAAGTGCAGGCTTCCCGGGCCGCAACTTCCCGCGCAGGCGGTCAATTCGCCGGTAAGTAGCGCCTCCGCGCCGGCGGCGAAAGCACCGCTTCTTCATGTCGAACATGCACCCACTCAATAGAGCTCTTGTCGAGATTTTGGCGAAAAGATTGAGGGTGTCGCCGACGACGCCGTAGCAGCGTTGACACCCGATTGTTCGAGGACTTCCACGATAATTTCAGCAACCTTCTTGGCCATCGCAAGCTCCAGGTATGATTAGACAGGAAATGAGGGGATTGGATGCATTACGGCGAGACAGGACGATGACCGAGTGCGAGATCGAGAGCGGCCCTGGCTATTTGCACCGTGGCCTCTGCGTCTTCCTGGTCGGACTGGGCTTGCGCTAGCACCGCTTCGCTGTTGGTAAGATCGGTGATGCTACTCAGTCCACGTCGATAAGAAGCCAGTGTCGCTTGATAGGCGGCGTCGGAGGCCTTGGTATAGCAAGCGCTTGCGCGCGGATCGAGCTCGTTCTAAACCGCAAGGGCCTGTATGACTTGCTGGGATGCGGCATTCCTGGCGGCCGCCAACGAATCTTCGGCAGCGGACTTCTGGGAGATGGCGAGCGACACGTTGGTTGCCCGGGCGCCGCCGTCGGACAGCGGCCATTCGAACGAGACGAACACGGCATTACCAGTGCGATTGATCGACGAATAGGGACTGCCATCGCTGCTGATCTTGCCGATATTCTGAAACACCTGCGCGGCCAGCCCGATCGTGGGGCGATAGGCTGCCCTTGCTGTATCGATTTTCGCCTCCGATGCGGCTACCTTGTCCTTCGCGGCGAGGATGTTCGGTCGCGACCCCAGGGCCTGGTCGACCAGTACGGATACTGGTGGCAACGCTTCCGGCATCGCGGGATCCGATGGGGTTACAACCCCTAGTGGCTCTCGGGGGCAAGCCGACAGTCGCGACCAAACCCGCAAATGCCGTATCGGCGGCGCCGGAAGCTTTGGTAAGTGCCAAACGCATGGCGGCCGTCTGACGCTGCGCTTCAGCCACCTGGACCACCGTGGCGCGTCCATGGTTGCGCTGCTCCTGGACGGCCTGCTCGGTAAGCTGGGCTGCCCCTAGCGCCTTCTGCGCGGCGCGAACGCGGCCTTGCGCGGACGTGGTTTCGAAGTAGGCCTCGGTGACGTCGTAAATGAGCTTTCCTGCGCGCCAAGAACTGCCGACTGCGCGGCATCGGCGTTGTGCCGGGCTTCTTCGACTTCGCCTTTGGATCCAGGCGAACCCATACGGGAAACCGCTGTGCAACGACGACCCAGTTGAGATTTCGATCGACCTCAGGAAGCCCAGGGCCGGCTTGCCCCGCGGGCTGAACACCCCGAGCCCAGGCTTTCGACCACACCCTGGAGCGGATGCTCGTCGTGGCCCATCACCCAGACGGTGGCGCGATCGCCTGGCTGGAGATGATGCAGATCCGTTTCCCGGAAGTTGGCGATCGCGTACCAGTGAGTACTGTCGATCAGGGTGAACAGGGGATGGCCCTCGACAGCGAACGAACCGATCGACAGATTGAAGCCCGTGACCCGGCCGTCGACCGACGCCCGGATGACCGCCTCGCGGACGTTACGCGCAGCCAGGGCCTGAGCGGCTTGCGCTCCGAGCAGTTGCGCCTTGAGGCTCTCCACATCGCCGACGGCTTCCCTGGCCTGAGAGGCTTGTTGAATGGCAGCCGCCAACTGGGCATTGGCCGCCCGCTCGTTCGTACGGGCTTCGTCCATTTGCTGGGCCGTCACGAAGCCTCCTGCCAGGAGGGGCGCCATGCGCTCTACCGTGTTGTGTGCCAGCGCAAGTTGCTGGCGGGCACGATCTGCCTCATGTGTGGCCGCCTGCGCCTTTCTACCCCGAACCCTGTGCCGTCACCTGGCGGCCGGTCAGGTCTATGTCGGCTTTCAAAGCGGCGACCTGCGCATTCGCCTGCCGAAGCTTCAAGTCAAAAGGCTCCGAATCTATGCGAAGCAGTACGTCGCCCCTGTGGACAAACTGGTCGTTCTTGATGTTGGACTCGACGATGCGTCCGCTTACTTCAGGCGTGATGCCTGCGCTGTAGGCAAAGACGTAGGCGTCGTGGGTACGGGGGCGCTGGTCAAGCACGATCATCGTCGTGATCAGCAGCGCTACCGCGCTGGCAATCGCGACAAACGCGATGATTCGGCCAAGAGTCGTCTTATCGGACATGCGCGATGTCTCCTTCATCCCAGCCATAGCAGCCAGATCGCGAGCGTCACGCTCAGCCACGTGCACAGGTAAACGACCACCGGGATCGGCAGGGTCGCGTCGATACCGGATTTTCCGAGCACGGCGCGCAGGGCCACAACGCCGAGCAGTCCAAACAATGCGCAGATCATCCAGGTAGGAAAATAAGATCCCAGGATGTTCCGGGAGGGGGACGCGCTACATGCCGCCAATGCGGCGACCGATGTCAGGGCCGTCGCGGCGCGCAACCAAACTTTCGCTTGAAAATACGAGAGCTTGAGCTTTGAACATCGATGTGAATTCATGGCGCGTTGCTTTCCTGGTGTTAGCGTCACCTGCGCGAGGGGTCCCTCCGTGCAAGCGTGTGGCGCGATCCGTTTCGTGTCAGCGAAGCAGGTTCACTTTCGCCAGATCGAGCAGTTGGCTGCCCCGACCGTCGAGAACCGCCTTGATCATGAAGAGTCCGAATTTGTAGGCCTCATCGAAGGTTGTCGTCGGCGGCATCGCCAGTTCCTGGCGTGCGCTGACGACGTCCACGAGAGCGGGGCCGTCGTATTCGAACGCTTCAATGAGCGCAGCACGCAAGTCTTTTGGGTCCTCCACGCGAATACCCTTGACGCCCATTGCATTCGCCATGTCCGCGAAGTTGGGGTTGTTTAGGTCGCAACCGACGTCAACAAATCCGTTCGCCTTCATCTCCATTTCGACGAACCCAAGGGTGCCGTTGTTGAGCACGACGATCTTGATCGGCAGCTCCATTTGCCCCAGCGAAAGGAAGTCGCCCATCATCATGCTGAAGCCCCCGTCGCCCGACATCGAGATCACCTGCCGCTCGGGAATGCGACCTGCGCACCCATCGCGTGCAGCATCGCGTTCGCCATAGAACCATGGTTGAACGAGCCGATCATACGTCGCTTGCCATTCATCTTCAGATATCGCGCCGCCCAGAGGATGGGCGTCCCGACGTCGCACGTGAAAATCGCGTCTTCCGCCGCCAGCTCGCTGACGGCTTCGCTCACGTATTGGGGGTGTATCATCTTGCTGCCCGTTCCTTGCTCTCTGCCAGCTCGTCCAGGTCTTCACGGGCCTATCGTAGTGGGCCAGCGCCGCGTCCAGATGGCTGGATCGACCTTCTCTGGGATTGAGTAACAAGACCTCGAGGGTCTGTCTCACGTCGCCGATGACCATATCCAACGGGCAACGATTCCCCAGGCTTCCGCACGCATATCGATCTGCACGATACGGGCATGCTCCGGGAAGAACTGACGGTACGGGAAGTCCGTTCCCAGCATCACCAACGTGTCGCAGTGCTTCATGGCGACGTAGCCGGACGGGAAACCCACCAGTCCGGTCATCCCGACATCGTACGGATTGTCGTACTCTACATGTCCTTACCGCGTAGTGCATGCACGATCGGAGCCTTCAGGCGCCGAGCGAGCTCCATTACCTCGTCATGTGCGCCCGCGCAACCCGCACCGCAGAGGATCGTGACGCGCGTGGCGTCGTTCAGGATCAGGCCAGCCGGCTTGAGGTCCTTCAAGGGCCGGGCGAATTATCGGCTTGGTGGGTACTAGCCACGGGGGCCGGCACCACCGCGTCTTTCAGTGCCACGTCGCCCGGTATCACGATCACGGCCACGCCGTGCCGCGCGATGGCGGTGCGCATGGCGCGCCCAAGATCTGCGGCAGCTGGGTCGGGTTCGACACCAGCTCAACGTAGTGGCTGCACTCCTTGAACAGGCACTCGGGGTGTGTGGCCTGGAAGTAGTCGGTACCGATTTCGGTGCTCGGAATATGCGCCGCGATGGCCAGCACCGGCACGCGGCTTCGATGGCAATCGAACAGCCCGTTGATTAGGTGCAGGTTTCCCGGCCCACAACTACCTGCGCATACCGCGAGTTCGCCCGTCAAATGGGCTTCAGCGCCGGCGGCGAACGCCGCGCCTTCTTCGTGGCGCGTGTGAATCCATTCGATGGTGCCCAATCGCCGGAAGGCATCCGTCAGGCCGTTAAGCGAATCTCCGACGACGCCGTAAACGTGTTTGATGCCTGCCAGCTCAAGAACGCGAGCAATATAGTCGGCAGAGGTCATGGCCATGGTGACGATCTCCTTGCTATGGATGTCAATGCACGACTAGATGAAAATCATGCGAATCTAGCGAACTTGTAAGCTGATCAATGGCTCGAATGAGTCGCGAGCCGTCAGCCTGTCGTGGAGCGATAAAAAGACACACAGGGTCATAAACGTGTGCAACAAAGCCGTCTCGTCAAGAGAGAGAGGGTGGGCGAAGACACTCAATGACAGTTTGAGAGCGGACACCCTGTGCGCCGAGAATCAAGATCCCTTCAATGTCGGCTGTCTCGACGACACGATTTGACTGCAAGAGATGCTAGCGCCAGTACCACATTGCGGGCTTGTACGCGATTGACCGGATATGTACGAAACCTATGTGGCTTTGTGGAACTGACGGCTCTTCGAGAAAGGTTCGACACTTTTGAGTCAGGGGAGGCGAGGCCTTTTTCGCGGCCATTTCAACGGCAGGCGTTATCTGTTACTTACGAAACAGTATTGTCCAAGACCGCTATGTGCCCATGATCTAAAGTCCCGGACGTCTTCTGGATTGGCGTCTTTACGTTCGTCTACGGAGGCTATCTATGACCGCACATCAGCGTTGAGCCACGGACAGGGCGGCATCGGGTAAGTGGAAAGGATATGGTGAAGAAAACGCGCTCAGGTTCGTGGGGTGTGTTGTATGCAGTAGGGCGTGGCGTATGCACCACTGCACTGAAGGACTAGACTGGAGGCAAGTGACGTTCCATATCGTCGCGGTTACCTTCGTCCGTCCATGGATCTGGAACCCTGTCCACTTGTACTTGCGTCGGTGCAAACATGAAAATTCCTCGAGTAACGGGAAAGCTTCGCGAAGTGACGGCGATGTATGCGAGCGATCCGACGACGATCATCGAAAGGGCCTATAGCGCAATCACGCAAAGTGATCCGATCTACGCGGGACTTCCACCGAGTACCAAGGGCGACCTCATGGAGTCGATCCGCTTCTCGGCGGTGCTATGGACCAGGTCCATGTTGACGGGGGAATATCCCTCCGACGAAGACATGGAGGTATTTCGGAATCTTGGTCGAAGGCGCGTCCACCAAGGCATTGAGTTGGCGTCGCTTCTAAGGGCCTATAGGGTGGGGTCAAAAGAGCTGTGGGCCATCTACCTGGAATTTGCATCAAAGCACAAGGACGTCCAGGACGAACTTCTATTCAACGTGTCGCCGTATCTACTCGACCACTTCGACGAGATGGCCCGGGCGATCGCAACGGCCTACATGGAAGAGCAGTACGAGCATTCCAGGTGGAGGGACGCGCTGCGATACGAACTTAGCAATCTGGTCTTTAGTGCGCCAGGGGACGTGAACGAGTTCAACCGGGTGGCGGAGATCATCGGCATTGACCCGACGATCGCCCGGGTGGCATTTGCATTCAACGCCCAAGTGCCGGACACGCTGCCGTCGCGGCTGGAGACAGAACTTGACAGGGTGCTGCTGGCTGTGGCGCGCACGGCGAGGGTCAATGCGGCGGATCTGGTCAGAGTGATGCATCGCGGTCGATTGGTCGTCTGGATCCCATGTATCCGGGGTGACTCCCTCCTTGCCAGCGACCGGAGGATGGGAGAGTTGGCCGCGCGATTGATCGCAAGCGTACCCGAGTTCAAGCAGGTAGGCGTAGGGATGATGGGCCTGGGGCCTTCCGGTTGGTCCGGTTCCGTGGATGAGGCGGTCAAGGCGTTGGAGGTCGGCGAACGCATTGGCGGGGGCGAAGTGATCTACAGGTATTCGGATATTGCGTTGAACGAAGGCGCAAGGCGGTCGGATAATGTACTGCGTTATCTGGAGTCCTTGATCGAGCGTCTGTCGCACGAGCCGGATCTATTGAGGACCGTGGAGTGCTATCTGGAGCATTTCCAGAAGCGTAAGCAAACCGCTCTTGTTCTGGAAATCACCCTGATACGCTGAATGATAGGTCTATCGCATCGAGGAAGATCGCGGGAGCTTTGAAGACCCGCGTGGCTCGCGAAGCTCTACGTCGGGCGATAAGGCTTCGTAAAGGAGCTGTGAGATGTGGATGCGTTTTGCGCTGGGGAAGAGCCTGGCAGAGTGAATCGCCAGGCGCCGGAGTGATGCTACGCACCGACCGTTATTGTGTGTTCTCAATAAAAAGATCAGGGACTCTTCCAATTTACGCCCACAGGGGGCATGCTGATAAAAAGTTTCGCCGAAAGCAAGTGGTGTCGTGAACAGAGGTGGTGTTTGTGCGGAGTGAAGCCGTCCGATTATTATGAAGGGGGCTAGGTCGTTACTTTGGGTTGCGCTGCTGTTTAACTTCGGAGTCTGAACAAGTTGCGCCTTGGACACACAGATCAGGTCGCCTGGTTCCGGAGGACGAAAAAGGTGGTCGAACGCAAGCGTATAGCGCGAGAATTACATGAGCATGCTATTGCAGGGTCTCGAGGGGCATTCTCGCTGAGTTTGAGTGTTCGTCGAGACGACCGCAGGAAGAGCGTGAGCGTGCTTGAAAGATAGAGCGAAGGTCGTCATATCGTCGTGGACGACGAACGCTATCAATGTGCTGCGCTTGCCCGACGACGACGATAGAGACTGGATGGCGAGCTGTCCTGGAGATGGGCGAGCGCGCGGTGTCGGACGCAGGGTCGATTTCATGCTGAAGATCAGGTGATCGATGGAATCTGACCGCTCAAAAGCGCGCGTCGAGGTGTCGGCCATCGTTCGCGAGGGGTGCGCGATCCGTTCGAGCACTCTGACGAAGATCGTATGGTCTTTCCACGATATGCGAAGCGGGCGATCAAGATCTTCGATCGAAGCATGCGTGGGTGTGTCGACGTGAAACGCCTTGATCTTCGCCAGAAAGAGGGGCATGCCGGCCTCGCCGGCATGCGTGAGCGTGCCGAGCCACGCATAGGGCCGCTGATCATCGCGAGCCAGCTTTCCAAGGGGACGGTCGTCAGCCTCGTTCATACCAAGCGCCTTGTTTCATGAGCTCGCTTCTGATGTATGTCCGGGTAGGAGGTCGGTGGAGCAGAAGGCGGCCTCGAGGTAAGTTCATCCGCCGAACTTTGTTAGGTCAATACGCTGAAGAGTGACAAGATCTCACAAATGGATTCTTCGGGGATAAAGTGTCAGTAGATTGATCAAACTATCTGTGTTCCATATGTTACCCTGCGAAATTCAACGCGCCATCTTCTCGGGAAGACATGTCAGTGCGGGCTATCTCTCTGAACAAGTTCAATCAAGTACGGTGAGCGATCGCACGAAAGCCGATGCTGGGAGGCATGGCTGGGATACGACGGTATTGTATCCTGATGCTTCCTCATTGCGCTGGAAAGATCGACCAGGCAGGTCAGCAAGGCGACCAGGAAAAAGGACAGCTCTGACGGGAGAAGCTAAAGTGAGCTGCTTGATTTGCTTATGCCTCGAATAATCTCGGCAACTTTCACAATGTCGAGTGGTTGTGTCTGTACTTTTGTCACTATTCCAGCATGGGCCAACTTTTACGGTCCGCCTTGAGTTTATTGCTTGAAGTGAGTGTTTCGGTGGTCATAGTTCATCTTGTGAAACTTCGATGATCTAAGCGCGCGAGAGATAGTCCATGTTTCGCCATAACGGCGCTGGTCATTAAGCTGTCAACGACCCGTCTGCTCGCGACAAGAAGATGAGACGTATGATCAACAGATACCGGCCACATGTTGTTGCTGAAACGATCGACTGAATAGATGAACTCGTCGGCCGGTGAAGCGAGTCGCTACGAGAACAAGGTCGGTCAGGAATAAAACAGTCGAATACAGTTGACCTGGTGAACGACGACTGCCAAGGACGCTAAAGGAAATACGAAGTCTGCACGCCAGTGACGAACGAGGCGATTCATCTGATCAACGACAGCCAAGCACCGTTCCAATCGACGATCCAGCGCTTTTTCAATGCCTCGCGGCCACGTGGATCCGATGGATGGACGCATGACAAGAAGCGTCGTCATGGTTGCCGATAGCGAGACTGAAGATGAATTTCCTGACTATAACAAAAGAGAACGTTGTTGCGACCGCTAGGCGGGCAGCGTGGCGGTAGCCAGTTGAGCGGGTGGTGAAATTTCGTGAGCGTATCGTCACGATTGAATGACGGCGAGACGAGAAGCGATGAACGATCTGTTAACGGCGGCAGGAGGAGATATTTCCCGAGAGACAGGCGAATGAGGTGGAAGATCGTGATTATATGTTCTTCTACGTGTCTTGATATTCTTGTAAGGCGCTTGAAGTTCGACAGGGTAGGTTGCCTCGAGTTGGCGACGGTCCACCGATTCGCATGAGAATTTCCGCCATGACAGTAAGGCGCGCGCAGATCGACGACGCGAATGATCTTCGTACTGATGAGTACATGTGAATGTGCGAGAAGATAGTCAATAAACATCTGTGTCCTCGACCGCGGATGATAGCTCGTGATTGTTCGGCGTGCGCAGTTCGTCCTGCGGAGAACGAAAGCAATCGCCTCGAAGATGATCGAAGCCCGAGGACAGAGTGGATCTGAGGACGTCTGGTCCGACGTTGCGCTGCGCCTTGTCCAACCAGGTACGAGCCTCGCACTGTCATGCGAAAGCTCGGCGAGGCATGCGTACAGAGCTTCGACGAGCGTGCCGAAGGGATCGAGCGCCGACACGGCAAGCTCAGCCTAACGGTGCCGCAACTAATAGCCTGTAAAATAGATGCGAAGAACGAGATGATTATCCCTCGACGTCATGAAGCGGATGATCAACTATTACTACAAAGCCGAGCCATAATCGTGACCTGCGTATAGCCGCAGCTTGAACACACTGGTCGAAATACGGCAGAAAAATGAATAACAGGAAGGGTGGCAGCCGCTGAAACGGCCTCCGACCGCCGAAGCGAGGACGCGACATGTGCCAGGTATGGACAGGAAAGCTGAACTCATGGCGAGCAAGCCTTCGTGTTGCAGGTGCTGGGCCTGTTCGGCCAGGAAGTCCAGAAGGCGCTGATGGCTGCCCATGCGAACATGGGGTTATGGAAGAGGTCGAGCGAGAACACGGCAGCGGATCAGCTCGTCGGCCCGGGAGACCATCTGATAAAATCGGGCTTCCGCTATGGAGAACGAGCTCATCCACGAGCTGAGGTTGGCCATATCGCCAGACAGGGGCGTTCTGCCCGTCTCCGGAACGGTGAGAATCAGCATAGGATGGGGTTCGAGGAATGCTCGTGTTGTATAAATGGACGGCATAAGCCGCGTATCTTCGTCGCGGATCACGTAATCGACGAACCGTCAACGTATGGCCCAATGCATCAGGATCCTCAAAGGGTAGGGAAGGAGTATGTCTTAGCCGTACCAAATGAGCCAAGTGCTCATAAACGAAAGAAACTTCCTCGTGCGATCCGATGATCAGCACTAGCCATGTGTGCGTCTTGGTCGTCTCCAACGGAATCATCGCACCGGCTCTCTTGCCAACCTTCCGCGAGATGATTTGTCGTTCGTATAGGCGATAATGATTGGCAAAATGATGATGGCTCCAATCAAGGCGAAATCTGACTGGAGCGTGGTCGCTGCATCAATCAGTGTCAAAGGAGACGGGTATGGGGGATGGCCAAGATGCCACGAACAGGCGACGTAGCCGATGATTGCCAGTGCCAGGGCCGACGAAGGGGTATGAGCCGGTCGTCGACGGTATGATTGTGCGAAACATGCCCAATGCCGCAATGGCGACAAGGAAAAAATGGATCGGAGATGAGTCGATGGAGGAATCGGTCAAACGATCGGTTTGTGATATGAGTGTTCGACAGCGGCGTCAAGCAAGAAACAGCAAGAATGAAAAGAAGTAATATGATCGGGAGAGGACGAAGATAGCTGTGACTTATGTGTGAAGATCCGCTGTTGTTTCTTGTGTTATATAAGCTAGGTAGCGCGAGCAATGCATACGTTGAGATCATCAGTCCGAGGCGGTGAGGAGGCAAAGGGCTGTATCCAAAAGAACGGTTTGCCACTGAAACGCCCTTCCGAAATAGGTATGCCTTGAAGGTAGGATCCTAAGATGACCCCCTGGAAGAAGGCCGCTCCGGGCGGAGCCAAGCATGAATGCGAGGTTCCAGACATTTTTTGTGCGTTTCGCTTTGCTACGTATTTCGAAGGAAACACCGCGAAATATCAAGCAGATGAGCATGAAAACGATGGGTAGATAGAGGGCTGACAAGATAATCGAGATGCGGTGGGAAAGGCCGCGTACAAGGCGGCCCCGCCTAAGACAAGCCATGCATCCGTTGCCGTCCCAGACAGGTGCAATCGTACGCATCATCATGTCGCGCTCCCCGTCGTCCGGGAAGAACGGAAAGATCATGCCGACTCCAAGGTCAAAACCATCCAGGATGACATACATAAAGAGGCCAAGCGCGATAATCGCTGCCCAAGCAAATGTCACGTCCATTTCAAGAATCCTCATCTGGCAATTGAATGCGATTAGTCCACTACAGCAAGCGGCCTTCGTCCGGAACTCTAAGCGACGCAGTGATCGGCCAGGGTGGATGTTCGCGATCGGACTCCGGGGGACCCTGCTTGATGAGGCGAAGGATGTAATAGATGCCTGTACCAAAGACCATGAAGTAGACAATGACGAACGCCGCCAACGAAACCCCGACGTTTTGTGCGGCGATGGGCGAAACGGCGTCTGACGTGCGCAACATGCCATAACGACCCATGGCTGCCTTCCCGCTTCGGTCGTGATCCATCCTGCAATGAGGGCAATGAATCCGACGGGGCCCATGACGAGGACCAGGCGCTGAAACCACCTGGATCAAAACAGGCGTCGACGCCACCGCAGCACTACGCCGATAAATCCCGCTAGTATCATCAACATGCCCGTTCTGACCATTGCCCGGAACGTCCAGGATACGATCGTGGAATTCGGCCTGTCCGCTTTTGGAAATTCCTTGAGACCGCGGATTTCGCCCGTCCAGCTATGAGTCAGGATGAGGCTTCCAAGGTGGGGGATCTGGACCGCATAGCGGGTGACTTCGGCATCCATGTCAGGCAGGCCAACGAGGTTGAAGAGAGGTGCCTCCTTTCTCCGTCTCCCACAGCCCTTCAATGGCGGCAATCTTTGCTGGCTGATACTTGCGCGTGTTGAGGGCCGTGCTGGTCTCCAACCAGCGCCTGTATGGGCGCTAGCACCAGGAGCATCCATAGCGCCATCGAATACGTCGTCTTGATGGCGGGGTCTCGCCGTCCCTTTACAGATGCCAGGCTCCTGTTGCGGCGACAACCAACGTCGCAACGAGGAACGCGGCGAGTGTCATATGGATCAGTCGGTATGGAAACGAAGGGTTGAAGAGGCATATTTTTAGCCAGTCGAGAGGACGACATGGCCATTTTCGACAGTCATGCCTTGGGGGGTTTGCATCCAACTGTTGGATGAGAGAATCCAGAATGTGGAGATTAGTGTTCCGATTGCTACAGTCACGGTGGCACCGAAGTGCGCTTTGGACCAACCTTATCCCAACCAAACAGCGCCACACCAAGGAAACCCGCCTCCAGGAAGAACGCGGTCATGACTTCGTAGGTAAGCAAGGGTCCAGTCACGGGTCCCGCATAGCTCGCGAAGCCGGCCCAATTCGTACCGAATTGGTAGGCCATAACGACGCCGGATACCACGCCCATGCCAAAGCCGACGGCGAAAACCCTGGACCAGTAGATGCAAAGATCCTTGTAATGTTGCTGACCTGTTTTTAGCCAGGCGGCTTCCAGAACTGCAATGAAGCTTGCCAACCCGATGCTCAGCGCGGGAAAGATGATATGGAAAGATACGGTGAATGCGAATTGCAGTCTTGATAAGTCTAGGGCACTGAGAGTCATGGCCATAGTTTCCGTAAAAGCATGCGATTGGACATTTATGTGTCAAATTGTCTGTGTCATCCGTTAACGACCATCGATCGTCGTAACGCTGACAGAACGAGCATTTCGCCGGGTTCTTGGCGTCGGCGAAGCTGCGAAGTCAAAAACGCTCGAAGCGGGGGCGTTCCGTCGAGCGGGGACAATGGTCAGCGAGCGCACCCCTTGTGCACCGTGGATCAACACGCCCTCGATGTCGGCGGTAGCTGATGGGCCGCTCATAAGAACGGAATAATTCGCGTGAAGAAATTCAGGTCGGTTATAGGCATGATGCAAGTTACCGACGATGTCATCGGGATCAAGCAGCGCGACCAGGTGTTGCGACAGGTAGCCGAGAGAGTTGTTTCGGTATTCAGCCTCGCTCATCCAGATGGACCCCGTCTCAGCAACTGCGAATGCGGCTCGCACAACGCCTACGTCAACATCGTCAAGATCAGCGGGATCGCTGACGTCGTTTGCGTACGGTTTGCCGCGCACTTCCGGTACGGCGGAACACACGACTTTCGCGTCGGGGTAACGCAGGCGTATCATCTTTTCCAGATCGCCGTCTTCTGGTAGATCAGCCCAGACACCACCCATCTCCACAAGAGCCTCTTGAAATTGCGCGAGGGCAGCAGGAAGGCGTGTATCGAACATCGGAACCTCCGGCAGATTGACTTGCGTCGGGTACGCTTTTCGGAGCTTGTCCAGGATTAGACTGCGGCTGCTCATTTCTCGCTCCTGTTCTTCAAGAACCATTGCCGAAAGGTTGAATCCGGGGCCTCCGGAACTTCGCGGTGCTTTCCCCACGCATTAAATGGGTTGTAAAGCACCGCGCGTGGCAACTCTTTGACAGCCGTTTCCGCCCCCTCGACTGCAAGCCTGAATAGTTTGGGGTCGGCCATCACCTTGCCTGCCACCCGCATGGCTTGCTTCTGACGAAGGGGAGCTGGTGTCGCTCGGCGATGATCTGGCGCCACTTGTAGATCTGCTCGTGAATGTTGATCTTGACCGGGCAGACGCTGGTGCAGCTGCCGTTGAGCGTCGAGGCGAAGGGGAGCGTGCTGTATTTGCTTCAGGTCGAAGGTCGGATTGATGATCGCGCCGATGGGACCGGAGTACACGCCGCCGTAGCTCAGACCGCTGCTGCGCCGGTAGACCGGACACGTATTCATGCAAGCGCCGCAGCGAATGCACTTCAGCGAGTACCAGAAGTCCGTCCATTCCAAGCCGCTCGGAACGACCGTTGTCCACAAGGATGAAATGCATTTCACCGTGCCTTCGCGCGGCGCCACGGAAGTGCGAGGTGTAGCTGCGTGATCGGCGTAGCCGAGCGCGCTGCGTGACGAGCATCCGGATGAACACGCCAAGATGCTCGATACGCGCGGAATAATCTTCTCGATGCCGATCGAGGCAATGTGCAGAGGTCGGCAACATTCGCGCTCAAGATCGGCATTGCCTTCGTTGGTGCAGACGTAACGACCGTCCCGGTCTTCGGCGACGGCAAAGTTGGCATCCAGTCATACCTGCATCTGCGTTGATGATAAGTGGGCCTGCGTGTCGCTGGCGCTGAGCTCTCAGCGAGGTAATGGACGTCGCTGTTCCTTCGGGATCCGTACCGATGTGTTCTGGAAAACACTTCCGGCCACATCCGTCGCAAGCTTGTGTACCGCGGGCACGACGATGTGGCTAGGCGCGCTCGTTATCGAGCTGCTGGATCTGCTCGCCGAGATCAGTCTCAATGACTGTAGATGCCCCGCTCCTCCAGATAGGGGCGCATTTCGCACTCTTCGGTGAGCATGGACTTGCTCTTGACGAGCGTCGTAGCCCCGTGCGGCACTCGAGTATCTTATGAACGATTTGGTTGTGCTCCGCGGCGTCGGCGGCCCAGTGCACGATGACGCCGTTATTTGTCGCGTTGCGCTCGAATTCCTCCAGATAGTCCGCGAGGTGGGTCAGCGTATGCTCCTTGATGCCCGAGGCTATCGCGGCGCAGTTCCTCCCATTCCGGCGATTGCGTACGTCACCTGGTCGCGCGTTCTTCGCGAAGTTGCCAGAGGCGCGTGTCGTGGGAAATCAAGATTTGCTTCCTTTGTCGATGAACTTCTCGGATAACCTTCGTCATGGTGGACGCGCTTCATGACCGTGCTCCATTAAGAATCTCGGCAGATATGGATGAATTTGAGATCGAGGCCGAGCCGCTCGGCGCAGCCCTTTTGATGCATCAGGCACGAGGAGTCCGCGCGGATACGATGTCTCTCGGCACCTGCCTGCTTGTGATCGCGAACCTTCGCTCCTGGCCCAGGTCCGTCGCCCGAGACCGGCTCCTCGGTCACGCCGGAAACCGTGCCGCCAGAATCCGCAGCACTGGTCCGGACCGTGCGGGCATGACGCAGACTCGGCCCCAATGTCCCTGCTTTTGCCGTTCCTCGACACGACGGTCGGACATGCCAATGCCATTGTCGGCTACGGTTACGATCAGTCCGTGTTGTGCATGATGTCCACGGTGACCCAGACAGCGCCTACGCCTCGGCGTGCCTGAAAGCGTTGAGCACCGCTTCCCGGGTGATCGCAAGCACTTCCTCGCAGGCATCGTGAAGCAGGCGCGCGCGCGCTCGCTGTAGCAGGTGGAGTGCGAATCTCGTGTCCGATTGGGCGGCTGACTCGTCGCTCGCAGCAAGCAAGTCAGCAATGAAATCGGCCTGCGACCCTGTGATTGCCGGAGCGTGCTGATCGTGTCACGGCCATCGATCAGCATGCTTCGCATCTTGTCTTCTTCTTGAGCGCGCTGATTGTTGGCGTCGGATAGCGCGGAGCCGCGCGCCGACAACTCGACTTGCAGGAGGATGCCCTGCATTCCCTGCAGCAGGGTGTCGTGAAGGTCCCTGGCAATTCTTTCTCGCTCCGCCAGGCGCTCATGAAGGAGCAGGCGGTATCGCCGCGCAATGAAGGACACCCTCAGGGCGTACAGGCACCAGGCAACCAGCACGACCGCGCCCGCCAGGAGGGACTTGAACCATACGGTCTGGTAGAAGGCGGGGGCCACGGTGAAGGCGAGCGTGGCGGCGGCAACGCTGGTAACGCCATCCTCGTTGGCTGCCAGGACCTGGAAATGATAGGTGCCGGCGAAAGGTTGGTGTAGAAGGCCTCGCGTCGCCCGCCCACGTCCTGCCAGTCATCGTCCAACCTTGAAGGCGATATCGAAAGTGCGTGCGCTCGGGCATGGATAGCTCAGGCGCCGTGTAGTCGATGCGGAGATTGCCGGTCAACGGCGGAAGGGTCGGCGTTGAAGCGACGGCCCATGGACTTGCCGTTGACGGTGAAACCACTGATCGTGACCTCGGGAGCCACATCGTTGTATCGGATGTGGGACGGATCGATCCAGGCTAGCGTCCGCTTTGTAGCTGCCCAGATGCGCCCATCGGTGCTCTCCACCATGGAAGGGCCCGGGCCTGATCGACGGCGGTTGTCCGTTGATGCCGTCGTCCTGGGTAAATAGCTCAGATACGACGGTCGATCTCCGGGTGCGTCGCAGGGCTTGAATCTGGGCGGCTGCGATCCGGTAAACGCCATCCGGGCTGTTCAACCATAGATCGCCCGCAGCGGTTTCAACGATTCCCGAGATGCCGCGAAGCGAGTTACCGCCCTCGGCCTGGAAGACTACAAATCTGTTGTTGGATGCGAGGTAGGCTATTCCCTTATCGCCTGCTGCCCAGACATGCGAGCCTCGTACGTACAGACTCAGCACGTTGCCGATGGCACAGCCCTTCTTCAGGGCCATAGAGCGTGACCCGATCATGGTCGATCGTCGCGATGCGGTCGTTGGGGTAACCGAGCCAGATGCGCCCCCTGTCGTCGGCCGTGACGCGGATCGAAGGACCGGCAGGTAGGTCCTTGAGGCCACCATTGAGTTGCCAGCGTCCACCGCAGATCGGCGAAAGACGCCCACTTTGGCTAGCGATAAGCCAGATGTCGCCCGCGGCGTCTTCGGCCACGTTCTGGCAGGCTTGCAGCACCTGCTCGCCGTGGTCGATCTTCGTGGCCCCGACAGGGGGTGGTACGTGCACGACACGGACACCGTCGTAGACCTCGAGATCGGAGTATCCGCTGATCCACACGGCGCCTCGGCGAATCCACCATGGCGCAGTCGGAGCCCGGCCCCCATCCCATCGATGCGAACGGGAGGTGCGCTCGCCCTTGAGGTGGAGCGACATTTTCTCTAAGGCTTCCCACCCACAAGCCACCGGAATGATCCGCCGCGATGGTCAGGTTGGTCATGGTTCCCGGAAAGACGAACGGGGTGAATTTGCCCACCCTGAATCGATCGATGCCTTGTTCGGTCGCGACCCATATATTGGCCTCCCGGTCCATGAAATAGATCCGCGCCAACCTCACCACTCAAGCCGTCCGCCTTGCCAAAGTGCTCCTCACTGGCGATGGCGCTGTTCGTTGCTCTTCCAGCGAACTCGCGTGATGCCTTCACGGTCGTCTCGGGTGCCCAGAGGGCCCCGGAGGGGTCGCGCAGACTTGCCCAGTACGCGTTGTCTTTTTCATTCCACGAAACCGTGGGGGAGACCCAACTGCTCGTGTTTGGCCTGCGCGAAGTCGGTGACCACCAGTTGTCCGGTCGTCTCGTCGACGATGTAGGCGGCTTGCGGCTCGAAGAGATAGACGCGGTCATTGATCTGACCGAGCCATTGGGGCTCATGCTCTGGGTCGCCATCGCCAGGGCGAGCGACCTTTTCCCAGCGCCCACTGCGCTGCCGGGCGACGCCACGGGTCGTCGCAACCCAAAGTGGAGCCATCCTTCGCACGCGCAAACCGAGTACGCGTTCCACCGGGAAGCGCTGCTTCCGGTACGCTCGAGATCTTGCCTTGATGCAATACGCTCATGCCCGCCGAACGTGTAACCAATCCACAGGTCACCATCAGGCTCGGGAAACAAGCGAGGAAACATTGGTCTTCGGCAGCAAGTCCGTGGGGCTGCGATCGAAATGCACGCCATCGAACCGGATCAGGCCGTTCTGCGAGCCTATCCACAGGAACCCGTCGGGTGTCTGGACGATGGTTTGCGCGTTGGCGGGCGCGCCATCGCCGGTTGAGAGATAGGACCGATGCTGGAATTGCGCCAGGCTGAAGCGGTAGGGCGACTGCGGGACCAATGGCACCACCGACATGAGGCGGCTCGCATGGACCACGCGATGGACGGTACGCCGATCCGCGACCAGCGCAGGGCAGGTGACCAACACCAGAAGACATGCCATGGCGCGGCGGATGAAATGCATACCTCACGACCCTCAAGACGATACCAGCCGCGAGAAAAGCGCCCGGTCCAGCCGGCCCTGGCGGGGCGCCGAGCTCTGTTTATCCTCGCAGCGTTCCCCGGTAAAACTATACGCCGTTCAGCCGCGTGACAGCCGGATTTCGCCGGTGCAAGGCTACATTTTTCACGGGCAACCGCATAAGGCGTGCCAGAGTCGGCAATCATCTGCCAGCGCCATATCGGCGATAGTTCCCGAGTGCAAGGAAGGCAGGCAACGCAAAGCCATGGCGACCACCAGGGCGAGGGCCTGTGATCACCATCGCCCACTCGTCCCCGCGAGAGAACGAATGTGGTGGCATATCACCACGAAGCTGTTCGTAGCGTTCCGGAAGAATGGCGCTCATTCCGTATCGTCATTTCGCAGCGAAATCGCGGTACTCGGTCGATCCGCGCTAGCGAATCAGCCATTCGGGCTTGCATGATCCACGTGGCACCAGCACGGTACGGAAAGCCTCCGGTGTTTTTGAAAGAACCACTTGATCGGTAATGCCTTGATAAGTGCCGAGCGGTGTTTCGGCGACAAAGGTGTCGGGAGAAACGTAGCGGTGTTCTTCCGTCGACCCCGCGGTCGCCATTGCATAATCCTTGTCGAAAATACCCAGGGACAACTGCCACAGAACGGTTCTCGTCAAGGAGACCACCACGCGATAGCTACCGCCCTCAACAGCACGACGTCGCAGCGCGGCGAGCACTCCAGCGGTGCCAATCCAGCCGACAACGTTGTCGCAAATAGGCACGATGGGCGGCTGTCTGGGTTGGGAGGGGGAGCCCTCCACCGCAAAGAGGCCTGATACGGCCGCGCCAATTTCGTCGAAGCCCGGTCGGTTCGACCACGGACCATGCTCGCCGTGCAGCACCACGCTAACGTGGATAAGGCCAGGACGCTTCGCGCAAAGCTCTTCCGCAGCCAGACCGTGGGATTCAAGGAAGCCAGGGCGCTTATTCGCGAAGAACACGTCGGTGGTCTGAAGAAGCTTGTCGAATGTCTGGCGATCCTCTGGATCATCCCCGAGGATCGTCGAACGCATGCCGACCTGCACATCGAGGAAGAAGGCGTCCTTCTCGGTGTCGTTGGGCCGCCAGATGTTCAGGACATCGGCACCGTACTGGGCAAGGTCCCTGCCGATCGCCGCCCCCGCGATAACATGGCCCATTCCAAGCGCGCCGGATGCCGTCCAGGGGGCTTCGTCCACCGGGTTTGAATGGAAACGGTTCGGATTCGCCGATCTTTTCCACCTGTATGAGTGGCATCCGCGAAAGCACATCGGTGTACTGCGCCTCCCGACGGAACTCGTCGTTCGTACGGACCATGCCCATGACAAGGCCGGCCTCCGCAGCGGCATCTTCAAGTTCGACCGCGTTCCACTTCAGGATGGCATTGCGGACCGATTCGTGGCTGTCGCTGCATCGAAGGAGGTTGAGTGCCCGCGTTCTCAATCGGGGGTAAACGTTGAGGGGGAGAACGTGGCGTCCATCCCTTGTCTCGTGGAAGAACGGCAATTTCATGAATGGATTGTCTTCGTCCGCGCCCAGGGTGGGAGCGCGACCATTCAGCAGCTCCCATTTTCCCTCGAAGAAACAGCTGAAACGCCGTAGAGCTTTTCGCACGTCAACGCTGATGTCCTGGCCTTCGCCGGTGCGATCGCGCCACACGGCAGCGGCCGCGACCGCTTTGACAGCCAGGCCGATGGCGGACATCGTGCCGAAGCGGATCGCGCTCGGAATGATCGGGTCGCGGCCATAGAACGTCAGCTTGCCGCCGCAATCCTTCCAGTTCATGCCGATGTCGGCCAACACTTCATCGACGCCATGGTGCAGATCGACGGAGGCATCCGTTGCGGGATTGGCCAGCGTGTCCTTCAGCGTGTCCGTCAATCGGTCCGTCGTGGTGGTGGCCCTTGCCTTGTCTTCAGAGATTGTCATGTGCAAGCTCCCGTTTCTTCAATTGCGTGCGGTGGCCGAGGACGAGGCGCGCAGCCTCCGTCACACCAGGCCCGCCTTCTGTCGCAGGGCGAGGGTGCCGATGATGACCCGGTTTTCGGCCTCGGCCAGTTCGTCCACCGAACGGCCCTTGAGTTGAGCCCGCACCCCGGCGATGACGTCCTTCTTCAGGGCATCGCTGACGTTGGGTTCGCCCAGGTTCTTCATGATTCCCTGCAGAGGGGTCATCAGATGGTCCATGAAGTGGTCGATGCCGCCGGCGCCGCCGCCCAGGTGCCATTGCAGGCTTTGCCCCATGACGCCCCAGCGCAAGCCCGGCCCGTAACTGACCGCCACATCGGCATCCTCGACGCTGAGGACACCTTGTTCGATGAGATAGAGCATCTCTTTGTAGAGCGCGGCCTGGAGACGATTGGCGACATGCCCCGGTAGCGCCTTGAAGAGACGAACAGGCTTCTTGCCCAGGGCCGCATAGAACTGCATGGCCCGCGCGATCGTTTCCTCGGACGTCCTGGTACCACCGACCACTTCGACCAGCGGGATGATGTGAGGTGGATTGAACGGGTGACCGATGACGCAGCGTTCCGGGTGTCTCTCGCATTTCGCCTGGATGTCGGTCATCGTCAGACCAGAAGAACTGGAAGCGATGATCACATCGGGCGGGAGGATCTCATCCATGTGTCGATAGAGATCCTGCTTGAAGTCCAGGCGCTCGGGGCCACACTCCTGCACCAGGTCGGTGTCGGCGAGCGCCGTGTCCAGGGAGCTGGTGAAGGTCAGTCGATCCAGTGACGCGCCAGGCGACAGGCCAAGTTCCTCGAGCGACGGCCATGCCGCTTTGATGTAGGCATCGAGGGAAGCCTTGGCGGTTGGCGCGATGTCCGTTGCTACGACGTCGAGTCCTTTGGCAAGGTAGAATGCGCACCAACTGGCGCCAATCACGCCCGTGCCAATCACTACGACTTTCTTGATGTCTGTGCTCATGAGTTATGGCCTTGTGTTGGTCGGATTGCAGGATCCACATCCGCTGTTGTCGAAAACCGGCAGGCTGGTTGATTGCTCAACCCGCCGACGGGCGCCAGAGCACGATCCCGGTCAGCGGCCCGAGCCCGGAACGGATGACGCGCGGGTGACTCGCGCCGTTTAGTGCGGCGATCCGGAGATTCCCTCCCAGATCGGTGACGAAGGCCTGGTCATGCGCGTTATCCAGCGCGAGGCCGATGCCTTCCTGCAAGTCCGAAAGAAGGATCTCCGGCGCTCCGGGGGTGCTTCCCGCGAAACGACAGCGGTTGAAGGTGTTTCCCTGCGGTGGCGCGCCCCGGTCCGTCCAGTAGAGCGTGCTGCTCCCGTCCTCCCATTCCAGGTCGATGGGCTCGGGCAGACCATCGAAGACGACGCTGATGTCCGTCCGCTCGGACGGCGACATGCCTTCGGGCAATGCCAGCGGGGCGCTCAGGATTCGCCCCTTGCCGCCTTTCGGCGGGCCTTTTTGCGTCCAGAACATCCGTTCGCCAGCACGATCGATCGCGATGCCGACGCAATGCCGGCGCTCGTCGGCGCGCTCCGCCTCGGTGGAACCGGTCTGGACCAGGACGGTGATGTCGCTGCCGTCGGTGCGTGAACGCATCACGCGCATGCCTTCGCGGTCGCACCAATAGAGCAAGCCTGCTTCTGCATCGACCTGCATCTGCTTGGGCGTAAAGGTCGCCCCCTTGGGGATTACCACCGTCCGGTTCGAGCCATCGAAGTCCACACGCTCGATAAAACCGTCGTTCTCGGACCAGTCCTCGCCCATATTGGTCCAGTAGATATGGCCCTTGACGTGATCGATGGCGATGCCATCGGGCGTGCCGTTCAAGTTATCGACAAGCACGTCGAGGCTGGTGCCGTCCAAAGACATGGAGAGCAGTCGTGGGGGAATAGCCTCCAGCACAAGGAGACGATCGCTTGTCGCAGCACTCATTGTCAGATCCTTACTGAGATACACGGTGGTAGGGGGTTGCCGACGCAATGTGTCCAAGCTTGAGCAAGCTCTGATTTGCCTCGCCATGGCGGGACAGGCCATCGCGGATGGCGGGTAGGGAGATTTCCGGGCCCCGCCGCGGCCGCGGTGTCGCGCCATTGACGGAGATGCCAAAGACAGGAAACCCGCCGTACGACGACGCGATGCCGCTAGTGCTGCCGTGAGACCTTGATCCGTTCGAAAAGACAGATTTGTCGTAGTACTTTCAGCGAACGGCACCGAGCGGCCAAGCCCACTTTCGGTAATTCCCACCTACTCTTTAGAGTCGACTTTTCGGGATATTTGGCGGACGCCAGCAATGGCGTGAGTTTTCGTCCTTCGTCGTCAGCTTTATGCAAGAACGGAACAGCGTCGGGTGCCATAGTTCCCAAGATTGGGTCCGTATCACAAAGCGCTTCGTTTCGTGACGACCGAGACTCGCCCTCCAACGACGAATACGACCACGACCATGAGCAATCCGAGCAAGATTCTTTACACCGCCACCGCCACGGCCAAGGGTGGTCGCGAAGGTCATGTCCATAGCAGCGACGGCGTGCTGGATCTGGACATGAGGGTCCCGAAGGAACTGGGCGGCCCGGGCGGCCAGGGCAGCAATCCCGAACAACTATTCGCGGCCGGTTATGCGGCCTGCTTCGAAAGCGCGACGCGCCATGTGGCGCGCGATAAGAAGATCCCCCTGAAGGATGTTTCGGTCACCGCACACGTGGGCATCGGCCCGCGCGAACCGACAGGCTTCGGTATCGCAGTGAAACTTGAAGTGAGCCTGCCGGGCATCGATCGCACCGTGGCACAGGAACTGGTCGATACCGCGCATCGCGATATGTGCCCGTACTCGCATGCCACGCGTGGCAACGTCGACGTGCAGATCAGCCTGGTCTGATCGCACGTCGATCGCGAAAACCTGGGAAATCCGCACTCGCTCGCGGCTAACCGGAGGATCTCGCGCCTTCGTAAACAATGGGTTGCATGCAATCCGGCGTCGAGGCATCGATCACGCTGCATCTGCCATCAAGATGTTGTAAAACTATGCGTCCTCGGAGCAGGCAAAAATGCGCTTATCACCGCGCAATACGCCCGGCGGCAACGAGATCGATGGTGACGACAATCCTCAACATGACTGCCGTGATGATCGCCTCCGGGATGGGGTTTGTCGTGGCCCTGTATATGACGTTGGCGTGGCGGATGTTCATGGCGCGACGGGTCTGGCGCGCGGGTGCGACGATGCACACGACCAAAGTGTCGGCGTACCAGATGGCACTGATGAATGGCGGCGTGTCGCGGGTCGCCCTGACGGGCGTGGTTCGGCTGCTGGGGCGCAAGGCACTGGTGGCAGGCATTTCGGGTGTCCTGACGCTCGACGGTGCATTCCGCGACGAGCTGGACAGCGTGGAGCGCGAGGCCGTTGCGGCGTCGAAGCATCCGGCGGTGTTCAAGGATTTCCTGGCGCGGCTGGAGACACGACTCAAGCGAAGCGGCGTGGCAGGGCAGTTGCGTGGCGAACTGATCGCCATGGGGTATATGCGAGCGTGGGGATCGAAAGCATGGTGGTCGAACTATGCGTCGAACATGCTGCCATTTGCGGTATTGACCGGTGCGGCATCGGCCGCCATCGCTTCCGTTGCCATGACAACGGACGCGCGAGATCGGGCTGATCGCATTCAGCGCCTGGAGCGCTGCGACCATGCTGGTCGTCGCACTGCCGACGCGGGTCACGGCATTGGGGCGATACATCGTGTGGTCGGCGACGCAACACCACCCGGATCTAAAGACCGCGCGGGCGGTTCAGGGCGATGCGCTCGACACCAAGACACTTGGGCAATCCGTGGCACTGTATGGAGCTGACGCCCTGGCGGGCAGCGATATGACGTGGATCCCGGCCGTACTGGCGCATGTCAATACTTCGGATTGAAGCGCAAGTCGTCGACGCCCTGAGAACATCTCCCCTGGAAGGCGGGGTGATTTCTGTGCGGGCGTTCAGAGTTCCATGGCAACCGCGGTCAAGGTGGCTTCCAGTGCCGTTGCGGCGGGCGAGATGGATACGGGGCGATCGATCACATAGTCCATCGTTCCCAGGTCAGGCAGGCCTTCCTCCAATCGCACGAGCCCCTGGGGTATGACGTAACCGCCAAATGCACTGACGCCGAGGCCCGCCATCACCGCAGCCTTCAGTACCGCGATGCTGCTGCTGGTGATAACGACCTTGTAAGGTCGCCCTGCGGCCTTCAGTGTTTCAAATATCCGTGAGCGGGAAACACTCGGCTCCGGGTGGAGCGCCAGGGGAAGCACAGCTTCGCTGCCATCGATAAGCGAACCCTCGCCCACGCACCAGTGCAGGGGCTCGGCCCGGATCACACGACCACGCTGACTGCCGCTCACGCGCTTGGCAAGCACCAGATCGTAGCGCTCCTCATCGAGATCCCGAAACAGATCGCCGCTCAGGCCGGTCGTGATCGACAACTCGACGTCGGGATTGCGCTGCATGAAGGTGGCGAGCGCCGTGGTGAGTCGGGTCGATGCGAAGTCCTCGGACAGACCCAGGCGCACCGGGCCATCCAGCGGTGGGCCGCATACCGAGGTCACGGCTTCGTCCATGAGATCCAGGATCCGCGTCGCATAGCGATGCAGCTCCTCGCCGTGGCGCGACAAGACGGACATTGCGGGTATCGCGCTCGAACAACGGGCGATCGAGGAGCTCCTCCAGCCGGCGTACGTGCTGACTCACGGTCGACTGCGACAGGTACACACGCTCCGACGCGGCGGTGAAGCTCCCTGTCTTGGCCACGGCGACAAAGCTGCGAAGAAGCTCCGGTGGTAGGGGACGCATGGCAAAACCCTCTGCTGGTTTTCGGTCGTTTCACGAGGCGGCCGGGCCTCTGACTGGCCGCCCGCAACGCCCATCGCGAACCCCACTGAATCGCCTCCAGGAACTTCATAAATCCACGAAGTCAGCTGGTTTACGATCCTCCCACCTGATGGATACGGACCGCCTGATGTCGCACGGCAAGGCTCGGATGCACCTCACGGACACAGTCCCACCGCTCTCTTCCCCAACTTCCATTATCCAAGGACACAATCATGATCGGCAAAATCAAGAAACTCGCGTTGGCATCGCTTCTGGTCGGCTCGGCGACGATCTTCAATCCCGCCATGGCTGCGACGCCCGTACACAACATCGTTCTGGTACACGGTGCCTGGGTCAACGGCAGCGGCTGGAAACCAGTCTACGACATCCTCGTGAAGGACGGTTATCACGTCTCCATCGCCGAGCATCCGCTGACCTCCTTCAACGATGACGTGACGGCCGTGAACCGCATACTCGCCATGCAGGATGGCCCCACCATCCTCGTCGGCCACAGCTATGGCGGCGCGATCATTACCGACGCGGGCAACGATTCGCATGTGGTGGGGCTCGTCTATATCGCGGCGCACGCGCTCGACGAGGGCGAGACCGAGGTCGGCAACGGCAAGCGCTTCCCGAATGCGACCAAGGCCGTCAAGAAGACCGCCGATGGCTTCCTCTATCTCGACCCGGCGCATCTATCCGGCCGATTTCGCCGCGGACCTGCCCAAGGCGCAGGCCGAATTCGAGGCCAATGCGCAGGAGCTCACCGCCGCATCGGTGTTCAGCGTGCCGGCCGGTCAGCCCGCCTGGAAAACCAAGCCGAGCTGGTATGCGGTAGCGACGGCCGATCGCATCATCAATCCCGATCTCGAGCGGATGTATGCCAAGCGCGCACACAGCCATACGATCGAGGTGCAAGGCGCGAGCCACTCCGTGTATGAGTCGCACCCGAAGGAAGTCGCGGCCCTGATCGAGCAGGCGGCGACCCACGCCATCCCGTAAATCGATCGACAGCCTTGTTTGCTCGAGAACCCCGGAGATGGCCAGATGACGGTTTGGGATAACGCACGGCGGGCACGAGACTCGCGCCTGCAGGCCGGCGCCCGCTATGCACAAGGCAAGCGGGTGGCGCGGCAGGACGCCACGGCCTTGCTGGAGGCCGTGATTCGGCCGGGCGATCGCGTTTGCCTGGAAGGCGACAACCAGAAGCAGGCCGACTTGCTGGCGGTGGCGCTGGCCGCCGTCGATAGCAGCAAGATCCACGATCTGCATATGGTGCAGTCTGGCGTGGTGCTTCCCGAGCACCTGGATGTGTTCGAGAAGGGCATCGCCAAGCGGCTGGACTATGCGTATTCGGGACCGCAGTCCCAGCGCATCGCCAGGCTGCTTTTCGGCGGCCAGATCGAACTGGGTGCGGTGCACACTTACCTGGAGCTGTTCGCACGCTACTACGTCGATCTTACGCCCGCAGGTGGCGTTGATCGCCGCGGTAAGCGCGGATCGCGACGGCAATCTGTACACGGGCCCCAATACCGAGGATACCCCGGCGATCGTGGAGGCCACTGCGTTCAAGGACGGCATCGTCATTGCCCAGGTCAACGAGATCGTCGACAAACTGCCGCGTGTCGACATCCCGGGCGACTGGGTGAACTTCGTCATCGAGAGCGACAAGCCGTTCTACGTCGAACCGTTGTTCACCCGCGATCCCGGCCGCCATCACCGAGACGCAGATACTTACCGCGATGCTGGCGATCAAGGGCATCTATGCACCCTATGGCGTCCAGCGCCTGAACCATGGCATCGGTTTCAATACCGCCGCGATCGAGCTGCTGTTGCCGACCTATGCGGAGCGGCTCGGGCTGAAAGGAAAGATAGCCAGCTCACTGGGCGCTCAATCCGCATCCGACCCTGATTCCCGCGATCGAATCGGGCTGGGTGAAGCAGATCCACAGCTTCGGCTCGGAGGTCGGTATGGATGACTATATCCGTGCGCGCCCCGATGTCTTTTTCACCGGCCCCGATGGCTCGCTTGCGTTCCAACCGCGCGTTCTCCCAGGTCGCCGGCCTCTATGCGTGCGACATGTTCATCGGCTGCCACGCTTGCAGATCGACCTGCAGGGCAATTCCTCCACGGTTACCGCCGATCGCGTCGCCGGCTTTGGCGGCGCGCCCAATATGGGCAGCGACGCACGCGGCCGCCGTCATCCCAGCAAGCCATGGTTGCAGGCCGGCAAGGAAGCCGACCCCGACAGTCCCGCGCCATTGCGTCGGGGTCGCAAGCTGGTGGTGCAGATCGGCGAGACGTTCGGCGACAAGAATGCCCCGATGTTCGTGGAGAAACTCGACGCGCTGAAACTGGCGGAGAAGCTCGACCTGGAACTGGCGCCCGGTCATGGTCTATGGCGACGACGTGACCCACATCGTGACCGAGGAGGGCATCGCCAACCTGTCTGCTGTGCCGGAGCAAGGACGAGCGCGAACACGCCATTCGCGGCGTCGCGGGTTATACCGAAGTAGGGCGTGGCAGCGACGCGAAGCTGGTCCAGCAACTGCGCGAACGCGGCGTGATCCGGCGCCCGGAGGATCTCGGCATCGATCCGCTGGATGCCGATCGCCGTTTGTTGGCCGCCCGTTCCATCAAGGACCTGGTCCAGTGGTCCGGCGGGCTGTACGCACCGCCGTCCAAATTCCGCAACTGGTGAGGAGAGCCGTTCATGGAACACACTCAATTATCGTCACAGTCGCAGCGAGCGCGCCAAGGGCACCAAGGCCCAGGCCCTCGTCGGCGTGGTGGCCTCCGGTAACCTGGAGGTGCTGGTCGAACGCGTGCTTCCCGACGGCGAGTGCGAAGTGGACATCCGCACGGCCGCGGAAGGTTTCGGCGATGTCTGGCAGGCCGTGGTCGCCGACTTCGTCGAACGCCGCTCCCCGGGTGGCCTGAAGCTTTCCATCAACGACGGCGGCGCGCGCCCCGACATGGTCGCCCTTCGACTGGCGCAGGCGGTCCGTGCCGTGGAAGGAGATCGCCCATGAGCGCTACTGTCGGCTGGACACGCGTCGTCAGCGACGTCCGTGCTCGCCGAGCTGGTACGAAGCCATCGGCCAGGCAGCGGTGGACGGCCTGCTCGACGAAGACAGCTTCGTGGAATTCATCGGCCCTGAGGCAGCGCGAGACCAGTCCGCACCTGTCGCTGTTCGACCTGCCCGAGCAGTTCGACGACGGCATGATCGTGGGACGCGGCCGGACTCGATGGCGCGCCGGTGCTCGATCGCCGCGCAGGAAGGCCGTTTCATGGGTGGCGCGTTCGGCGAGGTCCATGGCGCCAAACTGACCGGCCTGCTGCGCGCCGCGCGCGACATCGCGTCGGTGCCGGTACTGATCCTGTTCGATACCGGTGGCGTACGCCTGCAGGAAGCCAACGCCGGTGAACTGGCGATTGCCGAGATCATGCGCGCCATGATCGAAGCGCGCCTCGCCGGCGTGCCGGTGGTGGGCTGGTCGGCGGTCGTGCGGGCTGCTACGGCGGCGGCGGTCTGATCGCCGCGTGCTGTTCGGCCCTGGCGGTTTCCGAACAAGGGCGCATCAGTGTTTCCGGGCCGGAGGTCATCGAAACCAATCGCGGGGTCGAGGAGTTCGACTCCAGGATCGCGCCCTGGTCTGGCGCACCATGGGCGGCAAGCATCGGCGCCTGATCGGCGGTGCGGAAGTGTTCGCCGACGACACCATCGACAGCTTCCGCGATGCCGCCCGCTACCTCATCGAGCATGCGTCGGCGCTGAGCGCCGCCACGCTGGAAGCGGAGCAGGCGCGCCTCGAGCAGCGCATCGCGCGCTTTGGCAGCTTGCGCCGATGCGCTCGATGTCTGGCGTTCCATGGGCGCGGACCGAGCCGAAGCCATTCCCGCTATGGCCTATCGAAGCCTTTGTCGCCCTCGCCGATCAACTGGAGGAGCTCGCGTCATGACGCTCGATGAAATTCTCGCTTCGCTGTTTCCGGATGGCCACGACGTCGTCGTGAAAACGGCTTGATATCCGGGCAGGGCCGCTCGACGAACTGGCGACTCGATCGCCGTGATCGGCGTCGATGGGCGCTGCCGGTCGGCATCGACGAGGCCGCGAGACTTTCCCGCCACGTGCTCGACGTCATCAAGCAGGTAGGCGAGGAGCCGATCCTGGTGCTGATCGATAGCGACAGCCAGCGCATGAGCAAGCGCGACGAGTTGCTCGGCCTCAACGAGTTCCTGGCGCACCTTGCCAAGTGCCTGATGCTTGCCGATATGCAGGGGCACCCGACGGTCGGTTTGCTTTATGGCCATACGGCGGCCGGCGCTTTCATCGCCACGGCGCTGGCGACCCGCACGCTGCTCGCGCTTGCCCGGCGCAGAACCGGCAGTGATGGATCTTCCTTCCATGTCGCGCGTGACCAAGCTGTCCATCGGAAGTGCTCGAGGAGAAGGCCAGGTCCACGCCGGTGTTCGCGCCGGGGCTGGACAACCTGACGCAGACGGGCGCCGTGGCGTCGACGCTGGATCCGGGTCGTTCGCTGGCCGGACAGCTGGAGGCGGCACTGTACGCGTTCGCCCGACCGAGCGGATAGACGACACACGCGACCAGCTCGGGCAAGGAACGCAACGGCCGTCCCAAGGCTGCCGACATCGCGGAGCGCGTCCATGAACTCGCCCGCGCTTCGGTCTGACAGCTGCCTGCAACGGCACCGGCTGGTTCGCGTTCTGTCCGGCTGCCTGGGATGCGTTGCTGGCCTCGCGCGAGCGATCTGGCCGACGAGCCACTGTTGCGCGACTGGGTAGGAATCGCGGTTGGCCGCTTGATCGTGCGTCGGCCCATGCCCGGCGAGGCGGCGGGTTGCCGCTTGGCTTGCCCCTGCCGCCTTCGGCCGGCAAGCGACGCATCGCCGTGCAACTTCAGCCCGAAGGCATCGCCTGGGCGATGCCGTTGCCCGGGGTAGCCGAGGTATTCGAATCCGCGCCGTATGCCTGGCAGGCCAGCCTGCGCGAGCTGCTGGCGCTCGCCGCGAAGTACGAAGTGAGGACTGGCGTTTTCGGCAGCCTTGCCTGGCAATGGCTGACCGGCTTGCCTTACCTCTCCAGCGGTTCGGACATCGACATCGCCTGGGAGCTGCCTCGTCATTATTGCGTCGAACGGTTCCTGGAAGCACTGGCCGATCTGGATGCCCGTGCTCCGATGCGCCTGGACGGCGAACTGGTGCGCCCGGATGGTGCCGCCGTGAACTGGCGCGAGCTGTATGCCGGCGATGCCGAGGTGGTGCTCAAGACAGCAGCCGACGTCGTGCTTTATCCGCGCAAGTCTTTTCTCGCAGTGCCCGCATGAAAGCGCCGGCATCGATCCGATCAGTCGCCTGGGCGCCCGGCTTCGCCGCGCTCTCCCTGCCGGAGCGAGTGGCCGCGCTGGCTGAGCAGAGCCTCCAGCTGGAAGTCCACACCTGGCCCAAACCCGGGTTGGTCAGTCATGTGGATACCGGCAGCCACACGGACATGGATGCCGACACATTTCTTCGAAGCGGGTCGGCCATACGCCCGTTCTTCGCCGAACTGGTTGAGGCCGGCATGCACGATTGCGATATGCCCGAACTCCGGGGCATTGGGCTGCGTGCCGAGTTTGCGATGCTCAGGGCGACCGGTGGCATCAATACGCATCGTGGGGCGATCTTCGGCATGGGCTTGTTGTGTGCGGCAGCCGGATGGCGTCTTGCCGGTCACGCGGATGCCCGAATATCGCTTGGCAACGCGGTATCCCGCCGCTGGGCGCGTGGCATTGTGGACGGGCCATGCCTGTTGTCCAGCCATGGCCAGGCCGCGGCGCGTCATTTTGGTGCCGGAGGCGCACGACAGCAGGCCGCGCTGGGATTTCCGGCCGTCTATAAGGTTGGCCTGCCAGCCTTGCATTACGCGTTCGCGCTGGCATCAGGCGACGCGGAAGCGGCAAGGGTCCAGGCGAGTTTCGCCTTGATCGCCGTGCTCGAGGACACCAACCTGCTGCATCGCGGCGGCCTTGCTGGCCTGCGATTCGCGCAACAATCCGCACAATTGTTCCTTGACCGGGGCGGTATCGGCCAACCCGACTGGCGACATCTCGCCGAGGCCACGCATCGTGCGTTTGTCGAACGCCGCCTGAGCCCGGGAGGCGCGGCCGATCTGCTCGCCATGAGTCTTTTCGTCGAAGCATTCGAGCGGACAGGGGACGACTGATGGGCGGCATTTTGTTACTGACGGGAGAACACGATGCGTCTGGCGATTCTGTGTTCGGGCCAGGGCAGGCAGCACAGCGGCATGTTCGACCTGACCGGCGATGCCCCCGAGGCCGCCGGGCTTTTCGATCACGCAGCAAGATGGATGGGGCAGGACCCGCGTACGTGGGTGCGCGCCGCCAGCGAAGAGGCGTTGCATGAAAACCGGAACGCACAACTACTCTGTACGTTGCAGTCCCTGAGCGCCTCCGCCGCACTGGCGGAGGCCTTGCCCGCGGAACGATGCGTGGCCGGCTACAGCGCCGGCGAAGTGGCGGCCTGGAGCGTGGCGGGCCTGGTCACACCCATCCAGTCCCTTGACCTCATCGTCGCGCGCGCCGACGCCATGAGCGCGGCCCGCCGTGGCGAGCAAGGCATGCTGTTCGTCCGCGGCCTGGGACGTTCGGCCGTCGAAGGCCTGATCGCCCATCGCGAAGTCGCTCTCGCCATCGTCAATCCGGGCGACGCCTATGTGCTGGCCGGCATGCTGCCGGCCCTGAATGAAATCGCCGTCGAGGCAGCGCAAAAGGGCGCGACACACGTCGCTTCCGTTGGCGTGGAGGTCGCCTCGCATACCGCTTTGATGGCCGATGCTTCGAGGGCTTTTCGTGAGTATCTGGCGCAGGTATCGATCGCGGCCGCACCAAACGCCGGCGCGCGACTGTTCAGCGGCGTCGATGGCGCGGAAGTGTTCAATACCTCTCAAGGCGCCAGGAAGCTGGCGCTGCAGATTTCCCATCCCATCCAGTGGGCAGCCTGCCTGGACGCATGCGTCGAGGCGGGCGCCGACGTATTCCTGGAACTGGGTCCGGGACGGGCGCTTGCCGATATGGTTACGGGCGCCTACCCCGGCATCGCCGCACGCAGCCTGGACGAGTTCAAGTCCTTGCAGGGCATTCGCATGTGGCTCGCGAAAGCCGGTTAGCCGAGCGGCAAGCGGGGTGGCTGCCATGGGTCATGCGCCGCTGATGGTCGACACCCGGTGAGGTTGGCGCATGCAAGCTACCAGGATCAGCGCGGCAACCGTTACGGCTACGGCGAGCGTGGACACCGCGGCAGGTAAGCCGATCCAGTCCGCACTCACACCCACCCCAAGCACGGGGATGGCAACGCCTGCGTAAGCCACGATGTAGAACGCGGACATCACGGAGGCCCGTTGCTCGGTTGGCGCAAGCCGACCGACGCTCTCCGACGAGCCCATCCACCCAAAGCCCTGGGCAGTTCCGGTGACGAGGCAACCGAGTACGAGACTGGCTACGGACTGGAAGAATATGGTCGCGACGATAAGCAGAAGGCCTAAAGGCAGGAGTAGCAGGCCGATCATCATGGCATTCCGGGCATGCATCATGCGGCCCAGGATCTGCACGGCTCCGGCCGTTCCGAGTACCGCGACGACCGCGAGGCCACCGACCAGGCGATCGGAGCTACCCACGGCCGTCATGACAAGCGAGGGGCCAAGCGCAAGCCATAGTCCCGTACATGCCCACACCAGGAATGCAACGGCGGCGGCAAGCCAGAATCGATCCCGGATCTCAAAGGGCACGGCGATTCCCTGGGGAACGACAGAGACCTCTCGCCAGGAACGCAGGTTCGATGGCGGCGCCGTCTCGCGCAGACAGGTGCCGACGAGGATGAGAGCCATCGCCAGCGCCACCATATGCACGACGAAGGGGAACGAGGATTTCATGGCGAGCACGGGAGGAAATCGCACGAGGAGGGCCGCCAGCAACGGACCGAATGCGATCGCGGTCACTGTGGTCAAAGCGCCTAGCCAGGCCCCTTTCTTCCGGTCACCCTGCGGGTTGAGCTCGGCGATCGCCGCGACGGCTGGCCCGGTGAGGAGGCCGATCGCCACGCCGTTGATGAGCCGTCCGGCGAAAAGCAGGCCGACGCTGCCGGCCATGATGAAACATGCTTCGGCAACGACGCTCGCGAGAGCGGCGAGCGCCAGGATCGGTCGACGCCCGAGCTGGTCCGCCAACCTTCCGCCAAACAACAGCCCCAGAACGACGCCGACCGGATAGACCGCATAAACGCCGGTGATCGTGCCTGTGCTCAGGCCGAACTGCTGCTGCCACAGTGGATAAAGAGGTGTGGGGAGATTGCCTCCGAACAGGACCAGGAACAGCACGCCTGCCGCCGCAAGATACTGGCCCCGTGGCGACAGCCCGCTGACGCGGTTCTGTGAGCTTGAGATCCTGGAGTCGGGCACGTCGCACCTCACTTACTAATGATAGCCTACTTTAACCGCCCCGCTTGCCGGACGCAAGCGAGAAAGCTATCTTTAGTAAGTCATCGATGACCGGGTGCCAGATGAGCAAGTCAGGAACAAGCGTTCAGGCGAAGCGCGCGAGGCGCCGCCCTGTCGAAAAAGCGGCCGGGCATGTTGCCGGCAAGCGCATCGTCGCGCCTCCGTCGCCGATTTCGATCTATTGCGAACACTACCAAGGGGTCATCGAGCTTATTGGCCGGCGCTGGATGGGAGCGATCCTGCGAGTGCTGATGAGCGAAGGGCCTCGCCGGTTCAACGAGTTGCTCGCGGCCATTCCGGGCCTGTCCGATCGGCTGTTGACGGAGCGCCTGCGCGAGTTGACCGAACAGGAGATCGTCGAACGTGTTCCTGCGCCGGGTATTTCGCCGATCGCGATTCAGTATCGGCTGACGGAGTCAGGGCGCGACCTCGAGGTTGTCGTGCGCGCGATATCGGCGTGGGCTCGAGTATGGCGAGGCGGCCCCTGACCCCGGAATACTGATCCTCAGGATGGCGTCCGCCTCCGGGGGCTCTGATCTATTCCACGCTGGCGTCGCCTGCTGCTCGCGCACCCGGAATGCTGGCACGATCCATGCTTGTCTTTCCGTGAGGGTAAAGACAGGGCGGGCTGGTGGTTCATTGCCTCACGCCCGAAACGGACTTTGCTCCAGATCGGTAGGAACAGGGGTATCAAGTGCAGACATTCAACGGGATACGCGCGTATTCCGAGGCTTTCGACAGGGCCATTTCCTCGCGCCATCAGCGCTATGGCCATTTCCCTGCAAATGCGGATACGGCTTCCGCAGAAGCGACGGTCATTCGCCAGGCTTTCAGTGTGGCCAGCGAAAGCACCCAGCTTCAGGTGCTGGCGTGGCGGGATTATCTGGCGCGCATCCTGGACATGCCGGTTGCGAAATCGCAGGTCGCGAGAGGATTTCGCGGCGAACTCGATACCTATGTGCTGCAGGACATGATCTACATGGACAGCCGCACCGACCCGATGTCCCAGGCACGCACGGCGGCGTGCATTTCCAGCGACAACATGCGCGACTATTGTTTCCATGTGGTGATGGAAGGCATCGCTGAGACGGAAGTCGGGTCATCGAATTCGTGCAAATCGAAACAGTTCGTACCTGGCGTCCTGGCCCTGGACATGAACCAGACGATGCGCATGAAGCGCCCTACGCGTGCGCGCGTGCTGGCATTCTTTTTACCGCGCGCGGTGGTGGAATCGGCCATTCCGGGCGCCGAATCGCTGCACGGCAAAGTCGTCGCCTATGCCTCACCGTTGGCGTGCCTGCTGCGCGGGCATTTGCATGCGGTGTGCGGGGCGCTGCCCACCATGAGCGATGTCGAGGTCGACCAGGCACTGCATATTGCCGCCGAGCTGATCATGGCGACCTACAGCAAGGAGGCGAGCCAGAGCCGCAGTGCGCGCGCGGCCGCACGCGCGGCGATGCTCGGGCGTATCAAGCGCCACATCGATACCCAACTCCATTCACACGAACTGGCACCGGAAACCGTCCTCAGCCGCTTTCCGCTGGCGCGCGCCACGCTGTACCGCTTGTTCGAGCAGGAAGGTGGCCTGCAGGCCTATATCCGCAATTGCCGCCTGCGCGAAGCTGCCGATGAACTGGTGCGCACCAGGTCTGTCACCATCGCCGACATCGGCGGCCGCCTGGGTTTCAGCTACGCGGCCGATTTCACGCGCGCATTTCGCCGTGCTTATGGCATGGCGCCGCAGGAATTTCGGGCGCTGGAACTGGACTGGCTGGATCGGCGGTACGACATGAGCATGTAAAACCTGCCCTGATCCTGATCCCTCCGTCCGGTTAACCCTCCGTCTCACTTTGCGACCACGGGCGTCCGGCGCGCCCGTCCAGGCCGTATGCTCCCGCGCGCCGACGCCGAAAGCGTGACGGACATCACGTAACTGGCTGCCGACAGGTACAGGGGACATGGGTAAACAATTTCACTTCATCTCGGGCCTGCAACGGCGGTCCCATCATCACCGCGGGCGGCCTGGTCTTTGTCGCCGCGGCCACCGACAACCTGATCCGCGCCATCGACATCAAGACCGGCAAGGTGGTCTGGAGCGATGTACTGCCGGCCGGCGGCCAGGCAACGCCGATGACGTATCGCATCAATGGTCGCCAGTATCTGGTGATCATGGCGGGCGGTCATCCATCACTTCATGCGGACGCCGCCGGGCGACTACGTGATCGCCTACGCCTTGCCCGAGCAAGGGCAACTGATAGGGTCAGTCGGCGCGCTTCGCTCGACAGCACATCGTGGCCCAGGTCGCGCCCAGGCGCGGCCTGGGCAAGCCGGCGCCCTGCGATGAATTGTTTTTTAACGAACAGTGCTGGCAACGATTTCTGACCATCGGTCCGCTCCCGGCCATCGTTGAATGCGCATCCCTGGTTCTTCCGGGCGAATGTTGCGTCTTCCCATCCGGTCCGACTCCGGGATGGTTCGTCAAACAGCCGAATTTCCCACGAGTCCTGTCGAGGCGCCTTTTGTTGCGTAGTTGTTCAGCTGAGGGACGGGAGTCAGGGCCGCGCATGCAACGCAAAAACGTGGCCGACTACGGGCTGAATTTATGCTACATTTTTGCCCAGGCAACGGGTCATTCCCGTCGTCCGCACGGAGATTTTCGAGCCACGTCCACGCCCTTACCACGGGCGGTATGTCCAGCCAGATTTCCCGGGAGCGCACGCGATGCCCATGACTCGCCGCGAGTTCATCAAGTTCACAGGCCTTGGCTTGGCAGCATCGAGCCTCGGCGTACTCGGCTTCGGGGCCTCCGGCGAGGCGCAAGCCGCCGCCGTGCGGCCCTTCAAGCTCACCCACGCCACCGAAACGCGCAACACCTGCACGTACTGTTCGGTGGCCTGCGGCATTCTGATTTACAGCATGGGTGACCGTGCGAAGAATGCGCGCTCCAACATCATCCATATCGAAGGTGATCCGGATCATCCGGTGAATCGCGGCACCCTGTGTCCGAAGGGTGCGGCGCTGCTCGACATCGTCCACGCGCCCACCCGACTGAGGGCGCCACGTTATCGTCCGCCGGGCGGTACCGAGTTCAAGGAAGTCTCCTGGGACTTCGCGCTGGACCGGATCGCCAGGCTGATGAAGGACGATCGCGACAAGAACTTCATCGCCAGGAACGCAGCCGGCGACACAGTGAACCGCTGGACCAGCATGGGCATGCTGGCGGCCTCGGCCTCGTCCAGTGAAACCTCCTACCTCACGTGGAAGGCCGTCCGCTCGCTCGGCATGGTGGTGTTCGACAACCAGGCGCGCGTCTGACACGGACCGACGGTGGCCAGTCTGGCCCCATCATTCGGTCGCGGTGCAATGACCAACACCTGGCAGGACATCAAGAACGCCAACGTCGTTATCGTCATGGGTGGCAACGCCGCCGAAGCGCACCCGTGCGGCTTCAAATGGGTGATCGAGGCGAAGATCGAGAACGGCGCCAAGCTCGTCGTGGTCGATCCGCGCTTTACCCGTACGGCTTCGGTGGCCGACTACTACGCGCCGATTCGCCCAGGCACCGACATTGCGTTCCTCAATGGCGTGATCCGCTATCTGCTGGAGAAGGACGCCATCCAGCATGAGTACGTGCGCGCATACACCAACGCCAGCCTGATCGTGAAGGACGGTTTCGACCTTCGTGGACGGCCTGTTCAGCGGTTACAACGAGGAAACCCACAGCTACGACAGATCCAGCTGGGACTACGAGCTCGGACGACGACGGTTTCGCCAGGGTCGACGACACCTGGCAGGACCCGCGCTGCGTCATCAACCTGCTCAAGGATCACGTCTCCCGCTACACGCCGGAGATGGTGTCGCGCATCTGCGGTACGCCGCAGGACAAGTTCCTGCATGTGTGCGAACTGATCGCCAGCACGTCCGCGCCGGACAAGGCCATGACCAGCCTGTTCGCGCTGGGTTGGACGCAGCACTCGGTGGGCTCGCAGAACATCCGCAACATGGCGATGGTCCAGCTGCTGCTGGGCAATATCGGTGTGGCCGGTGGCGGCATGAATGCCTTGCGCGGGCATTCCAACATCCAGGGATTGACCGACGTCGGCCTGCTGTCGAACCAGATGCCGGGCTACATGAACCTGCCCACCGACAAGGAAACCGACTTCGACATCTACATGTCGACGCAGGCAGTTCAAGCCATTGCGTCCCGGCCAGATCAGCTACTACCAGAATACCCGCAAGCTCTTCGTCAGCCTGATGAAGGCGCTGTACGGCGACGCGGCCACACAGGAAAACAACTGGGCGCTACGACTGGTTGCCCAAGCTCGACATACCGCTGTACGACATCATCAAGGCCTTCGAGATGATGAACCAGCGGCCAGCTGACCGGCTACATCTGCCAGGGCTTCAACCCGCTGCAGGCGTTCCCGGATCGCGGCAAGATCCGCCGCGGTTTGAGCAAGCTGAAGTTCCTGGTCACCATGGATCCGCTGGATACCGAGACCTCGCGTTTCTGGCAGGACTTCGGCCCGCAGAACCCGGCCAATTCCGCGGAAATCCAGACCGAAGTATTCCAGTTGCCCACCACCTGCTTCGCCGAGGAAAACGGCTCGCTGGTCAATTCGGCGCGCTGGCTGCAATGGCACTGGAAGGCGGCGGACCCACCCGGGATTGCCAAGTCCGACATCTGGATCATGAGCGGCATCTTCCACCGCCTGCGCGAGCTCTATCGCAAGGAAGGCGGTGCGTTCCCCGATCCCATCCTCAACCTCACGTGGAAGTACACCGACCCCATCGACCCCGATCCGGAAGACCTGGCCAGGGAAATGAATGGCCGCGCGCTGGCCGATCTCACCGATCCGGCCACCGGCATGGTGACCAAGGCCGGTACGTTGCTTGACGGTTTTGCGCAATTGCGCGACGACGGCAGCACATCGTCCGGCTGCTGGATTTTCTCGGGCTCGTTTACCGAGAAGGGCAACCAGATGGCGCGCCGCGACGCCACCGATCCGCGCGAGCAGGGCATTGCCCCGAACTGGGCGTGGGCCTGGCCGGCCAACCGGCGCATCCTGTACAACCGTGCCAGCGCCGATCCGGAAGGCAAGCCCTGGAACCCGGCCAAGCCGGTCATTTCGTGGAACGGCACGCGCTGGGTGGGCATCGACGTGCCCGACTACACGCCGACCCTGGCTCCATCGGCGGGCGCCAGTCCGTTCATCATGAACGACGAAGGCCTGGGTCGCCTGTTCGCCCGCAAGCTGATGGCCGAGGGCCCGTTCCCGGAGCATTACGAGCCGATGGAATCGCCGGTGGAGAACGTGCTGCATCCGAAGGTGAAGAACAATCCGGCGGCCCGCGTGTTTGCCGATGACCGCGCCGCGTTCGGCAGTCCGGAAAACTTCCCCTACGTAGCGACCACCTACCGCCTCACCGAGCACTTCCACTTCTGGACCAAGCATGCGCTGATCAACGCGATCCTCCAGCCGGAGGAGTTCGTCGAGATCGGCGAGGTGTTGGCCATGGAAAAAGGCATCGCGCAGGGCGGCTGGGTGAAAGTGTCGTCGAAGCGTGGCGAAGTGATATGCAAGGCTTACGTAACCAAGCGCATCAAGCCGCTCACGGTCGATGGCAAGCCGACCCACGTGATCGGCGTGCCCTTGCATTGGGGCTTTACCGGCCAGGCGAGGAAGGGCTATGGCGCCAACACGCTGACGCCGTCCGTCGGCGATGCCAACACCCAGACGCCCGAGTTCAAGGCGTTCCTGGTCAACGTTGAAAAGACCACCGCGCCGGCCGCCTGAGGACACCAGTCATGTCAGATCTGCAATCGCAAGACTATGTACGCCGCTCCGCGTCGACGATGACGCCTCCCATGGCGCGCAGCCATGAGGAACAGGTCGCCAAGCTCATCGATGTCAGCCGTTGCATTGGCTGCAAGGCTTGCCAGGCGGCATGCATGGAGTGGAACGACCTGCGGCCGGAAATCGGCCACTTCGAAGGGTCCTATGAGAACCCCATGGATCTGGGGCCCAGCGTGTGGACGCTGATGAAGTTCGCCGAGTACGAGAACGAACAGGGCAACCTCGAGTGGCTGATCCGCAAGGATGGCTGCATGCATTGTGAGGATCCGGGCTGCCTCAAAGCCTGTCCCGCGCCCGGCGCCATCGTGCAGTACGCCAACGGCATCGTCGACTTCATCAGCGACAAGTGCATCGGTTGCGGCTACTGCGTGAAAGGGTGCCCCTTCGACATCCCGCGGATCAGCAAGAAGGATCACAAGTCGTATAAATGCACGCTTTGCTCCGATCGCGTATCGGTCGGGCTGGAACCGGCCTGCGTCAAGGCATGCCCCACCGGCGCGATCATGTTCGGCACCAAGACCGACATGAAGGACTGGGCACAGGAGCGCATCGTCGACCTGAAATCCCGCGGCTTCGAGAACGCCGGCCTGTACGACCCGCAGGAAGTCGGCGGCACCCACGTGATGTATGTGCTGCACCATGCGGACAAGCCCTCCCTGTACTCGGGGCTGCCCGACAAGCCGCACATCAGTGCGGTGGTCGAGGCCTGGAAAGGCTTCGTCAAGCCGCTGGCCCTGTTCGGCATCGCGGCCGCCGCCCTGGCCGGTTTCTTCCACGCGGTCACCGTTGGCCCGAACGAGGTTACCGAAGAGGACGAGGCCGAGGGCGAGCGCGCCTTGCGTGAATCGGAATCGGAGAAGTCGCCATGAGCCGCCCGGACACCGTGATCATCCGCTACACCGTGGCGAACCGGGTCAATCACTGGATCACCGCTATTTGCTTTGTGCTGCTGGTATTGTCGGGCCTGTCGATGTTCCATCCGATGCTGTTCTTCCTGTCCGGGACTGTTCGGCGGCGGGCAATGGGCACGCGCGGCGCATCCGTGGATCGGTATCGTGTTGATGGTGAGTTACCTCGGATTGATCGTCCAGTTCTGGCGCGAGAACCTGGTGAACAGGGACGACGCGGCCTGGATGAAGTCGATCAAGGGCGTACTGGTCAACGACGAGGAACACGTGCCGGCGGCCGGTCGCAACAACGCCGGGCAAAAGTTCGTGTTCTGGGCGATGACCCTGCTGCTGCCGGTGCTTTTTTTCAGCGGCCTGGTGATCTGGGAGGTGTATTTCGGTTCGGCCACCTCGATCCCGGTGCAGCGTGTCGGCCTTGTTGATCCACAGCCTGGCGGCGATCGCGGCAATCCTTGTCTGGGTGATCCATGTATACGCGGCGATCTGGGTCCGCCATTCGGTGCGGGCCATGACCCAGGGCTATGTGACTCCGGGCTGGGTCTGGCGCCATCACCGCAAATGGCTGTGGCAACTGGCCGCCGGCGAGCATGACAAGACATCCTTCAGGAAGCGCCCGTGAAGCAGGCCGAAGCACCACCCAATGCCAAATGGACGGGGCCGAATCACGCCGGCGTCAAGGCACCCGATCCGATCGTGCTGGCCGATCCGGCCAGGCGCTTCGCGACCACGGCACAACGGCTGCAACGCCTTGCCGCCGGGCATCCGATGGATGCGTGGCTGCATTTCATGGCCGAACTGGCCCAGGCCCAGCACGCCGTGGCAATCACGCTTGCCCCTGCCGGGGCACTGGACCGGCACGTTGTGGATCAAGCGGTGGCGTCGCGCCTGCCGCCGCTGGCCGCGGATGGTCATCGTCGCGAGCCGTCCTGGCGCGAAGGGCTTGCGCTATTGCTCGGCCATATCGACAGCACCGGACTGCCGCCGGCCGCGCTCGAGGCCATGGAGCAATTGCGTGACAGCGATGCCGCGACGCTGGACAAACTGGCTGACCATTTCCTGCGCGACGGGCTGATCGCCGCCGATGCGGGCGTGGCCGTCTTCGTCGCCGCCGCGTTGCAGGTCTACTTCACCTGCTCGGCGGCGCGTCTGAAGGTTGAGGACTTGCGCCTGCTCGAAGAACGAGCGCTATGCCCGTGCTGCGGTTCGCCTTCGGTTGCCGGGGTCATCACCGCCAGCGGCGTGACACCCGGGGTTCGCTACCTGTATTGCTCGCTTTGTTCCACCGCGTGGAACCATGTACGCACGGTGTGCATCACCTGCGGCAGCACGCGCCGGCTATCCCTGCAAGGCATCGAAGGCGATTCGGGAGTGGTCAAGGCGGAGACCTGCGGCGATTGCCATACCTACGCCAAGCTGCTCTACCAACTGCAGGACATGCAGGCCGATCCGTATGCGGACGATCTCGCCTCGTTGGGCCTGGACATACTGGTTACCGAGGCGGGCTACTCCCGGCACGCGCCAAACCCGTTGCTACTGGTTGGCGATAGCGAAGCCGGGGCCGGGTAGACATCGACCGGCAATGAGTTTTCCTTCGGCAGATCGTCAGCGCAGCGATAGTCGCGACGACGAGTGCTTTCAGTGCATCCCCCCTAGCGACGCCAGCGCCCCACCGAGCATGCCAAAGCCGACCACCGCCACGGCGATCGCCAACAGCAACCGCAATGGAAAGGAACGCCCGAGCATGGTCAGCGACGGCAGGCTCACCGGCGGCAAGGTGATCAGCAGCGCCGCGGCCGGGCCGGCGCCCAATCCCAACGCCAGCATCGCCTGCACGATGGGTACTTCGCCCGCCGTCGGAATCACAAACAACATGCCCGCCAGCGCCAGGGCGGCGATCCAGAACCATTGATCGCCGATGTCCGGCCCAATGTGCGGGAACATCCATGCGCGCGTCGCACCCAGCAGCAAGACGATCACCACGTACTCGGGAATCAACCGCACCGTCATCCGAAAAAAGATCTGTGCCCAGCGCTTGCCCACCTCGGCCAGCGAGCGCGGCTCGGGTTCAGCCGGTGGCGACTGGATCGCCACCAAGGGGCTTGGCCCGGCCATGCGGTTGGCCAGATAACCCAGCCCGAACACCATCGGCACGCTCAGCAACACGCGCAGCAAGGTCCAGTGCCAGCCGAGTACGAAGCCCGTAAAGACCAGGGTCGCGGGATTCAACATGGTGTTGCCAAGCCAGAAGGCGACCGCCGCCCCGGGCGCTGCCTGGTGCCTGCGCAAACCAACGACCACCGGCGCCGCGCAGCACGTACACATCATGCCCGGCATGGCCAGCAGGCCGCCGGCCAGCACACTGCCGAAACCGCGGCCGCCCAGCACGCGTTGCACCCAACTGGCCGGCAGCAATGCCTGCACGCCCGATCCCAGCAACAAGCCCAGCACCATCGCCTTCCAGATGGCGTTGCCGTAAGCCAGCGCATAGCCAAGCGCCGCACTCCAGGACGGTGCCGGCGCGCTCGCCTGATCGCCCATGAGGATCGAATGACCGATGGAATGCTGGGAGGCAGCCACGAAAGCACGGTCGTAGTACGGATACCACTTCACGTAAAACAATCCGGCCACGGCCAGCAATACGAACACGGACCAGCGCACGGTGCGCGCTGCCTGCGAAGCGACGGGCATAAATCCCCCGGCGAACAGTTGGGACGTGACGGCCCTACAGGGCACGAGGTTGCCCACCGGACGCCGCAGGCCGGATGCGCTGCGGGGAGGGCACGGCTTTCCAACGACTGCGAGCGCCATCTTGCTACGCCGTTCGGCCAGAGTCACTATGGCCATGACGGTTTGCCTTGATCCCATCCCGCGCGCACCGCGGCATAGGGACAAGCCCGAGTCTTCGTTGCCTTGCTCCCGGATCGGCATCCGGGAACCAGGCGACGTCACTGGATAAGCGCCATGGCCGAACCCGAGGTTGCCTCACTGCGCCACCTTCCCGCGGTTGCCACCGTACTGACGACGGCGGAGGCGGCCTTATTGCTGGAACGCTATGGCCGCGTCGCCACCACCGACGCCATTCGCCAGGCCATCGACGAAGCGCGCGAGGCCTTGCGCGCGGTTCCCGCCGCGGCGCCTGGCGCCGCCGAGCTGGCACAGCGGGCCCAAAGGCTATTGGAGGCGCACGCGCCGGGCCTGCGTCCCGTGTTCAATCTCACCGGCACCGTGCTGCACACCAATCTTGGCCGCGCGGTATTGGCCGAAGTCGCGATCGACGCGGCGGTGCAGGCGATGCGCCACGCGGTGGCACTCGAATACGACCTGGCCAGCGGCGCGCGCGGAGAACGCGACGATCACCTGCGTTCCCTGCTGCGCGAATTGACCGGCGCCGAAGATGCCACGGTGGTCAACAACAACGCCGCGGCCGTGATGCTTTGCCTCAATACGTTCGCGCTCGGGCGCGAGGCGGTCGTGTCGCGCGGCGAGCTGATCGAGATCGGCGGCGCTTTCCGCATGCCTGACATCATGGCGCGTGCCGGCGCCCACATGGTCGAAGTGGGTACCACCAACCGCACCCATGCCGTCGACTACCGCAACGCGCTCAATGAACGCAGCGGCCTCGTACTCAAGGTGCATACCTCCAACTACCGCATCCAGGGCTTCACCGCCGAGGTCGGCGCGCGCGAACTGGCTGCGATCGCCGATGCCGCCGGCGTGCCGCTGTTGAACGACCTGGGCTCCGGCAACCTCATTGACCTGTCCTGCTACGGGCTGGCCAAGGAACCCACCGTGCGCGAGGCGGTGGGCGAGGGCGCACGGCTGGTGACCTTCTCCGGCGACAAGTTGCTGGGCGGTCCGCAGGCGGGTTTCATCGTCGGGGATCGCGCGCTGATCGAGCAGATCAACCGCAATCCGTTGAAGCGCGCGTTGCGCGTGGACAAGCTTCGCCTCGCCGCGATCGAGGCGACGCTGAACCTGTATCGCGATCCGGATCGCCTGGCCGAACGGCTTGCCCACGCTGCGCTTTCTCGCCCGCCGCAAGGCTGACATCGAAGCCCAGGCACGTCGCCTGCAAGCGCCGGTGGCCGAGCGGCTCGGCGATGCCTTCGCGGTCGAGGTCGGCGACTGCCTCAGCCAGATCGGCTCCGGCGCCCTGCCGCTGGATACGCTTGCCAGCGCCGCACTGCTGATCCGCGCGCGCGGCAGCCAGACGTGCGCTGAAGCGCCTGGCCACGGCCTTGCGCGGGTTGACCCGTCCGGTCATCGGCCGGGTCGCCGATGGTGCCCTGTACGCTGGACTTGCGCTGCCTCGCCGAGGCCGACGAAGCGCAGTTCCTGGCGACCCTGGCCGAGCTCAAGCCGGCACGACCTGGCCGCGCAACTTTCATGATCGTCGGCACCGCAGGCCATATCGACCACGGCAAGACGTCGCTGGTCAAGGCGTTGACCGGTGTCGATACGGCGATCGTCTGAAAGAAGAAAAAGCCCGTGGCATCACCATCGACCTGGGCTTCGCCTACCTGCCATTCGAGGACGGCCTTATTCTCGGCTTCATCGACGTACCCGGCCATGAGCGTTTCGTGCACACCATGGTCGCCGGTGCCAGCGGCATCGACATCGCGCTTGCTGGTGGTGGCCGCTGACGATGGGGTGATGCCGCAGACACGGGAGCATCTGGCGATCCTGGATCTGCTGCGCATCGGTCGCGGCGTGATCGCCACTGACCAAGGCCGATCTGGCCACGCCGGAGCGGCTGGCCGAGGTGGGCGCGCAGATCCGCGAAGCCACCATGGGCACGGTGCTCGAAGGCGCCGATATCCTGCCGGTTTCCGCGACCACCGGCCTGGGCATCGACGCGTTGCGCGAGCGGCTTGTCGTCGAGGCGCGCGCGCTGGGCGAACGCGCAGCGGACGGGCGCTTTCGGCTTGCCGTCGATCGCGTCGTTCACCTTGCCGGGCATCGGCGTGGTGGTGACCGGCACCGTGCTGTCCGGCGTGGTGCGCGTCAAGGATCAGGTCCTGCTCAGTCCGTCGGGACTGACCGCGCGCGTGCGTTCGGTGCATGCACAGAATCGCCCGGTGGAGAGTGGCAGGGCAGGCGATCGTTGCGCGCTCAACCTTGCCGGCGAGGGCATCGCGAAGGATGCGATCCATCGCGGCGACATGGTGGTCGATCCGCTCCTTCACGCGCCGACCGAGCGCATCGATGCGCGCCTGCGGCTCCTGCCCGACGAACCCAGGCCGATCGGCCAATGGTTTCCGGCCCGGCTGCACCATGGCGCGGTCGGAGGTCGGCGCCCGCGTCGTTCTGCTCGAAGGCGAACAACTGCTGCCCGGCCACACGGCCGACGTGCAGCTGGTGCTGAGCCGACCGATCGCCGCCGCCGCGCTCGATCGCTTCGTGCTGCGTGACGTCTCCGCGCAGCGCACGATGGGCGGCGGCCAGTTCCTCGATCTGCGCGCACCTTCGCGCCAGCGGCGCACCGCCGAACGCGGGGCACAGCGTGCCGCGCTGGCTATCGCCGATCCGCAGCTGGCCTTCGCTGCCTTGCTCGATGCACAGCCGTTCGCATGGGATATTTCGGCCTTCGCGCGGGATCGCGCGCTCTCTGGCGCAAGGCAAGATCGAGATCGTCGCCGCGCTCACCCCGGTCGTCTTCCACAGCGGCGAGGAGCGCATCGCGATCGGCCAGGCGCACTGGCAAACCTTCGTCGCCGGCCTGCTCGAATGTCTCTGCAGGTTCCATGCGAGTTATCCGGATCTGCAAGGCATGGGCAGGGAGAAACTGCGGCTGGCATTGCAGCCGAGGCTTGCCTGCCGCTGCCTTCGCGCTGGCGCTGCTGCATGCGGATGTTTCCGGTTGCGTGGTGCGCGACGGTGCCTTCGTACGTCTGGCCAGCCATTCCCTGCAACTCAGCCCGGAACGCGAGGCGTCCTGGAAGCGGCTCGCCCCGTTATTGGGTGGCGACGTTCGTTTTCGCCCGCCACGCGTCCGCGACATCGCCGGGCGTGCTTGCGCGCCCGGAGCAGGACATCAGGGAGCTGTTGAAATTCGTGGCGCGACTGGGCCTGGTCGACGAAGTCGCGCATGACCATTTCTTCCTGCGCCCGACGATGCACGAGATGGTGCTGATCGCCGCCGATATCGCCGCTCATGCGGCCGATGGCCGGTTTACCGCTGCTCAGTTTCGCGATCGCCTTGGAGGGCGGTCGAAAAGTCGCCATACAGATACTGGAGTTCTTCGACCGGCAAGGCGTTACGCTCAAGCACGGCACCTGGCGCAGAATCCAGCCACGTTACCTCGACTTGTTCGGATCCGACCTCGTTTTGAACTACATCCTCAGGAAGAGCATCGTCCCCGGTGGGGCGTCCGGACTTCAAATCCGGGTGAGGCAGATAAGACTGTCTCGGGTGGGTTCGACTCCCATGCTCTTCCGCCACGCCGCTGGCGTCTCGTCAGACGACCTCAATGCCCGGCGTGCCCGCCATGCCATCGCACCGATGATGCTCGCGCGCGGATAACCCGCCGCCTCGATCGTCGCGCGGATCGCTGCCGCCCGGTCCGCCTTGCACGCAATCAGCAAGCCACCGGATGTCTGCGGATCGGTCAACAAGGCACGTCGCCATTCGGGCAAGCCAGCGGGCAGGGTGACGTCATCGCCGTAACTGTGCCAGTTTCGATTTGACGCGCCCGTCACGAAGCCTGCTTCGGCCAAAGCCTCAGCCTGGTCAAGAAATGGAATACGCGCCTGTTCGATGCTGATTGCGCACGTCGCTGCCGCGAGCCATTTCCATGCCGTGCCCCAGCAGGCCGAAGCCAGTGACATCGGTGATCGCATGCACGTCCTCGTCCTTGGCCAGCTCGATGGCCGATATGGTTGAGCAGCGTGGTCGAGGCGAGCATCTCCGAATACGCGTCCGCCGGCAGCGCCTGCTTCTTGAATGCCGCCGAATAAATGCCGACACCAAGGCCCTTGGTCAGGATCAGCGCATCGCCCGCTTGCGCACTGGCGTTGCGGCGCACGTTGGCGGGTGCGCACAGCCCGATCACGGCGAGACCATAAATCGGCTCGGCCGAATCGATCGAGTGGCCGCCGGCAATCGGAATGCCGGCCTGCGCACAGATCGATTCGCCGCCGGCGAGGATCGCGCGCACGGTTTCCACGTCCAGCTTGTCCAGCGGCATGCCGAGGATGGCCAGTGCCATGATCGGCTTGCCGCCCATGGCGTACACATCGGACAACGCATTGGCCGCGGCGATACGACCGAAATCGTAAGGGTCGTCGACCACCGGCATGAAGAAATCGGTGGTGGCGATCACGCAGGTGTGTTCGTCCACCTGCCATACCGCCGCATCGTCGCTGGACTCGGTGCCGACCAGCAGCTGCGCGAACGGCATCGCCGTGGGCTTGTTGGCGAGCAATTGCCGAAGCACGGAGGGTGCGAGCTTGCAGCCACAGCCACCGCCATGGGCGAGGTCGGTCAAACGAACGGAGGTCATGGCGATCCCACGAAGGTTTCGATAGCGCGAATGACCATAACACGCTGATGCGCTTAGTCAAAAAATGGCTGGATCGCGATCTTTGGGGAAGTCGCGACTCTCAGCGAGGCGTGAGTACGCCGGGCCGCCAGCCGCCGTCGGAGTAGCTCCTGACGGTCCCATAACCGCTGCTGGACCCATAGCCGACACCGAGCTTGCCTTTGCCCAGCCTGGAACGGCGCCGGCGCATGCGTTCCTGCAGTTCCTCGCGGCGACCGGCCAGCCAATCGGCGCGGCCCACGGCCTCCGGATTCTGGCCCTGGCGCCTGGCCTCACGGTCCCGGAAGTCGCAGAAATCGTTGTAGGCATCGACTTCGTGGCACAGTTCACGGGCGCAAAGTTCGATCATGATGGCGTCATCGAGGAACCCCAGCACCGGTACGTTGTCCGGAATGGCATCGGAAGCTGCGGCAAAATACGCCAGGGCCGTACGTACATGCGCGACATCATCATCCGGCAGGGCCCATCCTTCATCGCGCGCCATGGCGATGAACGAGTCCAACAGCATCAGGCGATCCCTGACGAATTGCGGTGGGTTGCTCTGCTGCGCCTTGACCAGCAGCTCACTAGCAGCCCGCGTAATCTCTTCGAGGGTCATATGGCTGCTGGCATTGAGGGCCGATTCCCTCATCGCGGTGAAATGCGCGAGCTCCTGGTCGGAAAGATCGATATTGATGGTCAACGACATGTCACGCTCCCGGGCTGATCGAGCGATATCGACAATCCGTTGCAGATAGGGGTAACGTCAATAACAGGGGCAGGGTCCCAGGAAGAGTACTCTGCCCCCTGTTTTCGATACGTTATGTCCCGGGGCTCGCTATGGTGAGTTCCACGCGACGATTCTGCGCACGGCCGTCCGGCGTATCGTTCGAAGCGACCGGATTGGCTTCGCCGAAGCCATGAGCCGAGACCATATCCGGCTTGACGCCCTGCGAGAGCATGTACTGCATCACGTTGTCAGCCCGCTTCTGAGACAGGATGAGATTGGTCGTGACGCCCTGATTCATCAGTCCCTGGCCTATCGGCGTGTTATCCGTATAGCCGTTCACGTTGATCTTGTTTTTCTGATGAGGCGCCAGGATCTTGGCGACCTTGGCAATGCTTGACTTGGCGTTGGCCGACATTTCCCAACCTCCTGAGGGAAACAGCAGCTCGCTGTTGAGCGAAACCTTGATCGAGTCTTGCATCCTCGAGATATGCAACTCGCGGTCCGCGATCTCCGAGCCCATGGTCTCGTTGAGTTGCTTGTACTGCGCATCGAGTTCGGCATTCTTTTGTTGTGACTCATCATACTTCTGCTGCGACACGCAACCAGCCATCAGCAGCGCCGCGCCTAATACGCACAGTGTCGTAAATTTCATCATTGCAGTTCCCCTTTCGCCGAGACGTTTTTCGGAAGCGATATTTTACGCGCGAAGCGTACAGTCAGATAAAGACCGTCGCATCGGTAGAAAGATGGCGTGATGTAAGTATTTCTACTTAAGGCGCATGAACTGGTTTAGTCGCGAATTGTTGTCCACCCTGTCGAATGGAAGAAAATGTTTGCTTCAGTACCACGGTTAGTTACCTCAAATCTGACATTACCAGTAGAACTACGGATATTTCGAGCGTAGAAAGTCGCTTGCAAGAGCACTGTCAAGCACAGAAGATCGTGTCGCTAACCGGCGCGCGTGACCAGGGGCGTCGAAAATATTATTTGTGCGAGGGCGGGCCGCACGTTATCGCTAAGAAGGATTTCGCATTCCGTTGGCAGCCACGTGAATCACCCATACACGTACGTAAGGGCATGTGATGAACACCACTAAAGCGAAAAAGATGAGCCTGATGCAACTGACCGTGCTCGTGGCGGTCAACATGATGGGGTCGGGCATCATCATGCTTCCGGCCAATATGGCGCAGGTTGGCGCGATTTCGTTGTTGTCCTGGGTGGTGACCGCAGTAGGCTCCATGGCCATCGCGTACGGGTTCGCGCAAGCAGGTGTATACAACGCGCGCGCCGGTGGCATGTCGGCCTACGCCGAGGACGCCTATGGCAAGGACGGGTATTTCCTGGTTTTCATCCTGTACTTCCTTTCGCTTGCGATCGGCAATGTCGCCATTGCCATTTCCGCGGTCGGCTATCTTGCCGCGTTCATGCCCTGGCTATCCTCCACGCCGGTGGCGACCTGCGTCGGCGTCATCGTACTGATCTGGCTTACGACGGTAGCCAACTTCGGTGGGCCGAGTATCACCGGCAAGATCGGTGCCATCACGGTGTGGGGCGTCATCATCCCGGTGGCCGGCCTCTCGCTGATTGGCTGGTTCTGGTTCAGCGGTGCCACATTCAACGAGGCGTGGAATCCGAAGAAGCTCGGTCTGGGCGAGGGCATGACATCCAGCATCGCGCTCACCCTGTGGGCTTTCCTGGGAATGGAATCGGCCGCGCAGAATTCCGATGCCGTCGAGAACCCGAAGAAGAACGTGCCCCTTGCGTGCATGATGGGGACCTTGGGTGCCGCGGCCATCTACGTTCTGTCCACCACCGTGATCCAGGGCATCATGCCCAACAAAGTGCTGGCGGAGTCGACGGGGCCGTTCGCTGACGTTTACGCCCAGATGTTCAATCCGACCATCGGGACGATCATCCGCGCGCTGGCGATCCTTGCCTGCCTTGGATCCCTGCTGGGGTGGCAGTTCACCATCGGCCAGACCGCCAAGACCGCCGCTGGCGAACGCCTGTTCCCCGCGTTCTTTTCCCGCGTCAACCGGATGTCGGCGCCTGTCATTGGCATGATTGTCATGGGTGTCGTACAGACGATACTGGCGTTGACGACGATATCGCCGAGCCTCAGCGAGCAGTTCTCGGTGCTGGTCAGCCTGGCGGTCGTGACCAATGTCATCCCGTATATCATCTCGCTGTCGGCGTTGATGGTGATCATGCGCAAGGCCAACGTGCCTCAGAAGACTTATCGGATCAATGCCTTGGTGGCGGTCATCGGCATGTTGTACAGCACTTACGCCATCTACGCATCCGGTGCGACGGCCGTGATTGGCGGCACCATCGCGATGGCGCTTGCCTTCGTTATCTATGGCTTCCTGGCGCCCCGCTTCACTTCGGATGGCACCGTCGTGCCGACTCGCGCGCCCTGACAGAACCGGATTCAGGAGAAACCCATGCACATCGCACGATGGCCGAATGCCGACACAACCTGCCTGAGGCTGGCGTTGTTCGCAGCGGTACTTCTCGCTCCGTCATTGTTGCTCGCGCAGACGATGCCGTCCGGCAGCACACTCGACCGGATTCGCAGCACGGGCACGATAACGCTCGGCTACTACACTGCCGCCAGGCCGCTGTCGTACCAAGACTCCTCTGGCAATGCGGATGGCTATTCCGTTGCACTCTGCCGCGGCGTTGCCGCCATGGTGAAGGCGGAGCTGAACCTTCCCAGCCTCTCCGTGCAGTACGTCCCGACCGACTCCGACCCCGTCAGGGCCGTGAAAGACGGCCGGGTCGACCTTTTGTGCGGCCCCCTGCAACCCACCTTGTCGCGCCGCGCGGACGCCAGTTTCTCGATTCCCGTCCTTGCCAGTGGCACCGGCGTGCTGATGCGGAAGGACGGCTCCGATGACTTGCGGGAACTCCTCGAAGGTCGCAAGACTCACGATCGGCCGCTGTGGCGTGGCGCACCGCAACTGCCGATCCTCAATCAGCGGAAGTTCGCCGTCATTGCCGGAAGTTCGGCCGAACGCTGGGTGAGGCAGCGGAAGGAAGAGCTCGGCGTAACCAGCGTGATCACTCCTGTTCCCGATCTCCAGACGGGTCTGCAGCGGGTTGTTCGGGGCGAATCGGACGCATTGATCGCCGATCAGAGCGTTCTGCTCGACCTGGCGCAGCACGACCCGGCGGGCAAGGACATGATCGTGATCAATCGTCTGTTCGATAACACCACGATGGCGTTGACCATGCAGCGTGGCGACGAGGATTTCCGCCTGCTCGTTGACAAGACGCTCAGCGGCCTTTATCGGACGGGCAAGATCGACGACATCTACGAGCAGTATCTTGGCAGGCCGAGCGCGGCAACCCGCGAATGGTTCCGCCGGGTTGCAGAACCGGAATGAGCGCGCCCACTGCCAGTAAAGGCGATATCGCCTGGATCATATCCAGGCAGGATCCGCCGTGAAATCCACGGTCAGCCAGAACTGCGGGGTTTGCGCGCCCAATCGTTCAGCGATGGCACGTCGGATCTGGTCGGCGTACTCGATGGAACCGATGTCGTAACCGGGCGGAACCAACATGTGGATCTCGACGAATCGCGCCCGCCCCGCTTTTGCAACGTGACTGGTGAAGCCGAGGAACCCGTGCTCAGCGACCACTTCTTCCATGGTTCGCTTCACTTTCTCATCAAGCTCGCTGGGCGCGACTTGCAGCACTTCGCGTATCGCCCGCCAGGTTGACAGCATCGGCACCGGCAACATCGCAAGGGCGATACACAGCAAGATGATCGAATCCAGGTAAGGAATCCAACCTTCCAGCCGCGTGCCTTCGATCGCGATCGCGATCCCGAACCCGATCAGCAGCGCGACGCTGAGGAAGCCACTGACCATCCAACTGCGCGAATCGAGCGCCAGCAGCCCGGACTGCATGCGCCTGGCGTGGCTTCGCATGTAGAGTGCCATCGCCATCCCTACCACGCTCAGAATGCCGGCCCAGACCGCGCCGAAATCGTAGGCAACTTCGTGCCCCCCCGCGATCAGGCCATTCACCGCGTTGATCGCGGCATAGATGCAGGACAGGGCGAGGATGGCGCCGCCGAAGACCTCGAGCAGGGGCTCAAGATGCCAATAACCGTACTGAAACCGACGGCTGCCCTCCTGGGCGAGAAGCCGCGACACGGCCAGTGAAGCCGTCGTCAGCACCACGTCGACCAGACTGTACATGCCCTCGAACAGAATGGCCTGGGAATGGATCAGCAGGCCACTGGCCACGCCCACCGTTCCGACCGCGAGTGTCACGGCAATCGACAGTTTGAGCAGGTCTTGTTCGGGTCGAGTGTCCATTCACGCATCCGGCCATCTTTGGAAATTGCACAACATCGCCGTTGCGCTCTTCAATCGCTATAGCACAATCGAAAATTGTTTGCATCGCCCATCGATCCGGTCGGCTGTTTGACGCGAAGGTCATGCGCATTCTCTCCGGGAGCAAACGCCTTGCACGTTTCGCCAATGGGTCCTTCTATCGGCTGTTAACCGGCATTCCGGGAGCGCCAGGGTAATCCGCTCGTTCACACGATTATCGTAGATATACGGAGAGTGGATAGGTAGTTCTGCGCTTGTGTGAAAGTCCAGTGGCATGCGTAATGCAGCTTGGCGTCGAACGTAGACTGCTTCGATGGGCGGAGCTGGTCGGGGCCTGCTTTCTTTTTGCAAATTTGGCGGATGTAGCTCTTCAGGCCAACAGCGAGAGGGCGTCTTATGAACGGGTCGAATCTACGCAAGCGGATCGCGGTCGGCGCTGGCTGCGCCCTGGTGGCACTGGCAAGTCAACCGGTCTTTTCCCAGGCTTCCACCACGACGGAAGAACTGCGGACGCAGATCGCGCAGATGCAGAAGCTGTTGCAACAGCAGCAGCAGACGATGCAGCAGATGCAGACCCGCCTGAATGAGCTGGAATCGAAGAAGGCGGCCGAACCACCGGTCCCCGCGACACCGGCGCCGGCGCCGTATATCGCATCGGCGACGGCTCCGCAGACCGAGGTTTCACGCGTGCACCGACCGCCGTCGGCGCCGGCGGGTGTCGCCGAGCCGCTGCCTGATGGTTATGTGCGCCTGGGCGACACCGGCAATCTGCTCAAGATCGACATTGTCGCGCAACTGGATGCGATGGTTGACGACAAATTCATGGGCTACCCGGACCTTTTCATCCCGTCGTCGATCCCGGTGCAAGGTGCGCCGTTCCACGACTCCGGATCGCGGACGAACATGAGTGCAAAACAGAGCGTGGTCCGCATGGACTTCCGCCGCGATACGGATTACGGGGTGATGAAGGTCGTCTACAAGAACAACTTCTTCGGCTTCGGCGGTCCGGATATGGATTACAACCTCCAGTATCTGTATGGGGAACTGGATGCGGAGAACTACTCATTGATCGCGGGCTACTACCTGTCGGCCTTTACGGACATCGACGTTTTCCCGAACACGCTCGATTACGAGGGTCCCAACTCGTTTACGTTCAAATATGGTCCGCAGTTCCGTTACACCCCGGTGCTGTACCGGGCCGGCGAGGGCAAGTTGACCATGCCGATGTCGCTGGAAAAGCCCAACGCCGACATCGCCATCCTGGGCGATTACCAGCCCTATTCGCGCTGGCCTGACGTCACGCTGGGTCTGCGCTGGGAGACGCCGGACTGGCACATCCAGTGGGCCAACCTGTTCCGGCACCTGGCAGTGCAGAGCGCGCTCAATGACCAGACGCGAAGCACGAATGCCTTTGCCACCCAATTGACGTTTGCCGCCGGGGTGTTCAAAGACGACAGCGTCCAGGGATGGGCCAGCGTGGGTAAGGGCTATGCCAATTTCCTCCAGGACATCACCGGCCTGGGCCTCGATGCCGCATTCAACCCGCAGCTCCAACTGAAGGCGATCGATGCGGAGGGCTACGGCGTGGGATATACGCACGCATGGTCGGAAAAGCTCAGCACGAGTGCCTCGTACGGCTATCTGAAGATCGATCCGGACGCCGACTTCTTCATTGATCCTGCACTGCCGAAGACAACGAGGTTCGCGTCGATCAACCTGGCATGGCAATTCAGCGATCGAGCCATGTTCGGCGTCGAGTATCTGTGGGGCAACAACAACGTCATCAGTGGTGCCTCCGGTGATGCACAACGCGTGCAGGCCTCCCTGCGCTACGACCTGAACCCATGACCGATCGGTGCCAACCCGCGGATGTGTCGCGGACGTGCGAGGAGATTTCCCATGTCGATGAATGAACCGTGGATCCTGTACATCACCAGCGACCCGCCGGACACGGGTTCGGTTTATGAGCTCGCATTGACGCGACTTGGCGAGGCGGTGCAGAAGCAGGGAATCCAGGTGCTCAGGGCGCACTCCTGCGAAGACGGGCTGATCGCCGCGCGTGGCTCGGCGTCGTACTCCGCCGTGGCCATCGATTGGGATCTTGGCGAAACGTCGGACATGCGTGAAGGCCCCGTCGTGGCCATCATCCGCGTTGTCCGTGAAAAATCGCTGCGTATCCCGATCTTCCTGCTGACGCGCAGCATCAAGACACCTGACCTGCCATGGGGCGTGGTCAGCGAGGTCCGCGAGTACGTCAATCTGATCGGCGAAACGCCGGACTTCTTTGCACGCCGGCTGCAGTTTGCCATCGAGGAATACCATGCAGGGCTGCTGCCTCCCTACTTCAAGGCGCTGAAAAAGCTGACCGAGGAAGGCACGTACCAGTGGGACGCTCCCGGCCACATGGGCGGTGCTGCCTACCTCAAGCATCCAGCCGGCGCGGAGTTCCACCGTTTCTTTGGTGAGAACATCATGCGCGCGGACATTGGCATCTCCAACGCGGAGTTGGGCTCCTGGCTCGACATCGAGGGGCCGCCGGCCGAGTCGCAGCGCATGGCCGCACGCGTATTCGGCGCGGACTGGACGTTCTATGTACTGGCCGGTTCGTCGGCTTCCAACCGTATCGTCATCCAGGCATCGGTAGGTGCCGACGAGATGGTGGTGGTCGATCGCAACTGCCACAAGTCGTTGAACCATGCCATGACGCTGGCGGGCTCGCGGCCGGTGTATTTCCAGCCAAGCCGCAACGGCTACGGCATGATCGGGCTGATCCCACCGAAGCGTTTCACCAAGGAACACATCAGCGGGCTCATCAAGAACTCGCCGTTGACCGCGGGCGCCAAATCCACCGAGGCGGTCCACGCCGTAGTCACGAATCCCACCTACGATGGAATCCTCTACAACATCGACAAGGTGACGGAACTTCTGGCGGACAGCGTGCCGAGGGTGCACTTCGACGAAGCCTGGTACGCCTACGGCAAGTTCCATCCCCTCTACAAGCACCGCTTTGCGATGGGCGTTCCGCAGGACATGAAGAACCGGCCGACGGTATTCAGCGTGCAGTCGACGCACAAGATGCTTCCTGCGTTCTCGATGGCGTCCTATATCCACGTCAGCAACAGTTCGCGTGGGGCTATGGAATGGTCGCCGATCAAGGAAGCTTTCATGATGCACGGCACGACGTCGCCGTTCTATCCGCTGATCGCGTCGCTGGACATCGCCAGCGCGATGATGGACGAACCGACCGGTCCGGTGCTCCTGGACGAAACCATTCGCTACGCGATCGAGTTCCGCCAGGTGGTGGCGAAGGCGGCCGAACGCTATGCAAAGAAGGGCGACTGGTTCTTCTCGATCTTCCAGCCGGACAAAGTCCGCATCGACGGAAAGAGTGTGGACTTCTTCAAGGCCCCGGTCGAGAGCCTGTGCAGCGATCCGGGCTGCTGGACGCTGCACGGCAAGGAAACCTGGCATGGGTTGCCTGACGAGGTTGTGGCGGGCGACTTCGCCATGCTCGACCCAACCAAGGTGACCATCCTGTGTCCTGGCACGGATGCGCAGGGAAAGATCGCCAGGCGCGGCATTCCTGGCGCGATCCTGTCCAAGTTCCTCGATGCCCGACGGCAGGAGATCGCGCGAACGGGTGACTACACGGTGCTTATCCTGTTTTCGGTCGGGACGACCCAGGGCAAGTCCGGCACGCTGATGGAGACCCTGCTGTCGTTCAAGCGGCTCTACGAACGGAACGCGTCCCTGGAGGAGGCTTTGCCGGAACTGGTCCATGCGCATCCCGCGCGATACGGGTCGATGACACTGCCGCAACTGTGCGACGAGATGCACAAGGTGATGACCGATCTGGATCTTCAGGAGATGGCCAACCAGGCGGGCGAAGTGCTTTCGGAACAGGTGCTGACGCCCTCCGAGGCATACCAGCACCTGATTCACGGCCGCACCGAAGAAGTTCGCGTGGCCGATCTGCCGGGGCGCGTGGCCGCGCTGATGATCGTGCCGTATCCGCCGGGCATCCCGGTGCTGATGCCGGGCGAGCGGGTCGATCCCAAGGGAGGACCGATCGTGAAATTCCTCCATGCGGTCGAGGAGTACGGCAAGCGTTTCCCGGGTTTCGGACGCGAAGTCCAGAACGTCCACCCTGACGCCAATGGAAACATGTGGGCGAAGGTTGTCGTCGATAAGGACGCGAAGGTCGTGAAGGCGCGAAGAAATAAGGAATCGGCATTCATTGCAACGCCGATGCCATGAGGACCATTCCAGGTAAAACCTGGTAAGCCATCGAGGAGAGTCGCCATGCTCGAGCGTCGCACTCAACGCCAGAAGCTACGCGTGTTGTTGGTGCATTCCAGGATCGGGACGGACACCGCCGGCGGACACGCCTGCAGAATGTTGGTCGATGAATTCGCGGAGCGGAATATTGACACCGCGACGGCATCCCATTTCGAGGATGCACGAGCTACCATCGTGTCCGACGCATCGATCCGGGCCGTGCTTATCGACTGGTCCATGCCTGGCGAGGATGGCAAGGTTGCCGATAACTCGGCCGCAAGCAACCTTATCAAGACCGTGCGTGCTCGCAACGATCGTATCCCGATCTTCCTGTTGACCGAACGCGACAAGGCCAGGACGCTTACGATTGAGCTGGTCCAGGCCATCAACGAGCTGGTCTGGTTGCTGGAGGATTCGTCCACCTTCATCTGTGGCCGCGTGGAGGCGGCGATGCGGATCTACACCGCGTCGCTGTTCGGACCGCTTGCCACGGCGATGTACAACTTCAACCAGGTGTATGAGTACTCCTGGCACACCCCGGGTCATGCCGGCGGCGCGGCCTTCCTGAAGCACCCGACAGGACGCGCGTTCTACGACTTCTACGGAGAGCACATCTTCCGCACCGACCTTTCAATCAGCGTCGGGGAGCTCGGGTCGTTGCTCGATCACACCGGTCCTATCGGCGAAAGCGAGAAGTACATCGCGAGGATCTTCGGCGCCCATCGAAGCTACACCGTGACCAACGGATCGTCGACATCGAACCGGATTATCTTCATGGCATGTGTCGGCCGGGACCAGGTGGTGCTCTGCGACAGGAACGCACACAAGTCGCTTGAGCACGGACTCACCATGACCGGTGGCGTCCCCCATTACATGGTGCCCTCGCGCAATCGCTATGGCCTGATCGGGCCCATCTACCCGGAGCACTTCGCAGCTTCCGCCGTCCGCAAAGCGGTCGCTTCCAACGCACTTTCCAAAGGGCTCAAGGACAAGCAGCCGGTGTTTGCGGTGGTAACCAATTCCACGTACGACGGGCTCTGTTACAACGCAGAGCGCGTGCGCGAAGCGCTCGGTAGCTGGATGGATTGCATCCACTTCGATGAAGCCTGGTTCGGCTACGCTCGCTTCAACCCCCTTTATGCGGGCAGGCTCGCCATGAATGGCGCGGCGTCGCAGCACGACCCGAAGGGGCCGACTGTCTTCACCACGCATTCCACTCACAAGTTGCTGGCCGCTTTCTCCCAGGCCTCCTATATTCACCTGCGCGAGGGGCGCCGACCCATGCCGCACGGGCGATTCAACGAATCGTTCATGATGCACGGCTCGACATCTCCGTTCTATCCGATCATGGCATCCAACGAGGTAGCTGCCTCGATGATGGACGGTGCCGGTGGCCTGGCACTGACCCGGGAGAGCATCGAGGAGGCCATTACCTTCCGCCAGGTCATTGGGCGCCTGGGCCGGGAGTTCGCCAAGAAGAAACAATGGTTTTTCAAGACCTGGAATCCAGACAAGGTCAAGGACCCGGGCACCGGCAAGAAGGTCGCCTTCGAGGACGCTTCCAGTGAGTTGTTGGCCACCACGCCCGACTGCTGGGTGCTGCACCCGGGGGATACCTGGCATGGTTTCGAGAAGCTCGAAGACGGCTACTGCATGCTCGATCCGATCAAGGTCTCGGTGCTGACCCCGGGAATCGAGGACGACGGCTCGCTCGCCAAAACGGGCTTTCCTGCCACGCTGCTGACGGCCTATCTGGATGCGCGGGGTATCCAGGTCGAGAAGACTACCGACTTTGCCGTGCTATTCCTGTTCTCCATCGGCATTACCAAGGCCAAGTGGAGCACGTTGCTGACGGCCATGATCGACTTCAAGCGCGACTACGATGCCGATGTGCCTTTGTCGCAAGTGATGCCGGGACGGGTCGCTGCACATCCTGCGCGATACGAAGGCCTCGGTCTGCGCGGCCTGGGCGACCAGATGTTCGCCGAACTGAAGAAAAGCGGCCAGACCGTGCATCTGCAGAAGGCGTTCTCGACCATACCCGAGGCGCGTATCACACCGGCCGATGCGTACCAGGCGTTGATACGTGGCCAGCTGGAGCGGGTCGCGCTGCCCGATCTGGCCAATCGCACGGTGGCCACCAGCATCGTGCCATATCCGCCGGGGATTCCGATGATCATGCCCGGTGAAACCGCGGGCGCGGCCAATGGGCCGCATATCGGGTATCTGAAATCGTTACAGGTGTGGGATCGTACCTTTCCCGGTTTCGGCCACGACACGCACGGCATCGAGGTCGAGGACGGCGAGTACTACGTGCAGTGCCTGGAAACCACCTAGGGAGACCTGGCCATGGGCGCGCCTGCAAACGGAAAAATGGGACTCGTGGGCGCCTCGTCACTGGTCGTGACCAACATGGTCGGCACCGGACTCTTCCTGCTGCCATCGAGTCTTGCCACCATCGGCAGCATCTCGATATATGGGTGGATCGTGTCGGCCATCGGTGCGACGGCTCTTGGGCTGGTCTTCGCCCATCTGGGCATGGTCGACCCAAAGGCAGGCGGCCCTTATGCCTATGCACGAGACCACATGGGCCCGTTCGCCGCCTTCCAGACCAACATGCTGTACTGGGGTGCCAATGCCATTGGCAATGTCGCGATCGCGGTGTCGGTTACCGGCTATCTGGCCGTGTTCTTCCCGGTATTGAGCAATCCCTGGCTGGCCAACGCATGCACCGCGTTGGTGATCTGGACATTCATCTGGCTCAATACACGCGGTGCCAGCACGGTGGGTCGCTTCACGACCTTGACCACCGCAGCGGGGATCATCCCCATCGCCGTGGTCGGCCTGCTGGGATGGTTCTGGTTCAATCCCGACACCTTCGTCCAGGGCTGGAATCCCGATGCCCGGACTTCCACCGCCGCGATTACCAGCAGCGCATCCATCGCGTTGTGGGCATTCCTGGGTGTCGAAAGCGCCGCGGTGTCGGCCGGGGTGATCGAAAACCCTCGCCGGAACGTTCCGCTCGCGACGCTGATTGGCCTGGCGATTTCGACCGTGATCTACGTGGCCTGTTGCGCCGTGATCATGGGCATCCTGCCGAATGACCAGCTGCGCACCTCCCACGCTCCATTCGCCGACGCCGCCAGGATCATGCTTGGCTACTGGGGCGCGCTGGTGATCTCCCTGGCGGCGATCCTGAAGGCGGCGGGGTCACTGGCTGGCTGGATGCTGATCGTGGCCCAGTCCGCCCAGGCCGCGGCAGAAGACGGCATGTTCGCCAGGATCTTTGCCCTGAAGAACGACCGCGGCATGCCTGTGCACAACCTCGTTATCACCGGCATCATGATGTCCGTTCTGCTGTTGTTGACTATTTCCCCTGATGTCGCCACCCAGTTCTTCCGCATTACCAATGCCACGGTGGTGCTGATGGCGCTGCCCTACGTGTACTCGGTGGTGGCGATGTGGCGGTTGAATATGACGCTGGACTTGTCTGCGGCCAAACGCGGTACGTTGCTCGGAATCGGCGTGGTTGCCTGTTTGTACTGTGTCGGAGTCATTGTTGGACAGTCGGCCGAAACGGATCAAAAGGCGCTCGTGGTACTGCTGCTGATAACGCCCCTGTATGCGCTGGTTTTCCGCCGCGGAAGGGTTGCTGTGCGATCAGGGGCGAGAGACGGCGAGTAGCCCGGTAGTGATGAATCCGTTCAGTCCGGCCTGGCTCGCAGGATTGGTATAAGTGATAAAAGAAGGGGCTTGACTGGCATGTCGCAGCGTCGTTCCTCCCTCATGCATCGTTACCTCGATCCGGCCACGAGTCTGGCGGAGATAACGTTCGGCCTCCTCATGACGCTCACATTCACGCTTAGCGCCGGGGTCATCGTCGAGGACGAGGGGCGAGAGGGGGCGCGCCAGCTCCTCATTGCCGTGATCGGATGCAATATTGCCTGGGGGATCATCGACGCAGCGTTGTATCTGGTAGGGCAGTTGTTCGATCGCGGAAGACTCAGGCGTCTTGCGCGGACTGTCCGCAACACTGACGACGATCAAGTCGCCGTGGCTTTCGTAGCGGAGGAGCTGGACGAGCTGTTCGTCCCGGTTACCCAGGCTTCGGAGCGCGAAGCACTGTACAGGCGTGTTGTCGAACAGCTTCGTTCCCGGCCGGCGTCTCAAGCCGCTCCCATCGGCAAGTCCGATATTCTCGGCGCGGTCACGAGCTTTTGGCTGGTGGTGCTTACAAGCATGCCCGCGGCCATTCCGTTCCTGCTGATCGACGAAGCGCGCGTCGCCCTACGTGTATCAAACGGGATACTGCTCACATTCCTTTTTATTACCGGCTACTCATGGACGCGTTATACGACGGGAAAACCGTGGCTCGTCGGACTGGGCTTCCTGCTCGTTGGGACGGCCCTGGTGGCTGTTGCGATCGCGCTTGGCGGGTGATCCGATCGCCGGGTTGCAGCGGCACCCTGGGCGACTGTGTGAAAAGTCGGCCTTGGTATACCGGCAACATGCGTGCCGTTTGGACGCGTGAAAACGCCGTGAATTCGATGCGGCACGGCACGGGGGAGGGTAGGATAATGCATCGCACGCAAACGGGGAGGGCCACCATGTCCCAGACCGACGACATCGGCACGATCCAGGTGCTGCTCGAGCGACTCGTGAAGTTCCGTCTGCCGCGGACGCTCGCGATCAAACGGCGCATCGACGGCGGGGAGCGGTTGACTGACGCCGACATCGCATTCCTGGAGAACGCGCTCACGGACGCCCAGAACGCGGAGAAGTTCGTGGCGCGTAATCCGGAGTTCCATGCTTTGGGTGCGCAGATCGTCCAGCTCTACGGCGAAATCATCAGCAAGGCACTCGAAAACGAGAAGGGCGCATGACCTGACGCGCGATCGCGGATCCTTCGGTGCAGGCTCTGCTTGTGCCGCTGGGAACACCCTCTGCGAAAAGCGTGCACTTCATCCCGGAAACGATTGCAGGCCAGCGCGGGCAACCGCCGCGCACAGCGGAGCGAGCGACATGAAAAACGACGAACGCGACGAAGCAGCCGACGCAAAACCGGAAAAGTTGAAGCGGAAGGAGTACGAGGCGGAACTTGAAAAGTTGCACATCGAGCTGGTCAAGCTGCAGCTGTGGGTCGTCGCGAAGCAGCTCAAGATCTGCATTGTTTTCGAGGGGCGTGACACGGCAGGTAAGGGCGGGACGATCAAGGCGCTCACGGAGCGGTTGAGCCCGCGAGTGTTCCGGGTGGTGGCCTTGCCGGCGCCGACGGATCGCGAGAAGACCCAGATGTACGTGCAGCGATATATGGAGCACATGCCTGCGGGGGGTGAGGTCGTGATATTCGATCGCAGCTGGTACAACCGCGCTGGCGTGGAGCGCGTGATGGGTTTCACACCGGAAGCGAAAGTGCGCAGGTTCCTGCAAGTCGCGCCTCTCGTGGAGCAAGCCATGGTCAAGTCGGGGATCGTCCTGCTGAAGTACTGGCTGGAGGTCAGCGATGCGGAGCAGACCCGGCGGCTGAAGGCGCGGGCGACCGATGGACGCAAGCTCTGGAAGCTCACCGCGATGGACCTGAAATCGTACGGCCGGTGGTACGACTATTCGCGGGCGCGGGATGAGATGTTCGCGGCGACCGATTCCCCGCATGCGCCGTGGTATGTCGCGCGGACGGACGACAAGCGCCGCGGGCGCCTCAACATCATCCGGCACCTGCTCGATCAGATCCCCTACGAGGAACTGCCGCGCGAGAAGTTCAAGCTGCCGAAACGGCAGAAACGTGGCGACTATGTCGATCCGGACTATCCGTCCAAATACGTCGACGATCGGTACTGAGCCCAGGGGCAAATCGACAAAGGACAAGGCATGAACGGCTGGCAGCGTTGGCTACCCGGGCTACAGATTGTCCGGCAGTACGAAGCGGCCTGGTTGCCGCGCGACTTGATGGCCGGCCTGGTGCTGACCACGATGCTGGTCCCGGTCGGCATTGCCTACGCCGCGGCCTCGGGCGTGCCGGGGATCTACGGTCTGTACGCCACCATCTTCCCGTTGCTCGCCTACGCGCTGTTCGGTCCGAGTCGCATTCTGGTGCTGGGGCCGGATTCCTCGCTCGCCGCCGTGATACTCGCGGTGGTACTGCCTGTTTCCGGCGGCGACCCGATGCGTGCCGTGACCGTGGCAAGCCTGATGGCGGTGGTGTCGGGGCTGGTATGCATCCTGATCGGCGTCATGCGCCTGGGATTCGTCACTGAGTTGCTGTCCAAGCCGATCCGCTACGGCTATATGAACGGCATCGCGCTCACCGTGCTCATCAGCCAGTTGCCCAAGCTGTTCGGCTTTTCCATCGACGGCGCCGGGCCGATGCGCGACCTCGTACGGATCACCCAGTCGATCCTGGGCGGCCAGGCCAACTGGGCGGCGTTCGCGGTCGGTGCCGGCACGCTGGCGGTCATCCTGCTGCTCAAGCGATGGAAGCGAGTCCCCGGCCTGCTGATCGCGGTCGTGGCCGCCACGATCGTCGTCGGTGCGTTCGGCCTTCACGACAGCTTCGGCGTGAAGGTGCTCGGTCCGCTACCCCAGGGCCTGCCGTCCCCTGCGCTGCCGTGGATCGGGCTCGCCGACCTCGGGCAAGTGGTGATCGGCGGCTGCGCTGTCGCCATGGTGGCCTTCGCCGACACCAGCGTGCTGTCGCGCACGTACGCGGCCAAGACCCGCTCTACAGTCGATCCGAACCAGGAAATGATCGGCCTGGGTGCCGCGAACCTGGCGGCCGGGCTGTTCCAGGGCTTTCCGATCAGCAGCAGTTCCTCGCGTACGCCGGTCGCCGAGGCCGCGGGCGCGAAGACGCAGCTCACGGGTGTCGTCGGCGCCCTGGCGGTGGCCCTGTTGCTGGTCGTGGCGCCGAACCTGCTTGAACACCTGCCCAGTAGCGCGCTGGCGGCGATCGTGATCGCCGCGGCGATCGGCCTGTTCGAGTTCGCCGATCTGCGCCGCATTTTTCGCATCCAGCAGTGGGAATTCTGGCTTTCGATGGCCTGCTTCGTCGGTGTCGCGGTCCTGGGAGTGATTCCCGGTATCGGCATCGCGATCGGCATCGCGGTCATTGAATTTCTCTGGGACGGCTGGCGTCCGCACCACGCCGTGATGGGCCGGGTCGACGGTATCCGGGGCTACCACGACATCAAGCGCTATCCAGGCGCGCGGCTGGTTCCGGGCCTGGTCCTGTTCCGCTGGGATGCGCCGCTCTTCTTCGCCAATGCCGAGCTCTTCCACCAGCGTGTACTCGAGGCCGTGGCGCAGTCGCCCACGCCGGTGCGGCAGATCATCGTGGCCGCCGAGCCGGTCACCAGCATCGACGTCACCTCGGCGGACATGCTTGCTGAGTTGGAGCAGGCCCTTAGCGAATCGGGCATCGCGATGCGGTTCGCGGAGATGAAGGACCCGGTCAAGGACAAGCTGAAGCGCTTCGCGATGCTGGAGCGTTTCGGTACGCTCCATCCCACCATCGGTGCTGCCGTCGATGCCTACGTCGAGGAGTATGGGGTGGACTGGAAGCCCTGAAGACGAGTTGCGATCAGACGACGTCAGCCGTGTATGCGGCGATTGCATGGGCGTGGACATCGCATCAGCCGTTGTAGAAGGGGGATGAGGCCTCGCGACCATCGGGTGCCGCCGGGCGGAAAATGAACCTGACCCCGGTGTCAACCCCGGTGTCAGGAACGGCGACGCCATGGGTTTTCAAGGCAGCCCGAGCTCCGTGGCGGCTTGCAGCAAGGGCTCACCGGACACGCGCAGGATGCCGGTATAGGGCGCTTCCAGTTCCATGATGAGGAAGATCGAACCTGAGAAAGCGAGTGCTGCACAAAACAGCACGATCCGGACGGAGGTGTTGTGCATGGCGAAGGTGCCCATGCTGATAAAGATCAGCATGATCCACGCCGTGACCACGATAAGGAGAGGCGTCGGCTCCGAGGACCTCTGGTGTTCCGAGGTCAGGATGCGATGCTTGCCGAGGTCGGCGGTTATCTCAAGAGCACGATGCTGGAACCACCACTTCGCTTCCGTGTCCGTGTCCGACTGCAGGGCCAGGATGGACGACTGAAGTTGGGTGATCAGGTTGGTATGCGGCAGGCGGAACACGACCTTTTCCATCTTGCCGTCCGGGGCGACGCGGGCCCTGGCTTCCGCGAGGAAGGCGCGCAGGTCCGTCCGGATCGGCGCGGTCTCCGGGCCATAGCCCGACAGTGCCCGATCGAGCAGGACGATCGAGCTCGACACACCGACGATGTCGTCATTCGCACGATCGAACGTGGCACGTGCCGAGGTAATCATGAAGCCGAGGACCAGCGCCGCAAGGGTGGCCATCATGTTGATGCCGAACTGAGCCGACTTCTGCGCTTCGTAAACCAGATGATCCTCCGGCATACGCTGTGCCAACCATCCCCCCACGTGAAGACTCGCGCATGCGAGCACAAGCACGGCCAGCGAGACAATGATCGGATACATCGGTGACGCTCTCCATACAAGGACGCCTACGGTGTGCGGCATCCCCTATGGTGGCAGCCGGCTGGCTCGCTGCCTTGTTCGAATATGACGGCTTTTGCCTAAACGAAACCTGGGCACCGCCGGCGCTTGCGGATGCAGGGCGCAGTGCTGGCATCGGCCCATCGGCGAAGAAGCACTAAGGCGACGGCGTCGCCAACGGCTGCCCCTTCTTCACCACATAGGTGCCGATCAAAACGACCGGCTTGTCAGTGGTGTTGCGCAGTTCATGGATCTTGCCGGCGGAGACGACGAAGGCGTGGTTGGCGTCGACGGTCTGGACCGGCTGGCCGTCGACGCGAAGCTCGGCCTGTCCGGATACCACGTAGGAGATTTCATCGCCTGGATGGATGTGCCTTCCCGAGCTGCCGCCGGGTGCCAGGGTAACCCGGGCAACGACCGCCTGGTATCCGCTCTGTGCCACGTCTCCGGTGGTGACGACGCTGCGTTCCAGACCATGCGGTGCGTCCGCCATGGCCCACGGAGCCATGACCACGACGGCCAGTCCCAGTGCAACCTTGAATGCCTTTGCGACCATGCTCGACCTGCATTGCCCGGTTCGGGCGTTAGGACATCAATCGGCGGCTTTGGGCGCCGGAAGACTGGCGAAATAAGCGGAAACAGCGGTGATATCGGCCGGCGTAAGCCGCCTGGCCAGCCCTGACATCAGCTCACCGTTGTCGTTGTGCCGCGTGCCCTGCCTCCAGGCATTGAGCTGCGCGGTGATATAGGCCGCGGACTGTCCACGCAACGGCGGGTTGTACGGAGCTTCGCCGCGCCCGTCCGGTCCATGGCAATTGCCGCAGGCCTGCACGCCGGCCTTGGCGTCACCGAGGTTTGCGATCGTCTTGCCGGTCAATATCAGCTTGGCGTCGGCTTTCTCCGCTGTCCATGCGACAGGTGATTTCACCGCGTAATACGCACTGACGTCAGCGATATCCTGCGCCGATAGCGCCTTGGCAATCGAGCTCATGATCGGGCTGGCGCGGGTACCTGAGGCAAAGTCGGCCAACTGCTTGGCCATGTACTCCGGCGACAGGCCGACAAGCCGAGGGAACCCTGCCGCCGGCATGCCGGCGCCGTCGGGCCCGTGACAACTGGCGCAGGGAGGAGTCGAGTTGGTCGCCAGTTGTCCGCCGTGCGCCGCATCGGCCACAGGCGTCTGTGCCTGAACGACAGACAGACTGGCGGCGAACAGCGCGATGGCAACCGCTGCGAACGCGCGGGTGGAAGAACGGGGCATCGTGCTCATACCAGCGGACCGGGTGATTTCAGGTAGCGGTTCTTGATCGCATCGATCGCCCAGTAGGTCAACGCACCGAGCGTGCCTGTCGGATTCCAGGTCGCGTTCTGCGGGTAGTTCGATGCGCCGATCACGAACAGATTCGATACGTCCCAACTTTGCAGGTAACGATTGACCACGCTGGTGTTGCGGTCCTCGCCCATCACTGTGCCGCCTGTGTTGTGCGTGGTCTGATACTGGGTGGTGGTGTATGGCCCCTTGCGCGGTGAGCCGACTACCGGATTGCCGCCCATGGCGTGCCCGATGGCCACCGCTTGCTGGGTGACGTAGTCGGCCATCTTCAGGTCGTTCGCCGGAAAATCGAAGGTCATGCGCAGCAACGGCTGGCCCCAGGCATCCTTATAGGTCGGATCCAGATCCAGATAGTTCTGCCGGCAGGAACTCGAGCTGCCGTGGATCGTAAGCATGACCGTATGGTTGTAGTGCTTGACCACGGCTTCCTTCCAACCCTTGCCCCAGGTCGGCGTGCCGGGCGGGACCGGGTGATACTCGATCGGTCGACCGTTGGTGTTGACCGCACCGATGTAGGCCCCGCCGATAAAGCCCAGCTTGGCATGGTCGAAATTGTCGGCGGCAAAGTCGTTGATCAGCGTGCCTGACGAACCCGACGCCATATACGGATTGATGTTGACATCGTCACCCAGGAAGACACCGGCATTGCTCATGGTCTGATAGGCGTAGTTGCGCCCGACCACGCCGGTGTTGGTCACCGGGTCGTATGGCTTGCCGATGCCGGAGAGCAGCAGCATGCGTACGTTGTTGAACGAGAACAGCGCCGAGATCACCAGTTTTGCCGGCTGCTCGAATTCGCGGCCGGCAGCATCGATATAGAGCACGCCGGTGGCCTGCTTGCGGGTCGAATCCAGGTTGATGCGCTGGACCTGGGCACCGGTACGCAATTCGAAATTGGGGTTCTTCATCAACACCGGCAAGATCACCGTTTGCGGTGTCGATTTCGCATAGTGCTCGCAGGCGAAGCGCTCGCAGAACCCGCAGAATACGCAGGCGTTCAACTGCAGGCCTTCCGGATTGGTATAGGGCTGGCTGAGGTTCGACGACGGCTGCGGAAGCGGGTGGAGGCCAAGCTCGTCCGCCGCTTTGCGAAAGAGCGCGCCGGCGTAATGCTCTTTCATCGGCGGGGTCGGGTATTCGCGGGCACGCGCCGACTCGAACGGGTCGCCGCCGGCTTGCTTCACGCCTTTGAGATTGCCCGCCTTGCCGCTGGTGCCGAGCAAATACTCGAAGCGGTCGTAGTGCGGTTCCAGTTCGGCATAGGTAACGCCCCAGTCCTGGATACTCAGTTCGGGCGCAAGGAAGTCCTTGCCGTAGCGCTCCTGGGCATGGGAACGAAGGATGAAATCGGTTTCGTGGAAGCGATAGGTCTGGCCGTTCCAGTGAACGCCGGCGCCGCCCAGCCCGGTACCGGGCAGAAACGATTCCCAGCGACGTATCGGCAAGGCGGTCTGGCTGGCATTGTTGCGGAAGGTCACCGCCTCCCTGGTGTTGTCCTGCATGAGCCCTTTGCGTATCGCAAAGCGCAGTTCGTCATGCATGTACGGCCCCTGGAAATCGGGCACCGTATAGCGCGGATCGCCGCGCTCCAGCCCGACGACCGAATAGCCGGCTGCCGCCAGTTCCTTGGCCACGATGGAGCCGACAAAGCCGACCCCAAGAATGACCACATCGACCTCTTTGAGTCGCGTAACCATGAATCGCTTCCCTTACAGCTTGGCTGGAATTTCCGGTCCGGTATGCATGTTGCCCATGGCGGGTGCCTGGGCGATGCTCATCGGCGGACGATTGAGCTTGATTCCGTGCTTGTCGACCAGGTCGTAATAGCTGGCATATGCGCCGGGAAAACCGATCATCTGCCAGGACACCATGTCCTTGTTGCCGCCATAGGCCGGGTCGCCGAAGAAGCCTTCCACGGTCATACCGAGCAAGGTCTTGAAGAAGACGTCCGACGGAACACCGTCCAGATCGGTACCGCCTTTTTCCAGCGACTTCAGGTAAGCATCCTGCTCATCGCCCGAAAGACCGGCGAAGGTTTTACCCTGGGCGGTGAACTGCGCATCGATCGCGTGCAGCGCCTTGCGGAAAAGTTCGGCGGGTGTGAACGGCAACTGGTAACCCTGGCTCGGCGTACCCGCCTGCCATGGACCGCTGCGATACAGTCGCTCACCGACGCCCCAGGCTCCGCTCAGTTGTTTGTCCAGGTAATTGGGAACGCCAGCCTCGAGCGCGCCGGCACCCAGTTCGTCCTTGGGAATCAACCGGGCACAGGCCGCCTCGATAAAGGCTGCCTCCTGGCGATTGAAGAAAACGTAAGCCGGAGCGTGTGCGTCCACCGGTGCCGTGGCCGCTTCGGCCGCACCCATCGCGGCGACCAGACCCACCGCGCCCACCGCACCGGTCATGGCCGATGCCGCACCTGCTGCCTTAAGAAACGCCCTGCGGGAAATCCTGGCCACAACGAGCTCCCCGTTATTGATACATGACTAGACAATTATGTATTAGCTTGCGCGCAATGAGATTGCAATCGCAAGACTCCGAAAGGGTAAGAATCGTTCATACCAAGGAGGTATAAGCGCTGCTATGGCCAGCGTGTATCGGCCGCCACTGCAGAAGCCGTTCGGATGGTCGGCCACCTGTGGCAACCACACATCGTGGACCCGGCTGGCAGTGGGGCAGGGGTGCGATGCTTGCCTTGCCTGGCAGTGACCGCTGGCTCGCGGCTATCACCTTCTGTTTGTAGAAACCATAGTGATGGGGTTTCTGCTTTCCGTCCGCGACAGCAGGCGCGATTGATCCGTCGGCGACGCAGGGCAGGGAACTCGATAGCGAATGCGCGTTTATAAGTTATCGTTCAGATAGACTGAGCAAACGTCTGTCAATGATCGGATGACGTCACAGGGGGACGTTATGTTGGGGTATTACATCGCGTTGGCGTTGCGAAGCAGTATGCGAAGCAAGGCTTTGACAGTCTTGGTGATCGCGCTGTTGGCTTTCGGGGTGTCGGCCTGCATGGTGTCCTATGCCGTGTTCCGTGCGACGACGAGCGACCCCATCCCCTCGAAGTCTTCCCGGCTTTACGTGCCGCAGGTCGACAATTTTGGCCCATCCCCCTACGGAGATGAACCAACGCAAGTGTTGAGCTACACCGATGCGATGGCGCTGTGGCAGGCACGGAAGGCAAGCCGGCAAACGCTGGTCTATCCCACAAAGTGGGGTGTGGAGTCGGATGATCGATCGGTTCCGGCCATGTCAATCGGTGGCGACGCCGTGACCGCCGATTTTTTCTCCATGTTCGATGTGCCTTTTCGCTTTGGCGGCGGGTGGACTCCGAGTGACGATGCACAGCACGAAACCGTGGCTGTCATCGGCCGGGGCTTGAACGAAAAACTTTTTGGCGGACAGAACAGTGTTGGCCGCGAGATCCGACTGGATGGGAAGATCTTCCGGATCGGCGGTGTACTGGACGACTGGAACCCGAAGCCCCGCTTCTTTGATATTGCCAGCCTCGGGGTCCCCAATACGTTCGATGACACGGGGGATATCTATATACCGTTCACCCGTGCGATCGATATGAAGAAGGCCACGAAATACGATAGTTGCCCTTCGTATTCAGAAGACCTGGGCATCTCCGACTGGGATAAATACCTGCACAGCGAATGTGTGTGGATCGATGCCTGGGTGGAACTCGCGACGCCAGCCGACGTGGAACATTATCGCGAATTCTTGCACAACTATGCCGCGGAACAGCAGCGCATCGGACGCTTTTCATGGGCGCCCAACATACGTCTGCGCAACCTGATGGACTGGATGGCATACCAGCATGTCACTCCCAAGGCATCCACATTGTCGATGTTGGTCTCTGCCAGCTTCCTGCTCATTGTATTGGTCAACGTCGTCGGTCTCATGCTTGCCCGATTCATGCGGCGGGCACCGGAAATCGGCATTCGCCGGGCATTGGGTGCCTCGCGCGCGGCAGTCTATCGACAGTTCCTGATCGAGGGGGCAACCATCGGTTGCGTCGGCGGCATACTCGGTGTGGCACTGACGCTGTTTGGCCTATGGGGCGTAGGAGGATTTTTTGAGCCGAACATTGCACGTATCGTGCACGCAGACACCTCGCTGATAGCACTGACCGTGCTGCTCGCGATTGCCGCTACGGTCGTTTCTGCCCTGTACCCGACGTGGCGGGCGGCGAAAACGCAGCCCGCCTGGCAAATCAAGATCAACGGTTGAGGTCCCACCATGGCACTAACCAGGGCATTCATGCAGCTGCGCCCGATCGTTGCCGCACTCGGTCGACACAAAGTAGCCACCCTGCTGATCGTCCTGCAGGTGGCTCTGACGCTGGCGGCGGCATCCAACGCGCTCTTTATCGTGGCAACGCGCATCGTCCATCTGTCTCGCCCAACTGGAACGGACGAAACCCATCTCTTCGTTATCCAGAACGAGTGGAAGAGTGGACAGAATGCCACCCAGATCGACGCGAACATTCGTGCCGACCTCGTTACGCTGCGTCAGGTACCGGGCGTGCGCGACGCATTTGCCAGCGAGACCTTTCCCCTGGAAGGCGGCGGCGCGATACCGGTGGGACTCAAACTCAAACCTGACCAGAAGACACGCCCGAAAATATCGCAGATCTACATGGCCGACGACCATGCCATCGGTACGCTGGGAATTTCGCTGGTGGCAGGGCGCAACTTTCGGCCTGAGGAAATCGCCGCCATCGGCCCCTTCGACAAGATGTCGCCTCCAGGCATCATCGTCACAAGTAGCCTCGCCCATAAGCTGTTTCCCGAAGGTACCGCGCTGGGTGGAACGGTTTACCTCCCGGGTGGGCCCTCGACGATCATTGGTATCCTCGCCAGCCTTCAGGGGCCATACGCCGGCAGCACCGTGCGAACCATAGACGAAGATAGCGTGCTGGTGCCCGCGCGCTATCTCGATCCTGAGCATGTCGTGTATCTGGTGCGTACCGACGCCACAGCCATGCCATCAGTGATCGCTTCAACACTGAAGGCGCTACAAGAGCGTGGCGGCGTGCGCCTGGTCGATCCGAAAGAAGGCGTCGTTACACTACCCAAGGCGCGTGAACGTGGTTATGCAACCGACCGTAGCGTGGCGCTGCTGATGAGCATCGTCTGCGGATTGCTACTGTTGGCGACCGCAGGCGGCATCGTAGGCTTGAGCAGCTTCTGGGTCAGCCAGCGACGCCGGCAGATCGGCATCCGCCGTTCGCTCGGCGCGACGCGTGGCGACATCCTGCGCTACTTCCATGCCGAGAATTTTCTGATCGTCAGTGCTGGCATTGTGCTCGGGGCCTTGCTTGCATTCCTGGTGAATCTCGGCCTGATGAAAGTCTATGAGTTGCCGCGCATGCCACTTTACGTGCCGTTACTGGGTGCATTGCTTTTGTGGCTGCTCGGTCAGCTGGCCGTATGGGGACCGGCGCGATATGCCGCCAGGGTGCCGCCCGTGGTCGCGATTCGTACGACGTGAGTCGAACAGACTTCCGATCCCCCGAAGCGGCTACAGGAAACTCCCACGATTGCTTCTCCTAGAAGGCGTATGGGAGGTCGTGATAGATGCGAAGGTGCGCCATCATCCAGCGCCCATCGACTTTCTTCAGGATCGGCCGGTAGTAGCCGCTCTCGATCGGGGTGATGGTTCCTTGCGCGCCAAAAGCCCCTTCCGGCCAGCCGCCTTCAGGCTTCTCAGCACCAACGACGTTGAACACCACAAAATGGGCGTCGAGCGTGGCGGTGTCGCCTTTCACGTCGATGATCGAGTCATGGGTGGTGTGATGACTCCATCCCCGCGGCGGATGCGGCTTCATCAACGTGGTAACGGCTGCGCCAATGGCTTCCGACCCGACCAACTCGCCAAGAAGCTCAGCTGTGCCCGCATCGTTGTAGAAAATCTCGCACTTGCCTTCGGGCAGGAAGATGTTGCTCATTGCCGCTCCGTCCCGGTGGTCGGCTGCCCGGACGTATCGTGCCAGCACCTCTTGAATTTCACGCTCATCAGACATGGAAGGTCTCCTTGGGAAATATGACTCCATCATAGATACACCTATCGTACTTGATATGCAACAGTAAACGATACATATTAGGACGACCAAGGAGCAGATGATGATCGATGTCCGTTTCCCGACTGCCTTGCAGATGATGCTCAGCCTGGCGCTCGCTCAGGCCGAAGGCGTCGAACGGTTGAGTTCCGCTGAGTTGGCCGAGGGGGTCGACTCCAATCCAACATTCGTCAGGCGATTGCTGGTGCCCCTGATGCAGGCGGGTCTTGTTCGCTCGACCATGGGGCGAGACGGGGGCGTGAGCCTGAGCGTCGACGCCGCCGCGATCACACTCGGCGAAATCTATAAGGCGACGATGGGGGACAAGAGGCTTTGGACCGGACGTAGCGATATCCCCCATCGGTGCCTCGTCAGCTGCAATGTCGAACGATTCTTTGGAAACCTGGCCGACGAAGTCGATGAGTCGGTGATGCGCTTGTTGGGCAGGCGAACGCTGGCCGATGCGCTCCTGGAACTTCGCACGCTCGACGCGGAGCGTGCTTAGGGAGTTGGAGAAAGTGACATCGCCAAGTGGCGTGCAAGTTCCAGGTTCGGGCGACTTTTCACGGCGCTTCTTCCGGAGCCAGATGCCGCCGGCTCAGGCCGGTAGCGCGATACCCGAGATTTCGGCGCAGATAGCGATGAGTCGATCCTGCAGCGCGAGATCATGCGCTTGCGGGTTCGGTTGCATGCGCTTGAGATGAAAAAAATACTTGGCGGTGACGTCGGCCTTCGGATCGCTACCCGCGGCGAGCCACGCCTGAGTCAGGTGTGCCTGGTCCATGTCGTCGGGCGCACCGGGTCCTCCCATCCTGGTCGGTACCCAGCCAGGCTCCAGCGAATTGGAGAACACGTTGGGCCAGCGACGCGCGATGGCAAAAGCGAGCAAGGTATCGTGCAGCTTGCTTTCGGCATACGCCTGCGAACCATTCCAGCGGCGCCGCTTCCAGAGAATGTCATCAAGATTCGCGTCGACATCGTGTTGCATGCCGGAACTGAGATAAACGAGCCGTTTCGGCGGATGGATCAGCGCCGTCAAAAGATAGGCTGATAATGTGTTGGTGGCGAAGACGTGCGGCAGGCGATCGACGGTCTCGCGGTAACCCTCGCGATAACCCACGGCCGCGTTGTGGATCACGGCGTCGAAGCGCCCGAGCGCATTGACCTGGGTCGCGACCTCCCTGGTGCCGGCGATGGTCTCGACATCGCCAACGACGACGGCTTCGACCCCGGGGAGTGCGTGCAGCGTAGCCTCGGCGCGATCGGCGTTTCGGGCGTGCAGGACGACCTGGTGTCCCTGTGAGATCAGTCGTTCGCCCGCCATGAAACCGAGGCCACTGGACGAGCCTGAAATAAAGATGCGTGCCATGAAAAAACTCCAGAGAAATGGGGGCCGGCGAGGTGATCCCGCCGGCCAGGTGGGATAACCATCAGTTCGCTGCGTGTCGCCGCGTAACGACAAGTGCCGCGCCGAGCAGGGCGCATGCGGTGCCGAGGGTATAGACGGCGGCGTATCCAAACAGGCCGGCAACCAGGCCAGCCGCTGGCCCTGCCAGGCCGTAGGCGATGTCAAGGAAGGCCACAAAGGCTCCCATGGCACTACCGCGATTGCTCGGCAGTACGCGCTTCAGGGCCTCGACACCCAGGGCAGGGAACACCAGTGCGCAACCCAGTCCCGTCACAAGAGCGCCAGTAAGGGCGATGACCTCATTCGGCGCAACACCCAGCATCGCCTGTCCGATCGCCTCGATCACCAATGACCACAGCGCGACGCGATAGCCACTCACTTTGTCAGGCAGGCTGCCGAACACCATGCGCACCAGGATGAAGCCCATACCGAAAGCCGTCATCACCAGTCCGGCGTGTTGCCAACCGTGCGCCAGGAAGTACAGCGAGGCAAACGCCGTGAGACCCGAGAGACCGACACCTTGCAGCATCAGTCCAAGACCTTCGCGCCAGATCTGGCCTACCACTTTGTAAAAGGGAAGGCGCTGGCCGGCGGAACTGCTGTACGAGGTCTGCCGCGAGGCAATGGCTGCGGCGAGCAAAGGGGCGACGACGCAGGCGATCATGGCGACCTGAAGTCCATAGGACTGGTAGAGCCCCATGCCGATCGGTGCGCCGATGGCGAGCGCCGCGAACATCGCGATACCGGTCCAGGACATGGACATGCCAGCGCGCTGTGGACCGACCGAGGCGATCGACCAGGAGACACAGCCCGTGACGAACTGGCTTTCGCCAAAGCCCGCGGCCAGTCGCCCGACGACCACGATCGCGAGGCTGATGGCTGGCGACAGGCCCGGCACGGCTGACACGAGATACAGCAACCCACCCAAAGCGCACACCACCGCTCCCTGGATGGCCGAACGCTTGCCGCCATGGCGATCGGTGAGCCGGCCCGCATAGCCGCGGGTCAATACGGCCGCGAGAAACTGGATGCCGATCACCAGGCCGACAATGAGATTGCTGAATCCCAGTTTGTTGTGGACGACCAGGGGGATCACCGGCAACGGCAGGCCAACGCAAAGATAGCCGCAGAACAGTGCCGCGATGATCCCCGGCGCGGGACGGGAAAGGAATGTCGATGCGACCTGCGGCGGGCTCGCATCTCTTACGGCGAGTGCTGACATGACAGCCTCCGTGTAGCTCGATGGGGAAGGGGAGAGAGGCCGCCCGGCCGTCGGTCGGGCGGCGTGGTGGATCAGGCCGGGAGTTTTCCAGCCGCCTCGAAAAGCTCCGGGCGGTAACCGCTGGTCGCCAGCAGGTAGTCGCGCGAGGCGGTGGCCTCGGCGGCCAGCCTGGCCACGTCGACGTCCAACAATTTGCCGGCGTGCTTGCGCAGCTTGCCGGCGACCATCACGGTGTCGACGTCGGAGCGTTCGACCGCCTGGACGATGGTGCCAATGGCATTGGTGACCGGGAAAACCGAGACACCGTTGGTACGTACCATGATGATGTCGGCCTGTTTGCCTGGAGTAAGCGTGCCGATCGCATGTTCGAGACCGGCCGCGCGAGCGCCATGGACCGTGGCAGCCTTAAGTACCGCTTCGACCGCAATCGGCCCCGGCACGGCGGTTTCGCCGCGAATACGCCGATAGCGCATCGCAGACCGCTGTTGCCCGAATAGCGCATGCATTTCGCCGAACATGTCGCTGCCGAACGCGGTATCCAGATCGATGCCAAGCGCCGGGGTCAGGCCATGATCGATCGCTTGCTGATAAGCGAAATTCTCATCGTCAAAACCAAACAGCGCATCCGAGCGCGGATTGACGGTGACGTTCACGCCGGCGTCCGCGAACAGCTTCCATGTTTCTTCCGGAACACGCGTGCAGTGGTTGAAGATGTTGTGGGGACCCAGCACACCGGGTTTGGCGAAGTCGGGGCCCAGCTTGGCGAGGTCGCCGAGGAACTCGGTAAGGATGTGCATATCCAGCTCGCGGGCAACCTTCCACCAGTCCAGATTGAGCTGGCCGAACAACCCCACGCGCACGAGCCCGCCGCCATGGTTCCAGTTGTCGGCAAGGCGCCTGAGATCCGACGGCAAATGCGCGGTCGACGCCTGCTTGTCCATGGGGGCACCGACCATGTGCAGCGCACGAATGCCGGTGTCCTCCAGTGCGTCCAACGCCGCATCGGTGTGCCCGGGGCTGCGGGAGGAATGGCACGCGTCGATGATCGTGGTAATGCCTGCGTCCAGCGAGGCGACGGCCGTCAGCTTCGTGCTGGTGTACATATCCGTGGGGCGGTAGTGCTGGCCCAGTTTCTCGGCAACGACGTCGATGTAGGCGAAGAGATCGTCGACATTGGGCATCATGCGGCGCATGGCCCCGAGCCACATATGGTGGTGGGCATCGATCAGACCCGGCATGACGATGCTGCCGGACGCATCGATCACGGTCGCGTCGCCGGCCTGGAGATCCGGACCGACGGCCGCGATGCGGTCACCGTCGACCAGGACGTCGCCAATGGCCAGGTTAGGTACTTTGGCATCCATCGTGACGACGGTGCCGCCCTTGAAAAGGAACTTACGATTGGCGTGAGACATGGGAGGGCTCCTTGGACAGGTTCATCGCTTCGCGGCCGGGTGCCGCGGTGTGACGAAACAATAGGCGCCGGGCGATTTTTGATTAAGATGGGGGAGTTCATAACTTCTTTGCTAAAAAGCAAAAGTAGGGCTCTCCCATGGGATTCGATGGCAGGCTGCTTTCAGGCATGAGCGTGCTGGCCACGGTCGTTGAGACCGGCAGCTTCACGCGGGCCGGCGAGGTCTTGGGGTTGTCGGCCTCGGGGGTGAGTCGAGCCGTTTCGCGGCTGGAGGAGCGCCTCGGAATCCGCCTGCTGAATCGGACCACCCGTGCACTACGTCTTACGGACGAGGGAAATCGGCTCTACCAGCTTGCGTTACCCCATCTATCGGGGATTGAGGACGCCGCCAGCGCGGTATCGGGGGCGGCTGAGACGGTTCGGGGCATCTTGCGGGTGAGCCTTAACCCGATCTTTGCCCGAAACGTTCTGGCGCCGCGGTTGCCGGAATTCACTGAGCGCTACCCCGAACTGAACCTGGTCTGCGTGCTGTTACCCGATGCCGGGGACCTGGTTGCCGAGGGGATCGACGTGGCTGTGCGATTTGGGCCACAACCGCCTTCCAGCATGACATCGCGCCAGCTCCTCGAAACGCGTGTGCTCACGGTGGCGTCGCCGTCTTACCTCAAGAAGCATGGGCGTCCCGGGACACCGGAGAAGCTGGCCGAACACGACTGCATCCAGTACATCGACCCGCAGCGGGCGCACCGCTTCGAGTGGGAATTTCATCGGGGCAAGGAAGTCCGCCCGGTCGAGACAGCGGGCCGCTTGACGCTCACGGACGTGGACACGATGGTGGCCGCTTGCGTGGCGGGCGTCGGTATCGCACAGGTCCTGGCGCTCGGCGTGGAGTCGTTACTTGCCAGCGGCGCCCTGGTGGAACTGTTCCCCGAGTGGCCGGACGAGACCTTTCCGCTTTATGCCATCCGACCTTCGCGGCGTTTGCCGCCCGCGGCCGTGGAGACCTTTCTCGACTTCTGCCACGCCATTTGCGAAGGGTATCGCCCGGGCGCCGTCACGTCGCCGACGTGATCGATTCTTCAAGCTATGGAATCTGATCAGAGAGTGCTGCTTCAAGTCAGACGCAGCGCACCGGACCAGGATACTCGGCCACATGGGCGTCAACCGTCACAAGCGTGATGCCCTCAACAGTGGCCTGCGCTACCAGCAGACGGTCGAAGGGATCTTTATGGATAGGGGGCAGGCCGTCGACAGCGACCGCATGCTCGCTGAGTATCGATAATTCACTGTAGCCATTGTCGAGCAAACTGCGTCTCAATACTCGGGCATCGACTTTGAAGTCGTCGCGCCCCAAGCCACGCTTGATGACGATTTCCCAAAGGCTGGCAACACTGAAAAACAGCTCATTCTCAGGGTCAGCCATCATGGATTGCGCAGCAGGCGGAAGTCGCTCAAAGCCCTCTGCAGCCCATAGCAACAGATGCGTGTCCAGCAACAGCTTCATGCACCGCCCTCGAACAACTTCACGATTTCAGCCTCACCCATCCGGTCAAAGTCATCAGGCACGTTGATTTGGCCAGCCATGAAACCGAACCGCTTCACCTGCGAGGGTTCTGGCGCATTCAGTGCGATGACCTTGACCATGGGCTTACCGGCCTTGGCGATCACGAAAGACTCGCCCTTGGCGGCTTGCTCGACCAACCGCGACAATTGGGTCTTGGCATCGTGGATGTTGAAAGTTTGCATAAATGCCTCCGATAAACTTAGTTTACACGACTTAGTTTATCACGACTGGGCCACTGCAAGTCGCGGGTCGATGTCCTAACAACCTAGAATCTGCTCAATATTTATGATCTAAGCAATTGATATTCGAAAAGTCATTGGTTCTTCGGCCAATTGGGATGTCGCACTCGAATGGGGCGCTGGACAATTTCGCCCGGAAATTAATGCAAAAGGAGCAGGGCAAAAGATGCCTGGAGACTGGCTCGCGATCGGGTAACGGCGCTGGCCGCTGACGAGTCCGACGAGAATTGGATTCTGGGCGCCAACAGGACGCGAATCGTAAAGGAGGACACTTTGGATGCCGCAGGCACCGACGATGTTTCTTATCGAGGAAATATCGTCGGTGCCAGGAAGCGAAAGCGATGATTCGAAGCTGTATTCGCGTGCAGGTACCAGGACCTGGCAGTCGGGCCTCGGCTGGGGCGTGGTTCTGAGCGAAACGACACGAGTTCGCGCCGTCTAAAGAGTCCAGTTCGAATACGGTGACCGATACATCCTGTTCGGGAGGAAGCCCTCCGAAGCGATTCAGGGTCTGATACAAAGCCAACAATCAATAGGTTAGCGCAGAGATACTGCCAAACTTGTTCAGTTGCTGTCGCCTCTACCCGACGCAAAAAGAACAAGGAGAGGACGGCCGAAGCAATTGGGGAAAAGTGAGCGGATCTACCGAAGGCCCCGACCCAATTCGGAAAAGGAGGGCAGGGCCCCGCCTCCGCCTCCCCCCAAGGCGCGTGAGGCCACTCGTTTGCGGACGACCGGACGTTCGTGAGGCTCGCTCAACTCCCGAAGAACCGCCGGGTCCCGGTCGTAGACCAGAATGTCGCTCTCGGCGAAGTCAGCCGCCTTCAGCAGAAGATCGGTCACGACCGCCAGTTCCTGCCCGGTCGGGATCGCGTCTTCCCGATAGGGGGCCGGTTCGTGAAACAGGAAATCATCCATCGGCACGACCGAGCCCGCGGACGCACAGACAATCGCCGCGTCGCGGTCGTCGAAATCCCTTACCAGCAACGGGAAGATCCCGATTTGATCGGGCCCGTTCGGCAAGCGCGGAACTCGAAATCCGTCATGCTGAATCACGTGGCGGATATCCCACAGGGAATGCTCCACATACTTGGCTGCGGCACGAGCGCAGTCGTTGATCTGGAACTCTGGGCGCGTCAGGAAGCGTCGCAGTGCGGTGCAGCAGGCGCTTAAGAGCTCCTTGGCGTGCGCGGAGTACGGGCGTTGCCAGTGCGCCAGATGCCACAATGCAAACAGCGTCATGACGTGGATGGGTTGCGCCGCCTTCACCAGGTGGTCGACGCCGCGTTGAGCGAGTTGTCGGCCTCGATCAGGTTCCAGACGAAGCACGGTTTCCAACGCGTGTTCTGGCAATACGCGCAGCCCAAGCCGTTGCAGACTCGAATTCAATAGGTTGTGGGCGTGCTCTATCGACGGCGGCGTCGAGCGCACGTAGGGGTGCAGGCCGCGGAAGAGCCAGTCCTCGGATCCGGGCAGGTGGATCGCGACTCGCAGGAACAGATTGAAGCACCACTCAGACTCCGCCCGGTCCACCCATTCCCAGTTGTCCGGGTTACGGCCGGCGAGCGCGCGATCGAAAAGCGGCGGAGCAATCGCGCGCGGGTGATAAGGCCGCGGCCAAGTCCCCGCGGCGAAAGCGTGCTCCGGATCGGGCTTGAGTGCCAACTGGGCATTGAGATCGGCCAAGTCGCCGCCGTACTCCCACAGGGCCCGGCAGAACCAAGCCCGAGGAAAGCCTCTGAGCGCTTCGCTATCTGGCGCGCGCATCGTGGCGAATGGAAATAATCTTTTCCATTTCACCAGAGTAGTCCTATTTCCATTACAACCCAAATGCGCCAATCCGACGCGTGCTGAGGACGCTGAATACGCCGCCGCTGAAAACGAGAACGGCCGCCTGGTGCGAACAGGACGGCCGTTCAGGACAACTCGATGGGTAACACGACAGTAGGCCTGCTATGGCCTGCGGTCAAGGGTTCGTTTTTCCGGCGGTTGATGAAACAGCCGACCGATGAACGTACGCGCTTCCAAGTCAGCCAGCCCTGCCGTCAAGATCCGCGCAGCGATCATGGCTGCCTTCGGCGCCCGTGGCCACGGGCTGTCGAATCTTTGGTTGCTCGACAGCTATCGCGCCGGACGCAAGTGGGCGCTGCGGAGCGACTCGGAATTCATCCACGCCGTGTTGGCGGAAATCGACCCCCGCATCCGCACCATCGACCTAGCACCCGAACCTGCCATCGTTCACGTGCTTGAGAACGATCACCAAACCACGTTCGACGCGATCATCGAGTTCGTCGACGGACGTCGTGAATGCCGCGAGATCAAGACCGATCCGGACGAAGACCTCGACACACGCTCCCAGATCCAGAAAGAAGCGCAGGCGGTCGCGGTGCGACGCATGGACGCTCAATACGTGCGCATGTACGGCACGCAGATGATCCAGAACCCGCAGCGATTCTGGAACGGCGTGCGTATCCTGCGCTTCGTCAATGCGGCGAAAACATATCAGCTCGAAGAGTATCGCGAGTCGATCGCGATGCGGCTGCAGCATTCGCGCTGTGAGCTAACCCTGCTCGAGTTGTGTGCGCCGTTCGAGCCGGCCACGCGTCCGCTCGCGTCCGCCGCAGCCATGCAACTGTTCCTGGAGCGCCACATCAAGCTCGACTTGGACCTGCGTCCATTCAACGAGCACAGCACGCTGCGTTGGGCGCAATGACGCGCGCTTATCACTCGTGCAGTCGTTACGCCCGCGCCACGGTGCCCCAGGAGCTGCGCGACACGACGCAATGGCCGGCCGCCAACACCAGTCATCTGAGTACCGCTGAGCGCCTTCGAGTGATACGGCTGCGCAAGATTACGCGCGACTACCTGGAATTTTTGCCGATCGCTCACCAGCTCAAGCAAGCCGGCGTAACGCACAAGCACTTTCTAAAAATGCTCAATCGCGCCTTGTCGCGCGACCTCCAGACCGGTCAGATCCTGGGCTGGGCGGGCTTCTTGCCGGGCGTACTGCGAAAGCCATACACCCGCACGGCCGACACGCGGGGGCGAATCCGCCGGGGCTAGCCGGCTCCTTGGCCCTGTGCTTCCAACGCATGCCGGACCTGAAGATAGCGCTGGTGCGTCGCATCCTCAAACGCCCGAAGGGGGCACACGAAGTTCGCGTGTCCAAGGCCGATTTACACAAAGATTTTCTCGCGCGCTGTAGGGCGGCGGCCTTGGGGGACGACGAGTGGCCCTTCAATACCCGATTTGAAGGCCGGCGCACCATCGAACGCTTCTATGACCAGGTCCTGCTCGAAAACTACGAGCGGGGGGTGCGCGCTCAGCACGGCGCCGATGCGGCCAGCAAACTGCATACAGGGACTGGCAAGGACTCCCTCATCATCCCGGGTTTACCCTACGACCTGGCCGAGATGGACGCCCATCGGCTGCACATGATCGGCACGGTTGGCATATCGGATCCGGAGGGGCTCATCGAATGGGTTCCGATCGAGCGCATCCAGTTACTGCTCATTGGCGACGGTAAGTCGACAGCCGCTCTGGGCTACGCGGCGGTGATCCGGCGCGAGTGCAACGCTGATGACGTCCTCGATGCCGGCTACAGTGTCATTGCGCCGTGGCGGCCGCGCGAGCTTTGCCTGGCCTCGTTGCATTACGACGAGGGCGGGGGGCTGCCCAGCGGCGTCATTCCGGAGCTCGTCGGCTGCGGGTTCGGCATCTTGTGCATAGACAATGCCCTGATTGGCTTGGGCAAGAACACGATCGAAATCTTCGCTGGGCGCTTTGGCTGCGCGCTCAACTGGGGATCGATCGGTCGCTGGGACTGCCGGCCGCTGATCGAGCGCATCTTCTGCGCCTTGGAAGAACTGGGCTTCGTGCGCGCTCCATCGAGTACCGGCTCCAACGCTAATGATCCGCGCCGCGAGAATCCCGGCAAGGCGGCGGTGGAGGCACGCATCCACTTCCAAGTGATCCTGGACCTGATCGATCTGCAGCTGGCGCGCTACAACATCGCGCAGTCCGAAGGCCGCTATGCGCAGAAGCGCCTGAGCATCCTGCGCCAGTACGTGGAGCGGCCGGAACTGGGCTTTTGGTGCCCGAAGCTGCCACCCACGGACGGCCTGCATCCCGAACTCAACATCAGCGTGCATTGGGGCTACGTGCGTGGCTGCAATCGACGTCCGTACACCAAGTACGAGCGGGTAGTTTACACCAACACTACCCTCGCGAACTCGCCTGAACTCATCGGTGAACTCGGTCGCGCGTCACGTTAATCGCCACAACATCCGCGATCTAGAGTTGTTCGACAAACTGGGGGCGCCGCTGGGAACGGTGCGAGCCGACTACCCCTGGTCCGAGTACGAACATTCATTGGAGATGCGCAAGCAGATAAATCGTCGCGTTGACGATGGCCGCATCGACGCCCAGCACAAGCAGGACTACGTCAAAGACGCCCTGAGCCAGCTCAAGGCCGAAGCGCGTGCGGATGCGCGCCGGGGGCGACACGGGACGTCGCGCGCTGGCACCGTGCTCGCCCGCGAGCATCAGCTCAACGGGCTGGTGCACGGAGCCCGCCCGGGCACGGTGTCGGTGGCGGCGCCGGTTGTGCGACCGCCGCCCCCGGTGCGCCCGCCGCGGCGTTATGGCGGCCCCGGCCGTTCTGGCCCGAGATAGGCCATGCCGAAACTATCACCGCCACCCGAAGGCCCCTCGCGTGCCGAGCAGGAACTGCACTGGTCGGCTTTCCCCGTGAAGGACTGGTCCAAGTCCTTCATCCTGCCGTTTCCGGCGACACTCCACGTCGCCGCGGACGTGATGGATGAGCTGCATTTTGGCCGCGGCGGTCGCAGCTACATTGCGCCGACGCAGTACGGCAAATCAACGTTGATTAGGCACCTTCTCCGTGCGATTCCCGAGCGCTATCCCAACATGATCGCGGTGCGTTTGGAGTTCGAGATATCCAACCGCCCCTTGCCACGCGAGTTCTACAAAGTGCTCCTGCGCGGCCTCGATCCGCAACTGGAAATACGCCACTTCCTGGAGGATCGGCGGGATCAGGCGCTGGCGGAGTACTTGGCACTGGCTACACCCAAGTCACCTCCGTTCATCGTCTTCTTGGTGGACGAAATCCAGAACTGCGGCACGTTGGTGTTGGAGTGGTTGAAGTTTTTCATGGGAATGCTGGACGAATGCGGGGTGCGCAACACCGCCTTCGGTTTCGGCAACAGCGGCCTGACGGCCGCGGTGAAGAGAGTGCGTCTGGCGCATCAAACGCACCTGCTCAAGCGCTACTTTCGCGACGTTCTCTCCATGCCGGGCATCGCCACTCGGATGGCGCTGGGCCGCGTATTTCGCATCTTCGACAGGACTTGGCGGTGGGAGAAGTTCGGCTGGACTATCAGCCAGTTCTATTTTCCCCTGGCGTATCGCGAGGGGTGGCGTATCACAAACGAAACCGGGCTGGCATGGGAGGCACTGATGGCCGCGGTCGGGGGCGGAGGGCGGGGCATCGAGATCGGCGCGGACGTGGTGCGCGACCTGCTGCAGTACTACCTTACACAATTTTCTCGCTTCGACAGCCCCAATTGGAAAGGTACCGACGCGCACTGGAGAGAAGCGACGATGGCGTGCGATCTAAGCCTGCTGTCTGATTGACGCCCGTGGTCGCGCGCACGCCCACCGTCGAGCAGGCCCGGGTCGCGATGCAGCGCATCGAGCCGTTCCTGGGCCAGTACTCGTCCGCCTGGTGTCGGCAGGTGTTGTATTCGACGTTGCACCACACCTCCGGGGCCTTTGACCAGAGCGCCCTGACCAGCGAGCAGTTGGGGACCTGGCTCAACACCGAGCCGTGGCCGCTTCGGCAGCGACGCGACATCTACGACACCGAGCATGTGCATTGGTGTGAGGATTGCCTGAAATGCGGGTACCACTTCTTCGGCCACCAGTTGGTGGGGCTGGCTCGGTGTCCGCTGCATAACACGCCGATGCAGTGCGGTTGCCCGAAGTGTGAGTTCGCGCTGCCGATGCGCTCGCGTTTCACCCTCGAATGCCGCGAACCGCTGCGCAACTGCATGCATTGTCATCAACCCGTTCTGAGCGTGGCCTCCAGTTTCAAGTGGCCGAAAACCACCAGGTTTCTGCAGCTGGAGCGTGAGGCCTTGCGCCGATTCGGATACTGGGCGCAGCGGGTAGATCGACTGTACTGCAGGGTGACCCCACACACGGAAGGTGTGTACCTTAGGACAGGGGCACGGTACCCGTCGAAGGAACAGAGGCGGCTGGCAATTGAGGCGGTATGCCCCTTGCCGCATAGCATCGTGACCGAGCCGCGGCCGTCGGGATTGGTGACGACGGTGGTGGTTCTCGATGCCCGTCTGGTGCAGAAGACCGTCGTGCCGGCGCAGGTTCGATCCCTGCTGGGGGAGGCGATGCTGCGCCATTTGGCAAGCAAGCCGCTGCCTGCCAAATGGATGCGCCACTGGCGCACGTACGAGCTGGAAACTCCTACGCCGGCCAATGCCGGCGAATCCAGTCACTTCGACTTTTGGCGGGAGCAACTGATTACCACGCACGGCGGTTTCATGCCGGCCGGTCCCATTGAATCCCTCCGTCCTTGCATGTTGCCGCTGCTGGCTGCGCGGCTCGTCGGCCAATTCGACGATCGGGCGAAAAGCGCTTTCCATTACGAAGAGCATGACCTTGCCGCGTCCTTTTTTTTTCTCGGACCACAAGACGGCGCTGACCGATGCCCCTCTGGGGGATATGCCACGGGATCATCGTCGAACTGCACAATGGCTGCGATTACGCAACATTCCGCTCCGGCGAAACGGGCGCCGCGGGGTCGTAGACCATGCCATTCAATGAGCCTTGCGTGCTTTTACCTGTTCGTCCATTCAACCCAGCATCACATCAGCGATCTGTAAGTGGTTCTTGCCCATCATAAGCATGTGGCTCTTGCTGCGGATGCCGATGCCTGCACAAGCGCGACGCACGCTCGGCCCCCTGCCTGGCAGAGGAGGGACGAGGCCTGCCACCGACGTATCGGCTAGTGATTAGGAAACGTTATCGAGGGTAGGCAGGGACGGCATTCGACCCATGCCTGGTCGATTGGGATGGGTGAGGGATGGACGGGCCTTGAACGCGAGTGGCGTCAGTTGGGAGCGCGCGCCGAAAGCCGATTGACGCGGGCCAGGCGGAGCGGGCTATGATCCGCCGGGATGTCTGCCTTCGACTCATAGCGACGCGCGGGGTCAGAGTCATTATCCGATCGTCGGTCAGCGGCTTGGCCGTCTGCGAGGACGAACCGTTGCGGCTTGCTGAAGCTGGGCTTCGACGTCTTACTGGAAACCGGTAAAGACTCTGACCATGCGCGTGCGATCGCGTGGTGACAGTTCGCCCATCCGCCGTGACCTGGTTGATTAATAGTGCCAAGCCAGAAGCGTCAGCAGTCAAATAAATCTAACAATCGTTCGATGCTAGCCGGCAGTGGCCGGCAAAGCTCGGTACCAATCACCGATGCCTACTATCCGCCCGTCCAAGTAGTGAAGGTAGTGCACGGGTATGGCGAAGCGCGCACGGAGCGCGGCCAAGTAATCCTGATCTTCCTGTCCAGGCGGCGTCGGCCCGACAATGAGCAAAGTGTCGCAGCGACTGACTGTTGGCCAATATGCGTAGTCCAATAGCTGGGCTAACGCCTCACGAATCACCGAGCGGGCAGTGCCGCGCGGTTTGAGCTCAATAAACACGGTGCGGTCCGGGGCCCTAAGACGCACATCGACACGATAGCGACCTACTGGCGCCTCCCTCTTCGCTTTCACGTCGGCGGGAAGGTCGTCTCTGAGAGTTTTCATCAACTCGTTTTGCCACTGCATCTGGAGGAGATCGACCAGGCCGGCGGCATAGGCACCACGCATGACTTGCGTCGCTGCTTCGGGGGAATCATCGTTTTCGTCGTCATCGCCATACACGCCGTCGCCTTTGCTGGCGATGGCTCCGGCATCCGCGTCGATAGGCAACCTAGGATCTATAAGGTTGAGCCACTGAGCTGGGACTCGCTGGAGCGTGTTGTAGTAGTCCGAGGGGACATCGTCGGTGGGGAAGGGGATTGGTGGCTCGAATACACGAAGTGCGCTTGGTCGGAATCGGATATTGAAAAGCTCCGTACTTCCAGTGTCGGCGACTGGCTCCGTAGCGAGCCCCAGCGCGGCAACCTGACGCTCCATGTTCTTCAACCATCCTTTACGTTTGAACTGGCGCGCAACGTTGCGCGCAACTTCGGCGGTTATGGCTTGCACACCGTCAATCGCGCCGGCCCAATAACGCTGTTTTGTAGCTCCATCAATGGTATAGAGAAGCAGGCCGAAACGCTTGCCGACGTAGGCGTCGTGGTTCATGTTCATCGGCTGGATGAATCCGTGTTTGTATCCGTTGAGCGTCGTTCCCAGGTCGAACAACCATTCCTCATGACCGAAGCCGTGGTCGTGCTCGAACGCCTTTTTATTACGCGACTTTCCTCCGCGGCCAGACGGGTGCGTCCATAAATTCGTGTTCCAACAAATGCGGGCTACACGATATTCGAGGGGCTGTGCCGACTGGCTGCTCTCGTCGAGAAGCGCCAGGTACAGCGGGTAGATCATGTTCAAAACTGCAACCGCGCGGCGAATGACGTCCGGCCTGACGCCGTCCGGGCTCACAGGTACGCTCTCGCCGAAGAAGATGAAGATGCCCTGGCGGATTAGATCACCGGATATGGCCCCCACGGTGCCGACTTGCGTGCGTCGTCGATCTTCTGGCTCGCGCTTGTCAACGAACCACATCTGCAGTCCGTGCAGCGCGGGATATTGGGGGAGTAGTGCGTTGAAGCGCGCAATGACCGGGCCCAGCACGCCGACAGGGTCCTCAAAATACGGCCCCTTCTCTATGGAGAACGCAGCCCCATACCGAAAATAGGTGTGCTCCTCCTCGAACCCGATGTTCAACTGAAGTTCGCTACGGCCACCCCAGTGATAGGCATAGCCAGAGCGTGGGGCATCATCATCCTTGCGTTCAAAAAAAAGATTGTCCCGACTTCCACTAACCCCGCGGATTTCCGCGCGGTCAGCGTAGAAGTTTGCCAGCGGGGTACCCGCGCGCGCGTGGTCGATGGCGTCGGCGATTTCCTTGATGGTTTCCATGCTGTGTCCTATTGATGCCGCGCACGCGGTGCGCCGATAAGCTCACCTAAAACGCGCAGCTCGGCAAGGGCCGGCCGATGTCCTGGGTCAGAGCCATTATCCGGTCAACGGGCGGCGTTGGTTCGCCTACATGGATAAATAATTGCGCAACAAGCGACTCTGAAGACTCATGTCGTCGCGGATCCGGGGCGTCGCGGGATGGAATCAAAAGACGGTGTTTAAGTCGTCACCGCCATCTGAACCTATACCGTTTGGTGTAGGCGGTGCCTGACAGACATCTGGGCCGGTGGGAGTGATTCTTTGGCTACTTCGATGTGTCGGGAGGGAGCGCGCCCTGTTCGGCGAACCGCGGCGACCAGGGTCAGGTTGACTGCGCCCCTGGCGCTACTGTTGTGTAAATGAGGATGTCTCGCAGAAATTCTTCGGTAGGCAGCGGGTAAGGCAACCTGGCCCGGTTACCTTTAAGCTCGCCAGGACCATCGAATTATAAGCCTTCTGAGTCACATCGTAGTCTTCGCTCAGAGAGAAGGGCCGCAATACATGCCGGAGACGTCTTCGTGGCCGATGCCCGCGGATCGGCTCCTCGGGCAAGTGGCAGGGACAGTTCGTAGAAGCAGAACTCGTGTCGATGAAGCATAATTTCGAACTCAGGGCCAACGAAATCAGGCATCTCAAGGAGGTCGTCGTAGCTGAAGCCAAGCACACGAGCGACGCACCCAAGAAGATTCAACGCCTTGAGGCGCAGCTGGATTTCACGGCGTTCCCAATTGTCACCTAGCGACTTTTCGCTCAGCACTGGCAATCATGCCGGTACGTCGCGACGAGAGACCCCGGCAGACGCATGTGGACATTTACATTTACACACCCGGCGCGCTTTTGAACGGATCTCACGCAAACGATGCTCGGGTGACCCCGGACGCGCCTCGGGCTTCGGGGGCGCACGAACCAGGGGAGCCCCCGCCAGATTTACCCTGAAGCAAATGGCGTTGGCAGGTCGCGAACGTTGTCGGGCGTCGGTAGGCACGTGAGGACCGGCGCGAACAGCTCTTAACTACCCCCGTCCCTGAGGTATCCCCACGTTTTCAAGCCGGCGCCTGCATCTGATGGAGCGTGTCGGGTGGCAGCGATCTCAATCGAGCCAAGCAAAGTGATTGTCGTTCGATAGGCCACTGCCTGACGAGCGCCTCTCGTCCGACGCGAAGAATTGAATAAAGGCGACGGGCGCTTCGCATTGGCGACATCCAGTCGCCATGCCCGCGGCGTCACAGGCAAGACCGGCCAGCCAACTCGCGAACGCCGCCAGCGCATTGACCAGAAGTAGGATGTCGATGCGCGTACCCGTTCGCGTCAAACTGTCTTCAAAGCCTTGACCATAGCGATGCGATTTGAGGTCACGGAACGACATCTCTATCTGCATGCGACGTCCGTAGATGGCGACAAGTTGCCGGGCGTTGAGATGTTCCAACTCCGGTGAGGCAACGATCAGCCAGGGCTCGCGCTCACGAGCGGCGGCCTGCCGGCTGCCCTTGCGTCGTGCCACCTGCCCGAGGCGGTTGCGGTCCTTGCGGCCACGCGGCGGCTTCCGATGGACCACCATACGGCAGACCCACCCGACCTTTCGTACCGTGGCCATCAAACCCAAGTCACGCGGCTTAGTGGTGGCCAACGCATACAGATCCCGACAGGCAACCCATGCGTCATCCTCGTCCTCGACCTCGATAGGTTTGACCAGCGTGCGGTGACGAAGACGGCCCACCCAGTGCCAACCCAAGGCAGTCACGGCGCGAAACCAGGGCGTCCGAAAGCCGGCATCCGTTACCAAGACAGGGCACTTATCCTCAGGAATGACGGTTTTCAGCACCTGCAGAAATTGCTTCTCCGCAGCAGGGGTTCCCAGTGCCTTGCCCGGGAAACACCATATCGAGCACAGGCAAGGTGCGCCCACCCACAGGCACCGCGGCGCGCAATAGACACCACGACCGGTCTGCCTTTAGATCCGACCAGTCGATCACGATCAATGGCCGCCTGCCGCGTAATAACCATCGTGCCATGTCGCCGTACACATGAATGCGCTCGCCATGCAGATGTGGGTTGCTCAGCAGACGATCGAACGCCTTCAGTGGTGCGCGTACGCGCATCGCACCCGGCCAGGAGCGTGCAACGTCCATCAAGGTCAGGCGGCGCCCGCTCAGCAAGTGCCTCCACCGACCGAAGCAAAACGCGTGATCGCAACGCGTGCATCGTCCCCAAGGAACTCGAAAGACACTTCTGCAATAATTGGCTTGCGCGCATGGGTCAGCGGCCTTCTTTTGGTTTCGTCGCCTTGAAGACTGCGCCATGCGCGCACTTCTATCCACCCCAAGGCAACGTAACTTGCTGATCTAGCGCGAGGAAACGTGGGGATACCTCAGCCCCCGTCCCCTTAAGCTTCTCCAGTGTGCAATCGTCGCTGCATCACTGGAGCCCATGGACCCGGTCGCGTGTGGGGGAGGGGGCGACCGGTAGTTGTCCAAAAACACTTCCACGCGTTGGCTAATCGGTCTTCAAGGCTTGGATCAGGAAGTCGGTGAACAGCCGCGCGGCGGGCTTGGCGGCGCGGCCGGCGGCGTAGACGGCGTTCAGTTCCACCGGCTCCCGGCGCCAGTCGGGCAGCACCCGCGCCAGCCGCCCGTCCTCCAATTCTTGGCGGCAGCCCCAATAGCCTGTCGACACCACGCCCAAGCCAGCCACGGCGGCAGCGACAGCGCCCTCGTTCGAGTTGGTAGTCAGTCGGCTCTCGACCAGAATCAAGACTGAGCGCCCGTCCTTCTGGAATGACCAGTTACCGGGAATCTGACCGGCAGGTCCGCCGATTACCGCGTGCCTGGCCAGTTCGGCAGGCGAGGAGGGCGTCCCGGCCCGCTCCAGATAGGCCGGCGACGCCGCCAATACGCGCGGATTGGACCCGATCCTTCGGGCGGTGGCCGTGGAGTCGGCAAGCACGCCTATGCGCAACGCGAGGTCCACGTCCTCGCCGATCAGGTCCTGCCGCTGATCCTTCATTGACAAGTCGACCTTCAGGGCCGAATGCCGGGCCATAAATTCAGGCAAGCGGGGGATCACTTCGCGCACGGCGAAGCTCGGCGACAAGCCGATGCGCAGCGAGCCCCGGAGCTCACCTGTACCGCGCGCCGCGTGATCGGCCTCTTCCAACTCCAGCAGGAGCGGTTCGATGCGCTGAAGATAGTCGGCGCCCGCCTCGGTCAAGGTCAGGGTACGGGTTGTACGAATGAGCAGCGTGGCGCCGACCTCGTGCTCGAGGTTGGCGATGACGCGCGAAACCGAGGGCTGGGATAGACCCCGCTCGCGCCCAGCTTGGGAGAAGCTGCCGGTGCGGGCGACGCGCGAGAACAGCTTAAGTGCGGCGAGGCGATCAGTCATTTGGAATACGAATATATCATATTCATTCGCAGTGGCTACTGCGCCAATCTCAAATGAGCAATGTTTTGCCTATCGCCACTCACGGCGAAAGGCAAAGGATCACATGATGTCGCTCAAAGAAAAGCTCGACGCCTTGCGCACCGCCAAAGACGAAGGCCGCATATTCCCACCGGAAGTCGTGGCCCTGATGCACAAGTCCACCGCCGAACTGATCGCTTCGGGCCAGGCGGAGCGGGCGCTGAAGGCGGGCGATCGGGCCCCCAGCTTCGTCCTGCCGGACGCAAACGGAGCCCTCGTGTCGTCAAAGGACCTGCTGGTCAAGGGGCCGCTGGTGCTGACCTTCTACCGCGGCGTCTGGTGCCCGTACTGCAACCTCGACCTGCAGGCCATCGAGGAAGTCGCGCCTCACATCCGCGCCCTTGGCGCCACGCTCGTGGCCGTGTCACAGCAGACTGCTTCCAACAGCCGCAAGTCCCAGGCCGACAACAAACTCAGTTTCCCGATCCTCAACGACAAGGGCGGCGAGACGGCCGCGGCCTTCGGCATCCGATTCCGCCTGCCGGACGAGCTCATCGACCTTTACAAGCGTTTAAAGGTCGATCTGTCCACGATCAACGGTGAACCGAGCTGGACCCTGCCCATGCCGGCCCGCTACGTGATCGATCAGGAAGGGGTGATCGCCTACGCCGAGGTCAACCCCGACTACACCCGCCGCCCCGAACCGGATGAACTGCTGCCGGTATTGGACGGCCTGCTCAAGCACGCGACCTGAGCGTGGAACGGAAGGCTCGGCGTCATCGCGCCGGGCTTTCACCGGTCCCATGAGGAGGAGAACTATGGGCGGCGCATCCAAAGGGACTCCGACGCGGGAAAAACCTCCTAAGCCCATCGCGGGCGTACATGGTACGCACCGCGACTTGCTTGCATAACCTGATCAATACGACTCCAGAAGCACTCTGATAGAAGATCTGCTCCCTTCGGAATACATCTCCCATGAAGAAACTCATCGAAATCGCAACCCTCGCCATCCTCACGACGACGACAGGTGTCCATGCACAGACACCTGTGTGGGAAACCCTTCCGCCACCGCCTCCCTTTCCCCATCTCGCCAGCGAAGGCTATTTGGCACGTGAGGGGGCACGCATCTGGTACGGGACGGTCGGCGAAGGTTCCACCGTATTCCTCCTTCACGGAGGGATGTCCAGCAGCGACTCCTGGGGTAACCAGGTGCCTGCCTTAGTCAAGAGCCATCATCGGGTCGTGCTGGTCGATACGCGCGGCCACGGTCGAAGCACGCTCGGCAACGTTCCCCTCAGCTATGAGGTCTTCGAGGAAGATCTGAGAAGTGTCATGGACACGCTACATATCAAGAAAGCGGACATCGTGGGCTGGAGCGACGGTGCCAACACCGCACTCGTGATGGCGATGAAAGATCCTGCCAGGGTGCGCAAGATCTATGCGTTTGGCGCCAACATGAATGCGGACGCGGCCAAGCCCGGTGCGTTCAATGCGCCGATCCTTGGGAAGGTCGTCGTCCAGCTACAGCAGACGTACGCTCGCGTATCACCGACACCGGATGGTTTCGGCGCACTGCATGAGGCGGTCGAGACGATGCAGAAATCCGAACCCAACTATGCCGCTAGCCAGCTCGCGGCCATTCGTGGCCCGACGATTGCTATCGCCGATGGCGACCATGAAGAGTTCATCAAGGAGGAACACACCCGCTACATGGCCAAGACCATTCCCGGCACGAGCCTGGTCATTCTCCCCGGAGTGAGTCACTTCGCTCCGTGGCAGGCACCCGACTCCTTCAACGCGTCCGTCCTCCAGTTTCTAAAGTAAGCCGCTGGCCTCTGGTGCTCAGTCCAGCTAACCAGGCGCCGCGGAGAGGGCGCCGTTCGGCGATTAGATCGGGTTATCGAGGGTAGCCAAAGCGGGCCATTTCGCCATATCACACGTCGACAGGAAACCGGGGTGCGGTTGTTCGGGAAGGACTGCGTTGAAGATACAGCCAACGAGTGCAAGTGCCTTGTGGTCCGGGACCTCCTACCTTCCCGCCGGCACGGGCTTGATGGGCAGACTGAGCGAAGGCGTGTAGCTGCCAGTGCGCTCTCGTCCAAAGTCAAATTCGTAGAGCGTGACCGGCCCCATGGCCTGGCGGCGCTGCCCTGCGAAAAAGGTAAACCCGTTAGGTGCAGCGAAGAAAAGGTGGGTGATGGCCGGCAGGCCAGGGCTATGCAGGGCCCTGATGCTGTCCGTCAACGCATCGGCCAGCGTGACCGCATGGCTACCACCGCGCACCGCCGACCTGCCAGGGCCAGTTGAGACCGTGCACAGGCTCAGACGCCCCACCGAGGGGAGGGCGGCCTCCACATATGCCCGGACATCCCGAGCGATGTCGTGGGTCAGGCTCACGGCGAAGGCGAGGTCGGGCTTGCCAGCGGCCAGGGTGATAGTCTGCACAGTGAGGGTCGGCCAGGCGGGGTCGGTTGTGGTCTCCTCAGCGGTCCAGATTTCCCGGTCCCGTCCACGCTGCTCAAGCTCCACGGCCCGACCGGATTTGACGTCGAGCACACTGCCAGCGGCAAAGGCCAGGGTGGCGTGAGCATCGAGTACAAGGCGTAGATGTGGACGATTCCTGGATACGTTTTCGAGAAAGTCGCGCAGCGCCGGGTAGAGCACCGTGGACCAGTCCTCATCCGACCGAATGAAGCGCTGGTCAAATGAAGGGACCAGGTCAAGGACATCCATGCACCTGTCTTCGAGCCGGTCGCGGTGCTCGAAGGACTTGACACCGAACGCTTCCGGGGCAGGCTTTGCCTGTCCTAGCAAACGTTCCTGACCCAGCGCATTGAGTAAGGTCGCCCGATCGAAGCGATTACGCCCCTGACCGACCCATTTAAACACCAGATCGTCGTAGACGAAGCCGCTCTGTCCCGCACCTGAGGGCAGGATGCCAACCTGGATAAAGCGCTCGTTTAGGGCGTCCTTTAGCTCTTCGAGTGTGCGCACGTCGTGGGTAAGGGCAAGAGTGCCTGCAAACCTCAGCAGGTCATCGTCATCAACGCCTAAGTGTGTACCCCAGAGCTTGCGTACGCGCCCCATCTTGTGCCGTGCACTCTTGCCCATGGCAAGAAGGCTGGTGTCGAGGTGGCCTGAGCGGGTCCTGTAAAGCTGCTTCAATGGGTCGTCTGGCAGCAGAAATCCATTCGATGCGAGGCGAAACCGCACACCCTCTCCACCGGGGGCATGCTTGCGCTGCGCGTTGAGTGCGCGCTGGAGCAACGAGTGTGACTTGGCGTGAATGAAGTCGGGGTCAGCCAGCTGCGCAAAGCCGTATCCATTTTGCGTGCCGTGCCACTTGCACTGGATGTGTTCGCGGATGAGCGGCCGGCCATGCCCGTCTTGTGCACGCCCGGGTGCGTACTCGACCCAGATGTCGTCAAAGCCTTTTGGCCCTTCTTCAACCCCGACTGATATGACGCCTTGCTGCGGACCAAGAAGACGGGTTGCCTCCAGCCAGAAGCGGCGTGCCTGAAACGCAAACCCGTCATGGACACCAACGACCGCCTGCGTCACGCCACATCTCCTGCACCATCCCGGAACGGTGGGGTAGGCACCAGCAATTGCGCAACTTCGAGCGCACGCGCGGGCGTCACAGGACCATGGGGATAGGCGTCTAGCACGATGGACGGCAGAAGGCGCTGGGTCAAATCGGAATATGTGAAGCCATACGCCAATCCGGGCCTTTCACCTGTCGAAGCGACGAGCGCGTCGATGGCCTTGGGCCCGAAGCCCAACGGGGCGAGGCGCAAGGTCAGCACGGCTTCGCGCTGCACAGCTGTGGGCCGTCCAAAGACCAGCACGTCCCCGGCCCTGCGCCGCACCGCCGGGTCAAGGGCTGAGAGCCGGTTTGTGCACATGATGACGGCCACGGGCAGCTTTTCGTTGGCAAGCTGGTCAATGCCCCGAATAAACGCGTTTACCCCCGCACGGTCTTCGTGGTGCATCTGAGCCGACTCGCGCGACTGCGCAAGCGCGTCGGCTTCATCGACCAGCAAGATGACGCCCCCGCGCGCCTTGTCGTCGCGTCCCTTGTACCGACGACTCATGTCAGCTGCGGCGTCAAAGGCTGAGGTGAGCAGCTGGGTCATCTCTCCGACACGGCCCGAGCCGCGTGCAGAAAGGCTGAGTGGCAGGAGGGTGATTTCGATGCCCGCCGCACGTGCCACTGCATCGCCAATGGTCTCGGCAAGTTCAGTTTTTCCCGAACCGACGTCGCCGGCGAGTACGACCAGGGGCGGGCGGCGCAGCACGGCGTCAACGAGGTCGGTGGCGCCCTTGTGATGGGCACCGACCCACTTCTCAAGCGAGCTGGGGTCAACAAGCAAGGTGAGCACGGCCGACAGGCGCTTTTTGTGGTCGTCGAGGCCGACGAGACGCGCAAGGCGGCTTGAGGCATCAATGTCGGGCAGGAGGCGGACCTTACCAAAGAGGCCTTCGAGGACAGCAGCGTCGGTCATCACAGGCTCCTGAGCGTTGAGCGGGACAGGGCTTGCCCGCCAGCCGAATAGTTGCGGTCGCTTTCCATATAGCCGGACAGGCCGGCAAGGTCCGCTGGCGTCCGGGAGATGGGCAAGGTTGCGTCGAAGAGCGCCTTGGCGGTCGCCGACAAATTGGTGTAGGTCTGGTTGGTCGCAATGAAACTGTGGAACGAGGCGCCCTGGACATTGGCGCCGGGGATCACACGACCAGGGTCGTCGTCTGCGGACGAAAAGCCCGACAGCTCCCTGTGGGTATAACGCAGGGTCGGCTCAATCCACTGACCGTTGCGCTGGAACCCGTACCAGGCGTAATCGAGAAAGCCTGCCTTAAGCAAGGCGACCAGCTCCGTTTCCAGGCGGGCAATCCGGGCGTCATCGGGTTCGAAGTAAAAGCGCTGGATGCGCTTGAGGTCGGTAGCTACCTTCGCGGCCATGTGGCGGGCGTGGGTAACAGTAAAGGTGTTGCTGTCGGTGGCGGTAAAGGAAAAAGACATGGTCAGGCTCCAGTCAAGGCCGGACCGAAGACGGTCTGCCAGTAGCGGACGGTCTCGCCCTTCGTCGGCGCGTACAGCGCTGCATCGATGGCATCGCCGGCTTCAAGGGCCGCCTCAACGATGGCCCGGCGGTTGTCTTCGGTGTAGAGGCGCGCAACGTTGTTGTCTGCGTTGACCGGATCAATAATCCGCACCGGGTCGCTGGACACAGGCACGCTGGAAGGTGCGTAGTAGTCTGAAAAGACCACCAGTTCAGCCAGCCCCGTGCGGGCGAGATAGGTAAAAAATTGCTGGAGCGCTTCGACGTAGTCCGAGAGGTTGACGCCCTGGTCGACGAGCCTTGCCAGCACAAGCTCAATCATGAACGACTTGAAGCGGAAGCGGCCGTCGCCTTCCGCCTTCTTGCGTGCCGCCCAATACTTGACCAGCCGGACCACCTGACGAAAGTCCGCATTCCTCTCATGCCGGGCACGGGCAAACTCCAGGTGGCGGGGTATGGACGTGCGCAGGAAGGAGCCATCGTCCTGGCTGACCAGGTTGCCGTACCAATGCTCTTCGCCGCTGTAGAGGATGGGTACCACATCCACGTTCAGGCCCGAAGTTTTGTAATGGACCGTTACCGAGTAGGTGTTTGTGGTGACTTGGTCGGCGGATATGTTGGGGATTGTGCGGAGGCGTTCGGCCAGGTAGCTCACCAGCCGGTGGGCATCGTGTGGAGCGTCGGCGCCAGAAATGTAGCAGGCCACGTCGATGTCGTTGAGTGTGCGAAGGGCCGTGTGCTTGGCCAGGCTGCCGGACAGAAGCATCTTGCGCAGGCTGAAGTCCGGGTGGTCCTTGAGATAGCCCTCAAGACGCTCGCGTAGGCGGGCTGCCTGGGCGCGGAACTCGTTGGCCTTTTCCCGGGGCAAATTGACCCGGTCGTCGGCGAACGAGGCAATGTCCCGATGGGCGATGTGTTCGAGTGTCACGGGTGTGTTCCTTTGCCAGTCCTGGCTGGCCTTAAAATGATGAGAGTTCCCCCGAGCTCATAATGGAGTATGCCCTTAATAATTAGCGGTAGTCAAGTCATTGTGATGCCGGTAGGATGCAAGGTAACGGCCCGACGGACGACCATGGACAAGAAAAGCGACACCACCCGAGGGCGATGGGGCCAGCAGCGGCGTCTGGCCTTCATCGACCTACGCCTGCAGTACGATGGGCACATCAACCGCCTGGACCTGCAGGAACACTTCGGCATCTCTGCCCCTCAGGCGACCCTTGACCTTGCCGCCTACAACGCTCTGGGGCAGGACAGCCTCGCCTACGACCTCAGTTCACGGGTCTACCTGCCGGGCCGGGGGTTTGCGGCGCGCTTTGCATCGAGTGAACCGGCTGCCTACCTTGGGGAGCTGTACCGTTTGCAGGCCGGCATCATCGAGCGCGATGACAGCTTTGTTGGCTTTGTGCCGCAAACGGGCGTGGTGGCCACACCCAGCCGCACGCTGCAGCCGAAGGAAGTGTCTACGTTTATTCAGGCCATACGGGACCGGGCCAGTCTTGAAATCAGCTACCAGTCGATGCGCAAGGACACAGCATCTACCAGGTCCGTGTCCCCCCATGCGCTCGGGTTTGACGGTCTGCGCTGGCACGTGCGGGCGTGGTGCCATACGCAAAAGGTCTTCCGGGATTTTGCCCTCGGGCGCGTACTCTCCCTTGGCCCGAGCACGATGGAAGCGGTCGACCCCTCACTTGACGCTGACTGGTCGCTAGAGGTGCTGGTCGTGCTTATTCCCCATCCAAAACTCAGTCCAGCACAAAAGCGTGTGGTCATGAATGACTACGGCATGGACAAGTCCGGGTGCTATGCCCTGACGTGCCGCAAGGCGATGCTTTTACACCCTGCGCCACCTCAACCTCGATTCGAGTGAAGTGCTCGATGACCCGGCGAAACAGCATGTCATCATCAAAAACCGGACGGAGGTCGATGCGTGGGTGTCCGATGGGGCGTGGGAGCCAGGTAGGGATGAAAATGCAAGATTTTGGCGAGCAGGCAGAGTGGCGTGCGCCCGAGGACTGGACAGTCGATGCGGACGGACTGGGGGCCATCGGTCAGAGCCGCTTTGGCGAGCTATGCCACGCGGCGGGCCTTGTTGGTAATCCCTCCCTCCACGACCGAGCAGGGTGGGACTTCCGCATTGATTTCCCGTTGGACAAGAGCGGGACTCTGTCGCTCGACCACCGAAAAGCCGCCGCTGGGCTGCACGGTGCAGAGTCGAAAACCGTCGTTGCAAAGACAGAGAGGGTGCGCTTTTGTCTGGACATGGCTGAGCGTCTGGCCAAAGACACACGACCTTCGTTCATTGCAGTGCTGCGCGTTGCACCCGACCAGTCCTTTGCTGGTCTCTACCTTCTGCACATGCGCGGTCCACGGCTGGGTGCTGTGCTCAAGCGACTAAGGCAGGAACAGGTAGACGGGCACCAGGACTCCATTTCCCACCAGTCCATCACGTTTCCAATCAAATCAAAAGACCGCATTAACGTGACTGGATTGGCATTACGGCGAGAGCTCGAGAAGTTCATTGGCGCCGACATGCACGCCTACGCACGAGCGAAGGAAACAGAACTTGCGCAGTTGGGGTTTGAGGGCATTGTGGGGACGGGGTCGTTTGCACTGTCTGCAACCAGTACCAATGAGTTGCTTGACTTCATGCTCGGCCAGAATCTGGAACTGGATGCAAAGCAGATTGCTATCTCCGAGCGGCGCTTTGGTGTTGATTTGCCCGTCGTGACCGGCGGGGATGGGCGCATAAAGCTTGAGGCAGCGCCTTTTGACAAGGTCACCATGCGCCTTACGGCTCCCGGACTCGACGTACCGCTCCTGGCCGACTTTGACGCCTTCCGCACGCCTTTTGAGGTGGAGGGCAGACGGCGCATTTTGTTCAAATCTGACCTGCTGAAAATCAGGCTTGACTGGTCCCAGGGAGAGCGTCCGGGTGCTGGATTTCTAGAGGGAAGGTTTGATTTTGGTGTTCACGAACATCTCCGCATTCCATTTGATGCATGGGCGGATTACCTGCTAATTCGCCATGCTTGTTTTGCAGGAGACGCCACGGCCGCCTTCACAGGAGATGCCATCCCAGGGGTCATGCAGTTTCAAGCTGGATGCGACATTCGACAACACTAGTGAGCTGGCGGCCGCCGCCCATCTGCTTCGAGCTGTGCGCCTGACATCCAATGTGCTGGCGCTGGCCGGGCGACGGCTGCCCGAGGGCCTTACCGTATCCGAGTTGACGGCACTGGCTTCGGACGTTGCAGGAGCAGCGGCTGCCTTTGCAGGGCGTTCGACATCGAGTTCACCGAATCGAACCAGGGAATGGAGGCCGATGAGGAACCTGGATGCCTCGTGTATGGCCATCTCGACCTGCCGACTGGGCGAATCGGTTTTTATGGCCGGGCAGACGTCCGGCGATGCCCGGTCGATGAGAAGCTTTCGCGCGTTGCTGTGTCGAAATTCCGACTTGAAGGTGCGAAGTCGATTGGAAGCAACGAGGCAGACATTGAAGACTTCAAGAGCAAAATCGAATCGACGCTGGGAGCGCCTTCCGTTGCCTGATTCAAACCAGGCGCTTGCTCTTACAGGAGTGGCCGGATTTTTTCTCGACCTCAACTGCGGCATCCCGGGGGAGTGCAACTTGCCTATGACGACCAAGTGGTGGAGCAGGGCAGTTACGTCAACACGACGCGGAACTTGGTCCATCGGCCCACACGGTCAGTGGGAGCGCGCCGACCGGTAAAACTGCCCAGTGCCGCGCTGGCTCGTATAGCTTTAGCCAGAATCACCGGGAGACGTGTTCGCACCATGGCGGGGTGAGGGTGTGGCTGTGAAAGTGCGCGGTAGGGTGCATATTAGGGAGGCCCGTGCCACCTTCGATGGAAGCACGGCGCAATCAGCGCGTTGGGGAGACGGGACATGGCAACGGTAAGGCCCATTGTGCAAGTCGTCGCAGACCTGGCCTGCAAACGGTCCCCTCCGCTGCAGACGGCCGGCATTGCACGGGAATCGGTGCTCGCTTGGCTTTACGAGCAGCCAGACGTCAAATTGCCCGAGGCGGCTTTCGCGGGCGAATCTTTTGACACGGACCTGACCGAAGGCCCATCAGTGACGGTCGAACGGTTCGGTAACTTCTGGTCCTTCAAGTACGACAAGCTCGATGCCGACACACCAGGCCGCGTGTGGCGAAGCGAAGTATCTATTGCGCACAGTGAGCACGTCGCCTTGGTGGGCCTGCGCCTGTCGCTTATCGATGCAAGGGCAGGGCTTCCATTTTTCCCGAGTGTTCCTGGCGTCCTTAGAAAGCTCATTCGCAAACCTGGCTTGCGGGAGCTCGGGCTTCCCCTTTATGAAAAGGCCAGCGAGCTGTCCACCGTTGAACAAGTCGAAAGCCTCGTTGCGTTTCTTCTAAATCAGGAACGAAGTCGTCCTGTCCTAGTATTTACAACCGACGACGATATCGACGTCGTTGGGGAAGCAAACGCCTGTGGCAACAAGCTTGCAGGTTTTGCCCACGTTTTCGTCGTCCCGCAAGACCTGACCGGTATCCTGACCACCGCGCTCGGGCGCGAGTTTTCCGTCTGGCATGGTGCCCTCCGTACGTACCACGCTGGCTTTGACCCGACCTACGATGAGCCGACGGCCCACCCGGTGGCCTCGCGTCCCTGGCTCCAGAGTCGGTTTGGCAGCGTTGACCGGTTCTCGTCCCTGCTGCTTCGAAATTTTGCCGCAGCAACCGTGCGCGACGCGGGATTTGAGGAGGCGCTGCCCTCCTTCCGCCAAATCAGGCAGGCGAGCCTCGCCGCACGCATCAAGTCGCTGGCCGTCCCCGACCAGGGCATCTCCGAGCGTGAGCAGCTCATCCAGAAGAAAAAGAGGCTCTCAGGGCCAGCCTTGACGAGGCCAAGGAATCGGCAACCTACTCCGACGAGCAACACAAGATTGCCGAGCAGGACCGGGACCGCTACCGCGCACAGCTCTACACACTAAGAGCTCGCATCGACGCCCTCGAGACCAAGGTTGGAGAGCCCGACGAACTGGTTTTCCCTGAATCATTTGAGCACATGGGCACCTGGATCGATGAGCACTTTCCCAGCAGACTCGTTGTGCGGAACCGCGCCCTTCGAAGCGCGCGAAAGAGCCCCTACAAAAATCCAACCCTGGTCTACCAGTGTCTGGCAAGGCTTGCGAGGGAGTATGTCGACGCCCGGCGCGAAGGGGGCGAGGTGGCCGAACTCTTTCAGGACCTCGGGGTGAGACTCGAGCGCACCGGCGAACCCTCCAGGCTCGCCCAGTGGTATAACGAATACCACTTCGATTTACGCGGGAAGAATGAGTTTCTGGAGTGGCATCTTAAAAAAGGGGTGGACCACTCTGAGGAAAACTCGCTACGGATTTATTTTTACTACGACGACGAAGACCAGCAGGTCATCGTGGGTCACCTGACCAGTCACCTGACCAACGACATGACCTAAGCCGCTCTCAGCGACTCTTGTTCAGACCTTAGGAGTCAAGAACTCCTGCCCCCGCAGCATGTCATCGTGCGGGTGGGCGCGACGGAATCGATCGTCATGCGCGCAAACATCGTTCCGGATACCCTGCTCCTCAGCGTGCATCGGTCGTCCGTGAGTCCACAAATGCGGGCTTGTTCAGGCTACACGCTCGGATGGCACGTTGATCGATGTTCCCGAGGAGCAGGGTAGCGGCTGTAATCGGGGCTATTCAGGCGAAGTTCGAAGCGCTGCGCCATCAAAGCAATAGAGAGGTGTTCCACGGCAGTGCAAGGAGCCGTTCTTTCTGCTTCAGAGCATATGCTGGATCCACCATTCAGGACGTCGATCTCCCGCGAGTCGATGGCCGCTGTGGCCGCTCCCGCAGAGTCGACGCCGTCCCTGGTGCCGCTATCACTGACTTCGAGGTGATCGAGGTGCTATGCTGCAAGCAATGAGGAAAACATGGACTAAGCCGTGGCTGGTCACGATCAACCAAGAGTCCTAACACTACTCGACGAGCTCCCGGATGGACGATTGCGGTCTTCGATCGATTTGGAAAGAGTCCATTGCGTTTAAGGATTTTGGAAACATTCCTCACCACGTCCATGGCATGCTGCTTGGTGAAGTCGCCCTTTGTAGAAAAGGTGATGTCATCGCTGTAACGTGTGTATGTGAGGCGGGCAGACGTAGCAAGGTCGAGGAGTTCGCTGTCGATATCTCGCATCACCAGATTTGCGAGCATGGGACTTGTTGGGGCTCCCTGTGGAAGACGTCCCATCAGCCGCTCCCTGTAGTAACTGATCCCACCACTGGATTTCCGAACTTGCCATGCTTTCATTGAATGCTTGGCCGACGCGACCGGAAGGATGGTGCAAAGTCGTGCGAGCTC
>CAWJZF010000005.1:0-553504 GCA_963847335.1 uncultured Gammaproteobacteria bacterium
ATGCATTCTTCGAAAATTTGGCGCTCGCGCCAAACCTTGAAGGATTTCTCTCGAAGTTTGTCACTCCGCGCGATCCGATGCGCGATCCACCATAGTTTGGCCGATTTGGCCAAACCTCGATGGACGTCCATCAAGTTTGTCCCCCTGACGCGGCTGGAAATCAGGCGTACGCGCAGCCTGCATCAGGTCGAATCCCACTCTCTCCGCCAGAATCGTCCAAGGTGATCTTTTTCAGCCACTTAGATGAGGCTGTAGAAATTCGGTGGTAGCCCTTACATGACTCGTTTACTGCCCGAGAGGTGTTCGCCTCAAGCAAGGCGCACCCGCGCCCGCATTCAGCCCTTTCTCTGCCATGACCGCCTCGTAGAGTGCATCCACCAATCATGGGAGCGCTCGGGGGGCGGAGGTCATGATGAAAGGAGGCGGATACCGTGGGTGAGGCATGAATCTATCGCGCCATTTCATCGTGCGGCCGGTGGCAACGATCCTCCTCATGATGGCCATCCTTGTGGGTGGTGCCATCGCACACCGCTTTCTCCCGCTATCTGCGTTGCCGCAGGTGGACTATCCGATCATCCAGGTAACGACCCTCTACCCGGGGGCGGGGCCCGATGTCACCTCGGCTTCGATCACGGCGCCGCTTGAGCGACAGCTGGGCCGGCTCGCCGGGCTCAACCAGATAGCTTCGGCCAGCGCAGCCGGGTCTTCCGTGATCACGCTTCAGTTCGGGCTTGATGTGCGCATGGATACGGCGGAGCAGGATGTCCAGGCGGCGATCAACGCAGCGAGCAACCTGCTTCCGGGCGATCTGCCGACGCCGCCGATCTACAGCAAAGTGAACCCCGCCGATGCGCCGGTGATGACGCTTGCCGTGACGTCGTCATCGCTGCCGCTGACACAGGTCGAGGATATCGTCGATACGCGTCTCGCCCAGAAAATCTCCCAGATAAATGGCGTGGGCCTGGTGACTCTGCAGGGCGGCCAACGCAGGGCGGTACGTGTGCAGGCGAATCCCGTTGCCCTCGCTTCGTACGGCATGAGCCTGGAAGACCTGCGCACGGCCATCAGCAACGCGAACGTCAACGGGGCGAAAGGATCGTTCGACGGACCGTCCCGCTCCTACGCGATCAGTGCCAACGATCAGCTGCGGTCGCCCGATGAATACGGTGCGATTGTCGTCGCCACCAAAAACGGAGCCCCGGTCATGCTGCGCGATGTCGCGCGCGTTATCGAAGGGCCCGAGGACAGACGGCTTGCCGCATGGAAGGACGACACGCCGGCGATCATCGTCAGCATTCAGCGACAGCCAGGATCCAATGTCGTCAAGGTGGTCGATGACATCAAGGCCGCGCTCCCGCACTTAAGCCACTCCCTTCCGGATTCTCTTGCGGTGTCCGTACTCACCGACCGCACAGTGACGGTGCGTGCATCCGAGGCCGACGTGACATGGGAACTCGTGCTTGCCGTGGTGCTGGTCGTGGCCCTCATCTTCGTCTTCCTGCGCAGCGTTCCGGCCACGCTCATACCCAGCCTCTCCGTGCCGTTGTCGATCGTAGGCACGTTTGGTGTGATGCATCTCGCGGGATTCAGCCTGAACAACCTGACCATGATGGCCCTAACGATCTCGACGGGTTTCGTAGTCGACGACGCGATCGTGATGATCGAGAACATCGAGCGGCACATCGACTGCGGGGAAGCGCCGTTCCACGCCGCCGTGGCGGGCTCCCGGGAACTCGGCTTCACCATCGTTTCTCTCACTGTCTCCCTGTTGGCCGTCTTGATCCCTCTCGTTTTCATGGGCGACATCGTTGGACGGCTGTTCCGCGAGTTTGCGCTGACGCTGGCAGTGACTATCGTCATCTCGGCCGTCGTGTCGCTGACGCTGGTGCCCATGCTGTGCGCCTATATGCTCGCGGACCGTGGAAAACGCGTTGATTCTCCGACGGTGCCAGCGCGGCAGGGTCTTTTCGATCGATTGACGTCGGCGTATGCGCGTCGCCTTGCCTGGACACTGAATCACCAGGGGGTCACGCTCACTTTTTTCGCCCTGACTGTCGTACTTACGGTGTGTCTCTTCCTGATCGTGCCGAAGGGATTTTTCCCTCAGCAGGATACCGGCTTGATCCAGGGTGTATCCGAAGCCCATGAAGCCTCGTCGTTCGACGCGATGTACCGGCACCAGGAGCAGCTTTCCCGGGTCATACGGGCAGATCCGGCCGTGGCATCCCTGTCGGCTTTTGTCGGCGTGGATGGCGTGAACGCCACGCTGAATACCAGCAATGTCCTGATCAATCTCAAGCCGGAAAGTGAGCGCGATCCGGTCGGGGTCGTCATGCGGCGGCTACAGAACGCCACTTCACGTCTGCCCGGCGTTCGCCTTTATACCCAGGCCGTGCAGGATCTCAATGTCGAGGATCATGTCAGCAAAACGCAGTACCAGATCGCCGTCGGTACCGCAGACGAAGAGGTCCTTCGTCGTTGGGTACCGCAGCTGGTGAAGGGCCTTGCACACAACCCGGACCTTGCCGACGTCACCAGTGACCTTCAGGCGAACGGTATGGGTGCATACCTCGATATCGACCGGAATACGGCGGGCCGGCTGGGTATCACGGCGGCCGCGATCGATGCCATCCTGTACGACGCGTTTGGCCAGCGACAGGTCTCGACCATCTTCACCGAGGCTAACGATTATCGGGTGATCCTCGAGGTCGATCCGCCGATGGTCCATGGCCTGGGCGCGCTTAGCCGCCTCTTCGTTCCTTCGCTACAAAACGCAAACCAGGTGCAGCAGGTTCCCGGCGCGCTAGGTTCGTCGTCGGCAAGTGCGCTGTCGCAAGGCGGTGCAACGCAAGGCGCCACGCCTGGCGTATCCACGCAGCTGAACCAGGCCGCGCGGGTCACCGGGCAGGTGAGGCTCGACTCCCTCGTGACACTGACACAAAAGGCGACCCCGCTCGTCACCCACCACCTGGGCCAGTTCCCGGCAGCCACGGTATCGTTCAATCTCGCGCCGGGCGTGTCTCTGGGCTCGGCTATCGACGGCATCGAGCGGACAGAAAAATCCATGGCCATGCCCGATAGCCTCGATGTGGCATTCCTTGGCGCCGCCGCCGCGTTTCGTGCATCGCGTAGCGGCACCCTCTGGCTGGTAGGGGCTGCCATCCTGTGCATGTACATCGTGCTTGGCGTGCTTTACGAGAGCTTTATCCACCCGATCACCATTCTTTCGACACTTCCCTCGGCGACCCTGGGCGCCCTGCTGGCGCTACTGCTTCCCGGCGGCCAGTTGGACGTGATTGCGCTGATAGGCATCATCCTGCTCATCGGCATCGTCAAGAAGAACGCCATCATGATGGTGGACTTCGCTCTCACTGCCGAGCGCCATCGAGGTATGTCGTCGCGCGATGCTATCCATGAGGCATGCCTCGCCCGTTTCCGCCCCATCATGATGACCACCTTCGCCGCACTGTTGGGTGCCTTGCCTCTCATGCTGGCATCAGGCGTCGGTGCCGAGCTTCGGCGCCCGCTGGGTCTGGTGATCGTCAGCGGGATGCTGGTCAGCCAGGTCCTGACGCTATTCACCACGCCGGTCATCTATCTGGTGCTGAGTCGTTTGCCGTTCGGTTCGGTCAGGCGCAGGGGCGTACGGCTCACATGAGCACGAAGCACGGCCGAGCCCGCAACCTGAGCCGTCCGTTTATCCTGCGGCCCGTCGGTACCACGTTGATGCTGATCGGCCTTGGCGTGATGGGCGTATTTGCGTTCGTGCTCCTGCCGGTGTCGACCTTGCCCCAGGTTGCCGTTCCCACCATTTCGGTGCAGGCGGCGCTTCCCGGTGCTGGCCCGGAGACCATGGCACAGTCGGTAGCTACGCCGCTCGAGCGCCAGTTGGGGCGTATCCCTGGCGTGTCCGACATCAGCTCAAAGAGCGCCCTGGGCACCACCGCCATCACCTTGCAGTTCGACCTCGATCGCGATGTGGACGGCGCCGCCCGCGACGTCCAGGCGGCGCTGAATGCCGCGCGTGCCCAATTGCCGTCAGGCATGCCTTCGGCCCCTACCTACAGAAAGGTGAATCCGGGGGACACGCCCATTCTGGTGCTGGCGCTGACCTCTTCGTCGCTGGCGCAGCCTGCGATCTACGAAGCGGCTTCCACTGTGCTGGCGCAGCGGATCTCGCAGGTCAAGGGCGTTGGAAATGTCTCCGTGCAAGGTTCGTCGCCGCCTGCAGTACGCGTGAGTGTCAATCCGACGGCACTGGGTAGCTACGGCATCGGCCTTGCGACGGTAAAGACGGCCATACAGAATGCCACTGCGCTTCGGCCCATGGGTGCGCTTGATAAGGGAGACCGGTCGTGGCTGCTCACTGCCAACGACCAGCTGAAAGACGCGGCGCAGTATCGCGACGTGATCGTCTCAACAAGGGAGGGAGCCCCGGTGCGCCTCGGTGACGTGGCAGAGGTGTCGGAGTCTTCGGAAGACGTGCGCACCGCGGGCTTCTACAACGGCGACCCGGCCGTGCTGGTCATCGTGAACAAGCAGCCTGACGCCAACATCATGGAAACGGTCGGCCGCATTTACGCGGTGTTGCCGAAGCTTCGCGCATCCCTTCCCGGCGACCTGAAGGTGCACGTCGCCATCGAACGAACCACCACTATCCGTGCATCCCTTCGGGACGCGGAAGAAACGCTGCTCATATCGAGCCTGCTCGTGATCGGCGTCGTCGTGGTATTTCTTCGCGACTGGCGGGCGGCGCTCGTGCCGGCCATCATCGTGCCGCTATCGCTGGCCATCACGTTTGCGGTCATGTACGCATGCGGATACAGCCTGGACAACTTTTCCCTGATGGCCCTTATCGTCGCCACTGGATTCGTCGTGGACGATGTCGTGGTGATGCTGGAAAACGTTAGCAGACACCTGGAGAACGGTTCGACGCCCCTGTGGGCTGCTATCAATGGATCCGGTGAGGTCGGTTTCACCATCGTCTCGATGACCCTGTCGCTTGTGGCGGTCTTTCTTCCGATCCTTTTCTTCCCCGGCGTCGTTGGGCGTTATTTCCGGGAGTTCGCGGTAACGCTCACCGTCGCGGTCATGGTATCGATGGTCCTCGCCATGACGGTGGCGCCCATGTTGTGCAGCAGGCTGATGCGCCGCCGCCCCGCGGCATCCGTACGTCAGCCGGATGTCTGGCAGCGTTTCCGCGACGGTACCCTCCGCTTTTACCGATGGAGCCTGACACGCGCCCTGGCCAGACCGCTGGTGATTCTATGCGTCTTGCTGGGCACGGTGCTGCTCAACGTGCACCTCTACCGTACGATCGAGAAGGGGTTCTTCCCCCCGGAAGACACCGGCCGCCTGTATGCGGGCATGCAAACGGACACGTCGGTATCGTTCCGATCGTTTACCGACAATCTCGTCAGGTTCATGCGCATCATCAAGGCGGATCCCGCCGTGGACGGTGTATCCGCCTACGCGTCGGGACCCAACGACAGCCTGATTTTCGCCTCGCTCCGCCCGGCCTCGGAGCGCGACGTGTCCACGGCAGGGCTGGCCAGACGTGTCAGAAAGAAGCTGGGCCAGCTCCCCGGAGCCGATATGTGGTTGCAGCCCGCGCACGACATCCGCATTGGCTCCAGGCAGGATAGCGGTGGCTACCAGTACACGCTCAGGAGCGACAGCACGGACGAACTGGCCGTATGGGCACCGAAGGTGCAGGCAGCAATGGAAGCCCTTCCGCAACTCATCGACGTGGACAGGGACGAGCAGGACGAAGACCTTCAGTCCATGCTGCAGTTCGACAGGACCACGGCATCGCGCCTGGGTGTGTCCATGGACGTCATTGACGATACCCTCAGCGACGCCTTCAGCCAGCGTCAGGTGGCTACGCTTTACGGGTCGCTGGACCAGCGCCACGTGATCCTCGAGGTGGCGCCTCGCTACCTCGGTAGTCCACAAGCACTGGACCACATCTACGTGCCCTCATTGACGGGGGCGTCGATACCCCTCATGAGCTTTGCCCGCGTAGGGATGGGGCTAACAAGTACGTCGATAAGCCACAGTGGCCAGTTCGTCGCCAGCACCATCTCATTCGATCTCGCGGACGGCACCACGCTTGACGGAGCCAGGCATGCCATCGACAGGCAGGTGGCCGGGCTGCGCGCGCCTGCATCCGTGCACGGCAGTTTCGAAGGCGATGCCGGCGAGGAAGAGCGGTCCGGGTCGACACTCCCCTGGTTGATTGCCGCCTCGCTCGTGGCTATCTACGTGATCCTGGGCGTGCTGTACGAAAGTTTCATCCACCCGCTGACGATTCTTTCCACGTTGCCCTCGGCAGGTATCGGCGCGCTGGTTGCCCTGCAGATGTGCGGCATGCCCTTCACGCTCATCGCCTTTCTGGGCATCCTTCTGCTCATCGGCATCGTCAAGAAGAATGCCATCATGATGATCGACTATGCGGTCGTCGCTGAGCGGCAACGGGGGCTGTCGACGCATGACGCCATTGTGGAAGCGTGCCTGCACCGGTTTCGCCCCATCATGATGACGACGCTCGCGGCCCTGCTCGGCGCCCTTCCGTTAGCATTCGGCTCAGGCGAGGGGCGAGAACTGCGGCAACCGCTCGGCGTATCCATCGTCGGCGGGCTGGTGGTGTGCCAAGTGCTGACCCTTTACACCACGCCGGTGGTCTATCTATGCCTTGATCGGCTGCGGCTTTGGGGTATGCGCAGGATTTACAAACACGTTTCAGTTCGTACGGAACTCGCCGGATTGGACACTTGAGAGATCACATTGACTAACGACACAGAGGACCGCGACGTCGCAGGGTCAGGCGGCCGCTCGCTTCACTTGCGTCGCAATGAGGGGATAGACCTGTTGCGTGGAGGGGCCATCATCTTCGTGGTGCTTAACCACGTCGGCATGCGCTTTCCGATCGCGGGCACCGTTTTATCAATGGTGTTGCCCAGGTGGTTGCTCGATGGTCTGCTTACCAATGGTTACGAGGCAGTCTTCGTCTTTTTTGTTATCTCCGGTTTTCTGATTGCCGGCAATGCACTGCGACGTTGGGGCGGGCTTGGGCAAATCGATGTCGCGGCCTTCTATGCCCGACGCTTCGCCCGCATCGTTCCCTGCCTGCTGGCATTGGTGGCGATATTGAGCGTGCTGCACCTGTCAGCGCTGGACGATTACACGATCAGTGGGGAGGGGCAGTCGTTGGGCGGGGCGGTATGGGCCGCCCTCGCGCTGCATGTGAACTGGTACGAAGGGCGCACCGGTAGCCAAACTTGGTGGCCAAGCAGTCCGTGCATCTCAAAACGGCAACACCCAAGTCTTTTCCCGTAGGCGCTATCGAAAAAAACACCAAGAAAGCGCCCGCCTCGCCCTGCAACAACGTTGCTGCGTCCACGCTTGGGCTTGGCAGGAGGCCAATCTCATAACGATGCATAGTTTCCTTCCCCCAAAAGGTCCGCTATGAGTCGGAAGCGGACGTTTTCGATGTCAAACAGGATCGGCCATTCCAAAGTAAGCTCCTGCTCTGTGCGCCAGATCGTCGAGTTGTCCCGCCTCAACGACCAATGAAATCTCTGCTATCCAAAAGTCGGGAACATCTACACCCCTCAGGCAGATCCTCAGCCTGATATGTCCAAGTGAGTCGGCAGTTTCCGCCTCAAGGCGCAGATGACCTTCCAGGGACTCATGGTCTTTGACGCCCTGCCAGCCCCGCCAATGGGCTGCCAGATCTTTGAAGAAGGCGGCCCAACGATCCGGCCGAATGTCATAGACCCCCGTTGCTGCGCTCAGCGCGTGCGAAGAAACGCTTGCAGAAAACGTGCAGCCGTCGTACCCAGTCAAACCTGCAGGGATCTTTCCCTCAAAACGAAGGGTCGTGCTGCTGTTTACGTCCTTGATGAAGAAGTCAGGCATACGCCAAGTTCCATGATGGTTTTATAGGTCCGCGACCCGATGAGGACACGCTCGTCGGCGCGCTATTGCTCGTAGAACCAATCGAGAAAGGATTTCGCCAAATCCGGCGAAAGTTCCATCGCCGCCTGTGCAACCAATGGCTGCCCTTTCGCCGCGGCAAGTGCCGCAAGGGCGCAACTGAGAAATTCCGCATCCCAGGGTCGGTTGCTGGCTGCGGCAACCAGGCCTGGTAGCCGCGCCAGTGACGCCATGTAATCGGATCGCAGGTCCTCCGGAATCTCGCCCGCGCAGCGATGTCGGCAGACTTCGACCCAAGCGGGAAACTGGAGGTAGGTTGAGTCCGCGGCACCAGGATCGCGCGCAAATGCCTCGATCACGTGAGGCACGGCGGCGAAAGACGCGGAATAGACATCTCCCTGATGCGCCAGCGCGCTCCACAGGGAGAACCAGGGTTCCTTCTTTCCATCAGCTGATGGAGTGCCCATCAGCTGCCGAAGCAAATCCGGAATATCGAACGCAGCGCCATAAGCATGCTGCAGCTCCCCCCAACGAGCACTATCCAGACTGAGCACGCCCGACCCCCGTCGCTATCCTGAACTCTACATCCTAGGGACCGGCGCACTTTCTGGCAATCACTCGACTTGCGGGGCAGTGAAAATCGGGATAGCCCGCGCGTAGCCGAGATCAGCGTGGGAGTTCCTGGGGTTCTGACAAATCCAACTTGGCTCCCGCATCATCGCATCGTCCCAAGACAACAACGCTAATAAACGGGAAAATCAGTAGTGACAGAGATGTTCCGCATCTCATTGGAGTATCGCGAGTCAAGACTGGTCCCAAACCTCGATGCGTAACCACTGATGGGCTGGGCACGCCGCGATCCGCTCGTGGTGGAGCTGGACGTCGCCTGTGAAATTACCGGGCATGGCATAGTCATCGCTGAAAACGTCAGGCCCCTGATGACCCGGTGGTCCCTGCGCAATGAGAGGGAGTACGTCTCCCGCCCTAGCGTGAAAGAGGTTGGGATAGCCACTGAAGTTCGTCTGGATGGCCTGGCCTTCGCGGGTCAACTTCATCAGCCAATCGATGCCACTGACACTCGTATTCCAAGTACCCAAGACGGTGGCCTTGCGCTCCTCTGAGGTTTGTTCCCCATCCAACTGCAGTTCAATAATGATCCACCAGCCGATCATGGCATGCCCCCTTTGCGCAGCAAAATTACGTTGTCGACGTACTTGCTGCTGGCAGTATAGTCCGTCGAATCAAGTAGGCTAAGCAGCTTCCTGCCTTATGATGCGTCTAACTTCGACGCGTCCAACGTTAAAGAAGAGCACACACCTATCGCTGTCTTTCGGACTGTATCAGGAGCAGGTGAAGAACGCCGCCGCTGTTCGCAAGGCGGTCGAGTTCGAAGCCCGCGTCGCGTGAAAGCGCAACTCGACGAGAATCTGTCGCCAGCTCTCGCCAGGGTTTACGGCTCAAGCACCCGCGATTAACAACCTCCGCTCTCGTTAGCGGTGTATGGAGAGGGCTATGTCTTCGTGCTGTCCTGACACCACGGGGAGATGGATGCGGAAGGTCGTGCCCTTTCCCGGTTCGCTTCCTACCTCGATGCTTCCGTTGGCGTCGTGAACGAGGTTGTGGACCACGGTAAGGCCCACGCCCGTGCCGCTGCCCACCGGTTTGGTGGTGAAAAACGGCTCGAAGATCCGCAGCTTCATCTCTCCCGACATACCGATACCGTTGTCGCTCAGTTTCAGTTCGATCGCATTCGGACCATCCGCGGCGATAGCGACTTCGAACGTTCCTTCGTGAGGCATCGCGTCGCGCGCGTTGGAAGCGATGTTCAGTATCGCGAGCTCAAACTGACTGCGGTCGAACGAAATCCAGCAAGGACGATCCGGCGCCTGGAAATTCAGCCGCACTGCTGACGGAAACAGTTGGCGAAGCATCGGCTTCAGGTCCAGCACCGCCTCTACCGCATCGAAGATCTCGATCCGGGTCGTGTCGCGACGACTGAAGTTCATTAGCTTGCGGTTGATCGCATCGGCTCGCCGCGCGGCCATCTCCACGCCCAGCAAGGCCTGAGCCAAAGCCTGTGCATCGGCGCCGAGGTCCGCGCCAGGTTCATCCAGGCGATGTCGCTCCCTGGCGAAGCCGAGCACGATGCTAAGCACGTTGTTGAAATCATGCGCGATACCCTGGGCCAACTGGCCGATGGCTTCCATCTTCTGCGCATGCAGAAGTTGCTCCTGCGCGCGCTCGCGCTCGAGCATTTCATGTTGCAACTGCTGCCGATGCCTGTTCGATTCGGCCAGCGCCTCGCGCAACGCGCCGATGCTCCTGTCCAGAATGATCGTGATCAACGCATAGCTGAAGACCCGGAACAGCAGGCCGTTATAGGCGGCGAAGAAACTGGCGTGCTGGCTCGGGTCATGCAGGTAGTCGGTGGTCATCCCGGTGGCGCAGATCACCAGGATGGACACATAGATCGTCCACAACGCCCGACGCCCAAGCATCAGTCCGCCAAGCGCCAGCGATATGAGCAGCAACGTATCGCCCGGGGTCACTTTGTAACCGAATGCCGCATAGGCAAACAGGCCGGACATCAGCTGGGTGGCCAGGAATTGCGTGACAGCCTGTCTGAATTTGCCGACGCGGATCAGATACAAACCAAGCCATGAGGCGATCGTGATCGCCAGGTCCGTGCCAAGATCCACGGCGATGGACAAGTCCCTGGACACGACTGTCCTGCTGAAGAAGGTCGACGTCATGTAATCCCACTCGGACGTCAGCAGATAGATCTTTATCAGCGGTGTGCGGCAGCCTTGATAGATCAGGAAGAGCTGCAGGAAAACGGCGTTGCGGCGGTCAACGGGATCGGTGATCGGCAAACGATTCAACCAGGCTTGCAGGCGGTGCCACATGGTGATTCCCGTAGATAGCGTGCATGGCTAGGGCGGACGCACTCGGCCGCACCATGCTACGTCTTCTACGAGCGCAAGAACTTGCGATTGAAACCACATGAAACGATACGAACAGGCCGGGCATGAGAGCCCGGCCTGTTCTTAAAGCACCTCACGAGCATCCTGGCTCAGTCGGCAGGAGGGGCCTTGCAAGCTTCGCTCTGATTCAAGGCGGCGATAACATCCACGCCGCCTGCTGCCGCTGTGCCCTGCAGGCGGAGCGGCTGCACCTTCATGCCGGCCGGAATCACCACCGGCTTGCCGGTGCTGTCAGTGACACGGAAGGACTGGAAGTTGCTGCCGGTGCCCTGCCACTCGAAAGCATGACCGGTGGTATCCACCCACAGAATGTCGGCCAGGCCGTCACCATCGTAGTCGGCGATGCTCGACATGGTGTATCCGGAATTCACCTTGAGGGTTTGCTGATCCACGACGGTGAAGCCATTCATGATCCACCACGACATTTTGTTGCCGGTGGGATTGGTCCAGATCAGATCGGTCTTGCCATCGCCATTGATATCGCCAGCACCGTACAGGACAAAGCCGGGCTTGTGATCGGCGATCTGATGGGAGACGAAGTTGCCGGCGTGGTTGTTGATCCACACCGTCACGCTGTTGTCATCCGGACGGGTCCACACGATGTCGGCGTAGCCGTCGCCGTCGACATCCGCGATGGTCGGCACGGAGCCTGATGGAGCGGCGAGCGTTGGACCGACGTTGGCATTTACGCGACGTTCGGGCCCGTTCCTGCCGATAAGTAAGCCCAGGCTCAGATTCCACCAGCTGATTTCGCCGGTGCTGTCGTTGTGCCACAGCAGATCGGCCTGACGGTCGCCACATTGGTCGGGACCGTTGAAGTCGCCCGAACCCACCAGCTCCCATTCCGGCGCATACGGATCGCCGAGGACGAAGGGCAGGTATTGGCCCTGACCACCTTGGCCATCGGACAACCACACATGAAGCTGGTGATCCGGGCCGGTCCAGGCAAGACTGGCATAGCTGAAGCCAATAGCGCTCTGCGTCGTTGAAGCACTACTGTGGTGTACGAACAGACCTGCATCTGCACCAATGGTAAAGCCCGGGGTGACCGACTGTGTTCCCGTACGCAGCACAACGCTGCCCTTCATGGCCATGTCGGTGAAGATGCCCGCAACCGGATCGACCAGCGCGATGTCGCTGTAGTTATCGGCGCCCACGGAGAACGGATTCAGGAAATCGCCGGGTGCGGCGTTGCCCAGCGCGCGGGAGGTCTGGTCGTACTTGATCATCGCGTTGACCAGATTGGTGACGTTGGCGCTTCCAAGGCCGGTCGCATAGTCATAACCAGCATTGGTTTTCCATGCCGGCGCCAGCGCGATATCGCCACCTTCGCTGAGAACGCCGAAGGTGTTGCCCTTTGCACCGGAGTAGCAATCGGCCGCGCCGGCAAAGCATGGCTCGTCGATATCGCCCTGGGTCACGTCGTTGAACACGCAGGCACTGTCGATCGATGTGCCCTTGGACGAATTACAGGCGTCCAGCATGGCGGTGTTCGGCGAGGTGTTGGTGCCGTACTCCTTGGTGGCAATCGCGTACAGCGCTGGTGCGACGTTGCCGTGGCTCTCCTGCGTCGCCTGGTTGATCAGTGCCTGGATGCCTGCCATCGCTGGCGCCGCGAACGACGTACCGCCGGCACTGTTGAAGAGCACATCGTCAGGATTGCTGTAGTCGCACGCAGTGCCACCGATACTCGCATCGGACATACAGAACACCAGCGCGTGACCATAGATGCCATTGGCGGCGAACAGGGAAATATCGGGCTGCATGCGAACCTGATTGGTCGGCGCACCGTAGATGTCGGCCTGCCACGGCGGCTGAAGCCAGAACGCGCTAGGGCCGCCGCTACCACCGGTGGTGTTCATGAACTGCTGGCCCGCGGCGCTGTTGCATGCCGTGACGCCGTTCTTGATCTTCAACACGGCGTCGAGCTTGCCGCTCGCGCAGGAATCGTTCCAGGTCTGCTCGGGGATATAACCCAGGGCCGAGAGGCCGCCGGGCAAATTGGTCGAGGTCCAGTACCTGGCGGTTTTGCCCACGTCGTCGAAATCCGTACCACCCACCGACACATTCCATGGTGTCGAGGACATGGCATTGACGGTGATGCCGAACGATGCCGTCGCGTTGTTCTGATCGCAGCCGGCGGAGCCTGCATCGCCCGATGACACGTAGACGGTGACACCTTGGGCGGCAGCCTGCTCCCAGAGCAGTCCGACGTCGCTCACGACATTGTTAAGGCTGAGAATTTCGCACTCGCCGTAGCTCAGGCTGAACACCGAAGGAGGGGGCACATCGGGATTGTCGAGCAGGTTCAGGGCCGCCGTGAAAGGACCGAATTGCGGGCTATTGGTGTCATCGCAGGACGCAAACACGATATTGGCGTCGGGCGCGGCCGCACCGATCCATTCCACGTCGAGCGCAGCCTCGCCCTCGTCGCCGTTCCTGCCCGGATCGTTGCAGGTCGGGTCAATAGCGCCGATGCTGAATTTCCCCTGTGGATTCACATAACTGACGACGCCCTTGGCATCGGACGGCAGGAACGCGGTGCGAAAGGTCGCGACGTCCTGCGGCTGCACATCGGTGCGCTCCAGCACGGCGACGGTCTGGCCGGCACCGCGGATCGGCGTGTCCTGACCCCACAAGGGCTCGACGTTGTAGATCTTGTTGAAATCCGCCGGCACCACGTCGTAGGAGACGCTGGGATTCTGCGTGCCAGGCGGCACCGTGAAGTCGGGGCTGGTCGATACCGTCTTCCACTGGCCGGTATGCTTGTCCCTGCTCACCGTGCCGACATCGTGGTGCTGCGGTTTCGGGAAGAAATTGTTCAGCGATGCAACGCCTTGCACCACCGACGCCAGCGCTTCGGGAATCTGCTGATCGGTGACGTTGGCGAAATGCGATTCACCATTGCTGGTGAAGTTGTGCAGCTGGGTATGGAAGGCGGAACGCACCTGGCCCGAGGTGCCGGAGAAGCGGATCATCATACCCGTCGGCAGCACTTCGTTGACGGTCAGGCCTTGCGAGCGAAGCCAGCTGGTGACCTTATCGATATCCGATTGCGCCGGACCGAACATGGTGCCGATCTGTTTTGCGGTCAGCCACTGATGGTACTTCGACGAACTGGGGCTATTGAGTTCGGTGACATAGGCGTCGAAACGGCTTTGCTTCTGCGCACTGCGCTTGAGCACCAGGGTCATGTTGCGAATCGGCTTGACGTCTGCCACCGGGCCCTGGTCGGCGGCGGTCTGTGCCTGGAAGGAGTGGCTGCCCTGCACGGTGGTCAGGCGCGTGTTGTCGATCGCGTTGGTAATCCGCGCGGTATCCGGCGCAAAAGCCGATGACGCATTGGTTGGCGCCGCAGCGGCATTGGCACCCAGTGGAACGCCAATTCCAAGCAACAGCAAAGCCGTGGCGAGCAAGCCGCCACATCGATAGAACGTCATGTTGTTGTCTCCCCGAATAGGGCGTTAAACCCCAGCGTTGACCCAATGCAAGAGCGGGTCGCATTCTCGCGAAGCACCGCCCTCATCCGCTGCCATCGATAAAGCTGCCGGCGCTCCAGGTTTCCCGCACTTCAAAGATGCAAGCAGCAGCGATACTAGACAAATCGTCATTTCGTGGTCACGCACGTATTTTTCCCATTTCTCGCCATTTCTCACCGTCGGTTCCGACGCCGCGCCCGCAGGCATTGCGGACACGTCGACCCAAGGCCTGCGCCGCCCTGCCTAGATGGCCCAACCTTCGCGATACTCGCGACGCAGGAACTCGTTGGCTGCCGGCGCGTTGGTGATGCGCATGTTCTGCGCGTCGTACTCGATCCTGCCGCCCGCGCGAAGGGACACGACGCCCAGCAGCATGACCTCCGTCAGCCGCGCGGCGTACGCGAACGGCGAGGATGCTTCGCCCTGCCCCTTGCAGGCCTGCGCCCAGTTCATCTCGTGCGAGGTCTTGATGCGCGGGAACTTTTGGGGGGGCGTGCCCACCGAATCATGCAACGACCGCGGCAGCAGGCGCGGGTTCGCGCCGTATGTCTCGTGGATCAGCTTGCCCTTGTCGCCGACGTAGAGGACGCCGCCGTCCTTGCTCATCTGCCCGGCTCCCAACGCTTGCAGGCCGGGAGGCAACAGCGCCCCGTCATACCAGGTGAGCTTCACCGGTGGCCTGCTGCCGCGTGCCGGGAACTCGTAGTAGGTCATCGTCGCCATGGGGTACGACGCGTGGTTGAAGGGCGTCGAGACAGTCTCCACGGCCGTCGGAAAACCCAGGTCCAGCGACCAGAACGGAGAATCGATCAGGTGCGCCCCCATGTCGCCGATCGCTCCCACGCCCCAATCCACCCACCCGCGCCAGTTGAACGGGTGATACACAGGGTGGTAATCGACGACGGGACCGGGGCCAAGGAAGAGATCCCATGCCAGCCCTTCCGGCTTCGGATAATTGCCGACCATGGCATTGGCGAGCCGGTCCATCACCGCTGCTTCGTTCCAGTTGGCGTCGTCCGGCATCGGCCTGGCTTGCGGACGTGGAATACCCTGGGGCCAGAAGGCAAGCGGACGATTCGTCCAGACGTGGACCTCGCTCACATGGCCGATCGCCCCGGCCGCGATGTACTCGTTGATCAACCGGGCATCGTCGGTCGAGTGGCCCTGGTTTCCCATCTGCGTGACGATCCTGGGGTTGTCCCTGGCTTTGCCGGCCAGCTCGCGGGCCTCTTGAATCGACCAGGTGAGCGGCTTCTGCACGTACACGTGCTTGCCAAGGCTCATCGCCGCGCTGGCGATTACCGCATGCAGATGGTCCGGCGTCGCAATGACCACCGCGTCGATGTCCTTTTGCTGTTCGAGCATCCGGCGGTAGTCGGTGTAACGCTTGATCGAATCGAACTTGCGGGAAAGCAGTGTTGTCTGCTTGATCAGGTCCTGCAGCTCCCGGCGTTCTTCAGCGGTCCTGGCCTTGTCGAGGCGTGCCTGCGCTTGCCCGACGCCGTCGAACATCCCGCGGAAGCTCTTTTCCGTATAGCCCCAATCCACGTCGCACAGGGCGACGATGTTCTCACCGGCCAGGGCGCGGATGTTGTGCGCGCCCATGCCGCCGACGCCGATGCCGGCAATGTTCAATCGATCGCTGGGCGCCGTATGGCCGGTCCCGCCGAGGACGTGGCGGGGCACGATCATCAAGCCGGTCGCGGCGATGGCCGTGCCCGCGAGGAATTCGCGGCGTGTGATCCTGCCGATCGCCCCCGAGTCCCCGGGGGTTGCCCCGGCACAGTGGTCCTGTTTCTCTTTCCCGATTTTCGATTCATCCGTCATGGGCGCTGCAACCTCCGATTGGATATCGATAGGGTCGGGAGCCGTTCGGACTAAGCCCCGGAACCGATAAGGAAGCTCACGTTCTTGTCGTGGATTGGGTTCATATTTCTGCGCTTTCCACCGTGGTCTTGCAAGCGAAAAGCGTCACAGTATCCAAACGGCCGTCGGTCTCGTTGAGGCCGACGACCATCAGATCATCCACGTCAACGAACTCGTCCCACGCGGAACGCCGCACATCGACCTGTTCGCCGCTGTGACCAAGGCCGGCATGCATTGGCAGACTGCCGGCTGGCGCGGTCGTCATTGATAGTTGACTTAAGCGTTTACGCATGTGATCGTACGACCGACCCGCCTGAAGAAGCCGCCATGATCAGCGACGCCGAAGCCATCCTGATGGAACTGCTCTGGCAGTCCTCGCCCCTGACCACCGAGCAACTATTGGTCCGCGTCCAGGACTCGCAGGGCTGGCAGGAAGGGACGGTGAAGTCGTTACTCAATCGCCTGCTCAACAAGGGCGCGATCAGTGCCGAGCGCGAGGGCCGCAAGTACCTCTACTCGCCGGTACTCACGCGGGATGCCTACGTCACCGAACAAAGTACGAGCCTGCTCGATCGACTCTTCGGCGGTCGCGTGGCACCACTGGTGGCGCACTTCTCCCATCAGAGGAAGCTCTCCGCGCGCGACAGGGCGCAGTTGCGCAAGCTGCTCAAGGAGCTCGACGATGAATAGCCACGACCTGGCCTCGCTGGCCGTACCTTCCGTCGAGGCGTTTACGGTGGTCACGTTAACCGTGGCTGGCTTGCGGCCCGCTTTCCGGCACGCATTCGGGGCGATCCGCGCATGGCAACTGTGGGCGCTGCCGCCCCTGGTGCTGCTTGCCGCGGCCGCGTCGGCGATGGGCCTCCATGCGCCCGTCGTGCACGCGCCATGGTTCGTGGCGTTGTCGGCGGCGGTGCAAACGCCATCGGTGTCCGGCCCGGCGGCGTCCGGCATCGATTGGTCCGATGTACTGGCCGTTGCCTGGTTATCCGGAGTCGCGTCATCCGGCCTCGCCATCGCATTCGCGCAATGGCGGTATCGCCACGCCATGAGGGCTGCACAGGAGCTTTCCCCGCTGCACCGCACGCCCGTGCTGCGTGCCACCCGGAACGATATCGGGCCGGCGACGGTCGGCGCCTGGCGCCCGTCCATCGTGGTCCCGGCCGACTTCGACTCGCGTTATTCCGCGGCCGAGCGCGAACTCATCCTCGCCCACGAGGCCATGCACGTCCGTCGCCGCGATGGTGCCTGGTTACTCGTGGCGCACGCCACGGCCACCCTGCTCTGGTTCCATCCGCTCGCCTGGTGGGCGCTACGCGCCTTCCGCCACGACCAGGAGCTTGCGTGCGACGCCGACGTGGCGGCACTGCCGTCCACCGATCGCCGCGCCTACGCCAAGGCGATCGTGAGGGTGCATGACCTTCGCTCCCCCATGCTGCCCGTGGGCAACACGTGGGGCTATCAACATCCACTGACGGAGAGAATTACCATGCTGAAGAAAGGCAGGAACGGCTCGTTCGGACAACTTGCGGGACACGCGTCGCTGGTCGTCCTGGGCTGCGGGCTGGTGGCGACGGCAAGCGCACTCGCCGGGCCCGTCCCTTCGCCGGCCGCCGAAACATCTGCCGACTACCAGCTATCGCTGGTGGTGAAGTTACGCGGGAACGTCGTGGCCATGCCGACGATCTGCCTGCGCGGGAACGCGCCCGGTGGTGTCTCGGGCGGCGACAAGGATAAGGACGGGAAGCCGGAATGGTCCATGGATTTCACCGCGACGCGGGCGAGTCCATTGTCGGCGAAGGTCGAGATGCACGGCTCGCTGAGACAGGCCAACGGAATGTACTCGTCGATGTTCCCGACGGTGTACACGAAGCTTGGAGAGACGGGCACCATTGACTTCTACCAGCTGGAGGGCAAGCCGCAGGTGACGATCACGACCGTGGCAGGCTGTCCTGCCGCTGCGAAAACCGCCTGAGGTCAGGCGGGGGCTTTGTCGGCTTCAAGGCTCAGTACCGCGTCGCGCTCTTCGCCAGCATCGGAAGCGCCTGTGTCTTCATGCCGTCCACCGTCGCGCCCGCGAACGCAAGATCCGGCGCAAGATCGCGGTTGTTGTCCGCGGGGAAATTGAGAGCGGGCCTGGATACAGCATCGAGCCGGGCGATCTGCTCGCCGCTGAGCGACACATCGATCACATCCAGATTGGCCTTGAGCTGGTCGAGCCGCCTGGCCCCGATGAGCGTCGAGGCCACGCCAGGACGGCTGTGCACCCATGCCAGCGCCACCGCCGCGGTGCTGGCGCCGACCTCGGCCGCAACCTCGTTCACCACGTCGAGGATGGTGTACTCGCTTTCGCCGAGGCCGCTGGCCGAGCCCGTGCGGTCGGACTTCTGGGAGCCTGCATTGGCCCGTGTGTACTTGCCGGACAGCTTGCCGCCACGCAACGGCCCCCAGGGCATCACGCCGAGGCCGAGCTCCTGCGCCATCGGGATCAGTTCACCTTCCACCGTCCTCGCAAGCAGCGAGTATTCGACCTGCAACGCGATCACCGGCGCATAGTCCCTGAAATGCGCGATCGTTTGCGCCTGCGCCGCCTTCCAGGCCGGCAGGTCGGACAGGCCGAGATAGCGCACCTTGCCGGAGGTCACCAGGTCGTCCATTGCGCGAAGTGTTTCCTCGATTGGCGTCGCGCGGTCCCAGTTGTGCAGCCAGTAGAGGTCGATGTAGTCCGTCTGCAACCGCCGTAGCGACTCTTCGCATTGCCTGACGATCGCCTTGCGACCAGCACCACCGCCATTGGGATTGCCGATATCGAGGTTGCCGAAGAACTTGGTGGCTAGCACGATACGATCGCGCAGCCCGGCGCGCGCCAACAGGTAATTGCCAATGATCTTTTCCGAGTGCCCGTTCGTGTAGACGTTGGCGGTGTCGATGAAGTTGCCGCCCCTCCCCACGTATTCGGACATGATGGCTTCGGCATCGGCAGGGCTGGAGCCCCAGCCCCAATCCTCGCCGAAAGTCATGGTTCCCAGGCAAAAGGGACTGACTCGCAAGCCGGATCGTCCGAGGGAAATATAAGCATCGAGTGACATGCAGGCTCTCCTGACAAGCGGAAGTTTTCTCTCACCGTATCTGACCAGACGGAGGCCACCTGGCGGTAGAACGAAGCTGGCAATCTCTTGCACGATCCTATCAATGGAGATACTTTTGCTACACCTGGATTCTTGGTACGTTCATCGATCGACTAAGAGAACATGAATGTCGCCCTTGCAAGAACTGCGGAACCTGATCGCTCGTCATGCCGGAACCGGGCAGCGGTCAACGCTGCATACGCACATTCCAGGACTCATCGTGGCCTCGGCCTCTTCGCCGACTGAGCCTGTTCATCACGTCTTCGAGCCGGTCTTCGTTCTTGTCGCCCAAGGTACAAAGAAGATCATGCTGGGCGACCGGACCTTCCGGTACGGTGCGGGCGACTACCTGGTCGTCTCGGTGGACCTGCCGATCGTCAGTCGTACCGAGATCGCAAGCGTGGACAAGCCCTGCCTGTCCATCGGCTTCACGTTGAAGCCGGCCACCATTGCAAGTTTGCTGCTGGAGATTGCGGGGAACACGCCGAATCTTGCCGAGTCGGATCTTCCGGGGCTAGGCGTCAGCAAGGCTCCTCACGAGCTGCTTGATGCCGTCCTGCGCCTGGCACGCCTTCTCGATCGTCCAAGGGATGCGCTCGTTCTCGTTCCATCCGTGGAACGGGAACTGCTGTGGTGGCTTCTGAACGGACCGCAAGGCGGGATGGTTCGTCAAATCGGACTAGCCGACAGCCGTCTTTCACAGATCAGCCACACGATTCGCTGGATTCGCGCCAACTACGCCATGACTCTGCGGATCGAGGACCTTTCAAAAATGGCGGGAATGAGCATATCGACGTTCCATAGACATTTCCGTGCGATTACCACCATGACTCCGGTCCAATATCAGAAGCAAGTCAGGCTTCAGGAGGCTCGTGTACGCCTTCTTTCACAGCAGGAAGATGTCGCGGCAGTCGGCTTCTCGGTTGGCTACAACAGCCCTTCGCAATTCAGTCGGGAGTACAGCCGCTTTTATGGCATTCCTCCAGGCCAGGATGCAGCCCGACTGAGGGGCACCGCGCCCCGAGCTTCCCGTTACTGACGCGGCCTGGGTCATGGAGAGTGACTCGCCCAGATAGCAGGAAGGAAGCGATGCAGGCTTCCTTCCGCCCTACAGGCCACCCCAATCAATGGCACGTTGTCGAGTCCATGTCGGATTGCGCATGTTCAGCCATGAACCCAAAAGTTGTCCGGGTGAATCAACGCCCGGTTGCACGAGGCGCCGTTGATCCTCGCACCACCAGATCGGCCGACAGCACACGCTTGCGCGGCGGCACCTCCGGATCGTTGAGCAGCTCGATCAGCATGGTCATCGCTTCCCGCCCCAGCGCATTCTTCGGCTGGGCGACGGTGGTCAACGGCGGCGAGGTGTAGCGTGCGAAGCGGATGTCGTCGAAGCCGACCACGGAGACATCCTCCGGCACGCGCAGGCCGTGCGAGATCAAGGCGCGCATCGCGCCGATCGCCATTTCGTCGTTGGAACAGAACACCGCGCTGAACGATTGTCCCCGCGAGAGCAGCAGATCGATGGCGCGCTCGCCCGCCTCGATCGAAAAGTCACCAACGGCGGTCAGCGCGGGGTTGGCAGGAATCTTCGCGCGCTGCAGGGCGAGCCGGTAGCCCTGCTCGCGGTCCACGCATATCGGGCTCGACGACGGACCGGCGATGAAGGCGATGTCGCGGTGTCCCAGCATGACGAGATAGTCGACCGCGACGCCCGCCGCGGCGACGTTGTCGATATAGACACTGGAAATATTGCTGTCCTTGACGTATTCGCAGGCATTGACCACGGGCAGGCGGCCATCGATGGGAATCGCCGGTACACGATGGGACATGGTGATAATGCCGTCGGCCTGGCGCGCCGCGACCATGTCGGCATACGCCTGCTCGCGCACCAGGCTGCTTTGCGTCTCGCCCAGCAGCACCGAGTAGCCATTCTCGTGTGCGACCTGCTCGATACCGCGGATCACCTCCGAGAAAAACGGGTTGGCGATGTCGGGGAGCAAGGCGACGATCAGTCGCGTACGCGCCGTGCGCAGGTTGCGCGCGAGTGCATTGGGCGTATAGCCCAGACGCTTGACGACCTCGTGGATCCGCAGGCGCGTCGCTTCGCTGACAAGCTCGGGCCGCTGCAGGGCGCGGGACACGGTTGCCACCGAGACCTTGGCGATGGTGGCAATTTCCTTGACCGTCCGGACACGCGCGGGCTGCGGCGCAGCATTCGCCCGCTCGCCCTTGCCGCCCTGCCGCTTACGCTTGGATCCGTCTCCGCTCACGAGTTCCAGCCCCCTTTTTTACCGCTGTGCCGCGGACGATACCAGCCGGCAGCGTCCGAAAACAAAAAGTCCCGGGTGGTCGTCCCGACCGATATTTGTGCAATGCAATGTAATGGATTACATAAAACCGTTGCATGGGCGTTCGCACATCTGCTACATACTTTGCCACATTTAAAGCACTTTACGGCAAGACGCCTGGATGCGCGGAGCCAATCGCCACACAAGTTAAGCAACAAAAGCTAGTTTTTATGCGGATGTAATCGAATACATTTTCGCGACAGGGGCACATCGGAGAGGAAATGGCAGGCCAGTCCATATCGACCAGCGCCAGGGCGGTAACCCGATGAAAAAACTCGGCATGGGGCTCGTCGGCCCCGGCTTCATTGCTGCGCATCACCTCGATGCCGTGCGTCGCCTGGGTAACGTCGAGATCGTCGGCATCGCTGGCTCCAGCCTCGAATCCGCAAGAAAACGGGCACGCGAACTGAACGCCGGACGGGCCTACGCGAGTTACCCGGAACTGCTGGCCGACCCCGCCGTACAGGTGGTCCACAACACCACGCCCAACCACTTGCACAGGGAGGTCTCATTGGCCGCGCTGCGCGCGGGCAAGCATGTGATCTCCGACAAGCCGCTTGCCAGCAGCGCGCAGGAGGCGCGCGAACTGTACGAAGCAGCGAGCAAGGCCGGTGTCGCGCACGTCGTCACGTTCAACTATCGCGGCTACCCGCTCGTCCAGCAGGCGCGCGCGATGATCGCCAAGGGCAAGGTCGGCCCGACGGTCTTCGTCCATGGCTGTTATCTGCAGGATTGGTTGACCGACGAGCGCGCCTATTCGTGGCGTCTCGACCCCAAGCTGGGCGGCGCCAGCTCCGCGCTCGGCGATATCGGCTCGCACTGGTGCGACCTGGCCGAACATGTCACCGGCGCGCGCATTACGGCCGTACTGGCCGATCTGCACACGGCCGTGCCGGAACGCGAGGCGCCGAAGGCTCGCGCCGGCGCGGCCAGATCGACACCACGGCGCAAGATCAAGATCACCAGCGAAGACCTGGCCAGCGTGCTGCTGCGTTTCGACAACGGTGCGCGCGGCTGCGTCACCATTGGCCAGGTGCTTCCTGGTCACAAGAACGACCTGCGCCTGGAGGTCAACGGGCGCCTTGCCTCGCTGGCGTGGCGGCAGGAGCAGCCCAACGAACTCTGGATCGGCCACCACGCGCAGGCCAATACGCTGCTGACGCGGGACCCCGCGCTGCTCGATCCCGCCGCGCGCGGCTACGCGCACCTGCCCGCGGGCCACCCGGAGGCCTGGTCGGATGCCTTCGGCAACCAGATGGCCGACGCCTATGCATGGATTCGCCGCGGCGGCACGCCCGAAACGAAGCCTGCCGCGCTACCCACGTTTGCCGACGGCTATCGCAACAGCCTGCTGGTCGACGCGATGCTCAAGAGCCAGGCCGCGGGCGGTGTCTGGCAGCACGTCGAAGATCCGCTCGGACCACCACGCACAAAGGGGAAACGGGGATGAAGTGGCGCCTTAGATTGATGATGCTGTTCGAGTTCGCGATCTGGGGCGCGTGGTACGTCACGGTCGGCACCTGGCTTGGCCAGACCCTGCATTTCAGCGGCAAGGAAATCGGCGCCGTCGCCGGCACCACCGCGATCGGTGCGATGATCTCGCCGCTGTTCGTCGGGCTGCTCGCCGACCGCCTTTTCGATACGCGTCGCGTGCTTGCCATCCTGCATATCGTCGGCGCCGTCCTGCTGATGGTCGCCGCCCGGCAAAGCTCATTCCCGACGCTTTACACCGCCCTGCTGGCCTACAGCCTCTGCTACATGCCGACGCTGGCGCTGACCACCTCGCTGGCGATGCGGCATATCAAGGATCCGCAGGAGGAATTCGGTGCGATCCGCGTGTTCGGCACGATCGGCTGGATCGTGGTGGGCCTGGTCGTTGGCGCACTGGGCGTGGAAGCCACCGCGTCGCCCCTGCACCTGGCCGCCGCGCTTTCGCTGGCGATGGCAGGTTATTGCTTCACCTTGCCGCCGACGCCGCCGCTGGCCAATCCACAGCGCTTCACGATGCGTCATGCGCTACCGCTTGAATCCCTGCACCTGCTTCGCGGCCGCTCGATGGCGATATTCGCCCTCGCCTCGTTCCTGATCTGCATTCCGCTGCAGTTCTATTACGCGTTCACCAACCTTTTCCTCAACGAGGTCGGCGTGGTCAACGCCGCCGGCAAGATGACCGGCGGGCAGATGTCGGAACTCTTCTGCATGCTGCTCATCCCGTGGTTTTTCCGGCACCTTGGGGTGAAGTACATGCTCGCCGTCGGCATGCTGGCCTGGGTGGTGCGCTATGCCATGTTTGCCTTCGGCGGCACCGGCGAGCTGATGTGGATGCTCTGGCCGGGCATCGTCCTGCACGGCATCTGCTTCGACTTCTTCTTCGTCGTCGGCCAGATCTATATCGATCGCGAGGCGCCGACGGCCCTGCGCGCGGCGACGCAGGGGCTGATCACTTTCCTGACCTATGGCCTGGGCATGTTCGTCGGCTCGTGGCTGTCCGGGGTGGTGGTCGACACCTATGCGCGGACCAACGCCCAGGGCGTTGCGGTGCACGACTGGCATGCGATCTGGATGATCGCCGGTGGTTGCGCGGCCGTCGTTCTCGTCTTGTTCGTACTGCTGTTCGAGGATCGCAAGGCGACGGCAGGCAAGCCCGTCACCCACGTTACCCTCCGGGAGAACCATTCATGATGACTCGCAGGCAGTTCCTGGCTCACTCCGCGCTTGGCGGCACGGCGGCGTGGCTTACCCTTGGTGCACCCGGGAAAATCCTCGCCGCCACCGCGCAGGGCAAGGCGCTCGGCATCCAGCTCTACATGGTGCTGAAGGCTTACCAGGACGACCCCCTCGGTACGCTCAAGACGCTCAAGGCGATCGGTTACACCGAAATCGAAGCCATCGTCACCAGTACGGCCAAGACCCTGCGGGAACAATTGGACGAAACCGGCCTGCGCTCGCCCAGCATGCACTTCGACAGCCTTGGCTTCGAACCCGGCATCGACGCCGCGCACGTGCTTGGCGCGCAGTACATCGTCAGCAGCATGCTGCCGTCCATCATGCAGAAGGAGCAGGCCGCGAAGGGAAAGGGCGCGCCGGAGCCGACGTACTCGCTCGATGAGGCCAGGCGGACCGCGGAGTACGCCAATCGCCTCGGCGAAAAGGCCCGGCAGGCGGGGCTGCAATACGCCTACCACAACCACCATCTCGAATTTACCGACGTGGGCGGTGGGCAGACGTTCTACGACGTGCTGCTGAAGGAAACCGACCACAAGCTCGTCCAGTTCGAACTCGACTGCGGCTGGGTCCACGCGGGTGGCAAGAACCCCGCGGATTACTTCAAGGCCAACCCCGGTCGCATCCCGCTGATGCATGCCAAGGACTTCCTGCCCGGCGGCGCCAAGGACTACCCGGGTGCGGAACTAGGCCGCGGCACGCTCGACTACAAACCGGTCATGGCGGCAGCGGACAGCTCCGGGCTTAAGCATTGCTTCGTCGAGCAGGAAGGTCCCTACGCCCGCATGAGCCAGCTCGACGCCGCGCGCGTCGATTACGCCTATCTGCGCCCGATGCGCTGAACCGCCCGAGCTGAATTATTTCCGGGGAACCACATGGAAAAGAACACATTCGATGCCATCGTCGTCGGTACCGGCGTCAGCGGCGGCTGGGCCGCCAAGGAACTGACCGAGAAGGGGCTCAAGACCCTGGTGCTCGACCGCGGCCCCATGGTCAAGCATGGCGATTACCCCACCGCGATGAAAGCGCCGTGGGAACTGCCGTACGCGGACGAACCGACCCAGGAAGACATCGCGCGTCATCTGAAACACACGCGCCCGTCGTTCTATGGCATCACCCAGTCCACCAAACACTGGTTCGTCGACGACATCGACAACCCGTATGAAGAAACCAAACCGTTCGACTGGTTCCGCGGCTACCACGTCGGCGGGCGCTCGCTGATGTGGGGCCGGCAAAGCTATCGCTTCAGTCCCATGGACTTCGAGGCGAACGGCAAGGAAGGCGTAGGCGTGGACTGGCCCATCCGCTATGACGACCTGGCTCCCTGGTACGACTACGTCGAGCATTTCATCGGCGTCAGCGGGTCGACCGAACACCTGGCGCAATTGCCGGACGGCCAGTTCCTGAAGCCGATGGCGCTCAATTGCGTCGAAAAGGATTTCCAGGGCAAGCTGGGCGACAAGTTCAACCGCAAGCTCATCATCGGCCGCACCGCCAACCTTTCCGAGCCGCTCAAGCACGACAAGAGCCCGCAACGTGCGCAGTGCCAGTACCGCAACCTGTGCATGCGCGGCTGCCCTTTCGGCGCCTACTTCAGCAGCAACTCGTCGACGCTTCCCGCCGCCGAGAAAACCGGCAATATGACGATCGTCACCAACGCCATCGTCTACGAGGTGATCTACGACGACGCCAAGGGCAAGGCGACCGGTGTGCGCGTCCTGGATGCGGAGACCGGCCATCAGACGGAATACTTCGCGCGCGTGATTTTCCTGAACGCGTCCACCTTCGGCACCACGCACATCCTGCTGAACTCCGTCTCCAGCCGCTTCCCCAATGGCTTTGGCAACGACAGCGGCGAAGTGGGCCACAACATCATGGACCACATTTTTGGCAACGGTGCGCGGGCGCTGGTCGAGGGCCATGAAGACCGCTACTACTCCGGACGCCGGCCCAATGGCTTCTACATTCCACGCTACCGCAACGTCGGCACGGACAAGCGCAACTACCTGCGTGGCTTCGGCTACCAGGGCGGCGCCAGCCGGAGCAGCTGGACGCGGCTCGTCGACGAGCCGTTGCTGGGCGACGAGCTCAAGCGCGCCGCGGAGAAACCCGGCCCCTGGTGGGTGTCGATGATGGGCTTCGGTGAAATGCTGCCCAATCACCAGAATCTGGTGACCCTCGACCGCAACCACAAGGACAAGTACGGCTTGCCCGTGCTCAACTTCGATGCCGCGCACAGGGAGAACGAGATCCTGATGAGTAAGGAGATCATCAGCGACGCGTTGGAAATGTTCGCCGCCGCCGGCTATCGCGACGCGAGCTCCTTCACCATGGAGGCCAACGTCGGCGCCGGCATCCATGAAATGGGCACCGCGCGCATGGGCCGCGACCCGAAGACCTCGGTACTCAACGCATGGAACCAGATGCATGCCTGCAAGAACGTCTTCATCACCGACGGCTCGGCCATGGCCTCTTCCGCCTGCCAGAACCCGTCACTGACTTACATGGCGCTGACCGCCCGCGCGGCCAGCCACGCCGTGGAAGAACTCAAGCGCGGCAATATCTGAGGACACGAGCCATGAACCGTCGCGAATGGTTGAAATGCATGTCCGCCCTGGCCGTCGGCGCCGTCTCCGCGACGTCGCTGCTGGCCGTGTTCGACGCCCATGCCGCTTCGCAAACACCCGGCGCGGCGCCCCGATTCTTCAACCCCGCACAAAGCAGCCTGATCGCCGCGGTGGTCGACATCGTGATCCCGCATACCGATACCCCGGGAGCGCTCGACGCGGGCGTGCCGGTCTTTATCGACCAGATGTTCAAGGACGTCTATACCGGGGCCGATCAGCAGCGTTACCTCACCGCGCTCGCCGCGTTCGACAAGGCAGGCGCCAAGCCGTTCCTGCAGCTCGACGAGGCGAAGCGCAAGGCGCTGGTAACCAGGCTACATAGCGAGGCGATAGCCAGATCGCCGGGTACCGCGGCGGCACCCGCGGCCGACTTCGTGCTGATGACCAAGAAGCTGGCCATGCTGGGCTTCTTCATGTCCGAGCCCGGTTGCACGCAGGTACTGCAGTACGTCGCCGTTCCCGGAGGTTACAAGGCCGATATACCGCTGTCCCAGGCGGGCAATGGCAGGGCCTGGGCGGTTGAGACGGAATTGAAGATATGAAGACACTCAAGGGTCCAGGCATCTTCCTTGCCCAGTACGCGGGGGACGAGGCGCCGTTCAACAACCTTCCCGATATCGCCCGGTGGGCCGCTTCGCTCGGCTTTGTCGGCGTGCAGATTCCTACCAACGATCGTCGCCTGTTCGATCTTGAGAAGGCAGCGGCGAGCAAGGCGTACTGCGATGACATCGCAGGCATGCTGGCCGAACACGGGTTGGTGGTGACCGAGTTGTCGACGCATCTGCAAGGGCAACTGGTGGCCTCGCACCCCGCCTACGACCGCCTGTTCGATGGCTTTGCGCCTCCCGCCTGCGCGGCCACACGCCGCAGCGCCAGGCCTGGGCGGTGGAGCAGCTCAAGCTTGCGGCGACAGCGAGCAGGCATTTCGGCCTGACCGCGCACGCGACCTTCTCCGGTGCGCTGGCCTGGCATCTGTTCTACCCGTGGCCGCAGCGCCCCGCCGGGCTGATCGAGGAAGCGTTCGCGGAACTCGGCAAACGCTGGCGGCCCATCCTCGATGCGTTCGACGATGTCGGCGTCGATGTCTGTTATGAACTGCACCCCGGCGAGGACCTGCACGACGGCGCTACGTTCGAGCGCTTTCTCGACGCCGTCGGGCAGCACCCGCGCGCCAATATCCTCTATGACCCCAGCCACATGGTCCTGCAGCAGATGGACTATCTTCAGTTCATCGACATCTATCACGAGCGGATCCGCGCGTTCCATGTGAAGGATGCCGAGTTCCGTCCCAACGGACGCGCGGGCGTCTACGGCGGCTACCAGAACTGGATCGATCGCCCCGGACGCTTCCGCTCGCTGGGCGACGGTCAGATCGATTTCCGCGCGATCTTCAGCAAGCTCGCGCAGTACGACTATCCAGGCTGGGCCGTGCTCGAATGGGAGTGCTGCATCAAGGATGCCCAGCAGGGCGCGAAGGAAGGTGCGGTCTTTATCCGCGACCACATCATCAAGGTCACCGGGCGCGCGTTCGACGATTTCGCCGCGACGGGAAGCGACCGGGCGTTCAATCGCGACATCCTGGGACTCGAACAGCCATGACCATCACGTCTCCCGACATCGGCCGTCGCGCCGCACTCGGTCAACTCGCTGCCGTCGGGGCGGCTTTCGGTGCCATGCCGTTGCTTGCCTCCGCCGATACCGTCCCCGGCAAGAAGGCAGCCGGGAAGCCACCGGCCGGACGTCTCAAGCAATCGCTGAGCCGCTGGACCTCCAAGGCGCCGCTCCCCGAACTGTGCAAACGCCTCAAGGCGATCGGTTTCGCCGGCGTCGATCTGCTGTATGCGGACGAATGGGCCGCGGTGACCGACAGCGGCCTGGCGGTGTCGATGGGCTATCCCGCGAAGCGCGACGACTTCATCACGATGGGCTTCAATGATCCGGCCAATCACGCCACCCTGCTGAAGGAGCTGGAAGCGACCATCCCACTTGCCAGGCGCGCCGGCGTGACCAACGTGATCACCATGTTCGGCAACCGCAAGGCGGGCATCGACGAGCACCGGGCCGTCGACAACTGCGTCGCGGGCCTGTCGAAAATCGCACCCTACGCGGCCGAGAACGGCATCACCCTATGCGTGGAACTGCTGAACAGCAAGGTCGACCACCACGGCTACCAGGGCGACAGCACCGCGTTCGGTGTCGCGGTGATGAAGGGCATCGGCTCGCCCAACGTCAAGCTGCTCTACGACATCTATCACATGCAGATCATGGAAGGTGACGTGATCCGCACCATCCGCGACAACATCCAGTGGATCGGGCATTTCCACACTGGCGGCGTACCGGGTCGCCATGAGATCGACGGCACCCAGGAGCTCAACTACCACGCTATCGCGAAGGCGATCGCGGACCTGGATTTCAAAGGCTACATCGCGCACGAATTCATGCCATCGAACGCCGAACCGTTCGACTCTTTTGCCGAGGCTTTCAAGATATGTACGGTATGAACTTTCATCGAGGGATGTTTATGCAACGGCGAAGCGCGATGGTCCTTGCCCTTCTTGTTTTCGCAGCCACCGGGTCGATGTCCGCATGGGCGCAGACCGATCCCAAGGCGACCGAGCAATGGGAACCGGTGCCCAGGATCGTGGCGCCGGGCAAACAGGACAGCGCGCCACCGTCCGACGCCGTCGTGCTGTTCGACGGCCGCGACCTCGCCCAATGGGAGGCGTCCAAAGACCACTCCGCCGCACACTGGAAAGTGCACGACGGCGTGCTGACGGTCGACAAGGCCACCGGCAACATCCAAACCAGACAACGGTTCAAGAACTACCAGCTGCATCTGGAGTGGCAGGTACCCAAGGGTGTCACAGGCGAAGGCCAGGCGCGCGGCAACAGTGGCCTGTTCCTCGCCTCGACCGGGCCGGTCGACGAAGGCTACGAAATCCAGATCCTGGATTCGTGGAAGAACAAAACCTATGTCAACGGACAGGCGGCCAGCATCTACAAACAGACACCTCCCCTGGTCAATGCCGTGCGCGCCCCGGGGGAATGGCAAACCTATGACGTCATCTGGACAGCGCCGGTGTTCGACGCGAACGGTGCGCTCAAGTCACCGGCTTACCTGACGCTGTTCCATAACGGCGTGCTGGTGCAGAACCATACCCAGCTTGCCGGCGAGACCTTCTACATCGGCAAACCGAAATACACGCCGTACACCGAAGCGCCGATCAAGCTCCAGGCGCACGGCGATCCCTCGCAGCCCGTCAGTTTCCGCAATATCTGGGTGAGGCCACTGGACTAGGGAGCCTCTGACCTATCAGAGGCTCCCTAGCGAAGCTCGACCCGGAACCTCGCCATTCAAAGCCCCAACCGACTCGCGCACAGGGTGCGCTCCAACAAGGTTGTCGCGAACTTGTAGCGCACCTGCGCGCGAGTCCGTTGGGGCCGTGACTTCCCGATCGCCCGTCAATCGGCATTGAGCCGATGCGCTGCCCTCCCTCGCTGAAGACCGGTTAGACGCTGAATACGCGATAGCGGTCACGGTCGCCTTTCGCCGGTTCAGCCAAGGCAAAACCACCGGTCGGACGTTTTTGCACCGCAGCGTGACATCTCGCGCCGGCAGCGTATTAATCCCCCCAGGGAATTAGATCGATCCAAGCCACGAATGAATGAGGACAGACCCCGGCTGCGTAGGGTCCGGACGGTCATTGCCTGTGAAAAATTAGATCCATCCAATCCGGGGAAAGGAGGACGCCTGCCGTCATTAATCGCGCATCCGCAGCAGTGATCAAACGGGGGATTACCGCGCCGACTCCTTCATGGCGCGCTCATCAAGTAGGGGAATCACTAGCGATGACTTACCTGCCACACATGTTTACGCGCAAGCCCTTGAATGCCGCGCTCGCCATGGCGACCTTTGCATTCGGCTGCTGCCTGGGAATACCCGCTGTTGCCATTGCGCAATCCTCCGCGCCTGCGGCACAACCCACGACAACGTCGACTCCGGAACAAACGTTCGATAACACCAAGGCGGAGAAGGACCAGAAGAACAAGCAAGCGGAGAAGGGAAGAAATGGGGAACCCATCAATCCCACTGACCTGCAAACGGTACTCGTCACGAGCTTTCGCCAGTCGATCGACCAGAACATGCAGGACAAGCGCGATTCGAATTCCATTGTCGAGGTGATCAACGCGCAGAACATCGCGCAGTTCCCCGCCAAGAACATCGCCGACGCCCTGGCGCACGTGCCTGGCGTGGTCATCACCCGCGAATCGGGCGAGGGCAAGACAGTGAGCATCCGCGGCCTCGCGCCCGAGCTCACGCTCACCGAATTGAACGGCAACTACGTGGCCTCGGCCGATACCTCGGCCGGCCTGACCCGCTCGTTCAACTACACGCTGATGCCCGCCAACATGTTTTCGGACATCAAGCTGTACAAGAGCCTGGAAGCGCGCCTGGACGAAGGCGGTATCGGCGGCAACGTGGACCTGCACACGCGGCGGCCGCTGGAAATGAAGGCCAACGACGGTTTCGTTTCCATCAATGGCGCGGGCTCGGACAACAGCAGCAAGATCACCCCCCAGGGCTCGGCGCTATGGTCCTGGAAGAACAAGGACGAAACCTTCGGCGTGCTTGTCGCCGGCTCGTACCTGAAACGCCGGGACATCGACTACACGGCCAATGCCTCGAGCTGGCACTGGTGGGACAACAACTGTACCGATCCTTCAACGTGCATCCACCAGCCGACGAACGTGCACGGCCAGGCGTACGGCCCCGACGTAGCGCCGAACCTGGCCCTGTGGCCGGGCGGTGGCGTGGTCGACCAGGCCGGCAACGGCTATTCGGGCTACTGGATGCCGCAGCAGTTCGCGACCAGCCGGAACCAGCTGGACCTGAAGTCCAAGGGCGCCCAGGCGACGCTGCAGTTCAAACCCAGCGACCACTTCATGCTGACGGGCAACTACTTCCGCTTCCAGCGTGAGCAGACCCAGATCACCAATACCCTGGAGGTTCCCGAGTGGGGGCTGCCCAGCAACGGCGACTACACGGACCAGCAGGGCAGGTTGCTTGCGCCCAACGGCCTGACCTTCGATCCCTCGCACACCATCGTCACCGGTGCGAACTACGTCCTTCCACCCGCCGGCCAGGGCTGTAATGCGACCACCAACCCGAGCACCGGCGCAACACGACAGGCGGTGGACGTCTGCTCCACCGAGATCCCGTGGGTGACCGGCAACTACTCCGTCGAAAAGGCCACCTCACAGACCATCAATCTGGAAGGTGAGTGGGACAACGGCGGCAGCCTCAGCGGATCGTTCAACGTCGGCCGCACGTGGGCGACGGGCGGTCCGTCGATCGAGCTGACCATGGCCGCCAAGCCGCGCAACTTCGTCGACGGCCAATGGGTGGACGGCAGCAACGGGGCCGCGTGGACATTGAACGGCACGCCGACCATCACCGCCTCGCCGAACGTACTGCAAAACATGCTGGCCGGCGCGGGCCAGGTGGACCTTGGCTCCACCGGCTCCAACATGGTCAATACCAGCAACTCGCAGAACTTCGCCCAGGCGGACTTCACCTGGGCCTTCGACAACAGCTGGATGCAATCGCTGCAATTTGGCCTGAAGTACCGCGACAACAACGCCGAACAGCAGAGCAACGAAATGCGCTGGTACTGCAAGGGCACGACCTCGCAATTCCAGACCTGCGATCCGAATGCCGGCCAGCTGCCGGCGGGTTTCCTCCTGCCGAACCCGCTGGACGGCAACACGGAGGCATACAACGACAACATCTTCCCGGCAATCAATTTCCCGGCCTACTACAACTACCTCAACTCCACCTATGACCGGGTGCTGTACAACCATCCGGAAGACAAGTCCTCGATCCAGGAAAAGATCGCGGCCGCCTATGTACAGGCGAACTTCCAGACGGACACGTTGCGCGGCAACTTCGGCCTGCGCTTTGTCAGCACGGAGCAGAACCTAACCGTCGCCGACGAGATCACCACCAACAACGCGGTGTACTACCACGATGGGAGTGGCAACATCCTGATCTGTCCGACCACCGGCAAGAATGTCGCCGGCGGTCCGTGCGCGCCGGGCGACTTCCAGTACCTGCCGCGGGAACAGGCGGTGGTGGAGTCCTTCACCAAAGCCTCCACCAGCAAGCGATACAACAAGCTCCTTCCCAGCTTCAACATCGCCTGGACGCTGCCGAACGACTTCGTAATCCGCGCCGCCGGATCGCAGGCGATGGCCCGAGCCAACTACACCGACCTGGCGGAGCTGGGCAGCCTCACCAACAATACCCAGGCCTACTACGACGACCGCAAGCAGTTCGGCGCACCCCTGCCCGGCTGGTACGGCAGCGGCGCCAACGACGACCTGAAGCCGTTCACGGCCACCCAGTTCGACCTGGCGGGCGAGTGGTACTACGCACCCGAGTCGGTCGTCGGCGTTGACGTGTTCCAGAAGAAGGTGAAGAACTTCGTCGTGCCGGTCACCGTCAACAACATCAACGTGGACGTCGACGGCACGCAACGAACTTCATGCAGTACAGCACCAACGCCAACGGCCGATCGGGTACGTCCAAGGGCGTGGAGATCTACACCCAGCACACCTTCGACATGGGCTTTGGCTACATCGCCAACTACACCCTCAACAAGACCAACGAAACACCGGTTTCGCTCGGCGACACGCAGGTCGGCAAATCGGAGCTGATCGGCAGCGCCAAGTACGCGGCGAATGTTTCCCTGTTCTACGAAAAGAACGGGCTGCTGCTGCGCGCCACCAACAACTGGACGGGCCGCACCATGCAAGGCCTTTCATCCGGTCTGCCCATCTATACGGAGCCGTACCACCAGCTCGACCTCAATGGTGACTACGAGTTCACCAAGCACCTGATGATGACCGCGTCGATCCTCAACCTGACGCGTTCGACGCCCCATCAGTACCTGGGCGGCGATACCACGGCACGGCTCTACGAACTCGAATACGCCGGACGCCAGTACTACCTGGGCTTCACGTACAAGTTCGGGGATGGCGGTTGAGCAACCACAGGCGGGTTCGGGCGTCCTGCCCGTCCCCGCATCCGACAGGTCAACGGACGCAGCTTGGTTTTCGAAAGGATCAGATCATGAACGCATGCTTGGCACGCCTTGGCCGGCGCACCGCCGTGGCCATGGCGCTGGCGATCTTCGCCCTGGGAAATATCGGCACGGGCCTCGCCCAGAACGGCAACACGCCCGCGGCCTCGGCGTCGACCGTGGATGCGGCCAACCCCCTGGTCGGTACCGCGCCGCTGGATCGGCAGGAACTCCTCGGCAACGCGCCGCCTCCTGGCGAAGAGCGCTGTATTCGGGCATGACCTCGCCCGGTGCGAGCCTGCCGCAAAGCTCGACCGAGGCGGCCCCGGTCAACGTCAATGCCGATCTCAGCTATCCCACGGGCGTTGCCACGTCCTACGCCTATGGCCGCCCGACCATGATCGGTTTTACCGGCGGCGGCTCGACCTACGGCGCCCGCGCCGCGCCGATGATCATGCCGGTGGTGGGCGACTGGACCGTGCCGCCGGACTATACGCAGTCTTACTACGACAAGACGACCGAGAAGGCATCGCCTGGCTACTACGCGGTGGACCTCGCCAGCTTCCACACGCGGGTCGAGCTGACGGCGACGCAGTGGACCAGCTTGATGCGCTTCACCTTTCCCGAAAGCAAGCGCTCGAATGTCGTGCTCAACCTGCGCCGCGCCGGCGGCGACGTGGAGGTGGTCGACGACCACACCATTCGCGGCATGGCCGAGGGCACGCGTGGTGAGCGGGACACGGACGGCGCCTGGTTCGTCGCCGAGTTCTCGCAACCGTTCGCGCGCTTCGGTAGCTTCCGCGCCAACAACGACGACAAGCACCGGGGGCTAGGTACCGAGGACGTGCAGGCCGACCGGCGCACGGTGTCCGGCAGCTACGCCGGTGCCTACGTCACCTTCGAAACGCAGGCCGGCGAGCAGGTGCTGGTGAGGATCGCCCACGGTCACAGCGCCGAAGAAGCCGAACAGCGGCTGCACGCCGAGGGCAAGGCCTGGGATTTTGAGCGCGTGCATGCCCAGGCGCGCGCGGCCTGGGCGACACTGTTCGATCGCGTCGAAGTCACCGGCGGCACGCCGAAGCAACGCATGCTGTTCTATTCGACGCTATATCACTCTTTCGCCAGCCCGCGGCTGCTCGCGCGCAAGGGTCAGCACTTCACCGGTGCCAATGGCCAGGTCCAGGTGGCCGGCTACGACCGCTACACGCCCGTGCCTTTCTGGGATACGGGCCGCAACCAGATCGCCTTGCTGATGCTGCTCGACCCGGCCGTCGTGCAGGACATCATGCACTCCGAGTTGGACATGGCGCGCGAGCACGGCTACATGAACACCTCGTTCCACGGCGACCACGCCGTGTTCCTCTACGACGGCGCGTGGCAGCGCGGCATACCGTTCGACTACGCCGCTGCGTATGAGTACTTGCGCAAGAACGCGACCGATCCGAAGGGACCGCGCGGTTACCTGGCCGAGTACATGAAGAACGGCTGGATCGCCGACATCGTCCCGCCGGGAAATCCCAGCCCGCCCTACGCCGGCGGCAAGGCCGGCGTCGCCACCACGCTCGAATACGCCTGGGACGATAACGCCCTGGCCGATGTCGCTCGCCGGCTCGGCAAAACCGACGACGCCCGGATGTTCCAGCGTCGTGCCGCGAACTATCGCAACGTGTTCGATCCGTCCGTGGGCTTCTTCCGCGGCCGCACCGAGGACGGCAAGTGGATCTCGCCGTTCGATCCGGGCGAGCCGTACTACAACTTCATGATGAAGGAAGGCTCCGGCTGGTCCACGCTGTGGCTGGTGCCACACGATGTGCAGGGATTGATGGACCTCCTCGGCGGGCGCGACGCGTTCAACGCCAAGCTCGACGCCTTCTTCTCCACGCCCTATCAGGCCAGGGGCATCTGCCGCGACTGCACCGGCCTGATCGGGCAGTACGTGCAAGGCAACCAGCCAGACCAGCAGGCGGCCTATCTCTACGCGTGGGGCGGTCAGCCCTGGAAGACGCAGGCGCTGACCCGCCGCATCCTCGACGAGCTCTACGGCAGCGACGCCAGCGGCTATGCCTACCCAGGCATGGACGACCAGGGCTCCACTTCTTCCTGGTACGTGCTCAGTGCGATGGGCTTCTACCCGGTCGATCCCTCCAGCCCCGACTACATCATCGGCAGCCCCATCTTCGACCGGGTCCGCCTGCGCATGGGCAACGGCAAGGTGTTCGAGATCGTTGCGCGCAACAACTCGGCGCGGAACATGTATATCCAGTCCGCAACGCTCAACGGCAAACCGTGGACCAGACCCTGGTTCAGCCAGGCCGACATCGCGAATGGTGCCACCCTGGTGCTCACGATGGGACCGGAGCCCAACAAGGCCTGGGGCGCCAACCCGCGGGATGCGCCGCATTCGATGTCGACGGACCGGCAGGCAGGTCGATGAGCTGGGCCGCGACCGGGTCGGGCAAGCCTTTCCTTTGCGGGTCCACGCGGCCCGTCGACATGCCGTGGCGCGAGAAATTTGCCCTACTATCGCGCGATGACGACGCCTTCCGCAGCGCTACCAAAAGACCCGCATCGCGGCCGCCTGGCCTGCGTCGGCATGGGCATGACCATGGGCTCGCACCTCACGCCGCTGGCGCGCAGCCATATCGAACAGGCGGACGTGGTGTTCGCCGCGCTTTCCGATCACGTCGTGGAGATGTGGCTGCAACGCATGCACCCGGATGTGCGCAGCCTTCAGCCCTACTACCAGGAAGGCAAGTCGCGGATGAGGACCTATCGGCAATGGGTCGATCTGATGATGACCGAGGTGCGCGCCGGCAAGCGCGTCTGCGCCGTGTTCTACGGTCACCCCGGGATCTTTGCCTGGTCGCCGCACAAGGCGATCAAGGTGGCCCGCGCGGAGGGCTTCGACGCACATATGGAACCGGGCATTTCTGCCGAGGACTGCCTGTATGCCGACCTGGGGATCGATCCCGGCCGCTTCGGCTGCCAGCACTTCGAGGCCAGCCAGCTGCTGTTTTATGAGCGACGCATCGACACCAGCGGCTATCTGGTGCTGTGGCAGGTTGCCCTGGTCGGCGATCGGTCGCTGGCGCGCTTCGAGACCGGACCTGCGTACCGGCAGGTGCTGGTGGACTTGCTAAGCCGCGACTATCCCCTTGACCATGAAGTGATAATCTACCGCGGGGCGACACTTCCGATCGAGAAGCCGCGGATCCGGCGTATCACGCTGCGCGATTTACCTGGCACCACGCTGACTGCTGAACAGACGATTGTCCTGCCTCCTGCCGCGCCCCTGAAGCCTAACCTGGCCATGCGTGCGCGACTGGAAGAGCTGGACAAGGCGAGCGCTGTCGCATAAGGGAAAGAAAGGCTACGGCTTCAGGACAACGTCAAACAGATCGTCGAACATCACAGGGGTGGGAACATATGTCGGACACGATTGATTTGCTGGAAGCGATCGGCAAGAACGCTTCCCTGCGCCATGCATCGGGCCAGGAGCTCGCCGATACCCTGGAGCAGGCGGACGCCTCGGAAGCCTTGAAGGCCGCCGCGATCGCGGGAGATAGCTCGCTGCTATGCGCCGAGCTCGGCAATAAGCCCATGATCGTCAACCACGATGTTCATGCCGGGTGGCACGAGGATGAGGATGAGGAGGAACTGGTTCCGGGCGACGATGATCCGGAGCAACCGCCCAAACCAGAGCAGAGCTGACCCTCGCACGACCGACGGGCAGCGCCCGCATGCCGTGGTGGTGCAGCCGCTTACGGCCATGGCCCGTCCTCGTGGCCATGGCCTTTTGCGTTTTCATCTCGCCCACACCTGCCCTTGCCCAGGACTCCGCGGTCGCAACACTGCTCGAGCAGACCGAGAGCCTGCGCACCAGCGATCACCCGCGGTTTCTGCGTCTCCTTACCGAGCTTCGCCAGCACGTCCCGGGCATGCTCGTTCACGAACGCTGGCAGTTGCGCTACCTCGACGCCTGGCAGGCCTCATTCCAGGGCGATTACGCCAACGCCGAGCCCATGCTGCAGGACGTCATCGATCACTCCGGTGATCCGGTCCTCGCGGCCAAGGCGTCCGCCGTACTGATGGGCGATATGGGGAGCAATAAACGCTACGAGGAAGCCTTTGAGTTAGCCAGCCGACTGGTGGCAAATCTTCCGGCGACCCAGGACCGGCTGGCGCGCTTCATGGTTCTGTCCTACCTGTCCCAGTTGCTCAGGTCCGCCGGGCAGTACGACCTTGCCGCCCATTACGTCCGCGACATGATGCAAACGCTCCCTCCGGGGAAGACCTCATGCCAGCCAACGGCCATGCTTTTGACCGTGCTTTACGCCAACCACAAGCTGACCTCCTCCCATGCCGAGCTTCAGGCCGGGATCGATGCCTGCCAGGCCGCCGGAGAACCGGTATATACCGACACCATCTGGCTGGTGAAAGCCAGCCTCTACCTGGATGAGGATCAACCGGACAAGGCGCTTGCCCTGCTTCAGCGAATTGCCCCAGGCATTCGTGCAAACCAGTACTACTCCAATACGCTGGCCTCCCAGGTCGAGCTTACCCAGGCCTACTGGAAACTGGGCGATGAGGGAAACGCGCGCAAGGCGGCGCTCGCGGCGCTGGCCTCCAGTGACCCGGACGATATCAGCGAGTCGCTTAGGGATGCCTACGAGGTGCTTTATCGCATCGAGAAAAAGCACGGCAATGCCGCCGCCGCACTGGCCTATTACGAGCACTACGCCGCCCAGGACATCGGTTATCTCAACGACGTCAGTGCCAGGGCACTGGCCTACGACGTGGCTCAGCAGCATGTGCTTGCGCAGAGGCTCGAGACGGAGAAGCTGGGCCGGCAGAACAACATCCTGCGGTTGCAGCGGGCGCTGGACACCAAGGCCGTCGAGACCAGCCGGCTTTACATCGCTTTGTTGCTGGTCGCCCTGACGTCCATCGTCTTTTGGCTATACCGGCTCAAACGCTCCCAGCTTCGCTTCAAGAAGCTGTCGCATTACGACGGGCTCACCGGCATCTTCAACTATCAGCACTTCATCAGCGAGGCCGAACGAGCCCTGCGCGGACTGGAGAAAAAACTCGGCGTCGCCTGCCTGGTATCCATCGACCTGGATCACTTCAAGCAGGTCAACGACACCCACGGTCACGCCACCGGCGATGCCGCGCTGAGGCATATCGTCGCCGTCTGCCGGCAACACCTGCGCCCAACCGACGTGTTCGGCCGCCTGGGTGGCGAGGAGTTTGGCATTCTGCTGCTCCACTACTCACGCGACCAGGGCATCGCCATCGCCAACCGCATCCGGTCAGCCATTGAAGCCACGCCGATCGAAGTAGACGGCTGCGTCATATCGCTTTCGGCCAGCGTCGGCGTCGCCTCCACCGACAGGTCCGGCTACGGTTTGCAACGATTGTGCAGGGAAGCGGATGCCGCCCTCTACCGGGCCAAGCGCAGCGGACGCAATCGTGTCAGCGCCGACACCGAGAACGATGGCCTGGTCGAAGCCTGAATCGCCAGAAAGCCGGCAACGTGCCGTTGATCACGCGCCGCGCTCGACCCACTGGGCACGCCAAGCAGGAGCGTCGAAGGGATCGGCGAAGTATTGAGTCTCGTGCGATACCTTTCCGTCCCGGAATGCCATGATGCTCACGGTAAAGGCGCGCTTGTCCCCATAGGCAATCACATACTCGGTAACCCAGAGATTGCCCTCTCCTGCGATACGCCGGACCACAAACCCCGATGGCTTACCGGGGTGATGGCTACGAAGCGCTTGCAGGTTACCCCGGCCATGGATGACCTCGCCTGACTGGGGGTACTCGCACACGGCATCATCGTGATAGATCTCATGTTCGGCAACCTGGTCACCCGCGGCGGATGCGGCCCAGTGTCGATCAATGGCCGTACGAATGGCCTGCTCTTCCATCATCGGTCTCCATCTGAGTCCGGGTGCTTACGATACCAACGTCTGGCAGGCATCCTACGCTTGGATTCAACCGACCCGCGAAGCGGGCCCGATGCGATACCTGTCATGCTTACGATGCTACGATAACGCCCGCTCGCGCTCGCGCACGCCAGTGGCCAAATCCCATGGCCGGCACCGGATGGCGATAGCAGTACTTCCTTGGGTTTAAACTATCGGTCAGGGGTCAGGAGTCGAATGGAGTCGTCACGGCAAGGCCATGCCAATGGCCGGTATATCTTTGGCTTGTTGTTCGGCGGCCGCTGACCACGCTGCTGATGCAGATGCTGGAATTGAAGCTTCCGGCTTTGGTCGATGCAGCCCCCTATCCTCAAATCCTCGCCATTGCCCTGCTCGCTCTTGCAGGGACCCTGGTCGCGCGGCGCTATGCCATAAGATCGCCCTAGCTGGCAGCCCTGCTTACCTTGCCCTTGGGAGCGCAGCCGTTCTTCCTCGAGAACCTGTCGTTCCGATTCGATGCGCCAGCCATGGCCCTGTCCATCGTGCTCGCATTGCTGCCGATTACTACATTCCGCCGGACGTCACGCGGCTTCTGGCTGGGAGCTTTGTCCTTGCTGGGCTGCCTTTGCAGCTACCAGCCAGCACTCAATGCGTTCCTGATCTTCGCTCTGCTGGATTGGGTTGCCGGGCAGGCCGAAGGTGTTGAGCCACGACAACTCGGTCGATTGGCGTTCCGCTACGCCGGTCAGGCATTGCTCGCGATCGTTGTCTACGATTGGCGAGTCACTCCCACCATCAAGGAGTGGGTGCAAGAGCACAGCCAGACCATTCATAGCATCCACCAGTTCGACGTGGTGGCAATGAACGCAAAGACGATGGGCGCCTTTGTCCTCGATGCCATGCCGCATCGATGGATGAATGTGCTCGCATGGCTGATGCTGCTTGCCGCGATCCCGCCGCTGGTCATTGGCTTGCGCTACGCTTTGGCTTCACCAGGCACCCGCACGCGCTCCCGCTGGGTTACCGCAAGCCTGACGATCTTCGCGCTCCTCGTGCCAGTCATCGCTGTTATCTGCCTGGCCGGCCCGATGCTCTTGCTGGTATCGCCCGTCGTGATGCCACGTGTATTTCCGAGTGTCGGCGCCTTGATCAGTGCGGGGCCTATAGCGTTATTGCTCGTTACCTCCAGGGCACGTAGCACATGGCCCTCCTACCTGACATTCGCCACGGCCTGCATCTGGGCTTCAAGCATGCTCGCATTTGCCGGCATTTACGGCAGCGCCTTGAACGCCCAGCAGCAATATGAAACCCACATAGCCGCGCAGCTATCGGACGACCTTTCCGAACTGAGGGCCAAAGTCGGTATACGAAAATTCCTGATGGATGGTTCGGCAGGTTTCTCGCTCCTCACAGCCCATGCAGCTGGCAGCTTTCACCTGCTCAATACTCTGATCTCGCCTTATCTCAGCGAAGGGACTTCAACTCGCGCAACTTCATGAAGCACTATGAAACCGATCTGGATGAGGCAAGGCAAGACCCCGCAAGCGAAACGTCGGCCGACGTCCTGCTGGCCCGGGCCTGCGACACTCCGGCCCTGTACACAAGAAACCGCTATACGTTGCGCCTGGTCGGCGATACCGCGGTAGTTACCTTCCCAGGCGGCCGCCCTGCGTCCTGTGGAAACGCGCCATCGGTAGACTAGGTCGGCCAATGGCGCCGCATGTCTCGTCCCTGTTACGAGGATCCCGGTGTCGATGACGCTCATCATGAGATTGAAAGACCGTCCGGCGACTTCGGTTTCGGACGGTGGTACGCGGCGCGACGGATGCGCGTGATGGTGAACTGAGGCCCGGGCATCCATGGAATCACTCCCACAGGCCGGGGGTCGTGAAGAACTACCGATGGCGGACCAGGCAAATTCACGCATGGGCACCGAACAGGCGCAACGTTTGTACTGTCGCCAAAGACCTTGAAAAAGCTTATGGCCCGGCCAGACCCCACCGCACCGCGTCCCACGGACGCTCCGCGGACGGGCTGATTGATTACTTTTCAGGTAATTGGTTTCTTGAACCCTCATGAATATGGTGTCTGTACTGCTATCGACCCCGATGCATCCATTCAAAGAGGACAAGCCGTGTCACCTTTCCCAATCCACACCATCCAATCCGCGCCCGGACAGTCCAGGCCGTCTCTCGAGGCGCTTCAAAGTGCGTTTGGCACTATCCCGAATATCGCCGGCGCCATGGCTACGTCGCCCGTCCTGATCGGCAGCCTGGCCGGACTCTTCGGTAACGTCCATGGCGGCAGCTTTTCGGAAGAGCAGATTCAGATCATCCTGCTTACCAATGCCGTAGCCAATGCATGTCCCTGGGCCGTGGCTTTCCATTCCTTCCTGGCCGTGAAAGAGGGTGTCGACGCGGCGGATGTCGAGGCCGTTCGCGAACAAAGGACCCCTCGGACCGCGAGCAATGCCGCACTATCCACGCTGGCACGGACGCTCATCGAGAAACGCGGACATCTGGACGACCAGGATGTATCGGCATTCCTCGATGTCGGTTTCGGCAAGGCTCATCTTCTGGAGGTTATTGCCATCGTCGCTGCGTCCACGATCACCAACTACACCGGTAATATCACCAATCCGCCGCTGGAGGATGCTCTTCAGGCATATCGCTGGCACGCACCAGGTGCCTGACTCTCCTGAACCTGGTGACCTTCGTTAATATCACGGGCTGCATGTGTCAGGGAGAGTCAAATGGGTACTGTTCGTACCGGCAAAAAGCATCCCTCCGATGAGCTGGGGCTCCTGCTGCGTCATTGGCGTGGGGTACGTGGCACCAGCCAACTGGGGTTGGCGCTTGATGTCGGTATTTCGCAGCGACACCTGAGCTTTATCGAAAGCGGTCGAAGTGCGCCAGGCCGACAGACCTTGACCGGTATTGTCCAGTCGCTGGATGTTCCGTTACGAGAGCGAAACGCGATCTTCCTGGCCGCCGGTTATGCGCCGGTCTACTCGGAGGCCCCCTGGAACGCCAGGGAGATGCAGGGCATTACCCGCGCGCTTGATCGCATGCTGCGCCAGCACGATCCCTTTCCCGCCATCGTCATGGATCGCTATTGGAACGTGCTTGTCACCAACGAGTCGTCGCCACGCTTTTTCGGGTCGTTCATCGACATGGAAGCGCGGACCGGGCCGCGAAACATGCTGCACCTCATCTTTGATCCCGATGGCATGCGGCCATTCGTTGTGGATTGGGAAACGGTGGCCAGAAGCCTCATCCAGCGCGTCTATCGTGAAGCGGTCGGGCGCGTCCTGGACGAACGAACCCATGATTTGCTCGATGACCTGTTTGCCTACCCCGGCGTCGATGCTTCGTGGCGCTCGCATGGATCAGTCGGATCTACTCCGGATCTGCCAATGATCCCCTTGGGATTTAGTAAAGACGGCAAGGTTCTCAGTTATTTTTCAATGGTGACCAGTGTCGGGGCACCGCAAAGTGTTGCGGCGCAGGAGCTTCGCATCGAATCGATGTTCCCTGCGGACGAGGAAACAGAGGCATTCCATGAAAAATGGATGTCGCGGGGACATTCTAGCGATTCGCTGCACGCGAACGACCAGACAGACCTGCAATGAATGCCAGCACCAGCGCCACCAGCCCGCATAGAAATATCAGTGTGTAGTTCCCGGCTGTGTGCCTGAAGATAAAAGCATAGCCATAGGCGCTCAATGCCTGGAAGAGCGCGAAGATGACCGTAGCCCGACTCCACGCAGCCCGCTGCGCGAGATTGTCGTCAGGCAATATCTCTTGAACTCGTCCAAGAACCACCAGGACGACACCGACCGTGAACACCCCAAGTATGACCGTCGAAATACCGATCGCGACCAGATTCGTCGTGCAGGCAAGTAGGCCGAGGGCTATTACCTGGAGGAAAAGCGCGGCGCGATAGGTCTGCCGGTAACCGATCCTTCCGGAGACATAACCTGTAGCCAATGGGCCGATGACTCCGGCCACGCCAAACAAGATCCAATAAATGGAACCCGCGCGCGTGCCGAGGCGCAGTCCTCTGGCGACATAGTCGACGAGCAAGATCATCGCGGGGACAAGGCCCAGGGCGTTCGCGGCATATTGGCCATACAGGATCCATAGAGGGATCCTGGCCCCGATGGTTTCCTTTCCGGAATCATCGACGACGGCTTCCGGTGGCTCGGATGACGGCCAGCCGAACCAGCTCAATGCGGTCAGCAGAAGCGACAGTACGCCAAGGCCGATCCATGTTTGGCGAAGTCCGAGCTGCAACAGCCCGGGAATGAGCGTGCCCGAGGCAGCGATACCGAGGCCAAGGCCAAGGAAGATGATGCCGCTGACAAAACTCCGCTTACCGATCGGAATGTGAGGAAGGATGGTCGTCGCCACCAGCACCATGATCGCTCCACCCGATATGCCTGAGAAGAAGCGCCAGACGAAGAACCAGGTTACCGACAGCGGATAGGCGCATGCGAAGAATGCGGCCGTGGCGAGCAGCATTAAAAGACGTAGCGCCCAGCGATTCGAAAGCCCCTGCGCGAGAGGACGGCCGAGCATGGCTCCCACGAGATAACCCGCGAGATTCGCCGCACCGAGGGTGACGACGTCGGCCGGGGAAAACCAATGCGCCTCGATGAGCGGGGGGATCAGTGGTGTATAGGCGAACCGTGCAAGGCCGATGGCGACAAGGCTGCCGCACAAACCTGCGATGGCGGCGAACCAGGCGGCCCGCGGGAGTGCGGGCGTGACCAAAGCGTCGCCAGGACTCGTTGTGGATAGGGTCATCTGTGTGCACTTCCTGTTCGAATCAGCCACGACTGGCCGGCGCCTGGATGAGCGCGCCGCCCTCGTCCCGTGCTCGCCACGGATCGTCAGATCGGATAGTGGCCTTGCCCGCTACCGATGGTGATCCAGCGAAGGTCGGTGAACTCCGCCACCGAAGCCTTGCCACCGAAGTGCCCATAGCCACTCGCTTTCACATCCGCCAAAGGGCATCTGGGCTTCGTCCTGGACACTGGGGCCGTTGATGTGGCACATGCCGGCCTCGAGCCGCTTGGCAACCGCCAGCGCACGGGTAACATCCCGGCCGAATATCGCCGACGACAATCCGTATTCGGTGTCGTTTGCAATCCGCACCGCTTCGTCGATGCCCGTGAGCGCGAACGATGCAAACGACCGGTCCGAACATTTCTTCGTTGTAGATGCGCATCGCGGGCGTGACGTGATCCAGCACGGTCGCTTCCATGATGGTCCCGTCGACACGACCGCCGGCCAGGAGCTTCGCTCCCTTGGCAATGGCGTCCTTGACCAGCCCTTCGATACGTTCAGCGGCCTGAGCGATCGACGATCGAGCCGAGCGCAAAGTCACCGCTGCGCGGATCGCCGGCCGTCAGTGACCGTGCCTTTTGCGCGAGCTTGGCCACGAAAGCCTCGGCCACCGACTCGTCGACCACGATGCGCTCGGTCGATACGCAGACCTGACCCTGATTGATGAAGCTGCCGAAGGCGGCTGCCTTCACCGCCTCTTCGAGGTCGGCATCGTCCAGCACCAGGAACGGTGCCTTGCCGCCCAGCTCCAGCAGCGCGGGTTTCAGATGGCGAGCCGCCGTCTCGCCGATGATCTTGCCAACGCGCGTCGATCCGGTGAAATTCACCCGCCGCACTGCCGGATGCGAGATCAGCGCGTCGACGATCTTCGGTGCATCGGCCGGCGCGTTGGTGATCACATTGACCACGCCCGGTGCCAGGCCCGCCTCGTTCAGTACCTCGCCGATCAGGCGTTGCGTGGCCGGGCAGATCTCGGAAGCCTTCAGAATGACGGTGTTGCCGCAGGCCAATGGCATGGCGATAGCGCGGACACCGAGAATGATCGGCCCATTCCATGGCGCGATACCCAGAACCACGCCCGCCGGCTGGCGAACGGCCAAGGCCAGGGTTCCCGGTTCGTCGGACGGAATCACTTCACCGGTGATATGGGTGGTCATCGCGGCCGCCTCGCGCAGAATGTTGGCGGCGAGGTGCACATTGTGCTCGGCCCAACCCGCGGTAGCGCCGGTTTCCTCCGCCATCGTCGCAGCGAAGTCTTCCGATCCGCGCTTCCAGCAGATCGGCCGCACGCAACAGTATTGCCCGCCGCTCGCTCGGGCCCGACGGCCGACCAGGCCGGAAAGGCCGCGGCGGCGGCCGCTGCGGCGGCATGGACGTCGGCGACGGTGGCTGCTGGCGCGCGTGTTGCAAGCTCACCGGTTATCGGATTGCGTCGCTCGAATACGCGCGGCATCGGAGGCGTCTGCATTCCGACCATTTATCAAGCATTTTGATATCGAACATGACATATCCCTCAAGGATTCCTGAAGCAGGCGCAGACAGAGGATTGGCTTGCGAAACCGCCGGCGCGCCGGTTATCGGGCGGCTTCTGTAAGGTGCGAGACGCCGTCGTCCGGCGATGCCTCGCGCAAAGGAAGGATCAGGCGGCGAGGATCTCGGCCAGGCGCTCGCCGATGATCACGCAGGGCGCCTGGGTGTTGCCCGTGGTGATGGTCGGCATGATCGAGCCGTCGGCGATGCGAAGGTTCTTCACGCCGTAGACCCGCAGCTTCGCGTCGACGACCGAGAGGTCGTCCTGGCCCATCCTGGCGGTGCAGGTCGGGTGGTGCATCGACATCGCCCCGTCCCGGATCAGGTTGTCCAGGGCCTCGCCTTCGACCGGTCCCGGCAGAATCTCGCGCTTGACGAACGGCTTCATCGCCTCGGAATTTCCGAGCTGGCGGGTGATCTCCATGCTCTTGCGCAAGGCCGCGAGGTCGCGCGGATCGGCCAGCATGTTGGCGTGGATTTCCGGCGCTTCGCGCGGGTCTGCCGATTTCAGCCGCAGGAAGCCGCGGCTTTCCGGACGCACCAGGCCCGGACTGATCGACCAGACGTTCCCGACCGCATGGCGCCCGGTGACTTCGGAGAGGTAAGGCGCCTCGATCGTGCCAGATATGAAGGTCGGGCGTGTCGAGCTCCGGACGGCTCTTGACGAAGAGATTGGCTTCGGCCGCGTTGTTGCGCACGGGGAGCGGTTCCGGGGCTTCCCAGAGTCCGCCGCCGATGATCGGGTGATCCTGGAAGTTCTGGCCGACGCCCGGCAGGTGCGACACGGTGGCGATGCCGAAACGGCTGAGCTCCGCACGATCGCCGATCCCCGACAGCATCAGGATCTTCGGCGTCTGGATCGCGCCGGCCGACAGCACGACCTCGCTCGAGGCCTTGATCGTGCGGACCTGTCCCTGCCATTCGAACTCGACGCCGGTGACGGTGTCGCCCTCGATGGTCAGGCGATTGACGATAGGCGCCGGTCAACACCGTCAGGTTGGCCTGATCCATCACCGGATAGAGATAGCTGGACGGGAATGTTCAGCCGGCGGCCATCGCGGATGCGCACGTTGGTGATCGCCGCTCCGCCTGGGCCTTCCTGCATGACGCCGTTCTGGTCGGCGAAGGTAGGGATGCCCAGGGATTCGGCGGCGCCTGAGGAAAGCCGGCGCGATCGAGCTCGGATCGGGCGCGGGCTGGACGAAGACCTCGCCGCCACTGCCGCGGCGTTCGGGATCCGGGGCGCCGTGCCAGTCTTCGATGCGCCGGTAGATGTCGAGGACGTGCTGGTAATTCCAGCGCGTCGTCGCCGGCTTCCCTGGCCCAGTGATCGAAATCGTTCTTGTGGCCGCGAGCCCAGACCATGCCGTTGATGCTGGTGCCGCCGCCGATGGCCTTGCCCATCGCCTGGACGATCGAGCGATTGTTGACGCTTCGGGCTCCGCTCGGCGCCGAAGTTCCAGTCGAATTCGCCGCCCTGGTTGAAGAACCAGGTCTCGGTGATCAGGATGCCGGGCTTCAGGTCCTCGCCGCCCGCTTCGAGCAGAAGCACCTGCGCGTCCCGGTTCTCGGCCAGGCGTCGCGCCACGACCGAGCCGGACGCGCCGGAACCGATGACGATGTAGTCGTAGCTGGATCGCAAGGCGGCGCGGCGGGCCGCCTGATTGGTGGCGATGGCCACGAACTTGTCGGCGGCCTCGGCAACGACCGGGGCGGGTAGGCCCAGGCTTGCGGCGCGCGCGACAAAGGTCGTGCGGTCGATTTCCCGGGTGAGCAGCTGGCCTTCCAGCAGTGCGAACTTCACGCCGTTCGAGGCGGAGGCGGTATCGAACATGGTCGTTCTCCTGGCGGTAGGTCGCGGCTGCGGCCGGGCTCTCGTGATTGACAAGACGATCCTAGGCATGCGATTGTTTGTCTGAAATGACATATACCCCTTGATTTCTGCCAATGACCGAAAACGACGATCCCCTCGCCCGCTGTGCGCTTTTCGTGGCCTTCGAAGGCATGGGCCTGCTCGACCTCACCGGTCCGCTCACGGTGTTCTGGTCGGCGTCCAAATTCATGGAGCAGCAGGGCCGGCACGGTTACGCCCGGCACACGGTCAGCCTTGACGGCGGGCCGATCCTGACCGCCGAGGGCGTGACGATCGAAACCGCGCCGATCTCGAAGTTCGACGCCGCCGAGATCGACACGATCGTGATCCCCGGGGCGCTGGAGATGGAGCCGACGCTTGCCGACCATCGCCTGGTCGATTGGCTGGCTGACCAACGCTCCCAGAGCGCGGCGCACCGCATCGGTTTGCGCCGGCGCTTTCCTGCTGGCCGAGGCCGGTCTGCTCGACGGACGTCGGGCCGTGACGCACTGGGCTTCCTGCGAGCTGCTGGACCAGCGCTACAAGAGCCTGACGGTGGAGCCCGACGCGATCTTCATCCAGGACGGCCCGATCTGGACCTCCGCGGGGGTCAGCGCCGGGATCGATCTCGCCCTGGCCCTCGTCCAGGAAGATTGTGGCCGCAAGGTCGCCATGCAGGTCGCCCGTCAGCTGGTGATCTACATGAAGCGGCCAGGCGGCCAGTCGCAGTTCAGCGAGTTGCTGCAGTCCCAGACCCTGACCTCGACGGCCTTCGAGAACCTGCACCTCTGGATCTCGAACAACCTCGGCGACGAGCGGCTAAATGTCGAGCTGCTGGCCGAGCGCGTCGGTATGAGCCCGCGAAATTTTGCCCGAAGCTACAAGGCCAAGACCGGTCGCACGCCGGCCAAGGCGGTCGAGGTGTTCCGGCTGGAAGCCGCCCGGCGGCTGCTGGAAGACACCGAGCATGGCGATCGACCGCGTCGCCCGCAGCTGCGGGTTCGGCGACGAGGAGCGCATGCGCATCACGTTTCAACGGCACCTGGCGATCTCGCCGCGCGACTATCGGCGCCGCTTTTCGACCCGCTCGCTGACGCCCGTGGCGAACGGACCCGAGGGCAAGGATCAAGACGATCGAGGTGGCCATTACCCTTCGGCCTGACCGCGCGATACACCCAAAGGCGGATTGCCCGCGCGCGAGGAGGGGTCTAGCATCCCGGTTGCAGGGGGTGCGGGGAGATGCAGATGAAGCAACGGCTCGCTGCGATGTTGTTCGCGATCGCTTTCGCCGGAGCCGCGCACGCTGCGGATGACCAGCATCGTTCGCATCCGGTGCCGGAAAAGCTGGGCAAGGTGATGTTCGCGATGTCCTGCAAGCCTGCGCTCGAGCCCCAGTTCGAGCGTGCCGTGGCACTCCTGCATTCGTTTGCCTACACCGCGGCTGAAAAGGCGTTTCGAGACGTAGCCGCGCGGGACGCGCATTGTGCGATTGCGCACTGGGGGATCGCGATGTCCCTCTTTCATCAGCTCTGGGAGCCCCCTTCCGGAGCTGACCTCCTGGAGGGCGCCGCGCAGGTTCGCCAGGCCATTCACCTCCGGGCCAGCTCGCCTCGCGAGCGGCAATTCATCGAGGCGCTCTCCGCGTACTATCGCGACGCCAACCAGGATTCGAGTGCGGTGCGCGCGGAACGGTATGCACATGCGATGGCCGGGGTTGCCCACGATAACCCGGACGATGCCGAGGCCCGGATTTTCTACGCCCTCGCCCTTGTCGCGACAGCACCGCCCACCGACAGGACGCATGCCAATCAGAAGCAGGCGGGCGCGATTCTTGAACCCTACTTCAGCCGGTATCCCCAGCATCCTGGCGTGGCTCATTACCTGATCCATGCCTACGACAGTGCCGAATTGGCGCCGCGAGGCCTGGCGGCGGCGCGGGCATACGCCAGGATCGCGCCATCGGCACCGCACGCGCTTCACATGCCATCGCACATCTTCACCCGCCTTGGACTCTGGGACGATTCGATCGCATCCAACCTTGCCGCAAGGGCGGCCGCGCACCGGGAGGGAGATGTTGGCGAAGAACTCCATGCGATGGATTACCTGACTTATGCGTACCTGCAACGCGGTCTCTACGCGGATGCAGAAAAGACGGTTGCCGATGTCGGCGCGATGGATCGCTTGTCAGCCGCACAATTCAAGGTTGGCTACGCGGCAACCGCCATGCCCGTTCGCCTGGCCATTGAGCGCCGTGACTGGACTCGTGCGGCCGCGCTTGACGTACTGCCCGGATCGGCCCCGCACGTCGCCGCACTGGTCTATTGGGCGCGCGCGCTCGGCAATTCTCGCGGGGGACATCCGCGTGCCGCGGATGCCGACATCGACCGACTTGAGTCCTGCCTGCATCAGGTTGAAGCAGCCGGCAACAGCTATTGGACGGTGGCCACCGATGCGCTGGTCAAGGAGGCGAAAGCCTGGCAGCTTGCAGCGACGGGCGACGTGCAAGCGGCCACGCTCAGCATGCGCGAAGCGGCGGACGAAGAAGATGCGGTGGAGAAACTTCCGGTGACGCCGGGCCCCATCGTCCCGGCCCGTGAGCAACTCGGTGAATTGCTCCTCGAACATAAGCAACCAGCCGAAGCGCTGCGTGAATTCCAGGCAGCGCTAACGTCCGAACCCGGGCGAAGAGGCGCCCTCATCGGGGCTACCGCGGCGGCCAACCAGGCCGGTGTCACACGGAGTTCATCCCTGAATCGAGAAGGAAGCGCCTGTCACTGGCGCATCTCGTGCGCCAGTGCAGTTTCCAGCCACCCCGGCAGTCAGCTCAACATGCCCACCACCGACGGGAAGATCGCTTCGTACGCTTCGCCGTAGGTCATCGGCGTGCCAGAGTTGCGGCCGCCCTGGACGCCGCGCTGTAGCGCTACGCGCGTGTAGTACTCCCACAGGTGTTCCTGTCCCTGCATGCATTCGATAGCCGCGCGCTTGGCTTCCCAGACATCGGTGATGTTGAGGATCACATTGGGTTTCCAGCCGCATTGCTCGGGCTGGTGTGGCTCGAACAGGTAGACCTGGGGTGCGCCGATGACGGGTACGCCTGGATGGTGGCCGTGAGCCTGGGCGACCACCCTTGCCTCCTGCGCGAAGGCGCTCACCGCGGGATGATCGGCGTTGTACGGATCGTGGCGCGAATGGCTCATGGTCCACGCAGGTCGAACGGCACGATACAGGTCGGCCAGCCGGAACAGCGATTCGCGCTCCAGCGTGATGGGATAGTCGCCAAGATCCCAGAACTGGATATCGGCGGCGCCCAGTAGTCCAGCCGCGCTCTCGGCTTCCTTGCGCCGTCCGCTCTTCACCTTGTCCAGGGTCATGCCGTCCTGGCGCCACAGTTTGGCCGATTCGCCGCGTTCGCCGTACGAGAGGCATACGACGGTGATCTTCCAGCCGGCGGCGGCATGCAGTGCGATCGCACCGCCGGCGCGCCAGACGAAGTCGGCCGAATGCGCGCTGACTACCAATGCTGTCTTGTCGGTCATGATCGGTTCCTTGAGGGGGAGGAGGAGGTTCAGTCACCCGCCGGCGCGTGTGAGAAGCCGAGCAGACTGCCGATATCCACGCGCAGATTCAGGCCGTAGACGAGCAGGTTCTTCGGCAGCACGCGGGTATTGGGGATGCCGGAGTTATCGGGGTGGACGATGTACTGCACGTTTGGCATCAGGTCGAGGCCGCGCGTCAGATGAACGTTGTAGTTCAGCTCGTAAGCCATCTGCCGCTTGTTGTTCGTGCCGGTGCCGCCAGCCTTGATCCGGGCATCGCGCAGGTACTCGACTTCGCGCGGCGTCAGTTCGAAATACGATGCGGAAAAGCCGATGGTGTCGCGCGGCCGACCGCTGAAGGGAGCGGTCCACACCAGGCCGCTATAGATCTCCTGGCGCATGATCTCGGCCTCTTCCAGCTGCTGGACGACACCGCCAAACACATTGATGTTTTCCGAGCCGCTGGGGTCAGGCCGCCAGATCACGCGATCGCCCATCACGTACACGCCGTCGCGACTGCTGTTGATCTGGCGCGCCTTACCGCCAAAGAGGGCACGCGAGCGCCCGGCCGTGTTGAAGTACGGATCGCTGAGCGGCGCGGTGCTGACATATCCGCCCGCCTTGAGTTCGAACGTATAGCGCGTGGTTTCCGGGTTGGTCTGGGTCCAGCCCCACTCCACCGGAACAGTGATGCCGGTGGATGCGGCCGTGGAGAAGTCCAGACCGTTGCTGGAGGACGTGGTGGGATTGACCTCGTAGACACCGGCTTCCACATACGAATGTGGCGTCACCTTGTAGGAGACGTTGGTACCCCAGGTCGCCGACGGCAGCAGGCTGAGCCCGGCCTCGGAGACGATGATCCGCGGTTCGCCGCAGACCGAGCCCGACTGGAACTGGCAGTTGGTCTGCAGATGCCCGTAATAAGTCGTACTGCCGAGCCTGCCGAAGAGAATGTCCAGCCGGTCGTCGAGCAGTTTCTGCTCATAGGCGAACAGACCCAGGTGCCAGAACGTGAATTCATTCTTGTAGATGTATTGCTGCTTGGTGAATGTACCGGTGACGTTGTGGTTGAGGCTTTGGCCATAGTCCCGGTACACCGTGAAATGGAACGAGCCACCGGAAAGTCCCCAGGCCTTGTCGAGGTCGATATCCGCGCCGATATTGAACTGGCCGACATTGGTATGGCCTTGCGATACGCCGCCGGTCGGGTTGTCGGCGTACTGGTTGATCAGGGCGCTGCGCAGGAAGATGCCCTTGTCCTCGAGTTCCTTGGCCAACGGGGACAGTGGCCCGCTCGCCGGTCTGGACTTCGGCTTTGTCGTAGCGGTGTCTGGCGTGGTCGCCGCGGATGCTGCATGGGCGGTATCGTCCTCCGGCGCGGCACTTTGCGCCGCCGCGCCGGTGGCGCAAAGTGCGGCGACAAGCGCGAGACATAACGCGGAGCCTGGAACAATGCGAATCATGAGCGTAATCCTCCCCGTCGCGGCGCCCCCGAAGGCGCCGCGAGTCAGTTTGCTATGCGTGTCGTCGGCCGCTCAGGCGGCCTGGTAACCCGCGTCGAGTTCTTTCTTCAGTTGTTGTTGGTCGACGGCTTTTTCCCATTTGCCGACGACGATCGTGGCAACACAGTTGCCTGCAATGTTGGTGAATACGAAAGCCGCGGAAAGAATGCGGTGGATCCCGAGGATCAGCGCAATGCTTGCGACCGGAATGGACTTGGTTGCCGCCAGCGTCATGGCGAGCACGGCGATCGCCGAGCCGGAAACGCCGGCGCCACCCTTGGATGTAAAGAGCAGGATGGCCAGCAGGCCAAGCTGCTGCTCCCAGCCCAGGGCAGTACCGGTCGCCTGGGCCAGGAAAACGGTGACGGCGGCGAAATACAGGCAGGTACCGTCGTGGTTGAAGCTGTACGCCGTGGGCAGGACCATGCCCACCACCGATTCGTTGACGCCAAGCTTCTTGAGCTTGCCGGTCAACTGCGGAAACACGCTTTCCGACGAGCTGGTGCCGAGCACCAGAATGAGTTCCTCGCGGATGTACGCCATCAGCCTGAGCAAACTGAAGCCGGCGAAGTGCGCAATCGGCGCCAGCACGATGGCGAAGAAGATGAAGCAGGTGAGCAGGAATTCGCCGATCAGTGCACCCAGCGGCAACAAGGTGGACAGGCCGAACTGGGCGACGGTGAAGGCGATCGCGCCGAAAGCGGCGATCGGCGCGATCTTCATGACCACGCCGATGATCCAGAACAAGGTCTGTGACACCGCGTCGACGGCGGTGAGCACCGGCTTCGCCTTGTCGCCCAGCGAGGCCAGGCCACAGGCGAACAGGACCGAGAACACCAGGATCTGCAGGATATCGCCGTGCGCGAAGGCATTCACCGCCGAGGTCGGCACCAGGTTCACCAGGAAATCGCCGATGCTCATCGGCGCCGCCGCCACGGTCTTGCCCGAAGCCGTCGCTGAACTCAACATCGCCGGATCGATGTGCATGCCGATGCCCGGACGGAGCACGTTGATCGTGACCAGGCCGATGACCAGGGCGATGCTGGTGACCACCTCGAAGTAGATCATCGCCTTGAGCGCGATCCTGCCGACCTTGCCCAGGTCGCGGACGCTGGCGATGCCGTGCGTGACCGTGCAGAAGATGATCAGCCCGACCACCATCTCGATCAGCCGGATGAAGATATCGCCCAGCGGCTTGAGTTCCTTGCCGATGTTCGGCGCCAGCGCGCCGACGGCAATGCCCAGGGCCATGCCCGTGAGTACCTGGAAGCTCAGGTCCTGGTAGAAAGGACGGCGACGACGCGGCTTCACGGAAGCGTTCAAAACGGTCACGCTCCAAGGATCTCTTCGGCGGGACCAAATACCTCGTCGATACCGATCCGGCGGGGCAGCAGGCTTTGCTCCACGCAGGCGTCGATGATCCATTCGACCGGCTTGCGGAGTTTTTCGAAACCGAACGGCGTCCGATTCACTCCGTCAGCCGCAACGCCCGCCGCGCCGCCAGCCTGCGCCAGCAGGCGGTACGCCTCTTTCACCGCGCCCGGATCGCGACGGCATGCGTCGAGACTGGCGACCACCATATGATTGATCGGTACGAAGCCGTGTTGTTGCGACCACGCCAAATCCCGGGCAGCGGCATCGACGATGACTGGGCCGAATTCGTCGCCCTTGGGCAGATCGTTACCGAAGATGGCGGCATCGATGGCGCCGTCGCGCAGCATGTCCACCAGGCTTTTCCCGCCGGCGTCGTGCTCGACGAAGGCCGGATCGGCGTACTGCTCCACGTGCGCGGGATCGTGCGTGAACCAGCGCATGTCGGAGGTCGAGAGGCCATAGTCCTCGGCCAGATGCGCCCTCACCCACATACCGGTCGTCTGCGTGTACGAACGCACGCCGATACGTTTTCCGGCAAGATTTTCCGGCGTCGGCACGCCATGCGGCCGGTAACCGATCAGGCAGCCGCGCTGGAATCGCGAGGCGACGACCGCGGGCAGCATGACCACCGGACGATCGTATGCAATCGCCTGCAGACAGGTGACGATGGCCAGCTCACACAGGTCATAAGCCTGCGTGCGCACCATCGGTGCGAACGCCTTGTGCACCGGCGAGATGTCGACGAAGTCCAGCTGCACGCGCGGGCTGGTCAGCTCGCCATGCTTGAGCGGCGCCGACACCGGTGAGGTCGACAGCACCGTGCGCAACGTTGGGATCCGTGTCATGGGCGCGCACCCGCGAGGGAGGGATAGACCCGCTCGGCGGTGCCGCTGAAGATCTGCGTCTGGTCGGCTTCGGAAAGGCTGCCAAGCACCGTGCGCGCAGTAGCGAGCAGCTCGGGCAGTGAGCCTTCGGCCGCGGGGAAGTTCGAACCCCAGGCGATACGGCCCGCGCCGAACACATCGACGATCTTCTCGAGGAAGGCCGCCGGCCTGGACAGGCCCGAGGTGGATGCGGCAAGCGTGCGGTTGGTCAGCTTCAGGAATACGCCCGGGTATCTGGCCATATCGAACAAGGCCGCGGCGGCCGCGTACGGCGGGCCGTCGGCGAGATCGGGTCGGGCGCAGTGATCGAGCAGCACGCGCACTTTCGGGAAGCGCTCGAGCAGGGTGCGCAGCACGGGCAGGCCTTCCATCGTCATCTGCAGGCAAACCGGGATGCCAAGCGCTTCCGCGTGCGCCCACGCCGGGTAGGAATCCTTGTGGCCGAGCCAGTCGGACTGGCCGGGCATCGTGCTGCCGGTGGTGAACAGACGGAAGCCGGACAGGCCCTCGGCCTGCCAGCGGTCGATCTGCGCCACCGCATCGGTCGCCAGTGCATCGATCGAGTAGACGCCCGCGAAGCGTCCCGGATGGGCGCGCACGGCCTCGACCACATAGCGATTGTCGTGGCCATACACCGTGGAGGCCTGGACGACCACCGCACGCGCGATACCGGCTTCGTCCATCGAGCGCAGCAGGCCGGCGACGTCCACCGGCCGGTCGCGCGACCATTCGGACTGGTGGCCGCCAATGGGGTTGGTCGGGTAGGTCTGGGTATCCGGCGAGATGACGTGGGTATGGGTGTCGAGGATTTTCATCGTGATCTTCTGCTGTTCCGCAATGTTCAGTGATCGCCCGGCGCGCTTCGCGTCCGGTCAGATGTACCGCAGGCCTTCGCGCTTGAGATCGTCGCGCATCGCGTAGATATCCAGTCCCAGTTCGCCGCTGGCCAGACGTGCACAGACGGCTTCCTCGCGCGCCTCGCGGGCCAGGGCCTTGTCCAGGACCGCGGCGGCGTCCTCGCTGCGAACCACGCAGACGCCGTCGTCATCCGCGATCACGACATCGCCGGCGCGGACATGCGCATTGCCGCAGGTGATCGGCAGGTTGACCGAACCCAGGGTCTTCTTGACCGTGCCTTGCGCGCTGATGGCCTTGGACCATACGGGGAATTGCATGGCGGTAAGGTCACGAATATCCCGGACGCCCGCGTCGATCACCAGGCCGCGGCAACCGTGCGCCGCCGCCGACGTGGCGAGCAGGTCACCGAAGTAACCGTCGTCGCAGGGGCTGGTCGGCGCGATAACCAGGATATCGCCATCGCGAAGCTGCTCGATGGCGACGTGCAGCATCCAGTTATCGCCCGGCGGCACCGATACAGTCACGGCTGAACCCGCGATACGGGCCCCCGCGTAGATCGGCCGCAGGTGACTGGCCAGAAGCCCGGTGCGGCCCTGCGCCTCATGGACAGTCGCCACGCCAAGCCGGCCCAGCGCATCCACGACAACGCGCTGGACCCTTTCGACTTTGGTATTGACTGTCGACATACAACGAACCCTTGTAAAGTTGGTTCATTGAATGTGCGCGTAACGAGGAGTGTTGCCAAATTCGATTTGTGCTCACACTATAAGAAAAAGCTATCGATTGCGCATGAGCGACGTATTTTCCTTGAACTTGCGACACCTGGACGCGCTGACGGCGATCGGCCGGGCGGGCAGCATGAGCGCGGCCGCGCACCTGGTCAGCCTGTCGCAACCCGCGCTTGCCCAGGCGATCGGCAAGGTCGAACGACTGCTCGGCGAGCGCCTTTTCGAGCGGCAGCCCGATGGCATGGTACCCACCGAGGCAGGGCGTCTCATGATCATTCGCGTCGAACGTGCGCTGCGCTATCTGACGCAGGGCATCCGCCTGGTGCGCCGGTCGGCGCGACTGGCGCCGGCCACGCATATCGAGCGACGCGTGACGATGGCCCAGTTGCGGGCGCTGATCGCGGTTGAAGGCACCAGCAGCTATGCGCTGGCAGCGGAACAGACAGGACTTTCGCAACCGGCGGTTCATCGCGCGGTCCGCGACCTGCAGCAATTTCTTGGCACGACCTTGCTGGTCCGTGTCGGGCGCGCCGTGCGCCCCACCGACGTCGCCTCCCGTTTTGTCCGCTTCGCGCGCCTGATGCTCTCCGAACTGCGCACGGGCATGGATGAAATCGGCGCGCTCGACGCGGCGCATGGCGGCCGTATCCGGCTGGGCACCTTGCCGATGGCCCGCGCCATGTTCCTGCCCGAACTTCTCGGGCGGTTCGCCACGGCCCACCTCGCCGCATCGGTGGAGGTGGTCGAAGCGCCCTATGGCGAACTGCTCGATGCGCTCCGCCAGGGCGACCTCGACCTGCTCATCGGCGCCCAGCGCGATCCGTCACAGATGAAGGACGTCGTGCAGGAAGGCCTGTTCGATGACGAGCCGGTCATCGTCGGGCATACGATGCACCCCTTGCGGGATACCAGACAGCTCTCGCTTGCCGATCTGCTGCGTTATCCCTGGGTCATTCCCTCGCGCGGCGTACCCATGCGCGCCAACTGGGAACGCATGTTCCGCAACCATGGCGTCGAGCCGCCGAAGCTTCGTATCGAATGCGGATCCGTACTGATCACGCGTGGACTCATGCTGCGCGGCAACTGGCTCACCCTGATGTCACGGGATCAGTTCCTGTTCGAGAGGACAGCCGGCGCCCTGATCGAAATCGGCGCACCCGGCGAGGTATTGCGCCGGCGTATCGCCTTGACCCGACGAAGCGACTGGCGACCCACACCGCTGCAAGCCGACTTCGTCAGGATGGCGCATCGCCTTGCCGCGGAGCGGATCCCGGTGGTCCGCCAGGACCCCTAGAAATCCGATTTCGCGAAACGCGCGACGCCCTGGTTCTTGCCAGGAGGATCGAGCGTTGTCAGATCGAGTTCGAGCGGCGTTCCTATCCAGTGCGCGAGGCTGGTGTGATCGGCCAGATCGTCATCCGTGAGTGGATGGACCAGCGCCGTCAGTCCCGACGTTTCGATGAAGCGCAGAATGACCGGCAACGCCTCTTTCGTGTAGTGAATCTCGAACTGCGGAACAGGATGGGGACCGGCCTTCCGGTCCGTCAGCTGGCCGACGAAGAGAAGTTGTGGGATCTCGCCGGACGTCATCATGTTGCGCAGGCGATCGCGCGCCGCTTCGGCTGCGGCGCGCGTTTCTGGGACGTAATAGATATGCGCATGATACGGCGCGTCGTTCTGGTTCATTCCGCTGCCCCGCTGAGACGCCAACTGCAGACTTTACGCATCCGCCATCAACTTGCCACCCTTGGCCCAGGCATCGCGCGGCACTTCACTGATCAGGATATCCACGCTCTCCGGCGGGCATGACAAGGTTTCGACAGCGACCCTGGTGACTTCACGAACGAAGGCACGCTTCTGTTCCAGGGTGCGGCCGGGATGCATTTCCAGGTGCAGCGTAGGCATGACGGTTCTCCAGATGCGCCTCCGGAAGGAGACGGTGCGCGCATTCTGCGTCCCGCCACGGGCTTGATAAACATGCCATCATTTGACCCATTCAAAACCCATGGGTTTGCAATGCTGAACAAGCTAGCCAGCATGGAGATGTTCGTGCGGGTCGTGGAAAGCGGCAGCTTCAGCGCCGCCGCCGAGCTCAGCCGGGTCTCGGCGACCATGGTCGCCAAACACATCCGCGGCATCGAGGAACGGCTGGGCGCGCGCCTGCTTCATCGCACCACGCGCCGGCAACAACTCTCCGACGTCGGAACGCTGTACTACGAGCGCTGCAAGCAGGTGCTGGCCGAAGTGGCATTGGCCGATGCCAGCGCCTCGGAGTTGCAGGCCAGCCCTCGCGGACAACTCAGGCTGATAGCACCGGTCAGTTTCGGCAGCCACAGCCTGCTGCCGGTGCTCGCCGACTATATGGCGCTTCATCCCGACGTCGGTATCGAACTGACGTTGGACAATCGCAAGCCAAGGCTGGTCGACGACGGCTTCGAACTGGGCATCCATATCGGCGAAATCGACGAACCGGACATGGTCGCCCGGCCGCTACGCCCCTATCGGCGACGCCTCGCTGCCGCACCGGCCTATCTTGCCCAACACGGCCAGCCCGGGCATCCGCGAGAATTGAGCGAACTTGCATGCCTGGGACTGTCGTACTGGCGCCGGCACGATCGCTGGCGTTTGGTGGGGCCCGGAAACGAAACCTGCGAGGTCGCGGTGCAGGGCCGCTTCACCGCCAACCAGGGCGATGCGCTGCGCATCGCGGCAGTGAACGGGCTGGGTATCGTCCTGCAGCCAGAAGTCGTCCTGGCCGCCGACCTGGCAACCGGTCGCCTCCTGCCCGTGCTGCCGGACTGGTCGCTGATGCCATCGCCCATGTACCTGATCTATCCGCAGGACCGTCGTCCGACGGCCAAGCTGCGCAGCGTTGTTGATTTCCTTCTGGCGCGATTCGGTATGGAAGCGGGGACTTCATGATCTCCGCGCGCCCCGCCCCTGGTGGGACGGCGAAGCGAGATTCCGCAGGATGTTGCACGTGGCCCGCGTCCCCTGCTGGCAGGCACGCAGCATTTCGCGCAGCTCCGCCGCCATGGACGCCAGCTCGCGCTGCTTTGCTTCCACCTGGGCCAGATGGGCGCGGGCGATCACATCGACCTCGCTGCACGGTTGCAGCGAATCGCCGGCCAGCGACAGCAGGCTGCGAATCTCGTCCAGGTGAAATCCCAATGCACGGCTGCGGACGATGAAGCCTAGGCGCTCGGCATCCGATTCGGTGTAATCGCGATATCCGGCCATCGATCGCGCAGGGATCGGCAACAAGGCGATCCGCTCGTAATAGCGGATCGTTTCCAGATGACAGCCCGTGCGCCTTGCAAGCTCACTGATGCGCATGACTTGACTCCGTAGTTGCTACGGACCCTAGCCTAACGCGATCTTCCGTCACGGGTGACTCATGGGCTGCTGCGATTGTGGGGCAAGCGAAGCGGCACTGGCGCGATCCAGGACACTGCGCCGGGCGCTATGGAGCGTGCTGTGGATCAATGTGGCGATCTTCGCCGGAGAGTATGGCGCCGGACTGCTGGCGGACTCGACGTCGTTGCAGGGCGACTCCCTCGACAGCCTTGGCGATGCCCTCGTGTATGCCCTGAGCCTCGGCGTGCTGACTCGGTCGATGCAGGCCCGGGCCGGCGCCGCCCTGGTGAAGGGCAGCGTGCAAATGCTCTTCGGACTTGCGGTGATCGGCGAGGTCGTACACAAACTCATTGCCGGATCCGTGCCGCTGCCATCGCTCATGCTTATTGCAGCCAGCGTTGCCATGCTGGGCAACCTGGGCTGCCTCGCGCTGCTGACCCGATACCGGACCGACGACATAAACATGCGATCGGTATGGCTGTGCTCGCGCAACGACGTTATCGGCAACGCGGGCGTGCTGGTGACGACGGGACTGATGACGGTAACGGGCTGGGCGTGGCTGGATCTGGTCTTCGGCGCCTTGCTCGCGACACTTTTCCTACGTACGGCTGTCCAGGTCATCGGAGAGGCGTGGCCGCAGTATGCCGGTGCCGGCGGCAATCGTTAGACCAGGCTCCAATGGCGTCCAAATGAATGAAGGTCAGGTGACCGCGCCGGCTTCTTCTCAACCAGCATTCCGTCCGTAACCGGCGGCGCGCTATGATGGGAGCCATGCGCAAGTGTTTTCACCTCAGCCGTCGTCGCCGGATCCGCTGGATCGCGGCGATGCTGATCTGCTTCCTGTTCCAGCAGGTAGCGATGGCTGCGTACGTGTGCACCGTGCCGGCGACACCGGCCCAGGCCATGGCCGCGAGCGACTGCGCTGCCATGGGCATGAGCGCGACATCCGTCGATAAGGCCGGGCATCACGGCGCCGATCCACGCTGCGCCGAGCATTGCGCCAACCATGCTTCGTCGACAGCCGACGCACGGTTGCCGATGGTGCCGCCGTTGCTGGCACCGGCGGTTTCCATCCTGGCCCTGGCCGACGCCGGCCCGAACTGTCGCGCGATCGCGATCCCTGACCGTACCCAGCTACGCCCTGAGCCACCGCCCAGTTTGCGGTTCTGCTCACTGCTGATCTAGCTCCGATCCCTGTGTACCTGACGGTCATGCCTTTGTGCGTGGCCCGTACCTGTGTGACCGGAGCGACCCATGACTTCCCTCTTTCGCGACGCCTGCCCTCCCGGGGCGCGTCGCATACTGTGCGTTATGCAGGCGATGTTCCTGCTGTTCACCACGTCGATATCCGCCCAGGATCTTTCTCCGACGCTGTCACTCGAAACAGCAACACAACAGGCGTTGGCGCACACGCCCCTGCTCCGCGCGCGGCAGGCGCAACGCGATGCGGCGCGCGAAGACGCTGGTCGCGCGGGCGCGCTGCCCGACCCCCAGTTGACCGTGGGCATCGACAATCTGGCGGTGCAAGGGCCCGGCGCGTTCACCGCAGACGGCGACAGCATGACGATGCGTACCGTCGGCATTACCCAGGTCTTGCCATCGCGGGCAAAGCGACAGGCGCAGCGCGCCCTGGCCAATGCCGGTGTCGACGAAGCGGACGAAAACACCGAGGTGACCCGTCTGGCCATCGAACGACAGGTGGCGGATGCCTGGATCGCCGCATGGGGTGCTCATGGCGAAGCGCAAAGCCTGAAGGCGCTACACGATGCATGGGCGGTCGATATCGGCGTGGCAGAAGCGCGGCTGCGCAGCGGTGCGGGCTCGGCGGCGGACGTCCTGGCCATTCGCACGCAGTCGCTCGACCTGGAGAACCGCATCGACGATGTCGACGCGCGGGAAGTCCAGGCGCGCGCAATGCTCGCACGCTGGATGGGCCGTCGCGTGACCGAAACGCTCGACCAGACACCTGATTTCGCCAGGCCGCCACACGATGAGGCCGCGCTCCTGGCAAGCCTCGACCGCCAGGGCGATCTGCTGGACTGGCCTTCCCGCGAGCGCGCGGCCGAGGCAGCGCTGACGGTGGCGCAGGCGGAAAAGCTTCCGGAATGGAACGTCGGGGTCGCCTATGGATCGCGTGTGCGTGGCCTTTCCGACATGGTGTCCTTGCAGGTCGGCGTAAGCCTGCCACTGTTTACCCGCAACCGGCAGGATCGCGGGATCGCCGCGCGCGCCGCCGACCTCGATGCGGTGCGCGCCGAGCGCGACGACGCGCGACAGGTGCAGAAGGCCGCCGTGCAGGCCGCCTGGGCGCAATGGGATGCCCTGGGCAAGCAGGTCCGGCGTCATCGCGATGCGATCCTGCCGCAAGCCGAAGACCGCGTCACCCTTGCGCTGGCGGCTTTCCGCGGCGGCGGCGGCTTGCAGCCATTGCTCGATGCACGACGCGACGAACTGGCCCATCACGTCGACTTCGCCCGGATGCTGACCGATTACGGTCGCGCCTGGGCAAGCCTTGCCTATCTGCTGCCCGAGGGGGACACCCCATGAAATCCGCTCTCCCGATCATCGCAATCGGCGTCGCGCTGCTCGCAACCGCCACCATCGCCTATCGCATTGGACGGCAACATACCCCCACCCCGCCAGCCATGCCCGCACCGGCAACCAGCGCCCAGGTGCTGTACTGGTACGACCCCATGGTTCCTGACCAGCATTTCCCGAAGGCAGGCCTTTCGCCCATGGGCATGCAGATGGTGCCGAAACTTGCCAGTGATGGCGGTGCCCGCGAAACGGTCCACGTGGATGCGGCCACGACGCAGAATCTCGGCATCCGCGTCACGCCGGTGACGCGTCGCGCTCTCGCCACCGGCATCGCCGCACCCGCGTCGATTCGCTGGGATCCACGACAAGCGGTCATCATCAGCGCGCGCGTCGATGCGATCGTCGGTCGATTGCACATACGCGCGCCTTACACGACGGTCGCTTCCGGCGCGGCGCTCGCCGACCTCATCGCACCGCAATGGACCAGCGCGATTGCCGAGTACCGGGCGCTGGAGCACATGCAATCAACCGACGCACGTGCCTTGCGCGACGCCGGTCGCGAACGGCTACGCGTGCTTGGACTCTCAGCCGCCGACGTGGCATCGGCCGGCGCGGGCGATCATGCATCGGGGATCACGACACACGCACCGCGCGCCGGTATCGTCACCAGCCTCGATGTGCGCGAAGGGCAGCGCGTCACGGCCGGCCAGACGCTGATGACGATCAACGGCCTGGATACGGTGTGGGTGGAAGCAGCGTTGCCGCAAGCGTCGGCAAGCACCGTTTCGTCGGGCACACCAGTCACCGTGCGTGTCGACGCGCTGGCGGGACGCGCCTTTCATGGCACCGTGGAAACGATGTTGCCGGATATCGACGCGACGACTCGCACGCAGGTGGCGCGCATCGTGCTCGCCAATCCCGACGGCGTGCTCCGCCCGGGCATGTTCGCCACCGTTGGTTTCGAGCCGGCCGTGGGTTCGCCGGTGCTCGTCGTGCCCGACGAAGCCCTGCTCACCACGGGATCCAAAGCCCACGTCATCGTCAGCATGGATGGCGATCGTTTTCGCCCGGTCGTCGTGCATACCGGTCGTTCCGCGGAAGGCTATACCGAGATCCTGTCCGGCCTTGAAGACGGCGACAAGGTCGTCGTCTCCAGCCAGTTCCTGATCGACTCGGAGGCTAGCCTGTCCGGCGCGCTCGATCGACTCGACCAGGACCCCGCCACTCCTGCGGAAGCAGGCACCGCCGCGATACCCGGTGACCACCCATGATCGCCCGACTGATTCGCACGGCGATCGCGCACCGCCTCTGGGTGCTGCTGGCGGCGCTGGCCCTGGCCGGCGCGGGCATATATGCCGCCCTGCACACACCGATTGACGCGCTGCCGGATCTTTCCGACACGCAGGTCATCATTCGCACCGGCTGGGTTGGCCAGTCGCCACAGGTCGTGGAAGACCAGGTCACCTACCCGTTGACCACCACCATGCTGTCGGTGCCGGGCGCGAAGACGGTGCGTGGCTATTCGTTCTTCGGCGACTCGTATGTCTACGTGCTGTTCGAGGACGGCACCGACCCGTACTGGGCGCGGTCGCGCGTGCTCGAGTACCTGAGCCAGGTGCGTGACCGCCTGCCCGCCGGGGTCAACCCGGCGCTCGGGCCGGATGCCACCGGGTTGGGATGGATCTACGAATACGCGCTGGTCGACCGCACGGGTCGGCACGATCTGGGACAACTTCGCGCGATCCAGGACTGGTTCCTGCGTTACCAGCTGAAGACGGTTCCGGATGTCGCCGAGGTCGCGAGTATCGGCGGCATGGAGCGCGCCTGGCAGATCGTGCCGGACCCGCAGGCACTGGCCGCACGCGGCATCACGATCGGGCAGCTGGTCGACGCGGTGCGCGATGCCAACGGCGCCAATGGCGGTTCGGTCATCGAACAGGCGGAAGCCGAGGTGATCGTACGTAGCGAGGGCTATCTGCGCAGCAGCGAGGATTTTGAATCGGTGCCACTGACCGCGAACGCCGCCGGGGTACCCGTGCTCTTGCGCGACGTGGCGACGGTGCGGCGCGGCCCGACGTTCCGGCGCGGCATCGCCGAACTCGACGGGCAGGGCGAAGTTACCGGCGGCGTGATCGTGCTGCGCTCGGGCAAGAACGCCAAAGCCGCGATCGCCGCGGTGAAGGCGCGCCTGACCGAGCTCCGGCGCAGCCTGCCGGCCGGCGTGGAGATCGTCCCTACCTACGATCGCTCCGGGCTGATCGATGCCGCGGTCGAGAACCTGTGGGGGAAGCTGCTGGAGGAATTCCTGGTCGTTGCGATCGTGTGCTTCCTGTTCCTTGGCCATCTGCGCTCGGCCATGGTGGCCGTGATCACTTTGCCACTGGGCGTGCTCGTCGCCTTCCTGGTCATGCACCTGCAAGGCGTGTCGGCCAACCTGATGTCGCTCGGCGGCATCGCCATCGCGATTGGCGCGATGGTCGACGCAGCGGTGGTGATGATCGAGAACAGTCACAAGCATCTGGAGCACTGGCGCTGGGCGCATGACGGCGGCGAGCCGCATGGTACGGAGCGCTGGACACTGATCGGGGACGCCGCCGTGGAAGTCGGGCCAGCGCTCTTCGTCAGCCTGCTGATCATCGCCCTGTCGTTCGTGCCGGTCTTTGCCCTGGAGGGCCAGGAAGGCAAGTTGTTCCACCCGTTGGCCTTCACCAAAACCTACGCGATGGCGGCCGCCGCGGGGCTCGCCGTGACCCTGGTTCCGGTGCTGATGGGTTATCTGGTGCGCGGCCGTATCCGCGCCGAAAGCGACAACCCGCTCAATCGCGGGCTTATCGCCGTCTATCGCCCTGTACTCGATGCCGTGTTGCGGGCGCCATGGATCGCCCTGGGATGTGCGGCATTGCTGCTACTGAGTGCCATCATCCCGCTGACCAGGCTGGGCAGCGAGTTCATGCCGGCCATGGACGAAGGCACGCTGTTGTACATGCCGACCGCCTTGCCGGGCCTTTCCGCCGGCAAAGCCGCGCAGCTTTTGCAGATCACCGACCGGATGATCAAGCGCGTGCCGGAAGTCGATCATGTCTTCGGCAAGGCCGGGCGCGCGGAGACGGCGACCGATCCGGCGCCCATGGAAATGTTCGAGACGACGATCACGTTCAAGCCGAAGGCCCAATGGCGCCCGGGCATGACGATGGACGGCATCAAGGCCGAGCTCGACAGGACCGTACGGGTACCGGGGTTGACCAACCTGTTCGTGCCGCCGATTCGCAACCGCATCGACATGCTGTCGACGGGCATCAAGAGTCCCATCGGCATCAAGATCCTTGGCACGGACACCGTCAGCCTGCAAGCGGTTGCCGATCGCATCGAAGCGGTCGCGCGCAAGGTTCCGGGTGTGAGTTCGGCCATCGCCGAGCGGGCGGCGAGCGGTCGCTACGTGGATATTCGTGTCCGCCGAAGCGACGCCATGCGTTACGGCCTTACCCAGGCGCAGGTACAGGCCCTGGTCGCCACGGTCGTTGGCGGCGACCCGGTGGGCCAGAGCATCGAGGGACGCGAACGCTATCCGATCGTCGTCCGATACCCTCGCGAACAACGCGACTCGCTCTCCGCACTGCGGCAGTTACCCATCGTTGCCGCGGGCGGTGCGCAGATCACGCTTGCGCAGGTTGCCGATATCTCCCTGGCCGCCGGTCCGCCGATGCTGAAAAGCGAGGATGGCCAGCTCGCGACCTACGTTTACGTGGACACCGCGGACGCCGACCTGGGTGGTGTCGTGTCCCGGCTGCAGGATGCCGTGGCACGCAATGTTCCGTTGCCGGCAGGCATCACGCTCGCATGGTCCGGCCAGTTCGAATACCTCGCCCGTGCCATGGATCGCCTGGTACTTGTTGTGCCGGCAACACTTGCCATCATCTTCGCCCTGATCTACCTGGTGTTTCGCCGATTCGTCGAGGCGTCGCTGATCATGGCCAGCGTACCGCTCGCCCTGGTCGGCGGCCTCTGGCTCATCTGGCTCCTCGGCCACGCGGTATCGGTGGCCACGATGATCGGATTCATCGCCCTGGGCGGCGTCGCCGCGGAGTTCGGCGTGGTGATGCTGCTTTATCTTCGCCAAGCCTGGGACCGGCACGTGGCGCGGAATCCGCATGCCGGACCCGACGAGCTGGACGCCGCCATCCGCGAGGGCGCCGTACAACGCGTCCGGCCCAAGGCAATGACGGTGGCGGTCATTCTCGCCGGCCTCCTGCCGATCCTTCTCGGCCATGGCGCGGGTTCCGAGGTGATGCAGCGAATCGCGGCCCCCATGGTCGGCGGCATGATCACGGCGCCATTGCTGTCCATGCTGGTGCTGCCCGCGGCGTTCAAGCTCGTCGGTATCCGCCGGTTGCGCAGGGCGATAGAGTAACCGTCCAAGCCTTTGGAGCCTTCGCATGCGCAGCCTGGATTTCAGTTCCTGGCAGGGCCTTCTTTCGACCCTGTTCGGGCTGGCCCTGATCACCCTGATCGGCGTCGGCGTGCGCCTGCTGGCCATGCAGACCATCCAGCAACGCCGCGAGCGCGAGAACCGGCAGATCAACGAACGCCTGCGCACGCTGATCGCGGCATACAAGACGCTCGGCGGGTCCTTCACGGGAAATCTCGCCGTCGATCCCACGCACCTGCGCGACCTGCGCCATCGAAACGAACCCGCCGCCGGTGCAGGTATTGCGCTGGTTGCCTCATCCGAGCACGGCCGGCCCAATGCCGATCGCGCGCGACGGATGCGCGACGCGGTCGAGGCCGCGTTGTCCGACATCGTCCTTCTCGGTACCGAGGAACAGGTGCGGCTGGCGGCGAAGGCGGCCACCGAGCTGGCCACGGGTCACCATGTACACACCGACGCACTTGTCGTTTCGCTGCGCGATTTCATCCGCAAGGTTCTCGATCTGGAGCCGGTCCCGGTCCACCTGTCCATTCCGAAACAGGGCCCTGCGCGCCCATCGGCCGCTCGCGGGAAAGGCGAAGGCGGTGCGAAGGACGACGCCAGGCAAGGCGGCGCAAAAGGCGGCGGCGCGGGTGCCTCCGGAGGCGGCGGTGTGGGTGCCGGCGGAACGTCCGCCATCGATGACGAGCGCGACCATCAGCGATAGTTTGAGTCCCTTGAAACGCCGATGTTCATTGGATGGACACCTGCCATCACCCACACTGCCCCGATCTTGAACAACTGGAATGCCCGTGCCGCCCGGCAAAGCGCATCAACACCCTACTTGCAGGACGTTCCGGTACCGAAGCTTCTTGCGCTTTGCGTTGCTGCTGACGGTCAGTCTTGGTTCGTGGACGGTCCAGGCGAAAGACAGCGCGGCGGCCGACCCTTATGCCGCTTCGGGACTCATGGCCGTGGATCAGTTGTCGATCCGGGTCAAGAGCGACCGGTTGACGCTTGCCATCACCAGGACGGCGCAGGTGTACCTCTCCGGCGTGATCGATGCCGGTGCGCCCCAGCGTTTCGATGCCTGGGTGAAAAACGGAAAGATCCCCTTCGGCTCCGATATCTACCTGGATGCATCGGGAGCGGACACGGGCGCCGCGCTCGCGCTGGGCAGGCTTATTCGATCCAGTTCGATGGTGACCCACCTGGGTGCGCCACCCCAGCCCGGGCAAAAACCACGGGCCGCCGTCTGCATGGATACCTGCGTGCTCGTCTATCTGGGCGGGTTGTATCGATGGTCGCCCACAGGTACCGACAAGATCGGATTGCGCGGCCCATACCTGACCAGCCTCAGGGTGCAAGGCGCCGGACAGTCATCGGTCTCGGTGTCGAACGATGCTTCCGCGTATCTCGCGGCGATGGGTATCCGTGCCGCCGGGTTCATGCGGATGCTGGCCTCATCGAACGACACGATGATCTGGCTGAACTACGATCAGATGCTCGCCTGGGAGCTGGCCAACAATGGACGACTCCCGCTAAACGCCAGCTACAAGCCGGCGCCAGGCCCGGCCACGCTGACGTTCACCCAGGTCGTTCGCGAGGGCGAAAACCGTATCACCCTGGTCTGCGCACCCGATGGCGTGACGCTCACCTCTCGCTATGGCGTGGGCCCCGTTCGCGCGCGTCAGCTCATGGCGCGCGAAACCCGGTCGTACTTCGAGATCGACCACCAGGAAGTCCTGCCGGAACAGAATGGGCGCGCACGCATGGTCGACGACGCCATTGTTTTCAGCCGGCCGCTCTCGCTGGATCAACTGGCAAAGCTCCTGTCCACGTACTCCATGGGCGCATGGGTCAAGGACAAGAACGGCGCGGTCCGCTATGGCTTCACGATCGGGCCGGTCACGGTGAAGGACAGCTTCCCGGGTTACTACGCCGACTGCGAAAAGATCGTGCCGCGGTCGCCCGCCCAGGCACCCCGACAGGTTCTTGCGCCGGGCACGTAGCCGCAGGTTGCCGAGATATCGCGGCGGCTGCTGGAGAGGGAGCTATCGGGGGTCATTCGACGGGCGTTGCTGCGACTAGCCCATGGGAAGGCTTCAGGTAGCGAAGTCGTGCGGGCGAGCTGAGCAAAAAGACGCGTTAAATCAAAGTATTGGTCGCTGCGCATGACTTGGCAACCCAAGCATGAGCCGATTACAGCCTCTATTCGGCTCACGTAATGAGCCGAATAGAGGCTATAATCGGCTCATGCCCCTAAGTAGCGCCCCATGAGCAGCCCCCACTGGATCTGGCAGCAGCCGGATTGGCCCCACTTTCGCTGGCACGCGGAAGCGCTGGCGCCGATGCTGCGCGATTGCCAGCAGGCACAGGGCCGGCTGCTGGGCATGGAATCCACGGTGGCGGGCGATGCCCAGTTGCAGGATGAACTGGACACCTTGCTGCAGAACATCATCACCTCCTCGGCCATCGAGGGTGAGGAACTCAACGCCGCCTCGGTGCGATCTTCGCTCGCCCGCCGGCTAGGCGTGGTGGCGGCCAACGATGGTCGAGCCACCGCGCGCAGCGAGGGCCTGGCCGAGTTCATGCTCGATGCGACCCAACACTATGACTCGCCGCTGGATCTTCCCCGCCTGCTGCACTGGCATCGGCTGCTGTTTCCGCAGCAGGACCTCCTGCTGTCGCAGCCTGTCCGAATCGGCAGCTTGCGTGGCGAGGAACCGATGCAGGTGGTCTCGGGACGTATCGATCGTCCCGTGGTCCATTTCGAGGCACCGCCTCGCGATGGACTGGAACAACAGGTCGATGCCTTTCTGGGTTGGTTCGCACGCAGTCGCACCGACGCGGCACCGGATCCCCTGCTGCGCGCCGGCATCGCGCATTTCTGGTTCGTCACCTTGCATCCTTTCGACGACGGCAATGGCCGTCTGACCCGCGCCATCTCCGATCTCGCGCTGGCCCAGGCCGAGCACCAGGCCATTCGTTTCCATGCCATGTCGGCCAGCATCCTGGCCGATCGTGCCGGTTACTACGACGTACTGGAGTCCAGCCAGAAGGACGGCCTGGATATCACAGCGTGGCTGCAATGGTTCTTGCGCACGTTGCGCGACAGCTTGCAGCAGGCATTGCAACGCATCGATCGCGTGCTGGCCAAGGCGCGTTACTGGCAACAGCACCAACAGCAATCCTTGTCCGTCGAACAGATCAAAGTGCTCAATCGCCTGCTCGATGGCGGCGAGCGCGGATTCGAACAAGGCATCACCGCCGCGAAATATCAGGCCGTGGCCAGGGTATCCAAGGCCACCGCCACGCGTCACCTGGCCGACTTGCTGGAAAGAGACTATCTGGAACGCCTGCCCGGCGGCGGCCGTAGCACGCGGTATCAGATCAAGACTTCCCGAGCCGGAAATGCCGGAACGATCGAATCGTGATCGAGAGCAACCACACCCTTCGGCGACACCGCTTTCCAGGGCAATCCTGAAAGCTACGCCGAAACGTTCACCTGGTCACAGCACACGTCGGGCAACGCGCGAACGCCCCCTTGGCCGGCTGTGGAACAAGCGACCAAGCCCCGGGTGAGCCGTGCCCACCCGACCCAAGACGACATCGCCTGATTCAGCCGGCTTGCATATCTGCGGCCGATGATGTTTACTTTGTACATACATCGCGGACGATGGCTCATGGATCGAAGGTTTCGCCTCAAAGGCATGGATTTCACCTGGACGCCGAAAAGAACCGAAGAAATGCACGGAACCACCACGGCGTGACCTTCGAGCAAGCGGCGGAGGCGTTCTTCGATCCATTCGTGCGTATCCGCGATGCCAGTCGTCATGACGAGACGAGAGATGCGCTTGTCGGCCGCGACAACCAAAACAGCCTTCTGGTTGTCGTGCATATGGAGATAGAAGGCGATACCGTCCGGATCCTCTCGGCATGGCCCGCGGATAAATCAGACATCGCCTTCTATAGCGAAGGAGACAGCAACCCATGATTCCCAAGAAGATCAAGAGTCGCCTTCGCAAAGATCGCGAAATGACCTCCATAACGATCCGTATTCCCGTGGATGTCGTCGACTCGCTGAAGGCCATTGCGCCCAAGCGTGGGTTGACGGGCTATCAAACGCTCATGAAGCAATACCTGTCCGAAGGACTTCGAGCCGATGAGGCCAGGTATCTTCTGCCTCAGGGAAAGAGCACTGAAGCGTCGCGCATCGAAGACAACTTCGGGCGGGAACTCCGTGACTTTGTCGAGCAGTTTATCGCCCAGCACAAACGACGCGCGTGATCGGTCCCTGGCATCATCTGATGGTGGCATCGTTGAAGTCATGGAACGCCCCACCCACATCAGGGACAGGCACCTATCCCCACCGAGAGAGTCAGGAACGTCATGAGCACAGAACCCGGCGATACAGTCTTCGTGGAAGAAACAGGCAAGGGACGGTTCCAGGTCGAGGCCAGGGTGGGAACGGCCACGATACTGATCGACGAACCGGTTCCGGCCGGCGGCCTGGGTACGGGCCCGAACCCGTACGACTTACTCAGTTCGGCGCTGGGAGCCTGCACCGTGATGACGATACGCATGTACGCCGCGCGCAAGAAGTGGCCGCTTTCGCGCGTTCGCGCCCAGGTAAGCCATCGTCGCGGCACGCTGGAAGAACAGGATGTCTTCACCCGGGAAATCAGCCTGGAAGGCGACCTGGACGATGCCCAGAAAGCCCGCCTCCTGGAAATCGCCGAGCGCTGCCCGGTACATCTCACGCTTCATCGCGGCTCGAAGGTGCAGACGACCCTCGTGCCGTCGTTGCCGCTGGCAAGTAACGAGCCTGAGACGACTTGCGAACACATGAAGAACATGGAAGAAGCCTGCAAGTGAAAAAATGGGGTCAAAAAAATGGGGTCAGCAAAAAAATGGGGTCAGAGTCATTTTTCACGCCGAAAAAAATGGGGTCAGAGTCATTTTTCACACCGACGACAGTCGGTTTCAGCGAGTACTCGCCCGTGAAAAATGACTCTGACCCCATTTTTTCGGACCCCATTTTTTCGCTGCTCTGACCCCTATGCGCGACCGCCCAGTTCATCGACCAGCACACGGGTGTTCTCGCTGTAGTCGACGGGCACGGTCACCAGGTGCACGCCGCCTGCTGCAAAGGCTTTCTCGAGGATCGGAACGAGCTCGTCCGTCGCGGTGACGCGGTGGCCTTGCGCGCCATAGGACTTCGCGTACATCACGAAATCCGGATTGCCGAAGGTCATGCCGAAGTCGGCGAAGCGATCGACCGCCTGCTTCCAGCGAATCATGCCATAGGCGGAATCCTCGACGATGAGGACGACCAGGTCGAGCTTGAGGCGCACGGCGGTCTCGAGTTCCTGGCTATTCATCATGAAGCCGCCATCGCCGCACACCGCCAGGACACGCCGGTCCGGATGGATGAGCTTCGCCGCGATGGCCGAGGGCAATCCCGCGCCCATGGTCGCCAGCGCATTGTCGAGCAGCAAGGTATTGGCGACGTGGGTGCGATAGTTTCGCGCGAACCAGATCTTGTACATGCCGTTGTCGAGGCAGACGATGCCGTCCTCTGGCATCGCGGTGCGCACATCCCTGACCATGCGTTGTGGAGTCACGGGAAAGGACGTCGATTCGCAACGCTCATTGATATGCGCGAGGATATCCTTGCGCAATGCCAGCATGCCTTTGTCCGGCGTGAGCCTGCCTTCCAGCCGCTCCGCCAGCGCCGTCACCGTGGCGCCGATGTCGCCGACCAGCTCCGCGTCGGGATAGAACACCTGCTCCACGTTGGCGGAAATGTAGCCGATATAGATGACCTTCGGGCCGCCGGTGACGCCGCCCATCAGGAACGGGGGCTTCTCGACTGTATCGTGACCGATCGCGATGACCAGGTCGGCGCGCTCGATCGCGTCATGCACGTAGTCGCGCTCGGAGAGCGCGGCGGTGCCGAGATAGAGATTGGAACCGCCGGTGACGGCGCCCTTGCCCATCTGGGTATTGAAGAAGGGTATCTGCGTCCGGCGCACGAAACCGGAGAGCGGCTCGACCAGCCGGGGCCGGTTGCTCGCCGCGCCGATCATGATGATCGGACATCTCGCCTTGAGGATCATATCGACGGCACGCTCGAGCGCGACCGGCGGCGCGATAGGGCGATCGATCGGATGCAAAGGCACCACCGGCGTGCTTGCCTCCTCGGCCGCGATGTCCTCGGGCAATTCCAGGTGCACGGGCCCGGGACGCTCCTCGGCGGCGACCCGGAAAGCATCGCGCACGATGGTGGGAATCGAGGCCGCGGAGACGATCTGGCGGGTCATCTTGGTCAGCGGACGCATGGCCGCGACGATATCGACGACCTGGAACCTTGCCTGTCGCGCGCTTTTGATCGGCTTCTGGCCGGTGATCATGAGCATCGGCATCGCACCGAGATGAGCGTAGGCGGCGCCGGTGGTGAAGTTCAGCGCGCCCGGCCCGAGGGTTGAAAGGCAGACACCCGGCCGGCCGGTAAGGCGCCCCTGGGTCGCCGCCATGAAGGCGGCCGCCTGTTCGTGGCGGGTGAGCACGAGCTCGATCTTCGAAGTACGCAGGGACTCGACGAAGTCAAGGTTTTCCTCGCCCGGGATGCCGAAGATGCGGTCGACGCCTTCATTCTCGAGCGCCGCGACGAGAAGATCCGAACCCTTGCTTATCATCCTGTTCCTCGGTCAGCGATGCATCGGCACAGCTTATCCATCTCACGTTATCAGCACGTGTATCGCGCCCCTGCCAACGAGACGGGGGTAATAACCCGAACCCCGATCTGCCGGAATGGCGTTGACACGTTTTCGCACGAGGCATATATTGCCAATTAGCTATATATCCCGAAGGCTATATGATGCGTTCCGACCCGCTCGACTTTGCCTTTGCGGCGCTTGCCGATCCGACCCGTCGCGCGATCGTCGCGCGACTGGCGCTGGGCGAGGCCACGGTCAATGAACTGGCCGAGCCGTTCGATATGACCCAGCCGTCCATCTCCAAGCATCTGAAGGTACTGGAACACGCGGGCCTCATTTCCCGCGGTCGGACCGCACAGACGCGGCCATGCCGGCTGGAGACAGCTCGCCTGAAGGACATCACGCAGTGGATCGAAACGTACCGCAACCTGTGGGAAGAGAGCTTCGACCGTCTCGATGTCTTTTTACAGCCGGCGTCATCGTCGCCACGAAAAGGAAAGACACATGTCCGTCAATCATGAGCAGACAACTTTCGTCATCACGCGCCAGTACAAGCTGCCACGAGCCGTCGTATGGAAAGCCTGGAGCGAAGCCGAACAGCTAAGGCACTGGTGGGGACCCAAAGGCTGCGCCATCGAGGTTGGCCGCTTCGAGTTCAGGCCAGGCGGCTTCTTTCACTATGCGATGACGTTCAATGGCGCCGCCACGATGTGGGGACGCTTCAATTATCGGGAGATCGTCGCGCCCGAACGCATGGCGTGGCTGAATTCCTTCGCGAACGAACGCTGCGGCATAGCGCGGGCGCCCTTCAGCGACGAATGCCCGCTCGAAATCCTGAACACGGTGACTTTCACCGAGCACGATGGCATCACCACCGTGACCTTGCGCGCGGAGCCATTCGGCGAGCTGGATATCGAACGAAAATACTTCGAGGAACTCCAGCCGTCGCTGGAACAAGGCTACGGCGGCACGTTCGACCAGCTCGCCGGGTATCTGCTGCGGGCGTGATGCTTCCACCGGCGCCTCAAGCCAGATAGCTGTGTCGACCTGAGGCGGTCGAGTGCGCTCAGGTGGACTGAATCCACGTGGATTCGATGTCGCTCTTCACCGCCGCGCCGACTTCCTCCACGGGAACGTCTGGCGATTCGATGATGCGCCCATGTCGCATCCCGAAGAAATCACCGCCGCGGCGATAGGTCGCGGTCCACGTAATGCGACCCGAGCTTGCCTGCTCATAATCGCCTTCATACGTAAAGCCGTTGGCGGTCTTGCCGGAAACGCTTGGCATGGCCGGCTCCCTTTGAGTAGGTCCGGCCTCCAGCATATGCCTTTGTCGCCACCGCGACAGTGCCAACGACCCAACCAGGGGCGACCGGGACAGGCCTGCGACGCAGATCCCTGCACAACGGACGACCTGCGGTCGACGCTCAGCGAATGGAAAGCCAGTCAGTGAGTTGGAAAATAGAGGTGTTTCAGGGATACGTCCAAACCTGGAGTGTTCAGGTACTCCGGGTTTCGGCTTTCGTAACACGCGCTTACGGCACCAGCCATGAAATCCGCAAACTGCAGACCCTTGCAGTGCTTACTATCACCTGCGAGTGTTTCGAGTCTTGTCGTGGCTTCTTTGTGATACCAGAGGCAGGTCTGGAGATAGGCGTGGAGCGAGTTCCCGCTGGACGCCTTGACCGAGCGACTGTCAGGAATCAAGCAGACGCGCTCATGCTTGGCCATCTCGTCTACCAGCAAAAGATTCAACATGTAGTTGTAGAGTTTGTTGGCATCCTCTCGTAAGTGAAGTCTGACATTTGGCTTGTACGCAACGACTGCATGGTAGGAAATGCCCGAATGATTGACGAGCAGCTTCGCCGCCTCTCTGACGAAGTGATGACGGGACTTCTCACGTGCATCCGTCCACTTCCTCTCCTGCTTCGTATTCCATGACGCAGCCTTGTACATGTCCTTGACGATGCGCTCCAGGCGGTGGACTTTGCCGATGTCCACACATACGGCGAAGATCGTCAGATAGCGGCTTGACCCGCGCCGTCCGTAGGGGGCGTCAAATGACCACCCGAGGTCGCCGCTCTCGTCGGCGTAAATATGAAGAGACAATCCATTGCCCTCGACCTAAGAAAAAAGGCCCCCTTACGGGAGCCCTTTGAATAGTGACAGACCCTGGATCCGACGCGCCTACATCGCGTTTACGACGCCTTCTGGGTATCGCGGATGGCCCAGGCTTTACCTGTCGCAAAAAATTATCGGCACCGATGCCCTTGATGTCAAGCGTTGCGCTACCCAGCGCGAATCCGTGATGCGACAAAAGCGCTGACGATTACCTTATCGCGAACCGGATTCCATGGTTGGGCATGGGCCACCAACTCATTTGGCCGTCTCCCTGGCACCCACGGCGGTAACCGACACGTTGAGGATCTCCGGCGGTGGACCGCCTGATTTTCCTGTCACATCGACCCGTAGATAGCGCGCCGGCCCGGACCCCGCCGGCGCCACAAAACGATCGGTGTTTGCAGAGGGGCGGGCTTTACCATGGCCCAGCGGCCACCACGTCTGGCCGTCACCGGATGCAGCAACCGTGTATGTGAAGTCATTCGCCGCACCGCGCGTGACTTCCACCGTGCCAATGCGGGTTGGCGATTGAAGGGAGAGCGTCAACGCCCCGTGGCCACCCAGCGGGGACCAGCCGGTGGCGATCGAACCATCCGCGGCGGCTACGGGCGGGTTGGCCGCGATCGAGGATGTCGCCGTGGCGGCCTGGCAGCGGACAAGGTTATCGGTCGGCTGAAGATCGGGCTTGCGCGTCTCCAGCTTCAGCGGTGTTCCGGGCGACAGCATGCGGTTGCCATTGCGAGTGGTGACCGGCATGGCCGCACCCGATTCGAGCGTTACTGTCGTCTCATCACGGGTGATGCGCATGGCGAACACCCGGCCCTGCCAGCGCAGGCCATGCAGGGTCAGGCCGGTCAGTTGGGGCGGCAGGCTCGGATCCAGTTCGATCGCATCGACGCCGAAGCGCAGGCCACTGAAGCCGTAGAGGAATTGCTGGAGGACGCCGCCGGTACCGGTGAGGAAGTTCACCGCGCCGCCCTCGTTCGTTTCACTCGTCTGATAGAACGGGTCGCGCAACTGTGGCAGGTAGCTGCGGATCATGAAGGTATAAGCGGCACAGCCGGGCAGATCGAGCGCCGAGGTCGCGATCGAGTGGATCGCGTCGGTCATCGCCGGACCGGTCGGGCGCGTGCGCGGTACGTAATAGTTGAGGTCGTTCAGCGCAACCTGCTTCGGCATCGGGTAGTGCAAGGGGTAGGTCATCAGCACCACGTCGGCCTGCTTGACCGTTTCGCCCGCGTAGCCGTCGTACTCGAGGTGGCGTTGGTTGACCGCGTCGAAGGGGATGGTTTTCACCAGGCCGTCGGCGACTTCAGCCCAGCGCGGCGGTGACGGCTGCCCAAGCAGTTTCGCCGCCGCCATGGCGTGACGGATGGCCTGCGAGGCGGCCGCATTCGTATACGCGGAGTTGTCCACGCCGAAGTGATCCTCGTCCGGCGGCTGCACCTTCTTTACCGCATAGCCACCGCCGGGCGCGGGTGTCGCCACGCTGACCCAGAAATCGGCGATGCCCGAGAGCAGGGGAAAGCCGCGGTCGGCGAGCCATGCGCGATCGCCGGTGGCCGCGAAATACTGCCACGCGGCGAGTGCGATATCGGCCTGCAGGTGAAACTCCTGGCTGCAACTGTAGTTCGGGTCGCTGAGGATCTTGTCGTTCTCGTCGGCGATCGTGCCGTAACAATCCTCGTGGATCGAACCATCGTCCGCCGCGGTCCAGGGATAGAAAGCCCCCGCATGACCATTGGCTTTCGCATTGCGCCGTGCCGCCGCCAGCGTGTTGAAACGGTAGTCCACCATCGTGCGCGCGACTTCCGGATGGTTGGCTAGCAACGCCGGCATCATCCAGGTATCCGAGTCCCAGAACGCCATGCCGCCGTAGCTGTCGCTGCTCAGTCCGGAGGGCCCGAGTACGCCCGGAGCGTCATCGCGGATACTCGCGTACAGATCGTAGATGCCGGCGCGCACGACAGTCTGCAGGTGCTCGTCGCCGTCGATGTCGATATCGCCCTTCCAGATCTTGTCCCACGCCGCGCGATCCTCGGCAAGCAGGCTCGCCGCCCCCGCTGTGACGGCGGCTTTGGTTTCCTGCTCCACCAGCGCTCGCGGATCGGGGGCTTCCCTGGCGGTCGCGACGGCGACGTATTTGGTGAATGCATAGGTCTTCCCGCTTTCCACCTTGAGCGTGACGCGCTCGCCCGCGCTCAGTGGCCTGTCGAGCGCAACCGCCTGGTCGCTCGAAGGCGTCTGGCCGGAAGTGACCAGCACGGCCGCCATCGCGACGGCGACAGCCGTGCCTTCGGTTTGCGCGGTGACGAGACTGCGATGGCCCGGGATATCGACCCTGGCGTCGCCCGCGACCAGCCTCAGCGCACCGGCGCCATCGAGCAGGCTGGTCACGTTCAGCGCGCCACTCCACTGCGGCGTCAGGGTGAGGGTCACCACACCGACATGCTTGCGCGCGCGACTGTTGAACACGCGGTATTCGAAAGCGGTTTTCTCGCCGCCGGGGGCGGTCCAGGTGCCCGAGGTCGTGACTTCACCCGTACGCAGGTCGGCTACCTGGCGATAGCCGGCGATATCGGCAAGCTTCGCGGTAGCCGGGGCATACTCACCGGACGGCACGCCGAAGCTCAGCGAACTCCAGGTCGGAATCAATGCGGGCGCGCGCTTCGCATGATCTGGATAGATCGTCGAGAACTTGCCCAGCGCGTATAGCCCCGCGACCAGCGACTGCACGCCACGGTCCCGACCGATCGGCCAGTACGTCTTGCCGACGTTTGCCTGATAGCCCGCACCAGATGGTGGTATACGCTGGCTGAAGTAACCGTTGCCGACATACGGCATACCGGTCTCGTCCGGCGCGAAGCGGGTCGAGACCAGTTGCCAGTCGGAGGGCCCCGCCGCCACCGTTTCAAACGAGGCGCCCATGCATAGCGCCAGCACGAGCAAAGCTCCACGAACCAGTTTCAAACCTATCACGTCAGCTAGCCCCATCTTGGCCGGGCACAAGCGCCCTTCTACCGCGCCGGGCGGTCACGACGGCCGACACCGCGCACTGGCTTACCATGATGGGTGCCAGGCTCGCAATCCCTGCGTGACTACTTCTCGCCAATGACCACGTCACTGATCTGCAATACCGGTTGCAGATCGGTGTAGTTCGGGATGTCTCCGAGGATGTCCGCCGCGTGGGGACCGAAGCCCGCCTGGAAGCTCTCCACCGAGTCACAGAAGATATGGCACATGCCCACGTAAGTCGGCGGCGTGCCCGGCTCGCCGCCGGCCAGGCCGCGATCGACGGTGTAGAACAGGCAGGCGTCGCCCATCTTCTGTTTCACCAGGGGCATGTGCGAATTGGCGTAATAGCCGTGATCGAAACGCGCGCCGGGCTTGTTCGGATACATCACGCTGACCTTGATCATCGGGAAGACTCCTCGGGGGTGGGGGATAGCAGGCAGATCGTGCGCCACGCGGGCGCCATCGGCAAGAGACGCCGGGTTATCCCGTGACGTGCTCTTCATACTGGGGAAGATCGTCGGTGATGGTGAACCACGTCGCTTTCGAGCCGACGAAGATATGTGCGCCCGGACGAATGGACGGATCGTCGAGGAGCGTTCCCATGCCGACATGGACGAACATGCCATCGCGCACCACGGCATAGAGAAACGAGCCGCACACCCGGCAATGCCGGTTGCCGGCGTCTTCATCGCCGAAGATCATCAGGTCGTCCCTGCCCCTGGTGATATGCAGCTTGTCGCGTTCGATACCGGCCAGTGGCTTGAACGCCGCACCCGTCGTCCTCCGACAATCGGAACAATGGCAGTTGAGCGCATAAAGGAACTCGTCCGGCACGGCGTAATGGACGGCGCGACACAGGCACATTCCGGCAAGTGTGCGACTTGCTGCTTCCCGAGGAATCCCCACAGGTCTCTCCTGGATCGAATCAGGTCGCCGATCGTACCGGATCCATGGCGCGCGGGAGGGAGAGGCCAGGCATCACTTCCCCTTGTAGCTGACGCGCCAGACCGCGTTCGAGCCATCGTCGCTGACCAGCAGCGAGCCGTCCGCGGCCTCGGTCACGCCGACCGGGCGGCCCCAGGCCTGGCCATTGGGCAGGACGAAGCCGGTCAGGAAATCCTCGTACTCGCCGGTCGCCCGGTTGCCCCCATGGCGCGGCACGCGGATGACTTCGTAACCGCCACGTGAGGACCGGTTCCACGAACCGTGCTCGGCCGCGAAGATATCGCCGCGATACTCGGCCGGGAACTGCTTGCCCTCATAGAACATGAGCTGCAAGGACGCGTTGTGCGGGTTGAGCAGTACGTCCGGCACGATCGCCTTGCTCGCCAGCTCCGGATGCTTGCCGGCATGACGCGGATCCTGATGGGCACCCAGGTACCACCACGGCCAGCCGTAGAAGCCACCTTCCTGCACATGGGTGATGTAGTCGGGCACCAAGTTATCGCCCAGGCCGTCGCGCTCGTTCACCGAGCACCACAGCTCACCGGTTTTCGGATCGATCGCCAGGCCGACGGCGTTGCGTATGCCCGATGCATAAATGTGCATGTCCGAGCCATCGGGGCGGAATACCAGGATATCGGCGCGATTCTTTTCCGCCGGCGTGGTATCCGGGTCGTCCACGTTCGAGGCCGAGCCCACCGAGACGAACATGCGGCTGTTGTCGGGCGAGAAACGGATATCCCTGGTCGAGTGGCCTCCGGCTGGCAGATCGGCGATATGTTCGGGTTTGCCGCGGGCCTGGACGTCGCCGCTGTGGTACGGGATGCGAACCACGCCATCGGTGTTGCCCACGTACAACCATTGCGGATCCGGACCGGCCGGATAGAAGGCGATGCCAAAGGGCTTGTTGAGCCCGGTGATAAAGGCATGGGTTTCCTTCGGATGGCCGTCCGCCGTCACACCACGGAAGACGGTGAGGCGACCGGCCCGCGTTTCCGCCACGAAGACATCGCCATTGGGCGCGGTGCGCATCAGCCTCGGGTTATCCAGACCGGTCGCGAAGAGGTCGACCTTGAAGCCGGGCAGCGCCTTCGGCCAGGCGTCGGCCGGCCGCGCAACCACTTGCGGCGCATTGCCCGCGGACGGCGTCGCGAACGGCTGCGGCAGGTCCGCGAACGTGATCTTGCGCGTCGTACCCGGCGACTCGTAGCGGAAGTCGGTGAACGGCGCTTTCGGCGCGGGCCAGTTGCCCGGCGTGTTGGCCGTCGCCGCGGCGGGCGGGCGCGGCTCGGGACCCTTCGCCGAACTGGCATCCAGCGACTGGACGAAGCTCACCAGGTCCCAGCGCTGCTGTTCGGAAAGGCTGTTCCATGCGGGCATGCCGTTACCGATGTCGCCCTGGGTGATGAACCAGAACACCGCACCCGGCGATGCCTGCTTCACTCGTGCACTGGCCAGGGCCGGGATATTGCCGTTGCCCTGCGCGGCGGCGCCATGGCAACTCGCGCAGTTCGCCGCATACAGCGTGCGCCCTGCATCGACCGCGGCGGCCTGCGTCGCATAGGGATTTTTCGTTGCATCGGCTGCAGCCGGAGCATCATGAAAACGCGCAATGGCTTCCTGGCCGAATGCAGACAGCGATGTGCCCAGTCCGAACGCCACCGTACCAGCAAGCGCCAGGCGCATCATGTTCTTGCGGCCCGAGGTGCGAACGGTAAATTCTTGCGAACTGCTTTTCATGTGCTCCCCTGTATGCGGATGACGTATGAACAGGCAATGCCGTGGATCGAGGCATGCCAACGTACACCTTTGGCGACTGGCTTTGGCGGTATGGACATCCGGTTTTGCTTGCGGACCCGGATGTCGATAGCCAACGGCGACCTCAGCCGGCAGGCAGCAACGGGCCGCTTCCAGCACCCGTCGCCTGGATGGCATGGGCAATCGTTACCTGCTCCTCGAGCGTCAGCTCCAGCGATGCCGCGGCCAGCCAACCATCGACCTGGGCAGGACTGCGTGCACCGACAATGGCGCCCGTCACGCCCGGCCAGGCCAGTGTCCATGCCACCGCGACCGCGGCGACCGTGGCCCCGTGCGCCTGTGCGATCGGCCGGAACGCATCGGCGAGTTTCAGGTTGGCGATCAGTTTGTCGCCGGTGAACTCGGCGTTTCTCGAACGCCAGTCATCCTTTGGCAGCGCCGCCGCGCGCTCGACCGTGAAACTGCCGGTGAGCAGGCCCGATTGCATCGGGCTATAGACGATGACGCCGGTCTGGTGCTCATGGCACCACGGCAGCTCGACAGCGGCCACGGCGCGACGTATCGGCGAGAAGGGTGGCTGCAGCGTGTCGACGTGGCCGAGGGCTTCGGCTTCGGCGAGCTGCCTGGCGTTGTGGTTGGAAAGACCAATGGCGCGTACCTTGCCCTCTTGTTTCAGATCCAGCAGCGTCTGCCAGTAGGCTTCCAGTGGCGTGCCGTCTTCGGCCGGCCAGTGCATCTGGTAAAGATCGATGCGCTCGACGTCCAGGCGGCGCAACGAGGCCTCCAGTTCGCGCCGGATGCTCACCGGCGCGCCGACCTGGCGAGGCGCCGCCTGGCGGTTCGCCTCGTCCCAGACCAGGCCGCACTTGGTGAAAACGTAGGGGCGCTCGCTGGCGGGAATATCGGCAAGCGCGCGGCGCACGACTTCCTCGGAATGACCCAGGCCGTAGATCGCCGCGGTGTCGATCCAGTTGATGCCACGGTCGACCGCATGGCGGATCGCGGCGATCGAAGCGCTATCGTCCTGGGCACCCCAACCCACGGCCCAGTCAGGGCCGCCGATCGCCCAGGCGCCGAAACCGACGCGGGTGATGTGCATATCGGTGCGGCCGAGCCGGCGAGTGGGAAGCGAGAGGGACGTGGACATGGGCATCTCCGTTAGCGGTTATGCCCAAAACTAGTCCCGGCAACTCCATCATTCAAATTGAATATTTTGATGCGATTAATCTATCCTGTGGATTACCTATCCGTGCTCGAGGAGGGCGAACCGTGGAATTACGACAATTGCAGCATGTCATCGCCCTCGCCGAGGAGCAGCATTTCACCCGTGCCGCGCGCCGGGTGAACATCGTCCAGTCCGCGCTCTCCACGTCGATCCGGCTGCTGGAAACCGAACTGGACGCCAAACTCTTCGTCCGCAGCACACGGCAGGTTCGGCTGACCACCGCGGGCAAGGTGTTCCTGGCCAAGGCGAAGCTCGCGCTCGAGGCCATCGACGATGCCCGCGACGCGGTCGCCGCGGTGCAGGGACTCCGGCGCGGCACGCTGAGCATCGGCACCATGCAGAGCCTTCCGGCCTTTCTCGATCTGCCTTTGCTGATCGAGCAGTTCCATGCGCGGCATCCCGGCATCGAGGTTCGCCTGTCGCAAGGCGGTTCGTCGAGACTGCTGGAAAAGATCCGCAGCGGCCGCCTGGACCTGGCCTTCCTTCCGCTGTCCGAACCCACGGACGATGTCGAAACATGGATGATCGCCTGCGAGGCGCTGGTGGTCGTGTGCGCACCCGGGCATCCACTCGCCGGGCAGGTCGACGTGCCACTGGCCGGGCTCCGGGACCAGCCCTTCGTCGATTTCGAACTGGACTGGGGCACCCGCAAGCTGGTCGACAGCGGCTTCAGGGACGCCGGCGTCGAACGCCATATCGCCTTCGAAGTCAGTGACCTGGAGACGCTGCTCGAACTGGTACGCCGGGGGCTGGGCATTGCCTTGCTTCCCGAGGCCCTCGCCGAGGCCCGCCTGCCCGCGCTGGGTATCGCCCATCTGGCCGAGCCGGAACTGTGCTGGGAGCTGGTCGTGGCCTATGCCTCCGGGGCGCGTGCGGCGGACGCACCGGCCGACCAGGCGCCCAGGGCATTTCTCGAGCTGCTCGCCGACACGAGACCCGACTACGTAACGGCAGGCGACGACATGGGCGCCTGACGGCGCGAGGGCGCCAACACGTCCGCGCCTGTCCGACCCGCTGTCCGCGGACAAGTGGCCGCCATCGTGCACGCCGCGTAAGTCACTGATCGGGAATGCCCATCGCTGCCGTCCGGCAGTGGCACGGCGTTTGCTCTGGTACCTGCCAGGGCGATGCGACCTTGCCATGAATTTTACCGAGGGTGTCCGGATGCGGAGCAGACTTTTGCCGTTTTTCCTTGCAGCGGGAATGCTGTCCACGGGCGCGCGGGCGGAAGACCTGGTGGACGCCTTCCGCAAGGCCATCGCCAACGACCCGGTACTGGCCACCGCCAACGCGACGCGGCTCGCCGTGGCCGAAGGCGTGCCGCAGGCTCGCTCGACCCTGCTGCCGCAATTGTCGGTGGGACTCGACCTCGAGCAGTTCCACGGTGGCGACGGCGGCAGCACCACGGATTCGAACGGTAATATCGTGCCGGCCTCGGCCGGCGGACATACGCGTTCGCGCGATTTCAGCGCCGGACTGACCCAGCCCATCGTCAACCTGTCCAGCATCGCCACGCTGCGTGCCGCGCAGTCCACGCGCGACGCAGAGGACGAAACCGATCGTGCCGCGTTGCAGAACCTTTATGTCCGCGTGACCACGGCGTACTTCAACGTGCTCGTTGCGCAGGATGAGCTCGAGGTCGACAAGTCGTATGAGGACGCCTACAAGCAGGAGTTCGATCAGTCGACCGAGCGCTTCAAGGACGGCCTTGCCGCCGAAGCGGACGTCAATCAGTCCCAGGCGTACTACCAGTTCATCAAGTCGCAGCGGATCACCGCGATGGATGTGCTCAAGGATGCGCGCCGCGCCCTGGAACAGATCACCGGCGAGCCGACGCCGGCGTTGAAGACCCTGCGCGAGGACCTGCCGATGCAGGCGCCGACGCCGAACGATGCGAAGGCATGGGTCGATGCCGCCATGCAGACCAATCCGGTCATTCTTTCGGCGCGCTACGCCGTCAAGGCTGACGAACATCGCATCAGCGCGGCACGCGCCGGGCACCTGCCGACCCTGAACCTCGGCGTGGGCTACAGCAAGTTCGGCAACTGGTCGAACGCGATGCCTGGCGGCTCGGGCTATGGCACCGGCACGACCACCTTCGGGCTGACGCTCACGGTGCCCATCTCCACCGGTGGCCTGACCCAGTCCCAGGTCCGTCAGGCCCTCGCCCAGCGCGACGCCGACGAAGGCGTGCTGGAAACCCAGCGCCGACAGGCCGCGCGCGACGCCAATAATTTCTTCACCCAGATCGTCGACGGCGTCGAGCAGGTGCAGACCGCGCGCGAATCGGTGGAAGCGGCCAAGCGCTCGCTGGCCTCCATGCGTGCCGGCAACGATATCGGCACGCAGAGCCTGACCAACGTCGTCGTCGCCATCCAGGTGCTGGCCGAAGCGCAAAGCGAATACACCCTGGTCCGGCACCAGTTCATCCTCAACAAGCTGCTGCTCAAGCAGGCCGCGGGAACGATCGCCCTTGCCGACGTCGAGGACGTCAATCGCCTGCTCGAATAGACGTCTGTTTCGCTTCCCTCGTATCGACACACGGTCTTGCCACACCCTTCGCCTCCCCGGCGACGCGTTCGAGTCATGCCATGAACGCCCTGGACCGGTGAAACCCCGCGCCGGCATCGGCGCGGCGGGGTTTCCCCTCGACACCACCTCCGGCGAAGGCCTTCGCCGGAGAAACCGTGCGCAATGCGCAGGGCGCTTCGAGCGCAATCTTTCGCAATAAGCCCTCGTCAACTGGACGTCCGGATGTCTTTTGTTCCGGATCGGCGTAACGCACTTCGTTTTATATGATGTGCGTCACACTTTTTGCCCTTTATACGTCCATTGTGCAGATGAGATGCGGGATATGATCGCTGTGTCGCGGCAAAACATCCGTGAAAGATGTAGGCGCGCGTCATCAAACATTTCGAACGAATGATCAAACTATCGAGGGTACCGCCATGTCGAATGTGATCGATTTCCTGGAAATGATGGGCAAGAGTGCACAGCTGCGTCACGCCTCGCGCGCCCAGGTGGCACACGCACTGAAGGGCACGCAGATCGACGCATCGATGCGTTCGGCGATCCTCGCCAATGACGCAACGCAATTGCAGGCGCTGCTCGGCCAGCGTCCGATGTTCGCGGTCCAGATGGTAAGCAACGGCTAAGCCAGCGCCCGCGGTACACCATCGGCTTGTCCGCCGGGGTAGGCGGCGGATATCCAGTGCGTTCAGTCGCGGCCCATCGGCCGCGATTCGCCGTGGTCGTGCAACAGAGTCCGAATCGTCGCCGTATCGCGTGCTGCGTGTATCGTAGCGTCCGTCCATCACCGCGGAGCGAACGACCTTGAGCACTCCCCTACCCGCCGGCAGCCTGGTCTGCGTCGGCACCGGCATGACCCTGGGCTCGCATATCAGCCCGCTTGCCCGCAGCCATATCGAAGGTGCGGATGTCGTCTTCGCCGGGGTGTCCGACGGCGTCGTCGAGCTCTGGCTGGCACGCATGAACGAGAATGTCCGCAGCCTCCAGCCCTATTACAAGGTGGGCAAGTCGCGTCTGCAGACCTACAGGCAGATGGTGGACGTGATCCTGGCCGAGGTGCGCGCCGGCAAGCGCGTATGCGGTGTGTTCTATGGTCATCCGGGGGTGTTCGCCTGGGCTCCGCACAAATCGATCGAACTGGCGCGCCAGGAAGGTTATGAGGCACACATGGAACCGGGCATTTCGTCCGAGGATTGCATGTATGCCGATCTGGGCATCGATCCGGGCAGCTTTGGCTGCCAGCACTTCGAAGCCAGCCAGTTCATGATCTACCGGCGGCGCGTCGATCCCAGTGCCTGGCTGATGCTCTGGCAGGTGGGGCTGGCCGGCGACCAGTCGCTGGGGCGCTTCGCCACGGGCGCGGCCTACCGGCAGGTGCTGGTGGATGTCCTGGCACGGGATTACCCGCTGAACCACGAGGTCATCGTCTATCGGGCGGCAACCCTGCCCATCCAGTCGCCCCGCATCGAGCGCATGACGCTTGGCGACCTGCCCCAGGCCGATATCGGCATGTCGGAAATGGTGGCGATCCCGCCTGCCATGCCCATGCAGCCCGATATCGAGGTTCGCGCCCGGCTGGCCGCCCTGGACCTCGCGATAGCCGAAGATTCGTGAACGCCGGACGGGCGAATGCCGGCGGGATCGTTCTGGCGCCCCGCGACCGGGAATCCCGGAATAACCCATATGTCCGGCCCCGAAGCGGGATATGATCGTCATTCGCGCTCGCCCGGGGGGGAGAGCGCGAGCCTTGGAACGTGAGCTAAAAAACCACTATTGGGGGGGTAGTCCGATGTCGAACGTGATCGATTTTCTTGAACGCATGGGGAAGGACGCGACGTTGCGTCGCGCCTCATCCGACGAAGTCGCGCTTGCCCTGGCCGAAGCCGGGGTCGAGACGCCGCTCCACCCGGCCATCGTCGCCAGGGATGCCTCCGCCTTGCAGGCGCTGCTGAAGCAGGGCGTGTTCTTCGCCACGCAGATGCCCAGCAGGGAAGATGAGGAAAGCGAGCCGCTGGACGAGGAAGAGGAAAATCTGCCGCAGGACGACGAGAAGCCGTCCGCGCGGTCCGACCTTCGTATCGCCGCTTCCGTCGGCTGAGCCATGTCCCGGGCCGGCAGCCCGCACCGGAAGCATTTCGCGGGAGCCGTGTTGCTCCTGGGTTTGCTCACGGGCGTGGCTGCCGCTGAGGCACCTGAAACGGACTCCCGCACGCGCCTGTTGCAGCAGGCCGATTCGATCAAGACATCGAATCATGTCGAGTTCCTGAAGCTCCTCGATCAGCTCGAGAGCGACGCGGGTGCGCTGTCTCCGGACCAGCACTGGTATCTGCGGTACCTCGATGCATGGCAAGTCGCCTATGCCGGCGATTATGACCGTGCCAGCACGCTGTTGAGCGACTTCATCGATCGCTCTCCCGATGCGACCTTGCGGTTTCGCGCCACCGCGACCCTGGTCAATATCCTCGGCATCGGGCACCGCTCCGAAGAAGCCTTTACCCGGCTGAACCAGTTGCTCGAGCAGTTGCCGCAGATCGTCGACCAGCGCGCGCGTTTCCAGGGATTGGGCGAGGCGGCGCAGATGCTTATTGCCGCCGGCCAGTACGATCTCGCTGCCGGTTATGCCGAGCAGATGCTCGGCGAAATTCCACCGGGCGAAAGCGCCTGCAAGGGTCTGTCCTATAAGCTTCATGCGCAATTCCGCAGTGGTCGGATGCGGACATTGCACCCGGAATTCGCCAAAGCCGTCGAGACCTGCGTGAAATCCGGGGAGACGCTTTTCGCCAATGAGTTGCGTGCCGACATAGCCAATTTCGAGATTCATCACGGCCGTGCGGCCGACGCAGCGGCGCTGCTCGAGGCCAACTACGCCGACGTCCAGCGCGCCGAATACCCGATCCTCACCTCGCAATTCAGTGCACTGCTGGGGCAGGCGTACTGGAAGGCGAACGATTCAGTGCGCGCGCGTAAATTCGCGCTCGCGGCCATCGACGATGCGATCAAGAGCGAGTTCACCGAGCCGCTCAGCATGGCTTATGAACTGCTTTACCGGATCGAAGAGCAGCAAGGCAACTTTCGCGCGGCGCTGGCGTACCACGAAAAATACATGGAAGCGGACAAGGGCTACCTGACCGACGTCAGCGCCAAGACCCTGTCTTACCAGATCGTCAACCAGCAGGTGCAGGCGAAGAAGGTGCAGCTCGAGGCACTGAACAAGCAGAACCAGATCCTGCAGCTGCAGCAGGCGCTCGATCACCAGGCGGTGGAAACCGGCCGGCTCTACATCATCCTCCTGCTGACCGTTCTCGCGTCCATCGGCCTGCTGCTCTACCGCCTCAAGCGTTCCCAGCTGCGCTTCATGAAGCTGGCGCGACGCGATGGCCTGACCGGCATCTGCAATCGCCAGCATTTCGTCGAAGAAGCCGAGCAGGCGTTGCGCTATGCCGCCAGGTCGGCGCGAACGGCCGGACTCATCATCATTGACCTGGACCATTTCAAACTGGTCAACGATACCCACGGCCATGCCGTGGGCGACCAGGTACTCAAGCGCGCCGTGGCCATCTGTGCCGGGCACCTGAATTCATGCGATGTCTTCGGCCGCCTCGGTGGCGAGGAGTTCGGCATCCTGCTACCCGAGTGCGGCTCCGTCCAGGCCTTCGACCGGGCCGAACAGATACGCCTGGCGATCGCCTCGGCATCGACCAGCGACGGCGGGCGCGAAGTCACGATCACGGCCAGCCTCGGCGTCTCGTCGACCGACACCTGCAGTTACGAACTGCACCGCCTCCTGGGCGAGGCGGACAACGCGCTTTACCAGGCCAAGCGCGCCGGACGCAATCGCGTCGTCTCGAGCCAGGCCGACGACCATCCGTTGTCGCCGTACCTGGTCGAAGCGAACGGATGAACGCTGTGGTTTCTCGTGTCGAAATCCAGGTCGGCCAAACGACGCGGTAGTAGAGACCCCGATCCGAAGGACCCGCCCATGAAATTCATCTGCCTCGCCTACTACGACGAAAAAGCCTTCAAGGCCCTGCCCGCCGATCAGGTGGAGGCCATCGTCAGCCAATGCCCGACGCACGACCAGGCGCTGCACGATACCGGCGCCTTGCTCGTCCATGCCTCGTTGGGCGAGCCTGCCGAAAGCGTCAGCATCCGGCCGCGACAGGGCAAGGTCCAGGTCACCGACGGCCCCTTCGCCGAGGCGAAGGAGCTGGTCGGTGGGTTCTTCATGATCGAGGCCGAAGACATGGACGCGGCCGTGGCGATTGCATCGAAGCATCCCGCGGCGCATCTGGGCGAGCAAATCGGCTGGGGTATTGAGGTAAGGCCGGTGGGGTTTTGTGCCGGGCCGTGAGATGGGTTGCTGGGAACGGGGGAACGGGGAACGGGGAACGGGAGAGCTTGAGGTTGTCTGGAGTTCTCTCCTTGCGCGCACCCTCAGAGCCCGGACTTTCCGCGACCTCCCCTGTTCCCTGTTCCCCAGTTCTAAAAAAACGGGGCCTCTGACAAAGCCCCGCCTTCCACTTACGCCGACTTCCTCATCGCGCCGACGCCGGCGAGGTGCCGTCGCCTGCTTTCAAGGGCGCCGGACCGTTACCTGAACAGCCCGGCGGCTCAGTTGCTGTAAACTGCCCGGATAAGGCATCGTTCGACTCGCCTTCGCGCTTCGGGCGCCCAACCCCCTCTTAAAGCCATTGCTCCGGCTCGCCAGGCACGCGGCCGGTATCTCCGAGTATTCATGAAAGCACCGCAGAACCTGCAGACACTGATCGACGAAGGCGTCATCGACGAGGTCCTCCGGCCGCTGAAGAGCGGCAAGGAAGCCGCCGTCTATGTCGTCAGGTCCGGCACCGATATCCGTTGCGCCAAGGTCTACAAGGACCTTGCCCAGCGCAGCTTCCAGGCGCGCGTGCAGTACCAGGAGGGCCGCAAGGTCCGCGGCAGCCGCGAGGCACGCGCCATGGGCAGGAATACCAGATTCGGCCGCAAGGAGGCCGAGGTCGCCTGGAAGAATGCCGAGGTCGACGCGCTGTACCGGCTGACCGACGCCGGCGTCCGCGTGCCCAGGCCCTATGGCTACTTCAACGGCGTGCTGGTCATGGAGTTGATCGTCGATGCCGACGGACATTCGGCGCCGCGCCTGGGCGACGTGGAACTGACCGCGGAGCAGGCCCGGGCATTTCACGCGACCCTGATCCACTACATCGTGCTGATGCTGTGCGCCGGCCTGGTCCACGGTGACCTTTCCGAATACAACGTGCTGGTCGGGCCCGAAGGCCCGGTCGTCATCGATTTCCCGCAGGTCGTCAGCGCCGCCGGCAATAACGCCGCGCGGGCGATGCTGCTACGCGACGTCAACAACATCTCGGCCACGCTCGGGCGCTTCGCACCCGAACTGGAAGACACCCGTTACGCCGAGGAAATGTGGGCCCTGCTCGAGCAGAGCGAGCTGCGCCCCGACAGCAAGCTCACCGGCATGTTCGTCGACGACGAGACGCCGGTCGACATCGACGCCATCAACGAGGCGATCGAAGATGCCCGCGACGAAGCGATCCGTCGCCAGCTCGGCCGCGAAGAAGCGGCCGGCTAGCGTTCGTTGGCGACATCCGCGGCCTGCCGCGTTCGATCATTCTCGCAAAGGGAAAGAAGTACTGGATCTTTCAGTACCTTTTTGCCAAGAAGGATCGCGACAATATCGATCGGGCGGAACTTGTAAGCTTCAGGAAGCTCGCCTGTGAATTCGAACAATTGTCGAGCCGGCAAATCGACGCATTGCTAGATGCCGTTACCCTTACGGAGATATGTCGTGACAACAAAGCGCAAGCATAAGAGCGACGCCTTCGAGTCCATCCACGCGTCGGCCTCTGCGCTACTGGCTATTGGCGCGATCGACAAGGCAACGATGCGTGACTTCGACGAGTCCTGCCTCATGCCTCCCGAACCGCTTGAAGCCAGACAGATCAAGGCTCTGCGTTTGGCGAATCACGTTAGCCAGCCAGTATTTGCGCGCTATCTCAACACTAGCGAAAGCACCATCGAGAAATGGGAAACCGGCGCCAAACGCCCGAGCGGCGCGGCACTCAAGCTTTTGTCCGTCGTCCGCAAGCATGGCCTTGATGTGCTTGGCTGAGTCAGGACGGCAGAACGCAACATATCGCATCGGCGATATCCTCGCACTGGGCATTTGTCGGACCTGACCTCCTACGACCATTGCCAGATTCACAGCGACAGCTTCAACCCCTATGATCCGCCGACAGGCAGGGGGAATGCCTGGATGGTGGGGGTCGTCATGAGTTCCCGCTTTCCGCTGGTCGAAAGACCCGACATGGCGCGCGTCCGATGAACGCGGTCGTGCCGGTATCCACGCGACTGCCTGGCATCGGTCTCTCGCTTTCGGGTGGGGGTTATCGGGCCACCTTGTTTCATCTGGGCAGCCTGCGCCGGCTGGCCGAACTCGGGGTGCTCGAGCGGATCGACCAGATCGCCAGCGTTTCGGGTGGATCGATCACGGCCGGTGTACTGGCTGCCGATTGGGCAAAACATCCGGAGGGCGGCGCACTCGATCGCGTCGCGCGGGTCACCGCGCTACTACGGGAGTTCTGCAGTCATACCATCGATACAGGCACCATTATCGGCGGTGCGTTGATGCCGTTCCGGCGGATCAGCGACCTGCTCGCCGACAAGTACGACGACGGACTCTTCCACGGCCTGATGCTGGCCGACCTCGCCGAAGCCGGGCCCGATTTCACCTTCTGCTCGACCAATCTGCAAACCGGTCGACTGGTGCACCTGACCCGTCAGCGTATCGTCGACTACAAGATCGGCTGGACCGTGGTACCGGTGCAGCTGGCTCGCGCGGTGGCCGCTTCCAGCGCTTTTCCGCCCTTTCTGTCGCCGGTGGAAATCGATTGCTCCAGGGCGAAGTGGACCGCGACAAAGTTCTCCACACTCACCGACAATCCGAAGTTCTCCAGACGCCTGTATCTCACCGATGGCGGCGCCTATGACAATCTCGGCCTGGAGCCGGTCTGGGACCGGTACAAGAACGTCCTGGTCAGCGACGCGGGCGCGCCGTACGAGAACACCGAGGACATGCATATGGACTGGATCACCCAGTTGCATGCCGCCTTCGACATCGGCACCGACCAGGCGCGCGGGGTGCGCAAGCGCTGGCTGATCGACAAGTACGCCACGCCCGAGGTGGACGGCGCGTACTGGGGCATCGAAACACGGATCGCCGACTACCAGCTTGCCGACGCCTTGCCCGTGTCGTCGGCCACCACAGCCGCCCTGTCGCATATGCGTACGCGCCTGGATGCCTTCAGCGATGAGGAACAGGAGCGGCTGATCAACTGGGGCTATGCCGTATGCGATGCGGCGTTGCGTCGCTGGTGCCGCGAGCTTTGCACCGCGGTCGTCGCACCGGCCTTCCCCTATCCGCAGCGATCGATGGCCTAGGACACCGAGCCCATGCCCCGCAAAACTTCCGCTCGCAAGGGAGCGGCTACGCGAGAGCCGCTGGCGGTAACGCGGGCGGATTTTCCGCCGTTGCGCGAACTCACCATCATCGCGCAGGACCCGTCCGTCCGGCGGGGCCGGGCCATCGTCACCACCCAGGCCAGCATCGCCGGCGAGCCCTTGCATCCGGGGCCCTGCGGCGCGCGTATCAAGGTGGTCGACTACGATGTATCCGCCGATCGTCTCTATCTGCCGCGCAAGTCCGGCTACCAGACCGGCAATGGCTGGTCCGATCCTTATGCCGATGCCACTCCGGCCGAACGGGTCGGCGATCCCGGGTTCCACCAGCAGAACGTCTACGCGATAGCGATGCGCGTACTCGGCCAGTTCGAGAGCGCGCTCGGCCGTCGCGCCAATTTCGGCTTCCAGGGTCATCAGCTGCATATCGCGCCGCACGCCTTCGCCGAGGCCAACGCCTATTACTCGCGGGAAGATCGCAGCCTGTTCTTCGGCTATTTTCCGGGGGCGCGCGGCAAGCCGATCTATACCTGCCTGTCGCATGACGTCGTTGCCCACGAGATGACCCATGCACTGCTGGACGGCTTGCGACCCGGGTATATCAACCCCTCCTCGCCCGACCAGGCAGGCTTCCACGAAGGTTTCGCCGATCTGGTGGCCTTGCTGACCGTGCTCTCGCAGCGCGATGTCGTCGAGGCGGTACTGGCGGCCGGCGGCGTCCTCGAAGGCCAGCGCAAGCTCGTCGACCTCGCGCGACTGGACGTGGCCGGACTGGAGCAATCCGCCCTGCTCGGCCTTGCCGAGCAGATGGGCCAGACGGTGCCCAACGGCGCCGCAACCGCCTTGCGCCGCTCGGTCACCAGGACCCCGGATCCACGCTGGCGCGAGGATCCGGATTTCGAGGAACCACACGAATGCGGTGAACTGCTGGTCGCGCCGATCATGCAGGCTTTCGTCGCGGTCTGGCATGCGCGCAATGCGGGGCTGCGTTCGACCGGCGGTGGCATGGTCGATGGCACGCGCGTCGTCGAGGAAGGCGCGACCGCGGCACAGCATCTGCTGACCATGTGCCTGCGCGCACTGGACTACGCGCCACCGACCGACCTGCAGTTCGGCGATTACCTGAGCGCCCTGCTCACCGCCGATCGCGAAACCGTGCCGGACGACGCGCGCTATGGCTATCGCGAAAAGGTCCGCGACGCATTCGCGCGCTGGGGCATCCTGCCCGCCAGCGATCCGCAGGGCGATGGCTGCTGGATACCGTTCCGCGGCAAGATCTCGCATCGCAATATCCGCTTCGCCGAACTGCAGCGTCAGCCGGAAGAGGCGTTCCGTTTCCTCTGGGAAAATTTCGACACGCTGAAACTGTCGCATGAGGGTTATACCCAGGTGCAGGGCGTGCGCCTCGTTGCCCGCGTGGCACCGGATGGTTTGATCGTGCGCGAGACCGTCGTCGACTACGTGCAGGTCCGCACCGTCCGCGGCCGCGAACTGGAGTCCATCGGCCTTGTGCGCCCGCCCGAAGTGCATCCGGACCGGTTGCTGCACCTCTATGGCGGCGGCGTCCTGGTGTTCGACGAGTTCGGCCAGCTCAAATACAGCATCGGCAACAACATCGCCAATACCGCCCGCCAGCAGCCCAGGCTGGACTTCATGGCGCGCTCCGGATTCTTCGAATTCGCCAGCGACGAGGCCTTCGGCCTGCGCTACTTCGCCCGCCTGCATATGCAACGAGCGCAAAAGGGGTTCGCCCGATGAGCACCAGGGCATCCGCGCCATCCAGCGTCCGCATCCGCATGTACCAGGTCGGTTTCGGCGACTGTTTCCTGCTCACATTCACCTATCGGAAACCGCAGCCGCCGCGCCATGTACTGATCGATTTCGGCACGACCGAAACACCGGGAGGCAGCACCAAGGCCCTCCTCGCCAGCATCGCCGCGAACATCCGCGATACCGTGGGCAGCGATCCCTTCGCCGTGGTCGCCACGCATCGCCACACCGACCATGTCGCCGGCTTCGACCCCGGCACCAAAGGCGACGGACCCGGCGCGATCATCGCCGCACTGAAACCCCGGTGGGTCGTCCAGCCCTGGACGGAACAGCCCGATCTTGCCGTCGATGCAAAAGCCCCGCGGGGCGCCAAAGGCATGGCCGCGCGACGGGACACGCTGGCATCGCTGCACCACATCGCCCGACATATCGTCGAAAGCGACCTGCCACTGCTACGGCCGGCGCTGGGGGCGACGGCGACCATGGCCCAGCTTGCCTTCATCGGACAGGACAACATCACCAATGCCCGTGCCGTGAAGAACCTGATGACGATGGGCAGGAACGACTACGTCTATGCCGGTAAGGCGACGAAGCTGCAGGGCTTCCTTCCCGGCGTAAAGGTCCACGTGCTCGGACCGCCGACGGTCAGGCAACAGGCCGGCGTTGCGAAGCAGCGCGCCTCGGACCCCGACGAATTCTGGCAGTTGCAAGCGCGCGCGCTCGGCGCCACACCCGCTGGCGGGAGCCCGGCCGCATTGTTCGAGGACTATCCCCAGGTCGGCGGCAACCGCGCGCCCACCTGGGCGCGCTGGACGGTGCATGCGATGCGCCAGGCACGCGGCGACCAGTTGCTTGGCCTGGTCCGCTCGCTGGACAAGGCGATGAACAACACCAGCGTCGTGCTGCTCTTCGAATTCGGCAAGCACAAACTGCTGTTCCCCGGCGACGCCCAGATCGAAAACTGGGAGTACGCACTGGCCCACCCCACCTTCGCGCCCCTGCTGCGCGATATCAGCGTCTACAAGGTCGGCCACCACGGCAGCCGCAACGCGACACCGAAGTCGCTATGGAACCGCTGGTTCCCCGACGACCCGCATGTGCCGGCGAAAAAGTCGATGACCTCGATGATGTCGACCCGCCCCGGCAAACACGGCGACGAGAACCTCGGCACCGAGGTCCCGCGCGAATCCCTGGTCGACGCGCTGAAGAAGAAAACCCATCTTGTCGCCACCGACGAGATGGGCGATGTGCCTTTCGTCGACGAGACGTTCAGCTGACCGCTGGCCCGGGCTCCTGACGGCAGCACCACGCGGCGAAGGCGATGACCGGCGGCAGCGCGAAGCACCACATGCCCAGCCATGCGTACAACAGGGCCGCCGTGGCACAACCCACGGCGAACACGCCGACGCTGGCCGCCATACTCGACAGCTGCGAGTCGATCGCGGCCTTCTGCTCGGGCGGCACGCCATGCAGCTTGTCCCCGATGTCGAGCATGATCTGGGTCGTGGTGCCGGTCATCAGCGTCGATGGCGGAAACTTCCCAAGGTGAACTTTGTGCAGGCCATTCTGGACCGCCATCGCCGCGACCAGGACCAGGCCGGTCACCACGGCAAGCCGTGTATCGGCATCGGGATAAGGCCCGAACCGGATGGCCAGCACCGCTCCGACGATCAGCAAGATGAGTTCGATCAGCAACATCGTCCGCAGCACCGGCAGCTTCCTCGCGACCAGCGCGTAATGCAGCAAGCGGCCGAGGACCAGCACGAGACAGAACATGGGCAGGGCCAGCACCTTGGCGATGATCCCCGACGTGCCCAGCACCAGGGAGGCGCCGAGCGTGACGAAGTTGCCGGTGACGTGCGCCGTGAAGAGACCGTGCAAGGCCAGGAAGCCTGCCGTGTCGACGTACCCGGCATTCACGCTGAGAAGCATCGGAAGCGTTGGTTTCATCGCACTATACCGGTCGGACGCTTGCGCCATAGTCTGCCTGCATTCGCGCGCGGGCGCTTTGCTCTCCCTTCTCCAGGAGGGAGAAGGTGCCCGCAGGGCGGATGAGGGCGAGCCAGACGAAGCGGCACACTGGCTCCCCCTCACCCCAACCCTCTCCCTCCGGGCGAGGGGGAAATCCGCCAGCACCCGAGCCCGCGAAGAACCTTTATTTTCGTGCAAGACAACGCGACAAAGCCGGCCTACGCTAGCTCCACGAACCCGCCAGGAGCCGCGCCATGGCCATCCACGAATTCTTTGCCTACCTTTGCGTACGCGACGCCGCCCGGGCGATCGACTACTACCGGGATGTCTTCGGCGCCAGCCTGCTGTCCCGGCTGGATGCACCCGACGGCCGCGTCGGCCACGCCGAGCTCGATTTCGGCGGTACCACCGTGATGCTCTGCGACGAATACCCCGAGCTCGGCGTGCGCGGACCCGATGCCGCGAACGGAACCAGCATCAGCCTGCATATCCACGTCGACAACGCCGACGAGCTGATCGAGCGCGCGATGGCCGCCGGCGGCGCCACCCTGCTGATGCCGACCAGGGACCAGTTCTACGGCGAACGCTCCGGCACCATCCTCGACGCCTTCGGCCACCGCTGGATCATCGGCCACAGCATCGAGGAAGTGACGGAAGAGGAAATGCAGAAGCGGTATGACAAGCAGGAAGGCCCTTGCTGAACGGATCCTGCCTCGCGCGGGCGAACTAATTGCCTCGTCCAACTCAGCGTCAGTGGATTTTCACTTGTTGCTCGAAGCAACCCCATCCATCATTTCGCCCTCTAAGCGAGGCTGCTATTGCTTCGAGCTCATTTTCAAATTCTGTGATCCCTGCATGGCTGGGGATCATATGTTTTACGACTAAAACATCCCATGGCAACTCAGGAACAGTGCCGGCTTCATCTACCTTTACTAGATAGCCTGCATTTGTAAAGTGTGCACTAAACAGCATGGCCGCATCTTCACTTGGCATGACGACCATAAAGTCAATGTCTCTCGGCTTAGACAGATCGTCTCCACTCTCTGCCATCTGGCGCAGCACTTCGCCATCCTCGTCATCTGGAAATTGATTAGCGTTTTTCATCTGCACCTACTTTCGCTTGTCTTCTTTCGCCGTCCGGGTCGATAGAGCGCTAGAGACGCACCACAGAGGCGAGGGATAGCCACTTTGCCGCTCACCTCTCTAGTCATTGCAGCTCAGATTGCACGACTTTCAAGCTTGCAATCACGCTGCGGGAAAGCAATTTGTTTCAACTCTCATGCGCTCCAAGTGACCACCGTTGCATCAAGAATACTAAAATACCGGCTTGGCTCTGTCGGATCAGCAATCAGCAACCCTCGAAAAGTTTAGGGCCGACCATGCTTGCATCGAAAATCGAAGGCGAACGCGATCTATTGTGCATCGCAGCATGCGAGAGTAAAATCTCCGCGTCCTCATTCAGCAGCGCGCATGGGAGTGCGCTTTTATGAAGGTCACGCACATCTACTTCGCCCACCTGCCAAGCCGCCACTCGCTGCGCTAGCTATCGCAAGTTAGGCTCGTCGCCGATTCGTAGAAATGTCCGTGCCGGTTTACCGGCGCGCGTTCGGTGTCGGCCAAAAACCATCTTTTTCCCTGGAGCATCCATGAAGACGCTTGTGGTCCAACTGGCGCATCGGCCGTGGCCGTTTGTCGCCTGTTTGCTGGTGTATCTCGGTTTTATCGGTCCGGCGCTGATCTCGGCGACGAACACGCTCGCCGTGCTCGCCGGTATCGGCTTGCTGGTGCTGTTCGCGGCCTGGGGCTATGTGCTCCTTCGCCACTACCTTCGTCATAAGGAATGATCGCGTCATGAAACGTTTTCTGATCATGCTGTTTTCGTTGTCGCTGCTGGGCCTGGCGGCGTGTTCGAAGGTGCCGTCGGGCAATGTCGGCGTGAAGTTCCAGATGTATGGCGACGGCAAGGGCTCGCTGCAGGAACTGCCGCCCGGCAGATATTGGGTGGGCTGGGGTTATGAGTTGTATACCTTTCCCACGTATACGCAGACATATACGTTCACACGGTCGGCCTTTGAGGGCCGGCCGGTGGATGAATCCCTGAGCTTCCAGACCGCGCAAGGCCTGACTGTCAATGCGGATGTCGGCATCACGTACCACATCGATCCGGCCAAGGTGACGCTGATCTTCCAGAAGTACCGCAAGGGCATCGACGAGATCACCGATGTCTACCTGCGCAACATGGTTCGCGATGCACTGGTGAAAGAGGCTTCCGGCCTGGAAATCGAGTCGGTGTATGGCAAGGGCAAGGCCAGCCTCATCGAGTCGGTGCAGAAGGATGTCACCGACGAGGTCGGCGCGGTGGGCATCGACGTGGAGAAGATCTACTGGGTCGGTGAACTGCGCTTGCCTGAGAACGTCGTGCAGTCGATCAACGCGAAGATCCAGGCGACGCAGATGGCTGAGCAGCGCCAGAACGAAGTGGCCCAGGCGCAGGCCGAAGCCCAGAAGGTCGAAGCCGTGGCCGAGGGCGAAGCCCAGGCGAAGCTGACGATGGCCGAAGCCGAGGCCAAGGCGATCACGCTCAAAGGTGACGCCTTGCGCCAGAACCCGAACGTCGTGCAGATGTCCGCCGTCGAGAAGTGGGACGGGCACCTGCCGACCTATAACGGTGGCGGGATGCTGCCCTTCGTCAACCTGACCGGTCCGGCCACCGGCAAGTAGCAGTGAAGACAACGAGGTCAGAACATCATTCTGACCTCGTTGGGTCGAGGCTGACGGGTCGCATGGTCGCCGAGAACCCGAACGTCGGACGGTTCACCTCCCATGTGGCGCTCAGCGTGGTCAAGCGACACACTGCGCGCATGAACCGGCCATTGCCCATCGACGCCAAGTTCGACATCACCGACCTGTGGCCGAACTACCGGCCGACCCGGCTGATTGAATTGCCGGGCATCGCCCTGCTGGCCGGTGTTGGCCGCGTCTTCGTCAAGGACGAGGGCGAGCGCCCCTTCGGCAACTTCAAGGTACTCGGCGGCATGGTGGCGGGATTGCAGGCCCTGGCCAGGGCTGCCGGGGTGACGATGCACGACCTGGACCGCCTTCGCGACGTCACGCTGCCGCGACTGATTTGCGCGAGCGACGGCAACCACGGGCTGGCGGTGACCGCGGCTGCCCAACGGGCGGGGGCTGGCGCGACGATCTACCTGGCGGCCGGCGTCAATCCGGTCCGCGCGGCGAAGATCGAAGCACTTGGCGGCCAGATCGCCTGGATCGCCGGCACCTACGACGATGCGGTGGATGCCGCTGCCGCGGCCGCGGCGCGCTGCGAGGGACTGCTCATATCCGATACCGTGCCGGACCCGGACGATCCGGTGGTCCGGGACGTGATGGCCGGCTATGCCCTGATCGCCCGCGAGCTCGTCGATCAGTTCCGCGACGAGGTCATGGACCGGCCCAGCCATATGTTCGTCCAGGCCGGTGTCGGCGGGCTCGCCGCGGCCATGGCCGACGGACTTCGCGAGCACATGCAGTCTCCCGCGAGATTGCTCGTGGTCGAGCCGGAGTCGGCGGGCTGCGTGGCGCGAGGCCTTTCCGAAGGACACCCCTCGCTCGTCCCGGGGGACCTGCACACCTCGGCCGAGATGTTGGCGTGCGGCCTGGCTTCGGCGCCGGCGCTCGAGATATTGCTGCGGCATGAGGCGCAGCCTGTCCTCGTCGGCGAAGAACAGCTGGCGATGGCGGTGCGCATCCTGCGCGAGGCGGGCGGCCCGGACACGACGCCATCCGGCGCGTGCGGACTGGCCGGCTTGCTGCATGTCGCCGCGCAGCCCGGGTTGCGCGCCGCGCACGGGCTGAACGTGGACAGCAAGGTGTTGCTGTTGGCGACCGAAGGCCCGGTCGCCGGCTGAGCCTTATCGGGGCAGGCGCACAGCCGAAGCGCGCAGCGCGGCTTCGTGCTGGACTTCGTCCATGGCGGCGACTTCGATGTTGTCGAGCACATGATGTCCCGGCTGCGGCAGCAGGGTCGTCGTCGCGGCGACCGGCGATGTACCGCCGAACACGGCTTCGTCCTTCGGTGGGGTGATGCTCATGCGTGGTTTCCTGTATTGAGGATCGCAAACCCCAAGCCTGAAGCGTCCGCATCGCGGCCGTCAAGTCCGCGAGCGCGGACGATCGCAATATCTTGCACCTCCCGAATTGGCCCGTAGCTGGCGTATCGTTGCCGTGCCGTATGCAGTGCCCGGGGGGAGCGCGCGCAAGTGGGTCCCCTTTGTCGAACCCGACGCTGAGGATCCTGATGCGAACTGGCAAATCTCTTGTAATCCATGCATGGCTGTCGATGACCTTGCTGTTCGCCGGACACGCCTTCGCGGCGAGCCTGGATCCGGCCATGTTGCCCCAGGTCCAATCGGCGACTTTCGAGGTCGTGCTGCCCAAACCCGACGAATCGACGATCACCTACGAAAAGCCGCTGCCGCTGGACCAGCTCCCGTTCCAGTTCCGCAACGACAAGTACTACTCGATCGGCACCGCGTTCGCGCTTGGCGACGGACGCTATGTCACGGCCTTCCACGTCCTGAACTCCGGCATCGGCGGCCTGCTCGGCGCCCCGGCCTTGCGCGATGCGGGTGGGCACGTCTACGCGATCGACAAGATTACCCGGTTCTCGCTGCAGGAGGACTTCATAGAGTTCACCCTCGTCGACGCGCCGAAGATCAAACCACTCGACGTCGATCGCACGCCGCCATTGAACGACGGGGTCTACGCCGTCGGCAACGCGCTGGGCACGGGCGTGGTCATTCGCGATGGTCTCTACACATCGGACACGCCGGAGGAACAGGACGGCCGCTGGAAGTGGATGCGCTTCTCGGCGGCGGCCTCGCCAGGCAACAGCGGCGGGCCCTTGCTCGACAAGAACGGCAAGATCATCGGCGTGGTGCTGATGAAATCGCCCGGCGAAAACCTCAATTATGCCTTACCTATCGGTCGCGTCATCGATGCGCCCACCAACGCCTCGCAGATGGACAAGCGCGGGACGTCCTCGCTCGACATCATGGACGAGACCTTGCCTGGCGACTTTCGCGGCAGCATATCCCTGCCACGCAGCTATGCCGATTTCGCGGCCGAATACCAGAGGCAAGCCGATTCCTTCCAGGATGGGCAGGTGAAGGCCCTGCTGGCGAAGAACGCGGACAATGTCTTTCCCCGCGGCGCCGGCTCCCATCCATTGCTGGCAAGCAGCCCTGAGATGGGCGAATACCCGTCGATTATCCGCCGAAGCAAGGGCGGGACATGGCAGCTGACCCAGCCGACCTTCGGTCGCGATCCGCTGGCTGACAACGGTTACCTCGCGCGCGGCGCGGCGGGACCGGACCTCGTTCTCCATCTGCGCAAGCCCGACAGTGTTTCCTCGAAGGATTTGTACGCCGACCCGAAACGCTTCGGGGACCTGTTGTTGAAGGCAACACCGATGGAGCGCGAAGTGGGGCAGGAGAAGGTCAAGGTCGTGTCACTCGGCAAACCGGTCGGCGATGAACCCTACATCGATCACTATCGTCGCAGCTGGCACATACTGACCTTCGCCGTGCCCTACAACAATGCGGTGCTGGAACTTGCAGCGCTTCCCGTTCCCGATGGCTATATCGCCGTGGCGCGTTACATGCCGGCCAACCTGCGTCACCCGGGCATCACCGACCTCAAGATCCTCTGCGACTTCGTCAGCTACAGCTACGATGGCAGCTTCGCCCAATGGAAGGAATTCCTGGCCAGCGGCGTGGCGCTGCCGGACGCGCTCCGCGCGATGAAGCTCTCCATCGACTACGACAAGCAATTCGACTTCGTCTCGCCCACGATCAAGCTGCATTACGGCGCCGATCTTCACCGGATCGGTCCCGATGGCGAACTCATTCTCGCCTTCTCCTACCAGCTGAAGGGCGACACACCGCTCTGGCAGATCAACGGCGTCGTTGCCGAGCCGGACGTCAACAAGCACGACATGGTCCGCGTCAATTTTCATCCCAAACCGTTCGACGACTCCGACCATACGGTGAAGGCCGACTGGGACGGCCTGCTCAAGCGCGAGCATCCGCAAGATGGCGAGCCGTACAGCACGAATGACATCATGTACGTCGGCACGGTTGTCGGCGATGCGGCGAAGACCTCGGCAGCGGGCAAGCCGGATCATCTCTACACAGTGTTCTATTCCGTCGACGGCACGCGGCCAGCCGCGACCATGAAGGAGAAGCTGGCCCTGGCGATAAAGGGCTTGACCGTCGACGGCCCCTGATCGTTATCAACGGCCGGCGTGCGGTGCCTGGAACGCCCGCGACCGCTCGATGCGCTCCGCATCGAGCGGATGACTGGAAAGCGCAGCCGGCCGATTCGCAATGACTTGCGACCGGGGACGGTACTCAGGATGCCGCGATCGTCATCGCATCGCGCAGGAACACCGGCAGGTCGGTCGTCGGCGGCTTCGCCGGTACCTGGTACATCATCTGCGAGACCTGGCCACGGTGGTAGCTGCCATGGGTGACGACGTGGCGGAGCATGTCCGCCCGGCTCATCGCACCGTCCCCGCCGCCGATAAAGACGAAGTGGATGATCTCCTCGCTCGTGGTCGCATCGAGCTGCCCGGCGTAGTCGATGAACCATGCGTCGATGGCGGACTGCGCCTCGCGCAGTTCGGCGAACGACGGACGGGTCACGGGATTGCGCGAGGTCAGGCCATGCCCGACGCCCTGGAGATGGGCCTTCCACACCAGGTCCATGGCATGGACGTGGTTCAGGGTATGCAACATGTTGCCGAACAGCGTCTGCCGGTCGGCAACCAGGGCTTCTTCAGGCAATTCGGCGAGTGCCCTGAAGAAGACTTCATTGGCCCATGCCTTGTAGCGCATGAGCGTGCGTAAGCTCTGGATATCGGACATGGACCGATTCTATGCCCGACCTCGCGCAGCAACAACGCGCAAGAAAATACTGGCGCACAAACCGGAATCCGGTCCGTGCGCCAGCGGTCGGATCAGCGTCCCAGGTCGTGCAGGAAGCGCTTGGTGTACTGCAACGCGGTGGTGCCGCTCACCGAGTTGCAGGTCGGCGAGGCGAAGCTGTTATTGCCGCCCGGACAGGGCGTATCGCGATCGAGCGACCAGAAGTGGATGCCGACCATGCCTTGCAGCACCGCGTACGCCGTCAACGTGTCGACGTCGGCGGACGTGAAGGTCTCGGCGGTGTTGTCGTTCAGGCCGATCATCGGCGTCAGCTCGATCTGGCTGGCGGGGATGCCATAGGTGTGCTCGAGGTTCAGTGCGGCCTGGATCGCCGACTGGCCCATGTTGCACTTGCCGTTGGTCACCACGCAGACACCCGGGCCGGTCGTGCCGTAATCCATCACCATCAGGTTGATGCTGTAGTTCTTCAGGTTGGCCGCCTTGATCGCCTTGACCACCGAATCGCCCACCGAATTCAGGCCGCCGAAGCTGCCGTCCGACGCTGCCAGCGTGGCCAGGGTGAAGGAGAAGCGCAGGTTCGGATGCAGGCTCTGCGCGAAGGCCGTCGCGGAGATCAACGCATTGATCTGCGCCGGTGACTGGCCGCCTTCGATGTCGTAGTCGATGCCGACCATATGCGACGACATGTAGGTGTTGAGGAACTTGGCCATGCCGGCCGTGCTGGAGCAGGTGAAGGTGCCAGCCTGGCCACCGGTGGATACGACGTAGTTGATGCCTGCATTGTTCAGCGCCTGGATGTTTGCGCTGGCGAAAGCCGCGGCCGGCACGCCGCCCCAGTTCTCGCTGCCGCACTCGCCGGTGGCGAAGGCCAGGGTAATCGCGCCGAGGTTCGGCACCTGGGTCGATACCAGGCTGCCGCTACCGACGACCGGGATCATCGAACCGGTGACCGCCGTCGACATGACATTGGTATTCCAGTTGAGGTTGACCGTGATGTCCTTGTAGGGACTGAACAACAGGCTGCCCGAGGCCGGCGGCGGATTGCTCGGCGGCGGGTCGGTCGGCGGCGGATCGACCGGAGGCGTCGTGGTGCCACCACCGCAACTGCCCTGCGACGTCCAGGGCTGGCCGGAACCCGCGCCACCATTATTGGTGGCCGGGTCGTTGCCCTGGGTCCACCAGTTCGCCTGGTAATTGACCCCGTTTTCGCTGGCGGTATTGCCGCCGGTATACACCTGCGACGCACTCCACGCCGCGGCACAGGACGGTGCGGACTGCGCGTGCACCGCCTGCACGGGAACCACGGCGAGCACGGCCATGGATAAACCCGTTCCCACCGCACTGCTCATGACACCTAACGCCAAACGTGACCACGCAACTGATCGCTTCACGGACATGTGACTGTCTCCCTATGGGACATCGATGATGTGATTCGTAAGGCGTATAGCCACGACCCGGAGTCTCCGTGCAGCGACCGCCGCCTCCCCCCGCGTTCCCTGCCTTTCCCCACTGCTTTCCAAGCCCGAGCTGGTTTAGTCCCAAATGACAACGTTGTCTATTAGCGTCACGACAAACTGCCATGACAGCGATAGAAGTGTGGACTGCATCACACATAACCCTTGATTTGTGCGGCATTGCACCACAAATTGTCCGGTGTCCGGACAGGACAATTTCTGACAACGACGGTCGAAACGGGCCGATCAGCAGGGATTGTGCTATCCCATCGCATACGCAACGAGGGACGCGGGTATGACGTATCGCATCGTGATCGTCGGTGGTGGAGCGGGCGGCATCGAACTGGCCGCACGCCTCGGCCGCACGCTGGGCAAGCGGGGGCGCGCGGAAGTCATCCTGGTCGACGCGCAACTCACGCATACCTGGAAGCCGCTGCTGCATGAAATGGCCTCCGGCACGCTGAACTCCGCCGATCACGAAGTCGATTACCTCGCACAGGCGAAGTCGAATCATTTCGAGTTCCAGGTCGGGCGCCTCGACGGCATCGAGCGCAAGGCGAAGCGAATACATCTTGCCGGCACCTTCGATCGCGACGGCGCGGAGCTGGTGCCGGCGAGGACACTTGGCTACGACACCCTGGTGATTGCCATCGGCAGCCTCACCCATGATTTCGGCATTGCCGGTGTCGCGGATTTCTGCGTATCGCTCGATGCGCCGCGCGAAGCGGCGACCTTCCATCGCCGCCTGCTCGGTGCCTATCTCAGGGCGCATGCCAGCGAGCGGGACGACGCCATGATCGACGTGGCCATCGTCGGCGGCGGCGCGACCGGCGTCGAGCTCGCGGCGGAATTGCGCAACACGGCAACGGAACTGTCGGCCTATGGCCTCAAGGGCGTCCGCCCGGACAACCTGCGCATCACCCTGGTCGAGGCCGGCCCGCGACTGCTGCCGGCGCTGCCCGAAGCGATCAGCACATTCGCCCGCGCGGAACTGACCAAGCTCGGGGTGAATGTACGGACGGCAACGCAAGTCAGCGAGGTGACCGCCGCGGGCTTGCACACCGCCGCGGGCGAGGTCATTCCGGCCACCCTGAAAGTCTGGGCTGCCGGCATTCGCGCACCGGCGATACTCGGCGACCTGGACGGCCTGGAAACCAACCGCCTGAACCAGCTCGTGGTCCGCTCCACCCTGCAGACGACGCATGACGAGGACATCTTCGCGCTCGGCGACTGCGCCGCCTGCCCGATCGCCGAAGGCGAGACGGTCCTCGTGCCGCCGCGCGCCCAGGCCGCGCACCAACAGGCCTCATTCCTCGCGACGATGCTTCCACGACGACTGGAAGGGCAAGCCATCGGGACATACCGCTACCGCGACCATGGCTCACTGGTCTCGCTATCGCGCTCGAACACCATCGGCAACCTGATCGGCGGCACCGGCGCCAGCGTGACGGTCAAGGGCTGGCTGGCCCGGTTCTTCTATCTGTCGCTGTATCGCATGCATCAGCAGGCACTCTACGGATATGTGCGCACCGGCCTGCTCATGTTGATGGATCGTCTGGGGCGACGCACGGTGCCGCGACTGAAGCTGCACTGATCCTCGCGCGTTTCCCGACGAATTTACGGGAAATTTTCTTGAAGGCCGCGACGGTCTCTCTATACTCGCCGCGAGACCGGCCAACGGCCGGAAGCATCCAACCGGACAATCCTCCCAGGCCGATGTCGCCACCATCGGGCCGTGGTTCATTGCGCCCCGGTTTTCTCCATCCGATGCCGTCGACGTGACGCGGCGTCGAAGCACCCGGCGGAGGACGCCATGGCTTTCGTGCATCGCCAACGCCATGCCCAGGGCGCCATGGCCGCGTTCGCTCGCGAACGCATCGTACCGAATCCCTATGACCTGGCCGCCTTTGCGCTGATGCTCGCCGCCGGCGTGCTCCTGGTGCACGGTGCCGCCGGCATGCATGCGCCGCTGGAGATACTGGGCCGCTCGCCGCTGTCGCTGGAAGCGACCAGGCTCCCCGAGTACGCGCTGCGCACGACGTTGCGCATGCTCGCCGCGATGATCGCTTCGCTGGTCTTCACCTTCACCGTGGCGACGCTGGCGGCGAAGAGCCGTCGCGCCGCGCTGTTGATCGTGCCCTTGCTGGACATCCTGCAGTCGGTGCCGGTGCTCGGCTTCCTGACCTTCACCGTCACCTTCTTCATGGGCATTTTCCCCGGAAGCCAGCTGGGCGCGGAATGCGCGGCGATCTTCGCCATCTTCACCAGCCAGGCATGGAACATGACCTTCTCGTTCTATCAGTCGCTGCGCACCGTGCCGCGCGACCTGGACGAGGTCAGTCGCGGCTTCGGCTTCTCCGCGTGGCAGCGTTTCTGGCGGCTCGAGGCGCCGTACGCGACGCCGGGGCTGGTCTGGAACATGATGATGTCGATGTCCGGCAGCTGGTTCTTCGTGGTCGCCTCCGAGGCGATCACGGTCGGCAACACCACGGTCGAGTTGCCCGGCATCGGCTCATATCTGGCGCGGGCGATCGGCGAGCAACGTTTCGCCGCGGTCGGCTGGGCGGTGCTGACCATGGCCATCGTCATCGTCCTCTACGACCAGTTGCTGTTCCGGCCGATCGTCGCCTGGGCCGACAAGTTCCGTTTCGAACAGACCGCAAGCGCCGACCGGCCCCGTTCGTGGGTCTATGAGCTGATCGGGCACACCCGCCTGTTGAAGCGGCTGTCCCTGCCCTTGGGCTGGGCATGGCAGCGGCTCATGCTGATGCGCGCAAGCCATCGTCCGCGGCGCGTGGTCACGCATGCGCCGCGGGACACGAAACATGGCGACCGGGCCTGGGCCATGCTGATCCTCGCGCTCGCCGCATGGGGTGCGTGGATAGCGTTCGATTACGCGCGACAGACCCTGACCGTCGACGACCTGCTTGTCGCGCTCGGCGGAGGACTGGCGACCCTGCTGCGCGTGGTCGTGCTGATCGTGCTCGCCAGCCTGGTCTGGGTACCCGTCGGCGTATGGATCGGACTGCGTCCGGGCGTGGCGCAGCGCGTGCAGCCGGTGGCGCAGTTGCTGGCGGCATTCCCGGCCAACGTGCTGTTCCCCTTCGCGGTGATCGCCATCGTCGCTACCGGCGCCAACCCGAACGTCTGGCTGTCGCCGCTGATGATCCTCGGCACCCAGTGGTACATCCTGTTCAACGTGATCGCCGGCGCCAGCGCCTTTCCCACCGATCTGCGCGAAGCGGCGGCGGTCTACCGCCTGCGCTCGTGGACGTGGTGGTTCCGGGTGATCCTGCCGGCGATCTTCCCGTACTACGTCACCGGCGCGCTCACCGCGTCGGGCGGTTCGTGGAACGCCAGCATCGTCGCCGAACTGGCCAGCTGGGGCCATACCCATGTCGAGGCCTATGGCCTGGGCTCGTATATCGGCAAGGCCACCGCGGCGGGCGACCTGCCGCGCGTGGTACTCGGCATCGCCGTGATGTCGCTCTTCGTCACCATTTTCAACCGCGCCGTATGGCGACGGCTCTACCGGTTCGCCGAGCATCGCCTCCGGCTGGACTGACGATTACCCGGACTTTCGATATGTATTCCCCAACGATCCACAGCGATACGCCGCTCGTCTCCGTGCGGGGCGTACGCCAGGTCTACGACAAGGGCAGCGCCGCGCCCCTGGTCGTGCTCGACGACGTCGACCTGTCCCTGTACCCGGGCCAGATCGTCGGCCTGCTGGGGCGGTCCGGCTCGGGCAAGTCGACCCTGTTGCGGGCTATCGCCGGCCTGATCCGGCCGAGCCGGGGCACGATCGAGTTCCATGGCGTGCCGGTTACCTGCGCACCGGAGGACATGGCCCTGGTCTTCCAGAGCTTCGCCCTGTTCCCGTGGCTGACCGTGCTGCAGAACGTCGAGATCGGCCTGGAGGCAAAAGGCGTGCCGGCCGTCGAACGGCGCAAACGATCGCTGGCCGCGATCGACCTGATCGGCCTGGACGGCTACGAGAGCGCGTATCCGAAGGAGCTGTCCGGCGGCATGCGCCAGCGCGTCGGCCTGGCCCGCGCGCTGGTCGTGCATCCCCGGCTGCTGCTGATGGACGAACCGTTCTCGGCGCTCGATGTGCTGACCGCGGAAACCCTGCGCACCGACCTGCTGGATCTCTGGGCGGAGGGCCGGATGCCGATCGAATCGATCCTGATGGTGACGCACAACATCGAGGAGGCGGTGCTGATGTGCGACCGCATCGTCATCTTCGGTTCCCATCCGGGCCGGGTGATCGGCGAGATCCAGGTGAACCTGCCGCAGCCGCGCAACCGGCTGGCACCGTCCTTCCGCGCCCTGGTCGAGGACATCTACGCCCGGATGACAACGCAACCGGATGCGCCGCCGCGCGAAGGCAGCATTCCGGGCAGCGGCATCGGCATGGTGCTGACGCGGGTCTCCACCAACCGGCTGGCCGGCCTGATCGAAACGGTGGCCGCCGAGCCGTACCACGGACGGGCGAACCTGTCGCCGCTCGCGGCCAGCCTCCAGCTCGAGATCGACGACCTCTTCCCGATCGCCGAGACGCTGCAACTGTTGCGCTTCGCCGAACTGGCCGGCGGCGATATCCGGCTGAGTGCCGCCGGCCTGCGCTTCGCCGAAAGCGAAACCGACCAGCGCAAGCAGTTGTTCGCCGAACACCTGGCCTCCTACGTACCGCTCGCCGCGCACATCCGCCATGTGCTGGACGAGCGGCCGACGCATCGTGCACCGGCGCGCCGCTTCCGCGACGAACTGGAGGACGGCATGTCCGAGGCCTATGCCGCCGATACCGTCAAGGCAGTGACCAGCTGGGCCCGCTATGCGGAATATTTCGCCTACGACGACAAGGCGGATCTGTTCACCCTCGAGGATCCGCGCTGACCGGATTCGCGCCGGCCAGGGTGGCGGTTACGACTTCGCCCTGCGCGACTGGTAGACGCGCAGGGCGACCGCCGCCGCGGTCAGCAACGGCGCGGCGACGCCGTGCGAGCGTCCGCGTTCGATCAGGTCGCCGAGGATATTCTCGACCTCCACGGGCAAGCCACGCTTCCTGTCGCGGAACATCGAGGAGGTCATCGGCGATCCTTCCCTGATCATCGCGTGGGCCTGTTGCTCCAGGAAAGCCGCCGCCGGCGGGTGACCGTTGGCACGAACGATGGCGACGCACTCGGCGAGGATCGCGTTCGCCATCGCCTTGCCGTCGGCTACGGCGACCACGTCGCCGATGGAGCCGTCGAAGAGGTTGGTCAGCGCTCCCAGGCTGGCCAGCTGCACCCATTTGTCCCACATCGCCTGCAAGGCATCGTCGGCGATACGCGCCTCGAAGCCCGCGCCGCTCATCGTGGCGTGGAGCTGCTCGAGGCGTGGCGTGAGCTGGCCGTTCAGTTCGCCATACTGCAGCTCCTGCATCTTGTTCAGCTGGATGATGCGACCTTCGTTATCCAGTTCGGTGGATACGCGACATACGCCGCCGATAACGTTGTGCTCGCCGAAACGGGCCACCAGCGTGTCCATGTGGCGCATGCCATTGAGGACCGGCAACACCATCGTTTCGGCACCGACCGCCGGCGCGAAGTCGTCGATGGCCGGCTCCAGCGCATAGGCCTTCACGCTGAGCAGGATGACATCGTAGGTCTGCTTCAGCTGGTCGGCGGTGCACAGCTGCGGGCTCAACTGCAGGTCGCCGAGCGGGCTGCTCACGTGCAGGCCCTTCTCGCGCAACCCGGCCGCGCGGCGCGGCCTGACCAGGAAGGTGACGTCCCGTCCGGCATCGGCAAGCCTCGCGCCGAAATACCCGCCGACAGCGCCGGCACCGACGACGAGAATGCGCATGGCCATGATCGTGCTCCCGTTCTGGGCGCCGGTCGGGACCGGAAGCCCGGGTAATGATGGTGGCGTTATCATCCGCCCGCCTGAACCGACATCATACCGCCGACCTACGGCAGACTCGATGACGATAGCCATGGTCCAGGCCGTCGCGATGGCGCGAAGATCGGTTATTCCTTGATGTCATCTCGCGGCTTGTGCCGACTGGCGTTGCTGGCGCGTGAGGCTCAAGGCGCTGCCGACCAGCTGCTGCAGCATGTACAAGGCCATGTGATCGCAGCAGCAGCCCTGCCGTACCGCGTCGGTCACCATGGTCGCGATGGTTTTCTGCGCATCGACCAACGCGGTGTCGATCGCCAGCTCGATCCGTCCGGCTTCCGTGGTCGGACGCCACGACGACGGCGCTTCACAACGCGCGGACATATCCTTGTTGCGCACAGATCGGAGTGAGCGCGCGACAGGCGGTTTCGGCTTGCGGCCGGGGCGTTTCCTGGGGGTATCGGATGCGGTCATCAGGACTTCCCTGTGGTGGACCGCCGACCCGCGTCAATGCGGGTGGCGGGCGTGCCAGGGTAAGAAAACCGCTTGTTTTTCATCGAAAAACCCGGCAGGACCGAAGCCCTCCCGACACGCCCGCCGTAGAGAGTATGGCAGCGGGGCGCCACAGCGCAAAAAAGCTGTGACGCCTTTAGCACCGATGAAAAACCAAGCGGGTTTCTTACACCCGGTCGCCGATTTTAGCGGCAACCCCGAAAGCATGCGTTGAAGGATAAAAAGGGAAAATAGGAATTGCCCTACATTGCGGCTAGCTATTGCAGGGATGCGGCCGGTTGCATTGAACGCCCGCGTTGATGACCATCACGTTGATGCCAGCGTCCGAAGAAAGCTCTCCAGAGCGATCCCATAGGGCACTCAACCCTCGACGATCCCGATCCGTTCGCTCGAGGTGGCGGCGAGTTCGGCGTAGTCGAGGTCGTTTTCCAATGCATGGAAAACATCGTCTTCGATGTGCCCGGACTTGCGCAGCGCATTCAGTCGCTCGCGCTTGGCGGCAATGGCACGGCGGCGCAACGAGTCCAGGGGGGACACGTCGCTCGGATCGTGTCCTTCGACCGTGAGCTGGCGTGCGGCGAGGTATTCGCCGCGCACCTGCTTCGCTGCCTTCTCCTCCTTGCCGTCCAGGCTCGCCACCGCCGCATCGATCAGCTCGATACGTGCGGCGGCGACCTCGCGTTCGAACGATTCGTCGGGCGTGAAACGCAGGCGCCGGATCAAGGGTCCCAGGGTCAAGCCCTGCAGCACGAGCGTGCCGAGCACCACGGCGAAGGCGCTCAGCGCGATGAGGTCGCGCGAGGGGAAGTTCTCGGGCAGGGCCAACGCCGTGGCCAGGGTGACCAGTCCGCGCATGCCGCACCATGAACCGACCAGGCCCTGCTTGAACGACGGCGGCCGTTCGTTGCCCAGGCGGAAGCCGAAGGTGTTAGCGACAAGGTTGTAGCCCAGGATCCATGCGATACGCACGCCGATCACCACCGCGACCACGACGCCGGCGAATGCGAATGCGTGCCGGAGTTCGGCCGCATCCAGGCGGTTGACGATGGAACGGGCCTGCAGGCCGAGCAGGAGGAAGGCGAGTACGTTCAGGAAGAACACCACCGCCGCCCATACCGCATACGAATGCAGGCGCTCCTGCGCCGACTGGCGCGACGGGATGAAATGCGCCACGGTCATCGCGTAGGCGACCACGGCGAGGATGGCCGACAGATGCAGCCGCTCAGCGATCACCCAGACGCCGAAGGTGGCGACGAACTCGAACAGGGTGCCGCCGAGCGTGCCCGCCAGCTTGACCGCCTGCACGATGTAGATCCTGCCGGCCAGGTAACCCATCAGCAAGCCACCCGGCGCCGCCAGTGCGAGCATCGGCGTGATCCCCGTGCCGGGACCCGGCGTCCGCGTCGCCGACACCGCCGCGGCGAAGATCAGCAGGGCGACGGCGTCGTTGAGCAGGCTCTCGGCGGTGAGCACCTTGACCGTGGCACGCGGCAGCGACAACTTATGCAGCATCGCCGCTGCCGCCGCGGCGTCAGGCGGCGAGACGATCGCACCCAGGGCGATGGCGGCCGCCACCGGCAGCCCCGCCATCGCCACACCCACCCAGGCGACGGCCGCGGTGGTAAGCAACACCGCGACCGCGGCCAGCAGGACCAGCGATACCCAGTAGCGCCTGAGGGTACGCAAGGGCATGTCGTAGGCGGAATCCAGCAAGGCCGGCGAGATGAACAGGGCCAGCGCCAGATGCGGATCGAAACGGATATCGGGTACCCACGGAAACACCGCGACGAGGACACCGGCCACCGCGAGCACCGCCGGATACGGAACATCGAGGCCGCGCGACACCTGCAGCATGATGGTCGCGATAAGGGCGAGCACGAGCATGCTTTCGAACAAGGCCATGGCGAGTCCCCCTCGTATCCCGGGCGAAAACGAAGGCGCACTTGCCGTGCGCCTGGCGATCGAAGGGGAGTATCACGCGTTTCGTTCCGCGCGCGAAGGAGATTCCGAGGCTCTGCTCGCCCTCGCCCCGCATCAAGGGCAAGCGAAGCCCCGGGTTCCGCGAGTCAGCCCGGGAATGTCACCCCGGTCAGTTTTTCGCTCAACGACCACAGGCGCGAAGCAAGCTCCGGATCGATTGCCCACGAACGCACGCCCGCGCCGGACGTAGCGCCCTCGGCGGCCACCTCGCTGACATCGACGTCTTCGCAATAGACGCCACCGATGCCGTCCAGCTGCGCACTGGTCGCACACCAGAGGATCGTCGCCGCGCCCTGTTCGACGGTTTTCAGTCCCTTGGACGCCGCGACCAATGGCTGGCCTTGCTTATCGAAGACGACACCGCCGGCGCGCAGTTCGTCCTGGCTCATATAACGCGCAAGTCCGGTCATGATCCTGCCCGGATGGGGAGCGAAGGCACGGACGCCATGGGCCTCGCCCAGCATGTCCAGATGCACGGCGAACAGGACATTGGCGGTCTTCGATTGTCCATAACCGGCCCAGCGCTCGTATTCGCGACGCTCGAAGTTCGGATCGTCGAAATCGACGCCGGCGAGCCAGTGGCCGCGCGACGACACCGCGACGACCCGTGCGCCATTCGCGCGGCGCAAGGCCGGGAACAAACGTGCAGTGAGCTGGAAGTGGCCCAGATGATTGGTCGAGAACTGCGATTCGTTGCCGCGTGCGTCGCGAGCCAGCGGCGGCACCATGATGCCGGCGCCATTGACCAGGATGTCGAGGGCGCGACCTGACTGGAGAAACCCTTCGGCGAACGTGTCGATCGAGGCCGCATCCATCAGGTCCATGGCGGCGATCTCCACGCGCCGGAGACCGGCCAGGGCGACGCGCGCCTTGTCCATCGAGCGCGCCGGCACGACAACCGTCGCACCGGCCCCGGCGAGCACGCGCGTCACTTCGAGATTGAGGCCGTCATAGCCGCCGGTCACGATGGCGGTCTTGCCGGTGAGGTCGCGGCCGGCGAGCGCTTCGCGCGCCGTGGTGGTAAAGCCGAAACCGGAATGGATGGGGGTCTGGGGGCTGGGCATGGGGGTCGACTCTGGGGGGATGCACCACGATAAGAGGCGACGCCGGGACGATCCATGCGTTAAAGTCCCTGTCCCATGCTTGATCATCCAAGAAATACGGATGCCTTCTCCGACATCCTGTCCCTGCTGAACGTGCGCGGCGCGCTGTCCGCCGGTCTGCGGACCGGCGGTGACTGGGCCATCCGTTTCCCGGCACCGGACACCATCAAGTTCACCGCCGTGATGCGCGGGTCCTGCTGGCTCGCGGTGGACGGCCTGGATCCGATCCGGCTGGAACCTGGCGACTGCTTTCTGCTCACCGACAACCGCGCCTTCCGCATGGGCAGCGATCTTGCCCTGCCGCTGGCCGACGCGCGCGAGGTCTTCGCCGGTGCAGGCAACGGCGTGGCGAGTTACAACGACGCCGATGAGCTGTTCGCCATCGGCGGCCGCTTCACCCTCGAGCCGGGCGACGCGTCGCTCTTGCTCGATGTGCTGCCGCCGGTCGTCCATATCGCTGGCGGCACGGCGGAGGCGGCGATGTTGCGCTGGACCCTGGAGCGCCTGACCGCCGAGACGCTCCAGGATCTGCCGGGCGCGCCCCTGATGGCGGAGCATCTCGCCCACATCATGCTCGTGCAGGTGCTGCGCGCCTACCTGACCGCTGCCACGCCGCCAGCGGCCGGCTGGCTCGGCGCGCTGTCCGACCAGCGCATCGGCCAGGCCATCCGCCTGATGCACCAGGATCCCGCACGGCGGTGGTCGCTGGACATGCTGGCCAGCGCGATCGGCATGTCGCGTTCGGCCTTCGCGCTGCGCTTTCGCACCCTGGCCGGTACGGCACCGATGGACTACCTGCTGCACTGGCGCATGCGACTGGCCCGGCGTGCGCTCCGCGACGCAGGGTCGACGGTGTCGTCGGTGGCGCTGTCGCTCGGCTACGAATCCGAAAGCGCCTTCAGCAACGCGTTCAAGCGCGTCGTCGGCCGTGCGCCGACGCATTACCGGCGAGAAGCGCAGGCCTAGAAGGACCAGTTTCCCAGGATGCGGTATTCGTGCCGGCCGACGATGCTGTGCACAAGGGCAAAGCCGTCGACATGCCACGCGATCGGCGCGATCCCGGTCGGCTCGCGCACCATGCCATGGTCGTAGCCCAGGGTGACGTGGGGCGTGAACTGGTTGCCCAGCGTCCTCAAGCCCTTTCGCGCCAGCGCATCTTTCATATCCCGCCATAGCTGCCCGAGTGCCACCGGCGTTTCCCGCCCGCGCAAGACGCAAGGGGGATTCGCGCCCGGGAAGCCGGTGACGTGATCGAGTGTCCAGACAAACGGCGCCGCCCTGATCGACGCGGCCGCGCCCAGCGCATCGTCGATCAGGCCCTGTCTCAGGGCCGCATGGTCGCCAAGAAAATTCAGCGTGGCGTGATAACGCGACGGATCGTTGCGGCGACCGCGAAAGGCCCGCCCGGCTTCCACATCCGCGGCGACGCGCCGACATCGCTCGCGCACATCGTCGTCGGGAAACAAGGCAAAAAAGAGCCGGTGCAGTTCGGCCGGGGCGCCACCGAGCAGGTCCATTTGCGGTGCATCGTGGCGGTTTCGTCGAATGGCCATGCGGTGATCTTTCTTCGGTCGTGGGGGGATAACGCGCGCGTTCGCCCGATAGGCGTAAGATGCCGCGCTGACAAGCGTTCCTGCTTGCGCTGCTCGAAAGGCGATTATCGCCCCGCTCCCTCCCCCCTGTCTTCGCTGCATCGACACGGGAATGCCATCCACTGGGAGCGCTTATGCCGGGCTATACCACCCGCCAGCTTACCGTTCGCCTTGGCGGACACGATTACCTGATACGCGCATTGAGCGACCTCCAGCAGTTCGCCGATCCCGGCCATCTGGCGGCGCGCGTGGGCATTTCCTCCGCGCTGTGGAGCCTGTTCGGCCAGGTCTGGCCGTCGGGCCGCGTGCTCGCCGAGGCGATGTGCACGCACGAGATCGCCGGCAAGCGCGTACTCGAACTCGGCTGCGGCCTCGGCCTTTCCAGCCTGGTCCTGCAAAAACGCGGCATGGACGTCGTCGCCAGCGACCACCATCCACTGGCCGAATCCTTCCTCCGGCGCAATGCCGAGCAGAACCAGTTGAGGCGGGTGGCCTATCGCGACCTGCGCTGGGAAGTGCCCGACCCCACGCTCGGCAGCTTCGACCTGATCATCGGCAGCGACGTCCTCTACGAGCGCGGGCACTCGGACATGCTCACCGCGCTGATCGCGCGCCATGCGCGGCCGGACGCCGAAATCCTGATCACCGATCCGGGGCGCGGCAACAGCGCCGCGTTCACGCGTTCGCTGGCAGGCCTCGGCTACGACGTGGTCGAGAAACGTAGCCGTTTCGACGAAAACGATGTCCTGCCGTTTCGCGGGCGCCTGTTGAGCTACCGGCGCGGCCGGCCCTCCTGACTTGTGCCGCGGACGCCTTCGCGATCGCGAGCGAGGCGACCGGGCTCAGCTCTTGACCGGGTAGGTCTCGGTGTTGCCCGATCCGTTCTGCTGCGGCTGCGGTGCGCGCGGCGAGGAAGGCGCCGGACCACGGCTGCCGCAGGTGTAGGCACCCCACGGCTGCGAACCTTCGGACGGTTCGGCCAGCGGCTTGATCGTATCGGCGTGCATCTTCGCCGCTTCGTTGCGCGCCAGCACTTCCAGTTCGTCGCGGACCGTGATGTCGTTACGGTCGACCGGGCCGACGCGGTTCATCACCGACACGGTGACCTTGCCCTGCTCCTGGCATCCGGAGACGTCGCCGTTCCATGCGGTGTGCACGCCCTTGGCGGTGTCGTCGAGCTTGATGCCCCACGTGCAGGCCGAAAGAAGGGCAACGGGAACGAGCAACAGCAGGGTCTTGCGCATGGAACTCTCCGTGGGGACGCGATGGCCGCCATGGTAGCGCGGAAGCCATGAACCTGCGCTCCCGGGGGAAGCGCAGGTTCACTGTCGCCGTTACTTCCTGAGGTTGCCGTCGGCGTCGATCACCTGTACCTCGCCGAGGTTGAGCGCACGCACCGGCTTCTCGATCTGGCGGAAGTCGCCGACGATGACCCAGGTCAGTGCCTTCGGATCGACCACCTCGCGCAAGGCCTTCTCGGCGGCCGGCTGGCCGACCGCGTCGATATGCTGCTTGAGCGTCTGGATGTAGTCGTCCGGACGTCCATACCTCACGATGTCGCCCATCGCGCCAAGCACCGCCGAGGCGGTCTCATAGCTGCCGGGCAGGCTGCGCACATTGGAGGCCTTGATCTTGTCGATCTCGGCTTCGGTAAGCGGTTTATCGCCAACGACGGCGGCGGCCTCACGGAGGATTTCCGCGGCGGATTCGGCGGTTTTATCGGTCTGCACCGGCGCGTACATCAGGTACGGCCGCTGGCCGAGCGCGTCGCTCATGAAGCTACCCGCGCCATAAGCCCAACGCTTGTCCTCGCGAAGATTCATGTTCAGCCGCGAGGTGAAGCTGCCGCCGAAGGCACCGTTGGCGACATCCAGGTCGAGGTAATCGGCCGCGTTGCTCGGCGGCGCGAGCAGGCCGGCGAGGATCAACGACTGCGGCGCATCGGGTCGGTCGATCAGGAACACCCTTGGCTTCGATTGCGCGGCAACCTTGCCGATATTGCGCGTCGGGATCGGTGTCGCCGGGGCCTTCCAGTCGCCGAACACGGCGTCCAGGCGCGGCAGGATGTCGGCCAGCGTGGTGTCGCCGGCGACCAGGATGCGCACATTGTCCGGACGCATGAAGTCGCGCTGGAACGCGGCCAGGTCGGCCGGTGTCAGCGACCGGATCGAGGCCTCGGTGCCGGTACCGCTGAACGGGATGCCGTACGCATGATCCTTGCCGTACAACAGCGGCGGCAGGGTACGCAGGGCCAGCCCGGTCGGCTGGGTCTTTTCCTGCGCGATGCTGGCGAGCCACTGGCCGCGGATGCGATCGATGTCGCCGGTGGCGAACGCCGGGTTGCGTACCGCGTCGGCGAGCAGCTCAAGCGACGGCTGCAGCTCGCTGTTGAGCGCATTCAGGCTCGCGCCGCAACTGTCCATGCTGCAACGCACGCCGATCCCCGCACCCAGGCGCTGCTTGCGCTTGGACATCTCGACCGAATCCAGGGCTTTCGTGCTTTCGTTCATCAGCGCCGCGGTGAAGCTGGCGGTGCCGAGCTTGCGACCCTGGTCGGCGGCGAAACCGCCGGCGAAGTCCAGGCTGACCAGGGTCACCGGAATCGTGTGCCGTTCGGCGAGCACGACCTCGATGCCGTTCTTCAGCTTGCCGCGCTGGAGGGTCGGGAAGGTCAGGTCCGGGAAGGTATCGACGGCCGGCACGCCCTTCGCACGGTCGACGCCACTCTTGACGACCGTGTACTCGCGCGCGGCGGGGAGCACCGCTTTGGGTCGTCCCTGCGCGTCGGCCAGGCCGACCACGGCCTTGTCCTCGGCCTGCGGATCGAAATCCTTGCCGGCGGGAAGCACCGTCAGGGTGTAATCGCCTTTGGACGTCCATTTGTCGGCGGCGGCCTTGACGCTGGCGATCGTGGCCTGGTCCGAACGCTCCAGATCCTTGCGGTAGGCCGACGGATCGGCACGATAGACCTGGCCCTCGGCGAGGATCGATGCCTTGCCGCCGACTTTTTCCAGACCACGGACGAAGCCGGCGCGGTTGCCGACCTTGGCGCGGTCCAGTTCGTCCTGGGTCGGACCGCTGGCGAGGAAGGCCTTCCACTCATCGGCGATGGCCGCCTCGACCTTCGCCGGATCCACGCCGTCCTTCACGTCGACGGTCAGCTGGAACTGGCTGGCGAGTGCGAACGGCCCGATGCTGACGGACACGTCGTCGGCCAGCTTGTCCTTGTAGACCAGGCGCTGGTACAGGCGCGAGGTCTTGCCGCCGCCAAGCACGGTGGAAGCGAGGTCGAGCTGCACCGAATCGTCGGTACCCAGTTGCGGCACGACCCAGGTACGGATGATCCGGGTCTGCGAGACGTGGTCGTGCTGGATGCCCCGCGTGGACTTGTCGAGCGGGGTGATCCAGGCCTGCTGGCGTGGCACCGGCGGGCCGGCGGGGATATCGCCGAAGTAGTGCTCGGCCTTGGCCCTGGCCTGGGCCGGGGTGATGTCGCCGGCCAGTACCAGGGTGGTATTCGCCGCGCCGTAGTAATCGTGGAACCACTGCTTGACGTCGGCCAGCGAGGCGGCGTCGAGGTCGGCCATCGAGCCGATCGTGTCGTGGTGATAGGGATGGTTGCCCGGGTAGGTGTGGACCAGGATGTTCTCGTCGACGCGGCCATACGGACGGTTCTCGCCCTGGCGCTTTTCGTTCTGGACGACGCCGCGCTGGGTATCGAGCTCTTTCTGGCCGATCGCGCCGAGCAGGTGGCCCATGCGGTCCGACTCCATCCACAGCGCCATGTCCAGCGCGGTGGTCGGCACGGTCTCGAAGTAATTGGTGCGGTCGAACCAGGTCGTGCCGTTCATATCGGTGGCGCCGGCCAGCTCGAACGGCTGGAAGTACGTGCCCTTGTGGTTCTCCGAGCCGGAGAACATCAGGTGTTCGAACAGATGGGCGAAACCCGTCTTGCCCTTCGGCTCGTCGGCCGAGCCGACGTGGTACCAGATGCTGACCGCCACGACCGGCGCCTTGTGATCCTCGTGGACCACGACGGTGAGCCCGTTGGGCAGCTGGAAGCGGGTAAAGGGGATCTCGGGGATGGCCTGTTTCGAAGTCGCCGCGAGTGCGGATCCGGTCAGCGTCAGCAGTCCTGCGGCGAGCAGGGCGATGGGTTTCTTCACGTAAAACCTCCTGTCCATGGGTGCGGCGATGCGATCCCCGAGGCTAGCCCGTCCGTGCACGTCCACGCAATCACGGACGAAGCCCGGACACTGTCCGTGGCGAGGTGGACGTTGTCCGCGGACACCCTGGCGACCTCGGCGCGCATGACAAACCTCATGAAAAACAGCTTATTGGAGGCAATCGTCAGCTGGCACGGGGTTTGCGTTACTAGTCATGCCGCAAGACCCGCGGCATCCGACTGAAGGGAACCGTCATGAAGTACGAAATGTTGATGATACGCAGCCTGTTCGTCGCCACCTTGCTGGTCTGTGGCCTGATCGTCGGCAACATGCTGGTGTCGCCGCGGGAAGTCGTCCAGCTGGCCGCCGCCGGCAGTGTCGGCACGGGCGTGGCTGCCGCGACGGGTTGTGCCCTGCCGCCCGATGGCGTGATTTGCCCGCGCGTGCGTTCATAATGGACGGATGCTGCATGTCATCCTCTTCCGCCCCGAAATACCGCCCAACACGGGCAACGTCATCCGCCTGTGCGCCAACACCGGCGCTGCGCTGCATCTGATCCGACCGCTCGGTTTCGAGCTCGACGACAGCCGTCTGCGCCGCGCCGGCCTGGACTATCACGAGTACGCACGCCTCGCCGTGCATGAGGACCTGGACACCTGCCTCGACTCGCTCGGCCGGCCACGGGTTTTCGCCTTCTCCACCCGCGGACGCACGATGCACGTCGATGCCCGCTTCGCCGACGGCGATGCCTTCCTGTTCGGCTGCGAGACCGCCGGCCTGCCGGCCGAGGTCCTGGACGCGCTACCCGAGGAACGCCGCCTGCGCTTGCCGATGCGTGCGGACAGCCGCAGCCTCAATCTCTCCAATACCGTCGCCGTGGCCGTTTACGAGGCCTGGCGCCAGCTCGGTTTCGCCGGCTCGCAGGCCTGAGACCACGTTACAATCCGGGAATGAAGCCCTCCCGCCCCGCTGGCGCCGAAGCCGCCCCGAACAGTTTCCTGCCCCGACCGCTGCGCGTCCTGGCCGGACGCGCGCTGGAAGCGGCGCTCAACCGCGCCGTCGACCTCGATGTGGACACCCGCGACAAGCTCGGCGCGCTCGAAGGGCGCAGCGTGCAGCTGCACCTGCGCGGACCGGAACTGGCCCTCGGCGTACGTGTCGATGGCGGCCGCCTGCGCGTCGGCCCGCCCGGCGAAGACAGCAGCCTGCGCGTCGCGGCCAGCCCCGGCAGCCTGCTCGCCATGGCGATGCGCGGCGACGACGACGGCGTCGCCCCGGGCAAGGTCGATATCGCCGGCGATGCCGAGCTGGCCCGGCGGCTCGAACGGCTTGCGCGCAACTACGCACCGGACTTCGAGGAGGCCTTCGCGCGGACCTTTGGCGACGTGATCGGCGTACCGCTGGCCCGTGCCGTGCGAGCCGCGCTCGAACACGCCCGCACCACGGCCAAGCACCTGACCGAGGACGGCGCCGACTGGCTGCGCGACGAAGCACGGATCGCGGTGGCGCCCGGCGAGGTGGACGATTTCCTCGACGGCGTCGACGCCTTGCGCGAGCGCACCGAGCGCCTGGACGCACGCCTCGCCCGCATCGAACGCCAGCGCCGGGAGCGCGGCGCATGACGCCACTTCGCCTGGCCCCGCGCCTCCTGCGCGTGGCCGCCGTGCTGCTGCGCTACCAGCTCGACGACCTGGTCGACGGCGCGCACCTGTTCCGCCCACTGAAACTGATCCGACCGCTGTTGCCCAGGCCGCGTGCCGATGTCCGCGACCTGCCGCGCGGCGCACGCCTGCGCCTGGCCCTGACCGAGCTCGGCCCGATCTTCGTCAAGGCCGGACAGGTGCTGTCGACACGGCGCGACCTGGTGCCGCCCGATGTCGCCGACGAACTGGCCCTGCTGCAGGACCAGGTGCCGCCATTCCCCGGCGCCGAGGCCCGCGTCATCATCGAGCGCCAGCTGCGCGCGCCGGTGACCACGCTGTACGCGCGCTTCGACGAAACCGCACTGGCTTCGGCCTCGATCGCCCAGGTGCATGCGGCAACCTTGCACGATGGCCGCGAGGTCGTGGTCAAGGTGCTGCGTCCCGGCATCGACCAGCGCATCGCGCGCGATGTCGACCTGCTGCACGCGCTCGGCGAGCTGGCCCAGCGCTGGCATCCGAATGCGGACAAGATCCGCCCGCTCGACGTCGTCGCCGAAGTCGAGAAGATGCTTTCCAACGAACTCGACCTGCAGCGCGAAGGCGCCAGCGCCAGCCTGCTGCGACGCAACTTCGCCAGCGGCGTCGATCTGTATGTGCCCGATGTGCACTGGGAACTCAGCACCGAGCGCGTCCTGACCCTGGAGCGCGTGCACGGCGTCAGCGCCGACGACATTCGGGCGATCGACGCCGCCGGCATCGATCGCAAGCGGCTGGCGGCGAAGGGCGTGCGGCTGTTTTACGAACAGGTGTTCCGCGACAACTTCTTCCACGCCGACGCGCACCCCGGCAACATCTGGGTGGACCTCGGGCGCACCGACGAGCCGCGCTTCATCGCGCTGGATTTCGGCATCATGGGTTCGCTGCCCGAGGCCGACCAGTACTGGCTGGCCGAGAACTTCATCGCCCTGTTCGAGCGGGACTATGCGCGCATCGCCCAGCTCCACGTCGCCGCCGGCTGGATGCCCGCCGATGTGCGCCTGGACGAGCTCGAGGCCGCCGTGCGCACCGTCTGCGAGCCGTATTTCACCCGGCCGCTGGCGCAGATCTCGCTGGCCGAACTGGTGGTCAAGCTGTTCCAGACCGCGCGCCGTTTCGAACTCACCCTGCAGCCGCAGCTGATCCTGCTGCAGAAGACCTTGCTCAACATCGAAGGGGTCGGCCGCCTGCTCGATCCGGAAATCGACATCTGGGCGGTGGCACATCCGGTACTCAAGCGCATCCTGCGCGAGCGCTACAGTCCGAAGAACACCTGGAAGGAACTGCGCCGCCGCGTACCCGAATGGCTGTTCATCGCGCCGCAGATTCCCGAACTGGTGCGCGACGCGCTGCGCCAGACCGCGCGGGGCGAACGCCGCACGGTGGCCGATCCGCTGGCGCTCGCGGTGCAACGCGACGAGGCACAGCGCACGCGGCGCACGCTCGCCTTCGGCCTGCTCGGCGCGACCCTGCTGCTGGCCGCCACGGTGCTCGCCACCTTCGCGCCCTTGTTCGGTCATTGGCCACCGCTCGTCACCGGCATCGCGGGCATCGTTGCCTTCGCAACCGGCTGGCCACGCCGCGGTCGCTGATCGCGTGCTCGAGATCCTGTTCCAGGACGACGACCTGGTCGCCGTCAACAAACCGGCCGGCCTCGCCGTGCATCGCTCGAAGATGGTCGGCAACGCCGAGGAGTTCCTGATCGACCTGCTCCGCGAACAGGTCGAGGGCCGCCTGCACCTGGCCCATCGGCTGGACCGCGCGACCAGCGGCGTGATCCTGATCGCGCGGAGCAGCGAGGTCGCCGCCGCGCTCGGCGAACAGTTCATGGGGCGCAGCGTGCGCAAGCGCTATCTGGCCGTGGTCCGCGGCTGGCCGGAACCCGAAGAGGCCAGCATCGACTACCCGCTGCCCGGTTCGCGCGAAACCGGTCCGCGCCGTGAAGCACGCACCGACTACCGCCGGCTGGCCACCACTGAGGTAGACATCGCGCTCGGTCGCTATCCGCAGCAGCGCTACGCCCTGGTCCTGGCCGAACCGCAAAGCGGGCGCTTTCGCCAGATCCGCAAGCACATGGCGCATATCCACCATCCGCTGATCGGCGACAGCCAGCATGGTCGCGGCGATCACAATCGCCTGTTCAAGCAGTACTTCGCCTGCCACCGGATGCTGCTGCATGCGCTGCGCCTGGACTTCGACCACCCGGTGACTGGCGCACGCATGGCCATCGACGCGCCACTGGACGACAGCTGGAACCGGCTGCTGGAACGATTCGACTGGCAAGAAGCTGCGAATACCGCGCTGGACCGCTGCTAGAATCCCGTCACATGCTTATCGTCAGCCGCCATATCGCGATTCCCGAAAACGAACTCGTCGAGCGCTTCCTGCGCGCGGACGGTCCGGGCGGGCAGCATGTGAATCGCACCGAGAGCGCGGTGGAACTGCGCTTCGACGTGCGGGCCTCGGTGTCGTTACCCGAGGAGGTTCGCGAACGTATGCTCGCGCGGCGCGACCGTCGGTTGACCACCGAAGGCGTGCTGGTGATCCAGGGGCGTCGCTTTCGCGACCAGGGTCGCAATCGCGAGGATGTCCGCGAAAGGCTGGTCGAACTCATCAGCGCGGCCACCGTGGCACCGATCAAACGCGTCGCGACCAAGCCGACGCGCGCCTCGAAGGAACGACGCCTCGCCGGCAAACAGCAGCGGGGACAGGTCAAGCAGACGCGCAAGCGCGACTGGAGCAACGATTGAGCGCCTTCCCCGAACGCACCCCGCCCAACGCGCCTGCGTTGCCGCCGTCGATCTGGCAGCGGCTGTGCCGCTGGATCGTGAAGGTGAGCGGATGGCGCCTGCTCGGCGAATTTCCCGACGTACCCAAGCTCATCCTGATCGGCGCGCCGCATTCCTCCTACTGGGATGGCGTGTGGGGCCTGCTGATGAAAGTCGGCGCCGGCATCGACATCGGCGTGATGATCAAACGCGAAGTCGTCGAAGGCCCGCTTGGCCCGATCGTGCGCCGCTTCGGCATGGTGCCGATCGATCGCAAGGCGGCCACCGACGTGGTCAGCCAGATGGTCGAACGCTTCAACGCGCACGAGCGCATGTGGCTGGGCATCACCCCCGAGGGCACGCGGAAGAAAGTCGACCACTGGAAATCTGGCTTCCTGCGCATCGCGCGCGGCGCCAACATCCCGATCCAGCTGCTCTTCATCGACTACCCGAGCAGGACCTTCACCCTCGGCCCGTTGTTCCATGCGACCGACGATCCGCAGGCGGATCTGGCCAACATCCGCGCGATGTTCGCGCCATACCGCGGCAAGCATCGCGGCGTGAACTGAGGCGAACGATGCTTCCCTTCTCCTGGAGGGAGAAGCTGCCCGCAAGACGGATGAGGGCGAGCCAGACGAAGCGGCAACCTGGCTCCTCCTCACCCCAACCCTCTCCTTCCAGGAGAGGGAGAAGGCAGCGGCGCTCTCCTTGCTCAACGCTCCGAATGCCCCGACTCGTCGTAATCGCGATGGGTCAGCAGGCCCGGGCGGATCAGGTCGATGAAAGCCCGCGCCTCGACGCTGAGGAACTTGCCCTTGCGCATCACCACGCCGTAGCTGCGTTGCGGGAAGTACTGGCGCAGGTTGCGCACGACGAGCCGTTCGCGGTCGGCGTCGGTGATGCAGATGCCGGTGACGATGCTGATGCCCAGGCCCATCGCCACGTACTGCTTGATCACATCCCAGCCGCCGACTTCGATCGCCACGGTGTACGGCACATGGCGCTGCTGGAAAACCAGGTCCACCAGCCGGTAGGTGGTCAGGCGTTGCGGCGGCAGGATCAGTCCGTAGGGCGACAGGTCCTCCAGGCGGATGTCCTGTTTCGCTGCCAGCGGATGATCCGGCGGCATGATCAGCATCGGGTCGTAGTGGTAGACCGGCGCCCAGGCGATATCGTTCGGCACATCGAGCATCGAGCCGACGGCAAAGTCGGCCTCGTCGGCGCGCAACAAGGCCAGGCCGTCCTTGCCGGTGACATTGGCCAGTTGCAGTTGCACGGCGGGAAAACGCTCGCGGTAGGCGCGGACCAGCTCCGGCAACAGGTACTGGATGGTCGACGAACCGGCGGCCACGGTCAGCCGCCCGCCGCCCTGGGCCGTCTTCACTTTCGCCAGAAAATCCCGGTCCAGGGTTTCCCAGCCCTCGACCAGGGGGCGTGACATCTCGTACAACGTCTCGCCGGCATCGGTCAGGGTGATGCGCCGCCGCGTGCGCTCGAGCAGGGCCACGCCCAACTCCCGCTCCAGCGCCTGCAGCTGCAGGCTGATCGTCGGCTGGGAGACGAAGAGCGCTTCGGCGGCACGGGTCAGGGTGCCCAGTTTCACCGTGTAGACGAAAGCCCGGAGCTGCTTCTGGCGATTGCCCTTGTAGTAGAAGCGGGGGCTCTCCTCGCCGCGCCGACGCCGTGTCGAGGCCGGGGAAACGGCGTTCTTCGGCCTGTTCAGCTTCCGTCCCGGCGATTTCATCGCTTTGCCTTCAATGACTTACATCTTGAATTAAGTAACTCAATGTAACGAATTGAAACATTTGCTTTGTCAACGTGCCACTGACTGGCCTAGCTTGCAAGCACGACATTCGTTCGATGCGGAGACAAGCCATGGCAGTTCCGAAGGAAGCGATGACCGGCCCGGCCGGTTGCGGGATCAGGATCGTCGGCACGCTGACCGACGAGCAGGCCGAGATCGTCAGCGAACCGGCCCTGGCCTTGCTCGCCGACCTGCATCGCCGGTTCGACGGCCGTCGCCGCCAGCTGCTGGTGGCCCGGCGCGAACGCCAGGCCCGTTACGACGCCGGCGCCCTGCCGGACTTCCGTGAGGACACGAGGGCGATCCGCAGCGGCGAATGGACGGTCGCGCCGATTCCGGCCGCGCTCGAGGACCGCCGCGTCGAGATCACCGGGCCGGTCGAACGGAAGATGATCATCAACGCGCTCAACTCCGGCGCCCGGGTGTTCATGGCCGACTTCGAGGACTCGAGCTCGCCGACCTGGGACAACCAGCTGCAAGGCCAGGTCAACCTGCGCGACGCGGTGGCCGGCACGATCGGATTCACCAGCGAGGAGGGCAAGGTCTACCGCGTGGGCAAGGATCCGGCGGTGCTGGTGGTCCGCCCTCGTGGCTGGCACCTGCCCGAGCGCAGCTTGCGGGTCGATGGCGAACCGGTCTCCGGCGCGCTGTTCGATTTCGCGCTGTTCGCCTTTCACAACGCCAGGGCGCTGCACGCGAGGGATCGCGGCCCGTACTTCTACCTGCCCAAGCTCGAGGCCATGGAAGAAGCCGAGCTCTGGGAAGAGGTGATGAGCTTCGCCGAGACCCGGCTCGAGCTGCCTCGCGGCACGATGAAGGCCACCGTCCTGATCGAGACCTTGCCGGCGGTTTTCCAGATGGACGAGATCCTGTACGCGCTGCGTCGCCGCGTAGTCGGACTGAACTGCGGGCGCTGGGATTACATCTTTTCCTACCTGAAGACGTTCCGCACGCACCGCGACCGCCTGCTGCCCGAGCGCACCCAGGTCGGCATGACGGCCCCCTTCCTCAAGGCGTACTCGGAATGGCTGATCCGCACCTGCCATCGGCGCGGCGCGTTCGCCATGGGCGGCATGGCCGCGCAGATTCCGATCCGCGGCGACGCCGTGGCCAACGATGCGGCGATGGCCAAGGTCCGCGCCGACAAGCTGCGCGAGGTGACCGCCGGCCACGACGGCACCTGGGTCGCGCACCCGGCCCTGGTCGCCGTGGCGAAGGCGATCTTCGACGAGCACATGCCGACGCCGAACCAGTTGCATGTCACCCGCGCCGATGTCCGGGTGACCCGCGATCAGCTCATCGCGCCGGCACCGGGCACGATCAGCCGCGGCGGTTTCGACAACAACGTCGAGGTCGCGCTGCGCTACACCGCGGCCTGGCTCGACGGCATGGGCTGCGTGCCGATCCATCACCTGATGGAAGACGCGGCGACCGCGGAGATTTCGCGCTCGCAGCTGTGGCAATGGCTGCATCACGGCGGCGTCGAGTTCACCGATCACGCGCCGATCGATTTCGCCCTGTTCGACCGCGCGCTGGCGGCGCATACGCACCAGTTGCGCGAGAGCTCGCTACCGGGGCACGACCGCGCCGACGAGGCCGCCGCCTTGCTCGCCGAACTGACCCACGCCGGAACCATGGCCGACTTCCTCACCCTGCCCGCCTACGAACGCCTGCGCTGACGCGCCGCGACCCTCAACGATTACGGAGTCCACCATGAATACGACTATCGAACAGATCACCAGGGACTGGACCGGCAACGCGCGCTGGAACGGCATCGACCGTCCGTACACCGCCGAAGACGTGGTCCGCCTGCGCGGCACCGTGCACGTGGAGCATTCGCTCGCGCGCCGTGGCGCGGAACGCCTGTGGCGCTCGCTGAAGGAACAACCCTTCGTCAACGCACTCGGCGCGCTGACCGGCAACCAGGCGATGCAGCAGGTCAAGGCCGGCCTGGAGGCGATCTACCTGTCGGGCTGGCAGGTCGCCGCCGATGCGAATACCGCCGGTACCATGTATCCCGACCAGTCGCTGTATCCGGTCGATTCGGTGCCGAACGTCGTGCGCAAGATCAACAAGACCCTGCTTCGCGCCGATCAGATCCATCACGCCGAGGGCAAGGACCAGATCGACTGGCTGGTGCCGATCGTCGCCGACGCCGAGGCCGGCTTCGGCGGCGTGCTCAATGCCTATGAATTGATGTCGCACATGATCGAGGCCGGCGCCGCCGGCGTGCATTTCGAGGACCAGCTGGCCAGCGCCAAGAAGTGCGGCCATATGGGCGGCAAGGTGCTGGTGCCGACCCAGGAGGCCGTGCAGAAGCTGGTCGCCGCGCGCCTTGCCGCCGACGTCGCCGGCGTGCCGACCCTGATCGTCGCGCGTACCGACGCGATGGGCGCGGGCCTGGTCACCTCGGATATCGACGACCACGACAAGCCGTTCCTGACCGGCAAACGCACGGTCGAGGGCTTCTATGAAGCGCGCCAGGGCATCGACCAGGCCATCTCGCGCGGACTGGCGTATGCGCCGTATGCCGACCTGATCTGGTGCGAGACCTCGACTCCGGATCTGGCCCAGGCACGCCAGTTCGCCGAGGCGATCCGCGCGAAGTTCCCCGGCAAGCTGCTCGCCTACAACTGCTCGCCCAGCTTCAACTGGAAGAAGAACCTCGACGAACGCACGATCGCCACTTTCCAGAAGGAACTGGCGTCAATGGGCTACGCCTTCCAGTTCATCACCCTGGCCGGCTTCCACGCGCTGAACTACGCCATGTTCGAACTGGCGCGCGGCTACAAGGACCGCCAGATGGCCGCCTACGTGCAGTTGCAGGAAGCCGAATTCGCCGCCGAAAAAGACGGCTACACCGCCGCCAAGCACCAGCGCGAAGTCGGCACCGGCTACTTCGACTCGGTGAACCAGGTCATCGCCGGCGGCCTGAGCTCGCTATCGGCATTGAGCGGCTCCACCGAAGAAGACCAATTCCACCCGCCCCAAACTTCCGCAGCGGCGTGACCACTCGTCACGCCGGCGCAGGCCGGGGTCCCGTGGCGATAACCGACCACCGAGGCCACTGGATCCCAGCCTGCGCTGGGATGACGAGCAAAAGAGCAGAAGCCCCCTCACCGCCATGCAGCGCAAGCTGTAAGAACACGTCGATCAGCCGGCTCTGATTCACCGGGGCCCCTTTGAGCGTGAGGCCGGGTCGGACGACAAGGCCCGCGAAGCGGGGGTCGGCATGGATGCCGACCGTTTACGACCGTACAGGGATGTACGGCCGTAAACCCCGGCCGACCCGGCCGCACCCGCGAAGCGGGGCACGCGATTGGGGTGTCGTTTTCTCTTGCCTACGTCTCTTTTTGACAAGAAAAAGAGAAGTAGGTCGGCCGCGGCAGCGGACGAAACACGGCCCGATAGGGGCCGACATAATTGCGAAAAACGTCAGAATGTCGAGCGACGTGCCGCATCGCGGCCTCAAAAAAGAGCCGGGCCCCGGTATCGGAGCGGGGGAGGGAGGGGATCCGATACCGGGGCGGGGCTGGGCAGTCCATTAGAGAACTGCTCGGTACAGGATTATCCGACCAGACGCCTGTCTCGTCAATTAAATAAAAAAGCGACTTTGGACCTGCCGCCCCGGCAGGAAGTACCGGGACTCCCTACGGCCTGAAGCGGTCCGGTGAGCCAGTCAGGAAGCAACGCGACACGGATCGATTTTCGAGATCACCGTCGTCACACGATCGTTGTCGATCGCCAGACGCTGGTCCGCGATCGCCTCCACGCTGGGCCGGTGCGATACCACGATCAGGATCGTCCGCGGCAGCCGCCGCTTGATCGCCGACAGCACGGCCATCTCCGAGGCGCCGTCGAGCGCGCTGGTGGCCTCGTCCAGCAAGGCCAGGAAAGGCTGTCGCAGGATGACCTGGGCCGCCAGCAGCCGCTGCAATTCGCCGCCGGAAAGCCGGCTCGACGCACTGTTCAGCGCCGTGTCGAGCCCGTGGTGCGAACTGGCCAGCCGCTTGTCGAGGCCGACGTCCGCGAGCACGCTCCCCAACATCTCATCGGTGGCTTCGGGTTCGGCCCACAGCAGGCATTCGCGCACGGAATGCTGCCAGGGCCGGACCGTCTGGCTGACATAGGCACCGAGCTTCACCAGCTTGCGGTACTCATCGAAGCCAATGATTCGTTCGTCGACGCGCGCCGCGAACGACTCGGGCCGGGTCATACCGGCGAGGACGTCGATCAGGCTGGTCTTGCCGATACCGGAGTCGCCGGAGACCAGGGTCAGCTCGCCCGGCACCAGGACCAGGTCGGCGACTTCAAGGTCGACCGGCGGCGACACCAGTTGCATCCGGTCGATATGCAGCACGCCGGCGGTGACCGCGGTGGACGAAGGCGCGACGGCCTCCCGGCCGGCATCCAGGTCCATGTAACGCTGCCAGAGTTCGAACGCCGGCGCGGCCGAACGCAGTTGCTGGAAGTTCTGCCGGGTCGATACCAGATAAGGCAGCAAGCGTCCGAGCAGCAGGCTCACCGCGATCAGCGAGGACCGGTCGATGCCATGCCAGCGGTTGGCGAGCACGAAGACCGCGGCGATCCCCACCGCGGCCAGCAGCTCGAGCATCAGCCGCCCCGAGGCGACGAGCTCCATCTGCCGCCGGTAACCATTGCCCAGGCGGGCGGACATGTCGCCATAGCCCACCTTCTCCGCCTCCTCGCGCCCGAAGGAACGGATATGGCGCAGGCGGCGCGGAAAGTCCTCGCTGAGCCAGAACAGCCGGGTCAGGTCCGCGACGTACTGACGGCTGACCTGCGATTGCTCGCGACCGTAGAGGCGCGATGTCATCACGGCCAGCCCGACCAGCACCGGTGCCGCCAGCATCAGCGACGGCGATACCCAGAACGCAAAACCCAGGCTGACCGCGCAGGTGACGCCGGCCACGAGCAGCTGCAGCAGGGCGTTGAAGCCCTGGACGGCGATTTCGACGTTGTGCGTGAGGAGGTTGGCGATCTCCGCCGAGGTCGCGTCCGCCAGCGAAGCCAGCGGGGCGTCGATCAGTCGTGCATGGACCGAACGCCTGAGGCTCATGCCGTAGCGCCCGACCAGGCGCGCGGCAAGGCGCGCGGCCTGCCAGCGCAACACCGCGAAGAGGACCATGGCGGCAGCGAAGATCGCGGCCTGCATGTCGCTGTCGCCGCGCGCATCGAGGATGCCGCCGCCGAAGGACAGCGAATGACCGGGCTGCACAAGGGGAACCAGCAGCACGGCCGCGACGCTGCCGGACAGTGCCGCGCCAAGCGACAGCACGACGTACGCCACGATTCCGGCCCGGTCGACGCGCGTCAACAGGCCCGCAAGCGAACGCAGTTGGCCGCGGGGCCGTCGATGACCCTGCGACGGCTTGGCCGAGTCTTTATTCCCGTCCAGAACGGCTACTCCCAGGCCTGCATCTCATGCGGGTAAGTGCGATCTCCCGGGGGAAAGGTTGTGCCGGCGTCACGCGGCTCAGTCCAGGAGCCGCCGCAGCGCCTCGACCGATGCCCGCGGATGGCGTCCACGGCGCAACTGGTGGACGCCGCGCTCCAGCAGTCGGTGTTCGAAGCGATCCCACCCTGGTTGCCCTGCCGCGTACGGCTGATCGGCCCGGAGCCGCATGGCGATCTCGTCGACGGGGACCGGGCTCAGCAGGACCTCCGGATCGTCGGCCCATTCGCTGGAAACGAACACCGCGCCGACCAGCTCCAGCGGCGCCATCGCGAGCTGTCCATGACCCTGTCTCAGGTCGGCTTCGAATTTCTCGACGCCGCTGCGACGACGGATAACGGGCGCCTCACCGATCCACTGCCTGATCCGGTCGTCCTCGACGAAGCGCAGCGCATCGGCCTGCACATGCAGGTAGTTCGCCACGCCCGTGGCAAGCATGCTCCGGGGCTGCACGAAAACAGCGTCCTCGGCGAGGAAATCCAGGCCTTCCAAAAGGCTGTGCAAGGCCAGCGTCGACTTGCCCGAGCCGCTGGCCCCAAGCAGGAGTACACCGCGACCATGTTGGCCGACGCAGGCGCCGTGCAGGGGGACCAGGTCCAGGCCACGCGTCGCCAGGGTGAACACGGCGAACTCGATGAGTTCGTATCGCAGATGGTAAGGACGGTCCAGCATGTCGGCCGAGGCGACGATCAGCGCGCGATGCTGGTCGGGCGCCAGCATCACATAGTTCGACGCGTCCATGACGCCGCAGAGCAGGCCCGCCCCCGACTGCATCCGCACCGGTGGCGGTGAAGCTGGCTCCGGTCGCAGCTGGCGTGGCGCCAGGCGGAGCTCGATGTGGAATTCCGGCGTAGCCAGGGGCAGCCGGTGCCTGGGCAGGCCGCCATAGGCGGCTTCGACCAGTTGCAACAGCGCCTCGTCGTCGCTTTCGAACCGGAAGCTGCCACCAAGGATCTGCTTGTGCACGGCCACGCCGTACCCGGGGCGCTCGAGGAAGGGGTCGGCGATGGCGTCGTTGACGCCTTGGCGAGGAGTCAAGGCCATTCTCGTCAGTGAAAAAGTGGGATGCAATTCGCGAAATCGACGATTTGCCCGGTAAGTGCGGCTCCGCCGCCGGAAGGTTGCATCTGTTTTTTTCGCCGGAAGGCAACCGAAGGTCCGCACCGGGGCACTCACGCCCATGCAGCGTTTAATTGAGGCTCCTTCCAGATGCTAAAGATTCAGGTCGGCCACTCCTATTTCCTCAAGTACGACCGGAAGCAGTGGGAACGTGGCAAGCCTTATCCCCCGCTGGCCACGATCCAGATCGCAGCACACCTGAGACAGCTGGGTCACGAGGTCGCATTGTTCGACGCCATGCTTGCCGAGGGCGTCGAGGATTATGAAGGGTCGCTCCGCGCCGCCAGTCCGGACGTGGTGGTCATCTATGAGGACAACTTCAACTTCCTGACCAAGATGTGCCTCGGCCGGATGCGCGAAGCAGCCTGCCGGATGATCGCCGAAGCGCGCGACCACGGCGCCCGGGTGATCGTCGCCGGATCGGACGCCTCCGATCAGCCCGATGCCTTCCTCGCCGCGGGCGCGCATGCCGTGCTCGTTGGCGAAGGCATCGCGGCCCTGGCCGAACTGATCGGCCGACTGGACCGGGATCCGGGCATCGACACCCCGGCGTGGGTGGCCGGCATCGCCGGCGTCGCCTCGCTGGTGAGCGGGCAGACCCAGCTCACGCGCGTCGGCATCATGCCGCCGGACCCGCGGCTGGTCGGCCATCCCGCCTGGGACCTTGTCGACTTCGAGCGCTACCGGACGATGTGGCGCGCGAGGCACGGCTACTTCAGCCTCAATATGGCGGCGTCGCGGGGCTGTCCTTTCCGTTGCAACTGGTGCGCCAAGCCGATCTGGGGCAATCACTACAAGCAGCGCAGCGCCGAGGACGTGGCCGCGGAGATGACTTACCTCAAGCACGCTTTCGGGCCCGATCACATCTGGATGGCCGACGACATCTTCGGCTTCCACGTCGACTGGGTGACGGACTTCGCTGCTTACCTGCGCAAAAACGACGGCTCGGTCCCGTTCACCATCCAGACCCGCGCCGACCTGATCAGCGAGCGCATGGCCGCCGCGCTCGCCGAGGCGGGCTGCAAGGAAGCCTGGATCGGTGCGGAAAGCGGCAGCCAGCGCGTGCTGGACAGCATGACCAAGGGCACGACGGTCGCCGAACTGATCACGGCGAGGAAACGGCTGGGCGAGCACGGCATCCGCGTCGGGTTCTTCATCCAGCTCGGTTATCTGGGCGAGCAGTTGCCCGATCTGCTGGCGACGCGCGACCTGGTCGCGCAGGCGGCACCGGACGATATCGGTGTCAGCGTTTCCTATCCGCTGCCGGGGACGAAGTTCTACGCGCAGGTCAAGGCACAGCTTGGCGAGAAGACCCATTGGCAGGACAGCGACGACCTGGCGATGATGTTCCGCGGCGCCTATGACTCGGATTTCTATCGCAGCGTGCGCGACCTGCTCCATGCACAGGTCAATCTCCGGCAGGCGAAGGCCGCCGGATCGGAGGACAGCCACGACGAGGCGGATGCCACGCTCGATGCGCGATGGGATGCGCTGATCGCCACCGAGCAGGCGCACCGCAACGCCGACGCCACCCCCCCCATCGCCGAAAACCTTGCCCAGCCGCTACGCCATGTTGTTGCCGCCGCTCAAAACCGTTAAGGCCGGCCTGCGCCGGACCACGGAGGCGCTTGCCGCCGAACTGGCACGGCCGGACGACACCGCGCCGGCCTGGAGCGCGCTCGAATGGCGGCTGGCGTCGGCCGCCGCGGCCGCGCACGGCGTCGCGCCCTTGCTTTGCCAGTCGTCCACATGGCAAGAGCCGGCATGGCGTGCGTTTCTCGCGAGCCAGCGTGCGCATGTCGAACATCGTCATCGGCGCATCGCGGCCTTGCTGGAACGCATCGACGCCGGCGCGCGGGCAGCCGGCGTGGCGATGGTTCCGCTGAAGGGTTCGGCCTTGCATGCGATGGGGCTGTACGTGCCGGGCGACCGTCCCATGGCCGACATCGACCTGCTGGTTCGCGAGGAGGATGTCCAGCCGACGATCACGCTGCTGGAGAGCCTCGGCTACGTCCCCTCGTTCACCCAGTGGAAGCACCGGGTATTCAAACCGGTGTCCGGCGAACCACGCGCGGGCCTGGGCGAGCACCGCGACACGCCGGTCAATATCGAACTGCATACCCGCATCCATGAACGGCTGCCGGTCACCACCGTCGATATCACCGGGCGTGTTTATCCACCGAATGCCCATCCCGGCCTCAACGCCTATCCCTCGACCGGCGCACTGATGAGCCACCTCCTGCTGCATGCGGCAGGCAATATGTGCGGTCGCAGCCTGCGCCTGCTGCATCTGAACGACATCGCGCTGCTTTCGGCACGCATGACCGCGCAAGAGTGGGATGTGTTGTGGGGAGAAGATGGCGCGGATGCTCCATGGTGGGCACTGCCGCCGTTGCGACTGGTCGAAAACTATTACTGGTACGCGATTCCCGACACCTTGCTCGACCGGGTCGAACGCGCCTGCCCTCCCCTGCTGCGGACGCTCTCGCGCCGGCAGACGCTTACCCAGGTGTCGTGCTCGGAGCTCTGGCTTCATGCATTTTCCGGCCTCGAATGGTCGCGCTCCTTCCGCGATATCGGCACTTACCTCAAGAACCGCGTCAGGCCGCCGGAAGAAGCCATCAAGGAACGCGCCGACATGGTGCGAACGCAGTTCTGGCTGCAGGGCCAGGGCTGGGTCAGGCAAAACCACGGCCGTCGCGTCCTCACCTGGCTGACCCAGCCGGTGCCGCGGATGGACACGCTCTACGTGGTACGTGCGGCCATGGCGCATTACGGTTCATGAGACAACGTCCTTGAACATTGTCGATCTTGAGGCGCAGCTCGATCAGCAGCTGCAAAGCCCGCGCGTCACGAATCTGGGTGCCGTGCGCCAGGCGGCCGTGGCCTGGTCCCATGCTGTGTGGTCCGTTACCGAGTCCGCCGCTCCTCTGATACTCACGACAAGCGAGATCGAGCGGGCGTTCGCCATCGCGCGCCGGCCAGTGTTCATTTTCGGCGCTCACCGAAGCGGCACGACGCTGGTACGCGATCTGCTCGACCACCACCCAGCCCTCTCGGTGCTTCCCGCCGAAGGCACCATGCTCACGAATTTCGCCTGGCACCTGAAGCGACTGGAGCCGGATAGCTGGCTGCCATTCCTCGGCTGCGAATGGTTGCGCAGGCTTGCCAACCCCATCAACCAGCAGCCCTACTGGCTGCTTGGCCGCTCGTCGCCGGAAGGCTCGCCATACGTTGAATTCGGTCGCGCCCTGCAGGCCTGGTGGCCCTTGGTCAGAACGCGGTTCGGGCCTCGCACAACGTCCTGGCCGCTGGTGGCGATCGCGCTGGCCTACGCGCATTGCACGACGGGGTTTCGCACTGATTCGCCCCTGGAGCGCTGGGTCGAGAAAACACCCACCAACGAGCGCTTCCTGGCGCGCCTGATGGCCGAGTTTCCCGAGGCAAGAATGCTCCACGTCGTCCGCCATCCTTTCGCGGTCTATGCGTCCAGCTGTCAGGCCCTGCGAAATTCCGGCCTCCCATCGAGCGATGAGGCCCGGATGCTGCGTCAAATGCGCTTGTCGTACCGGGAGGCGGCCACTCGCGCCGTTCGTCCCGCGTCGGACTCGTACCTGCTTGTTCGCTATGAGGACCTGCTCGAGGACACCGCAGGCGGTGTCCTTCGGATGGCCTCCTTTCTTGGGATCCAGCCGCTGCCGGTCATGACCCAGCCAACCGCGAACGGCATTCCCACCCCGAGCAACAGCTCTTTTGACAGCAACAAGGCGGCAGGGAAACTGGACCGCCGGCCGGCGGATCTCGAGTTCAATTCGCTCACCGGGCACGATCGCGAGCGCTTGAGCGCGATGTTGGCCGACGATGCCGGAAAGCTCGGTTATCCATTGGATCCGCTGCCTGCGTTGCGCCGACAACGGCTGCAAATCCGGACACACGCTGGCTGGGTGGTCGATCGCTTCAGGGCACGCTGGGCGCGCTTCCGTTCCGCATACCAGAGGCCATGACGAGAAACCGAGCGTTGCAACCAGACCCTGCCAGGCACCGAAGTCAACGATAGCCCAACGGCGTATCGGTCAGGTTGCGCCCATCTGGCGAAGCATGAATTCGTCAAACAAGGGGACGGAGAACGCGATGAGGCCGTGTTCGGGTGAGTAGATCATCCCTTTTTTGATAAGGCTGTCGCGCACCGGGCCAAGCGATTTGGCGTTCTTCTTCGCGTGTTTGGCAACTTCTGCGGACTTGTGCGCACCTTCGCCCAGCTGGGCCAGCGCAAACATATAGTCGCGCTCTCCCGGCGTCGTGCGATCAAAGCGAACGCGGAAGAACGACTTGTCCAGCTTGGTCATGGAGCGTGCCGTCGCTTCTTTCGCATCGCTGGCCGTAATTTCAGGGCCGGACGCCGCCGTCCAGGCGTTGTAGCCCCATTCTTGCAGGAAGTATGGATAGCCCTTGGTCTCGTTGATGATTTCGACCAGGGCATCGTCGCTGATTGTTGCTCCCTCTTCTTTTACAGGCTCGCGAATGGCTGCCCATGCGTCTTTGTCGGCGAGACAGTCGAGCGGAATAAAGTCAAACAGGCGCTCTGCATAACTCTTCGCTTCGCCTGACATGCCGGGTAGCTGGGGCAGCCCGGCACCGAAAAATACGAGCGGCAGGTTCGCCTGGGTAAGGCTGTGCACGGAGCGATAGAGAATGCTGAGGTCTTCTTTGCCGAGGTACTGCATTTCATCAATGAGGAAGGCAATAGGACGCTCGGCACCTTTGGCTGCCTCGCCCACGGCTTTTAGTAGTTCGGAGATATCCCGCTCGAGGTTGCCGGAATCGGCTTTGCCTGGCTCCGGATCCACATCGATGCTGAGCGCGCCGTCGCCGATGTCGATCCTCACTTTGCCGATGAAACTGCGAAGCACCCGCAAGCCACGTTTCACCGATTCGACGGACTTGGCCACGCTATTCAACTGCAGCAGAGCGGCACGTAGCGTGGGAGTGAGCATGTCGACCAGGCTCTGCCCATCCTGGGCTTCCAGCATCTCGGTGAGGTAACCCAGGTTCTCGGCCTTTTTCCTGATGTCGGCCAGCAGGACCGTTTTGCCCACGCCACGAAGGCCGTAATAGATGAACGAACGCTCATAACGGCCATTCTTGATGCGATTGAGCACTAGCAGCGCACCGTCGAGCTCATCCTTCCGGCCGGCAAGCTCCGGGGGCCGGATTCCCGCGCCGGGATTGAAGGGATTACGGTTCGGATCCATGTCGACAACCCTAAAGATATCTAGATGAGTCTACATCAATCTAGATAGATATGGCTAGACAAATTTAGATATGGCTAGATTTGTCTAGTTGTGCCTGCCAAAGGAGGCGGGCCAACGCCCGTAGTGGGTTGCCACCTGCCGACTACCAGCACTGGCCAGGCAGGAGAGCCTTCAGGCGGGAGAACGCGCTCATCAAGGGGCTCCATGCGCCCACCGCATGAGGGCATTGGCAAGCCGGAAGCCCTCTCTGGAAATCTGGCGGGCTATGCCCGCACGGACTTGCTGGCCATCCTCGACTTCATATCCGACGACAATCCCGACGCCGCTCAACGATTGAAAGACGAGATCGAAGCATGCCGCTTCGACTGGCTCGCCCTCATCCGCCCTGGCGGGCACCTTCTCCCGCCGGGAGAAGGGTCGGGCCTTACTCGAATCGGTGAAGCCTCTTTTGTTCGCCGTGTGTAAAGAGGCGCAGGTACAGGGCTTCGAAGGTACGCACCGTGTAATCGGCGTCTTCGAGCATGGCGCGGTGCTGCGCGGCGTCGGCCATGTGCAGGCGCAGTTCTTCGTCGGTGAGCACCCGGTGGATCGCCGCCGCCAGCGCGGCCGGGTCGCCGACGGGTACGGCCAGGGCCGCGGATGGCGACCATTCCGCGATGTGTCCGACCGCGGTGCCGACCGTGGGCACGCCGGCCACCGCGGCTTCGAGCATGACCAGTGGGCCAGCCTCGTGACAGGACGACATCACCAGCAGGTCGGCCGCGGTCACGATCGGGCGTAGTTCCCGTTGCGTCTTGAAGCCGAGAAAACGGACGCGATGTTCCAGTCCAAGGTCACTGGCCAGTCGTTGCACCTCGCCCTCAAGCGTATCCATGCCGACGATGTCCATCCGGAAGGCCAGTCCCGTTGCCGACAGCGCCGCCAGCGCCCGCAACAAGGTGGCCTGGTCTTTGACCCGATTGAGGCTGGCGACATGAAGCAAGCGTGCCTCCGTGCCGCGCCGACGGCGCGGTGCCAGCGGCGCCCAGGCGCGAAGGTCGACCCCGAGCGGTATGCGACGTGCCTCCACGCCAAGCGCCCGCAGCGACTCGATGATCGGCGCGCTGGCCGCGGTGACCGCGTCGGCGGCGCGCAGCACGACGGCCTCGCGCAGCCGCCCCTTCCACTTTCGCCGCCCGCCATAGTCGATGTCGTGCAGGGCGACCAGTTCGCCGCCGGCGATATGGACCAGGCTCGGCAGCCCGAGCAGTTTTGCCGCGGCCACGGCGACCAGGCCGCAGGAGCCGGAGAAAATGGCATGCACCACATCGAACCGTTCACGTCGATGCTCGGCGCGGATCGCCGCGATCGCGCGCAGCCGGGGCCAGCCGTCACCTATATTGTGGACGGTGGCGCCGAGCAACTCCCAGCGACCCGCCGTCGCCTCCTGGCGCAGGGCAAAGACATGAACCTCATGCACGCGCGCCAGCCGCTCGATCAGGGTCAGCAGTGCGGGAATCACCCGGAACTCTCCGCTGCGGTCGACACCGCCCGGTACGACCAGGGCAAGCTTCATCCTGGCCTCCGGCTCGCGTCGTCGAGCACGCGCGCATAGGCGTCGGCCCAGTGGCGGCCAACCGCCGGGAAAGACAGCTCTGCGTCGAAGTGGGCGCGTATCCGATCCGGCGAAGGCCGGTCGGCCGCACAGCGGACCAGGGTCTGCGCCAGTCGCGTCGCGTCACCGCAAGGCCACAGGCCGCCGACGGCGCCTCCCGTCAGCGCGCGGAACGACGGGATATCCGTGACTACCGGGGTGACGCCGCAGGCCAGCGCTTCCAGCACGGCATAACCGCAACTTTCCGCACGGCTGCCCGAGACGAACAGGTCCGCTGCCTGCATCAGGGTCTCGACCCGCGCGTGCGTCACCTTGCCGAGCAGATGCACGCGTCCGGCGAGTCGCGGATCGGAGGCGATGTGCCGCTCCACCTCATCGAGCAGCGGCGCAGTGCCGAAAGCGCACCATAATTGCAGATCGGGCAACCGCGACACGGCCTCGGCCACGCCTTCGAGCACGGTCAGCGGGTCCTTGCCCGCGCTCAGGTGCCCTACCCACAGGATGCACGGATCGCCATACAGACCGGTCGCCGCACGCGCATCGGCGCGGTTGCCCCGGGTGAAACGGCTGCTCGATTCGGCAATCGCGAACATTCGCGTCCGCGGCGCGAACACGCCGGCGTCGATGAACGGCTGCGCGAGTTCGGGTGCCGTGAACGCAACGCCCCGCGCGGCCGCATACCAGCGCCGCCAGCGCGACCGACGCCACCATGATGGCGGCCGGTCGGCATGGTCCTGGAAGAGCATCGGCAACCGCGGCAGGCATTGCGCCACGTTGAAGGCTTCCTCGGCGAAGCCAAGCCCATGGACGTGCAGGACGTCGGCGCCGATATCGGCAAGCAGGCCGGCGAAATAGCGGCCGCGCGTTGCCACCGACTGCGCCCTGGCGACATCGGCGAAGTGGTAATCGACACCGTTGCGCGTCACCTGCTCGCCTCGCGCCGCCGCCTGGATCACCGACACCCGGACGCCGGCGCTGGCGGCCGCTTCGGGAATATCGGTCAGCGAGGGCCATCGTTCGAACACCTCGGCAGGCGCGCAGCCTTCCGGCGCGGGCAGGAAATTGATCTGCGCGACGTGCAAGGCCGGTGTCCGCTCAGAGACCGGATACTTGCGGCATGCGCAGGCGCACCAGCCGGTTGGCCAGGTTCAGCTCCCACGGCTTGTCGTACTTGCCACGCCGATACCGCCAACCGGCCATCGCACTCAGGCTGCGCTTGGCCCACGGCGGCGAGCGCAGGTCCTGCACGGTGGGGAAGCGGCAGCGCAGCACGGTGACAAAGTCCTGGATATGCTGGCGCAGCTTGTCGGTAAGCCATGGTGCGTCGGCGTGGCAGGCGTAGTTGACCCACTGCGGCTGCATCCACTCTTCGGGCGTCGAGGGAAAAACGACCGGCTCGCCGTTGAGGTCGAGCAGCGGGGCCGACGGTCGCTTGCCGCGTTCCTTTTCGTGTTTGCTGCTTTCCGGCAACGGCGTGTAGATGTAGACGATGATCTCGGACTGCGGATTGATCTTCTTCAGCTCACGGATGAAGGCGAAGGTATGCTCGGTCTCTTCCTCGGTGTTCTGCGGTGGCGCGACCATGAAGGACAGTTCGGGGATCACGCCGTTGCGCCGGCACAGCTCGGCGACCTCGAGCGTCTGGTCCGGCCGGGTACCCTTGCGGATCTCCTTGAGCATCTGGCCGCTGGGCGATTCGGCACCGATATATGCCATGCGCAACCGGCTCTTGCGCACCAGCTTCCACGAACTCTCCGACAGGTTCAGCAAGGCATCGGAGCGCGCGTAGCACCACCAGGGCATCTCGAGCTTCGCCATGACTTCGAGCAGGGGGATCATGTCTTCCTCGCGATCGAAGAAGTTGTGATCGAAGAACTGGACCGAATCGGCACCGAGTTCGTACTTGAGGTAACTCAGGTCGCGTTCGAGCCGCGCCGCGGCCGGCAGGACGGTGGTGCCGCCGAACATCGCGGCCACGCCACAGAAGGTGCAGCGGAAACGGCAACCGATCGCCGCCTGGTGCGCGGCGGTGCGATGGCCGAGAAAGGTCCGCGCCAGATAGCGCCGCGGATCGCCGAGCTTGTCGTAAGGCAGGACCAGGCCGGTGTCGCCGAGCGAGAAGCGGCGGTTCGGGTTGTGCACGATCCCACCGTCGCTTTTCCACGACAGGCTGCCGATCTTCGCCAACCTGTCCGCGTCCGGGTTTCCCAGGGCGGCAATCAGTTCCGGGAGGCTTTCCTCGCCCTGCCCGCGGATGGCGTAATCGACGTACGGCGCGGCCAGCGCGGTGTCCGGATAGAGCGTCGGGAAATAGCCGCCCCAGATGATCGGTAGCGACGGGTGGCGCTCGCGGATCGCCTTCGACACTTCGATCGCCGGCGCGATCTGCGGACCGCCCATGGCACTGATGCCGACAGCGTCGAACTGGCTCCGGCCGATCGCGTCCAGGGCATCGCCGATGAAGTCGCGGTCGACATTGCCGTCGATGATCTGGCTGCTGCCCGTCCGGTCCAGCGCAGCCGACAGGTGCAGCAGGGACAAGGGGAACCGCGCGCTGGAGCGCGACGTGATGGTCGGGTTGATCAGCAGGGTATTCGGTGAATGAGTCATGGGGAAGGACCGCGAAGGTGAGATGTCATGACAGGCGCCTGAGCTGGAACACCAGTGCGACGGGAACCTCAAGCGCCGCGGCGTCGAAGCGCGCGCCGGCGGGGATGTCGGCTGGATCGAGCATCGGTTCGAGCACTTGCTCGATCGCCAGCCCCAGTGCGGCGCAGCTTGCATGCCAATGGCTGTAGAGGTGCTGCGTATGCTGTACGGCGTAGCGCTGACCGCCGGACCTGAAATCGCGCACCCAGCCGAGCGCGTGTCCGATCGGGTGCACGTCGCTGCACAGCAACCGGCCGCCGGGCCGGGTCACCCGGCGCAGCTCGGCGAGCGGCTGCTCCAGGCTCTCCAGATGCCCGATGACCAGACCGCAAACGGTCAGGTCGGCGAACGCATCGGGTACCGGCAGTGCCATGAGACTGCCTTGCTTCAACTCGACCGTCGCGTCGTGCCGGACCTCGTCCAGCGCCGCGTCGGCGCGCTCGAGCATCTGCGGCGAAAGATCCACACCGGTCACCTGGGTCGCACCGCGTCGCAGGGCGTGCAGCATGTAGCGTCCGCTCCCGCACCCGGCGTCGAGTACGACCTGACCTTGCAAGGCCGCCGGCATCAAGCCAAGCATCGCGCGCTCTTCGGCGAGCATCACCGGATTGTGCGCGTGCGCCGGATAGCTGGACGCCCACAGCGCATAGGCCTCCGCCGGTGCGAGCATCGGAGGACTCGACGTCAGTGCCATGTGGCCTCCATGGCGACCTTCTGGTCGGATTGGCGGGCGGTGAGTTCGAGTCCGGGTTCGAGGGCGAGCAGTGCCGGCTCGGCCAGGGACCTGGCCAACAGTTTCGGTTTACCGTCCAGCGTCACCGGCACGGCTTCCACACCGGCCGCCGCGAACCAGTCGGCGAAGTCGGGATCGGCGATTCGCGGCACGCCGTCGCGCACCACGGCGCGGATCTGGCGGCGCTCGATGCCTGCCAGACTGTCCGCCGCATCGCCGCCACGGTCCTCGACAATGACCAGGTCCGCCGACGCGCCCGGTGCGAGGTCGCCGCGCGAGGGCAGGCGCAGGAGGCGCGCCGCATGGGTGGTGACCAGTGCCAGTACCTCACTGGAACCAAGTTCACCGCGAACGGTAATGCCGCGCATTTCCTCGAGCAGGTCGCGCGCGCCGCTGAGCCGTGAATCGCTGCCCAGCATCAGCCGTCCGGCGGCAAAAAGCCGCCGTGGATCCAGCGATCGTCCAAGCAGCGCGAGGTTGCTGCCCGGGCACCAGACCACGGCGGCGCCGCAAGCGATTACCCGATCGATATCCTGCTCGCCAAGGCCCACGCCATGGATCAGCACGCTGTTCGCCGCGAGGCATCCCAGTTGCTCCAGCGTGGCCAGTTCCGCCCGTGCCACCGCATCGGTGCCCTCGGCCAGATGGATCATCCAGGGCCGGTCGGCATGCGTGGCGGCAAAGCTTTGCTGTACCGGCGGACCATAGCCCGGCCCGCCCAGCGCATAGCTCCAGCCATAGTCGCGCAGCAAGGCGACGGGAAAATCCTCCGCGTCGAGCGTCGGGTGCCAGGGATCGTGATGGGCCACGCAGGTGGTGCCGGCGAGCAGGTTTTTCAGCGCGCCATGCCGCAACCGCAAGGCCTTCGGCACCTGCAGCGCGGCGACAACGGCAGGATCCTCGAAATGCGCCTGGAAGGCCGCGATCCAGGCGTAGCTGTTGGGAAAAGGCGCGCCCGTACGCAACGGCGGTACGCCGTTGACCTGCAGATGCTCGTGCGCGTTGATCAGGCCGGGGAAGATCAGGTGGTCGCGCAGATCGATCCGCAAGGCCCGCCCGTCCGTCGTCGAATCGATTCGACCCGCGCGGATCGACAATGTTGCGTGCGAGGTGCCTTCGGGCACGATCGAGACCGCGCCGCGCAGGCTGACATTCGTCCTGGCCTGGAGAGGGTCCACGGGCTCAGCGCCGGTGCATCACGATGAGGAAGTGATCGCCCATGTCGCGCAGCAGCGGCAGCCCACCCAGGCGATCGTCCAGCCGGCCCAGGCGTTCGCACCAGTTACGCCGGCGCCGGTAATAGTCCACCAGGTACGGTGGCGGCATGAACAGGCTCAGTGCGCGATAGCTCGCCAGCGAGAAATGCTCCGCGAATGCCTTGTAGAACTCGCGTGGCAGGTAGTAATAGGTCCAGATCGTGTGACGGTTCATGCCGACCGCCGTCGCGCCACGGGCGGCGCGCACGGCGGCCCGCTTGAAGCGACCGCGCAGCGCGTAGTGACCCACTTCCCAGGGGCAGATCCGGCCGATCACCGAAAAGACCAGGGTGCCGCCAGGGCGAAGCAGACGCGCGCATTCGGCAGCGACGGCGCCCAGGTCCGGCGCGCAGTTCAGCGGGCCGAAGTTCGAATAGATGCCATCGAATTCACCGTCGAGCTGATCGAGCTGCTGGACGCCCAGGTGCGTCGCCGTGACCCGGGATTCCAGGGCGGAACCGGCGGCACGTGCCCGCGTGCGCTCGATCATTTGCGGCGACCAGTCGGTGGCGACCACGTGGAAACCGCGCCGGGCGAACTCGATCGCGTCGATGCCGGTGCCGCAGCCCAGGTCGAGGAGGCGGGCCCCGGCGGGAAGTTCGCTGTGCACCGTATCCCACATCGTGAGACGCATGCGCTGGATCAGCTCATTGTTGCCCTTGGGACCGTCATAGTCGGCCGCGACGCTGTCGAAGGCGCGCTGCGTTTCGAGCAGTTGCGACTCGTCCAGCGGCGAGTCTCCGCGACGCCGGCGATCGTTGCCGGCCGGCGCGGTGGGGGTCCCGGTGTCAAACGTGTGTGGCGCACTCATATCGATCCGGTTCCGGCACAGTAATGGGTCTGAACAGTGAGTGCCGGGATGGACCGATTTGGTTGAATGTCCTCGCTACGGCGACTGCCTCGCTACGGACGGCGTCGCGCGAGGTTGGCCACGATGGCCGCCAGGCCCCCGAGGAAAAGCCCGGCGAGGAGGCCGATTCCCCAGGTCAAGGTGGGATTGGGGTATGCCTGCTTCTCGGGAACGGAGATCGGCCACGGCATCGAGGTCTCGAACGTGTAGTTGGCGCTGAGACGGTAGGCAAGTTCGCTGCGGGTCTGCTGCAGGTCGCGGATGGCTTCGTTCCGGCTTGCCAGCAACACTCCGGCGACGGCGGCGCCCCCGTCCTTGTTTTCCGGCCCGACCTCGCGCAGCAGGCGATCCCGGTCGGCCAGCGCGGTCCGCAGGTCGGCCTGGATCTCGTCCAGACGCCCGCGCGCGATCGACAACGGCACCGTTTCGATGCGCTGATGAATGGCCTGAAGCTGGCTCACGGTCGCCGAGGCGAGCAGTTTCGCCTGCTCCGGCGAGTACCCCCGTATCGTCACTTCGATGAGGTTGGCATATGGCTGGGGATCCAGCTTCATGCTGCCGCGATAGAGCCTGGCTTCGCGTGAGTCGGGCGCATATCCGGCGCTTTTCAGCACATCGTTCTGGAACGCCACTGTCTGCAGGCGTTCGAGGACCCTCCCCAGCGGCTCGGCCTTGGGATCCTGCCCTTGCGGCGCGGCGCCGACCTGGGCGATCTGGATCGAGGCCGTCGCCTGCCATTGGGGCTTTGCGACGTGCGCATAGGCAAAGGTGGCGGCCAGGACCAGCACCAGGACCGTCACGAACCATCGCCACTGGCGGACGAAGAGCCGCCACATGTCGATCAGGTAGATTTCATCTTGTTCCATGATTTTGGCTCACAGGAAAAGTTTGCGAAGACATCAGGGGACGGCGCCTGCGATGGCACGGACGGGCTCTGCGGCCCTTCGGTTCGGCAATAACGACGCAAGCGCCTGCAGGAACAGGCAGATGCCGATAAAGGCGACATTCGTCCAGATGAAGGCCTGGGGCGCGAACGGCGACATCACGCACACATAGGAAACACGGAGGAATATCAGCAGCGAGAACAGCGGGACCGACGGACGAAGGCGCCGCACGCTCCACAGCAGCCAGGCATACAGCACGAAAATCGACGCCACGGCGCCCACCGGCCCCCATGCCAGGAGGAAGGGAAAGAACTCCGTACCCACGTTGATGTTCGGCGCGTCCAGCGGGATGTTCGTCCCCGCGGTGGCGACCGAACCGCTCAGTGGGACGACCTGGTTGATAAGGAAACTGGCGTTCTCGTAGTGCTTGGCGACCATCGAGCTGAAGTTGTATGGGCCGGCACTCATATACAGGAGCGGCCACTTGATCGCCTGCGGCGCTGCGCGGTACATGGCATCGAAAGGCAGGGCGACATTGTCCAGCGATCCGGAGCGCAACATGCCGAGGATCGAGAATGCGCTGCCACCAATCAGGGCCAGCAAACCGACGGCCTTCCACGGCAAGGGCCTCGCCTCGTCGCGGCGCAACACGATGACCAGGGCGAACGAGAACAGGGAGGCGAAAATCCTGTTCCGGTCGATCACCAGCACGGGAAAGGCCACGCCGATGAAGATCAGCATGTTGCGCAGCCACTTGTTCCTCGTGCAGAGCAGGCCGATCGGCGGCAGCGTCCAGCACATGTCGGAGATATGCCGAACGTGCTCGCGGCCGTTCTCCATCGTGGCATAGGACGATGGGTTGTCGATCAGCGGCACGGGAAAAAAGGCAAGGTCGAGCAGGCAGAAAAAGATGACCAGGCCCGCGAAGGCCAGGGCCACGAATGCATCGCGTGTGCCGATATAGCGGCGCACGCGGAATTGCGCGAGCGCGGGAAGCCTTGCGCCCGTGAGCAGGTCGGCCAGGACAAGGCCGGCCGCGGACACCACCAGGAGCATCAGGCCTTGCAGGTAACCGTCCGGCAAATCGTAGGTCAGCAGGGTCAGCCCGCAGGCAAGCAGGAGTGGAAGGGCCAGATAAGTCGACGGAAGCCGCAACAGCTGCTTCATATCTGCTCCACGCCATGGCTTGGCGCCGGAAACCTGACCTTCGACAGGACCAGCAAAGTCAGGTAAGCCGCCATGTGCAGCGTCAGGTACCAGGGCTGTCGCTGCAGGAAGGCGATCTTCGCCCCGATGTATTGCACCTGCGCCCTGAGCAGGGTCCGGTAGGGCTCCTCGAAGAGATCGGCCCGTCGCATGGCGACGTTTTGCGATTCGATGAGGTTCATGACCCGGGTTGCGGTGTGCCGCGTCTTGCTCAGGTTCGACTCGTGGAGCCGGTAAGCACAGACGCTGACGTCGATGAAGCCAAGCGCGTCCCGGGCCGCGAGGCGCAGGAAGAGGTCCCAGTCGTCGATGCGCAGGCCTTCGCTCCAGCGGGCGACCGTCTCCAGCGCGCTTTTGCGCAGCAGGGTGACCGGGCCGCCGATGGCCCACTGGCTGATCACGGCGCGGCGTATGCCGTCGTCGGTGCCATAGAGCCGCTTGTTCGCACCGTGCAGACCGCACATGCCGCTGTCATGCAGCTTGTTGCCGTCGCGATCGACGACGACCGAATCGCCGACCACCGCACCCTTGCCCGGATGCGCGAGCAGATAGCGCACCTGGGCATCGAGCCCGCCGGGCAACAGGTAATCGTCGCTGGCGCCCAGCCGGAGGAATTCCCCGTGCGCACGCGCCGCGAGCTCGTTCAGGGTCGCCGCGATGCCCTTGTTGCCCCGGCGCACGAACTCGACCGGTACGTCGCCGGCATGCCTGGCCACCCAGTCGGCGATGACCTCGGCGGTCCGGTCGGTCGAGCCGTCATCGATGATGACGATCTCCTTGGCCGGATAGCGATCCTCCAGCACGCTGTCCAGGCAGCGCTCGACGAAACGCTCGTGGTTGAACGCGGGGATGAGCACGGAAACCAGCGGCATCGGCGCCGCGGTCATCGGGAGGTCGTCGGCCATCGTCATAGTCCTCCCAGGTAACGTCGGGCGACCAGCACATTGAAAACGAGGTACAGCATATAGTTGACGGCGAAGGCGTACATCGCGCCGACGAGGCCGAAATGCGCGGTGAACAGGTAGACCAGGCCCAGATAGCTGGCGGCGAACACGCATTCGGAGATCACGAACAACCGCGTCATGGCCTTGGCCAGCATCATGTAGGAAAGGATGAAGGAGGCGATCTTGATGACGTCGCCGACCAGCTGCGGTCCGTACAAGGCGTTGGCCGAACCGAAGTCGGCACTGAACAACAGACGCGTCACCCAGTCCCTCAGGATATACACCATGGCCGCGAGGACGACCACCGCGGGCAGGATATAGCGGTACGCATTGCGCAGCTCGAGCATCAGTGCCGCCCGGTCGTGGGTCGACGCCAGCTTGGGCAAGTAATAGATGTTGATGGCCGTGGTAAGGAACAGCAGGTACGCATCCGATACCTTGCTCACCGCCTGCCAGTTGCCGACCTGCTCCCAGCCGAACTGCACGGCAAGATGGTCGCGCACCGCGATATTGATCAGGGGCGGCAACAGGGCGGAACTGAGCGTCATCACCGAGAAGGCCGCGAGCCGCATGGTCATCTCGCGGTCGAAATGCATCCTGAGCATGCTGCGCTGGAAGTACGGGCTTCGCCACCATGCCGGCAGGCCGACCACCAGCCAGAGCAGCTGGCCGACGACCAGGGCCAGCAGGGCACCGTAGAGATGGAGCCAGCGCGACAGCCAGACCATCATGACGACGCCAAAGGCCGATCCGATCACCTGGATGAAGGCGAGCCGGCGCACGTCCATGAAACCGTTGATCACGGCGAGAATGTAATTGACCAGGGCGATGCCGAGCTGGGCAACGGCCAGCAGCCGGATCAAGCCTTCGTACCGGGGGTCGTCCAGCAGCCACAAGGCAAGCTGCCGGCTGAACAGCAGGGCGGCGCATCCCATCAGGCAGGAAGCGCACAGCGCATACCAGAGTGCCGCCGCGAGCAGGCGCGACAGGCGCTGCGGATCGTTACGGTATTCGGCGACGTATTTGACGATCCCGGCACTGATGCCGCCGCCGGCCAGGACGGCGAGCAAGGACATCAGCCCCATGAACTGGCCCAGCTTGCCGACGCCCTCGGGCCCGGCGAACCATGCCACGAGCTTGATCGCGACCAGGCCCGCGACCAGCCGCGCCGCGGTGGCGATAGCGGTGTAGGAACCGGTGCGGACGATGTTCATGCCGGACACTGGAATGCCTGGCAGGCTTCGATCACCCGATCGGCCTCGTCGTCGCGCAGGGTCGGCCCCATCGGCAGGCTCAGCACCTCGTGATGCAGGCGATCGGTCAACGGCAACGGCAGTTCGCGCAAATCGGCATAGGCCGGCTGCCGATGCGGCGGCACCGGGTAATGCACCTGGCTCTGGATGCCATGCGCCTGCAGATGTCGTTGCAAGGCGTCCCGCTGGGGACAGCGAACGACGAAGAGATGCCAGGCGTGGCCTTCCTCGCTGGTCACTTCCGGCAGGTGGATATGCGGGTGCCGGATGCCATCGCGATAGCGGTCCGCGATGCGGCGACGCCAGGCGATGTCCGCGTCCAGGTATTTCAGTTTCACCCGCAGCATGGCGGCCTGCATCTCGTCGAGCCGCGAATTGACGCCCTGGTAGAGGTGGCGGTACTTCACGTCGGAACCGTAGTTGCGCAAGGCCGCGACCCGTTCCGCCAGCCGGGTGTCGGCGGTCACGACCGCGCCACCGTCGCCAAGCGCGCCCAGGTTCTTGGCCGGAAAGAAGCTGAAGCCCGCCGCATCGCCGAATGCCCCGGCCTTGCGTCCGCCGCTCATCGCCCCGTGTGCCTGCGCGGCATCCTCGATCAGGAGCAGGTTGTGTCGTCGGGCCAGGGCGGCCAGGGCGGGCATGTCCGCCAGCTGCCCGTACAGATGCACCGCCATGATCGCGCGCGTCCGCGGCCCGATGGCAGCTTCCACGCAAGCCGGATCCAGGTTGAAACTGGCCGCATCCGGTTCCACGGGAACCGCGACGAGCCCGTTTTCGGTAACGGCGAGAAAGCTGGCGATAAAGGTGTTGCCGGGCACGATGACTTCGTCGCCGTCGGCCATCGCGCCCAGATCCTTATAGGCGCGCAGGATCAGCGAGAGGGCTTCCAGTCCGTTGCCGACGCCCACGGCGTGACTCACGCCGCAATAGGCGGCGAACTCGGCTTCGAAAGCAGCAAGTTCCTCGCCAAGGATATACCAGCCCGAATCGATCACCCGCGCGGCCGCCGCCTTCAACTCGTCCGCGTGCCGGGCGTTGACGTCCCTGAGGCTGAGAAAGGGAACATCCATCAGAACATATCCATCAGAGCAGCCACTCGTAGAAATCGTGCACGATGGCGCGCGCGCCGAAATACTCCTTCTGCGCGACCAGGCCGCCGTTGAGGTCCCGCCCTTCCCTCTCGGTCGAGATCCCGAAGGTAAAGTAACACCTGTCCGCATAGCTGCCGCAGATCAGATCGGCCAGGAGGAAGCTGAGCGCATCCAGGCGACGCCCCGCTTCCGATGCGGCCATGTACTGGGTATGTACTGTCCGGCCGAAGTCGTATACGACGACACCGGCCAGCAGGTCGTCGCCCATGCGTGCCTCATGGAGCACAATCTGTCGTGGAAAACGGGACTGCAACAGGCGCAGCTCCGCGAGGCTGTGCGTCGGCGCGGCGTCGTGCCGGCGCAGCACCTCCGACAGCAAGGCGTGGAACGCCGCAGGATCGGCGGCCACGCGCAGGCTTATGCCCGCCTTCCTCGCCTTGCCGACAGCGCGCTTTCGCATTTGCGTGAACTCAAAGGTTTCCTGCAAGGCGATGACCGAGGAAAGGTCGCGACGCGTCAGCCGCGCGCCCAGGCGATGCAAGGCATACAGGTCTTCTTCGGCGGGGTAGGCATGAAAGACGTGCGGCACCGCCTTGTAGATGACGCGCACGACGCCCTGGGAAAGATAGTGGGCGCCCATGTGCTCGAATACGGCAAGCGTCGCCTCGGCGCGCAAGGCATGGGACGTGATGAGCCCGGCGTAGGTAAGGCCGCCATGACTGATCGCCGTGCCGTCGCGGATATTCGCGGGAAACACCGCAACGACCTCGTCGTTGCGCTCGACGAGGAGCGATCCGTCGACGAAACGATCGGCGTGGTAGTCCATATAGCCGCGCCGATGGAGGAAGTTGCCGTTCCTGGAGCGCCCGACCAGGGCATCCCAGGCATCCGCATCGGCCGGGGTATAGGGCCTAACCGAAAACATGTGCATCTCCGCCGGCTTCGGCCACGCCGAAGCCGTCCACGCCCATGTCGTTGCCGTTGTAGAACATCAACACCTTGTCCCGCTGTCGGATCAGGGCCGGATAGCAGATCACCCGGGAGTCCCAGCCACTCGTGGACAAGGCGATGCCAAGGGCCTCGTCGCGACGCTCCCAGGTGATGCCATCATCGCTCAGGGCAAGGCCGGGAAAGTACTCCCCGGTGATATTTCCCCGCGTGAAGTACATGACGTACTTGCCGTCGATCCGGTAGACACGCGGCCGGCCGATGCGATATTCGCTTCCCCGAGGCAGCAGGCAGACATGGTCTTCGCGCGGTATCGCCATGGGATCGTGCGTCTCCGCATAGCGGATGTGATAACGCGGGAACGGGCGTCCGTCGATGATTTCCCAATCGTCGCCGACGGCATACCACAGGCGCCAGCGGCCATTGTCATACATGGCCGAATGCACCGCGGCGATGGTGCTTCGCCCCGGTGCGCGATCGAGGATCGGCGCTTCCTGCACGCGCTGGAAACTGTCCCCGCCGTCGCGGGAAATCGCCAGGCCCGTGAAAGCCAGGAACTTGGCCTTGGCCACGCGCTGGAAGCCGACATAGAACATGTGCAGGCTGCCCCCGGCGTCGACGATATCGCCGAGAATCATGCCGTTATCGTCGAAGCAGCCATCCCGGCCGATGTCGAGCACGGGTTCGGCGCTCACCCGGACGATGTCGGTGGGATCGTCCGCGCGCACGTCGACGTAGCCGATCCGGCTGACGCCATCGGCGTCGCGAAAGCCTGCATAGACACGTATGCGCTCATCGTCCAGGCGGTACGGCGTGGGCGTCAGCGCCGAATGGCCCATCCAGCCGCCGACGCCCTGACGCGCGGTGTCGAATATCAACCCCTTCTTGTTCCAATTGAACATGCGGGATTCAAAGCCTCACGTCGAGGCTGGACCTGCCTGGTACCGCACGCGCCGGCGAGCCGACATAGACCCGGCCCGGCTCGGTATCGCGGGTAACCAGCGCGCCGGAGCCGATCACGTTGTCGGCGGCGACCTTCACATAATCGTTAAAGGTGCTGTTCACGCCGATGAAGCTGCTATCGCCGATCTCGCAATAGCCCGAGATGACCGCGTGCGAGGCGACGAAGACGTTGTCGTGGATAACGGTCCGGTGGCCCACGTGGTTGCCGCTCCAGAGGATACAGTTGTTGCCGATGCGTACGAAGGGCTGGATGACATTGCCCTCGAAGATAAAGCAGTTCTCGCCGAGTTCCGCGTTGCGCCAGACGAAAGCGCGGCTGCTGACATAGGTCGCGATCCGGTAGCCCCTGCGCTTCGCGTCCCGATAAAGGCGCGTGCGCAGGCGATTGAGCTTGCTCGACGGGATGGCGACGAATACGTCCACCTCGGAGGGAGGATACAGCGCCTCCAGGGTTTCGTAGGGAACCACGGGACGATCCGCCAGCACCGGCTGCACGAGATGCTCGCGCTCGACGCTGAAGGCGACCACGTCGTAGTCGCTGTCATGCTCGAAGTATTCGCAGGCAATCTGGGCGAACTCGCCCGCGCCGACAAGGACTAGCGGCCGGGCCATGCTGCCGCGCTCTCCCTGACCTGGGGACCGTTCACCTCGAGCAGGAAATCGTCGTAGTTGGTGATGTAGTCGGCCGCGTCGTAGAACTGGTCGGCGAGCACCATCAGCACGCAGTCGTCGCTGAAATCGAACAGCTCGCGCCACACCATCCGGCCGAGCAGCAGGCCTTGCGAGGGGTCGTCGAGCACGACTTCCACCGGCCCGCTGCCATCGTCGAGCAGGAATGTCACCGAGCCGCGCACGCACACCGCCAGCTGGTTCAGATGACGGTGCGCGTGCTGGCCACGGTGCACGTTGCCCTTGGTGGCGAACAGGTAATACACGCGCCGGATCTCGAAAGGCACGTTCTTTTCCTGCTCCAAGGCGATGAGCATGCCGCGGCTGTCGCCATGCTTCTGCAACTGGATACGCTCGATTTCCATGTTTTAGGTCCGGCAGTACAACGCATGAAGACGCCCTACCCGTTTGAGTGCCGGCCCGCCGGCAAAAGGTTGCGCGCACGTCGGTGCAAGATGTTTCGATTCCCTGCCTCGACAGTATTCACACAGGGATGCAACTTCCCGGCCCCGGGCCGGCACTCACGCACTGCATATCCGCCTCAGCCCGTACCGGTGCCTGAAGCGGGCCCTGGGCAGGCATGGGACCGGCACGATGACGGCGACACGCAAAGGCATCTCGATATGGCACTGAAGAACAAGACTCTTCCCGGACAGGGTGGCGACGGGGCATTCATGCCGCATGTCGAAAGCCGTCCGGATAGCCGCCCCTCCCGCCGCGCCGAAGAGCGCGCGACCACGCGTCCGGGAAAGATGGTGGCCCTGCACTGGCTCACCGTGCTCTGCCTGGTCCTGGCGGCAGGGCTGATCCTGTACCGGGATCAGGTCGACGGCCGTGCCTTGCGCATGTGGCTGCTCGAGGGCCATCGCCATTTCGGTTTGCTGGTCCTGCTGCTTTTCGCCGTTCGCGTCGTGATCCGTATCCGGCTGGGCAAACTGCCCCCGCACGATGGTTCCTCTCTGGCGGTTCGCGCCATGGCGGCACTCACCCATGTCGCCATGTATGCCTTGCTGCTCGGCCTGCCCGTGATCGGCTGGTGCCTGAGCGATGCCGAGGGTAAACCGGTGCATTTTCTCGGCGTGACCCTGCCCGCCCTCGTGGCCTCCGATGAAGACCTCGCCGACACCTTGCAGACGTGGCATCTGAATGCCGCGTGGGTCCTGCTCGGGCTGGTTTCGCTGCACATCGTCGCAGCCCTCTGGCACCACTTCGTACTGCGCGACGGGGTACTCCGGTCGATGTTGCCGAAACGTCGCCGCTGACGGGCTCACGGCCCGTCACTCACTGTCGCACCCTTTAGAAACAAGGAGTTTCCATGTTGTCTTTCCTGCACCGGCGTGCCCCGCGCCGGCCCAAGAATGTGTTCCTGTGGTGCGCCGTGGCGGCACTCCTCTTTTTCGCCAGCAATGCGGCACAGGCGGTTCCCGCCTACGCGCGGCAGACCGGCGCGGCCTGCGCGGACTGCCACGCCGCCTCTTACGGCGCGCTTTCCGGCGGCCCGAACCTCACCCCGTACGGCATGCGCTTCAAGCTCAACGGCTATACCGACACGGACGGCAACGGCGTGAAGATTCCGGTGTCGGGACAGCTTACGGAATCCCATAGCGCGCCGGCCCGCGGCGAAAGCTCCACGGAGCTGACCGAGGCGGATCTTTACCTGGCCGGGCGCATCAGCGACCAGTTCGGCGGTTTCGTCAAGGTCGAGGCCGACCACACCGGCGGCCATGACACCTACAACACCAGGCTGACCAACATCGACCTGCGCTTCGTCGCCAAGGAACTGAAGCTGGGCGGCAAGGACCTGACGTTCGGCGTGAGCGTGAACAATAGTCCGGGCTTCGACGATCCGGTCAATGAGCTCCCGAACGCCACGGCCCTCGCACCATCGGGCGGCTCCGGTCCCACCGGCACCCTGCTCAGCCCGGCCAGCGCCAACACGCTTTCCGACCGCGTTATCGGCGCCTCGGTTTATGCCCTGTACGACGCCGACTGGTATGGCGAGGTCGGCACCTACAAGTCCCTGCCCACCTCCCTGCAGGATCATCTCGGTTACAACATCGCCGGTGACCCGGGCCGGATCAGCGACACGGGCTATGCCCGCTTTGCGTACATGAAGGACCTGAAGAGCCAGTTCTTCTCGGCGGGCGTCGTGGCCCTGACGACCAAGCGCCAGCTACTCCGCACGGGACCGAGCGACGACGTGACCGATCTCGGTTACGACCTGAGCTACCAGTACCTGGGTAACCGGGACAACATTGTCCAGCTTTCCTACGTGAACATCCTGGAGAAGCGAAAATACGGCAGCACGCCTGCCAGTCCCTCGATTCCGGGCCTGTTTGCCCTGCCACGCGGCGTCCTGCACAACCGGACCGTGAGCGCCACCTATATCTTCAAGCAGACCTATGGCGTGCAGGTGGCGCATCTGGAAAGCACCGCCTCGGACGACCAGGTGCGTTTCGGACCTTTCGGCGACCCCGACACGACCACCAATATCTTCAGCGTGTTCTGGGCGCCGTTCGGCAAGGACGACTCCTACACCTCGATCGCGAACCTCAGGATCGCCGCCACCTGGTTCCGCTTCACCAGGTTCAACGGCGTGACGGACAACATCTTCGGTGCTCCGTTCGGGGCCCCCACCACCAAACCCGCAGACCTGAACGCCTTCTCCGTCTCCGCGAGCGTGGCGTTCTGAACATGCAAAGGAATCTGAAAGTGACGAAATTTACCCTCGGGCTATGCACCGCGACCCTGGTCTTTGGTTGGGCGCTGGCCTCCCCCCCTGCCCGTGCGGGCGACGCCTCCGCCGGGTCGGACGTCTTCAAGACCGAATGCTCCGAATGCCACACCGTCAAGCAAGGGCGTAATAAAAAAGGCCCCAGCCTGTTCAATATCGTAGGACGCAAGGCAGGCACGATCCCGGATTACCAGTATTCGGATGCCTTGAAGCAAGCCCAGTGGGTCTGGACGGCGGAAAAGCTGCACAGTTATCTGTCGCAACCGGCGAAACAGGCCAATCCGGGCACCAAGATGAAATACGAAGGCCTCGATGACGCCAAGCAGCTGGACGATCTCATTACCTATCTGGACACGCTCCACTGATAACATTGCCGCACCGCGATGGATCGCCCATAAACCCGGAACCCCAAGGTTCCGGGCAAACCCGTCAGGGACGGCCGTGGCGTGTGTTCGTCCAGATGAAGAAATGATGGTGTCCATCAGCAGCCTGCTCGCGTTTCACGGGGCGACCCTCGCCGTGGCTTGCCGGTTGCCACGGCGACGCCTTGCCGTGGCCGGAAGCTGATCCCATGACGGGACGCCGCCCCCTTTACACGAATCGAGGGCGGCGCGCCGGCGCTGGCGCCGTGTCGACCGCCCTCCTCGTCGCATGGTTTTCCCCGCCACTGCATGCCCAGTCCTCGCCCGTGAGTGGCGTGGCGGGGGTCAGTTCGCAACTGATCGACCGTGGCGTGGCCAGTTCGCCGGCCACGCCCATCCTGCAGGGCGCCGTGTCCTGGACATCGCCGACAGGCTGGTCGCTGGGCCTTTCCGGCAGTACCGAGCTGCATTCCCCGGGTAAAACCTCCGAAGCCGTCGCCCAGGCCTCGCACTACTGGTCGCTTTCCAGCAACTGGCAGTTCCGGGCGGGCCTGCTTTATTACGGTTACTTTGGCGATGCCCACACGAAGGTCTATGATCGGACCGAGACGGGTGTCACCTGGATATACCGGGACATGCTGACCTTCGGGCTCTCGGCGATCTTTGTCGTCGGCGCGGGCGACAGCCAGCCCAAAGGTGCCGCCGACATCAATTTCCTCTGGCCACTGGCCTGGCATTTCTCCTTTTCAGCGGGTGCGGGCGTCGCCGAGCCCCTCGAGACGCGCTATGGCGGCTATGGCCACTATGAGAGCGGACACGACGGCGTCTACGGCTATGGCCAGGCAGGCCTCAGATGGGGTTACGGCCCCTGGCGGGTGGCACTGGACCGCATCATGTCCAGTCAGGGAAGGCAGCCACAGGGCGGCCTGCGTGCCTCGCCCTGGGTCGCGACGATTTCGTGGTCCTTTTGAGCCCCAGGCAACCTTTTTGACCCGAAACGGCACCTAAGTAGGCAACTATCAGCCCCCTTACCACCTTTCGAAGCCCATGAACGAGACCGAATCCGACGCCGACGCCACCGACCGCATGCTGCTCCAGCGGATGGCGGCGGGCGACCGCGTCGCCCTGGGCGTGCTGTACCGCAGCTACCACGGCAGGCTGTCCCGCTTCCTCTCGCGGGTGACGCGGCGCGCCGATGTGATCGAGGAAGCCATCAACGACTGCTTCTGGATCACCTGGCAGAAAGCGGACAGCTTCCATGGCGATTCGCGTGTCTCCACCTGGATCATGGGCATCGCCTATCGCTGCGGGCTCAAGGCGCTGCGCCAGCACGGGGAAGAACCTGTCGATGAAGACGCCATGCCTGAGGAGCGCACGCCTTCCCATGACCCGGATGAAGATCGCGAGCTGCGCGACTGGCTCGGCAAGGGGCTCGATCGCCTGTCGGTGGATCAACGGGTCGTGGTCGAACTGGTCTACGGCGTGGGCCACTCGCTGGACGATGTCGCGGTGATCATGCAATGCCCCGTCGGCACGGTGAAGGCGCGCCTGTTTCACGCGCGGGTCAAGTTACGCAACGTGCTTCCGGCCCTGGCCGGGGACGCGTCCACACTGAAAGAGGGCACGCGATGACATTCCCTAAAGATGCCGCCAGGGACTGTACCCGTGCCTGGGAGGCGATGCCCTGGGTCCTGCAGGAGAGCGCCTCGCAGGAGCAGCGCGACTGGCTGATGGATCACCTGGCGCAGTGCGATTCGTGCCGCGCGGAATTTGCCCAGCAAAGTCGCCTGCGACTGGCGATGTCCCTGCCCTCGGATGTCGCGATCGATGCCAATGTCGGGCTGAAGCGTCTGCTGGGCCGCCTGGACAGGCCCGAGGTCGAGGTGGCGCCTGCGCGCCGGCGATCGGGTGGCTGGCTGACCCGCGCGCTGGTCGCCGCGGTGCTGATCCAGGCTGTCGGTGTCAGCGTGCTCGGCGCGAAACTGTGGTCGGCGGGCGAACATTCGCCCTATCGCACCCTCAGCCAGGCGGCCGCACCGACGGCCCCGGGCGCGATCAGCGTGGTGCCCGATGCCAGCATGAAACTGGCCGAATGGGACGCCTTGCTGCGCACGCTACGGTTGCAGGTGGTGAGCGGTCCCAACGAAGTCGGCGCTTATACGGTCGCCCCGGCCGATGCCACCGCCTCGGCGAAGGATGCGTTGCAGCAACTGCGTGCCACGCGGGGCATCCGCCTGGCGGAGCCCGTCGCCGCGCCATGACCTGCCGGGCTCTTATCCTCGCGGCGCTGTTGGTGGCCTTGAGCGCCTGCGCGAACTCTCCCTCGAGGGTGCGCACCGACGGTCGTGCCGACACGGGTCGCGGGCCGGTCACCGACGCGTCCACGCTGAACAGCGAGCGCGACATCGTGCTGGCTGTCGCCAACCCGCTCGAACCGACCGCCACGCACGCCGGTTCGAACCTGCTCGATTACGCCCCGTCGCGGTTTTACGGCGCCGGCCAGCGCGCGGCTTCCATCCTGGCCGAACTGAAGCAGAGCTACGGCATGCGCGAGGTCGCGGGCTGGCCGATCAAGGCCCTCAACCTGTATTGCGTCGTGCTCGAAACACCGCCGGGGATGACCCGGGAGGCCTTGCTCGCGACGCTCGCCAAGGATGACCGGGTGCAGCTCGCCCAGCCGCTGCAGGATTATGCCGTCTACGCGCAAAACCCCCAGACGCCTCATCCGTACAACGATCCCTACGCCAATCTCCAGCGCGGCTTTGTCGAAACCGATGCCGCCCTCGCGCATGACGAGACCCAGGGCAAGGGCGTTCACATCGCGGTCGTCGACACCGGCATCGACACGACCCATCCCGATCTGAAGGGAAACATCGGCGAGACGCACAACCTGGTCGATGACAACGCATCGACGTTCAACCACGATGCTCATGGCACCGAAGTGGCCGGGATCATCGCCGCCGTCGGCGACAACCACCAGGGCATGGTGGGCATGGCGCCCAAGTCCGTACTCAGTATCTATAAGGCCTGCTGGTATCCGCCGGCATCCGACGCCGGCGCCGGCTGCAACTCCTTCACGCTCGCCAAGGCGCTCGCGGCGATCATCGATACCGATACGCGTATCGTCAACCTGAGCCTGGGCGGCCCCGCCGATCCGTTGCTCAATATGCTGCTGGCCCAGTTGCTGAGCCAGGGCCGCATCGTTATCGCGGCCATGCCGCCGGATGGCAACGTCGGCGGCTTCCCCGACAATGCGCCCGGCGTCATCGTCGTTCGCGTGAGCGGCGCAACGACGGCCCCGCCCGGCGTCCTCAGCGCGCCCGGTAACGACATCCTGACCACCCAGCCCGGCGGCGGATACAACTTCATTTCCGGATCCTCCATGGCCGCCGCGCATGTCAGCGGCATTACCGCACTGCTGCTCGACCTCGCACCCAAACTGGATGCACGCACGGTCCGCGACCTGCTGCTCGGAAGCAGCAAGGTTTCCAACGGCATGCTCCAGGTGAACGCGGCGTCGGCGGTCGCGGCACTGCGCGAGACGCAGACCCCGGCGCATTGATCCGTGTGCCCCATGAACAGCCTGCTCAATGACATAAGCCTGCATTTGCATGCGCTCCCGTCCGCGACAGGTGACGCGCGGTGACTGCCGTCTTTTACCTTTCCGCCGCCGCGATGATTCTCCTCGCCGTGCTCCTGATCGTCCTGCCTCTGCTGCGCGACGGCCTGCGCAAGAAGCAGTCGCGTAGCCTGCTCGTCGCCGCGCTGGGGATCGTCGTCCTGTTGCCGGGAACGGCCATCGCCCTGTACGCGCGCCTCGGCACACCCGCGGCGTTCAACGGCCCCATCCCCCGCGTCGCGGACGTCCGCCCGGCAACGGACACGCCCGTCCGCAAGTGGATGGACGCGGCGCACAGGTACGACAAGGAGCACCGGCCCGGCGACGCACGCGACGCATACCAGAGCGCGCTGAGCATCGATGCGGACAATACCGAAGCGATGGTCGGTTGGGTCGAGGCGGATATGACGCAACACACGGACTTCGCCATCGAGGCGCCGGCGCAGCGGATGCTTGAAAAGGCCATCGCCCTGGAGCCGGACAATCAACGGGCACTGTGGTTGCTCGGCATCGGTGAATTCCAGCAGCAGGACTATGCCGCTGCCTCGGCAACCTGGAGGCATTTGCAGACGCTGCTCGATACCCGTTCCGCCCTGATCGAACCGGTCGCGCGACAGATCGCGATGGCCGATGAGAAAGCAGGAAAGACAACGCCCACCGCGGCGAACTGAATCCGGAGTTTCCCAGTGAAAAACGTTCGTGAAGTCCTTCGCCCGATGCCGGATGTCGCCGTCCAGGAACAGCCCTATCTGGGCGCCACGCTTGACTGGGTGGGCATGGACGGCATCGAGGTGCCGGTGCGCTTCGACGCCGGCAACGGCGACATCCAGCGCACCGCAGCCCGGGTCGGCGCCTTCGTCAACCTCCTCCGGACCGACCAGCGAGGCATTCACATGTCGCGCCTGTACCTGCTGCTGGACGAACACCTGGGCGCGAAGGCGATCGACGCGCCGATGCTCGAGGACCTGCTCCGCGCTTTCCTGGCATCGCACGAGGACCTGGCGGACCGCGCGCGGGTCGAGATCCGCTTCGAGCAGCTCGTGCGCCGGCCCGCGTTGCGCAGTGGAAACAGCGGTTGGCGCGCCTATCCGGTCTCGATCGATGCCAGCCTGGACGCCAACGGCTTTCGCCTGGAGCTGTTTACGGAGGTCGTGTACTCCTCGACCTGCCCGGCTTCGGCGGCGTTATCGCGCCAGCTCATCCAGGAACAGTTCGCCCGGGACTTCAGCGCCAACGGAACGGTCGACCATGCCGCCGTACTGGCATGGCTGGGCAGCGAAAAAGGCATCGTCGCCACGCCGCACGCGCAACGCAGCATCGCGCGGCTACAGCTGCGTTTCGTCGATGGCGCGCCACTGAACCTGATCGCCCTGCTCGACCGCGTCGAGCAGGCGCTGGGCACGGCGGTACAGACCGCGGTGAAACGCGAGGACGAACAGGCATTCGCACTGGCCAACGGCGGCAACCTGATGTTCTGCGAGGATGCCGCACGCCGTATCCAGCGCACACTCGACGCCGACGACCACATCGCCGATTTCCACGTACGCATCGAACACCTGGAAAGCCTGCATCCGCACGATGCCGTCGCCTATGCCAGCAAGGGCGAGGCGAACGCCATCCGCTGACCAGGGATTCATCCGCGCCGGTACTGCAGCGCTTCGGCCAGCTGGGCCTGCTCGACGCAGCCGGCGCCGCCTTCGAGATCGGCGATGGTCCGCGCCACGCGCAGGATGCGGCGACAGGCGCGGGCAGAGCCGTTGAGTTTTTCCAGCGCTGATTCGAACCAGCGGCGATCCGCGGGCGGCAGGGCGCGGGCGCGCTCCCGTGTCTCCGGTTAGATTCCGGTTTAGATTGCATGGGCCAGGCCTTTGCAGTCTCATTGCCAGTCGCTAGCCGCTGGCTCGCCTACAGGGAAGTCCCTTGACCTACAAGAATATTCAGGGCCTGCGCGCAATCGCCGCGCTGCTGGTCGTTTCGGTCCATATCTTCCAGGGCAACGCGCCTTTGCACGAACATTGGGCCAGGCCCCTCTTCTCGGTCATCGGAGGGGCGGGCGTCGATATCTTTTTCGTTATCTCGGGCTTCATCATCTACCACGTCATGCAGCGATCGGTATCCAGCATGGATATCGTGGGGAAGTGGCGCGCGGTCTATGTGTTCGCCGAGAAACGGTTCATCCGCATCTACCCGCTCTACTGGATCGTCTTCGGCACGTCGTGCCTTGTCATGGCGTGGGCGCCGCCCACGGCGCCGCCCCAAGAGCCGCTGCTCTTGCTGCTATCGCTCATCGACAACGTGCCCAACTACCGCGTCTACGTCGCTTGGACTCTTACATATGAGGTCTACTTCTACGCGGTCGTGGCCTTGAGCCTGCTCCTATTCGCGAGGAAGGCCACGACAGGGGTCGCGATTTGGTTCGCCATTGTCGGGGGCATGACCCTGCTTGGCTTGTGGCTCCCGCTGGGTAAGCCACTGGACTTCGTATTCGCCCCCATCGTGCTGGAGTTCCTTCTAGGCATCGCCGTCGCTATGCTCGTCGACCGAGGCTTTCGCCGATTCCATGGCGCGCTACTGGCGGTCGCTTTCGTCTGGATGGCCATCGGCACGGTGTTCTTGAGGCCCAGCGCGTTCGAGCTAGACGTGGCCCACGCGGGGAGGCTGGTGGCGATCACCCGCTCGTTTGCCCTTCACGTGGTCTGTCGGGGAGTTCCGGCGGCGATCTTCGTCTACGGGATCGTCGTGCTTGAAATTCGCCAACGATGGATCATGCCGCGGGTGCTGCAATACCTTGGCAACGCGTCATACTCCATCTACCTGTGGCACCTCGTAGTGTTCTATGCCGTGGCGGAGGTGTTCATACGCCTCGGTTGGATGGGCGTAGTGAGTCCGATTGGCCTCACCGCGCTCATGGTCCCTATCGGCCTTGGCGTCGGCTTGCTCAGCTACCACTTCATTGAGAAGCCTTCCCTGCGCATGCTCGGGAGGCTGCTCGTCTCGCGGAAGCCATCCGGCGACAGGCTCCTGGAAGTTGGATCGGCGTAGCGACCGAACATGGCCTGCCGCTACGCCGCAGGCGGGATCGGTAGTGCAGCCGGAATTCATCCGCGCCGGTACTGCAGCGCTTCGGCCAGCTGGGCCTGCTCGACGCAGCCGGCGCCGCCTTCGAGATCGGCGATGGTGCGCGCCACGCGCAGGATGCGGTGATAGGCGCGGGCCGAACAGTTGAGTTTTTCCAGCGCCGATTCGAACCAGCGGCGCTCCGCCGGCGGCAGGGCGCAGTCGCGCTCCAGTTCGCGCGTGCTGATTTCCGCATTGGCGCGCCCCGCGCGCATCAGGCCCTGGCGGCGGGCGCGGACGACCCGCTCACGGACCGCCTTGCTGTCGTCGTCATATGCGCCCGCCGGCGCACCCAGTTCGGCGATCGGCACGCGTGGCACCTCGACACAGAGGTCGATGCGATCCAGCAGCGGGCCGGAAACACGCGAACGGTAACGGGCGACCTGGTCCGGGCTGCAGGTGCAGGGCTTGCGCGTATCGCCGGCGTAGCCGCAAGGACAAGGGTTCATCGCCGCGACCAGTTGGAACTGCGCGGGAAAACATGACTGGCGCGCCGCCCGGGAGATACGGATCTGCCCGGACTCCAGCGGTTCGCGCAGCACTTCGAGGACGTGGCGGCTGAATTCGGGCAATTCGTCCAGGAACAGCACGCCGTGATGGGCCAGCGAAATTTCTCCGGGACGGGGATTCGATCCGCCGCCGACCAGGGCGACCCCCGAGGCCGTATGGTGCGGCGCGCGGAACGGCCTTCGGCGCCATGCGGCGGCATCGATCTCGGCGCCGGCAATCGAGCGGATCGCGCATGTTTCGAGCGCCTCCGATTCGCTCATCGGCGGCAGGATGCCAGGCAGGCGTTCGGCGAGCATGGTCTTTCCGGTGCCGGGGGGCCCGATCATCAATACGTGATGTCCGCCGGCGGCGGCGATCTCGAGCGCGCGCCGGGCCTGCAGCTGGCCGCGCACGTCGGCCAGGTCGGGACACCATCCCGCGCCGCTGTGGATGTCGTCCTCGGCCAGCGGGTCGGGACGGTCCAGTTCAGCCATCCCGCGCAGCCAGGCACAGACCTCGGCGAGCGAGTCGGCCAACATGATGTCCGCCTGCGACACCAGCGATGCTTCGGCGGCATTCGCCCGCGGCACGACCACTTTCCGGCCCAGCGTCCGCGCTCGCAGCAAGGCCGGCAGGATGCCGGAAACGGGGCGGAGCGTGCCGGACAGGGCCAGCTCGCCGAAGAACTCGCAGTCGTCCAGCCGTTCTCGCGGTACCTGATGGCTGGCGGCGAGGATGCCCAGGGCGATCGCCAGGTCGAAGCGGCCGCCATCCTTGGGCAGGTCGGCCGGGGCCAGGTTCACCGTGACCCGGCGATCGGGATAGTCGAAAGCGCTGTTGGACACGGCCACGCGTACGCGGTCGCGCGCCTCACGCACGGCCGCTTCGGGCAGCCCGACGATCGACGTGGAGGGCAGGCCGCCGGCCAGGTGGACCTCGACCATGACCTGGGGTGCGCGGACGCCGTCCTGGGCACGGCTCAGGGTGACGGCAAGACTCATGGGTTGGGCTCCATGCCGACCGATGCCGCCCTGGCTGGACACGAGGACGCGGGTGCACTGGACATCGCGCGCTCCCTGCGTCGGCATAAGAAAATAACCGCCCCCGACCGCTCTCGGGGTGAGGGTGACGAATCGGGGGCGGCTCCCGGGAGCTGGCGGACAGTCGGTGACTACTGCCCGCGAGCGGCGGCACTGGCCTCCAGGTCAGCGACGCGCTGTTCCAATAGCTCGAGTTTTTCGCGCGTGCGCGCCAGTAGCAGGCGCTGCACGTCGAACTCCTCTCGAGTTACGAGATCGAGGCGGCGCAGTCCCTGTGCCAGAACGTCCTTGAAATTCGCATGCAGATCCGCTCGCGCCTGTGCCAACCCTGGCGGAACCAGCGAAGCCAGTCGCTCGGCGAGCTGATCGATACCCTGCACGTCCATCGTTGATGCACCCCGAAGTCGTTTGTGGAGTTTTAGGAAAGCGGCCGCCTTATGGAAGAGGGTAATGCCGCGTCGTCTTGTAGGGATTCTCCTACAAGAGCCCCCTCGCCGGGGACCCTGGGGACGCCCGCGGCGAGGCCCGCAATGGCACAATGAGCGACGGATATGGGCGATCGCCCTCAAGGAGCACGCGATGAAACTGGTGGTGGCCGTCATCAAACCCTTCAAGCTGGACGACGTGCGCGAAGCGCTGGCCGAGGTCGGCGTGCAGGGCGTCACCGTCACGGAAGTGAAGGGCTTCGGCCGCCAGAAGGGCCATACCGAGCTTTATCGCGGGGCCGAGTACGTGGTCGACTTCCTGCCCAAGATCAAGCTCGAGGTCGCCGTGGCCGACGACATGCTCGAGCGGGTACTCGAAGCGATCCAGCAGGCCGCGCGGACCGGCAAGATCGGCGACGGCAAGATCTTCGTCACCCCGCTGGACCAGGTCATCCGGATCCGCACCGGCGAACTGGACAACGACGCCCTGTAGGGAGCCTAGACCGCCTCGGTCGTGCCCATCGCCAGCCGGTAGCGGCGATGGTGGATCAGCAGGCCCACCGGATAGGCGATGTAGTAACCGAAGGTCAGGCCGATCACCAGCATGGTCAGCGGGCTGTTGCCGGCCGCCGGGACCGCCGGTGCGACCTCGCCGCCGGTCATGCCCGGCATCAGCACGCTGAAACGCCAGGCCAGGCGACCGAGCAGGAGCAGGGTCAGCAGGCCGCCGATCCACGGGTTGGGCACGTAAAAATCGCCCTCCGGACGCGTTTCGAAGCGGGTCAGGCGCAGCGCCAGCACGGATAGCGCAGCGCCGCCGAGCAGGCCGACGACGACGCCTTCGAGCAGGCGGATGTCCTGGAAACCGGCCAGCATCGTCAGCAGCGTGAACACCGAGAACAGGCCGATGCGCCACTTCATCCGGGTGGGACGGACCGGCTGCAGGCCGAAAGTGCCGCGCACACGGCGGTAGATGCCGAAGGCGATCAGTGGCGCGAACAGCAGCGGAGCAAGTGCGTGCGGGGTCATGGCCATCCTCGTGGATCGGGTCGATGGGTCGCACTCTAGCGGCACGGCCCGGCGCGAACGACTGCCAACCGCCACCCCGCGGGGGTGACGGCTGTCACCTCGTGGGAGCGGCCTACTTAGCCTTGCCCTGGTTGGCCACCGCGGCCATCTTGGCCTCGATCTCCGCCTGGTCGCCCAGGTAATAGCGGCGCAGCGGGCGCAGGCTTTCGTCGAATTCGTAGACCAGCGGGATGCCGTTAGGGACGTTGAGCTCGACGATGTCGTTGTCGGAGATGCCGTCCAGATACTTGATCAGCGCGCGCAGCGAATTGCCGTGGGCGGCTACCAGGACGTTGCGGCCGCTGCGGATTTCCGGGGCCAGGGTCTCGTGCCAGTACGGCAGGACGCGTTCCACCGTGTCCTTCAGGCACTCGGTCAGCGGTATCTGGCCGGGCTCGAGGGCGGCATAACGCGGGTCATGGGCGGCCTCGTTGTCCTCCGGTTTCAGCGCCGGGGGCGGGATATCGTAGCTGCGACGCCAGATATGGACCTGCTCGTTGCCGTATTTCGCCGCGGTCTCGGCCTTGTTCAGGCCGGTCAGGGCGCCGTAGTGACGCTCGTTCAGCCGCCAGGTCGTCAGCACCGGGATCCACATCTGGTCCATCGCGTCCTGGACGTGCCAGAGCGTACGGATGGCCCGCTTGAGCACCGAGGTGTGCGCGATGTCGAAGGCAAAGCCGGCGTCCTTCAGCAGGCGCCCTGCCTCGGCGGCCTCGGCGATGCCCTGCTCGCTGAGGTCGACGTCGGCCCAGCCGCTGAAACGGTTTTCCTGGTTCCACAGCGACTGGCCGTGGCGGATCAGTACGAGTTTGTACATGGCGCGATTCATTTCGGGGTAAAACGGCGATGGTGGAACCTCGCCGGGGAGGCGTCAATCCGCACCCCTGCCACAGGGCACATTAAACCGTCGGGCCTCCGGAGGCATCCTAGACCCCGTACCCTCATTCTGGAGACAAAGATGCACCGTCCATTCGCTTCCCTGTTCATCCTGGCTTTCGCCCTGTCGGGCGCGACCATCGCTTCCGAGGACATCAGCAAGGTCAACGGCTCGGTCGAGGTCGCCGCGGGCGAGAAGGCCGGGGACGTCAGCACGGTCAACGGCGCGGTGCGCATCCGCGACGGAGCCACGGTGGCCAAGGCCGATACGGTCAACGGCGCGGTCGAGATGGGCGACAACGCCACCGCCACCGCGCTCAGCACGGTCAACGGCGGCGTCACGGTCGGCCGCAAAAGCCGCGTGACCAGCACCCTGGAAACCGTCAACGGCAGCATCCGGCTCGCCCCGGGGGCGGAAGTCGCCGGTCACCTGTCCAACGTCAACGGCGCCATCAGCCTGGACGCGGCGCATGTCGCCGGCGGTGTGGAGACGGTCGGTGGCGATATCACCGTCGGCGCGAACTCACGCGTCGAAGGCGGCATCCTGGTGAAGAAGCCGAATAGCGGCTGGTTCCATTTCGGCAACGACAAGATCCCGAACATCGTCATCGGCCCGGGCGCCGTGGTCCAGGGCACCCTGGATTTCGAGCGTGAAGTCACCCTGCACGTCAGCGACCGCGCCACGGTCGGCGCGATCAAGGGTGCGACCGCCGTGAAGTTCTCGGGCGACAACCCGTAAGGGATGCTGTTGAAACGGGGGAGGAATGGTGCGCCCGGAGGGATTCGAACCCTGGCTTCGGAAGCCATGTTCGAAGATAGCTCCCAATCGATTTAAAGAGATGCAAATCGGTGCAATACAGCGATAACCAAGTTAACTTATTGATTCACTAGGGAGCGTAGTTTTGAGCCCTACACCATTGACGTCAATTAACACCTATCACGTCCAGCGAAAATATTCCCAAGAGATTGATTCTGCTTGAGTAGTGGCTCATGATTGGCACTGCTCGTCTGTACCTACTCACTTGCCGCCCAGTTTCCTCGACCGCTTCTGCTCGCCGGATGATGCCCCCGCTCGCGCGGTAGCGTCCCATGCGTTGTCCGTCATTTTTTTAGATATCGGGTCTGAGCGCGAGTTCACCCATGCCCGTCGGGCTTTGTTGCCCATCTGGGATGACATCGGGCTGCTGTCCTTGGGGGCTGCAGACGCAGTCCTGGATCTTCAGGCCCGTCAGCAGGCAGACGATCCGGGAAGTGCACCTGCGAGTTCCAAGGATCGTGACAGGCACCAGCTCCTGGTCACGCTGGAGCGCATCTCCCGAACAGCGCTCGTGCCAGACGTGGAAGGTTTGGAGGCCCGCGTCTACCTCGCGAAACTTTTGGTGGAGATCTTGGCCATGCACCCCGAGGACGGCGCGCCGCCGGGGGTCCGTGAGCTGGGAACGGCTTTGCGCCAGATCCTCCAAGACCTTCATCGGGGCAGAGCCAAGCGCGGCGCATTGGATCCTCCGGGTTCACTGCTCGAACTGAAGGGCGTGCTGGACCGAGAACCGCAGAACTCAAACCGGTTCCCCGGATACTTCTGGTCTGCCTGGCGCGCCCACCTCTCCGGTTACGCCGATCGAGCGATCTTTCATCCCGCCCCACTAGGCGAATCGCTGGACGACGACCCGGATGCAGATGCTGGCATAACGGTGCCGGGCGAACCCGACAGCGGCGCCTCCATATCTGAAGGCAGGCCCTTCGGGTGGCTGCCCGGTAGAACTGAAGAGCCGGAGTCGCTACGAGATCGCCCTGGGGCGAGGGAGGTCGTCGTCCGAAGCGCCCTGTCGACAATCACGCCCCTTCATGTGCTCAGCGATGCGTCAACAACGGTCTTGGATGACGAGGCAATGACTGCAGAGGTAGGGCGACTCCTTCGACTGGCTGCGGCTGCGATTCGAGCCGGTGAAGTCGAGCTCGCCGAGGGGTTGCTGGCGCGCTGCATTCTGCCCGCTACAGCAACCTTGGCTGCCCATATCAGCCTGCTCAAATGGGGTGAGGCAGAGGACGCTGTTGCTCAACCGGGGTGCCTTTCGCCTGCTGCTGAATGGTTGTTTCGTCCGGAATTGCGCCCTGACAACCCTGAAGTCGGGCCCATAGAGCGGGGCGGCAGTGTGGTGTGGATGCCAATTCCAGCTGCATTGAGAGACCTGATCAGGCAATTGAACCCGGCGCCAGTAATCGGGGAGCGCGTGTTCTCCACCTTGGCCAAGGCAACGATTGAGCGATCCGATGACGCGCCTTCGGCTACTGCGCTGCGCAGATCGGTACTGAACCGACTGGGCGCATCGGAGCCATTGGGCCTGACGGCAGCACAGTGGGCAGCTGGCGACAGCTTGGGAATCAGCCTCGCGCCCCTTCACTACGATCGGTTTGATGCGGATCGCTTCGCACAGTTGATCGAACGCATCGTGTTCCCATGGTTTGGAGAAAAGCCTGGACGGCTCCGCAAGAAGCGGCCCGTCAATCACGTGCTAGGCTCTCGAGTCTGCCCACGATTGCCAGATGTGATCGGCGTGCTGTCTGCGGTCCGCTCAGGAGGAGCCGTGATACAGGACGAATTGATCGGGCTGCTGCAACGGCGCACCAGTAATCTGATCCATGGCTTGACGATTCTGTCAGGGCATCGCCCCAGTGAAGGGTTCTTACTGCTGACGATCAACCACTTTGCCTTGACCGACCCTGTTGCGGTGATCGAGGACAAGGTTGCGGGGCCGGACTGGCAGGTCAGGCCTATCGTCCTTCCACGAATCTGGCAGCAGGAGTTGCTGTCGATGATCGTGGAACTGCGTCAGGTCGTAACCCGGCTTGCGGGCACTGTTCTGGCAAGGGCGGCGGCTGCGGCTCTGGATGGAACCGGTCCACTGTTTATCGTAGCCATGTCTCCAGACCAGGCACGGCCATTTCTCCTGCACGACTACTTGGAAACACTGCCTACCGAATTGCGCTCCATCCCGAACTTTGCGCGGCACATGTTGAACGCCTTCCTAATCGGCCGTGTCCCGGAAGCAATCCGGATGGCACAGCTGGGCTGGCACGGAACGCGTGAAGGTGCATGGGCAGACGGCTCGCCGTGGTCGGCAATCGATGTCGCCGCAATCCTCGAAACCCCACTGACCGAACACTTAAAAAACTTGGGCTGGCGGCCGTTGCCGGGCAGGTTCCGATCCAGTGACGCTTCGCCTGCGCATGTCGACTGGATCAGTGCGGAGCGGGCACATCGACGTTCGTTCAACCGCCATGTCGCCAAGCTGAAGCGTGCCACCGCCGCGCGGCACGCCGAAATTGCAAGGCCGATGCGAGAAGTGATCAGAGAGCATCTGCAAAGGAACATTCCTGAGTTGACGCTACTCCAGAGTGGAGGTTTCAAAAGGACGGACGAGTCTGCCGATACACCGATTGAAATCGGCGACGAACTCTTGGCCATACTCGAACAAGCACTGGCTGGCGGAGTCGCTAGGTCCCTACAAGGTGCCGTCGCCCGGAACCTCCTGTCGGCACTGATGAGGCATGGTCGCAAACAGGGCATTGTGCTTGGGCGGATTCCTAGACGAGTGGTCTGGCACTTTCCGATGCGACCAGGCCATTTCACTTCAGTCCAGCCTGCTGCGATGCGTGCCTGCAGGCAGCTCGATACGTGGCTGGTTGAGGCGGGGTCAAAACTATCTGAGGCGGCAATTGCTGCGGTGTCCCTGATCATCCACGGCGGGTATCCAAACGTGGAAACAGTGATGGCCGCCCTGTCTCCCACGGCGACATTGCGACGGGTCCGAGCTCATCAAGACGTGATTTTGGTCGGTACTGGTGAACACGAAACAGGTCGGGGACAAGCGCAGTCGCTGGCGTTTCACGGTCTGGCCGCATTGCACCTAAGGAGATGGATGTCGCGCGGCGAAAGCATGCTGCCATCTGAGAATGATCTGGATCAGGAAATCCACAGGCTGATTCCAGCGAACCTCAGGCCCACTCAGGCGAACGGCATGCTAAAGCACTTGGCGGCCTTGGCGCGTGCGAGACGGGCCATGACAATGGATGGAATGGCAAGGCTGATTGGGTTGGGGGCAGTCTCAACATGCACAGTTTCGGTGGATCGCATCGTTGCTGCCTACGACGGTCTTGGCGTCCACCATGCAGCTGCTCCTGCCCCGGTAGCTGAGCCACTGCCGCACAACCCGCCGGTAACCAGAAATGCCAAGGACCTGGTCTCGCTCTACGGGCTGCTTACTACTGCAGTGCATGGGAGCGAAAACCTTGAGGTAGGCGAGGTTAAGGCCAGGAAAGCGCTTGAAGATGAGTTGTCAAAGTGGTGCGCGCCCAAAGCGACACCCATACGCATGCTCGATCTGTTGGCACGCTACGCACTTGCGTTACTGCGGCGGGGCGGCGAGCGCCGCTCGGTGCTGGAGCTGCGGACGATTCGCGGATACCTGTATGAGGTTGCGGCCCCGTTGATCGCGCACCTACCGGATCGGCCGCTTGAGGCCTCTGTCGCAACCTGGAACTCGGTTGTCCTAACGATCATTTCTACCTCCGCGCCTTACGTTCGCGGCGCCAGATTCCTCGGCCTTCGCCGGTTTCACTGGGTGTTGAGCCAGGATCTCCAGATCCCGGACGTGGATTTCGGCGAATTCATCGATCTTGCCGGGCCGCGTCACAACGCAGTCGACGCGGGATTCATCACCGATATGGAGTTCGACGCGGTCTACTCTTGTCTCGCCGCCGAGGTTGCGATTTTGCGTGCCAGCCAAGCCGCGCCGGACGACATTCACTTGGCCGAGGCACGATGCGTGGTGTTCCCGGTGATGCGGGCAAGCGCCCTTCGGACGGGTGAGGTTCACGGCCTGGCGTATCGCGACGTGCAAAGCGATGAACCCCCAGGTCGGACGGTCGTACGAGGCTCTCTGTATCAGAACCTAAAGACTACCAAGGCGCGACGCAGGTCGTCATTGAAAGGAGCCCATCAAGATCTGGCGATGCGCAAGGCGCAGGAATGGAAGAGCGCGGCAAGGTTGAGAGAAGGCTCGACCCATAGGCGATCAGCCCCGGCATTTTCCGACCTGGCGACCGAGTCTGGTCGCCTTGATCGTAACGATCTCTTCGGTCGCGTCGGCGAACTGCTGCGGTGGGCGACGGGGTTGCCTGATGCCAGGCCGTATTGGCTTCGCAAGTCGGCGGCGAGAGAGCGATTCATCGACCTGATGGCGTCTGCAAGGACTTCACTCTGGTCGCTCAGGGCTTTCTTGGGAGAACTGGGGCACGGCTCGGTCCGTGTAACGCTCGGGCACTACATTCACGACCCTTTGCCGCCTTTCCTGAGCTGGTTCGACGAAGCTCCTGACGAGTCGGGCGCGGCCCGGATTGCATTTGCTGCGGGGCTGTCCAAGTCACGGGTTTCCAGGGATCTTGGCTCGAACAGGTCGAAGTTGGTAAGGAACCGCTTCCGAGCCCGCGTCGCGCATTTGCTTGGTCCGGTCGGGTTCTCCATCGAAGGCGGCAGCTACGTCCGTCTTCCCGAGCCGCCAAAGGTTACCAGCATCTTTCACCCAACCCTGCGCCAGCTTGACGTGGTCATGCGGCGAGTGGCTGAGGGCCGTGCAATTGCAGAGGTCACGGCACTCGACCGATGGCCGACCGCCACGACCGCAGCCTTGGAAGCGGCCGCTCGACAATTGCTGGACCCCTATCAGATCGGTTTCGGCGACAGCCCTACAACTGTTCGAGTAACACCCCCTCGGGGCCTCTCCCGCGCCAGCAAAGTACTCGAAATGCTTGACGACGAGGATGTGGCGCCGGTACTTGCCGAGATCGCTGAACGATGGATTGGGCTGGCAGCAGCGGGATTCCCACCGGGATTTCCAGGGACGGCATCTGATTGGGTGCGCTGGATCGAGGGGATCCCCTTGCTCAACGATGGCCAATGGGAGGAATGCCGAAAGGGGGCGTATCAGGTTCGCGTGCCTCGCACTGGTACTGAAGGTGTAGGCACTTGGCCGGCGTTGCTGTGGATATCGCTACTAGCCCTGGCTCTGGCTGGCTCTTCGCCCAAGGACGTCGACTTGAAGCAATGGCTATTGGATGGATACGTTTGGATTGTTGACGCGGAATGTGGTCGACTTGGGCAAGGACCTATCTCGTTGTCCGCAGCAAATGGTGAGATGCCTGCAGTTGGTCCTCTGTCGCCGCCCGCGATCGGAGATACGTCACGTGGCGCGGAAGTTGCGGTCAATGATGTGCTGACTCGCTTCCAGACCGCGCACCTTGCGGATGTGCCGATTGCAAAGAGCGCATTCGATGCCGCTGTCCTAGACTTCAACGCATTGGCCTGGAGCATCGCGAAGGCAAAGGGTGTGGTGGTTTTCTTTGCCGGTGAACATGAGTGGATCTTCCCGGTGATTGATCCGAAGCTGCTCCGGGTAAGGCGCCCGGATCTGGATATCGATCAGGTGATTGAAAGTCAGCTCGTCAAGGGGTGTGAGGTTACCGAGAAGCTGAAGTTGGACATGTTCCGCGAACCGGAGAGACTGGTGTCGGTGATAATCAAGGTCACTGGACCGATCCCTTCCTTCAAGGCGAGGATCCCATTGAGCAGCGCACTTGGAGCGTGGTCGCGGGTTCTGGTGACCGCGCGCGTCAGCGGAAAGAAGGGAGCACTACCACAGCTGCGCGGTGATCTGAAGCTAGAGCGCGTTCCCGTAGAGCAGTTGACGAGCCTCTAGTTACCTATTGACTCTGGTTGGTTCCCGAGGCAGCGGCCATCGCGAGACACCTACAGCTAATGCGAAAACTGGAGTTCAACTCAAGACTTCGAGTGCTGGGAAATCTCGGCCGGGTAGCTCCATTGCCAGACCACGGCTCCCGCCGCATCGGCCACCGCGCGTGGCGTGCCTAAACCGTCGGCGTGGACATACTCAGGGCGTCCTGCATAACGTCACTGAAGATCACGCCGTAACCAGCCATTTGCGAGACGAGCCGTAGCGGTTGTCTGCAAGTGACCTTGCCAAACACCAACCCGGTCTGTGTGGTGCGGCTCCAGGCGATGCCCGTCAGCACAGACTAATGTGGCGGGGTATGAGTTAGCGCGCATCCTGCGACTCCTTGTTCTGCTGTTCGAATTGCCGGAGCAGGTTCTCGAGTTGCGTTCGACCCAGCGCCGCCAGCGAGGCTGGCAGTTGCATCTGCCCTGGCGTATTCGCGCCCGCTGTGATCAGCCCGGTGAAGGCCCGCCCATCGCTGCGGGTGAGATTGGGCACGTATCGCGAATACACACGGAACAACATCTCGGTACTGGCATGTCCGAGCACCCGCGCGACCCATTCGGGGTTCTCGCCGGCGGACAGCGTAAGCGTCGCAGCCGTATGACGCGTCTGATACGGGCGGCGTGGCGCAAAGCCCAGATGTCTCAGTAGCGGTTTCCAGACCCGGTTGGTGAAATTCACCAAGCTCATCGGACCGCCTTCGGGCGCCGGGAACGCCCATCTGCAGTCGTCGGGGACACGCGCACGCTGCTCCATAAGCGCCACGCGAACAGCGGGAACCATCGGAATGTCGCGGGATGAACCGTCCGTCTTTGTGCCCTCGATCTGCCCCTTGACGATTGTCTGCCGCACCAGGATCAGGTCGTTGTCAAAGTCGATGTGCCTCCACTCAAGACCGTTGAGTTCGCCGGTGCGTGCGCCGGTGAAGAAACGCGTCGTCAGATAAGGCCTGTAGTCGACCCGCACCGCATCGATGAGTCGATTGACCTCATCCAGCGTGAACGGATGAATGTCCATCTTCGGCAGTCGCAACGGCTTGATGTTCCGGAAGGGTGTTGCGAACTCGTAGCGTTCCGCGCCCTCGGCCAGCACCATGCGCAACGCGGTCATGATGTGGTTGACCCGCGATGGCGACATCTCCTCCCTTCCCTTTCGCTTGCTGCTCTTGGCCGTCTTCGCACGAAAGTCGAGGATCTCCGCGCGGGTTACATCAGCAAGATGGCTCGCACCGAAGAACGGCAGCAGGCGTTGGTCAAGTACGCCGCGGATAGTGTCCGCATGGGTCGCCCGCCATCGCGGCAGGTTCTCGCGGTACCAGTCCTCGGCATACTCCGAGAACAACGGCGTCGTCAAGCGGGGCGCTGCCGCGAGCGATGCAGGTGCATCGAGCATGGGCTGGTCGAACCGTGATGCTCGCGGACTGTCCGGGAAGAACGCCCGATAGTCGAACGTGCCCTTGGCGAGTTCACGCTTGAGACGGGTGGCCAAGATCTCGACGTTGCGCCGGTTGGCAGGGCTGTCCGGCAATGCAGTCTGCTCACGGCACCGAATCCCGCGATAGCTGAAGTCGAGATACAGGTTGCCGGTCTCGGGCCGGACGCGAACCTTAGCCATGGGCCAGCCCGCCGTTCGCCATCGGGATCAGCGGAGTTGGCGCCGCCGTAGCCGTGTTGATGTCCCTCTCGATGACTTCCCAGAGGAACAGCAGCTTCCTTCCGCCGAAGGGGCGGATATAGTGCACCCCCTCCAGGAGGACGCTGTCCTTGAGCCGGTCACGTATGGTCCGGACGTCGTAATGGATCCGTTCGGACAATTGTTCGGTGGTAAGGTACGTCGCGCTCATCGCCATTCTCCTTTGCCGATCTCTAGTATCGAATGATGATCTTAATGATCATTCGATGTCTATAATAGCAATCAATTGACGATAAGCAATAGCGTTTGATAATTTCTATTATCGGTATTCATCTCATGTTAAGGTTTAAGCTAAGAGAGCGGATTGCCGATCTCGAATTCCGGGAACGACGCCGTGTGCCCCTTCAGGAGATCGCGGAGGCAACCGGCTTGAACCGGATGACTTTGTCCAAGCTGGTCAACCAGCACGGCGCGAACATCCAGACAGACGTTGTCGACAAGCTCTGCGGTTATTTCGCCTGCCGGATCGAAGAACTTGTCGAACATGTCCCCGAGGCAGCCAAGGGCGCCGCGGATGTCACGCCGTGAGATCCCGTATGGATAGCCTGAATCTGGGTAACTGAGCTATGCGCTTGGCGGCACGCATGGGCTTTACCAGGGGCGGCTACAGCCGAGTCGATCACGTTGCTTCCAGCCCACGCGTGCGTGACGATAGCGGCCGCTCGCCTGGCCTTGTCGACGAGGTTTCCGACGTCCGGCTCCATGTCGACTGCAACGCTAAGGAAGCTGCCACAAAGCGCCGCATTCTCGGGCAACAACATCTGGGTGATGATTTCCTCGCGCTCGATGAGATAAAGCTCGAGTCCGCACTCCTCCCGGATGCTTACTTCCCACGCTCTTCGGTCGGCATTACCGACCTTAGACGGCGTCACAAAAAGCAGCATCTGGAGGTCTGGAAAGTTTTTCTTGCCGGTCTTCGCGTCGCCCATGACCTTAGACAACTTCGGCGTAGTCGAGGCGGCCAGGCCTCTACCAACGTTTCCGGTTAGGCTCGCGGGAGCGTAGGCATCCAGACCGAAGTCCTTCTTGCGTTGGCGCGCGATCAGTTCAGGCCAACGCTTCTTGCCGAGCACCACCGCCAAGCCCTGAAAGCGCATCCCCTCTTCTTGAGAGATAATCTCATCAAGCGCTCTTTCGATGTCTGCTCTCAAGATGACCATCCCGATGGCTCTACCTGCTTGATGAACGATCTTATGTTGCGGGGACCACATCATCGCGCCGTAATGAGTACGGACTTGGCAAGCGACGGACCGCCTCGAGTCGGTGCCTCGGCCTATCGATATTCATCGAAGTTTGCACCGCCCATCAAAGCTTTTGGCTTCGGGCGAAGGCTCCGCTGCTTTGGCCGGCTGCTTAGCGCGCTTGGGCAGTTTGGAGGAGCAGCGGAGGACGGTCATGCCACGCGCACCTGGCCGTTCATCAGCAGGGGGAGAAGCCAGTCGCGGAGTTGGATGAGTTCGCGGTTTTGCCGCCTATTGCATTCGATAGCAACGAAGAACGGTTTGACGACATCGTCGTACGTGGTGGTCACTTGATGTCTGGGCGTGACTATCGGCGAAGCTTTAAGAAATTTGAAATGTCGAGCGTATCCATAATTCGACAAGTCGATCTCGGATATGCCTTGAAAAAAGGCGAACGGTGCAACGAGTTGGGGGTTTGGAATCAACACTTGGGTCCCATCTGCACCGCGTGCGTAATTGAAGCAAACAAGTTCCTGATTCCCCACCAGTCGCATCCCATGATACGTCGAGGGTAGACGCTGTACCCGTCTGAATAGGCGGAGAAAGTGTCATGCAGAAGAATCCGGTTCAATTTCAGCCGGGCGTGAGCCTGATGGCTTTTCTTGATCGCTACGGCAGCGAGGCGCAGTGTCGCGAAGCGCTGGCGCAGTCGCGCTGGCCAGAGGGCTTCCGCTGCCAGGCTTGCGGTCATCCGAGCCACTGCCATCTCAAAGGCCGCGACGTGTACCAGTGCAACCGCTGCAAGCGGCAGGCGTCGCTGACCAGCGGCACCTTGTTCGCCGATACGAAGTTGCCGCTGCGCACGTGGTTCCTGGCCATCTATCTGCTGACCCAGCACAAGAATGGTATCTCGGCGCTGGCGCTGCACCGGCAACTGGGCGTGTCGTACAACACGGCGTGGCTGCTCAAGCACAAGCTGATGCAGGCGATGGTCGAACGCGATAGCGATCAGGTGCTCGGTGGCATCGTGCAAATGGACGATGCGTATTGGGGTGGCGAACGCCACAGCGGCGGTAGGGGACGTGGCAGCCCGGGCAAAACCCCCTTTGTCGCCGCGGTGCAGTGCAATCGCGAGGGTCACCCGATCGCCATGCGGATGGATGAGGTGTCCGGGTTTCGCAAGACGGTGTTGGCGGCATGGGCCAAGCGTCACCTGGTGCCCGGCACTGCGGTGGTGACTGATGGCCTGAGCTGCTTTTCGGGTATCGTCGATGCCGATTGCACCCATGTTCCTATCGTCACCGGCGGCGGCGCCCCCAGCGAGGGCCCCCCGATCTTCTGGTGGATCAATACTCTGTTGGGCAACGTCAAGAATGCGATGCATGGCACCTACCATGCGCTGCGCCCGAAGTACCTGCAGCGCTACCTGTCCGAGTTCTGCTATCGCTTCAATCGTCGTTTCGATCTTGCCGCGCTCGTACCGCGGCTCATCGTCGCGGCAGCGCAAACCCCACCCCTGAGCTATCGGCTCGCAACCTTGGATGCGTAATGTGGGGAATCAGGAAGGACAATGGCGCCAACCAGGATATAGCCAGGCAGGATGACGGTTAACTCAAAGTAGCGCATGAGCCAGAGGTTCAAAGCGTACGCCACGACGCATCCAGGGAGCACCCCGCGTGAAATAATAAGAAAGTTCTCGATTAGGAAATACGCGAGGATGTCTTTCCTCTCGCGCCCAATGCTCGGCGGATTCCGATTTCCCGGGTCCTTTGCTTTACCCAGAAGCTGGCCAGTCCGAAAATCCCCCCTCCGGTCACCGCCAGTAGCCCAAGCCCAGTAACCAGTAGCAGAGAAATCATGGAAGAGTCGCGCTGGAAGTAGTCACGCCTCAGTGCCGTAAAAGACTGGGCATGCTCGACCACCTGCGCTGGGTCGTTCTTCTCCAGCACGTCGCGTGCGCTCTGCAGCAGCCTTTCCCGAATGTCACCCTTTCATTCAGAATAAACGTGACGTCGTCGCCGTCTGGATCGAGCGGAAGCCACAGCGCGTCTTCGTTGTTGATCGCGCCGGCCTGCGGGCTCATGACCATCATGTGATCAACCACCCCGACAACTTGAACCGGGTGGCCCGACGCATAAAACAGGTGTCCAGAAGCTAGCGTCGTGAAGAACAGTCTCTTTGCCAAGTCCGCGGAAATCACCGCGGCTTGCGCCTTGGAAAAATTAGCAAGCCCGTCGGCGGGCAGATACTCTGACGTTAAGAAATCCCGTCCCTGGATCAGGGTGGCGCCCAAGGTCTCTAACGAACCCGGGCCGCCGGCGTACGCCGTTACTTGCAGCGTACCCGTTGCCTGTGGCGTACGACCAATCTCCATCGTGGCCCCCGCGCTGAAGGGCACCCTGGCGCAGGCGGAAGGGCAGCGCGTCGAGGCGGCGCGACGCTTCCGCATAGCCCTGCGGCCTCGACGGGTCGGCGTGCACGATCAGGTACAGGCGACCCTTGAGGTTGTCGAACACGGCAATTTCGTCGGCGAGCATGAGCAGTACGTCGGGCGTGCCGAACTCGTCCTTCTTGTCCCACTGCGCCAGCCGTTCTTCGATGTAGCCGATGGCCTCGAAACCGAAGTAACCCACCAGCCCGCCGATGAAGTCAGGCAGGCCCGGCAGCTTCGGCACTTCGTACCGGTTGCGCAGCAGCTCGATCTCGCCGAGCGGATCTTCGAGGTGGCGACGCTCGATCACCTCCCCGCCCTCTTCCACTTCGAGCTCGTGGCCGCGGAGGCGATACACACGCCGCGCCGGCAGGCCGATCATGGAATGGCGACCCCAGGTCGCCCCACCTTCGACGGATTCGAATCAGACGGTGTAGGGGCCATCGGCCAGCTTCAGGTACACCGACAGGGGCGTGTGGAGGTCGGAAAACACCTCGCGCACCAGCGGAATGCGGGTGTAGCCCTCAGCAGCGTAGGCATCGAATTATTCGCGGGAGATCATCTGGGGTGATCGAAGCGGTTACGGTCCCCGATTGTAGCGGGTTATCACCCCCCCCTGCCGCCAGCGTTCAGTGCCACCAGGGCCTGTGTCGCCTGCTCTTTCACAAAGCGGCTGGTATCGCTCGCTGCACGCGACCAGATGCGGTCCGCATGCTGTCCTTCGAGCTGCGCCATCGCGCGGTAGGCCTCGAAGCGAGAGCGTGCGTCGACGTGCCGGCTGGCGATGGCACGCATGATCTCGGCAGTGTCGTCGTTACCCATGAAGGCGGCGGCACGGCAGATCATGGGAAGCGACGTGCGGTTGATCAGGCTGCGGATGCGCGACTGTTTCGTGTCGAACATGAACTGGTTGATGTGACATGTTTCGCGATGGTCGTTGGACACGATATTAAGCGAAATCGAAAATGACTCCGGGTATAGCTGCTCGTGAACGTCCAGGCTTTTGCGATAGAAGATCATGCTGTTCTGGGCGAGGCTGGCGGTGCAGCTGTAACGCAGGTCAACCGCCTCGCCAGGATATCCAGCCACCGACGCATTGTCGTATTCATAAAACTTGCTTCCATACCCGGGGCCGTAATAGCCGACGGTGAGAAAGTCGAAGTTGTGGTCGTGCGGAAGCCCATAGAAGAAGGCCTCCGGGCCGCTGGCGCGCACGGCGGCGTCGCGCTCCGCCGGCCAGAAGTTGGCCCGCATGATGAAATCCCTTCCGCCACCAAGAAACAGCACCTGCGACGAATAGCGATTCTCCGATTGCAGGCCGTAGGCATCCTTCAGCTCGTCGTTGATGAGCGCCGTCAGAAACTGGCGGTTATTGGAAAGGCCGGCAAGCAGATGGGATTTATCGAGGATCTCGTCCCGATCAAGCTTCGGACTGGTCTTCAGTTCGTCGAGCACGTCACTGAGATCGAGCGCGGCGGATTCGGGGGTGTCGAGGAAAATGGGCATGTGGTTGTCGTCCGCTCAGGAGAAAAAACGGTTGATGGTGGACTGCGCTGCTTCGCGTACTTCGCCATGCACGTCGTCGAGCGCCTTTTCCACGTAAGTGCGGGCACGCAGGGCGTCGATCCGCAGCAGGTGCCGGGTGGCATTCCACCGCACATAATGATCACGGTGGTCGGTGAGGCCTGCGACGACCCCGAACGACTCGGTGTCGCGGAACTCGGCCAGCGTGTACGTGAACAGCTCAAGGCGCGATGCGGTGGGATCGGTGCTGATGTAACCGCGCAGGGAAAGCGTTTCGGAATCGAACATCGGCATGGTCGCGCTCTTGACCGGGCCGGTGATATCCATGGTGATGAGCACGTCCTGCGTGTCGAACGACACGGCGTGCGTGCACGCAGGCACGAGCACCGAGGTTCCGGGAACCAGCGGCGTCCTGCCTGCGGCCACCAGCGATGGGTCCGCTCCCGTGTCATGTACGCGGTAATGGTTCAGCGCGGCGCGGTTGCCATGCAGCACATGGATATACGTGTTGGACGAGTTCGGCTGCACACGATATATCCGCGGTGCATCCGCTTCCGTTCGCGTTTCGTCCATCGCGGGATCACGAATGACGACGCCCACCGAGAACAGTGGCGTCGTGACGAACGTCCACACCTGGACACTGCCCGCGAGAATGAAGTTGCCAAGCTGGAAATCCTCGTCGTCACTCATCCGGCGAAGCGCGGCATTCACGGCGTGCGTGGCGATGCCACTGTTGACGATTTTTTCTAGAAAAGCCGTTTCACTCGCGAAATCGATGGCTTCGCCTGTCGACACGCGCGCTTCGATATCTTCCATCACAGGGTGGTCGCGAACAAAATCTTCGACGGTGATCAAGGCATTCACTCCACGGAAAAAGACGGCAATCGAAGCTCTCACGCAGCTTTTCCCGTGTACATACCTAGTACACCTAGGTGAAGAAAACATGCTCACCTAGTGACGCTACGGATAGACCCCCGGCACGACCGATGGGAGGATGTTCTCGCGGAACCGCACTGACGGAACGCATACCGTTTTCTCATCCAGCTAAGGACGACCATGCAGATCTCGATCAATGAATACGACATCCCCTCGCTGCGCAACGAAGTGGCCCTGGTAGGTTCGAACATGTCGGATGGCTTGCAGTCGCTGGAGCCGGTCAGCGGCGTCGGCATCGGCGTGGGCCTTGCCGTCGGCATCGGCATCGGTATCGCTATCCTGCTTTGACGAACAAAGGCATCCCCCACCGCACTAACGATGGGGGATGCTTCGTCGTCTGTCATTTTTCGAACGAAATCCGTGCTGCCATGTTCGGCACGATGCGCGGGTCTTTCTGCAGCGACAACCGCACGCGTATCGTGGCCCTGCTGCGATCAGCGGAAGGAATGACCGCAAGCACCGACGATGCAATGTCCCAGTCCGGGTACGCATCGAGTTTCACCCGGGCCTTGCTCCCTATTTTGACGCGATCGATGAACGCCTCGTTGATGTCCGCATCGATCTCGAGCGAATTCATGTCGACCATCGTAACGACACTGGTCCGGGTACTGCTGCCGTTCGAGCCCTGGGGCGAGATGATATCGCCCACCTGGGCATCCTGGCTGATGATGATGCCCGAGAAAGGCGCACGCACCTCCGCAAAGCCAAATTGCACGCGTGCCTGCTCCGCCCTCGCCTGGTCGGCACGCACCGCCATCTCGTCGGCACGCTGGGTCGCCACGGCCTCGTTGGCGGTCGCCACATACGTGTCGTACTGCGACTCGGAGATGACCTTCGTCTTGACCAGGGGCGTATAACGCTCGAGGTTTTTGGCAGCAAGTTCGCTGGCGTAGCGATCCTGCGTCACCTTGGCACGATCGGCATCCACGGCGGCGACGAGGGCATTCAGTGAGGCACGGTAATCGTCCGACGCCAGCCGTGCGATAAGCTGGCCCCGCTGCACCTGCTCGCCTTCTTCCACCAGCAGCTGTGCGAGCTGCGCAGTGATCTGCGCCGACACGGCCGACTGACGCCGTGCGGTGACAAAGCCGCTGGCCTCGAGCAACGAGCTCGCCGGCGTCGTCGCCCCGGGCGCGATCAGACGGGCAGGATTGGCTGCGGCGGATGGCGGCGCGGTGACGACGGGAACAGCGTTGCGCGCCAGGGCGGATTGCTTACCCAGGGCGTAGCTGGCAACGCCGACGGCAATCGCCACGCCGGCAGCGCCCAGCGCTGGTCGTATCCACCCATGCGTGCGCGCGGATTCCGGTGGTGGCGCGGCAGGTCTACCCAGGCTTTCGAGCCGGCGACGTCGTTCGTGATCGAGTGTCATGCTTGTCATCGCCTGCCCGCCATAATGAGTCCGTCCACGCGAATGGTCGGTTGCCCGACACTCACCGTGAGGGTCTGTCCACGCTTTACACATCGCCCGATGCCGGGATCCATGGCGAGGTCATTGCCAACCATCGTGATGTCCTTGAGGAACCGGTGCACATTGCCCGACACCGTGAATGGTTTCAGCGATGGGCCGAGCCGCCCGCCGCTGATCCGATACGCTTCCACCACATCGAACACGAAGCGGCCGGTCACGGCGTGCACCTGCCCACCGCCCAGGGTCCTGGCGTAGACACCATCGGCAACGCTGCCGATGATCTCGCCGGGCTCGTGCTCACCGGCCGCCAGATACGTATTCGTCATGCGCGGCATGGGTCGATGAGCGTACGACTGGCGGCGCGCATTGCCCGTGGGGCGCACGCCGTCGATCGCTGCCGTGCGGGAGTCATGCAGCACTCCGCCGAGGACGCCTCGCTCAACCAGACACACCTTGCCGGACGGACGCCCTTCGTCATCGATCGCGCCACTTCCCCACAGGCCGTGCATCGTCCCGTCGTCAATGACGGTGACGCAGGCGGATGCCACCTGGCGCCCGCGCTGGCCCGCGAAGACAGACGAGCCCGCCTGCATGCTATCGGCCTCGAGGCAGTGCCCGACGGTTTCGTGCAGCAGCATGCCGTTCCACCCGGGCGCAAAGACCACGGGCATGGCGCCTTCGGGTGCCGGCTGCGCCGTGAGTTCTGCGATGGCTACTCGCAACGCGGTGTCGATGGCGCCGTGCATCTGGCCGCCACTTGCCAGTTCGCGATACGTGATGCGGCCGCCCCCGCCGGAACTGGCGCGCCCGATACGGCCGCCCTGCATGACGGCGACCTGGCAGCGGAACTGTGCCTGCGGTCGCTGGTCGACTGCCAGCAAGCCGGCGGTGTCGGCAACAAGGATGTCTTCCCACGCACCGCCGAGGCTCAGGGCGAGATCGGTCACGACCGGCCCGGCGAGTCGCGCGTAGGCATTCATTTCCTGGAGGATATGCACGCGTTCTTCCATGCCCAGCTCACCGCGATCCGCGCGCATCGTCACCGTGTCGGCGACAGGCCGCGGGTCCGCGAGGACGGGGGCGCCACGCGCCACCACACAGCACGCCACATCGACATCCCGACGGGACAGCGAATTCGACGAGGCGAATCGCGAGCCCGCGTCGTGATGCATCGCGCGCACGCCGACGCCGCCCCCGGCGGTGTGCCTTCCGCCCATGATGCGTCCCTGCTCCATCGTGACTTCCTCGCGCCATCCCTGCTGGAAGAACAGCTCGCCACGATCGGTACCGCCGTCGATCATGCCAAGCCATCGCTCGAGGTGCCCCGGTGTGACACCGAGCCGGTCCATCATCGCGCTGCCACTGACCGTCGCCCGGCTCACGCGCCGAGCGCCCGTTGCCGCCGCACATCGCCCACCCAGCGGATCGTGCTCCAGACCAGCCCGCCCCACCATACAAACGTGAGGCAGAAGGCACCGATACTCGCCGTGGCCGCTACGGCCTGCGCCTGGCTGTCACCCAGGCCGTCGACGCCGCTCCACGCCGTGGCCGATGGCCCGCCGGTGACCAACAGCATGGCCAGGGCGGCCATCAGGATAAGTCCCCGCAAGGTCAGCGATGCAGGCCGGAACCACGATCGATAACCCAGTGTGGAAATGACATGGTTGGCGATCAGCGCACCGATAAAGAAGTGCGCGACAGGCAACAGGCGCAACACCGTTGCAGGGTCGAACAGGGGAATCACGTGAAGGCCGTCGTGGACGTAAGGCAGGCCGAGCCAGCCTTGGTCAATATCCGCCAGGAATACCAGCGCCGTGGCGATGGCGACGCGTACCGCGTTCCGGGCTTGCGACGCATTGCCGGCTCGCCGCGCCCGCAGCTTCGTACGCAACACCAGGTCTGCCGGGATCGCTTTCGCGTACCCATAGCGCTCAAGCAGGCCAAATGCGACGGTGGTGATCAGGAACGACGACGAAAAGCCCATCCACACCGAACGCAGCGCGGCCGGCACATCATCGCTGCCGTGCCTGAAGAAGCCAGCGAGGGCACCCACGATCACCAGCAGCCATTGCGCCGCGATGACCTTCTGGAAAATCGGATACATGATGGGACCGATGATCGATCGACCCTGGCCACGCAGGGCGGCGACGACCGCCTCGGGCGATTGCCGCCGGGCGACGACGGCCGTCATCGCCGCATCGCGATCCATGCCTCCGTGACGTGCGCAGAAATCATCAAGCTCATCCTCCAGTTCAGATCGGAATTCCGCCTGCACTTCATCCGCGACATCGTCGGGCAGCAGGGCGGCCAGATCGGCCAGGTATCGATCGAAGGCATTCATGGGTTCACTCCGTGGGCCGTGATCAGGCGTAGCGCAGGCCGGCGATAAGATCGCCGTTGCACGAGACGACAGCGGGCAATGCACTGCCCACGATGCCCAGCGCCACCGCAATACGCATGCTGGCGATGACGGCTGATGGGTCGAGGCTGAAGATGAAGGCAATCTGCGTCATGCCAGCACCCGCGGTGCTGAATACGCTGCCCGACATGGCAAGCCATACGAGTGCCATGGCCACCAGTCCGCCGATCGCAGCGATCAGGGCACCCTCGATGCAGAAAGCGACGACCACGCAACGACGCGAAAACCCGATCGCCCGCAATGTCGACATCTCGCGGATGCGCTCCTCGACGACGGTGAACATGGTATTGAGGACGGCGAATAACGCCCCGAGTCCCAGCAGCGCGGCGATAGCCATCGAAAGGCCACCGACCACCTGGGTGAACACGCGCGATTGCGATGAGTAGAAGTCGGCCGTGGTATCCACCTCGAGGCCGAGGCGCGGATTCGCCTTGACCCAGGCACCCAGCTTCGCCAGCCCGTCCTGGCCATCGATCCGCACGACGACGTCCTGGTAGTCGTAGCGATTGAACGTGGCAGCGAGCGTGGTGCTGTCACCCCACAGTTCGGTATCGTGCGCGTCGCCTGTTTCGCGCACGCCCACGACACGCCATGGTTCGTTATTCAACGTCACCGTCGCACCCAGCAGGTGGCCGCTGAATGGCCTGGCCAGGTTCACGCCGGCGACCAGCTCATGCGCGCCCGCGTTGAACGGGCGGCCTTCGATGATCTTGCCCGCACCATACACCTGGCCGGCAAGAGCCGACACGCCACGAACGTGCAGGTTATGTCCCTGCGCATCCTCCGCCGTGACCGCGAGCTCGGTTGAGGCCAGGGCAGTTCCCGACGCCGTTCGTGCAATACCGTCGGCCCCCAGCACCGCGGCCATCGCTTCGCGCGAGAGCGAGGAATCCGCTTCGCTACGCGCACCCTGCCTGAGGATGATCGCGGTCTGCGTGTCGCCGGTGGACTGCATGACTTTTTCCAGGCCGTGGCCGACGGACATCAGCCCGGCATACGTGGCGCATACCGCGCCAACGCCGACCATGATGACAAGCGCCGACCCCGGCCGCTGCGACAGCGACGCCAGGGCCGATTTCACCAGCAGCAGCGTGCGGCGGCCGGCAGGGGTGAACAGCAACACGGCGATAGCAACGACCAGCGCGGCAGCGAGTAGCCGGAGGTCGACAAGCAGCACGGCAATCGTTGCGACCAGCGCCATCGCGATCTGCATGAAAGATGAAACGATACGCATGGGGTGTGACCTCACGATGCCTGTTTGAGTGCAGTGGCCATGTCCAGCCTCGCGGCACGGATGGCACCGAAGGATCCCGCCAGGGCGGCCAGCGCGATCGAGCCGCAGGCGACAAGCACGAGAGTGCCCGGGTCGAGGCCGGGATCGGGCACGTTCGGAACGTGCCGCGCGCGCAGGTGCGCAAGCAGCGCGTAGACCAGTACCGCGCCGACGACCACGCCACACACCACCTGGCAGACGCTCTCGTAGATCACCATGCGGGCGACCATGCCGCGGGTGTAGCCCATGGCACGTAGCGTGGCGTGTTCCAGCGAGCGGCGCCTGACTGCATGGGCAAGCGACGTCGCGGTAACGATGACGAGCGTGAAGATCGCGGCCAGCACAATGAGCCGCATGGCGCCACTCAAGTCGCCCATCTGCGTGAAGAGCGACAACAGGAGCGCCTGTGCGGTCTGCGTGCGCGTGGGATGGTCCGAGTTCGCCGTCATGCCGTCGATCGCATGGGCAACGGCATCCGTGGAGGCCCCCGGCGCCAGTTTGACCTTGTACAGCGCCACGGTATCAGCGTGCGTCGCCGCGGACTCATTCATGTAGTCCCACCGGACGATCGCGATACTGTCCAGCTTGGCGCGATCCGCCGTGAGGCCATGGTAGATCCCAAGCACTTCGAAAAGCTGGGTGTTGCCACCGTCCTTGTTGGCGAAGCCCGCCACATGCAACGGTACCTGCTGGCCGACGCTCCAGTGATTGCGCTGTGCAAGCTGGTCGCCTGCCAGCAGGCCATCGCGCCTGGCAGCGAATGCCTTGAGCTGGTCGGCGGTAATCGAGAGATCCTTGAACGCGTCGGTGGGAAGACCGACGGCCGCCATCAGCAGTTGATTGGTCGGTTGCTGGTAAACAGCCATGTAGCCCGTCTGGTAGTAGACCTCGCTGACATCGGGCACGGCCGCGAGGTTCGCACGCAGTGATATCGGCAAAGCGGCCTGGCTGGAGTAGCGCGAGGTGACCACCAGCATGTCGGCACCCGACGATCCGACCGCCGGATGAAAGGCCTGGTAAAGCAGGCCAAGCAGCCCCAGCAGCACGAACACAGTCGCAACGGTGGCAATCGTCAACAGGCCGCGCAGGCGGTTGCGGAACGGCCTGGCATAAGTGAGATACATGGAAATCATGATTCAGGCCACTTGCAGCAGGGGTGCGCTCACGGCGCCCTTGTCGAGCACCACGGTACGGTCGGCATACGCGGCCGCCTTCGGGTCGTGCGTCACCATGACGAGGGTCACGTTATTAATGCCCTTGAGTTCGGCAAGCAACGCAAGCACGTCGTCGGCGGCTTCACGGTCCAGGTTGCCGGTGGGTTCGTCGCAGATGAGCAAGGCGGGGCCACCGACGATGGCGCGCGCGATCGCCACCCTCTGCTGCTGTCCACCAGAGAGCTGGCGTGGCCGATGGCCGGTGCGGTCGGCCAGGCCCACCAGTTCCAGTGCCGTGCGCGATCGCCGTACCCGCTCACCGGAAGACAGACGGCCAAGCATCAACGGTACTTCGACGTTGGCCAGCGCGCTCAATGACGGCAGCAGGTTGTACGACTGGAACACGAAGCCCACCTGGGATGCGCGCCAGCGGCCAAGCGCCGCGTCGGAGAGTTTCTCGAGCGGCTGCCCGCGAAACCGGATACTCCCCGACGTCGGGCTGTCGATGCCGCCGATAAGGTTGAGCAGGGTGGTCTTGCCCGAGCCCGAGGGTCCCATGAGGGCAAGGAACTCGCCCTCCTTCACCACCAGGTTGATCTCGTCCAGCACCTGGACAGCGGCGTCTTTTGTGCCGTAGGTCTTGCTCACCCGGGAAAGTTCGATGAGTGTAGTCACGCTGATACCTCCTGAAAGTCCTGGTTCGTCATCCGTCTTACTTCACCGACGATGTCTGCAAGCCGGTAGAACTGGTCGAACATCGTCGTGGCGTACGACTGGCCATCCGCCGTGATCAGATAGAACTTGCGCATGCGATCACCGCCGGTGTCCCAGCGACCACGAAGGTATCCACCGTCTTCGAGGCGCTTAAGCAGCGGATAAAGCGTGCCTTCCTTGATCGTTACACCGTGCGTCTCGAGCGACCGCCTGACCGCATATCCGTGGTTTTCGCTCTTCAACAAAAGCAGCACGAGAATGATGAGTACCCCTCGGCGCATTTCGCTGGCATCTCGCTGGACAGCTACGTCGGTCATGCCGATTCCCCTCAATTCAATAGCCGCTGACCAGCCCGCGACTGCGCGCCGTCTTCACTGCCCGATCAAGCACCCAGTACCCCAGCAGGAACCACGCGATACCATTGGCGGCGCACGTCGCGTACTCGGCGGCGGTGGGTACCATCGGGTGGGAAAGAAGCTCACCCAGCAGGTGGGCGGATGGATTGATGGGCACGACGTCGGCGAGCATGCCGAAGGCACCGTCATGGCCTTGCAGGGGTGCCGCGACCAGGGCCAGCATGATGAACTGGCCGAGGCTGAGCAGCGACTGGATACGCTTGATCACCATCGCGTAACCGGCCACCAGCAACCCGAGGCCGATCGACGCCAGGATCACGCAGACCAGCGGGAGCACGGCGTAAGGGGTGTAATTCAGGCGTACGCCGGTAAACAGGCAGATGACACCGAGCACCAGCGTGATAAGAAGCAGGTGGTGCACCAGCCCGCTGAAGGTGCGGACCACGACGAAGCTGGCGAACGGCGTGGGTGCCAGGAAGATCTGTTCGAGGATGCCTGTACGGGCGTCGTCGGCGATCTGCGCACCCGGCCCCGAAAAAAGGCCCGTCGTAGTGAGCCACACGACATACGTCGCAGCGGTGACGGCGAGGCGCTGCTGGTCGACGTCGGTGCCTCCTGCAAGGTACCGGGAACCGAAAAAGATACCCATGAAGAAGAAGGTGAACACGATGGCGCCGAGCACGGACTCGATCGGATAGCGCCGTACCGTAATCATGTTTTTGCGCACTTCCGCGCAAGCAATGCTAGCTAGCATGGTCAGTCCCTCACGGCATGCAGGAAGGTTGATGTCAGGTCGCCTGCTTCGCGGGCAAGGTTGCCGATGGCGAGCGGCCGCAATACATCGAGGACGTCGTAGAGCTTGTCTTCGGGAAACGTCAGCGCCCCTTCGCCGACCATGACACCGAGGGTCACCAGCAGCGCCTTGCGGCCGCCGTCGAGACCTTCCACGCCCAGGGAATAAAGATTGGTCGCTCCGCGGGACAGGAACTGCTTGATGTCTTCGGTGATCTTGATGCGCCCTGCCTGCAGGATCGCCACGCGGTCCGAAAGCATTTCCACGGTGTCCATCTGGTGCGAGGTGAGGATGATCGCCGTACCCGAGTCCCTCAGTTCCTTGAGGTAAGCAACGATGCTCAGTACGTTCTCGAGGTCCACGCCAAGCGTGGGTTCGTCGAGCAACAACACCTGCGGCCGGTTGATGACCGACACCGCCAGCGCAAGACGCTGCTGCATGCCGCGCGAAAGGTTTCCCGCCAGCGTGCTGGAGCGATCGTCGAGCCCGATGGTAGCGAGCAGGTCGGCGATACGCGGACGACTCTGTTTCGCGCCGAGGCCCTGCAATGCGGCGAAGTACTCGAGGTTCTCGCGAGCGGAAAGGCGCCAGTAAATATTGCGGTTGCCCTCGAGCACGGCGCCGACGCGGCAATGCCGGGTGAGGCTGTGCGCCAGCCGCACGCCGTCCAGTTCCAGATGCCCCGCGTCGGGCTCGATCAGCCCGCAGATCGCCTTGATCAGCGTGCTCTTCCCTGCCCCGTTGAGTCCCAGTACCGCCGTGACGCTACCGGCGCGTACCTCGAGGCTCACATCTGTCAATGCAGCGACAGCCGCTGCGCCATGGCCACGGTCGTACCTCTTGCAAACACCCCTGATCGCCAAGCGCTCCATAAGCCCCCCGTTGTGTCTAAGTGTATTAATATACACATACACATGGGCTGTCAACGGGTTTGCTTTGATTTTCTCGGTTGGTCAGGAAAAACGCGCGCGGTCGTCCGGGAGGAACACGTGGGGGCGCTTCTGGAAGCCTGTCCAGCCACGGAAGCCCAGCCACAACATGACCACGCCCAGCAGTACCCAGCCCGCCAATGGCACGGCGAGGTAGGCCGTCGATACGGCACCCGCCGGGTGGGACACGGCAACAGGAAGCAGGCAGGCATTGGTCAGCGCAAGGAACACCAGCATGAGCGTCACCATGGCCCAGTCGGGCAAGCGCCGGCCGCCCAGCGTGGCGAGCACGGAGCCCACCATGATGACCGAACATCCCGGTATGACGACCGAAATCAGGATGACCGTCATCGTCGGCATGGCAGCCAGCGCGGCGGCGAGCCACACCGCTGCCAGAATCGCCGCATGCAGCGTGAGCGGCCCGGCGAGGCACGCACGCAAGACCTTTCGTCGCGCCGCCTCCGGCGTGCCCAGGCCCGGAAGCAGGGCGAGCAGGGCGAGTTCGGCGTTTTGCTTGCGCCACCGCTGTTGCACAACCCTCACCACGCCGAACGTGCTCGCGACGGTCAGCACCAGCGCGGCGTAACACACAGCGAGGGCCATGTTCGCGGGCGACATCAGCATCGGCAGGTCGGCACCGGACGCCATCTTGACCAGCACGGCCATAAGCAGGATCAGCAGCCCCATCGGCAGCCACCGGCGCACATGGCCAGCGGGCCTCATGGGCAGGTACAGGCCGCCAAGCGCAATGTGAAGTGCGCGGGACATGGATGCCGGTCCGGCATGCTTCAGGCTGACGTATCCCGCGGTGGCGCCACGCCAGCCGGTCTGTCGCTGGATCACGAGGATGAGTGCTGCCTGCGCAGGTCGTGAGCCAGAGGGGTCGCTGTGCGACACGGCACGCCACCGAAGCATGCAGATGCTGCCAAGGACGCCAAGCGCGACCAGCAACATGACATCGGCCTGCGTGGCCGTGAGCGTGTGGTGACGCATATATCCGGAAAGCGACGCCCCGATCAACGGGAGGAAGCCCGCCACGGCAGCGACATACGCAGGCAACAAGGCGACCGTGAGGCCGCCCGCCATGCATACCAGGAGAATAAGGGCGGTGGCCGTCAGGGATGCGTGGGCCACGAGACCCAGCGCGATAGCCGGAGCCAGTCCGCACAACCCGTGGAACGTGATGCTGGCGGGCATGAGGAAGCGGTTGCCCGGCAGGAGCAGCTGGATACGGTCGCGGGCCACCAGCACGAAGCGGGACAGCACGAGCGCCCATACCGCGCCCAGCGCGCCCCCGTAATAGAAAACGAACGTCGGCCACTGCGCCGTCAGACCTGGGCTCGTGACGATCCGGGCGCCATGGAGCAGGCACGCGGCAACCACGAGCAACAACCCGAGCCGGAGGAAGCGAGGCGTCGCTTGCCACGGAGTCATCAGGACAGAGCGCATGGTCATCCTGCGATCTCGACGAAAAGATCCTCGAGCGCCAGCGCTTCCATGCGCACGCCTGCGGTCTCGGCAACGGTCGGCCAGCGGCCCGCCGCATCGCGTTCAACAACGAGGCTGAGACTGCCATCGTCGAGTTGCCTGCGACTCAGGGCGGGGATGGCTGCGGCATGCGAGGCAGGCTGCGATAGCACGATGCGCGCGTAATGTTCTTTGGTCTCATCCACGCCACAGTTCAGAAGGAGCCGGCCGTCGTGAAGGAAGGCGACATCGTAAGCGACGCGCTCGAGGTCCGACACGATGTGGGTGGAAAACAGCACCGTCGTCTCGAATTCCGCAGCCCTCAGGGCGATCTCCCTCAGCAACTGGCGTCTCGCCACGGGATCGAGTGCGGCAGCTGGCTCATCAAGCACAAGCAGATCAGGTTGCGATGCAAGCGAACGGATGATGTCGACACGCTGGCGCTCGCCGGGCGAGAACGTGCCAAGCACGCGGTTAAGGGGGATGTCCCACTCGCGCAGCATCTTCTGCACGAAGGCCTTGTCCCAGCGCGGATAAAAGGGGCCTACGTAGTCGAGCATCTGCGGGGCGGTGAGCGAGGCCAGGGCCTCGGGCTGCTGTGGCACGTAGGCAATACGGGCTTTAGTGGTATCGGATAGCCTGAGCGCTTGCTCACCGTAAACATGCACGGATCCGCTGGCGGGTTCCAGCAAGCCCAGCATCGCGCGAATCAGCGTGGACTTGCCAGCGCCGTTGCGCCCGATCAGGCCCATGACGGTGCCGCGTTGCAGGACCAGATCAAGGCCATCCAGGATGCGATATCCCTCGTAACCCTGGGTCAGCCCGTGGATCGCGACCGGGAGGTCGGTGGGTTCCATATCGGTGGGTTCCCTGGCAGTCATCGGATTCTCATGATCCCATCAGTTTGTCGAGGTGGCGCAGCACCAGCGCGGGCGACAGTTCCAGTTCCTTTGCATGGCGCGCCACTTCCATGAGCAGCTCTTCGATCAGGGCCATGCGCTGAGCCTGCGAAAGTGTTCTCTTGTGCGCCGCTGCGACAGCCATCCCCTTTCCCCTGAGCCGCTCCAGCAATCCCTCGGCTTCCGCCATGCCGTACGCCCGGGAAACGGTCATGGGGTTGATAGCATGAAATCCCGCTACGTCGCGCACCGAAGGCAGCAATTCCCCGGGCGTGATTTGCCCTCCTGCAATGAGGCGACGTAACTGATCGACGATCTGCCGGTAAATGGGCTCGGCTGACGTCGGCTGGATCGAAAAAACCGAGGCATACATGTGTATCATGACAACAATACACAGCAAGACTGTCAAGGGCCGGCGAGTTCTACAGGGCCTAGCCCATGCAGGAGCGCGCCTGTAGTAGCGCGGTTTTCCCGGGCCACCAGATAGGGGCAAAATTCTCCTACGAGGTGAATCATGGGTCATAAAAAAATACCCCTGGCTGTTAAGGCTGAGGCGGTCCGGTGGTGATCGATGCGGGGTATACCCCGCCGCAACCAGCGAAGTTAGTTGGTGTCGGGTCGACGGGCCTGCGACGCTGGGTCGAGGGAGAGCGTATCCTGCGGGCGTCGGCAACGCCGCAGGCCATGGCGGCGCAGAAGCTCCTTATCGAGGAGCTGCAAGCGAAGCTGAAGGCCTCGCAGGAGGAGTGTGACGTCCTTAAAAAATCGTTGCCCCAGTATCGGACCTTTCGATCGAGCACACGAGCAGTGTTGCAGTCGACGACGTCGAGCGGTGTTAGGGCTGAGAGGGATATGGACGCATGAAGGGTTTCAAACATGAACGTGAGTTAACCGACCTTTGGCTGCCGGTCGGATAGTGCTCGATTTACCATGTGACGCCGAATGAGTTGGAATTGGCGTGTCGCATATTAAGTTGGTTGTGCTTATCTGTGCCAGCGTGTCCCGCTCGATCGCTGGCGGGCGCTTGTCCAGGTCCATGTAGCCAAAGGAGTTGGTCTCCCAACCTCAACAACCTCATTCTCCCCGTAGTGCCCACAGCTCACCGATCGCTGAAAAATCGTGGTCATGGCTTGCTCCCCCTGAGATTGGAGTGGAAGGGTGTCCATAAGCCGCCTTGCGTGATGAGATTGCCGCGCCTTGGAGCAGAGGCTAGTGCTCACTCCGAGGGAAGGGCTGCATCTGCCATGTCCCAGAGCCGGCACAGATCCGTCACAGAGGAAATGGTGCGCCTGGAGGGATTCGAACCCCCGACCAATGGCTTCGGAAGCCACTACTCTATCCGGCTGAGCTACAGGCGCATTTTTAAAGGACTTTTTCTTCGGGCCGGCGAACTTCTGAGTACTAGCCCAGTGACACTGCGAACCACAATCTTCGCCTGTGAGCAATGGCTTCGGAAGCCACTACTCTATCCGGCTGAGCTACGGGCGCATTGTCGTTCGTGAAGCGTCGTCGCGGGCCAGTCGGCCGGCGGCGAAAGCGTAGTGTAACGGAGATGGGCGGCCTGGCCTACATGCTCGTCCCTTCTCCCGGAGGGAGAAGGTGCCCGCAGGGCGGATGAGGGCGAGCCAGACGAAGCGGCACACTGGCTCACCCCACCATCTCCCTCCGGGAGAGGGAGACGATCCAGTTACGGCTTCCCGGTTCTAAACAAAAAAGCCCCGGCATGGCCGGGGCTCTTTTGTAACAGCAAGGCCGCTTACTTCGCCTTATACAGCGTCGTCAGCGTATCCGGCACGCTCTTGTCGCGCTCCAGGTGCGGGTACTTCAGGCCGTCGTGGTAGTCGATACGGATGGTCTTGTACTCGTCGAAGTTCTTCACCAGCAGCTCGATCGGCGCCTTGCCGGTCTTCGCTTCGGTGACGGCATCCTTCAGCGCGTCGCCGCTGAACTCCTTGTTGTTCACCGCGACCACGGTCATGCCCGGCGACAGGCCGGCATTGAACGCCGGGCCATCCCAGCGCACGTCGGCGATCTCGCCCTTGGCCGACACGGCCACGCCGATCGAGTAGGTCATGTCAGTGAAGTGGCGGCGCGCCTCGACGGCCTTGACCGCCTCGGATGGCTTGTCGGTGTAGACCAGCTTCCAGCCGCTGCGCGCGATACCGTCGATCGGGCCCTTGTGGCCGTCGATACGATCACGCAGATACTTCGCCCAGTCATACGGGGCGATGTCGTTGAGGGTCTTGACCACGTCCTCGAAGGTGTACGGATCGACCTTCCAGTCGCCGTCGTTGACGCCGAAGAACGCCTTGGCGAAATCGTCGATCGAGCGCTTGCCCTTGGTCAGTTCGCGGATGCGCGTGTCGACATCGAGCCAGACCATCTGGCCACCCGAGTAATAGTCTTCGCTCATCTGGTAGTTGCGGTACGAGAGCGGACGACGCTGGGCGATGGTCGGATCGTTGGTGGTGTCCTGGATGCTGCGCCAGGACAGGCCCGGACGACCCTGGTCATACGTGGCGGCGACGAAAGCAAGCAGGTCGCGGGCCTGGTCCTGGCTGACCAGGCCCGAGCGCGCGGCGACCACGTTGCCCCAGAACTGCGTCTGGCCTTCATAGACCCAGAGCAGGCTGTCGCCCATCGGCACGTTGAAGTTCGGCGTGGCGAGGTCCGCGCCGCGACGGTACTTGCCGTCCCAGGAGTGGTTGTACTCGTGCGAAAGCAGGTCGCGACCGACCCAGCTCTTGTCCCATTCGGTGAAGTAGTTCGGCATGGCGCTGTTTTCGCTGGAGCGATGGTGCTCCAGGCCGATGCCGCCGAGCTTCTCGCTGAGCGCGAGCAGGAAGTCGTAATGGTTGTAGTGGCGCGCGCCGTAGAGCTTGTCCATCTGCTGGACGAGCTTGCGATGGATTTCCAGCGCCTCGGGCTTGATCTCCAGCGACTTGGCGTCGTCGGCGACGATGTTCAGGTGCACCGGCGAGCGGCCGTTCGGATCCAGATCGACGCGCTTGAAGTATTTACCGGCGAAGACCGGCGAATCGACCAGGTCGTCGTAGTTGATCGTCTTGAAGGTGACCGTGGATCCGCTCTGGCTGGAGACGTCGAGCGCGCTGCCGAACTGGAAGCCTTCCGGCAGTTTCAGCGTGGCGTCGACCTGGATCTGCCGGGCGAAGTGGCCGGCCGGATACAGGCTGACCTGGTTCCACTGCACGTTGACGATTTCCGGCGTCATCACCACGCGACCCTGGCGCGTGCTCTGCGGAGTCAGCGTCTGGAATTCGACATCGACCGAACTCGCACCGGCCGGCACATCGATATTGAACGCGTACACGTTGAACTGGTCGCGCTTCCACTCAAGGCGCTTGCCGTTGGCGGTAACGACAAGGCCGGCGAACTGGTCGATCGGACCGGTCGGCGAATGGTTGCCCGGAATCCACTGCGGGAAGAGCAGGGTCAGCGGACCTTCCTTCGCCGGGATGTTCTCTTTCACACGCATGATGCGGTGATCGAGATCCGTGGCGTCGACGCTGAGCTTCAGCGTGCCGTCGTACGGCGTGTCCTGCGGCGGGGCGACATCGGCATACGCGGACAGCGCGCCGAAACCGGCTGCTGCGGCGAGCAGCGCGGTGGCAAGGGTGGTGACTTTCACTCGGTTCTCCCAGGCAAGCGTGGATGCTCCGCCGTGACCGGGCGCGAGCGACGTTTTGTAACGTGACAAACGCCGATGCTAGCTTTCCGGAGCCGCGCGCCCCCATGCCATTGGTCATGCGGCGCGAGAAGCTTGTCCTCGCGGCAAAAGGTGATAAATTAAGCGGCTGCCATCGGCGAACGATTCGCCATGGAATGGACGATTTACCCCACAAGGATCTTCAGGATGAAAAAACTCGCCCTCGCAGCCGTCGTGGCTGCTGTCTCGGTTTCCGCCTCGTTCGCCACCCAGGCGCAAGGCAGGTTCTTCGTCAACGGCAACGCCGGCCAGTCCAGCTACCGGCTCGGTGCGCTCGATCACAAGAGCAGCGAAGCCTATGCACTCAATACCGGCTACCGCTGGGCGATCACGCCCATGTTCGACCTGGGCCTCGAAGGCGGCTACACCACCCTCGGCCATGGCGCCCTTGGCGGGGCGCTGGGAACCACCCGCCTGAAACTTCGCGGCTGGACGCTCGGCGGCAATGCCAAATTCAACTTCGGCGAGCAGTTCTACGCGACCGCACGTTTCGGTAACTTCCACTCCCGCACCGGGGTGTCCGAGACCGACTCCGGCAACAAGACCGTCTATGGCTCGAGCGACAACGGCTGGTACGGCGGCATCGGCGTCGGCTACAACGTTCTGCCGGGCCTTGGCGTCGGCGTCAGCTACGACACGTACCACAGCCATGCACGCGTGCTGGGCGATCGCTACCTCACCACCGGCGTGTACTCGGCCAACGCCGAATTCCGCTTCTGAGGCGCCGCCGACCCGCCGCGACGAACACCGCAAAATATTGCGGTGTTCGTCGCATGTTCTTATGACCTAAGATGCCCCGCCCGCGGATGCGGGAGCTCCTGGCATTGGAGCCAGGGGTAGGACACAGGAAGGGGAATCATGAAGAAGATCTTGATCAGCGCGGCCATCGCCGCGTCGCTCTCGTGCGCGTCGCTTGTGACTCACGCCGCGGATAAAGCCGGCTTTTTCGTCGGCGGCCAGGTCGGCCAGGCCAGGTACGACCTCGGTGGCGGTTCGGACGATCACGGCACGTCCTACGGGGCCACGTTCGGATACCGCTGGGCCGTCGAACCGCCGTTCTACTTCGGCATCGAAACCGGCTATGTCGACCTCGGCCGACTGAGTCATAACGAGACAATCCGTGGTTCGGTCGATGGCTTTGCCTATACGGCCTATACGAAAGAAAAACTGCAGGCGCATGCGGTCATCCTGGGTGTCAACGGCCGCTGGGCGCTCGCTCGCCAGTGGTACGTCACCGCCAGGGCCGGCACCATGCATTCGCATACCGAGTTCAAGGCCGACGTGACGATTCCATCCGGGTTCGGCGATACCCATGTATCGGATCGGGCCACGTCCAACGACAACGGCCTCTATGCCGGCGTCGGCATGGGTTACGACATCAGCCGCAACTTCAGTCTCGGCCTTACCTACGACTACTACTCGTTGAAAGCCGACAGGATCGTCGACGGCAACACGAATATCTCCGTGTACTCGGTGGCGGCGGAAGTCCGCTTCTGACCAGCGACACCTGCGGCGGCCGGCAAGCCGGCCGCCGCTATCTCATGCTTACCCGCCGCTACCGAGCTTGCTGTGGCGGATGCCATAGGCGAAGTACACGATCAGCCCTATCGCCATCCAGATCGCGAAGCGCTCGAAGGTGATCCATGGCAGGCCGTAGATCAGCACGGCGGAGAACACGATGCCGAGCGGCGCGGTGAACCAGATCGCGGGCGTGCGGAAGTTGCGCTGCAGTTCCGGCTTGCGCACGCGCAGCACCATCACCGAAGCGCAGATCAGGATAAAGGCACTCAGCGTGCCGATATTGACCAGTTCGGCCACTTCGCCGATCGGCAGCAGGCCGGCGACGATGGCGGTGAACACACCGAGGATCAGGGTCGGGCGGGCCGGCGTGCCGTAACGCGGGTGCACCTTGGCGAACCATGCGGGCAACAGGCCGTCGCGCGCCAGGGCGAACCAGATGCGCGCCGCACCGAGCATGAAGGCGAACAGCACGCTGATCACGCCGACCACGGCGGCGAAGGCGATCACCACGCTCAGCCAGTGCAGGCCGATCGCCTGGAAGGCGTCGGAGACCGACGCTTCGCCGGACAGTTGCGAATAGTGGACGACGCCGGTCAGTACCAGCGAGACCGCGATATACAGCACCATCGCCACGGCGAGCGAGAGCAGAACCGCGCGAGGCAGGTCGCGCTGCGGGTTCTTCGCTTCCTCGGCGGCCGTGGTCAGGGTGTCGTAACCGAACACCGCAAAGAACACCACGCTGGCGCCGGTCAGCACGCCCTGCCAGCCGAAGTGACCGACGCCCTTGTCGTCGACGATGCGTGCCGGAACGAAGGGATGCCAGTTGGCGGTATCGATATAGAACGCGCCGACGCCGATCACCAGCAGTACGCCGATCACCTTGATCGCCACGATCACGGTATTGAAACGCGCGCCCCACTCGGTGCGCACGGTAAGCAGGATCGCCACCAGGACCGAGATGCCCGCGGCGATCACATTGAAGCGATGCGCGTCGCTGGGGCCGGCGATGGGCTGGCCGCTATGCATGCCGACCATGGCCAGGCCCTGCTGCCAGTAGTAGTGCATGGTTTCGGCGCTCATGCTTTTCTGCGCCCATTCCGGCAAATGGATGCCAGCCGAACCGAGCAGGACCTGCACGTATCCGGACCAGCCGATCGCGACCACGGCGACCACCAGCGCATACTCGAGCAGCAGGTCCCAGCCGATGATCCAGGCCGCGCCTTCACCCAGCACCGCGTATCCATACGTATAGGCGCTTCCGGTGACCGGGATCAGGCCGGCGAATTCCGCATAGCACAAGGCGGCGCAGGCGCTGCCGAGGCCGGCGATGATGAAACTCAGCGAGACGCCCGGGCCGGCATTCATCGCCGCCTGCTGTCCGGCGAGGACGAAGATGCCGACGCCAATGATGCCGCCGATACCGATCGCGGTGAGTTGCCACAGACCCAGCACACGGCGGAAATCGCGCCGCGCGCCTACTTCGGCCTGCAACTGCTCGACGGATTTATGACGCAGGAATCTTGCAAGTACACTCATCGACGGCCGCTCCTTGGGCAATAAGCGGCCGATGATAGCGAATTTACCGACTCAGCAAGGCCTTTCGGCCGACGGCCGGATCGTCGGTAAAGAAGGCATCGATACCTGCCGCGATATACGTTCGGATTTCTTCTATTGACCCGGCCTCGTTGCGCGCCGCGTCGCCATCCTTGTTGCGAAAATTGGTGGCGAGGAAATGGTTTTCCGGCCGGAAGGTCCACGGATGGAGCTCCAGGCCGGCTGCATGGGCGTCATGGACCAGGGCCGACGGCGTGCCGAGGCTGCCATCCGCCTTCAGCGGGATCACGCTGCGGATCGACGGACCGATCGCGTCGGCATAGGTGGCGATCTCCTTCAGTCCGACCGGTCTCATCATCGCGGCATAGGACAAGGCGCGGTCGTCGAAAGGTCGCTCGCTATCGCTGCCCATCAACTGCAGCAGGCGGACGTTCGGGTACGCCTTGCCCATGGCCTTGCGCAGGTAACGCAGGTTGCCGACCTCGAAGGACTGGATCTCGACAGGCGCGGTGCGCGTATAGGCATGCGCACGAAGGGTGGCCAGCACCTTGTCCTCCATCGGCAGGCCGATGCCGCGGAAATACGTCGAGTGCTTGATCTCTGGAATGATCCCGATGGGGCGACCATGCGCGGCGGATTCCGCCGCGACGAAATCGATGATCTCATCGAAGGTAACGATCTGGAACTCACCGTCGAAGTGCTTGCTGCCCGGCCGGATATCCGGAAGCCGCTCGCGCGCACGCAGGGTCTTCAGCTCGGCAAGGGTGAAATCCTCGGTGAACCAGCCGGTCATGCGCTCGGTGTCGATGGTCCTGGTGGTCCGGCGCGAGGCGAATTCCTCATGCGTCGCGACATCGGTCGTCCCGGAGATTTCGTTCTCGTGGCGGGCGACGAGCGCACCGTCCTTCGTCGACACCAGGTCCGGCTCGATGTAGTCGGCGCCATCCTCGATCGCCTTGGCATACGAGGCCAGCGTGTGCTCGGGCCTCAATGCACTTGAGCCCCGATGACCGATCACCAGTACTTTCGATGCGATCGGCGTTTCTGCGTGAAGCGGCATCGTCGACAGGCCCAGGGTGAGGATGCAGAAGCATAGACGAATCAAGGCAGGTACCCATGTGGCAGCAAATCACCGCTCGACCTTAGTCGGTTTTTCTGACGACGCGGTGACGCCGGCTCAGCGCTTTTCCAGCAACGCCTGATACGTGGGTCGCTCCACCGGAATGCCGTCGGCATTGCAGGTTCCGAGCCTGCACAGTTCAGCACGTATCGTCGGCGTATGCTGGACGATGATGTGGAAGATCGTGTTCTGCTCCAGCTCGCCGTGGAAGGCCGAAGCACCGGGGCCATGGGCGAAGATCGCGACGTCTTCGCCGCCATGCGTTTCACTTTTCAGCGGCACGATCGATTCCTGCATGTAATCCGGAGCAGCGACGTCTACCCCTGACAGGTCCGGACGTCCTTTGACGATACCGCGATAGCTGTTCGGCGCATGCGGGAAATGCTTGCTGCCTTCCGGCTGCATGTCGCTGGCACCCGTGTATCCGGGGCCATTGGCGAAACCGAGGGTCGTGTACGGCTGGCCCATGGCATCGCGGGCGAGGCCGCTGCCACCCTCCTCGTCGTAACTGTCGGTCAGGCCATGAACCAGGCCGAGGATCGGGTTACCGCGCGCCGGATAGCCGGCGAAGCTCATCGTATGACTGTGGTCGGCGGTGACCACGATCAGGGTGTCGGTCGCATCGGTCGCGTCCAGGGCCGCCTGCACGGCGTCGGCGAAAGCGATCGTTTCATCCAGCGCGCGATACGCGTTGCCGGCATGCAGCGCATGATCGATGCGACCGCCCTCGACCATCAGGAAAAACCCTTTCGGATTTCGCTTCAGCACGGCGATCGCGGCCTTTGTCATGTCGGCGAGGCTGGGCTCGCCGGCCTTGTCCCTGGCGCGGTCGACCTCGTAGTTCATATGCGAGGGTTCGAACAAGCCGAGGACGTTCGAGACCTTCGCCGGATCCAGCGTCTTCAGCTGCGCGGCGTTCCATACGTAGGCACCGTCCGGGTGCCTGGCCTTCCACTCGGCGACCAGGTCGCGCCCGTCGAGGCGCTGGCCGACTTTATCGGCGTATTCGGGATCGTCCTGCCCGGCCTTCATGAATTCGGTGCGACCGCCACCCATCGCCACGGTCAGTCCTTGCGGCAGCGGAAAGTCGACGAGCTGGGCGGCGAAATCCTTGCAGCCCAGCGCACGCGCCGCTTCGGTCATCGCCGCATCGACCTCCCAGTTGCGCTCCGGCAGGTGTCCATAGGTCGCCGCCGGGGTAGCGTGAGTGATGCGCGTGGTGGTTACCGCACCGGTGGCCATGCCGGCAGCGGCGGCCAGCTCCAGCGTGCTGACCAGTTCCTGACCCTTCGTCGCCGCGCAATCCTGGCGGTTCGGCACCTGCGATACCCCGATATAGCCGACGCGGGTCTTCACCCCGGACATGATCGCCGTCATCGTCCCGGCCGAATCCGGTGTCTGCTGGTCGGTTTCGTAGGTGCGGCTGAGCGCGCTGTACGGGAATTTCTCGAAGCTCAGCCGATAGCTTTCGCCGTCGACGCCCTTGCGCTGGCCGGCGAGGATATGCGCCGCGGCGATGGTCGGGATGCTCATGCCGTCGCCGAGGAAGACGATGACGTTCTTCGCGCGTTGCTGCCCGCCCTGGGCGACACGCCCGGCTTCGACCGCCTGCGCCGCGCCGCTGCGGAACCACCAGGCCGGCGTTTCCTGCTGGGGACGCTGGATCGTCGGCACGTCGATCGCGGCGACGGGTGCGGCGGGTTGCGTTACGCAGGCGCAGAGCAGGGTTATGCCAGTAGCCAGCAGGGCCAGGCGGGGGAAGGGCATCATGCGGGCTCCGTCGGGTCGCAAGAAATAGCGAAAGCGTGATAATAGGCGCCCCGCCCTCCGTGGCAAGGCCTGTCACGCCACGGATGCCGTCATCTGCTACGTTGCGCCCCCTGACCGAACCCACGCACGGATCGACCCATGCACAAGCCTTCATCGCTCGCCCTGGCCGCACTGGCCACCGCCCTGCTGGCCGGTTGCGCCGCCGCGCCGAATGCGGGCAGGACCCCGCCCCTCGCCGATGGCGCGCGCACGGACCTGGCGATCCTGGAGACCACGGACGTCCACTCGAACATCCTCAGCTACGACTACTACAAGCAGAAGGACGACCCCACCCTGGGCTACGAGCGGCTGGCCACGCTGATCCGCCGCGCGCGTGGCGAGTTCCCGAATACCGTGCTGTTCGACAGCGGCGACACCATCCAGGGCACCGTGCTTGCCGACTACCAGGCGCAGGTGCAGCCGGTCGGCTGCAACACCGAACTGGCGATGTACCAGGCGATGGACGCGATCGGCTACGACGGCGGCACCGCCGGCAATCACGAATTCAACTACGGCCTGGCTTATCTCTCCCAGGTCACCGGCACGCCGATGAATGTCGTCGGCGGCGCCAGCAAGGCCTGCGCCGGCCCGCATTTCCCCCTGGTCCTGGCCAATGTCTACAGCGCGCGCGACGGCAAGCCGATCTTCAAGCCCTGGGCCATCGTGCAGAAGACCGTCACCGCCTATACCGCGGACGGCAGCAAGGTGCAGGTGCCGCTCAGGATCGGCATCATCGGTTTCACGCCGCCGCCGATCATGGACTGGGACAAGCAGAACCTGGCCGGCAAGGTCACCGTCACCGGCGCGGTCGAGGCAGCGCAGAAATACCTGCCCGAACTGCAGGCCCAGCATCCGGACGTCGTCGTCGCCATCCTGCACGGCGGCCTCAACACCGAGCCGTACACCTCGAGCATGGAAAACCCGGGCTGGCACCTGGCCGGCGTGTCCGGCATCGATGCCCTGCTGCTCGGTCACTCGCATGCCGAATTTCCCGGCCCACATTACGAAGGCATGAAGAACGTCGACGCCAAACGCGGCCTGGTCCGTGGCATACCCGCGGTGATGGGCGGCTTCTTCGGCAAGGATCTGGGCGTGATCAGGCTCGCGCTGACCCGGGTGAACGGCCGCTGGGTGGTCGATCCCGGCCAGAGCCGCAGCGAGGTTCGCCCGATCTGTCCGCAGAAGAACGAGTGCGTCGAGCCCGACCCGTCGATCGCGCCGATCGTCGAAAAAGCCCACCAGGCAACCGTCGCCTATGTGAACACGCCGATCGGCGAGACCGACCATCGCATGAGCACCTATTTCGCCGACGTCGGCGACATGTCCGCGCTGGCCGTGGTCAATGCCGCGCAGCGCGACTATGCCCGCGACGAGATCGCCCGCGAGCACCCGGAACTCAAGGACGTTCCGGTGCTTTCCGCGGCCGCCGCGTTCCGCACCGGCTTCGGTGGTCCCGAGGACTACACCGACGTGCCGCCCGGACCGATGACGATCCGCAACGCGGCCGACCTGTACTTCTATCCGAACACCCTGGCCGCGGTGAAGATCGACGGCAAGCTGTTGCGCGGATGGCTGGAGACCTCGGCGCAACGCTTCAACCAGATCGATCCGTCGCTGGCCCAGCCGCAGTCGCTCATCGGCAAGCGTCTGCCGGGTTACAACTTCGACCAGATCCAGGGCGACCTCCACTACGTCATCGACGTGTCGAAGCCCGAGGGGCAGCGCATCGTCGACCTGCGCTACAAGAACAAGCCGGTGGCGCCCGACCAGGTCTTCATCGTGGTTACCAATAATTACCGCGCCAGCGGCGGCGGGCATTTCCCGGGGCTCGACGGCAGCAACCTGGTGCTTGCCGCGCCGGACGGCAACCGCGAGATCGTGGTCCGCTGGATCGAGCAGAAGAAGAAGCTCAAGCGCAGCGACGTCGAGACCACCTCGTGGCGTTTCGCTCACCTGAACACCCGCGGCCCCGTGACCCTCACCTCGGCGGCGGACAAGTCGGACATCGCCCGCGATACCGGCGTGCCGGTGAAGCAGATCAAGGACAACGGCGACGGCACCGCGGTGTACTCGCTGGACCTGTCGAAATAGGCGGCACGCCGTGGGAGCCCACCCGATGGGCTCCCACAGTCCCTATGGCCGACTTGACACCACCCCGAACACGGGCCTACCGTCGAGCCCATGTCACCCTCATCCGCCCCTGTCGCGTTTTGCCATCCGGATAACTTCCGGAAGCCTGCGCTCGGCTCGGGTCCGATGTCCTTTTCCGCCACGACTACCACCACGACGACAACCACCGTCGCTGGACGGGTGCGCGCGCGCGATTGAGTTCCCATCGCTACCGGCCCCGCCCTCGCAAGGGATGGGACCGGCAACGGAACTCGCTCCCTGACGAACACGGGCCTCACCAGGAGGCTGTGCTGTGTCCATCGTCATCGCATCACCGGAACTTTTCCGCGCGGCGCCTCGCGCGGCCCCTTCGCCACAGGTGCTGCAGGTCGGCGTCGTCGGCCCCGGCAAGGTCGGCTCGGCCCTGATCGCGCAACTGCTCGCCGCGCGGCCCCGCCTGCAGCGTGAACTCGGCCTGGACCTGCGCCTGCGCGCGGTCGCCGACAGCCGGCATATGTGGCTGGATTGCGACGACGAAGCGCTCAACAGCCGCACCCATGGCGCGCAGACCTGGCGGCCGGCTGACCTCGCCCAGTTCGCCGCCTACGTCCGCGGCAACGGCGACGCGCCCGCCCTGCTGGCCGATTGCAGCGCCAGCGACCTGGTCGCGGGCCGCTATGCGGACTGGCTCGGCGCGGGCATCCACGTGGTCACCCCGAACAAGCGTGCCGGCAGCGGCGACTGGGCGCGCTGGCGCGAGATCCGCGCCGCCGCGCAGCATGGCCGCGCGCGATTCCACTACGAAGGCACGGTGGGCGCGGGACTTCCCGTCGTACAGACCCTGCGCGACCTGCTCGATACCGGCGACGAGCTGATCGCCTTCGAAGGCATGCTGTCCGGCACCCTGGCCTGGCTGTTCAACCGCTATGACGGCTCGCATGCGTTCTCCGAGCTGGTCCGCGAGGCCCATGCGCGCGGATACACCGAGCCCGATCCGCGCGACGACCTCTCCGGCATCGACGTGGCGCGCAAGCTGGTGATCCTCGCCCGCGAGGCGGGCCGGCCGCTCTCCCTGGAAGACGTGACGGTCGAAAGCCTGGTGCCAGCGGAACTCGCCGGGCTTGCGCCGGAGGATGTCCTGGGCGCGCTGGCGGTGCTGGACGGGCCGATGGCCGCGCGCCTGGCCCAGGCGCGCGCCGAAGGCGCGGTGCTGCGCCATGTCGCCCGGCTTGACCGCGACGGCAAGGCCACGGTCGGTGTCTGCCTGTTGTCCGGCTCGCATGCGTTCGCGCATACCCGTCTGACGGATAATATCGTCCAGTTCAGCACCCGGCGGTACCGGGACAATCCGCTGATCGTGCAAGGTCCCGGCGCCGGCCCCGACGTGACCGCGGCCGGCGTGTTCACCGATCTTCTGCGCGTGGCCAGCGCGGTGGGAGCCATGCGATGCGCATGCTGAAGACACACCCGGTTGCCGGTCACGCGATGAGCGCCAGCGCGTTGGCCAGCGCCAGTGTCGGCAATATCGGGGTCGGTTTCGACATCCTCGGCCACAGCTTCGCCGGTGCGGGCGATCGCGCCGACGTGCGCCGCATCGAGGAACCGGTCGTCCGCATCGCATCGATCGACGGCGTGGTCTCCGGCCTGCCCATGGAGGCAACGGCGAACACGGCCGGCAAGGCCCTGCTCGCCCTGCGCAAGGCCCTCGACCTGCCCTACGGTTTCGAACTGCGCCTGCACAAGGGCATCGCCTTCGGCTCCGGCATGGGCGGTTCGGCCGCTTCCTGCGTCGCCGCCCTGGTGGCGGCCAATGCCTTGCTCGAGCAACCCCTGTCGCGCGAGGCGCTCTACCCCTTCGCCCTGGCCGGCGAAACGATCGCCAGTGGCAGCCCGCACGGCGACAACCTCGGGCCGATGCTGCTCGGCGGACTCGTGCTCGCCACCGATCGCCGCCTGCTGCGCATCCCGGTACCGGCCGACTGGCATTGCGCCGTGGTCCATCCGCATTACGTGCTGGAGACGCGCACCTCGCGCGAGGTATTGCGCGGCGACTATGCGCTGGGCCAGTTCGTCGCGCAGAGCGCGAACCTCGCCCTGGTCCTGGCCGGCTGCTATCGCGGCGATGCCCCGCTGGTCCGCGAAGGACTCAGCGACGTCCTCGTCGAACCGCGCCGCGCGCCGCTGATCCCGGGCTTCGCGCGGGTAAAGCAGGCCGCGCTCGACCATGGCGCGATGGGTGCCAGCATTTCCGGAGGCGGCCCCAGCGTCTTCGGCTGGTTCGAGCGACGCGCCGAAGCCGAGGCGGCGGCCAGCGCGATGGCCGCCGCCTTCGAGGAAGCCGGCTTCGACAGCGACCGCTACGTGTCCCCGATCGACGGTCCCGCCGCGGAACTGCTGGATGCGGAGACCCACGCATGATGTTCGTCAGCACGCGCGGCGGTGCCGCGCCGGTCGGCATCGGCACCGCGATCGCCGCGGGGCTCGCCCCCGATGGTGGCCTGTACGTACCCGCTCTCATGCCGACCCTGGATCCGCACGATTTCGCGACCGATGCGCGCCTTGCCGATACGGCGCGACAACTGCTCGCGCCGTTCTTCGTCGACGACCCGCTCGCCGGCGAACTCGAGGCCATCTGCGCGGAGGCCTTCGATGTCGAGGCACCGCGCCGCGCCCTGCCCTTTGCCGGTGCGCATGTGCTCGAGCTCTTCCACGGGCCGACCGCCGCGTTCAAGGACTATGGCGCGCGATTCCTGGCCGCCTGCATGCGCCGTCTGCGACGGGATACCGACCAGCCCCTGACCATCCTGGTCGCCACCTCGGGCGACACCGGCGCCGCGGTCGGCGCGGCTTTCCACCATGTGCCCGGCATCCGGGTCGCCATCCTTTACCCGGACCGGCGCGTCTCGCCGCGCCAGGCCCACCAGCTCGGCAGCTTCGGCGGCAATGTGCATGCCTTGCGCGTCGCCGGCAGCTTCGACGACTGCCAGCGCATGGTCAAAGCCTCGCTGACCGCGCATGCCGGCGATGCCGCCAGCCCGGTGAGTTCGGCCAACAGCATCAGCCTCGGCCGCCTGCTGCCGCAGATGGCCTACTACGCTCACGCCGCCTTGCAGGCACGGCGGAAGGATGGCGGCGCGCTCGATGTCATCGTGCCTACCGGCAACCTCGGCAACGCCGTGGCTTGCCTGTGGGTGCGCGCGATGGGCCTGCCGGTTGGCCGCGTGCTGTTCGCCTGCAATGCCAACCGGACCCTGCCCGCCTTCTTCGCCGGCGGGCCTTATCGCGCCCGCGACGCGGTCGCGACCCTGGCCAATGCGATGGACGTTGGCGCGCCGAGCAATTTCGAGCGATTGCGCCATTTGTTTCCGGACGATGACGCGCTGCGCGCCGCCTGCCATGCCGAGAGCGTGGACGACCCGGAGATCCGCGATGTCATCCGCCGCTACGCCGACAGCGCCGGCGAGGTCTTCTGCCCGCATACGGCGACCGCGATCCGGGTCATGGAGCGACGCCAGGCCGATGGCGACGACACCCGCTGGACCGTCGTCGCCACTGCGCACGCGGCCAAGTTCGACACCGTCGTCGAGCCGCTGATAGGTCGCACCCTCAAGGTCCCGGCGGCCCTGCAGGCCATGCTCGACCGCCCTTCGCGGGCCGAACCGATGGCCGCCCAGGACGAGGCATTGCGTCACTGGCTCGCATCCCCGGCCTGACCGGAACCCTTCGCCACCGTATGCTGTTTGCAAGGATTCGGCCATCTGGCCGTCCAGACGGCTCTGCGTCACGTCCAGGGAAATCCGTTTCAGAAAATTGTTGACAAGATGTTATCGAGGGGCGTACGGTCGAACCCATGTCGCAGCGCAACACATCCAGCCACGCCGCCAAAGCGAACCGTCTGACGACGGTCGGCGACCTGCTGCGACTCCGTGGCCTACTTCTTCTTGCCCTTGTACTCGTACTTATTACCAGCGGAGGTGCGGGCTGAGGGCATGTGTCCAGGTAAATAAGAAACAAACCTGAAGACTCCCAAAGAACCCCGCACCCGGAAACGGATGCGGGGTTTTTTGTTGCCCGGCCCGCCTCAAGCGGAGCCAGACATGAATCCACCAGCAGACCAGCAGCATGCCAGCGACAGCGTCGAAAGCGACGTAGGCGACCGCGTGCGTATCTTCGACACCACCTTGCGCGACGGCGAGCAGGCCCCCGGCTTCTCGATGGATCGCCGCGCGAAAATGCGCATGGCCCATGCGCTGGAGGAACTGGGCGTCGACATTATCGAGGCCGGCTTTCCGCAGGCCTCGCCGGACGACTTCGCCGCCGTCGCCGATATCGCGGCACGCCTCGTCAAACCCACGATCTGCGCACTGGCCCGCTGCCAGGACGCCGACATCGACAGCGCCGGGCGCGCGCTGGAGAAAGCCCGGCATTCGCGCATCCATCTTTTCCTGTCGACCAGCCCGCTGCATCGCGAGCACAAGCTGGGCAAGAGCAAGGCCGAGGTGATCGACATCGCGGTCGCCGCGATCCACCGCGCCAAGGCGCTCTGCCACGAAGTGGAATTCTCCGCCGAGGACGCGTTGCGCACCGAGCACGATTACCTGGTCGAGATCTTCAGCGCCGCCGTCGAGGCGGGCGCGACCACGCTCAATGCGCCCGACACGGTCGGCTATACGACACCGACCGAGATCACCAAACTGTTCGAGTACCTGCGCAGGAACGTGCGCGGCGCCGACCGCGTGGTGTTCTCGGCGCACTGCCACGACGACCTCGGCCTTGCCGTGGCCAACAGCCTGGCCGCGGTCAGCGGCGGTGCGCGGCAGATCGAATGCACGATCAACGGGATCGGCGAGCGCGCCGGCAATGCCGCGCTCGAGGAACTGGTGATGGCCATGCGCACACGCGCCAACCACTACGGAACCGGTACCGGCATCGTCACCGAACGGCTGTTCCCGACCTCCCGCCTGCTCGCCAACCTGACCGGCCAGCCAGTGCCGCGGAACAAGGCCATCGTCGGCGACAATGCCTTCGCGCACGAGTCGGGCATCCACCAGCACGGCATGCTCAAGCATCGGGGCACTTACGAAATCATGCGCCCGGAAGACGTCGGCGCCAGCACGTCGCTGGTACTCGGCAAGCACTCCGGCCGGCATGCCTTGCGCCAGCGCCTGGCCAACCTCGGCTTCGAACTCGACGAGACGGCGATGGACGAAGTCTTCGCCCGTTTCAAGACCCTGGCCGACCGCAAGCGCGAAGTCGTCGATGCCGACCTGCAGGCGCTGGCCGGCGGCCACGATCCGGACACGGTCGGACCGTGGCATATCGAACACCTGCACGCGAGTTCGCATGTCGGCGGCAGCGCCTCGGTCTCGGTGAAGCTGCGCCACGACGATGGCCGCATCGCCAGCGAGGCGGCCATCGGCGACGGCCCGGTCGAAGCCATGCTGCGCGCGGTCCAGCGCGCCACCGGCGTGCCGGTGGAACTGGCCGATTTCCAGGTCCGCGCGATCAGCGAGGGCGGCGATGCCCAGGGCCACGCCACCCTGACCGCGCGTCACGACGACCACGAATACAAGGGCAGCGGGGTCAGTACCGACATCGTCGAGGCGACCGCCTTCGCCGTGCTCGCCATCGTCAACCGTATCGAACGCCAGGGCGCACGCAGCGCGCCCGTGGCCGCACACCGCTGAGGAGCGAAACCCATGCAAGCCCCGTCACTGATCTGGCACAACGGTCGCATCAAACCCTGGCACGAGGCGACCGTGCATATCGGCGCGCATGCGCTGCACTACGGCTCCTCGGTCTTCGAAGGCGTGCGCGTCTACGCCACGCCGGAAGGTCCGCGTTATTTCCGCCTGGAGGAACACACCGCCCGGCTGTTCAATTCGGCGCGCATCTACGACCTCAACCATGGTTTCGACGCCGCCGCGATCAACCGCGCCTGCCGCGACGTCATCGTCGCCAATGGCCTGCAGTCGGCTTATGTGCGCCCGATCGTCTATCGCAGCGGCTTCACCTTCAGCCTGGCGCCGCCGCTGGATACCGCGGTCGACGTCGCCATCATCGCCCTGCCCTGGGGCGCCTACCACGGCGCCGACGCGGTCGAGCACGGTGTCGATGTCTGCGTGTCGTCGTGGAACCGCGCGGCGCCGAACACCTTCCCGACCGGCGCCAAGGCCGGCGGCAACTACCTCAACAGCCAGCTGATCGCGCGCGAAGCGGCGAACGGCGGCTATGCCGAAGGCATCGCCCTGGGCACGGACGGACTGCTCAGCGAAGGCGCCGGCGAGAACCTCTTCGTGGTGCGCAACCGCCGCATCCATACGCCGCCATCGGCGGCCAGCATCCTGGCCGGGATCACCCGCGACAGCGTGATCGCCCTGGCCCATGAGCGCGGCTTCGAGGTGATCGAGCAGGCGCTGCCGCGCGAGATGCTGTACTTCGCCGACGAGGTGTTCATGACCGGCACCGCCGCCGAAGTGACCCCGGTGCGCTCGGTGGACCGCAAGCCGGTCGGCACCGGCAAGCCCGGCCCCGTCACCCGCCAGCTGCAACAGGATTTCTTCGGACTGTTCGACGGCCGCACCGAGGATCGCTGGGGCTGGCTGAGTTCGATGGAGGATGGCGCTTACGAAGGCTTCGTGCCGCAGGAGGTGGCCGCATGAGCGCGCGTACCCTGATCGACAAGCTGTGGGATTCGCACCAGGTCCGTGCGGAAACCGCGGCGACGCCCGGCGTGCTCTACATCGACCTGCACCTGGTCCACGAAGTCACCTCGCCGCAGGCCTTCGACGAACTGCGCTCGCGCGGTCTCAGCGTACGCCGCCGCGACCGCACGCTGGCGACGCTCGACCATTCCACACCGACCCTGCCCGCCGACGCCGCCGGCAAGCGCCCTTACTACACGCCGGAAGCGGAAAGCCAGGTCGCGAAACTCGAAGCCAATGTCGCCGAGTTCGGCGTCGACCTGCTCGGCTGGGACAGCCCGCATCGCGGCATCGTCCATGTCGCCGGGCCCGAGATCGGTGCCACCCATCCGGGCATGACCATCGTCTGCGGCGACAGTCATACGGCGACGCACGGCGCCTTCGGCGCCCTGGCCTTCGGCATCGGCACCACCGAGGTCGGCCATGTGCTGGCCACGCAATGCCTCCTTCAGCGCAAACCGAAGACGCTGGCAATCCATGTCGAGGGCCGCCTGCAGCGCGGCGTCACCGCCAAGGACCTGATCCTGCACATCATCGGCCGGATCGGCATCGGCGGCGGCACCGGCCATGTGATCGAGTACCGCGGCCAGACCATCCGTGCCTTGTCGATGGAAGAGCGCATGACCGTCTGCAATATGTCGATCGAGGCCGGCGCGCGGGCCGGCCTGATCGCCCCGGACGACACCACGTTCGCCTGGCTGGAAGGCCGCGAGCGCGCGCCGAAAGGTGAGGCCTGGAACAAGTCCGTGGCTTACTGGCGCACCCTGGCCAGCGACGAGGGCGCGCGCTACGACCAGGAAGTGCATATCGATGCGGCGGCGATCGAGCCGAGCATCACCTACGGGACGCATCCGGGCATGGTCGTCCCGATCGATGCACCTGTCCCCGCGGCCGCCGACGCGCTGGAACAGCGCGCGCTCGACTATATGCAAGTGCAGGCCGGCAAGCCGATGACCGGTGCCGCGGTCGACGTGGTCTTTATCGGCAGCTGTACCAATGCGCGGCTGTCCGACCTGCGCGCCGCGGCCGACCTGATGCGTGGCCGTCGCATCGCCAACGGCGTGCGCATGCTGGTGGTGCCGGGTTCCGAGCAGGTACGCCGCGATGCCGAGCGCGAGGGCCTGCACCAGGTCTTCCGCGATGCCGGTGCCGAATGGCGCGAACCGGGCTGCTCGATGTGCATCGCCATGAACGGCGACCTGGCCAGGCCGGGCGAGCTGGTCGTCTCCACCAGCAACCGCAACTTCGAAGGCCGCCAGGGCAAGGGCGCACGCACCGTGCTGGCCAGCCCGCTGGTGGCCGCCGCCTCCGCGCTGGCCGGCTGCGTCGCCGACCCCCGTGCCTATCTCGATCAGGAAGCCGCCGCATGAGCCACACCAGCCACCCGCTCACCTATGTGCACTCGCGCACCGCCGTGCTGGCGAACGAGAACATCGATACCGACCGCATCATCCCCGCGCGCTTCCTCACCACCACGGAACGCACGGGGCTGGGCAAGCACTGCTTCGAGGACTGGCGTTACCGCGGCGACGGCAGCGACAACCCCGATTTCGCGCTGAACAAACCCAATGCCCTGGGCTGCCAGATCCTCGTGGCCGGGCACAACTTCGGTTGCGGCTCCTCGCGCGAGCACGCGCCGTGGGCCTTGCTCGACTACGGCATCAAGGCGGTGATCTCCAGCGAGATCGCGGACATCTTCCGCGGCAATTCGCTGAAGAACGGCCTGCTCGCCGTCGTCGTCAGCGAGCCGGAACACCGCTGGCTGTTGGACCATCCCGGCACCGAACTGCGCATCGATATCGCCGCCGGCACGATCCGCCTGCCCGATGGCGGCGAGATCCGTTTCGAGCTGGATGCCTTTTCGCGGCATTGCCTGCTCAACGGCGTCGACCAGCTCGGCTTCCTGCTGCAGCAGGACGAGGCCATTACCCGTTTCGAAACCCTGGAGAACGCAGCATGAAGGCATCCATCGTCGTATTGCCGGGTGATGGCATCGGCCCCGAAGTCACCGCCGCCGGCATCGTCGTGCTGGAGCACATCGCCGAGCGCTTCGGCCACGAATTCACTTTCAGCGAACACGCCATCGGCGGTGCCGCGATCGACGAGTTTGGCGACCCGCTGCCGCCGGCGACGCGCGAAGCCTGTGCCACCGCCGACGCGGTGCTGCTTGGGGCCGTCGGTGGCCCGAAGTGGTCCGACCCGAATGCGTCCGTGCGTCCCGAACAGGGCCTGCTCGCCCTGCGCAAGCAGCTGGGCGTGTTCGCCAATGTCCGCCCGCTGAAGCTGCATCCACGCAGCGCCGCGCTGTCGCCGTTGAAAGCCGAGCGCACCCGGGGGGTCGACCTGGTCTTTATCCGCGAACTGACCGGCGGTATCTATTTCGGTGCGAAAACGCGTACCGCCGATGCCGCCACGGACGAGTGCCGCTACACGGTCGCCGAGATCGAGCGGGTGATGCGCCACGCCTTCGAGCTGGCCCGCACACGACGCAAGCGGGTTACTTCGGTGGACAAGGCCAACGTGCTGGAAACCTCGCGCCTGTGGCGTTCGGTGGCCACCCGGATCGGCGCCGACTATCCGGATGTGACCCTGGAACATCAGCTCGTCGATTCGATGGCGATGCTGCTGTTGACCCGTCCGGCCGACTACGACGTGATCGTCACCGAGAACATGTTCGGCGACATCCTCACCGACGAGGGTGCGGTGCTCGCCGGTTCGCTCGGCCTGCTGCCGTCCGCCTCGCTCGGCGAGACCACGCTCGGCAAGAACAGGGCCGGCCTGTACGAGCCGATCCACGGTTCGGCGCCGGACATCGCCGGCCAGTCGCTGGCCAATCCGCTGGGCACCATCCTCAGCACGGCGATGCTGCTGCGCCATTCGCTGGGCCTGACCGAGGAAGCCGAACTGATCGAGGCCGCCGTGGACAGCGTGCTCGAGCACGCCAACCTCACCCGCGACCTCGGCGGTACCGCCACCACCCACGAAGTTACCCAGGCTGTACTGGGAGCGTGCCTGGCACGCGCGGAGGCCGCATGAGCAAGTCGATCCCTATTGCCCTGCGCAGCGATGCGATCAAGACCGGGCCGGACCGCGCTCCCGCACGCGCCATGCTGCGCGCCACCGGCCTGGACGACGAGGCGATCGCGCGGCCGATGGTCGCCATCGTGCATAGCTGGTCCAACGTCTCGCCGTGCAACCTCAACCTGCGCGAGCTGGCCGTGGCGGCCGCCGAAGGCGTGCGCGCGGCCGGCGGCACGCCGGTCGAGTTCAATACCATCGCGGTCACCGACGGCATCGCCATGGGCACCCCGGGCATGCGCGCCTCGCTGGTCAGCCGCGAGCTGATCGCCGATTCGATCGAACTGGCGGTCGACGGGCATTGCCTCGACGCCATGGTCGTCCTGTGCGGTTGCGACAAGACCATTCCCGCCGCGGCGATGGCGCTGGCGCGCCTGAACATTCCCGGCGTCGCCCTGTACGGCGGCAGCATCGCGCACGGCACGCATAACGGTTGCCCGATCACCGTGCAGGAAGTCTTCGAGGCAGTCGGCGCGCACGGCGCCGGCAAGATCGACGATGCCGAGCTGGAAAGCGTCGAACGCGATGCCTGCCCGGGTGCCGGCGCCTGCGGCGGCCAGTTCACCGCCAATACGATGGCGATGGTGCTGACCACGCTCGGCCTGTCGCCGGTCGGCCTCAATGACGTTGCCGCCACCGATGCGGCAAAGACGGACGCCGCGCGCCACTGCGGCGAACTGGCGATGGACTGCCTGCGCGAGAAGCGCCTGCCGCGCGACGTGCTGACCCCGGCGGCCTTCCGCAATGCCGCGCGCATGGTCGCCGCCACCGCCGGGTCGACGAATGCGGTGTTGCACCTGCTGGCCATCGCGCACGAGGCCCAGGTTCCGCTGACGCTGGAGGATTTCGAAGCGGCCTCGGTGCACACGCCGGTGATCGCCAACCTGAAACCCGCCGGCCGCTACAGCGCGGTGGAGCTGACCGCCGCCGGCGGCACCGCGATCGTCGCCGAAGAGCTGCGCAAAGCCGGCATGATCGTCGACACGCCGACGGTGACCGGGCGCAGCCTGTTCGCCGAACTGGATGCCGCGCCCCGGGCCACGCCCGGCCAGCAGGTCGTGCACAGCACGGCCGAACCGATCAAGCCGCGCGGCGGCTACGGCATCCTCTACGGCAACCTCGCCCCCGAAGGCTGCATCCTCAAGCTGGCCGGCCCCGGGCGCAGCAGCCACGCCGGCCCCGCGCGCGTGTTCGAGAGCGAGGAAGATGCCTTCCACGCCGTGCAGGCCGGCAGGATCCGCGCCGGTGACGTGGTGGTGATCCGCAACGAAGGCCCGGCCGGCGGTCCGGGCATGCGCGAAATGCTCGCGGTGACTGCCGCCCTGGTCGGTCGCGGCCTGGGCAACGACGTCGCCCTGATCACCGATGGCCGTTTCAGCGGCGCCACCCACGGTTTCATGGTCGGCCACATCGCGCCGGAAGCGGCACGCGGCGGCCCGATCGGCCTGCTGCGCGAAGGCGACGCGATCTTTATCGACGCCAACAGCCGCGAACTGCGCACGGACGCCGACCTGGTGACCCGCCAGCTCAGCTGGAAGCCGCAACCGCCAAAGGTGACCCGCGGCGTGCTGGCCAAGTACGCGCGGCTGGTCGGCTCGGCCGCCGAAGGCGCGGTGACGCATGCGCTCGAAGACTACGAAGAACCCAGGGCAACAGAGCAACGCAAGGAAGACGAAGACCTTACCCAGGCCCTGATCGGCAACTGATCGAACCCACCCAACCGGAGAATATCGTGACCGACAAGCAAGCCCCTTCCGCCGCCGTCACCATCGCCCCCTTGAAGACCGCCCGTATCGCCGTGCTCGGCTACGGCAGCCAGGGCCGCGCGCACGCGCTGAACCTGAAAGACTCCGGCCTCGATGTCGTCGTCGGCCTGCGCCGTGGCGGTCCTTCGTGGAACCGTGCCTATGTCGATGGCTTCGCCGTCGCCGAACCCGCCGATGCGGTGCGCGACGCCGACCTGGTCGCCGTGCTGACGCCGGACATGGTGCAGCCGGAGCTGTATCGCGAAGCGATCGAACCGAACATCAAGCCCGGTGCCGCCCTGCTGTTCGCGCACGGCTTCAACGTGCACTTCGGCCAGATCGAGCCGCGCAAGGATATCGACGTGATCCTGGTCGCGCCGAAGGGTCCGGGCGCCCTGGTCCGCCGCGAATACGAAATCGGCCGCGGCGTGCCCTGCCTGTACGCCGTGCACCAGGACGCCAGCGGCAAGGCCACCGAAAAGGCCACCGCCTATGCGGCCGGCATCGGCGGCGCGCGCGCGATGCTGATCGAAACCGACTTCAAGGAAGAGACCGAGACGGATCTCTTCGGCGAGCAGGCCGTGCTCTGCGGCGGCGCCAGCGAACTGGTGCTGAAAGGCTTCGAAACCCTCGTCGAAGCCGGCTACCGCCCGGAGATCGCCTATTACGAAGTGATGCACGAGCTGAAGCTGATCGTCGACCTGTTCTACGAGGGCGGCATGGCGCGCATGCTCGAGTTCATTTCCGAGACCGCGCAGTACGGCGACTACACCCGCGGCCCGCGTATCGTCGACGCCGGCACCAAGGAGCGCATGAAAGCGGTACTCACCGAGATCCAGGACGGCACCTTCGCCCGCGAATGGACGGCCGAATACAAGGCCGGACTGCCCAATTACAAGGCGTTCAAGCAGGCCGATCTCGACCATCCGATCGAGAAGGTCGGTGCCGCAGCTCCGCGCGAAGATGCCGTGGTTGCAGGCGAACAGGAACGATACCCCGGCCACGCCGCCGCTGCAAGGCGGTCGGCTGAGCGGACCGCGCCGGCGCTGCGTCGCCGGTGCATCGCTTGAGGGAAGCACCGCGATCTTCTGTTCCAGGCCACTGGCGTCATTCGGGGAAACAACGTGAACGCGCAAATGGACTCCATCGGCGACATCGGTCGCCCCTATGTTCCACCCGTCCACCCGCTGGCCGGCCAGGTCATGAGCGGCGCCGACATCGTCGTGCAGGTACTCGCCGACGAAGGACTCGGTGTGCTCTTCGGCTATTCCGGCGGCGCGATCCTGCCGGTCTACGACGCGGTTTTCCGTTTCAACGAGGACCATGCCGACGCGAACGGTACCGAGCCGATGCCGCTTATCGTGCCGGCCAACGAACAAGGCGCATGCTTCATGGCCGCCGGTTATGCGCGTGCATCGGGCAAGGTTGGCGTGGCCCTCGTCACCTCCGGTCCGGGCGCCACCAATGCGGTGACGCCGGTGCGCGATTCGATGGCCGACTCGATCCCGCTCGTCGTCATCAGCGGCCAGGTTCCGTGCGCCTCGATCGGCACCGACGCGTTCCAGGAAGCCCCGATCAGCACGATCATGGGTGCCTGCGCCAAGCATGTGTTCCTGGTGACCGATGCGTCGACGCTGGAGGCGACCCTGCGCACGGCGTTTCATATCGCACGCAGCGGCCGTCCCGGACCGGTCGTGGTCGATATCCCCAAGGATGTACAGAACGCGTCGCTGGTGTTCCAGGGCTGAGCGGCAGTTGCCGGTGCGTGGCTACCGTGTGCGGCTGGAAGCCGTGACCAGCGCCCGCCTGGACAACCTCAGCTGCGCCTCTTTCTTCGATGCGCTCGGCCGGGCAAGGCGGCCGTTGATCTACGCCGGGGGCGGCGTTATCTCCGCCGAGGCCTCGCAGGCCTTGCGCAAGTTCGCCCACGCCTTCGGCATTCCCGTCACGACCACCCTCATGGGTATCGGTGGCTTCGACACCACCGATCCGCTCGCCCTGCATATGCTCGGCATGCACGGCACGGCGTATGCCAACTACGCGATGGACGATTGCGACTTCGTCTTCGCCCTGGGTGCGCGCTTCGACGACCGTGTCGTCGGCGTACCGACCAGTTCGCCCCCAGGGCGCGGACGATCGCGCAGATCGACATCGATCCGGCCGAGATCGGCAAGGTGAAGCGTGTGGACTGGTACCACGTCGGCACGCTCGACCTGGCCCTGGACCGGCTGCGTCGCTATGGCATCGAGCATGGTTTCGCGCCGCTCGACGACGGACGCTACGCCGCGTGGCATACGCATATCGCCGATCTGAAGCGGGTGCATGCGCTCGACTACCGGCACGACGGCGACCTGATCCAGCCTTACGCCGTGATCCAGGCGATCAACCGTATCACCGAAGGCAAGGCCATCATCAGCACCGGGGTCGGCCAGCACCAGATGTGGGCGGCGCAATACTTCGATTTTCGCGAACCGCGCCGTTGGCTGACGTCCGGCTCGATGGGCACGATGGGTTTCGGCCTGCCCGCCGCGATCGGTGCGCAGTTCGCACGGCGCGACCTGACCGTGATCGATATCGACGGCGACGCCAGCATCCGCATGAATATCGGCGAGATGGAGACGGTGACCACGTACAACCTGCCGGTGAAGATCGTGGTGATGAACAATGCCGGCGACGGCATGGTCCGGCAATGGCAGAAGCTGTTCTTCAAGGGACGGTTCTCCGCCTCCGACAAGAGCCTGCACAAGAAGGACTTCGTCCGCGCGGCGCAGGCGGATGGTTTCGAGTGGGCCGAACGACTCGACGACCCCGCCCGGATCGAGGCGACCATCGCCAGCTTCCTTGCCTTCGATGGCCCGGCCTTCCTCGAGGTCGTCATCGATCCGGATGCCGGCGTGTATCCGATGGTCGGCCCCGGCGCCTGCTACGCGCAGATGATCACCGGCGACCATATCGCCAGCCGCAACGAGCGCGTGCCCGATACCGACGAACCGACGGGCATGTTCTGACATGGAAACGCCGATGCGCCACCTGATTTCCATGCTGCTGCAGAACGAAGCGGGTGCACTGGCCCGCGTGGCCGGCCTGTTCGCAGCGCGCGGTTACAACATCGAGTCGCTGACCGTCGCCGCCAGCCACGACGCGGATGCATCGCGGCTGTCGCTGACGATCTTCGGCGACGATACCGTGGTCGAGCAGATCATCAAGCAGTCGCGCAAGCTGGTCGACGTGCTCGAGATCGTCGAGCTTACGCGACGTAACCATGTCGAGCGGGAGCTGCTGGTGGCCCGCGTGGAAACCGGCGACGAGGATTCCCTGGTGGTTTGCCTCGGACAGCACAGCGCCCGCCTGCTCGACCGCAACGAGGACAGCTTCATCGTCGAATACACCGGCCGCTCCGAGGAGGTCGACCGTTTTGTCGATGCATTGGGCGCGACAGCCGACGTGCGCGACTACGCCCGCAGCGGCATCGCCGCGATCGAGCAGCGCGTGCCGCTCACGGCATAGACACGAGCCTTGTCGCCACTGGATGCCGGCCTGCGCCGGCATGACGATCAAGGGCTGTATTCAATCGCAACGATGGCGGGGAGTTCGCGAATTGTCAGTTCGCCATTCGCCCATGCAGCGGGCCTGCCGTTGACCTGGGTCTTGCCTGGCTTGTGTTGTGCGTCGAACCAGGGCAGAACGAATCCGCCGGGCGGTACGATCGGCCCTTTCGGAATCGAAAGCATCGCCTTGCCGGCGTCGCGCCGCAGCGTATAACCGAACTTGCCGTAAGGCGTCCGCAAGCCCGCCAGGGCGACACCCTTGCCATCGAGCCAGCTCACCGGAATGCCGGCCGCCAGCACCAGCGCATGATCGCCATCGCGCTCATAGGCGAACATGTCCAGCGCCGACCGCACATAGTCCGAGGCGATCCACGCATGCGGCATATCGCCGACGAAGCGCGGCTTGCGCGGATCGTGGCCGACCACCTCGGCCCACTGGTTCCATGCCGCGGGCCGGCGGTCGGCGAAGAAGAACGCGAGAAGCTCCTGTACGCGATCGCGCCAGCCGAGGCGCACGAAGGTCGCGATCGTGCGCAGTTCGTAGGGTGTGTAGTCGTCCCAGGCCTTCCTGCCGTCGCGGCGATCGACGAAACCCTGCCAGTAGCGCTCGAAGGTATTCTCCAGCAGCTTTGGCGGCAACCTGCCCTGCTCGCCACCCGGCGATACCGCGATGGTGGTCGAGGTCGCATCGAAGTCGCCGAGTTCGGCGGCACCGGGAATGAAGTCGATCCGGTGTTGCACCACCGCGGCCTCAATGGACGCATGCAGGTCTTGGCGGAACTCGTCGCGGGAGACGGCCAGGGTCCCGGCCGCGACACTGTCGCCACGGGCGTTCGCCAGCTCGACCGCATCGTCATAGCCCTTCAGCGCCCAGAAATCGTCCCAGTACGAATGCATCGGCTTGGCCGAATAGCCTTCGTGGCTGATCGACGCCGGCATCAAGCCCATACAGCGCCTTGCGGTCGGCGGACCGGTTCGCCGGACGTGCGCTCGCTACGTCGCAACTGGTCCATGTAGGCGACGGCGTGCACGACATGCGGCCACAAGGTCGTCGAGCGTGTCGCGGTCGTGCGTGTAGCGGTAAAGCTCGGCAATGCTGAAGATCAGCTCGCCGTGGCTGTCGTTCTCGGGCACCGGATCCGAACCGCGCGCATCCACGCAGCACGGCACCTTGCCGTTGCTGAACTGGTGCGGCGCATACCAGCGCACGAATTCCGCGGCGACGTCCTCATGGCCCGTGCGCAGCAAGCCTTCGAGCATCATCGCGCCATCGCGCACCCAGGTACGTGCATAGGAGCGCGTACCGGGCTGCAGGGCAGGTCCATCGCGCGAGATCAGGATCTGCGCGACGCCGCTTCGCAGCGTATCCACGATCGGCTGGCCGACGGCGGGCACCGACAACGCGACGCGATTGAGCTTTTCCCGCCATTGCGCGGCAGTGCGCTCGAGCGCATCGGCAACGTCGAGCTCCGCACCGTGCGCGTCCGGCGACGGCACCACCAGGTCGATCTCGCGATGGCCGCCGGGCGGCAGCGAAACCTCATAGAGCAGCGCACCCTGCGCAAAACCGTCGGCATCGTGCAGGGCATTCGTCGACGGCCGTTTACCCGCTTCGAGCTGTTCGGCCAGCGAGGTCGCGGCCACGAAATCGTCCACCGCCTGCAACGACGTGACGCGCGGTTCACCGTTGACGCTGAGCGTACGGCCGCGCAAGGCGAGATCGTCGAGGCGGCTTGTGCCGCCCGGCGTATTCAGGAACTGCGTCGGTGGATTGACCTGGAAAGGCCTCGCCATCAGTGCCAGGGTCAGGTCGCGCGGTGTCTTGCCGCGATTGTGCAAGGTGTAGCGCATGACCAGGTGCGATGCGCCAGCCTTGCCGTCCGCGAAGACCTGGGTGGCCAGGCCGATATCGCCGGCATCCCAGTTCACCGATGGGATCGGCAGGTAGTCATCAAGCAGGCTCTGCGAGGTTTTGACGTCCGCCCAGGTGATCACCCGCTTGCCATCGAGTACGAAAGGTTCGATCGAAAAGCCGCCCTTGCCGACCTCAACCGCGCCATCCTCGGAAATCAATGCCGAATCGCGGCTGCCGCCGTCGGCGCCGACAATGGTCCAGTACGACTGCTCGCCGGAGAAGCCGCGCGGATACAGACCGCGCCGGACGTGTTTCGCCTTCGCTTCGAACAAGGCGTTCGGCGTGGCCGGCGGCGCGCTGGCCGCGCGCGGCGGCTCGGACGGCAGCGGGGTCAGGCGCAGGTTGTCGAAACAGAGCTCACCCTTGCCGCCCTGCTCCACATACACCAGCAACTCAACCGCGGCGGTCTTCTTCAGGCTTCGGTCCTTCGCCGGTCCCCAGGCGAAGTCGATATCGCGCTTGCGCGCCTCGACGTGCTGTCCGGCATCGGTCGGTACGAATGCCGCCCGCTGGTACCACCAGACGTTGTCGCCGCTCGCATCGATAAGCTTCAGCTGCAAGGTGTTCGGCTTCATGCTGCCGCGCACGTCGAAGGACAAGGCGTAGTTGTCCGGGAAGGCGACCGGCAGGTTGCGGCGAAGCGAGGCCGAACCGGAAACCCCGTGGAAGTCGAAGTCCAGGCAGAGTGCGCCGCCCTTCTCTTTCAGGTTCGCCTCGACGTCGTCGGTATGCAGCGCCTGCCATGGGCCGACGGCATCGAATCCATCGAGCAGGCCCGGTGGTGCGGCGTGCGCGGCAAGGGACATCGCACCGGCGACGATCGCGACGGCGAACGGGCGAAGAACGAACATGCTTATCCCTTGACGCTGCCGAGCAGCAGTCCTTCCAGGTAGTAGCGTTGCAGGGCGAGGAACAGCAGCAGCACCGGCAAGACGGTCACGACCGAACCGGCCATCATCAGCTCGCTGTCCTGCACATGCTCGCGCGACAGCGAGGCCAGCGCGATCGGCAAGGTGTAATGCTCCTGTCCGGTCAGCGCTATCAAGGGCCACATGAAGTCGTTCCACGCGGCAAGAAAGGTGAAGATCGCCAGGGTCACCATGATCGGCTTCAGCAAGGGCAGCACGATCTGCAGGAAGATCCGCGCCTCGCCGGCGCCGTCGATGCGCGCCGCCTCCATCAGGTCGTCGGGGATGCCGCGTGCGTATTGGCGCACCAGGTAAATGCCGAAGATGGTCGCCATCGCCGGCACGATCACCGCCGCATAGCTGTTCACCAGGCCCATGTACTTCAGCAACAGGAACAGCGGCAGCATCGCCACCTGCGCAGGTATCACCAGGCCGCCGATCAGTGCCTGGAAAAGCCTCTCCCGGCCGGCGAAGCGCAGCTTGGCGAAGGCGTAACCGGCCATCAGGTTGAAGGCCAGCGACAGCGCCGTGATCGCCGTGGACACCAGCAGGCTGTTCACCAGATAGCGCCCCATGCCGGCACGGAGGAACAGTTCCTGGTAGTTGCCCAAGGTCGGCTTGCCGGGGAACAACGGTGGCGGCAGCGAACTCGCCTCGCCCGGGGTCATGAAGGACACCGACAGCATCCACAGCAGCGGGAACAGCGCGACCGCGGCACCGCCGATCAGCAGGCCATTGATCAGGGCCTTGGCCAGGCGCGGGCTCACAGGTCACCGCCACGGCGCGCGAGGCGCAGCATCACCGCGGTAACCGCGAACATGATCACGAAGAGCAGGAAGGCCACCGCCGATGCCGAGCCCAGGTTCCACCATTTGAAACCTTCCTCGTACATCAGGTACAGCACGCTGACCGTGCTCTGCAGCGGTCCGCCCTCGGTCATCACGTACGGCTCGGCGAACAACTGGAAATAGCCGGCCACGGTAAGGATGCTGACCATGACCATGGTGGGCCTCAGCATCGGCAGGGTGATATGCCGGAACTGGCGTACCGTCGACGCGCCGTCGATACGCGCGGCCTCGTAGAGGTCGGGCGGAATCGCCTGCAGGCCGGCCAGGAAGATGATCATGTTGTAGCCGAAGTTCTTCCACACCGCGAACAGGATGATCGTCGGCATCGACCAGCGCGGGTCGCCGAGCCAGTCGACCGGGGCGATACCGAACTGACCGAGGCTGAAGTTGACCATGCCGTATTTGGTATTGAACAGGTAACGCCAGATCACCGCGACGGCGACGACGGTCGTCACCACCGGTGCGAACAAGGCGGTGCGGAAGAACGGTTTGGCGCGGGCCAACGGTGAATTGAGCAGGAGCGCGGCACCGAGCGAGACGATCATCGACAAGGGCACGCCGATCGCCACGAAGTACACGGTATGCCCGAGCGCGGACCAGAACAGTGGGCGCTTCAGCAGCTCCCAGTAATTGGCCAGGGCGACGAAGCGCAGGTTGCGGATATCCGCGAGCGCGTAGAGGTCGTAATCGGTAAGGCTGAGCACCAGCGCCGCGATCACCGGCACGAGGAAGAACAGGCCAAGCACGATCATGGCCGGCGCGAGGAAGACCCAGGCGGCACGTTGCGGATTCATCGGGCGCGCTCCCGGTCGAGCATCCAGCGACGCTTCTCGAGGATGGCGTCGGCGCGGCGATCGATTTCGGCGGCCGCCTCGTCGATGCTCAACTGGCCGTGCAGGGCCTGCGCGGCGACCAGCTGCATTTCAGTGGCGATGCGCTCCCATTCGGGGATCGGTGGCGTCGGCTTGACCCGCTCGAGCTGGTCGCGAAAGGCCGCCGCCTTCGGATCGTTGCGCAGGGCCGGCTTCTCCCACGACGAACGCCGCGGTGGCATGTCGCCGAGCAGCTCGTAGAAACGTGCCTGCACATCCGGCCGCGAAAGGTATTCGATCAGTTGCCAGGCATCGTCCTTGTGCGGCGAGTTGCGGAAAATCACCAGGCTGGAGCCACCGGCGTTCGACGCGCCCGGACCGTTCGGCCCCGGCAGTGCAGCGGTCGACCAGTTATCCTGCTGGGATTCCGGCAGGCGCTTGCGAAATTCGCCGATGTTCCATGGGCCGGAGAAATAGAACGCGTAGAAACCGCGGCCGAACTCGGTCCAGGGATTGCCGGCCTCGACATTGGTAATCATCGGCGCCTGCTTCAGCTTGAAGGTGTCGACGTAGAAGGCCAGTGCCTGTTTGAAACCGGCGCTGCGAAAATTGCCGTAACGATTGCCGTCGCGCAGGATCGGATCGTCCTGCTGCAAGGCCAGGGACAGCAACTGCTCGAATTCGTTGGTCGGCAGCAAGGCGCCGTAGTTGGTTCCGGCGGGCTCACTGAGTTTCGCCAGCATCGCCCGCCATTCGGCCCAGTCGCGCGGCGGCGCATCGAAGCCGGCCTTCTTCAGCAAGTCCTTGCGATAGAACAGCAGGCGCGTATCGACGTACCACGGCACGCCGTACAAGGTGCCGTCGACGTTATTGGTGGCCCAGATGCTCGGAAAGTAATCCACCGGCTTTACCTCGGCCGATGCATCGACGCGCGACTGCAGCGGCTCCAGCGCACCGAGCGCGGCCAGCTCCGGAATCCAGGTATTGCCAAGCTGGGTGATGTCCGGCGTGGAGCCGCCGGCGAATGCCGTCAACAATTTCTGATGAGCCGCGGTCAGGGGCAGCTGCTGCACCTTGACGTGGATTCCGGGATGCTCGCGCTCGAAATCCGGAATCAGCTGGACCACCGCCTCGCCTTCGCGACCGATGGTCCAGAATGTCAGCGTATGCGCTTCGTCTCCGGCATTCGAACAACCGCCCAGCAGGATGGCGCCGACCATCGCCAGCAGCATGCCGAAGCGGGGTCGGCGCGCACGCTCACTCATTTCTTCCCGGCATCCTTCAGCCACCCGCCGGTAAAGCCGGCGCGCTGCAGGCCCTTCACGACATACGGGTTCTTCTTCATCACGTTCCAGATGAACTCGCTGCGGTAGTTCTCGATCATCAGCACGATCGGGCCCTGGTCGATCCCCAGGTGCACGGTGTCGAACCAGCCCTGCTGCGGCATCGCCTTGCCGGTGCGCGTATTCGTCGCGGCGGACGGGAAGCTCAGGTTGAACGCATCGACGAAGCCGTACTTGGTATAGATCTGCTTGCCGTACTTTTCCTTCATCTCCGCCAGCGCGGGAATCACGATCTCCGGGGCGAAGGCGACCGAGCCGCCGGCCGCGGTCGGCACGATGGTGCCGTCGTCGGAGACGTAATCGCGTCCGGCGCCACGAGCGGTATATCCGTGGAAAGTCAGGTCCTTGTCGCCTTGCTTGACCACCATGCTGCCCGGACCGTTGCTCGCGGTAAGCCCCCAGACGTTCTCGCCATACCCCGTCCAGCCGCCGGGATTGGCGATGGCATAGGCCTGCTGCGAATACGTCGCCCGACGGCTGTTCTCGAAGTAGTCCAGGTCGTGCTTGCGGCTCCACGCATCGCGGATGCCGCGGAAGTCGACCCAGGTGTGGCTGTACTGATGGCCGAACATGGGCGCGAAGTTGAGGAAGGTCTGCCCGTAGAATTCGCCCCAGGTACGATCGTAGGTTTTCGACCAGGCGGCCCAGGCATCGTCGCCGATCGGATGGGTCGGCGAGCCGAGGGCGAGGATATAGACCAACATGCCTTCGTCGTAACCGGTCCAGTCGTGCTCGATGAACTTGCCGCCCGGGGTCCAGCCCATGCTGATCAACGGTGCGCGCGGCTGCGCCCAGGTCCAGTCGACGTCGCGGTAGAGCTGGTCGGCGATCTGGCGGATCTCGCGTTCCTTCGGCGTGTCGCGGTCGTAGTAGGACTGCGCGAACAGCACGCCGCCCATCAGCAGCGTGGTATCGACCGTCGACAGCTCGACCCCGCGCGCTTCGCGCTTGCCGGTCTGCATGTCGAGGAAGTGATAGAAGAAACCGTGGAAGCCGGTGACATCGTCCTCGCTGTCGTTCTTCGCCGCGTCACGGAAGAATTTCAGCGTGACCAGGGTGCGGTCGATCGCCTGGTCGCGGGTGATGTAGCCGCGTTCGGCACCGACGCCATACGCGGTCAGGCCGAAGCCCACCGAGGCGATGCTGGCGAAGGATTTTCCGGGGAAGTGATCGGGCACCAGCCCGTTCACCGGATTGGCGCTGTCCCAGAACCACTGGAAAGTGCGCTTTTCCAGATCGTCGAGTACCGGCGGCAGCTTGCGCGGCAACAAGGGCTGCACGGCCTTCGGCGTTTTCGGATGCGCCTTGGCCTTGCCCTCCTTGGTTTTCGCCTCGGCGGCGAGCGGCGCGAGGCAAACACAGGCGATTGCCAGCGCGATGGATAGATAACGGAACTTCGCTTTCATGAACGGCCTCGTTGGCAGCGCGGAGACGGGCAACGTGGGGAGCTGCCAGGCAATGTCTCCATGAGGGGGAATTATGCGCATGCTTCGGGCGTACGCGCGTAAACGATTACACATTCTTCCAGAAAAAGGGCCCCGAAGGGCCCTTCGTCATGCCGGACCCGGCACCCCCGAAAGGATGCCGGACGAAACGCGGTTTCCCTCAGAACGAGTAGCGCGCCCCCACCTGGAAACGGCGGGTCTGGTTCGGGTCGGCACCCGTGGCCTGGCCGAACTGTGGATTGGGCTGACTCGCATTGTTGTTCAGATAGGCGTTGCTGATGTAGACGTTCTGCACGTCGCGATTGAACACGTTCAGAACGTCGAAGCGCAGTTCCAGCGCCTGGCTCTCGCCCCAACGGAAGGTCTTGGCCAGCGACAGATCGAGATTCAGGTACTTCTGCCCCTCCTTGCCACCGAGGTGATACGAGCAGTTGTAATCGCAGGTATCGGTCGCGTAGAACGTATCGAACGGCAGGCCCGAGCCATACGTAAAGATGCCCGACAGTCGGGTGTCCCACGGACCGCGGACGATGCCGTTGACCACGAGGTGGTGACGCTCGCCGACCTGGCCGGACGGATAGCCCGACGGATCGACATAGTCGAGCGAATAATTGTCGTGACCTTGCTGACGCGAGTCCTGGTACGTATACGCCACGCCCATGCCCCAACCCGATGCATCGGTGTAAGGCTTGTCGATGCTGATCAGCACATTGCTCGACTGCGTCTTCTTGTACGCGTTGTGCAGAACGGTGCCGTAGGGACTTCCCGGCAGATTGTTCAAGACGAAGCCCGGCACCGGGAGGCGATTCCAGACCCAGGTGAACTGGTCGTAGCCAAGCACACGCGACAGGGTCAGCGAGCCGGTCCAGTCGCCGAGCACCTGGCGGATGCCAAGGCTGAACTGGTCGGTGTGCGGCGGACGTGTCTTGTTGTTGAGCGCATCGATTTCGGTCGTGAAGCCCGGGGTGCCGGCAGCCAGCAACGCGTCGAGACCCGCCTTGGTCAGATAGACCGGAAGCCACGGAATGGTTCCCGGGGTCATCGGCGTACCGTTCGGATTGGCCGGGCTGAAGTTGAACGTATAGTTCGGCACAGCCGCGTGGATTTCTTCCTGGCTGATGTAATCGAAGGGGGTGTGATCGTAGTAACGGCCGGCGCCACCGAAGACCGTCGTGGTCTGGTCGCCGGCGCCACTGACGTCGAGCGAGAAGCCCAGGCGTGGCTGGATGGCACCCTTGAACGGATTGCGATTGTTGCCGGTGCTGATGTTGTTCTGCAGGCCCAGATACTGAAGCGTGGGGTACTGTGCCAGCGGGGTGACATAGTCTTCGTTATTGGGGTTGGTCTCGTAGTCGTAACGAATACCCAGGTTCAACTGCAGGCGCTCGGTGACATCCCAGTCGTCCTGAATGTACGCGCCCATCTGATTCGTATGCAGGTTGGCATTCGCTGCGATCGGCGCATAAACCGCCTTGTACGGAATCAGGAACCCGCCGGGGAAGGCGGCACCTTCCTGGTAGGTGTAGGACGGGACCGCATTGTTGTTCTGCTCGAGCACGATGCCATACGAGGCGTACTTGACGCCCATCTTGACCGTGTGGTCGCCATGCCACGACAGCCCGCTGAAGGTAAGGTCGTCGCGAATCGTCGCCTGATCCTGGCCCTTGTTCTGCAGGCTGCTCGCGCCGCCGAGGATCGCGACGTTCTGTTCGTAAATCTGCTGGACGAGATCGGGCTCCGCCGCGGACGGGCTCCACTTCGCATGGCCTGCGTCGAGCAACAGGTCATTGGTCCAGATATCGCCACGCGTCTGCCATTTCAACAACAAGTCGTCGACGTTGTTCTTGCGTGCGGTGCGGCCATCGAAGGTGGTCGTGCCGCCGAAGCCGAGCACCTCGTCGTCGCGGCGACGGGTAAGGCTGAGGTCGACGTTATTGTCCTGGTTCGGCTGCCAGCTCAGCTTGCCGAAGAAGGTATTTTCCTTGAACGGTGCCGAGAACGTACCGTTGTACTGCGCAAAGCGCGGATCGTTGATCTGCACCGTGTTGTTCGAGGTGTCGCGACGCTGGTCGACGTTGATGAAGAACTGCACGGCGTCCTTGATGATCGGACCGCCGATCGATACGCCGCGCTGCTGGCGCTTGTACTCGGGCTTCTTGACATCGTTGCGCTTGTCGTACGAATCCTGCGCGATCATCGCGGTGTTCTGGAAGTAGTCATAGACCGAGCCGTGGAACTCGTTCGTACCCGACTTCGTCACCGCGCTGATGATCGCCGTGCCGGCCTGCTCATACTCGGCCTTGTAGTTCTGGGTCAGGACGCGATATTCCTGGATCGCTTCCTGCGAGAACGGGTTGCCGCGGGTGGAGTCCTGGCCAGCGATACCGCCCTTGAGGACGTTGTTTTTCAGGCTGGCGCCGTCGATGAAGACGTTCACGTTTTCCGCGGACTGACCGCCGGCCGAGAAGCTCTTGGTGTTCGGATCGCGCGATACGGTGACGCCCGGCACCAGCTTGGCGAAATCGAGGAAGTTGCGTTCGTTCTGCGGCAGCGTCTCGATCTGCTTCGTGGTGATGTTGGTGGCCACTTCCGAGGTGCGCGTCTCGATCAGCGACGTCGCGGTAACGGTCACACCTTGCAGGTTGGCCGCTTCCGCCGCCGAGGCGGGCGTAGCCGCAGCCGCGGCAGCGGCATCCAGGTTCAAGGTCAGTGCCTGACCGACCTGCACGCTGACACTACGGCTGACATTCGCGCCATTGCCGGTCGCGTCGATGCGATAGGTACCGGGTTGCAGTCCGACCAGGGTGTACTGGCCGTTGGGGTTGACGCTTGCCTTGCTGCTGAAGCCGTTGGCGACGTTGGTGGCAACGATCTGTGTCGGCACCTGCCCGGCCGGCGCATTGATCTTGCCGCGGATGGTGGCGGATGTGGTCTGCGCCATGAGCATCGACGGCGCTACGGCAAGCGCTGCGGCGATGCCAAACGCGAGTGCTATCGGTTTCGGCGAAAATTTCTTCATGTTCCCCATGACTGCTTCCCTCCCGCGAACGGGTCATTGTTGATTTTTGGTCGAAGCTCCGCTTCTTCTAGGCTCGGCCGGCGGTCCTGTGGCCTCCGACTCGACGACACGTCCCGTGCCGCCCCTTTCTTGTGCCCGGCCTCTCGACCGGTGGAACTCGAACAACGGTTTTTATGAAATGGGTTCTGCCGAAACCGACCGGATCAGCGCGCGGCCGACCCCGCCACGCTGGAGGAGCGCACCACGACCTCGGTGGACAGGATGTGACTGCTGTTCTTGACCTCGCCTTCGGCCTCGATCATCGCGGCCAGTTTGTCCAGCGCGGACGAGCCCAGGTCGGCGATACGCACGCGCACCGTGGTCAGGCCGGGACTGACATAGCGGGCCAGCGGAATGTCGTCGAAGCCGGCGATGGCGATGTCCTCGGGCACGGCGATCCCCGCCTCGGCGAAGGCGGTCAGGCAGCCCAGGGCCATCATGTCGTTGGCGGCGAATACCGCATCCGGGCGCGGCGACAACGCCAGCACTTTTTTCGCGGCGCGATAACCGGATTCCTCGGTGAAGTCGCCGGCGAGCACGTTCGCCGTCGCGACGAGCGAGTGCGCGACGAGCGCGTCGCGGTAACCGCGTTCGCGTTCCTGCACGTCGTGGTTGGCTTCGGGGCCGGCGATGAAGACGATGCGTTTGCGTCCGCTGTCGACCAGGTGTTTCACCATGGCCTGCGCGCCGCCGTAGTTGTCGACATCGAACGAAGTGAAACGATCGCCCTTCACCTGGGTATTCATCAGCACGGTGGGCAGGGTCGGCAGGTTGTCCTCGAGGAAGCTCGCGTCCGCATGCGGCGACATCACCAGCAGTCCGTCCACCCTGCCCTGCATCGCGCGCAGCGCGGTGGCGGCCTCGTCGGCATCGCCATGCGAACTGGACAGCAGCAGGTGCAGCCCACGGGCACGGGCAGCCAGGTCGATACCGCGAATCAGCTCGGAGAAGAACGCGTCATGCAGGTCGGGCAGCAGTGCCCCGATCGTCTGCGTGCGCCGGGTGATCAGGCTGCGCGCCGCGCTGTGTGGCACATAACGCAGCCGCGCGGCGACCTCGCGGATCCGCTTTTGCGTTTCGGCGGTCACGCCGGCGTGCCCATTGAGCGCGCGCGAGACCGAAGCCACGGACACATTGGCCATCTTGGCGACGTCTTTGATCGTGATGCTCAAGCGTGTTTTCCGTCCGTTGGTGTCGCCTCGAAGGGCTTGCGGCGCGGAACGTAAACGTTTTCATAGCGACTTGTAAAGACTGTGCAAAATAGCTTTTGACGCACTGCGGAAGTAACGAAAACAACTGCCTGCGCAATGTTCAGGCGAAATCCCCTTGGATGGCGGTGTTTCCACGCAAGCGCCCGCGCAGGGACGCCATGCGGCACTGCAGCAAGAAATGCCGCTATGCCGTTAAGCGATTTAACAATTGACGATGAAATCGTTTTCGTAGCAGGCCTCATCGGGCCCGAGGTCAGCGCATCGGGCGTGCCCAGACGCTGTTCGGATCGCCGTCGGTAACACGTCTGCCGGTTGCCCAGCCGAGCCAGGCAAAGCCGACGGCAAGCGCGATGGCGACCAGGTCGACGCCTGGTGCGGCCCAGTCGCGGTGCCCTATCGCCAAGGCGAAACGCGCCGGGTGCATCGCCACATCGAGGATCCCGATTGCCGCCGTCACCACGGCGGTGGCCAGCAGCAACTCGACCGCGGCGCGCGCCGGCCGTCGCCATAGCGTCCAGCCGATGGCGAGGAAGAACACGGTGAAGCAAACCGGTGCCACCAGCGCGCTTGCCGCGATACCCACCGCCGGCCCCACCAGGTTGGCGACGAAGGCCGCCGAGATCGCCAGGCATGAGCCGAGGCAGACGCCGACCGTCGCCGTCGCCATCGCGCGGACCTTCAAGGGCTGGTCGGGCTGGCGGCGTTTACGCCGCGATTCGATGTAGAGCAGGTTGCCCGAGTAGAACAGGAAGGCACCCGCCAGGCCGAGCAGGAAATACAGCCAACGCACGGAAAGATCGCCGAACGTGCCGAAATGCAGGCCGAAGATCGCCGAATATGTCGCATGATTGGCATCGCGCGCGCCGGGGACCTGGACGCCGATAACATGCCCGTCGGTCGCGCTCATCGCCACCATGCCGTACTCGCCCAGGGTTTTGCGCGAGGTCCCGCGCACTTCGGCGGTGCCATTCGCATCGCCGTAGTTGAGGTAGCGCATATAGTCCGGTTCGAAGCCCGCCGCGCCCGCGGCCAGCGCGGCGGCGCGGGCGCGCTGCACCAGCGTTTCCGGCGAGAGCATCGTGCCGGGCTTGCCGCTGGCGACGACGACCGGCATGGCGCTGGTGGCGCGGTCGAAGGCCGGCAGCAGCTTGCCGTCGAAGGCGAGCGTATTGAAGGCGAGCAGGGTGATCGTGGTCAGGCAGAGCAGGGCGCCGGTCACCGCGAACACGATATGGAAGGGCAGGCTGAGCACGCCGATGACGTTGTGCGCGTCCTGCCAGAGGCGCTTGAGGTTATGCCCCGGACGCAGCGCGAACAGCTCGCGGACCAGGTTCGGCAGGTGGATCAACAGACCGGTCAGCAGGGCCAGACCATAAATGATGCTGACGACGCCCATCAGGTAAATGCCGGCGACCGGAATGCCCAGCGTGTAGTGCAGGTCGTAGATGAAGTCGGCCAGGCCGTGCTCATGGTCCTCGGCATCGCGTGGTGCGGCCTCGTCCAGCGATTGGGCCATCCAGGTCTCACCATCGAGCCAGTAAAAGGCCATCTCGGCCGAGGGCGAGGTGGCCGGCAAGGTCAGTCCGATCTGGGCCTTCGCCGCCGGATGCGTGGCAACCGCCTTGGCGATCAAGCGCTCCGCCTGTGCCATGCGATCGTGCCGCGCTTCGACATGCGGCACCGCCCAGAGGTCGATTTCGTCGTGGAAGACGCTCAATGCGCCGGCATAGAAGGCGATGAACAGGGCAAAGCCGCTGAGCAGCCCGGCCCAGGTATGCACGATGGTGAACGTACGGAGAGTCGCGGCTTTCATAGGCCGGGCCATTGGTGCCGGACCAGCCAGAGCAGGGCGAATGCTGCCAGATTGCCCGCGCCCAGCCAGCTCCAGGCACGCAGGCCACTCCGGAAAAGGAAGGCCACCGCCATCACCCCGATCCATAGCGGAAAGAACAGCACCAGCATCGGCACGATCACGCCCTCGCTCGATCCCGGCCAGGCCAGGATGACGGTCCCGATCACGGCGATGCTGAGCGGCAGGCCAAGGATGACGCCCGCGGCGCAGCGCCCGAGCATCAGCGATCGTGTCCGCGCGCCGACACCGGACGCCAGAGCCAGACCAGATAAGGCAAAACAACCGCCGCCAGCATCAGCGCCGTCAGCGCGGCAAAAATCCCCGCCATCGGCTCCTGGCCAAGGACCCAGCACACCAGCGCGGCCACGCTGGCCAGCCAGGCAACCAGACGCGCGCCACGCCCCAGCGGCCGCACCAGCAGGCGCTGCCGCTGCGCCGACAGGTAGAAAAGCGTTGCCGCGACGAAGGCGGCCAGGCAACCGAGCAGGTTCATGGGGTCGCACATCGGAAGTTAACGATAATTATTATCATTTACCGAAGCGAGGTCAAACCTTGGAATTTTGGTCCCCCAGGTGGGCCAGGCTCTGAGAAGAACCATGGAAACGAGCGTCAGATCATGAGCGTCACTCAATGTCGGCACGATATGGCTTAGTTAGTCAGGACAATCGGCTCGGACGCCTCGTCGCGCGGCGGGCGGGGTGGAACGGAATGCTATTTCCGCTCGGGACTATCGTAAGATCCAACGGAGCCGCCTGCTGCGGAAAGTGGAGTACCGCAATGTTACGGCACCGGTTTGACAGTTGCCCGAAGACATCACTTCCATTTTTTGTATTAGTACTCGGACTCGCACAAACGACATCAGGCCACGCTACCGAAACGGTTACCTACTACTACACTGATGGTGCGGGAAACGTATTGGCCACGACTGACGCTGCGGGGAACATCAATTCTTCCTCTGACTATCGACCATTCGGTATAAGGCAAATCGGCGTAGCAGTGAATGGCCCTGCTTATGCAGGCCACTACGAGGACATGGAGAGTAACCTCGTGTACATGAAAGCCCGATACTACGATCCCGAAATAGGTCGATTCTTGTCAACTGACCCTGACGATGTGAAGCCCGGCAGAGTTGAATCAATTAGTAAGTTTGCGTACGCAGCAAATAATCCTTTCAAATTCGCTGACGACACAGGTAAAAGAATTGTCGTCATCGAGAACGCGAGTGCTCCGCACGCGAACAGTCACAGCATTGCTGACGCCATTGCCGATGCGAATACTACACGAGCTGGGGCGACAGTTATCGCGCAACTTGAGGCATCGGACGCGGTAAATGTAATTACGCCGGCGGGTAGGCGCGAGGGATCCACGACAATCCCAACCGATGGGTCCGGTCGACTGAACCAAGATGGGACAAAATCAGAAGGCACAGGGACTGTGATCAAAATCCAGATGGGCACCGAAAAGGTGAATGTGAGTAATAAACCTGGCGAAGTAGGGAATCCTGAGAAGGTGTCGCCCGGCGAGAAAGTTGTCCATGAGGGAGAGCACGGAGTCATGTTCAATAACGGCACTATGCCGGCAAAAAGCGCGACGGACCCCAATACCGGAAACCCCGCCGCTGAACAACCCGCCATGGAGAAAGAAAACCAATACAGACAGGAGAAAGATCTTGATGGCACGCGACAGGTATATTAATGCCGTTAGACCAGCTATAAGCCTTAAGAGAATTTCCCTCACAGTCGTGGTGTTCGCTATCGCCGGAGCACTATCTTTCTTTCCAAAGCATGCGCAGGGAGGGGCGAACGAAAGTATAATAAAAAAGGCCGTGGCGATGGTTAACAAATTGCCGCCAGGACCGTCGACAGCCGAGTTGGCAAAGTGCAGGTCACTCTTCGAATCAAATGCGCCAGTGGCTGAAGCGTTCTTGCTTCGAAACCATGGCAAGACGACCAAGCCGTTCGCATTTGTATGGACGATCAACGAACACTGGCACACGGCGACTTTTACGTTTGTCGGATCCGCGGCCGGGAAAAACGCCCTTATATATGACGACGGCGACGATAAGGACACCCACGAGCTTTCGGATACAACACTACGGGGCTCGATCGATTCGCTCAATGGGTTATCGCAGGCCGTACTTTCTGAGGACAGTGGTTCGACGGATGGAGGCTGTATTCTTTTGATCCAGTCGCAGGGAAAGCTCACTGCTGCCCTGACGACGTCCAGCCGGGATGTGTTGGTGGAAGGTCATAACGTATTGAAGGATTTTGATATTTCTACAAATACGAAATGAGCATCTAGCCGCCTCGTGACTGCGCTTCAGCCTTGAGGAACCTTGCCATGGCAACTCGCTCCAAGCCCGGCTCCGATCTTTTTGGGGCGCCTTCAGCGACATCGTCTTCCATTCGAGTCGGCATCGGTGGCTGGACCTTCGAGCCATGGCGGAAGAACTTCTACCCGGAAGGGCTGGTCCAGCGCCGCGAGCTGGAATATGCGAGTCGCCACGTCACCGCGATCGAGATCAACGGCACCTTCTATGGCGCGCAAAAGCCTGCGACGTACAAGAAATGGGCGGAGGAAACGCCTGAGCATTTCAAGTTTTCGCTGAAAGCTCCTCGCTACGTGATGGCGTCGAAGTCGCTCGGCGATGCCGGCCGCGGCGTCGATGGCTTTATCTTCGGCGGGCTCGCCGAGATGGGCGACCGGCTCGGCCCGATCCTCTGGCAGCTCCCGCCGACGCGGCGTTTCGATGCCGACGACATGGCACGTTTCATGGACCTGTTGCCGGCCGAGCTGGAAGGGCGGCCGCTACGCCATGTACTCGAGACGCGGCACGAAAGCTTCATGTGCGAGGCGTATATCGCCCTCGCAAGAAAACACCGCGTGGCCACGATTTTCACCGATTCCCCGGAATATCCGTCCTATGCCGACATCACCGGCGACTTCGTCTACGCGCGGCTGATGCGTAGCCGCAGCGGGCAGAAGCACGGCTATCCGGCCGCCGAACTGAATGCCTGGGCCAAACGGGCACGTGAGTGGGCCGATGGCGGCGACCCGGCCGACCTGCCCCACGTCGCCGCGCCGTTGCCGAACGGCAAGCCGCGCGAGGTCTTCATCTACTTCATCAGTGCGGCGAAGGAGCACAATCCGGCCGCGGCCATGGCCCTGATAGAACGGCTGGGCTGACAAGACGCTAGAATCGCTGGCAACCCACCGATCGGACGAAACATGAAGCACGCCCTCGCACTCGTTCTCCTCACCACCCTGGCCGGCTGCGGCATGACCAGCGGCGTCAAGGACACGCCGACGAAACTGAGCAGCAAGACCACGAAGAACGTTGCCGCCTACGTGACCTGCGCGCAGGAGAAGTGGACCGCGCTCACCGCCGATGTGAAGGCCTCGAGCAAGGACAACGAGGGCACGATCGAGGCACGCGACAGCAAATCCGATGCACGCGAGCGTCTCGACGTGACCGCCGTTGGTGGCGGTGCGCATGTGGTCATGCACGAGATGCAGACCTCGAAGGACGGCTACGACTCGCGCTATCGCGAAGCGGCGATCGCCTGTCTTTAAAGGGAGTCGGGAACAGGGAACAGGGAACAGGGAACGTGAGAGTTTGAGGTTGACTGGGTGGCGCGGCTGCGCGCGAGCCTCGGAGCCGGGATTTTCGTCGACCTTTGCTGTTCCCGGTTCCCCGTTCCCTGAAAAAATGCCCATGGCCGTCCGTCGGGCTCCCTGGGCATGTAACGCCACGTAACGCCGCGTGTAACACCCCCAACGACGCGAACAGTCGCTATCCTTGGACGTCCCCTGCGCCGCCTGCGGCGCCGCACGCACCCCGAAAGAGAATTCCATGACCCTCGATCCCCGTATCGAAGAGCTGATCTCCCGCATGACGCTGGAGGAAAAGCTCGGACAACTGGGCGTGTTCGCCGATTCACTGCGCCCGTTCGCTCCGGACGTGAATCCGGAGGCGAACGCGCGCGATGCCGCCGAACTGACCCGGCAGATTCGCGCCGGACGCATCGGCGCGCTGTTCAACGGTGTCGGCGCGGCACTGGGTCGTGAAGCGCAGCGGGTGGCCGTGGAAGAAAGCCGACTCGGTATCCCGCTGCTGCTCGGCGCGGATGTGATCCATGGCATGCGCACCGTGTTTCCCATTCCCCTCGGCGAAGCGGCGAGCTTCGAGCCGGAGCTCGCAGAGCGCACGGCGCGCGCGACCGCGGTCGAAGCGACCGCCTGTGGCATCCACTGGACTTACGCGCCGGCCGTGGACATCGCCCGCGACCAGCGCTGGGGACGCGTCGCCGAAGGTGCCGGCGAGGACGTGGTGCTTGGCGAAGCCTTCGCGGTTGCGCGAGTACGCGGTTTCCAGGGTCCGGACCTCACCGCGCACGATTCGCTGCTGGCGACGCCGAAGCACTTCGTCGGCTACGGCGCGGTTGCCGCGGGCATGGAATACAACACGGTCGATATTTCCGAACAGACCTTGCGCGAGGTGCACCTGCCACCGTTCAAGGCGGCATTCGATGCCGGCGCGATCACCACCATGAGCTCGTTCAACGACATCAATGGCGTGCCCGTCTCGGCCAACCGGGAACTGGTGACCGACCTCTTGCGCGGCGAATGGGGCTTTACCGGCTTCGTCGTCTCCGATTACACGGCGGACTTCGAGCTGATCGACCATGGCTTCGCCGCCGACGAGCGCGACGCCGCCAGGCTGGCCTTCCTCGCCGGCGTCGACGTCAGCATGCAGAGCGGCCTGTATGCCGCGCATCTGCCTGGCCTGGTCGAAAGCGGCGAAGTATCCATCGAGGCGATCGACGAAAGCGTGCGTCGCGTACTCTCGGTGAAGGCACGCATCGGTTTGTTCGACGACCCGTACCGCTCGCTCGATCCGGCGCGCGAGGCGGATCTCGGCCACGTCGCCGCGCATGCGGCACTGGCGCGCGATGCCGCGCGGCGCTCGATCGTGCTGCTGAAGAACGATGGCGACGTGCTCCCGCTGCGCAGGAGCGGCCAGCGCATCGCCCTGATCGGTCCGTTCGCCTCGGACATCGACAACCTCGAAGGTTGCTGGACCCTGTTCGGCGACAAGCGCCGCGCGGTGAACGTCCAGACCGGCATCCGCGACGCGATGGTCGATGCTTCCCTGCTCTCGGTGACCGCGGGTTGCGCCATCGAGGAAGCCATCGACGGCGGCATCGAAACCGCGGTCGCCGCCGCGATGGCAGCCGATGTCGTGCTGCTCGCGATCGGCGAGCCGGAGAAGTATTCGGGCGAGTCGCAATCGCGTACGCAGATCGTGGTGCCGCCACCGCAGCAGGCGCTGGCCGAAGCGCTGCTGGCGACCGGCAAGCCCATCGTCGTCCTGCTGCGCAATGGTCGCGCGCTCGCACTCACCGGCGCGGTGCGCAACGCCGCGGCGATCCTCGTCACCTGGTTCCTCGGCAGCCAGACCGGCCCCGCGATCGCCGACGTCGTCTTCGGCGACTACAGCCCCTCGGCCCGGCTACCGGTCAGCTTTCCGCAGGATGCCGGCCAGCAACCCTATTTCTACAACCATATGCGCACCGGCCGCCCCGAGATTCCGGGCCTGCCATACGCGTTCAAGGCACGCTGGCGCGAGATCACCAACGAGGCGCTGTATCCGTTCGGCCATGGCCTGGGCTACACGCGCTTCGACTATGGCACGCCGCACCTGGATACCTCGCGGCTGGGCTGGGACGACACGCTGACGATCACCACGCGGGTCACCAATACCGGCGACCGCGCCGGCGAGGAAGTGGTCCAGCTGTATATCAATGACCGCGTCGCCAGCCGGGTGCGGCCGGTGCGCGAACTGAAGGCCTTCCGCAAGATCTCTCTGGAGCCAGGCCAGGGCATTGATGTCGTCTTCACGCTCGGCCGCGCCGACCTGGTCTTCTGGAACCGCCAATGCCAGCCGGTCGCCGAGCCCGGCGAGTTCCGCCTGTGGGTGGCGCCGTCCTCGATGGCCGGCGAGCCTGTAAACTTCGAACTGGTCGGGAAATAGTCGAGGCTCCCATGGACAGCACCATCCAGGCATTCCTGCTGCAGCTCTTCGCGCGGCACGGTATCGAGTTGGAGGTCTACGAGGAATGGCTGATCGCCGATGGCGATTTCCCCGCGATTCGCGGCTTCTGGAACGAAGCCAGGGGCGACGAGCCCGGCCGGCTCGATATCGACGTGGTCCTCGACGAGGAGCGCCGCATCGAGGAAAGCTTCGCCAGCGCGGGCCGCGGAGAGGCTGGCTGCCGGGACGCACTGGAGACCTTCGCGCGCAACGATTTCCATGTGCTGCTCGCCGCCTGCTGGCAGGTCGCCGACGATCGCGAACTGACCCTGCGCACGCTGGATATCGGCGGCCGCATCTGGGAAGCCTACGTCGGCCACTTCGCCCTGCGCGGTATCGAGGCCCTGCCGGAAACCCTGACCTCGCGCCTGCTCGAGGCCATCGAGGACACCCTCGGCGCATTCCGCCTCGAACCGGAACTGCACTGGATCCGCTACTTCTACGGCAACGACAACGGCGACGTGCGCGTCGAAGCGCTGATGGACAACGAACTCTGGCCGAAGGGCGAAAAGGCCCTGACCGCGCTGCCCTGGCCGAAGCAGGACGCAGCGTACAGCGCACGCGGTCTCATCGCCCTGGAACCACGCGACTGAGCGCTTGATCGTCATACCAGCGAAGTCTGGTATCCAGTGGCATCAGTGGTCGGTGGTCGCCACTGGACCCCGGCCTGCGCCGGGGTGACGGTGAGGGGAGTGGGCGCGGCGCCGTTGCCTTGCATTGGCTCCTGCTCGTCATACCAGCGAAGGCTGGTATCCAGTGGCGTCAGTGGTCGGTGATCGCTACTGGACCCCGGCCTGCGCCGGGGTGACGGTGAGGGGAGTGGGCGCGGCGCCGTTGCCTTGCATTGGCTCCTGCTCGTCATACCAGCACAGGCTGGTATCCAGTGGCCTCGGTGGTCGGTGGTCGCCACTGGACCCCGGCCTGCGCCGAAGTGACGGTGAGGGATGTGGGCGGCCCGCCTTGCTCGTCGCTCTTGATCGTCATACCAGCGAAGGCTGGACGCCGGGAGCGTAGCGACCAAGAACGGCGAAGCCGGCCCGAAGGGTGAGCGCCAAAGGCGCGAATCATCCAGTGGCATCAGTGGTCGGTGGTCGCCACCGGCCCGCCGTCTTCGGCGGAGTGACGTTGAGAGGCTTCGGCAGTCCATTCACCGGGCTTCATGATCGCGAAACGCTCGCGCAGTTCTTTGCGGCGCGCCAGCACCAGCAGCTCCTTGTCCTTTGTCAGCAGCACCCCCGCCTGCGCCGTCCATGCGAGCTCGAGGAACTTCTGGTCGTCCGGATCCTTGCAACGCGGCAGCTCGACTTCGATCGTCGGCATGACGCACATGCGGGCGTCATACGCCGCGACGGCCCGCGCCCGCGCATCGGCGTCCAGCGCGAACTGCGGATAACCGAGCACGCGCACCCATTCGTCACGACAGTCCTCGCGGGTGACGGCCTCGAGGCCCTTGCCGAAGGCCTCGTGCAACGCGGCGCACCACGGGTCGTCGAACACGAACAGGTCGAGGCAGACATTGGTGTCCAGGACGATACGCGCGCTCATGGCCGGCGCTGGCGGTGACCGCTCATCTCGACGCCGGCATTGCGCTCCAGACGCGCGCATACCGGCACGGCGATCAGCGCGATCGCGGTGACGACGAGGAAGGCGAGGCTGAAATCGCCGAGCAGCGCATGCTCACGGTGATGCAGGGATACCGAGGCGTGCAGGGTCGCCGCGGCCACGCAGATGCCGAGCGACAGCATCAACTGCTGGAAGGTGGTGTAGAAACTGGTCGCGCTGCTGAGCAGGGCGGTGGGCACTTCGGCATAGGCCACGGTGTTGTATGCGGTGAACTGCAACGACTGGAAGAAGCCACCGAGGGCAAGCACCGCGTAAATGACCGATAGCGGCCAGTCCGTCTGGAAGGCCGCGCACAAGCCGATGAACACGGTGGCGAGGACGCCATTCCAGACCAGCACGCTACGGAAGCCAAAGCGTTGCAGCACGGGCTTGGCCGTGGCCTTCATCAGGACCGCGCCGGCGGCGGAAACGAAGGTGACCAGGCCGCTGTGCGCGGCCGACATGCCGAAGCCGAGCTGCATCATCAACGGCAGCAGGAAGGGCAGCGAACCGGCGCCGATCCGGGTCAGGGAGCCGGCGATGACGGACAACCGGAAGGTCGGCATCTTCATCAGGTTCAGATCGAGGATCGCGTTCGGAATGCGCCGCGCGTGCATGACATACAGCGCGCCCGCGACCGAACCGCCGCCGAGCAAGGCCAGCGACTGCCACGGCGAAGCCAGGCCACGGCCGGCCATCTCGAAGCCGAAGACCAGGCAGGACAAGGCGACGCCGGACAGGATGAAACCCGGGAAGTCGAAGCGTGGCCGCGACGGGTCACGCACATTCGGCACGAAGCGCAGGGCCAGCAACAAGCCGATGATGCCGATCGGCACGTTGACGTAGAAGATCCAGCGCCACGACAGCAAGGTCACCAGCATGCCGCCGAGCGGTGGGCCGAGTACGGGGCCGATGAGGGCCGGCACCAGCAGCCACGACATCGCCGAGACCATGTCGGCCTTGGACACGGTGCGCAGCAGGACCAGCCGCCCGACCGGCACCATCATCGCGCCGCCCATGCCTTGCAGCAGGCGTGCACCGACCAGCCAGGAGAGGGTTTCGGCCTGACCGCACAGCATCGAGCCCAGGGTGAACAGCACGATCGCCGCGCAGAAGACGGTGCGCGAGCCGAGCCGGTCGGCGACCGCGCCGCTGGCCGGGATGAACACGGCCAGGGTCAGCATGTACGAGGTGAGCGCGACGCTCATCTGCAGCGCCGACACACCGAACGATACCGCCATGCTTGGCAAGGCGGTGGCGAGGATGGTGCCGTCGAGCTGCTCCATGAACAGCGCGCTCGCGATGATCAGCGCGACCGTTCGGAAAGAGGGGGATGCGTTCAAGCGGCAGTCTTGGACGCTGCGGGGGCAGCGATGAAGGCCGCGATTTTACGCCTGTTACCGCTGAAGCGCACCCTGCGCGCCCACGGCCGAATGGCGCAGCAAGGCCATGCGTGCCGCCTGCGTCGTTTCCCCGTCCGTCGCAGGATCCAGCGGCACCACCTTGCCGCCGATCAGCGCGGCCAGCGGCAGCCCGTCGCGAAAAACGATGCGGCTGCCGGCAATGGCTGGCACCTTCGACCCGGCGAGGATGGTCCCGACCAGGTTCAGCGGATCGCTGCCGGAGATGCTGAGCAGTTCGCCGTCATGCACGCGCTGGCGGACCTGCCGCAACTGGGTCAAGGCGTCGGGCAGGGCGAACTGTTCGCCGACCAGGCCCTCGACGAAGCGGCCGCCGCGGATCTCGCCGCGCGCCTCCAGCCGATGGAAGACCCGGCGCAGGTCGCGCCACGGCGGCAGCCAGGCGGCTTCGCGTTCGAGGATGCGCCAGCTGACCACGCCATAGCGGCGCAGCAGGGTGCGGGCCACATGTTCGAGTGCCTCGTTGTCGCCGCGACGCCCTGCCGGCGAGGGAGCCGGCCGGCGCGCCAACGACCAGCGGCCTGCATCCTCGATGCCGGACAGCGCATGCCGGCGCAGGCGTCGATACCGACTGCCGTTGCGCTTCGACGCCGGTAGCAGCAGGGCGCGCAGGCCGGCGAAGCTGTCGGCGGTGGCGCGACCGGCGGCGACCAGTTCGCCGAGGGCATCTTCCAGCTCGGTACGCAGCAGATGCGTGCTCGAGGCCAGTTCGTCGAAGAACGAGGCACCTTCGTCGCGCAAGGCATCGGCCACCGCCTGGGCACGCGAGGACAACAGAATGTCCTGCGCGTCGTCGCCCAGCGACGACCACAAGGCCAGCTGCCGGCGCGGCACGAGCACGATCGGCGTGCCGCGGACCGGGCCGGTCGCGCCGCCGGCACCCTGGCGCAGCCGGCTCCAGACCACGCGGCCGGCGCGGCAAAGATCGTCCAGCCAGGCAATGCTGTAATCGTCCACGCGGGCCGGCAGCACGTCGGATTCCCAGGCGCCCGCGGCGACTTCGTAGCCTTCCAGCTGGGCGATGACACCGGCCAGCGCATCCGGCCCGCTCACCCGCGTGGCGGCGCTGACGTGCTGCCAGTCGAACAGGAAGCGCATGAAATCGCGCGGCGCGACCGGCTCGATCTCGCGGCGCAGGCGGCCGATGGTATAGCGATGGATACGCGCGAGCAGATGCCGCTCGCACCATTCGACCTCCGCGGTGCCCGGCGTGAACGCGCCGCGCATCACATAGCCTTCGCTCTCCAATGCCGCCAGCGCGAGGTCGATGTCGGCGGACGCGATATCCAGCGACCGGGCCAGCGTCGCCACCGGCGTCGGGCCAAGGCCGGCCAGTCGCCCGCGTACGAGCTCGACCAGGGCCTCCTCGCGCGTCCAGGTTTCCCGGTCATAGCCCGGCGGCGCATCGATCGCCGGCCGCATCGACGACAGGTCGCGTAGCGCGCGCCACATCGGCAGCTTTTCCGCCGCGATCCACAGACCCGGTTCGATGCGTGTCGCGCGCGACTGCTTCGTCAAGGCTTCGAGCAAACGCAAGCCATCGCCCACCGCCTCCGCGTCGGTCAGCGCGCCGAGCATGACCAGTGCCTCGTGCATTTCGTCGGCATTGCGCGCTTCCGGCCATGCCTCGGCGCGCACGGCGGCGATCGCGTCGGCATCGAGCCGGCCGAGATCGTCAGCACTTTCCGCCTCGTTCCAGCGGCGCGATTGCACGGCCTGGGTGCGCCGCTCCTCGAGCGGCGCGTCATCCAGGAACGCATACGGCGCGGCATTCAAGACAGCGGCGGCCAGCGGCGAGGGCGCGGCCAGATCGCGCGTCACCATGCGGATCGCACCGCTTTCCAGGCCACGCAGCACCTCCAGCAGGCCCTCGCAGTCCATCGCCTCGTGCAGGCAATCGTCCAGGGTCTGCGCGACCAGCGGGTGATTGGGTACTTCGCGCTCGCCGACGAGGTTTTCCGCGCAGGCGACCTGGTCGGGGAAGACCGTGGCGAGCAGGTCCTCGCTCTTCATGCGCTGCAACTGCGGCGGGACCTTGCGGCCGCCGCTGTAGCGCGGCAGGGCCAGCGCGGTGGTCGCGTTCCAGCGCCAGCGCACCCCGAACAGCGGCGCGTCGAGCAGGGCCTGGATCAGCACATGCTCGGCCGTGGCCGAATGCAGGTAGCGGGCGACTTCGTCCAGCGGGAAGCTATGGCTGGTCGACAGCGACAGCACGATCGCATCCTCGGTCGCCGCCGCCTGCAACTCGAAATTGAACTTGCGGCAGAAGCGCTTGCGCAGGGCCAGCCCCCAGGCGCGATTGATCCGGCTGCCGAACGGCGTGTGGATGACCAGCTGGGTAGCGCCCGATTCGTCGAAGAAGCGCTCCATCACCAGGGTGTCCTGGGTCGGCAGGGCGCCCAATGCGGCCTTGGCGCGCGCGAGGTAATCCACGATCTGCCGCGCCGCCGCGTCGCCGATGCCGACTTCGTCGACCAGCCAGGCCAGTGCCGCGTCGACACCGCCTTGGTCAAGCCGCCGGTCGATCGTCTCGCGCAGACGGGCCACGCCTTGCGACAGTTCCTTCGTGCGACCCGGCGCTTCGCCGAGCCAGAAGGGGATGTTCGGCGGCGCGCCCTGCGCATCCTCGACGCGCAACCGGTCGCGCTCGACCCGAAGGATGCGATACGCATGGTTGCCGAGCTGGAAAACGTCGCCGGCAAGGCTTTCGACCGCGAAGTCCTCGTTGACCGAGCCGATCGTGGTCGACTGCGGCTCGAGCACCACGGCGTAGTCGGCCATGTCCGGAATCGTGCCGCCCGAGGTAACCGCGGTCAGCCGCGCACCGCGGCGCGCGCGCAGGCGTCCCTGCACGGCGTCGCGATGCACATACGCGCCGCGCGGGCCGAGCCGCGTGCTGAAACCGTCCGCGAGCATGCGCACCATGGTGTCGAACTCGTCGCGGGTAAGGTCGGCGAACGGCCAGGCGCGACGGACCAGGTCGAACAACGCGCCCTCGTCCCATTCCTGGCTGGCGACCTCGGCGACGATCTGCTGGGCGAGCACGTCCAGCGGCTTGTGCGGCATGCGCAAGGCATCGAGTTCGCCGCGGCGCACGCAATCCAGCAGGGCGGTGCATTCGATCAGGTCGTCGCGCGAACTGGGGAACAGCCGCGCCTTCGGCGTACCGTCCACGGCATGGCCGGCGCGGCCGGCGCGCTGCAGGAAAGCGGCGATCGAGCGCGGCGAGGCAAGCTGGCAGACCAGGTCGACTTCGCCGATATCGATACCGAGTTCCAGCGACGCGGTGGCGACCAGGGCGCGCAACTCGCCACGTTTCAGGCGCTGCTCGGCGTCCAGCCGCTGCTCGCGGGCGAGGCTGCCGTGGTGCGCCGCGATCGCCTCGGTGCCGAGGCGTTCGGACAGATGCCGCGCGACGCGTTCGGCCATCCGTCGCGTATTGACGAAGATCAGGGTGGTGCGGTGTTGCTCGATCAGGTTGCCGAGCCGGTTGTAGACCAGCTCCCAGGCGTCGTTGGACATCACCGTTTCCAGCGGCACCGGCGGCACTTCGATGGCAAGGTCGCGGGTGCGGCCATGACCGACGTCGACGATGGTGCAATCCTCCTCGCGCGCACCGACCAGGAACTTCGCCACCAGTTCGATCGGCTTCTGCGTCGCCGACAGGCCGATCCGGGTCAGCGGCCGCTGGCATAGCGATTCGAGCCGTTCCAGCGACAGCGCCAGATGGCTGCCACGCTTGCTCGCGGCGATGGCGTGGATTTCATCGACGATCACCGTGCGCGTATCGCCGAGCATGGCCCGGCCGGACTCCGAGCCAAGCAGCACGTACAGCGACTCGGGGGTGGTCACCAGGATATGCGGCGGGTTGCGCTTCATCTTCTCGCGCTCGCCCGGCGGCGTGTCGCCGGTGCGCACCGCGGTGCGAATCTCCACGTCCGGCAGACCGAGTTTCTCCAGCTCCGCGCGGATCCCTTCCAGCGGCGCCTCCAGGTTGATCCGGATGTCGTTGGACAGCGCTTTGAGCGGCGAGACGTAGACCACCGTGGTCTTGTCCGGCAACCCGCCATGCCCCACACCCTCGCGGACCAGTTCGTCGATCGCGGCGAGGAAGGCGGTCAGCGTCTTGCCCGAACCGGTCGGCGCGGCGACCAGGGTATGCCGGCCCGAACGGATCGCCGGCCACGCCGCGACCTGCGCCGCGGTCGGCGACGGGAAGCGCTGCTGGAACCAGCGGGCGACGGCGGGATGAAATTCGGCGAGAGGCATCGACAATTGTGAAGGCGGTGAATGACTTAGATGGGGTCGGCCGACCATGCCGGCAAGTGTCCGAGGATACGCCGGCTTGCACCCGAATCGTTACTCGCTCAACCTCTGGGGCTCGCCCCAATCCATGGACGACACGCATGTCCCAGCGCCTCCTCGCTTTTGCCATCGCCCTCCTTGCCGTTCCCGCCGCCCATGCTGTCGAGCACCCCTGGTCGGACAAGAGCCTGTCGCCCGACCGGCGCGCCGACATGGTCCAGGCCGAGCTGACCCAGGACGAGAAGTTCCAGCTGATCCGCAGCTATTTCGGCAAGGAACAGAACGGCAACACGCCGCTGCCCGGGACGCTCGGCTCCGCCGGCTACGTACCGGCGATCCCGCGGCTTGGCTTGCCGGCACTGCAGGAAACCGATGCCGGGCTTGGCGTGGTCAGCCCCGGCATCCAGAAAGTCGGCTCGACTTCGCTGCCGGCCGGCATCGGCGTGGCGGCCAGCTTCGATCCGGCGATCGCCTTCGCCGGCGGCGCGATGATCGGCGGCCAGGCGCGGCATAAGGGTTACAACGTGCTCCTGGCCGGCGGCATCAACCTGGTGCGCGATCCGCGCAACGGACGCAACTTCGAATACGCCGGCGAAGATCCGCTGCTCGCCGGCGTCATGGCCGGCAACGCCATCCGCGGCGTGCAGAGCGCGAAGGTGATTTCCACCATCAAGCACTACGCGATCAATGCCCTGGAGACCGGCCGCAATACGCTGAGCTCCGATATCGACCCGGTGGCGCTGCGCGAGTCGGACCTGCTCGCCTTCGAAATCGCGATCGGCATCGGCGACCCGGGTTCGGTGATGTGCTCGTACAACCGGATCAACGGCACCTATGCCTGCGAGAACCCGTGGTTGCTCAATGACGTGCTGAAGGGCGACTGGGGCTACAAGGGCTTCGTGATGTCCGACTGGGGCGGCGTGCACAGCGCGGCGAAGTCCGTCATGGCCGGGCTCGACCAGGAATCGGCCGGCGAGGTGTTCGACAAGGAAGTGTTCTTCGACAAGCCTTTACGCACCGCGCTCGCCGCCAACCAGGTGCCGCAGTCGCGTATCGACGATATGGTCCATCGCATCCTGCGCAGCATGTTCGTCCACGGCGTGATCGACGAGCCGGTCGGCGCGGCGAAGATCGACTTCGACGCCGATGCAAAGGTCTCCCAGCGCGCCGCGGAAGCCGGCGCGGTGCTGTTGCGCAACGAGGGCAACCTGTTGCCGCTGTCGCGCTCGCTCACATCCGTCGCGGTCATTGGCGCGCACGCGGACAAGGGCGTGATCGCCGGCGGCGGCTCGTCCGCCGTCACCGATGTCGACGGCGAAGCGGTACCGGGACTGGCCCCGCTCGCCTGGCCGGGACCGCGGATGTTCCATCCCTCCGCACCGCTGAAGGCCATCGCGAAACGCGCGCGCAAGGTCGCTTATGCCGACGGCGTCGACGTGGCGGCGGCGGCGAAGCTGGCGGCGGCATCGGACGTCGCCGTGGTCTTCGTGACGCAGTGGACCGCCGAGTCCTTCGATAACCCCGACATGACCCTGGACGATAACCAGGACGCCCTGGTCGCCGCCGTGGCGAAGGCGAATCCGCATACCGTGGTGGTGCTCGAGAACGGCGGCGCGGTGAAGATGCCATGGCTGGGCGACGTGGGCGCGGTGCTCGAGGCCTGGTATCCCGGCTCGCGCGGCGGCGAGGCGATCGCACGCCTGCTCTATGGCGAGGTCGCGCCATCCGGCCGCCTGCCGATGAGCTGGCCGAAGGACGAAAGCCAGCTGCCACGGCCGGCGATCGAGGGTGCCGGCCTCGGCTCGACGGCGAAACCGGCCGATCGCGTCGACTACGACATCGAGGGCGCCGATGTCGGTTATCGCTGGTTCCAGCGCAAGAACCTCACACCCCTGTTCCCGTTCGGCTATGGGCTGACCTATACGCACTTCGACTATGCGGACTTCAAGGTCGCCGTCGATGCCACCGGCAAGCTGACGGCAAGCGTGCGGGTCACCAACAGCGGCAAGCGCGAGGGCGCCGACGTGCCGCAGGTCTACGCGACCCTGCCCGGCGCCTCGACGACACGGCGCCTGGTCGGCTGGACCAAACTTTCGCTGAAGCCCGGCGAGAGCCGTCGCGTCGAGATCGTCGCCGATCCACGCCTGCTGGCGCGCTGGAACGACAAGAAGCACGCCTGGCATATCGCCGCAGGCGACTACCACCTGCAACTGGGTCGCTCGGCCACCGACTTCGCCGGCGAGACCACCGCGACACTGCCTGACTCGACAAAGGCTCCGTAGCGCTTCGACGCTTAACGATTCGCGCGGCGCATCGCCCGGATAAACCAGGCGGTCGCCGCGATGCCGGCGACCAGGCCGATGCCCGCGCCCCACAGCGAACCCGGGCGACCGTCGATCAGGTAACCCGTCGCAAAACCGAGCATCAGCATGACGGGTAGGGGCAGGCAGCCCATGGCGACGATTCCTTGCGAATAGTCGCCAAAGAATAAAGCCTCAGGCAGCGACATCGCGCTTGCGTTCTACCGGACAGGCCGGCAGCTCCAGGGTAACGGCGAAATCGCGATAACCGAGCGAGCGCCAGAAACGCTGTGCGGCGCGGTTGCCGCTGAGTACTTCCAGGGTCAGGCGCTTGCGCGGCGACCAGATGGTCGAGCGCAGCATTTCGAAGACGCGGCGACCGACGCCGCAGCGGCGCGCGCGGCGCACCACCAGGAACTGGCTGAGATAGATTTCGTCCGGACTTTCTTCGAACAAGGCATAGGCGAGCGGCCGGTCGCCCTCGTCCTCGAACAGGACCACGCGCTGCTTTCCCGAGGCCATGCCAGCGAGCACGCGCCGCTGCAGGGATTCCAGGTCGGTCGGTCCGACGTCCGCTCCCTCGTCGATCAGTGCGCGGTTGAGCCGCGCGATGAGGTTGCAGTCGTCGAGCGTCGCGAAGCGGTAATGATGAACGTCCAAGACACGATCCAGGCATGCGGCCAATCGCCGCCGGTGCCAGGGGGATCGCGCATGCTCCGCGCGAGAGCCCCGAAGGCCCACCCACTCTCCTCCCGATACCAGTAAAGGATCGAGCCGGGAGGTCGCGCGGCGACGTAATGCGCGCATAAATATTCGGCGGGATGCGTAAAAAGTGCATGGCCTGGACGCTCACGCGTCCAGGCCATGGAGAGCCATCCGTGGCTTCGAACGGACATGTCGTCCGCTACACGCGGCCCGGCATATACCGACGCGGCGCGAACACCGACAAAGGGGGGGAATCGACCTTTCCCAAAAGGGGGAGATAGCATCCTGCCATCCAGGTCGGTTGTCGGTGTATTCCTTGGCGAACTCCGGTGCGCCGCTGTCGGTCGACAACTGCAACACGTTCGTTCGCCCACGGACGAATCCTCACCCAAGGCGCTTACGGTCGATATAGGAAAAACCTTAAAAACGTACCGGATTTTTGTCCGTCGCACGGGACGAGCCGAATGGATGCGGTGAAACTGCAGCCAGCGGATGCCGGGCCAGATGCGCCCCCGCAACCAGCGTGTGACCGACCTGGATCGCGACGCAAAGCCCCGCAAGCAGCGGCGCCCCCGGGGCCAAAGGCGAGGGGTTTCCTAAGGCTAAGCGAAGCTTGGGATGGCAGCATCCCGCTTCAATCTGGCCTGCTGGCCGGTTTTCCCGTTCGTCCGAGGCGCCATGATCCCCAAAACTTCGACCGCCGGGCCGCTGCGCCAGCGTTTCGCCCCCCTGGCCTGGCTCGGCCTGGTCTTCGTCGTCATCGCCTTCGTCGTCCGCCTGATCCTGCTGATCCAGACCGGCAAGGACGTGCCGCATTCGCCCCTGACCTGGCTGTATATCTTCGGGGTCGGTCTCGGCTACGACCTGCTGACCTTCGTCTATGTCGGCTGGCCGCTGCTGGTCTTCCTGTGGCTGATGCCGCGACGTGCCTACGTCTCGAAGCCGGGTCGCGCGATCCTGGCGGTGTTCTGCTTCGTCCTGCTCTATGCGCTGCTGTTCAATGGCGCTGCCGAGCTGGTTTTCTGGAACGAATTCAGCGCGCGCTTCAACTTCATCGCGGTCGATTACCTGGTCTATACCCACGAAGTCGTCGGCAATATCCAGCAGTCGTATCCGATCGTGCGCTGGGTGCTGATGCTGCTTGCCCTGGCCGTGGCGGTCTTCTTCTTCAGCCGCCGCCGCATTCGCGCGACCGACACCGGCTCGACGTTCCTGGGGCGCAGCAAGGTGGTCCTGGTCTGGCTGCTGCTGACCGTGGCCGGTAGCTACGCGGTCGATGCGAGCATGAAGGACCAGTCCGCGAACAACTATGTCAACGAGCTGGCGGGCGATGGCATCTACCAGTTCGTCGCCGCATTCCGCAACAACCAGCTGGACTATGAGAAGTACTACCAGACCCTGCCGCTGGACAAGGCCTACGGCATCATGCGCCAGCAGTTGCAGACGCCCGATGCGCGCTTTATCAGTGACGATCCGCACGACCTGACCCGCCAGATCACCAACGCCGGCCCGGAAAAACACCTGAATGTAGTACTGATCACGGTCGAGAGCCTCTCCGGCGACTACATGAAGGCGCTCGGCAATACCAAGGACGACATCACCCCGAACCTTGATGCCCTGGCGCAGAAAAGCCTGTTCTTCACCCAGATGTACGCCACCGGCACGCGCACCGTACGCGGCCTGGAGGCGCTGTCGCTGTCGATCCCGCCGACACCGGGCGAATCGATCATCAAGCGCAAGGACAACGAAGGCCTGTTCTCGCTGGCCGACGTGTTCAACGAGAAAGGCTACAAGTCGGAGTTCATCTACGGTGGCTACGGCTACTTCGACAATATGAACTACTACTTCTCGCAGAATGGTTACGAAGCGGTCGACCGCAATGTGATCGCGAAGAAGGACATCCACACCGAGAACGTCTGGGGCGTCGCCGACGAGGACCTGTTCACCCTGGTGATGCAGCGCATGGACAAGGCCTACGCCGAGAACAAGCCGCTGTTCGCCAATGTGATGACCACCTCGAACCACCGCCCGTTCACCTGGCCGGAAGGCCGCATCGACATGCCCAACGGCCTGCGCCGTGGCGCGGTGAAGTACACCGACTGGGCGATCGCCGATTTTCTCAAGCGCGCCGCGGACAAGCCGTGGTTCGCCGACACCGTCTTCGTGATCATCGCCGACCACTGCGCCACCAGCGCCGGCAAGACCAGCCTGCCGGTGGACCGTTACCACATCCCGCTGATCATCTATTCGCCCAAGTACATCCAGCCGGCGAAGATCGACCGCGTGATCAGCCAGATCGACGTGCCGCCGACCCTGCTCGGCCTGCTCAACTTCAGCTATACCAGCAAGTTCCTCGGCTACGACCTGTTCAAGCTGGAACCGGGCCGCGAGCGCGCCTTCATCAGCACCTACCAGGAGCTGGGCTACATCCATGGCGACCGGCTGACCTCGATGATCCCGCGCGAGAAGGCCAAGCAGGTCAAGCCGGATTTCGAAACCGGCGATGCGACGCCGGTGGATCAGGTGAACCAGGCCGATGTGGACGCGGCGATCGCCTACTACCAGGTGGCCAGTTACCAGTTCGATCATGGCCTGATGAAATACAAGGGCGCGGTGAAATGAGATTCTCGCCCTCTCCCGGAGGGAGAGGGTTGGGGTGAGGGGGAGCCAGTGTGCCGCTTCGCCTGGCTCGCCCTCATCCGCCCTGCGGGCACCTTCTCCCTCCAGGAGAAGGGAAGCTATAAGTGCACCTTCGCCTCGACGTACAGCGTCCGCGACGGGTACGGGTAATAGACGAAGTAATGCCGGTCGGTAAGGTTGTCGACGCCGATGCCGAGGTCGATCTTGTCGGTCGGTTTGTAGACGAACTTCGCATCCCAGGTCAGGAAGGCGCTGGCACCGCCGAAGGTATCCGGATTGATGTCGCTATGGTCGAGCGTGTTGTACTGCCGTCCCGAATAGCGTCCGGCCAGGGTCACTGCTGTGTTGTCGCCGGTGTGATATGTCGCGACCATGTTCGCGCGCCAGCGCGGAATCCGATAGAACTGCTTGCCTTCCGATGCGGGGAACTGGCGGTTCGTCACCGTCGTCGCCTGCGTGTATGACGCATTGGCCGAGAGGTCCAGCGCGCTGACCCACACACCCTGGCCCTGCCAGCTCGCCTCGGCGCCGCGCGTGCGCACCAGACCCACGTTCTGCACATTGGTGACATTGGGGAAGACCGTGGTGTCGGTCTGGCTGAACAGCGTATTGCGGGTGTCGCTGCGGTACAGCGAAAAGCGCGCGACGCCGTTGTCGCGGTACCACTCGGCGGAAAGCTCGCGGGACAGATCGTTCTCGGGCTTCAGATTAGGGTCGTTGTTGACCAGGACCAGGCCATTGAACGAGCCCTGGAACAGTTCGCCCACGGTCGGAAACCGGTAGGCCCGCGCGACCGACAGGCGCAGCAGCAGGTCGTCCGCCGCCTGGTAGGCCAGCGACGCCTTGGGCGAGGTATGCGTTTCCTTGCGCTCCGGATAGGCCACCGCGGCCACGGGCGTGACGAGGGTACCGTCGAAGGCGCGCCACTGTTCGTAGCGCGCACCAAGGGTGAGCTGCCAGCGTTCGTCCAGCTGCCAGGCGTCCTGCAGGTAGATGGCCTGGGTCTGGGTGCTGCCGGTGCCACCACTGATCAGCGCGCCGGGGTCGCCGTTACGCCACTGGTCGAGCGCATCGGATCCGTTTTGCAGCGCATAGCCGTCGTAGTGGTAGCCGAAGCTGAGCCAGTGGGTGTTCGGCCCTGGCGTGTCCGGCTTGTAGCTGGCGCGCAGGTCGAGGGTGCGCCAGCGGCTGCCGTCGGTCGCGGTGAGCTGGCCGGCGCCATCGTCGACCAGGGCGCTGTTGGCGACGCGGTCCTGGTTGCGGGCCATATCGAAGTACGAGGCCTCGACACCGACGTTCCAGCCGCTTTCGTTATGGGTCCCCAGCGATGCGCCATACATGTAGTTGCGGCTGTCACGCGTGCCGGGCGCGAAGAAGTTCGCCGGAATCGTGTACTGGCGCCCATCGATGGCGACGATGCCCGCGAGTACCGGACGGCCGTTCGCATCGCGCAGGAACGACTCGGTGCGATGGGTCAGGTCCTGGTTCCAGTAACCGAAGGTGAAACCGCCCTGCAGGCTCGGGGTGAAGTCGTAGGCCAGCTTGAGCTTCGCCTCGTCCTGGCTGGTCGCCTCCTGTCCTTCGCTGTTGATGCCGAGCACCACGCGCGGTTTGCCGTTCGGACCGAGATCGGTGACCGCGCCGGTCACCGGAACCGCCGCCGCCGAGGCAGGCATCGCCGAAAGGTTCTGCGTACCGAACACCAGCGGCTGGCCGTTGCTTTGCAGATGGGCCACGCCGAGCAGGAAGGAAAAATTGCCGATGCGGTCGCCGAGCGTGGCGCTGCTGCGGTTGCCGCCGTAGTCGCGGTCGACCCCATACATCTTCACGGACTGGGTGAAGACCTGGGTTTCGGCACTCAGTTCCAGCTTCGTCGGCATGCGCGTGGTCATCAGCACCGTGGCACCGATCGAATTGCCCGGATACAGCGCCGAGTAAGCGCCGTAGATCACATCGACCCGGGCGAGATTGTCCGGAAACGCCATCGACCAGCGCGGCGGATCGGCCCAGTTGCTGCCGAGCAGGTTGCTGAGCAGCATGCCGTCCAGGTAGACCAGGCCACGTGCACTCTGCACATTGCTGGTACCGCGCACCGAGAAGGTCGCGTTTTCGTCGCCGATGAAGCGCTTGCGGATGCCGAAGGCCGGCATGTACTTCAGCGCATCCTCGGCATTGACCACGTTGAGCTGGTCGAGCTCGGCGGCGGTGATCGACTGGGTCGTGGATGGCATCGTCGGATCGACGCCGGGGACGCGATTGGCCGAGACGCGGATCTCTTTCAGCGGCTGTACCTGCGGCGCGTCGTCGGCGTGCGCCAGCGGCAGGGCCGCCAGCAGGGCCAACGCGAGCGGGCGGCGAAAAAGCACGGAAGCGCATGCGCCTCCGTGGCTACGGACGGGACGGATGTACATGATCTTGAACTCGACGGCGGTCGGATGCGGCACCGCGCGACAGGCACGGTGCGGGCGAATCGAAACGATCAGGCGTCGGTGGCGGGCGGTCCGCGCGGTGCGGCGGCAAGCAGGCTGGCCAGGCGCGTCGCATGACGTGCCGGCGGAAGAGGGAAGGCGTGGGCCACCGGCGGCCGCAGCGCGGCGACGTAGGCCACGGCGGAAAGCCCGGGTTCGTGGGACAGCAGCGAGCAGTAGCCACACTGGGCCATATGGTCGGCATGCTGGTCCGGCGCGGCCGGCGCATGATGATCGACAAGGCCGGCGCCACCTTCGCACCAGGCGCCCAGCTCGGGGAACGACGACACCACCGGCATGGCCCGCGAGACCACCGGCGCCAGTACCGTCAACCAGATGGCGACGATCGCCAGCCAGGCCACGATACGGTTGTGCGCTATCCCACGACGCAAGACTTGCCCCTCGAATCAACCCTTGAGCAGGGTCCAGGGATGATCGCACGCCGGATGTGTACGGTGGGTGCGGGTGCGGCAATGCGTCCTGCGCAAAAGAAAACGCGCCGGCGACCTGGGGTCGCCGGCGCGTCTGTAACGCAGCTTAGGCAGCAGCGTCCTTGAGCTTCTTGAGCGGACGCACCTTGACCTTGACCGAGGCCGGCTTGGCCGCGAACCAGCGCTCTTCACCGGTGAACGGATCCTTGCCCTTGCGCTTCGGCTTGGCGGCGACGGCTACCGAGGTGATCTTCAGCAGGCCGGGCAGGGTGAATGCACCGGCGCCCTTCTTGTGGATCGAACCGGCGATCACGCCTTCCAGCGAAGCCAGCACGGCCTTGACCGACTTCGACTCGACGCCGCTGTGCTCGACGATGGTTGCGACAAGGCTCGACTTGGTGAGCGCTTCCTTGATCGGCTTGATAGCGCCGGCGGTCTTTGCAGGCGCCTTGGCTGCCGCTTTCTTGGCCGCCGGAGCTTTCTTGGTGGATTTAGCCATGTTTGTCTGATCTCGGATATGGATGAAACGGTCCTTCCGACCGTCGCCCCCGTGGGCGCCTCACTCTAACGCCGGATTAGCCCTTAGAAAATAGGTATTTCGCAATCCGACGATAAAAATATGCCTTCACCAAGGGGGCCGGACAGGCCAGAACGCGTCCGGACACCTTCACCGGACACCGCAAAGGCCGTGAGCGATGCTTCACGGACGCTGCGCTAGCGTCCCTTGCGCAGCCGGGAGAGCCCGATGAAACGCATGTTTTCGCTGTTCACCCGAACCGTCCGCGCCGCGTGGGATGGCTTCAGCGACGACGAATTGATGACACGCGCCGCTGCCCTGGCGTTTTATTCCGCCCTGTCCTTCGCGCCGTTGCTGGTCCTGCTCCTGTGGATGCTTTCCGCCTTGCACGCCGAATGGCAAACCGACCTGGTCGACAGCCTGACCGGCGTCCTCGGCGAGCAGGGTGCCGGGGCGGTGAAGATGGTCATGGAGAACGCCAGGGCACGCCCGCACCTGGGCAATATCGTCGGCGTCATCGGTCTGGTCGTGACCGTGGTCAGTGCCTCGGCGGTCTTCGCCCAGTTGCAGTCCACGCTCAACCGGGTCTGGCGGGTCCGCGCCAGGCCGGGTACCAGCCAGGCGGTCTTCAGCTGGCTGCGCACCCGTGCGCGTGCGCTCGGCCTGTTGATCGGTATCACCTTTTTGCTGATCGTGTCGTTCGTGATCAGCGCGCTGATCCAGACCTTCGTCCCCGGCGATACCGTGGCCTGGCTGGTCGTCGAGAACACCGTGGCGCTCGGCGTGTTCGTGGTTGTCTTCGGCGCCATGTACCGGGTCCTGCCCGACGCCACGATCGCCTGGCGGGACGCCGCGCGCGGGGGTTTCCTCACCGCGGCCCTGTTCCTCGCCGGCAAATATGTGATCGGGGTCTACATCGGCTATGCCCGCGTCGGCGGCGCTTACGGCCCGGCCGGGGCCATCGTGGTGCTGCTGACCTGGGTGTATTACGCCTCGATCATCGTCCTGCTCGGCGCCGAGCTTACCCACGGCCTGGCGGTCGCCCGGGGCGTGCGGACCAGGCCGAGCAGCTACGCCGAACGGATCGAACCGTTCGGCGAGGACCATGAGGCCTAGTCGGTATCGACCAGCACCAGTTCCGCATCTTCCGTGGCGGTGATGCGCAGCGCGGGCTCGTCGCGTACCGCCGCGCCATCGCGGGCGGCCAGCTTCACGCCATTGACTTCGATCGCGCCGGTGGCGGGCACCAGATAGGCATAGCGACCCGGCCCGACCGGATAGTCGAGCGATTCGCCGGCCTTCAGGCTGGCGCCGAGCACGCGCGCATTGGCCCGGATCGGCAGCGCGTCCGTATCGCCCTCGATACCGCTGGCCAGCACGACGAAGCGCCCCGAGCGATCGCCCTTCGGAAACGGCTTGGCGCCCCATGCCGGCTTCTCGCCGCCGCGGTTGGGCATGATCCAGATCTGGAAGATCCGGGTGGTGCCGGGCTCGGCGTTGTATTCGGCGTGGCGGATGCCGGTGCCGGCGCTCATGACCTGCACGTCGCCCGCCTCGGTACGGCCCTTGTTGCCCAGGCTGTCCTCATGGGTGATCGCGCCTTCGCGGACATAGGTGATGATTTCCATATCGGCGTGCGGATGGGGCGGAAAACCGGTACCCGCGGCGATCGTATCGTCGTTCCACACGCGCAGCGCGCCCCAGCCCATGCGCCTGGGGTCGTTGTAGTTGGCGAAGGAAAAATGGTGCTTGGCATCGAGCCAGCCGTGGTTCGCGCCACCGAGGCTCTGGAAGGTTCTGACGTCGATCATGACGAACTCCGATGGGTTGAATGAAGAGCGCTATTTTGCGCCCTGGCGCGCCCCGTTGCGCCATGCTTCGCAAGAACTGACTGTTTCCTGGCCAGGCCTTGAATGCACTCGAAGTGCTTGAATCGGCGCGCCCGCGCTGCATATAGGACCCATTGCGACGGCCACCCGGCCGCCTGCCGGCCTCTTTGCAAGGACCCGGGATGATTCCGTTCTCCGTACTCGACCTTTCCCCCATCGTCCGCGGCGCCACCGCGGCCGATGCCCTGCGCAACACCCTCGACCTCGCCCGGCACGCCGAGAAGTCCGGCTACCAGCGCTACTGGCTGGCCGAACACCACAATATGACCGGCATCGCCAGCGCGGCCACCGCCGTCGTCATCGGCCATGTCGCCGCCGGCACCTCGACCATCCGCGTGGGCTCCGGTGGCGTGATGCTGCCGAACCATGCACCGCTGGTGATCGCCGAACAGTTCGGCACCCTGGCTTCGCTGTTTCCCGGCCGCATCGACCTTGGCCTCGGCCGTGCCCCCGGCACCGACCACCAGACCGCCCGCGCGCTGCGCCGCTCGATGGGCCCGAGCGACGATCGTTTTCCACAGGACGTGGTCGAGCTGCAGCATTACTTCGCCGACCCGGTGCCGAACCAGGCGGTGCGCGCGGTACCCGGCATGGGTCTGCACGTGCCGATCTGGCTGCTCGGCTCGAGCCTGTTCAGCGCCCGCCTCGCCGCCGAACTCGGCCTGCCGTTCGCCTTCGCCTCGCATTTCGCACCCGACCTGATGACCCATGCGCTACACGTGTATCGCAGCCTGTTCAAGCCATCGGCCGCTCTGGAGAAACCGCATGCGATGCTGGGCATCAATGTCGTCGCCGCCGATACGGACGAGGAGGCACGCCGCCTGTTCACCTCGCTGCAACAGCAGTTCATCAACCTGCGCCGCGGCGTTCCCGGTCAGCTGCCGCCGCCGGTCGACGATATCGGCACGATCGCACCGGCCGTGGAACGTGTCGGTGTCGACCAGGCGCTCGGATGCTCGGTGGTGGGTTCGCGTGCCACGGTTCGCGCGGGACTCGCCGATTTCATCGAGCGCAACAGCCCCGACGAACTGATGGTGACGGCGACGATGTTCGATCATGCGGCGCGCGTGAAGTCGTTCGAGATGGTCGCGGAAATCCGTCAAGAGCTCGCCTGACCGATCTACTCCCTCGCCCGGAGGGAGAGGGTTGGGGTGAGGGGGAGCCAGGGTGCCGCTTCGTCTGGCTCCCCCTCATCCGCCCTGCGGGCACCTTCTCCCTCCAGGAGAAGGGACAGGCGGGTCGCGGCCATGCAGAATGCCGCGATGCGCCGACCGAACCTCATAGCCCTCGCCCTGCTCGCGACAGCCACGGCGGCACTCGCCGATCCGCCCGATTTCGATCGGCCCGGCGCCGGTTTCGCCACCAATGTGCTGCCCGCCGGCGGTTACGCCCTCGAGCAGGGCCTGCCGACGTTCGTCCGCGAGCGACAGAGTGGGATCACCGACGACCGGTACACGGCCGACAGCCTGATCCGCATCGGGTTGGGTGGACCGGCGGAGTTGCAGCTTGGCGGGTCGTTGTGGAATCGGCTGGACGAGCGCGGCACCGGCATGCGCGGCCACGTCACCGGGCATGGCGACAGCAGCCTGGGACTGAAGCTGTCGCCTTTGTCGGACGGTCCTTTTTCCTGGGCCGCGCTTGGCCAGGTCACCTTCGCCAACGGTGCGGGCGCCTTCAGCAACGGCGCGAGGGAATACAGCCTCGGCGCGACCGGCCAGTGGACCGCCAGCGACACGTACGCAACGACGCTGTACGCCAACGTGGACCGGCTGCAGGGCAAGAACACCTGGACCCTGGCACCAACCTTCGACTTCAAATTCGCCGGGCACTGGATGGCCTACCTGGAGACCGACCTGATCCACGACGCCGACGAGGGCAATGAAGGCCTCGCCGGCGGTGGGCTGGCACTGAACATCGGCGAGCATGTGCAGGCCGATGCCTCGGTGCTGCACCGGGTCGGCGCGCGTGGCCCGGTCTGGCAGGCCGGGCTCGGTCTTTCCGTTTATTTCGGACCGGTGCCGAAATAGCCTCAGCGCAATTGCACGTCGCCGATCACCCAAAGCAAGGGTCCCGGCTTGCCGGTGACCAGCAGGCAAAGATCGTGGGCACCGGTCTGGCTGGGTAGCTTCGCGCTCAGGGTCGCCGCGCCATGCTTCGCCGGGGCCAGCGGCAAGCTGGCGATGCGCTTGCCCTCGCATGAGTCGAGCCTGACCTCGACCTCGCCCGCCTTGCTCGCCTTCGGCCGCCCGACCACGCCCACGGCATCCTTCCACAACTGATAGTTGTAGGGCAGGCGATTGACGTCGATGTCGATGCGGGTGATGCCATCGAGCGGGGCCTGCTTCCATTGCCAGCAGGTATTCATGATGTCGACCTTGTAGACCGGCCGCGGTCCGTCGAGCGGCAGCGGCGCCTCCAGGCGCAGGACGAGCTTGTCGCCGCAGGTGCCCAGCTGGTCGCTGTTGCGTCGGTTCAGGGCCAGTGCGTCGAAGTCGCTGGCCCGCGCCGCGGCCAGCGCAGCGCCATCGACGAAGGCATTGGCACGTACCTTCGCCGGCAGGGCAATATCGACCGGCTGGGTATAGCGGGGCGAGGATGCCGTGGGTTCGCTGCCATCGACCGTGTAATGGATCTCGCCGTAGCCGGTCTGGTTGCCGAGCGTGAGCCTGGCCTTGCCATCGGTCGTGGGCACGGCATCGATCCGCACCGCGAAGGCGCTGTCGGCCGCATCGATACCTGCTGCGCGGTAACGCGCCATCTGCGCGGGCAAGCGCGCGAGGAACCCGTTCCAGTCGGCCTTGCCCGACCAGGTGCGCTCCGACAGCGCGGCCATGCGCGGGAAGATCGCATGCTGCAGGCGCTGCGGCGTCGACAGGTATTCGCTGAAGACGGTGATCTGCGCGCCGAGTACGTGCTTCGCCTTGTCCGCCTCGATCGCGTCGGGCACCAGGTTGAAATCGTAGACGGTCTTCAGGCTCTGCACCTGCGGCCGCCCAGGCTGTTCGTCGTGCGCATCGCTCTGCAGGTAGTCCATGTACAGCGTCGGCGACGCCGCGAGCACGACATCGTGGCCCTGGTTGGCCGCGGCAACCGCACCCTTCGTGCCGCGCCAGGACATCACCGTCGCCGACGGCGGCACCTTGCCGTCGAGGATCTCGTCCCAGCCGATCAGGCGGCGGCCGTGCTGCTGGAGGTAGTCGCCCAGTCGCGCGATAAACCAGCCCTGCAGTTTTTCCTCGTCCTCCAGACCAAGTTTGTGCATCTTTGCCTGCACGGCCTTCGATGCCTGCCACTGGTCCTTGGCCGCCTCGTCGCCGCCCACATGGACATAGGTGGACGGGAAGACCTGCATTATTTCGTCGAGCACGTTCTCGAGGAAGACGAAGGTCTTGTCGTCGACGTTGTACAGCCAGGTATTCACGCCCCAGTCCGTCGATACCGGCGGTCGCGTGCCGGTGACGCCGAACTCGGGGTAGGAGGCGATCGCGGCCTGGGCGTGTCCGGGTGTTTCGATCTCGGGTACCACGGTGATGAAACGTTCCGCCGCATAACGCACCACGTCGCGCGCCTCATCCTGGGTATAGAAGCCGCAGTAAGGCTTGTTCGCCCCACCCGTCAGCGCGGCGTCCGGCCCGACCGCCTTGCGGCAGCCACCGATGCTGGTGAGTTTCGGATAGCGCTTGATCTCCAGGCGCCAGCCCTGGTCATCGGTGAGGTGCCAGTGCAAGGTGTTGAGCTTGGCCAGCGCCATCTGGTCGATCAGCCGCTTGATCTCGTCGATCGACTGGAAGTGGCGCGCCGAATCGAGCATCAGGCCGCGCCAGGCGAAGCGCGGCGCGTCCTCGATATGCACGGCCGGCAGGCCGGCATGGGTATCCGGGGCGAGCAGTTGCCACAGGGTGACCGCGCCGTAGAACAGGCCATGCGGATCGCTGGCCGCAATGCGGACATGATCGGCGTCGATATCCAGGACATAGGCTTCGCTGCCGGCAACCGAGGGATCGATCGCGAAAACGATGGCGTTCCGCACGGCCGGTTCCGCGGCGATCGTCAGGTCGATGCCACGGCTGGCACGCACCCAACCGGCCAGTAGCATGGCAACGCGACGGGACGCCTCGTCGCCTGCCGGCACGACGATGCGCGTGCCCGCGCCGAACGCGAACGTGCCGGCGCGCCGCTCGACATGGGCCGGTTCCGGCATCAGCGGCAATGGCGTGGCCTGCGCTACCTCGCTCGCCGCGGCCGACTTGTGCGACGGCGTAGCGCAGGCGGCGAGCAAGGCGACAGCCAGCGTGGCGAACAGGACAGGCGTGATTCGGCGGCTCATGCGGCGGGACTCCATGTGGGCGTGCGCGAGGCGCAAGATTACCCGTTCCACAAAAAAAGCGGGCCCGAAAAGGAGAGTTGTCGGGCCCGTAGGGAAGAACGCGGTGGGCCATCCATGGCCCGGGATGTGAAACGTTGGATCAGTAGGTGAAGCGCACGCTGGCCATGTAACGGCGACCGTTCTTGTACTTGGCGGCAACGAATTCCTTGCTCGTGTAGTACTGGAAATAGGTCTCGTTGGTCAGGTTCAGCGCATCGACGTTCAGCGAGAAGTTCGGCGTGAACTTCCAGCCCACCGAGGCGTCCAGGGTGGCGAAGTTGTCGACATAGGCCGGCGGCGCGCCAGCCACGTAGCCGCCCGCGAAGTACTTGCTGCGGCGGTTGTAGGTCAGGCGCGCGGTCAGCGGGCCCTTGTCGTAGTACGGGCTGAGGTTGTACGAGTTCTTCGAATTGAACGGCAGCGGGCTGCCCTGGTCGGAACTACCGTCCGAATAGGTGTAGTTGGCCGCGAAACCGAAGCCGGTATCGCCGATGGCCTGCTGCAGGCTCAGGTTGAAGCCCTTGATCTTGCCCGCGCCGGCATTGGTCGGACGGGTGATGCTGTACGTATCGAACACACCGGTGGTGCTGTTGAACTGCGTTTCCGGGTTGGCCAGCGACAGGATGTAGTTGTCGATCTTCTTGTAGAAGACCGCGACCGCGGCGACGCTGTCGTTGCTGAAGTAGTACTCGGCCGAACCGTCGAAGTTGGTTGCCTTGTACGGCTTCAGGTTCGGGTTGCCGCCGGTGCCGGTGAGCACGGTGTCGTTGAGGAACAGGTTGCCGACCAGCATGTTGTAGGCCGGCCAGGAGAGCACCTTGGACGCGGCAGCGCGCAGGGTGATGTCCGGGGTGACGTCCCAGGCGATGTTGAATGCCGGCAGCCAGTTACCCTGGGTACCCGTCGAGGTGCGCCACACGGCGGTGTTGACGTCCGGCTGGCCCGCGTACGAGTAACCGGAGCCGGCTGTCTTCGAGTGCACATAACGCACACCGAGGTTGCCGCGGACATCGCTGGTCGCGTAGTTGCCCTGCAGATAACCGGCCCAGGTCTTCTGGTTCACCGAGTACGTGCCGTTGAGGAAGGAACCCGGATCGTCGATGTTGAGCGGGCTGCCGTTGACCCACGCGTCCTGGCCGCCCTTGCTGGGCTGGATGTGCTGTTCGAAATCGGCGTCGCCGGTATCGGTATAGCCGTCGGTACCGATCTGGGCCAGGGTGCCGGTGTTCACGCCCTGGAAGACGTGCTGGGTCTGCGACTCGGTGTGGTCGTTGTAGCGGACGCCGACCAGCACCTGGTTGATGAAGCCGTCGAAGTCCTTGCCGAAGTCCAACTGGCCGTACTTCTCCTTGCTGTGCGCCGGGATCTGGCCGAGGTTGCCGGCGAAGCCGCCGTCAGCCGTCGCCGTGGACCAGTTGGCCGGATCGCGCGCGGCCTGGGGATTGTCGAAATTGACGCCCTGGCCGAGGTTGAACGTGTAACCGCCGCCGTAGACCGGCTCGATGAAGGTCTGGTCCGAGGTCGGGTTGTCCGCCTTGGTCCAGCCGATCTGGCCGGTGACGTCCCAGCCGTCGCCGCGGTACTTGCCCTTCAGGTCGATGTCCTTGGTGGTGACTTCCGACCGACGTATGTTGCTGTCCAGGATCGAGTTGGCGATGCCCGGGCAGGTCGGCGAATCGTTGCCGCAGACGTGGCCGGCGATGATGCCGTTCGGCGTCTTGTAGATGCTGTCGATGTTCTGTGGCGTGAAGGTCGGGATCGGATACAGCGACTGGTTCCAGTTGTCGAAGTTTTCCTTCACGTACAGCGTGTTCAGGCTGACGTCGACGCGATCGTTCGGACGGAACTGCAGGCCGACCGTGGCGCTGTTGCGCTCACGCTTCTGCTGGAACCAGGCGGAGTTGATTTCCGACGGCGCCTGGTCGTTCGGGCTGACCGTGCCGTTGGCGATGGCCTGGGCGATGGCCGGGCTCCTGGGGGCCCAGTCGGACAGCTTGTTGTAGCTGAACACCTCGATGCCCTGGCGGTCGATCTGCTCTTCGAAATGCTCGCCCGACAAGGCGACGCCGAAGGTGCTGTCCGCGTTCTTCCAGCTATAGGTGCCGCCGGCATTCGGCTGGCCCTTGTTGGCCTGGTCGTTGTACGCGTAGCCGACGTTGGCCGAGACCGTATTGGCCTTCATGTCCAGCGGTTCACGGGTGTGCAGGATGATCGTGCCGCCGATGCTGCCTTCCGGCAGGCGTGCCTCGGGCGACTTGTAGACTTCCAGGCGACCGACGATCTGCGACGGCAGCATGGTGAAGTCGAAGCCGCGGTTCGGCTGCGCACCGTACAGGAACGGCAGGCTGGCGACCGGCTGGCCGTTGAGCAGGGTCATGTTGAGGCTGGGATCGACGCCGTTGATGCTGACGCGGTCGCCCTGGCCGAACAGACGGTCGATGGTCACGCCCGGGATGTGCGAGAGCGACTCGGCGACGTTGGTGTCCGGGAACTTGCCGATATCCTCGGCGGTGATCGCATCGACGATCGCGTCGGCGTTGCGCTTGGTCTCGATCGATTTCTGCTGGCTGGCGCGGATACCGGTGACGGTAATGCCTTCCAGCTGCTGGGCCTTGGCCTGTGCTTCCCGTTCTTTCTGGGTCACGACGGTCTTGCCGTCATTCTGCGTCGACGCCGTGTCCTGCGCCTGGGCGCTGCCGTACATACACAGTCCGGCGATGATGCTCGCCACTAATAGAGTCTTGCGATGTGACATGGTGTCCTCCCCTCAGAGGCAAAAGTCGGCAACGGATGTGTGGTGCGGCATTCCGGTGCGTCGTGGTTGTTGGGCTTGCGCCCGGTTCAAAACATGTTTTCCGCCAACGTCGTGCCAGGGCCCGTCACTGGGCGTGTTGTCCATCCAGGTAAAGACCGGCGGCGCCGATCACGCCCAGCTGGCCATGCTCCATCAGTCGTACGGGTACCTGCTGCAGATAGGCGCGCATGACGCCCTTGTTGAAGAACCGTTCGCTGAAGCTGCTGCGCAACAACACGTCGCGGATCTGCGGCAGGATGCCGCCGGCGAGGAACACGCCACCGCGCGCGCCATAAAGAAGAACCAGGTCGCCGACGAAACTGCCGAGCAGGCCGCAGAAGATGTCCAGGGCCTCGACCGCCGCGGCATCGCTACCGGCCAGTGCTTCGCGGGTCACGTCGGCCGGGCGTGGCAGGGTCGACGGCGTGCCGCGCAGCGTATTGATCGAGCGATAGAGATTGAGCAGGCCGGGACCGGACAGCGCGTCCTCGAAGGACACGTGCGAGCGCTCGCGCGCCAGCAGCCGCAGGATCTCGATCTCGCGCTCGTTGCCCGGCGCCAGCGCGATCTGCCCGGCCTCGGTGGCGAGCACGGTCGCATGCGGCTTGCCCGGCAGCAGCACCGCCGAACCCAGGCCCGTGCCGGGGCCCATCACCAGCACGGGGCCGACGACGGGCGCCATATGGGTTTCGATCACCGGCATGGTGTCGTCGGGGCTGAGGAACTGGGTCGCATACGCGACCGCCTCGAAATCGTTGACCACGGCGAGGTTGCGGATGCCGAGGCTTTCGCGGATATCGCGGATGGAGACCGGCCAGGGCAGGTTTTCGTTGACAATCTCGTCGCCCAGTACGTAGCCGGCGCTGGCTACCGCGCACTGGTCGATGCGCACGTCACCGCCAAGGCGGCCGACGAAGTCCTGCAGCACCGCGGTCAGGCTCGGCCAGTCGGCGCAGGCGTAGCGCTCGTAATGCAGCACCGACACCGGCGTCCCGCCCGATGCCTGGCGGCTGACCAGCCCGATACGCGCATGCGTGCCACCTACATCGGCGGCCAGGAAGGCGCCCGACGCTGCGGTCGTGCCCTTGCCATGCGCGTTCCAGTGATTGGCTGCTTCAGCCACGCCCTTCTCCCCCAAGCCACTTCCGTACATAAAGATTTTGTGACGCCCCTGTTTCGGCCGGAGTCTGGTCACGGATGACAACGTTGTCAACAGGACATTTCTCCTGGTCGGAAATTATCGATAACGCAGCGCAACACGAAAGGGATTGCCGGACCAGGCGAGTTGTCGCATAACTGCCGAAATGGCTTAAGAACGTGAAGTTTCCTGTCAGGACAGGCTCTTGCTGCATTGCGCCACAGGTCGTCCCACCGATGTCCTGCCAGGACAACGGTGGTCAAACCCTGATTGACAACGTTGCGCATTGAAGTCAAAAAGAGACATCGGGGGCTGTCAGGACGACATTCGGCCGGTACGCGTTTCTTCAATACGGGGAGTTCCACCATGTCCACCACGATTGCTGCCGTACCGGCGCGGCATTCCAGCGTGATGCCGATGATCATCATCGGCCTGCTGTTTTTCATCTTCGGCTTCGTGACCTGGCTCAACGGCCCGCTGATCACCTTCGTCAAGCTGGCCTTCCAGGTCGAGGATGCCTACGCCTTCCTGGTCCCCTTCGCCTTCTATATCTCCTACCTGGTGTTCTCCCTGCCCGCGTCGCTGATCCTCAAGCGCACCGGCATGAAGAAAGGCATGGCGCTCGGCCTGTTCATCATGGCGGTGGGCGCCGCGCTGTTCGGTGAGTTCGTCACCGAGCGCTCGTTCTGGGGCGCGATCGCCGGCCTGTTCGTGATCGGCGCCGGCCTTTCCGTGCTGCAGACGGCCTCCAATCCCTACATCAGCATCCTCGGCCCGATCGACACCGCGGCACGACGCATCGCCTTCATGGGCATCTGCAACAAGGTCGCCGGCGCGCTGGCACCGTGGGTGTTCGGCGCCCTGGTGATGAGCAATATCTCGGACTTCGATTCGCAGGTAAAAGCCGCCGCCACGCCGGAGTTGCGCGATGCACTGCTGGCGACCTTCGCCGCGAAGATCTACGTGCCCTACATGATCATGGCCGCCCTGCTCGCCCTGTTGGCGGTTGGCGTGGTGTGGTCATCGCTACCGGAGATCAAGCCCTCCGGCGCGAACAGCGAGCTGGAGATCGGTCACGCCAAGGGCGGCATTTTCAGCTTCCCGCACCTGTGGCTGGGCGTGCTCTGCCTGTTCCTCTATGTCGGCGTGGAAGTGATGGCCGGCGACGCGATCGGCACCTACGGCCAGGGCTTCGGCCTGTCGCTGGATGCGACCAAGCATTTCACCTCGTACACGCTGATCGCCATGCTCGTCGGCTATCTGGCCGGACTGGTGCTGATCCCGCGGGTCATCTCGCAGCACAGCTACCTGGCGGTGTCCGCGGTGCTCGGCGTACTCTTCAGCATCGGCACCTATTTCACGACGGGGTATACGGCCGTGACCTTCGTCGCCGCGCTCGGCTTCGCCAACGCGATGATGTGGCCGGCGATCTTCCCGCTGGCGATCAAGGGTCTCGGTGCCCTGACCGAACGCGGTTCGGCCTTGCTGATCATGGGCATCGCCGGCGGCGCGGTAGTACCGCAGCTTTTTGCGCACCTGAAGCAGCATTTCGATTTCCAGGCGGTGTTCGTCCTGCTGATGGTGCCCTGTTACCTCTACATCCTGTTCTATGGCATGGCCGGGCATCGCGCCGGCCAGCGCTAAGGACGCCGGCATCCGTTAAGATGCCCAACTGATTGAAACCTTTCCGAACGAGGTCGTCGTTTGCGCAGCCCCACGATCAAGGACGTTGCCGAACGAGCGGGCGTTTCGCTCAAAACGGTATCCCGTGTCATCAATAACGAGCCCTCGGTTCATGCGCGCACCCGCGACAAGGTGCAGCGCGCGATCGACGCGCTCGACTACCAGCCCGATCCGTCCGCACGGAGCCTTCGCGGCGCGCGCGCCTGGGCGCTCGGGCTGGTCTATGACAATCCCAACGCGCACTACGTGATCGCCATGCAGAATGGCGCGCTCTCGGTGTGCCGCGAGCGCGGTTTCGGCCTGCAGATCCATCCCTGCGACTCCTCATCGCCGCAGCTGGCCGAGCAATTGTGCGAGCTGGTTCGCCGCTCGCGACTGGCCGGCCTGGTGCTGGCGCCGCCGATGTCCGAGCAGCCGGACCTGATCCGTACGCTGAGCGAGCAGAACATTCCCTTCGTACGCATCATCTCGGCACGCCGCGACCCGGAAGACGGTTATCCCTGCGTCTTCGTCGACGACCGCGACGCGGCCTACGCGATCACCGAGCACCTGATCCAGCTCGGCCATCACCGCATCGGCTTCCTCTGGGGCGGCAAGGAACATCGCTCCAGCCCCGAGCGCTACCAGGGCTACGAGGACGCGCTGCGCGACTACGGCATGCCGATCGACCGCGAACTGGTCGTCGAGGGCGATTACTCGTTCGACGACGGCTTCCGTGGCGCGCGAAAGCTGCTCGCCCTGAAGGATCGCCCTACCGCCATCTTCGGCTCGAACGACGAAATCGCCGCCGGCGTACTCGCCGCGGCGCGCTCCGGCGGCATCGACGTGCCGTGGGAACTGTCCATCGCCGGCTTCGAGGACAGCCCGTTCTCCAAACAGTCGTGGCCCGCCCTGACCACCGCCCGCCAGGCCACCGAAGACATCGGCCGCCACGCCACGCAACGCCTGATCGCCGAACTGCAACGCGACGCCAACGGCAGCAACGACCCGATCGCCAACGAGGGCTTCAGCCCCGAACTGGTGGTGCGGGGATCGACGGCGCCGCTGCGCAAATAGCCGGTCAAATTGCAGGCCCGGCCCCAACGGACTCGCGCACAGGGTGCGCTCCTCACAAGGTTGCGGCGACCTTCATTTGTAGGAGCGCACCCTGTACGCGAGTCCGTTGGGGCCGGACGCCGCATTTCGTGAGCTCTGGCGCGACCTAGACAAGCCAGCGCCCGCGCCAGCCATCGAGCGTTTCGCGCAACGCCTCGGTGCGCCGACATTCCTCGCGAAGCTCGGCAAGGTCGCAGACCGGGGCGACATACCGCCTGAATCGCCCCGGGCGAAACGCGTTGATTTCACTATCCCATCGACCATGGATAAGACGATTTCGGCGAAGGCGCAGCCGCCTCATCGGTCCGTGCCATCGCGCGAATTCCTCGAGGCACGCCGGCGCATCGGCGAAGTGTTCGCCGACCATGTCGTGGAGGATCCCGAGCTTCTGCTTGAGCACCATCGAGTCGACGATCGTTTCGAATATCGTGAACTCGGGGGTGGCGGCGAGGTAGCCCAGGGAGAGGCTGACCTGGTGTTCCATGTCGCCGAAGGCGAGGATCAGGCGGCCGATCAATTCGCCGGCGATGTCGCGTGGCTCGGCTTGAGCGGGAGTTGCAGTCATAACTGTCCTTGTCTGGAGGCCGCCACCCACAGTGGGTGGCGGACGTGCCAGGTTGACAGACCGGGAACATCGCAACCCGGCAGGACCGAAGCCCTCCCGGCACGCCCGCCATAGGTTATGGCAAAGCAGCGCCGCGACGCATGGAGAAGACGTCGTCACGGCGCTTTGAAGCGATGTTAATCGAGCTGTCAAACCCGGTCGCGATGAGCGACACGGGAATCATGGCAGATCGATTTTTTGGGGTTCAACCAGAAATCGATCATCTGCGGTTCTTGTTGTTGGTGCGATGGCGTGAGGTTTTCGCCGTCGTGTCGGCCCCTTAGTGGCCGACAGGCACAGGTCACCGCAACCCAGCAGCCTCACGCGCCAGCGCCTCAATTCCAGCGAAATCGCCAGCAACAAGCTTGTCAGCGGGCGTCAGCCAAGAGCCACCCACACAGATCACGTTGGGCAGCGCGAGAAACTCGCGCGCATTCGCGAGACTGATCCCGCCAGTGGGACAAAACTGAATCTGCGGCAGTGGACTGGCCCACGCGCCGATGAGTTTCGCACCACCCACCGGCACTGCCGGAAAGCACTTCTGAAATCGATACCCACGCTCAAGCAAGGCCATCGCTTCACTGGACGTCGCCGCACCCGGGAGCAACGGCAGCTCCGAGTCGTCGGCAGCGTCTAGCAGGCGCGGCGAGCTGCCGGGCGAAACGGCGAAGCGTGCGCCGGCTTTCAGCGCGGCCTCGAGGTCACGCGCGGTCAGCACCGTGCCCACACCGACCATGGCACCTTCCACTTCTCCGGCGATCGCGCGCACCGCGTCGAGCGCGGCGGGCGTGCGCAAGGTGACCTCGATGGCGGGAATACCGCCGGCGACCAGCGCGCGCGCCATGGCCACCGCATGCGCTGCGTCGTCGATGATGACGACCGGGACCACCGACGCCAGGCGCAGGGTGGTTTCGACGATTTTCTGTTTCGCTTCGATACTCATGGATATTCCGGTAGCGACGATCAGAACACCGCGGCGCCGTGATCGGCGGTGCCGGCGGCATTGCGGAAAAGGGCGAACAGTTCGCGGCCCATGCCGCTGTGATGACCGCCGAGATCGGCGGTGGCTACGTCGCGCGCAGCCCATTCGGCGGCGGGGACGTGGACTTCCACGGTGCCGGCGATGGCGTCGAGGCGCACGATATCGCCGTCGCGGATCTTGCCGATCGCGCCACCGGCCTCGGCTTCGGGCGTGACATGGATGGCCGCCGGCACACGGCCGGATGCGCCTGACATGCGGCCATCGGTGAGCAGGGCGACGCGATGGCCGCGGTCCTGCAACACGCTCAGCGTCGGCGTCAGCTTGTGCAGTTCCGGCATACCGTTGGCACGCGGGCCCTGGAAGCGGACCACGGCGACGAAATCGCGATTGAGTTCGCCACGATCGAAGGCGGCCTTGATCTCGTCCTGTTCGTGGAAGACGATCGCCGGCGCCTCGATCACCATGCGGTCCTCGGGCACCGAGGAGACCTTGATCACGGCGCGACCCACGTTGCCGTTGAGCATGCGCAGGCCGCCGTCCTCGCGGAACGGTTCCGCCGTCGTGCGCAGCACGCCGCGGTTGCCGCTTTCCTTCGCCACCGGCTTCCAGACCAGCTGGCCTTCGGCGTCGAGCTCGGGCACGTTGCGGTAATGATCCATACCGTAGCCAGCCACGGTATGCACGTCCGCATGCAACAACCCGGCGTCGAGCAACTGGTCGACCAGGAAGCTCATGCCGCCGGCGTGATGGAAATGATTCACGTCGGCATAGCCGTTCGGGTAGACACGGGCCAGCAACGGCACCGCCGACGACAGCACGTCGAAATCGTCCCAGCGCAGGTCGATGCCGGCGGCGCGCGCAATCGCGACCAGGTGCAGCAGGTGGTTGGTCGAGCCGCCCGTCGCATGCAGGCCGATCACGCCATTGACGATGGCACGCTCGTCGACGATATGGCCAAGCGGTGTATACGCGTCGCCGGTCGAGGCGATCGCCGCCACGCGGCGCACGGTCGCCACGGTGAGCGCATCGCGCAACGGCGTATCCGGCGCGACGAAGCTGGCGCCCGGCAGGTGCAGGCCCATGATCTCCATCAGCATCTGGTTCGAGTTCGCGGTGCCATAGAAGGTGCAGGTGCCGGCCGAATGGTAGGAACGCGCCTCGGCCTCGAGCAGTTCCGCGCGCGAGGCCTTGCCTTCGGCATAGGCCTGGCGGACCTTGGATTTCTCTTCGTTCGGGATCCCGCTCGGCATCGGGCCGGAAGGCACGAAGGCGCCGGGGATATGGCCGAAGCTCAGCGCGCCGATCAGCAGGCCGGGCACGATCTTGTCGCAGATGCCGAGGTACAGCGCGCCGTCGAACATGTCGTGCGACAGCGAGATGGCCGTGGACAGCGCGATCACGTCGCGCGAGAACAGCGACAGCTCCATGCCGGCGCGGCCCTGGGTCACGCCGTCGCACATCGCCGGCACGCCGCCGGCGACCTGGGCGGTGGCGCCGATCTGGCGCGCGATGCGGCGAATCAGCTCGGGATAGCGCTCATATGGCTGGTGCGCCGAGAGCATGTCGTTATAGGAATTGATGATGCCGATATTCGGCCCGCGGCCGTTGCGCAGTGCATCCTTGTCATTCGTATCGCAGGCGGCGAAGCCATGGGCAAGGTTGCCGCAGGACAGGTGCTGGCGCCTGGTGCCGTCGCCGCGCGCGGCATCGATCTTCGCCAGGTAGGCGGCGCGCGAGGCGCGGCTGCGCTCGACGATGCGGCCGGTGACCTCGGCGATGACGGGATGGATACTCATCTGTTACAGCTCCTGGGCTTTCGCCCGTGCACTCCGGCGCGTAGCCGGAACGATGCGTTGATGCGGTTCGTGTGTCGCGAAAGATCGATCAGGGCGCCCAGTAGACCTGGACGTCGGTGCCGCCCTGGCGCAGCACGGCGCCGATCGGGTAATCGCCACCGGCAAGTGCCTTGGCGAGCACGGCCTTCTTGTCCTCGCCTTCGATATGCAGGTACAGCGCGCGCGTGTCGAGCAGGCGCGGCAGGCTGAGCGTGATCCGCGGCTCGCCGGCGCCTTCGGCGCGCATGGGCAATACGCTGGCCTTGCCGGTCAGGTCGAGCGCATCGGCAAGGCGATCGCCGCCCGGGAAGAACGATGCGGTATGCCCGTCGCCACCCATGCCGAGCACGACGGCGTCGAACGGGCGCTCAAGCTTGTCGACGCTTGCGGCGACCGTTGCGAGACCTTCCTCGGGCGTCGGCGCGTCGACATACAGCGGCACGAAGGTCGCCTGCTCGGCGTTCTGCTTCAGCAACAGGTTGCGCACCATGCGCGCGTTCGAGCGTTCGTCGCTTTCCGGCACCCAGCGTTCGTCGACCAGGGTCACGGTTACTTTCGACCAGTCGATGGTCGCGCGCGCGAGCACGGCGAAGACGGTTTTCGGCGTGCCGCCACCGGAGACGGCGAGCACGGCGCGACCGCGTTCGGCGATGCCGGCGGCGAGGTCGGCGGCCAGGCGATGTGCCAGCGCATCGGCCAGGGAAAGACGGTCTTCGAAGTCATGCTCGCGTACGTTGGCGTTCATCTCAGGATGCGTCCTCGGCCCAGGTGCGGCCATCGCGTTCGATCAGGGCGACCGCGGCGCTCGGTCCCCAGGTGCCGGCCGTATACGGCTTCGGCGACTCGCCGCCGGCTTCCCAGGCCCGGAGGATCGGATCCGCCCACTTCCATGCCGCCTCGACCTCGTCGCGACGCATGAACAAGGTGGGGTTGCCGCGGACGACGTCCAGGATCAGGCGCTCGTAGGCATCCGGTTGCTGCACGCCGAAGGCGGTGGCGAAGCTCATGTCCAGCGGCACATGGCGCAGGCGAAGACCGCCCGGTCCGGGATGCTTGATGGTCAGCCACAGCTTCACGCCCTCGTCCGGCTGCAGGCGCAGGGTCAGGCGATTGGGCAGCAGCGGGCCGCTGGACGGATCGAAGATCGAATGCGGCAACGCGCGGAACGTCACCACGATCTCCGATACCCGTGAAGGGAGGCGCTTGCCGGTGCGCAGGTAGAAGGGCACACCGGCCCAGCGCCAGTTACCGATCTCCGCCTTGAGGGCGACAAAGGTTTCGGTATTCGATGCGGTGTTGCCGAGTTCCTCGAGGTAACCCGGCACACCCTGGCCTTCGGCCGCGCCGGCGCGGTACTGGCCGCGCACGGTGAGCTGGCTGGCATTGCTTTCGTTGATCGGGCGCAGCGAACGGAGCACCTTGAGCTTTTCGTCGCGCACCGCGTCCGGCTGCAGCGAGGCCGGCGGCTCCATCGCCACCATGCACAGCAGCTGCAGGATGTGGTTCTGCACCATGTCGCGCAGCGCGCCGGCGCGGTCGTAGTACGAACCGCGGCGGCCGACGCCGAGGGTCTCGGCGACGGTGATCTGCACATGGTCGATATGCGCCGAATTCCACAACGGCTCGAACAGCGCGTTGCCGAAGCGCAGCGCCAGCAGGTTCTGCACCGTTTCCTTGCCCAGGTAATGGTCGATGCGGAAGGTCTGCGATTCGCTGAAGACATGACCAACGGCGTCGTTGATCGCGTCGGCGCTGGCCAGGTCGCGGCCGATCGGCTTTTCCAGCACCACGCGCGAGCGCTCGCCGTTGAGCCCGTAATGGCCCAGCCGCTCGCAGATATCGACGAAGAGTTCCGGGGAGGTCGAGAGATAGAACACGCGGATATGGTCCGGCTGCTTCTGCAGCAGATCGGCGAATTCGTCCCAGCCCTCGGCCTTGCGCGCGTCCAGCGGACGGTAGGCGATCAGGGCGAGGAAGGCATCGAGCGTGGCCGGCACGATGTGCGCTACGCCTTGTTCGACCGCTTCGCGAACCTGGGCACGGTAGGCGTCGTCGTCGAGGGCTTCGCGGGCGATACCGATGATGCGGCTCTGCGCGGGCACCTGGCCGTCGACGAAACGATGGAACAGGGCGGGCAGGAGCTTGCGCACGGCGAGGTCGCCGGTGCCGCCGAAGATCACCAGATCGAAGGTCTCGACCGGCAGGGAGGAAGCAGTCACGAACGTCACCTCGTTACGCAGGGGAACCGGCTTACGTCGCCGGCAATCATACCAGTGGGATACCAGAATCCGCCAGCCGGACGCTTTTGGCAAGACCAATCCGTGGCCAAATAGTGTTCAACAAGGCATTTTTTATGAAAGTTAATCGTTTACGTTATGAATTTTGCCAGGGAATGGTCTTGTTTCAAACAAACTGACCGGCGCGGCCAGTGCGCCCACTTGCCCAACTGGTTCGCTATTGGTATCTTTCCGGCATGGAAAGCGCCCTCGTCAGCGAATACCAACGTCTCTACCACGACCCCGCGGCACGCCTGCCGCTGGCCTATCTGCGCCTGCGCCATGCGATCCGCAACGTGATCGAGAAAGGCGCGGTCGAGGTCGGCTACGCCCTGCCCAGCGAACGCGACCTGGCCAAGGCCTTGTCGCTGTCCCGGGTCACCGTGCGCAAGGCGATCGGCGGGCTGGTCGAGGATGGCCTGCTGACCCAGCGCCATGGCGCCGGCACCTTCGTTTCCGAGCGCATCGTCAAGCCGCTGTCGCGGATGACCAGCTTTACCGAGGACCTGCGCGCACGCGGCCTGAATCCGCGCTCCGAATTCCTCGAGCGCAGCGTCGGCGAAGTCACCCCCGAGGAAGCCATGGCGATGAACCTGTCGCCGGGCGCCCAGGTGGTACGCCTCTATCGCCTGCGTTACGCCGGCGACGAGCCGCTGGCGATCGAGCGCAGCGTGGTGCCGCTGGCCCTGCTGCCGGATCCGGCCCTGGTCGAGGACTCGCTTTACGAGGCACTCGACCAGCTCGGCCACCGCCCGCGCCGCGCGCTGCAACGCCTGCGCGCCGTGGTTTTCGGCGCGGCGCAGACGCGCATGTTGCGGCTGTCGCCGGGCAGTGCCGGCCTCAACATCGAACGCCGCAGCTTCCTCGACGACGGTCGCGTCGTCGAGTTCACCTGTTCCTGGTACCGCGGCGATATCTACGACTTCGTTGCCGAATTGCAGAGCGAATGACATGACCCAGCAAGCGCAAGACACCTTGATGTACCGCGAGGCGCACGAGGCCGCCGACGTCGTCGCCCGGCAGCTCGCGGCGAACGAAGCCGTCGTCGCCGCGCTGGCCGCGCGCCTGCGCGCCACGCCGCCCCGGATGATCATCACCTGTGCCCGGGGCAGTTCCGATCACGCGGCGACCTACGCCAAATACGTGTTCGAGACCCAGCTCGGTATCGTCGTCGCCTCGGCCTCGCCGTCGGTGACCTCGATCTACCGCGCGCCGCAGCAGCTCGAGGGCGCGCTGTATGTCGTGATCTCGCAGTCCGGCCGCAGCCCGGACCTGGTCCGCAATGCCGAGGCGGCGAAAGCCTCCGGCGCGCATGTGGTGGCGATGGTCAATGTCGAGGACTCGCCGCTCGCGGTTGCCGCGGACACCGTGATTCCGCTGCATGCCGGTCCCGAGCGCAGCGTCGCGGCGACCAAGAGCTATATCGCCGCACTGGCCGCGACCCTGCATCTGGCCGCGCGCTGGAGCGGGGAAGACGAATTGCAGGACGCGTTGGCAAAACTGCCCGGACAACTGCGCGCCGGCTGGGACGCGGACTGGTCCGAACTGACCGATGGCCTGGTCGACGCGCGCAATCTGTTCGTGGTCGGTCGCGGCTTTGGCTTCGCCGCCGCACTGGAAGGCGCGCTGAAGTTCAAGGAAACCTGCGGCCTGCACGCGGAAGCCTTCAGCGCCGCCGAGGTAAAGCACGGGCCGATGGCCCTGGTCGGCCCGGACTTCCCGGTGCTGTTCTTCGGCCAGAACGACGAGACGCTGGAAAGCACCTTGCAGGTCGCCGCCGAATTCCGCGCGCGCGGCGCCAGGGTCTGGGTCGCCGCGCCCGGTGCCAGCGGCGAAGGCGTGCTGCCGCTGGTCGCTTCGGCGCCGATCGCCGCACCCCTGCTCACCATCCAGAGTTTCTACCGCGCGACCAACGCGCTGGCCTTGCGTCGCGGCTACAACCCCGACGTGCCGCCACACCTCAACAAAGTGACCGAGACCGTTTGAGGACCCACCCATGACCATCGCACTCGTCAACGGACGCGTACTGACCGATCACGGCCTGCAGGGCGGCTTTGCCGTGCTGGTCGAAGGCGAGCATATCGTCGGCCTGGCCCTGCCCTCCGATCCGCGCGTGCGCGCGGCCGAGCGCCACGACCTTGGCGGCCGCATGCTCCTGCCCGGCTTTATCGACTGCCAGGTCAACGGCGGCGGCGGCGTGCTGTTCAACGATGCGCCGACGGTCGAGGCCATCCGCGCGATCGGCCAGGCGCACCGCCGCTTCGGCACGACCGGTTTCCTGCCGACCCTGATCAGCGACGACGTCGAGGTGATGCGCAGGGCGATCGAGGCGGTCAACGAAGCGATCGCGCAGAACGTCCCCGGCGTACTCGGCATCCATCTGGAAGGCCCGTTCATCGCCCCCGAGCGCAAGGGCGTGCATAACCCGGAGAAATTCCGCATCGCCAATGCCGACGACGTCGCCTTGCTGGCGACCCGTCACGGCGGCGTGACCCTGCTGACCCTGGCCCCGGAACGCACGTCGCCGGAGACGATCCGCCAACTGGCCGATGCCGGCGTGATCATCGCCGCGGGCCATACCGCGGGCGACTACGAAAGCACGCGCAAGGCACTCGATGCCGGCGTCCGTGGCTTCACCCATCTGTTCAATGCGATGACGCCGTTCACCAGCCGCGAACCCGGCGTGGTCGGCGCCGCGCTGGAAGACGAAGCGAGCTGGTGCGGCCTGATCGTCGACGGCGTGCATGTGCATCCGGCTTCGCTGCGCGTGGCGATCGCGGCCAAGGCCTGCGAACGCATGTTCCTGGTCACCGACGCGATGCCGCCGGTCGGCTCGGATCGCCCGGATTTCGTCCTGAACGGCGAGACCATCACCCTGCGCGACGGCATCTGCCAGACCGCGAACGGCACGCTCGCCGGCTCCGCGCTCGACATGGCCAGCGCCGTGCGCAATACCGTGGAGATGGTCGGGCTTCCGCTGGAGGAAGCCGCGCGGATGGCGTCGACGTACCCGGCCGCCTTCCTTGGCCTGGGCAAGACGCATGGGCATATCGCCGCCGGTTATCGCGCCGACTTCGTCGTCCTCGATGACGATTACAGCGTGGCCGAAACCTGGATCGGCGGCGCATTCGTCTGACTTCGCCCTCTCCCGGAGGGAGAGGGTTGGGGTGAGGGCGAGCCAGGGTGCCGCTTCGTCTGGCTCCCCCTCATCCGCCCTGCGGGCACCTTCTCCCTCCAGGAGAAGAAAAAAAAAGCCGTCGCAATCCGCGACGGCCTGATCTGGGAGATGCAGCCCGTCCGGGAGTGTCCCCGGACGGGTACCTTGCTAGCGCTTACATCGAGAAGTCGTAGCGGACGCCGAACTGGAAGTAGCGCGGGGTCTGGAACGCGACCGGACGCTTGTAGTCGTCGCTCGGGACCGGCAGGCCGGTGACCGGGCTGATCGAGCCTTCGCCCACTTCGATGATCGCGGTCTTTTCCTGGCTGCCGAACACGTTGAAGACGTTGGCGGTGAAGGCCAGCGGCTGCGTCGCACCCGCCCACATCGGACGGTATTCGGTGTTCAGGTCGAGCTGGTAGGTCCACGGCAGGCGACCCTTCGATCCGCGCGGGCTCGGCTCGTAGTTGCACTCGAAGTACGAAGCGCCGTAGTCGATCGCGTCGATCGGGTCGAAGCCGATGCAGTTCTTCGGGCGACCCGAGGCGACCGACAGGTTCGCGCCGAACAGCCATTCCGGCGTCGCCTGGAAGTAACCGTACGCCTTGAACTGGTGCGTGCGGTCGTTCGGCAGCGGGCCGTTGGTGAACTGCATGATTTCCGGCGCGTCCCAGTCCTGGGTCACCGACGGATCGAGCTGGCCGATATCCGACTTCAGCTGGCCTTCGGAGTTGCCGTAGCTACGCGAGAAGGTGTAGTCGACGCGGCCGTACCACTGGGTGTCGAACTGGTGCTCGAGGTAGAGCTCCAGCGAGTAGTACTTGCGCTTCAGGTCCGGGAAGGCCACGCCGGCCGGCGAGGTGAAGTCGCCCTTGGTCAGCTTGAACGGCACGAAGTTGCCCTGGCCGTTGGTGTCGACCAGGAAGGTGTTCGACTTGCCCGGGTTGAACATGTAGCAGCCGGCGATGCTGGCATTGGTGATGTCGATATTGTTCGCGGCGGCATATTTCTCGAACGGACGCGAATCGCAGAAGTCGTCGATCGAGCTCAGCAGCTTGCGCTGGGTCGCCTTGGCGCCGAAGCTCCAGGTGCTGTTGATCGCCTTGTCGAAGCCGAGGATGTACTCGTCCTGGTAATAGGCTTTCAGGCCCTGCGCCGCGACGGTCTTCGGGTCCGGCGTGGTGCCGTCTTCGCCGTTGAGGTAGATGCGGCTGCCGAGCAGCTGCTGGTTCAGCGGCTCGCCGTTCGGGGCAACGCCGTTATAGGCGTAGTACTCGCTGTAGTAGGTCGAGGCCGAGGCGCCGCGGATGGCGACGTTGGTCGGCACGGCCAGGTGGTAGCGACCGGCGTTGGCGTAGACCTTCAGGGTCGAATCGCCGAACACGTCCCAGGTCATGCCCAGGCGCGGCGCCAGCTGGTGGCGCTGCTTGATGTAGGTGGTGCCATCGCCGTTCAGGTTCTTGAACTGCTCGTTACGCAGGCCGATATAGGCCAGCCAGCGATCGGCAACCTGCCAGCGGTCTTCGATGAACTGCGCTTCCTGCACCACCTTGACCGTGGCGCCAGTCGCGAACAGACGCTTCTCGGCCACGTACTGCGCACCCGGCGGCGGCACGATGTCCGGACGGTTGGCGACCGGGCCGGCATTGCGATAGACCCAGCGATAACCGCCCTCGTATTCGTTGCCGCTGGTCGACTCGAGGGTCTGGTTGTCCAGGCCCGCACGCAGGTCGTGCGAGCCGAGACGGTACTCGACGTCGAAGCGCCAGCCGTGGGTCTTGTCCTGCGCGCCCGGGCCGAGCACGGTGTTGTTGACCAGGCCGCAACCGACGATCGGGTTGGTGATGCCGCGACGCGAATCGGTGATCCACGGGCAGTTCGGCGAACCGGCGTAGTTCAGGTTACGCACGTGGTCGGTCTTGCTCTGGCCGTACAGCGCGTTGATCGTCAGGTCGTCGGTGATGTAGCCGGTGTACTTGCCGATGTAGACATCGCCGCCCGGCGCGGAGCCGGCGAGCGATGCGGCGTTCTTCAGCTTGTCCGTGCCGATGAAGTTGGTCCGCGTCATCGCGTTGTAGTCGTAGACGTAGACGTCGCGGTCGGTATTGGTCTTGTCGCCGAGCGCAGTCAGCTCGAGGATGTGGCTATCGGTGATGTTCCAGTCGACCTTGGCCAGCCACTTGGTCGCCTTGGAGGTTTCGTTGGTGCTCTGCGGCGCGAGGAAGTTGCTGATCGTCTTGCCGTCGGTCTTGGTGAAATCGGCCGCGGCATAGAAGAACAGCCGGTCCTTGATCAGCGGGCCGCTGATGTAGCCGGTGTACTGGGTGACCGAAGACTTGCTGTCGCCGTTGTACTGGTAGATCTGGCCGTTTTCGCGATAGCTGCTGCGCGGCGACTGGCGCAGGTACTGCGGGATGATGTACATGCCCACGCCGGCTTTCCAGGTATTGCCGCCGCGCTTGGTCACGATGTTGATCACGCCGCCGGTGGAGCGGCCGTACTCGGCGCCGTAACCGCCGGTATAGATCTGCTGCTGGTCGATCGCATCGAACGGCAGGCTGGTGAAGCCCAGGCCGGTCAGCGCGTTGGTGACCGCATAGCCGTTGATGTAGTACTGGTTCTCGGACGCCGACGAACCGCCGAACGAGACGACGTTGCCGTAGCGTGCGTCACCGGAAACGACGCCCGGGGCGAGCAGGGCGGCGGCGGTGACGTTGCGGGCCAGCGGCAGCTTCTGCAGCTGCTCGGAGGTCAGCACGGTGCGCGAGTCGACCGACGAGACGTCGATGGCCGGCAGCACGTTGCCGGTGACCTGCACGCCTTCGAGGGTCTGCGCCGTGGTGGTGCTGGCGGCGGCCGCGCCGGCGAAGGAGACGTCGACGCCGCCGCCGACGGCGACCTGGACGTTGTCACGGTTCTCGACGGTCTGGCCGTTGCGCACGACGGACACTTTGTAGCGGCCGACCGGCAGCGAGCCGGCACGGTAACGACCGTCGGCATCCACGCCAAGGTCACGGACCAGGCCGGTATCGAGGTTCTCGACGTGGACGACGGCGCCTTCCGGCTGGGCGACCTTGCCGAAAATGACGCCCGATGCGTTGGACTGAGCGAACGCGACGCCGCCTGCGAGGCTGACGCCCATGGCCAGGCACAAGGCTGTCCTGCGCAGGCCTTGCCCGCGATGGCTGATGAAACGCTGCATGTAGATCTCCCCAGAAATTAAGTCAAAGTCGCAAAGCGACAAATCCGCTCGCAAATGCTTGCGGCAAAGAGCGTGCTGCTGCCCCGGCGGAGAATCATCCGTACACCCCTGTACGGCCTAACTTTCCCCGCCTGTCCCCGAACAACAGCGCCTGTTTCCCAATCGCAAGAAATAGCGCTCAATGCGGACCCTAACGGACCCGTTAGAAAATTGTCAATATGGCGTCACGCGGCGGTAACAATCGCCGACGTGGTTTCGGGACCCCCGCCTCTCGTAAAAAAGTTCGAGAGAACAAGGCTTTGCTTGCCGAACGAGGCCCCGACCACTAAAGTTGCGTCGTTCGGGTGTCCCGACGGCGTCCGCCGGAGGGGTGAAACGGGAAGCTGGTGCGCCGCGTGAGCGGCAAGGCCGGCACTGCCCCCGCAACGGTAAGCGGGTCAAAGATGCGGTCAGACGCCACTGCGCCATGCGCGGGAAGGTGCCGCCTCCCGCCGGTCACCGACCGGTAGCCCGCGAGTCCGGAGACCGGCCCGAACCCCGGTTCCACCCCAGGGGGAACCGTGCTTTCTGGTGGCTCGCGGTGGGCGATGCCGGACGATCGTGCCCGGCGTCCCGCCGTGCGTTCTCGCCCGCGTTCCCGTGCGCCGTCATTTCTTACGACATGGCCGCGCAATGCGTGGCGGAGATTGGGTGACATGAAGAAGACTTTGCTGGCCTCGGCCCTGCTTTCCTGCTGCGCGCTATCGGCTCACGCCGAACAGGGCCCGGACCAGGGCCAGGCCAATCGCCTGGATCCGGTGGTGGTGACCGCCACCCGCACCGCCACGCCGGTCGACCAGACGCTCGCCGCGGTAACCGTGATCACCCGCGAGGACATCGAGCGCCTGCAGCCGCAGTCCGTGCAGGACCTTTTGACCGGCCTGCCGGGTATCAACATCGTCAACACCGGCGGCCTCGGCCAGCAGACCTCGCTGTTCATGCGCGGCACCAATTCCTCGCACACCCTGGTCCTGATCGACGGCGTGCGCGTAGGCACGGTCGGCGCGGGTATCCCGGCCTATGAGCAACTGCCGGTCGAACAGATCGAGCGCATCGAGATCGTGCGCGGCCCACGCTCCAGCCTGTACGGCTCCGATGCCATCGGCGGCGTCATCCAGATCTTCACCCGCCACGGCAGCGCCGGCGAAGGCCTGACCCCGTCGATGAGCCTGACCGGGGGCAGCCACCACACCGTTGGCGGCCAGTTCGGCGTTTCCGGCGGCAGCGACCATGCCTGGTACAACGCCAGCCTCGGCGGCCAGTACACCGGCGGTATCAATGCCTGCCGCGTCGGCGCGCTGGAAGCCGGTGTCGGCTGCTTCGCCGACGAGCCGGACAAGGACGGTTACCGAACCTACAACGGCGCGTTGAGCGGCGGTTATCGCTGGGACAACGGCGCCGAACTGACCGCGAGCTGGCTGCACAGCAAGGGCGACATCGCCTATGACGGCAGCTTCCAGAACTTCACCCGGCGTTCGCAGCAGGTCGCGGGTGCGAAGCTGGCATTCCCCGTCCTCGACGGCTGGAACATGAGCCTGGATATCGGCCAGAACCTCGACCGCGCCGACAATTACCTCAATGGCGCCGAGTACGACGCGCATATGCAGCGCATGGGTTACCTCTACTCGCGGCGCAACCAGGCTTCGTGGCAGAACGACTTCACCCTGGCCCAGGGCCAGTCGCTGAGCGTGGGCGTCGACTACCAGCAGGAGCACCTGCAGAGCGATACCGACTTCCTGAAGGACAGTCGCAACAATACCGGTGTGTTCGGCCTCTACCAGGGCCAGTTCGGCCAGAACGAAATCCAGCTGTCGGCGCGGCATGACGACAACCAGCAGTTCGGCAACCACAACACCGGTGCCGCCGCCTACGGCTACCAGTTCGACGACGGCCTGAAGTTCACTGCCTCGTACGGCACCGCCTTCCATGCGCCGACCTTCAACGACCTGTATTTCCCGTTCGGCAGCGGCAACCCGGACCTGAAGCCGGAGAAATCTCGCAGTGCCGAGATCGGCCTGTCGGCGCGTCCCGGGTCATGGGACTGGGCGGTCAACGCCTACCAGACCCGCATCGACGACCTGATTACCCTCGACGCGAATTTCTTCCCGGTCAACGTCGACGAGGCGCGTATCCGCGGCATCGAAGGCCAGCTGGGGACGGACATCGACAACTGGCATGTGCGCGGATACCTGACCCTGCAACAGCCCGAAGACCGTGGCGAAGGGCCGGACAACGGCAACCTGCTGGTCCGTCGTCCGGAGCGCACCGCGCGCGTCGACCTGGACCGCGACCTGGGCGATTTCACCCTGGGCGGCACGCTTTACGGTGCCGGCAAGAGCTACGACGACGCAGCCAATACCCGCCGCCTCGGCGGCTACGGCACGCTGGACCTGCGCGGCACCTGGCGCTTCCGCCCGGACTGGAGCGTACAGGCGCGCGTCGCCAACGCCCTCGGTCACGATTACGAAACCGCCAGCTATTACAATCAGCCGGGACGCACCGTTTACCTGACCTTGCGCTACTCACCGGTTACGCACTGAACATGTCGTAGGGGAAACCTTATCCCCTGTGTGAGCTGATTGGGGGTCGAGTCTCAGCTATACCTCACCGTCATCCCGGCGCAGGCCGGGATCCAGTGGCGTCAGGTCTGCCTGGGGCGTTATCGCCACTGGATTCCGGCCTGCGCCGGAATGACGAGCAAAGGCCGGCACGTCCGCGGAGATTGGGCATTAATCAGGCCGTGCGAAGCCCCCCTGCCCTTCGGCAGGGTAACGACTAAAGGCACACGCGCCCGCGCCCCTGCGGGCCTACCTTCGCCGCAGGAAGCCGACAGGCTGTCGCGGCGGCAAGGCTGAACGAACCCGGCCCACCTTCGCGCGGTCACACCTTCGGCCATGTCGCGCGTACCGTTATGCTGTCGCGGCTTTCGGGGAGTTCCGTGAATATCTTTGCACCCTTCATCCGCAGACCGATCGGCACATCGCTCATGGCGATCGGCCTGACCCTGGCCGGCATCATTTCGTACATGCTGCTCGGCGTAGCCGCCTTGCCGTCCCTGGATGTGCCCGCGGTCGCGGTGTTCGTCGAGATGCCCGGGGCCAATGCGCAGACCATGGCGAGCACGGTGATCGCGCCGCTGGAGCGCCACCTCGGACGCATCCCCGGCGTCGACGAAATGCATTCGCAGTCCAACGACGGTTCGGGCTTCGTGCAGATCCGTTTCAATATGGACCGCAGCTCCGACAAGGCGACACGCGACGTGCAGGCGGCGATCAACGCCTCCGCGGCCGACCTGCCGCCCGGCATGCCCAACCCGCCGCAGTACTTCAAGTTCGACACCGGCTCGATCCCGGTCCTGCTGATCTCGCTGACCTCGAGCACGCTGACCCCGGACCAGCTCTACGACCTGACCGACACCATCCTCAAGCCCGCGGTCTCGCAGATCCCCGGCGTCGGCCGCGTACGCGTGTTCGGCGGCACGCCGCACGCGGTGCGCGTGCAACTGGACACCAATACGCTGGCGCAAAAGGGCTTGACCGCCAACGACGTCAGCAATGCGCTGAACGCGGCCAACGTCACCTCGCCACAGGGCACCCTGGGCAGCGGCCCGACCCAGATGACGGTGATCGCCAACGACTCGCTGCATACGCCGGCGGACTTCGCCCAGCTGCTGATCGCGACGCGCAACGGTGTGCCGATCCGGCTGGGGGACGTCGCCAGGATCGCCAGCGGCCCGCAGGACGAGTACCAGGGCTCCTGGTTCAACGGCAAGCGCTCGGTGACGATGAACATCTCCAAGCGGCCGGAGGCGAACTCGATCGAGACCGTGCAGCAGATCCGCGAACGCCTGCCGCAGCTGCGCGCCTGGCTGCCGGCCGATACCGTGGTCACGCCGATCTTCGACCTTACCCAGACCACGCAGTCGGCGCTGCACGAGGTGAAGATCGCCCTGATGATCAGCATCGTCATGGTGATGGTCGTGATGATGGTGTTCCTGCGCCGGATCGGCCCGACCCTGATCGCTACCTTAAGCATCCCGCTGTCGCTGGCCGGCGCCTTCGTGATCATGTGGAGCCTCGGCTATACGCTGAACACGCTCTCGCTGATGGCCCTGGTCCTGTGCATCGGCTTCGTCGTCGACGATGCCATCGTGGTGATCGAGAACATCGTCCGCCATATGGAGCACGGCGAGGACGCGATGACCGCGTCGCTGACCGGCGTGAAGGAGATCGGGTTCACCGTGATCTCGATCACCCTGTCGCTGATCGCGGTATTCGCGCCGCTGCTGTTCGGCAACAGCATCGTGATCATGCTGCTGCGCGAGTTCTCGGTGACCCTTGCCGCCGCCGTGCTGATCTCGGCGATGGTCTCGCTGACCCTGACCCCGGCGCTATGCGCCTATTTCCTGAAACAGGAAGGCAAGGACCGGAAGCCCCCCGGGCGGATGGAACGTGCGCTGGAGCGTTTCGATCGCGGCCTCCATCATGTCTACGAGCGCGGTCTCGACTGGGCCCTGCACCACCGCCGGCTGATGCGCTGGCAGCCCCTGCTGCTCCTGCTGCTCACCTTCGGCATGGGCTTCGCCGTGGTGAAGACCGCCGGCGGCGGCTTCATGCCGCAGGAAGACACCGGCATGCTGCAGGCCAATATCACCGCCGATGCGAATATTTCACCGGACTTGCTTACCGAACGCGTGCGCAAGGTCGGCGAGCTGATGCAGGCCGACCCGGCCGTGCTCGACGTCACCACCTTGCTTGGCGGCGACCAGGGCGGCGCTGTCGGCAACCAGGGCACCATGTTCGTCGACCTGAAGCCGTATGGCCATGGTCCCGGCCAGCGCCACGACAATATCAAGGCGGTGATGGAGCGGCTGGGCAAGGCCTATGAAAAAATGGCCGATGTGCAGGTTTTCCTGCAACCGATCCAGTTCCTGGGCGGCGGCGGCAACAAGACCGGTGGCCAGTACTCGTTCCAGCTGGTCAGCACCTCGGGCGAGCCCCTTCAACCGTGGGTGCTGAAGGTCGTGCAGAACCTGCGCAAGGTCCCGGAGATGCGCGATGTCAGCAGCGACTTCGATGTCGTCGGCAAACAGCAGATGCTGCAGGTCGACCGCAATGCCGCGGGCCGCCTCAACGTCGGCATGGGCATGGTCGACTCGGCCCTGTACAACGCCTTCGGCCAGCGCCAGGTATCGATCATCTATTCGGACATCAACCAGTACTGGGTCGTGCTGACCGCCGACGCGGCCAAATCGCTCAGTCCCGAGTCGCTGCTCAACACCTACGTGAAGAGCGGCAACGGCAAGATGGTCCCGCTATCGGCCATCGCGCATATCGCGCCGGCGACCGCACCGATGCTGGTCAGCCACCAGGACCAGCTCGAGTCCGCCGACGTCACCTACAACCTCGCACCGAAGATCACGCCCGACAAGGGCAACTCGCTGGTGGAGAAGGCCGTGCTCGCTTCGAACCTGCCAGGCGGCATCCGCCTGGATTTCCAGGGCGAGAGCAAGCGCATGGCCGATGCGAAATCGAACGGCACCATGCTGCTGATCGGCGCCATCCTCGCTGTCTACATCGTGCTCGGCATTCTCTATGAGAGCCTGGGTCATCCGCTGACCATCATCTCGACCCTGCCCGCCGCGGGCGCCGGTGCCTTCCTGGCCATGCTGATCACCCAGACCCAGCTGACCCTGATGGCGATCATCGCCGTGCTGCTCCTGATCGGCATCGTCAAGAAGAACGCCATCCTGATGGTCGACTTCGCCCTGGTCGCCCAACGCGAACGCGGCCTGTCGCCCCTGGAAGCCATCAAGGAAGCCGCCCTGGTCCGTTTCCGCCCGATCACCATGACCACCCTGGTGGCGATGGGCGCGGCCCTGCCACTGGCCATCGGCTTCGGCGTCGGCTCCGAAATGCGCCGCCCCCTGGGCATCGCCATCGTCGGCGGCCTGCTGGTCTCCCAGCTACTGACCCTGCTCAGCACCCCCGCGATCTACCTGTGGAGCTACGACCGCAACATCCGCAAAGCCGCCCGCAAGGAGCGCCGCGCGGAGAAACGCCGGCTGCGCTCGCTCAAGGGCATCAACGCTACCTGAGTAGGAGCGGCGCTCCTTGCTCTTCGCCCTTGCTCGTCCTGCCAGCGAAGGCTGGCATAGAACACGGCGATCAGCCGGCTCTTGACCTACCGGGGCCCCTTTGAGCGTGAGGTCGGCGGGGACGACAAGGCCGCGAAGCGGGGGAGGCATGGATGCCGACCGTTTACGACCGTACATGGATGTACGGCCGTAAACCCCGGCCCCGCCGACCGCACCCGCGCAGCGGGGCACGCGATTGGGGGGTCGTTTTCTCGCCTACTTCTCTTTTGGACAAGCAAAAGAGAAGTAGGTCGGCCGCGGCAGCGGACGAAACCAAGCCGCCCTAGGCGGCAACACGAATGCCAAAACACAACAGCAAGAGCACCCCCATCCGCCCTACGGGCACCTTCCCCCTTTTCAGGGAGAAGGGAAGATCACACTTCGGCGGCCGGCGTAGCCACGCCAGTCGTCGGCGCCAGCGGAATATCCACATCGCCCTTGAGCATATGCGCCTTACGCCAGTCGCCGAACCGGTAATAGAGAACGGCGAGCGCCAGCGCGACGAGCGACCCCAGCGGAAAACTCCACCAGATCGCATCGGCGCCAAACCGCGGTTCAAGCAACGCCGCGAACGGAAAGCGGATCAGCCACATGCTGATCGCCAGGATCACCAGCGGCGCCATCACCGCCCCGGTCGCGCGGACCACGCCGAACAGCACGAAGGTGACGCCAAAAAACAGGAAGGACCAGACCACGATGGCATTCAGATGCTGCGCGATCGAAATCGCCATGCCGTCGTCGGGCAGGAACAGGCCCAGCGCGCCGCGATTGAACAGATAGATGATCCCGACCAGCACACCGGTCAACAGGAAGTTGAAACCCACGCCGACGCGGGCGATCCGCGAAACCCGGTCCCATAGTCGCGCGCCCACGTTCTGCGCGGTCATCGACGATACCGCCGTACCGATCGCCAGCGCCGGCATCTGGATATACGTCCACAGCTGCGACGCCGCGCCGTAGGCAGCGGTGGTCTGCGAGCCGTGGCGATTCACCAGCGAGATCATCACGATCGCCGAGGAGGAAATCACCACCATCTGCAGTCCCATCGGCAGGCCCTTCAGTACCAGGGCGCGCAGGATCGCCGGATCCGGACGCAGCAGGCCGAGTTCGCCGCGAGTGATCCGCAAAAAATGCTTGCGGTGATAGAGGTAGGCAATAAGCCCGAGCAGGGCCGTCGTCTGCGCGATGAGTGTCGCCAGCGCCGAGCCGGCGATACCCATCCGCGGAATCGGCCCGATCCCGAAGATGAAGACCGGATTGAGTCCGATATCCAACGCGACGGAAAGCAGCATGAAGTAGAACGGCGTCTTCGAATCGCCGGCGCCACGCAAGGTCATCATCAGGAACGTATAGAAATACATCGCCGGCAGGGCGACGAAGATAATCCGCATATAGGCGATCGCGTAAGGCTGCGCGTCGGCCGGCGTGCCCATCAGGCGCAGCAGCTCGGGCGTGACGATGAAACCGAACAGGGCCACGCCAAAGGACAACAGCAGGAAAAACCCGGTGCCGGTACCGACGATGCGCTTCGCCTCGACCAGGTTGCGCGCGCCCATCGACTGGCCGACCAGGATGGTCGTCGCCATGCTGATGCCGAAGACCACGCCGAGCAGGAAGAACAGGATCAGGTTCGCGTTCGAGGTCGCGGTCAGCGCCGCCTCGCCCAGGTAATGGCCGACCCAGATCGCATTGACCGATGCATTGAGCGATTGCAGTACGTTGCTGCCCAGGATCGGCAGGGCGAACATCAACAGGGTACTGGCGATCGGCCCTTCGGTGAGTGCCGGCAGGCGCCTGGCTTTATCCATGATTGTTCCCCTGAAAAAATGTGCCGTTCATGGCGATGGCGGCAACGCCGCCTCGTCCTCGCGCGCGATGGCGACAAGCGCGCGCGCATGATCGCGGATATCGTGCGGCCATGCTTCGCTCAGGATCGCGAACGCCTTGTCGTCATGGCGGTAGAACGCCCGCATGGCTTCCTCGTAGCCGGCAAGATTGCCGGCCATGGTCAGGATGAAGCGGTCGGCGGCCTCGCGCGACCGCCGCGCGCGATCCTGCGGCGTCGATTCGCGACTGGCCGCCTCGACCAGCCGGCGCAAGGCGACCGAGGCACCGCCACTCTGCGACGCCAGCCATTCCCAGTGACGCGGCAGCAAGGTCACCTCGCGCGCGACGACACCGAGTTTCGGCCGGCCCGGTCCGCGCTTCGCGGTGGCCGGTTGCGCTTCCACCGGAAGGCGCGCGAGTACCTCATCGAGTTCGCCGCGATAGTCGATGTCGACGACACGGCCGCTGCGGTCGTCGAAGACGAGCAACGGTTCGCCGCCGGCTTGCCGCTGTACTCGCCAGGCCTCGGCGACGACGGCACCGAGCTCGCCGGCGGCAAGACGATGCAGTCCATGGAAGGCGACGTAACGGGTTGACATGGACATGGGCCGATTTCCCCTCGGAGGCAGTGGCACAGATATTACCCGGAACAAATGCATGGTCAATACTAACCGGGTAAAAAATCGCAAAGCCAGTTCACATGCGGTCGACGGCTTTTAGTAAACTACGCGGTACACAATCGTAAGGATCCGCGTTCATGTTCCCCCGCTCCTCCCTCCCCGGTCTCATCGCTGCAGCCATTCTTGCCACCGCCTTCGCCGTACCCGCCATCGCCGCCACCCATGTCGAAGTCCAGGGCGGCCGCAGCTACATGGACAGCCATCCGACCAATGCGTTCTTCATCGAGTCGGTATTCGACGAGCACCAGATCGGCAACAGCAGCTTCACCTGGTCCCCGGATGTATCGCTCGGCTGGATCGATGGCCGCGATGGCCATGCGGTCCGCCGCTACACCACGTCCCAACCTTCGACCACCGACGATGTCTGGCTGCTCGCCGGCGGTGCGCGCTTCCATATGGGCAGCGAGTCGGACTGGTATCACCCGCTGTTCTTCAGCGCCCAGATCGCCGGCACCAGCGGCAGCACCCAGGCATTGAGCAGCCACTACGAATTCGTCAGCACGCTCGGATGGCAGTGGAAGCACCTGAGCTTCCAGCTCCGGCACATCTCCAACGGCGGCCTGCACGAGCCGAACCGCGGCGAGACGATGGCCCTGGCCGGCGTCGGTTTCGACCTCTAGGGAGCCTCCAGGCGACCGGGCCTCGCGGCCTCGCCGCGAGGCCCGTCGTATCGATATCGCTGGCATGGAAACCTGAATCGGCCTATATGTGAAGGCGAACTCTAGAGGTCGCCAACATGACGCGATGGCCCGCCTGGTTCGCGTTTTTCCTTGCCCTGGCCATGCCTGGCCCGGCCAGCATTGGGGCGGCGCCGGTTCCCCCACCGTCCAGGGGCATGGTGGCGCAGATCGATCTGGACGGGCCGATCGGCCCGGCTTCCGCGGAATACTTCGACGACGCATACAAGCGCGCGATCGATGACGGCGCGGTAGCGATCGTGCTGCGCCTGGATACACCGGGCGGCCTCGCCGATTCGATGCGCCAGATCGTGGCCGGCATCCTCGCCTCGAAGCTGCCGGTGCTCGGATATGTCGCCCCCGGCGGCGCGCGCGCCGCGTCCGCCGGGACCTACATCCTCTACGCCTGCCAGATTGCCGCGATGGCACCGGCGACTCACCTGGGCGCCGCGACGCCAGTGGCGCTTGGCGGGCGCACGCCGATGCCGCCGGATCCGGCGGACGAAGACTCCGCATCGAAGAAAACGGACAAGCCCGGACTACCGGAAGCGCCGACCGGCGGGGCCGAGGCGCGGAAAAGCCTGAACGATGCCGTCGCCTACATCCGCTCGCTGGCGCAACTGCGTGGACGCAATGCCGACTGGGCGGAATCGGCGGTACGCGGCGCGGAGACATTGACCGCCAGTGAAGCGGCTGAAAAGCACGTCGTCGATTTTGTCGCCGTCGATGTGCCGGACCTGCTGGCGCTCGCCGATGGACGCAGCGTGCGGGTCGGCGAACGGACCTCGATACTGCGGATCAAAGGTCTGCCGGTGCGCGATTACGCGCCGAACTGGCGCACGCGCTTCCTGGGGATCATCACCCAGCCGACGATCGCCTATGTGCTGCTGCTCGCCGGCATCTACGGCCTGATTCTCGAAGCGCTCCATCCCGGCACCCTGCTACCGGGCATCGGCGGCGGCATCAGCCTGCTGATCGGCCTTTATGCCTTGCAGCTCCTCCCGGTCAACTACGCCGGGCTCGCGCTGATGGCGCTGGGCGTGGGCCTGTTGCTGGCCGAACTGGTGTCGCCGAGCATCGGCGCGCTCGGCATCGGTGGCGTGATCGCCTTCGTCGTCGGCTCGATCATGCTGATGGACACCGGCGTACCGGGATACGGGATCAATATGGGCGCGATCGCCGGCATCGCCTTGTGCGCGGCGGCCCTGCTGGCGCTGATTGTATCGATGGCGGCGCGCTCGCGCCGTTCACAACGCGTCAGCGGCGACGAGCAGATGCTCGATGCCGACGGCGAACTGCTCGAACCGGTGAATGCCGGCGGCGAAGCCTGGGCGCGGGTGCGCGGCGAGCGCTGGCGGGTATGCAGCGAGGTATCGCTGCCGGCGGGCGCGCGCGTGCGCATCGTGCGCCGGACGGGTTTGTTGCTCTGGATTGCGCCCCGCTAATCGAACGGAGAGAACCATGCTCGGATTCTTCGGTGTACTGATCGCCTTCGCGGCGATGCTGATTTTTTCGTCGATCAAGGTGCTGCCCGAATACCAGCGCGGCGTCGTCCTGACCCTGGGACGCTATACCGGCACCAAGGGTCCCGGGCTGGTGATCCTGATTCCGATGGTGCAACGGATGATGCGGGTGGATCTGCGCGTCACCGTGATGGACGTGCCGCCGCAGGATGTCATATCGCGCGACAACGTATCGGTCCGCGTCAATGCCGTGGTGTATTTCAGGGTGGTGGAACCGGACCGAGCGAAACTGCAGGTCGTGGACTTCTACCAGGCGACCAGCCAGCTCGCGCAGACCCGGCTGCGTTCGGTGCTCGGCCAGCATGAACTGGACGATATCCTGACCAAACGCGACGCGCTCAACCAGGACCTGCAGAAGATCCTCGACGAGGCGACCGACCCCTGGGGCATCAAGGTCGCCAATGTCGAAATCAAGGATGTGGACCTCAACGAGAGCATGATCCGCGCCATCGCGCGTCAGGCAGAGGCCGAACGCGAACGCCGGGCCAAGGTCATCCACGCCGAAGGCGAGCTGCAGGCGTCGGAAAAACTCCGCGATGCCGCCGCCATGCTTTCCCAACAGCCGCAGGCGCTGCAACTGCGCTACCTGCAGACCCTGGCCGACATGTCCAGCACCGGCAAAACCTCGACCATCGTGTTTCCGCTGCCGATGGACCTGATCGGGCCGCTGATGGCTGCGGTGCAGAAGCCGGGCGCGTGAGGGGGAGCGGGAACGGGGAACGGGGAACGGGGAACGGGAGAGTCCGCGATGGCGTGAAGTGCTTTTCCTTGCCTCCAACCTCAGGGCTTCAGTCTTTCCGTGACCCCATTGTTCCCTGTTCCCTGTTCCCCGCTCCAATTCAGTGCCCCGCCGCAGCCGGTCCGGCCTTGGCCGCGAACGGCGGTTTGGCCAGCCAGATCACCGCGATCAGCACCGCGAAGACCCAGCCCAGGATATGGAAGACCTCATTGAACGAGATCTGGAATCCCTGCTGGGTGATCATCTGGTTGAGCACGACTCCCGCGGTCTGCGTGTCGCCATGGCCGACCGTGGCGACCGCGGCCTGCGTGTTCGGGTCGAACGGGGTGATGTGTTCGGTCAGTTGCGCGTGGTGGACGACGGCGCGGCGCTCCCACAGATACGTCGTCAGCGAGGCCGAGAAGCTGCCGCCCAGGGTCCGCAGGAAGGTCGCAAGTCCCGAGCCCGCGGCGATTTCGCGCGGCTGCAGGTCCGACAGCAGGATGCTCAGGACCGGCATGAAGAACAGCGCGACGCCCAGGCCCTGCAGCAACTGCACCATGGCCACATGGTAGAAGTCGATGTCGAGGAAGAACTCCGAGCGCATGAAACACGTGCCGCCCATCACGAGGAAGGCGCCGGAGGCGAGCAGGCGCAGGTCGAACTTGTTCGCGTAGCGGCCGACGAAGGGGGTCAGGATCACCGGCAGGATGCCCAGCGGTGCGGAGGCATAGCCGGCCCAGGTCGACGTATAGCCGAGGTTTCGCTGCAGCCATTGCGGCACCAGCAGGCCGATCGCGAAGAACGCGGCATAGGCGAGCACCAGGGCCAGCGTGCCCATCGCGAAGTTCCGGTGTCGGAACAGCTTGAGGTTGACGATCGGATCCTTGTCGGTGAGCTCCCAGATCAGGAACACCAGCAGGCCGATCGCCGCGACGATCGCGGTGATGATGATGAACTGCGAGTTGAACCAGTCCTCGTCGTTGCCCTTGTCCAGCACGATCTGCAGCGCGCCGACACCGATGATCAGGGTGATCAGGCCGACGTAGTCGACCTTCGGCCGCTCCAGTTGCTCGGGCCGCCCCTTCATCTGGCCGGCGACGACCATGCTGGCGAAGATTCCGATCGGCACGTTGATGAAGAAGATCCACGGCCAGGAATAGTTATCGGTGATCAGGCCGCCGAGGATCGGGCCGGCGATCGGCGCGACGACGGTGACCATCGCCAGCAAGGCCAGCGCCATGCCGCGTTTGGCGGGTGGGTAGATCGAGATCAGCAGGCTCTGGGTGATCGGGTACATCGGGCCGGCGACCGCGCCCTGGATGGCGCGGAACAGGATCAGCATGCCCATGCTCTGCGCCATGCCGCACAGGAACGAGGCAATCGAGAACAGCAGGGTGGCCCAGACGAACAGCTTCACCTCGCCGAAACGGCGGGTAAGGAAACCGGTGAGGGGCAGGGCGATCGCATTGCTGACCGCGAACGAGGTGATCACCCAGGTGCTCTGGTTCGCGCTGACGCCCAGGTTGCCGGCGATGGTCGGCAACGACACGTTGGCGATGGTGGTGTCGAGCACCTGCATGAAGGTCGCCAACGAGAGGCCGACCGTGGTCAGGCCGAGATTGGGCGGACGGAAGTCGGTGCTCATCGGGAAAAACCTGTCATCGTCTGTTCGGGAATCGGCGCGGGGCGACCGAAGTCGTTACCCGCGCCGAAGCGCGTCGTGTCAGTCCGAGGCCTTGCTGCCGGCCGCCACATTGGCGTGGATGATCGCGTCGATCTCCTGGTCGGCCTTCGCCAGCTGCTTGTCGTAGACGGCGGTGCTGAAGGCGACCTGGGTCGGCACCTGCTGCGCCAGCAGCGGACCGCCCTGCTCATGCAGGCCGACCGAGACGTCGGTCGACAGGCCCAGGCGCAGCGGATGCTTGTCCAGTTCGGCCGGGTCGGTGAAGACAATGCGCACCGGCACGCGCTGCACGATCTTGATCCAGTTGCCGGTGGCGTTCTGCGCCGGCAGCAGGGAGAACGCGCTGCCGCTGCCGATGCCCAGGCTCTGCACCTTGCCCTTGAACTTCACCGAGCTGCCATACAGGTCGGATTTGATCTCGACCGGCTGGCCGATGCGCATGTTGCCGAGCTGGGTTTCCTTGAAGTTCGCGTCGATCCAGACCTGGTGCAACGGCACCACGGCCATCAGCGGCGAGCCGGGCTGCACGCGCTGGCCGACCTGCACCGAGCGCTTGGCGATGTAACCGGTGACCGGCGCGACCAGGGTCGCGCGGATGTCGTCCAGATACATTGCGCGCAATTTCGCCGCGGCCGCCTGCACGTCCGGATGCGAGGACACAACGGTGTCGTCGACCAGCACCTTGGAGTTGTTGAACTGCTGGGTGGACGAGGACAGCGCGCTTTCCGCCGAGGTCAGGGCCTCGCGGGCATGGGCGAGCTCTTCGGCCGAGATGGCGCCGGAAGTGGCCAGGTCGCGGCGGCGGTTGAAGTCGGCACGCGCCTTGTCCACCGCGATCTGGCGGGCGGACACGTCGGCCTGCGCGCTGGTCACGTTGTTGTACAGGCCGCGCACCTTGCGCACGGTATTGGCCAGATCGGCCTTGGCGCCGGCGAGGGCGACATCGGCGTCGCTGGGGTCGAGCCTGACCAGCACGTCGCCTTCATGCACCAGGTCGCCATCGTCGGCACCGATGCTGATGACCGTGCCCGGCACCTGCGGGGTGATCTGGACGACGTTGCCCTGGACGTAGGCGTCGTCGGTTTCCTCGTACCAGCGACCGTCGACGAAGTACCACACGGTCCAGCCGATCGCGACCAGCACGATCACGGCGACCAGGATGCGCAGCAGCAGGCCGCGGCGGCTCTTCGGGGGCGGCGCAACGACGGCGCCGGCGGGGGCGGAAGTTTCTTGTGTCATCGGAGCGGCCTTCAGGACTTGTTGTTGGTGGGCGCGGCGGCGACCGGCTGGTCGCCCTCGGTGGCGTGGAAACCGCCGCCGAGTGCCCGGATCAATTGCACGGAAATATCGACCTGCTGCGCATTCAGCTCAGCCACGCCGCGCTCGGCGACGAAGAGCTGCTCGCGCACGGTCAGCGACTCGAGGTAGCTGCCGACGCCGGCCTTGTAACGCTGCTGCGCCAGGTCGAAGGCCTGGGTTGCGGCATCGAGCGCGCGCTGCTGGGCTTCGATCTGCACATTCAGCGATTTCAGCGCGTCCAGATCGTCGGCGACCTCGTTGAGCGCGCCGACCAGGATTTTGTTGTACTGGGCGACGGCGAGGTCGTACTCGGCATCCTTGCCGGCCAGCGCGGCACGGCGGCGTCCACCGTCGAAGATCGGCAGGCTGATCGCCGGCGCCACCTGGTAGAACGCCGAAGCCGCGTTGAAGATGCTCGCCGAACCCCCGCCGATCAGCGCGGCCAGGGCCATCACGCTGACATTGGGCATGAAGTCGGCCTTGGCCGAGTCGATTTCCTTCGACGAGGATTCCACGCGCCAGCGCGCGGCGACCAGGTCGGCGCGACGGCCGAGCAGGTCGACCGGGAGATCTCCCGGCACCGCGATCGTCGCGGGCTTGAGCACCTGCGGACGCTGGATATCCAGGCCGCGATCCGGTCCCTGGCCGAGCAGTACCGACAGCGACGTGCGCGCCGAATCCACCGCGCGCGCGGCCAAGGCCATGCGCTCCTCGGCGTTGGCCACTTCGGTGTCGGTCTGCTTGGCCTGCAGCTTGTTGTCGATGCCGGCACGCACGCGCTGCAAGGTCAGCGTGCGGAACTGGTTCGCGCGCTCGAGCTCCGCCTTCGCCACGTCCTGCAGGTTGAAAGCGTAGCCCAGCTGCGCATAGGCACGCGCGACGGCGGTCGACAGTTCGATCCGCGCTGCGCGCGCGTCGATCTCGGCGGCGCGCGCCGCGCCGACCGCGGCTTCCCAGCTGTCGCGCTTGCCACCCCACAGGTCCGGATTCCACTCGAAGCTGCCGTAGCCGTACTTGAACCACTCGAACTTGCCGCCGACCGGCCGCGGCGCGATCGACGTAGGCAGGCGGGCACCGGCGATGCTGGCACCGACGCCAAGAGTCGGCGAGCGCGCGGCATCGGCCGCGCCGGCCTGGGCCGAGGCCTGGCGCACGCGCGCATCGGCAATGGCCAGATCGGGATTGTTCTTCAGCGCTTCGGCGATCAGGGTGTCGAGCTGGCTGTCGCCCAGCGCCGTCCACCAGTCGCTCGCCGGCCACGCGGCCGGCGAAACGGTGACGCCGGCCAGGCTGCGTTCGGCATGCAGCGAACCGGGATCGGTGAGCTTGCCGTCCGGATGCAGGCCGCCGCTGCTGATGCAGCCGGCAAGGGCCAATGCCATTGCGGTGGCAGCCGCAAGTATGTGCAGACGCATATCAGGTGCCTGTAAGTGTGTGTCAGTCTTTCTCGCGGAGCGTATTCAGCACACGCTCCAGGTAATCGCGCAGACGCTCGCGTTCGCCCGCATCGAGCTTGCGCTGCGCGCGTTCGAGCATCCTGGTGTTGCACTCGTCCATATGCGCCCAGAGCGCTTCACCCGCCTCGGTCAACTCGATCCTGAGCGCCCGGCGGTCCTGCTCGTGCGGATGCCTGCGCAGGTAGCCCTTGGTTTCCAGCTGGTCCAGCAGCCGGGTCATCGCGCCGCCATCCAGATCGACAGCGCGGGCCAGTTCGGTCGCCGACATCGGGCCTGCCGCGGCCAGCCGCTTGAGCGACAGGAACTGGGTAAAGCGCAGACCGACGCCTTGCGCGGCCAGATCGGCTTCCAGCGAACGGACCAGCTCGGCGCGAACCGCGCCGATCAGTACGCCGAGGCCGTCGCTACAGCCATAGGGGACGGGGAGGAGGGAGCTCATGGCCGTGCATTCTATTGCCAAAATTATAGTTGTCAAGGCAAATATATGGACGACAGATGAACGCCCGCGCGAAATCGGTGTCAGCCAGCCGCGTACGAATGCGACCCCTCGAGGGCCGGCATGGTCTCCAGTTCATCGCCGACGAGGCGGCGCAGAGCCTCGTTCCGCACGTCGAAAAGCTCGAAGAAGCCGAGCGCGCGCAAGGTCGGAAGCTGCGCCAGCAGGCGCGGCTCGATGGTCTGACGCAAATGTTCCGGCGTCGTCGGATCGAGCATGGTGTGGGCGCAGGCGACGAAGCTCATCAATGCTTCCTCGCTGGCCGTGGGACGGGGCGGACAGGCGTCTCCGGCCTGTTCGGTCGTGGAAAATGGCGGTTTCATGCGGGTCTCCAGTCGTGCCAGAGAAGCCGGGGTGCCTGCCAGGAAGGCGGGCACGGCGGCCTTTGGGGATGCCCGATGGGGTTCGGGCCGGGATAAAGATTACCCATTCATAATGGCGGCCTGATATCGTTATCTGGCCAAGTTATGTCGAGAATCGGACAGTATGTTTGATCAAGCACTTTGGGATGCGGTGGAACGGGCCGACGGTCCGCCGCTGATCGCCTATCGCGCCGAGGGTCATCTGCCGCTGACGGAAACCGACTGGCATAGCCATGTGCGCGGCCAGTTCTTCTATGTCGAGAGCGGCCTGTTCATCACGCGCACCCACAGCGGTTCGTGGATGCTGCCGCCGCATCGCGCAGGCTGGCTGCCGCCAGGCGAACAGCACTCGGTCAGCTTTACCGGCCCGAGCCGCGGCTGGGGCGTCTTCATCGCGCCCTGCGTCGCCGACTGCCTGCCCGCCCATCCCTGCGTGCTCGGCGTCAACGACCTGCTCCGCGCCCTGGTCAACCGGGCGACCAGCTGGACCTTCCGCCAGGAACTGAACGCCGAGCAGGACCGCATCATCGCCGTGATGCTGGACGAGATCCGCCGCGCGCCGATCGAGCCGCTGTATCTGCCGATGCCCACCGACCGCCGTCTGCAACGCATCGCGACGACCATCTACGAGCATCCCGAAGACACCCGTAGCCTCGACGACTGGGCCGTCTGGGGCGGCATGTCCCCGCGCACGCTGAGCCGACTGTTCCGCCAGCAGACCGCCTGCAGCTTCGCCCAATGGCGCCAGCAGGCGCGCCTGACCCGCGCCCTGGAACGCCTGGCCGGTGGCGAACCGGTCGCCACCGTCGCCGACGCCCTCGGCTACGCCACACCCAGCGCCTTCGTCGCGATGTTCCGCAAATCCTTCGGCCAGTCGCCCGGCCGCTATTTCGCGCAGCAGGCCGAAGGCGCGCGGTAAATCCTGTTGATTAGCCAGAATTATACGACCGTGGCTAATTATACTTTTCGCGATAAAACGAGCTAACCACGGATCCCGGTCCATCTCTGTATCTGCTCAGCCCAGGACTCCACGGGCCGCCGCGAAGCGATCTCCCTCACCGTCGCCCCCGCTGCGCCGGGGTGACGGTGAGGGGAATGCATGCCGCGCCTTGTTCTGCTCTTCGCTCTTGATCGTCATACCAGCGAAGGCTGGTATCCAGTGGCCTCGGTGGTCCGTGGTCGCCACTGGATGCCGGCCTGCGCCGGCATGACGATCAAGATCGACGCGCGGCGAGTCGTGACAGATCGAGGTCCAGCATGTCGGCCAGTCCGCGCACGCCGGCCGCGGTGACGCGTACGGTTCGCGCACCGGCGCGCTGCTCGAGCCAGCGACGCGCGCGAAGCCTCGCGAACAGGCGATCGCCGGCGATGCCGGCCAGGTGATGGCGGCGCTCGGTCCAGTCCAGACACCGGCGTGCCAGGACGCGACGCCCGTCGCCGGTGAGATCCACGCCGATCTCGTCGAACCAGGCGCGACCGTCGTCGCCGAGCGCGAAGACCTTCGGCTCCGCCTCCAGCAGGTATCCCTTCGCCACCAGCGCATCGGTAATCGCCACGCCGACCGTACCTGCCAGATGGCGATAGCAAGTCCGTGCGAAGCAGAGTTCGCCATCGGCGCGCGTTCGCGGCTTGCGCACGGCCATGCGCGACGAGGCCAGCGCGGCCAGGCTTTCGAGTGCGGCCGCCACTTCGGCCGAAGCCAGTCGGTAATAACGGTGACGTCCTTCCTGTTCGACGACGAGCAGGCCGCCGCGTTCGAGCTTGGCCAGGTGGTTGCTGGCCACCTGCGGCGACACCGCCGCTGCATAGGCCAGTGCCGAAGCCGGTTGCGCGCGCCCGTCGAACAACGCGACCAGTAGCGCGGCGCGCGTCGGATCGCCGATCAGGGCGGCTTCGCTGGCGATGTTCAGGTGCATGAAACCAGTCTACCGCGCGCCATGTCACGATGTTTCACGCTGGCATGAAACGATATCGGGCCGGGCGACTTACCATGGGTCCAATGAACCCCCGCACCGCTCCCCCCATCGCCTGGACCATCGCCGCGGCCAGCTTCGGCTTCGTCGTCGTGCAGCTGGACGTGACCATCGTCAACGTCGCCTTGCCGCGCATCGCCGGCGACCTGCACGCGAGCGTGCAAGGCCTGCAATGGGTGGTCGACGCGTACACCCTGGCCTTTGCCGTGCTGCTGCTCTCGGCCGGCGTCCTCGGCGATCGCCTTGGCGCGAAGCGCGCCTACCTGATCGGCTTCGTGCTGTTTGCCCTGGCCTCCGCTGCCTGCGGTGCCGCGCAGGACGCCACCCAGCTGGTGATCGCGCGCGCCGTGCAAGGCATCGGCGCGGCCCTGCTGGTGCCGCCGTCGCTGGCCCTGCTCAACCACGCCTGCGAACACGACCGCCAGTTGCGCGCGCGGGCGATCGGCTTGTGGACGGCGGCCGGCGGCGTGTCGATCGCCGCGGGACCGATCGTCGGCGGCCTGATGCTCGGGCCGCTCGGCTGGCGCAGCATTTTCTTCGTCAACCTGCCGATCTGCCTGATCGGTTTCCTGATGACGCTGCGTCTGGAAGAAACCGGGCGAAAGGAAGGCAGGCACATGGACCTTCGTGGGCAAGTGCTGGCGATCCTCGCCCTGGTCGGACTGACCGCCGCCGTCATCGAGATCGGGCCGCTTGGCCCCGACCATCCGCTGGTTATCGTGGGCTTCGCGCTCGCGCTCGTCGCCGGCTTCGCCTTCGTGATCGTGGAAGGACGCGCGAAACATCCGATGCTGCCGCTGCGCTTTTTCCGCCTGCCGAACTTCAGCCCCGCCGTGCTGTTCGGCATCGGGGTGAACCTGACTTACTACGGCGCGATCTTCGTGCTGAGCCTTTACCTGCAGCATATCCGCGGCTATTCCGCGCTCACCGCCGGCCTCGCTTTCCTGCCGCTCACCGCGACCTTCATCGTCGCCAACCTCATCAGCGGCTGGATGACGGGCCGCTTCGGCTTCCGCGCGCCGATGAGCGTGGGCGCGCTGATCGGTGCCTGCGGCTTCGCCCTGCTGGCGCGGCTGGACGCGAACAGCGCATACCTGGCGATGCTGCCTGCCTTCGTGCTGATTCCCGGCGGGATGGGCCTGGCGGTGCCGGCGATGACCACCGCGATCCTGTCGAGCGTCGAGAAGAGCTGGTCGGGGACGGCATCGGCCGTACTCAACGCGGCCCGCCAGGCGGCCGGCGCCATCGGCGTCGCCGCCTTTGGCGCCCTGGTCGGCGGCGGGCTGCCGCGCATCGTCCCCGGCATGCATGTGGCGGCGCTCGTTTCCAGCGCTATCCTTGTCGGCGCGATGCTCCTGGCCGCTTTCGGCATCCATCGCGAACACCAACCCACCACGGAGAGAGCCGAAGGTGAGCAGGCATAGCGCAACCATCCGCTGGGCACGCGGCGAAGACTCTTTCATCGACCAGCGCTATAGCCGCCGGCACACCTGGCAATTCGACGGCGGCAGCGAAATCGCCGCCTCCTCGTCGCCGCACGTCGTGCCGCTGCCGTATTCCGATCCCGTCGCCGTCGATCCGGAGGAAGCCTTCGTCGCTTCGATCGCCAGCTGCCACATGCTGTGGTTTCTCTCCATCGCCGCGAAACACGGCCACCTCGTCGACAGCTATACCGACGAGGCCTTCGGCACGATGGGCAGGAACGAGGAAGGCCATATGGCGATCCTGCGCGTTACCTTGCGCCCGCACGTCGTATTTTCTTCCGGCCCGGTCGACGCGGCCGCACTGGGTGCGTTGCACGACGAAGCCCATCGTTCCTGCTTTATCGCCCATTCGGTAAAGACGTTCATCGCCTGCGAACCCCTGTCCTGAAGCCACTTTCCCGATAGACATACGTCTGTCGTCCGCGTGTGCCTATAATCCGCGCCCCGGTAGGCGCCGGGTGTCGCTTGGGGGCGGCCTTGGGGAAGCAGATCAGCGAGCACTACCTGTCGGCCAAGCGCATCGCGCATGCGGCGGCCGAGCTCACGGGCGATGCGCGACACGCGTATGTCGAGCGCGAAACCGACGGCGACGAGGAACTTGCACGCGAGGTCCGGTGGATGGTCTCGGCTATCGAGTCCACTGGCACGGGCGGCTTGCCGAAGTGGATCGAGGCGTCCGTCGACCTCAGCGGCAGTGCGGCCCAGGCGACCGCGCCGCGCCATTACCGTATCGTGCGACGCCTTGGCGAAGGCGGCATGGGCGTGGTCTATCTTGCCGAGCGCAGTGACGGCGATGTCGTCCGGCAGGTCGCGCTGAAATTCCTCAATACCGCGGCGGAGGATTCGCCGGTCCTGCTGGAACGATTCACGCGGGAACGCCAGTTGCTGGCGCGCATGGAACATCCGGGTATCGCACACCTCATCGACGGTGGCGTGCTGCACGACGGTCGCCCGTTCCTGGCCATGGAGTACGTCGAGGGCGAACGCATCGATACCTGGTGCGCGCGTCGCAACCTGCCGCTACGGGACCGGATCGAGCTTTTCCTCAAGGTCTGCGCGGCGGTCGGGCACGCACATCGTCACCTGGTCATCCATCGCGATATCAAGCCGGCGAATATCCTGGTGACCCACGATGGCGAGCCGAAACTGCTGGATTTCGGCATCGCCCGTGTGCTCGGCGACAACGATGACCTCGCCCGCACCGAGACCGTCCATCACGCGCTGACCATGGCCTATGCCAGTCCCGAGCAGATCGACAAACAGCCGCTGACCACCGCCGCCGATGTCTATTCGCTGGGTGTGGTTTTCTACGAACTGGTCTCGGGCCGTCGCCCCTTCCAGGACCTGGTGTCCCCGCATCGGTTGTCCAGCGCCATCTTGCATGGCGACGTGCCGCCGCCGAGCCAGCATACGACGCGCACGGGCCGCGTCGATCGGCGAACGCCATGGATTCGCGGTGGCCGTACGCTGCCGGCCGATATCGATGCGATCGCGCTGAAGGCGATTCGCCGCGAAGCTTCGAAGCGTTACGCGACGGTGGCGGAGTTCGGCGACGATCTTGCACGCTTCCTGTCCATGCGGGCGGTCCGCGCGATGCGTGGTCGATTTGCCTATCGCTTCGGCCGCTTTGTAAGGCGCAATCGCTGGTTGCTCGGTGCGGCGACAATCGTGTCCGTGGCTGTCCTCGGCGGACTGCTCGCGTCGCTGTACGCGCTGGAGCAGACGCATAACCAACAGCGGCTCGCGGCGCTGCGCCAGCAGGAAATGGAACGCACCATCGACTTCCAGCAGTCGATGCTGGAAAGCGTCGACATCGACGCCATGGGCAAGGCGCTGGTCGAAGCCATGGCAAAGCGCGCCCGGGCCGCGCTGGCCAATCAGCCAACCGATGCGAACATCCCGGCAAGGAATTCCGCCACCGCGGATCTCCTGATCCAGCACGCGCTCAGCCGGGTTTCCGCGCCGGACATCGCCCGCGACGCGCTGGATACCCAGGTGGTGTCGCACGCACTGGCCAATATCGACCCGGCCGTCGGCGACGATGCCCTGCTCGCGGCCGATCTTCGGCAGTCGCTGGCCCGGGTACTGGTCACCATCGGCAGTTACGACCACGCCATCGATGCGCTGGACAAGGTGCTCGTCGCGCGCGCGAAGCTGCTGCCGAAGTCGGACCGGCGGTTGCTTTCGGCACGGGTGGATCTCGGCCGCACCCTGCTGCTGCGCGGAAACCTGGCGCGGGCTGCCCAGGTTTTCGACCAGGCCATGGCCGATGCGGCCTCGCTTCCCGTCGATGACAGGCTGCGAATCGCCTCCGAAGCAGGGCATGCGCGGGTCGTCGCGGGCCAGGGGCATCTGCAGGAGGCTCGCGCCCTGCAGGAGGCGCTGTACCTGCGGCTGCGCAAGAAGCTTCCGGAAAACGATCGCGACCTCATGCATTTGCGTCGCGACCTGGTCGCGACGTTGATCGATCTCGGCCTGCGCGTCGAGGCGATCGCGCACATGGAACCACTGGCGAGGTCGTACCCGATCGCGTTCGGAGCGGAGTCGCCCGAAACGCTGGACGCGACGTCCACGCTCGCGGAACTCCTCGAGTACCAGGCCGAACACGAGCGGGCGCTTGCCCTGGCATTGAAAAACGTGGCGATCCGCGAGCGCCGCCAGGGTGCCGAACATCCGTCGACCTTGCGCGACCTGCATACCGCGGCGACCGCGCTATTGCACATGAATCGCGACGAGGAAGCCTATCCGCTGTTGCGGCGGGCTCTCCGGGGCAGGGAGACCCTGCTTGGCATGGACAATCCGAAAACCCTCGATTCGATGAGCGAAATGGTCCGGCTGCTGGCGATGAGGAAGGATTATCAGGCGGCCATCGATCTGGAACGCACGGTGCTGGCCACACGTACGCGGGTCCTCGGACCCGATCACCCGGATACCCTGTTCGCACAGGGCGGGCTATACAGCCTGATGATCAAGCAAGGGCAATACGCGGAGGCTGTCGCCGGGGCCAGGGCGACTCTCGTGGCGCAGCGCCGTGTCCTTGGCGTCGATCATCCGATCACCTTCTCCACGCTGGACCTGATCGCCCGGGCCGAGATCGCCGCCGGGCACCTGCAGCAGGCGCGCGAAGCGCTCGAGGAAGCACTCGACCGACGTAACCGCCTGTTCGGTCCCATGGATCCATTTACCCTGGAAAGTGCATCGCGGTTGTACGGCGTACTGAAGACCATGGGCGACGCAGCGGCCATGCTGGCGATCAGGCAACGCTACCTGGATCCGCTCATGGCGCTCGATCCGGCCACCCTGAATTCCGGTCAGCTCGAAGCGCGCACGACATCCTTCGAGTTGACTCGCACGCCGGCGAAAATCAGCCCGCGCTGAGTTCCCGCTTCAGCCATTCCCGCGCGATCCGCCATTCGCGTTGCACGGTGCGCGGCGAAATACCCATCGCGGTGCCGATCTCTTCCTCGCGCAGACCGACGAAGAAGCGCAGTTCGACAATCATCGCCTGGCGCGGGTCGATGGCTTCGAGCGCCTGCAGGGCCTGGTCGAGCTGGTCGGGCGTGGTCTCCTGGCCCAACGACGAGGCGATTTCGGTGAGGGCGACACGATCTGCCGGATGCGGGCGCTTCTGCGCCTGGCGACGGCGGGCGGCGTCGATCAGTACACGGCGCATGGCGCGCGCGGCCAGGCCGACCAGGTGCCCGCGGTTTTGCATCCGGGGCAGGTCGGTGCCGGCGAACACGCGCAGGAACGCCTCGTTGACCAGTTCGGTGGAGCTCAGCGTGCAATCGCGCTCGCGGCGCAGCCGGGCGCCGGCCATGCGATGCAAGGTGGCATACATCCGTTGCATGACTTCGCCCATGGCCGTCTCGTCGCCGTTGCCGGCAGCGTGCAGCAGCCGCGTGATATCGCCGGGCGGAATTGCCTCGGCTACATCGTAGGCCACTGAATTTTCTACGGTCGGGCTCGGACTCATGGGTTCTCCCGGCGCGGAGTATAGATGGCGTGAAAATTCTTTGGCGGGTTTTCCGTCACTTTTGCGCATACCGGTATAAGAGCCCGCTTTTGGCGCGGGCCGAAACCAGGGGAAGTACCCGTGAAGCGCACCCAGCCGTCGGCATGGCGTCATGCCGTTGCCTCCTTTGTTGCACCCCAAGCGTCGTCCCGCCAGGCCGGTACCAGCCGCCGAGAGCCGCAAGCAGGGTGGCTTCACCCTGGTCGAAATGGCCGTGGTGCTGGTCATCATCGGCATCATCATCGGCGCCGTCATGATCGGCCGCGACGTCCAGCGCAACGCCGAATACACCAAGATCAAGCAGAAATTCATCGACCAGTGGGTGGTTGCCTATAACACCTACCAGCAGCGCAACGGCGTACCGGTCGGCGACGACTCGACCGCGCCGCGCCTGATGGTCAACGGCAAGAATTACAACCCGGGCGCCGGTACCGGCGGCCAGGTCATCTCCGGCGGCGACATGACCGGCGTGCAGGGTCCGAATGCGATCTGCCACGGCGCCCAGGGTCCGAAGATGGCCCGCGCTTTCCAGGCCGGCGACGACTTCGACCTGCGCAGCATCATGCGCCGCGCCGGTATCACCATGCCGCCCGGCCGCGCCGAAGGCCTGGAAGACCGCTACGCCTACCTCGACACCAACGGCAACCCGCAGGAAGTGCAGATCTGCTTCCAGTGGAATCCGCCGGGCACGACCTCGGGCGCGGGCAACGTCATGACCATTACCGGCCTGACCCCCGACCTCGCCCGCGCGCTCGACCAGATGATCGACGGCAAGCCCGACGCGCAGAACGGCGCGTTCCGCCAGGAAGGCGTGGCACAGCGCGCCGGCGGCACGACCACGGTCGGTGGCGTCGAATGGGCCGGCAACAACACCAATTCCTATAAGGAAGCCGGCACCGCGGACCAGAAAGTCGGTACCGCCGACGACAACTCGCAGGTGCTGACCGTGATCGCCACCTACAAGATGAACCAGTAACAGGGAATTCCGATGCGCATGCCTGGCGGATTGGCGAGGGCGCCCTGGCGCCTCTCGCGACGGGGAGCTTTGCTCTTCTTCGGCTCGACCCTGCTCGCGCTGGCGGTCGCCGCGGTGTGGTTCGCCATGGCGCGCGCGCAGTTGACGCGTGCCTACGACCTGGTCGGCGCGCGTCGGCAGGAGCAGGCCGAAGCCGAGCAGAAGCTGAGCGAGGCACAGTTGCGCGTGCGCTTCGCCACCGGCGCGCGCGAGTTGATCGCGGCCTCCCGGGCCTCCGGCTATGTGCCGGCGGCCTGGGGCGAGCGGCGCATCGCCATCCGGCAGACACCGATGCCGCGCGGCTCCATCAACGACCTGCTTGGCGACGTCGCAAGGACGCCGACGCGGATCTTCGGCGCGGACGCTTTCGAATTGTCGGTCACCCGCGCCGAGGACAGCCTCTTCGAGGTGCCCGGCGGTCGCGAGCAACCGCTGCTGCTGACCATGCATGGCGCGCTGCTGTTCCGCACCACATCGGCCTTGCCGGGAACCACGCCATGAAGACCACCACGATCCTGCATATGGACGGCCGCTGGCTGAGTTTCGCCGACGATCGCCTGCAGATCGCCTTCGCCCGCCCGCAACCGCAAGGGCCGGCCGTGCTGATCAGCGACTTCGATGGGTCGGTGAGCAATGTCACCGCGCTCGAGGGCAGCCCGACCCACGCGGTCGCGCTGATCGAGCGCCGCCTGCGCGCCGACGGCCTGATCGACAACGAAGCGAAGATCCTGATCCACAAGACGCGCACGGTCGGCAACGGTTACCAGGCCTTGTACACCGCGGTACCGCTGGACCATTGGCAGTCCCAGTTCGCCTGGGCCGAGAACCAGGCCGACCACTGCATGCTGGTGCCGGTGACCTCGCTGTTGTGGCACGCGCTGAAGACCGGGCAGGCGCTGGTCCTGCATGCCGGACGCCAGCTGACCTTCATGGCCCTGCTGCGCGACCGGATGATCTACGCCTCGGCGCTGGCCTTCAGCGAAACCCAGGACGACCTGATGATGAGCGTCGGCGCGCTGGCCGACCGTGTGAGTGGCGAGTTCGGCGAGAGTGACGATGCCCAGGCGCCGCTGGATATCACCTGGTGCCAGGCCCTGGAATACGTCGAGGCTGGCGCGGCCTCCCAGGAGCAGGCCCTGCTGGACCTGTTCGCCACGCAGACGGGAACCAAGGTCCGGCTCTATCCGCAGACCGCGCTGACCGACAGCGACGGCCGGCGGTGTCGCAGCGGCATGCCGGCGCTGGCCGCGCGCGCTTCGGCGCTGATCGCGGTCAACAGCGAAGGCAGCCGCGCCGCCTACGTCGCCGAGCGCAGCCTGCCGGTGATCGGCATCGCCTCGCTGGTGCTCGCCGTGGTGCTGGCGACCCTGGGCGGGCGCTGGGCGCTGGCCGCGCACGAAGCCGGCGAACGCGCCGACGAACTGCATCAGCAGAGCGATCAGATCGGCGCGCAGATCGAGGCACTGGCGCCGAAACAGGCGGTCGCCCCGGACTATCCCCAGGTGCTCGGCTTTATCGAGAACGCCGGTGGCCTGGAGGCGTCGCTCGATGCGCGCGGCGTGCTGGCCACGGTGCGTCGCGCGGCGATGGGCCAGGTCTCGATCCTGCGCCTGCGCCTGGATACCGACGCCGACGGCAAGACGCCGCTCCTGCGTGTCGACGGCCTGGTCCATCCGCAGGCCGGCGTGCCGGAAGGTTCGCAGATCTCGCTGTTCATCGAACGCCTGCGTGGTGCCGGTTACGACCCGGTCGCGGTCGACCCGAATACCGCCGGCAGTTCCGCGCAGTCGCCCGCGGGTTTCTTCTCGTATCAGTTGCGGCGGCCGACGCCGCGACCGCAGGAGCGCACCTCGTGAAGGTCAAGTACAACGCCACGATCGCCCTGGTCGCCTGGCTCGGCGTGGTCGGCTGGGTTACCTCGATGGTCGTCGCCAAGCCCGTCGTGATGCCTTACCAGAACGACAGCGACAGCTCGACCACGACGGCCCAGCTGCAGCTCGACATCGCCCGCAACGCCAAGGCCGCGGGCGCGCTGCACGCATTGCAGGCACAGGAGTATGGCCTGGCCACGGCCGAACCCCTGCTTGCCGTCGCGCCACCCGTGTTGCCGGGCGCGCAGGCCGGTGGCGAAGCCGGTATCGGCGGTGTCGCCCAGCCCGGCCAGCCGGGCTATGAGCATGTCGTCTCGATGGTCGTCTCGGTACCCGGCTCGCGCCGCGCGGTGGTCGACGGCAGCTACGTTGCCGCCGGCGGTGTGTTGCGCGGCGGTGCGCATGTGCGCGCGATCGGCCCGGACTGGGTCGACGTCGAAGACGTCACCGGCCAGCGGCGCATCCATGTACGCCAGGCCTTCGCCGCCGACACCACCGGTACGGCCAGGTAACCGAATGACCGGCAGCGCACGCATCGTCGTCATCGTCGCGGGCATCCTCGCCTGCGTCGCGTTCGCGCATTACATGCGCGTCGGGACGACGGTTGCGCCTGCACCGGCCGCGGTGCCGAAGGTCGCGGTCGTCGCCGTGCCCGTGCCCAGGCCGGCACCCGCGGCGAAGGTCGACGATGTACCGCCGTGGTTGCGTACCGACCTGGCACCAGCGCCGGCGGAGACGACGGCGCCCGCCGCCATCGTGCCCGCGCCGCAGGTGCAGGCAGCGACGATCCTTGCCGACCCGCGGCGCGCGCCGGCCTTCCAGGCGGCCGGCGTGGACATGGAAGCGATCCGGAACAACCAGCGCATCGCCAGCGAAATGCGGCCGTTGCTGGCCGATCTGCGCCGCCTTGCCGCCGACCAGACGAATCCGGAGAACCGCAAGGCGCTGGTCGAACGGCTTGCCCAGGTACGTGCGCTGCAGGCGGGGATGGTCTACGACGTGCGCCTCGGGGCACACCGTTGAACGCGCGCCCGATGGCCGGCTTCACCCTGCTCGAGATGGCGGTGGTCGTGGCCATCGTCGGCCTGCTTGGCCTGCTGGTAAGCAGCGCCTTCGCCGGCCTCGGCGACCGCCGTTCGCGCGAACAGGCCATGGCCGAAACCGAAGCGGCACGGCAGGCCCTGCGCGGCTTCATGCTCGCGCACAAGCGCTTGCCGTGTCCGGACTCCACGCGCAGCGGCTTCGAGGACGAACCCTGTGCCGCGGCCGAGACGATGGGCTGGCTGCCTTACCAGACACTCGGGCTGCCGCCGCCGACGGATCGCTCGCGGATGATCTATGGCGTGTATCGCAGCGGTACCGACGCCGACCTGGTCAGGCCCACCGGCGGCGCGGCCGCCGGCGTGGATTTCGAGGACAACGGCAGCCTGGTGCGCACCCTGGTCAAGGTGGCCCAGCCGGCGCCGCCACGCACCGACGAGCCGTATCTCACCGGCGACGGCAGCGCGCGCTATGGCGCCGAGAGCTGCGGCAACGCGGTGACCAATCCCGCTTTCCTGGTCGTGGCCCCGGTCACCGACAAGGACGGCAACGGCTCGCCTTTCGACGGAGTGAATCCCGTCACGCCGGGTGCCGCCACGCGATGCATCGCCTCCGATGCGCGGGCGCCCGATGCGACATACGACGACGTGGTGGCGGCCGAGGGCGCGCAAGCGCTGCTCGGCTGGCTGACCGCGCATACGCGCTGATCGAACGACGACCCCATACCCGAACGCGAATACCAGGCGAAGACGATGACACTTGGACGACCGATTTACCCGAAGACTGCCGCGGCGATGTTCGGCCTGGTATTGCTCGCCGGTTGCACGACCAATCCGCCGCGCAGCACGCAGGACCTGCCCAAGACCGACTACACCGCGACCGGCGTGATCGGCCCGGCCGCGGCCGAGGAATCGAAGAAGCTGTTCGACGAGCAGGTGGCGATCCGCAAGCGCATCGAAAGCCTCGCCCCGGCAAAACCCGGCCCGAGCCGGCTTGCCCCGGTCGCGCCGGTGTACGACCCGCTGGAGGACAAGGTCGTCACCATCAACATGTACGACGCCGACGTCGGCAAGCTGCTTTACGCGCTGTCCGACCAGCTCGGCATGAACCTGATCGTCGACCCGCAGGTGCTGGCCATGCAGCAGCACGCCAGCCTGTACCTGCGCAACGTCACCGCGCGCGAGGTCTACGACCACATCCTGCAGGCCTTCGACCTGCACGGCGAGACCCGCGGCGGCGCGCTGGTGGTCAGCCTGATGGAAGACCGCATGTTCCACCTGGACATGCTCAACACGCAGACCTCGCTCGACCTCAGCACCGGCGGCGACGTCTTCGGCGCCGGCAATACCCAGGACAGTGGCGGCGGCGGTGGCGATTCGCTGCGCGGCAAGCTGGTCATGGACGGCACGGTGACCAAGCAGACCGACCCGTACAAGCAGCTCGATGGCGCGGTGAAGGCGATCCTCGCCGACGACGCGCAGAGCGAGGCGGACAAGCAGGAGAAGGCGCGTTACAGCCTCGACACCATGACCGGCTCGCTGTTCGTGCGCGCGCGCCCGTCCAAGGTGCATGCGATCGAGACCCTGATCGACGCGAACAAGCGGATGCTCGGCCGCCAGGTGCTGGTCGAGGCGCAGCTGATCGACGTACAGCTCAACGACAACTTCTCCTTCGGCGTCGACTGGACGGTGCTGCGCAACCGCGTCGCCGGTATCTATGGCACCGACACGCTGACCCAGGCGCCGGTTACCTCGCCTTACCCGGCGCCGCACCACAACGCGCTGGAACCGAACACCGTCACCATCCCGCAAAAAGTGATCGGCACGGCCGCCGGACGCGGGCTGGGCCTGTCCTATCTCGGCGACAGTTTCCAGGCGGCGCTGAGCGCGCTGCGCAGCTTCGGCAATGTGCGCGTGCTGTCCAATCCCAGCGTGCGCATGCGCAACGGCACGCCGGCCTACCTCGCGGTCGGCACCAATTACCGCTACGTCACCAAGGTGACCAATTCCTTCAGCAATCCCGGCGGCGGCGCGACCACCTCGTCGTCCGACGTCGAGACCTCCTCGCTGTTCTCCGGCGTGGTGATCGGCGTGGCGCCCTTCATCCATGACGACGGCCAGATCGAACTGCTCGTCCATCCGATGCAGACCCAGCTGGTCCCCGGCACCCTGGACCGCGTCGACGTCGGCAACGGCAACTCGGTGACCCTGCCGCAGATCAACTTCAAGGGCATCACCACCACGCTCAACGTCAAGGACGGCGACACCGTCCTGCTCGGCGGCCTGATCGACCAGAGCATCTCCAACAACGACAGCGGCATCCCCGGCGTCTCGGACATCCCCGCGGTCGGCAAATTGTTCGATGCGAAGACCAATTCGCACGACAGCCGCGAACTGGTCATGGTCCTCAGGGTACACGTGCTATGAGCCTTATCTATCAGGCGCTTCGCCATATGCAGGCGCAGGACGCCGCGCCGCCCGCGCTGGCCCCGCGACCGCCGCTGCCGCGCATGCGTCGTTACCTTCCGTGGGTGCTCGGCCTGGGCCTGCCGCTCGGCGTGGTCGCCTCGCTGGCTTCGGCCTGGGCTTTGTCCCCGGACGTACCCGCGGGGACCAGCGCCGCCGTGACCACCGCCTTGCCCGAGCAGGCCGCCGCACCGGCGGCGGACCCTCAGGCGGCGCCGGCGAAGCCCGCACCGGCAGCCGCGCCGACACCCGCCCCGACACCCAGCCAGGCCAGCAGCGACGTGCGTACCGCGACGAAGCGCGGCGTCACCGTCGTCGACACGCCGGCACCGCCCGCGTTGCCGGCGGGGGCCCTGGTCCGTCACGAGCGCCAGGGCAAGCCCGGCAAGGACGACGATGCCCAGGTGCGCCAGGCCATCGTGCGTCTCGATGCCGCGATCCGCGAAGGTCGCTACGCCGATGCGCGCCACGACCTGGACTATGTCTCCACGCGACTGCCGCCCGACAGCCTGACCTTGCTGCGCATGCGCGCCTGGTACGCCGCGCAGAGCGGCAACGGCGATGCGGAAAGCCTGTACCGGAGCATCCTCGCGCGCCTGCCCGACGACCAGAATGCCAACGTCAACCTCGCCCTGATCCGTGCGCGCGCCGGCGATTATGCCAATGCGCGCGAGCTGCTCGACAAGGCGAAATCGCGCGATCCGGATTCCCCCGTGGTACGCGACGCGCTCGCCACCGTGGAGGCGATGCAGCCGTGAGCAGCCCCGTCGCCGGCCATCTGCAGCAACTCGGCCTGACCCGGCCGCCGTTCCCGCCGACGCCGGATGCCGCCTGTTATTTCCACACGCCGGCGCTGGAGCGCGAACTGGCGGAAGCGGCGCATTGCCTGCTCGACCGCAAGGGCTTCGTCCTGCTGACCGGCGAGGTCGGCATGGGCAAGAGCACCTTCGTGCGCCGCCTGCTCGACATGCTGGAGCAGGAGCCGGTCGCCGTTTCGCTGGTGTTGAACACCTTCCTGCAGGGCGAGGCGTTGCTCGCCGCGGTGCTGCGCGACTTCGGGGTCGAGCCGGCCGGCGACCTGGCCACCGATGTCGACCGGCTCAATGCCTTCCTGATCGACCGCTGGAAAGCGCAGGTCACCTGCGTGCTGGTGATCGACGATGCGCAGAACCTCGGCCTGGAAAGCCTCGAGCTGCTGCGCTTGCTGTCGAACCTGGAAACCGGGCAGGAAAAGCTGCTCCAGGTCGTCCTCGCCGGCCAGCCGGAACTGCGCGACCTGCTGGCACGCCCGGGCATCCGCCAGCTGACCACACGCATCGTCAAGCACATCGCCCTGTCGCCGATGGACGCGGCCGAGGCACGACGCTATGTCGACTATCGCCTGGCCATGGCCGGCGCGGCGGGCCGCATCACCCTCGCCGATGCGGCACATCGTGCGCTGTACCGCGACAGTCGCGGCAATCCGCGGCGCATGCACCTGATCATGGACCGCTGCCTGTACGGCGTGCTCGGGCGCGGCGACGGGGTCATCGACGCGCGCCTGTTGCGCGCCGCCGCGGCCGAAGCCGGGGTGATGCCGCAACGCAGCCGAAGCAACGTACGCGCACGACGCCATGGGGCGCTGGCCGCCGCTGCCCTGGTCCTCGCGACCGGCGTCGTCTACGCGGGCATCGCGCTGCGCGCGCAGACGCCGCATGTCGCGGGCCCGGTCGCGTCCGCGAGTGCGCCGGACCATGGGGACGCCGCATGGCAAGCTTGCCTGAGTCGCCTCGCCGATCCGAAGACTCACGCGGACGCCGCCCCGGTGCACCTGGTCGCCGTGCCCGAGGCATGGACCGGCGCGCTGGCCCAGCGCACCGAACTTTGCGTCGGCCATCCGGACGCGCAGCCGACCGTGGCATGGCGACCGGCGTTGCGTGCCGAGCAGTTCGTCGCCGACCGCCATGCGCCCGGCGTGCTCGCCCTGCAAACAGACCTTGCCGCGCACGGCGCCTATCAGGGACCGCTGGACAGCCTGTTCGGACCCCAGACCCGCGATGCGCTCGCACGTTTCCAGCACGACCACGGGCTTGCCGCCAGCGGCACGCCCGACGACCTGACCTTGCTACAGCTTGCCCTGGCGCCCGCGCCGTCCGCACCGAACGAGAAACGCTAGATGTCCACCATCGAACAAGATGCGCGCAACGCCGGCGCCGCCGCGAATGGCGGCCAGGCCCGGCTCGGCGAAATCCTGCTCGAGCGGGGGCTGATCAGCGCCACCCAGCTGGAGTACGCGCAGCAGAAACGCCAGGTGGAGCAACAACGTCTCGGACGCGTGCTGATCAGCCACGGCCTGGCCAGCGAGTCGGACATCGTGCGCGCGCTGGCCGAGCTGCAGGGGCACCCCTTCGTGCAGGTGGAGACGCTGCCGACGCCCGAGCCGCAGGTACTCTCGATGTTCAACCGCGAGCTGTGCCTGACCCGCCAGTTCCTGCCGCTGCGGCGGACCGAGAACGCACTCGAGGTCCTGCTCGGCGACAGCGACGCGGAAGCCGTCAGCCAGATCGTGCTGCAGCGCTGCGGCCTGCGCTGCCAGTTCGTGCAGGGCGAGTTCGGCAAGGTGCTCCGGCTGATCCGGCATACGCATTACTTCGTGCAGAATCCGCTGGAAACCCTGCTGTCGCGTGAGATCCAGCGCCTGTCGAAGGACTCCGACCACGCCTACAGCCCGGAGAAGCTGCTCGACTATCTGCTTCATCTGGCCGTGCGCGAGCGCACCACCGATATCCATATCGCGCCGGCCGAACACAGCCTGCACGTGCTGTTCCGCATCGACGGCGTGCTGCGCCCGATGATGGCCTTGCCGACCAGCCTGAGCCGCCTGCTCGGCTATATCAAGCTCGCCTCGGAGATGGATATCTCCGAGCAGCGCCGCCCGCAGGACGGCAGCTTCCGCGCCACCGTGCTCGATTCGGCGCTCACCGTGCGCGTATCGACGATCATCACCGACGTCGGCGAGCGCACGGTGATGCGACTGCTGCCCGAGCACAGCGACCTGGCCGGCCTCGCCGAACTCGGCTTCTTCGCCGACGACGTGGCCATGCTCGAGCGTACTTTCGCCAAGCCGGCCGGCCTGGTCCTGATCACCGGCCCGACCGGTTCGGGCAAGAGCAGTTCCTTGCACGCGGCGCTGCGCATGCAGTCGCTGATCGAGCGCAACGTGCTGACCGTGGAAGACCCGGTCGAGTACCGCGTGCCCGGCGCCGGCCAGACCGAGGTGAACCGCCGCGCCGGTTACGAGTTCAGCACGGCGCTGCGCCACTTCCTCCGGCACGACCCGGACGTGATCCTGCTCGGCGAAATGCGCGATGGCGAAACCGCGCGCGCGGCGGTGGAAGCGGCGGCGACCGGACACCTGGTGCTCTCCACCCTGCACGTCACCGGCGTGTTCGGCGTGGTTCCGCGCCTGCGCCCGCTCGGCCTGGAATCCCAGGTGATCGCGGACAACCTGATCGCCGTGGTCAACCAGCGCCTGGTTCGCCAGAACTGCATCTTCTGCAGCGAGGATGTGCCCTTTACCGATGCCGAGCTGCACTGGCTGGGCATGCCGCCCGGTTCGCACGGACGGCGTGGCCGCGGTTGCGAGCGCTGTCGCGGCAGCGGCTATTACGGCCGCCTGCCGGTATACGAAATCCTGCAGGTCGACGACGGCCTGGCCAATGCCATCGCCGACGATGCCGGCCGCGAGGCGATCCGCTCGATCGCCTTCGCCAAGGGCTTCTCGCCGATGATCAACCTGGCCAAGGCGCGCATCGTGCAGGGCCAGACCACCAGCGAGGAAGTCGTCCGCGTCACCGGTGAGGGCCCCTGACGTGAACGTCTACTACTACCGCCTGCTGCTCTCCAGCGGTCGCGTCCGCCGCGGTATCGCCCAGCTCGCGGTCGAGCGCGACGCCTCGGCGCGGTTGTGGCTGGAGAAGAATTTCGACGCCGTCGTCGTCGGGCTCTACCGGCTGCCCGGCTGGCTGGCCGAAACCCAGCGCAGCCTCGCCCATCTGTTCAAACCGAATATCCGCGCCGCCGAACTGTCCGGCATGCTGCGCGATCTCGCGGTCATGACCGGCAGCGGTATTCCCGTGCTGGAAGCCCTGCGCGCGGTTGCCCAGGAAGTCGGCACCGGCCGGCCGTCGAATCCGGCGAAGGTCGCGCGCATGCTGCTCGACGACCTCGATGCGGGCGCGTCGATCAGCCAGGCCTTCGAGCGCCACCCGGACAGCTTTCCGGAGACCGTGCGCAACCTCGTGCTGATCGGCGACGAGACCGGCTCGATGGACAAGATGCTGCTCGAAGCGGCCGAGCATATCGAGCGCATCTCGCGGATGACCGCCGATACCAAGCAGGCACTGATCTATCCGGCCTTCGTCTTCGCCGCGATCTTCGCCGCCGGCGGCTTCTGGATCTATTACGTGGTGCCGAACCTGGCCAGCCTGTTCAAGCAGATGAACGCGAAGCTGCCGCCGCTGACCATCGCCGTACTCGCCTTCGCCGACTGGTTCACCGCGCACATCGTGCTGCTCCTGGTCGGCATGGTCCTCGCCGGCTTCGGCCTGTGGGTGACCTGGCGTTACAGCCGGCGTTTCCGCCGTGCCGTCCATTACCTGATGCACAAGCTGCCGATCAGCCGCACGATCATGTATTCGTCCGGCCTGGCCTTCATGACCGAGCACCTGGCGATCCTGGTCCGCGCCGGCGTGGACATGGTCTCCAGCCTGCACACCATGGAGCGCGCGACCCGCGATGAGTATTACCGCGATCGCATCGTCGCCATCCGCCAGGTCCTCGAGCGCGGCGACCGCGTGTCCTCGGCGATGCGCCAGGTCGGCGGCTTTCCGCCGATGGTGGTGCGCATGATCGCCGTCGGCGAGGACACCGGCACCCTCGACGACCAGCTTGCACGCCTCTCGCGCGAGTACGGCATGCGCCTGGAGCGGGTGATCTCCAACATCTCCGAAATCATCAAGCCCGTGGTGATCCTGATCGCCGGCGGCATGTTCGCACTGCTCATCTGCGCCCTGCTGCTGCCGGTCTACGACCTGGTCCGCCAGGCGATGAGCGCACAGGCACTCTGAACCATGAAGCCATTCGCACGCCGTCAACGTGGATCGGGCCTGCTGGAAATCGCCCTGGTCGTCCTGCTGGTCGCCGCGGCGATCGCCGCCGGCTTCGTCTATCTGAAGGCCCAGGTTCCGCCGCGCCAGGCACAGGCGCAGGAACAGGCGCTGGACTGGGCCGATCAGGCCATCGTCGCCTTCGCCGCGTCCTACGGCCGCCTGCCATGCCCGGCAAGTACACCCGGCGGCACCGAGGACTGCGGCGCGACCGGCAAGGGCTGGCTGCCCGCCCAGACCCTCGAGGATGTGAAGCCCCGCTTCGATGCCGACGGCCCGGGCCACGCCGCCAGCCCCATGCGTTATGTGGTTTATCGCGGCACCGATGCGGACCTCGCGGTGGCGGCGAACCGGTACGAACCCTGGCAATGGGATTCGGACAACAGCGTGCCTTCCAACTGGGGCCTGGGTGCGGTCAATGGCCTGGATTTCTGCACGGCGCTGGCGACCGCCAGTTCCCGCGGATTCGACGCGGCACAGGCACACACCGCGGATCCCCAGGGTGCGGCGGTCAATATCGCCTATGGCGTGGCCGCCGCCGGCATCACCGGCGGTGCCGTCGGGCGCTTCGACGATACCAACGGCGACAGCAGCGCCGCGATCGAATCGCCGGCGCGCCAGGCCGACGCGGATTACGACGACCGTGTCCGCGTCCGCGATTTCGCCACCCTCGGCCAGAGCATGAGCTGCACGACGACGCTCGCCTCGGTCGATTCGGTGGGCCGCGCCACCGACGTCTGGGCCGATGCGGTGAACCAGCAGGGCAACAACCAGCAGGATGCGCAGATCTCCATCAGCAACGCCGCGGTGGCGCTGCTCCTGCAAGGCGCGGACGTCACCGAGGCGGCCGGCGACATCACCAGCTCCACGGTGACCCTGGCCACGATCTCGAGCGAGCTGTCGGCGTCGATCGTGGCCTGCGCGCTTCCCGCCATGGGTCCAGTGCGCGCTGATTCCGGTATTCACGGCGGCACTGGGTACCGATGTCGCCGCCGTGATCGCCTCGGCCGGAAGCATCGCGACCAATGTGATCGCGCTGGCCTTGACCGCCACCGCGATGGGCCTGGCGATCGACGCCGCGGTGCAGGCGGGTGCGGACGTCGGTAGCGGCATGGGCGGCATCGACCCGACCACGGTCGTCGACCAGCAGGCGATCGACCAGGCTTGCAATTCCGCCCTCGTGCTGGATGCCAAGGCCACAAAGGCTCAGTCCGACCTCGACGGGGTCACCGCGAAAAATCAAGCAGCGATCAACAAGTACCGGGTCGATTTCCGCGGCTTGACCACCGACAAAGGTCATCCGGAAGAAGCGAGCAATTTCAGCATTGCGCTACTGGCCTTCGCCGAGGCGAAATATGCGGTAAGCACGGCCGTCGGGGCGACCGCCGAGGCATTGACCGAACTTACTGCCTGGGATGCGGCCAACGGCGGCAGCTGCAACGGTTCGCCGTTGTGCGGCAGCCTTCCGCCCGATACCAGCTTCTCCAGCCTCAATGCCAAGTGCCTGACCGAGCCAAACCCGGACCTGCGCCAGGTCTACTGCGATGCAAGCCAGCGGCTCACCACGGAACGGGCGCAAAAGCAGGCCAATTACGATACCGCCGTCCAGGCCGAAGCCACGGCGCGTGCCGCCGAAGCCAGCGCGCGCACGACCTACGCGCAGGCCTTGGGCGCATTGCCCGTCACCAAAAACGACTGCTCCGTCACCGGCAACGCGGTGACCTGCGGCTCATTGCACGTCGATCCAGACGACGAGACAAACGATCCGGACTATCTGTTCAAGGCCACGGACTATTGCACGTCCGCCGTCTCCGGCACCGTGACCACCTGGCAGTGCAACACCAACGGGCTGCAGGCGCGACAGGTCTTCGACGATGCCATGGGCTATCCCAGCGAAGTGACGACTCAGGGAAACCCGGGCGACGAGGATTATGTGGACCCCGACGCGCAGCTGGGCCCGAACGGCAAGGTCTCGCTCGCGCATCAGATCGTCGCGGACACCCAGGCTCGCGACGATGCAAAGAGCGCCGCGGCGACCGCTCATAAGAGCTGTGACGACCTGAAGGCGTTGCAGCAAGGCGTACAGACCAGTGGCGGCAGCGCGGTGGGCGTCTGGTCCGGTGCCGAGGACATCATGCGCCAGGTCGACAACCAGGGCACGGTCGGCCCGGTCAAATCATCCGCGGGGAGCACTCCATGATTCGCCTGACACTCGCGACATCGCGGTCGCGCCCTTTCGGTCGCCGCAGCGTCGCAGGCTGGTCGCTGCTGGAACTGGCCGTCGTCCTCGTCGTCATGGGCCTGATCGGCCTGGTCGTCTGGCGCATGGTTCCGCTCAGCCACCAGGTCGCCGAAGGCGATACCGCCACCGATGTCCTGCAACAGTCCGAGCAGGCACTCGAGGGCTTCGCCCTGGCCAATCACCGGCTGCCCGCGCCGGACGCCGACGACGGCAGCGGCCGCGGCGGCGACGGCAAGGAAGATCCCGGCCTGACCTCCGGATGGCTGCCCGTGCGCACCCTCGACCTGCCCGGTGGTCTGCGCGTGCGCTACGAAGTGGCGACGATCCTGTCGTCCGCCCCTGGCAACCGGTTCGCGCCGATGCTGCCGGCCGTTGCACCCGTCGTGGCGCCGAACAACGGCAGTGCGTACACGCATACGGAGAACGGACTGGATTTCTGCCTCGCGGTCGCCGAGGCGCAGGGCAGCGCGCCGCTGCAGCTGGGGAACGTCAACGTCGCCTATGCGCTCGGCTTCGGCGGGCGTCCCGGTAACGACAACGATCATGCGGCCGACGCCGATTTCCCGTTGCCCGGTTCGGTGGCCGCGGTCGGTCGCAACGTACTTGCCGTCGGCCCCGGCGAACTCGCCGTGCGACTGAACTGTCCGGACCGGGTCAGCCGTACGCTGGCCGCCGCGCGCGCCGCTTATGCAGCCTACGACCTGAGCCGGTTCGCCATGCAGTTCGTTGCCGAGCGCACGTTCGCGGTCACCACCTCGGAGACGAACAGCCAGTTCGCCGACATCAACCTGGCGATGGCCGCCTTCGACCTGGCGCTCGGCCTGGCCGAGGAAGTCATCGCCGTCGCCCAGGACGTCGTCGGCTGGCCGCCGGCATCCGGCATCGCCTTTGCCGTCATCGCGCATATCGCCGCGGGCACCGGCATCGCCATGTCCACGGCGAACCTGGTCCTCGCCGCGCAGAACCAGGCGCAGGCAAAGGCGCAGGTCGTCGACGAGAACAAGCAACTCGATGCCGCGAACGCCTACCAGCAGCAGATGAACCTGCTCTACAGCCAGGACTATCAACGCGTGATCCAGCTGGATGCCGCCGGACTGCAGCCATGACCATGGGCGCACGTCGTCAGTCCGGCTTCTCGCTGCTGGAGATCGCCATCGGCCTGGTCATCCTCGGCGTCATCACCATGGCGCTATGGCAATTCATGGGCACCGCGACCCAGCAGCGGCGCAGCTATGCCCAGCGCGATCTGTTGACCCGCGCGGACGACGCGGTGATCGGTTACACGCTGGTCAATTACCGGCTGCCCTGTCCGGCCTCCGACAACGGCGGCCTGGAGAATTGTTCGCTGCAGGTCGGTCGCCTGCCCTACCGCACGCTCGGCCTGCCCGATGCGCGTGCCGGCGCCATCCGCTACGGCGTCCTGCGCCGCGATTCGGGTACGCCGGGCGGGGACGCCGATCTGGCCGTGGCCAGGGATCGCTTCTTTCCGCTGACGGTGGACAAGGAGGGCAATGCCCTGCTCGGGCCCAATACCCAGGGCGCGGTCGTCAACGGCCTGGATTTCTGCCAGGCCCTGCGCAACGCCATGCGTCTGCCGCTGGATGCCGCGTTCCTGCATACCCAGCAGGCGCTCAATCCGGACCAGCCGGCGGTCAATGTCGGCTACGCGCTGGCGATGTCGGCCGGGCTCACCGAAGGCTTCTCCGGGAACCAGGCATCGAGTGCCCCGGTATTCGATGCGCCGCAGCGACCCTCGTCCGGCGGCGCGACGGCCTATCACGACCAGGTCCGCGCCGCGGGCTTCGCCCAGCTATGGAGCCGGCTGCGTTGCGGCGATGCCGTCGCCGCGGCCGGCCACGCGCAATTCGATGCGCTCGCTGCCGTCGGCCTGATGCATCGTGGCCTGGAGGAATACAAAAAACAGCTGGAAATCACCGAGCAGCTGGCGATCGCCGATGTGGCGCTGTCCACCGCCGATATCGCCAGCGGTGGCGGCGCACTCGCCAATGCCACGGCCGAACTGATCGAAGCCACCGCCTCGGCAACGGGCAGCGTCGGCGCCGCCTCGTTCGAGGTCGCGCTGGCGACCGCCGCCGAAGTGGCCGGTGCCGCGGCGGTTACCGCCGGCGGCGTCACCGAGGGGATTTCCGCGGCAGGGCTTGCCGCGGCGAAAAAGAATCTGGACGACATCCAGCCGCCGATCGACAGCGCCAGCAGCTTGTACGACGACGTCCTGATCCATGCCACCGATGCCGATCACGCCGGCCTGTACGGCGCACACTGAGGACGGACCGCCTTGAACACCCTACGCCACGCCACGCGATGCAGGACGACGACGTCCCGCGGCTTCACCATCGTGGAGATGTCCGTCGTCCTTGTCGTCATCGCCCTGATCATCGGCGCGGTGACCATCGGGCGCGATGTGTTTCGCAGCGCCAGCGGCGAGCGCATCGCCAGCCGCTTCGTGCAGGGCTGGGCGCTCGCTTACGACAACTATGTCGCCAATGTCGGCGCGGTGCCGGGCGACAACGTGACCAATCCCATCGGCGAGGTCAACGGCGCCGTCCAGTCGGCGCTCTGCGGCGACCAGTTGCGCACGCAGATGCTCCAGCGTGGCATCGTCATGCCCGACGGCCGCGCCGAGACCGCGCAGGACAGCTACGTCTACCAGGACGCGCACGGCCTGCCGCACAACCTGCAGGTCTGCTTCATCAATATCGTCTGGTCCGAGCCCGGCGCCTCGATCAACAACTACGTGACGAAGCAGCGCAATGTCATGCGCCTCACCGGCGTCACCCCGGAACTGGCCACCCAGCTCGACCAGCAGATCGACGGCCACGTCGACGCGCGCTTCGGGCGCTTCCGCGAAGACGGCCAGCAGGCCAGCACCGCGATCGACGGCGCCGAGTACAGCCGCACCAACGACGACGCGATCAACGGCGGCAGCGGCAGCAACGATTCGCAGGTGGCCGAACTGACGGTCTATCTCAAAATGACCCAGTAATGGCCGGGTTGCCCCCCGCAGGTCATGCACGGCAGACGGCGCGAGCGACGGTCGTGGCCATCCGTGACCACCGGCGGCGTCACAACCTGACTTTTTTGGGCGTTCGCCCTGCCTGGAACCTCACTGACCCCGTCCCGACGAGGCGCGCCCAGTCCGGTCTTCTGGCCCGAATCGTCGAAAAATCAAGCGACGGCATCTATTTTGCTTAAGTTTTAAGCAGCCAAGCCGATGCTACTGACAGAAGACAGGGGCCCACACGAGTTAACTGCCACATGAACTAGACCGTTCGTAAAGCTTGTGTTAAAGGGTCTCGTTAAATTAGAATTAAACCCGCTGCTTTCATACTCGCTACCGTCATCTTTGAAGGCATTCTTCACAACAAGTGACTAACTAGCTGTTTTGATTGACTATGATCACCCCGATCCTCATCACTGTCCTGATCGTCCTGACTGCCCTCGCGGCGGTGTCGGTCAAGCGCATTCCGGAAGGCCAGGTCTATAGCCTGCGCCGCCTCGGCAAGCCGGCTGGCCTGCTGACCGCCGGAACGCATGTGGTGATGCCGGTGATCGAGCGCATCGTGCACAAGATCAACCTCAATGGCCAGGTGCTCCGCTTCGAGGATCACCAGGACATCGTCGATGTACGCGGCACGGTCTACTGGCAGGTCCTGGAGCCGGAACGCGCCGACGCCGTGATCGACCATGCCGACGAACTCATCCGCGAGCGCGTGCTCGACGCGCTGCATGACGCCCGTTCCAACGCCGAAACCGCCGATCGCCGCGCGGTGGGTGCACAACTGAAGCAGCTGATGAATGGCGTGCTCCGCGACAGCGGCATGCTGGTGACCCGCGTCGAACTCGACGCAGCCTGAGGTCTCTTCCGCTGTCTTCGTGAAGCCCGCCGTCTGGCGGGCTTTTTTTATGAGCAGGGAAGGGGGAACGGAAAAAAGGGGTCAGAGTCATTTTCCACGCCGATGGCCGTCGGTTTCCGCGAGTACTCGCCCGCGGAAAATGACTCTGACCCCTTTTTTCCGGATACTTGCCGCCCTCACGCCCACGGGATCGACGATGTCCGGCCGCGACGCACTGCAAAACCTGCTCGAAAAAGGCGCCGCCGGCCTCGGGATCGCGCTGTCCGCCGACCAGGTCGACCTGCTGCTCGATTACCAGGCGCTTTTGCAGCGCTGGAACGGGGCCTACAACCTCACCGCCGTGCGCGATCCGGCGGGGATGATCACGCGGCACCTGGTCGATTCGCTGGCGATCGCGCCCTACGTCGAAGGCGCGACCCTCGCCGATCTCGGCACCGGCCCAGGCCTGCCCGGCATCCCGCTGGCGATCCTGGCGCCGGAGCGCGAGGTGCTGCTGGTCGATTCGAACGGCAAGAAGGTCCGCTTCCTGCGCGAGGCGATCCGTTCGTTGAAGCTCGGCAAGGTGCGCGCCGAGCAAAGCCGCGTGGAGGAGGTCGACGGGCAGTTCGATTGCATTACCGCGCGCGCTTTCGCCAGCCTGGCCGACATGCTCGGCTGGGGTGGGCACCTGCTCGCACCCGGCGGCATCTGGCTGGCGATGAAGGGCAAACACCCCGCCGAGGAGCTGGATGGCGTGCCGGAGGGCTTCCGGGTCGAGGCGATCCATGTGCTGGCCGTGCCGGGACTCGATGCGGAGCGACACCTGGTCGTCATCCGCAAGGCTTAAAGTTGACGATTCTCGGCGGCAAAGCGGCCGCGATGCTAACCTAGCGCCCTTTCCGCGCACGGCATCGACGACTTCATGGCCCGCATCATCGCAGTCGCCAATCAGAAAGGCGGCGTCGGCAAGACCACTACCTCTGTCAACCTTGCCGCGGCCCTGGCCGCGGCGAAGCGCAAGGTGCTGCTCGTCGACCTGGATCCGCAGGGCAACGCGACCATGGCCTCGGGCGTCGACAAGCACGAGGCCAAGCCCAACGGCTGCGAAGTGCTGCTCGAGGAAGCGACCGTCGCCGACGCCATCGTGCGTACCGAGGCGCTGTACGACCTGCTGCCCGGCAATGGCGACCTCACCGCCGCCGAGCTGAAGCTGATGGACGCGCTGGCGCGCGAGCATCGCCTGAAGGAACAGCTGGCCGGGATCGCCGACAAGTACGACACGATCCTGATCGACTGCCCGCCGTCGCTGCACCTGCTGACCCTGAACGCGCTGACCGCCGCCGATGGCGTGCTGATTCCGGTGCAGTGCGAGTATTTCGCGCTCGAGGGCCTTTCCAGCCTGCTCGACACGATCAAGGCGGTACGCCAGCGGTTGAACCCGAACCTCGAGGTCGAAGGCCTGCTGCGCACGATGTACGACGTGCGCAACAACCTCGGCAACGAAGTCTCGGCCCAGCTCATCCAGCATTTCGGCGACAAGGTGCTGCGCTCGATCATCCCGCGCAATATTCGCCTGGCCGAAGCGCCAAGCCACGGCCAGCCGATCCATCTGTACGACCGCAGTTCGCGCGGCGCCATCGCTTACGTCGGCCTGGCCGGCGAGGTTATCCGGCGCGAGCGCAACCAGGCGGCCAGCGATGAGGCCGCGGCGCAGGAGGCCGGCACGCACGGCGCCGACCCGGCATCGCACGACGCCGCCCCGACCCACTAGGAGTTTTCATGGCACCGAAGAAAAGAGGCCTGGGACGCGGTCTGGACGCGCTGCTCGGCGGTGGCGACGAGCACACGCCGTCGGTGATCGAGCAGGAAGGCGAGCTTCGCCATATCCCGATCCAGCAGATCCGGCCCGGCAAGTACCAGCCACGGCGCCACTGGAACGACGAGGCGCTGGACGAACTGGCCGCCTCGATCAAGGCGCAGGGCCTGATCCAGCCGGTGGTGGTGCGCTCGATCGGACCGAACAGCTACGAGCTGATCGCCGGCGAACGGCGCTGGCGAGCCGCGCAACGCGCCTCGATGAGCGAGATCCCGGCCCTGGTCAAGGACGTGCCCGAGCAGTCCGTGCTCGCCATGGCCCTGATCGAGAACATCCAGCGCCAGGAACTGACCCCGCTCGAGGAAGCCCAGGCGCTGAAGCGCCTGATCGACGAATTCGACCTGACCCACCAGCAGGCGGCCGACGCGGTCGGCCGCTCGCGCGCCGCTGTCTCCAACCTGTTGCGCCTGATGGAGTTGCCCGAGTCGATCAAGACCATGCTCGACGAGGGCAAGCTGGAAATGGGTCATGCCCGTTGCCTGCTGACCTTGCCGGCCTCGGTCGCCGAGCCGCTGGCGCTGGAAGCCTCGCGCAACGGCTGGACCGTGCGCGAGCTCGAGGAAGCCGCGCGCCGTGCCCAGCTGGCGCCCAAGGGCAAGGCGAAGACGGCGCCCGCGCCGGACGCCAATATCGCCAACCTGGAGCGGGAACTGGCCGAACGCTTCGCCACCCGCGTCGAACTGGCGCACCGTCGCGGCGGCAAGGGCAAGCTGGTGATCCATTACCACAGCCTCGACGAGCTGGACGGTATCCTCAGCAAAGTTCGCTGATCCTGTAAGGAATCGCCCGTGTCCACGGTCCAGAAGGATGTGAACCCGAAGCAGCGACAATACGACGCCATGGTCCGCGCCTGCGCCGGCGATCTGTATCGATTTGCCTATTGGCTGTGCCGGCAGGACGCCCTCGCCCAGGACCTCGTGCAGGAGACTTTCCTGCGCGCCTGGAAGAATCTGGACGCCCTGCGCGACGCCGCCGCGGCCAAACCGTGGCTGTTCACCATCCTGCGCCGGGAGCACGCGCGGCTTTACGAGCGCAAGCAGTTCGACACCGTGGAACTGGACGACACGGTGCCGGAAGAAGCCGCCTGGGCCAGTCCCGAGCGCAGCGGCGATGCCGCGGGGATCCGCGAGGCGATGATGAAACTGCCGGACAAATACCGCGAACCGCTGGCCATGCAGGTCCTCGGCGGGATGAGCTGCGACGAGATCGCCGCCGCCACCGACCAGCAACCCGGCGCGGTGATGACCCAGCTGTTCCGCGCTCGCCAACAACTGAAGGCCCTGTTGCAGGGCAAAGCGACGTCGGAAGGGGGCCTCGCATGAACTGCCTTCAATTCCGCCGGCAGATCGGTGCCGAGCCGCAGTCCCGCGACCCGGAACTGCTCGCCCACCGCGACGCATGCCCGCAGTGCATGGCGGTCTGGCAGCGCGCCCAGCGATTCGAGCAGGAACTGATGTCCGCGATGGCGGTGCCCCTGCCCGAAGGGTTGGTCGATCGCGTGCTGCTGGCCCAGTCCACCGGCGCGCGCCAGCGCCAGGTCACCCACCGGCGCGGCTGGCTGGCGATCGCCGCCAGCGTGCTGATCGTGGTCGGCGGCGGCACCGTGGTCTGGCGCCAGACCCTTTCCGGCTCGCTGCCGACGCTCGCGGTGAACCATATGGCCGGGGAAATCGGCTCGCTGGCGATGACCCGGACAATTCCGCCGAACAGCGTCACCGCGAGTTTCGCCGTCCGCGGCACGCGCCTGCGCGGGCCGATGCCGGCCGGCATCACTTACGTCCACGAGTGCCGCGTCGGCTCGTACGCGGCCGTGCACCTGGTCTCCCGGATCGGCGACATGCCGGTGGTCGCGCTCTACCTGCCCAGCAAGAAGATCGCCGCGCCGGACGGTTTCGAGCGCGATGGCTGGAAGGGCCGCGAGCTTCCGCTACGCGACGGCACCCTGATCGTGCTCGCCCGGCACCCGAGCGAACATCAGCTCGATACCGCCGAAAGCGACTGGCGCGCGGCGATCGACGGCTTCGACAGCCCGGTACTCAGCGAGCTCTGAACGGCCAGTCCTGAAGGGCCGATCGGCGGTTTTCTGCAGCGCGCGCACGCATAAGCGATAATGCGCGCCGTCATCCATATCCCCGGACCCGCGTAATGACTCAGCTTGCCGTGGTCGTGCCCGTCTTCAACGAGCGCGACAACATCCCGCCGCTGCTGGCCGAGATCGCCACCGCGCTACGCGGCCGGATCGATTTCGAGATCATCTACGTCGACGACGACAGCAGCGACGACAGCGTCGCCGTGCTCACCGCGGCCCGCGCCGAGTACCCGGAACTGCGCATCATCAAGCACGTGACCCGTAGCGGACAGAGCACGGCCGTGTGGAATGGCGTGCGCGCCGCGCGCGCGCCGTGGATCGCGACCCTGGACGGCGACGGCCAGAACGACCCGGCCGATATTCCCAAGCTGCTCGCCGCGCGCGCCGACGCCGCCCCGGAAGTACGCCTCTTCGCCGGCTGGCGCACCACGCGCCGGGACAGCTTCAACAAGCGGATTTCCTCGAAGATCGCCAACGCGGTGCGCTCGCGCATGCTGCGCGACGCCACACCGGACACCGGTTGCGGCCTGAAACTGTTCGAACGCGAGATCTTCCTGCGCCTGCCTTACTTCGACCATATGCACCGGTATCTGCCCGCGCTGGTGAAGCGCGCCGGCTTCGCCAGCACCAGCGTGCCGGTCGGCCATCGTCCGCGCACGGCGGGCACCTCGAAGTACGGCATGCTCGACCGCCTGTGGGTCGGCCTGGCCGACCTGCGCGGCGTCGCCTGGCTGATGCGCCGGGCCAAGGTCACCCGTACCGAAGAGCTCTGAGCCTTGTTTTTCCCTTCTCCCGGAGGGAGAAGGTGCCCGCAAGGGCGGATGAGGGCGAACCCGGCGAAGCGGCACACTGACTCCCCCTCACCCCAACCCTCTCCCTCCGGGCGAGGGAGAAAATCTGGACCTACGGCGAGGGAACTTGCGCGACCCGCGCGTCCAGATCCACCGCCGGCTGCCAGCGATCCAGCGCCGCCCGGGTGCGCTCGCGGCCGAGCTCGATCAGCTCCCGTGCCCGGTAGAACTCGTACGCGGTAGACACGTTGCGTGGAATCTCCACCAGCAGATCCGGGTGATAGGCGGCCAGGCGCAGTCGCGCCAGGTTGGCCTGCATCAGGTCCATCGACTGGGTCATCAGGTCGAAGATGCCCGGGTCGCGCGGCTTGGCCTCGCCGTGCGGGATCAGCCGGCCGACGAACTGGCCGAGCCGACTACGGTAGCCGTTGTCCTCGCTTTCTTTTGCCGAGGCTTCGCGCACGGGTGCTTTCTGCACTTCGGCGCTGCCTTCGACGCTGATGGCGACGATATAGTCGGCCTCCTCGCGCATCAGCGGCATCACCGGTACCGGGTTCAACAGGGCGCCATCGACCAGCCGGCGGCCGTTCTGTACGTGCGGGCGGAACAGGGTCGGGATCGCGATCGAGGCACGGATCGCGTCGAACAGCGGTCCGCTGGTCAGCCAGACCTCGCGCTCGCGATCCAGGTCGGTGGCGACGGCGGTGAAGGTGATCGGCAGGTCCTCGATATTCACCTCGCCGATCAGTTCGCGCAGCGCGCCGATGATCTTCTCGCCCTTGATGAAGCCGCCGCCGGAAAAGCTCCAGTCGACCAGGCGCAGCATGTCGAACTTGGCCAGCGCGCTGACCCAGTCGCGGTAGACGTCGAGCTTGCCCATCGCGTAGATGCCGCCGATCAGCGCACCCATGGAACACCCAGCGATCGAGGCGATCTCGAAACCGCGCGCCTCCAGCTCCTCGATGGCACCGATATGCGCCAGGCCCTTGGCCCCACCGGCACCCAGGGCAAGGGCGATGCGCGGACGACGCAGCTTACCGCTCGAGGCCGGCAGGGCACCCGTTTCGGCAATATCCAGGTCGGTCATGGGGTTTTCAGGCTTTTTGCTGGTAGCCGGTCAACGCGAGCTGGAGCAGGATCTTCATCTCCTCGCGCAGCGGCAACGGCGCGACGATCTCCGCGTCCGGGCCGTACTTGAGCACGTCCATCAGCAGTTCGCGCGAATTCGAATACGGCACCTTCAGTTCGTAGCGGCCGTCCGGCAGCCATTCGCCTTTCTGCTGCGAATGCCAGTGTTCGTCGGCAACCCAGCGCGCGGCATGCGACGAGAAACGGATCGTCGCCCAGGCCTTCGGCTTGCCGGCGAAGATGCCATAGCTGGAGGCGAGCAGATCATTGAGCTCGGGCTCGGCGACATCGATCGCCAGGTCGGTGGTCGCCTGCGGATCGGCGATGCGGTCGACGGCGAAACTGCGCAGCGCCTCGCGATCGTGGTCCCAGACGTCCAGGTACCAGTTGTCGCGGTAATGGGTCAGCCGCTGCGGCGATACCGTGCGCCGGCTGTCGGCATTGGTCGTGCGCGCGCGGTAGCGGAACTTCAGCTGGCGACGCTCGAGTACCGCGCCGGCGACCATGCGGAAGACCTGCTGGTCCATCTTGCGCGCGCCCCAGGAGATCACCCGGATACGGTCGACCGGCAGCGCCTTGCCGCTGCCGTGGTCGGACAGCAGGCGCTCGATGCGTTGCTTGAACGGCGCCAGCGCGCCGGCCAGGACCCCGGGGTCGGAGCGGCCGATCAGCTCGTTCAGCGCCATCAACGCGGCCAGCTCGTCGCTGGTCAGCCACAGCCCGGGCAATTCGAAACTGTCCCCTTCGCCCGATTCGTAACGGAACGCGGCCTGGTCGCCGGACACACTCTGCACCGGCGCGCCGAGCCCGTCGCGGAGGAAGGCAATGTCCCGGTACAGCGTCGCCCGCGAGCATTCGAGCTCGTCCATCAGCCGGGCCAGGGGCACGGGGTAATGGGCCGACTTGAGCAGCCGGTGCAGGGTCAGAATGCGCTCGTAGCGGTCCATGGAAGTCGCCGGCGATAGTGCGGGTACGTGGGGACAATGTGGCCGAAGACGCATGACGCGGGCGTCTACGACCTCCGAGAGACGCAAGCATGAGCCCGGCGGGCCTCCAGCCGCAAGCGCCGGAGGTTCACGAAACCCGGGGATTCCCGGCCAGGCGTTTGCGTCAGGGCCGGATAGGCGCAAAGATGGTCCGCTAGCCCGCGATTCCCCAAGGTATGTCCGGACGATGCCAGACCACGAAGCCGACGATGCGTCCATGAAGGCCGTGCAGGATCGACGCGCCCCGGTAGTATCCGGCGCGACGCCGACGCGCTACGCCACCGTGCTGCTGGATGTGCTGACTGCCACCGGCTATGGCCTGTGGATGGTCCTTGGCGCCTCGCTGGCGCTCGGGGTCTATTCGGATGGCCGGGGCGACGTACTCGCGCCGCTCGGCATCGGCCTGGTCTTCGTCAGCGTCGGCCTGGTCGCCGCCTGCATGCGCCTGGCCGTTGACTGGCATGGCTGGAACCCGATGCGCGCCGCGCTGCCTTCGCGCGAAGGCATGATCGCCATGGCCAATTACCTGCCGATGCTCGCCGTCGCCGGTCTGGCGCGCGGCGACAACGAATTCTGGGCGACCCGGCTGGCTGGCGCCGCCCTGCTGCTGTGCAGCCTGGCGACCCTGATCTACACCGCTCGCGGCGCCGCGCGACGCCTCTCGGTGCGTGACCCGACCCTGGCCATGCTGCCGGTCGGCCGGACCATCGCCGCCCTGTTCGCCGGCAGCCTGTGGTTCTGGCTATGCGTATCCCTGCAAAGCGATGACGGTGGCGAGCCGCCGGACGTGAGCCTGTGGCGATTGGTCCTGCTGGCCGTCGCCCTGGCCCTGGGGATCGTCGAAGGGGCACGCTGGAAGGCCTTGCAGAGGCATGTCCCGGAACGTGGCAACGTGCTCTACCTGGCCCCCGGCGCGAGCGAAATATCCTTTCTGGGTCAACGATTTATCGCCGCCTCACTGGCCGTGGGACTGCCCTGCCTGCTACTGGCGGTCACCGGGGCCGGCCATCTGGGTGCTGGGTTCGCCGCCGTGGCCGCGTTAAGCTGTGTCCTCGGCCAGTGCCTTGAGCAGCGCCTTTACGGTGCCGCCTACGCCAGGTTCGCAGACAGCCAGCATTAATAACGATCGCCCAACATAGCGGCGGTCCTAGCCGGCATCGTTCTGCCTCGATCGAAATCCCCCTCGACCCTCTCTGGAACTGACCCCGGATACATCATGAAAAAAACCTTGCTTGCGACATTATTGTTATTTACCGCGGCCCCCTTTGCCGCCCAGGCCCAGGACGCCAACGCCAACACCGCCCCGACCGATCCGAATGCAACGAACAATCCCGGCGCCAATGGCGGCTGGAAAGGCTCCGGCGAGTTCGGCTTCGCCGATTCCAGCGGCAATACCCGCTCGCAGAACATCAATGCCAAGCTCGGCCTGAGCCAGGAAAACGAGCTGTGGAAGAACAACTTCTTCCTCAACGGCCTGCGCTCGAAGGGCGAAGTGACCCTGACCGATACCAACGGCAACACCATCTCCAAATACGGCACCACCGCCAACCGCTACGACACCGGCGCCTCGGTCGGCTACAAGTTCGACCCGCGCAGCTACCTGGTGACCGCCGCGCGTTACGAGCATGACGACTTCGGCTCGAACATCTGGCAGGGCATCGTCTCGGTCGGTTACGGCTACATCGCGCTGAAGAACGAACGCGCCGAGCTGTCCTTCGAAATCGGCCCCGGTTTCAAGCGCTACCAGCCAGCCGACAGCACCGTGACCGATCCGGGTCCGCCGCCGGTCACCACGGTCATGCATCCGTCCGCGGAAAGCGAAGTGGTCGGCCGTGGCCTGATCAACGGCAAGTACCGCCTGACCGACAACACCGCCCTCGAAGACACGCTGCTGGTCGAAGCGGGCTCGAAGAACCAGTACTACCAGAACGATGCCGGCCTCTCGGTCAGCATGACCCGCAAGCTCGCGCTCAAGCTCGGTTACCAGCTGCGCTACAACAGCGATACCCAGCCCGGCACGGTCAGCCTCGACAAGCTGTTCACGACCAACCTCGTCTACAACTTCTGATCCCCGCGCGGGGGCGCGCGGCACGCGCGCTCCCGCGGCATCGGTGCGATATCCGGCGAATTGCGGGACAATTCACTCCCCCGCCGCACCGTCGCACCGAAGGACCCCGATGAACCCGAGCCTGCGTATCGCCACGCGCAAGAGCGCGCTTGCCCTCTGGCAAGCCGAGCATGTCGCCGCGCTGCTGCGCCAGGCACATCCGGGCCTGACCGTCGAACTGGTACCGATGACCACGCGCGGCGACGAGATCCTCGATCGTCCGCTGGCCACCATCGGCGGCAAGGGTCTGTTCCTCAAGGAACTTGAAATCGCGATGCTGGAAGATCGCGCCGATATCGCCGTGCATTCGCTGAAGGACGTACCCGCGGGACTCGAGCCCGGCCTCGCGCTGTCCGCGATCCTGCCGCGCGCCGACGCCGCCGACGCCTTCGTCAGCGTGAACCACACCCATCTTTCCGACTTGCCCCACGGCGCGCGTGTCGGTACCTCGTCGTTGCGCCGCCAGGCCCAGCTGCGCGCGGCACGTCCGGACCTGCAACTGATCGACCTGCGCGGCAATGTCGGCACCCGCCTGGCCAAGCTCGACGCCGGCCACTACGACGCCATCCTGCTCGCCTGCGCCGGCCTGGAACGCCTCGGTCTGGGCGAGCGCATCCGCTCGCGCCTGACTGCTCCCGAATGGCTGCCCGCCCCCGGCCAGGCCGCCATCGCCATCGAAATCCGCGCCGGCGACACCCGCGTCGCCGAACTGATGAGCGCACTCGACGACGCCGAAACCCGCCTCGCCGTCTCCGCCGAGCGCGCCATGAACGAAACCCTCGGCGGCAGCTGCACCGTCCCCGTCGCCGCCTACTGCACCGTCGCCGAACACGGCCTCACCCTGCACGGCCTGGTCGGCAACGCCGACACCGGCGAACTGCTCCGCGCCCACGCCGACAGCCCCACCGACTCCCCCCGCGAACTCGGCAGACAGGTCGCCGCGATGTTGCTGGAACTGGGCGCTGACGAGTTTCTGCAGGGGCATCGCTAAACCAAAATCGATTCGCGCGATCAGGAAATTCGCCGACACATGTCGGCGACTGGAATTCAAGGAGAGAGAATGAGCAAACTCAGCGTTGATTACCGTGAAACCGTCATCGCACGCGTCCAGCGCGAACCCGAGTTCGCGCGTGCGTTGTTCGAAGACGTCAGCGCCATGAGCGCCAACGGCGAACACGCCGAGGCCCACGAAATGTTGTGCCTGCTGATCGATGCATGTGCGGTTAGCTGATTCGATTTCAGCTACGCCGCTTGCATAAGCCGCACAAGAAGAGCCTTTGAAGCATAGCCGCTAAGCCTGCGGTCCTGGGTTACCTTGGCTTGGCGGCGTTTAAGTGGGTTGGTCGCCGATAGTCTCACGGTCATTGATACTGAATGGGTCACTTTATTTCCGAGGAGGGGCCCTAAAGCACTTGCATCTGGCGTCGATACCCATAGATACTTTGGGTCGATGGGCAACGTCATTCCTCTCCACCAACGGCCGCGGTTGCCGGACACACTTAGCCGCGACGGAGCGGAGGCTTTGATTCGTGGGGTGCTTGAGGATAGTGCGAACATCGTCTGGAGCGATCACGTTTACGAGCGGATGGCGGAAAGAGACATCACAGACGGACAGGTTTTGCAGGTGCTTAAGCGCGGAACATGCGTGAGCAACCCTCAGTGGACCGAAGACAGAAATTGGAAGGTCACGCTTGAGGCCGATACTGCTGGCGATGTTGTGCGCGTTGTCGCGGCTCTTGACGTGGATAAGATGGGTTTCCTAGTCATAGTGATCACTGTAATAGCCTGTTAAATTTTGTTTGCGGGAGCAAGTCATGATTCTTTACCGAGGCGCGGGCCTCGATAATGTGTACCTCTCCAACGGGTACACCGTCCGGGTGCTTCCATCCGGCGAAGAGGCCATTTCGATCCACAACCTTGTAGGACTCCACAAGGCGATTGCCATTGAATTGGCGGGTCGCCAGGGCCAGATGGACGGGCAAACCTTCCGGTTCCTTCGGAAGTTCACCGACATGGGCCAGAGAGCTATTGGCGACGTACTTGGCGTATCTGAGTTGTCGGTTTCGAACTGGGAGCGCAACAAGCACGACGTGCCCGGATCTGCTGCTGAGTGGTTGCGTGGGTTCGTGCGCGAACTCACCACCGGGAACGCCGCTTTGAAAGACGCCGTGGATCGTTACAACCACCTTGATCGCGAACAGCGTCAGATAGAAGCACAGATCGCATTTGAGGAAACGAATGGTGATTGGCAGCGACAGGCCGCGTAAAAGTAAGTGTTGCGTCCGAACCTTGGATAATCGCGCCTGGTCATCCTAACCACTGACTGAAAGCCCCGCCAAAAGCGGGGTTTTTTTGCGAAAAAATTCCCACCGAGAAGACTTCTGCGAAGCGCCTCAAGCGCGTTTTGCTATCCGATGACCGACATGTCCGTACCAGCCGTCCCCGACCCCGAATGGCCGGTCGTGACCGAGGCGTTTGTCCGGGGCTGAAGTCTCGACAACCTCAGCTTCCTTCACCACAGCCGGATGAACAACCTATCGAATCTCTACACCGAGGCATCCGGCGCGCGCAGTAGTTGCCTCACTGCCGCCAGATTTCGTCGGCTTACCTCGGGCATGACTTCGGTGCCGGCGAGGCGGGCGAGGACGCGGCCGTCGGGGAGGGTTTTCAGGCCGAGCAGGCGGCGTTGCGGGACCAGGCAGTTGCGGTGCAGGCGGACGAAGTGGGTGGTGTGGGACTGTTCGAGCTGGCGCAGCGATTCGTCGATCAGCAGGGTGCCGCCGCGGTGGTGGACCTCGACGTATTTTTCGTCGGCGAGCAGATACAGCACCTCGTCCAGGTCGATGCGCGTGCGTTCGCCGCCGGCGCGTGCGTGCAGCCAGTTGTCGCGTTCGGGTGGGCGTGGGGCCATGCGCTGACGCACGCGCTGCAGGGCTTCGCGCAAGCGTTCGAGGCGCACCGGTTTCAGCAGGTAATCCGTCGCCCCGAGTTCCCAGGCGCGCACGGCGTGCTGGTCGTAGGCGGTGCAGAAGATGACCTGGGGCGCGACGGGCAACGCGGCGAGCCGGCGGGCCAGGGCGGTGCCGTCCATGCCGGGCATTTCGATGTCGAGCAGGAGCGCGTCGGGCTTCAGTTCGGCACAGGCGCCGAGCGCGGCCTCGCCATCGCCGACACTGCCGACGATATCCACATCGGTGCATTCGCCGAGCAGGGCGGCCAGCCGCGCACGCGCGAGCGGTTCGTCATCGGCGATCAGGATGCGCACTGGTGGGCTCCGGCAGCAGCAGGGTGACGATGAATCGCGCGTCCTGCGCCACCACGCTCACTTTCGCGCGCGGTCCGAAATGATAGGCGATGCGCTGGCGCACGTTCTGCAGGCCGTGGCCGTTGCCGCCGGCGGCCGGGGTTACCGGCAGCGGATTGTCGATGACGATCTCGACGCCGTTGTCCACGCGCCGGCCGCGCAAGCCGATGCAGCCACCCTCGAGCGAGGGCTGGATGCCGTGGCGCACGGCGTTTTCCACGAGCGGCTGCAACAGCAGGTGCGGCATCGGGAAATCGCCGGGCAGCTCCGCGAGCTCGCGTTCGACGTGCAGGCGGTCGCCCAGGCGGAGCTGCTCGATGGCCAGGTAGCGGTCGACCAGGAGGAGTTCTTCGCCAAGCGTGCCGAGCTGTTCCAGGTCGGAACCGAGGGCGGCGCGGAAGAGTTCGGCGAGGTTTTCCACGGTGCGTTCGGCGGCGGCCGGATCGACGCGGACCAGGGCGGCCACCGTATTCATGCTGTTGAACAGGAAGTGGGGACGGATGCGCGCCTGCAGGGCATTGACCTGGGCGCGAGCCACGGCGGCGACACGGACCTGCCACTGGGCGACGACGTAGAAGTAGCGCAGCAGGCCGGCGGCGAGCAGGGCGATGACCAGCCCGCAGTCGCGGACGAAGCGCGGGCCGGAAGCCGGGGTGAGGCCGAGTACCAGCGCGTGGTCGAACCAGGAAACGATGCCGCTGGCGATCAGCACCAGGGAGACCAGCAGCAGCCAGACCGCCGCATACGGCATCAGGCCCGGCAGGCGCGAGAAAGCCGGGCGCAGCTTGCACAGCGCGACCGTGGCCAGCATCGCCAGCCAGACCACGAACAGGATCGCCACGCTGTAATCGCTGAACTGGCCGCGGCTGCCCGGCGCCAGCCACATCACGGTGACGGTCAGCGCACCGACCACCAGCAAGGCGAACAGCACCGGCAGGCTGCAGAAATCCGGCAGCGGCGCGGGCGAGGGACGCGGGCGGACGGCCTTGGCGGGCGAGGGTTCGGGCATGGCGCGGAGTATGCCTGCATGCCCGGCGCGCGTGCGTGACCTCTGCCAGCCCGCTCCTACCAGCGTGCCCCCAACCAGTGGGCGAGATCGGCGATTTCCTCGGCGCACACCTGGTGGCCCATCGGGTAGTCGTGCCACTCGACGGCGTAGCCCAGGGTCTGCAGCGTATCGCGCGACATCCGGCCGAGCGGCATCGGTACGACGGGGTCGGCACGGCCATGGCCCCAGAAGATCGGGGTCTTCGTATTCGCGGCGTGGCGCTCGGCTTCGGTCGTCTCCGCCAGCGGCAGATAGGTGGACAAGGCGACGATACCGGCCAACGCGTCGGCATGGCGGACACCGGCGGCGAGGGCGATGGCCCCGCCTTGCGAGAAGCCGGCGAGGATGATCCGCGAGGCGGGAATGCCGCGTTCGGCTTCGCGGGCGATCAGGGCGTCGACTTCGCCGACCGATGCCGCGGTGCCCGCGGCATCCTGCTTGTCGACGATGTCCATGCCCTTGATGTCGTACCACGCACGCATCGACATGCCACCGTTGATGGTGACCGGGCGCACGGGTGCATGCGGGAAGACGAAGCGCAGCGGTGGCCAGCCGGGCTGGACCAGCTCGGGCACGATCGGCGCGAAATCATGACCGTCGGCGCCGAGGCCGTGCAGCCAGATGATGGCGTGGGTGGGTGAGGCGGCGGTTTCGTGTTCGACGGTGGGGAGGGGCATGGTCATGTACTGCGGGGGAGATCCGGGATAGTAACCGCGAAAACCGGACGCGGTCGCCACTGGATCTCTGCCTGCGCAGGGATGACGAATAGCTAGGTTTTCGTCATCCCTGCGCAGGCAGAGATCCAGTGGCGAGACATTACGATTTTTGCCCGAACAGGTGCTTGCGCGCCTCGTCGGTCATCGGTGTATTCGGTTGCTGCAGCTCTTCGCCGACCTTATAGGCGCGAACCGTGGCCGGCCGCGCGCGGATATCCTCGAACCAGCGCTTGAGGTTCGGGAAATCTTCCAGGCGCATGCTCTGGTTCTCATACGGGACGATCCAGGGGTACGCCGCCATATCGGCGATGCTGTAGTCCTTGCCGGCGATAAAGGCACGTCCTTCCAGGCGCTTGTCGAGCACGCCGTACAGACGGCGCGTTTCGTTGACATAGCGGTCGACGGCGTAGGGAATCTTTTCCGGGGCGTAGCGGTTGAAATGGTGGTTCTGGCCGAGCATGGGGCCGAGGCCGCCGACCTGCCAGAACAGCCACTCGAGCACGGTCGTGCGCCCGCGCAAGTCGGAGGGCAGGAACTTGCCGGTCTTTTCCGCAAGATACGTAAGGATCGCGCCGGATTCGAACACGCTGACCGGCTCTCCGCCGTCGACCGGGCTGGTATCGACGATCGCCGGCATGCGGTTGTTCGGCGATATGGCGAGGAAGGCTGGCTCGAACTGCTCGCCCTTGCCGATATTCACCGGCCTGACCGTGTACGGCAGACCGGTTTCCTCGAGGAAGAGGGTGATCTTGTGGCCGTTCGGCGTGGGCCAGTAATAGAGGTCGATCATGGAAGAACTCCCGTATGGAAGCTCATGACCTCAGGGCGAGGTGGCGGCTTTCAAGCCGCCACCTCGCGATCGCAAGAATCAGCGACCGATGTCTTTCAGGCGGTGGCCGTCCATCAGCTTGCGCTCGATCTGTTCCAGGGTGACGCCGCGGGTCTCGGGCACCAGCCAGAAGGTCAGGCCGATGAAGAACAGGTTGAGCGCGGCGTAGAGCCAGAAGGTCGCCGCGTTGCCGATGCCGTTCAGCAGGGACAGGAAGGTGGCGCCGACGATCATGTTGGCGACCCAGTTGGTGAAGGTCGATGCGCCGATACCGAAATCGCGGCCCTTCAGCGGCTGGACTTCCGAGCACAGCGTCCACACCAGGGGACCGGCCGACATCGCGAAGCCGACGATGAAGACCAGCAGCATCGCCACGGTGAACATCTGCTCGGCCTGCGAGGCGATGCCCAGGTGCATCATGGTCCCGACGATGCCGAGGCCGATCGCCATGACCAGGAAGCCGGTATACAGGATCGGCTTGCGGCCGAGCTTGTCGACCAGGCCGATGGCGATGAAGGTCGCCAGCACATTGGTCAGGCCGACCGCAGCGGTAAACCACAACTGCGACTGGGTGTCGTAGCCCATGTTGGCGAAGATGCGCGGCGCGTAGTACATCACCACATTCATGCCGGTGAACTGCTGCATCAGCTGCAGCAGCACGCCCAGGCCAACCGAGCGACGGAAGTTGCGGTTCTGCTGGAACAGGTGCCAGCCGAGCTGCGGCGTCTTCAGCTGTTCCTCGATATCGCCCACTTCACGGGTGACGACCTCTTCGTCGCCGCCACGCAGGCGGCGCAGCACGTCGACGGCCTCCTGTTTGCGACCGCGCATCATCAGCCAGCGCGGGCTGTCCGGCAGGAGCATCACGCCGAGCAGGAACAGCACGCCGGGAATGGCGATGATGCCGAGCATCCAGCGCCAGCTGCCGGAGAAGCTGAAGGCATAGTCGGAAAGGAAGGCGACCAGGATGCCGATGGTGATCATCAGCTGGTACAGCGAGATCATCGCGCCGCGGATCTGTTCGGGTGCGACTTCGGCCAGGTACAAGGGCGCGGTGAAGGTGGCGATGCCGATGGCCAGGCCGAGCACCACGCGGGCCACGATCAGCGTTTCCGGCGACCAGGCGCCGCCGCAAAGCAGCGAACCGGCGACGAAGAGCACGGCGCCGAGGATCAGCGAGCGCTTGCGGCCGAGTGCGGCGGACATCCAGCTGGCACCCAGCGCACCGACGGCGGCGCCGAACATCATGCTGCTGACGATCCACTCGATGGTGTGGTCGGTAACCTTGAATTCGTCCTGGATGAAATGCGTGGCGCCGGAGATAACGCCGATATCCAGACCGAACATCAGGCCGGCGAGCGCGGCAAGTACACAGGTGAAGACGGCGGTACTGCGTGAAGCGACGGCGGGTACGGCGATCGAGTTCATGGATGATTCCAGGCAGAAGTCTCAGCTGTCGCGAAGAGAAAAGCCGGCGAAACGCGGCTCGGGAAGCCCACGTACGCCGGAGGGGTAAGCGAACAGTGCACCGGCATGGCTGTCCTGGGCAAGTTCCGCCGGGCTCAGGCCATCGCGCGCACTGGTTATATAAAGCATTTTCAGATCGGCCCCACCCAGGGCCGGCCGCGTGGGCTGCGCCGTCGGCACGGCGACAATCCGGTCCTCGCTGCCATCGGGCAGGTAGCGCACGACGCGGCCCATGCCCCACTGGGCGTTCCACAGCGCACCTTCGGCATCGACCGTCGAGCCGTCGGGTTCGCCGCTCATTGCGGTCAGGTCGGCGAAGTCGTACACGGGGCCGAGGCTATCGCCGTAGGCACAGCACTGAATTTTTCTACGCGGCGAGTCGCAGAAATACATGAGGTCGCCGGCCGGGCTGAAGGCGATGCTGTTGCTGATCGCCACACCCGGCAGATCGAGCTTTTCCAGGGACAGATCCGCGTTCAGCCGGTAGAAGCCGCCGACGGGCTGTTTGGGGCCGCTTTCCGGCTCGTGCAGGGTGCCGAAGACGAAGCGGCCCTGACGGTCGCAGGCGCCATCGTTGGCGCGCGTGGACAAACCCGGTTCGATCTCGTGCAAGGCATCGAGCGAGCCATCGCGGAGGTCGAAGAAGGCCAGCCGCGTGGCCATCGCCACCAGCAAATGGTTGGTCGATTCACAAAGCGCGAACGAGGCGAGCCGCTCCGGCAGGGTCCAGCGATCGACCTTGCCGTCTTCCGGATGCAGGCGCCACAGGGTCGCGCGATGGATATCGGTCCAGTACACCGACTGCGTCCGGTCGCACCACAGCACGCCTTCGCCGAGCGCATTGCCCGCGTCGAGCACCACCCGGGCCATATCGGCGCTCATACCCAGCCACCGTCGACGATGAAGTCCTGGCCGGTGCACATGCGGCTGTCATCGGCGGCGAGGAACAGCGCGGCGCGCGCGAGGTCCTCGGCCATCAGGTACCCGGGCATGCACTGCACGCGCGCGATCTCCGCCTCGCCTTCGGCATCCAGCCACAGGCGGCGCTGCTTTTCGGTGATCACCCAACCGGGCACCAGGGTATTGATACGGATGCCCTGGTGCCCGAGTTCGCGGGCGAGGCCGTTGACCAGTCCGCGGATCGCCGCCTTGGCCATCGCGTACATCGGGTAGCCGCCGTTCTTCTTCATCCAGCCGGTGGAACCCAGGCAGATTACCGAGCCGCCACCGAGCGCGCGCATATCCGCGATCACCGCCTGCGTGGCGAAATACTGGTGACGCAGGTTGACCGCGATATTGCGCTCGAAGTCCTGCGTCGTCGTTTCTTCGAAGACATGACGGACATCGTTGGCGGCATTGTTCACCAGCACCGCGATCGGCCCGATCATCGCGCGCGCCACCACGATCGCCTCGCCGAGTGCGTCCAGGTCGGTGACGTCGCAGCGCTGGTAGTACGGCAAGTGCGCGACGCCGGCAAGGCTGGCGATCAGCTCGTTAGCGGCGACCTCATCCAGGTCGACGAAGGCGACGCGCGCACCTTGTCGCGCGAAGTGCCCGACGAAGGATGCGCCGATACCGCTGGCGCCGCCGGTGATGAACACCGTGCGATCGGCAAGGCTGGGGTAAGTAGCGTAGGTCGACATCGGGCTCACCATTCGGCGACGCTGCCGTCGGCGTGACGCCAGATCGGGTTGCGCCAGCGATGGCCGATCGCGGCTCGCTCGGTCACATAGTCCTGGTTGACCTCGACGCCGAGGCCAGGGCCGCCTGGGATCGCGACGAAACCATCCTCGTAAGCGAACACGCTGCGATCGACGACATAGTCGAGCAGGTCGTTGGCCGCGTTGTAATGGATGCCCAGGCTTTGTTCCTGGATGAAGGCGTTGTGGCAGACCGCGTCCAGCTGCAGGTTCGCCGCCAGCGCGATCGGCCCCAGGGGGCAATGCAGGGCGAGGGCGACGTCATAGGCCTCGGCCATGGCGGCGATCTTGCGCGTCTCGGTAATGCCGCCGGCATGCGAGGGATCGGGCTGGATGATGTCGACGCCGCCGGTCTCGAGCACGCGCTTGAAGTCGTAGCGCGAATACAGGCGCTCGCCGAGTGCGATCGGCGCCGGCGAGATCGCGGCCAGTTCCGGGATCGCCTCCAGATGTTCGGAAAGCACCGGTTCCTCGATGAACATCAGCTTGAACGGCGCCAGTTCGCGCATCAGCACCTTGGCCATCGGCTTGTGCACGCGGCCGTGGAAGTCCACGCCGAGGCCGATGTTGGGACCGACCGCGTCGCGCACCGCCTGCACGTTCTCCAGGACACGGGTGACCTTGTCATACGTGTCGACGTACTGCATTTCCTCGGTGCCGTTCATCTTCACCGCGGTGAACCCCCGCGCGACCGCGGCGGTGGCCGCGGCAGCCGTCTCGGCGGGACGATCGCCGCCGATCCACGAGTACACGCGGATGCGGTGGCGTACCGGGCCGCCGAGGAGTTCGTGCACGGGCACGCCCAGATGTTTGCCCTTGATATCCCACAGCGCCTGGTCGATGCCGGCCAGGGCGCTCATCAGGATCGGACCGCCGCGGTAGAACCCGCCGCGGTACATCACGTTCCAGTGGTCCTCGATATGCCGCGGATCCTTGCCGATCAGGTAATCGGACAGTTCATCCACGGCGGCGGCGACGGTATGCGCGCGGCCTTCGACGACCGGCTCGCCCCAGCCGCTGATGCCGGCATCCGTATCGATGCGCACGAAGCAGCCAGCGCGGCGGCACGAGGAAGGTGGTGATCGCGGTGATCTTCATGGCGCGGCATCCTTGGCGACAAGGTCATGCCAGGCGCGCGCGAAGGCGATCGCCCGACGGGAAGTTTCCGTGACGGCACGGCCCGGTGCGTACAGCGCCGAGCCGATGCCAAAGCCACGCACGCCGGCGGCGACATAGTCGGCCATGCCGTCCGGCTCGATGCCGCCGACCGGCAGCAAGGCGACATCGGCGGGCAGCACCGCGCGCCAGGCTTTGACGATCTTCGGCGGGATATGTTCGGCGGGGAAGATCTTCAGGGCATCGGCACCGGCGTCGAGCGCGGCGAAGGCCTCGGTCGGCGTGGCCACCCCGGGCACGCAGTAACATGCCCGGCACGCCTGGCCGCCGCGATCACCTTGGTGTCGGCGTGCGGCATCACGATCAGACGACCGCCGGCGGCGGCGACATCGTCGACCCAGGCCGGCGACAGCACGGTGCCGGCACCGATCAGGCAACGGTCGCCGAAGGCGGCCTGGAGCAGGGCGATGCTTTCCAGCGGGCGCGGCGAATTGAACGGCACCTCGAGCATGCGGAAGCCCGCATCGACGATGACTTCGCCGGTAGCCACGGCTTCTTCGGGAGTGAGCCCGCGCAGGATCGCGACGAGTGGGAGGGGGTTCAACCAGGTGTCGATCATGAGAGTTGTCCGGCCGCGGCGGCGATGCGCCACAGGCCCTGTGCCGAGGCGTCGAGGATGGTGGGGGAAAGGGTCAGGTCGAATTCGGTGGCCGCGTAGCGGTAGCGGGCGCAGAGCGCCTCGTCGCCGATCGGCTGGATCGGCAGCGTCGCATCCATGCGTCCGACCGCCAGGGCGGCGCGCAGTTCCTCGCCGATCAGCAGGCCGGAGAGGTAATCCGGCACCGCGGCGGGATCGAGCTGGCCGTCGAGCATCAGGCTGCGCGCGCTGAACAGGCGGGTGGTGACGCCGGCCGCGCCGGTGTCGCGTGCGGTGCGCACGCCGCGCCGGAAGGCGTCGCTGTCGGTGACCGCGCTGGCTTCGGCGGGCAGACCGGCACCGAGGATCGAGTGATTGCGCAGTACCGCGAACAGTTCGCCGGTCATCATCGTCATGAAGTCGAAGACCACGCCGTCGCGCACGCTGACCCATTTGCTGTGCGTGCCCGGCAGCAGCAGGGTCGACCGCGCCGCCAGCGCCGGGCGCAGGGCGACCGCGCCGAGGATCTGGGTTTCCTCGCCGCGCATCACGTCCGGGCCGCGCGGATTGCGCAGGCCAGGTACCAGATGCACGACGCCGCCGTCGGCGGTATGCAGTTCGCTGAGCGCGGTGGCGATGGCCTCGGCGCCGGTCGGCAGGTCGAGGTAGGGCACTTCGCGCCAGCCATTGCGGCTCCCGACCATGCCGGCGGCCAGTCGCGGCGCCTCGGGCCAGTCGGCGACGATCTCGCGCAGGGCGGCATCGAAGCCGCCGTCGGGAAGCTGGCGAATACCCCAGGGGCGGCTGCGGGTATCGCGCACGTGCCCGTCGCCGTCCATCAGGTAGGCGCGCAAGCTGGAAGTGCCCCAGTCGAGGCCAATCAGGTCCGTCACGGTGTCAACTCGTTTTCTTCGTACGTCGACGACGACGGATGTTCGTCCGCGAATCGTCGACCATGCGCAACATGGCGCGGCGGGCCGCTTCCGGCTGGCGACGGCGGATCGCCTCGTAAACGGCGAAATGGTGCGGCAACGAATACTTGAAGTTCGCCGCGGTGCGTGCCGAAAGCAGGAAATAGGTGCCGAGCGCGGTTTCGATCACCGAGAACAGCGACACCATCAGTTCGTTATTGGTGGCATTGAGCACGGCCTCGTGAAAGGCAAGGTCGGCCTCGGCCCAGGCGTCAAGCTCCTCGGCCGCTTCCATGGCGCGGTAGGCCGCTTCGAGGGTCGCCAGCTGCGCGTCGTCGCGCCGTCTTGCCGCAGCGGCCGCAGCCGCCGGCTCGATGGTCTCGCGCATCTCGACGAGCTTGTCGACGAAGTCGTTGGTCGGCATCGACGCGCAACGCCAGGCGAGCACGTCCGCGTCCAGCTGGTTCCAGTATTTCTTCTCGCGGACGCGGGTGCCGGTACGCTGGCGCGCCTCGATCAGGCCCTTGGCCGAGAGCACCTTCATCGCTTCGCGCAAGGCGGTACGGCTCACGATCATCCGTTCGGCCAGCAATTCCTCGCGGGGCAGCAGTTCGCCGGGCCGCAACTCGCCTCCGACGATTTGCCGGCCGAGTTCCTGTATGACCTGCCCATGCAGGTTACGTACGGCGATCGCCTTGACCATAGTTCCTTGTTCCCCCAAGCCTTCCGCGGATTCCGGCGGGCGCCATGGCGGGGCTTGCGCTCGGCCCGGGGCTACCTGCTCATTTGTAATACTAATGGATTTATATCACATGGGTCTGACAGCGTCATGCACTGGTTCATGGCGCCGATCCACCGAGTTCGATGTAGTCGACATCCATGGCGTGGGCGCCGCCGGCGACCTCGATGGTGTTCTCACCGGCGCGTAGACTGGCCTCGACCGTGACGTCGTTCCAGCCGTTTTCCGCGGCCTTCGGCGCGGGCGCGGGAACCCGCGACCCATTGATACTTACTTGCGGCTGGGCGGGCAGGCCGAGGTCGCTGTAACGGACGGTGACCGGACGGGTGCCCGCGGCGTCGACATGGATATCGAACGTCAGGCGGCCCAGCGGCGCGGCGGCGACCCGCGCCTTGCCCCCATTGGACAGCTTCGGACCGCCGATCATCACCGCCGAACGACGTGCGGCATCTTCGGCCTCGTAGCGATTGAAGGCCACCGGCGCATGCGCATAGATGATTTCGTTGTATTTCGCCTCCGGCTTGCCGTCCAGGGACGAGGACGTGATGTGCAGCAGGCTGCCGTCCTTGCGGAACAACAGCGCCTGGGTCCAGCCGGCGTGGATATTGCCGGTAAGTTTCTGCGCCGGTGCCGGCAGCTCCCACCAGGGACCGCGGCCGAGATCGTTATTCCAGTAGAGTTTGCGACCGCCCGGATCGCCACCGTCGGCGGCCCGCTCGGCGGCGACGAGCAAGACACCGTTCGCGCCACCCCGCGGGAACCAGCGCACGATCGGCGAGGCCGAAGGATAGGCACCGGCCGCGGTCTGCACCGGCGTACCCGGATCGGCCGGATCGCCCCAGTCCAGGCCGTCGCGGCTGAACTTCACATGGACCTGTCCGTTGCGCGCGCCGTCGATGTTTTCGTAACTCATGACGTAGCCGCCGTCCGGCAACCGGTCGACGATGGCCATGCCGGGCCTTTCGACGCCGCCGGCGATCGCCACGTCGATCACTTCCGCGCCCCAGCTATGCCCGCCGTCCGTGGAGACCTTGTGCGCCAGGAGCTGGTTGTAGCCGTCCTTCTTATGCTGTTCGCTCGAGTAATAGGCGACCATGCGGCCGTCATCGAGGATATGCACGTTCGGTTCCCAGACGCCCTTGTTGTCCTTGTCGTCGGGGCGCCCCCCGCCGGTGACGATGTCGCCGCGATAGCTCCAGCTGCGACCCATGTCGGTCGAGGCATACAGCTGCAACTGCTCCTTGAACACGCGGCCATGCTCGTCGTTGCCGGTCGCGTTGGCCGAGAGCAGCAGCGTGCCTTTGGCCAATGGCCCGCTGGCGCGCGGCATCTCGGTGATATGCGGCTGCCAGCGCAGCTGCCAGGTCTTGTCCTTCGCATGCTGCTGGTCGCCGACATGGGACAGGTACGCCCAGCTGTCGCCGTCGTCGCGGCTTTCGTACAACGGGATGCCGACCATGCCTTCCTGCTCGAAGACCAGCAGGATGCGCCCGTTATCCTCCGCGCGCGGCTGGAACGCCGTGCGCACCACCGCCGCGTAACCCGTGCCGTCGGTCAGCCGCATACCCACGGCCTTGCCGCTGGCGACATCGTCCGCCCATGCACCCTGCATCGCGGCCAGGCCGAGCACGCAGGCACCCAGGATCGAAAGCCGGTTCATGCCTGCTCCTCAGAGTTTGAAACGGACGCCAAGGCCCACGGTGCGATCCTGGTAGCGGATATCGCGCGGACGACTCGTGCCGTTGCCCCAGTACTGATGCAGGTCGTTGTGCAGCAGATTGGTCGCGGTGAAGACGACCGTGGAGTACTGGTTGAGGTCGTAGCCGATCGAGAAGTCCAGCTCGTTCGCCGGCACGATCTCGTCGTACACACCGGCCACGTTCGGCTGGTTGAAGCCGTCGATGTAACGGCTGCGATAATCGTAGGCCAGGCGCGCCGAGATGCCGTACTTCTCGTACATCAGCACCGCGTTGTAATTGTTCTTCGAGACGTTCTGCAGCGGCGACACCACCGTCGGGCCACCGATGTACTGCGGCGAACGCGTCGAGCCCTCGATGAAGGTGTAATTGAGCTGCACGCCAAGGCCGCTGAATGCGCCGGGCAGGAAGTCGAAGAACTGCTGGTAGGCCGCCTCGGCGCCATCCAGATGACCGCTACCGGCGCTCTGCGGCGAGGACAACTGGTACGGGGCGCCGTCGATGGTCACGTCGGTCACGTAGTTCTGGATGTAGCCGGTGATGTCCCGGTAGAACACACCGCCGCTGATATAACCGGCCGGGGCGAAGTACCACTCCAGCGAAGCGTCGTAGTTGTTCGACTTGATCGGCTTCAGGTTGACGTTGCCGCTGGAGGCCACGCCCGGCCGGTTGATCGTGCCGGGATTGAGCGAGATCGACGGGTTGAGCTGGCCGAACCCCGGATACGTCACGGTCTTGGCACCGACCAGACGCAGCTGCAGGCTATCGGTGAAGTGCAGGTTGAAGCTCAGGTTGGGCAGGTAGACCGGTTGGCTGGTCGAGGTGGACAGCGGTGAGTAGATGCTGGTCGAGGCATCGAACGAATAGGCACTCAGGTCGCGCTTGACGCGTTCCATGCGGAAGCCGGCCAGGCCGTCGAAGGGTATGCCGAAGAGCTCGTTGCCATAGCCGACCTGCACGTAACCGGCAAAGTTCTTTTCCTCGATATCGTAGAAACGGCCCGGGTTCTGCGGTGCCAGACCGCTGGGCAGGCCGTACAGGTTGCGCAGCGCATCGGCGTTGCCGGTCAGGTAGTTCTGGCAGCCGGTCAGCCAGGTGGTCGGGATCGCCGAGGTCGTCGGCATGGCGCAGAAGAAGTCGCTCGGCAGCAGCGAGGTGACCTGGTTGCCCGGATTCGGATTGGCCACGATATTGCCGGTACCCGGGCCACCCGGCGGCGGCGTGGAGATCTCGACGCTGCCGATGTAGCGGGCCTTGTGGTCGGAATAGCGCAGGCCGAAGTCCAGCTCCTGGAAGAAGCTGCCATTGATGTCCCAGTTGCCGTCGCCGCGCCAGGCCAGCTGCTTGCCTGTCTCGCGATGCCAGGTCTGGAACAGGCCATTGAGGTAATAGTTGTCCGGATCGAGCTGCGGGTTGCCGCCCAGGCTCCAGTTGGTGTGGTTGCCCTGGGTCCCGCTCCAGATCGCGTCGATCGGGCCTTTCAGAAAAGTGTCGATGATGAAGGTGTCATCGGTGAAGCTGGACTTGTTGTACGACAGGTCCGAAGACAGCTGCAGGCTGTCGCCGTGCCATTTGATGCCAAGCGCCTGCTGCATGTCCTGGCCATGCTGCTGGTGTGCCTGGGTACTGGTCGCCGTGTAGATATTGCCGTTCCAGTTGCCACTGGTGGCGTCGCAGATCGTCTGCCCCTGGTAGGGCGAACCGGTCAGCTGGTTCGGATAGCAATTGTTGCCCACTTTCAGGTTGCTCGCCGGCACGCCCGAATTACCGGCGCCGGTGAAATAGAACGGCTGGCTGTAGTCGTCCGTCATCCAGTCGTACAGGCCCTCGAGGTAAATCTCGGTGTTGTCGTTCGGCTTCCACTGGAAGGCGTAGTTCACCTCCGGCCGCTGGCGGTAGCCGATGTTGTAGTCCGCGCCAAGGGCGTTCGGGATCGCCACGAGGTTGCCTTGCGCAGTGCGCACCGGCGTACCGTCGGCGTTGGTCGCCATGACCGGCACGTCGCCCCATACCGCGTTGTACTGGTAGTGCTGGGCCATGAACGAGCCGTTGAAGAGCGCACCGAACTCGCCGTAGTCTGTATTCCAGCGGTTGCTCATCAGCAGGCTGAAATTGGGATCGCTTTTCCCGCCGAACTGACTGTGCGTCTCGGTGAACGACGCGGCGATCTTGCTGCCGGTGAAGTCCAGCGGACGGAACAGCTGCATGTCCACCACGCCGGCGATACCGCCCGAGGGAAGGCTGGCCTCGCTCGACTTGTAGACCTTGATCGCCTTGACCGCCGTCGCCGGCAGGTTCTGGAAGGCGAAGCTGCGACCGACGCCGCTGTCGATCTCGCGGCCGTTGAGGGTGGTGGTGACATTGGGCAGGCCGCGGATCACCACCGAGGTCGTCTCACCCTGGAAGCCCTGTGCGACCTGCACGCCGGTGATGCGCTGCAAGGCATCGGCGACACTGTTGTCCGGCAGCTTGCCGATATCCTCGGCGACGATCGAGTCGACCACCATGCGGTCGTTCTGCTTGATCGTCTGCGCGCTCTCGAGGCTGTTGCGCAACGGCGTGACCGTCACCTCGGAGAGGTTGACGGCATTGTCTTCCTTGGCGGCATTGTTCTTGACCGGCTTCTTCTTCGGATCGACAGTCGTGTCCTGGGCAGGCTGCGCGCTGTCCTGCGCGACGACAGGCTTATCCGGCGCGGGTGCATCGGTAGCTGTCGCATACAACGGCACGCTGGCCAGCGCGGCCGCGACGGCCATCGCGAGAAGCGAACGGGAAATGTGCTGAACCATGGGACCCCTCCACTCGCACCGCGGTACGGCACGAGCTGTTGTTTTGGTTTTTTAGTTGGCGGCGCGAGGCGTCGCGGTCAGTTCACGCAGGACTTCGGCTTCGCGCTCGCGGTAAGGCGTACCGTCGGCGCGCAGCACATCGTGGAACCACACCACCGGCGGCTCGGCGGTGTAGGGGCGCTTCCATGAATCCCAGGGCAGGGTGGTCTGGGTCTTCCCCTCGACGAAGCCCCAGTTGACCATGCCCACATTCAGCTTCTTCGCAATCGGCAAGGTGTTGTCGATGGTCGAGCCGGCGCTGCGCGCCATGTACTCGGTGCAGATGATCGGGCGGCCCAGGCCCTTCAGTTGCGCGACGCGTTTCTCGAAGACTTCCGGCCAGTCGTAGCTGTGGAAACTGATGATGTCGGACTGGGTGAACTGGGTGCGCTCGACCGCGTTCCACTTGCCCTCGTTGTCCCAGTTCTCCGAGTGAATCCACACGCCGCTGGTCAGCGGCTGTAGCGGATGCTGGGAGCGGGCCCAGGCAAAGACCTTGGGCAACAGGTCCGCGACGTGGTCGAACTTGTTCTTCGGTTCGCGCGACGCGTAGTCGCCGCCGCCGGGATTGTCCGGCTCGTTCCATACGTCCCAGGCCAGGATCCGATCGTCATGCGCGAAGGCTCCGACCACACCCTTCACGTAAGCCTCGAAGCGCGGCTCCTGGGCCGGGTCGCTCATCGCATTGCCCGGGCCCTGCACCCAGCCGGAGTTATGCACCCCGGGGATCGGCGGACGTTGCGGGCCGAGGACCGGGTCCGGATCCCAGCATGAGTCGAACAGCACGAAGATCGGTTTGATCCCGTGTTTCGCGGCGATAACCAAGAAGGTATCGATCCGTTTTTTGAAACCCTTGCTGTCCTGCTGCCAGAGCTGGTCGTGCAGGAAGACGCGCATGGTGTTCATGCCAAGGTCGTGCGCCCAGCCAAGTTCGCGATCGATGCGCGCCGGATCGAAGGTCGCCGCCTGCCACATTTCCAGCTGGTTGATCGCGTTGGCCGGCACATAGTTACTGCCCACCGGCCAGCGCTGCTTCGCATACCACGCGTTGGCCTGATCGGCGGACCAGCGCCCGCCGGTATCGGCGGCGTGCACGGCCGGGCCGGCGAAAGTGACCGCAACGGCCATCAGCAAACCAAGAACTGACTTCTTCATGCTGCTCCCCAGGATGACGTGTACTAGTTCGTCGACAACCGGTAGACGATCAGGTTGTCGTAGGTTTCACCCGGCGCGAGGCGTGCCGAACCGAGCGCGGGCTGGTTGGGTGTGTCGGGAAAGATCTGCGGTTCGAGCACGAAGGCGTCGCCCTGGCGATACACGCGGCCGGATTTGCCGACCACGGTGCCGTCGAGGAAATTGCCCGAGTAGAACTGCAGGCCGGGCTGGGCCGAGAGCAGGGTCAGCACACGACCGGAGGCGGGATCTTCGACCCGCGCGACCTGGCGCGGCGCCGCGGCCTTCGCCTTCGCCACGACCCAGTTGTGGTCGTAGCCGCGTCCGAACAACAGCTGCTGCTCGCCGCCGTCGCGGATATCGCGACCGATCGGCTTGGCCTTGCGGAAATCGAAATCGGTGCCGGCAACCGGGCGGACACCGGCGTTCGGGATCGCCGTCGCATCGACCGGCGTGTAACCGTCGGCGTCGATCTCGAGCCGCTGATTCATCACCGTACCCGCGCCTTCGCCGGCGAGGTTCCAGTACGTGTGGTTGCTCAGGTTGACGATGGTCGGCTTGTCGGTGGTCGCGCGATAGTCGATCGAGAGTTCGTTCTTCTCGTCCAGCGAGTACGTCGCGGTGACGGTCAGCGTGCCCGGGTAACCCTGGTCGCCGTCCGGGCTGACGTAACGCATGGTCACGCTTGCCACCGGCCCGGACTTCACCTCGGTAATGGCCCAGATGACCTTGTCGAAGCCCTTGAGGCCGCCGTGTAACGAATTCGGCCCGTCGTTCACGGGCACGGAGTAGCTCTTTCCGTCGAGGGTGAAGCGTCCTTTCGCGATGCGGTTGGCAAAGCGACCGACGGTCGCGCCGAAGTAGTTCGGCTTGGAAAGGTAACCATCGAGCGATGGGTAGCCGAGCACGATATCGGCGGATTTGCCCTGGCGATCGGGTGCCATCAGCGATTGCAGCGAAGCGCCGAGGTTGATGACGCGCGCACTCACGCCGTGGCTGTTACTGAGCGTCACGGCCTCCACCGCCGTGCCATCGGGCATGCGACCGAAATCGCCGCGTTTCGCCTCCGCCGCCGACACCTGTTGCGGTAGCCAGCAGGCGGCCAGCAAAAGCGCGCAACCCGCGAAAGTCGTTCTGGTCATGTCGTCCCCCATCATGGCGCGGCTCGCACGGCGGGCCGTCATCGGGGCGGACAAAAACATAAAATAAGACAATTCGCAAGACACTGAGGACGCGCTTTTCGCGCATGCGGCACCGCGTCATTGGCTTCGCATATGTGCCAGAAGTACTTGGTTTAGGCGGTTTACTGCGTGGCCGTCGTTAACCGGCCACGCGCTTCCGCCGCCATGGCTGACCTCCGGGATCCCGCTGAAAAGTCCGACAAATGGAACTTACGACGATTTCTTGTGGCGCCTTTCGGCGCGCGAACGCGCCCCTCGCCCGGCGGCCTCGACCGCATTGACAAATGGCTGCAATTTTCTCGGGTTTGTTGCAACGCAATGCTGCGCGTTGCGATGCGCGGAGGCGCCGATCGGCCGCTCGTATATGAACTAGTGATTTATTCGCGCACAAATTGCGCCATCTTCGATGCGCTCGGGCCAGGACCGATCGGCTCGTAGCCAGTCACTGCGAGAGAAAAGCCGCGATCAGGATCGGCGCGGCAACCGTCAGCAAGAAGCCACTAATCAGTGCAACAGGGACATCGATGGGGCGACAGGTCTGGCGAATCATCGGCAGCGTGGAATCCATGGCCGCTGCGCCGCTTGCCGCAATGCCTGTGAAAGGCAGGGTCCGTCCAGCCATGTACAAAAGAAGAATCGCCATCAGCTCGCGAAAGAGGTCGATCATCAGCGCCATGGCGCCATAAGTGGGACCCAGGAAGCTACCGACCAGTGCCCCGGAGAGGGAGAACCAGCCGAAGCCCGACGCCAGGGCAAGTGCAACAGTCAATTCCTCATCGACTATCTGGGCCGCAAGCGCTCCCCCGGTGAGGGACCCAATCACGACGATCAAAGGGATGACAAGCGCTTTCCCGGACCACAGGCTTCGTCTGACCTCCATGCAGGACAGATCTACCCCGACGAGAAATATCAACAACATCAGCAGGATCGTTGTAGCCGAGGACCAGTAGGCTCCGATCGCGTCGGCTGCTGTCAGTTGCGAAAGTAGAACCCCAAAAACGACCATCGAGAGCGCCACCAGGCACTCCTTCACCGTGCGCCACAAGGGAATCACGTCACCCTTGCCAACGCTGACGCCGGAAGACTTTCGACGCCCGTATAAGTAAGTGACGGGAAGGCAGGGCAACAACGTCGTCAACATCGCAAAGATCACCGCTGTGACGACCGTATGCCCTGCTACAGAAGGCTCGCCAAGCACGCCGCCAAATTCCCCTCCAACGGAAAAGAGCAACAGCCATACCAAAGGCCCTGTACACCGAACAAGCCCCATCTTCGGAGCGGGCGACAGAAGCATTCCGGTGATGCAACCAATGATCAAACTGAGAAATATAGGGAAGACAGCGATGAAAACGTTATGCATTCATTGATCCCCCACGCGATCGCGAATGAGATTTTCGGACGATGGTGAACACTCGCGACAATCGCCGACATAAGGAATCGATCATTTTTGGCGCTGATTCTCAGCTGTGGCTTACAGCGAGGAACGAAGTGCGGAGCGGGTCTTCGTCAATGCCAACACCGAGGACCCGGTGTAGGGCTATTCCTATTTCCAAATGTTCTTGGTCGACCCATGCTTTCGGCGTCGCCGCAAAAAACGGCGACCGGGTGTGGAAAGCCCGTTTCGATCAAGACGGTGCTCAAAAGGTGCCGTAACGTACTGCGCCAACTTTGTGCGTTACGGTACCCCGCTGCCATACTCGTTATGGCGGGCGTGCCGGGAAGGCTTCGGCCTTGCCGGGTTTTTCCGTCTGGATCGGCCGGTCTTTCCACCCTGGCACGCCCGCCACCCGCATTGACGCGGGTTGGCGGTCTTCCACAGGGAGCCGCGATGACCGTTACCGAACCACCCAAGCCGACGACAAGCTTCGATGCGCCCGCCATCGCGCAGGCCTTGCGCCGCATCGGCAATCCGGGCCCTGCTCGTTTGCGCGTCCGGCGCGGACGCTGCCGCGCGGACAACGACTACAGTTTCCCCGAACTATCCCTGGATACCTCCATGGCCCACGTACTGGACATGGTCGATATCATCGAATGCTGCACACCCGAACCCCACCCGGGTGCCCGGGTTGCCCTACAAGCCTTGCGTAAGTTGATTACCAACGGGCAGCTCTTGCTTTGCGTGCAGCGTCAGACGATGCGCGCGGGAGTGTCCTTCCGCCCGGCGGGAAATGATCATGGAGGCGCCTGACGAATCGAAGCCACGCTTTGAGCGCGTGACTACGGCGTCCATCGCCCAGGTCGTACTCGGCGTGCGGACCAGCGGTCAGGTCTTCTGGCCATGGCCACCGAGCATTGTCCTCGACGACCCCGATATCAATATCGAAACCTACCTGATCGCCGCGATGAACTACATCGAAGGCCTGGCGGTGTCCGGCTTGCCGCGCTGCGAGCAGGACCGTAGGTCGCTGGATGTCGCGCACGGCTTAATCGAGAACGGCCTGCTTCTGTCGCGGGCAAGGCGGATGGCTTCGGGGGAGCCATAAGGAGCCTAAAGCCCAATGCGCACTTAGTCCCGCTGCGAGCCGGAGACCACGTCGACCCAGACGGCGAGAACCAGGATCGAGCCCTTCACGATCAGCTGCCAGTAGTTGTCGATGTCCATCATCGACATGCCGTTGTCCAGGCTGGCCATCACCAGGGCACCGATCAGCGCGCCATGCACGGTGCCCGAACCGCCGCGCATCGACGACGCGCCTGACCCCGGCGAGGTCGGCATCCTGTACCGGGACCGGCACCTTGCCGGCCAGCTTCTGCGCGTTCAGCGCCTGCACCGCGCCGCCGGCGACGGCGTCGTTGGAGGCGACGATGCCCTGGATGTCGTTGCCGTTGGCGGTCAGCACGTCCTCGACGATGCGCAGCGCCTGCGAGGCGTCCCAGTTCGGCGTCGCTGCGAGCCGACCACCTTGATCGCGCCCTTGTCGATCGCCGGCTGCAGGGTCTTCATCTGGCCCTGACGGAGGATCTTCGCGTTATTGTCGGTGGGCGCGCCACCAAGCAGGAAATACCTGCCCTTCGGTGCCGCGTCGAGTACGCCCTGGGCCTGCAGTTCGCCGACTTTTTCATTGTCAAACGAGATATAGGCATCGACGTCCGCGCCGAGGATCAGTCGATCATAGGTGATCACCTTGATCCCGCCGCGCCTGGCCTCGGTTGGGTGTGCTCGATTCGATGATGCTGACCATATCCAGCATATGGGTGATGCAGGCGTCGAGGGCCCGTTCGGGGTAACTGTAGTCGTCGTCGGGAAGGCAGCGTCCGCACACGCAGTGGGGAGCGGCCGGGGCTTGGTTGCCGATAGGGAACAAGGCCTGCCCGAACGCGGGCGTCGTGGTTGGATCGGGTGGTTCGGTGACGGTCATCGCGGCTCCCGGTGGAAGACCGCCAGCCCGCATCGGTGCGGGTGGCGGGCGTGCCAGGGTGGAAAACCGTCAATTCCGATCGGAAAACCGGCAAGGCCGAAGCCTTCCCGACACGCCCGCCGTAGGGATTATGGCAGCGGGGCACCACAGCGCAAAAAAGCGCTGTGACGCCTTTTTACACCGACCAGAATTACACGGGTTTCCACACCCGGTCGCCGTTTTAGCGGCGACGCCGAAAGCATGCGTCGACCAAACACATAACGAAATAGGAAACGTCCTACTTGGCATGTCGTCCATTCCGAAATCGGGATGCCCCAGCCTTAGTGGCTTTCCACCGTCTCATCGGGTGCGGCATCGCCCGCGGCGACCGCGATGGGGCGTACATCGTCGACCAGATGCACCAGGAACCGGCCCGGCTGTTCTTCCATCATCATGTGCGCGGCGTCATCGAACCAGATCAGCTTCTTCGACGGCGCCTTCAGTGCTTTGAACCAGGACGCGGCGAGCGTATGCGAGACCGCGTAGTCATGCCGGCCATTGAAAATGATCACCGGGCAATGCAGTTCGGTGATGTTGTCGAAGTTCGCCGCCAGCATCGGCCCGAGCAGATGCGTCACCGAATACAGGCCGCCGGCATCGACGGTGTCCACCTCCTTGTCGGTGTAGTCGGGCGACAGGTACTCCGTGTTGGCCGCGTAGTTATAGTCCTTGCGACCGAAGGTCAGGCCGCCATAGAAATTGAGCCACTTCCGCTGCACGCCGATCCGCTCGAAGGTCAGCGGCTTGTCGCCGGGATACGGCGCCAGCGCCAGCAATTCCTTCTCGGCCTCCTTGTTGCCGTGCTCGCGCGCCTGGGCAAGCACGAAGTCGTAGCCCTCCGCCTCGCTCTTGCGCGAGTTCACAATCTGGCCGACACCGATGTATGCGTACAACCATTCGGGATGCCGCCGGGCCAGGTTCATCCCGAGCAGCGAACCCCAGGAATGGCCGAGCACGAAGATCTTCTGCTTGCCATAGGTCTTGCGCAGGTACTGCACCATCTCCTCGGCGTCGCGGGTCATCTGTTCGGGAGTCATCGTCGCGGCGAGCGCCTTGGGATCGTTGGCGGCGTAGGTCTTGCCGGCACCCCGTTGGTCCCATTCCACGACGGTGAAATAGTCTTCCCACGGCGACTGGAAGGTATAGGCCACCGGCATGGTCGGCGAGCCCGGGCCGCCGTGCAGGACGAGCAGGATCGGGTTGCGCCGGTCGCGACCGCGCACCGAGATCCACTGCTGGATGCCGCCGATGGTCACCGGCTTCAACTCCTCCACGCCATTCGGCGAAACGATCTTTCGCGCCTCGGCGATGATCGAACGCGGACCAGGCTGGGTATCGGCGAAAACCCGCGGTGCAAGGACGAGCAGCGCGGTAGCCGCAAACGCTAACGATCGGATCTGAAGCACGAATGATCTCCTGCGAGGACGCGCGGCCCCCGGCCGCGTAAGTAGCCCTAAGAGACGGAGGCGTCGGTTTCGGTTGCACCACGGTCGCCGAGCTCACGCGTGGCATCCAACGGCATGCGGAAGACGAAGCGGGTCCGGGCTTCATCCGACGATGCCTCCAGCGTGCCGCCGTGCGCGCGGGCCACTTCGGCGGCGATGTACAGGCCAAGGCCCAGACCCGGGCTCGGCGTATCCGTCGTGCGGCGCGAGAAGGGCTGGAACAGGCGCGCGATCTTATCCTTCGGGATCGCCCTGCCGCCGTTCGTCACTTCGAGCGTGAACGTATCGCCAGCGACGGACGCGACGACGCGGATGGGCACGTCGGGCGCGCCATGGATCGCCGCATTGCCCAGCAGGTTCGCCAGCAACTGGGCGATGCGACGGCGATCGCAGGCCACCACGGCGTCGATATCGAGCCTGGCCTCGACGCGGTGTTCCGGATGCGCCGCGCGTACCTCGTCGACGATATGCGCAAGTTCGGTGGCCAGGTCATGCTCGCGCCGAATCACGACCGGAATCCCGCCGCCCAGCCGACCGCGGGCGAAGTCCAGGATATTGTCGATCAGCTCGGACATCCGTTCGGCGCTGCACCGGATCAGCCCGACCGTGCGCTGCGCGCGGGCTTCCAGCGGCATGTCCCGGAGTGCCTCGGTACCGAGCCTGATCGAGTGCAGCGGATTGCGCAGGTCGTGGCCAAGCACGGCGATGAACTGCTCGCGGAATTTCGCCGTAGCGCGTGCATCGGCCAATGCATGGTCGGTGCGTTCGAGCCGTTCCTCGACATCGATCTGGGCGCCGATCAGCTGGGCGAACAGTTCAAGTGTCGTCAGCAGGTTCGGGTCGTCGAGCGGGGCCGGTTTCGGGTCGATCGCGCAGAGCGTACCGAAGAAGCCGCCATCGGCGCGGAAGATCGGGATCGAGATATAGCTCTCGAGGCCATATAGCTTCGGCGTCGCATGCGTCGAGAAGTGCGGATGGGTGCTGGCGTGGCCGAAGATCACCGGTTGGTGGTGCTGGCGGATCTCATTGCAGATGGTCGTCTCGAGGACCAGTTCACCGCCCGGCTTCAGGCCGAATTCCATCTGGTCGTATACCGCGCAGGCCACCCAGTGGTTTTCGGTCACGCGCGCGACGGCGGTGAAGCGCATCCCGGTCGTACGGGCAACGACCTCCAGGATCGTCGGTACCGCCGCGATGCGGCCCACCGTTTCCACGTCCCGTGCCTTCGAGGAATCCATCACGCTGCCAGCCCGTGTTTGAAAATCAGCTTAGACCTGAAAGCTGGCGATCATGCCTCCGCGGCGACCTCGCGCAGCCAGGCCATCATCGTCCTGGTGGCGTGACTGACCTGTGCGCGACGCGAAGTGACCATCCCATCAACGGGCAAAGCCTTACATGGGCTGCTGGTGGCGCTCGAGACGTGGATCGGGCTGCACCGCCCCGGCGGCGTGCCACTGAAACAGTCCAACTCATTGAAGTTACTCATTTGTCATGACAACTTAAACGTATCACTGGATTGTTATGTAACATCAACACTGTTACATTTCTTTTCAATGTTACATGTTACCGCCCACCACGCCGAGGAAGGCGTCCCCGTCCAGGCGCTTCAGCGTTCGCTTGAGCAGAGCCTGCATACGCCACTGCCGCTCACGCGGTGGAGCGGCGAAATCGCGCTGCCGGTCGTGTTGCGGAAATCCTACGCGTTCCATACAGGCGTCCTTCTTGGCGCCTCCTGCCTTTTCATGATTGAAAAGCGACGCGCGGGCGAATTGCCGACGCCCGCCGCCGTACTCCGCCAGATCCAGTTGGTACACGCACAGACGGACGCGATCGTTGTGTTCGTGAGCCAGGATATTCCCGCACATCGCAGGCCAAGGTTTATCGAACAAGCGATTCCTTTTGTCATCCCCGGCGTTCAGATCTACCTGCCCGATCTCGGCTTCGAACTGCGTGAGCACCTGCGTCGGCGTCGGAATATCCCGATTCGGCCGGAGATCGCCGGCCATGCACTAAGCCCCAGCGCACAAGCCGTGCTGATTTTTTCGCTGCTCGACAAAAGCCACGAACCAATCCTTGCTTATGAAACGGGTGCGATCCTTGGCTATTCACGCATGACTTTGTCGCGTGCGGTGAAGGAGCTGGAAGCAGCCGATCTGGTCAAGTCCGTCAAACATGGCCGCAGCTTGCGGTTGGCCTTCGAGAAAAAAAGACGCTCATTGTGGAGGCAGGCGCTGCCGATGCTCCGCACGCCAGCGCGCGGTACGGCCATCATTCGTGGCGATATCTCGTTTACCGAAGGACTTCGCCTGGCGAGCGGATCGGCGCTCTCCAGGCTGACGATGCTCGGCGAACCGACAGTGCCAGTCTATGCCTTGGGCAACGATGACCTGAAGCGCCTGACACCGGGTAAAAGCCCGACATTCGCCAGGCTTGAGCGGTCTCTCAATCGTCGACCGGGCGCACTTGAATCGTCATGCCAACTGCAGTCCTGGATCTACAGGCCCGATCTCGTTCCTGGACAGGATACCGTCGATCCACTATCGCTGTGGCTGAGCCTTCGCGACGATCCGGACGAGCGTGTCGCAATAGGCATCGAAGAAATCATGGAGAACTTATCCTGGTGGTGAAAGGACTCAACGTCTGAGCTTATCCAATCTGGCTGCGTCCATCCGGCTGCGAACGACAGAGCCCCGGCGCCGGGATTCACCCATGCCGAGTACATTTACTTAGCCCGCCTCAGCAAGTTTGCGCTACAACGGCACCCCCGGCGCGTCGATACTCATGAGGGATCGCGAACGAGGACGGGACATGGCAAGCGGGACGGCTGACGAACGCGAGCGGGAGGCCATTCGGCGTGCGGCGACCTTGCTGCATCAGGCGGCGAAACGCATCAAGGTGTTGAAGGCGATCGACTGGTGCCCCGATGTGGCGGAGAAATTCTTCGCCGCCGGCGCGCGCGAGCTGCCGCAACCGGTCTATACGCCCTTCGATCCGGCCCCGACGCGGGCCGCCCTGGCCGAGCTGAGCGCGGTGAAGATCGCGCAGCCGACGATCGCCGCGTGGGTGGCGCGACATGCCGAGGCGATCGACGACGCCGCGATGATGATGGCCAACGTCGGCAAGCCGGATTTCTTCACCTACGGCAGCAAGCTCTATGGCGCACCGAAGACGCCGCTGCGCTTCTTCCCGCAAACCCCGCTGGACCTCGCGCAATCCGTGCGCGACGTCACCGCGCAACTCGGGCTGCTGAACGTTTCCCTGTCGCCTCCGCGTTACTTCAATGCAACCGAGGTCGCCGACGACCTGCGCATCGCGGTCACCCGCCATTTCGGCAATGACGCGCCCAGCGTGGATATCGTCGATACGCTTTCCGCGAATGCCCTGGCCAGCTCCAGCGCGATCCGCCTGCGCCGCGATGCCCGCTTTACCGATTGCGATGCCGCGCAACTGTTGCAGCACGAAGCATTCATCCATGTCGCCACCTCGCTGAACGGTCGGCTGCAAGTGGATCTGCCGATCCTCGGCACGGCGCATCCTTATGACGCGCGCACCCAGGAGGGCCTCGCCGTCTTCGCCGAAATCGTCAGCGGCGCGATCGAGATGGATCGTCTGAAGCGGCTGGCTGATCGTGTCTTCGCCATCCAGATGGCGGTCGACGGCGCCGACTTCATCCAGGTCTACCGGCATTTCCTCGAGGAAAGCGACCAGCCCGGCCAGTCCTTCGAGCGCGCACGCCGGGTGTTTCGCGGCGGCGTGATCACCGGCGGCGCGCCGTTCGCCAAGGACCTGGTCTACCTGTATGGCCTGCTGCAGGTCAGCAATACCATCCGTGCGCTGTTCTCCTGCGGCCGGTCCGACTGCCTGCCCCTCTTGTTCTGCGGCAAGCTGGATCTCACGGACATTCCAGCCCTGGCGCAGCTGTCCGTACTGGGATTGCTGCGCCCGCCACGCTTCATGCCCCCCTGGGCCAGCGACCCACGCAGCCTGTTCGCCCTGCTGACCTACAGCGCCTTCATGAACCGCATGGACGTCAGCGGCATTCTCGACCGCGCCCTCGACCTGCTCAAGGATGCGCCACGGGTGGTATTCGGCCAGGCTGCCTGAGCCACGCAGGGCCATGCACCAACCCTCAGCCCGCCACATCGCCCTGCATGAATAGCGAAATCGGACGGAGCTCATAAGCGCCGCCGGGATTGGCCTGGCCGAGTTCGCGCGCGATATCGAGCGCCTCGTCCATAGAAGCGCAGTCGAGCACGTAAAAGCCGAGCAGCTGCTCCTTCGTCTCGGCGAACGGCCCGTCGACGACCATCGCCGGCTCGCGGTCCTTGCGCAGCGTGGTCGCTGTACTCGTCGGTTGCAGGCGGGCGACGGGCCCGAGCTTGCCTTCGCGGGCCAGCCGCTCCTGGATGACGCCGAGCCGCGTCATGACCATGGCATCCTCCTCTTCGGTCCAGGCGCCGACGACCGCCTCGGAGTGATAACACAGCATTGCGTAAAGCATGGGTTCGTCCTTTAAGGGGCGACGACGGCGGTCGCGTCGATTTCCAGCAACAGATCGTCGCGGAACAGCTTGCGCACCTCGACCAGGGCGCTCGCCGGCGGATGCTTCGGATCGATATAGCGGTCGCGTGCGGTACGCAAGGCCTTCAGCTGTGAGATGTCGGTGACGTACATGGTCATCTTCACGACATCCTTGAACGACGCCCCGCCCGCTTCGAGCGCGGCCTTCAGGTTGGCGAAGACCTGTCCGGCCTGTGCGCCGAAATCGCCGGCGCCGACGAGTTTGCCATCGCGGTCCAGCGCGACCTGCCCGGAAATGTAGAGGGTACGTCCCACCGGGGCGACCACGACGTGCGAATAGCCGTTGGGCGTGGACAGGGTGGGCGGATCGATGAAACGCGCGGACGCGTCGGCCGGGCCCGCGGCCTGCGCGAATGCCTCGACGGGAAGGGCGCACAGCAGGAGCAGCAGACAGAACGGGAGCCTGATCGTCATCGAAAGCCCTCACGGTATCGGTATCGCGCCACCATGCATGCGCCACGCCGGAGCGTCAATCGACATGACAGCGATAACGGGGTGGCTCAGCTCAACGCGAGCATGTAGCCGACACGCCGCACGACCGTCAGTGGCAGTTCGTGACCGGTCTTTGTCGCGACCTTCCGGCGTAAACGGTGCACCAGCATCTCCATCCGGGCCGGATCGAAATCGTCGATGTGCACGGCCAGTTCGTCGACCAGGCGATCGCGCGATACCGGCTCCTCGGGCGAGTTGATCAGACGGTTGACGATCAGGCGCTCGGCGGACGACAGCGCGACCACCACGCCATTGGGCGCGAGCAGCCGCCAGCCACCGGCTTCCAGGCGCCAACCCTGGGGCTGTTTCGCCGCGGGAGCCTGGATGCTCCCATCGATGCGGCGCGCCAGGCTATGCAGGGACGCAGCGAGCACCTCGACGTCGACCGGCTTGGTCAGGTAGATATCCGCGCCCTCGGTCAGCCCGCGAACGCGATCGGCGTTGGCGTATAACCCGGTCAGCACGACGATGCCGACGGTGCTGACGCTGCGCAGGTCGGAAACGACCGTAAAATCCTGATTATCGGGAAGGCCGATGTCGAGCACGATAAGCTGGAAGCCACCGCCGGCCATGGCCCGGTAAAGCTCGGCGACCGTGCCTACGCCGGTCGCATCGAAACCGAAGGCCCGCAGGCCCGGTATCAGGATCTTGTCGCGCAGCTCCAGATCGTCTTCGACGACCAGGACGTTGCGCCTGTTATTGGCGACCATACCTTCCCCGCTCCACACGCGCCGGCCCGACAAGCGCCCCGCCCGTCGTCTCGCGGCATGTATTTCCCGCACCCGACACGCCGAACTGTAACAAATCATGCCTGTCCGGTGAGTCGGGCAGCCAGTTGCCCGTCCCGGACGCTTGCGCCATGCTTCGCGCGATCCGCCTGGGGTGTAACCATAATGACAGACGTCGTTTCATATTCCGTGACGAAACCGTCGAGCCGCTCGCTGAACCCGTTGACGTGGTTCCTGCGCTGGCTGCGCAACGTGCCGGTCACCGACCCGGTCGAGCGGCGCAATGCGCCCATGCTCCAGGTGGTCCTGCTGATCTTCGGCATCCTTTTCCCGCTGTCGAACCTGCCGCGGTGGATTTCGCGTCCGATCTTCCCGATCAACGTTCCGGTCGAGCTGAAGACCCTGATCACCACGGTCCTGATCTGGACGGCCTTCGGACTGGTGCGCAGGGGGCGCTTCCGGCTCTCCGCGAGCATCTTTATCGCCATGGCCGTCGCCATGATGGGCCTGAGCTATTACCTGTATGGCCTCCAGGCCGAGCTTGCGGTGCAGGTGACCCAACTGGTCCCGCTGGTCCTGTGTGGCCTGCTGCTCGGTCGGCGGGCGCTCTGGTTGATGGTCCTGTCCCTCGTCATCGTCCAGCTGATAGGCATGACCGTCGACCTGCAGGGCCACAGCACCTTGCCCGATCCTGCGGATGCGGCGGACACCGCGGTCTTCAACTTCTTCCGCTGCAGCCTGGGTTTCGCGGTCATCGCCCTGGTCATCGATCGCGCCGTGTCCGCCCTGCGTGAAACGCTGGAGCTCTCCACCCGCCGCGGCGAAGACCTGCTGCGGACCCAGCAATCGCTGCGCGAGGAGATCGCCGAAAAAGAACGTTCGCAGGCGCAGCTGGTCCAGGCACAGAAAGTGGAGGCGGTGGGGCGTCTGTCCAGCGGCATCGCCCACGATTTCAACAATATCCTCGGCGTGATCATGGGTTATGCCAGCCGGCCCGATGCCACCGAAAGCCTGCCGGTCGCCGCCGATTCGCTGGACGGGATCAAGCTGGCCGCGCAGCGCGGCGCGATGACGATCCGGCGCATCCTCAGTCTCGGCCGCAACGACAGCGGCAAGCTGGAGGTGGTCGATATCCGTAACGTCGTCGGCGATATGCTGCCGCTGATGAAGCAGCTGTTCGGCGAGCGCATCGCCCTGCATTCCGCGCTGGCGGGTACGGCGATGCCGGTGGCGATCAACCGCGGCGAGTTCGAGCTGGCTTTGCTCAACCTCGCCACCAATGCGCGCGATGCGATGCCCGATGGCGGCACGTTCACCGTCAGCGCCGGCATCGAAGGCGAAGAAGCCTCGCTCACGCTCGCCGACGATGGCGCCGGCATGGATGCCGATACGCTCGCGCGCGTCTTCGACCTGTTCTACACCACCAAGCCTGAAGGCCTCGGCTCCGGCATCGGCATGGCCGTGGTGAAACGCTTCGTCGAGGATGCCGGTGGCCGGCTCGATATACGCAGCGAGCCGGGCGAGGGCACGTCGCTGACGTTGCGCCTGCCGCTGGCCACCGCCTTCGACGAAAGTCCGGCCGTTGCCGACATCGGCGGCTTGCACATCCTGCTGGTCGAGGACGACGAGGCACTGCGCGGTCTGCTCGCCGATGCGCTGCGCGCCGCCGGTGCGACGGTATTCGCCGCCGGCAGCGCCAGGGCGGGCGCCGATCTGGCGCGCAAGGCGGCACGCCTGGACGTGCTGGTCAGCGACTTCCACCTGCCCGATGCAACCGGCAACGAGGTGCTCGAGCAGGTCACCACGCTGCATCCAGCGGTGCGTTGCCTGGTTATCTCGGCCAACGAAACGCTTGCCGCGATACGACCGGGGCTCGGTCGCACCGCGCAAGTGCTGGCCAAGCCGTTCGAACCCTCGCGGCTGGTCGAGGCAGTGGGCGCCATGGTCTCGCGCGAATCGGTCTAGCGCGCCTCTATGGCGCTTTTTCCCCGGCCAGGCGCGCGTCGAGCTTCGCGCGGTAGGTATCGGCATAGGCGCGACAGGCTTTCGGGTCGGCAAGGGGATCGGGAACCTTGCCGGCGTCGTGCGCGGCGACCTTGCCGAGGAAGTCGATCATGTCCGGATGGGTCACCATCAGGATGTCGCAGGGAAGGTTGGCGATGGTGTGGAGCGAACGACGGAAATCCTCGACACGATGTGGATGTTTCGCGTCGTCGGTGAAGCGGAAGCCGTCGTTGCCGAGGGCACTGATGCTGTCGGCGTAGACCATGTCCTTGCAGGCGCCGTTCTCGCAGGCGCGCCAGGTCCAGCTGGTGCCGCCCGGGGTATGGCCCGGCGTGGCGTGCGCGGTCACCGCCAGGTCGCCGACCCGGACCACCTCGCTGTCGACGACCGGCTTCACCCCCTTGACGGGCGGATAGGCCGGCGCGATGCCGTACTGCGGGTCCTCCGGGTCCAGCCCACCGGCCGCCATGGCCTGGGCGCCCGATGCGCTGGCGCGCACCATGGCGCCGCTGTCGCGGGCGAGCGCCGCGATCCCGCCGGCGTGGTCGAAATGCGCATGCGAATTGAGGATGACCCGCACGTCCTCCACGCGGAAACCGAGCGCGCGGATATTCGCCTCGATCAGCTTCGCATTCTGTGGGAGGGTCCCGTCGATCAGGATATGGCCCTGGGGCGAGGTAATCAGGATCGAACTCAGGCCTTGCGTGCCGACGTAATAGGTGTCGGCATAGATGCGGAAGGGCTTGTGCGGCTGGATCCAGGCCGGGTTGACGGTAAAGACCGGCGGCGCAGCGTCCACGGCGAGGGTGGCAAGGCAGGCGAGCAAGCCGAGGCTAAGGCGCTTCATGACGGTTACCGGTGGGGAGGTGGCGCACAGTCTGCCGCCGAACCGGCGCCGGGATAAGGCCAAAGGCGGGCGCGGCGAGGGCGGATGTCTGCCGATTGGCACTACCCACGGCCGCCATTCGGCGCACAATCGCCCACGTTTCACCCCCACAAAGGAGTCCGTCATGCGTACCGTCTCCCTAGCCGTTTTGATTGCGCTCGCCCTCCCCGCCGTGGCGTTCGCCCAGACCCCCACCTCCACGGCCGACAGCGCCGCGATCGCCGCCGCCGTGAAGGACCCCGGCCGCCAGGCCGACACCGCCGCCGATAGCCGGCGCAAAGTCGCCGACGTGATGGCCTTCGCCGAAGTGAAACCCGGCGAGAAGGTCCTCGAACTGATCCCCGGCACCGGCTATTTCACCCGTGTGTTCAGTGTCGCCGTCGGCCCGAAAGGCCATGTCTACGCGGTGTGGCCGAAGGAATACGACGATGCGGAAAGCTCGACGAAGTTCGCCACCCTGGTCAAGGATCCGCACTACGCCAACGTCACCTTGTTGCCGCAACCGGCCGCGCAGCTGTCGTCGCCGGCGAAAGTAGACCTGGTCTTCACCGCGCAGAACTACCACGACTATCCGGACAAGTTCATGGGCAAGGTCGACCCGGCCGTGCTCAACAAGCAGGTCTTCGACGCGCTGCGTCCCGGCGGCCTGTACGTGATCATCGACCATGTCGCCGCATCCGGCTCGGGCATGCGCGACACCGACACCTTGCACCGTATCGACCCGGCGATCGTGAAGCAGCAGGTCGTCGCCGCCGGCTTTGTCTTCGATGGCGAGAGCGATGTGCTGCGCAACCCGGCGGACACCCACGACAACAAGGTCTTCGATCCGAAGATCCGCGGCAAGACGGATCAGTTCATGTACCGGTTCCGCAAGCCGGGCTGACGCTTTTGACGTCATCCCGGCGCAGGCCGGGATCCAGTGGCATACGCGTACGAGGCAAGGCGATAACCCTGTCTTATCGCCACTGGGTTCCGGCCTGCGCCGGAACGACGGTGAGGGGGTCTCAGCCCGAGTGTCCAGCACGGCAGCGAGTGGCTCCGCTATGCCATCCAGATTTCCCCCGGACAGCAGTGGGCCTGCGCCAGAATGACGAGCAGCTTCATTTGCCCAGGGCGAGATCCGCGACCAAGGGCGTGTGGTCGGAAGCATTGCCGACATACACCTCGAACTTGCCCGGGTCGACCTGCCAGTCGTGGCGTTTGACGCTCGTGTACGACAGACCGTAGCCGAAGGCGAACAGCGGTTGTGCCTTGTCCGGGTAGCTGGTGTACCAGCGATAGCCGAGGAACACGCCCTCACCGTATTTCACGGTCGGGTTGGTGCCCGGCGCATGCGCCGGCGCGTCGTAGAAATCATGCGTGGGGTTGTACTGTTCGGCGTGCGTTCGCCGGAAGGCAAGCTGCCGATCAGTTTCGAGCGTCGCTGGATCGACACCTTCGACAGCGTGCCGTCCTTCTAGGCTGGCAGGATCAACGCCGGATCCATCGCCTTGGCCGCGGGCATTTCAAGGTCAAGGCCGGCGTTGAACGCCTTGATGCCGTCGTGCGTCGCTTCCCAGTCGGACATGAACAGGCCGTTGAAGCCCCATTCCTTCTTCAGGATGGCATGGCTGATCGTGTGGTTCTCGGCCAGGTAATCGCCGTTGACCAGGTTGTAGCTGCTCATCACCGCGCCGACATGGCCTTCCTTCACCGCCGATTCGAAGGCCGGAAGATAGGTCTCACGCAGGGTACGCTCGTCGATGATGGCGTCGAGGTAACGACGGTCGTATTCGGAATTGTTCGCGGCGAAGTGTTTCACCGCGGCGACCACGCCCTGGCTCTGGATGCCCTCGATGAGGCCCGAGGCGATCTTGCCGGCGAGCAGCGGATCCTCGCCGTAGTACTCCATGTTGCGGCCGTTCTGCGGCGCGCGATACATGTTCACGCCGGGGCCGAGGATGAAGGCCATGCCGCCGATCCTGACGCTATGCCAGGAGTAGGTTTCGATCACGGTCGCCGATGGGGTCCGCGCGGTGAACCTGCTGGGCAGCGACCAGGCCGTCCAGTGGCGGCAGACCGCCGATGGCATGAGCCTGACTGCTCCCGCCCGGCCGCCGGGGCCGGATGCGTATGTCTACGAAATCGTGCTCGCCCCGGCAACGAAGCCGTAAAGAATCACGTCCTGCGATTGACTGTTGGGCGCGCGACATGGATCGTCGTCGTCTCGTTCCCTACAGCCGACGCCATGACCGTTCCCGGAAAGCCGCCCCGACGCCACTTCACCATGATCCGCGAGCTGCATCTGGCGGATTTCTTCACCCTGGCCAATGCTGCCTGCGGCATGGCCTCGGTGTTCCTGGCGATGGCGTACATGGCCAGCGGCTCGCCGACGCACTTCTTCGCCGCGGCGGCCATGGCACCGGCGGCGCTGTTCTTCGATGTCCTGGATGGGCGGATCGCCCGCTTCCGGCATGAGCATTCCACCCTCGGCCGCGAGCTGGACTCCTTGTCGGATGTGATTTCCTTCGGTGTCGGCCCGGCCACGCTGGCCTTCGCCGCCGGATTGCGCGGCGGCTGGGACCTGGTCGCCCTGATCTACTTCGTCTGCTGCGGCGTCAGCCGCCTGGCCCGCTACAACGTCACCGCGGAAACCCTTTCCGCGGGACAGGAGAAGGTCGCCTATTTCGAGGGCACGCCGATCCCGACCAGCGTGCTGCTGACCGCCGCGCTCGCCTGGTGCGCGTGGCAGTCGCGGATCGGCGAGGCGATCTACTGGGGCGCCTGGCAGATCGGCCCGCTGACCCTGCACCCGTTCGCCCTTCTGTTCGTGCTCTCCGGCACCTTGATGATCAGCAAGACCCTGCACATTCCCAAGCTTTAACTGGTGTGGCCGACCTGGCTGTGCTGCGAATACAGCGCGTGCCAGGCGCCATCGCGGTAAACGAGGATATCCGAGGACTTCACCCCCAGATCCTTACCGAGCGCCGGATCGGAGAATGAGACGACGGCGACATCTCCTTCGATCACGATCTTCGTTTCGTACGGGTGCTGCTTGCGATAGCCGGCGACTTCGCTGTCGGCCTGGGCCAGGCTGTGCGTGGACCGCTTTGCCGCGCCGGCGATGATCTTCGCCTTATCCGCGGCATGGCCCTCGGGACCGACCGAGCGGTAATCGGTCAGCAGGAAGTGTTCGAGGAAGGCGGTATCGCCCGCGAGTTCGGCACGGCTCCAGTGATCTTCGGCGGCAACCACGCCGGCTTCGCTGTGCGCGGTCTCGTCGGGCTTCGTCGGCGTGGTCGTGGCATGGCCGCGCGTCGGCAGGGCGACCATCAGCGCCAAGAACGCGGACAGCACGGTGACCGTGATGGCTTGCTTTGTGGTGCACGGGGGCTGCGCGAGGACAAGCGGTCCGCCGGCAGTGACTTCGGACGTCGGGGCATGCGCGACTGGCATGGAGGCCTGCTCATGGCTTGGGTCCGGCGGATTGTGCACCCCTGGCGGACCTGGCGGTACAGGACGGAAGTCATCCCTCGCCGGGCCGCTGAACAGCCGGTAACGTCGACCACCCTCCTGCCACCGGGCCGTCAACGACGCGGCGTAGTCTCCGTTCTCCGTCCTACCCCCAGGAGGAATCGCCTCATGAAACACACGCTTCGTCTCGCCGTCTTCGCGCTCTCGCTCGGTACCGCCATGGCCGCCATGGCCGCGCCACAGGCCAGTTCGCCGCCGGCCTCGACCGCGCCGATGGGCAAAGCCGGCCGTGCCGCGCCCGATCCGCAGCAGCAGATCGCCCGCCTGACCAAACAGCTCGATCTGAGCCCTGACCAGGTCGCGAAGATCACGCCGATCCTCGAGGACCGCCAGCAACGCGTCGCCGCCCTGCGCAGCGACACCTCGCTGAAGCCCGCGGACCGCAAGGCGCAGATGCTTGCCCTGATGGAAAGCAGCGGCAGCCAGCTCAATGCCGTGCTCACTCCCGACCAGCGGCAGAAGTTCGCCCAGTGGAAACAGGACGCCAAGCAGCGCCGCCAGGACGCCAGGTCCGGCAACGCCCCGTCGAAGAGCGGCGGCGACTGACCCGAGCGCGCCACGGACGCTGGGCGGCGTCCGTGGCGAACCACTAGAATCACTGGCTGACCCGGCAGGACAGCCCAGCCCCGTGACCCTCGACTCCATCGTCAACCCCGTCGTACGCGCAAACGCCGACGACTTCGCGCGCCGCTTCGCCGAGGCGCGGCCCTTCGGCCATGTGGTGATCGACGACTTCCTCGATCCGACGCTGGCCAGCCAGTTGCTGGAACAGTTCCCGGCTTTCGAGCGCGGTCACTTCATCGGCGAAAACGGCGAACCCGGTGGCAAGTCGACCGTGGAGCGCATTCGCGGGCTCGGCCCGGCGTATGTGACGATCGACGACATCATCCAGACCCCGGCCTTCCTCGAGCTGGTCGGCAAGGTCACCGGCATCGAGGGGCTGCTATACGACCCGTTCTACCTCGGCGGCGGCACGCACGAGAACCGGCACGGCCAGGGCCTGCAGGCGCACATCGATTTCAACTATCACCCCAGCGAGCGCTGGCATCGTCGACTCAATCTGATCGTCTACCTCAACCATGAGTGGGAAGAGAGCTGGGGCGGCATGCTCGACCTCTACCGCGATCCTTATGCGGACGCGGCGCCCACCGTGCGCGTCGCGCCACTGTTCAATCGTTGCGTCATCTTCGAAACCACCGAGGACAGCTGGCACGGCTTCGACCAGATCCTGCTGCCAGAGGAACGCCGCGAACTGACCCGCAAGTCGATCGCGTTGTACTTCTATACGAAGGATCGCCCCGCCGAGAAGACCGCGGGCCGCCACACCACCCACTATGTCAACCGCCAGCTACCGGAACACTTCGTCGAAGGCCATACGCTAAGCCATGAGGACGTCGACAACGTACGCAGCATGATCGCCCAGCGCGACGACCAGCTGCGCCGCCTCTACGACGAGAACGCCAGCCTGCTGCAGGCACAGGAGCGTGGCTTCAGCGGGCACCTGCTGTATCTGTTGAAGCGCCTTTACGTGCGCTACCGCAGGTGACCGTCAGTCGCTGACGGTCACCTGCCAGCGACCGACCCATTCCTCGTGGAAGTCGATCTCCACCGGCAGGAATTTCTCGATCAGGACGGCATGGCTGCGCGCGTGGGCGGTCGGTTCCGTCGTCGTGAACCATGCTGCTCGCCGCGCACCGTCACCATCAGCGCGTTGCCCGGGCCGCTGGCATCACGTCAGGTCGATGAAGCAATGCGTCCGGCAACTGCATGCGCCGACCGGCGATAGCCAGTTCGCGTACACCGATGGATCTCGGGAATACCCAAAACCAGAGCAGGCGACTGGAATAGCGATCAAGGCTTGTCCCCGTCGTGCCCCGAAGCAGCCTTTTGATCGTACGCCGACAGTGTCTTCACGACCTTGTCGAAGTCGCTCTCGAACAGGCGGTCTTGCACGATACGGTTCTTTTCGAATTCATTTTCGGCATGGGTCTGGGCCAGCTTTGCCGAAATCTTGCCGCTACCCTGCAGCACGTCCCGCTCGTCGAACTCCAGGAAGGCGTCCAATCGTTTGGCCCAGTCCTCCATGGACATCGGGATCTTGCGGCGGGCACGGTCTTCGGCCAGTTCCAGATAGGCGTTGACGATGCGACCCAGGGATTCCAGCTCATCTTTGTTCAGGTAATTCTTGGCCACGGAGACATCGGTTTTCAGAATCTTTCCCTGGGGTGCGCTTGCCCAGGAGCTCAGCCCCATATGCTCTTTGCTGCTGTCGGCACGGTGGCGGATCAGCTCGGCAGCCGTATGGCCGTGAATGGCGTAGTGCAGTTTGTTCTGCACCTTGTCGAAGAAGACCTTGGTCGTGGGGCATCTTTGTTGTAATCCATGCTGGTGGCGTAGATATCGGTGACCTTCTGATAGAAGCGCCGCTCGCTGAGGCGAATCTCGCGGATTTCGGCCAGCAGGCGCTCGAAGTAGTCCTCGCCCAGGAAGCTGCCGTTTTCCATGCGCTGGCGATCCAGCACATAACCCTTGATGGCGAACTCGCGGAGGACACCGGTCGCCCACTGGCGGAACTGAGTGGCGCGCACGGAGTTGACCCGGTAGCCAACGGAGATAATGGCATCCAGGTTGTAGAACTGGGTCTGGTAGTTCTTGCCATCACCGGCAGTTGTCCGGAATTTCCGGATAACTGACTCCTGCGCCAGTTCGTTGCCGGCGAAGATGTTCTTCAGGTGTTCGCTGACGGTGCGCACATCCACGCCGAACAGCTCGGCCATCGGCTTCTGCGACAGCCAGAGCGTTTCATCCTCGTAGCGTGACTCGATGCTCTGCTGGCCGGTCTGGCCGGTGAAGATCAGGAATTCCGCCGTGCTGTTTCGGATCAACTTCTTTCCATTCATAACTGGCTGTCCATCTTCTTGGCCGCAGGCAGATGATCATAAACCTGACTGCCCAACCACCTGGACAGCAAATCCTGCAGTTCCGGCTTACCCTGTAAGCGGCGAACAGCACTTCGTTCAGCTCCATTCGCTCATTTGCCGATGCAGAACGAACCGAAGATCGCGCCCAGGAGGTCATCGCTGGAGTAGGTGCCGGTGATTTCGCCGAGGGCGTGCTGGGCGTGATGGAGTTCCTCGGCGGCAAGTTCGCCGGCGCGCTGTTCTTCCAAAGCCGCGGCGGCACTTTCGAGATAGTTGGCGACGCTTTGCAGGGCGACGACGTGGCGGCGGCGGGCGCTGAAGGCGCCTTCGCCGGCGCCGGCGGTGGCCATGGACTTCAGGGTGTCGCGCAGGGCATCGAGGCCGGCGCCGGTTTTGGCGGAGAGCCAGTGCCAGGACACGCCGTTGCGCCGGTCGACCGTGGCAAGGGTGGCATCGAGGTCGATCTTGTTGACCACGACGATGCGCGCCGCGTGCTCGGGCACACCTGTGAAATGCGCCAGGTCGTCGTGGGCGTGGAGCCGGTCGGTGACCAGGACGGCGACGTCGCAGCGTTCCAGTTGCGCGCGTGCGCGGCGCACGCCCTCGCGTTCGACGATGTCGCTGGTTTCGCGCAGGCCCGCGGTGTCGGCGAGTTCGAGTACCACACCATCGAGGTTCAGCACTTCGCGCAATACATCGCGTGTCGTTCCAGGAATCGCGGTGACGATGGCGCGTTCGCTGCCGGCGAGTGCATTGAGCAAACTGGACTTGCCGGCGTTCGGGCGGCCGACGATGGCGACGTTGAGGCCATCGTTGAGACGCACGCCGCGCTGCGCCTCGCGCAACAGCGCCGCGAGGCGTTGGCGCAGGTCGGTCATCTGTGCGCCGATCGCCGGATCGGCAAGGAAGTCGATTTCCTCTTCGGGAAAATCGATCGCTGCTTCGATATGCACGCGCAAGGCGATCAATGCCGCAAGCAGGTCATCGACCTTGTGCGAAAACACACCCTCCATCGATCGCAACGCGGCACGCGCGCCCGCTTCGGAGCGCGCGGCGATCAGATCGGCGACGGCTTCGGCCTGGGCCAGGTCGAGCTTGCCGTTGAGGAAGGCGCGTTCGGTGAATTCACCGGGCCGGGCCAGGCGCGCGCCAATCGCGCAGACACGACGCAACATGGCATCGAGGAGTACCGGACTGCCATGGCCCTGAAGCTCAAGGACGTCTTCGCCGGTGTAGGACGCGGGGCCGGGGAAGAACAGCAGCAGGCCGCGGTCGATCAGTTCGCCGTCGGCGCCGCGGAAGGCGGCGAAGTGGGCGTGGCGTGGCTTTGCCGCGCCACCGAGCAGGGCGGTGGCAATAGTGCGGGCGGCAGGCCCGGAAACGCGGACCACGCCGACGCCGGACGCACCCGGTGCGGTGGCGATGGCGGCGATGGTGTCGTTGGTCTCGGCCATGTGCTTTCCCTGTGCCCGATAGCAGTGCGGCGCGTCTTTCGACGCGCCGCAGCTTTGTTACGCGGTCTTGGCCTTCACTTCGGCCCTGTCGACGCTGCGCGTGATCCACCATTGCTGGGCAAGGCTGGTCGCGCCGTTGATGATCCAGTACAGCACCAGGCCGGAGGGGAAGAAGGCGAACATCACCGCGAACAGCAGCGGCATCACCTTCATCATCTTCGCCTGGGTCGGGTCCATGCCCGCCGTCGGCGTCAGGCGCATCGTCGCCAGCTGGATGAGCACGTAGATGGCCGGCAGGATGTAGAAGGGATCCGGCGCGGAAAGATCGTGGATCCAGCCGAAGAACGGCGCATGACGCAGTTCGACCGCTTCCATCAGCACGCGATACAGGCCAAGGAAGACCGGGAAGGTGATCAGGATGGGCAGGCAGCCCGCCATCGGATTCACCTTCTCCTTCTTATAGAGCTCGAGCATGGCCTGCTGCATCTTGGCCTTGTCGTCGCCGTAGCGCTCCTTCAACGCGGCGACGCGCGGCTGCAGCTTGCGCATGCGTGCGCCGGAGCGGAACTGCGCGTCGGTCAGCTTGTACAGCGCGGCCTTGATCAGCAGCACCAGCAGGATGATCGCCAGGCCCCAGTTGCCGGTGATCGTGTGCAGCTGCGAAAGCAACCAGTGCAGCGGCTGCGCGACCACGGTCAGCCAACCGTAGTTGGTCGACAGGTCCAGGCCCGGCGCGATGGCGTCGAGCGTGCCCTGGGCCTTCGGACCGATATAGAGACGAGCCGCGCTGTCTGCGCTCTGGCCCGGCGCGACATTGATGTTCGGGCCAAGGGTACGGATCAGGTAACGCGGCGTGGCCGTCTGCGCATCGACGATGGACGTGGTGTACGTCATCGCCTCGCCCGGTGCCGGAATCCAGCCCACGAAGAAGTAGTGCTGGATCATCGCGGCCCAGCCGCCGGTGATCGTGCGATTGAGCGGCTTCTTCTCGAACTCGGTGAGGGTCAGCGCTTCGAACTTGTCCTGCGGGCTGTACCAGGCCGCACCGAAGAAGCTGTGCGCGGCCGGGTCGGTATAGACCTTCCACCAGCCGACGACCTTCGGCGGGGCGACGCGCTGCAGCTGCTCGTAGGCGTTGCCGGTCCACGGTGTGCCGCTGCCGTTGTCGATACGCTGGTCGACGTCGACGACATAGCTGCCACGCTTGAGCGTATAGCGCTTGGTAACCTTGACCCCGGTCGCGTCGGACCAGGTGAGGTCGACCGCGACGCTGTCCTGGCCGGCGGCCAGCGCGTAGTCGGTTTTCTCGACATGGAACAGCGCGCGATGGTCAGGCGCGGTACCGGCATTGCTGACCAGGCCGCTCTGCGCGGCGAAGTATTGCAACGGCGCATCGTCGAGCAGGCGCGCCGGCGGCGGATCGGGGTTCTTCCTGGTCCGGGCATCGACCGGAAAGGCCAGCAGTTCCGAACGCACGACGCTGCCGCCGCGGGTGTCGATGGTCAGGCGCAGCACATCGGTGGTGACCGTGACCAGCTGCGCGGACTGCTCGTTCGAGGTCGGTGCCTGCGCCGCGGCCCCTGGGGCGCCAGGAACGCTGCCGTCATTGGGAATGCTCGGTGTTGCGCTGGTGCCCGCGCTGGCGGGCGCCGACGTGGCCTGGGCGACCGGCGGACGGTTGTAGTCGTTCTCCCACTCGGTCCACAGGAAGTACGCCACGGCCATGAGCGCGAAGAGAAGGAACGTGCGCGTTTGATTCATTGCAACCATATCCGGATGACGCCGTGGCCACAGGCCACGGAAAGACGGTGGGAAAGAAGGAGTCAGCCCGGCATTGTGCCGGTGGCTTGCGCGGGCTTCAACGGCCGCAACTTTTTCCAGAGCTGGTCGAGTTCGGCGATGAGGGCGGGACCGGGCTCGTTCAAGGCCTGCTCGCGGGCGATGACCAGGAGGTCGAGCGGCGGAATTCCCGGCCTGGCACGACGGAACGACTCGCGGATCAGGCGCTTGATGCGATTGCGATCAACGGCGCGCTTGGACACGCGCTTCGATACGGCGAGCCCGAGGCGGGCGGTGCCGGCATCGTTGTTTCCGTAGCGGATAAGAAAACAGCGGCCGCCAAGGCGACCGCTGTTGACTCGCAAGGCGGCGAAGTCTGCGGCGCGGCAGAGCCGCGCCTCGCGCGGCATTGCTGCGGCACGCATGACCGTTGCGCTGCTTACGGGATCAGACGCTTGCGACCCTTGGCACGACGCGCATTGATGATCTTGCGGCCATCGGCCGTCTTCATGCGTGCGCGGAAGCCGTGGGTGCGGGCGCGCTTGAGCTTGCTGGGCTGGAAGGTCCGCTTCATGGCTTAAATCCGGTATAAGAGATTGAAAAAAGGCTTGAAAGTATGCGGAGTATCCGCGCCACTGTCAAATGGTGTTGAGCGGTGTCCCCGTGGGGGCCGCTATCGGCCGCCCATCAGGCGCCCGCGATGGCATCCGGTCAACGCTGCTAGACTCCCTTGTCCACCCTGCGCGCAAGCGCCCCTTCTGTGGCAAGCATATTTGATGAGTGATCTTTGGCGGCGCTGTCTCGAGCGTCTGGAAGGCGAATTGAGCGCCGAGGACGTGCATACCTGGCTGATGCCGTTGCAGGCGCGCGAGGACGCGGGCGGGTTGCATCTGTTCGCGCCCAATCCGTACACGCTGGACACGGTCCGCGAGCAGCACCTGCCCCATATACGCACGGTTGTCGAGCATCTGGCCGGGCATCCGGTACTGGTGCGCCTGGAGGTCGGTTCCAGCAACGGGCGTCCGCCGCCGCCGCGCACCGTGACCCCGAGCCAGCGCGCCGCGGAGCCGGCGACGCCGGTCGAGCCTTCGCATATCCATAACCTGGATCCGCACTACACCTTCGAAACCTTCGTCGAGGGCAAGTCGAACCAGCTGGGCAAGGCCGCCGCGATGCAGGTGGCGATGAATCCCGGCCGCGCCTACAACCCCTTGCTGCTCTACGGCGGGACGGGCCTGGGCAAGACCCATCTGATGCATGCCGCCGGCAACCTGATGATGGCAGAACAACCCGGACGTGAAGGTGCTTTACCTGCGCTCGGAGCAGTTCGTCAGCGGCATGGTGAAGGCGCTGCAGCAAAAGAACATGGACGACTTCAAGCGCCGCTTCCGTTCGGTGGACGCGCTGCTGATCGACGATATCCAGTTCTTCGCCGGCAAGGACACCACGCAGGAAGAGTTCTTCCACACCTTCAATGCGCTGTTCGAAGCCAAGCAGCAGATCATCCTGACCTGCGACCGCTATCCGAAGGAACTGGACAAGCTCGAGCCGCGGCTGAAGTCGCGCCTGGGCTGGGGCCTGTCGGTGGCGATCGAGCCGCCGGACTTCGAGACGCGCGCGGCGATCCTGCTTTCCAAGGCCCAGGACAAGGGCATGGAAGTATCGGAGGATGTGGCGATGCTGCTGGCCAAGCGCATCCGCTCCAACGTGCGCGACCTCGAGGGCGCGCTCAACACGCTGGCGGCGCGGGCGAACTTCTACCGTAAGCCGATCACCACCGAGTTCGCCGAGGAAACCCTGCGCGACCTGCTCAACACGCATGCGCAGGCGGTGACGGTGCCGAACATCCAGAAGACCGTGGCCGACTATTACCAGGTGCGGCTGTCCGACCTGCTTTCAAAGCGCCGTGTGCGCTCGCTGGCGCGCCCACGCCAGTTCGCGATGGCGCTGTCCAAGGAACTGACCGAACACAGCCTGCCGGAGATTGGCGAGGCCTTCGGCGGGCGCGACCACACGACCGTGCTGCACGCTTGCCGGACCATCCGCGGTTTCTGTGAAAAGGATGTGCGGATGCGCCAGGATTGGGAACAATTGATACGCATATTGACGGGCTGAGAACCTGTGGATAATAAGTGGATGATTCGGGGCTGGTTCGAAAGCCGAAAGTTATCCACAAGGCACGCACAGCAACCCGATAAGTTGTGCTGGTGGCAATTTAAATTCAAGTCATTGTTTTGCAAAGATTTTTTTGACTTGTCAAGATATCCACCGGCCCTACTACCACTACCAAGATAAATCTTAAAAACCTTTATAGAAGCAGGGATAGGGGACGCGCATGCAATTCAGCATCCAACGAGAAGTACTGCTCAAGCCTCTGCAGCAGGTCGTAGGCGTCGTCGAACGTCGACAGACCTTGCCGGTGCTGGCCAACTTGCTCGTTCAGGCGTCAAGCGCTTCGGCAACCAGGGCCGCCTCGTGTCGTTCACGGGAACCGACCTCGAAGTCGAGATGATCGCCATCACTGCCGCCGATAACGTGCAGGAAGGCGAGATCACCATTCCCGCGCGCAAGCTGTTCGACATCGTTCGCGCCCTGCCAGACGGCTCGAAGATCGACCTGAAGCTCAATGGCGATCGCGTCGCGCTGAACGCGGGACGCAGCCGTTTCACGCTGGCCACGCTGCCATCGACCGAGTTCCCGATCATCGACCAGATCGAGCTGGTCGAGCGGGTCACGTTGCCGGAAGAAGTGCTGCGCGACCTGATGGACCGCACCGCTTTCGCGATGGCGAACCAGGACGTCCGCTATTACCTCAACGGCATGCTGCTGGATCTGCAGGAGCACACGCTGCGCTGCGTCGCGACCGATGGCCATCGTCTGGCATTGAAGGAAACCAAGCTGGAAAGCTCGGTAGCCTCGCGTCGGCAGATCATCATCCCGCGCAAGGGCGTGAATGAGCTGATTGGCTTGTTCGAAACCGGCGAAGGCCAGGTCGAACTCGAGTTCGGTCGCAACCATCTGCGTGTACGCCGCGGCGACGTGGTGTTTACCTCGAAGCTGATCGACGGCCGGTTCCCGGACTACGAAGCGGTGATTCCGATCGGTGCCGACAAGTCGGCCACGCTGGACCGCGAAGTGCTTCGTGGCGCCTTGCAACGCGCGGCGATTCTTTCCAACGAGAAGTACCGCGGCGTCAAGCTGGAACTGAGCCCGGGCAAGCTGCGCATCGTGGCGCACAATCCGGAGCAGGAAGAGGCGGTCGAAGAGGTCGAGGCCGAAACCGGCGTCTCCGACCTGGCCGTCGGTTTCAACGTGGGTTACCTGCTCGACGCGCTCGGCGCCCTGCGCGGCGAAAAGGTCCGGCTGAACCTGCGCGACGCGCAGTCCAGCTGCCTGCTGCAGGAAGATGCCAACGACGAGGCGCGCCACGTCATCATGCCGCTGCGACTCTGACGCCTTCACAGGCACCGATTCGGTTCGCACACGGCGCCGGGGCAGTCCATGACTCCCCGGCGTTCTTCATTTCGGAAAGGCACCCATGAAGTTCGAAAGCCTGCGGCTCGAACGGCCTGCGCTGCCTGGACGAGGTGGCTATCGCGCTGGCACCCGGTATCAACGTGTTTACCGGTGCCAACGGAGCAGGGAAGACCAGCATCCTGGAGGCGGCCTTCATGCTGTCCCACGCCCGGTCGTTCCGCAGCGGCCCGAAGGAGGTCTTGCTGAAACGTGGGGCAAACACGCTTTCGATCTTTGCCGAGCTGCGCACCGATGACGGCCGTTTGCATCGGCTTGGCCTGGGGCGGGAGTCCGGTCGCTGGATAGCACGCGTCAATGGGGAAACGGCCTCCACGCTCGGGGCGCTTGTCCAGCAGTGCGCCGTGGTGTGCTTCGAGCCAGGCTCGCACGCGTTGATCGCAGGCGGGTCCGAGGAGAGGCGGCGATACCTCGACTGGGGAGTGTTCCACGTGGAACAGGACTTTCTTATCGCCTGGAGGCGCTACCAGAGAGCCCTGAAGCAGCGGAATGCCTTACTGAGATCCCTGGGCACGCCCGACGACGCGGTCATGCTGCCTTGGGAGACGGAACTGGCGGCAACCGGGCGCGATATCGATGCATTCAGGATTTCCTATCTCGCCAGGCTCCGACCCCTGCTTGCCCGGTACGCCCTGTCCCTGTTGCCGGAGCTTGGCCAGGTCGAATTGCGCTATCGCCGGGGCTGGGACGAGGGCGAGGAACTTTCCGCGGCCCTGGCCGGGAGGCGAGGGCGGGACATGGCCCGAGGACACACCACGATCGGCGCCCATCGGGCGGACTGGTCCATCGCTTTTGAGCATGCCCCGCTGCGCGAGCACCTGTCGCGGGGCCAGGAGAAACTGACGGCCCTGGCCTGCCTGCTGGCCCAGGCCGCGCTGTATGCCGAGATTCGCGGAGAGTGGCCCGTCGTCTGCCTGGACGACCTTGCATCCGAGCTCGATCGCACCCATCAACGATGGGTGGTCGACCAGCTCCTGGCGGCAGACACCCAGGTCCTCCTGACCGGCACGGACGTCCCCCAGGCCCTCACCGACACCTCCGCGACCCTGTTCCACGTGGAACAGGGGCAGGTGACCGGGCCTGCTATAATCGACTGAATGCCCCGACGCCTTTCCGCGCCGTGTCGGGGTTTCCGTATGGCGCCATCCAACGGTTATTGCATGAACGAACCCATCGATCCGAACGGTAATTACGATTCCAGCAACATCAAGGTCCTCAAGGGCCTCGAAGCGGTGCGTAAGCGCCCCGGCATGTATATCGGCGACACCGATGACGGCACGGGCCTGCACCACATGGTGTTCGAGGTCGTGGATAACGCGATCGACGAGGCTTTGGCGGGCTACTGCGACCATGTCGTCGTCACGATCCATCAGGACGGTTCCGCAAGCGTTTCGGACAATGGCCGCGGCATCCCGGTGGAAATCCATCCGGAAGAGGGCCGTTCCACCGCGGAAGTGGTGATGACGGTGCTGCATGCGGGCGGCAAGTTCGACGCCAACTCCTACAAAGTCTCCGGCGGCCTGCATGGCGTCGGTGTTTCCGTGGTCAATGCGCTCAGTGAGCGCCTGTGGCTGACGATCTGGCGCGACGGCAAGGAAAATCGCCAGGAATATGCTCATGGCGAGCCGGTGGCCCCGATCGTCGAGGCGGGCGATTCGACCCGTCGCGGCACCATGGTCCGGTTCCTGCCCAGCCCGCTGACCTTCACCAATAACATCGAATTCCACTACGAGATCCTGGCGAAGCGTCTGCGTGAGCTGGCCTTCCTCAACTCGGGTGTTTCGATCGACCTGATTGACGAGCGTAACGACCGTCGCGAAACCTTTGCCTACGAAGGCGGTATCAGGTCCTTCGTGCAGCACCTGGCACAGCTGAAGACCGCGCTGCACCCGAACGTGATCAGTTTCAGCTCGCAGGTCGACGGCATCACCGTCGAAGTCGCGATGCAGTGGACCGACGCGTACCAGGAAACGATGTTCTGCTTCACCAACAACATCCCTCAGCGCGATGGCGGTACTCATCTGACCGGCTTCCGCGCCGCGCTGACCCGCACCCTGCAGAGCTACATCGAGAAAGAGGGTGTCGCCCGCAACGCCAAGGTCGCGCCATCCGGCGACGACATGCGCGAAGGCCTGATCGCCGTGCTGTCGGTGAAGGTTCCCGATCCGAAGTTCTCATCGCAGACCAAGGACAAGCTGGTTTCCAGCGAAGTGAAGACGGTCGTCGAACAGGTCGTCAACGACAAGTTCTCCTCCTTCCTGCTCGAGCATCCGGGCGAGTCCAAGGCGATTGCCTCCAAGGTGGTCGACGCTGCCCGTGCCCGCGAAGCCGCGCGCAAGGCCCGCGAAATGACTCGCCGCAAGGGTGCGCTGGATATTGCCGGCCTGCCGGGCAAGCTCGCCGATTGCCAGGAAAAGGATCCGGCACTGTCCGAACTATTCCTGGTCGAGGGTGATTCCGCCGGTGGCTCGGCCAAGCAGGGTCGCAACCGCAGGACCCAGGCCGTATTGCCGCTGAAGGGCAAGATCCTCAACGTCGAGAAGGCCCGCTTCGACAAGATGCTGGCCTCGGCCGAGGTCGGCACGTTGATCACGGCGCTCGGCACCGGTATCGGCAAGGACGATTACAACCCGGACAAGCTGCGCTATCACCGCATCATCATCATGACCGACGCGGACGTCGACGGTTCGCATATCCGCACCTTGCTGCTGACCTTCTTCTACCGGCAGATGCCCGAGCTGATCGAGCGCGGCCACATCTATATCGGCCTGCCGCCGCTGTACAAGGTGAAGCAGGGCAAGCAGGAGATGTACATCAAGGACGATGCGGCGCTGAATGCGTACCTGATCGCCAGCGCGGTGGACAACGCCGGCCTGGAATACGCGGCGGAAGCGCCGCCGATCACGGGCGAGGCCCTGGAAAAGCTGCTCCGCGACTACCAGAGCGCGCTCGACCAGATCGCACGTCTCAGTCATCGCTTCGATACCGCCATGCTTACGGCTCTGCTTGAGCATTCGCCGCTGGAAGCGACGATGTGGGACAGCGAAGCGACCATGCAGGCCTGGCTCGACGGCGTGGCGGCACGTCTTGCGACCAGCGGCCTGGGCAAGCCCAGCTACAAGCTGCGTTACCGTCCGCCGGCGGGCGAGCAGTCCGCCGCCATCGAACTCGAGCGCAACCAGCATGGCCTCAGCCATACCTGGATCCTGCAACAGGCCTTCTTCAGTGGCCTGGACTACCGTCCGATCCAGTCGATCGCGCAACAGGTCGCCGGCATGATCCAGCCGGGTGCCGTGGTCCGTCGCGGCAATGCTTCTCGCGGCGTGACGAATTTCGTCGAAGTGCGCAACTGGCTGCTCGAGGAAGCCAAGAAGGGCCGTACGATCCAGCGCTTCAAGGGCCTGGGCGAAATGAATCCGGAGCAGCTGTGGGAAACCACGGTCAACCCGGAGACGCGCCGCATGCTCCAGGTCGGTATCGAGGATGCCGTTGCCGCCGACCAGATGTTCTCGATGCTGATGGGCGAAGCGGTCGAGCCGCGTCGCGATTTCATCGAAGCGAACGCGCTGAAAGTGGCCAATCTGGATATCTGACGACAGCGCCGCGGCGTAAAAATTCACCCCGCCGCGGCACTGCGTCAACGAATATCTAACAAGTCATTGTTTTGACTCCAATTTTATGTCGCGCTGCAACTTGTCCTACGATATGAAATCGGGTTAACCTCTTGGGTCCCCCAACGTGCAGCACTTGTGCACGATGCGTCTCCTAACCAGAGGTCAGGCAATGAAACAGGGTTCCCTTCTGAAACTGCTGGCGTCCGCCGCACTGGCGCTCATGCTCGTCAGCGGCGCCGCCGCCGCGCGCGATACCGCCCCCAAGGACAAGGACAAGAAAGAAGTCCTGTATCCGAACACCACGCGGCAGGAGCCCAAGCTCGACCTCACCAGCGACAAGGATTCGAAGGCGCTGAACGAAGGCCTCGACGCGGTCAACAACGGCGACAAGGACAAGGCCAACCAGATCCTTCAGCCGATCGTCGACAGCAGCAAGAGCAAGTACGCACAGGCGCTCGCCCTGCAAGGTCTTGCCAACCTCAAGTACAACGACGGCGACATCAAGGGCGCGATCACGCTCCTGACCAAGGCGCTGGACAACGGCACCTTGCCGAACGACACCTATTTCCAGCTGCAGTACATGCTCGCCCAGTTCTACGTGGCCGATGAGCAGTACGCGCCGGCCCTGGCCACGCTGCAGAAGTGGCGGACCGAGGGCAAGAAGGAAACCGCCGATTCCTACGGCCTGGAAGGCAATATCGACTACCGTCTCGAGAAGTATCCGGAGGCGATCGCCGCGATCAAGAAGGCGCAGTCGATGACCGACAAGCCCCAGGATTCGTGGAACCAGATCCTGATGGCCAGCTACGCCGAGTCGGGCAAGACCGACGACGCCACGGCGATGGCCCAGGAACAGCTGAAGAAGAATCCGAACGACGTGACCACGCTGCGCAACACCGTTGCGCTGCTGGTGCAGGCGCAGAAGTATCCGGACGCGCTCAAGCTGATGGAGCAGGGCCGCGCCCAGGGCGTCTATACGGACGAGAAGGACTACATCAACATGGCCAAGGTCTATCTGATCATCGGCCAGGGTGGCGACGACGCGAAGGGCAATGCCTCCAAGGCGGTCCAGGTGCTCGACGAAGGCATGAGCAAGGGCATCATCAAGCCCGGCTACGACGCCTACAAGCTCCAGGGCGACGCGGGGTTGGTCGCCGACAACCATGCCCAGGCGCTCGCCGCCTATCAGAAGGCCATACCGTTCGCGAAGGATGGCGAGGCTGCCATCCGCGTCGGCCAGCTCCAACTGGAAGACAACAAGTACACCGCCGCCAAGGCTTCCATCCAGGACGCCATCAGCAAGGGCGTGCAGCACAAGGGCACCGCCTACATGCTGCTTGCCGAAGCCGAGCGTGGCCTGAAGAACAAGCCGGGTGCGATCGCCGCGATGAAGCAGGCCGCGCAGGATCCGGAAACTTCGGCCAAGGCCAACGCCTGGCTGAAGACGGCTGGCGGCCAGTAAACGTAGTCAAGTACCGGAAGCGGTGGCTACGGATGGCCATCTATCTGCCCTTCAGGTGCTATACAAACGCCATATGCTGGTGTACCGTGTTTCTCTTTCCGCTTGCGTAAATCGACGCAACACGCCCTCCCAAGGCGTAGGCGCCGGCCCGCAGTGCGGCTACCACTTTTCGCTTGACTAGCTCTTGATAGTGACTGATGGCCTCACGTAACGATTCAACCGACCAAGTGTCGTTCAGCTGGGGGCGCACCAGTGCGTTGGCTGTTGCCATCGCATTGCACTCGTTCGCATTCCTGATCCTGATATCGCCCATGGCGCCTGAGAAATCGCAGGAGAAGGAGAAGGAGCGCATCGTGCAGGTGGACTTTATCGAGCCGCCGCCGCCGCCCCCGCCGCCGCCGCCGCCGCCCCCGGAGCCCCCGAAGCAGCCGCCGCCGAAAATCATTCAGCAGGTGAAACCGCCACCGACCCCGCCGCCGCCGGCCCCGCCGCCGCCAGCCGTGGATGAAGTGTCGTCGAATGCGACTCCGGCCCCGCCGCCGGCGCCTCCCGCGCCGCCTGCACCGCCGGCGGATATCGCACCTAGCGAAAACCTGTCGTATCGTCAGCGCAATCCGCCAAAGTATCCGCCGCAGGCAGTCCGCCAGCGTCATGAAGGTACCGTGGTACTGTTGGTGCTTGTCGGTGTCGACGGTTCGCCGAAAGACATTAAAGTGGATCAATCTAGCGGCTTCCGCGAACTTGATCGTGCTGCAGAAGATGCCGCAAGGAATTGGCGATTCAATCCGGGCAAGCGTGGCGGCCAAGCCGTCGAGGGCTATGCTCGAGTCCCCGTTACATTCAATCTAAACCAGCTGTAATTCATCACAGTTAAAGTTCACGCTTGACTTCCCAAGGGTAGCGTTATGTTGCAAGACACCTCCGCTCAACCGGCCACCCCGACGGGTGGCAACGCCGAAGCCATGAAAGCGATGGGTTTCGGTGACCTCATCCACAATTTCGATGCACTCGGCTGGATCGTGTTCGTCGTGCTTGTCGTGATGTCCGTGATGTCGTGGTACTTCATTGTTGCCAACTTCATCCGTAACAGCATGGTCCGTGCCCGTGCCGACCGCGTGATCCAGGGTTTCTGGAACAACGGTTCGACGCAGGACGCGATCCGTGATCTCGAAGCGGAGCCGAAGGGCGAACCGTTCTCGAAGATCGCACTCGACGCGGCTTCGGCCGTGGCGCATCACCAGCAGGCTGCTGGCGGTCGTCTCGCCGAGTCGCTGTCGCGTTCGGAGTTCATCGACCGCGCCCTCCGCCAGGCCGTCGCTCGCGAAAGCCTGCGTCTGGAAGGTGGCCTGACCCTGCTGGCAACCGTCGGCTCGTCGGCACCGTTCGTCGGTCTGCTCGGTACGGTGTGGGGCATTTACCACGCGCTGATCAAGATCTCCGCGTCGGGCAACGCCTCGATGGACGCCGTCGCCGGCCCCGTCGGTGAAGCGCTGATCATGACCGCCTTCGGTCTGTTCGTCGCCATCCCGGCCGTGCTTGCGTACAACTTCTTCATGCGCTCGAACCGTCTGACGTACGCCAAGTTCGACGAATTCGCGCACGACCTGCACGACTACTTTGCTACCGGCGCACGCGTCGAAGGCACGGTTGCCCCGGTCGCTCACGTCAAGAAGTGAGGTATTGACCCATGGCTATGAGCAGCGGGGGTAGCGGCGGGCCGATGTCGGAAATCAACGTCACGCCGCTGGTCGACGTGATGCTGGTTCTGCTGATCATCTTCATGATCACGGCACCGCTGATGTCCCACAGGATCACGGTCGATCTGCCGAAAGCGAATCCGAACGTCAAGGATACGGGTCCGGTGGAGCCGATGGATCTGGCGGTCAAGCCTGACGGTACGTATTTCTTGAACGACCAGCCAGTTACCGAAGCCGAGATCCGTGGTCAGTTTGCGGTCGCCGCGGCGAAGTCGCCGCAGCCCGAACTGCAGATCCGTGCCGATCGCACCACCGAGTACAAGGTGGTGCGTAAGATCCTTGGCGACGCCAAGGATGCAGGCATGGTGCATGTCGGTTTCATGACGACCGGCAAGGAGTAACGAACCATGGCTTTCAGTTCTGGTAGTACCAGTGGTGCGATCTCCGACATCAACGTCACGCCGCTCGTCGACGTGCTGTTGGTGCTGCTGATCATCTTCATGATCACGGCGCCGGTTGTCGCGCACAAGATCAAGATCGATCTGCCGCAGCCGAATCCGAACATCGTCAATCCACCCGATCCAGTCGATCCGATCCGCTTGCAGATCCATGAGGATGGCTCGCTGTATTGGAACGACACGCCGGTGGACGAAGTCGGGCTCAAGGCACAGATCGCCATCGTCGCGCAGCAGGCCAACCAGCCTGAACTGCAGGTCGATGCGGCCGATGCGGCAAAGTACGAAGTCGTCGCTCGCGTGCTTTCCGACGCGAAGAGCCAGGGCCTGACCAAGATCGGTTTCGTCAACTCGAACTGATCGCGGTATCTGGTGAGAAAGCAAAACCCCGCCTCGCGCGGGGTTTTGTCGTTGGAGGATTTAACGCAGGATCTGCAGGTATTTCTGCACGGTTTGGGCCAGGCCCTGGTACAGGGCTTCGCCGATCAGCGCGTGGCCGATCGAAACTTCGGCCAGCCCGGGAATCGCCGACTTGAAGGTGCCGAGGTTCGCCTGGCTCAGATCGTGTCCTGCATTCACCGCGAGGCCCGCCTGTTGCGCGCGGCGCGCGGTCTCGGCGAACGAGGCGAGTTCCTTGCGCGCATCGCCGTGCGCGAAAGCCTCCGCATAAGGTCCGGTATAAAGCTCGATACGCTGGATGCCGATGGCGACGGCCTCGGCGAAACCTTGCGCGCCGGCGTCGACGAACACGCTCACGCGGCAACCGATAGCGCGCAATTGTTCAACCAGTGGCGCGAGCTTCGGTATATCGACCGTGAGATCGAAGCCATGATCGGAGGTGATCTGGCCATCGCTGTCCGGTACCAGGGTGACCTGGGTCGGCTTCACTTCGCGGGCGAGTTCGATCAGGCCCGGATACTCGCCGCGCGCGCCGGCGAAGGGATTGCCCTCGATGTTGTATTCGACACGTCCCCGCAGCAACTGCGCAAGAAGACGAACGTCATCGGGGCGGACGTGGCGCAGGTCCGGACGCGGGTGCACGGTAAGCCCGCCGCAGCCCGCATCGATGCAGGTATTGGCGGCGGTGGCGATATCCGGTTCATCGCCTCCGCGGGAATTGCGCAGTACGGCGATCTTGTTGAGATTGACGCTTAGCAAGGTCATGGCAAATCCGGCACAAAAGAAAGGCGCATGCCATACGACATGCGCCAACGACTGTCACTCAGCATAACGCGCCGCGTCCATGTGGCGCGCGTTTCCACGGGCTTGCAGGGATCAGACTGCGATTTCATGCGGATGGTTCCGCTGGAGATGTGAAGACCGGCGGAGCCTGGAACAGACGAACTTCCCGCGGCTCACCACGCCATGCGACGGATGCGTGCCAGCCCTCGCCCTGGACGATATCGCGCACTTGCCAGTCACTGGCGGGTGCAATCTCGCCGTCGAACGCGACGGCACGGGCGGCATCGGCCAGGGCGAACCGGGCGCGATGCAAACCGTACGACAAGCCACCGCCGTGCGCCTTGAGCACCGCCTCCTTCGCGGTCCACAGCGCAAGAAACGCGGCCAGGCGCGCCGCCTCGGGCAAGGCCTCGAGCGCATCCGCTTCCTCGGCTGCGTAGAAACGCCTGGCCAGTTCAAGAAGTCGCGGCCGTGGCCGCGAACGCTCGATATCGACACCGAGCTGCGTGACTCCGCGCGCCACGGCCAGCAAGACACGATCGCCGCTATGCGACCAGCTGAAAGCGATGTCCTCATGTGGCGCGCCGAGGTAAGGCTTGCCATGGACGCCGCGTAGCACGGCGAGCTCGCCGGCCGGCACGCCGGCGTAAGCCGCCAGCCAGCGCCGGGGCGGCAGGTCGCCGAGGTCGCGCGTCCACGGACATTGCCAGACGTGGACCTCGTCGGTGGCGAGCGAGGGCAGCGAAACGGGATCGGCGTGAACAGGCATCCGGGCATGGTGCCGGTGCGCGGCGCGCGCGGCAAGCATGGGATGGCGATGTTCCCCTAGAATGCATTCGTCACCCCCGGGGGGAGATTGCATGATTGCAGGCTGGTTGCTGCTGCTGGTTTCACTGATCTATGTCGGCCTGCTGTTCGCCGTCGCCTATGCCGGCGACCGCCGGCCGCTCTATCCACGGCAGCCGATGTTGCGCCCGATCGTCTATAGCCTGGCGCTGGCGGTCTACTGTTCGTCGTGGACCTTCTACGGCGCGGTCGGCACGGCGGCGCGCGCCGGCCTCGCCTACCTGCCGATCTATCTCGGTCCCCTGTTGTTGTTCGTGCTCGGCTTCGGCCTGCTCGAGCGCCTGATCCTGGTCGCCCGGCAGCGCAACATCACCTCGATCGCGGACTTCATCGCGGCCCGCTTCGGCAAGTCGCACGGTCTTGCCGCCCTGGTCGCGATCATCGCCGTGCTCGCGGTGATTCCCTATATCGCCCTGCAGTTCAAGGCGGTGGCGATGTCGTTCCATGTACTCGGCACCACCGACCTGGGTGCGTCGACGAATGCGCTGGCCAGCGACAGCGCCTTGTGGTGCGCGATCCTGCTCGCCGTGTTCGCCATCCTGTTCGGCACACGCACCATCGACGCCACCGAGCATCACCACGGCATGATGCTCGCCGTGGCACTGGAATCCTTGATCAAGCTGGTCGCCTTCGTTGCCATTGGCATCTACGCGTACATGAAAGGCCCGGGCCTCGCCGAAACCCTGAACCAGCCACTGCAACAGCTAGGCAACGTCGGACTCCCCTCGGGTTTCTTCGCGCAGACCTTGCTCGCCTTCTGCGCCATGTTCTGCCTGCCACGACAATTCCAGATCGGCGTGGTCGAGTGCGAGGATCCGCGGGACCTGAAAGTCGCGCGCTGGCTGTTCCCGGCGTATATGGTCATCGTGATGCTCGCGGTGCTGCCGATCGTCAGCGCGGGCATGGGCATCACGTCGGTACGCATCGGCGCGGCCGATGCCTGGGTACTCAATCTGCCGCTGGCCTTCGGCGATCACGGCATGGCCATGGTCGGCTTCGTCGGCGGCTTCTCCGCGGCGACCGGCATGGTCATCGTCGCTTCCGTCGCCCTGTCGACGATGATCAGCAACGACCTGGTCATGCCCGCCCTGTTGCGCATTCGCGTATTAAAGCTCGAGCAACGCAGCGACCTGTCGCACATTATGCTGCGCGTCCGGCGCGTGGCGATCATCGTGTTGGCGGCGCTCGCATACACCTACTACCGGGTGATCGCCGACACGGAAAACCTGGCCGCGACCGGTCTGCTCGCCTTCGCCGCCGTCGCCCAGTTCGCGCCGGCAATCGTGTCGGCGCTGTATTGGCGCGGCGCCAGCCGGGTGGGCGTTTACGTCGGTCTGCTCGCCGGCTTCGCCTGCTGGATCTATACCTTGCTGCTGCCAGCAATGACGCGCTCGGGCTGGTTGTCGAATTCGTGGATGGACGACGGACCCTTTGGCATCGACTGGTTGCGGCCACACGAACTGTTTCATATGAGCGGCTGGGATCCGGTCATGCACGGCACCTTCTGGTCGCTGCTGGCCAATGTCGGTTGCCTGGTCTTCCTCTCGCTGCGTTTCAAGCCGAGCGTCGCCGACCGCCTGCAGGCCGCGCTCTTCCTCGATCCCTACGCCACGAGCGCTTCGGGCATCGGCGACTGGCGTGGCCGGGTCACCGTACGCGACCTTGGCACCATTGCCGGACGCATTGTCGGCGAGCGCAGCACGCAGCGTGCCTTCGCCGATTACGGCGACCGGCTCGGCCGCAAACTGCAGCCGACGGAGTCCGCGGACCGGCCCCTGATCCAGTTTACCGAGCGCCTGCTCGCCAGCGCCGTCGGTGCGGCAAGTGCACGACGGATCCTGATGGGCGCGTTGTCCGGCACCGGCCTGGATATCGCCGAGGCGATGGCGCTGATGGACGAGGCTTCGCAGGAACTGCGCTTCAATCGAGAACTCCTGTCCACCACGCTGGAGAACGTTTCCCAGGGGATCAGCGTGGTCGACGCGCATATGTGCCTGGTCGCGTGGAACCGTCGCTACCTGGAACTGTTCGACTACCCCGACGGCATGGTCTACGTCGGGCTTCCCGCCGCGGACCTGATCCGCTGGAATGCTGAACACGGCGAATGCGGTCCTGGCGAAGTCGACCAGCATGTCGCCAAGCGCATCGGCTACATGCGCGCCGGTTCGCCGCACCTCTTCCAGCGCATCCGGCCCGACGGCACGGTGATCGAGATGCGCGGGCGTGCGCTGCCGGGTGGCGGCTTCGTCACCACATTCACCGATGTGACCGCCTACAAGCACGCGGAACTCGCGCTGATCGAAGCCAATGAAACCCTGGAGGAACGCGTCGACGTACGCACGGCCGAGTTGTCCGAGGCGCTGGTGGCGACCGCGCTCGCGCGCCGCGAAGCGGAAGCGGCGAATCTGTCCAAGACGCGCTTTCTTGCCGCGGCCAGCCACGACCTCCTGCAACCGCTGAACGCCGCCCGCCTGTTTACCGCGGCGCTGCGCCAGCACCCGCACCTGGACGAGGAGACGGCCAAGCTCGCGGAACGTATCGACGACTCGTTCCGCGCCGCCGAAGACCTGCTCGACGCCTTGCTCGATACATCGCGCCTCGACGCCGGCACGTACCGGCCGGAAGTGGGCGCCTTCGCCCTGAGCGATCTGTTCGATTCGCTGAAAATCCAGTTCGCCGTCGTCGCCGGGCAACGCAAACTCGGCCTGCGCGTCGTCGACTCGCGCCTGTCGATTCGCAGCGACCCGCAGTTGCTGCGTCGTATCGTGCAGAACTTCCTCTCCAATGCGCTGCGTTACACGCGCGCCGGCGGCGTCCTGCTAGGCGTGAGGCGCATCGGCGAAGACGTCCGCATCGAAGTATGGGACAGCGGACCGGGCATCGCCGCCGACCAGCAGGCGCGCATCTTCGATGAGTTCCAGCGGCTGGAAGGGCCTTCGCCCTGGGGCGAGAAAGGCCTGGGCCTGGGCCTGTCGATCTGCGACCGCATTGCCACCATCCTCGGTCACGGCATGAATGTGCGTTCGTGGCAGGGACGCGGTAGCTGTTTCTCGATCACCGTACCTCGCGCCGCTACCGTCGCGCCAAAGAGCGTGCAGCCCGTCCTGCGTGCCGGCAACGAGCAGCTGCCACTGACGGTGCTATGCATCGATAACGACGAAGCCATTCTCGACGCGATGCGCGCCCTGCTCGGACGCTGGGGTATCGACTGCCGTACAGCGGTCGGCCTCAATGAAGCCATGGTCGTCCTCGACGAAGTCCAGGTCGACCTGATTCTTGCCGACTATCACCTTGGCGAAGACGTCGACGGCCTCGATGTACTGCAGCGCCTGCGCGAGCTCATCGTGCCGATGCCGCCGGCCGCCATGATTACCGCCGACGGCAGTACCGAACTGAAGCAGCGCGCACGCGCGCTGGGATACCCGATGCTGCACAAGCCCGTGCGCCCGGCCGCACTGCGCGCCTTGCTGGTCGCCCTGGCGAGACGACAGTCGAATACGCCTGCATGATGCGCATCCATCTGGAAGCTATCGAATAGCCGGGCGATTGTAGGGACATGTAGTCCTCGGCCCAGGCAATGTCAGGTTCCTCTCTTGTGCTGCCATGACCGCCATGTTCAAATAGAGACAACAACTGACCCGGCCCTGACCGCCTCGACAAGAACGAGGGGGCGACCGGGGGCAAAAGCCGCCGAAAGGCGGTTTTTGCATATAGAGGCGAAGGAAAGCCATGCTTGAGCCGATTGCGCACCGGACGCGCATCTACGTCGATGGATACAACCTGTACTACGGTTGCCTCAAGGGCACCGGATACAAATGGCTTGATCTACGAAGTCTCTTCGAATTGATTCTTCGCTCCATCCTTTTCGAAGACGATGGCGTACCAGTTCATTTCGAATTGCTGCCATTGGCGGTCAAGTACTTTACCGCCCCGATCTTGAAGAACTTTGCCAGGGAAGAAGATTCGGTAGCCAGTCAGGCGCTCTATCACCACGCACTTCGCGGCCACCTCAAAGACCAGATAGAAATCATCCAGGGCTATTACGATGCAAAGCCCGCACGGGCACATCTGTTCGCAAAGGGAATACCGGCACGTGCATGTGAGAAACACGAAATATGGAAGATAGAAGAAAAGGAATCCGACGTTTCGCTGGCTCTGCATGCTTACAGCGATGCTGCGCGCGACGACGTCGACCATGTCGTGATCGTGACTAACGACACCGATATCGTGCCTGCTATGCGGATGATTCGTTCCCACACGCGAGCGACTATTGGCCTGATCGTCCCTGCGAAGGAGAGTACCCGACGGGTCAATACGGACTTGAGAAAGTTGGCTCACTGGACGCGCACCCACGTGGTGAATGAGGAACTCGCCCTCGCGCAATTGCCGAACATGGTTCGTTACCGGCAGCAGATCGTCCACAAACCGATTTCCTGGTATTCCCGTCCCGACCTGCTCATACCGATACTCATCGAGGCGCGACGCATCAGGAAAAGCAATGGTGCCGCCTGGAAATGGCTGAACCAACCCTGCGCCCATCTTGGCGGCAGAGTACCTGTAGATATGGTCGATGAGGATTCCGAGGCGGCCGAATTGCGTGCTTACATGGACCGCTATGCAAAGGACTTCGGTCTTTGAATGCCTTGCGTCTAGCTTTCGTCTTCGGGCAGCACCGGTAGCGCCACTGGCTCGACTGAAAGATGGCTTGCCGCCAGTGCCACCTGGGTGCGGTTCGACACGCCGAGCTTGCGCATGATCGCGGTCATATGCGCTTTGACCGTGGCTTCGGAAACGCCCAGGTCGTAGGCGATCTGCTTGTTGAGCAGGCCTTCGGCGATCATGTTGAGTACGCGGAATTGCTGCGGTGTCAGCGACGCGATACGCGCGGCGACTTCGGCCTCGTCCTGGCGCAGTTCGATCGCGGCGCTGAGCATCTGGTGCGGTAGCCAGACGTCGCCGTCGAGTACGGCGTGGATGGCCTGCACGATCTGCGCGGCGGGCGCGGATTTGGGGATGTAGCCGGAGGCGCCGTGCGCGAGTGCGCGACGCGCGACGTGCGCCTCTTCGTGCCCCGATACGACGATCGTCGGCAGACCCGGGTATTGCCCGCGGATATGCGCCAGCGCGGAATAGCCGCGCGCGCCGGGCATATGCAGGTCCATCAACAACAGGTCCGCGTCCGGTTGCGCCTCGATCAGGGCGAGCAGCGTATGCGCGCTGTCCGCCGTGTACACGTTCGCACCCGGCAGCGCGGCAAGCACCGCGCGCTGCAGGGCATCGCGGAACAACGGATGGTCGTCGGCGATCAGGACATCGGGCATACGGGCTCTGGCTTCATTTGATCAGGCGTTCCTCGACCAGGTTGCGCACGACCGAAGGGTCGGCGAGCGTTGAGATATCGCCCAACTGGTCCGGCGCGTTTTCGGCGATCTTGCGCAGGATGCGGCGCATGATCTTGCCCGAGCGCGTCTTCGGCAGGCCGGGCGCCCACTGCAGGTAATCGGGCATGGCGATCGGGCCGATCTCCTTGCGCACGCCGGCGATCAGCTCCTTGCGCAGCTCCTCGCTACCGGTTTCGCCGGCATTGAGGGTGACGAAGGCATAGATGCCCTGGCCCTTGATGTCGTGATGACAGCCGACCACCGCGGCCTCGGCCACTTTCGGGTTGGCGACCAGAGCGCTTTCGACTTCCGCCGTGCCGATACGATGGCCGGAGACATTGATCACGTCGTCGACGCGGCCGGTGATCCAGTAGTAACCGTCCTCGTCACGGCGCACGCCGTCGCCGGTGAAGTACTTGCCTGGATAGGTCTTGAAGTACGTGTCGATGAAACGCTGGTGGTCGCCATAAACCGTGCGCATCTGGCCTGGCCAGGAATCGGTGATGACCAGGTTGCCGCTGCACTCGCCTTCGAGCACCTTGCCCTCGGTGTCGACCACGGCCGGCTTGATACCGAAGAACGGCAGGGTCGCCGAGCCCGGCTTGGTATCGATCGCGCCAGGCAAGGGCGTGATCAGGATCCCCCCCGTTTCGGTCTGCCACCAGGTGTCGACGATCGGGCAGCGATCGTCGCCGACCACACGCGAGTACCACTCCCAGGCTTCCGGATTGATCGGCTCGCCGACCGAACCCAGCAGGCGCAGGCTGGCGCGCGAGGTCTTCTTCACCGGCGCCTCGCCTTCGCGCATCAGTGCGCGGATCGCGGTCGGTGCCGTATAGAACAAGGTGACCTTGTGCTTGTCGACCACCTGCCAGAAGCGGCTGAAGTCGGGATAGTTCGGCACGCCGTCGAACATCACCACGGTCGCGCCATTGGCCAGCGGGCCATAGACGACATAGCTGTGGCCGGTAATCCAGCCGACGTCGGCGGTGCACCAGTACACATCGTCCTCGCGCAGGTCGAAGATCAGCTCATGCGTATAGCTGGTATAGACCAGATAACCGCCGGTGGTATGCAGGACGCCCTTGGGCTGGCCGGTCGAGCCGGAGGTGTACAGGGTAAACAGCGGATCCTCGGCGCCAACCGGCTCCGGCGGGCAGTCGGTGGACTGGCCTTCCATCAGCACGTGGTACCAGCGATCGCGCGGCGACTGCATATGGATCGCCCCACCGGTTCGACGAACCACGATCACTGTCTCGACGCTGTTGGTGCCCGCACGGGTCAGCGATTCGTCGACGTTGGCCTTCAGCGGAATCTTTTTCCCGCCACGCACACCCTCGTCGGCGGTGATCACCAGCTTGCAGGCCGAGTCGGCGATGCGTCCGGCCAGCGAATCGGGTGAGAAGCCGCCAAACACCACCGAATGGATCGCGCCGATCCGCGCGCAGGCCAGCATGGCCACGGCCGCCTCGGGAATCATCGGCAGGTAGATGGCGACACGATCGCCCTTGGCCACGCCGAGATTTTTCAGCGTATTGGCGAACTTGCACACTTCCCCATGCAGCTCGCGATAGGTGAGATGCCGCGAATCGTGCGGATCGTCGCCCTCGAAAATGATCGCGGTCTTGTCGCCGCGCTTGTCCAGGTGCCGGTCCAGGCAATTGGCCGAGGCGTTGAGCACGCCATCCTCGTACCAGCGGATGTGCAGGTCGTCCGCTTTATAAGAGACGTCCTTGATCTTCGTCGGCTTCCTGATCCAGTCCAGGCGCTCGGCGATCTTCGCCCAGAAGCCCTCCGGATCCGCGACCGATTCGGCATAAAGCCTCTCGTAGTCGTCCTTGCGCACGTGGGCCTTGGCGGCGAAGGCGGGATCGACGGGGTGCAACTTGGCCATGCGGGCTCCTGCGTGGGTAAGGCGGGCGACGGGCTACGGTCGCATACGAACTGCGACAAATAAGTGTAGCGCCGCACTGTTTTTTCAGGGGCTTAGGCGTACGTAAGACTTTGGTCGAGTTTCGACCTTTGGGTAATAGCCGCTATCCCCCACCGCGGCCATGCTCGACTCGCCACAGCTTGGGGAGGCAAGATCATGGGGACCAAACGTTTTGGCCATCGTCACTCGGCGATCGCCCTCTCTATCGCCTGTGCTTTCGCCCTGCCGCTGGCGGCGCATGCCCAGAGCAGTACCGGTAGCAGCAGCCGCGAGCAGCAGCTCGAGACCCGGGTCAACCAGCTCGAGCAACAGCTGGCCGAACTGAAAGCGATGATCCAGGAACAGAAGGCGGCCACCCAGCAGGCGACCGCGACGGCCTCGCAGGCCCAGGCCACCGCGCAAGCGGCCGCCCAGGCCCAGGCGGCCGCACCCGCCACCGCCGTGGCGGCGACGCCGGCCACGGCGGCCAAGCCGGTGTTATCCTCCGCGCCCGGCGTTTCGGTGGCCTTGCATGGCTTCATCAGCGCCAGCGCGTTCAGCCAGAACCGGAGCTTCACCTTCGGCAATGGCCAGAACGCCGAATACCCCGTTCCTGGCTCCACCGCCGGCTCGGCCGGTCGCCTGAGCGGTGTCGACGTTCGCAACACCCGCTTCTGGCTCGACTTCAGCGGGGCCAAGTTCGCCGGCGACTGGACCGGGGGTGGCCGCATCGAGATGGACTTCTTCGGCGGCTTCAACGGCACCGGCGCGTATTCGCAGCAGCAGCCGGTTCCGCGCCTGCGCCAGGCTTATATGGACCTGGTCAACCCGAACACCGGGACCACGGTGCGCATCGGCCAGATGTGGGACCTGATGTTCCCGATCGACAACACGCCGGTCTCGCTGTCGCACATCGCCTTCCCCCTGGGCTTCGGCGCGGGCATGGTCGGCTGGCGCTTCCCCGGCGTGATCGTGATGCAGGATCTCAACCACGGTTCGGACGGTCCGAAGTGGCGCTTCGATCTCGGCGCCTTCGAGGGTTCCTGGAGCGGTCCGAATCCGGTCGGCGGCACCAACACGATCAATTACCTGACCGCGGGCAATGCCGGTTTCCGGCCCCAGATCGAGGCTCGCCTGCATGTGCAGGACAAGAGCTGGCTGGCCTATTTCGCGGCGCATTACAGCACCGTCGACCTGCGTGGCGTCTCCGGCACCACGCCGACACCGATCGAGAGCAACGTCGTCAACACCGGTTATGAACTGGGTGGCGCCTGGACGCCTGGCCCATGGATGCTCAAGGGCCTGGTCTATACCGGCAACGGCCTGGGCCAGCTGTTCGGCGCCCTGTCGCAGTTCGGCGACATCAGCGAAACCGGCGGTTACGTCCAGGTCGGCTACAAGTTCACGCCGAACTGGAGCGCCAATGCATTCTATGGCCTGAGCAAACCCGACGAGAATGACGTGATCCGCTGGCTCGGCAACGGCTCGACCGGCCTGCTGAAGAATCGCCAGGGCGCCTTGAGCCTCACGTACTCGGCCGGCGCCTACGACCTCGGCGTGGAATACATCTACTCCAAGCTGGATTCGACCACCAACGGCCTCAACCGCCGGACGACCAGTGGCAACCAGGTAAGCCTGAGCGGCTTGTACAAGTTCTGACCGCGCGACGGCGGCGCATCCGCGCCGCCGCCCGCTCGCACGCATCGGAAGGCGGGCGGGACCACCCCCTTAAGGAGAGAGCTAGCATGGCTACGACTTCCATCGACGGGCGCGTCGCGCTCGATACCAGCCATCGACGCGTGGTCCTGGCATCCAGCCTGGGCACCGTCTTCGAGTGGTACGACTTCTACCTGTACGGATCGCTCGCGGCGCTGATCGGCAAGCAGTTCTTCACCGGCCTGAACGAAGCCAGCCAGTTCATCTTCGCCCTGCTGGCCTTCGCCGCCGGCTTCGCGGTGCGCCCCTTCGGCGCCATCGTGTTCGGTCGCATCGGCGATCTGATCGGACGCAAGTACACCTTCCTGATCACCATCGTCATCATGGGCCTGTCGACCTTCCTGGTCGGCGTGTTGCCAAGCTACAACTCGATCGGCGTCGTCGCACCGGTGATCCTGATCCTGCTGCGCCTGTTGCAGGGCCTGGCGCTCGGCGGCGAGTACGGCGGCGCGGCGACGTATGTCGCCGAACACGCACCGCCGGGCAAGCGTGGCCTGTACACCAGCTTCATCCAGATCACCGCGACCTTCGGCCTGTTCCTGTCGCTGCTGGTGATCCTCGGTACGCGCCTGGGCCTGGGCACCGAAGCTTTCGAAGCCTGGGGCTGGCGTATCCCGTTCCTGGTGTCCTCGCTGCTGCTGGTGATCTCGGTCTATATCCGCCTGCAGCTGCAGGAATCGCCGGTGTTCCAGCAGATGAAGGAAGAAGGCAAGGGCTCCAAGGCACCGCTGACCGAAGCGTTCGCCCGCTGGGGCAACCTCAAGCTGGTGATCCTTGCCCTGCTCGGCGCGACCGCCGGCCAGGCCGTGGTCTGGTACACGGGACAGTTCTATGCGCTGTACTTCCTGACCCAGAGCCTGAAGATCGACGGCACCACGGCGAATCTGCTGATCGCCGCGGCGCTGGTAATCGGCACGCCGTTCTTCGTCCTCTTCGGCTGGCTGTCCGACCGCATCGGTCGCAAGACCATCGTGCTGGCGGGTTGCCTGATCGCGGCGGTGACCTACTTCCCGATCTTCAAGGGCCTCACCCACTTCGGCAATCCCGCCATCGAGGCCGCGGCGAGCGCGTCACCGGTCAGCGTGTTCGCCGATCCGAAGTCCTGTTCCTTCCAGTTCGACCCGGTCGGCAAGAAGACCTTCACCAGCTCCTGCGACGTGGCCAAGAGCGTGCTCGCCAAGAAGGGTGTGCCGTATACCAACCTGGTCGCGCCGCCCGGCACCGTCGCCCAGGTGAAGATCGGCCAGACCGAGATCGATTCGTTCGAAGGTACGGTGCTGGACAAGGCGGCCTTCGCCGAGCAGTCCAAGGCCTTTACCGCCAAGGCCACGGCAGCGTTGAATGCTGCCGGCTATCCCGACAAGGCGGATCCGGCGAAAAGCAATTACCCGATGCTGATCCTGCTGCTGGCCCTGCTCGTGCTCTACGTGACCATGGTCTACGGTCCGATTGCCGCGTGGCTGGTGGAGATGTTCCCCACGCGTATCCGCTACACCTCGATGAGCCTGCCATATCACATCGGCAACGGCTGGTTCGGCGGCTTCGTGCCCACCATCGGCTTCATGCTGGTGGCGTGGAAGGGCGATATCTACTACGGCCTCTGGTATCCGATCGTGGTCGCGCTGATGACCTTCGTGATCGGTCTGCTCTTCGTCAAGGAAACCAAGGACGTCGATATCAATCAGTGAGTCAGATCTGCTTCCCAAGGCGCGCCGGTGAAAGCCGGCGCCTTCTTTCATAGGGAAGCGCTGTCATCGGTACAACAACCCGGCATCCCATGCCCGCACCGAATCCTGCAACCCAAGCGCGTACGCCTCTTTCACCGTCGTCTTCGGCGTGCAATCCCAGGTCGACACCGGTATCCGCTGGCTCGGCTGCCAGTAGATCCTTCCCGCCCAGCGAAAAAGCGTCGGCAGCTTCGGATAGTGCCGCGTCAGCAGGACCATCGTCTTCGCCGCTTCGTCGGCCGATTGTGGCGGTATCGGCGCATTGTCCGTATAGCCGCCATCGATCGCATGGGCACCGCCGATCAGGCGTGAGGTCATGATCGGTGGCGCGGAGGCCGCGCCGATCAGCAGCGCCTGCGCCTCCTCGATGCTCATGCAATCCTGCAGGTCGAGGAATTCCTGGCGCAGCCCGAGCATCCGCGGCAGTCGCGGATGGATGCTGTTCGAGAGGTACTTGTCGGCAAGATAAGCGACGGTGCCCGCGACCACCGAGCCGCGCGTACCGAGAAACCGCGCTGGCCGGGTAATGGCGACCGTCATGCGTGACGGGGAATCGCGCAACGCGGCGAAATTCGACGCGTTGAAGAACGAATCCAGCCACGCCGGATAGACCTGTTGGTGGGCAAAGCTCAGCTTTAGCCGCGACAGGCCCGACCAATCGAAGATCCGCGCATTTCCCGCATAAAGGCGCAGGCAGGCATGCAAGGCTGCGTCCGGGTCTTCGGTGAGGCACGAGGTGGCCACCGCGGCGCCGGCGCTGGTACCGACCAGGCGCTTCGGCAGGCGAATACCGCGTTCCATCAGCTGCTTCAGCGCGCCGGCCTGCCACCAGCAGCGATTGCCGCCGCCGGCGAAGACCAGGGTTTCGACCAGGCTGAAGTCATGGCCCGCGATGGCTTCGGCGTGTGGCATGAACGTTTCCGGGAGGACGAGGATGGCGGAGCATCGCATATCGCGATGTCGCTCCATAGGCACAAGAAAAACGCGCCGGCTGGCGCCGGCGCGTTCCTCAGGGGTGCGGGAGCGAAGGTATCAGGCCCTTCGGACCAGGCCGATGATCACCAGCAGGATGATCGCGCCGATCAGGGCATTGATGATGGCGCCGACGATGCCGCCGCCAATGACGATACCCACCATCGGCAACAGCCAGCCGGCCAGGAAGGCGCCGACGATGCCGACCACGATATTGCCCAGGATGCCGAAACCGAAGCCGCGGACGATCAGTCCGGCCAGCCAGCCGGCGATGCCGCCGACGATCAGGAAGATCAACAGCGCCTGCGCGGTAATGGTCATGTGCTTCTCCTCACCGGGAGCGGAAGGAAGCGACGCAACGCCCCCGCGATTGCGTCGCCGCGAAATGTCACGGATAAGGCGTGCAGGGCATGTGAGGCCATGGAGGTTCCCTGGATCAATGGCCCAGGATCGCCCGGCAGTTCGCATCGGCATCCGGGTGTGGCCGGCGCCGGCATTCGGCGATCTGGCGATGCATGCTTTCGTTGGCGGCACGCGCCCGGTCCGGCGCCAGTGCCGGTCCTTCCGGTATGCCGGTGTAAGGACGGTGGACGCCCGCCGGCGTACCGGACATGTCGGGCGGAGTGCCCTCCTTGCGAAGACGTCCGTATGCCTTCTGTTGCCGCGGTGTGCCCCGGTCGATCACGTCCTTCAGCCGCGGGCTCGCGACATGCGACTGGGCCATGCGGTTGAGGTCATGGTCGATGATCCTCTCCATGACCTTCTGCGCCGCCGGTGGCTGCAAGGGTGGTGGTCCGGACGCCAGTGCCGTGCCGACGAACAAAAGGGCGAACACATACACCAGCATGCGCATGACGATGCTCCGGCGATGATGTCCCCGGTCCGGTCTTGGGGAGCTGCTCGTGATAACGCGCGACCGGCAAAGCGGTCGACACACCCGCCGCGCCGCGTGGCTCATGCTGCACTGCAGCTTGCCGCTAATCGACGCTAACTAATATCGTAAAATACGACAATTGAAAGTTCTTGCGATCGGTATTCATGCGGTCGGAGCAAGAAGAACACCCGCTCTCCAGGTATCTCCCCACCGCCGGCCGACCGCTTCGCGGCGCCCCGGACGCCACGTCATGTTGCGGTGCAGCTTGCCGTAGGTCGACGAATTACTATTATATTAAAATACGACAATTAACTGACGGTATGACCCGAAGGTGGATGGGTCGTAGGGAGAAGCGCGGCATCCGCGTCGGGGACCGCCAGGCCATCGCGCTGGCGGCAGGCCAATAAAGCAAGAACAACCCATAGCAGGGATCGACATGCAGCAAACGACACTGGCGCTCTCCGTGCGTCATGCCCTGGTCGCCGTGATGAGCGCCGCTTGCGCCTTCGGTTACTCGACCGCGCACGCGCAGGACGATACGACGGCACCGGCCGCGCAGGATGCGACCGGGACCGGCGCCGACGGCAAGAAGGTCACCGACCTCAATGCCGTCCAGGTCACCGGCCAGATCGGTTCGCTCTATCGTTCGCAGGCCACCAAGCAGGACGCGAGCGGTATCGTCGATTCCGTCTCGGCCGAGGAAGCGGGCAAGTTTCCCGACCAGAACGTCGCCGACGCGCTGCAGCGCGTGCCGGGTGTGTCGGTCAACCGCGCCGGTGGTGAATCGAACCAGATCACGGTGCGCGGCTTCGGCCCGACCTTCGTCAACGTGTTGCTCAATGGCCGCACGATGGCCACGGCATCGACCGATCGCGCCTTCGACTTCGATGTCCTCCCCTCCGAAGTGATCCAGCAGGCGGTCGTGCAGAAAACCAGCTCGGCCGACCTCCAGGCCGGCGGCATCGGCGGCACCGTCAACGTCATCACCTCGCGCCCGCTGGATTTCACCGGCTGGCATATGGCCGGCAGCGCCGCGGGCGTCAACGACAATATCGGCGGCGGCCTGTCGGGCAAGACCACGCCCAAGGTCTCGGGCCTGATCGGCAACACCAATGCGGACCATACCTTCGGCTGGATCGCGTCGCTCGTCTATTACAAGCGCGACCACGATGAGCAGTCGCTGGATACCACCGGCTGGCTGACCAACCAGAACTTCTCGCGGATCAATCCCTCGCTGACCAATGTCTCGCTGCCGCAGACGCTGCAGGGCCAGGTCACCGATGAGACGCGCACGCGCAAGTCGTTCAATGGCGCGATCGACTGGATCCCGTTCGATGGCATGACGGTGAAGCTCGACGGCCTGGTGTCCCAGTACAAGATCGATTCGAAGTACAATGCCTTTGGCCTGTACACCAACAACGATGCCATCCAGTCGCTGAGCGTGGACGGCAACAACACCGCGCAGCATTACCAGCAGAACGCCAACGGCGGCATGTCCAACGACTACGCGGAAGAGTCCAATCCGCGCAATGCGATGAACGAGACCTTCGGCGCGAACATCGCCTACAAGATCAACGACTCGACCACGATCGACTGGGACACCGCCGTCTCGCGGGCCTGGAACAAGCAGTCGCAGAACGGCTACTTCGTGGTGCTCGGCACGCGCAATATCGGTGTCAACCCGGTCTGGACCAACAACGGCGCGAACAACCTGCCGAGCTGGAGCGGGTTCCTGCCGACGACCGACACCTCGGACCTGCACGCGCACGTGACCAACGAGGGCACGCAAAGCCCGAACGTCAGCGACGACATCTTCCAGAACCGGTTGCACCTGTCCAAGACCTTCCTGGACGGCACGCTCTCGCAGCTCGACTTCGGCCTGGAAGACTCCACCGACGCGAAGACCCAGGTGACCTACAACACGCCGAACAGCTTCGGCTGCGCGGAATACTGCGGCTATGTCGCCACCGTGCCGGCCGATGCCGTCGGCGCGTATATCTACAACCCCGGCAGCCTGGTCAAGGGCGCATCGCCGGGCTTCCCGCAGCAGTGGGTTGCCTACGATGTCGGCAAGCTGTTCGCCTACCTGGCCACGCCGGCGGCGTATAACCAGTTGCCGAACGCGGCGGCGTTCAAGGCGGCCCTCGACGCCAATGGCGGCTCCTTCACGGCACGGCCGGACCCGACCACGTATAGCCGGATCCGCGAGCATATCGAGTCGGCCTACGGGCAGGCCAACCTGCAGGGCGACTGGGGCACCATGCCGTGGAACCTGCAGCTCGGCGTGCGCTACACCAAGACCAAGACCATCTCGTCGGCCTACTCGTCGCCGATCCTGGGGATCGCGGTCAATCCGAACGATCCGACCAATGCGATCCCGACCTACGGCGTGCTGCAGCCGATTTCCGAAAAGGGCAACTACAGCAACTGGCTGCCCTCGATGAACTTCAAGCTGAACCTGCGTGACGACCTGATCTTCCGCCTCGCCGCCTCGAAGACCCTGACCCGTCCGGACCTGGACAATCTGTCGGCCGCCGAGTCGTACAACTTCCGGCCGGAAAACCAGACCGAAAGCAAGGGTAACGCCGGACTCATGCCGTACACCTCGAAGAACCTGGATACCGGTCTGGAGTGGTATTTCAGCGATACCAGCTACATCGCGCTGGACGGCTTCTACAAGAAGGTCAGCAACTTCAGCACGCTGATCACCACCGAAACCTCGATCCTCGGCTTCCCGTTCCAGCTGACCGAACCGGTCAACCTGAACACCGCCGTGATCAAGGGTGCGGAGTTCACCTTCAACTACCAGTTCAAGTCGCTACCGGCGCCGTTCGACGGCCTGGGCGTGGCCACCAACTACACCTATGTCACCAGCGACGCGTCGATCAGCCCCGACAAGATCGCCAGCGCCGGCAAGTTCGCGGTGCCGGGCATCGGCGACTCGGCCAACGGCACGGTGTACTACCAGAAGGGTCCGTGGGAAGTGCGCCTGGCGTACAACTGGCGCGACAAGTACCTGGCGTCGATCGCCGGCGGCCAGGGGCAGCCGACCACGGTGAAGGCTTACGGCCAGCTCGACTTCAGTGCCGACTACAAGATCAACGACCACGTGTCGGTGTTCCTGGACGAAACCAATCTCACCAACGAAACCATCTCGCAGTACCAGGTCTTCCTCGACCGCGAGAGCTATGCCGAGGACGACGGACGTACCGTCTTCGCGGGTATTCGCGCGTCGTTGTAAGGTAATCCGGATGCGCGTCCCGGCACGCGCCCGAGCGGAGATCGCAGGTCGATGGATGTCATACGCCTCAACAACGCGCGCCTCGGGGTAGAGATCCTGCCCGGGGCGGGCGCAGGTATCGCCCGCTTCACATGGTCGGGGCGCGGCGAGCCGCTTGCCCTGATGCGTACGGGCGACCTGACGAAGACGACACCGGATGGCCGGCTGGATACCAACCAGCTGGCCTGCTATCCGCTGGTGCCGTGGAGCAACCGCATCGCCGAAGGCGGCTTTACGGTCGACGGCCATCGCGTCGCCTTGTCGGCGAACCGGCACGACGAACCTTTCCCCATCCATGGCAGCGGCTGGCAGCGCGACTGGAAGGCGCAGACCGTCAGTGGGCACGAGGCCCTGCTCGTCCTCGACGAAACAACGCCGGATGGCTGGGCCTATCGCGCGAGCCTGCGTTACCTGCTGCGCGAGGACACACTGCATGTCGAATTGCGGGTCACCAATACCGGCAAGACGACGATGCCCTTCGGTCTCGGCCTGCACCCTTTTTTCCCTTGCCACGGCGAGGCGACCCTGCTCGCGCCAGCGTCCGAGGTCGGCATGACCGAAGGCGATTCGCCGTTGCCCGTGGCCTTCGTCGATCTTCCGCCCGCCTGGGATTTCCACCGCGACAAGGCGCTGCCGGACGGCCTGAACCATGGGTTTCGAGGGTGGAACGGCGAGGCGGTCATTTCGTGGCCGTGCCTCGGGCTGCACCTCCATATGGAAGCCGATGTCGACGCCTTCGTGATGTACACGCCGGCCGACGAGGACTTCTTCTGTTTCGAACCCGTCGACCATGCGATCAACGCCGTCCATCTGCCGGGCGGCCCGGTTGCCAACGGCATGACCATGCTGGCGCCGCAGACCGGTTTCGCCCGCCACTTCGTCTTCCGCGTGGTCGACGATACCCTTGCCTTCAGCTCCAGGCCCGATCAGGACAACCCGGCATGAACCGACGACTCGAAGGCAAGAAAGCGCTGATCACCGGCGCGGGTAGCGGCATCGGCGGCGCGATCGCCGAGCTGTTCGCGCGCGAAGGCGCCGACCTCGCCCTGCTCGACAGGGACGCCGAAGCGGTGGTCCGGCTCAGCCAGAAGCTCCATGCCGATACCGGGCGCCGCTGCCTGCCCCTGCATGCGGATGTCACCGACGCGGCGCGGATCAATACCTGCTTCGCCGAAGCGATCGACACGCTCGGTCGCATCGATATCCTGATCAATTGCGCGGGGGTGAACGTTTTCCGCGATCCACTGACCCTCGAGGCCGCCGACTGGGACCTCTGCTTCGACGTGAATCTGCGCGGCGCCTGGCATTGCATCAGCGCGGCCCTGCCGTCGATGCTGGCCAACGGCTATGGCCATGTCGTCAACATCGCTTCGGTGCACGGGCACAAGATCATCCCCGGCAGCTTCCCTTATCCGGTCGCCAAGCACGGCCTGATCGGCCTGACCCGCTCGCTGGGTATCGAATACGCCGACCGCGGTATCCGCGTGAACTCGATCTCGCCCGGGCTGATCATGACCCCCGCCGCCGAGCGCTGGCTGGCGTCCTGTCCCGACCCGGAAGCGGAGCGTCAACGCCAGGCCGACCTGCTGCCGAACAAGCGCATCGGCGAACCCTCCGAGGTCGCCTACACTGCCCTGTTCCTGGCCAGCGATGAAGCCCGCTTCATCAACGCCACCGACATCCTCATCGACGGCGGCCGCAGCCAGCTTTATCACGCCTGACCAATCCAGAGTCGTCCCAGCGCAGGCTCATCGCTGTCCGGGGAAATATCGGAGGAAGCCGATGCCGTGTGGAGGGACCTCCAAACCCTCACCGTCGTCCCTGCGTAGGCAGGGACCCAGTGGCTGCCACCTTCATTGAGCGATTTCGCTCAGGAAATAAAGCCTTGTGCTAGCTCCGCGCCTCCGGTGGGAGACCGAGGCCACTGGACCCCGGCCTGCTGCGCCGGGGTGACGATCAAAGGCTGCATACGCTGCCGAGCCTTCAAGTTTGCGGCTCTCCTAAGACCCCAGCCGCCGCTCGATCTCCTCCAGCGACACTCCGGATGTCTCAGGCACACGCCGCCAGATAAACACGAAGCCCGCCGCGCAGATCGCCCCGTAGAACCAGAAACTCCCCGCCGGCCCCAGATGCGCATTGAGCCACGGGAAGGTGTACGTGAGCACGAAACACGCGATCCACAACGCGAACACACCCAAGGCCACCGCCTGCGCGCGGATGTGCTCCGGGAAGATCTCCGACAGCAGCACCCAGGTCACCGGTGCCAGTGTCGTCGCGTACACCGCGATGGCGGCCAGAACCAGGACCAGCACGGGCAGCCCAAGGATATGCATGGCGTAAGCGGCGCCGATCAGCGCATAGATCACGGTCAGCGCCCCGGCGCCGAGCAGCATCAGCTTGCGCCGTCCCCAGCTGTCGACGAGGCGCAGCGCCAGCAGGGTAAAGACCAGGTTCACCGAGCCGGTGGCGACGATCGACTTCAGCGTGTCGTTGATGTCGAAGCCGGCGGAGGCAAAGATGTCCTGGGCGTAGTTGAAGATCACATTGATCCCGCACCACTGCTGGAACACCGCCAGCACGATGCCGATCACCAGCACCGGGCGCACCCTCTTCGCCAGCAGCGCGCGCATCGGCGTCGCCTCATGCTCCGTGCGGTTGTCGCGCATGGCGCTGAGGACCTCGCTCGCATAGTCGATCCCGCCAATCCGCTCGAGTACGCGCCGCGCCTCGCTGTCGCGCCCCGCCTTGCTCAGCCAGCGTGGGGATTCGGGAATGATCAGCACCAGCAGCAGGAACAGGATGGCCGGTACGCCCTCGCCGAAGAACATCCAGCGCCAGCCACTCTGCACGTTCCAGCTCTGCAACAGCGCCACGGCGTCCATCCCGGGCGGCACCGGACGGGCAATCCACATGTTCACCAGCTGGGCGAGCAGGACGCCGATCACGATGGTCAGCTGGTTGATCGCGACGAACAGGCCACGGTTCTTCGCGGGGCTGACCTCGGCGATGTACAACGGGGAAAGCCCCGAGGCCAGGCCGATGCCGACGCCGCCGACGATACGGAAGATCGCGAAGACGGTGACATCGTTCGCCATGGCCGTGCCGATCGCACAGGCCACGAAGAGGATGGCCGCGAGGACCAGCGCCGGACGGCGGCCGAAGCGGTCCGCGAGCATGCCCGCCACCACCGCGCCACCGATACACCCCACCAGGGCCGAACTCATCAGCCAGCCGGACATGACCGGATCGTGCACGGCGAAGTACGCTTCGTAGAAGAGCTTGGCGCCGCCGATCACCACCCAGTCGTAGCCGAACAACAGCCCGCCCAGGGCCGCGACCAGACAGATCAACCACAGGTAAAGTGGGTTCGCCACCGCGGGTTCAACGGCTTCGGTTTGCACCTGCATCGACTCGATACTCCTTCGGATGCGTGTTGCATTGCAGCGTGAGACTTGCTAAAAAATAATATTATATGATCTGAGGATTCGATCAAGCGCTCGGGGAAACACGTGAAGCAAACGAAGACCTCCATGGCCGCGGCCATTCTTGCGTTGGGCGCATTGCTGGGCAGCCCCGGCCTTGCCGCGAAGCCGGCGGCACCCACCACCGCCCCGATCCATTACGACGCGGCCCATAAGATCTTCCGTATCGACGCCGGCAAGATTACCTATGCCTTCGGGGTGAATGGCGACGGTATCCTGCAGACGCTCTACTGGGGCGCGCGCCTGGCCCCGGAGGATCCGCTCGGTCCGGCCGCCCCGCCACGGTCGATTTCGTCGTTCGACGCCATCGGCGCAAACACGCCGCAGGAGTACGCCGGTTGGGGTGGCCCGATCACCGTCATGCCCGATCTCAAGGCACACTTCGCCGACGGCAACCGCGACCTGATCCTGCGCTACGAGAGCTACACCATCGACGATAGCGGCTTGCAGGTCGTCCTCAGCGACAAGGTCGCCAAGGTCACCGCGACCCTGCGCTACACGGTCGATCCGGCCACAGGCATCATCGGCCGCTCCGCACGCATCGAAAACCATGCGACGCAGGTAGTCACCCTCGACCGCGTCGCCGCGGCCAGCTGGAACCTGCCGGCGGCCACGGACTACTCGCTGCGCTACCTCACCGGTACCTGGGCTGCCGAATGGCATGTGCGCACGCGGCCGCTGACGCCAGGCGCCACCGACCTGGAAAGCCGTCGCGGCTCCACCGGCGACGAGAACAATCCCTGGTTCGCCATCGAACGTGGCGGCAACTGGAACGAATCGCACGGCCACGTCTGGTTCGGCGCACTGGGCTGGAGCGGTTCGTGGAATATCCACATCGACCAGGACGTGCTGAACCAGGTGCGCGTCACCGGCGGCTTCAATCCCTTCGATTTCAGCTATCCGCTGCAGCCGGGCCAGAGCCTGGATACCCCGGTGTTCTACGCCGGCTATACCGATGAGGGCATCGGCGAGGCCTCGCGTCTGATGCACCAGTTCGAAATCACCCGCATCCTGCCCGGCGGACCGAAGCCGAAGCTGCGCCCGGTGCTCTACAACTCGTGGGAAGCCACCGAGTTCAAGGTCAACGAGCCCGACCAGGAGCGCCTGGCTGAAAAGGCAGCGTCGCTCGGCGTGGAACGCTTCGTCGTCGACGATGGCTGGTTCGGCGCGCGCAACAGCGACAAGGCGGGGCTTGGCGACTGGGTCGTCAACCGCGAGAAATTCCCCAACGGCCTGAAGCCACTGATCGACAAGGTGCATGGCCTGAAAATGAGCTTCGGCCTGTGGGTCGAGCCGGAAATGGTCAACCCGGACAGCGACCTGTATCGCCAGCATCCGGACTGGGTACTCAACTTCGAAGGCCGCCAGCGCAGCCTCGGCCGCCACCAGCTGGTGCTGAACCTCGCCCGCGAGGACGTCCGCGACTACGTGTTCAAGGCGCTGGACAAGCTCCTCAGCGAAAACGATATCCAGTTCCTGAAGTGGGACTACAACCGCAACTGGTCCGAGCCGGGCTGGCCACAGGTGGCGCCGGAAGAGCAGCAGAAGGTCTACGTCACCTACGTGCAGAACCTCTACGACATCATGCGCCGGCTGCGCGAACGTCATCCGGGCATCGAGATCGAGTCCTGTTCGGGCGGCGGTGCCCGTGTCGACCTCGGTGTGATGGGGCTGACCGACGAGGTCTGGCCTTCGGACAATACCGACCCGTCCGATCGCCTTTCGATCCAGGACGGCTTCTCCTACGCCTACGCCCCTGCCGTGATGATGGCCTGGGTGACCGGCTCGCCGAACTGGGTCAACAAGCGCAGCAGCTCGCTGGATTTCCGCTTCCTGTCTTCCATGCAGGGTGGACTGGGCATCGGCGCGAAGATCTCGGAATGGACCCCTGCGGAGGACGCCACCGCACGCGATTACATCGCCGCCTACAAGAGCATTCGCGCCACCGTGCAGCTGGGCCGCTTGTACAGGCTACTGTCACCGCAGGATCGCGCGCCGTACTCGGCAACCGAGTCGGTTGCGGCCGACGCCAGCCAGGCCGTGCTCTTCGCCTTTCTCCGTCAGGGCCAGGAGGCGCAGGCTTACCCCACGCTACATCCGCAGGCACTGGACAGCGCGGCGCGATATCGCTTGCGCACCATCCACGGCAAGCTCGCGGCCGACACGCCGACCGTGGCCAGTGGTGCGTACTGGATGAACCACGGCATCGATATCGACCTGCGTGGCGACCTGGATGCCGCCGCCGTGGTACTCGACCGCGTCGGCTCGTAACGAGGAACCCGGCCGGGCGGCTTAGCGCCCGGCCGATGCCTGCCGACGGATATTGCTGCGCGAATCGGCCACCATCTTCAGCATGCCCTGACGCGCCACCTCCGGCTGGTGGCGGCGGATTGCCTCGTACACCTTGAGGTGCTGAGGCAGGGCGACGTTGAAATTGCTCGCATTGCGCGCCGACATCACGAAGTACGTGCCCAGCGCGGTCTCGATCACCGAAAACAGCGAGGTAAGCAACTCGTTGTTGGTCGCCCGTAGCATGGCCTCGTGGAAAGACAGGTCGGCCACGGCCCAGGCATCGAGATCCTCGGCGGCTGCCATGGCGTCATAGGCGGTCTTGATCGCGGCCAGCTGCTCCGGCGTAGCGCGGCGTGCAGCGGCGGCGGCGGCGGCCGGCTCGATGATCTCGCGCATTTCCACCAGCTTCTCGACAAAGCTTTCCGTTGGCATCGAGGCACAGCGCCACGCCAGCACATCGGCGTCGAGCTGGTTCCAGTGGCTGGCCTCGCGCACCCGGGTACCGGTTTTCTGCCGGGATTCGATCAACCCCTTGGCCGAGAGCACCTTCATCGCTTCGCGCAGCGCCGTGCGACTGACATTCATGCGTTCGGCCAGCAACTCCTCGCGCGGCAGGCCCTTGCCCGCCTCGAGCTCGCCGCTGACGATCTGTCGCCCCAGTTCCTGGATCACCTGGTTGTGCAGACTGCGCATGACTATGGGTTTCGCCATTCGTTGTTCTCCTTTGGGTGAGTAGCCTACGGTGTGACTGACCGCGTGGCGAGGTGCACCTGCCGCGGTGATCGGTCACACCCGACCACCGCCAGCTCCTGTATTTATACTACTAATAGTTAACCGAATGGCTTCGGAGTGCTTTCTGTTTTTTCGCATTGCATCGTGAAAAATGACTTTCCACGATTGAATTTTCACCAGTGAACGCTCGCAGCGACGCGAGGCCCCCTCAGGCGTGCCGCCCGCACCGGGACCTCAGGGTCTTACGAGGAGCAGCTGGAGCGCTGTCGCGACAGGGACGTCAGGTGCCTACAGCGTCGACGACCGTTCCTCTTCCGCATAACGGCGAGAGCGCTCGTCCAGGACCTGAAGAACACGCGTGGCCGTATCGATCTCCGCCTTGGAAACATCCTTCAACAGCGTCGCCCGCAATGTCATCAGTGCATGCTCCATTTTCACCGCGAGCCGCCGCCCCTCCGGCGACAGATGGATCGCCCTGAGCCGCCGATTACCCGGCACCGTGCGCCGCTCGAGCAACCCGGCCTCCTCGGCCTGGTCCAGGGTCCGTACGAGCGCTGCCGGATGCACGCCGATCCGTTCGGCGATGACATGCTGAAGTGCGCCATCTCCCAGCCGCGACACCACCAGGATCGGGGCCGCCAATGACAGCGACAGCCCGGACTCGGCCAGAACGCGTCCAGCTGCCTGTTGCCAGGCCTGCTTGGTCGGTTGCAGGGCGCATGTCAGCGCGTAGAGAGAATCGGTCTTTACGGGCATATCGAAACCAGGAATGCATTGATCCTGATTACTTTAGCGGATCGACAGGCAACGGGCATGGGAGGCGCGGAGGGCGCCGCGACCAGTCCATACCACGCGAGGTGCCTGGACTACCGATGTCGTTCCTCATTCGGCGACATCGTTAACAACGCCATCCTTGCCTTGACAAGCATTGATGTAGCAACAACAATGCCATGCCATGGACCTTCCCACCCATCGATCCACCGGGTTGCCATGAGCACTCACTACCAGCCTCCCAGTCAGGCACTCAGCACGATCGGCCTGTCCCTTGCGATCTTCATGCAGGCCCTCGACTCGACGATCGCCAACGTGTCGTTGCCGGCCATCGCCGGCAACCTCGGCGTCAGCAGCGACCAGAGTACGTGGGTCATTACGTCATTCGCGGTATGCCAGGCGATTTCGCTTCCCTTGACCGGCTTCCTCAGCCGCCGCTTCGGCGAAGTACCGCTGTTCATCTGGTGCACATTGCTCTTCGTGTTGACGTCACTCCTGTGCGGCATCTCGCAGAGCATGGGCATGTTGATCGTCTTCCGCGCGCTGCAGGGCGGTGTCGCCGGCCCGATGTTCCCGATCACCCAAAGCTTGCTGATCGGCGTCTACCCAGCGGAAAAACGCAGCATGGCGCTTTCGCTCATGGCGATGGTCGCGGTAGTGGCACCGATCGCCGGTCCCATCCTCGGCGGGTGGATCACCGACAACTATTCCTGGCCCTGGATCTTCTTCATCAACATCCCCATCGGCATCTTCGCCAGCATGGTGGTCTCCAACCAGATGAAAGGCCGGATCGAGAAAACCGAGCGGCCAAAAATCGACTACGTCGGCCTGATCACCCTGATCATCGGCGTAGGGGCCCTGCAGGTGGTGCTCGATAAGGGCAACGATGAGGACTGGTTCGATTCGACCTTTATTATCGTCACCAGCATCATTTCGGCGATCAGTATCGCGGTGTTCCTGATCTGGGAGCTCACCGACAAAGATCCCATCGTGAACCTGAAGTTGTTTCGCCATCGCAACTTCCGGTGTGGGACGCTGGCGTTGGTCCTGTCCTTCGCCGCGTACTTTTCAATCAACTTGCTGTTACCGCAATGGCTGCAGAGCAGCCTTGGCTACACCGCGACGTGGGCCGGCTTTGCAGCATCGCCGCTCGGGATCATGCCCGTGTTGCTGACGCTCCTCGTGGGTCGGTACGCGATGCGCTTCGACCTTCGCATGGTGGCGTCTTTGGCATTCGTCGTCATGGGCATCACATGCTTTCTACGATCGGGCTTTAACCTGGACATCGATTTCAATCACGTCGCGACGATGCAACTGCTCATGGGTCTTGGCGTTGCGCTGTTCTTCATGCCAGTAACCGTCATCCTCCTTTCTGACCTCAAACCGAACGAAATCGCTTCGGGTGGAGGGCTGGCGACATTCGCGCGCACCCTGGGCGGCAGTCTTGCGGCGTCGCTGACGACATTCATATGGGGTCGCCGCGCAGTGCTTCATCATGCGCAATTGACCGAGGGCATTACGCCGTACAACCCGATTGCACGGACCGCCGTCTCCCAACTTGGTCATGGCAATGCAGAGGCCGGCGCCAGCATCGTCAATGGGATGATCACGCAGCAAGCACTTCAAATCTCGTTCAACGAACTATTTTTCGGCCTTGGCTGGATCTTCCTTTCCCTGGTCTTCGTTATATGGCTGACTAAACCGCCCTTCTCGGCCAGCAGCGGCGCAGCCTCCGCCGGGCATTAAGGAGCTCGGCGTCGTCGTATCCGAAGGGCGGCCATGACCGGACGTGTCGCTCGCGCTGAGACAGCCGGGTCTTACGATATCGTCCATGTCCGAGCCACTTCCCACTACGCGCGTCCACAAGGGACGCGGCGCCGCCTCCAACCCGGAGGGGCGCTTCGAACACACGCGCCACCAGGCCGAGGACGATGGCTGGCTGCACGAGGTCGAAGAGGTTCCGCGCCCGGCCACCGAAGTCCGCGAGGAACGCGCCCGCAGCGTCATCACCCGCAACGACTCGCCCGACATTCACTTCGAGCAGGCGATGAACCCGTACCGCGGTTGCGAACACGGCTGCATCTATTGCTTCGCCCGCCCCTCGCACTCGTACCTGAACCTCTCGCCCGGCCTCGACTTCGAAACCAAGATCTACGCCAAGACCAACCTCGCCGAAACCCTGCGCGGCGAACTGGCCAAGCCGTCCTACCGCTGCAAACCGATCAATATCGGCAGCAACACCGACCCCTATCAGCCGATCGAGAAACGCTGGCGCCTCACCCGCGCCGCCCTCGAACTGCTGGCCGAGTGCAAACATCCACTCACCATCGTCACCAAGAACGCCCTGGTCGAACGCGACCTCGACCTGCTGGTGCCCATGGCGAAGGACAACCTCGTCCAGGTCCTGGTCTCGATCAACTCCCTGGACAACCGCCTGGCATCGAAACTCGAACCCCGCGCCAGCGCACCCCACCGCCGCCTGCAGGCACTGGCCAACCTCTCGCAAGCCGGCGTTCCCGTCGGCGTGCTGGTCGCACCGATCATCCCCGCGCTCAACGAGCAAGACATGGAACGCATCCTCGAACTCGCCGCCGAAGCCGGCGCCCGCACCGCGGGCTACACCGTGATACGCCTGCCGTACGAACTGAAAACCCTGTTCCGCGAATGGCTGGACGTCCACATGCCCGACCGCGCCGCCCACGTCATGAGCCTCGTCCAGCAAATGAACGGCGGCAAGGACTACGACGCCAACTTCGCCACCCGCATGCGCGGCCAGGGCGTCTTCGCCGAACTGCTGCGCAAGCGCTTCGAAGTCGCATCAAGAAAGCATGGCTTCGCGCGGGCACGCGAGCTGCAGCTGGAATGCGGCAAGTTCGTGCCGCCGCGGATTGCTTCGCCGCAGGGCGAGCTTTTCTGAGCTGAACGAAAGCGAGGATCTGCGGCACAGGGTGCGTAGCCCCTGCTCGAATCCTCGGCTTTGAAGCCCATGCTCTCTTGCAATTTCCCTTGATCACTTATCCGTGTACTGGAAAACGTAGGCCCGACGTGCGGGTTCGCGAACGACGGCGCCTAGTTCGGCGCGCCCCAGGCATATACGCGGACGGCTTCTACGGGTTGATACGCAGCACTGGCCATGGTCACTTCTTCCTTGGTTTGACGACGCGGGAGGGCATGGTGGTTTTACCGGTCCTGACCACGTCGAGCGGGCTGACAGTAACTTGGGGCTGCAGGGACTCAAGAAAGTCCGTCTGGTCCAACGCCCGAAGCACACGAACAAAGGTCTTCAGCGAAGAACCCTTGCCCCCTTCAAGATTCTTGATCGCCCCAACGCTGACATTGGCCAGTTTGGCCAAGTCCTTCTGTTCGATTCGTTTGCGAATCCTAAGCGTACGGGTTTGGAAGCCGATCTCCTGCTCCCACTCTTCCGTCGTTCGATTCAACATAAAGGCCATAAATACGGCTCCTGACGGGCAAACGCCCATCTAGAGCCACAATTCTAGCCTTTGTAGCTATATAGTGCAAAAGCCATAAATGTGGCTCCTTCTGGCATATAAGCCTCATAGGGGCATATTTGTGGCTCTACATCGCCACCGCTTTCGTCAATCCAAGCCCGCCAGGTTTAGCCGTTCGCCAGGCATGAAAAAGCCCGTCGAAACGGGCTCTTTCATGGGCATGCCGGCGAGGCTGCCGCTTACGCAGCGATCTCTTCTTCCACCTCGACCGGCAGGCGGATCAGGTGATCGAAGGCGCTGAGCGATGCTTTCGCGCCGTCGCCCATCGCGATGACGATCTGCTTGAACGGTGTCGTGGTGACGTCGCCCGCGGCGAACACGCCGGGGATGGAGGTCTGGCCGCGATCGTCCACTTCGATTTCGCCGCGTGGCGACAGCTTGACCGTGCCTTTGAGCCAGTCGGTGTTCGGCAGCAGGCCGATCTGGACGAAAACACCTTCCAGCTCGACACGGTGCGTGCTGCTGTCCGCGCGATCGACATAAGCCAGACCCGTCACCTTGTCGTCGCCCACGACTTCGGTCGTCTGCGCGTTGAGGATGACCTTGACGTTGTGCAGGCTGCGCAGCTTGCGCTGCAGTACGTCGTCGGCGCGCAGCTTGCTGTCGAACTCGAGCAGGGTGACATGGGCCACGATGCCGGCCAGATCGATCGCCGCCTCGACGCCGGAGTTGCCGCCGCCGATCACCGCGACGCGCTTGCCCTTGAACAGGGGGCCATCGCAATGCGGGCAATAGGTCACGCCCTTGTTGCGGTACTCCTGTTCGCCCGGCACGTTCATATTGCGCCAGCGGGCACCGGTGGAGAGGACGACGGTTTTCGCCTTCAGCGATGCGCCATTGCCCAGCTTCACTTCGATCAGCCCATCCGGGCGCGTCGCCGGGATCAGCTGCTCGGCGCGCTGGAGGTTCATGACGTCGACGTCGTACTCATGGACATGCTGTTCCAGCGCCGTCGCCAGCTTCGGGCCTTCGGTATAGGACACCGAGATGAAGTTCTCGATCGACATGGTGTCCAGCACCTGGCCGCCAAAACGCTCGGCCGCCAGGCCCGTACGGATGCCTTTGCGCGCGGCATAAACCGCCGCCGCGGCGCCGGCAGGACCACCGCCAATGACCAGCACGTCGAACGCGGCCTTGTTGCGGATCTTCTCCGCTTCGCGCTGCGCGGCACCCGAATCAAGGCGCGCGGTGATCTGCTCGATGGTCATGCGACCCTGGTCGAACAGTTCGCCATTGAGGAAAACCGAAGGCACGGCCATCACCTGGCGCTCGGTGACCTCGTCCTGGAACAGCGCGCCGTCGATGACGACATGCTTGATGTTCGGGTTGAGCACGCTCATCAGGTTCAGTGCCTGCACCGTATCCGGGCAGCTATGGCACGAGAGCGACATGAACGTCTCGAAGCGGTATTCGCCTTCGAGGTTGCGCACCTGCTCGATGATCTCCGGGCCCACCTTCGGCGGATAACCGCCGACCTGCAGCAGTGCGAGCACGAGCGAGGTGAATTCATGACCCATCGGGATACCGGCGAAGCGCACGCCGACATCGGTGCCGGTACGGTTGATGGCGAACGACGGCTTGCGCACGTCATCGGCGTAGGACAGCGCGATGAGCGGGGACATCGCTTCGATGTCCCGCAGCAAATCGTGCAGCTCCTGCGATTTCGGGCTGTCGTCGAGGGAAGCCACCAGCTCGATGGGCTGCGCGATCTTCTCAAGATAGGCGTGTAGCTGGGTCTTCAGATCGGCGTCTAACATGATGGCTCCAACAGTTGTTCGGGATGCTCGCCGCGGTTGCCGGGAATAGTCGGGGCGCGGCGATACATCGGGGTCTTTCGAAAAGCGGACCCGGAAGCATCCGGGTCCGCCCGGCTCGTGAGGGCGAGCCGCAAACATCAGGCGTGGGCGACTTAGATCTTGCCGACCAGGTCGAGCGACGGCTTCAGGGTCTTCTCGCCTTCCTTCCACTTCGCCGGGCACACTTCACCCGGGTGCGAAGCGACGTACTGGGCAGCCTTGACCTTGCGCAGCAGTTCCGACGCGTCGCGGCCGATGCCGTTGTCGTGGATTTCGCAGAGCTTGATCTGGCCTTCCGGGTTGATCACGAAGGTGCCGCGCAGCGCCAGGCCCTCTTCCTCGATCATCACGTCGAAGTTGCGGGTGATGGCGCCGGTCGGATCGCCGATCAGCGTGTACTGCACCTTGGAGATGGCATCGGAGGTGTCGTGCCAGGCCTTGTGTGCGAAATGGGTATCGGTAGACACGCCATAGACTTCGACGCCGAGCTTCTGGAATTCGGCGTAATGGTCGGCGAGGTCTTCGAGCTCGGTCGGGCAGACGAAGGTAAAATCAGCCGGGTAAAACACGACGACCGACCACTTGCCCTTCAGGTTGGCATCGGTGACGTCGACAAACTGGCCGTTCTTGTAGGCGTTTGCTTTGAAAGGCTTAACTTGGGTATTGATCAACGACATGCTGGCTTCTCATGGGGCTTGGGAAGTGGCAAAGATACCGGTTTCCGGGTGATTGATCTAATTGATTGGTAAGATGTAGACAATAGGGTATGGCTATCGTCAGGCGAGTCTGAAGTCGTCGTCGGCCCATCGCCGCGCGCAGAGACCAGTCGTTCGCTGGCGGGCAAGCGCAGGATTTCGCACAGATCGCGGTGACGAACCGCATGATCGAGCGGATCGGCTCCGCCCGATGCGCTGATTGCCAGCGCGATAACGCATGGAAAATCCATGGGGCCGTGGCATATCGAAGCAACTAGGGATTGAATTCCCGGGCGTGCCGCACGCTTATAACGAGGACTTTCTGGCCGTCGTAACGATAAACGGCCACGTATCCGCTGTTGCCGAAATCCATGGGCCATTGCCGAAATTCAATGGCAAGCCCTTCGACCGGTCGGCCTGCCTCAGGATGTTGGCCAAGTAGCGTTACGCCTTGGCGCATTTCGCGGACGGCGCGAGAGGCGGCAAGTGGATTTTTGGATGCGAGGAACGCATGGAGTCGTTGAATATCGCGCAGCGCCTGCGGCGCCCAATTCAGCTCCGGCATCCAGGCATATCCTCAATCTCGCCCGCCTCCAGCTTGGCCAGCCATGCATCCGCCTCCGCAGCGGTTACATGCATGCCCGTGGCTTCGTACTCACGCCATGCATCGAGCGCATCCTGCTTAGCTCGCTCGAAAATCTCCTCGCGCTCCACGTATTGCCGAACAGCTTGCACCATCAAATAGTGCGGCGAGCGCTCGCGTACCCCAGCAAGTCGGTCAAGGCGCTCAGCCGTGGCTGGATCGAGCTTGAGGCTTTTAGGGCTGCCGGTTGCCATGCGCATGCTCCTTGGTAGTCATCGGTAATACCTTATCATACCAGAGGACTCCGAACGATAGCTTTTATCTATCCAAGCGGTAAACACAAAGAATTTCCCCTATTGCTGGCAAGGGCGGTGGCTTGGCGCCGTCCATCGGTGCATTTCGTCGTTGGCGGCCGTCTACTGCGAAATGCTGTCGCCGACCGAGGGCCGACGCTTCCTTGTCTCCAGGAGTATCGCCATGAACCAGGATCAATATAGCTCAGCGTTTTCCCAGGAAAATGATGAGTGCGGCTCGATCGCGCGCTGAGCGATGCGCTTGACCTGATGCCGCGGCGCTCTTCGCCGGGGCATTCGTGATAGAACACGTAACGGGGAATGACTTTGAATTCGTCCTCGCTTGCGGGGGGCGATGCGCTCACCCCTGTGGGAGAAGGCATCATGCTGAAGATCCCGAAAGACTCGCTCGTTGTCGTGGCCGATGGTGCCCGTGCCCGCCTGTTCCGCAGCGGCGGCAAAGCGATGGAACCGACGCTGCAGGAAGAGGCTGACCTCATACCGGATCTTAAATTCGAAGGCGCGTCCGGCATCCGACCACCTGAGTCCGATCCGCGGGAGTTCCGCGAAGCTGCCTTCGCCAAACAAGTCGCGCATGCGCTCTACCAGCGCGCGCACGCCAAGAACTACGAGTACCTGGTGCTGATGGCGGACTCAGGCACGCTTGGCGAAATCCGCGATTGCCTGCACAGGGAAGTGCGCGAACGCGTGCTTCTCGAGATCCACAAAGAGATGACCAAGGCGCCGATCCACGATATCGAAGCTGCGCTTGCGGCTATTTTGTCGAAGCAGCCTTAGCGTAAGAATGCCCCGCAAGCGCGCCGACCTGCTGTGTCAAATTCCTGCGAAGTCGGGATCCATGCCGTTGTTTAGCGTTCCTTAACGCGTGAGCGTTCGTTGACGACTAAGCTTTGCGCCAACACACCCGCCACGCTTCTTGCCCAAGGGCTAGCGCAACCAGGCGGGTTTTTTTATGCATGACGTTCGACGCGCCGTGGTGATGTGGGCTCGCAACGTCGTTCTTACGGAAGTGCGCGCCTAATAGCGCGCATCGAAGTTGAAACTCAGGAGATCAGCATGTCCCACCCGGCCCTGTTCGAGCCAATCCGCGTCCGCAATCTGGAGCTTTCCAACCGCATCGTCATCGCGCCCATGTGCCAGTATTCGGCCGCTAATGGGCAAATGACCGACTGGCACCAGATGCACCTGGGTCATCTGGCCATCTCGGGTGCCGCCTTGCTGACGATCGAGGCCACCGCCGTGTCTCCGGAGGGTCGCATCACCTGGGCCGATGTCGGGCTGTGGAACGACGAAACCGAAGCGGCCATGCGCAAGGTGCTGGAAAGCGTCCGCCGCTGGTCGGACATCCCCATCGCGATCCAGCTGAACCACGCCGGCCGCAAGGCCTCGACCGAGGTGCCCTGGGCCGGCGGTCGGCAGCTCCCTGTCGATGACGCCCATGGATGGCAGACGGAAGCACCGTCCGCGATTCCGTTCAACGAAAGCGATCGCGCGCCCGTGGCGCTCGATCGCGAAGGGCTGCAGCGGATACGCGACGCCTTCGCCGCCGCCGCCGTTCGCGCCGCGCGACTCGGCCTCGATGCGGTCCAGCTGCACTGTGCCCACGGCTATCTGCTGCACCAGTTCCTGTCACCGCTTTCCAATCAGCGCACCGACGAATACGGCGGCTCGCTGGAGAACAGGATGCGCTTCCCGTTGGAGGTGTACGACGCGGTGCGCGCCGCCTTCCCCGCCGACAAGGCGGTGACGATGCGCGTATCGGCCACGGACTGGGTCGAGGGCGGTTGGGATATCGAGCAGACCAAGGCCTTTGCCAGGGCGCTCGAAGCCCGCGGTTGCGACGCGATGCACGTATCGAGCGGCGGCCTGCATCCCGCGCAGAAGATCCCGGCGGGCCCGAGCTATCAGGTGCCATTCGCCCGCGCGGTGAAGTCGGTGGTCGGCATGCCGGTGATCGCGGTGGGACTCATCACCAGCTACGAACAGGCCGAAGCGATCGTCGCGACCGGCGATGCCGACATGATCGCGCTGGCCCGCACGATCCTCTACGACCCGCGCTGGCCATGGCACGCGGCGGCGGAACTGGGCGGCACGGTACGTGCGCCCAAACAATATCTCCGCTCGCAGCCGGCGCGACTGAAGCATCTGTTCGAGGAGAAATAGCGAATGTCGGAGGTCGAACATGACGAAGGCCGCTTGAAGGACCCCTCTGTTCACGATGCGTGGTTTCGCGCAAAGGCACGGGAAGCCCTCGCTGATCCTCGCCCGGCTATAGCGCATGCCGATGTCGAAGCGCATGTCGCCAAACGACGCGCAGCGGCGCTGGAGGCCGAACGCTTTATCCAGACGCCCATCAGCCGGATTCTGCGGAATAACCTATCGAACTAGGCCGCCCGCATGGCGAGTACGGGCGGCACGTTGGACGCCCGGCGGGCGGGGAGGAACACCGCGCACTGTCCCAGCAACAGGACGATGATCACGCCGGCGAGTACATAGCTCGCCGGCAACCGCGCCATCGCAACGTGTCGGATCAGCCACAGGTTGAGCGCGACGGCGAGTACCGCGCCGATCGCCGCGCCGCCACTGGCGATCAGCAGGTTCTCGATCTGGAAATACCGCAGGATGTCCCGCCGTCGCGCGCCGAGCGCGCGGCGCATGCCGATCTGCCGATGGCGCTGGGCGACCCAGAAACTGCTCAGGCCGACAATGCCCGCGGCGGTGACGCCGAGCAGGATCAGGCTGATCGCAGCCATCAGCATCGCCATGCCCAGGTCGGAACGATAGGCCTCGGCGCGGATGTCGGCGAAGGAACGCACGTTCCGGTCCTTGAGCACGCGCAGGGGATTGACCTTGAAGAGTGTCGACGGGACGGCTTTTATCGCTTCTTCCAACCGACCGGGTTTCGCGCGAACCGCATAGCGCGACATGTTTCCGTCCAGCCGGATTGGCACGAGGGTGGAGTTCCCGATGAAGTTGTTCGCCCAGCCATGGGTGGTGGACACCTGCAACTGTTCGACCATACCGACAATCGTGGCCGGCTTGCCGTTGCCGTTGAAATAGATGGTTTTGCCCATGGCGTTGCCCGGGCCGAACAAGCTGTCGGCAAGTGCCCTGGTGACGATCACGATCTCGGGCGCATGCGGATCGCGCGCTGCCCCGTGACGGATATCGTCCGCGTTGAAGTCGCGACCGGCGACCAGTTTCAGGCTCAGGGTGGTGAGCATCGCGCTGTCGCCCGAATAAAGCACGGTGCGCGCCGAGGCCGCGGTTTCTAGCTGATCGGGCTTGAGGCTGACGGTGGCGTCCGTGGTCTCGTTAAGCAGGGGCATGGTGCTGATCGACGACACCGATGCGATATCGGGCATGGCGCGTAGCGCGGCCAGGTCCTCCTGTTGCATGGCATCGAGCCTGGCGATGTCGGTCGGGCTGCTCATGTCGAAGCTGCCGACCCACTGCTGGGTGACCAGGAACAGGTCGTTCTCGGCAAGACCGGTCGGCCGGCCGACGCGCTCGATGCGCTGGCCGATGATGAAGATCGCGTTGCAGACGATGGCCAGGGTCAGCGCGATCTGCAGGGCGATCAGCGCGGCGCCGGCCTTGTGCTTGCGCAGCGCGGCGAGGATGGGATGAACAGTCATGGCGAGCGCCTGTCTAGGTCAGCTTGAGCTGCCAGGCGGGCTGTACCCGCGCGGCCCGGAAGGTGGGATAAAGCCCGGCAAGCAACGTGGCGACGATGGCCAGCAACAGGGTGAGCCCGAGCAGTGGAAGATCCACCCGCGCCAGCACCGCGATGTCCCTGGGCAGCACCCAGCCGACGCCGGCCACGCCGACGCCCGTCAACAACAGGCCGAGCACGCCACCGGTCAGGCCGACGATGCCGGCTTCGATCAGAAACTGCGCATAGATCGCCCGCCGTGGTGCGCCCAGTGCGCGGCGCACACTGATCTCCAGGCTGCGCCTCAGGAATTTCGCCAGCAGCAAACCGGTGGTATTGACCAGGCAGACGATCAACAGGCCAAGGGCGACCAGCAACGACGTGCGCGTGTCGGCGGGCACGACCTCTTCGAAGTCCAGCCAGGCGGGCACATCGCGCAGACGTACATTCCCCGGCCAGTCGAAGCGACCGGTATGTTGCTGTTCGGCGGCATAGCCTTCCAGATAGTGCCGGTAGCTGGCTACATCCGCCGCGCCGTCGAGTTCGACCAGATAGGAGATCCAGATACAGGTCGACTGCTGCAGGCCGGCCAGGCCCGCTCCCTGCGGGGGCGCGCCGTTACAGTTGGTATTGCCGTCCGTGAGCATGCCGTTGGCGATGGCCGATTCGAACGGTACGAAGATCTCGACGGCGGTCTCTGAGAAGCCGGAGGTGCTGTGCAGGTCGTAAAATCGCGGCTGCGGGTTCCAGTCGTCGATCACGCCGGTGACGCGATAATCCTTGCCGTCCAGGTCGATCGACCGACCGACGCTGTTCCGGCCACCGAACTGTTCCTGGTTGATCCGCTTGCTGATCACCACGACCGCCGCGCGGCCCGCATCGTCGGCGGGGCTCCAGGGGCCACCGTAAACGAACGGGGCATCGACCATCGGGAAGAATTCACCAGTCACCGCGCGCCCGCTCATGTTTTCCGGGTGCTTGCCAGCGGCCGCCGGCACCATCGAGGGCGCGATCGGATAGATCGCCGACTGCAGGCGCGCGCGGTGGTCGCGCAGCAAGGCCACGGCATCGACGTAGGGCAGTGCATCCGGCGGCTCGTTGTCGATGCCGTACCAGCGCTTCGGCCCCCAGACGTCGACCTGCGGCACGAACAGCTTCGAGGACTTCCACGGAATCGGATCGCCCGATACCGCGCGAAACACCGAATACGTCGTCATCGACGCGGCGACTCCGAAGCCGATGGCCAGCACCATCAGCGCGGTAAGCCCCGGATTGCGCTTGAGGCTGCGCAACGCCAGGTTCAAGTAATGCAAGAACATCGCCTGCGACCTCCTTATCCGGATCGCTGTGATCGAACTATCCGGGTATCCCGTCCACGCCAGGCATCGGCGTCCCCTGAAACCCACAGGGCAGGAGAGCAACATGCGTGCCAGCCCCGCTGAGGCGCAGCGCCACTGCCTTTTCAAATCCTTGCGAATGTCCGCGGACAGCTCTCACCCGGTCACGGACAGGTTCGCGGACGATAACCAACGCCGTCCAGGGTTTGTCTTGTTCCCCGCTGGCCCTCTATCTGGCCGTGGGCTATAACGACGCCATGTCGGAGCAGGGGGAAAGGGATTGAGCGGACGATTTGTTGTCGGTGCCAGCAGTTTCGGCTTTGCAGCCATGGCGGTCGGCGGGTACTTGCGCGGCGAACGTGTCGCGGTGGCGATACCCCTGGCGATTCTCGCGTTCATTGCCCTGACGGAAATATACCATCGGTACAGGCGACGAACCTCGCCGCCTGAAGGTCCACCGGACCCGTCATACGACTGGGATCGCGACCTGAAGGAACCGGATCGATCGCCGGTGCAGGTCTTTCGCTACGACAAGGCAACCCTGGCGGCCCTGCTTGTGGGCATGGCGCTGTATCCGTTGCTGCCGGCTGCCTTTTACATCGTGAGCATTCCGCATCCCACGGGCATCGGCCTGCTTGCCTGCATCCTGGCCGGCGTCCTGCCCACGCTCGGCATCCTGCTTTGCTACATGAGCTATCGGAAATTCTCGGTCGAAGTGCACGCTTCCTACCTTGCGATCACGGGACTTCGTGCGACGCGACGAATCGATTTCTCCACCGTGGCGAACACCAGGCTGTTCAAAGGCTTTGGCAGGGGACCTGCGTACATCCTCACGTTGTTCGATGCTGCAGGCAAGCCAATCATCAAGTTCACCCCGGACATCGTCGCATTCAAGCAGCTGACCGTCCTCGTCAAGAACGAGACGATCATTGCCGGAGGAAAGTATCGATACGTGGATGTCTGGGGGAACTCAGCAGGATAAACTGACGTGGATCATGGGCTTGGCCATGAAGTCACAGACGAAAGGAGGCGCTGATGAACCCGTCAGGGCACGACTGTACGGAAGACGAAACCGAATACTTGCGGAGTAGCTTGAATAACGCCATCGCCTTGATGGAAAGCATCCATGAGGCTGACGTTATGTTTCCCACTTGCCGTGAGCTCGGACCCCGGGATATCGAGGATTTCTTCGCCATGCGAGCAGCCGTCTTTGACGGCTGAGGACTTCTTACACCGCCCGCGTCGCCACGATCGGCGGCACAGCCGCGGCGCGCAGTGCGGGGCCGAGGACGGCGAGCTGACCGAGGGTCCACAGGGCGATGGCGCCGATGGCCAGGTAGGTTGCCGGTAGCAGAGGCAGTTCGAAGCGGTGCATCAGGAAGACATTCAGTGCGTACGCGGCGATCGCGCCGAGTGCCACGCCGCCGCTGACGATCAGGAAATTCTCGACCTGGAAGTAACGCAGGATGTCGCCGCGGGTGGCGCCGAGTGCGCGGCGCATGCCGATCTGGCGTCGTCGTTGCTGGACCCAGAAGCTGGCCAGGCCGCCGACGCCGAGCGTGGTGACGGCGAGCAGGATCAGCATGATCGCGACCAGCATGCGGCCGACGGCGAGGTCGCCGCGGAAATAGTCCGCGCGCAGTTCTCCGAAGGTGAAGACCTTGGCCTGGACATGTCCCGGGTTGGCTTTCTGCAGCGCCGCCGCGGCGGCGCGCAAGGTTTGCGGCAGGCGGCCGGCCTCGGCGCGGATCATGTAACCGCCGCCGAGGTTTTCGGTACCGACGCGGTATTCGATGATCAGGGCGAAGTCGTCGTCGGGCCGCCCGGTGATCGCGCCACGCAGGTGGTCGACGATGCCAATCACGCGCGCACCGGCACTGCCGTCGTAGATCAACTGGCCCAGCGCATTCCCGTCGGGAAAAAGGCGTTCGGCCAGCGCGCGCGTGATCAGCGCAGGCAGTGGCCTGTCCTTGCTGAGCGTGCCCATGATCCGGTCCATGAACGCCGGCAAATCGTCGTCGCTGAAGTCGTGACCCTGCACGACATGCACACCCAGCGTCCGGCTAAGGCCCTGGCTGCCCTGGAATTCGTAGGCATGGGCGACGGGCTGGCGGCGAGAGGGATCGAGAAACACCGGATCGCGCTTCGCGCGCAAGGGCGGAGAACCGCTGTACGCGGCATCGAGGACGCCGGGCACATCGTGCAGGATCGCAAGATTGCCGATGGCCGTACCGGTGTTCTGCACGCCGATGGCATTGATGCTCTGGATGATACCGATCTGGTCCTCGGCCACGCCGGTCGCGGTTCGTGCCCGCTGGAGGCCGCCGTAGACGATAAAAACCAGGTTGCCGAGGATCGCCATGGTCAGCGCGATCTCCAGTACCAGCAGCGCGACGGCACTGCGGTGGGCGCGTAGCGCGGCGAGGATCGGCCGTATCTGCAGGAACATGCTCATAACGATTTCACCTGCAGTGCGGGGGTGACACCCGACGCACGCCAGGCCGGCCAGATGCCCGCGGCGAGTGCGGCCAGTACAGCCATGCACAGTGCGGCGGCGAGCATGGAAAGGTCCAGATGGGTGGACGCGGCGAAACTGACGGGTTGCTGGCGCACCATCCATAAACCGAACCACGCCAATGGCAGACCGGCCAGGCCCCCAGCCGCGCCAACGACTCCCGCTTCGATCAGGCATTGCATGAACACGTCGCGACGCGAGGCGCCCAGCGCACGACGTACGCCGATCTCGCCGGACTTGCGCAGGAACTTGGCGATCATCAGGCCCACGGTGTTGACCATGCAGATAAGGAAGACGCCGAAGGCGATCCAGGTCTGCATGCGCACGGTGACCGGGATCACCTGCTTGTGGTCCAGCCAGTCGACCAGGCCGCGCAGGCGCACGTTCGATGCACGCTCGAAGCGGCCGAGCCGGTGCTGCTGTTCGCTGTACTGCTTGAGCGCGGAGAGATACGCCGCCACCTGCGAGGGCGAATCCAGCTGCACCCAGAATTGCGCCCAGCTGCATTGCGCCGCTTTCGGATCGTGCGCACCGGCGTTCGGATCGGGACCCCAGCAACGCATCGGGCCGTAGCCGTAATCCTGTGGAAGGTCCAGCCAGGTGAAGAAGGGCAGGTACAGCTGTTCCGGGCCGCCGAAAGCACCGGCGTTGAGCGGGCTGCCGTTGAGATCGAAGAAACGCGGCCTCGGCGCGAAATCGTCGATTACACCGACGACGCGGAAGGTCTTCGTGGCGACCACCAGTTCGCGACCCACGCTATTGGCTCCGGCGAAGAGGTGCTCGTTCATCGCGCGCGACAGCACCACGACCTGGGCATGGCGGTCGTCGTCTGCCGGCGACCAGGCCGAGCCATAGAGGAAGGGCACGTCGAACATCGCGAAGAAGCCGCCGGTGGTCGCCCGCGTGGTGTAGATCGCCAGCGGGCTGTCGGCTGTGTCGATGCGCGCGGGCAGGAAGCTGGCGCTCATCAGCGCGTTGCGGGAGGCGCCCTCGAGTCGGTACAGGCCCAGCGCATCGACATAGCTCAGGTCGTCCGGCGGTTCGGCGTCCGCCCCTGGCATCGCCGCGGGACGTGGGTCGACCTGGGGATGGAACAGCACGCCACTGCGCTGCGGCAACGGATCGCCCGAGAGGTTGTGCAGCACGGTCAGCATGGTGATCGAGGCGCCGATACCCAGCGCAATCGCGAGCACCATCAGTGCCGCGAGTATCCGTTGCCGTTTCAGGCTGCGTCGCGCCAGATCGAGGTAGTAACCAAACATCGTGTCGCCCCTGACCGCGGACAGCGCGGAGACGACGGTGTCTTTGCAATCGGTATGCCAGTTCGAAATCCGCGATATCTCAATCGCTTGGCGAGTACCAGGCCCATGGAGCGGTGTCCGCGGACACTATCGGACGGACGGGCGAACAACCGGCGTTCGCGCGAACTCGAAGCCCTACGCGGCGCTGTGCGTGCGTTCGCCGATCACATGGTTGCGGAGCGCGGCGAGGTAACGCCGGCTGCAGGCGACGTGCTCGCCATCGCTCATGCGCAGCCGGGCATCGCCGCCGTCCTGAGCTTCGATTTCGGCGAGGTGCTCGAGATTGACGATGGCGCTGCGGTGCACGCGGACGAAGCGCTCCGGATCGAGCCGTGTTTCCAGCCCGCCGATCGTGCTGCGCAAGGGGTAGTCGCGGCCGCGCACGCGCAGGTTCACATAGTTGCCGGCAGCCTGTGCACGCTCGATGTCGGCGGCGGCGACGAGGAACTCGCGGCCGAGCTTGCGCACCAGGAAACGGGTCGGGCGCTCGACCGGTTCCAGCGCGGGGCCTTCGTCGGGTGCGTTGAGCAGGCTGGCCTCGCCACGCGCGCGCAAGACGAGCATGCGGTACAGATGGATGATGACCAGGGTCGACAGATAGGTCCTGGCGTCCTTCATATATTCATAGAAGAAACCGGCCAGCGGATCGCCAAAGTCGTAGACGCTGCCATGGGCCATGTAGACCAGCTTGCGGATGCCGACCATGCCGGCCACGTGCAGCAGACCGAAGCCGATACTGCCCAGCACATGCAGCGCGACGCTGCGGCGCAGGCTGCCCCATGCCAGCGGCAGCTGCTGGTCCAGCCAGGCGATCGCGGGGATCAGCAGCAGGAAGACGATATGGCTGCTCCACTCCCAGGACGCCACTTCCCAGTCGGCGAAGTGCAGGCCGGCCCTGGCCAGGTCCAGTCGGGCGATGGCCGTATTGACCCAGGCGTTGATCAGGATCATCACCGTCCAGAAGACCGCGGCGACCAGGCCGCGATGGCGCAGATAGCGTTCGAGGATGGCGGGGCGGGGTGCGGGTTCGTTCATCGGTCCGGAGTATAGGCGTCGATGCCGCGCGGGTTCGTCCCCGGGATCTGCCGTTTGTCCCCATGGTGGGGTTTTTCGTCACTATGGCCGTGCCGCGGCGTCGCCGATGCGTTCTGCTGGAGCTCGATGACCCCACGGACCGCCGCATGAAACCCCTTCTCGTCTCGCTCGCCCTGGTGGCGACGATCTCCGCGCCAGCTGCCGACCGCGCGCCCGACCAGGCCTGGCCGACCTATGGGGGTGCGCCCGGTGGCGGCCAATATTCGCCGCTGGCGCAGATCGACCGGGGCAATGTCGGTCGCCTGCATATCGCCTGGTCGTTCCGCACGGGCGAATACGGCGAGGGCATGTACCGGCGCGATCACCTGACCTTCGAAGCCAATCCGCTGATGGTCGATGGCCGCCTCTACATACCGACGGCGACCGGCAAGCTGTTCGCCCTGGACCCGGCGACCGGCAAGCCGGTCTGGACCTTCGACGCAAAGATCGACCGGCACGCCTATTACGGCGATCTGGCCTCGCGTGGCGTCAGCACCTGGATCGACAGCCAGGTCGCGGCCGATGCCGCCTGCCACCGGCGGATCGTCATGACGACACTCGACGCGCGGATGTTCGCGCTGGACGCGGCCACGGGTAAGCCATGCGCCGGCTTCGGCAACGCGGGCAGCGTCGATCTGCTCGCCGGTGTGCATGTCCACGACAAGGGCGGCTTCAGCCAGACCTCGCCACCGGCGATCATCGGCGATGTCGCTGTCGTCGGCGCCTCGATCGGCGACAACCGCGCGGCGGACGAGGAGCAGGGCGTGGTGCGCGGCTTCGACCTGCGCACGGGTCGCCAGCTGTGGGCATGGGATCCGGTACCGCGAACGCCTGCCGCGGCAGCCGCGATGGGCTGGCAACCGGCGCAGTCCGCGACGGTCGGTGGGGCCAATGCCTGGCCGCCGCTTTCGGTCGACGCGGCGTTGGGACTGGTTTATGTGCCGACCGGCTCGGCCAGTCCGGACTACGCGGGCACCGAACGTATCGGCGACAACCGCGATGCCGACTCCCTGGTCGCCCTCCACGCGAACGACGGCACGGTGGCCTGGCGCCAGCAGCTGGTGCATCACGACCTGTGGGATTACGACCAGGCTTCGCAGCCGGTGTTGACCGATATCGACACGGCCACCGGCCGGCGCGCGGTGGTGATCCAGGGCACCAAGACCGGATTCCTCTTCGTCTTCGATCGCCGCACGGGCGAGCCGGTCTTTCCGATCCGTGAGATGCCGGTACCGCGCAGCGACGTACCCGGCGAGGTCGCCTCGCCGACCCAGCCGGTGCCCGATGCCGGACTGATGCTGGCGCGTCACGCGCCGGTCACCGCCGCCGATGCCTGGGGCGTGACGCCATGGGAGCGCGATGCCTGTGCGAAGCAACTGGGTGCCCTGCGTTCGGATGGCCTGTTCACCCCGCCGAGCCTGCAAGGCACCGTGGTCTCGCCCGGCTGGGCCGGTGGCATCAACTGGGGCGGCGTGGCGGTGGATCCCGAGCGCCAGATCGCGGTGACCTATCTGATGGACCTGCCGATGCAGGTGGCCCTGGTGCCGCGCGCCGAATACGACGCGCGCGACGAGGATGCCGACCAGGCACGTTACCCGCACCAGGATTTCAGCGACATGGCCGGTACGCCGTATGCGATGCGCCGCGGCGTGATCCTTTCACCGGGTGGCGTGCCGTGTACCGCGCCGCCGTGGGGAAAGCTGGTCGCCGTCGACCTGCGCCGCGGCAAGGTGCTGTGGGAACGACCGCTGGGCACGATCGAATCGCTCACCGGGCTGCCGCTGGAATGGGGTGTGCCGGGCATCGGCGGTTCGGTGGTCACCGCGGGTGGACTGATCTTCATCGCAGCGACCATCGACGAGCGGTTTCGCGCGATCGACATCGACAGCGGACGCACCCTGTGGGAAGAAAAGCTGCCGGCCGCCGGGAGCGCCACGCCATCGGTTTACGCGGTGGGCGGCAAGCAGTTCGTGGTTATCAGCGCCGGTGGCCACGGCGGCCTGGGCACGCCACCGGGAGACTACGTGATCGCCTATACGCTCGACGGACAGGGCCAGCCACTGGTCTTCCAGCATCGCTTCGCGGCGATCGTCACCGCCATGCTCGCCGGAGTGGCTTTCTTGCTGTGGTGGGGGTACCGCTGGCGAAGCCGCCGATCAAAACGCATCGCCAAGACTGGCCAGCCCGGCACTGTATAGACGCTGCAAGGCCTGCCCTGCCGCGCCGGCCGTCCCGCCCCGCGGCAGGAACTCGGCGGACCAGACCACCAGGCAGCCATGGGCCTGTTCGAGTACTTCCAGTGAAGCGCGGCAGTCGGCCACCGGCAACACGCCATCGACCAGGGTATAGACGTAGCGCCTGGCCTCCTCGTTACGTGCCTCGAGGCGCTCGACCGCGCGCGTGCCGTCGATGAAGTGCAGGGTGCGGATCCGGCCCTCCCAGGAAAGGTCGAGCTGGCGCACTTCCGGGTGCCAGCGATGGAGCCCGCCGAAGTCCCCGATCAGCGCCCACAGCGCATCGGCCGGATACGCCAGCGGTCGCTCGACTTTCACCTGGGCCATGCCCCGCCTCCGCGATGGACCGAACACCTCGAAGAAGCAATTCACGCGCCAAACCGGCAAGCGCTCGCGAAGGCGTTCAGGGCGCGATATCGCGCCGGCTCGACGGGGGTTTTGTCACGCTTCTGGGGCAGGCCGTGTGGCGAACCTGCCACATGCTGCACTGCGGTTTGCTCTCCGCGCGACGAAGGCTCAAGCTTGGTGGTGGGGTATTCGGGGTGGGGAAGCGCCCGCCAATACGGAGGCAGAAAGCATGCTTCATTCTGAGCCGAGGATCGACCGGCAGTCTCCTACCGCGCGGTTATGGCGCGAGCGCATGGGCAGCGAGAAAGCGTCGCGCCATGTGCTGTCGTCCTGGCAACGCTGCCTGGACGAGTACCGTACCGATCCGGACGCGCGCCGTGAGACGCCGGTACTGGAAGCGGCCGAACTTCGCGACCGCCAGTCCGGCTTCGGCGAACTCCTGCAGGTCGCCCGCGCGGAAATGGAAAACCTCTACGAGCAGATCGCCGGTTCCGGTTACGCGGTCATCCTCAGCGACGCCCAGGCGGTGATCCTCGATGCGATCACCGATCCGGCCCTGAAGCGTGAATTCCGCGAATCGGGACTGCGTTCGGGAGCGATCTGGAACGAGCGTTTCGAAGGCACCAATGGGCTAGGTACCTGCCTGGCCGAACACGGCCCGGTGACCGTCCATCGCGAAGAGCACTTCCGGCGATTCAACTGCATGCTTTCCTGTTCGGGTGCACCGATCCTCGGCCTCGACGGCGAGATCGTCGGTGTACTCGATGCCTCGACGGTCAACTCGCCCGATTCGAAGCTGATCCAGCGGCACACCATGGCCCTGGTCAATATGTCGGCCAACCTGATCGCGCGCTGCCATTTCCTGCGCGAACTTCGCCACAGCTGGGTGATCCGTTTCCACAGTCGCCCCGAGTTCGTCGGCCTGCTGCATGAGGCCTTGCTCGCCGTCGACGACAAGGGTCGGATCGAGGCCGTCAACGAAAGCGCGCTGACCCAGCTCGGCATGTCGCGCGAGCAACTGGTTGGCGTGGCGCTGGAGACGATCCTGCCATTCCGTCTCGAGGAACTGGAGAAGCGCGCCGCCAGCGAGCAATCCCTGCTGTGGTCGATCCGCGATGTCGCCTATGGCCGTCGCTTCTATGCCAATGCACGCGCGCCGACCTCGGCCAGTCTGTCTTCGCCGCGCCAGGCCCCGTCCGGTGCCGCCAGACCCGCGACCCGTCGACTGATCGGCGGCGATGCGCGCATGCAGCACAACATCAATTGCGGCCGGCAGCTGTTCGGTCGGCGTGTGCCGATCCTGCTGCAGGGCGAAACCGGCACCGGCAAGGAAGTCTTCGCCAAGGAACTGCACCAGGCCAGCGCCTGGGCCGAGCGTCCCTTCGTGGCGGTCAATTGCGCCGCGATCCCCGAAAGCCTGATCGAGAGCGAACTGTTCGGTTACACGCGTGGCGCGTTCACCGACGCGGCACGCGAAGGCCACCTGGGCAAGATCCGTCACTCCAGCGGCGGTACGTTGTTCCTGGACGAAATCGGCGACATGCCGCTGCATATGCAGACGCGCCTGTTGCGTGTGCTGGAGGAACACGAGGTGGTGCCGCTGGGCGGCGACAAGGCCGTGCCGGTCGACCTGCACATCATCAGCGCGAGCCACCAGGACCTGCTCGGCATGGTCCGGGAAGGTCGTTTTCGCGAGGATCTCTATTACCGCCTGAACGGCATTACCCTGCAGCTTCCGCCATTGCGCGAGCGCAGCGATCGCCGCGAGCTGATCAAGGCCTTGCTTGCCGAGGAAAACGTCGATGGCGCGCTGCCGACGATCGGCGAGGACGCCATGCTGGCCCTGCTCGAGCAACCGTGGCCGGGCAATATCCGGCAGATGCGCAATGTACTGCGCAGTGCCTCGGCCCTGTGCGAGGGCAAGGCGATCGGCATGGCACATCTCCCCGCCGAGTTCCAGCGTCCGGGAGCGGCTTGTGCCATCTTCGCGAAAGCGGCGACGACGCCGTTGCGCACGGCCGAGCGCGACATCCTTGTCAGGGAGCTCGAACGACTGCAGTGGAACGTGAAGAGCACCGCCGCGGCGCTCGGCATGAGCCGCAATACGCTCTACCGCAAGCTGCACAAGCACGGCATCGAACTGCCGGAGTAACCCCGATCAGAAATGCAGCCGGACACCCGCGGAAAACAGCCGCGGCGCGCCCGGTGCGACGAAGCGCGTGGTCGGTGCTTCGCCCGGGGCGATCTGCGGCCTGATCAGCTGCCCGTCCGGCAGGTCGTCGTCGGCGATCTGCGCATAGGTTTCGTAGCGGCGGTCGAACAGGTTCGAGACCTTCAGGTAAAACTCCCAGGTCTCGTTCGGCCGGTACGCGGTGCGCAGGTCGACCAGCGCATAGCCGGCCGTGCCCCAGTCGTGACGCAAGGCCAGGTCGTCGTCGATGCGACCGTCCTCGTTGCCGCTGGTCACCGTGCCGGAGTACACCTGCATGTCCGCGCCGACGCTCCACGCCGGCGTGGCCTGCCAGTCGACCGTGAGCTTGCCGCTATGCCGCGGCAAACCCGCGATACGCATGCCAGGGCGCAGCTCGATCGTCCGGTCGCCGGCCTGCAGGCTGCCCGAACTCTGGTAGGTCGCCAGCAGCAGGCTGTATCCCAGGTGCCAGGACAGCCGTCCCACATGCTGGCCCAGATCCAGGTCCATGCCCTGCGAACGCGTCCGGCCGACATTGGCGAAATAGCCCTGCTGGCTGAGCGGCGCGCGCAGGAACAGGATGTCGTTGCGATTGTCGGTGCGATAGATCTCGCCGGACAGGCTCAGGCCGGCGCCGCCGTGCCAGCGCGCACCCGCCTCATAGGCACGCGTCACGACCTGCTTGAGATCCGGGTCCGCCTGTAGCCCGGTCGGCAGGCGACACGGCGATGCCGGGTCGGCGCAGCCCAGTTCGATCACCGTCGGCGTGCGATTGCTCTGCGAGGCATTGGCGAACAGGGTGATGTCGTGCCCGAGGTCCTGGGTCAGGCCCAGCGCCGGGTCGAACTTGGTATAGCGATGGGACGCGGCGGGTTGGGTGCCCTCGTCCGTGCTCAGCGTATTGTCCTGATGGACGGCATTCCAGCGCGCCGAGCCGGTGATATGGGTCGTCGGGGTCACCGCCCAGGTATCGCTGGCGAAGACACTCCACGCACGCGTGCTGCCGCTGACGCCGGAGAAGAAGGTCCGTTCGGCGCCCGGAAGGGGGTACACGACGCGGTTCGTTTCGTCGAGCATCGCGTCCTCGTCATATTGCGCAGTAGCTCACCGTGCTGCGATCGAAGGTGGTGCCGAGGATCCATTGATGCTCGCCCTGGTTGCCGTTGAGGTTGAATGCGGCACCTTCGCCGTTCTGTCGGGTGTGGGTGGTGTTGAACACGCTGTCGGCCAGCGCCGCACCCTGGTCCCTGGTGAAGCCGCAGCCATCGTCCAGCGGCGCGCCGGACGCGTCGAAGCCGGCGCCGCAATCGTCGACATAATCCTCGTAGTCGTCGCTGACATCGCCATTGACCGTATCGCGCCGGCTGCGCCGCGCATAGGCCAGGGCGGTCAGGACGATGTCGTTGCCGAAGCGATGGGTGAAGTGCGTCGACAGCTGGTCGACGCGGTTGCGCGTGATGTCCGGCGCGGTATAGATGTCGCGCCGGTTGCGCTCATACAGGCCATTGGCGAAGGCGCCCGTATCGTCGTCGTAGCGCTGGGCGGGCAACAGGCCATTGCCGACCAGCTTGCTGTCGACGGCGAGCAGCGAAACGTCCCAGTCGTTCGCCTCGGTATGCCGGCCGGCCTTGAGGTAGACGTTGCCCAGGTGACCGGCCGATTGCTTGCGCCAGCCGTTCTCGTCGAAAGACGTGCCCGCACCAAAGAAGTGCCAACCCTGCGCGTTGCTGACGCCATAGGACAGGTCGACGCGACGGCGCGCGTAACTGCCATAGGAGATATCCGCGTCGAATCCCGGCGAGGTCAGCCCGGACTTGGTGGTGAAGACCAGGGCGCCACCCAGGGTATTGAGCCCGAACAGCGGATTGGCGCCCGGCATCAGGGTCAGCGATTCGATGGCCGCTTCCGGCAGGACATCCCAGCTGACGATGTCGCCGAACGGCTCGTTCATGCGCACGCCGTCGAGGTACACGGACAAGCCCTGTCCCGCGCCCAGCGTGGGCGAGGCGCGATAGCCGTGGAAGGTGATATCGCTCTGGAACGGACTGCCCTGCACGTCGTTGATATTGACGCCGGTCAGCGATCCACTGAGATACCCGACGATGTTGCTAGCCTGGCTGTCCTTCAGCGCGTACGCATTGACCGATTGCACCTGGTAGGGCAGGTGGTTCGGGTCGATGCTGGGCCCCGGCATGGACGACGGGGACACCAGCACGGTCGGCAAGGTGGTGATCTGCGGTCCGTCGGCCGCGATCGCCGTGCTTCCGGCAAAAACCAGCCACAGGACGCCCCAGCGATGTGCCGGGGCGACCCTGTGGCGTCCACTCATTTCAAAACACCGGCCAGCTTCGCCGCGTTGGTCGCGATGGCATCCATAAGCGGAGGTGACAGGCAGTCATACGGCGGCAGGTGAAGCTCGTTCAACCGTGCGCGCACCGCGTCCATATTGCCCGGGTCCGCACCGGCTTCGATGATCGAGGAGACAAAGGCCGCGAAACCCGGCGCCGACCAGCCGTCCTTGTCGGACAGTTCGGTGTGCACGAAGTCCAGGCCATAGAACGCATGCTTGTTGTTTTCGATCCGTCCGTACATGTGCACGCCGCAAACCTTGCAGGCATGGCGCTGGATGGTCTTGGTCGCATCGACGATGCCGAGCTTCTGCTCGTTCGCGGTCACCTTGACCTTGTCCCGCGATACCACCGCGATCTGCGCGAACAGCGCGCCCTCGGGCTTCCAGCACTGCGTGCAGCCACAGACGTGGTTGTGCGCGGTCTGCGCGCCGACATCGACGGTAACCGTGTCGGTCTTGCAGTGGCACTTCAACGTGCCGCCGGCGAAGTTGTCCGAGCCCTTCTTGACGCCGTTGTCGACGGCGGGATGAATCTTGACGCTGGCCATGGGAGGCTCCTTGGCAATGGGGAAGTACGTCAGTAATGAATCACCGAGCGGATCACCTTGCCTTCGTGCAGCAGGTCGAAGGCTTCGTTGATCTTTTCCAGTGGGAGTACCTTGGAAATCATCTTGTCGATCTCGATCTCGCCGGCCATGTAGCGGTCGACATAGCCGGGCAGCTGGCTGCGGCCCTTGACGCCGCCGAAGGCCGAGCCGCGCCAGACGCGGCCCGTGACCAACTGGAAGGGGCGCGTGCTGATCTCCTGCCCCGCGCCGGCGACGCCGATGATCACCGACTGGCCCCAGCCCTTGTGGCAGCACTCCAGTGCCGAACGCATCACGTTGACGTTGCCGATGCATTCGAAGGAATAGTCGACGCCGCCCTCGGTAAGATCGACGATCACCTGCTGGATCGGCGCATCCGGGTAATCTTTCGGATTCACACAATCGGTGGCCCCGAGCAGGCGCGCCATCTCGAATTTCTCCGGATTGGTGTCGATCACCACGATACGACCCGCCCTGGCCATGACCGCGCCCTGCACGACCGACAGGCCGATGCCGCCAAGGCCGAAGACCGCGACGCTGGCGCCCGGTTCCACCTGGGCCGTGTTCAGCACCGCACCGATGCCCGTGGTGATACCGCAGCCGAGCAGGCAGACCTTTTCCAGCGGCGCCGCCTTGTTGATCTTCGCCACGGCGATCTCGGGCAGCACGGTGTAGTTGCTGAAGGTGCTGGTGCCCATGTAGTGCAGCAGCGGCTTGCCGTTCAATGAGAAGCGACTGGTGCCATCGGGCATCACGCCCTTGCCCTGGGTGATCCGGATGCGCTGGCACAGGTTGGTCTTGCCCGACAGGCAGTACTCGCAGGTGCCGCATTCGGGCGTGTACAGGGGGATGACGTGGTCGCCGACTTTAAGGGTGGTCACGCCTTCGCCGACCTCCTCGACGATGCCACCGCCCTCGTGGCCGAGGATCACCGGGAACTCGCCCTCCGGATCGGCACCGGAAAGGGTGAAGGCATCGGTATGGCAGACCCCGGTGGCGACGATGCGCACGAGGACTTCGCCACGCCTGGGCGCCTGGACATCGACCTCTTCGATCGACAGGGGTTTGCCGGCTTCGAAAGCGACGGCGGCTCGTGATTTCATCGAACGATTCCTTGCTTCATATGCAGTTTCAGTCTTGCGCCGACGCCGGGCGACCGGTGGGGACCAGGTCGAGCTGGCGCGCCTTGATGTAGTCATAGATCTGGCGAAGATCGTTTTCCTCGAAGAACCCGGCCCACGCCGGCATGCCCTTGTCCGCGCGGCCGGTCATCGCGGTCGCCAGGAACTGGTCCCAGGTCATGCCCATTTTCAGCGCGTTGCGCAGGTCCGGGCCGATCTCGCCACCGACGGCATCGCCGCCATGGCAGCGGAAGCAATAGGAGTTATAAGCCTCGTAACCTTTGAACACGTCGTCGGACACCTTGGGGCCCTTGTCGTCGGTGAACACCGCGAAATCGGTGGTCACCGGCTTGCCGTCGGCGCCTTTGTAGGTGTGTGCCGCGCCCGCAACAGGTTTGGCTGCTGCCGTGGCGCCGCCGCCGGTCTGGGCAAGGACATAAGTCACCGCGGCGGTAAGGTCCGCATCGCTGAGCGTCGGATGTGGGGTCATGGGTAAGTTACCCCAGTTGCCCGAGCCGCCATCCTTCACTTTCTTCACCAGCGTGGCGATGATTTGCGGTTGCTGCGAGGCGTACTTCTTCGCCACATCCTGATACGAGGGTCCAACGACCTTATGGTCGATGGCATGGCAGGACAGGCAATCGCTGCCCTTGACTACCGCTTCACCCTTGGACGTGTCCGCGGCAAAGGCAAGCGTTGCCGCGCTCGCCAACACGATGGCGAGCGTGGCGACGAACATCGGGGAAGTTTTTTTGTGGGGAGTCCGCATGAAAAATCTCACCTCTTCAAAGTCCAGCCGTGCTGGTGTCCGGTGCGTTGCCTTCACCAAACATCTGCACGCCGTGCTTGTGCAGCACGCCGGTCAGCGTCTGCTGCTGGCTCTTGATCACCGTATTGAGGCGATCGCGCAGGGCGGTGTCGCCCTTGCGTACGGCCATCGACATCGGGAAGGAATACATTTCCGGCGAGCCCGTGGCGCGTGTGTTGGGCAGCGCCACGGTGGTCAGGTCCGGGTAGTCGTGCAGGAAGGCGCCGATCGCCGGTTGCCAGGTGATCATCACGTTTACCGCACCGCTCTGCACCGCGTCGAGCATGGTCTTGGGCGATTCACCGGATTTCGCGCCGACATCGAACGAAGTCGCCGTGGTCACCAGTCCGCGTACCTGCAGACCGGATTCGACCGGGGTATCGGACTCGAAACCAATCTTGGCCTTGCGCAGGTCCGGCGAATTCATGTCCTTGATGTCCAGCCCGCCGCTGCTCTTGAACACGAACACGTACGAGGACACGTAGTACGGATCGGTGGTGAGTTCCTCGCCGTTGCCGTAGGGCATGCTCATCACCACGTCGCACTTGCCGCTGTCGAGGTTGCGCGAGAGGAACTCCGGGAAGCCGCCATGGGCACGCATATCGCCCCAGGTGTATTCCAGTTTCATGTTCAGCGCCTTGGCCACCGATTCGGCGACCGCATTTTCGAAACCCTCGCCGGCCTTGTTCGAATAAGGCAGGTAGTCAGGGTCCGCACACACTTTCAACGTGCCTGCGGCATAGGCCGACGAGCACAGGCAGAACAACAACGCTGTCGTCAGTAGCTTTTTCATGGCGAGTCATCCGATGCGTGGGAAACGGGGGACAGGAAGACGGCGGCGCGACCTGCGCGCCGCCGCCGGGCGCATCAGTCGAGCGCGAACACCAGCAAGGTGCCGCCGAGGTTCGTGTAATCGGAAAGGGTTGCCGTCGCGCCGACGGCACCGAGGCCTTCGGTATCCTTGCTGAGGTTTTCAGCCAGGCCGATCGCCGCCCAACCACCGACGCCGGAAAGAATCGCTACATACTGCTTGCCGTTATACGTATAGGTAATCGGATTGCCGATGATTCCCGACGGAGCCTTGAATTCCCAGACCACCTTGCCGGTGTTCGTATCGACCGCACGGAACATGCCGGTCAGCGTGCCGTAGAAGGTGAGGCCGCCGCCGGTGGTCAGTACGCCACTCCAGTCCTGGAAGCGATCGTCGATCGCCCACTTGGTCTTGCCGCTCATCGGATCGAAGGCGATCAGGCGGCCGCCGACTTCGCCGTGGTTCGCCGGATACATGTTCACCAGGGCGCCGACGTACGGGAAGCCCGCCTTGTATTTCACGTTGAACGCCTGGTAATCCATGCACACGTGATTGGTCGGCACGTAGAACAGCTTGGTCACCGGGTCATAGGACGCCGGCTGCTGGTCCTTGCTGCCCTGCGAGGACGGGCAGATGCCCTTCACGTTGACGTTTTCCTTGGTCATCATCGCCGGGTTCACCGTCGGCCGCCCGGTCTTCTGGTCGATGCTCGTGGCCCAGTTGACGATGTCGTCGAACTTCTTCGCCGAGATCAGCTGACCGGTCTTGCGGTTCAGCACATAGGCGTAGCCGTTGCGATCGAAGTGGGTCAGCGTCTGTACCGTCTTGCCGTCCACCTCGGTGTCGGTGAGGATGTTCTCGTTGACCCCGTCGAAGTCCCAGCCGTCATGCGGGGTCAGCTGGAAGACCCAGGCCGCCTTGCCGGTCTTCGGGTTGCGCGCGATGATCGACATCGAATACTTGTTGTCGCCCGGGCGTTGATCGGGATTCCACGTACCGGGATTGCCGGTGCCGTAATAGAAGAGATCGAGTTTCGGGTCGTAGGTGTACCAGCCCCAGGTGGTACCTCCGCCCAGTTTCCACTGGTCGCCTTCCCAGGACTTCAGGCTGGAGTCCTTGCCGACCGGCTTGCCGGAGTTCGCATCGATGGTTTTTACCGGATCGAACAGCAGCTGGTCGTCTGGCCCGGTGCTGAAGGCACGCCAGAGCTGCTTGCCCGTGGTGGCGTCGTTGCCGGTGACATAGCCGTGCACGCCATACTCGGCACCGGATACGCCGGTCAGCACGACGTTGCCGACCACCAGCGGCGCCATGGTCTGGGTCTGGCCGAGCTTCGGATCGGCGTTCTGCATCTTCCACTTCACCGCGCCGGTATTGGCGTCGAGCGCGTAGAGGAAGCCGTCTAGCGCATTGGCGTAGATCACGCCATTGGAATAGGCGACGCCGCGGTTGACCACGTCGCAACAGGCGACCGAGGGGGCGAACTTGTCCTGCTGCGGCGCGAACTTCCAGATGATCCGGCCGGGCTCCTTGAGCGACACGGCGTAGACGAAGTTCGGGAACGAACTCTCCACATACATCTTGTCGCCGATGACCAGCGGCTGGCCCTCATGGCCGCGCAGGGAGCCGGTCGACATGGTCCAGGCCACATGCAGGTGCTTGACGTTGTCCGGGGTGATCTCCTTCAACGTGCTATTGCGATGACCCGCGTAGTTCCCCGCCGGAATCGTCCACTGATTGGCATCCTGGGACATCTCGTGCAGCGAAGTCTGCGCCATGACGGCGCCCGATACGGCGACAGCAAGGCTGACGATGGCGATGCTCTGCCAGCGACTTACGGTTATCTCACTCATGACAGTATTCCCCGATGGATGGCCGCCAAAGGCGCCGCCGCATCGTCGTCCACCGACCCTGCCGCCACGCCGCACTTCTTACGGGGTAGTCAAAGCATCGGTCATGCCAGCGTGTGCGATTGCACAATCGTCAGGTGAATATCTCCATATGGAGCGCGTTGGCGGATGTTGCGACGCGGCTTAGACGCGGGGTTTGTCACGGTTATGCAACAGATCCGAGGCCCGTGGCGCACCCCTATCGCAACAGCGAAGGGACTGCACACGGCCGTGCGCCCAATGCGCTTATGATCCGGCCCGTCGTCAACTCACGGGATGCGCATGAAGCATGCACGCCGGATCGCCCTGATGGCCTTACTCATCGCCATCGCAGTCATCATCGCCATAGGCTTCTACCGGGCGGCCACGCACCAGGAATCACGACCCGCGGACAACATCACCCCAGCCGGGAGCGCATCCGCAGGTCGTTAAGGCGCCGGACGTAAAACCCATACACTGCAATCAGATGTCTTCTTTTTCGAAATAGTCGAGCATCGCGGCCACGCTGTCGGCACGACCGATGTGCCTATTGCCGTAAGAGTCACGGATTGCGCCGAGTGTAAGAGCGTTGGGTTCAGGGATGACGGTTTGGACCATGTTGCTGCCTTCCCACGAATCCTTCGCCTCAATAATTGGCGTTGTGGCTGTCATGCCTTCCTCGATCCGAGAGAGTACTGAGGACAATGTCGGAAATAGGAGCATGCCTCGTCAATCGAAATCCCCTGAACAGCATGGGAAGACTGGGGATAAACGGCTTGGGCCAATTGCCAGCCAACCCTTCAGTCACGCAGATCATAAGTGCGAGGCCAACGGTGTCGGTGTGCGGCTCCCACATGGCTGGGCCACAATAGGTGCCATCGGATAATGAGGCGAAATCATGGTCGTTGCAGGGTCGCGGAGACCTCGGCTGGTATGGGCGGCAGTGTTGTTCAATATCGGTTTTGCGTGCCTGAGCCTGGGCTCGCTGTTGAACTATATGTTTGGCGCGACCGGGGCGCCGCACGTGCAGATGACGGTGTCGTCCGTCGCGATCTCGGCCTTGCTGCCGGTCCTGCTGATCGTGACATCGCTGCTGGTGCTGCGGCCGGTGGTCGGCATGCGATGGTGCATGCTGGTGGTGGCCATGCTGTTCTATGCGACCACGCTGGTGCTCAGCCTTTTTGCGCTGGTCTTTGCCGGCAGTGCGTTGCCGGGTCTGGCGCTCCTTGGCCTTTGTTTCAAGGTGGCGTGCAATGCGGCGATGATCGGGTTCAATGCGTGGGTGGTGTTTAGTGATCTGGGCAAGGCTTACTTCAAGGTTGGGTGAAACCGCGGTCTGAGGCGCTGCTTCCTTGCTCGTCATTCCGGCGAAGGCCGGAATCCAGTGGCGATAACGCTCCAGGCTGGCCTGATGCCACTGGATTCCGGCCTGCGCCGGGATGACGGTGAGGTATAGGGGACTCGACGCCGATCAGGTTCCGCTTGGCGTGTCTTGGTTAACGCCTACGGCGCGGGAGTCGTCGTTACTTGGCGACCGGCATGGTGAACTCGGCACCCTTGGCGATGCTGTCGGGCCAGCGCTGCATGATGCTCTTGTAGCGGGTGTAGAAACGCACGCCCTCCTCGCCATAGGCGTGGTGGTCGCCGAACAGCGAGCGCTTCCAGCCGCCGAAGGAGTGCCAGGCCATGGGCACGGGGATCGGCACGTTGATGCCGATCATGCCGGCTTGCACCTGGCGGCTGAAGGCGCGCGCGGTGGCGCCGTCGGAGGTGAAGCAGGCGGCGCCGTTGCCGAATTCGTGGGCGTTGATCAGTTCGACCGCCGACTTCAGGTCCGGCACGCGGACCACGGCGAGGACGGGACCGAAGATTTCCTCGCGGTAGATGCGCATGTCCGCGGTGACGTGGTCGAACAGCGTGCCGCCGATAAAGAAGCCTTCGGCCCTGGTGATCGCATGCGTGCGGCCGTCGACGACCAGGGTCGCGCCGGCGGCTTCGCCATCGGCGATATAGCCTGCGACTTTCTCGCGATGCGCTGCGGTGACCAGCGGGCCCATGTCCGGGTTGCCCTTCATGCCGTCGCCGATGACCAGGGTTTCGGCGCGCGCCTTCAGCGCTTCGACCAGATCGTCGCCGACGGAACCCACCGCCACGGCGACCGAGATCGCCATGCAGCGTTCGCCGGCCGAACCATAGGCCGCGCCGACCAGGGCGTCGACGACCTGCTCGAGGTTGGCATCGGGCATGACGACGAGATGGTTCTTCGCGCCGCCAAGTGCCTGCACGCGCTTGCCGCGCCGGCTCGCCTCGGCATGGATGTACTCGGCGATCGGTGTCGAGCCGACGAAAGAGAGCGCGGTGACATCGGGGTGTTCGATCAGCGCGTCGACGGCGACCTTGTCGCCATGCACGACATTGAACACGCCCGGCGGCAGGCCGGCTTCGACCAGCAGTTCGGCGAGGCGTACCGACGGCGCGGGATCGCGCTCGGAGGGCTTCAGCACGAAGGTGTTGCCGCAGGCCAGGGCCACCGGGAACATCCACATCGGCACCATCACCGGGAAATTGAACGGGGTGATGCCGGCAACCACGCCGAGCGGCTGGCGCAGGTTCCAGTTGTCGATGCCGCCGCCGACCGAATCGGAATGCTCGCCCTTGAGCAGGTTGGGGATGCCGCAGGCGAACTCGACGACTTCGATGCCGCGGGTGACTTCGCCCTGCGCATCGGCGAAGACCTTGCCGTGCTGTCGGGTGATCAGCGCGGCGAGTTCGTCGCGATGCTTGTCCAGCAGCTCCTTGAAGCGGAACAGGATGCGCGAACGGCGCAGGGCCGAGGTCTCGGCCCAGCCGGGGAAGGCCGCATGCGCGGCGGCCACGGCGGCGCCGACCTCGGCAACCGTGGCCAGCGGCACCTGCATATCGATCTCGCCGGTCGCCGGCTGATACGCGGGCGCGGTGCGGCCGGAGGTTCCGGCGACCTGTTTGCCGCCGATGTAATGGTTCAGGACCGGGGCGGTGACGGACTTTGCTTGGGCATTCATACGATTACCTGTGGTCTTAGTTGAGGCGCTTCGGCTGGCCGGAGCCGTCGTACCAGTCGGCGGTTTCGCCGCTGGTATTGACGGTGACCGCGCGCGGCTCGGAGAACTGGTCGAACGATTCGATGCCGGTTTCGCGGCCGACGCCGCTCTGCTTGAAGCCGCCCCATGGCGAGGCCGGATCCAGCCGGTGATGGTCGTTGATCCAGACCATGCCGAAGGTGAGCTTGCCGGCGACGCGGTGCGCACGGGCAACGTCCTTCGTCCATACCGAGGCAGCGAGGCCGAACTTCGTGTCGTTGGCGATGCGCAAGGCATCGGCCTCGTCGTCGAACGGGATGATCACGGTGACCGGGCCGAAGACTTCTTCCTGGCCGATCTCGGATTTCGGATCGACGTCGTAAAGGGCGGTGGCGCGCAGGTAGAAACCGTCGCCGGCCGATGCATCGGCGAGCCCGCCGGCGAGAAGCTTCGCACCGTCTTTCTGTGCGCGGCCAAGCATGCCGAGGATACGGTCGCGCGAACGGGCGGAGATGACCGGGCCGAGCTGGGTCGCGGGGTCTGCCGGGTCGCCGACGCGGATGCCTTCGACCTTGGTACGGAAGCGCTCGAGGAATTGATCGTAGATCGAACGCTGCACCAGCAAGCGCGCACCGCAGACACAGGTCTGCCCGGCGCCGATAAAGGCGGCGAAGGCGGCGCCGTTGACCGCGCGGTCCAGGTCCATATCGTCGAAGATGATCGCCGCGCCCTTGCCGCCGAGCTCGAGCGTGGTCAGCGCGAAACTGCGCGCGGCCGCCTCGCCGATGCTGCGACCGACCTCGGTGCCGCCGGTGAACACGATCTTGGCGATATCCGGGTGCTGCGCCAGTGCGGCGCCGGCCTCGCGGCCTTCGCCATTGATCAGGTTGACCACGCCGTCCGGGACACCGGCTTCCTTGAGCAGGCGCACCAGGCGCAGGCTGGTGATCGGGGTCTGCTCGGAGGGCTTGATCACCACCGAGTTGCCGGTAGCCAGCGCGGGCGCCAGGCTTTTGGAAAGAATCATCAGCGGATGGTTGAACGAGGTCATCAGGGCGCAGACGCCGAGCGGCACGCGTTGGGTATAGACCAGGTACGGGCCTTCGACCGGGATCACGTCGCTGCGCCGGGTCAGCGCCAGCGCGGCGAAATAACGATAGAACTGCGGCAGCCGTGCGATCTGCGCGCGTGTCTCGTTGACCGGGCGGCCGTTGTTGAGCGTCTCGAGGCGATAGAACTCCTCGATCGAGGCCTCGAACAGATCGGCGAAGCGATTGAGCACGCGGGCACGATGGTGCACCGGGGCTTCGCTCCACACGCCGCTGTCGAAGGCGCGCTTCGCCGCGCGCACCGCACGGTCGACATCGGCCGCATCGGCGGCGGCCAGCGCGCCGATCGCACGACCGGTGGCGGGATTGACGATGGGCATGGTGTGCCCGTTGGCGGCGGGTGACTCGGCGCCGTCGATGATCAGGGGGACATCGAAGGTTTCAGCAGGTTTGACGGTCATGACGAACGTTCCAGTATCGGATGCCGCTCACAGCGGCGGAGGCGGGCTCGGCGCGGGCCGTGTCGCCACGCGCGGCGTAGAGCGGTCGCCGGCGGCGACGTCTTCCAGGCCACGGCCCTTCGGCTCGACGCCCCAGAAGGCGACGGCGACGATCTGCAGCACCAGCAGCGAGATCATCAAGGCGAGGACGCCGGTGATGCCATGGTTGGCGAACAGCCAGACCACCACGAACGGGGTGACGATGGTGGCGCCGCGGCCGAAGGTATTGCAGATGCCGGCGGCGCGCAGTCGAACCTCGGTCGGAAACAGTTCCGGCACGTAGATACCGAACAGCAGGGCCACCAGCACATAGATCGGGATCACCAATAGCAGCCCGACGATGGTCAGCAGGGTCGGGTCGGCGACGAAGGGGTAGATGGCGCCGAACACGATCGCCAGCGCGGAGGAGGCGATGATCACCGGTTTGCGGCCCCAGTGATCGGCGATCAGCGCGCCGATGCCCGAACCGACCGGCGCGCCCAGCGACATGACGAAGGCGAACATGAAGGACTTCGCCACGGTCATGCCCTGGCTGACGAAGAAGGTCGGCAACCAGGTAACGAAACCGTAGAGCAAGGTGTTGATGACGACGAGGACCAGGCAGCCGACCAGCAGGCGCGGCAGCAACTCGGGCGAGAACAGCGAGGCGAACTGGCGCGAGAACGCCTGTACCGGCGCGGTGGATGGCGCCGGCAGCGGGCCTTTCTCCGCTTCGACCTCCGCCTCGATCTTCCGCAGCAGCGCGTCCGCCTCGACGTCGCGCCCGGTTGCGGCCAGCCAGCGCGGCGATTCGGGCAGGGCTTTGCGCGCGTACCAGACCGCGAGGGCGCCGATGCCGCCGACGACGAACATCACCCGCCAGCCGACCACCGGCACCAGCAACAAGCCGACCAGTGCGCTCACGGGCAAGCCGGTAACGACGAACACGGCCATCAGGCCTTGCAGCTTGCCGCGCTTACCCGGCGGCACGAACTCGGCCATCGTCGAGTAACCGACCACGTTCTCGGCACCGAGGCCAAGGCCCATGAAGAACCGGCAGACGATCAGGAACGCCATGCCGGGCGCGCAGGCCGCGGCCAGCGAGGCCACGCCGAAGATCATCAGGTTGGCCTGGTAGGTGAACCGCCGGCCGAAGCGGTCGCCGAGGAACCCCGTGGCGCAGGCGCCGAGGGTCATGCCGAGGAAGGTCATCGAAACGAACAGCGCGTTCTCGGCCAGCGTGGAGAAGCCGGCGTGCAGGGTCGCGCCGAGCACCGTCGAGGCAACATAGATATCGAAGCCGTCGAAGAACATGCCAATGCCGATCAGCCACATGACGCGACGATGGAAGCCCGACATGGGTAAACGGTCCAGCCTTGCGCCTGCATTGACGAGCATGTGTCCTCCGGAACGTACTGCTGGAGCTATGCCTCGGCCCTGGCCTGCTGCCGGGCCTGCAGACGAAGCGTCTGTGTCGTGAGCAGGTCGGTCGCCTGTTCGAAATTGTGCTCGATGGACGTCTCCTGGGCGGCCTGGAAATACGCCTTGCAGGCGCGCGAGCCGTCGGCGTCCATGGCCAGGATCCGGGAGACCAGCGTATCGACATCGTCTTTCAGGCGCGCACGAGGGCCCACCTGGGTGACCAGGCCGATCCGCTGCGCGTGTTCGGCGCTGAAATTTTCCGCCAGCAAAAGCAGGGGGAACAGATGCTTGGGGAGAGCGTAGCGGCCGAGGTAGGCCATGATCGCTGCCGGCGGCAGGCCCTTGCGCATCTCCGGGAAGGACAACGTCGCCGACTCAGCCACCACGGTGAAGTCGCAGAGGATGGCGAGCCCGATACCGAAGCCGGCGGCGTCGCCCTGGACCTCGGCGACCGCGATCAGGGGCGATTCGCGCACCGCGCGTTTCAGGTAGATCAGCCGCGCGACTTCGGCGCGGATCGACGCCGGGTCGCGGCCGGCGCGCTCGCGGCCCAGGCAGAACACCTCGCCCTCGGCACGGATCCTGAGCACGCGGGCCCTGGGCGCGGCGACTTCGGCGCTTAGCGCTTCGAGCATGGCGTCGAACATGGGGCCGGTGATTTCATTGCCGGCGGCAGGGTTGTCCAGGGTGAAAACCAGGACTTCGCCATCACGCTCGATGCGGACGTTGGCGGACGACACGTTATCCTTCATAGGGACTCTCCGGTGCGTTGTATACAGTGTATGCAGTACAATGACCCGAAGCAATCGCTTTCGTATGTTTCAGGGAAAAAAGCTTATGTCTGACGCACTTACCGAGATCGCCGAGCGTCTCCGCGCCACGCCTCGTCATGTCGAGGGGGGCACCGACGCCTTATGTGACCTGGTGGTCGTGCCGGCGCTGCGCGAGGCGATCGTCGGCAACCTGATGCACCCGGGCGAGCGCCTGACCGAGGTCACCCTGGCCGCCCGGCTCAAAGTCAGCCGCACCCCGGTCCGCGAAGCCTTCGCCCAGCTCGAGCGCGAAGGCCTGGTCACCGTGGTCCCGCGGGTTGGCGTATTCGTGCGCGAGGTCAGCGAGCGCGACGTCGAGGAGACCTATACGGTGCGCGCAGCGCTCGAATCGCTGGCGGTCGAACTGGCCACCCGCCAGCGCTCGGCGGTCGGCGCGGCCCAGTTGGACGAGGTGCTGGCGCAGATGGCGCCAGCAGTGGAAGCCGCCGACCCGGTCGCCTATACCAAGGCGCTGGACGGTTTCTATGCGGTGATCATGACCCTGGCCGACAACGCCGCGCTTCGCGCGACGCACAAGACGCTATTGGGTCCCGTGCGACGCCTGCGTCGCATCGCCATGTCGCAACCCGGCCGCATGGAGGCCTCGTACCGCCAGTCCGTCCGCATCCGCGACGCCATCGTCAACGGCGACCCGCACGGCCCCGACCTCATGCGCGAACAACTGGCCAACGCCTGCCAGGCGGCAACGGACGTGCTGCGCGCGGGGCATTAGCGATGGGGATGGCCAAGTAACTATTATTTGCGTATGCTTTTATTATTGCTTGCCGGGACTCTGAAGACAGTGACTCTCGAAACGATCGATCATTCGACCCTGTGCCGTCTTGCGGAGGCAGGAGCCCTGCGCGAGACCCATGTGGTTGGTCAATGTGGTGGCTGGTCGGTCCTCGTGCGTTACGGAACCCTGGAGCGAGCGTTAGCGGCTCAGCGTAGTCGTCAGGTACGCCTGTTTCGCAAACTGGAAACCCTGGTGGGCTATCTGAAAGACATCGGAATTGCCCATTTTGAAGTGGATGCGGCCCTGTACGATCCGTTGGCGGCGAGCTCCAGGACGCGTCCCGATCGGTCCCTCGCCTTGAAGCGAGCGCACGAAGCGGCCGCCTACGAAACGTGGTTTCGCGAACAGGTTCAGGCGTCGCTTGATGACCAGCGGCCCGCCATTGCCGATGAGGAAGCCCGCCGTATTTTCGCCGCGAAAAAAGCGGCCTTGCGAAGGTCCTGACCGACAATGTTATCGGCATGGATGCCAAAGGCGATGACGGACCGCGAGGCGATCATGGCCTACATTGCCCGCGACAACCCCGCCGCGGCGATGGCGCTGGACGACGAACCAAGCTAATGGGTTACCTGCACCGCCATCGCCTGCGCCGCGGTCTTTTCGGCGATCTTCGCGCGGATCGCCGGAATCGCCGCCAGCGCGGCTCTTTCCCCTTCGAGGATGGCGACGTTCTTCTGGTCGAAGTCGGTCGGGCCGATCATGCCGACCTTGGGCCGGATCACCACATCGGCACGGGCGGTTTCCTGCTCGGCGAGCTTGCGGCCCATGATGCCGATCGACTGGCCGACGATATTGAGCATGCCGTCGGGGTTGCTGCCATCCGGTCGCGTGGAGATATCGACGGCGATGACGATGTCCGCGCCAAGCTGGCGCGCCGCGTCCACCGGCACCGGGCTGACCACGCCGCCATCGACGTAGTGCTTGCCGCCGATGGCGACGGGCTCGAACACGCCGGGGATACTGCTCGAGGCGCGCACGGCCTGACCGGTATTGCCGCGGACGAAGACCGCGCGTTCGCCGGTTTCCAGCTCGGTCGATACGACGGCGAGGGGTCGGTCCAGCTTTTCCAGGGGTCGGTTGCCAACGAGCTGGTTGACGTAGTCCTGGAGCTTCTGGCCTTTGACCAGCCCGCCGGAGAACAGGCTGACATCGCGCACGCTGGTCTGGTCGAGCGAGAAGGCGGTTTCCTGCAACTGGAAGGCATCCATGCCGCTGGCGTACAGCGCACCAACCACGCTGCCGGCACTTGTACCCGATACGACGTCAGGGTGAATGCCGCTGGCTTCGAGCATCTTGATCACGCCGATATGGGCGAAGCCCTTGGCTGCACCGCCGCCCAGGGCCAGGCCGATGCGGACCTTCGCCGGCACGATCGGCGGCGCCGGTGCCGGCGTCTTGTCCGGTTTGGCGCTCCAGCAGCCACCCAGCAGCAGGGCCGCCATCGCTGGCAGCAACAAACGCGATCGCAGGCTCATGTCAGTCCCGGGTGTCGTCCGCTTCGGTGTGGTAACGGGTGGCGATCTCGACCTCGTGCCTCGAACCGAGGAAGACCGGCACCCGCTGATGCAGGGCGGTCGGTTGGATCGCCATGATCCGCTCGCGTCCGGTGGTCGCCGCGCCGCCGGCCTGCTCGACGATAAAGGCCATCGGGTTGGCCTCGTACATCAGGCGCAGCTTGCCGGTATCGCCCTTCGCCTTGATCTTCGCGTCGACCGGATAGATGAAGACACCGCCGCGGGTGACGATGCGATGCACGTCGGCCACCATCGAGGCCACCCAGCGCATATTGAAGTCGCGCCCGCGCGGGCCTTCGTTACCGGCCAGCAGTTCCCCGATATAACGCTGCACCGGGGCTTCCCAGTGGCGCTGGTTGGACATATTGATGGCGAACTCGGCGGTCTCGACCGGAATGGTCGCATCGCGCCGGGTCAGCACGAAGCTGCCGTACTCGCGGTCCAGGGTGAACTCGTGCACGCCATGGCCGAAGGTCAACACCAGCAGGGTACTCGGGCCGTAGACCACGTAGCCGGCGGCGACCTGGGCCGTGCCTGGCTGCAGGAAGTCCTCGACCTTCGGCTCGGTGACGCCGTCGGGGCAAAGCAGCACCGAGAAGATCGTGCCGACCGAGACGTTGACGTCGATATTCGACGAGCCGTCCAGCGGGTCGAACAACAGCAGGTGGTTGCCCTTCGGGTAGGCATCGGGGATCGGCTGGGGATCTTCCATCTCTTCGGAGGCACAGGCGGCCAGGTGACCGCCCCAGGCATTCGCCTCGAGCAGGATCTCGTTGGAGATCACGTCCAGCTTCTTCTGCGCCTCGCCCTGCACATTGTCCGTGCCGGCGTTGCCAAGCACGCCGCCCAGCGCGCCCTTGGCGGTCGCCACCGAGATGCGCTTGCAGGCCCGGGCCACCACCTCGATCAGCAGGCTGAGCTCGGCATTGACGTGTCCTGCGCGCTTTTCCTCGATGAGGAACTGGATCAGCGAAATGGGCTTCATGGCGCTCCGTCCTGAGATGAAGCGCGCATTCTCCTGCCTCGCGGGGTGCAGCGCCAGCAGGGTGCCGGTCGCTGGATAACCGCCGTGCAGATTCATGGCCCCCTGCTGACAGAACGCTGTCAGCAGGGGGCGCGCAAGCTCTCCTCCTGAAACGAAAACCCGGGGAGGACGACATGCGCGATACGGTTTATTTCCTTGTCTTCGATGGTTTTGCCGACTGGGAGGCCGCACTGGCATTGTGCGAGATCCGCCGGCCCGGCAACTATGAGGTTCGCACGGTCGGCTTCTCGCCGGCGCCGGTGGTCTCGATGGGCGGACTGCGGGTCACGCCCGACATGACCCTCGCCGAGATCGATCCACGCCGCGCCGTGCTGCTGATCCTGCCCGGCGGGCACCTGTGGGAACGCGGCCAGGGCGAGGCCGCCGTGGTCGCGGCGCGCCGCCTGCATGTCGCCGGCGCCATCGTCGCCGGCATTTGCGCAGCAACCCTGGCCCTGGCGCGCGCCGGTTTGCTCGATACCCGCGTGCACACGAGCAACCAGCCGGGCTTCATCGACCAGTACGTCGTTGCCTACACGGGCCGGCGACTCTACGACGGCACCGTGCTGGCCGCGGGCCAGGATCGCGTGATCACCGCCAGCGGCGTGGGCAGTGTCGAGTTCGCGCGGGAAATCATCCGCGCGCTCAATCTCTACGAGCTGGCCGATATCACCCACTGGTACCGGTTGTTCAAGCACGCCATTCCCCCACCGTGGTTCGTCGCCGATACGGCGGCGGCCTGAGGGCTGCCTCATGCACGCATTCCTTAAATGGTTAGTCATCGCCTATGCCCCCTTTCACGCCCGATACGCACTTGTTGAGGAAAGCCGCAGCGCAGGCGCCCTCGGAAACACCGCGGAGGACACCACGATGGAACAATCCAGCGACGCATTCCCGTTGGTCAATCTCGATACGCTCGACTACTTCACCCTCCCGGTCGACGACAGCGCGGCCCGGCGCTTCGCCGCCCGCATCGGCGATATCGGCGGGCGGATCGGCGCGCGAAAGCTCGGGTACAACCTGACCGTGATTCCGCCGGGCATGCGTGCCTTTCCACGGCACAGCCACCTGGTCAACGAGGAGATGTTCTTCGTCGTCTCCGGCGAGGGAGAGGTGCGGATCGGCGACCGGCGTCGCCCGGTACGCGCGGGCGACATCGTGGCCTGTGTGGCCGGCGACATCGACACGGCTCACCAGATCGCCAATACATCGGCCGATACGGAACTGCGTATCCTCGCGGTCAGCACGATGCAATCGCCGGAAGTGTGCCAGTACCCGGACTCTGGCAAATTCGCCCTCTCCGCCGATTTGCCAGTTCACGACGAAGGCAAGCCGCGTTCGCTCCGCTACGCGTCGCGTGCCGCCAACTCGCTCGATTACTGGGACGGCGAGTAATGAGCTGCCTGCGGGGATGAACGTGGCCGAGGTCACTTGGCCCGGGGGCGTTCCAGCCGTCATCATGTGCGTATGCGTCGAGCCGACCGCCTTTTCCTCATCATCCACGCCTTGCAGGGACGTCGCCGCGCGCTCGCGGCACGCGAGCTGGCGCAGAAGCTCGAAGTCTCGCTACGCACGATTTATCGCGACGTCGCCGACCTGCAGTTATCCGGCGTACCGATCGAAGGCGAGGCCGGTGTCGGCTACATGCTGCGCAAGGGCTCGGACATCCCGCCGCTGATGTTTACCGCCGACGAGCTCGAAGCCCTGGTGGTCGGCACGCGCTTTGTCCGTGCCTTCGCCGGCGCGCGACTGTCGCAGCACGCCAAGGCAGCGCTGTTGAAGATCGAGGCGGTGCTGCCGGACGACCTGCGCGAGCGGGCCGGCCGCACGCGGATCTTCGCGCCGGTCTGGCGCAGCGAATCGCACAACGATGCACTGGAACTGATCGACCGGCTGCACGCCGCGATCGCCGCCAACCAGGTGCTGCGGCTTGCCTACGCCGACGAGGCGGGGCGAACCACCGAGCGCGAAGTGGAACCGCTGTGCCTGGCCTTCTGGGGCGGCAAATGGACGCTCGGCACCTGGTGCCGGCTGCGCGTGAACTTCCGCAACTTCCGTCCCGATCGCATCGCCGAGTGCACGCTGACCGGCGAACGTTTCGACGAGGTGCCGGAGCGTTCGCTCAACGCTTACCTCGACGCCATGCGTGGCGACTACGGCGGCATGGAATAGCCAGCCTCCGGCAGGGTCATCTTGCCGGATCTCATGCGATCATCGGCCGGTTCCCCGACGGAGTACCCCATGAAACGATGGACAGCCGGCCTGCTGCTCGCAGGTCTCGCCCTCGGCTCGGTGCATGCCGCCGTGCCGGCCGATGCCCGCTTCCGTGCGATCTATGCCAGCGAATGGGCGTGGCGCAACCACCAGGCCGGCGTGCAGTCCTCGGGCGAGTCGCAGCCGAACCATAGTCATCTGGACCAGGTCGATGCGGCCAGCCAGGACAAGAAGCTCAAGTACTGGCAGGGCGTCCTCGAGCAACTCGACCATATCGATCCGAAGACGCTGAGCCCGCAGGCCCAGGTCGACTACGCGATCTATCACGCGCAGATCCAGAACCTGCTCGCCCAGCAGACCTTCATGCAGTGGCAGATGCCGTTCAACAGCGACTCGGCGTTCTGGTCGGATATCGGTTACCAGCTTGGTGGCGACGACCTGCATACGCGCGACGACTACGAGCGCTATGTCACCCGGCTCGGCGAGATTCCCGCCTATATCGACCAGCAGATCGCCAATATGCGGCTCGGCCTGGCCCGCGGCTTCACCGTGCCGCGCGAAGTGCTGGCCGGACGCGATGTGTCGATCGTCGCCGTGGCCGAACTGAAGTCGCCCGAGGACAGCAAGCTGTATGAGCCGCTGAAGTCGATGCCGGCCAATCTGCCTGTCGATGTCGCCGCGCGGTTGCGCGAGCAGGCCAGGCAAACCATCGCGGACAAGGTCGTGCCCTCGTACGCGAAGCTGCTGACCTTCTTCCGCACCGAATACATGCCCAGGGCGCGCAACACCCTGGCCGCCGAGTCATTGCCCGATGGCAAGGCGTTCTACCAGCAGCAGATCCGCGAATACACCACGCTCGAGCTCACCCCCGACCAGATTCACCGGATCGGTGTCGACGAAGTCGCGCGCATCCACGCGGAAATGCTCAAGACCATGCAGGAAAGCGGCTTCAAGGGCAGTTTCCCGGAGTTCCTGCATTTCCTGCGCACCGATCCGCAGTTCTACGCAAAAACGCCCGACGAATTGCTGATGCGTACCGCCTGGGTCGCCAAGCAGGTCGACGGCAAGCTCGGTCAGTATTTCGGCCTGCTGCCGCGGCAGCGCTTTGCCATTGTGCCGGTGCCGGCCGACATTGCCCCGTACTACACGTCAGGTCGCGGTGGTGCGGACACTTATCTGGTCAACACCTATGACCTGCCGTCGCGTCCGCTCTTCAATATGCCGGCGCTGACCCTGCATGAGTCGATGCCGGGTCATGCCCTGCAGCTGGCGCTTGCCGCCGAGCAGAAGGAGCAGCCGCCGTTCCGTCGGGAAAGCTACATCTCCGCCTATGGCGAGGGCTGGGCGCTGTACTCGGAGTATCTGGGGCAGGAGATGGGCATCTACCACACGCCTTATGAGCGCTTCGGCTACCTGACCTATCAGATGTGGCGCGCCGCGCGTCTGGTCGTCGACACCGGCATCCATCACCTGGGCTGGACGCGCCAGCAGGCGATCGACTTCATGACCACCAATACCGCGCTGAGCGATCGCGAAATCGCCAACGAGGTCGATCGCTACATCAGCTGGCCTGGTCAGGCACTGTCCTACGAGCTGGGCTACCTGAAGATCCTCGAGCTACGCCATCGCGCGGAAAAGGCGCTCGGCGAACACTTCGATCTGCGCGCCTTCCACGACGCCGTCCTGGCCATCGGCTCGGTGCCACTCCCCGTACTGGAGCAGCACATCAACGGCTGGATCGCCGACCGAATGCCGCGAGACGGGAAGTAGCGGAACAGGGAACAGGGAGCGGTGGAAGTTGCCAGAAACCCCTGCTTTGAGGTCTCCATCTGGGGAATTAATCCCCGGCAGCCTCAAGCTTTCACGTTCCCCGTTTCCCGTTCCCGCTCTCCAATAGCATAAGCTTCACCCATGGAGTAAGATCAACCCATACTTCACAGGAGAAGTCGCCATGCATGCGATCGCCCATCGTGAAAACGCCGTCCCGGCCGCGGATCTCGGCGGTCCGGCGCTTCGCGCCTTCTTCGCGCTGGCCGAGCGTTGGGACCTGCGCGCCGCCGAACAGCGCGCCCTGCTGGGTGACCCGCCGGAATCGACCTTCTATAAGTGGAAGCGCCAGCAGGACGGCACGCCCTCGCGCGATGTGATCGAGCGGATCAGCTATCTGCTGGGTATTTTCAAGGACTTGCAGATTCTCTTCAGCGATCCTGCCCAGGCCGATGCCTGGGTGCGCAAGCCGAACAGCGCCGCGCTCTTCGGCGGCCAGTCGGCGCTGGAGCGCATGTTGTCGGGCAACGTCGCCGACCTGTACGTGGTGCGCCAGTACCTGGACGCGCAGCGCGGCTGGAACTGATGGCTGTCGACACGCCCCCACAACGGCGTATCCGCTGGACCCTGGCTTACCGGATCGTGCCGAGCCGGTTTCCGCCGATCGGTGTTTTCGACCGGATCGCCCATCCAGCCGATATGGATGCCGTGCTCCAGGTCGAGGCCATGACCAATCCGCGCCTGCGTGAGGAAATGGGCATGCTCAGCATGGTGCCGCCTGAACGACGCATTTCAGGGCAGGGCACCACGCCGGTGATGGCCGCCTTTACCCACCTCAATCCGCTGGGAAGCCGCTTTTCCGACGGCAGCTGGGGCGTGTTCTACGCCGGACACAGCGTGGCCACGGCGGTGGAAGAAACGGTGTTCCATCACCAGCAATTCCTGGCAGCTACCGCCGAGCCACCCACCGACACCGAAATGCGCTGTTACCGCACGAGTATTGCCGGGCGCCTGCACGATTTGCGTGGCGGCTGGCCGGCGGAACACGATCCGGACAGTTACGCGGCCAGCCGGGTCCTGGCGAAGCGCTTGCGCGATGGCGGTTCGAACGGCATCGTCTTCGACAGCGTGCGTCACGCGGGCGGCGAATGCGTGGCGGTTTTCTATCCCGACCTGGTCGCACCCTGCATCCAGTCCGAACATCTGATTTATCGCTGGGACGGCACGCGCATCGCTTCGGTGATGAAGGTGACGCCGATCGAGCGACCGCGCTGAGCCATGCCACGAGGTGACACGATGAAACGAATGCTTGCGTTCATGCTTCTCGCCCTGCTTCCGCTGTTCGCGGTGTCGGCGAAGGAAAGCAACCACGCCGTCTGGGAAAAGGATATCCGCCAGTTCGAGGCGCAGGACAAGCTGGCACGGCCCCAGCCGGGCGCCGTACTCTTCGTCGGCAGCTCGTCGATCAACTACTGGAAGTCGCTGGCCGAGGATTTTCCCGAAGTGCGCACGATCAACCGTGGCTTCGGCGGTTCGGACCTCGATGACTCGGTTTATTTCGCCGATCGCATCGTCACGCCATACAAGCCGGCCGCCGTGGTCGTCTATGCCGGCGACAACGACCTGATGAACGGTCGCTCGCCGCAGGAAGTTCATGACGATTTCGTTAACTTCGTGTCGCGCGCGCGGGTCGGCAATCCGAAGCTACCGATCGCCTTCGTCGCGATCAAACCCAGCGTGGCGCGCCGTGCCCTGCTGGACCAGATCCGCCAGGCCAATGCCCTGATCCGCGACTGGGCGGCCAAACAGGATGGCGTCGCCTTTATCGACGTGTACACGCCGATGCTCGATGCGCAGGGGAATCCGCGCCCGGAGCTGTTTATCCAGGACGGCCTGCATATGAACCGGCAGGGTTATGAAATCTGGATCGGCCTGATCCGTCCCTGGGTGGACAAGCAGGTGCATTGAGGGACTTGTGTCCGGCCAGGCGCATCCCCATAAACGGAAAAGGCGCGGCCGGCACCGATGGACATTTTGACGCAGGCCGCTAGAACATCGCCGTAGACGGGAACTTCATCGGTTTTCGGATATCAAATGTTCCAGATCGCCGTGAGGCGAGCTGTAGGTAGCGAGATATCTCCCCTGATATCGCTACCGCGGGGTTGGCCATCTTCCCCTGGATTCGCCAACCCGACGACCCCGGCAGTTACTCCCCTGGCTGCCGGGGTTTCTTTTTATCCGAATGTTGTTTCCGTTTAATTTCCGCTAAGTGTCGGCTCAGCTGCCTGCTCAGGTATCAGCCTGCTCAAGTGTCGGCGTCCGTCGCCCAGCCCTCGCCCGTGCCGCGGGTGAACACGCGGTCGCTGGCCAGCACGTCGCCAGCCGGATGCGCCTCGCCGGCGGCAAGCTCGGCATAGATCGGGGTGAAGTCCGGGCGCGTCGCATCGAACAGCTGCTCGAAGCTGTCGATCACGAAGTAGCTCTTCTGGTAAGTGTCGATGCGGTAGCGCGTACTCATCACCCGCGACAGGTCGAAACCGATGCGGTTCGGCGCGGCCGATTCCAGGCTGTAGATCGACTCGCCCTTCGAGCTGACGATGCCGGCGCCATAGATGCGCATGCCGTCGCCGGTGTTGATCAGGCCGAACTCGACCGTGTACCAGTACAGCCGCGTCAGGTTCATCAGCGCATTGGCGCCGATGGCGTGAGCCTTCATCCCGCCCTTGCCGTACGCCTCCATGTAGTCGGCGAATACCGGGTTCAGCAGCAAGGGCACATGGCCGAACAGGTCGTGGAACAGGTCCGGCTCGGAGAGGTAATCGAGCTGGTCCGGCTTGCGGATCCACCAGCTGACCGGGAAACGGCGATGGGCCAGGTGGTCGAAGAACACGTCCTCGGGCAGCAGGCCTTCAACCGCCACCAGTTCCCAGCCCGTTGCCTTGGCCAGCAACGTGTTCAGGTCGGCGAATTTGGGGATGCCGCCGTCGCCGAGGCCGAAGCGCTCGACGCCGTCCAGGAATTCCTGGCAGGCGCGGCCCGGCAGCAGGTCGCGCTGGCGCCGGAACAAGGTGTCCCAGACTTCATGGTCGGTCCGCGTATAGCTCGCCCAGGGCTGCTCGACGGTGCCGGTGGCATAAACCGGCACATAGCCACGATCGGTCTGCTGATGTTCGACGCGACGAGGTGTGTCCATGACCGGCTCCTGCGCCTGTAGGCGCGTTCTCTGAATGTGTAGCTGAGCTTAGCGCCGCTGGCGCGCACGATGGTTGTGTTATTGCTCGACTCATGGGATTCAAAGCAATAAGATTGCTCTCAATAGAGATTTATTGGCATATTCATGCAGAAAGCCGAACTCGACCGCACGGACCTCCGGATCCTGGCCGCCTTGCAGGCCGCGGGCAGGGTCACCAATGCCGAGCTCGCCGAGACCGTGAGCCTGTCGCCGTCGGCCTGCCTGCGCCGCGTCCAGCGGCTCGAGGCGGACGGCGTGATCGCCGGCTACGGGGCGCGTGTCGATCCCCAGGCTGTCGGCCTGGGCCTCCAGGCGATCGTCCGCGTCCAGCTGGCCAAGCACGACGGCGGTGCCATTGAGCGCTTTATCGAGCTGCTCGCCGGGTGGGACGAAGTGGTCGAGTGCTACGCGCTCACCGGCGACATGGATTACCTGCTGCACGTGTATGTCACCGATCTGGAAGGCTTCTCCCGTTTCCTGCTGGACCGCCTGCTGAACGCCGCAGGGGTCGCCGATGTCAACACCAGCTTCGTCCTGCGCACCGTGAAACAGTCAGGATCCTTGCCGTTGACCCAACTTGAACGATCTTAACGCTGGCGGCAAACGCGCTCGCTCGTTAATCTTGCACGCTTGATGGAAGCCACCTCCGACACCACCCCGGTCCCCGACCGCCTGCGCCCGCTGCGATACCTGTGGCGCGTGCCGCTTTTGCTGCTGCTGGTGGTTTTCGGCATCCTCCTCTGCGCGGTCGTGCTGACCTGGAGCCGCGGGGTCATGAAAAACGGCAAGGAGCCGTTCGGCCATCGCACGATCCGCTTCTGGTCGAACCTGCTGCTGCGCATCTTCGGCTTCCGCAGCCGTCGCTTCGGGACCCCGCTGGCCGATCCGGTGCTGTTCGTGGCCAATCACACCTCCTGGCTCGATATCGAGACCCTGCACACCCAGCGCGCCGCCTGCTTCGTCGCCAAGGCCGAGATCGCCCGCTGGCCGCTGGTCGGCTGGATGGCCGCCCAGGGCGGCACGATCTTCCACCGCCGCGGCAGCAACCACTCGCTGGCCTCGGTGATGCAGGTCATGGTGCAGCGGATGAACGATGGTCGCTCGGTGGCCGTCTTCCCCGAGGGCGGCACCGGTTACGGCGGTGTCCTTCGGGTATTCCATGCGCGCATCTTCCAGGCCGCGCTCGATGCCAATGTCCCGGTGCAGCCGGTGGCGCTGCGCTATGCGCGCGACGGCAAGCGCCTGATCGACGCGGGTTTTCGCGAAGGCGAAAGCTTCATGGGCAACTTCGTACGCCTGCTCGGCGAAGCCCCGATGGACGCCGAGGTGCATTTCCTCGAACCCGTCCCGGCGATGCCCGACGCGCGTCGGCGCATGGCCGAAAGCGCGCGCGAGAAGATCCGCATCGCGCTGGACACCGATAGCCCGGTATGAGCCCGGCCGATCCCAAGTCGCCGGGGACGGCACTTCCAAGGGGCGCGGATTTCCGTCCACCCCTGCCGCTGCGCAGCGGCCATATCCAGACCATGCTGTCTTCCAGCGGCATCCGCCGGCGCCTGCTGCCACGCCGTGCGCATGCGGTGCAGGTCGACGCCGAGCATGTGCTGATCGATGGCGGCGGCGGCGTGCGCCTGAGCGGTGCGTATACGCGCCAGCAGGTGGGCCCGGAGGCGCGCGGCCTGGCCATCCTGTTCCACGGCTGGGAAGGCAGCGTCGATTCGACTTATGTGCTGCAGACCGGTAGCCGCCTGCTCGAAGAAGGCTGGGATGTGTTCCGGCTGAACTTCCGCGATCACGGCGACAGCCACGACCTCAACGAGGCGCTGTTCCATTCCTGCCGCATCGACGAGGTCGTGCATGCGCTGGCCGATATCGCCAGGCGCTATCCGCAGCGACCGATCGGCCTGGCCGGCTTCTCGCTCGGCGGCAACTTCGCGCTGCGCGCCGGCATGGTCGCGCCGGCGGCGGGGATTCCACTCAGCTACGTGCTGGCGGTTTGCCCGATCATCGACCCGAGCGAAGGCCTGTTCTCGCTCGAGGAAGACGCGCCGTGGATCTACCACGCGTACTTCATGCGCAAATGGCGCCGCTCGTTGCAGGCGAAGCAGGCCGCCTTCCCGAACCAGCAGTACTTCGAGCTCACCGAGCTGAAGCAGAGCATGCGCGACCTGACCCGCTCGATGGTGCTCCGGCATACCGACTTCGACTCGCTCGAAGCCTACCTGGACGGCTATTCGGTGGCCGGCGACCGTTTGATGGACCTTCACGTCCCGGCAACCATCCTGACCGCGGAAGACGATCCGGTCATTCCGGTCGCGTCCTTCCGCCGGCTGCACGTGCCGGCGAACGTCGAACTCGACATCGCCCCCTACGGCGGCCATTGCGGCTTTATCCGCGACTTCGGCATGACCAGCTACACCGACGACTACATCGCGGCACGGTTCAACCAGCTCGCGCCGTAACCGTGTTGAAGCGCTCCAACAGTGCGCTCCTGCCGTAGTACGCTTCGGGTTCCCGTGATGGAGTACGAATCATGCGTCTTGTATGGAGCCTGCTTCTTGTTCTCGTCGCCGCGACGGCACTCGCCGCGCCCGCGCTGGACCAGCTGAAACTCCCTCCCGGGTTCAAGATAGCCATCTATACCGACCAGACGCCGAGCGCGCGCGAACTGGCCGTTGGCGCCAGGGGCACGGTCTTCGTCGGCTCGGCCGATGCGGGCAGGGTCTATGCGCTGACCGACAGTACCGGCAGCGGCAAGGCCGACAAGGTCCGCGTGGTCGCCTCCGGGCTGGACACGCCGCTCGGCGTGGCCTTCCACCATGGCGACCTGTACATCTCGGCGATCAGCCGGATCGTGGTGCTGCGCGATATCGAGAACCATCTGGACGCGCCGCCGAAGCCGGAACTGATCACCGACAAGCTGACCACCGAGAGCCATCACGGCGGCAAGTATCTCGCCTTCGGCCCGGACAACAAGCTCTATGTGCCGATCGGCGCGCCCTGCAATATCTGCGATCCGACCCCGGCCCATGGCAAGCTGACCCGGATGAACGCGGACGGCACCGGCGTGGAAGATGTCGCCCTCGGTATCCGCAACACGGTCGGCTTCACCTGGCGCCCGTCGGACAAGACGCTGTGGTTTACCGACAACGGCCGCGACATGCTCGGCGACGATAGCCCGGGCGACGAACTGAACCACATCACCCGGCCAGGCGAACACTTCGGCTACCCGCACTGTCACCAGGGCGATACGCTCGATCCGGACTTCGGCAAGGGCAAGTCCTGCAAGGATTACACCCCGCCCGTGCTCAAGCTTGGTGCCCATGTCGCCGCGCTCGGCCTGCGCTTCTACGAAGGGACCGCCTTCCCGGCCAGCTACCACGACGCCCTGATCGTCGCCGAGCACGGTTCGTGGAACCGTACGCAGAAATCCGGCTACCGCGTGATGACGGTGCGCCTGAAGGGCAACGCGGTGGTCTCGTACGAGCCGTTGATCGAAGGCTTCCAGCAGGACGAAAAAGCCTGGGGCCGGCCGGCCGACGTGCAGCCGCTGGCCGATGGCAGCCTGCTGGTCAGCGACGACCTGGCCGGCGCGGTCTATCGCGTGACTTATTCGAAGTAAGAGGAAATCACCATGCAATTACGTAGCGACAGCTTCAAGCAAGGCCAGCCGATCCCGCCGGAATTCGCCTTCGGGCGAATCGGCAAGCCGATCGAACTCTCGGACAATATCTCGCCGCACCTGGCCTGGAAGGACGCGCCCCAGGGCACGCGTTCGTTCGTCCTGCTGTGCATCGACAACGACGTGCCGAGCAAACCGGACGACGTCAACAAGGAAGGCCACACCGTACCGGCCGACCTGCCACGCGTGGAGTTCTCGCACTGGCTGATGACCGACATCCCGGCCGAGTGCGGCGAGCTGGGCGTCGGTGCCTGCGGCGAAGGCGTGGTGCCGCGCGGCAAGCGCCATCCGGTCGGCCCCCCGGGTTCGAAGCAGGGCGTCAACGATTACACCGGCTGGTTCGCCGGGGACAAGGACATGGAAGGCACCTACCTCGGTTACGACGGCCCATGCCCGCCGTGGAACGACAGCATTGTCCATCACTACCATTTCCGACTCTATGCGCTGGACGTGGCCAGTCTCGGCCTGGACGACGGCTTCTCGCTGGCCGATGTGCGCAAGGCGATGAATGGCCATGTGCTGGCCGAGGCGGAAGTGATGGGGACCTACTCGCTGAACCCTGCCGTGAGCGCCGGGTGAAGGGAAGATGCACGAGGCTGAATGCGGTTTGATTAGTCGATCGGGCGCGCGCTTCGTCTTCACACGAAGTGCGCGGCCGGAAGTCCTAAATGGCGCTGCGTCGGTCCACGGCGTAAGCGTCGCCAGGCTTCCCGAAACGAAACCGTCCGAGGTACTCCCCATGCTGCATTACGCCCTGGTCTTCCTGGTTATCGCGATCATCGCCGCCGTACTTGGCTTCGGCGGTATCGCCGGCACGGCGGCGGGTATCGCCAAGATCCTTTTCGTCGTTTTCCTGATCCTCGCGATCATCTCGTTCTTCCGCGGACGAAGCGTCTGACGCGACGCTTCGCGGCGCCCCGGCCGGCCTGTCCGGCGGCCGGTTGGTAGCCATTACGCCAACCTCACCGGGTTGGTATTACATTGACAAACCTGTCAGTTGGAGAGCAGCGCCATGAATAAACCGGTCGACGTACGCACCACGGCGAACGCGGCGACAGCCGCCGAGCGGATCGAGGAAGGGGCCGAGCGCGTAAAGCAGGCGACCTCCCATGCCGTCGAACAGACCAGGGAAGCGGTCGACCGCGCGGCCGAGCGCGTCGAGGCGGGGCTGCACAGCGCCACCGACAAGGCCGCGGCGGGCGCGACCCGGGCGACCGAGAAGGCTGTCGAAGCGAAGGAGCGCGGGACCGAACTCTATGACGAGGCCATCGACCGTGCCGACGACTGGCTCGAGCAGGCACGCGAATACGTGCGCGAGAAGCCGGTGCAGTCGGTCGCCATCGCGCTGGCCGCGGGCTGGCTTGCCGGTCGTATCCTTCGCGGCTGATATCCTTCGTCGCTTGCCGGTGCAAACCGGCGGCGGCGAATAGCGCCAGGGGGAAGGCATGCAAGCAAACGAACCGGGCGACAGCGCGAGCGGACCTCACGACGGGAATCCGGAGAAGGCGCCTGCCGGGAAGCCGGTCTGGCTCGCCGAGTTGTCCCGTCTCGGGCACGGCCTGAAGGACCTTTTCGCGGCGCAATTCATCTTGCTTGGCGCGGAACTGCGGCTTGCCCGCAGCGGCATGGTGCTGATGCTGATCATGGGCCTGACCGCGATCGTCTTCGCGGTTGCGCTGGGCCTGACCCTGCTGGCGCTGACCGGCTGGGCGCTGGCGCAGTGGTTCGGCTCGTGGGCATGGTCGCTGGGTGCGCTGGCCGCGATACAGTTGCTGTTCCTGGTCGGCGCGATCCTGGTGTTCCGCCGTTGCCTGCACTGGCTGACCCTGCCGGAAACCCGCGCGGAGTGGGCTGTCCTGATGAAAGACGCCGCCCGTCAGGGTAAGGCCGAGAGCGAAGAGGTCGACCCGTCATGAAGATCATGCGCGATATCGCCGCGGTGAAAAGCGCCAGGGCGCGTATGACGGTGGCCCGCATCGAGACCACCGAACCTGCCGCCTCGCTGATCGCCCGCGGATACGAACACCCGCTGACGGTGATGGGCATGGCGGCCGGCGCGGGCTTCCTGCTCAGCCAGGCGAAGATCAATCCGATCGGCTTGCCCGGCGTATCCTCGTTGCTGGCCGGTGGCGTCGCCGAAGTGGTCGGCAAGGTGGCCATGATGGCCGCCGGCAGCTTTGTGGATGGGGCCGGCGACGAAACGGCATGAGCGAGATACCCAGTCCGCTGCCGACGCCGCTTCCTTCGACCGCGGCCCCAGGCGTCGCGCTCCTTACCCAGGCCGCCCCGCGGCTGAAACGGGACCTGCGTAACGCCCGTCGGGTGTCGCGACACCTGCGCGCGATCCGGATGCTTCTCAACGGCGCGCTGCTGCTGGCCCTGGTCTACACGATCACCATCGGCAAATCGGTCTTGATCCCGTTGGTTCTGGCCGCCTTCATCGGCCTCGCGCTCAATCCCATCGTCGCCGGTGCCGCGCGCTTCCATCTGCCGCGCTGGCTGACCGCCTGCGTGGTGATGATTGCGTTGGGCGGCGCGCTGACCGGTGGCGTGGTCCTGTTGTCGGAGCCGGCGATGAACTGGTTCCACCAGGCACCCGCGGCGATCCGTACCTTCGCACCGAAGATCAAGCCGATGACCCAGCAGCTCGAGGCCGCAAGCCGCGCGACCCAGTCGCTGGTCGGCCCGGCCCCGCGCGCGGGCACGTCCGCCAGCGCGGACATCGCGGTAAGCACCTGGGACATCATCTCGACCGCGCCCAAGGTGCTGGCCAGCGTGCTGACCGTGGCCCTGCTGGTGTTCTTCTTCCTGATCTATGGCGACGAATTGCTGCGGCGGGCGGTCGAGGTATCGCCGACCTTCAAGCAGAAGCGACACACGGTCACCCTGGTCCGCAGCATCCAGGTCGAGGTATCGAGCTACCTGCTGCTGACCGCGGCGATCAATACCACGCTCGGCGCGATCACCGCCGGCATGCTCTGGCTCTACGGCGTCCCCGATCCCCTGCTATGGGGCACGGTCGCGGCCATGGCCAATTTCATTCCCTACGTCGGCGCGATCACCACCACGACGTTGCTGTCGCTGGTGGGACTGCTGCACTTCCCGACGGTGGGTGCCGCTTTGCTGCCGGCGCTGACCTTCGCCGGCATCACGGCTGTCGAAGGCAACCTGATCACCCCCTTCCTGCAGGGCCGCCGCATGCGACTCAGTCCCGTCGCGATCCTGCTCTGGCTGCTGATCTGGGGCTGGCTATGGGGCATCCCCGGCGCGCTGCTCGCCGTGCCGATGCTGACCACCGCCAAGCTGGTGACGGCAAAACTGCGCGGCTGGGAGTGGTTCGCGCATATCGTCGGGCGGTAGGAGGGCGCCTCGCTATTGCCCGAAACGCCCGATGATTCCCGCGGCGGCTTTCGCATGCCCCTTCAACGCTTCCAGCAGTTGTTCGCGGGTCAATCCCGACCCGAGGGCGTCGGGAGCAAGATCGGTGGCGATGAGCACGAAGGTGTAGTGGTGATAGCCCGACCCGACCGCCGGGCAAGGTCCGCGGTAGACATAGGTGCCTGGCGAGTTCTTGCCACCGACGAAGCCTTTGCCTTGAGTGAGTTCGCCTTCGGCAAAGCCATGGGCCGAGAGCGGAATGCCGTAGGCAACCAGATGGCTGGTGCCAAGGCCGTTGCGACCTTCCGGATCGAACATCAGGAGCGCGAAGCTTCTGGTGTCGGCGGGCGGGTTGGCCCAGCTAAAAGGTGGCGATACATTGTTCCCTGTGCAGTTCGCGCTGCCCGGTGTGGCGCCGGCATATTTTTTCTCCAGCAACCCACCGTCCTTGAATGCCGCCGAGCTCAGGGTGAACGTGTCGGCGGCCCGCGCGGCGATCGGTAACGAACCGGCGAACATGGCAGTGCTCAGTACAAGGGCGGTTAACCCATAACGTTTCATGCAGACTCCCTGCTCTTTGCATGGATAAGGCGAGCGCGCGTCATGACACAAGATACCCGTCGGCCATATAGCCGAAAGGCCACCATCATCATCCCATGATCTTTGCGCTGGGCCAGCCTCGCAAGCGCAAATCAAGCCGTGACGGCGCGCGGGGTTCTCGCAAAAAAAAGCGGCCGCGCACGGGGTGCGCGGCCGCCACGGTAGTGCTTCTAGTGCGAAGCGTCGGCCACTTTGGCGCAACGCTCGTCGCCGCAGGCTTCCCAGCCGCCGCCGAGTGCCTTGTATAGCGACACCGCACGGACGTTGATCGCGGCTTCCGCTTCGGCCAGGTCTTCCTCGGCGGTCAGCTGGGTGCGTTCGGCGTCGAGGCTCTCCAGGTAATCGGTGGCACCTTCGTTGTAGCGGATCTTCGCCAGTTCGGCCGCACGCTTGCTCTGCGTCACCTGGTCCATCAGGTGTTCGACGCGTTCGCGCTGCTGGTTGTAGCCGACCAGGGCATTGTCGACATCCTCGAGGGCCTGCAGCACGGTGCGCTGGTAGTTGGCCAGCGCCGCGTCGGCTCGCGCCTCGCTGGCTTTCACGCCCGAGCGCACCCGCTGCACGTTCAGGCCGGACCAGCTGATGCTTGGTGCCAGCGACCAGGCGCGCGTCGCCGGACTGCCGAAGTCGTTGCTGCGGCCGGCGAGGAAGCCGATGAAGCCGCCCAGCGATACATGCGGGAAGTACTCGGCCTTGGCCACGCCGATGCGCGCATTGGCGGCGGCCAGTTCGCGTTCGGCGATGCGGATATCCGGACGGCGGGTCAGCACGTCCTCGGCGCCGCCGATCGGCAGCGAGACGTCGATCGGGTGGAAGGTCGTCGGCGAGATGTCGACATCGAGCTCACCCGGACGCTCGCCGAGCAGTACCGCGATGCGATAGCCGTCGGCCTGCTCCTGCGTGCGCAGCAGCGGCAGCTGCGCCTGCGACCGAACTCAGCCGGGCGCTGGCGCTGGCCACGTCCTGGTCCGAACCCGTGCCGATTTCGGTACGCGCGCGGATCAGGCGCAACGACTCGGTCTGGTTCTGGATGTCGCGTTCGGCCACGGCGATGCGCTGCTGGGTGCCGCGCAGGTCGAAGTAATTGCGCGCGACTTCGGCGAACAGCGTGACCTGTGCATCGCGCAGCGATGCCTCGCTTGCCGCCGCGTCGGCTCCGGCGGCTTCCACCGAACGGCGCACGCCGCCGAAGATATCCACCTCCCAGGAGGCATCGAAACCGGCCTGGTAGCTGGTGACAGTCGGCCGCGTCTCGGTGAAGCCAGGCTGCTGTTCCTTGGCCCGCGAATAGGCGGCCACCGTCTCGATGTCGGGGATCTGCGCCGACTTCGACACGCCGAGCAGGGCGCGCGATTCAGCCAGGCGGGCCACGGCGATCTTCAGGTCGGGGCTGTTCTTCGCGGCGCGCTGGATCAGCGCGTTTAGTGTCGGATCGTCGAAGCGGTTCCACCAGTCGGCCTGGAAATTCTGGGTCGACTGATGGGCCGGATCCACACCGAGCAGGGTCACCGGCTTCTCCACCGGCGCCTTGTAGTCGGGGCCGACGCTGATGCAACCGGCAAGTAGCAGCACGGTGGCGCTGGCGATCAGGGTTTTCGTGAAACGCATATCAGTGCTCCTTGGCCGTGGCGGCGATCAGGCCTTTGCTCGCGCGACGTTCCGCGCGGCGCGCTTCGTTGCGCTCGGTGATGCCACGGATCAACACATAGAACAGCGGGGTGAACAGCAGGCCGAAGAAGGTGACGCCGAGCATGCCGGCGAACACCGCCACGCCCATCGCATGGCGCATTTCCGCGCCCGCGCCCTTCGAGAGCACCAGCGGCACCACGCCCATGATGAAGGCGAACGAGGTCATCAGGATCGGGCGCAGTCGCAGGCGGGCCGCTTCGAGCACCGCGGCGGTGCGGTCGAGGCCTTCGAGCATCTGCGCTTCGCGAGCGAACTCGACGATCAGGATCGCGTTCTTGCAGGCCAGGCCCACCAGCACGATCAGGCCGATCTGGGTGAAGATGTTGTTGTCGCCACCGGTGAGCCACACGCCGGTGATCGCGGAGAGCAGCACCATCGGCACGATCAGGATCACCGCCAGCGGCAGGGACAGGCTTTCGTACAGCGAGGCCAGCACCAGGAACACCAGCAGCACGCACAACGGGAACACCAGCACCGCGGTATTGCCGGCGAGGATCTGCTGGTAGGTCAGCTCGGTCCATTCGTACGTCATGCCGTTCGGCAGCTTCGCTTGCACCAGCTTCTCCATCGCCGCCTGGGCCTGGCCGGTGCTGTAGCCCGGTGCCGCGCCGCCGTTGATCTCGGCGGTCGGGTAACCGTTGTAGTGCTGCACGCGGTCCGGACCGACGCTCTGGCGCACGGTGACGAAGGAGCCCAGCGGGATCATCTCGCCACGCGCGTTGCGCGTCTTCAGCCGGAGGATGTCCTCCGGCTCATGCCGGAAGCCCGGCTCGGCGGAGACGTTGACCTGGTAGGTGCGACCGAAGCGGTTGAAGTCGTTGACGTAGAGCGAGCCGAGGTAGACCTGCATGGTCTCGAACACGTCGCTCAGGTTCACGCCCTCGGCTCTTCGCCTTCTCGCGATCCACGTCCGCATCGATCTGCGGCACGCCGACCTGGTAGCTGGAGAACAGGCCGGCCAGCTCCGGCACCTTCTGGCTTTCGGCGATCACGTTCTGGGTCTGCTTGTAGAGCTCCTCGAAGCCCAGGTCGGCGCGATCCTCGATCTGCATGCGGAAGCCGCCGATCGTGCCGAGGCCGTTGACCGGCGGCGGCGGGAAGATCGCGATATAGGCTTCCTGGATCGCCGCGTACTTCTGCTGCAGTGCCGCGGTAATCGCCGCGGCCGACATGCTCGCGTCGCGGCGCTCCTCGAACGGCTTCAGGGTGACGAAGACGATGCCGGAGTTGGTGCTGTTGGTGAAGCCGTTGATCGACAGGCCCGGGAAGGCCACCGCGTTCTCGACGCCGGGCTGCTTCAGCGCGATGTCGCTCATCCGGCGGATCACCGCCTCGGAACGGTCGAGCGAGGCGGCATCGGGCAACTGCGCGAAGGACACCAGGTACTGCTTGTCCTGCGGCGGCACGAAGCCGGTCGGGACCTTGGCGAAACCGAGGAAGGCCAGGGCGATCAGGCCGCCGTAGACGATCAGTGCGACCGAACCGGCGCGCAGCACGCGCTTCACGCCACCGACGTAGCGATCGGCACCCCGCAGGAACATCCGGTTGAACGGACGGAACACCCAGCCGAAGCCACGATCGATCAGCAGGCTCAGCTTGTCCTTCGGCTCGTCGCGGCCGCGCAGCAGCATCGCCGACAGCGCCGGGCTCAGGGTCAGCGAGTTGAAGGCCGAGATCACCGTGGAGATGGCGATGGTCAGCGCGAACTGGCGATAGAACTGACCGGTCAGGCCGCTGATGAAGGCGGCCGGCACGAACACCGCGCAAAGCACCAGGGCCGTGGCCACGATCGGCCCGGTCACTTCGTTCATCGCCTGCCGGGTCGCCTCTTTGGGCGCGAGCCCGTGCTCGATATGTCGCTCGACGTTCTCCACCACCACGATCGCATCGTCGACGACGATGCCGATCGCCAGCACCAGGCCGAACAGCGACAGCGCGTTGAGCGAGAAGCCCGGCCAGGTACATGACCGCAAACGTGCCGATCAGCGAGACCGGCACCGCGATCAGGGGAATGATCGAGGCGCGCCAGGTCTGCAGGAACAGGATCACCACCAGCACGACCAGGGCGATCGCTTCGAACAGCGTGTGCACCACGGCTTCGATCGAGCCGCGCACGAACACGGTCGGGTCGTAGACGATGGCGTAGTCGACGCCCTGCGGGAAATCCTTCTTCAGCGTCGCCATGGTGGCGCGCACTTCGTCGGAAATCTCGATCGCGTTGGAACCGGGACGCTGGAAGATCGGCAGGGCGACCGCCGGCTGGTTGTTGAGCAGGCTGCGCAGCGCGTAGTTGTTCGAGCCCAGCTCGACGCGAGCCGACGTCGCGCAGATGGGTCACCGAGCCGTTCGGCTCGCTGCGCACGACGATGTCGAGGAACTCGTCCTCGGTGATCAGGCGGCCCTTGGTGTTGATGTTGAGCTGGAACGCGGCGCTGTTCGGGCCGGGCGGCGCATTCAGCGCGCCGGCGGCCACTTCCACGTTCTGTTCGCGGATCGCCTGCAGCACGTCGCCGGTGGTCAGGCCGCGCGGGGCGAGCTTCTCCGGGTTCAGCCAGACGCGCATGCTGTATTCGCCGGCACCGAAGGTCTGCACGTCGCCGACGCCGTCGAGGCGTGCCAGCTGGTCCTTGATATGCAGGCGCGCATAGTTCGACAGGTACAGCATGTCGTAGCGCTGGTCGGGCGAGATCAGGTGCACGACCATGGTCAGGTCGGGCGAGCTCTTCTCGGTGGTCACGCCAAGTCGCTGCACTTCCTGCGGCAGCTTCGGCAAGGCCTGGGCGACGCGGTTCTGCACCTGCACCTGGGCGTTGTCGAGGTCGGTGCCCAGCGCGAAGGTGATGGTCAGGGTCATCGCGCCGTCGCTGGTGGCCTGCGAGGCGGTATAGAGCATGCCTTCCACGCCGTTGACCTGCTCCTCGAGCGGCGTGGCGACGGTTTCGGCGATGACCTTCGGGTTGGCGCCCGGATAGCTGGCGCGCACGACCACGGTCGGCGGCACGACTTCGGGATATTCGCTGATCGGCAGCTTGAACAGCGAGATGCCGCCGGCGATCACGATCAGTACCGATAACACACCGGCCAGGATCGGCCGGTCGACGAAGAATTGAGCGATCTTCACAGGGATGCCTTAATGGTTCGCATCGGCCAGCGCGGCCGAGGACTTTGTGGTTTGCGCGACCTGGCGTCCGTCATCCTGGCGGCGGCTGTCCATGGCGACCGTCTTCGGTGCCACTTCCACGCCCGGGCGCAGGTGCTGGAGGCCATTGACCACGATCACGTCGGTGGCGGCGAGGCCGTCGTCGATCACGCGCAGGCCATCGACCAGCGGGCCGGTGGTGACGCGGCGATAGGCGACCTTCTTGTCCTTGCCGACGACATAGACGAACTTGTTGCCCAGATCGGTGCCGACCGCACGGTCGTCGATCAGCGCGCGCGGACCGGCGCCGGCGCTACGCAGCTGGATGCGCGCGTAGAGGCCGGGCGTATAGGTGCTGTCGGTGTTGTCGAAGACCGCGCGCAGGCGGATCGTGCCGGAGCCGGCGCGCAGCTGGTTGTCGACGAAGTCGATCTTGCCGGTATGCGGGTAGCCTTCTTCGTTGGCCAGGCCCATCGCAACCACCGGTGCCTGGCCGCGTTCGCGACGCAGGCGATCGAGCTTGAGGAAGCTCTGCTCGTCGACGTCGAAGTAGGCGTAGACCGGATTGACGCTGACCACGCTGGTCAGCACGTCGCTCGGGGTTACCAGGTTGCCGCGGGTAATGGCGGCATTGCTGACCCGACCGTCGATCGGCGAGCGCACTTCGGTAAAGGACCGGTCCAGCTGGGCAGCCTCGAGCGCCGCCTGGGTAGCGGCGATCTGCGAACGGGCACTCAGTGCGGCGGTCTGCTGGCGCTGGGCCTCCTCGCTGGAGACGGCGTGCTGGGCAAGCAGGCGGCCGGCGCGGGCGGCATTGGCATCGGCCAGTGTGGCCTCGGACCTGGCCTGGGCCAGGTTGGCCGCCAGCTTGTCGACCTGGGCCTGGTAGGGGCGCGGGTCGATACGGAACAGCAACTGGCCCTTCTTGACCAGGGCGCCCTCGGTGAATTGCGATCGAATCGATATAACCGTTGACCCGCGGGCGGATATCGATGGTGTTGACTGCCTGCAGGCGGCCGGTGAACTGGTCGGCATCGTCCACGGAGCGGACCAGGACCTGGGCGACGGTCACTTCCGGGGCCGGCGGCGCGGTCTGGTCGGCGGCGTGGGTGGTGGGCGAACCGCCCAGGGTAAGTGCGGCGATGACGACGACGGCGCCAGCCGCCGTGGCGAACACTAGTTTCTTCTTCATGATGACCCCAAGTCTCAGGTCCAGCGGGTTCCGGACCGATGGCCAAGAACTGGGTGTTGCCTCGCAGGATAAAAGTAGGCGTAGAATCATTTCTACTTTGACTGGCAGTCATCAATGACTGAGGTATAGCTACTGTGGAAGACTTTTCCGCCATCAATGTTTTCGTCCGCGTGGTCGAGGCCAAAGGCTTCTCAGCGGCCTCGCCGCAGCTGGGCATGACCCCGTCGGGGGTCAGCCGGGCGGTGGCCAGACTGGAAGAGCAGCTCGGTGCGCGACTTTTCTTCCGTTCGACACGTTCGCTGCGGTTAACCGAAGATGGGGCCGCGTTCTATACGCGTTGTCGACAGATTCTCGCCGATCTGACCGAGGCGACCGAGGCTCTGGGCGATGCCAGTACGGTGCCCAGCGGCAAACTCCGGGTCGGCGTGGCGGTATCGATCGGGCGTACGGTGCTGATGTCCAACCTGGCCGAATTCGAGCAGAGATACCCCGATATCCGCCTCGACCTGAGCATGTGCGACTACCCCTATGACCTCAACGAGGAAGGGATCGACTGTGCGATCCGCATGGGCGAATTGCAGGATTCGAACCTGATCGCACAAAAAACTCGGCTATTTCCGCAATGTGCTGTTCGCCTCGCCGGATTATCTGGCCCGCTTCGGCCGCCCTACGTGCATCGAGGATCTCAAGCACCACCGTTGCATCAACTACGTCTTCCCCAACGGCCGCCCCCACGTCTGGCAGTTCGAGACGCCCGGCGGCCGCGTGGATATGGAAGTGGACGCGCACATGCTGATCAACGACGCCGAGTCGGTGATCCAGGCGGCGGTGAACGGGCTGGGCATCGTCCAGGCGCCGCATTGCATGGCCGCCTGCATGGTCGCCAAGGGCATGATCGAAGTGGTGATGCCGGACCTGGTCTGGACCGGTTCGCCGGTATGGATCGTCTACCCGCAGAAGCGCCACCTGTCCGCCCGCGTGCAGGCCTTTATCGGCTGGGTCGACGAGCTTTTCTCGCGCACCAGCGAGCCGATGCACGAGAACGTCTACCAGTCGCTGCCGGCCACGCTGCCTGAAACACCGGAAGAGCTCGCGGCAGTGGCTTGATCGTGTCCCTTCTCCCGGCGGGAGAAGGTGCCCGCAGGGCGGATGAGGGCGAGCCCGTCGAAGCGGCACGCTGGCCCCCTCACCCCACCTTCTCCAGGACCTGATTGGCGCCGAATCTCAGCAATTGCGCGCTTCTGATCGTCATTCCGGCGTCCGGCCTGCGCCGGGATGACGGTGAGGAGTGGCCGAGACTCGACGCTAATCTGGCCTGCAGGAGAGGGAGATAGCTGGCCTCGCCCAGGACACGACACTCAAACCACTACATCGCGAGGCTATCTATCAGCCAGACGCTGGGCGAGATTCGACTTGACGATCTGGTCGATCAGATTGGCCATTTCACGGTCGATCTTCTCGCTCACCTGTCGTTCTTCCTGGCCAAGGGCGCCCTGCTGGCGGCCGAGTTCCGCCTGCTGCGCGCCAAGCTCCCCCTGCTTGTCGCTGAAGTCGCGCATCTTGTCGTTCAGCTCGGCCTGGCTCTTCGCGAGCGAGGGATCGACGCCCGGACTGCGGCCCTTGGCGGCGAGTTCCGCTTCATGCTGGCCGATCGATGCCTGCGCCGAACCGATCTTTGCCTGCTGCGTGCCCAGTTCAGCCTGTCGCGAGCCAAGTGCCGCCTGCTTGTTGCCGAGAGCTGCCTGACGATTCGATATCGCCGTCATCGGCGCGTAGAGCGCGTGGATCTTCGCGATCGTTGCGGCATCGCGGACCACATAGGTGTCACTGCCGCGACGAATCCACAACATCGACTCGCGACCTTTGCGCGCCCGCTCGGCGGCAACGCTGTCGCCCGTGGTTCCGGAGGCGATCTGGTAGTCGCCATCGAACAGGGTGAAGGCATCCTGGGCCGTTTGCATGATGGTGAACTGGCCGCGGCGGCTGTGGTTGCCGGTGACCGTATCGCTGGATGTCTTCGTGCTTGTGATCGTGGACACCGGGGCGGGCGGCGGCGCACCGGCGGTAACACGATAAGGCACGACGCCGGCGATCGCGATCGCGGCAACCGCGATCCAGCCGATCGCACGCTGGTGCGGTTCGTTTGCATGCTTCTGCAACATGATCAGTCTCCGCTTGAGATTCCTGAAGGTGGGCGAGGCGGTGCCCAATCCGGTGCATACCGCCGGCTGCACGCCAAGGCGCAGCAGCAGGCGTCCGTAGGTGTCCGGTGCGGTGTCGTGTCGACGCAGTACATCGGCGTCACAGGCTTCTTCGCGCGAGAGGGCGTACTCATGCATCGCCCAGCGCACCAGTGGGTGGAAGAAAAACAACCGCTGGGCCAGCGCCGGGACCCAGCCGAGCCACAGGTCGCCGCGACGCAGGTGGGCCAGCTCGTGGCTGAGGGCCAGATCCAGTTCTGTCGTGCTCAACTGACCAGCGGTGGGCAGCAGGATCGTTGGCTGCCAGAGCCCGACGACATGGGGCGAGGCGATGCCGTCGGCTACGCGCAGTGCGGGCACGCGACGCAAGCCGATCTGGCGCGCCTTGTCGTCGCAGCGTGCGCGTACCGCTCCATCGTCGAGCGGCACCGAATCGCGCAGCACGCGACGGACCTGCCGCCACTGCAAGGTGGCAAAACCCAGCTGGACCGCCAGCGCCGCCAGCCAGAGCAGGGCGACGATACCCATCCAGTTCATCGAAGGCGTGGCGACGGCGTCGATGCCCGGAGTCGGGTCGATCGGACCGCCGATGGTCGTGGGCGTTGTCATCACCGCGGTGGTCGTCGGCGGAGAAAGCACGGACAGTTGCATCGGCATATGCCAGGCGATGCCGACAATCAGCTGCAGTCCCAGCAACCACCACATGGCGCATCGCGCGGCGGGCGAAACACGCGGCACGTAGCGCGTCAGCAAGACGAGCACGCCAATCAGCAGCGCCGCCTGTACCGAGGTCCAGGCCAGCCGGGTCAACAGCAGCGCGGCGAGATCGTTGAAGGTTTCCATCTCAGGACTCCCGCCGCTGCGATTTGAGTTTGTCGACCAGTTGCTCGAGCTCGGCCAGTTCGCTGTCGCTGACCTCGCCACGCTCGGACATCCAGGCCACGAAGGGCGATACCGAGCCCTGCAACTTGGTCTCGATGAAGTTCTCCACCGCGCCACGCATGACCTCGACCGGCCCGGAGGTCGTGCTGTAGCGGAACACGCCCTCGACCTGCTTGCGCCCCAGGTAACCTTTCTCGCGCAACCGCTCCATCATCGTCAGCACGGTCGAGCGCGCCAGGCCGCGCGGCTCGCCAAACGCGGTAGCGACCTCGCCAACCGTGACACTCTTCGATTCGGCGACATGTTGCAGCAGCAACATCTCCTGGTCGCCAATAGTCCGTTTCCTGAGCATGCGGCCTACCCTGTGACTACACGTGTAGTCATCGTGCATCGTGACTACAGTTGTAGTCAAGTGCCGTTGGCTGGTATCTGAACGTGAATGTGCTCGCCATTGCGCCAACGAAACGCCGCCCGAACCGATGAAATGAAAAACGTGCCTGGCGCCTCTCCTGAGAGGACACTGTTCGAGTCGGGTAGCTCGGGAGCACCTCATGACAAAGTCTCAATCCCCGTTCGGGGACCTCCGTACACAGCTACGCGGACACGGCCTTGCCGGCCTTGCGATCGCCGTGGCCCTGGGGGTGATCGTCCTCGTTTTCGCCTATGTCGCCGGCTGGCTCAGTCCGCAGCGCATCGCACCGGGTACGCTCGCCGATGCCTTGCAGCGGCACGATGGCCTGCATGAGGGCTTTCGTCGCGCGCACGCCAAGGGCATCTGCTTTACCGGGCATTTCGATTCGAATGGGCAGGGCGTGAAGCTGTCGAAGGCGGCGGTCTTCGGAAACGCGCCGTCGGCCGTGTTCGGCCGTTTTTCCACCGGCGGCGGCATGCCGATGGCGCCGGACGGGCGGCTGGTCTTTCATGCCATCGCGCTGAACATCACCGCGCCGAACGGCGAGGTCTGGCGCACCGGCATGGACGACACGCCGATCTTTCCGGTCAGCACGCCGCAATCCTTCCTGGAGCTGCAGCGCAATACCGCGCCCGGTCCCGACGGCAAGCCCGACCCGGCCAAGGTGGCGGCCTACATGGCCGCGCATCCGGAAACGCGTGCCTTCAACCAGTGGCTGAAGGATCACCCGTTGCCGTCGAGCTTCGCCAACGGCACCTACTACAGTATCAACGCCTTTCGCTTCACCGATGGCGACGGCGGCTCGCGCTTCGTGCGCTGGTCGCTCCTGCCGGAAACGCCGTTCGCCGAGATCGACAAGGACAAGCTGGCGGCGATGGCGCCGAACTTCCTGTTCGATGACATCGTCGACCGCGTGGCGAAGGCACCGGTACGCTGGAACATGCGGGTCACCCTTGCCGCGCCCGGCGATCCCACCAACGACGCGACGCGCGAATGGCCGGCCGATCGCGAAAACGTCGACGTCGGCACCCTGACCATCGACCGTGTCGTGACCGAGGATAACGACGGCCCCTGCCGGGACGTGAACTTCGATCCGCTGGTCCTGCCGCCGGGCATCGCCGGCTCGGACGATCCACTGCTTGCCGTCCGCTCGGCCGTCTACTCCGCCTCGTTCCGCCGCCGCGCCGCCGAAGGCCCGCATCCGAGCGCCCAGGCCGCGCAGGGAGGCCGCCATGAATAAGTCCGTCGACCGTTTCTACCTGCCCGCCAGGATCCTGCACTGGCTGATGGCGGCGATGGTGATCGCGATGCTGTTCATCGGCGCCGGCATGGTCTCGACCGTCGGCCAGGCGCATGCCTGGTTGATCGCCTGGCACGAACCGCTGGGTATCGCGATCCTGCTGCTGGTGCTGGTCCGCATCGTGGTGCGCCTGACCCATCGGCCGCCGCCGTTGCCGTCCGATATGCCGGACTGGCAGAAGCATGCGGCAACGCTGTCGCACTACCTGCTGTACTTCCTGTTGCTGCTGATGCCCCTGCTTGGCTGGAGCATGCTCTCGGCCGCCGGCTATCCGATCCAGATCCTCGGTGGACTGCACCTGCCGCCAATCATGCCGCACAACCTGGCCTTGTACACGGTGTTGCGCAACGCGCACAGTTTCTTTGCCTACCTGCTGTTCCTGACCTTCCTGTTGCACCTGGCGGCGGCGCTGTTCCACGCGCTGATCCGCAAGGACGGGGTGTTCCGCAGCATCGCGTTCGGCGGCGCCGGGCGTCGTTCTTCCACCATCGACAAAGAGGGTACCGAACCATGAGCCGCCCGCCGCTGCCGCCGTTCACCCTGGAAACGGCCACCCAGAAAGTCCGCCTGGCCGAGGATGCCTGGAACACCCGCGATCCGGCGCGGGTCGCCCTCGCTTACACGGTGGACAGTCGCTGGCGCAATCGCCATGAGTTCATCCAGGGTCGCGAGGCGATCGAAGCCTTCCTTACCCGCAAATGGCAGCGCGAACTCGATTACCGGCTGGTAAAGGAGCTCTGGGCGTTTCGCGAGAATCGCATCGCTGTGCGTTTCGCCTACGAAAGCCATGACGCCAGTGGCCAGTGGTTCCGCAGCTACGGCAACGAGAACTGGGAATTCGACGAGGAAGGCCTGATGCGGCTGCGCATCGCCAGCATCAACGACGCGCCGATCGCCGAGGGCGACCGCCGCCTGCTGTGGCCGTCCGGCCGTCGCCCGGACGACCAGCCGTCGCTGACCGAGCTGGGCTTCTAGGCAGCTTTCAGAATTCTTCATTCGCGCTGGCGGGCACTTCACTCGGCAAACGGCTGTGATCGGGGCACCGGTCGAACGACCATGCTGCTGGAACCGCCATGCTCCGCACGTCCATCCTCACCCTCGCCCTGGGCCTCGCCTTTTCCGCCACCGCGGCGACATCCACGCCGCCAGCGGCCGGCAATGGCTGGCAAGGCGCCGATGCCGTGACCGAGGGCATGAACGCGGCAACGCTTTCGGCGGTCGAGGGCAAGATCGCCGACGGTACCTATAAGGACATCACCAGCATCGTTGTCGCCCGGCGCGGCAAGCTGGTCTACGAGCATTACTTCAACGATGGCGGCCCGGAGGTCCTCAACGACATCCGCTCGGCCTCCAAGAGTGTCACCGCCCTGCTGGTCGGCGCCGCCATCGACCGCAAACTGATCGCCGATGTGCATGCGCGGGTCTACGATTTTTTCCCCGACCGCCAGCCGGTCCAGCATCCGGATCCGCGCAAGCGCGCTTTCACCCTCGAGGACCTCATGACGATGAGCTCGCTCTGGGAATGCGACGACGACAACCCGTTCTCGACAGGCAACGAGGAGCGCATGTACGTCACCGAAAACTGGCTGCAGTTCGCCCTCGACCTGCCGATCAAGGGCTTCGCGCCATGGATGACCAGGCCGGCCGATAGCCCCTATGGCCGCTCGTTCGCCTATTGCACGGCGGACGCATTCGTCACCGGCGCCGCGGTCGAACGCGCCGCGGGCAAGCCGCTGTCCGAGTTCGCCGCCGAGGTCCTGGAAAAGCCGCTAGGCATCGACAAGGTCCGGTGGAACCGCTCGCCCGAAGGCATTGGCATGGGCGGCGGCGGCACCCGCTACCGCTCGCGCGACCTGGCCAAGTTCGGCGAGCTGGCGCTGGAAGGCGGTCGCTGGCAGGGCAGGCAGGTCATCCCGGAAGCCTTCGTCAAAGCCATGCTGACACCACACGCCCAGGCCCGCGAGGACGCGGAGTATGGCTACTTCTGGTGGCACTTCCATTTCCAGGTAAACGGCAAGGACGTCGCCGCCTGGGCCATGTCGGGCAACGGCGGCAACTACGTCTTCGTCGTGCCGGAACGCGAGCTGGTCGCGGTGATCACCAGCAAGGCCTACAACCAGCGCTACGCGCACCCGCAGTCGCAGGCGATCTTCCGCGACTACGTACTGAAGTCCCTGGAGTAAAAGGAGGCGCTTCGCGCGGTGTTCTTTCTGGATGATTCGCGCCTGCGGCACTCACCCTTCGGGCCAGCTTCGCTGTGCTTGGTCGCTACGCTCCTGGCGTCCAGCCTTCGCTGGAATGACGTAGAGGGGCGAGCAGGTCGTTGCGTTTCATTACCCTCACCGTCATCCCAGCGCAGGCTCACTGCTGTCCGGGGAAAACCCGGGTCATCATCCGCGGCTATCCGTTGCGAGATAAGGCGCCATGGATAGGAAGATCGGTTGGTGACTCGTTGGCGACGGTTGCCCGTGAAGCGAGGCCTCGGGCTTTTGCTCGTCGCCCCGGCGCAGGCCGGGGCCCAGTGGGCTCAGTGTTCGGTCGCCAGCCTCACGCCAGCAAAGCCGCTTATTTTCCCCGCGCTATCGCTCGATGAGGGCGGCGACCACCAGGCCCCTGCCTGCGCAGGGGCGACGGTGAGGGGTTTCGAGTTCCCCTCCAGTGCCGGATCGGCGTTCTTCGATCTTTTCCCCGGACAGCAGTGAGCGAAGGCTGGGGTCAGTTCAATCAGCCGGCTCTTCACGGCCGATCTACAGTGCGCTGCCGATGACGATCGGGATCCGACGTTGAACGACGCGACCGTTCTTATCGTTCACTTGCAACATCAGTTGTCCGTTGGCAAAGCTGACGTCGATGCTCTTCGGTGCCACCGCAAAATCGGTGCGAGTCAGCACGCGATTACCGAACATCTCGCGCACTTCGATCGTCGCCGGTCCAGTGCGAAGCGCGATCCGCGTATGGGCCAAATCCACCGCAAGCACATCGCGAAACGGGCCCGCGACCCGGTTGGGCGGCGCATAGAACATCGTGGCGGGCGTCTTCCCGGCGAAGCGCAGCACGGCGACACCATCCGTCCAGTCGATGGATGGCGCGACAGGCATCTCGGCGATGCGCCAGGTGATGATGCCCTGCCGCGCACGGACCAGGCAGCGCTTGTCCGCGGCGACCTCGCGGTGGCAGAAGCTTTCGATACGCCACGGCGGCTCGGCACGTGCGACATATGGCGCGGTCGCGAGCAGCAGTGTGGCCAGCGTCCGGGCGATCATTGGCTTACGTCCGGCGGCTTCCAGTCGGAAGCCAGTACGCGCTGGCGTTCGGCAGCCACGCGCGTGCCGATCGTGTCGATGGCGCGCGCCATGCCCGGATCGCCGGCCAGCGCGCGAAACAGCGGCGAGGCCTGCAGATAAGCCTTGTCGCGGTAACCCGCGGCGATGGCGGCATCGATGGCGACGACGGCGGCTTCACGGTTTCCGCGCGCCAGTTCCAGGACCGCTATTTCAAGCGGCCCCTGCGGCCACACCTGGGTCCCGCGAAGGGCCTGGTCCAGTTCGTCGATACGCCCGGCCACCCAGCGCGGGTCGACGGGCGTGTCGGCGTACAGGCGAGCCAGGGTCCCGGGCAGGCTGACCTGCGGACGTAGCGCCGCGGCCTGCGCGAAGGCCTGGGCCGCGCCGGTACGGTCGCCACGCACGAGGGCCAGTTCGCCGGACAGCTGGTACAGCTCGATATGTTCGGTATGCCGCGCCATCGCCTCATCGAGGGCGGCCCGCGCCTCGACGAAGCGACCTTGCAGGAACAGGAATCGCGGCCAGGCAATGTTCGAAAAGACATTGTCCGGCGTCAGCTGGAAGCCTTGCCGGTAGCGAGCCTCGGCGGCGCTGGCGAAGCCGAGCAGGTCCAGCTCTCGCGCGACCTGCACGTCGCGATAGCGCACCCGGGACGGATCGCCCTGCATCTGCATGTTCGCGTGAAGCGCATCGGCCAGTCGGCCCTTCTCCTGATACAGATAGGCGGCCGAGGCGCGGCTGGCATCGTCGTTCTCGTCGAGCGTGAAGGCTTTCTCGTAACCGGCGATGGCATCGTCGATCCGGCCCACGCAGTCGGCCGCATAGCCTTTGGCCGACCAGGCGCGCGCATCGTTGGCGTTTTCCCGCAGAGCCTGGTCGGCCAGCGTATCGGCGCGCCTGGCCCACTCGGCGGGGAAGTTGTACAGGCAAACGCGTGCGCTATAGACACGGCTCAAGCCGACCAGGGCTGCGGGATTGCCGGGAGTCTGGGCGAGCGCCTGCTGATAAAGGCCGACCGCACGTTCGTTGTTGTCGCGCTGGCCGATGCTGGCGTAGTAGGTGGCGCGGGCGACCAGGCTGTCCTGTGCGGGTGGCGCCGGACGGGTGCGCCACGCGATCACCGCGCCGAATGCGCCGACGAGCAGCAGTGCCGCGGCGGCCAGCCAGACCGTGCGGCGCGGGTCGCGAGTCGACGGCACCTCATCGGGTTGGGGTGCGACACAGAGCTGATACCCGCGCCCGCGCACGGAGCGTATGTAACGCGGTGCGCGGCCATCGTCGCCAATCGCCTGACGCAGCAGCTTCACCCGCTGCGTCACGGTTTCCTCGTTGACCACGGCGGGCGCCCAGACGCTGGCGATCAGTTCGTCGAAACCGACCACGCGATCGCCCTGGGCCAGCAGGAAGGCGAGCAACTGGAAGCTCAGGCCGCCGACATCGAGCGCGACGCCATCGCGCTCGACCGTCTGTCGCGCCGTGTCGATGCGCAGATCGAGCCATCGATAGCGCATCGGTGCGGTCACGTCATCAGACGCCGTTGGGCAGGAACAGCAGCAAGGCGATGCCGAGGACGATGCGATAGATCGCGAACGGCGTGAAGCGGTGGCTGCGGATATAGCCGAGCAGCCATTTCACCGCGACGAAGGCGGTGATTGCCGAGACCACGAAGGCGATCCCCAGCGCAGTCCAGTCCTCGTGCGCCGCGCCGCCCTTCCATTGCTTGAGCAGTTCATAGCCGCTGGCCGCGTACATGGTCGGAATGCCGACCAGGAAGGCGAACTCGGTGGCCGCCGCGCGATTGCTGGTGCCAGCGAGCATCGCGACGAAGATCGTCGCCGCCGACCGCGAGGTGCCGGGGAACACGCCGGCAATGATCTGTGCAAGGCCGACCAGGATCGCCACGCGCCAGGTTACCGTGCTGCGGTCGACCTGTTTCTCGGCAAGCTTTTCCGCCGCCATCATCCAGATGCCGCCAACGATCAGCGCCCAGGCGATCGGTGTCACGGTCTCGGGCAACTTGAAGTCGAGCTTGGCGGCGACCAGGCCGAGCACCGCGGTGATCAGGAAGGCGACGAACAGCTTGGCCAGGTAATCCCGGTTCTCCGGCTTGCGCCAGTGGACCAGCAGTTCCCAGATCCGCTTCCAGTAGATGAAGGTCACCGCGAGGATCGCGCCGGCCTGGATCACGATATTGAAGGTGTCCGAACGCGCGCCCAGCCAGCGCTCGGCGATAAGCAGATGGCCGGTGCTGGAGATCGGCAGGAATTCGGTAATGCCCTCGATGATGCCGAGGAGGATGACGTCGATGAGATCGCTCACGTTGCGTGTGGTCCTGGATGGGTCATGAGGGTTGCAGCGTAGGGTAACGGCAAAACCCGACCTGAGAACCGCGAAATGGTCGATTTCTGGTGGCTGCGCGACCCGGGCAGGGATAAGTTCAGCAACGGGTAATCATGGATCGAGGAAACAGGAATGACCGTTGCCAGCATTAGTGCCAGCATGCCTTCATCGCCCGCCGTCGTGCGCCATGCCGTTACGGATGCATGCCCGTTCGCCACCCACTTCCGCGGTATTGCGCAGGCGACGGGGGCGCGACTTGGCCACGTGGTTATCGATATTCCCGATGACGACGAGGTAAGGGTCGACGTTCCCGAGGAAGAAATGCTTCGCCACGACCTGGAGAAGCTCTTCGCTCCGCTGAGGTCGAAAGAAAATACGCAGGAGATCGACGGGTTCATCCGCGACAGGGCCAAGCGCCTGACCGCGGAAGGCATCGATTCGGGGCGTCTTCGGCAACTCATCGGTGGCGTGGAGCGTCGCGACAGGAGCATGAGCCTGTTCCACGGCGCGGTGCAAGGCGGCGCACCTTTTGCGTGCGCTTCGCTGATCTTCGATCTCTTCATGGCCAAGCCGATCCTGGAACAGGTGGGTGGCAATCTCGCCGAACTCGGCGCGGCGGCGGGTGCGTTCCAGGGTGCGATGGATGTCGTCTTCGGCAGGGCGCTGCAGGAGCCCTTCAGCGGTGCCTATTACACCAGGGTGACCTCGCCCCAGGCATCGACGGAAGGCGTGCCGGGCATAAGCGAGCGGATGTGGCATCTGATGTGCGGCCTGGCCGTGCCGTATTCGGTGCGAAATGTGGTCCGCGCCGTGGTCGATGTCGGACTTGTCGCCGCATCGGGTCCGGGAGCGGGGATAACGGCGAACCTGATTATCGACAGCATCGGCGGCCTCGCTGCCGGAGCCGCGACGCGCCACATGCTTGGTGGTCACGAAAACCGGAGTGCAGCCTGTCTTCTTGCGAGGGACGACTGGATGGAGGTTTTGGCGGCATCGGACCAGAGCGTTTCCCTGGCAAGCATTCGACATGCCGGCGGTGCCGTCATCAGTGGGGCAGCGAAGGCGGCGCTGGCGATCCCTTCCGGTATCGCTGCGCTGGGCAGCCCCAGCGGGCTCGCCGGTATGGGAATTTTGACCGGTGGCCTGGCAGTCCTCGTGCCTGCACAGGCGGCAGCCGGCAAAGCGCTGGCCACGTACGGTCCGATTGCCCAGGAGGCATGCCTGCGCGCGGTCAACGTCGTCGGCTCGGCGATCTTGTACGCTTCGCTGGGTGCGGGGCTTGTTCTGGCCGGTGAGCCGGAGCGACTCAAGGGTGTTTGGTCTTAGCGCCAATATGGAGCTAAGTATCAGCAATTCGCACCATATTGGTGAATTCTTGCGTCGCCGACGTCACCTAACTCGCTGATTAATCTTATTTTAAGTGTTGGCATACCACTTGCTATAACCATCGCGCCCACCCACCCGAGGTTGTTCTATGTCCGCCGCGAAAGTGCTGAACCTGATCCAGGACGAGGAAATCGAGTTCGTCGACCTGCGCTTTGCCGATGTCCTCGGCAAACACCACCATGTGACCTTCCCGGCCCATGCCATCGACGAGTCGACCTTCGAGGACGGCAAGATGTTCGATGGTTCGTCGATCTCCGGCTGGAAGGGCATCAACGAGTCGGACATGGTGCTGATGCCGGATCCGGACACCGCGCACCTCGATCCGTTCAGCGCGCACAAGCAGCTGATCATGCATTGCGACGTGCTCGAGCCGAGCACCATGCAGGCCTACGGCCGCGACCCGCGCTCGATCGCCAAGCGCGGCGAGGCCTATCTGAAGTCGACCGGCATCGCCGATACGGCTTTCTTCGGTCCGGAGCCGGAATTCTTCATCTTCGATTCCGTGCGCTGGCAGAACGACATGGGCCGCGTCTTCTATGAAATCGGTTCGGAAGAAGCGGCCTGGTCCTCGCGCTACAAGTACGACGGCACCAACACCGGCCATCGCCCGGGCGTGAAGGGTGGCTATTTCCCGGTCAGCCCGGTTGATACCCTCGGCGACCTGCGCGCCGACATGTGCAAGGTGCTCGAGTCGCTCGGCCAGGTGGTCGAAGTGCACCACCATGAAGTCGCCAACGCCGGCCAGTGCGAAATCGGCACGCGCTTCAATACCCTGGTGAAGAAGGCCGACGAACTGATGACGATGAAGTACGTCATCAAGAATGTCGCCCACCAGAACGGCAAGACCGCCACCTTCATGCCCAAGCCGATCGTCGGCGACAACGGCTCGGGCATGCACGTACACCAGTCGTTGGCCAAGAACGGCGAGAACCTGTTCGCGGGCGACCTGTACGGTGGCCTGTCGCAGATCGCGCTGTGGTACATCGGCGGCATCTTCAAGCACGCCAAGGCGATCAATGCCTTCGCCAACTCCACGACCAACAGCTACAAGCGCCTGGTCCCGGGTTTCGAAGCCCCGGTGATGCTCGCCTACTCAGCGCGCAACCGGTCGGCCAGCTGCCGTATCCCCTACGTGGCCAGCCCGAAGGGTCGTCGCATCGAAATCCGTTTCCCGGATCCGATGCAGTCCGGTTACCTGACTTTCACCGTGCTGATGATGGCCGGCCTCGACGGCATCCTGAACAAGATCGACCCGGGTGCCCCGGCCGACAAGGACCTGTACGACCTGCCGCCGGAAGAAGAGAAGAACATCCCGCAGGTCTGCTCGAGCCTCGACGAAGCGCTGAACGCGCTCGACAAGGACCGCGCCTTCCTGACCGCCGGCGGCGTCTTCACCGACGACTTCATCGACAGCTACATCGCCCTGAAGATGCAGGAAGTCACCCGCTACCGCGCCAGCACGCACCCGCTGGAATTCCAGATGTACTACGCGCTCTGAGGCAACTCAGGGGCGAGACGGAACGGGCGCTTCGGCGCCCGTTTTCGTTTTTACCGGCTATGATCCGCGCACATCCGTTCCAGGGGGAGCGCCTGTGCGCCGTATCTTTCGAATTGCTGGCTGGATCGTTCTCGGCCTGGTCGTGGCCTTTGCCCTGGCATTTGCCTGGGGACGGTGGCGCCCCGTGTCGGTCGAGGTGCGCGACGCCACGGCGCTTATGCGTCAGGATCTCCGGCCTGCCGATGGCCGTGAAGTCTGGCCATTGCTCTGGTTGTACGACGTCGACCTGCCCCCTGAGAAGGTGGATGCGGTGTATCGGGGCGAAGTCGCCTACTTCACTCGCCGGTTTGCCGACGAAAGGATGCCTGAGCATCTCGCCTCGCCGGCAGAGGCGTCTTTCGGTTTGCTGGCGAAGGTCGAGCCCGGGGAAATGAAATTGCTGTGTGCTCCGGCAATGCGCGACTGCATTGCTTATACCAAAGAGCATGCGGAGGCGATCGCCGGAACCCTGCGAAAGCACGCTGAGAGGCTGCGGCGTACGCGTGCGATCCTCGGCGGCGACTCGGCCTGGAACACGATGCCGATAAGCCCATTTATGCCTTTCCCGGTCGGCCTGAATCAGAAGCGCCTGTCGCTCAACGATGCGGCACTGGATTTCGTCCAGGGGCGACGCGCGGAGGCTTTGCAGAAGGTTTGCGACGAAGCCGCGGGTTGGCGCCGGCTGCATCGGCACACCAATACCCTGGTGAGCTCGATGGTTTTCGCATCCTACGCGCGCCAGGCGGGTCAGCTCTTTTCGCAAATGCTCGCCGAGGTGCCGGATGACGACGTATTGCCTGGCGAGTGCGCGACGGCGTTCTCGCCTCCTTCGACAAGCGACGTCGATCAGTGCGCCGCCATGCAGTCCGAGTTGGCCTATGTCTCAACGGCCATGCATTGGGACGGTCGAGCGATGAATACGTGGGATCGGATGCTCGGGTGGATTCTGTTCGACAGGGAAAAGTTCATCGGCCGGATCGCCGTCACTCAAGCGGGTTTCTGCCGGAGCGCCCATCTCGGTGAGGTGCTCCGGGGCCACGATCTGACGGACCTCAGCCCATGGCCGTCCTCGGACATCTTTGACTGGCTATCCAATAATGGCGGCATGGTCTTCGCAGGGATGGGGGTCCCGGCCTATAACGACTATGGCCAGCGCATGCAGGACTACGCCACGAGCCTTCGGATGCTGGCCACGGTGCTGTGGCTTCGCGAAACGCGTACCGATGGCAGGCCATTGGCCGAACGCTTCGCCACCCGGCCGGCGGCCATACGCAGCGAGGGCGTGGACGATATCGTCCTCGCGGCCGACGGCCGCAGCCTCGGGTTCCGGCAACGCAAGGTGACGTCGTCGGGACCGGAGCTGGCGACGGTTCCCTTGCCCGCGGGACTTTAGCCGCAGGCCACTACGACATATGCCAGCCATGGCTGGCGGTGATCGACTGGCCGGTCAGCGCGTTCGACTTGAAGCTGGCGAGAAAAAGCGCAATCGCCGCGATGTCGTCGACCGTGGTGAACTCGCCGTCGACGGTGTCCTTCAGCATCACGTTGCGGATGACCTCTTCTTCGCTGATGCGCAGGTCGCGGGCCTGTTCGGGGATCTGTCGCTCGACCAGCGGGGTGCGCACGAAGCCGGGGCAGATCACGTTCGAGCGTATGCCGTTGGCCGCGCCTTCCTTGGCCACCGTGCGGGCCAGGCCGAGCAGGCCGTGCTTGGCGGTGACATAGGCCGATTTCAGCTTCGAGGCTTCGTGCGAATGCACCGAGCCCATGAGGATGATCGAGCCGCCCTTGCCGGCGGCGACCATCTGGCGCATCGCCGCGCGGGTGGTAAGGAAGGCACCGTCCAGGTGGATGGCGAGCATTTTCTTCCAGTCGGCGAAGGCGAAGTCGACCAGGGGCGAGATGATCTGCACGCCGGCATTGCTGACCAGGATATCCACTGCGCCGAAGGCCTCGGCCGAGCGTGCGAAGCAGGCCTCGACCTGCGCCTCGTCGGTGACATCGGTAGCGACGCCGATCGCTCTGCCGCCGGCCGCCTCGATGGCTTTAGCTGTCGCTTCGGCCGCCTCGCGATTGAGGTCGGCGATGACGACCCTGGCGCCCTCGCGCGCGTAGGTCTCCGCGATCGCCTTGCCCAGGCCGCTCGCCGCGCCCGTTACCAGCGCTACCTTGTTTTCCAGTGAACCGGCCATGCCGTCTCTCCGCGATACATACCAGCCGTCACTATCGCGCTGTCCGGTGACAAAATCGATGGTCCTTTGGTGCGATCGACGGATCGTGCACACGGGCGACACAAGACCGGGGCTGGCGTCGGGGCCGCCACCGGCCGGCAGGGCGGCACCGGCATGCCTAACGAAGGCCCTGCCAGATCGCCCCGGTCAGGTCGCCGTCGCTGTCGTTGCTCTGTTCCCAGTACATGATGCCGCCCAGGTGGTTGGCCTTGACGAAGGCGGCCTTGGCCGCAAGCGACTGCGGATCGTCGTAGGTAATGAAGCGCCGCGTCGTTGCATTCCACAGGTACGGCGCCTGGGCGTCGGCATCCCAGTAACGGACGTAGCCGTTGCGGTTAATGAAATCGCGCTTAAGTACCGGCCACGGATGGCCGTCGACATAAAGCTTGTACGGTTGATAGAGACCGTTGTGGTCGCCCTGGACGTCACCGAATTCGCGACCATAGAAAGCCGCCCCGATCAGCAGCTTGTCCGGCGCCACGCCGGCGGCGCGAAATTCCGCGACCGCGCGATCGGTGGTGCGCGCCTCGGCCGGCGCCAGCGTCGAGGCGTGCAGCCCCGTGTGATGACCGGTGGTCGGCGTCATGCTGTTGTTGAAGTCGTAGGTCATCAGGTTGAACCAGTCCAGCGACCGGTTCACCGCGGCGATATCGACACCGTCGACGAAGGGGCCATCGGCGACGGCGATGCTCAGCGTGTAATGCTTGTCGTGCGCCGCGCCGGCGGTATCGAGGCTTTGCCGGATCGCCTGCAGCAACAGGGTGAAGTTCTGCCGGTCGTCCGGGCTGGATTTGACGCCGCCCTCGCTATGTGCCGGATATTCCCAGTCGACATCGAGCCCGTCCGCGTCGTTCGCCGCGAGCAGTTGCGCCGCGCTGTCGGCGAACCGGCGACGACTCGCCTCGGTGGCCGCCGCATCGGAGAAACCGTCGAAGGTCCAGCCGCCGACGGAGACGACGATGCCGAGCTTCGGCTGGCGCTGCTTCAGGGCGACGAGCTTGCGCAGGTTCGCGCTGCGGTCCGCGTCGAGCACCACTTTGCCGTCCCGCAATTGCGCGAAGGCGAAGATCAGGGTGTCGATCTTCGCCACCTCGACTTTGTCGAGGTGGTCGAAGTGGGCGATATAGCCGACGACGCGATAGTGTGGCGTCGGTTGGATGGGTGCGGTCGAGCACGCGGCCAGCAGGAGGGCAGCGCCGAGGAAGATGGTTCGGCTCAGGGTGTGGATCGATGTGCGCATCGCGAGGTCCGTGGGCGGGCAGAGGGTGATGGTCGCAGCGAAAACTTTCCGGTGCCAGTGGCGGAAGCAAGAGCCAGCCGATCGCCACTGTCGAGTTTCATCACCGTAAACGTCATCCCAGCGCAGGCTCACTGCTGTCCGGGGAAAACCCGGGTCATCCGCGGCTATCCGTTGCGAGATAAGGCGCCATGGATAGGAAGATCGGTTGGTGACTCGTTGGCGACGGTTGCCCGTGAGGTGAGGCCTCGGGCTTTTGCTCGTCGCCCCGGCGCAGGCCGGGGCCCAGTGGGCTCAGTGTTCGGTCGCCAGCCTCACGCCAGCAAAGCCGCTTATTTTCGCCGCGCTATCGCTCGATGAGGACGGCGGCCACCAGGCCCCTGCCTGCGCAGGGGCGACGGTGAGGGGTTTCGAGTGTCGTGGTCAAGTTCCCCTCCAGTGCCGGATCGGCGTTCTTCGATCTTTTCCCCGGACAGCAATGAGCGAAGGCTGGGATCCAGTCAAAAAACATGGCGCGAAGCGCCTCCCTATAAAGCCAGCGCCGCAATATCCCGCACCTCAAGCACAGCCTTCGGCGCACCGCTCCGCGCCACGCGCAACATCGCCAGGCCGATCCCCTCGGTGGTCAGGATCGCCCCGGGCAGCAACATCCGCAGCAAGGGCAACAGCGGTTTGCTCAAGGCGTAAAACACCCGATACGACGCCGTCTTCGACACCGCCCCATGCAGAGGCTGGATCACCCCCGGCCGGAACAGGTACACCGCCTTGAAGGGCAGTCGCTGCAACGCGTTCTCGGTACGTCCTTTGACGCGCGCCCACATGGTTCGCCCCTGCTCGCTGCTGTCGGTGCCGGCACCGGAGACATACACGAAGGTCATCTGCGGATTCAGCCGCGCCAGTGTCTGCGCCGCGGCCAGGGTCAGGTCGTAACTCATATGCGAATAGTCCGCCTCGCTCATGCCGGCCGAGGAAACGCCAAGGCAGAAGAAGCAGGCATCGAAGCCCTGCAGCTGCGCCTCGATGTCGCGGTAATCGAACAGGTTCGCGTGCACGACCTCGTTCAGCTTCGGATCGCGCTGGCCGGTGGCGCTGCGACCCACGGTGCGTACCTGGGCGACATCGTCGGCGCGCAGGCACTCGCGCAGTACGCCCTGACCGAGCATGCCGGTGGCGCCGAACAGCAGGACTTTCATCGGGCTTCTCCTCGGGCGGAAGGCCACGTTACATCGGTCACGGCAAGTTGGTTTTTTGCGAGGGGCTATCGGCAGTTGTCCAGGCAGTCATGAGGCCGCGCTGGCCTAACCCAAGCCCGGTCCGGCGAGGCGCGCCCTGGCCGCCGCGAAGGCCGGGAACTGCTCCACGATCCAGCGCCAGAGCGGCGCCACCTGTACCCGCAGTTGGTGGCCGAGCGGGGTCAATTCGTATTCCACGCGCGGCGGCACCTGCGGATACAAGGTCCGGGTGACCAGGCCGTCACGCTCCAGATTGCGCAGGGTCTGGGTCAGTACCTTCTGGCTGATGCCATCGACGCGTTCGAGCACGCGGGTAAAGCGCAGCGGCCCGCCGGCTTCGGCCAGTACGGACATCACCCACATCGGCCACTTCGCCGCGACCCGTTCGAGGATCTCGTGCGCCAGCGCGTCTTCGGCATCGGTCATGGCGTCGCAGAAAGCGACCGCGTCGGGGCTGAGCCTGGTTACATCAGTCATGGTTACCATGAGGTATGTATAGATCTACCGGGTACCTTATTTCAAGATGAAAGCGTAACCGGTATATCTCCGTTGGATGCATTCGAAGGAGAAACCCATGAAGCAAGTCTGGTTGATTACCGGGAGTTCGCGAGGCCTCGGCCGCGCCCTGGCCGAAGCGGTGCTCGCGGCCGGCCACCAGCTGGTCGCCACGGCACGCAGGCCCGAACAGCTGGCCGATCTGGTCGAGCGTTTCGGACCCCAGGTTCGCACGATCGCCCTCGACGTCACCGACGAGAAGGCGGCGCACGACGCGGTGAATGCAGCGGTGGATACGTTCGGCCGGCTGGACGTGCTGGTCAATAACGCCGGCTATGGCAACGTCGGCTCGATCGAGGACACCAGCCTCGAGGAGTTCCGCGCCCAGATCGAAACCAATCTGTTCGGCACGATCAGCCTGACCAAGGCGGCGATCCCGCTGATGCGCGAGCAGGGCGCCGGCCACATCATCCAGTTCTCGTCGGTCGGAGGCCGCATCGGGCCGCCGGGTCGCGCGCCGTATGCGGCGGCGAAGTGGGGCGTGGAAGGATTCTCCGAAGTGCTGGCGAAGGAAGTCGGCCCGCTCGGCATCAAGGTGACCATCGTCGAACCGGGCGGCTTCCGCACCGATTTCGCCGGCGCCTCGACCACGCTCAACGAAGGCCGTCCCGAATACGACGCCACCGTCGGTCGCATGGCGCGCTACCAGCGTGACTACAACGGCATGCAGCCGGGCGATCCGGACCGCGCCGCGGCGGTCGTCGTGCAAATCGCCGGCATGGACGAACCGCCGTTGCGCCTGCTGCTCGGCAGCGATGCGTTCAACGGCGTGGAGCAGAACGACACGGCGAAGCTGGAAGCGGACCGGCGCTGGCGCGAACTCAGCGTATCCACCGATTTCGAGCAGGGTGTCAGCCCAAGGCCTTGAACGCGTTCTGTAGCCGGGTGAAACCATCCGCGCTCCAGGCTTCGCTGCCGACGCCGTGATGGACGAAGAACAGTCCGTCCGGGTCGTAGCGATGCTTCACCGCCGCGAGCTTCGGATAGTTCGTGCCCCAGAACGCGTCCTGCCAGCGGGTGAGGAAATAGTCGCTTTCCGAAACGTACGAGCCGGCTTTGGGCGCGACGCGCAGCAGCTCGTCCATCGCCTTGCCGACGCGGCGGGCCGCTTCGCGGCCCTCGGCAAGGTCCGGTCCGCTACCGGGCATGCCGGGGAAGGCAGGATCCGCATCGTCGGCGATGATGGCCAGGGCAAAGGCATCGAGCACGGCCGGATTGGTCGCCGTGTCTTTCGCGGCGGCAAGCGCTTCGGGCGGTGCACCGGCCAGGCCCTTGTTGAAATGCAGGCCGAGGCTCTGTTGTCGCGTGGCCGCGAAGAGTGCATCGACCAGGCGATCGCGCTGGCTGGCATCCAGCAGGCCCTGCGGCAACCATGCCGAGTGGTACGCGCGTATGAACCAACCGACCTGTCCCATATCGCCCGCCCACGCCACATGGTGTCGCGGTGCACCGGGCCGGTCATCGGCGGCGATCGCACTCGGCAGGTGTTTCTGGATGAACGCCGCGTCCCACAATAGCCGGGCCGGCAAGGCGAGCACCTTCACCTCTTCCGTGATGCTGTATTCGCTCTTCGAACGAATCCAGTCGAGGAACGGAGCCCACGTGGCTTCCGCCTGCTCCTTGCTGAGGCCCTGGAACATCATGCTGAGTTTCAGCACGTTGTCCTTGCGGAAGACCATCTGTTCGCCCCAGTGCGGGTTGAACAGGGCGTCGCGGTAGAAGCCGATGGCCTTCGCGATCAATGCACGGAATGCCTCGCCCGACGAGGCCTTGATCCCGCCGGTCACGGCGCCGAACTCGTCCGGCAGGTCGCGCGTGCGCAAGGTCAGCCGGGTCACCACGCCGAGGCTGCCGCCACCACCGCCCTTGATCCCCCAGAACAGGTCGGGGTTGGTGCAGGCATTGGCGATGCGCGCGACACCATCGGCGGTGACGATCTCCGCTTCGAGCAGGCCCGCGGCCGCCGTGCCGTACTGCTTGGAGAAACTGCCGAAGCCGCCGCTCTGGACCAGGCCGGCGACACCGACCGTGGTGCAACCGCCGCCCTGCACATAGCGCCCGCCCCTGGTCGTTACCGCGTCATAGGCGTCGCACCACATCGCGCCGGCACCGATCGTGACCGCTGGCTGCGCCGCGTGGCTGCCTTCGCAACCCTTGCCGACGAAGGCGTCGTGCAGGGTCACGTCATTCATATGCCGGGTCCACACCAGCAGCGAGTCGGCCGAGTTCGAGGTGCCCTGGTAGCTATGCCCGCCGCCCTTGACCACCAGCCGCAGCCGACGCTCGCGGGCGAAATTGACCGCGGCGACCACATCGCCGGTAGTCCGCGCGGCGACACCATAGGCGCTGGGCTGCGAAGTCCAGGCATCGAGCCAGCCGCTGGTCTGGGTGAGCGCCGGCGTATCGCCGATATAGAAAGGATTGGCCAGGTGCTTGAGGGCATCGGCGCTGGCAGCGCTGTCCTTGAACGGCGACGCGAGCCTGAGCAGGTTGCCGCCGACGTCGCGGTCCAGCGCACCCCATTGCGCCTCGGTCGGCCAGCCGGGTTGTCCGGGTCGCGCCCGGGAAAACGGCCGGGAAGCCATGTTCGTCGTGGCCCAGGCCGAAGCCAGCCCGCCGCCGAACGCGACCGGCAGCAAGGGGATCGCTATCGCGGCTTTCAGCAAGTCTCGCCTGTTCATCGGAGTCTCCGTGACGGTATGGGCCGATGGCGATGATGCGCCGGCTCATGCGCCATCGCCGTCCCGAAGGGACGAACGCATCGGTGGCGGGGACGAGTCGACCCACATCCGTGATCGCCCGGCCCAACTCGCTGCGCCGCCCTTCGTCCCCGCGCCATCGACGTTTGTCCCCCGCGGCCGTCCCCAGCCATGGCGCACGTCCATGATCGGTTCCCGGTCAACGCGGGAAGTACATGATGAAGAAGCGAATCGGATGTTGGACGGGGGCAGGGCTGGTGCTGGCCCTGGCCGCGTCAGTGCTCGTGTTTCGTCCGGACCGGGCCATGCAGGTGGGCGCGGGCCTGACGGCGCACAACCTGTGCTCGGCGGTTTTCGTGTCCGGGCTGCCCGCCGATGAGACGTATCAGGAAATGATCCGGCCGATGCTGGGGCAGCTGGGCGGCTCGCTGGTCAGCTATCGCGTCGATCGCGATGGCCGCAGCGTCGACACCTCCGTCGCCGGCATCGGCAAGGCGCGTGCGCACTTCACGCCCGGCTATGGCTGTCGTCTGGAATACCCCGGGAACGTGCCGATGCCCGAACCGATCGTGGCCGCGGCTGCCGTGGACGATGGCGGCTTCGCGCCGCGATACCCGGTTACCAGCACCGAGCCGGTGATCGCCAGGGCACTGGAGCGGGTGTTCCGGGAGGACCCCGAGCAGCCGGTCAAACACGTCAAGGCGGTGGTCATCGTCAAGGACGGTCGCGTCATCGCCGAACGCTATGCGCCGGGCTTCGGGATCGATACACCGATCCTCAGCTGGTCGGTAGCCAAATCCTTCACCAATGCGCTGCTCGGCATCCTCGTTCGCCAGGGACGCCTGCGCGTAGACCAGGCAGTTGCGGCGCCGGAGTGGAGTGGCGCGGGCGATCCGCGCATGCGGATCACGATCGAGGATCTGCTGCGCATGCAGAGCGGGCTCGCGGTCGAGGAAAGCGAGTCGGCCTTCTCGCCGGTGGCGCGGATGGAATTTACCCAGGCCGACATGGCCGCCTTCGCCGCACGGCATCCACTGAAGGATCCGCCCGGCAAGGTCTGGGAATACACCTCCGCCGATACCTTGCTGCTCGCCCGTTTGCTCGGCCATACGATCGGCGGTGGCGCGGCCGGCATGCGCGCCTTCGCCGAACGCGAACTGTTCGCGCCGCTGCATATGGCCAGCCCGACCATGGAGTTCGATGGCGCGGGGACCTTCCTCGGGTCGTCCTATGTGCATGCCTCGGCACGCGACTACGCGCGGCTCGGCCAGCTCTATCTCAATGATGGCCTCGCTCCCGGTGGCCAGCGCGTCCTGCCCGAAGGCTGGGTCGAGTGGTCGCGTCGCTCGGCGCTGGGGGCGCCCTACGGCGCCGGCTTCTGGACCAACGACGGGCCCAGCCGGATCGCTGCCCTGCGTGTCGCGAACGGCTTTCCGAAGGATGGCTTCTTCGCCAGTGGCGTCCTTGGCGAGCGCATCTACATCGTGCCGTCCGAGCATCTGGTCATTGTCCGCCTGGGCTATTCGCGGCCGCCGGATTTCGGCATCCAGGACGACATCGCGCTGATCGCCGCCGCGATCAAGGCCACACGCGAGACGCCCTGACGAATTGGTATGCGACAAGTCGTGACGATTGGCCGCTGTCGGCGGCGACCGGAATAAGCACAATGCGGCTCCCCTGGCATGGCGCATGTTCCGGATGGCGGGCGTGCGTCGCGGACGCCAGGCTGGATGCCCCGCCGGTCCCGACTCCCGCAAGCACCGAGATGACGATGATCCTGTGTCGCCGCACCATGGCCCTGGTTTTCACCCTTGCGTCCACCGCGCTATCGCATGCCGCCGAGGCACAGGCGGAAACCGCGTCCGCCAGGCAATCGCGGGACGATGCGTGGTGGACCGGGCCGATGCTCGCCAATGGCGCTGAAACCCTGCCGCAAGGGCATTACCTGATCGAGCCATATATCTATGATGTAATCGCGCCGCGCACGGATGGCTTCGGCTCACGCGCCTACGTGCTCTACGGCCTCGCCGACCGCTGGACAGTCGGATTTATCCCCATCATTGGCTACACCCGCGTGAGCGGCGGCCCGGACAGTTCCGGCGTGAAGATGGGCGACCTCACCTTGCAGGCCCAGTACCGGTTGAGGCGCTTCGAGGAGGGCAGCTGGCTGCCGACGATGTCGCTCCTGTTGCAGGAAAGCCTGCCGACGGCAAGATACGACCGGCTCGGCGAACTCCCCGCCGACGGTATGGGCAGTGGCGCCTATGGCACGACGCTGAGCCTCAATTCGCAGAGTTATTTCTGGCTGCCGAACGGACGCATCCTGCGCGCGCGGCTGAACCTGTCGGTGGCGTGGTCGCGCAGGGCGGACATCGATGGCGTGAGCGTCTATGGCACCGGTCCGGACTTTCATGGCAAGGCCAGCCCGGGCAGCTCCTTTTCGGTCGACGCCGCGGTGGAATACAGCGTGACCCGGAACTGGGTCCTGGCGCTCGACCTCATCTACAGCCACTACCGCGATACCACGGTCAGCGGTTACGACTTCCTCGGCGTCGATGTAGCGGTTCCCGTTCGCAACAAAACGGGGTCAAGCAACGCCTACGGCTTCGCCCCTGCGATCGAATACAACTGGTCACCGAATATCGGCATCCTGTTCGGCACCCGCGTGATCCTGGGTGGCCACGGCACGACAACCACGATCACCCCGGCGATCGCACTGAACTACGTGCACTGAACCAGCGGCGACGCAGCCGCTTGTCTCCCTCGCCCGGAGGGAGAGGGTTGGGATGAGGGGGAGCCAGGGTGCCGCTTCGACTGGCTCGCCCTCATCCGCCCTGCGGGCACCTTCTCCCTCCAGGAGAAGGAGGCCGCTAGTGCCCCAAAGCCTGCTTTATTCCCGCCTCGGCAAGCGGCGCCATCACCGCATAACCCGCGACATTCGGATGCAAGCCATCGTCGCTGAGCTCGCGCTTCAGCATGCCTTTCCCATCGAGCATGGGGGTGTAGTAATCCACGTACCCGAAATGCTCCCGCGCGGCATATCCCTTCATCCACGCATTCAACGCAACGATCTTCTGCGGCGAACGGCGCGACGACTGTTTCGGATCGACATAGTCATGGACTGGCATCACCGAGGCGAACACCACCTTGATGTCGTTGGCGCGCGCGAGCTCGGCCATCGACTGCAGGTTGTCCTCGATCATCTCCAGCGTCGCCGGACCGGTATTGCCGTTGAGATCGTTGGTGCCGGCGAGAATGACCACCACGCGCGGCTTCAGCGCGATGACGTCGGCATGGAAACGGATCAGCATCTGCCCGGTGGTCTGCCCGCTGATACCGCGATTCACATAAGGCTTGCCGGGAAAGAACGTGCCGACGCTGCGGCCCCAGAAATCGGTGATCGAATCGCCCATGAAGACCACGCGCTCCTCGCCGCTCTTCGGCGCGGGCAAGGCAGCGTTATCTGCGCGGTAACGATTCAGCTCGGGCCAGTCGGCCAGACGCTGTTCGTCGGCGGCATAACGCTGGCCGAGGGTGTTTTCCGGTGCCGTCTGCGCCACGGCGAGGCCACAGGAAAGCAGGCCAAGAAAGAGTGCTGCGATGGATTTCATGCCGTGTTCGACCTCGCAAGGGGATGGATGGCACGTTCGATTCTCGCCGAGGCCGCGGCCCGGGTCGATCTCTTTTGGCCCGGGCAGGCTTACGATATCCGGCGCTTCAGGCACCTCCGGGCCAAAACAGGCAAAATACCGGGTCTGCACCGCCGCCTTGCCGATCCGGACCACTTCCTTGAACACCCATAATTCCATCGCGCCCGCGCAGGATGACGCGGATCTCGCCTTGCTGGCGCGTCTGCGCGACGCAACGGCATTCCTCGAAGCCCTGTCCGACGACCCGCAGCTGCTGGAGCGCTTGCCGGCGGCGGATCGCGGGCGCCTGCATCAAGCGGTCGCCAGCGTCTACGATCCCGATCCGGTGGCGCGAAGGGTCAAGCTGAAGGCGGCGGAAAAGGCGCGCTACGCGGCGAAGATCCGTGCCGACGACGCCGTGCTGAACCAGACCGGGATTCGCGAGCTTCGCCGCAAGCCGGTCTTCAGCACGCCGAATGTGTTCGCCCCGGTGGGTTTCGCGGCACAGGACATCAACCCGGACGCCGATGCGGCGCAGCCGCGCGAATCGACCTTGCCGCAGCATTGCTATGTCTGCAAGGCGCGATACACGAGCATCCACTTTTTCTACGACCAGCTGTGTCCCGAATGCGCCACGTTCAATTACGCCAAGCGCACCGAACTGGTGGATCTTCGCGGCCGCGTGGCGCTGCTGACCGGCGGCCGCGTGAAGATCGGTTACCAGGCGGGGCTGAAGCTGTTGCGCGCCGGCGCGGAGCTGATCGTCACCACTCGTTTTCCCCGGGACTCCGCGGCCCGCTATGCCGAGGAGCCCGACTTCGCCGAGTGGAGGGATCGCCTGCAGATCTATGGCCTGGACCTGCGGCACACGCCCAGCGTCGAGGCGTTCTGCCAGGAACTGCTCGCGACGCGGCCGCGCCTGGACTTCATCATCAACAACGCCTGCCAGACCGTGCGCCGTCCGCCGGAGTTCTACGCGCACATGATGGAAGGCGAGACCGCCGCGTTGCACGAACTGCCCGCACACGTGCGCGCACTTGTCGGCGAGTACGAGGGCCTGCGCGGATCGAACATCCTGCCCGAGGCCGATGCATCGCCGATGACGCTTGCGGGACAGCGCACCGCCGTGCCCGGCCTGACCCGTGCCGCCGAACTTTCCCAGCTGCCCTTGTTGCCGGAGGAACTGCTGGCGCAGGAGCATCTCTTCCCCGAGGGCCGGCTCGACCAGGACCTGCAGCAGATCGACCTGCGCGAGCGCAATTCCTGGCGCCTGCTGATGGCCGAAGTGCCGTCGGTGGAATTGCTGGAAGTGCAGCTGGTCAATGCGATCGCGCCGTTCCTGATCAATGCGCGACTGAAGCCGCTGATGCTGCGCACGCCCGAACGCGACAAGCACATCGTCAACGTCTCGGCGATGGAAGGCCAGTTCTACCGCAGCTTCAAGACCACGCGGCATCCGCATACCAATATGGCCAAGGCCGCGCTCAACATGATGACGCGGACCTCGGCCACCGATTACCAGAACGACGGCATCCACATGAACAGCGTCGACACCGGCTGGGTGACCGACGAGGATCCGGCCGAGCTCGCCGCGAAGAAGGTGATCGAGGAGCGCTTCCATCCGCCGCTGGATATCATCGACGGCGCCGCGCGCATCGTCGACCCGATCATCAGCGGCATCAACACCGGCCAGCATGTGTGGGGACAGTTCCTGAAGGACTATCGTCCGACCGACTGGTGACCCTTGCCTACTTGATCTTCAGGTAATACGTGAAAGTGTTCTGCGTGCCCATGGTGCTGGTGGTCCGCCGCACGATCGTGTGCGTGCCCGGCGAGAGCGGACGGAACATCATGAACCAGCCATTGGAGACGACAGGCTGCCACGAACCGGTGATGCAGGTGTCGAAGGTCGCCTGCAGGCTGGGGTCGCCCTTGATCGAGAAGACGTTCTCCGAGATGTAGTGATAGTCCAGGCCGTCGCGTATCTTGCGGCCGTCCAGGGTCACGTCGAGCGCGGCCGTCATCAGGTAGGTTCCCGAATCGGCGACGAGGAAGTCGTATAGCGACTGGCCGGCTGCCGGTGCGAAATTCGGGTCGGGGCAGGGCCAGGTGTCGCTGACGAACTGCGCGATCAGCAGGATGGCCTTGCCGCGTGGAATCGTACAGACGCGGGTAAAGCTCCCCGGCGCCGCCGAAGCGATCGGTGCAAGGAACCACACCGGTCCGTGCTGCTCGACCGCGCAGTTGTCGCCCGTGGGATCGAAGAAAGGATTGCGGTCGAATGGTTGCGCGTAGATCCATTGCACCGACATGTCGGCCCAGCCGTAGATGCTCTTGCCGAACGGGCGTGAGTCCTTCGGATACAGCGACGGGTTCGCATCATGGCCGAAGTCGACCTGGAGAGGTTCCGTCGCGTTCGCCGCCGCCATAATGCAGCTGGCCGCGAACAGGGTGCAGAGTGTCTTGTTCATGGGACTCTCCTGGATGGGATGTGCTGGGAACACAGGCGTGGGGACGGATGTGGGAGGCTTCGCCTTGCCGGAACTGCCCTGGTGGGCTAGCGGAGCCAGCTTCGCGCGTCGAGGGTGCGGGGCGCTTCCATAAACGTGCCGCTGGCACCGGCTAACACAACGTGGCGGATGGCGCTTCCCGAAACGTGCTCGTTTTTGCTCCGGGCGAGGCACTCCCCTCACCGTAACCGGGCGTATGATCGCCCTGGGGATACCCGCTCTTCCGGAGCCGCGCCTATGTCGATCATGCAGACCGTGCTGCGATCGTCGCACTTCATGGTCATCGACCATGTGTGCAGGCAGCCGCGCGTCGACTGCGGGTATGTGCAGGGCGACGAATCGGCACGTTTCATCTTCACCCGCCGTGGCTCGTTCGCCGTGCACGTCGGCGGCCGTACCTGGTTCGCGCGGCCGGGGCAGGCGGTCCTGGTGCAGAAGAATGTCGAGTACCGCATCTCGCACCCGGACCATGACGGCTGCGACTGCTGCACCGATGTATGGATCGACGACGCGACACTGGACATGCTCGGCATGGCCCATACCGCCGGACAACCCTGCAGGGCCATCACCCACGACCTGCGCTTCCAGAAAATCCACGTCGAGATGCTGCTGGGCCTTCAGAATGGTGGCGACGACGCGGACGAAGCCGACGAAGTGCTGCTGGACACGCTCGACTATCTTTTGCGTTCGCACGCATCGAACCGGCAGCGTCCGCGCAGTGCCTTGATAGCGCGGCAGGTAGCGCGAGTCGAAGAGGCGATCATCGGCCGTGTCGGCGAGAACCTCGGTATCGATGTGCTGGCCGCGCTGGCCGGCTGCTCGCCTTTCCATCTGTGCCGTATCTTCCGCGTCAGCACGGGGCAGTCGCTACGGCAGTTCCGCGTGCAGCAGCGACTTGGTACGGCGCTTGGACGACTGGGCGAAGGCGAGGATGACCTTGCCGCGCTTGCCTGCGATGTGGGTTTCAGCAGCCACAGCCATATGACCGATGCCTTTCGCAAGTCGCTGGGCATGTCGCCGCGGGAGACGCGCGAGGAAATGTGCCGAAGCGACCTGCGCTCGCTGAAGCAGCGCCTGCGGATGCCGACAGTCGCCGCCCAGCGATAGCGCAAGGTTGAGGATTTATCTTTCCGCGGGCACCAATGAAAAAACCTGTTCCAGCGGCACATCCAGGGCGCGCGCGATCTTCAGCGCCAGGAAAGTCGATGGCACCATGCGTCCCGTCTCGATCGCGTTGATCGACTTGCGTGTCGTGCCGATCGCATCAGCCAGTTCCGCCTGCGTGAGACTCTTCTCGGCGCGGCGAACCTTCAGCTGGTTATCGAGTCGCTCGTCCAAGGGCGCTTATGCCCGGTCGTAGATAAGAAAGGCGGCAAGAAACACCGCCGCGCCGAGGGCGACCATGGTCGCCGCGACAATTTGCGCGGACCAGTCAATCCGGACCACGGCACACGCGACGGCGTAGGCAGCCAGTGCCCCAAGCAGGATCAGGAAGGCCGCTTTGTATGCCCGTTGCATGGCGACCTGTCGAAGTTCGTCATGCATGACGGCCTGCCGGCTTTCGCGCAGTTCGCTTTCCCGGATACCGCGCTGCCCGCGATTCACCCATATGGTGCCGAACACGATGCCGAGCGGAAGCAACGTCAGCAAGGCATGTCGCACCGTCGTCGGAACCTGCGTCGTGTGGTCGAGTACCAGCACGAAGCCGAGCACAAGCACCGACGCCAACGACAACCATATGCCGCGTCGTTCCTGTCGAACGAGCTTGTCGGTCTTGTCAGGTGAATCGGAACGCATGATCTCCCCCAAGCGTTGAGTGTTATTGCCAAATATATAACCGATGGTTCTCATTGTGCAACCTATCGGTTACATTTTTGGCGTGTAATCAGCGGGAATGCAGGGTGGGGGCAGTTGGTTGCGTCCATCTCAGGATGAAAGGAATGCATCGATATGGCGATTCCGGAAACGTCGGTAGGACGACCGCCGGCATCTCTGCTTTCACCTGCGCCGGACACATCATATGATCCGCCCACTCCGGGATTTTCTTAAGGAAAGGCGGACGAAAGTATCTTGCGAATCGATGGCATCGGACGAACGCCAGCGACGTCGATGACACCTCTCACCCGGATGCCGCCGGGCCGATTCATTCAAGCAAGTCCGACAGAAAAGAGAACTGACCTCGCAATGCATGTTTCGCCGTCTGCTGGTTCGTCGTCGTCGCGCGTCCCTTGTTTCATGGTGTCCCTGGCTTTTTTTCTCATGGCCGGTTGTGCCGTGGGTCCTGACTTCAAAAAACCCACCGCGCCGGATATCGGCGATTACACCGATCATCCACTCACGAGCACAGCCGACAGCGCCGGTGTCGCTGGCGGCGAGTCGCAGCATTTTGCGAAGGGTGGCGATATCCCCGGCGACTGGTGGACCTTGTTTCATTCCGCGTCGCTCAACGCGCTGATCGAACAGTCGCTCAGGAACAACGCAGACCTGAAGGCGGCGCAGGCAGCCTTGTCGGTGGCAAGGGAAACCACGCTGGCGCAGCGCGGCGTCTACTACCCCAGTGTCGCGGCGAGTTTTTCCGCCAGCCGGCAGAAGCAGGCGGGAACCATCGCACCGACGCCCAGCTCGAACGCCTTCCAGTACAACCTGTTCACGCCGCAGGTCACCGTGTCCTATGCGCCGGATCTGTTCGGCCTGAATCGCCGGACGACGGAGTCGGTGCAGGCGCAGGAACAGGCTGTCCGTTTCCAGATGATCGCGACGCAGATCACGCTGAGCACCAACGTGGTGGCCGCCGCCGTCCAGGAGGCGGCACTACGCGCACAGATCGATACGACCCATCAGCTGATCGACCTCAATACCGACATGATCCGTATCCTGCGGCGCCAGTTCGACAAGGGCTATGCCAGCGGACTGGATCTTGCCGCGCAGGAATCGCAGCTCGCCCAGGTCAATGCCACGCTGCCGCCGTTGCTGAAGCAGCTCGCGCAGCAACGCGACCTGCTCGCCGTGCTGGTCGGCGCGTTCCCGAGCCAGGGACCGGCGGCGACCTTCGAGCTTTCCAGCCTGCAATTGCCGAGGGAACTGCCGGTGAGCCTTCCGGCGAACCTCGTGGCGCAACGTCCCGACGTGCTTCAGGCTGAGGCAAATATGCACGCCGCCAGCGCCCAGATCGGCATCGCCGAAGCAAACCGGCTTGCCCGATTTCGAGTTGAGCGGAAACGCCGGTAGCACGGCCCTGGCGATCGGCCAGGTCTTCAAGTCGGGCACGGGTTTCTGGGCGCTCGGTGCGGACCTGACCGCGCCGGTTTTCCAGGGCGGGACATTGCTGCACCAGGAGCGCGCGGCGAAGGCGGCCTACGTGCAGGCAACGGAGCAATATCGCAGCACGGTGCTCAACGCGGTGCAGAACGTCGCCGACACACTGGCCGCGCTGGAGCAGGATGCCGAGGGGCTGAAGGCCGCCGCCGCCGCGGTCAGCGCCGCCAAGGTCACGCTCGATCTGTCCCAACGACAATTGCAGTCCGGTTATGGCAACACTCTTTCGCTGCTGAACGCCGAGCAGGCCTACCAGCAGGCATTGCTCAACCTCGTACAGGCCCAGGCCAACCGTTATGCCGATACGGCGGCGTTGTTCCAGGCGCTTGGCGGCGGCTGGTGGAACCGCGCGGATCTCGTCCAGGATAAAGATGGAAAATAAATCGCTTCACGGGATGCCGGGTGCGCGGATGGTCATCATGGCGATGGTGACGGTCGTGCTCGTTTCAGGCTGTTCGTCGAGGACCGGAGCCGACACACCGACAGCTTCAGTCACCGCGAACAACGTCGCCCTGACGGCGGCGCAGCGCCAGAACATCCAGCTGTACACGGTGGCGCCGTCGACGTATCACAAGACGATCGAGGTCACCGGAACGGTGGACTTCGACAACGACCAGGCCACCAGCGTGCTGGCGCCGTTCTCCGGTCCGGTGTCGCGGCTCCTGGTCGCACAGGGCGACAAGGTCGGCAAGGGCGATCCGCTGGCCGTGGTCGATTCGCCCGACTTCGCCTCGGCCATTGGCGCGTATCGGAAGGCCCTGGCCACGGCCCGCACCGCGCGTCGGCTCGCCGATCTGGAAAAGGACCTGGTCGAGCATCAGGGCGTTGCCAGGCGCGAAGAAGACCAGGCGGAAACCGATGCCGCCAATGCGGACGCGGACGCCGATGCGGCGCTGCAGGCACTGGTCGCGCTGAATGTCGATCCGCGCGCCATCAAGGACATCCAGCAGGGTCGTCCGGTGTCGCACATCGTGGGCACGATCCGTTCGCCGATCGCCGGAACCGTGGTGGAGAAGCTGATCACGCCGGGGCAACTGCTGCAGGCGGGGACCACGGCCTGCTTTACCGTCGCCGATCTTTCGCGGGTCTGGGTCATGGCGCAGGTTCCCGGATCCGACCTCGCTTCCGTCGGCCTCGGCGATACGGCCGAGGTGACGATCGGTAGCGGCACGAAGAACCTCACCGGCAGCGTGGCGAACATCGCGGCCCAGGTGAATCCCGATACGCGTCTGGTCGCGGTGCGCGTGGTCGTCGACAACCCGGCGGCGATCCTGAAGAAGCAGATGTACGTCGGTGTGCGCATCGAGTCGCGCCAGGAAAGCAACGGACTGCTGGTCCCGGTGTCGGCGATCCTGCGCGACGATGAAAACCTGCCCTTCGTCTATGTCGCCCAGCGCGACGACAGCTTCGCGCGCCGCTCCGTGACCCTCGGTTATCGCTCCGGCGACCGCTTCGATATCGCCTTGGGCCTGCAGGCCGGCGACCGGATCGTGGTCGACGGCGGCATCTTCGTCCAGTTCATGCAAATCGCAATGAGCGACCAGCTTCCCGCCAACGACACCCCGTCGCGAACCGCCTCGATCATGAACCGGATCGTCGGCTGCGTCCCTGGCCCAGCCCTTCCTCGTCATCCTGATGACCCTGCTGTTGACCGGCGCTGGCGCCCGGTCGCTCCAGCGGCTACCGGTGGACGCCTATCCGGACCTCTCGCCGCCGATCGTCGAGATCGTCACGCAGTGGCCCGGGCATGCCGCCGAAGAAGTGGAGCGGCTGATCACCGTGCCCGTCGAGCTCGGTATGAACGGTGTGCCGAGGACGGTCAACGACACGTTCCATCTCGCTGTACGGCCTGTCCGACGTGGTCCTCACGTTCGACGACGGCACCGACAAGTATTTCGCCCGCCAGGAGGTGTTCAACCGGCTCGGCGATCTGAGCCTGCCCAGCGGCGTGACGCCGTCGGTGTCGCCGCTGTCCGCGCCGTCGGGCCTGATCTACCGCTACGTGCTGCAGAGCCCCGACCGCTCGCCGATGGAACTGAAGACGCTCGAGGACTGGACGGTCGAGCCGCAATACCGTTCCGTGCCCGGCGTGGCCGACGATTCGGGCTTCGGCGGCGGCACCATGCAATACCAGGTGCTGCTCGACCAGGCGAAGACTCGCCGCGGTCGGCCTGTCGGCGGTGCAGGTGGAGACCGCGCTGGCCGCCAACAACGCCAATGCCGGCGGCGGCTTCTATTCGCAGGGCGGCCAGTTCTATTACGTGCGCGGCGAAGGTCGCGTGGATACGGTGGAGGACATCGGCAACGTGGTGCTGGCCGTACACGACGGCGTCCCGGTCTTGGTGAAGGATGTCGGCCGCGTGGTCATCGGCATCGCCCCGCGCCTGGGTGAATTCGGCTACGAGAAACAGGACGACGCCGTGGAAGGCGTGATCCTGCTGCGCACCGGTGAGAAAACACAGGACGTGCTGAAACGGGTCGAGGCGAAGACGAAGCAACTCAACGACGAGATCCTGCCCAAGGACGTCAAGGTCGTGCCGTTCTACGATCGCACCGACCTGATCGCGCTGACCACCCAGGTCGTGAAGGACAACCTGCTGCGCGGCATGCTGCTGGTTGTCGTGATCCTGATCTTCTTCCTTTACGACGTACGCGCGGGCCTGATCGTCGCCGTCACCATTCCACTGGCCTTGCTGTTCGCTTTCATCTGCCTGGACCTCCAGGGCGCTTCGGCGAACCTGTTGTCCATCGGCGCGATCGACTTCGGTATCCTGGTGGACGCCGCCGTGGTGATGGTGGAGAACATCTTCCGGCAGATCGCCGAGCGCAAGGGTACGCCGCTCAACGTCAGGGAGATCATCCGGGATGCGGCGGCCGAGGTGGACCGGCCGCTTGTTCTATGCGGTCGCGGTGATCGTGGTCAGCTTCCTGCCGATCTACGTGCTGTCCGGTGCTTCGGGAACGCTGTTCAAGCCGATGGCGGACACGATGATCTTCGCGCTGATCGGCTCGCTGATCGTCACGCTGACCTTGCTGCCGGTGCTGTGTGCATGGCTCATGCGCAAGGGCGTGCGCGAACGGCGCAATCGTCGTCTTCGAAGCGATCAAGTCGGTCTACACGAAGGGCCTCGATGCCTGTCTCGCCCATCCCTGGAGGACGACGCTCGCCTCGGCCATCCTGCTCGTCGGTTCGCTGCTGCTGATCCCGCGCATCGGCGCCGAATTCATGCCGCAGCTGGACGAGGGCGCGCTATGGGTGCGCGCGACCATGCCGTACACGATTTCCTTCGACGAATCGGCGAAGGTTACGCCCAAGGTGCGCGAGATCCTGCGCTCGTTCCCCGAGGTGACCACCGTTGCCTCGGAGCTGGGCCGGCCGGATGACGGCACGGATTCGACCGGTTTCTTCAACGTCGAGTTCTACGTGGGCCTGAAGCCTTATTCGCAATGGAATGGCGCTTATCGCAACAAGGCCGAGCTGATCGACGGCGATCAACAAGAAGCTCGAAGCCTTCCCCGGCATCATCTTCAACTACACCCAGCCGGCGGAGGACGCAGTCGACGAAGCGGAAACCGGCCTGAAGAGCGCGCTGGCGGTCAAGGTCTTCGGCTCAGATCTCAATACGCTGCAGCAGAAGGGCAAGAGCCATCAAGCAGGTGCTGGAGAAGGTGCGCGGCATTCGCGACGTCACCCTGGTGCAGGAGCTCGGCCAGCCCAGCCTGACCATCAAGATCGATCGCGCAAAGATCGCCCGTTACGGCTTGAACGTCGCCGACATCAACGGTGTGATCCAGACCGCCATCGGCGGCGACGTGGCCACCCAGGTCGTGCAGGGTGAAAAGCAGTTCGACCTGGTCGTCCGCCTCGAGCAGCAGTACCGCGACAACCCCGACGAGATCGGCAATATCCTGGTGGCGACACCCGCCGGCCAGCAGATTCCGCTCAGGGAGTTCGCGGACATCAAGGTGACCAACGGCGCCTCCTTCATCTACCGCGCAGGACAACTCGCGCTACATCGGCGTGCAGTTCTCGGTGGAGGGGCGCGACCTGGCCGGCGCGGTGGAGGATGCCATCGGGCAGGTCGGCAAGAAGGTCACCTGCCGCAGGGCTACCGGCTCGACTGGGGCGGTGAGTACACCGAGTACACCGCGTCGCGCGCGCAGTTGAACACGATCCTGCCGTTGACCCTTGCGTTGATCTTCCTGCTGCTGTTCACGCTCTACAGCAACTTCAAGTTTCCCTTCATCACCGTGCTCGGCGTGCTGCTGTCGGCGCCGGTCGGCGGCATCGTCGCGCTGTGGCTTACCGGTACGCCGTTCTCGGTGTCGTCCGGCATCGGTTTCCTTGCCCTGTTCGGCGTGTCGGTGCAGACCGCCGTGGTCTACATCTCCTACGTCAACGAGCTTCGCCGCGCCGGTACCAGCCTCGACGAAGCGATCCGCACCGGTGCCATCCTGCGCTTGCGTCCGATCATGATGACCGCCCTGGTGGCGGCCCTGGGCCTGCTGCCCGCGGCCCTGGCCACGGGTGTCGGCACGGATACGCAGAGGCCGTTCGCCCTGGTCATCGTCAGCGGCCTGTTCACGCGGTTGCTGATCAGCGTGTTCCTGATGCCGGCGCTGTATGCGCTGGTGGCGCGTCCGGACGATCGACTGGAAGTGTGATGCGCAACTGGCGAAGGGTTGGCCTTCGCCGGTTGCGTAGTGCCCGTTACGCGGGCACCGCGGACGACGGCGGACGGTCGGCCGTTGCCGAACCGAACGACGGATTTGGCTCGGCACCCATACGGAACGACAGCGTGCCGCCGGTGGCGAGCTCCGCGTGGCTGATCCAGCTGCGTGTCCACGGCTTGCCGTTCCAGCTCGCCGACTGGATGTACGGTTTGCCGGGACCGTTGCCCTCGGTCTCGATCACCAGGCGCTTGCCGCCGGCGAGCGTGAGTTCGACGCGATCGAGCAGGGGGCTGCCGAACACGTAGTTGGTGCTGACCGGATCGACCGCGTACAGGCCCATCGCGCCCATCACGTACCAGGCGCTCATCTGGCCGCAGTCCTCGTTGCCGGGCAGGCCGTCGGGCGCGGGAAGATACATCGTTTCCAGCAGCATGCGCACACGCGCCTGCGTCTTGTGATGCGCGCCGGTGTACGCGTACAGATAGGGCATGTGATGGGCCGGCTCGTTGCCGAAGGCGTACTGGCCGACCATGCCGGCGATATCCGGTGGCGCGTCGGCGGGCAGGCTGGAGTCGGTCGAGAACAGCGCGTCCAGCTTTTTCTCGAACGCCTGCTCGCCGCCGAACAACTGCATGTACGCGTAGACATCGTGCTGGTTGAGGAAGGTCGCCTGCCAGGCGTTGGATTCGGTGAAGTCGCGCCACTGCGACGAATGGCCCATCGCGCGCGGATCGAACGGCTGCAGCCAGGCGCCTTTCTCGTCACGCGGGCGGACAAATGTCATGTCCTTGTCGAACACATTGCGGTAGTTGCGCGAACGCTTGCGCAGCATCGCGGCATCGTCGTGCGCACCGGCGGCATCGGCCAGGTGCGCGACGGCCCAGTCGTCATAGGCGTACTCGAGCGTCTTGCTGACCGCCTCGCGTTCCTTGTCGCTCGGGATATAGCCGAGCTTGCGGTACCAGGCGAGGCCGAGGTAATCGTCCTCCATCGCGCGCTTGCGGAAGACCGGCCAGGCCTTCGCATAGTCGATACCGGTGAAGCCCTTGGCCTGCGCCTCGGCCAGCACCACGGCGGAGTGATAGCCGATCATGCACACCGTCTCGATACCTTGCAGCGGCCATACCGGCGGGCCGGCCGGACTTTCCACCGCCATCCGCACCAGGCCGTTGACCAGGTCGGGCACGCGATCGGACTGGTACAGCGTGAGCAAGCGGATGCTCGGCGCGGTAGGTGTCCCACAGCGAATAGGTGCTGTAGTTGTGCTGGCCTTCGGGCAGCTGGTGGACCGCCTGGTCCATGCCGCGGTAACGGCCGTCGCTGTCGCTGAACAGGGTCGGCGCCAGCATGGTGTGATAGAGCGAGCTGTAGAACGTGCGCCGGATCGCCTCGGACGACGTGTCGATGCGGATGCGGGAGAGCTCGTGTTCCCAGCTCGCTTCCGCGGCACCGCGCACGCCATCGAAGTCCCAGGCGGGAATCTCCGCGTCCAGGTTGCGCAGCGCGCCGTCGATATCCACGCCGGAAATACCGACCTTGACCAGCAGCGGCGCGCCTGCGGCGTGGTCGAAATGCAGCGCGGCCTTGAGGTGGTTGCCTTTCGCCTCGCCGGACCCGTCCGGCAGCGGCTGGTCGTCCGAATACAGTGTCGCGCGCGTGAACGGTCGCGAGACCTTCATGGCGAAACCAGATCTGCCGCCCGGCGGCCCACTGGTGCACGCGCCGACCGCCGACCAGGGTATCGTCGCCGACAAGCTTCAGCTGTGCATCGCTGACCTTCGACGGCTTGTCCTGTTCGTCATGGAAGCCATGGGCGAGGTCCACCAGCAGATGGGCGTCGCCGTCCTTCTGGAAGGTATAGCGATGCAGGCCCGCGCGTAGCGTCGTGGTGAGCTCGGCGAGGATGTCGTGTTCGGTGAGCTGGACGCGGTAATAACCCGGTTGCGCCTGCTCGCCGCTGTAATGCGAACGGTAACCCTTGATATGCGTCTTGTAGCCTTTGGGCGCCTTGCCTGCGGCCGGCCGCTTCGCATCGAAGCGCGACACGTAGTTCACGCCGTCGTAATCGCGGTCGCCGGGTTGCAACAGGACCGGCCCCAGCGCCGGCATGACCAGGACGTCGAGCATGTCGCTGGCGCCGGTGCCGGACGAGATGAGTGTGCGAGAAGCCCATGATCGAGCCGTCGCCCTGGTGATAGCCGGACGAACCATCCCATTGCGAGTCGTTGGTATCGGGGCTGAGCTGGACCATGCCGAAGGGCATCGTCGCGCCCGGGAAGGTATGGCCGTGGCCGCCCGTGCCTACGAAAACATCGACATAGCGGGCCAGCCCATTGGCGGCATCGCCGGTCGAGGCCGCGCCGCGCGCGGCGGCCATGGCGAACGAGGGCAAGGCGGCGAGCGGCCCGCCGAGTACCGCCGTGGCGGCCATGCCCTGGATAAAACGTCGACGCGTCAGCATGAAACGGAACTCCGGTGGAATGCTGCGCTCAGACGCGGCGCAGCCAGTCGGGGTGCTGTCCGGCCAGCCGCACGATCAGCTCGCCGAACAAGGTATTGGCCCAGGCGAACCAGGCCCGGGTGTATTTGGCCGGATCGTCCTGATCGAAGGCCTCGTGCATGAAGCCGGTGCCGGCATGCGTGCTCTTCAGCCAGCGCAGGCATTGCACGGTTTCGTCGGCATCGTCGCTGGTCAGCGCTCGCATGATGAGCGACATCGGCCAGATCATGCGCATGCCCTCGTGCGGGCCGCCGATGCCCTCGGCCGCGCTGCCGGAGAACCAGTACGGATTGTCCTTGCTCCAGGCGAGCTGGCGCGTGCGCTGGTAGCGCGCATCCTTCAAGTCGCAGGCATCGAGATAGGGCAGGCTCGAGCAGGCTCGGCACATTGGCATCGTCCATGAACAACTGGTTGCCGAAACCGTCCACCTCATAGGCCCAATGGTCGGCGCCTTCATGGTGAATGACGCCATGCTGTTCGGCTGCGTTCTGCACCTCGTCGGCGAAGGCGTTGCATTCGGTGGCGAATTCGCGATCGTCAAAAAGCGCCTGATGCATCTCGGCCAGCCGGCGCAGCGTCACGATGGCGAACAGGTTGCCCGGGATATTGAATGGATACAGGCACGCGTCGTCCGACGGACGGAACATCGCGTGGATCAGGCCGACCGGCCGGGTCGGGTTGCCGTAACCATGCAGGAACTGGGTTTCGGTCGGATTCGGCGAGCTGCGCTGGAAGTGATACGGGCCAGGGCCATCCTTGCGCTGTTGCTCGCGAAACGTTTGCACGATCTTCCGCGTGGCCGCGCGCCAGTCGTCATCGAACGGCTCGCGATCGCCGGTAGCCTTCCAGTAACCATGGGCAAGACGCATCGGATAGCACAGCGAATCGATTTCCCATTTCCGCTCGGCGACGCCGGGATGCATGTCGGTGACGTCGTTCTGTGCCCACTCCAGCTTCGACTTGCCGCGCGGATCGGGCAGGAAGGCGTTGGCATACGGATCGATCGCGATACAGCGGGCCTGCCGTCGGATCAGTCCGCGGAACAGGCGACGCAAGGGTTCGTCCTTCGCGGCGAGCTGGACGTAGGGCCAGACCTGGGCCGACGAATCGCGCAACCACATCGCGTCGATGTCGCCGGTGATCGACGAAGGTATCGGCGCGCCCATCCAGCGTGCCCACCTCCACCGTGGTGTCCAGCGTGTTCGGGAAGCAGTTCTCGAACAGCCAGGCCAGCTCGGGATCGCGGATCTTCGCCTTCGTCGCCGCGATTACCCGTTCGACGGCGGCGACTGGCGAACTTGCGCTTCGCCGGCGGCGGCCGCCGGCTGGTAAACGCAGCCAGTGGTGCGGCTATGCTCAGGCCGCCGAACATCGCCGCGCCCGGAGCGAGCGCCAGCCACTTCAGGAGATCGCGACGCGTAGCGTTCATGGGGCCTTCTTTGTGGCGTCGAACAGGGAGCGCACCTGGAGCGCGTGACGCAGGCTTTCGATATCGGTGGCGCCGTCGATCCTGATTTCCACGCGCTCCCCCGGCAAGAGATCGAACGCGTTGTCGGAAAGGCGAACATCGAGCGCGCCGAAGTCGATCCATACGGCGCGGGCGAGGTGTTTCGCCTGTACGATCAGGACGATACCGTGGCCGCGGTCGGTCAGCTGTGCGTCAAGTCCTGGATCGGGCAGTGCGAGCGTCCGAGCGGCACCGAAGTACAGGAGGTGCCGTGCAACAGGAGCGCCATGCTCGATCAACTCGAAGACCGCGATCGTACGCCGCGGGTCCGCGCCCTTGCAGCAGCTGCGCGTCGGTAAGCGTCGCGGCGGTTGTACTGGCCAGTGCGGCCGCATGAACGGGCCGGCTCTCCTCGCGCAGTAGCTTGCCGTCCATGTCCAGCACGCGTGTACGCAAGCTGGCATCGAAGGCCGCGGTGCGATCGGAGACCGCGAAAACCTGGGTCTTCCCGTCGCGACGGATCGGCACCACGTCCACCGGCGCATAGAAGCGCCGTGCGTGGTACTGCAAGGCTTTCCAGCGACCGTAGTAGTCGATGCTCGCCCAGGACGGGCCGGGCCAGACATCGTTGAGCTGCCAGTACAGCGAGCCCATGCTTTGCGGGCGCGCGCTGCGCAGGTGTTCGGCGGCCAGCTCGATGCCTTCGGCCTGCATCACCTGGCTGAGGTACACGAACGAAGCGAAATCCTTCGGCTCGCCGTACTCCTGGCGGATGTAGAGCAGCAGGCGCTGGTTGCCGTTGCCGTTGTCGAACTTCTGGTGCGCGCGCATCACCGGCGATTCGGCGGACAGGTCCGCCGGCTTCGGCGAAGCTCTTGATGGTCGCCATCACCGGGAACGACTGCAGGCCGTATTCGGACTGGAAGCGCGGCGTCGTGTCCAGGTAGTGCGAGATCGGTTCGGAGCCCGACCAGACCTTCCAGTAGTGGTAGTCGCCATCGTTCTCGACATTGGCTGTCGCCTCGAAATCGGTGCCCGGCGAGCTGGCCCAGTACGGCACTTCGGGAGCGAGGTCGTTGACGACCTTGCGCAGCGTGTTGCCGAACAGTTCGCGCATGCCCTGCTCGACGCGGACGACCTCGTCGGATCGATGGACTTGCGGAAGTCCTCGCGATCCGGCCAGGATTCCCAGCCGGTCTGCACTTCGTTGTTGCCCGACCAGATCACGATGCTGGGATGGTCGCGCAGACGGCGTGACCTGCTCGGTTGCCTCGACGCGCGAGTTCTCGCGGAAGGCCGCGTCGTAGGGCGTGCATCGCGCCGCCGAACATGAATTCCTGCCAGATCATCAGGCCCAGGCGATCGGCCATCGCGTAGAACGCATCGCGCTGATAGGTACCGCCGCCCCATATGCGCAGCATGTTCATGTTGGCGTCGCGCGCGGAACGCAGGATCGCTTCCATCCGCCCGGGCGTGGCCCGCTCGGGGAAAGCTGTCGAACGGAATCAGGTTCGCGCCCTTGGCGAAGATCGGCACGCCGTTCACGACGAAGGCGAAGCCGCGACCCCAGCGGTCCTTGTCGCGACGCAGTTCGACGCTGCGCAGGCCAGTATCGCGCTCCGCCGCTGGCAACGACAGCACCGTCGGCGGTGACGTTGGCGTGGAAGTGATAGAGGTTCGGTGCGCCGTAGCCGACCGGCCACCAGCGTTGCGGATGATCGATGCGCAGGGGCACGGCGAGATGGTTCTCGCCAGCCTTCAGTTCGACGCGCTGGTTCTGCTGGCCCTTGCCGCCATCGGGAGCGATCCAGTCGACCTGGACCTCCACCGCGCCGGCATGGTCGGCGCGAACGTCGAGTTCGGCCCGCAACTGCGCCACATCGGCATCGACCTTCGGCTGGGCGATGTGGAAATCGGCCAGGCGCAGGCTGTCCCAGCTTTCCAGTCGCACCGGCTGCCAGATACCGAGGGTGACGTAACGCGGACCCCAGTCCCAGCCGTACTGGTAGTTGGCCTTGCGCACATAGTTGGAGGTCTGCTTGCCCTTCGGCTCGTCGCCGAAGGCGGAATCGAATTCACCGGGCAGCGCGTAGGGCTGTTTCAAAAGCCATGGCAGCAGCCTCGCGATCGGTGACTGCAGATGCACCAGCAAGGTGTTGCTACCGGCATGCAAGTGCTCCTTCACCGGTACCCGCCAGCGCCGGAACATATTGTCCGCCGCGAGCAGGCGCTGGCCGTTGAGCGAGACCTCGGCGAAGGTATCCAGGCCATCGAAGACCAGGTCGACGTGATCGCGCTTCAGGCTGGCCGCATCGACCTTGAAAGACAGCTGGTAGTCCCAGTCGCGAGGCCGATCCATTGCAGGCCGGCCTCGTTGTCGCGATAGAACGGATCGCCGATCGCGCCGGCGGCCAGCAGATCGGTCTGCACGCTGCCGGGCACGTTCGCGGCCTGCCAGCGGGCGGCCGCAGGATGCGTGGCCGCCGCGGACGAGGCTGGCGCCAGGCGGAACTGCCAGCCTTGCAAAAGCGGTTGTTCCGTCAGCGTGCCCGCGTCGGCGATACCGGCGAGCAGACATGCCGACAGCGCCCACCAGGCACGCCGACGTGGCGTCACAACTTGAAGCCCAGGCTCAGCGTGTAGGTACGGCCGTTCTTGTACGCATTGAGCGGTTCGGCGGGGGTGTTGTTGTACACGAAGTAGGTCTCGTCCAGCAGGTTGGTGCCATCGAGGGAGACGCGCAGGTGGTCGTTCACCTGGTAACCGACCGACGCGTCCAGTTCACGGAAGATACCCGTGATCTGCGCCGACTGCAGCTGTGCGATCTGGGTGAAGTACTGCGAGCGCCAGCTGTAGGTGACCCGCGCGCTCCACGGACCCTGCTCGAAGTACGGGCTCAGGTTGAACGAGTTCTTCGAGTTGTACGGCAGCGGGAAGTCGTTGCTGGTGTCCGCGTCCGAATACGTATAGTTCGCCAGCATGCCGAAACCGCCGCCGAAGCTGCCCTGGTAGGTCAGCGACAGTCCCTTGACCTTGGCGACGCCGGCGTTGACCGGGATCTCCATCGAGTACACCGAGTCGTGACCCTCGGTCAGGTTGAACTGGGTCTGCTCGACATTGGTGTTGAGGATGTAGCCGGAGATCCGGCGGAAGAAGAACTCCGCCGACAGCACGCTGTTCTCGTCGAAATACCACTCGGCCGTGGCGTCATAGTTGGTCGACTTGAACGGCTGCAGGTCGGTATTGCCGCCCGAACCGGTCAGGGTCCGGTCGTCCAGCGCGATGTACGGCGTCATTTGCTGGTAGCGCGGCCGGGCGACGGTCTGCGATGCGGCGAAGCGCAGGATCACATCGTCGCGCAGGTCGTAGGCGATATTGAACGACGGCAGCCAGTCGCCGTAGCTGTTGCGCTTGTTCACCGGCGCGTACAGGTTGTTGCCGATGCTGTTGTAGCCGTCGATGGTGTCGCGGGTATGGTAATAGCGCACGCCGAGGTTGCCGCGATAGCTGTCGCCGGCAAAGTCGCCCTGGATGTAGAAGGCGCGATTCTGTTCCTGGATGGCGTAGGTGGCCTTCGGATCCATCGGCACGCTGGTGACCAGGCTCTGCACATAGTCCTTCAGGCCGCCACGGGCGACCTGGGTCCAGTTGCTCATGCTGTCGGTGGCGTTCAGGCCGTCGAGGTAACCGCTGGGCGTGCCGCTGCCGGCCACATCGGCCAGCGAGACGCCGCTGCCATCCGGGGACGGGATCAGCGCGGCATAACCGGTCTGGCCGTCCAGATGGTTGGTCGCCTTGATGCCGACTTCGATCTGGTTCAACGGACCCCAGCTGACGTCGTGGGCGAAGTCGGCCTGGAAGTAGCGCTCGCGATCGTAGCTCGGCGCGTAGCTGTAGCCTGCGCCGTGGGCAAGCATCTGCGACGGGTCGTTGGGGGCGTTGAAGTTGATCTGCGGATGCTGGCCGGCAAGGTTCCAGTCGTAGCCGCCGAAGCCCTGGAACTGGGCGTTGTAGATGCCTTCGGAGCCACCGGTGGAACCGGTGTAGCCGATCTGGCTGGACGCGGTCCAACCGTCGCCGTACCAGTCCGCACGCAACTGCGCCGAGCCGGTGGTGACTGTGGAGAAGCGCTCATACGCGTCCAGGTAGGTCGGCGCGCCGGCACCGTAGGAGCCGCTGGTGGCCACGCCGTTAGTGAAGTTCAGGGCGTTCGCGTCGGCTGCGCTACCCGACCAGTCGCCGTAGCGGCTCTGGTTGAAGTTGTTGAATTTCTCCTTCACGTACAAGCCGTTGAAGTTCAGCTCGAAGCCGCTGTTGGGTTTCCACTGCAGCGCGGTGGAGACGCCGTCGCGCTTGCGCTCCTGCTCGAACAGCGCCGTATTGATCGCGGTCGGGTAGACACCCTTCGCGTTCGGCGGCACCACGCCGGGTGCGAACTGGTGGTCGGGATTGGTATCGGTCGGATCGTTGACCTGCTGGTAGCCGAAGATCTCGGTGCCCTGGCGATCGATGATGCGATCGGAGTGCATGACCGAGCCGAGTACGCCGAAGGTCTGCGCGTCGTTCTTCCAGCTGTACAGCACCGAGGCGTTCGGCTTACCGGTATCGGCGCGGTCGTTATAGCCGTAGCTGACCGTGCCGGTCAGCGTGTTCGCCTTCAGGTCGAGCGGCTTGCGCGTGTTGACGATGACCGTGCCGCCGATGCTGCCCTCGTCGATCTTCGCCTGCGGGGTCTTGTAAACCTGGGCGTTGCCGATGATTTCGGGGGTGAGCAGGCTGTAGTCGAAGGAGCGGCTGTCCGGGTTGTTCGGATCGCTGGTCCAGTTGGTCGAGGCAAGTGTCTGGCCATTCAGCAGCAGGCGGTTCAGCGCCGGGTCGGTGCCGAGGATGCTGACCTTGTCGCCTTCGCCGAAGTTGCGATCCACGCTGATGCCGGGCAGGTGCGAGAGCGACTCGGCGACGTTGGTATCGGGAAACTTGCCCACGTCCTCGGCAGAGATGGCATCGACGATCGAATCGGCGTTGCGCTTGAGGTCCAGCGACTTCTGCAGGCTGGCGCGGATGCCGGTGACGGTGACTCCCTGCAGCGTCTTGGCCTGGTCCGGAGCGGCGCCGTCGGCCTGGTCGGTCTTCTTCGCCGCCGGCGGCGGCGTGGTGGTGCTGGCGTCCTGCGCCAGCGCTCCGCCCGAGACGAACAACCCGGCGGCGATGGCCATGGAAAGTGCGCTGATACGGTATTTCACGTCGATCTCCCGAAAGGGGCGCGGCAACTGGGGCAAGCACCATCCGCTCCGAAGCTTCCGCGCCTGAATTTTTAGTGGGTGGCGGGGCACGGGCTCACGCCCGCGTCGTCGCCTTCCACTGCTGGATGTTTTTTTGTGCGCCTTGGCGTGGGGTAGCGCCATCGGCTGTCATGACCCTGTCATCCCCCGCAGGGGCCGATTCTTCTGCGCGGCTGACAACGTTGTCAACAAATTTTTCTCTCGAAACAAAATTGGCGATATTCTATTAACTCATTGATTTAGCTGTAATTAATATGTTAAGAAAGATGTTGCAGTGCGGTAAACTACAACGATATTTGGATCGATCCATATGCGCACTGAGGTGATGCCTGACCGGCATGTCGCGCCGGAATGAAGGTGCCAGGAGGGTTTCGCCGGACGGTAGCGGCCGGTTGCCGGATGGTCAGGCACAGCTCGCCTGCGATTGTTGCAATGCAACCAATCCCGGCCTTTCCGCAACGCCGATCACGTCGCGGATCCGGTGGACGATCGCGATCGCCGTCAGCGCCGCTGGGGCGCCGGCGGCGTCATCCGGATGGCCCTACTTGCGCAGGGTCTTGAATGCCGCGTGCAGTTAATAGAGCCGCGCGGACGAAACTGCGGTGTTCGCTACCCAGTAGAGCGTGATGTCGTCGAGCATGGTGGCCAGCAAAAAAGCCTGTTCGCTTTCATGATGAGTACCGCCCTTGGGTTCTGCGTACCGGTAAGGCGGACGGCTCAGACCAGGTTGATCACCACATCGATATTGCCGCGGGTGGCCTTGGAATAAGGGCAGGTCTGGTGCGCGGCATCCGTGAGCGCCCGTGCCACATCGCGTTCGAGACCGGGCAGGCTGACGTTGAGACGCGCCTGCAGGAAGTACGCGCCATCGACCATGCAGAGGTCGACTTCCGCATCGATGGCCATGCCGGGCGGAATGGCGACCTTCATCTTTTGCGCCGCGATGCCCATCGCCCCTTCGAAGCAGGCAGACCAGCCGGCGGCGAACAGTTGCTCGGGATTGGTGCCGGTACCCGGCGTGCCTGGCACGGAAAGCCGGATGTCCAGGCGCCCGTCGTCGCTAAGGGCAGCGCCGCCATCGCGGCCGCCCGTGGTGTGGACCCTGGCGGTATATAACGGTTTCTCGACTCGGCTCATGACGCACTCCCGGTTGAAGGAACGGTCTGCCTCGTGGATCCGCTGCCATCGGATACATCGACGGAATCACGACCCTAACAGAAACGCGATAACGAGCCCAGCTTGCGGAGTTCGGCGCTGCGGCGCAGGCATCTTCGGCCGTCGCCGTCCGCCTGAACGAACGATGCACTGCGCCACCTAAAGTAGTTTTGCTTACGACATCAGCGTAGTTTCACCGTGGCAAGTACCTATGCTGGCATGTTCAACTCACTGAACCGGCTGGAAAAGAGCTCGCGAGAGCCATCCGCCCGACGGTCCTGGCGGCAAGACCTGAAGCCGATCCAGCGAAGGCTGAATGCCCAGCGAAGGACGCGACGATGATCAGCTCAAACTGCATGCAAGGGAATGTTTTGCCGATCCCGGATCGTCCGCGAAACGGGCCGGTTATGTACGATGCCGGGCATAAGCTGCACGACGCGCAACGAAGGTGGTTGATCGGGTCGGCCCGCATCGCGCTGGCGCGGCAATGATGTTCGCCGATCTACGCCTGCCAGACGGGCGGCGCAGCCGGTGAAGGCCCGGCATGCGAATACCCGTCGCGCATCTGCCTGCCGCGCGTCACGGCTTCGCCGGATGCCACGTTAGCTCGAGGCGTGCGCGTGCGACTTATGTGTTGGCGACCCTGCTGGCCGGCGCGCTGAGCGGCCAGGTAGCGGTCGCCCAGTCGGCCGCTGCCGACGATGGAAGCGCCGGCGATGCCAGCACGTTCTTCGTGGTCCCCTATCCCATTACCGAGCCGGCGGTCGGCTATGGCTTGCTGGCAGGCCCGGTCTGGATGCGCGCCGGACCGTCCGCTGTCGGCGGGCCGAGCAAGCCACAGGCATTCGGTGCCGGCGCACTGTGGACGAATGGTGGTTCGCGTGGCTTGTTCGCCTTCGATCACCGTGCCTGGGATGACGGAAAATGGCGGACGACGGCGATTGGCGGCCGGGTCGATCTGCATCTGCATTATCCGGGGCTGCTGCCTGGAGCGAACCGTTCCGTGGGCTTCACCCTCCGCGCGAATGGCGGCAGCGTGCAAGGCGAAAGGCTGCTCGGCGAAGGCCCCAGCAGCCTCATCTTCAAGATATTCTCCGGGACTGCCGAAGCGACGTTCAATCAGCCGCCGCCGGAACTATCGACCGAGCCGAGGCGAATCCGTATCGTGGGAACCTCGATTGCCTGGTCGCGTGACACTCGCGACGATATCTTCAGCCCGACCAGAGGGCAGGCGATGCGGGCCGGCGTCACGGCCTATCCGGAATCGCTCGGCTCGGATTTCGACGCGCAGCGATTGAGTCTTTCATGGATGGGCTATCACCCCGGTCTGGGTGCAGGCGTATTCGGCCTGAGGGCCGAGGCGGACTTCAGCTTCGGCTCGCCACCGTTTTACCTCAGGCCGTACATCTCCCTGCGAGGTGTCCCCGCCTTGCGCTACCCCGGTGAGAAGGTCGCATCGGCGGAAGCGGAATACCGGTATCCCATCGGCCCGAGTTGGAGCGTGCTGGCCTTTGGCGGTATCGGCACGGCGCGAGCCGATATCCGCGGACTCACCGCGAAAAAGACCGTCTCGACCATCGGTGTTGGCTTTCGCGTGAAGATGAAGAAGCTGTTCGGCCTGACCCTGGGTATCGATGTCGCCCAGGGGCCGGATGGCACCTATGTCTACTTCCAGGTCGGCAATCCCTGGACGAAGTGAATGTCGCGCCGGGCGAGGCGAGCCTGTCGGGCCGCTATCGCGCCCCTGCTTCCGCCGGCCGCGGATAGCGTACCGTACATGGGTTCGCAGCTTTTTCATGCCTCGACACAACCTTTCACGGGATGGCTGGCACTCACGCGGACCGGACCCGTTTTGCCTGCGCCTGGAGATCGCTTGATGCGCAGTGCGGACATGAGGGCAGCGAGTGGATCAGTAAGGTATTCGATGGCATGCACACTGGAGAGCAGTACCACAAAATCTTTCTGACCACGGAGCGAAACATGGCGGTGCGCGACAGGTTTCAGAAGATGGCGCTGGATCTGCTGCCCGAGGGAGCGAAGGTGCTCGACTTTGGTGCTGGCACCGGTATTGATGCAAAGGTCTATGCCGCTAATGGACACCAGACTTTCGTATATGACCCGTCCGAGGCGATGAGCGAGTACCTGGCACAGTACTGCGGCGAGGAAATCGGCCGCAAAACCGTTGTCACGATTGCCTCGCCCTTCACCTGCAAGGTACAGGCGGTCACCGCGAACTTTGCCGTTCTCAACCATATCGCGGATCAAACCTCGCTTTTTGAAGAGCTGTCGCAAGTGGTCGACCAGGGCGGCTTTGTCCTGGCGAGTATGCTCAATCCCTATTATCTCGGCGACGCGCGTTACCGCTGGTGGCGGGCGAATGTCGTGAATCTCATGCGGAACGGCCACTATGCCATCGAGAGTGAAAGCCGCATCCATCGTTTCGCGCCACGTGTCGTGGCCCGGGCAGCGGCACCGTATTTCCGGCTGGAGCGCCTCGTTCCGCGTGGTTTCCGATTGACCACGGACCTCTACATGTTCTTGCTGTTCCGGCGCGTCTGAGATGTGGAAGGACTGGATAAGGCCATTCGTGCGTCCACTGCCGCAATGGTCCACGATTGCCGTCGCTTCCCCACAACTGGTGGTCACCGCGACCTTGCGTTGGGACGACAGATCGGCGGATGTCACGGCGGACCACACCGTGGCTTCGCTCAAGCCACTCGTGATCGCGACCAGCCTCGATGCCGGCCAACACCCCGTGCTCGAGTACAGCGACAGCGCTACAGGAAGGCTACTTGGCGTCTTGCATCTGACGCGGTCGGCGTCGGTCGCCAACGAAGATGCACCGCTCACCCTTTATCATGTGGCAGCCGGCGAACACTACTGCCTGGGTTGGCCTCGACGTTCGTGGAACGCGTGGCTTCAGAGCCGCCACATGGAGAAGAATCGATCGCCGCACCAGTTGGCCATGGCGTCTGCCGCGGTACAGCAGCTCATGATCGCCTATCTGTGTCCGCGGCCGGTCGTGCTTGTCTCTGTCGGCACGCCCAGCCACCAGAATATTTTCCCGATGGACCTGATCGGGCCGCTGGAGCGGAGCGGACTTTTCTCGCTGGCCCTGCGCAGCACCAACGTTTCCATGCAAGTCATGCGCGAAGCGGGACGGGTTGCCATTTCCAGTATGCCCGCGTCGATGAAGGCGGTCGTTTACAAGCTCAGCGCGCATCATAAGCAGCCGCCATCGGACTGGAATGCGCTTCCGTTTCCCCTTCGGCCGTCGCGGGAATTCGGCATTTCCGCCGTTGCCACGGCGCTGCGCATCCAGGAGTTGACCATCGTGCATAGCCAGGAGATCGGCTCGCACACGTTCTTCCTTGGTCGTATCGTTTCCGACGAAACACTGGCGGAAGGCACCCAGCTGCATCACACGGCAGGCTTTCATCAAGCTTACCGCCGTCGGCAGGACATGCCGTTCGCGGAGATCTAGCCGGGCATCGGGGGCGGGGCGCTTGAATACCCCTGGGGTCCTCCGGTCAAATCGCCGTCACGCCTGTCTCCCACCCCCGTATCAGCTCGACCCCGGGCTCCCGATGATCAGTAGAACTACTGACGCTTCACGCGTAGAAGATCGCTTGCAAGGGCACCGATGAACTCAGAAGATCTGGGCGAACCCAGGATTCGCGCAACGGCAACGAGCATCAACTGATCACGGTGCCGGCACCGCACGCCCGCTATGCCATCTCCGGGGAGAGGCGATGATGGACACGAATGCATTGCTGTCGCTCGTGCAGGTGGTCACCGTTCCCGAACTTCAGGTGTACCGGTTGTCGGCTGGCAACATCTTTCTTGTGTTCTTCATCATGCTTGGGCCTTTGAAGGTGATCGGTCAGTTTGCCGTTGCCACCCGCGAACTCGCACCGGCCGCAGTGCGCGTGCTGGCGTTCAAGGCATTCGCCCTGAGTGTGGCGGCCTTGCTGCTCGGTGGGCTGCTAGGTAGCCGGCTGCTTGGAAACTGGCAGATCTCCGCGCCGATACTGCAATTGACCGGCGGGATCATCTTCGTCCTGGTGTCGCTGCAGATCGTGCTGGCGCAGTACCACGAGGTACCGGCCGTGCCGGCGCATGCGCCAAGCCTGATGCACCTGGTGTCCCCGGTCATCATCACGCCTTATGGCATGGCGATCGTTATCGTGTTGCTGGCGATAGCCTCCAGCACCACGCGGGCGCTGCAGATCATGGGCATCGCGACCGCGGTGCTCGTGCTGGATCTGCTCGCGATGCTGGCAGCACGTTTCATCGTGCGCTGGGTTGGATTACCGTTGCAAATCCTCGGCGCGGTACTCGGTGTCATGCAGGTGGCACTGGGCCTGAAGATCCTGGTCAATTCCCTGGCGGCGCTCGGCGTCGATGTGATCCCGAGCTGACAGAAGCTCCCTGGTCACCGCTTTTCCGAAACGCCGCCTCTCCGGCTTCCGACACCTTGTCCCATTCCGGATCGGGCGCGGCGCCGGGGACGTAACTGTCGTGCCAGTTCCACCATTTGTACATCCGGCTCTGGGGGTAGCCTTCCGGCGAGTCTTCCCATTTCTCCTGACGCCCGAGCGCTGTCATGTCGAGATAGCTCCAGACGGTGCCCATTGCCTCGTCGCCGCGGCCGTTGATGAAGTAGGTGCGAAAGATACGGTCGCCGTCGCGGATGAACGCATTGTGTCCGTGCCATTCGTTCACGCCGAAGTCGGCGTCGAAGCTGTCGGTGATGGTGTACCAGGGGACCAACCAGTCCATCCTCGATTTCAGGCGCGCGATGTCGGCCTGTGGCGCGCGCGACGCATACGCAAGGGTCGTGTCACGCGCATTCAGATGGGCGAGGTGGGAGACCTGGTCGGCACCCAGCGAGCAACCGATGCAGGCATGCTCGGGCCAACCATGTACCCCGGGCTCGAAGAAGGCGCGGTAAACGACCAACTGACGGCGCCCCTCGAACAGATCGAGCAGGCTTACCTTGCCCTCGGGACCGTCGAACGTATAGTTCTTTTCCACGGCAAGCCACGGCATCCGCCGTCGCTCCGCGGCGAGCGCGTCACGGGCGCGGGTCATCGCCTTCTCCTTGACCAGAAGCTGCTCGTGCGCGGCCTCCCACTCCTGCGCCGACACAGCCGGTGGCGTATTCATGACGCGCAGTGCCTCTTTTCGATCCTTCCCAGCTGATGTATTCGTGGACATTGCAACCTCCGGATAAGAGCGAGCCCTCGTGTCTTCGGGCTGGAGCGCGATACCTTCCGTTGCCCGTTGCCCGTTGCCCGTTGCTCGTTGCTCGCTGTTGGTCAGGGGCTAGTGTCGCCGCCGCACGTCGGACGGCGGGAGTGACAAGTGTGGCGGGATTCGTGCGTCCAGATGGTGAAGGATGGCATCGAGACGGATCTGGCACCTTTATTCCATGGCTTGAACGCGTTGAACAACCGCGCTGCCGCAGCGCAACATCCGCGCGCCCCCCGCGCGGTCCTCGTATCCACTAGTCTGCACGGGAGCCTCGTCCAGGAACGGATTCACCCATGAATAGTTCAGCCACCACGTCCGGAATACTTGGCGACACCGCTGCGCGCGACTACTCCAGGAAACTGAAACTCTTCAACGCCTTCGCCGCGCCGGAACTTCGCCAGGCCATCGCAAGCCTCGCCGTTAGGCCGGGAATGCGCGTCCTGGACGCAGGCTGTGGCACGGGTGAGGCGCTGGGATGGTTTGCCGCCGAGGTGGCCCCCAAGGGCGCCATCATGGGCATCGATCTGGCGGCGGCCCATGTCAGGGCCGCCCACGCCACGATGCCCGAAGATTGCGCACAGGTACTCCAGGCGAACCTCATGGAAGCACCATTGGAGCGCGCAAGCTTTGACCTGGTCTGGTCGGTGAACGTCATCAACCATCTCCGTTCCCCGTTGGCGGGTGTCGATGCCCTGGTCGCCTTGCTTCGCCCGGGTGGCCGTATCGCGCTCGGCCAGAGCTCGCTGTTGCCAGACATGTACTTTGCCTGGGATGCCAGGCTGGAGCGTCTGGTCAATGAGGCAGTGCGCCAGTACTACCGTGATCGGTACCAACTCGACGAACGCGACCTGACCGCCGTCCGCGCCATCGTCGGCCTGCTGCGCGAGGCCGGGCTACGGGATGTACACGTGCGCACTTTCCTGATCGAACGGACGGCACCGCTGCGAGCCGAGGACGAAGACTATCTCGTGGAAGCCATCTTTCGCGACACCTGGGGCTCCCGGTTGCAACCCTATCTGTCGAGCAGCGATTACGAGGAGTTGTTGCGCCTGTGCGACCCACGTCATCCGGATTTTGCGCTGCGTCGTCCTGATTTCCACTTCCTGCAGAGCTTCACCCTGGTTGTCGGCGAGACCTGAGTTCACACGCCAATGGGATGGATCGCCACGAGTGAAAGCCACGCCTGCCGCGCGGCCGCCATGCTTGCGACGTTTCACTACTTGTTCTTGATCGATGGGTTCTTCGTGATCAGCGGGGTTATTCGACCGGGGAGACTCGCGGTATCGTCGCGGCCATCATCGGGGATGGCTTCCCTCGGGGGATTCCTCTGGGGGCTCCGCTCATCCTGATCGAACTGTTCTGAGTTGGGATCCGATTCTCTCGGCATGACACGCTCCTGGTTCGTGGAGATTCGATTCACTGCCACGCCCTGCCCGCGCAACGCTTTAGCTTTTCTGCATCCTCGTGCGCACGCTGTCACAAGCGACGAAAGCGTGCTGCCATTTATAATGGCACTTAACGGGCAGAGCCAGGTTCGCGGCCATGTGATGGTCTCGTGAAGGCCGTATTCACAATCGGATCGATATGGGAGGCGAGATGACCGGGCTCGACGCCAAGGCTCTTTCGAGGATCGGCGGTCTGTTGTATCTGATCATCATTGTCCTGGGCATCTTCTGCGAGATGGCTGTCCGGGACGGGCTGATCGTGTCCGGAGACGCGGCAGCGACGGCGGCCAACATCGGCGCACATGAGTGGTTCTGGCGGTTCGGTATTGCCGCCGAACTGTTCATGCTGATCTGCGCCGTTATCCTGACGCTGATCTTTTATGTCCTGTTGAGGCCGGTCGGCAGGGACCTCGCGTTGCTGGCGGCATTCTTCAATCTGGTCTCGATAACCATCGAGGCGACGAACCTGCTGCAGCTTCTTGGCGCACTGTTTCCGCTGGGCAAAGCCGCCTACCTCGGCGCGTTCGAGCCGGCGCAGCTCCATGCGCTGACCAGTCTTTCACTCAAGGTGCATGCCTACGGCTTTGGCGTCAGCCTGATTTTCTTCGGCTGCGTATGCCTCGTCATGGGCTACCTGATCTTCCGCTCGGGCTATCTTCCAAGGACCATCGGCGTCCTCATGCAGATCGCCGGCGTGAGCTACCTGATCAACAGCTTCGCGCTGCTGCTGGCACCCACGTTCGCCAGCCTGATCTTCCCCGCCATTCTGCTTCCCGCCTTCGTCGGCGAGGCGTCATTCTGCCTGTGGCTTCTAGCGAAAGGAGTGAATGTCGAAAAGTGGGAGCGCCGCATAGCTGCGGGGTCATGGCTGCGGGGTTAGCTGCGGGGTCAGGTTCATTAAATGCGTAAATGCGGGGTCAGGTTCATTAAAAAGCTGATTCGGGAGACAGCGATATGGCTGCCCCCGGTCGGGTCGCATCAGATCGGTTTCTGTTCGCCTGGACTTTCGACCTGCGGCTGATCTTCGACCCATTGCCAGAACAACTGGTAACCGACGGCAAGGATCACCGGGCCGACGAACAGGCCGATGATGCCACCGGTGACCATGCCGCCCAGGGCGCCAATCAGTACCACCGGCATCGGCACATCGACACCACGACCCAGTAGTAGTGGTTTCAGTACGTTGTCGGCCAGGCCAGCCACGAAGACATAGATAGCGAAGACGACGGTCCCCACGCTGGCCCCCTGGGTAACGAAGACAAAGGCTATGACGGGTAGCGTAATCAGGGTGGCGGGTAACTGCATGATGCCGAGCAGCAGCACGGCCAGAGCGAGCAAGCCGGCGCCGGGAATGCCCATGAGCACAAAGCCGACGCCAACCAGCAGCATCTGGATAAAGGCGATTCCGATCACGCCCTGGGCGACCGCCCGGATGGTGGCGGTGCACAGTTGGGTCAGTTGCGGTCCCTTGCCCGGGCCGGAGACGCGCGAGGCGATCCGCACTGCGCTTCGATGGCCACTCTCGCCATAAGCGATGAAGATGCCCGCGATGATCAGGGCGACGATGAACATCAGTAACCCTATTCCGGCGCCGGCGAGCTTGCCCAGCAGGCCCAGGCTGACATCCTTCAGTTGTGGCGCGAGCTTCTGTGCAAGTCCGGTCAGGTCGGTGGCGGCTTGCAGCCAAAAATCGTACAGCTTTTGCCCCACCAGCGGCCAGCCGGCGACCGACTCGGCCGGTGGAGGAATATGGACATTGCCGCTTTTGACCACGGCCAGTGCGTTCTGCACGGAGTGGGTCAATGACGTGCCCAGGAGATAGATCGGCACCATGAGGACAGCGATGGCGATCAGCACGATCAGCGTCGCCGTGCGGCCGTCCTTGTTGCCCAGTTTTCCCTTGAGCCAGAGGTGCACCGGATAAAGGGTGATCGCCAGGATCACCGACCAGAGCATCAGGTGAAGGAAGGGGCTGAAGATCTCGAAGCAGAAGATCACCAGGGCGGCGATCAGTCCGGCACGAATCAATACATCAAGCAGCCCGCGGGAGAGGGCTTTTTCGGAAGCTGGCGTGAGCGGCATCGGCTGATCCCCTTGCAACGGAGCTTGATCAGGCTTTCTTTGCTTCCTTCATATTGCGCCTTCCGGCGAGCTTTTGCCCTCGTAGAATTACTGGAATGGGGTTAGGTAGTAGTGCGCTTGGCGCCGGCACCGGATCGTTCCACCATGCCCGCGGATCGCCGCCAGGAACACGCCATCCGCCATGACCCGCTACCTTGTCTCAAATAGCTGTCGCGCTGCTTCCGTGGTCGTTGAGTACGAAGTATCAAGAAGGGGGAAATCCCTGGAAGTACCCGGATTGAGTGGTCCGGGCTTCGGCTATTCGTCCAGCATGCCCGCATCGACGAAATACCCATGACCGCGGACCACTTCGATGTGATTGTGATCGGTGCGGGACCGGCGGGGATAAGCGGCGCGATAACGGCCGCGATGATGGGCGCGCGCACAATGCTGGTCGAACGCGAACGTGATGTCGGCGGGGCTGGTATCAACACCGGTACGATTCCCAGCAAGACGTTGCGCGAGACCGCCCTGGCGTTGTCGGGCATCCGGTCACGCCGTCTGTATGGCGTGGACCTGTCGCTGCGGCGCGAAGCGTCCATTGCCGACTTCACGCATCACCGCGATAACGTCATCCTGGGCGAGCATCGACGCGTCGACTCCCGACTGGAGCACCTGGGAGTCCGGCGGAGTGTGGGGACTGCAAGGTTCGACGATTCGCATACCGTGCGTGTCGCCGGCGCCAACGCGAGCGAGACCCTGTTGCGTGGGGATACCTTTCTCATTGCCACGGGATCGTCTCCGTTTCGCCCTCCGGAGTTTCCCTTCGACCACGCCCATGTGCACGACTCGGACGAGATCCTCAAGATCGGTACGTTACCGCACGTGCTGGCCGTGGTCGGGGCAGGTGTCATCGGTTGCGAGTACGCATCGACCTTTGCCGCGCTGGGCACGGAGGTACATCTGATAGACGGGCGGCCCTCGCTTCTACCGTTCCTGGATGGCGAGATTTCGCGCACGCTGACCGAGGCAATGGCAGCGTTCGGCGTACACCTGCATCTGGGCGAGCGCGTCGCACACTGCGATGTCGATGCCGATAATGCCCTGAAATTGCGGCTGGCATCAGGTGTTTCCCTCACGTGCGATGACGTCCTCGTATGCTCGGGAAGAACCAGCAACACGCTGAACCTGAACCTGGCCTCGGCAGGCGTTACCACCGGCCCCCGAGGTCTGATCGAAGTCGATGCCAACTTTCGCACGACGGCACCGAATATCTACGCTGCGGGAGATGTCATCGGCGCACCCGCCCTTGCTGCCACGGGCATGGAACAGGCGCGCGCCGCGATCACCCGGGCGCTTGGCTCCGACCTGAAGCGGGACCTGGCGACATTGTTACCCGTCGGCATTTATACAATCCCGGAGATTGGTACCGTGGGGGCGACGGAAGAGTCGCTTCGCGAGGCAGGGATTGATTACGTCGCAGGCCGCTGGCGTGCGGCCGACAGCCCCCGCGGATGCATCCTCGGCGACGACCATGGCCTGCTCAAACTACTCTTTCGACGAGCAGACATGCGCCTGCTCGGCGCGCACGTGATCGGCGAGCAGGCAACCGAGACGGTTCACATCGGCATGATAGCGATGCTGCTCGACGGCGATGCGGAGCTGTTCAATCGCGCCTGCTTCAACTTCCCGACCCTCGGCGACCTCTACAAGTACGCAACGTACGATGCCCTGGTGCAAGTGCGCGCGACTCCGCGCTGATCTCGGTTGGTCCGGCCCGGGCAAAGATCCTTTTTCGACCGACACGGCTGCGCACACGCTATTACCCTAGTGTGGTGTCTCGCAAATAACTTTAACTAAGTTTAGTGGCGGCGCGAGCCACGGAGGCAAGGATGGTATCGGCGGTCTTGCGCCAGACGAAGGGTTTAGGATCGGCGTTGTGGTTGTCAATGTAGTGGCAGATGGATTGTTCGAGATCGGCAACGCTGGTGTGTGCGTTGCGTTTGATCCACCGCTCGCTGATCTGACCGAAGAACCGCTCCACCAGGTTGAGCCAGGAGGCGGAGGTCGGCGTGAAGTGTACGTGGTAGCGCGGCCGCGCCGTAAACCAAGCGCGCACTTTCTCCGTCTTATGCGTCCCGTAGTTATCCATGATCAGATGGATGTCCTGGTCCGTCGGGACGGCGGCATCAATCGCATTGAGGAATTGTAGGAACTCGGCACTGCGGTGACGTCGCTTGAGCTGCCCGATGACCTTGCCAGTGGCCACATCCAGTGCGGCAAACAAGGACGTGGTGCCATGCCGCTTGTAGTCGTGGGTGCGTGTCCCCGGCTTGCCAAAGGTCAATGGCAATCCCGGTTGTGTGCGGTTTAACGCCTGGATCTGGCTCTTCTCGTCGACACACAGCACCAACGCGCGATCGGGCGGCGCCATGTACAGGCCCACCACATCACGCACCTTGTCCACGAAGTACGGATCGGTGGAAAGCTTGAACGTGGCTTGCAGATGCGGCTTCAATCCAAAGGCCCGCCAGATTCGGTGCACCGTCGGAGCGGATACGCCCGTCGCCGCACTCATGCTGCGCACGCTCCAGTGAGTGGCATTTTTCGGGGTGGTCTGACGGACCTGATCCACGATCGCCTGGACCTGATCATCAAGGACGGTACGCGGCCGACCCGCGCGGGGGGCATCGGTCAGGCCCGCGAAACGATACGCTGCATAGCGACGGCGCCATTTCGAGACCGTCTGGATGCTCGTCTTCAGACGCTCAGCAAGACGCGTTCCCGACTCGCCATCGGCACACCCGAGCACCACGCGAATGCGCAGCTTCTCATCAGCGGGTGCCTTGCGAACTGCCAGCCGTGACATCAGCTCCGCGCGCTCTTCGTCTGTCAGCGACAGCTTCGTTACCGGTCGTCCTCTTCTTGCCATGGGAATAGTTTCCAGCAGACGGAAACCCAAAGACAGATGCCAACCGATTTAGTTCAATTTATTTTTGAGACACCACACTAGGGAGCCTCTGATCTATTCCACGTAGGCGGCATGATGTCCAGAAGGCTCGCCACCGGTGCTGCCCGGCGCCGGCAAGGGTGGCTCCCTTACCAAGCCGGGCGGCGCCGGTGGCGGGCCTTCTGGACATCACCCCATCATTAAATAAAAACAAGATGTTGGGACCGTTGCTGTAAGCGCGCAGCTCGCCGCCGGGCCGCCTCGACAGACGTCCAGTCTGCCTTCGCCGACCCAACGACGATCTGCGCGCTTACAGCAACGGTGACGCCTGCGTGGAATAGATCAGAGGCTCCCTAGTGCTCTGGGGCATAGCGCTCAAGCTTCTCCTCGATGTCTTTGCTTAAAGCCATCACTTTCTCGGCATACTCGAACAGATGGCGGTCTTTCTCGCTCGCTGGCGTCCAGCTCGGGACCTCGACCGGCGCACCGGTTTCGCGGTCGACAGCGACGAACACGATGATGCAATGCGTGCATAGCCGATCGTCGCCGCCCATGGGGTTACGCGCGCGCACTCCGACGCCAAAGTGCATCGATGTCCGTCCGGTGCGCACCAGTCGCGCCGAGACCGTGACGAGGTCGGAGATCCGCACTGGCGCAACAAACCGGATTCCGCCAAGTGCGACAGTGACGCAGTACTGCCCGCTCCACCCGGCTGCCGCGGTAAATCCTGCCTGGTCGATCCACTTCATCACGGTGCCGCCGTGCACTTTGCCACCGAAGTTGACATCAGTGGGCTCGGCGAGAAACTGCAGGGTAAGTTTTGACGAGCGCTCGCACATGGCGGGCCTCCACTGGATGGTGGTCGGAGTGTATGCGGGAACATAAGCGAACTCGATTCGAACCTGGTGCTCACTCCTCGCAGCGCGGACGGAGAAGCTTGCATTCCGGAAATGCCAGCGGATACCGAATTTCCACTTACGTATGTCTCCGTAAATGTACCGACCGCAATGCCTTCGAGCGTAGTGCCCGCATTCAATCTTTTGATAATCCGACGTTCGTCCAATGAGCCTGACCCCCGGCGTCGCGGTCGCCTCACCCCGGGCGTCGACGCGGGTGGCCCTTTTGTCATCAGTGATATGACTGTGACCTACTTAATTTCATGACGCATAAGGCCCAAGATTAGCTTCGGGACGACGGTTCCTGACCGTTGCTATTCTTGTTGGAGGCCGCCATGGACACCATGGAAACAAAGGGATTGACGATTCCGCGCCTCGGGTTCGGGACTTTCCGAATGCCGGGAGCGGGCTGCCAGGAGGTCGTCGAATCGGCGCTGGCGTTGGGTTACCGGCACATCGATACCGCCGCCATGTATGAAAACGAGGCGGCGGTGGGCGCGGCCATTCGCGCATCGGGGTTGCCGCGGGGCGACATCTTCGTCACCACCAAGGTCTGGCGAGATCAACTGGCGCCGCGCGATGTGCGCCATGCCTTCGACAGCAGTCTCGACAAGCTCAAGCTCGACTACGTCGACCTGTATATGGTGCATTGGCCCGATCCCGGGATGGATCTGGCGGCGACGATGAAGGCGCTCGAAACGCTGGTACATGCGGGGCGAGCGCGCGGCATGGGGGTCTGTAACTTCAACTTGCCCATGTTGCACCGTGCCATTGAGGAACTGAATACCCCGATCGCAGCAGTGCAGGTCGAATATCACCCGTTCCTCGACCAGTCAAAGTTGCTGACCTATCTACGCAAGCATGGCATCCCGTTAGTCGCTTACGCGCCACTTGCACAGGGCCGCGCGGCCGCCGATGAGACGTTGTCGGGCATTGGCAGGAAGCACGCTGTGTCGGCTGCTCAAGTGGCCCTGGCATGGCTCCTGGGCCAGGATGGCGTCATCGCCATTCCCAAAGCCCAGCGCACGACCAGCCAGCAAGCCAACCTCGATGCCTTGTCCGTCCGACTGGATGACGAAGACCGCCAGGCCATCGCTGGATTACCCAAGAATCTGAGGTTCGTGCAGCCGGCATTCGCCCCCGATTGGAACGCGCCCTAGCTGCGGGCTCATAGCTGCGGGGTCAGGTTCATTAGCTGCGGGGTCAGGTTCATTAAACCCGTCCCCGTGAACTTTAGATTGCTGACGGGGCTTGGCTTTTTTCAGGCCATCCCCGGTCAACGATGATGTTCTACAGGCTTTCGGCGAACACCCGAAGGCGCTGGTTGAACGCATCCGCGGCATCCCAGAAAACGGCATGCCCCACACCGGTCATCATCTGGATTTGCGCGTGGGCCATGAGCGCCTTGTGCCGATCGACCACGGCAGCACTGACAACGGCATCGTCCGCGCCATGCATGATCAGTGTGGGTTTGCGGATACTCAACAGAAGGTCGTCGTTGTCGATGGAACGAGAGAGCATGGCCTCCCGGACATAGGGCGGGACAGACAGGTTGAATCCCAACATCAGGTACCACTCTTCTGTTGAGGGTTCCTGGGTAAAACACAGACCAAGCAGTGATCCGATACTTTGCACGCTCTCTTCCACATCCGTAGCGAAGAAACCTGGTACGAGGCCAAGAAACCCGGGGGAGAGGACCGACATCGCTTCGTCGCTTCCAAGCTTGCTGATGCCGTCGACAAAGACGATGCCGCCGATCGAGCCCTCGCCGTAATGCCGGATATAGTCGAGGATAACGAGTGGCCCATAGGACCAGCCGCATAGGATCGGCTGATCGAGATTCAGATCTCGTATGGCAGCGTTGACGTCATCAGCCCACAAGTGTGAGTCAGCGTAGGCGTCGCGAGGTTTCTCCGAAAGCCCATGACCCCGTAGATCCATCGCCAGCAGCCGGTAGTCCCTGGCCAGGCTCGACGCGATCTGCCGGCTCCAGCAGAGCGAACACTGCGAGAACCCATGTATGAAAAGAATGGGTCGTCCCGTTGATCCATCCGCCTCGACGAGGTGGATTTGTGTGCCCCCGCCACCTGCGATTCCGTGACTCTTCATGTTGCGCCTCCTTGCCCGCCCCCCGCTGTCCGCATTGATTCAAGCCGCGCTATGAAATGGTATGTCGCAAATGGGTCGGCAGGCAGCGAGCCATGCATCGGAGCCTAGCAACAACAGCAGGGCGGCCACGTGTACGAGACGATACCGCCACGTGAAACCCGTAATTGCGGGGGTCACACCTCAAGCGGGGTCAGGTTCATTAAAAATTTCCCCTGAGCCATTTTTAATGAACCTGACCCCGTTTGGGGTGTGACCCCGCTTGAGGTGTCCGCATGGTGTCCGCGGACAGTCGGCGGCACGTGCCTCTCATGCACGCCCTTGAATTGGCTCCTGTATTCGGTGCTCTCGGATGGCATACGGATTGCAGTCCGCTGTCCGACAACGTGGCAGGCGGACACCCCGGGGAATGCGAGTACAAGACCGCTTGACGAGTCGCGCCGCAACGGGCGTGCCGATCGGCACTGGCGCGGCCATACCGTGATCGGCGGAAGTGATGCACCAAGGGGCGAGTTTCCCTTCTGTCGAGTGGGCACCTGAGCAGGAGTGATGCAGACATGTTCGGTTATTACCTGATGCTAGCCTTGCGCAGCCTCAAGCGCAGCCCCGGCCTTACCGCCTTGATGGTGCTGGCGATCGGCATCGGCGTCGCGGCGTCGATGACGAGCTGGTCGGTATTTCGAGCGGTGTCGGGCGATCCGATTCCATGGAAGTCCTCGAAGCTCTTCGTGCCGCAGATCGACATGTGGGGGCCGGGCATCTGGAGCAAGAACAACGAGCCGCCGGATGCCATGGATTACACCGACGCGGTGGCTCTGATGCGCGAACACCGCGCCAGGCTGCAGTCGGCCTCGTACCAGATATTGCCTTCGGTCGTGCCCACGGGGGCCGGGCGCCATCCGATGAACGTGAGCGGCCAGGCCGTCTATAGCGAGTTCTTTCCGATGGTGGACGCGCCATTCGTGTACGGCAATGGCTGGAACGCGGGTGACGATAGCCAGCGCGCCGCTGTCGCGGTGATCAGCAGCAAGCTCAACGAGAAGCTGTTCGGTGGCGGCAACAGTATAGGCAAGTCGCTGAGCATCGAGGGCCAGGACTATCGCGTCGTCGGTGTCCTCGATCGCTGGAATCCGCAACCCCGTTTCTACGATGTGGAAAACACCGGCGGATTCGACGACGGCACGGTGGACGTGTTCCTGCCGTTCGAACGCGCTATCGCGCTCGGCATTCCCAACAACGGCAATACCAACTGCAATGCGTTGCCGGCGGAGTCGGGCTTCGTCGGCCTGCAGCATTCCCCTTGCGTGTGGATCGCTTTCATGGTCCAGCTGGACGATGCCGCCGCGGTCGCCACGTATCGCAATTACCTGGACAGCTATGCACGCGACCAGCAGAAGGCCGGCCGCTTCAGGTGGGCACCGAACAATCGCCTGCGCGATGTGCCGGCCTTCCTCGACTATTACCAGGTAGTGCCGAAGGACACCAGGGTGTCGCTGCTGGTTTCGTTTGGCCTGCTCCTGGTATGCCTGGTCAACACGATTGGCCTGCTGCTCGCCAAGTTCCTGCGTCGCAGCGGCGAGATCGGCGTGCGCCGCGCGTTGGGCGCATCGCGTAAGGCGATCTACGCGCAGTTTCTTACCGAGGCCAGCGTGGTCGGCCTGGCCGGCGGCCTGCTGGGCTTGCTGCTGACCGGCGCAGGGGTGGCCAGTATCGGCCGGGTGCTGCCCAAGAGCATCGCGGATCTGGCCAGGCTCGATCTCTCGCTACTTGCCATCACACTGGCCCTGGCGGTGCTGGCAACCGTTCTGGCCGGCCTTTATCCCACTTTCCGGGCGTCGCGCGTGCAACCCGCGTGGCAGCTGAAATCGAATTGAGGATCGCGTCATGACCTTGCATCCCATGATTGCCGCACTCGGCCGGCACAAGGCCGGCGTGACGCTGATCGCCCTGCAGATCGCGCTGACCCTGGCCATCGTCTGCAATGCCGTGTTCATCATCGGCCAGCGTATCGACCTGATGAGCCGGCCAACGGGGCTGGACGAGGGCAACCTGTTTCTCGTCAGTCAGCAGTGGGTAGGCGCACCCGGCGGCGACGATGCCGAAGGGTTGGAGAAGCTCGACGCCATGCAGCGCGAGGATCTCGCCGCGTTGCGCGCGCTACCCGATGTGCAGTCGGTAACCCCGGTCAATACACTGCCGCTGTTCAACTCGTCATCGAACGGCGCGGCCGCCACCAGACCCGGCGATGCCAATATCGGCCTGACCACCGGCTCCGCCCGGACCACCTTTTACTATGGCGATGAGCAGATGCTCGCCACCCTCGGCCTGCGCATGAAGGCAGGTCGTGCGTTCCAGGCCGGGGACGTCCAGCACAAGAGCGATAGCGACCTGCGTGACCCGCCGATCGTGATCGTTACCAGCCAGCTCGCCGATAAACTGTTCCCCGAAGGGAGCGCGGTCGGCAAGGCCATCTACCTCAATGGCGGCACTCATCCCTCCACGATTGTTGGCATCGTCGAACGGATGCAGATAGCAAGGTCCAGCGGAAACGGAAACGACTTCACCTGGAACTCTACCCTGATCCCATCACGGTTGAACGCGAATGCCTCGCGCTACGCCGTACGCGCCAAACCTGGCAGGCTGGAGGCGGCCATGCATGCGGTCGCACCCGCGCTCTACACAGTAAACCCGCTGCGCGTGCTTGACGACGAGAGCGTGCGTTCGTTCGCGGAAATACGTGACAGGGCCTATGAGGCCGATCGTGGCATGGCCGAGTTGATGGGCCTCGTCGCCCTGGTCCTGCTATGCGTCACCGCCGCCGGTATCGTCGGCCTCACCAGCTTCTGGGTCGGCCAGCGGCACCGTCAAATCGGGGTCCGCCGCGCACTCGGTGCGCGCAAGATAGACATCCTGCATTACTTCCAGTTCGAGAACCTGATCATCGCCGGTGCCGGCGTCGTACTCGGCATCGCGATGGCAGTCGGCCTCAACCTCTGGCTGATGATGGAATTCGAGATGGCGAGGCTGCCGATCCTGTACGTGGCGGTCGGTGTACTGATCATGCTCGCCCTGGGTCAGGTCGCGGTGTTCGTACCGGCACGTCGTGCCTCCGGTGTGCCACCGATCGTGGCGACGCGGGCGGTCTGATCAGGAACTGTCGTCTCCGCAATCCACGCGCCGCCGGCCTTCCATGCCGGCCAGCGCCCGCGTGCATCTTGTAAAGGCTTCTGTCCCGCGCAATTGGCGACTGGCCGTCATAGCCGAACTCCAGACTCATCGTGCTGTCGAAGGCAAAAGAAGGGGCGCCAGATAAGCCGGGTAGAGCAGCTATCCATGACAGAAAGTGGATGCTGTCCCCTTCAGGGGCGGTTCGCTATGCCAAAGGGGGCTGCTTGTGAGAGCAGAGGGAGTGAAGTCCGGCTGCCCGAGCGAATCGGCTCGCCGGATTGCGGCGATGGTCATGGTGATCAGCTGTCATCTAGGTTTATTGATGCTGTTGCTGCAACCAGTAAACCGCGATCGAGACCCAACGTCGGTATGGGATAACGATGCGCTAATGCTCAAGCTGCGTTTCATTGCGCGGCAGCAGCCGACGGCATCATCGGCATCTCGGCCAGTCACGTTGACTTTACGCTTTCACGGGGTGCCGTCAGGGAGAGCGCCAGAACCGCTACCAGTCCAACGCGCCACGCAGGTTGCCGCTCCGCCACCCGAGACGCATCAAGCCAGTACACCAACCACACCAGATCAATACACGGACGACAACCAGGCCACCGCTAGTGACGGAGGATTTCAGGAGCGGCTACGGAACGCTCAACACTCCTCTGCTATTCACGGAGTGCCCGGTTCCGATACGCCCACCGCGCCTGGCATTCATTTAATCAATCCGATGAATCAGGGTATAGGTGCGGTGATGCGCGATACGCAACGTCTCTTTGGTGTTACCAGTCGCCAATGCATCGATGTCGATGTTTGGCGACACCTCACCCCGCAAGAGTTGAGTGCGCGACTTATCTCGCTTCGCGACGCAGAGAAAATTGACGAAAAATATAACTGCAATAGACCGCTGGGGCTGAGCCTTTAGTCCGGCGAGCGTATGGATGACGACACTGTGTATTCACCTTGCCATGAAGCCAGGTAATCGACTATTTTGTACGACAATTAGCCGCTATCCCGCCCTGGGCAAGGCATTCGAAGGAAGCACGGCGAATGGTGAGACTCGCAGTAGTACGCAGTTTGCATCATCAGGTGATCCAGGAGCTGGGGCGGTTAATCGTCAGCGGTGAACTGGCGCCGGGTGAAAGCCTGCCCCGCGCGGAAATCCTGGCCGAACGCATGAGTGTCAGCCGCGCCGCATTGCGCGAGGCGATGAAGGTGCTTTCAGCCAAGGGACTGATCGAATCGCGCCAGAAGACAGGCACGCGCGTGCGCGAGAAAATCCACTGGAACCAGCTCGACGCGGATGTGCTGGCATGGCGCTGCGCCTCGATGCCGACCGAAAGCTTCGTCGACAAACTGGTGGAGATGCGCGAGATCATCGAGCCGGCCGCGGCGGTCACCGCCGCACGGCGTCGCACCGACGAGCAACTGGCGGCCATCGAAATCGCCTACGAGGCCATGGCCGCCGCCGAGGACCTCGATGCCTGGACAGCCGCCGATATGGCCTTTCACGAAGCGGTGTTGCAGGGAACCAATAACGAGTTGCTCACCTCGCTGTTCTCGGTGATCGCGACCGCGCTGGGCAACTATCTTGTGCTGTCGGCGCGCAATTCGGCCAACTTCAAGAACGCGCTGCCACAGCACCTCAAGGTGTACGAAGCGATCCGCCGGCGCCAACCGGAAGTGGCGCGCCAGGCAATGATCGAGATGGTTTCCGAGTCGCGCAGCGGTATCGAAAGACAGCAGTTGGCGTGTGGGGCCGCCGCTCCCTGATCTCTGGCTACTCACTTCGTACGCCTCACCGTCATCCCAGCGAAAGCTGGACGCCGGGAGCGAAGCGACCAAGAACAGCGAAGCTGGCCCGAAAGGTGAGCGCCGCAGGTGCGAATCATCCAGCGGAAAACACGGCGATCAGACGGCGTTCTGTGCTTCAGGCCTTTAAACAGAGGCGCTTCGCGCCGTGCCTTCACTGGATCCCAGCCTTCGCTCACTGCTGTCCGGGGAAAAGATCGAAGAACGCCGATCCGGTACTGGAGGGGAACTCGAAGCCCCTCACCGTCGCCCCTGCGCAGGCAGGGGCCTGGTGGCCGCCGTCCTCATCGAGCGATAGCGCGGGGAAAATAAGCGGCTTTGCTGGCGTGAGGCTGGCGACCGAACACTGAGCCCACTGGGCCCCGGCCTGCGCCGGGGCGACGAGCAAAAGCCCGAGGCCTCGCTTCACAGGCAATCGTCGCCAACGAGTCACCAACCGATCTTCCTATCCATGGCGCCTTATCTCGCAACGGATTGCCGCGGATGACCCGGGTTTTCCCCGGACAGCAGTGAGCCTTCGCTGGGATGACGGTGAGGTGTGGCTGAAGTCCGGCAATATTCAGATCCCACGGAGGTCTGATCAACACCAGACCTCAGTGGAGTCTCTTTGCCTTACTGCCCGATGCGATACATCACGGTAGCGTGTGGCGCCAGCTCCGTCTTTATCGAGCCGTCGCCCTTCGCGTCGACGTGCGCCCACAGATCCCGCACCTTATAGCTCTGTCCGGCCTTCAGGCCCAGCTCGCTGGCGGCAACGGTGACGGCTTGTGCCGCATTGGTTTCATTGAATACGGCCACGGCCTGGCTACCGTCCTTGAGCGGCTTGACGATGACATGGATGCCGTTGGTGTCGCGCACCTGGTGACCCTGGACGCCCAGGGGATCCTGGTCAACCGCAATGACGTCCTTGTTGAGCAGGATCTGCAACGCATCCGGCTTGATCTTGCGCAGGTCCGTACCGATCAGCAGCGGGGCCGCCATGATCGACCACAGGCTGAAGTGGCTGCGGTACTCGACGTCGGTCATGCCGCCATTGCCCACCTCGAGCATGTCCGGATCATTCCAGTGGCCAAGGCTCGCGTACTTATCGAGTACCACGTTTTCCTTGAAGATTTTCAGCATCGACGCGTAGTTGTCGCTGATATCGCCAGTAGTGCGCCACGAGCCGGCATTGACCGGCGGCTTGCCGGCCCACAACCAGGGTTTGTTTTCACCCCATTCGCACATGCTGAAGAAAATCGGCCGGCCGCTCGCGCGCAGGGCCTCGGCCATGGCCGTATAGCGCTTCTGGGCGTCGACTTTCTGGTTGTTGCAGTTGTCGTATTTGAGATAGTCAACGTCCCAGGAGGCAAAGGTCGCCGCATCGTCCTTCTCATGGCCGAGGCCACCGGGGAAGCCACGGTTTTCCTTCAGCGGCTCGCACGTGGAAACGCCGGCACTCGAATAGAGGCCGAACTTCAGCCCCTTCTGATGGATGTAATCGGCCAGCGCCTTGATGCCACTGGGGAAGCGCTTCGGGTTGGCCTGCAAGCGGCCGTCCTTGTCGCGCTGCCAGTTTGCCCAGCAGTCGTCGATATTGACGTGGTCGTAGCCCGCATCGCGCAAACCGAGGCTGATGAATTTGTCGGCGATGCCGCGGATCATCGCCTCATCGAACTCGGGACGACAATGGGTGGAATTCCAGTTGTTGAAGCCCATCTGCGGCAATGCCGGCGTAGCCTCGTCCGCACGTACCGTTGTGGCGCTCGTGGCAACGGCGGCAACGAATACGAATGAAGCTGCCGCACGCAACGAGTTCGAAATGGCGTCTTTCATCGATGTTTCCCGTGGCTGTTTAAACAGAATGGTCATGGCATGGATACCGTGGGCGTGCCGAGCATGGGTTGCTTGCGTGTGGCGAGCACCGGCTTGCCTTCCACCAGCAGATCCAGGACAACCAGCTGATTGCCACTGGGCTTCAGCCAGACGCCGGGGACGTACAGGGTGCGCTGCGGGCCAATGCTCCAGGTCCGGCCCAGCGGGTGCCCGTTAAGCCAGACGAAGCCCTTGCCGAGGCCGGCGGTGTCGAGGAAGGTGTCCGCGGCGGCACTGCCGGAAGCCGGTGCATCGAACGAGCCGCGATAGAAACACGGTGCATGCGCGCAAGCGCCACGGGTGTATTTCAATGAGTTGCTGTCGGTGAACGGCAGCGAATAGATCTGCCAGTCCTGCAAGGCCGTGCCCTGCAGGCTGACGGAGCCCAGGATGCCCTTGCGCTCGGCGAGAAGCTTCTCGCCGAAGTTGATACGACCGTCGTTCTGCACCAGCAGGTCCAGCGTATCGCCCCTGGCGAGCTTGACCGACAGGTGATCCTGCTTCAGCCGGCGATCGAGCGTGCCGACGCGCTTGCCGTTGACGTAGACCAGCGCGTAGTCGTGCAGGCCATCGATGCGCAGTTCACCGGAGGCAGCACTCGCCATGCGCTTGCGATAGAGGATATCGCCGTACGCCTGGTCCAGGGCTTCCATGGTCTTCAGTTCATGCGATGTCACGGGTGCCGGCAAGACATCCCACAGTGACGCGGCCTCATCCAGCTTGATGCCATCGATCGCCTGGGTTGGCGGCGTTGCCGGCACCGGGGGCAGGGTGGCGCCCGTTTCCTTCGCGATCACCTGGCGCACGGCGTCGTACTTCGGTGTGGGCCGGCCGCTTTCATCCAGCGGACTGTCGTAGTCGTAGCTGGTGACGTCGGGCTGGTAACTATCGTCATCCCAGTTGGCGCCGTTCATCCAGCCGAACGAGGTGCCGCCATGGAACATGTAGAAATTGACCGAGTACCCTTGCTGCAGCATCCAGCTCAGCTCGCCGGCCACCTTCTTCGCATCGGCAACGTGGTGCGGTGCGCCCCAATGATCGAACCAGCCCACCCAATACTCGCCGGCCATATAGGGTCCGGTGGACTGCCACGTCCGCAGCTTGGCGAATTTCTCCTGCGCGTGACCTACGCCGAAGTTGACGACCTCGAGCAGGCCCGGCAACGAGCCCGGATGCTCGGCGCTGTCGGAGGTAAACAGCAGTGAGCTGTCGAAGCCGCTGTCGACCAGGCCGCTACGGATCTGCTCGAGGTAGGGGCTGTTGTCCTTGCCGAAGCTGCCGTACTCGTTCTCCACCTGCACCGCGATGATGTTGCCGCCGTGGGTCAACTGCAGCGGCGCCAGCTCCTGGCCCACGCGATGCAGCCAGCGCTGCGCCGGCTCCATGAACTTCGGATCGGTGCTGCGCACCTTGGTGGCCGGGTCTTTCAGCAACCAGGCGGGGAACCCGCCGAATTCCCATTCGGAACACACGTAGGGACCCGGGCGAAGAATCACATACAGGCCTTCCTCCTTCGCCTCGCGGATGAATTCGGCAACGTCGTTCTGCCCGGTGAAGTCGAAGTGGCCAGGCGTCGCCTCGTGCGCGTTCCAGAACACATAGGTCGTGATGGTATTGAGGCCCATCGCCTTGGCCATCTTCAGGCGTGCACGCCAGTACTCATGCGGTACGCGGGCGTAATGCATCTCGCCGGAAATGATCCGGAAAGGTTTTCCATCGAGCATGAAGTGGCCCTGCTCGATGGCAAGGCCGTGACCTGCTGGCGCCGGCGCTGCAAACACGCTGCCGGATAACAATCCGCCAAGCAGCACACCCGCCAGGACGTTCCTTAATGAACTCACTGAAATACCTCGTTGCAAGGCTTGCTCCATTCTTGCCGACGTCGGCCCCGGGTTAATCCCCGGAGCCGACGTCAGTCAAGCAGCGCTCATCCCATCGAAGGCACGTCAGAAGGTGCCGCGCAGACCCACCGTATACACCGTGCCGTCCGCCTCGGCATAGAGGAAGCGGTTCGAGTACACGGAGTAATCGTAAAGGTGCTGATGGGTCAGGTTCGTGCCCGACACGAATGCCGTGAGGTGCTTGTTGATGTCATAGCTGGCGCTCAGGTCAAGCTGGCCATACGAGGTCCGGGTGGCCGGCTGGGCACCCGCGCCAAAGGCGATGCTCTCCAGGTACGAACCACGCCAGTTGTATGCCGCGCGCACCTGCACGGGGCCCTTCTCGTAGTACACACTGAAGTTGGCCGAATTGCCGATACCGGGCACCGCGAACCTGCCCGAAGTGGCGATGACACCGGGGCTCAGCGAAGTGCTGCTGGTGACGTGAGTGTAGTTGGCGGCCACGCCCAGACCGTCGAAAGGTTCGGGCAGCACATGGGTGAACTGGTAGTTCACGGTGAGCTCTTGCCCGTAGATGTTCGACGAGTTCAGGTTGACCGGCTGGGTGAGCGACCAGATGAAGGGCTGCCCGGTGTTCACATTGGTCAGGAACGGCACCGGCGTACTGACCAGGGTGCTGAAGTTACTGACCTTTTTGTAGAACCCTTCCAGCGCGATGTAACTGGCGTCGTCGATGTACCACTCCAGGCCCATGTCGTAGTTTCGCGACGTATAGGGTTGGAGCTGCGGATTACCCTGGGAGATGGTCAGCGAATTCGGGCGCGTGCCGAAGCTCTTGTTGTAGTAAAGGTTGCTGAGCTCCGGCGGCGTCAGCGTTTTTGACAGCGAGAAGCGGTAGACCAGGTTGTCGAGCAGGTTCAACTTGAAGTTCATCGACGGCAGCCACTTGTGATAGCCGCCATTCGCGGACTGTGGCGCCAGCGGGCCGTAGGCGACCTGGCCATTGCTGGTATCGGCAGGATCGACGTAGTAGCTCACGGGCGGCTGGTTGATCGCCGTCGACGTGGACGTGATGTTGAGGTAGCGCACGCCGATATCCAGCGACCAGGGGTTCTCCCAGAGCGTGCCTTCAAGCAGGGCCTTGGCGAAGAACGTCTTCTCCCGCTCGGCCACCTTGTTGTAGCTGCCCGGATTGGGGATGGCATCCAGTGTGCCGCCATTGGCGGCCAACCCGGCAAGCAGCGCGGCTTGCTTCTCGGGCGACAACTGGCTGTAGGCCGCCGGTGAGGCGAGCCAGGCAAGGTACTTGCGCGGATCGTACTGGATCCATTGCGCAGGCAGGCCCGGCGAGGAAACACCCTTGATCTTGGACGGCGCCGTGTAGATATACGCACCGATGTCGCCTGGGGAAACGGGGATGGTGTAGCCGCAATAGGCATTGCAAAGAATGCCGTTGGGCGTGCCGAAGCTGACCGATTTGACCGAGTTGTCGCTGATCTGCCCGCCAAAAGACAGGGCGGAGAGCACGCCGTCCTTGAAGCTCTTGTCCAGCTTGATCTGGTACTCGTCGACCTTGTTGGTCACGTTGTTGCCGGAGCCGGCGTTGCAGCAATGCGCCGTCAGTACGTTCTCGTTCGTCGGCGAAAGGATATTGGAGTAGCTCGGTGGCTCGCTGCCGCCGCCGTTGGTCCAGGTCGGATTGACGCCGAAATTCTTCGCGCCGACCACCAGGAAGTAGCCGTTGGCGCTTTCCTTGTTCCATGCCTTCGAATTGGAGATATCGAGGCTGAGCTTGGTCGTGTCGTCGATGTCGAAGGCGACGTTCAGGCCATTCTGCATGCTCTTTTCGTAGGTCGGCGCGTACGACGCGACATAGTCGTTCGCCATGACGTTGGGGCCCTGGCTATTGCGTACCCAGCTCAGCGCCGTGTTGTTCGCGTCGGTGGTGATCGACTGGATATCGGCGGTGTTGCCGTACTGGCCGAACTCGTGCTCGATCGGATTGACCTTGTAGCTCGAGAACAAGGTGTCGAACTGAAACGTCAGCCGATCGGTCGGCTTCCAGTCAACGGCGCCGCTGAAGCCCTTGCGCGTGCGCGTCTCGTCGAGGACGTTGCTGGCGAGGGTCTCCGGCACCGCGACGTGGGTGTAGCCGGCCGTACCGGGACCGGGGGACAGCGTGGAAATGTCCTGGTTGGCATACCAGGAGTTGGCCTGCGTATTGAGCTGCGTATCCTTGCGCTTCGAATACGTGGCCGAGGCAATCCAGCCGAAGGTATTGTCCGAATTGGTCCAGCCGAAGACGCCCGATGCCTTGGGCGTGGTCTTGCCTTGCCAGTCGCCGGTCAGGTTGCTGTTGACGCCCGCCGCGCTCCACGCGCCATGGATGCCATGGAAGTCCAGCGGTCGCGCGGTTTCGATATTGACCACGCCGCCGATGTCGACTTCGGGAATGTCCGCCGACGAGGTCTTCTGGACCGAGGCGACCGAAATGATTTCGGAGGGCAGTACGTCGAAGTTGAAGGCACGCGAGCCGGAAGCCGTGGCCATCTGGCGATTGTTGACCGTCACGGCGACGAACTCCGGACCGAAGCCGCGCACGGCGATCTGGCTGGATTCGCCGCCACTGCGGTTCACCGAGACGCCAGGCACGCGCTGCAAGGCGTCGGCGACGTTCGGATCGGGGAATTTGCCGGCCTCTTCCGCCGAAACCGAATCGACGACGTTGACCGCATCCTGCTTGATCGCCTGGGCACGGCGAATCGCAGCCAGCTGACCGGTGACGGTGACCGCATTGAGGTCGGTTACCTTCTTTTCATCCGCCTTGCTTGCTGCATCCTTGTCCTTGCTGGTTTGATCGGGCGAGGAGGAAGATGGCGGGCTGGCTGGTGACGTCGCCGTAGTCGTTTGCGCGTGTCCCTGCATACTGTAACTGGTCAAGCAGGCGACTCCCGTCACCATCAGCGCCTGGCGAATAACGACCGCCATCTTCGTAAGTTGCATGACTACCCTCCCCATCTTTGTGGAATACCCGTCAGACATGCTGGCAGTGCCTAGTTGTCTCGTCCCCACGCAGGCCGAGCTATGCACCATCAAGCCATTCGCGCCCCCCAGCGCACCTGGCCGCCATCTACCCTAAGACATGTCGCGATCGCTCGCGTCCAATTGTCGTATTTTAAAATAATACTAAAATGTGACACCTCAACAAGCTGCGCTGCAGCATCGTCCGTCCCAGGCGCATAGCGGCGGGGTCTAGCGGCGGGGTCAGGTTCTTAGCGGCGGGGTCAGGTTCATTAAATAGCGGCGGGGTCAGGTTCATTAAAAGCTGCGGCAGCGGCGGGTCGGGTCATCAGCTGCGGGTCATCAGTTGCGGGTCACAGCTGCGGGTCAGGTTCAGCTGCGGGGTCCAGCTGCGGGGTCACAGCTGCGGGGTCAGGTTCATTAAAAGCTGCGTCAGGAGCCTTTTTAATGAACCTGACCCCCGCTTTTAATGAACCTGACCCCGGGCTGTGACCCCCGGGCTGTGCCATCTACTAAACTCATAGTTGACAACTTGGCGGTCGTGCTTATCATCTACTAAACCCTTAGTAGGTGACCGCCATGAAGATCTCTCTCACCGATCGCGAAGCGGACGTCATGCAGGTGCTGTGGGAACACGGCCCCTCGGTCGTGGCCGAAGTGCGCGAGCGACTCAGCGACGAGCTGGCCTACACCACGGTGCTGACCGTGTTGCGCACGCTCCAGACCAAGGGCTACGTCGCCCACGACGAGGAAGGACGCGGACATCGCTACTTCACCACGGTAAAGCAACAGGTAGCGCAGAAGAGCGCCTTGCTTCACCTCACCAACAAACTGTTCAAGGGCTCGACGGAACTGCTGTTTTCGCATCTTGTGTCGGACCAGAAGCTCACCCCCGCGCAGCTCAGGCGCATGCGCCAGATGCTCGCGGACAAATCCGACGGGGACAAACGCTGATGCTCGCCTGGATGATCTACGTTGTCGTCGTCACGGTGATGCTGAGCGCGGCGGCATGGCTGGCCGAACAAGGCTCACGTCGACGTCGGGCTGCCAGCCGCTGGATCTGGATAAGCACCATCGTGGCATCGTTGCTGCTGCCAGGCATGGTCGCATCGGTATCCATCCAGGTCCCCAATCTGTTCAAACCCGCAGCGTTGTCGGCACCGCTGGTGTTACGCGACGCGACCTCGTTGCATTTGCCCAATATGATCTCCGGGCTTGGCACGGCGGTAGCTACAGGCGACACATCGGCGCGAACCGACGTCCTTACCCTCATGTGGATCGGCCTGTCGTTCGCCATCGCCATAGCGCTGGCGATCAACACCGGTCTGCTACATCGTCGCAAACGTCAGTGGCGGCAAGGCCAGCTCCTTGGTACGTCAATCTGGGTCTCGCCCGATGCAGGACCTGCGGTCGTCGGGCTCTTTCGGCCGCGTATCGTCATCCCCGCCTGGCTGATGGAAAGGAGCAGCGCGCATCAGCACATGGCGATGGCGCACGAGCAGTCACACATCCAGGCCCGCGACCCGCAGATGCTTGCCGTTGCGTTGGGCCTTCTTTTGCTCATGCCCTGGAACCTGCCGCTCTGGTGGCAATTGCACCGTTTGCGCCGCGCCATGGAAGTGGACTGCGATGCGCGCGTACTACGCGGCGGGCGCGATATCAAAACCTATTGTGAAACGCTGATTGAAGTGGGCCAGAGTCAATCCACGACTATCGGCGCCGTCGCTGCGATGTCCGAATCCCGATCGTTTCTCGAACAAAGGATCAAGATCATGCTTGTGAAACCCAGGAAATGGGCTGGCCTGTCCGCCCTTGCGCTGTTCTGCCTGTCGGCCGGCATGGCAACTTTCGCCGCCCAGGTCAGCCCACCCAATGTTTCCGCACCGATGCCGGTCAAGGTCGCGGATCTTAAAAATGCCAGCGAAGGCGTGGGTGATTACCAGCTCGCTCCCTACAGCGTTGTCACGATCGCGCTCGACGGGACGCAGTTGTCGGCGCAACTGACGGGCCAACACCCGCTGGATCTTTTCCCCTCCGACTCAGGCTATCTTGCAGCAAGAAGTATCAATGTCAGGATCGGTTTCGAACGCAACGACCATGGCACGATCGCGGGGCTGGTGTTGCTGCAGAACGGCCAGGAATTGCATGCGCCGCGCATCAGCAACAGCGCCGCTGCACAGATCGTGCAGGCGCTCGCCGACCGCGTCCACAAGCAGCAACCGTTTTCCGGTAGCGAAAAAGCGTTGGGTCTGCTGTTGAGCGACTCAGATAGCGGACAAGGCATGTCGCCCTGGATTGCACAAGTGAGAGCTCGCCAGAAACCACAACGCGAGAAATACCTCGCGCAGCTTGGCCCGGTGACCTCTTATCAGTTTGCCGGCGTCAACGACCAGGGCTGGGATAAATACCTTGTGCGCCACCAGCAAGGCACCGAAGACGTGGCCTTCGTGCTCGATTCGAATGGCATCATCGTCGGTGCCGTACGTCATTCCTGAGATGGCAGAATCGGGGACGGAGGCGTGGGGGACAAGCCCACAGGGTGCGAACCGTGTGGACTTATTCGGCGGGACTTCAGCGGCCCGGACGCAAGCAATCCCGTTCCGGCAATCCAGGCACGCGGACGCCGCATCATGATCGAGGCCGGCACGGCGGCCCTGGCAAAGGTCCGGGCCCGGTTGGGAGTGAGGCTGCCGGATATGCCGACCAACTGACGCTTGCTGCGAGGCGACGTCGATATGATGCCGGCGCGCCGGGTCACCCGTTTGCGTAAAAGTACCTATGCTTGAGCGGAATGGGGCCCCTGTCCCCCGGATCAGGATGGCTGTCAAAGCAGGCCAGGAAGAATGGCATGGGTTCGAGCCGCGTACTCGCGATACGACTCGCCGAAATGCTTCGATAGCCAGTGCTCTTCCAATCGAAGCTTGCGCCAGAAAGACAGGAAAACGATGACGACAGCCAGTATTCCCCGCCAGTCGCCAACCAGAACCGCATTGCCCACGAAGAGAAACATCATGCCCAGGTAAATGGGATGCCGAACGACCTTGTATGGGCCTCGCGTAATCAGTTGGTGATGGTCCTTCAGTTGTACGGTGGCGCTCCAGTTTTCACCAAGAAGATGCCGTGCCCAGCAAGCAACGATTGCTCCGATCACACAGAAGAAGAGTCCGAGCGACTCGAAGGACGTTGAGTGCGGCACGAACTGCTCCGCCAGGGCGCTATGGCTGTACCACTCACCCGGACCGAGCAGGAGAAACGCCGCTATAAGGGGTAACCAATAAGCGACGAAGCGCTTTGCCAGAGGTTCGGTCTGTATGGAGGGCTTCACCCGGCGAGCACTCCATAACCAATACATCCCGACGGTATACCAGACCAGTCGCAGGGCGATGTCGAATCCATGGGTCATGAACTAATGCTTCTTAAGGTGGCTGGAGCGGAACCATAGTGGGCCTGCTCCAGGCACGTCATGCCTCAAGGGATCAACCGACGGTAAGAAGGGATGAATTTGCGGCCGGCGGGGGCGAGCCGTGGTCGGAATCGGGACGGACGTCCCCTTAAATCGGCGACGAGCCAATCGCCTGGTGAAGCTGTCGGCTACGGGGAGCTGCTCCTCGGTCATCGTCGCGACCCCGAGCAAGAGTCCCAACGCATCGGTTGTGCCTGGACTGAACCGACGAAGAGCGCAAAGCGCTTGTTACCGCCCACCCGCGGGAGGACGATTTCAAGCGAGGCATCATCAACTCAAGGGGTCACAACTCAAGGGGTCACAACTCAAGGGGTCACAACTCAAGGGGTCAGGTTCATTAAAAATCCAGCTAAGGAGCGTTTTAATGAACCTGACCCCTGCGCTCTTGACCCCTGCGCTCTCGTGCGCTCCCGACCTGCGCGCGGAACATACCGTGCTTACTTACCCTCGGGAACGAGGTTGGCCAGCTTGCCCTTCTTGTCGAACTGGCAGCTGAAGTTCTTCTTGCCATCCATGCCGGCGTCGGCGATACCGGCGATCGAGTAGCCGGCGTCGGCGGCCTGAATCGGCTGCAGCTGGATGTAGTCGTTCTTCACGTCGAATTTCTTCGCCGCGGCATCCAGGCAGCGGGCGGTCAGCTTGCCCGGGTCGGGTCGGTCGGAAGCAAAGGCCTGCGAGGCCAGGACAAGGCCGAAGGAAGCGGCCAGCAGCAGGGCGGAATTGCGCATGGGTTTATCTCCGTACGAGGCACGAGGCCGGGATCATTGCCAGCGCGAGTGTGCCTTGCATTTCCTTGCGGCAGGATGAATCGGGTGGGGCAGGGTAGGCCCTGACGTTCAGTTTGGAGTCGGGGGACGCCTGGATTCGGGCTTCAAAGGATGCTGACGCCTTTTGTCTTCACTAAAGTAGGACGCAAACAGACAGGAAGGTCGCGTTGTCAGGGGAGGAGGATCGATGTATCAGGCGTTACGGATGTTCCGAAGACAGTTCCAGATCATGGACACCGATCTGCTACTGGAGCGTTACCGGCGTGGTGGCTGCCCGGACCGCCTTGCTGTCTGTACTGGAAGATCGAGGCTAATCGCGGGAGGCACTGGACGTCAGTCGCGATGTCATCAAACCCGTACCGGCCGCCACCGAGCGCAAGGTGACGCTTTCAAGCCGGGCTATCGATGCCTTGACCACGCGCCTGAAACGCATCCGCCTGGCATTGAGGCTGCTGATCATTCCGGTGCTGCTGGTCTACTTGTTGCTGGCACTCCCCATGGTCGGCAACTTCGTCGTGCTTGGTGGCGCCCATTGGCTTGGTTGTTTCACTGGCGAGAACATGATTCATAGCTGCATCTTTCTGGGAAGCGACATCGGCGAATTCGTATACGGCTATATCGTGGACATCTTTATCCTGGGGATGTTCAACCCCTTTTTTCGCGACCGAAGCGTTACTGGCATTCCTGCACACGCCCGTTGGCATCGCATGGTTGCTGGCCCTGCTTGGGTTGCTTGCGGCCGGGTTCATTACCCGCCGCGAATTGCGCTTAGGCGACGTTGATGTCCAGCCACGAAAATGGCAAGACCGGCCAGTAGTCATGGGTAATCCGCGTGCGCCATGGTAGGCTGATTACCGCGCCGATCCCTGGGCGGTATGTCAAGGCGGATATATTGGCCGGATGTCCGTTTCTGGCAACCCGATTTGAATCGCACATTCACTGCGCCACTACAGGAACTCCCGCAAATGGATCTTGCGCTATTCGACTTTGATGGAACAATCACGAATCGGGAGACCATGCCGGATTTCATGCGCGCGGCGGTTCGGTCGCATCGCCTGTGGCTCGGCAGCGTTCTTCTCTTGCCTTTCATCCTTGGCTACAAGGCAGGGCTCGTCTCCGGCACGCTGGTCCGGACGGTGATTTGCCGTTTCGGCTTCTGGCGCATCCCCGTGCATGAGTTGGAGGAGCACGGCCAGCGATTCGCGCGGGATGTCCTGCCCGCCACGCTGCGCCCAGAAGCCATGGAACGGATCGCCTGGCACCAGCGCCGTGGCGACACGGTCGTAGTGGTTTCCGGTGGCCTGGATCTGTACCTCAGCCATTGGTGCCAGGAGCATGGTATCGAGCTGCTGTGCTCGGCGCTTGAGCAGCGCGCGGGGCAATTCACCGGCCGTTATCGTGGCCGCCAGTGCGTCCGCGATGAGAAGGCCCGCCTGGTGCGCGAACGCTTCCCGCTCTCCCAATTCTCCCGCGTATTCGCTTATGGCGACACTCCTGAGGACCGCGAGCTACTGGCCCTGGCCCACGAGCCTTACTACCGCTGGCAACCGCTATCCGCAGCGACGTCCGTTCAACCTGGATGATCTTCTGGGCGCCCGCAACTCGAGGGTCACGCAACTCGAGGGTGAATCGCCCCGGGTTTTGAGGAGGCTCCAACTCTTGAGAAGATGGAGCCATGAACAAGTCGAACAAGTTTTCACCTGAAGTCCGCGAGCGAGCCGTACGCATGGTGCAAGAGCATCGGGGAGAGTATCCATCGCTGTGGGCCGCCGTGGAATCGATGGCGCCGAAGATCGGCTGCGTGCCACAGACGTTGCTGAGCTGGGTGCAGCGGCACGAGATTGACACCGGCGTGCGCGACGGCTTGACCACGGTCGAAACGCAGCGCGTCAAGGAGCTGGAGCGTGAGGTCAAGGAGCTGCGTCGAGCCAACGAGATCCTGAAGCTGGCGAGTGCTTTTTTCGCCCAGGCGGAGCTCGACCGCCGACTCAAGTCCTGAGGGACTTCATCGACGAACATCGAGGTACCTACGGGGTCGAGCCGATCTGCAAGGTTTTGCAGATCGCCCCGTCGGCCTATCGGCGCCATGCGGCGCTCCAGCGCGAGCCGCAACGACGTTGTGCCCGAGCCCAGCGCGATGAAATGCTGGTGCCGGAGATCGAACGTGTCTGGAGAGGCAACATGCAGGTCTACGGTGCGGACAAGGTCTGGCGGCAGCTGGCACGCGAAGGAATACCGGTGGCGCGGTGTACGGTGGAGCGCTTGATGCGGCGACAAGGCCTGCGTGGCGTCATGCGCGGCAAGGTGGTGCGCACGACGGTCAGCGATGGCAAGGCGCCGTGCCCGATGGACAAGGTCAACCGGCAGTTCAAGGCTGATCGACCGAACCAGCTCTGGGTCTCGGACTTTACGTATGTGTCGACGTGGCAGGGCTGGCTGTACGTGGCCTTCGTCATCGACGTGTTCGCACGTCGCATTGTGGGTTGGAAAGTCAGCAGTTCAATGCGTACCGATTTCGTCCTCGATGCTCTGGAACAAGCGCTGTACGCGCGACAACCGGAACGCGACAACGGCTTGGTGCACCATTCGGATCGAGGCTCGCAATACGTCAGCATTCGATACACCGAACGCTTGGCGGAGGCTGGCGTCGAACCGTCCGTCGGCAGCAAGGGAGACAGCTATGACAATGCCTTGGCCGAGACGATCAACGGGCTCTACAAGGCCGAGCTGATTCATCGCCGTGCGCCCTGGAAGACAAAGGCTGCAGTAGAGCTGGCTACGCTGGAATGGGTGGCCTGGTTTAACCACCATCGACTGCTCGAACCCATCGGCTATATCCCGCCGGCCGAAGCCGAGGCAAACTACTACCGGCAACTCGCCTGTCAGCCAGCGACCGTGATGGCCTGACTTAAACCAAACAGCCTCCACAAAACCCGGGGCGATTCAAGGAGGTCACGATGCCGGGGAAAAGTGATGCCTGGAACAATTTCTATGAGGATTTTCCAGGCCTTGCCCACGGATAATTTTGTGCCAAAGCATCGCTCATACAAACTTGTAAGTGATCGCGTTTGATACCTGAACTCGCTTCGAAGGTGCCTTGGCAGCGTTGGCGCATCAAGATCGAAGTCGCGTATAGCGTTCCCCACGATTAACCTCCCGCCTTAGGCCTCTGCTGCAAGCTCAACGAATCCCCGTCACGTGTCAACGTGCCTGTCCCCTCAAATCCATTATATAGGGCAGTTTGAAGGCACAAGCCCAACATCGACGCATTTGAGATAGCTGTTCCCCAGGCCGCGATCCAAGGCGGAAAAGATAAGTACGGCACGGTATTGTTTCGTACGCTACTTACACTCGGGGAATTCGTTTCAACAGATGAAGTGAGGAAGGGCGGATGACGGGCAACATCAAGGTACGGGCGCGGGCGCCTGGATCGGCCTGGCGGCGGCCATTGGTTTTGCCTCGACGGCGATGGCGGCGCCGGATCAGGCGACTGTCTGGAACGGCAAGGTCGCGCCATTGGCGACACCGTGGACGGCCGAGGTGTCGCCCGGCAACGCGTTGCCCGAGTATCCGCGCCCGCAGCTGGCGCGCCCTTCGCTGGCGCATCCGCAATGGATGAGCCTCAACGGGTTGTGGCAGTACGCGCCGGGCGATGGGCAAGGCGCGCCGCCGTTCGGGCAGACGCTGAAGCGCCAGGTACTGGTGCCGTATCCGATCGAGTCGGTGCTTTCAGGCGTGCAAAAGCATTCGGATTTCATGGTCTACCGCCGGTTGGTGGATGTCCCGGCTGCCTTCACCGCGCATGGCCAGCACGTGCGACTGAATTTCGGCGCGGTGAACCACGACGCCACGGTGTACGTCAACGGTACGCAGGTAGCGCGGCATGCAGGTGGCTATACGCCCTTCAGCGCGGACATCACGTCGGCGTCTTCAACCGCACGGCCCGCAGGAGATCATCGTTACCGTGCATGCACCGGTGGACGGCGTCAATGTGATGGTCGGTAAACAGCGTCTGAAACCCGAAGGTATCTTCTACACCGCAGCCTCGGGAATCTGGCAGTCGGTGTGGCTGGAGCCGGTACCGGCCATCAGCCTGGCACAACTGAGCTTCACGCCGGCGCGCAGCCTGGACGCCTTCACCGTCACTACAAAGCTGCAAGGCAATAGCGCGGACGCCACGCCGCGCGTCACCGCCTACGCGGATGGCAACGCAGTGGGCGAGGCGAGCGGGCCGGCTGGGCAACCGCTGCATCTGGCCATCGCGCATCCACGCCTGTGGAGCCCGCAGGATCCCTTCCTCTATACCTTCACGGCGACGCTCGCGCAGGGCGATCAACGCGACGAGGTGACCAAGCCTACGCCGGCCTGCGCACCATCGCCGTCGGGATGGTGGGCGGACGCAACCGCATCGTGCTGAACGGCAAGCCCACTTTCTTGCTGGCGACGCTGGACCAGGGCTACTGGCCGGACGGCATCTATACCGCGCCCACCGACGCGGCGCTCAAGTTCGACATACAGAAGACCAGGGACCTGGGCTTCAACACCATCCGCAAGCACATCAAGGTGGAGCCGGCACGCTGGTACTACTGGACCGACCGCATCGGCCTGATGGTGTGGCAGGACATGCCGGCGCTGCCGGACGGGCACAACGACAAACTCAGCGACGCCGACAAGGCCGGGTTCCGCGCCGATGTTTCGGCCATCGTCGACGCGCTCAGGGGCGAAACCTCGATCATCGGATGGATCCCGTTCAACGAGGGCTGGGGTCAGTGGAGCATTCCGGCCGCCGCCGAGCTGGCCGCGCAGATCAAGCAACTCGACCCATCGCGCCTGGTCGATGCGCGCAGCGGTGCCAATTGCTGCGACACCAAGGGCGACCCGCATGCCGGCGACGTCTACGACGTGCACGACTATCAGGGTCCCGGCCTGCCTGAGCCGGATGCGAAGCGCGCCGCCATCGACGGCGAGCACGGCGGCCTGACCTTAGGGATTCCCGGCCACGTCTGGCCCAACACGCCGATCAACCCCTACGGTGCGGTGAAGGACCGCGATGCATTGAACGCAGGCTACGTCGCCAATACCGCCGTGCTGCGCGCAACAAAGGCGTGGCCAAGGGCATGTCCGGAAGCGTCTACACCCAGATCACCGATGTCGAAGGCGAGCACAACGGCCTGTACACCTACGACCGCAAGATCGAAAAGGTGGACGAAACCAAGGTACGCGCGATCAACGAGGCGACGATACGTGCAGGCGGGCAGCCCGAACAACATGGATACGCGAGGGTCAGGTTCATTAAGATACGCGAGGGTCAGATACGACAGGGTCAGGTTCATTTAAAAAGCCAGCTAACGGACGCTCTTTATTGAACCTGACCCCATCTGTTTGACCCCTGCTTATTTCTTCGGCGTAGCGATGACGCCGATCAGGTCCTTGCCCTCGCCGCGCACCAGGTGCGGATATTTCAGGCCGCCGTGGTAGTCCACTTTCACGGTCTGGTAGTCATCCACGTTCTTCACCAGGAACTCGATCGGCGTGGTGGTGTTCTTCGCGTCGGCCACCGCGTCTTTCAGTACCTGCGGCGAGAAGTCCTTGCCGTTCACCGCCACGATGGTTACGCCCGGTATCAGGCCCGCTTTCGCCGCTGCGCCTTCCCACTGCGCGTCGCGTATTTCGCCCTTGTCGGACACCTGGATGCCCAGCGAGTAGGCCAGGTTGATCGACTTGCGCAGCTTCTCCTGCGTCGTTGCGAACTCGCTCGGCTTGTCGTCGAAGGCCAGTTTCCAGCCGCCGCCTTCGATGCCCTTCTTGGGCATGGTGTCACCCGTGTAGTCCAGGCGCTGGCGCAGGAACGCGGCCCAGTCGTACGGCTGTACGTCGTTGAGCGTCTTCACCACGTCCTCGAAAGTGTAGGTCTTCGGCACGTAGCTGCCGCTGTCCATGCCGTAGAAGGCCTTCGCGAACTCATCGAGCGTGTGCTTGCCGCCGGAGAGGTCGCGGATCTTCGTGTCCACGTCCAGCCACAGCATCTGGCCTTCTGGGTAGTAGTCCGAGCTGCGGCGCAGGTTCAACCAGCCGCTGCTGCCGCGGGAAGGAAAGCGGGATACCGTCGGCGGTGTC
>CAWJZF010000006.1:0-47500 GCA_963847335.1 uncultured Gammaproteobacteria bacterium
CGATGAACAATCAAGGCAACGCAGTCCTCTAGTACTAGAACGTAGGCGTGTAATTGACTGAGCCTGCGGCTTAGCCCGACCCCTGCGAGACGATCGAGAAATGGTCGAAGGCAGTGTAAATTGTGCCAACCGTAGGGAAGGGGTGCTCTCAACAACGTAAAGACTATCTTCGCCTCGCGAAAGTGTGGGGCGCTTTAGGGTCAATGAATGCCACACCGTGGAGCAAAACTCTTCGCATACGAGCGCGAGCTAGATCGAACGTCATCGGGTACTTACTGCCAGTGCCCTGGACGGGCATCGTCCGTACGCCACCTTCAAAGGGGCGACGTTATGTATCGAGTGCAACGCTCGACTTCCTGGCGTTTTCCGAGAAGACAGTATTACTCCTCGTCGAAGGCAAAGTAGCCTCGTGGTAAGGAAGAGAGCAGGAAACCTAATGCTTATGGGAGAACTTCAATGGCACATGGTTCAACAAGATCCTTTCCGTAATACGCCGACGAACTGGGAATTGATTCTGGTTGACGCGGCGCCGCGAGCCTCCCTGCGCTCTATAAGCAAAACCTCGAGGCGTGTAATGCGCAATGGACGGGTACCGACCGGAGTCTGAAAGTCGGATCGCAGTCCAGTAGCCTCACGATCATGCGTGGAGGTACGACCGCTCGCGACGCTATACGACGAGATCGCCGGCTTCAACACCGTATCGCCCGGCCATGCTTGGGGCAGGGCCCCGCCTTTGTACCTTGCGCAGCCATTCCATTGAGGACGTGGCTCGAAGGGTCCTCTACCGAGAAGAGAAGGGTGGGCCGACAACACGATATCCGCGATCGCTACGCTACGCGAGCAGCTCGAGCAGCGAGCCACCTGATCACCAGCGTCACGGTGAGTGCCGCGTCAGACCGTACGCCGTAAGGCGGGCCTCGGTCATCACCGATATCACGCTCGACGTTATAACGGGAAGCCCCAAGATGCGGGCACCGGCAGTCCGTGTCATGCGCCAGGTCGAGACGGTCGCGACCTGCTTGAGGTGCCGCTGCCGGCGTACACCAGAAGCTCAGGAAACCGATCCGCACGGCTAACCAAGGACCAAAAGCAACTGGTTTCTTTGCTGTCGACGATGTTTGGAACAAGGGAGAGGCGCGAACACCGAACCAGGTCTACCTCGCCATGCTGTCGGAGGCCGGAGCTCAAGGGATCACGGCGCCCGGCAAAACGACCTTGTACAAGGCGATACGCGCTGCCGGGAAGACTAAAAACGCCTTGTACCTGAAGGGGAATGCGAGGCTACCAATCCGCCCGAGATCGAGGCGACCCGTTCTACAAGACATTGCCTCCGCTTGCCTACGGGCACACCATTCACATCGACTCCTCGCGGTTCGACGCACGAATAGCGCCAAACATCGTGAAGGGACTGCCTGCGCCATATGGCCAGTTCTACGTGGCCATCGATGCCCAAAGCGGCGAATGCATGGCCTATGCGTTCATCTTCGGGTCGGCGCGAACGGATGGGCTCGCATTACTTCTTCGCGATCTGGTACGGCGTCATGGCCGCCTACCGCATGATCGTCCACGTCGATCGAGGGCCAGAGAATCTTAGTCAGTGGGCGCGGGATTTCTTTGTCGGCTACTCGTCAATACGTATCTCACCTACGGCGGGCTCAGCCTGGAACGGGATTGCCGAGAACCTGATTCGGGAAGTGAACCAGCAGGTGGCTGACAGAATCCCTGGCAATACGCGAAATGACAAAGAGGGTCGCGGGGCCGACGGACGGCTTAAGAGCATGAAGCAGATGAAGCTCGACTTCCTGTCCATCATCCAACAGATCGAAGCCTATCTCTTCTTGGACGTTCCTCGCATTCGTCGCAGCACAGGGTTAACTCCTGTGGAGCACAAGAAGGCATCGGCAGAGGCATTCGGGATGGTCGGGCTTCCGGTCGCCTATAACGAGGACTTCATCTATAGAACATCTGTGCCCATCGATGTTGAAAAAAGCGCCGTAGCGGGAGACGGGATCCGGCTGTCGGAGGGGCTCTATTCGACGCCGGATCTCCTGATCAAGTTGCGAACGTGCAAAGTGCAAGAGATACGCATTGACCCTGCTTCCATCGCCTATATCTATGTTCGTATCGACGGGGCGGTCCTGAAAGCCTTCCGTAGTGAAGCTGTCGATCTCATAAGTCGGCCTCCTACCGAGTCGCTCTTTACACGACTGATTCAGGCGTGGACCACTGTCGTCGCCCGCAACGGGAACGCAGCCATCACCAAAGAGCGTCACGACAGGATGGCGTTGGCGAAGATGGCAGCGCGCCCCGATGGCTCCCATAGCACGACCGAGCCCAAACCGGCTCCGGAGCCGCCCGGTGCAACGCCCTCGAATGACGCGACTTACCATCCCCTCAATTGGGACTTGCTCGAGGCTTTTGAGGAGGACCTGTGAAAGGCGGAGCTGTAATTCGACACGAGATCTATAGGGATAGTAGCGAGACGTTGTCCGCCGAAATGGAGCACTTCCGACCGGGGCATATGATCGCCCTGTTGGGGCCTTCTGGGGTCGGGAAATCGACGTTGCGCCATGAATGCATGCAAAAACAATTTGGCCATCCCCGCTACTGGGGAGTGGGGCGCATGCCAATTATCGAACTATTTCCCTCACTCACCAGCAGCGGATACTTTAGTCCGAGGGACTTCGCTGAGCGCATCCTGGATGCGCTAAACGTTCCTAACCTTTCGTGGCTTGGTGACGAGGACGAATGGATTCGCGAAATGCGCGTCGAGATGCATGGCAGGCGCGAGCAATGGGATCGCATCAAGCGCCGTACGGGTGCGGAGCGAGACTATTGGAGCGCCGTGGAGACGACGTTACCAGAAAGGGCGTGCCTCTACGTGTCGATAGAGCAGATAACGACGCTGATGTACAATCGGGCTAATACGCAGCCCGCCGCGCATGTCCTTCATCTCCTGAACCTGGCTGAGAGTTGCGGGATTATGTTTATCGTCACGGGTGTGCCTGCCGCAGCGGACATGTGGCGTAAATTTCCTGAGCTACGTCGGCGAATCTCCACGGTTTGGGTACGTAACTACAGCACAGACTTCAAGGGCGATGAGGTTGCTTTCGCCCGCCTTCTGAAGGCTCTTAGCGGGCATCTAAACTTCTCCAAACCAAGGCTGCTGGCCGAAATGGCCGCCGACGTGATGGCAGCGACGGGCGGTGTGGTAGGCGAAGTTGTCAAATTGCTAAGAAAGGCAGAAATGACGGCGACACAGCAAGGTAGCCTGGCGATCGATCGATGTCATATTGAGACATCTTATTACAGCGAGTTGGACCTGCAGAACCTGTGGCAGGGCCTTGAGCAGTTCAAGGCAGCCTCGAAGAGCGCATCAATGACACAGCGATCAGCGGTCATCAAAACCAAGTGGGCGCAGGCCAGAGAGAACGCTCAATGATTCCACAATCGGCAGGCAGCCGCTGGACCACCCTCCCTCCGATCGCGTTGTACGGTGTCGCCTCTCCCATGGTCGAATCCTTGGAGCATTACATATCGCGATTAGCTTTCACTTCGGGTATCTCACTGCAGCGGCTTTACACAGAGTTGTGCCAAGGGGCGCCACGAGGCAGCCATGAAGGCAATATTGCCGTAAATGGAGTAAGTGCACGCGTCGCTCGCGTGGCGTCATCCCTTAATGCGATGACGGGAAACACGACGCTTCACTGCGGGACGTTTCAGAACCTCAGATATGTACTCAATAACTATGGCGTGGAATACCACGCTAAGACACGGCGGTGGTGCCCGCTGTGTCTCGGAACGTCTCCACGAAACTTAAACTACGAACCGTTGCTCTGGAGGGTCAGCTCCCTTACGCATTGTCCAATCCATCGTTGCGGGTTAGTAGACCGCTGCTCTTCTTGCAGTCGCCGTCAGACGCTTCCGTGCTCGTACGTGGATCGACACTTGTGTCGACATTGTCGTGAGCCGCTTGCCTCGACAGCATGTGTTGCCGTAAGTGGCGTCTATGCAGACCATGTGGCGAGGTGCGCGTTGGAGCTCGTAGATATGTGCGCTGATCCTTTCCAGGCAACCCTTTCGTTAGACGATATACGGCCCTTCTTCGACGAGGTGCAAGCTAGTCTCATGCGATCCCGCAACGCGGTCGATCGGCCAGATAACCTCAGGATCATCCCGTTCGTTGGCTTTGGCAGGCTGACTGTCAGGCGATTTACCGAGTTGTGCGCAATCCAGGGTGTAGGCCCGCGCGACATGCTGCTGCGACCCAAGGAATCCGGCGGAGCGCAGCTTCTCCCTTCATTCATTCCCGACTGGACGTATGGCGAACCCGAGGTGGCGGTCGGCATTCGTATTGCAATGTTAGTTGAGGCGCTACGTCATCTGCAGCGTCCAACGCGCCTTCAGCTATTCCTTCCCAGCATATCTAGGCTCCTTCACCTTGCAAGGGTCGGGCGAAATACTTTCAGCGACGCGGCACGGCTTGCCTACCGTTCGTACCGAGAGAGCTATCGTATCCAGGCCGACGCCCAAGCACTTAGAGACGGCGAGAGGGCCTTGGCGCTCGCGCTGACTCGGGTGCGGAAGAAGAGATTCCTTCCGTGGGACCACATGGCATTGCGCTGGTGTGCATACGGGATATCCCAAGAATGTAAGGTTTCGACGATCGTAACCAGAAAATGCGTACGCACGGCGCTGTGGCTGGTGGATCTTGAAAACCAATTTCGGGCTGCTGGAGACGACCAAAACAGTGGCGCGCGAAGCGGTCGGAGGCTCCCGCTACACTTTTCTCTCGTAGGCGTAGCGCTGAATATCGTCTCGCCCTAGCGCAGGCGGCGCTTGACATGGGCGCACCGACGCCACCAACGGCAATGCCACCGAGAACCAGAGGAAGCCGTGAGCGCCGAAGGCCTGTAAAATCTGACAGATGTGAAACATAGAGCTGATTAGAAGGCCCTTGTCGTGTCTCGCCCAGCCCAACGACATCGATGCCTCTTGCGAACGGTGAGCGAGTCGGTAGCCATCGTGTGTGGTCCGCGGTCGGTCGCGAAAAGAGAATCCTTACGAAGGTGGAAGGAACTACAACTTCATAAAGGTAAATCGGGCCCTCCGAGCGTGGCGGCCCACAGTGGTTTCCTCTGTCGTCGATAGGCTGGCGACGGCTGCCCGGGACGTGCATCGGAGCCCTGACACAGATCTGATCACTGTTAACCATGAGTGGACGGTATCGGTGGTTCTGGCCAAGTGCCACCGGCAAGATTCGGGATCGTTGCGTTGGAACGTGCGCTTCGACATGGACCTGATGCCGGATGTCACCGTGGCCGTGCGGCTCAACGAAGACAACGCGGGTTCTCGGGATTACTACCTGGTACCGCGTCTCGACATGGCAACATGGCCACGGCATCTCGGGTTCGAGAATTCTCCCTTCATCGACGGATATCGCTTCGACACGCTCGATATTTTGTCCGAGCTCGCAGCTCGTGTGCGTTTGCGGGAGGCCGCATGAATACGTCAGAACCTGTGCAGATCGAGAGCATTCCCATCAGCGACATCCACGTGCTGAACCCGCGCACTCGAAGCCGGCGTATCCACACGGAGCTGGTCGAGAATATCCGGCGGGTGGGACTGAAAAGGCCTGTTACGGTCAGCCGGCGAGCCGGAGTGCACCGTCAGCCCTATGACCTGGTCTGCGGGCAGGGCCGGATTGAAGCGCTGCAGGTGCTGGTCCACCTCGTGGCCTGCCAATCAGGAGCGCACCGGTCAACGTCACGGCATCGAAGCTGTAGACGTGTTCTCTCGGGTTGTCTGAGCGGCATCCGACCAGCCTTCCGGGAAACCCTACCCCGCCATCGCGGATTTCGACCGTTCCCGCACAAACGGAGCACCGACTCCAGTGCCGCACCAGGCTGAAGTGACCGCCCGTTTTCTTCTCGTCATCATGAGTTAGCCAGAACTGACCATACATCTGGCTTATCGCCATCATCCAATCTGGTGCGACGGTGATGCGCAGCATGGGTAAGGACCACAACGCTCGCAACAGTTGGTTCGTTGCGGAGACCGGGCAGACCTATGGGGAATGGAAGGACGATCCCACTACATCAGGTTCCAGCAAATCGGGACAGCGACAAGAAACCCTGAGGCGTTTCTGGACGCAGTTCATTGAACGGTCCAAGGTGATCACGGAACTATATGCGAGCCGTAGTCCGACCACTGATCCATGGCTCACCGGCGGCCTTAGTCGGAGCGGTGGCCGCGGACGAAGCGGGTTCTCAATCAATGTTGTCCTGACAAAGGACCTTGCGCGCGTTGAGTGTTTCATGCGCCTGCCCGGCGACGATGGCACGCGCACCAAGCAGGCCTTTAGCCAGTTGCAGGTCCGGCGCAGCGACATCGAGGCACGGTTCGACGCACCGCTATTATGGGATGCCATGCCGGACAAGAAGGGCGCAAGGATCTATCTGGAGGTCCCTGGTGGCTTGTGAACTGGCTCTCGCAGCGGAACGATTGGCCAATGCGTTGGACCAACCCATTCAAGATCTCCACATTTCCTAACTATGCCAGTGCTCCAGGGGATGCGTACGTGTTCATCGCACAGTCCACCTGGAGCAGGTCATGTGCGTCCATTTTGGTGTTCGCGGCTGATCTGTCTTCCAGGAATCAGGGCAGCGACCCGAACAACCGCCCTGCTTTGGCGCAGATCATCGGTGTGCCTACCATTGCCGCGACGAGTCGCGAATGTAAATAGTTGATTTAGTTCGTAGTCGCTCCCCGCGCCCACCATAGTTGGGCGATCGTGTTCCAACTATGCTGCTTTGACCAACTAGATTCTAGCTTGCGGGCGTTGTAGTCCTCCACCAAAATCCCTACATTGGTGCAATGACTGCACCCGACTTGCCCGAACTGTCGACCCTGATGACTGGCCTGGCCGTTGTCGATGCGGGGTTGGGGGTGGTCTGGATGAATCCGGCCCTGGGTGAAATGCTGGACGTCGGGCCCCGGACGGCCGTGGGTCAGAGCCTTTCTGTGTTGTTGCGGGAGCCCTCGCTGGTGGCCCATGCCGGCCGGGCGGTCGCCGAGCAGCGGGTGATGCAGCTTCGGGAGACGCATTTCGGAATCGGGCGGGGGCGGGATCTGTTGGCGGATCTGGCTTTGCAGCCTTTGAGCGAGGGGCGGTTGCTGGTGGAGCTGCATGTGCTGGCGGCGGAGCCGGTGTCTTCGTCGACGCCGTTGTCGGCGACCCTGCGTGGGTTTGCCCATGAGGTGAAGAATCCGCTGGCCGGGCTTCGCGGCGCGGCGCAGTTGCTGGAGCGGCGGGTTTCCGAGCCGGATCTGAAGCAGCTGGCTGCCCTGGTGATTGCCGAGGCGGATCGGCTGGCTACCTTGGCCGATGGCTTGTTGCGGCACGGCGGCGCGGCGCGGATCGGGCCGGTCAATCTGCATGAGTTGCTTGAGCGGTTGATTTCGCTCGTGGAGGCGCAGGGCGATGCGCTGCAGATTCGGCATGACTATGACCCGAGCCTGCCGGATGCGAGTGGGGATGCCGACCGGTTGTTGCAGGTGTTGTTGAATCTGGTGCGTAACTCGACCGAGGCGGGCGCGTCGTGCATTACCTTGCGTACGCGCATCGAGCATGGCGTGCGGCTGGGTGAACGCATGGTGCGCAGTGCCTTGCGGGTGGATGTGCTGGACGATGGCGGCGGGGTGCCGGACGCGTTGCGTGATTCGATCTTTCAGCCGCTGGTGTCGGGCCGTGCCGATGGCACGGGGCTTGGGCTTGCCCTGTCGCGCGAGATTGCGCTTGAGCATGGTGGCGAGCTTCGTTATGTGAGTCATCCTGGCGAGACGGTGTTCTCGCTTTACCTACCTATGGACCGCACCCATGACGGCTGAGATCTGGATCGTCGACGACGATCGTGGCGTGCGCTTTGTGCTGGCCGAGGCGCTGCGCGATGCCGGGCATGGCGTGCGCGAGTTCGGCGATAGCGCTTCGGTGCAGGCAGCTTTGGCTGAAGGGCGGCCGGCCTTGTTGATTACCGATGTGCGGATGGCGGGGGAGGATGGGTTGCAGTTGCTCGCCTCGCTGGGTGCACGTGGCATTGGTCCGGTCATCGTGATGAGTGCCTTTACCGATGTGGCGACCACGGCGGCGGCGTATCGCGCGGGTGCGGTGGATTACCTGGCCAAGCCGTTTGATCTGGATCAGGCGGTGGATACGGTGAATCGTGCGCTGGCCGCGGCGCGCGAGGACGATACGCCGATCGTGGCGCCGGTGGCGGATGTGCATGCGTTGCTTGGCGAGAGCGCGGCGATGCGTGAGGTGTTCCGGTTGATCGGGCGTGTGGCTGCCAGCGATCTGAATGTGTTGATTACGGGCGAGACCGGTACCGGCAAGGAACTGGTTGCACGGGCCTTGCATGAGGAGAGCTCGCGGCGTGGGCGGCCTTATGTGGCCTTGAATACGGCGGCGATTCCCTCCGAGTTATTGGAGAGCGAGCTGTTCGGCCATGAGGCTGGTGCGTTTACGGGCGCTACGCGGCGGCATGCGGGGCGGTTCGAGCAGGCCGAGGGTGGGACGCTGTTTCTGGATGAGATCGGCGATATGCCGATTGCGTTGCAGACGCGGTTGTTGCGCGTGCTGGCGGGTGGCGAGTTCTATCGTGTTGGTGGGCGGGAGTTGATGCGTGGGAATGTGCGGATTATCGCTGCTACCCATCAGGACCTTGATGCGCGGGTGGTCAGTGGGCATTTCCGGGCCGACCTGAAGCATCGGTTGGATGTGGTGCGGATCGAGTTGCCGTCGTTGCGGCAGCGGCGTAGCGATATTCCGTTGTTGGCACGGCATTTTCTGGCGAGTGCGGCGCGTGAGCTGAAGCTGCCGGCGAAGCGGTTCTCGCGTGGTGCCTTGAAACTGATCGAGCAGAGGGATTTCCCGGGCAATGTGCGTGAGCTGGAGAATCTGTGTCGCCGACTGGCGGTGATTGCGCCGGGGACGGAGATCCTGGCCAGTGATCTTGGTGGTGCTGGTGGCGATAATTCGCCGAGCGACTGGACGGATGCGCTTCGGGTCTGGGCTGAGGATGCGTTGTCGCGCGGCGAGGCGGATCTGCATGCGCGGGCGCGCGATGCGCTGGATCGCACTCTGTTACAGGCGGCACTGGTGGCCAATGAAGGGCACCGGCAGCATGCCGCGGCGGCGCTGGGCCTTGGTCGCAACACACTTACCCGAAAACTTGGCGCGTCGCGCAAGCGGCGCAAACCTGGCGAGACGAACGAATGAGCATGATTGTTATCCGGCCGGCGGCACGCGGCGATGTCGCGAACCTGGTTGCATGGAATGCGGCGATGGCGTTGGAGACCGAGGCGAAAAGGCTAGATCCGGCGGTGGTCGAGCGTGGCGTACACGGCATATTCGACGAGTCGCGGCGCGGGTTTTATCTGGTGGCCGAGCGCGATGGCGTGGCGGTTGGCTGCCTGATGGTGACCTACGAGTGGAGCGACTGGCGTAGTGGCGATTTCTGGTGGATCCAGAGCGTATATGTGACGCCGGAAGCGCGACGTGGTGGGGTGTTTCGTGCCTTGTATGAGGGGGCGCGGGAGCGTGCGCGTGAAGCAGGTGCGGTGGGTTTGCGCCTGTATGTGGAGACCGGGAACCATCGGGCGCAGGCAACGTATGCGGGGCTTGGGATGGAGCAGACGCATTACGCGATGTATGAGGAAATGTTGGGCTGAGGGTGCCGCATCCTGTGTGTGCGCGACCCTTTGAGGCCGTGCATCTCAAGAGATAGGTTGATCAATGCAAGTCCCTGCCACCTGGACGGGTGACTCGATACCCCTCAGCGTCGTCCCGGCGCAGGCCGGGACCCAGTGGCCTGCTAACTTTGTCGAGCGATATCGCTCGGTAGATAAGCATTTCTTGGTCTCAGCGCTTCCGTACGGAAACTGAGGCCACTGGATTCCGGCCTACGCCGGAATGACGATCAAAGGCAGGGCGCGTTTTGCGTCTGCTTTCGGTTATGGCTTCGATTGATCGGTGTATTTGCCCCGATAATCAACCGCGATCCACCGCCACATCCCGCGCGCCCAACTGCTTGTACAACATCCACCAAGCAACAGCGCCGCCGATACCAAGCAGCGCGCCGATCCATGAGTGTAAAGCCACCGCATTGGTCATGACCGACGGAAACAACCAGCCACCGAACCTTAAGGCGAGGTAGTGCAGCTCCCCGATCACCGCGAGAATCGCCAACAGCAGGAAGCCCTGGTTGCCCGTGTGCCGCCATGCCTTGAGCATGAAGGTGAGGACGACGAGGAGGCAGACGAAAGAGATGATCTGCGGCAGCGAGAGATACAGAAATCCGAACAGCGCCATGATTCCCCCTGTGAAAGTCGTGGCTGTTGTTTGCGGCGCAATATCTTGCGGCGCGGGGGAGTATGGATGTGATGGGCGCTCTGGGTAAAGCGCCGGGCACTCAGCGACTGGCCAGCACCACCGGCGTCGGAAACACGGCGCGGCCGAACCAGCGGGCGCGTTCGTCGCGGCAGCCGGGGCTGCCCATGGCGAACTTGCGGCAGATGGTCGGGCGCTGTTCGTAGATCGTGCACCTGGAGGTATTCGGGTCGATGGCCGCGCACCAGCCATCTTCACCCTTGGCGAGGGTATCGGGCCCATGGCTGCTGTGGTGAATCAGCCATTCGGGCACGTCGTCCTCGGGCATCAGCACGACGGTGAGCTGGCAGCACGCGGCCTCGCAATCGCTGCAATGAACGGAGGGGTCGATGCTCTCGACGTAGGGGTTGCGGGAAGCATTCATGGCGTTGTTCGCTCGATCTGTGTCACGCGGCGCAACGGCGTTTCGATGCCGTCGCCATTCGGCCAGCTTCAGATCACTGAGATGGTCTTCAGGCCTCGATGGCCCCCGGGTGCCGGGGCTGGCCGGAAAACGATGACGTGTGTAGCGGGGCCACGCGCCACCGGGTTGACCGGCGCGTGGGGGGCCCCGATTGTAGTCCATGGCAAGGGCGAGCGTTCGCGGTGTGCCCCTGGCCGGTTGCGACTGGGGATGATTACCTCGGCGTGACCATGGGAATCATCCCTATGCTGCCCAGCCATGTTTCGGCCAGGTCGGGCCAATGGGTGATGGGATTCGAGGTCGGCCGCAGTCCGAAGGCGTGGCCGCCGTGGGGGTACAGGTGCATTTCCACGGGAACGTCGGCTTTCTTCAAGGCGGCGTAGTAGACAGTGCTTTGGTTCACGCCATCGACGTTGTCGTCTTCTGCCTGCAGCAGGAATGGCGGCGGCGTCTCTTTGGAGACCGGGACGTTGGGATTCAACGTATTCCCTTCGGTCGCCAGGTGTCCCGGATAGATCGCCAGGGCGAAGTCCGGGCGGCTGCTTTCCTTGTCGGCCGCGTCGACCGGCGTGTAGAAGCTGCGTTTGAAGTTCGTACTCACTTCGGCCACCAGGTAGCCGCCGGCAGAGAATCCGAGGACACCCACCTTGTGTGGATCGATGTGCCAATCCGCTGCGTGGTAGCGCACCAGCCTCAGTACTCGCTGAGCATCCTGCAAAGACGGCATCGACAGTTGCAGATCGTGGGGACGACAATCGCACTTCCACTCGTATGGCTTGCCTGGGACGCGGTACTTCAGCAAGACGCAGGTGACGCCTTTGGTCGTCAACCAGTCGCACACGTCGGTGCCCTCAAGGTCCATGACCAGTAACGCGAAACCGCCACCAGGGAATACGACGACCGCGGCTCCGGTGTTCTTTCCCTCCGGGGCGTACACCGTCATCGTGGGTTGCGACACGTTCTTTGTGCCGACGACGGTTTTGCCGCCGATCAGGCCCTTCGGGTCCGACCAGCTGTACTCGGGGCCTGGCATGGGCTGGAGATCAGGGGCTGTGCCGGGCCACAGAGGTGTCTGCGTATGCACGGCGGCGGGCTGCCATACCGTCTTTTGTGCTTGCACGCTTCCGCATGCAGCCAGCAGACATAAAGCAATGGTCCGTAGCTTCATAAAAGTCTTCCCCTTTGGTGTCACTCCAGTCAGCGATGCTGCGCGGCGCATTGGGCTTGTCGCAGTCGCTTTCGTGGTTTTCCTCGGGCAGGGCTGGCCTCAAGGGACTCGCGAACAGGGCTCGCTTCTGTCGGCAGCGCATTGACGAGGTCATTCATAAATATAAACTGTACCTGAATAAATTGATGGTCTACAGGGCCTCTTCCGCCAAAATGCCCGTAAGCTACGGAAACTAAAGGCGGTTTTGCAACGCCTCTTCCGCCAAAAAGTGAGCCCCGGATGTCCGCCATCGTGATTACCCTCACCCGCTGGGGGGCGCTTTCGTCATCCGATTTATATCGGCACGTGGCCGATGAGTTTGGCAGCGAGCGTAGTTACCAACGCGCCCTGCAGGACACGCCTGGTCTGCTCCGTTTGAGGCACACCAAAAATCGCGGCTATGCGCTGCTCCGGTCGGAGATGCCCGCTGTTCCGTTGTTTATGCGGGACGAGGACGGCCATGATGTCTTTCTCGGTAGTTTGTTGGCACTGCAGGCCAACCAGTGGGCGATTGACACGGATGGGAAGCCCCAGCCGTGGATGATGCTGGGACTGCTCAGTGGCCTGCTGGATGTTTACCAGGGACTGCCGTGGTTTCTGGAACCGTTCCGGCCGGCTGGGTTTCTTGGCCGCGCCTGGGTGCGCGAGCACGCGACAGCGCACGGCTGGCCGCTGGACGTTGACGCATGGACAGACGATCAGGTGCTTACCGGCGCTCTCCAGCAGCCCTGGGACTGGCGCGGCAATCTGTCGATCGGGCCGTTCGTCGATGTGCCTGACTATCTGGTGCCGACCGGTGCGCGTCGCGAGGAATACACCAGGCGCGCAGATCAGGTGCTCGACGGTGTGATGGTGGGCGCGTCCGCCGATGGCGAACGGCCGAAGTTCACTGCGGTAGTCGACGAGGGATACGCGCAACGGGCGGTGCTCGTGAAGTTCTCACCGCGCCTTACGGATGACCCGGCTGCGCGGCGGTGGGCCGACGTCATGGTTACGGAAGCCGTGGCATCGCAAGTGCTGACGCTGCACGGGATGAACGCCGCCGCGACAGAAGTGTGGATCCATGGCGACCGGATGTGGCTGGAGACGACACGTTTCGATCGCATTGGCTCGCGTGGGCGACGCGGGATGGCCTCATTGCGCTCGATCGCGCGGGCGTTCAATTACCAGGGCCCCCAACACGGATGGGTGGGCGCCATGCAGCACTTGCAGCGCCACGGGGCAATCGACGCCGACCAGGTGGCACTGGTGCGGCGACTGGCAGCGATCGGTCATCTGATCCTCAATAACGATATGCATATGGGGAATTTGTCTTTCCTCCTGTCGAACGATGGGCCGCCGCTGTCGATCGCCCCGGTCTATGACATGACGCCGATGCGCTGGGTGCCTTCGACCACGGGCGGTCTGGTGCCGCCGTTGCAGGCGGAGCCAGTGTTCAAGGTTGACGACAGCGAGGCGTTGGCGATTGCGCACGAGATATGGAACGAGACGGCTCGCCACGACCTGATCTCCGACGAATGGAGGGAGTGGTCGGCTCAGCGCGCGCGGCAGATCCCAGGTAAGAGTCTCTAGCCGAATTACCCAAGAGCTCGCGATCTGCGACGCGCGGCCTTAAAGGACTCGCGCACTCGGTGCGCTCCCACAAGTTAATGTCACGCGGGCTTGGGGGTGAACCAGTCGCGTTGCGTCGTTGCGCGGAATTGGCGGAGGGCGTCCAGTTCCGAACTGAGTTCGTGGACGTTGAAGCGGGTGCGGCCGCGTTCTTCTTCTTCCGGCGCGGGCGTGCTCTGGATGGTCTGGGTGTCTTCGTTCCAGAAGCCGTGGACCAGGCCGTTCCGGCGTGCGCGGAAGCGTTCGAAGCGTTTGCGCCAGTGGTGTAGTGCGACCAGTCGCGCTGGATCGTTGGCATGGCGGTCGGCGAGGGTGCCGTGCACGGTGTCGAGCTTGCCGGCGGCGGTGAGTCTTCTGCGCATTCGGCGAGTGGCCAGCGACTCGGGTCCTGTCATCGACTGGAGGCAGGCATCGATATCGCTTTCGAGTTCGGTAAAGGTGAGCGCGATCAGGCCGACCAACTGGCCGGCACGCAGATGGCCAGGGCTTGGGGCGGGGCAAGCGGACATGGTTTTCCTCGTTCCGTGAGCAACAGCCACCTCACGCGAGCGTGAGGTGGCGAACGTGCCGAGGTGGAAACCGGAAAAGCCAACAAGCAACAAAACCGGCCAGACCGAAGTCTGCCCAGCACGTCCGCCGCAAATCGCAGGTACACGAACGCGACGAAAGGAAACCGGAGCTTCCTTGCTTGTGACTTTATTCCGAGGTTCCACGCCCGGGCTTCCGTCTTCCACGAAAGCGCGCAAATCATGCCTTCTTGAACGCCATCGGTCCAGCGTTACGAATCAAGCGGGCGGCTTGTCCGGTTCGCTCGCGGCGATGCGCGCTTCGAATTCGCGTGCGGGCATGGCGCGGCCGAAGAGGAAGCCCTGCATCTTCGGGCAGCCGGCGGCGCGCAGGAAATCGGCTTGTTCGGGGGTTTCGACGCCTTCGGCGATCACGTCCTTGTTGAGGCTGCGGGCCATCGCGATGATGGCGCTGGTGATGGCGGCGCTGTCCGCGTCGGTGGCGACGTCGCGGATAAAGGCACGGTCGATTTTCAGCAGGTCGATCGGGAAGTGCTTCAGGTACGACAGGCTGCAATAGCCGGTGCCGAAGTCGTCGAGGCTCAAGGTCACGCCGGTATGCTTGATGCGATCTAGCAGGCGCGAGATGCGTTCGCCGCCGTCCATCACCATGCGCTCGGTGAGTTCCAGTTCGAGCAGGGTCGCGTCCAGGCCGCTGTCGTCGAGCGCGGAACGCACGGTTTCGAAGAAGCGGGTGTGCTGGAACTGCAGCGCCGAGACGTTCACCGAGACGCTGAGCGGCCGGTACAGGAGACTCCAGGCCTGCATCTGCCGGCAGGCTTCGCGCAGCGCCCATTCGCCGATCGGCACGATCAGGCCGCAGTCCTCGGCGACGGGAATGAATTGCTCGGGGGTGTAGACCTCTTCGCCGTCTATCTGCCAGCGCAGCAGGGCCTCCGCGCCGATAATGAGGTCGCGCGAGGTGTCGATCTTGGGCTGGTAGTGCAGGCTGAGTTCGTTGCGTGCCAGTGCGCGGCGCAGGGCGACCTCGATGCGCACGCGCGCGGCGTTGCGTTCGTCCATGCCGACGTTGAAGAAGCGAAAGCCGTTGCGGCCCTGCATCTTCGCCTCGTACATCGCGGTATCGGCGTTGCGCAGCAGGTTTTCCGCGTCGTCCGCGTCTTCGGGATAGATGCTGATGCCGATGCTGAAATTGACCGCGAGCCCGGCCGCTTCCGCGGGCAGGGGATCGGTGAAGTTCTCCAGCAGCTTCTCGGCGACCTGGGCGGCATCGCGGTTGGTGTCGATATGCGGCAGCAGCACGACGAACTCGTCGCCGCCGATGCGGCTGACCGTGTCCTCGCTGCGCAGGCGGCTGCGGATGCGCTTGGCCACCGATTGCAGCAGGTGATCGCCGGCGCCGTGGCCGAGGGTGTCGTTGATCTGCTTGAAGTGATCGATGTCGACGAAGAGCAGGGCGACCCGATGCATGCGCTTGCCCGCGGTGGCGATGGCCTGCTCGATGCGCGACTGCAACAGGCTGCGGTTGGGCAGGCCGGTCAGGGTGTCGTGATGGGCCAGGTGGGCCATCTTCAGCGCCAGTGCGCGCGTCTCGCTGATGTCGTGGAAGACCAGCACGCCGCCGATCACGTTGCCGGCGTGGTCGTGGATGGGCGCGGCGGAGTCCTCGATCGGGCTGTCGAAGCCGTTGCGATGGAGCAGGCTGGCGTCGGTGGCCAGGCCGACGATGGTGTTCTTGTCCACCGCCGCGCGAAGCGGGTTCGGCATCGGCAGGCGGGTGTCGATGTCGAGCAGGCGGAAGATTTCGTCCATCGGCCGGCCGATCGCCTCGCGATGGCTCCAGCCGGTCATCGCCTCGGCGATGGGGTTCAGTGACGTGACGATCAGGTCCGGGTCGGTGGTGATCACCGCGTCGCCGATCGACTTCAGGGTGACCTCGGCCAGTTCGCGCTCGCGGAACAAGGCCTCTTCGAACGCCTTGCGGTCGCTGATGTCCTGGATCTGCGAGACGAAGTAGCGTGGCGTGCCGTCCTCGTCGCGAATCAGCGATACGCTGAGCAGGGCATGGACGATGTCGCCGTCCTTGCGCAGGTAGCGTTTTTCCATGTGGTACGAGCGTCGCTCGCCGCGCAGCAGCTGGCCGACCAGTTCCAGGTCGGCGGCCAGGTCGTCCGGATGGGTAATGTCCTGGAAGGTGAGCGCCTGCAGCTCGAGGTTTTCGTAGCCGAGCATCGCGCAGAGCGCGGCGTTGACCCGCAGCCACTGGCCATCGGGCAGGACCAGGGCCATGCCGATCGCGGCGTGCTGGAAGGCCGCCATGAAGCGCTGCTCGCTCTCGCGCAGACGCGTTTCCAGGCGCTGCCGCTCGGTGATGTCGACCACCACGATGAGCACGCCGCGCACATGGCCATGTTCGTCCAGGTCGGGCTGATAGGTGGCCTGCGCGTAGCGCGTCGTGTCGCCCTGGCCGATATCGCGCTCGGCGACCGAGACGATGCCGGCGAAGGCCTTCTCGATGTCCGGTGCGATGAAGGCGTACAGCTCCGGGTCGAGCACGTCGCTGAGCAGGCTGCCGATCGCCGCGCGCTCGCCGATGCCCATCCATTCGAAATAGCGGTCGTTGGCGTAGCGATAGCGTCGCGAGGCGTCGACATAGGCCACCATCGCCGGCACGCGGCCAAGCACGTAATCCGGCCAGCCACCCATGGGGTCGGGGAGAGGATTGTCCGGCAGTTCATCCGGTCGTGGGCGCATTGCAATCAGCGTCGATGGGGTTGATGCACTTTAACGCTTTGCCGGCGAACTGGTCAGTGAACGGAGGCTGGCGGGGCGGCGAGCGCGCCCTGGCCGTCGAGCCAGATGCGGCCCAGCGCCCGGATGTCCTCCGCGCTGCCATAACGTGCGGCTAACGTCGCAACGAGCGGCGCGAGTGCCGACGGCGCCAGCGGATACCCGTGGGCGAGGACGCGCACGGAACCGGCACCGGGCTGGGCGACGGTGATCGCGACGATGCCCAGGCCCGGCGCTTCATGGGCGAACACCATGGGCGCGGCCATGGCCGGATCGGCCTCGGCGACAGTCTCGAGCAGATAGCCCGACCCGGCTTCGCCGCCCTCCATGATCAGGGGCAACTGGTGCGCGTCGAGCAGGGCGGCGTACTGGCGCAATTCGAACACGGTACCGGCGAAGTCGTGGGCGGGGTTCTCACGACCGGCCGCCGTGCCGGCGAACCAGGTCGCCAGCGCCGGGATGGTGACTTTACCGTCCGCGTAACGCAGCGGCAGGCCGCGCGCGCCGATCGCCGTCTCGGCCCGGTATGGCGTCAAGAGGGCCGCTTCGAGCAAGGTCCACAGCGGGGACAGGTTGACGTGTTCGTACTGCACGCAGGTCAGCGCCAGCACATCGTCCCGGCTGAGATAGCGGGCATGTTCGAGACGGATACCGAGCGTACGCATGAGAAAGTCGGATGTCGCCGCGCCCGCCTCGCCGCGACCGACCAGCTCCACTTCCATCCGTTCGGCGAGCTCCGTGGCCAGCTCGGGTGCCGCCAGCAGGGTCCACGGCAAGAGCCGCATCGGGCCGTCGGCGTAGCGCGGGTCGGGGCTCAGCGGCTGGGCCGGCATATGGCCCTCGTGCGAGCCGAAGGCGACCACGCCGCCGAGTTGCGCGCGCGGCACGCGGCTGGCGAGCTCGTCCAGGGTGGCGAAAACCGGGAAGCCCGGGCGGAGCAGTTCCACCGCGTCGAACAGGGCACCGGTCACGGCAAGCCGGGCATGCTCGACACCGGGCAGCAGCTTGTGAAGGTCGTCCGCGATCAGGCCGGCGAGCGTCTGCGCTTCATCGCGGCTCAGGGTCAGCCGCGTGGGCCGCTCGCCGTCGGCCAGTTCCAGGGCCAGGACGGCCGGGCAGGCCTGCAGGGACTCGTTCACGGGGCACTTTCCTAACGGTAAAGGAATGCGATTTTAGCATCCGGGGGTTTCGGGCTTTCGTCGCAGGTCCATGCGGGTTAGCCTTGGGTCCATTGCCCTGTGCCCGCGCGATACGACCGCCCCAGGCGGCCGGAGGCGCCACAGGCACCCCAAGGCGGGCTCCCCCGGCCTGCCTGTCTTCAGCATCGGACTGTCCAGAGCATGGAAAAGACGCAAAAGCGCGTAGGTGTGGTCGGTGGCATCCGCATTCCTTTCTGTCGCAACAACACCGCCTACGCCGATGTCGGCAATTTCGGCATGTCGGTCAAGGTGCTAGGGACCCTGGTGGAGCGTTTCGGCCTGCATGGCGTGGAACTGGGCGAAGTGGCGATGGGCGCGGTGATCAAGCACTCGTCCGAATGGAACCTGGCCCGCGAAGCCCTGCTGTCCTCCGGCCTCAAGGCGACCACCCCCGGCATCACCACCGCGCGCGCCTGCGGCACCTCCCTGGATAACGCGATCATCATCGCCAACAAGATCGCCGCCGGCCAGATCGACGCCGGTATCGCCGGCGGCTCGGACACCACCAGCGACGTGCCGATCGTCTATGGCAACCGGTTTCGCAAGCGCCTGCTGGCGCTGAACCGCGCCAAGACCCTGAAGGAAAAGGTCCGCATCGCGACCAAGGGTTTTTCGTTTCGCGAGCTGAAGCCCTCGTTCCCGGGCGTGGCCGAGCCGCGCACCGGCAAGTCGATGGGCGACCACTGCGAAATGATGGCCAAGGAATGGCATATCGCCCGCGAGGCGCAGGACCGGATCGCCCTGGACAGCCACCGCAAGCTGGCCGCCGCCTATGAGGCGGGCTTCTTCGACGACCTCGTCGTGCCGTTCCGTGGGCTGAAGCGCGACGGGTTCCTCCGTCCGGATTCAACCCTGGAGAAACTGGCCACGCTGAAGCCGGCGTTCGACAAGACCTCCGGCCACGGCACCCTGACCGCGGGCAATTCCACCGGCCTGTCCGATGGCGCCGCCGCCGTGCTGCTGGCAAGCGACGAGTGGGCCGCCGCGCGTGGGCTGAAGATCCAGGCTTACCTTACTTATGCGCAGGTCGCCGCGGTCGATTTCGTCCATGGCGAAGGTTTGTTGATGGCGCCGACTGTTGCGGTGCCGCGGATGCTCGACCAGGCCGGGCTGACGTTGCAGGACTTCGATTTCTACGAGATCCACGAGGCGTTTGCCGCGCAGCTGCTGTGCACCTTGCGCGCCTGGGAATCGGCGGATTATTGCCGCAACCGGCTAGGCCGCGATGCACCACTGGGGTCGATCGATCCGGCGAAGCTTAATGTGCACGGGTCGAGTCTTGCGGTGGGGCATCCGTTTGCTGCCACCGGTGCGCGTATTGTCGCGACGCTGGCCAAGCTTCTCGAGCAGAAGGGCTCGGGACGTGGATTGATTTCGATTTGTACCGCCGGTGGGATGGGTGTTACCGCGATTCTCGAGCGCCCTTAAGTCGAGGCGCTTCGCGCCGTGTTTTTTTACTGGATCCCAGCCTTCGCTGGGATGACGATGAGGGTGATGAAACCCGAGGCGCTCCTCCGCCCCTCACCGTCGTCCCTGCGTAGGCAGGGACCCAGTGGCGTCGGTACCCATCCGTGCGTGATCGCCACTGGGCCCCGGCCTGCGCCGGGGTGACGTGGGGGAGTGTGCGCGCTCTGCTCTTGATCGTCATACCAGCGAAGGCTGGTATCCAGTGGCATCAGTGGTCGGTGGTCGCCACTGGACCCCGGCCTGCGCCGGGGTGACGGTGAGGGGAGTGGGCGCCGCGCCTGCTCTTGATCGTCATACCAGCGAAGGCTGGTATCCAGTGGCATCAGTGGTCGGTGGTCGCCACTGGACCCCGGCCTGCGCCGGGGTGACGGTGAGTGGCGCCGCGCTCTGCTCTTGATCGTCATACCAGCGCAGGCTGGTATCCAGTGGCCGTGGTCGGTGGTCGCCACTGGACCCCGGCCTGCGCCGGGTGACGGTGAGGGTGGCGGCCGCGCGAACGCCACCTTGGCGCGAATCATCCGGTCACAGCAAGCTGGGATAAAGGTCGATCCAATCGGGATTCTCGCCCTCGACAAGGCTGGGTCCATGCCCGCTTCAGTGTTCAGCCTTTCTCTCGCAGGATGCCGATCCATCGTCTGGTGCAGTTCGTACCAGACAAGGGTATGCACGGAGGTCCTGGCGAACCTCGATCGACGGCCGGTGTGCCAGATGCGTTTCACCGGGTCGCTGGTCACGCCGACATAGAGGGTTCCATTCGGCTCGCTGGCCAGTATGTAGACGCAAGGTTGTCGCCAATCCATGGCGTATCTCCGCAGTGTTACAGGATCCCCGACGCCGACGAGCCGAACGCGGTAATCAACCGCGTGTAAATCAGCTTGAACGACAGGTCGACCTCAGGAAAATCCCCGACGGCGACGTAGCACTGGAAGAAGCGTGGGTCGGTGCGGCGCACCGGCGTGCAGCCCGGTTTCAGGTCGTAGCTGGTCGCGTAGCGGAACGGCCACAGGTCGAAAAAGGGCAGGCTTTCGGAGATATCGCTGATCGCCTGGTTGATACCGGAGAGCACAGGCACCGATTCCTGCCGTGGCGCGATCACCCAAGACCGTTCGGGCGCGGTGTCGCGCATGATCGAGGCGCGTAGCAGGTCGGCGAAACGCCGGTCGTAAACCAGCACGCCGGACTCGGTGTTGTAGTGGTCCGAGCGCGGATCGAAATTGTGCGTGCCGACCATCGAGAAATTGTCGTCGACGACCAGCGACTTGGCATGCAGGCCGACCCGGGTGCCGGGGCTGAGCAGTGGCGCCGGGCGATTGCGCGCGCCGCGCCGGCCCTTGCTGAAAAGGCCGCCCGACGCTTTTGGCTTCTCGCCGGCGAGCAGGTTCGGCGTACCGATCGCGCTCTGCTCGCTTTCGATCACATCGTCGACGAAGGGCAGGTGCGGCTTCATCTCGTAGATCTCGAAGCCGTACTTGGTCAGGTAGCTCTTACGGTGCTTGTACGACAGCGCATAGACGGCGAAGGCGTCGGTCGAGGCCAGCGAATTGGTCGAGACGACGACGCGGGTCGGCTGCGGGCGCTTCTGCAGGTCGCGGAAGATCTTCTTCGCCCGTGAGCTGAGCACCAGGTACGGTGTCTGCAGGACGACTTCGTTCTTGGCCGAGGCGACCTCGCCCATCAGCTCGCGGGTCAGTTCGTGCGCGTCGCGCTGCCGGGGCTCCTCGGTCTTCGCCGGCAGGTCGGAAAGATAAGCGACGCGTTGCAGGCGCAGGCTCGGGTCGACCAGGCGATCCTCCAGCCAGGCTGCGTCTTCGGCGTTGGCGATGATTTCCGCCACGCGGTCGGGTCGTGTGTAGGTGGGTTCCTGCCATGGCGTGGCTGGCGAACCGCTGGTAAGCAACTGGTTCACATCGCGTAGATGAGTCAGCGGGACGGAGCGCTTGTGCTGCCAGAACAGGGCGAAGCTGTCGGCCATTTCCCTGGCCGCCGGGCCGCCGACCATGATGTCGCGGTCGATGTAGTCGAAGCTGTCGTCCCAGTCGAAGTAGCGGTTCTCGTAGTTGCGCCCGCCGGTGATGCCGATCGTGTCGTCGATCAGGATCAGCTTGTTGTGCATGCGCTGGTTGAACTTGAAGAAGCAGCAGACGATGCCGGCGGCGAATTCCAGCGGCGGCGTCTTCGCGCTGTGGAAGGTCGGGTTGTACAGGCGCACCGAGAGGTTGGCATTGGCCGTGGCCAGGGTCGCCAGCAGTTTCGGATCGCGGAACGAGAACAGCTGGTCGGCGAGGATGCGCACGCGGACGCCGCGCTGCGCGGCATGGACCAGTTCGTCCAGCATCAGCCAGCCGGCGTCGTCCTGCTCCCAGATATAGGTCTGCACGTCGATCGTGCGCCGGGCCGCGCGAATCAGGTTGATGCGCGCCGCCATCGCGGCCTCGCCATCTTCGAGCAGGGTGACCACGTGTACCGGCGTATCCGCCGTCGAGGCGCCGATGGCTTCCTGCGCCGCGTCGAGCAGGGGCGAGTCGATGGCGCAGTGGTCGCTGCGCGGGCAGACGATCTGGCGGTCGGTATTGGCCGCGACGACCGCATCGGCCTGGCGGATCCGCGCGTGTGACAGGGTGCAGCCCTGGGCAAGGGCAAGGGCGGCAAGGAGCAGCGCGGTTACGAAATGTCGCATTGCGACATGATACCGGGCGGCGCGTGACGGCCGCTGTGCATGCGGCTATTTGGCCAGGCCGATCACCATGCCGAGGTAGACGCGGTCCGACAGCGCACCCCGCCGGCCGCGCATGTCGAAGTCGGTCCGATCGATGTCGCCGAGGACGCGCAGCTGGCAGCCGTGCATGGTCTGCACCGTGCACCTGGCCGGCTGCAACTGGAAGATGGCAGGCTTGGTGACGCCGCGGATGGTCAGCTGGCCCTTCAGTTCCCCGCCGGCGGTCAACGACGCGAGCGGCGTCGGATCGGAAACGAAGTGGATCTGGGGATAGTGCTCGGCATCGAAGAATTCCGGTGCCATCACCCAGCGGCGCAGGCGCGCCGAATCCATCTCCAGGCTGGACGTATCGATCCATGCGTCGACCAGGGCGGTCGATGCCTCATGGTCGAGGGTGATGTCGCCACGTATATGGCGGAAGACGCCGGAAATCTGCTTGACCCAGAGCAGGCGCACGCTGAACTCGGCTTGCGAGTTGGCCGGGTCGATGTTGAAGTCGGCGGCCCGTGCGGCCGCCGTGTTGAACAGGAGGAGCATCGCGAGGATGCCCAGGAACGCAGTTTTCACGGTGACCAGAATGCCTCGAGTACGGCGTTGCCCGGTTCCAGGGGACCGGAAAGTTTGAGCCAGGCCAGGCCGCCGGGCGGCATGCCGCGGAAATCCTCGGAACGGCCTTCGACCAGCAAGGCTACCAGTCGTTCGATCCCGGGGTTATGGCCGACCAGGACGACGCGCTCGGCGTCGGCATGCTCCTCGAGCAGGCCGATCAGCTCGCCCGGTGAGGCTTCGTAGATTTCCTCGGCCAGTTCCAGCGTCGACGAACCGAGGGCAAGCTCCGCGGTTTGCCTGGTACGTACGGATGGCGAGCAGAGCACGCGGTCGAAGTGGATGCCATGCGAGGAAAGCCACTCCCCGGCCGCCCGGGCTTCCTGTTCGCCGTGGGGGGTGAGCGGACGCGCCGCGTCGTCGTTGCCGCTGGCGGCGGGACTCGCCTCGGCGTGTCGCAACAGAATCAGTTCCTGCATGGGCTTGCCTCCTACTGCTGGCCACGCAAAGCGTGGCGTGATCGGTCCTTCGCCGTGGCCGGGCCTTCAGCTGCTGCGCTTGATCCAGCGCAACAGCTTGGACCAGTCTTCCTGGTGTCCGCGCACGTTCTCGGAGTGGTAATCGAAGATGCCCTTACCGAGAGCGGTCAGCAATAAGTACGCCTGGCTGTCGCGAAGTTCCGCAACAATCGGAAATGGAGCGTTTTCGGCCAGGGTGCCCATCGCGTCCTGGCTGGCATTGGTCCATGGCTTGAGCCGGTTGCCGACCAGGGCGACCGGCAGTTTGCCGCGGCGGACGCGGCTGATGCCATTGAGGACCTTGAGGAAATTCAGGGTGGCGTCGAGGTCGAAGCTCGACGGCAGCACCGGCACGAGGATGACGTCGGCATGTTCCAGATAGGGTTCCAGCTCGCGCTCGCCGGACCCGGCCGGGGTGTCGACGATGACCCGTTCGACTTCGGGGGGAAGTTTTTCCCAGGCTCGACGCCCGCCTTCGCGCGCGATGACGCCCGGCACGTTCTCCGGTCGTCGTTCTACCCAGCGCGTCGCGGAAGCCTGACGGTCCGCGTCGATGATGGCGGTGTGCTTGCCCGATTGCGCCCAGTGGGTAGCCAACTGGGTCACAACCGTGGTCTTGCCGCACCCGCCCTTGCTGCTAGCCACCAGCGTCGTAAGCATCGGTAACACCTGAGCCACGGAGGTTAGCCAAGCCTACACGGCCGGCGAAGGGACGCAAAGCGGAGCGCGTCACTTTGGTGGGTCAGGGTCGAGTCCCGGTGAGCCGGCGGTTTTTTTTCTCGTCATTCCGGCGCAGGCCGGAATCCAGTGGCGACAACGCTCCAGGCGGGCCTGACGCCACTGGGTCCCGGCCTGCGCCGGGATGACGGTGAGGTAGGGGTGCGACCTGACGTTAATCAGGCAGTCGGCTTGGCCGGTACCCAGTCGGCCGGCGCGTCGTTCGGAATCCCATAGGCCCGCAAAGCCGCCAGCACCACGCTCATTTCCGTGCCGCCGCTGCGCGCCAGCGCAAGCAGGCGCTGGGCGGTGGGCTTGTCGCCCTGGGCCTGCATATTGAGCTGGGCGAAGCGTTGCATCTGCCAGATCAGGTTCAGCCGCGCATGCCTGGCGTCGGTCTGGTCGGCCGGGTCGGCCGAGAGCACTTCGCGCAGGTGCAGGCCGAGCGAACGGCCGAGCGGGCTGCTGCCCCATTCGAGGACCTTGGCCAGCTTCAGGCAGTCGGCGACCACGCCCTGGTCGTCCTTGCTGTCCTCGCAAAAACGCGCGGTGGCCTGGAAGCCCGGCACCGGCTGGGCGCTGGCCAGCCCGTAAACGATCACCATCTGCACACCGGCATTGCCGGCGCCGGACAGCGGGTTGAAGGTATTGGCCGGCGGCGGCAGCTGGGTCACCGAATTGGCCAGCGCCTTCAGGCTGGCGCCAAGGTAATCGTCATAGAGCTTCGCGTTGGCGGCCCTGGTCAGGTCGGCGCGGGTGGCCTCCTTGTCGCCATTGCGGTTGTCGTTGCCGAGCTTGAGCAACCAGACCGCGGCATTGTCCGGGGCGAGGGTCTGCAGCCGGCCGATGGCATCGGTATTGGGGCAGGTGCCGGCCTTGCTGTCGCAATCGGCCAGCTGGGCCCAGGCCACGGCGGGACCGGCATCGGCGTTGCGCGCCGCCCGTTCGAGCAGGTTGTGATAACTCAGGACTTCAGGCAGGCCGGCCAGCGGGCGGGCCAGCAGGGCCGCGCCCAGCAGCGGCTCGGCCTCGGTACGCAGGGCCAGGACGCTGGCCAGGTCGTGCTGGAATTGCAGCAGGGCCTTGCTTCGGTCTTTTTCCGCGGCGGGGTCGGTCTTGCCGGCGGGCGCCGTCGCGGCGAACGATGCGGCCGAGACCAGGGCGGCGGTCAGGCCGACGGCCAGGGCGAAATAGCGCAGTCCTCGCATCCGGGGTTTCTCCGTCACATAAATCGGCAAGGATACCGGCGCGGGATGAACGGAGCGTGGGCGAATGCCACCTCCGACAGCCGCACCGGCGGGCCGAGTTGATACTATCGGGCACTCTTCCGGCCCGACCGCCGGGTCACGCGCCGCCGATCCCGGCTGGCGACGAATCGACATCCTGCGACAGAACAGGAGCACACGATGGACCAATTTGCCATTTTCGCCAGCGAGCGCGCCCCGTACTTCGTGGGCTGGGGCTCCCTGATGCTGATCAACGCCGGCCTGGCCCAGGGCAAGAACCGCAGCGGCCTGGTCTGGTTCCTGCTCTCGCTGATCCTGGGGCCGCTGGCCACCTTGCTGGTGGTGGTGATGCCCAAGGTGCGAGGGAAGATGTTCTAGCAGCTATTGATCGTCATCCCAGCGAAGGCTGGGATCCAGTAAGGGCGCTGCGCGAAGCGCCTCGGATTAAAGCGAGCGAACTGTAAGAGCCGGCTGATCGCCGTGTTTTCACTGGGTCCCAGCCTTCGCTGGGACGACGATGAGGGGCAACGACGCGACGGTGATCCGGCTTCAGTCGCCCAGCGCTTCGCGCATGAATTCCGGCTGGGCCAGGGCGCCGCGGTGGATATCGGCGTTGTAGTAGCGGGTGGGGAAGGTCTTGCTGATGGCGCCGCGTTCGCGGAAGCCGACCAGGTCGCCGCCCTTGCGCGCCATCGTGCAGCTCCACCAGCCGGTCGGGTAGCACGGCTGCGGGAACGGCAGGGTCTTCACCGCCTGGAAACCGGAGGTACGCATCGCCGAGCGCATCGCCTTGATCAGCTCGATGTGGGCGATCGGCGACTCGGACTGCTGGACCAGGATGCCGCCGTGGCGCAGTGCCTTGTAGCAGCTGGTGTAGAACGCGGCGTTGAACAGGCCTTCGGCCGGGCCGACCGGATCGGTCGAGTCGACGATGATCAGGTCCAGCGATTCCGGGTCCGCTTCGGCCATGTACTTGATGCCGTCGATGAACAGCAGTTCGGCGCGCGGGTCGTGGTTGGCATCGCACAGCTCCGGGAAATACTCCTCGGCCAGGCGGGTCACGCGCTCGTCGATCTCCACCTGCACGGCCGACTCGACTTCCTCGTGCTTGAGCACTTCGCGCAGCGTGCCGCAGTCGCCGCCGCCGATGATCACCACGCGCTTGGCCCGCGCATGGGTGAACAGCGCCGGGTGGGTCATCATCTCGTGATAGAGGAAGTTGTCGCGGCTGGTCAGCATTACGCAGCCGTCGATCACCATCAGGTTGCCCCAGTCGGTGGTCTGGTAGATCTCGATGGTCTGGAAGGGGGTCTTCTCGGCATGCAGCAGGCGCTCGACGCGAAAACCGATGGAGGAGCCGGAAGCCTGGTGGGCTTCGGTGAACCAGCTGAGCTGCGACATGACGCTGTTCCTGACGATGCGAGGGGGAGGGGCAGAAACGCCAATTGTAGCGGCAATCGGTACCGGCGACCGGTTCGTGACAGCGGCCAGGACCGCTGCGGCATGTCGTCGCGAGCCGCCCTGCGCACTTGTCACGATCGGCCATTACACTATGCGGCCTGCCTGCCGCCCACAGCGGACAGGCCCAGTCCGACCGGCCCCGCGGCGTGCGAGGCTCCCGGCCGCCGGACTCGCTTCAGGTCAAAGTTCGCCGCTGCGACTGTCTCGGCCCGTCCCCAAGGGGGCGCGGGCCCGACTATAGACGAGGAGATCTTCCGCCCATGGCGAACTGGACCATCGACCGCGCACGCCAGACGTACGCGATTGCGCACTGGAGCAATGGCTACGTCGACGTCGACGCCGCCGGCAATATCGTGATGCACCCGCGTGGCCCCCGGGGCCCGTCCCTGGTGCTGCCCGAGATCGTCGATGCGGCCAAGGCGCAGGGCCTGCGCCTGCCGCTTGCTCGTACGCTTCCCCGACATCCTCGCCGACCGGCTGGCGCGGCTGCAGTCGGCCTTCGCCAGGGCGATCGACGACTTCGATTACGCCGGCGGCTATACCGCGATCTATCCGATCAAGGTCAACCAGCAACGCGGCGTGGTCAGCGAACTGGTCGCCGCCGGCGAACACGGCTTTGGCCTTGAAGCCGGCTCGAAGCCGGAACTGATGGCGGTGCTGGCGCATGCGCGCCCGGGCAGCGTCGTCGTCTGCAATGGCTACAAGGACCGCGAATACGTGCGTCTCGCCCTGATCGGGCTGCAAGCTCGGCCTGCGCGTGCACATCGTCATCGAGAAGCTGTCCGAACTGGACCACGTTTTCGCCGAGGCGAAGGCGCTCGAGCGTCGAGCCCCTGCTCGGCGTGCGCGTGCGCCTGGCCTCGATCGGCGCCGGCAAGTGGCAGAACACCGGCGGCGACAAGGGCAAGTTCGGGCTCAGTCCCGGGCCAGGTGCTCGAGCTGGTCGGCAAGCTGGAGAAGGCGGGCCTGAAGCACACGTTGAAGCTGCAGCATTTCCACATGGGCTCGCAGATTTCCAATGTGCGCGATATCGCCGCGGGCATGCGCGAGGCGGTGCGTTACTTCGTCGAGTTGCACCGGCTTGGTGTCGCCATCTCGGTACGTCGACGTCGGCGGTGGCCTCGGCGTCGACTACGAAGGCACCCGTTCGCGCAGCTATAACTCGATCAACTACAGCCTCGAGCAGTACGCCGCCAGCGTCGTCCAGCCGCTCGCCGAGGCGGTCGCCGCGCATAACCTGCCGGCGCCGGAGCGTGTTCACCGAGTCCGGACGCGCGATGACGGCGCACCACGCGGTGATGGTCGTGAATGTCAGCGAGGTCGAGCCGGTGCCGACCGGCGCCGTCGCGCCGGCCCGCGATGACGAGCCCTCGGTGCTGCGCCACCTGCGCGAAACCCATGCCGAGCTCGACGAGCGGCCGCCGCTGGAACTCTTCCATGAGGCCCAGCACCACTTCGCCGAAGGCCAGGCCTTGTTCGCGCTCGGCCAGCTGAACCTGGACGATCGCGCGCGCCTGGACGAGCTGTTCTACGCCATCGCCAATGCCGTGCGCACGCGCCTGCTGCCGGCTGAGCGCGCGCATCGCCAGGCGCTGGACGATCTGGACGAGAAGCTGGTCGACAAGTACTTCGTCAACTTCTCGGTGTTCGAATCGGTGCCCGATATCTGGGCGATCGACCAGATCTTCCCGATCATGCCGATCGCGAGGCTCGAACGAAGAGCCGACCCGGCGCGGCGTGATCGCCGACCTGACCTGCGATTCGGACGGCCGCATCGACCATTACGTCGACGCCGAAGGGCGTGGACGTCAGCCTGCCGCTGCACGAGCTGCGCGAGCATGAGTCCTACCGGCTCGGCATCTTCATGGTCGGCGCGTATCAGGAAACCCTGGGCGATATCCACAACCTGTTCGGCGACACCGACGCGGTCAACGTGCGGGTCAAGGACGGCGGCGGTTTCGAGTTCACGCATATCCGTCGCGGCGACACCACGGACCTGATGCTCGACTACGTCGGCTACGACCTGAAGGCGCTGCGCCAGGCCTATACCGACCGCCTCGCCGCAGCCGGCATCGTCGGCGCGGAAGCCGAGACCCTGTTTACCGCGCTGGACAAGGGCCTGACCGGGTATACCTACCTGGCCGAAACCCCCGCCGCCTGATCGAGAGACGTTCATGACCCTGAAGACAGCATTTATCGGTCTCGGCGCGATGGGCGCGCCGATGGCCGGGCACCTGCACACGCACGGCCTGCTGGCCGCCGTCGGTAACCGTAGCCAGGCCAGGGCCGACGCGCTTGCCGCCGAACTCGGCGTGGTCGCGCCGTCGCTGGCCGACATCGCCGCGACCTGCGACGTTATCGCGATCTGCGTCAGCGCCGATGCCGACGTCGTTGGCGTGGTCGAGGCGCTGGCGCCGTCGCTGCGCAAGGGCAGCATCGTGATCGACCACTCGACCGTCGCCCCGGCAACAGCGAGGCGCGTCGCCCAACGCCTGGCCGACGTCGGCGCCGGCTTTATCGACGCGCCGGTGTCCGGTGGTGTCGAGGGCGCGAAGAACGGCAAGCTTTCGGTGATGGTCGGCGGCGATGCCACTGTCCTGGAAAAAGTGCGCCCGGTACTCGACGCCTATGCCGTACGCGTGACCCATATGGGCCCGGTCGGATCCGGCCAGGCGACCAAGGCGGTGAACCAGGTGCTGGTCGCCGGCATCGCCCACGCGGTCACCGAAGGCCTTGCCCTAGGTGAAGCGCTGGGCCTGGAGGCCGATCGGCTGATCCCGACGCTCGGCGCGGGCGCCGCCGGCAACTGGTTCCTCGAGAAGCGCGGCGCGACCATGCTGCGCAACGAATTCTCGGTGGGCTTCAAGCTCGCCCTGCTGCACAAGGATCTCGGCATCGTCCGCGAGATCGCCGAGGAGGCCGGCACCGACCGCGGCGTCATCGAACGCTCGCTGGCCGACTTCGCCGAGCTGATGTCGCAGGGCTATGGCGACGAAGACATCTCCGCCCTGATCCGGCTCAAGCGCAAGCGCTGACCCCTTGATCGTCATGCCGGCGTACGTAGGCCGGCATCCAGTGGCGCCAGTGTCCGGATGAAGCGTGGCGCTCAGGGAGGAGCTCTTGCAGCTCATCGCTCGACCAACGTGGTCGCCACTGGATCCCAGCCTTCGCTGGGATGACGGTGAGGGCGATGAAATCCGAGGGTCTTCCAACCCCCTCGACGTCATCCCAACGATCAGCCGGCTTATTGGTTTTCTTTCAACGCGATCGCGTTGATACCCGCCGCGCTCAGCCGCTTCTTGGTCGCTTCCAGGTCGCTCGCCGAGCCGAACGGCCCGAGGCGGACGCGGTTATACGTCTGCGCGCCGACTTTCACCGACTGCACGTTGGCGACGAAGCCCTGCAAGGCGAGCTTCGCCTTCAGCGATTCGGCATCGCTGGCGCTGGGGAATGCGCCGACCTGCAATAGATAACCGTTGGCGGCCGGCGCGGCGGCGGTGGGTGCCGGTGTCGTTTGCAGCGCTGGCGCGGCCGTCACTGTCTGTGTTTCCGCGGCCTTCGGCAGGTTCGTGTTCGACGCCGCAGCCTGTTGCTGCTGGGCCTGGGTGACCTGTTGCGCGGCGGCCTGTTGGCGCGCCTGTGCCTCGGCGCTGGCCTGTGCGCGGATCTCGGCGTCCGGGATGCGGACTTCCTTCTCCGACAGCACCGAATAGAAGTCGTAGCTGCGCGGCTTGGGCTTGTCGGCGTTGGCCTGGTCGGCGACGCCGGGCTCGCTGCCCTTCTGCGCTGTGGCCTGCGGATTGGGTTCGGGGACATCGCTCTTGCGCAGCATCGGCATCCAGGTGCCGCGCAATGCGAAAGCCATCAACAGCGCGCCGGCGAGAATGCCGATCAGCGCCCAGGTCCAGCCGGGCATGCCGCTGTTGCCGTTGCGTACGGCCTGGCGACCCTTACCCTTCTTGCGTGCTGCCATTACATGCTCTCCGGAGCCGACAGGCCCAACAGATCCAGACCATTCCTCAACACCTGCTGCGTGGCCACCACCAGGGCAAGCCGCGCGTCGCGCAGGTCGGTGTCTTCGACGAGGAACTGATACGAGTTGTAGTACGTGTGGAACGCGTTTGCCAGTTCGCGCAAACCGCTGGCGACCAGATGCGGCTCGAGGTTCGTCGCGGCGATCTCGACCGTTTCCGGGTAACGCGACAGCTCGGTCAGCAGGTTCTGCTCATGCTCGTTGTCCAGCCGGTCCAGGTTCGCCAGGCCATTGGCCAGGTCGAAGCCGAGACCTTTCTCCTCGCGCTGGCGCAACACGCTGCACACGCGGGCATGAGCGTACTGGATGTAATAGACCGGGTTGTCGTTGCTTTGTGAGCGGGCCAGGTCGATATCGAAGACCAGCTGCGAATCGGCTTTGCGCGCGATCAGGAAGAAGCGCGTCGCGTCGCGACCGGCTTCGTCGATCAGGTCGCGCAGGGTGACATAGGAGCCGGCGCGCTTGGACAGCTTCACTTCCTCGCCGCCACGCATCACCGTCACCATCTGGTGCAGCACGTATTCCGGCCAGCCCTTCGGGATGCCGGTGTCCAGCGCCTGCAGGCCGGCGCGCACGCGCGCCAGCGAACCATGATGGTCCGATCCCAGCTCGGTGATCGCGCGCTCGTAGCCGCGCTGCCACTTGCTGAGGTGGTAAGCCACATCGGGGACAAAATAGGTGTAGGTGCCGTCGGACTTGCGCATGACGCGGTCCTTGTCGTCACCGAAATCCGTCGAGCGCAGCCAGAGCGCACCGCCTTCCTCGTAGGTGTGGCCATGGGCGATCAGCTCGCGCACGGTCTCTTCGACCTTGCCTCCGGTATAGAGGGAGGACTCGAGGAAGTAGACGTCGAAGGCGACCCCGAAGGCCTTCAGGTCGCCGTCCTGTTCGCGGCGCAGGTAGGCCACGGCGAAGCGGCGGATGCCGTCCAGGTCGTTGACGTCGCCGCTGCCGGTGACCACATGGCCGTCGGCTTCCACCGACTCGCGGTCGAGGAAGGCGCGCGCCACGTCCGCGATGTAATCGCCCCGATAGCCCGATTCCGGCCAGCCGCTGTCGTCCGGGGTGATCCCGCGCGCGCGGGCCTGGGTGGACACCGCCAGGTTGGCGATCTGCACCCCGGCGTCGTTGTAATAAAACTCTTTGTCGACGTCCCAGCCGGTGGCGTCGAGCAGCCGTGCCAGGCAATCGCCGATGGCGGCGGCGCGGCCATGGCCCACATGCAGCGGGCCGGTCGGATTGGCCGAGACGAACTCAACCCCCGCACGACGGCCGGCACCGGTCTTGCTGCGGCCGTAAGCATCGCCTTCGGCGAAAATCCGGCCCAGGACCAGCGACGCGACGCCGGCGCCCAGTCGGAAATTGATGAATCCCGGTCCGGCGATCTCGGCGCTTTCCAGTCGCAGGGCCTGCATGGACTCGGCCGCGAAGCCCGCGATCAGCGCCTCGGCGACCTCGCGGGGCTTCATGCCGGCCGGTTTTGCCAGCAACATGGCGGCATTGGTAGCGAAATCGCCATGCTCGCGGCTTCGCGTGCGCTCGATCACGAACGCCGGCGCCGCCAGGTCGGCGGGCAGGGTGCCTTTCTCGCGCAGGACGTCGATCGCCTGCAGTACCAGTTCTTTGAGCTGTTCTTTCACGGAAGGGGCAAAGCAGATATGGAACCGTCCATCCTAGCAGAGAGCGGCACCGCGACCGACCGCCGCAGGGGGCTGATACAAGACGTTTTTACGACAGTCCGCGAGTTGCTGTCGATCCATCGCCCCGTTCGCAAACTTTTATTCCCACCAACCTGTGGATAACTCTGTGGGCAAAGCGGGGCCTCCGGGGCCTTCGGATGGCCGTCTTGGGTTTGACGCGCAAGCGTCACAGAGCAAGTTCAAATAAATCAGTAAGTTGATCGCCTGACCTGTCGGCGGACAATAGATATGACGCGCAAGTCCCAAAGATTGACTTTGTGCATAACTTACGGGCCGACAGTGGCGGCGTGACTGGAAAGCGCGCCGGACCGGGTAAAAACCGCCCCATTTGACACGTGGCAAATCGAATCGGCCGACCGCGCGTGCCGTATAAATAGCACTGCGCCGTCATCCCGGTGTCATGCGCTCTCTCGATAATCTCCTACGTGCCCGGGCGTCTCCCCGGCCGATGGGCACATCCGGTCGTTGTTCTCCTCCCTCAATGACGACCCACGGCGCGGTGCGGCAACCGCGCCGTTTTTTTTGCGTGATTCCGAGCAATGCTGGGCGCGGCAGGCTTTTCTCCCTCGCCCGGAGGGAGAGGGTCGGGGTGAGGGTGAGCCCGGTTGCCGCTTCGCCTGGCTGGCCCTCATCCGCCCTGCGGGCACCTTCTCCCTCCAGGAGAAGGGAAGAGCAAAAAGCGCCTCTCAGGCGGCCCGGGGGACGACCCGACGCTCGATCTCGGCGCGGCTGGGCAGGGTCTTCAGGTCGTAGGTGGCCTGTAGGGCCAGCCACGAGGCCGCATCGCCGCCGAAATAGCGGGCCAGGCGCTCGGCGGTGTCGGCGGTGATCCCGCGACGTTCCTTGACGATCTCGTGGATGCGGGTGGCTGGCACGTCCAGCGCCATGGCCAGGGCGTTGACGCTCATCGCCAGGGGGAGAAGGAAGTCCTCGCGCAGGATCTCGCCGGGATGGACGGGGCGCATGCGGTTGACGGATTTCATCGTTCTTCCTTACGGGTGATAGATCCACGATCTCGACCTGCGACGGCCCGGCATCGGTCCAGATGAAGCAGACCCGCCATTGCCGGTTGATCCGGATGCTGTACTGGCCAATTCGGTCATGCCTCAGTGCTTTGAGCTGGTTTTCGGGCGGCGAGCGCAAGAATTCGAGGGTTTGTGCCGCGTCGAGTTGGGAAAACTTGCGAACGGCCGCGTTCATGATCGCCAGAAATCGCCGGGGGCTGCGGGCCTTCGAAGAGGGCGAGCGTGTCCTTGCAGCGGAAGCTCCGGATCATGGTCAGGCTATTACGTGTGTCGTATTACGTCAAGCGTAATGCGCGCAAGATGGGTGTCAGCCAGCATCAAAGCATTCCCCGCGCCGCCATCGAGACCGGTTCGCCGGCGCCGATGACCAGGTGGTCGAGGACGCGGATGTCGACCAGGCGCAGGGCGTCGATCAGTTGCTGGGTGATGGCGCGGTCGGCGGCGCTGGGCTCGGCGATGCCCGAAGGGTGGTTGTGGGCGAAGATCACCGCGCAGGCGTTGTGGCGCAGGCAGGCGCGCACGACCTCGCGGGGATGCACGCTGGCGCCGTCGACGGTGCCGCGGAACAGTTCCTCGAAGGCCAGCACGCGGTGGCGGTTGTCCAGGTACAGGCAGCCGAACACCTCATAAGGTAGGTGGCGCAGTTGGGCCCGCAGGTAGGCGGCGCTGTCGCCGGGGCTGCGCATGCCGGGCAGGTCGCGCAGTTCCTCGGCCAGTACGCGGCGGGCGAGTTCCAGCGCGGCGACGATCCGCGCGCGTTTGGCCGGGCCGATGCCGGGCAGTCGCGTGCCGGGCACGGGCTCGCCAAGCAGGCCGGCCAGGCCGCCGGCGTTGGCGATCAAGTCACGGCCCAGCGCGATCGCGTCCTTGCCGCGCACGCCGCTGCCCAGTAGCACCGCGAGCAGTTCGGCATCCGACAGCGCAGCGCCGCCGCGCGCCAGCAGTTTCTCGCGGGGACGTTCCTGTTCGGGCCATTGACGGATGTTCATGCCGCCCACCATCGGCGTCGCGTCCGGTGACGGCCAGCCGCTTCGCCCGAAAGCGCTGTAGGCCTGGGGAGCCCGGCAGGAAAGGCGGTAAGCTAGCCACCCTTCCGGTCCGTTACCGAGTTTATGACCCTCGCCCAACGTCGCATCCTGGTCGGTGTTACTGGCGGTATCGCCGCCTACAAGGCCTGCGAACTGGTCCGACGCCTGCGCGAGCGCGATGCCGAGGTGCGGGTCGTGATGACCGAGGGCGCGACGCACTTCGTTACCCCGACGACCTTCCAGGCCCTGTCCGGGCAGCCGGTCCGGGTCAGCCTGTGGGACGAGGCAGGCGAGGCGGCGATGGGCCATATCGAGCTGGCGCGCTGGGCAGAACGCGTTGTCGTCGCCCCGGCATCGGCCGATACCCTGGCGCGGATGGCCCACGGTTTCGCCAACGACCTGCTGACCACGATGATCCTGGCGACCGCCGCGCCCGTTTACGTGGCGCCGGCGATGAACCAGCAGATGTGGGCCCATCCGGCCGTGCAGGCCAACCTGGCCACCCTGCGCGAGCGGGGCGTGGTCGTCCTCGGTCCTGCCGTGGGCGACCAGGCCTGCGGGGATATCGGCTCCGGACGAATGCTCGAGGCGCATGAGCTGCGCGACCTGATCGAGGCCTCGTTCGGCGGTGGGGCGCTTGCCGGCCTCAGCATGGTGGTCAGTGCCGGGCCGACCTACGAGGACATCGACCCGGTGCGCTTCATCGGCAACCGGAGTTCCGGGCGCATGGGTTTCGCGGTGGCCGGCGCGGCGGCGCAGGCCGGCGCGAAGGTGACGCTCGTCGCCGGCCCGGTGAACCTGCCGACGCCGCCGGGTGTGCACCGGGTCGATGTACGCAGCGCCGCGCAGATGTACGACGCCGTACTCGGCGCCGCGGAAGCCAGCGACATCTATGTCGGCGCGGCGGCCGTGGGCGATTACCGCCCGCGTGAGCCTGCGGCGCAGAAGATCAAGAAGCGCGACGGTTCCTCGCTGACCCTCGAGCTTGCGGAAAACCCCGACATCATCGGCGCGATGGCGGCCTGGCCGCGGCATCCGTTCCTGGTCGGCTTTGCCGCCGAAACGCACGATGTCGCCGATTACGCGCGCGACAAGCTCCGGCGCAAGGGCCTGGACATGGTCGCGGCCAACGAAGTGGGCCATGGGCTTGGCTTCGAGGCGATGGACAACGCGCTCAATCTCTACTGGCCCGACGGTGGCGCGACGCTGGCGCGCATGCCCAAGACCGACCTCGCGCGCGAACTCGTCGCGCATATCGCCGACCGCTACCGTCTTCTCCACGCGGAAACCCGACGTTGATCGACATCGAACTGAAGCTTCTCGATGCCCGCCTGGGCGACAGCATCCCCTTACCGGAACCGGCCACCGACGGCAGCGCGGGCATGGACCTGCGCGCGGCGCTGGAACAACCGCTGACCTTGCAGCCGGGCGAAAGCGCGCTGGTGCCCAGTGGCATCGCCATCCACATCGGCGACCCGGCCTGGTGCGCGCTGATCGTGCCGCGCTCGGGACTCGGTCATAAACACGGGCTGGTCATGGGCAATCTGGTCGGCGTGATCGACGCCGATTACCAGGGGCCGCTGATGATTTCGTGCTGGAATCGAGGGAATGCGGCATACACCATCGCGCCCGGCGACCGGATTGCGCAATTATTGCTGGTACCCGTCGGGCGGGCGCGTTTGCGCGTGGTCGACGGCTTTAGCCCATCGGTGCGCGGCGAAGGTGGGTTCGGATCGACTGGGGTGGGTTGACTGGCAGGGAGGGGGCAGATGGCGGTAGCACGAACATCGGCGCGAATGCGCCTACCCAGTGTCGACCTCGCGCGGCTGTTGCCGTTGGCGGCGGCGACGCTGCTCATCGCCGTGGGCGCCTTCTGCGCGTGGCAGACCTGGCTGATCGCCAACGAAGCCAGTGCGGCCGAGCGCGTGTACGAGGCGCAGCGCCAGGCCGTTCGGGCGCTTGGCGAGGAAGTCCGTCGCGATCATGCCGAACTGGGCAAGGCACTTGGCGATCCCTCGTTCCTGGCGGTGCTGGACGACCATCCGGCAGCGGCCGCGCGCCTGCGTCAACTGGTACCCGACGCCGTCGCCGTCGATATCTACAGCGGCGCGCTGGACGAGGTGCTGCACGCCAATTACCGCGAGTTCGGCTATGGCAAGGCCGCCCAGCTGATGACCGCGCTCAGCAACGACGACAATCCGCTGTTACAGAGTTCGTTACAGAACGGCGAACGCCGGGTCAGTCTCGTCGAGCGCGTCGGTGCGCCCGGCCAGGTCCGTGCCCATGTCTGGATCGAATATTCCTTCGATCCACTGAGAACCCGTTTTGAATCCGTTAGCACTGGCGACGGTAGACTGGAACTTCGTCAGGGCGACGGTCGCGGCGACCTGCAGCTGCTTTCACGCGGCAGCAACGCCGCGGAGCGCGAAGATCACGGGGTCCAGATACCCGGCAGTGCGCTTTTCGTCGTTGCGGCCATGCCGAGGGCTTTCATCGTGCTGCCGCACGAGTGGCCACTGGCGTTGATCCTGGCCCTGCTCGGCCTTGCCGGCGGCGGTGCCCTCCTGTGGTGGCGCATGCGCCCGCAACGCGATACCGATTCTTTACCCGAGGAACCTCTCTTGTCCGACGTCATTCGCAACAACCCCGAACCGGTCAAGGCCGTCGCGCCCTCCCGTCCCGCCATCGCCGCCAGCGCGGCCGAACCGGTCAACATCGACGCGAGCACCTTCCGCGCGTACGACATCCGCGGCGTGGTCGGCAAATCGCTGACGGCGGGCTTCGCGAAACTGCTCGGCCAGGCGATCGGCAGCGTCATGCGCGAGAAGGGCCTCAGCGAAATCGTGGTCGGCCGCGACGGCCGCCTGTCCGGTCCGGAACTGGCTGGCGCACTGAGCGATGGCCTGCGCGCGGCCGGTGTCGACGTGATCGATATCGGCGCCGTACCGACACCGCTGGTCTATTACGCAGCGTACAAATTCAACACCGGCAGCGGCGTGGCCGTGACCGGCAGCCACAATCCGCCGGACTACAACGGCTTCAAGATCGTCGTCGGCGGCGAGACGCTTTCCGAAGGCGCGATCCAGGACCTGTATCACCGCATGGTCGAGAAGCGCCTCAACAGCGACGGCGGCGGTTCGCTGCGCACCCAGGACGTGGTCGGCGACTATATCGAGCGGATCACCTCCGACGTGCAGACCGAGCGCCGTCTGAAGGTCGTCGTGGATTGCGGCAACGGCATCCCGGGTGCGGTCGCACCACAGGTGCTCGAGGGCATCGGCTGCGAGATCATCCCGCTGTATTGCGAAGTGGACGGCACCTTCCCGAACCACCATCCGGACCCGTCCGATCCGCATAACCTGGAAGACCTGATCGTCGCCGTGGAGAAGACCGGCGCCGACCTTGGCGTAGCCTTCGACGGCGACGGCGACCGCCTCGGCGTGGTCACCCGCAAGGGCGAGATCATCTACCCGGATCGCCTGCTGATGCTGTTCGCGCAGGACGTGCTCTCGCGCAACCCCGGTGCCACGATCATCTACGACGTGAAGTGCACCGGCCATCTGCGCCCGGTGATCCAGGAAGCCGCCGGCGTGCCGCTGATGTGGCGCACGGGTCATTCGCTGATCAAGGCGAAGATGCGCGAGACCGACGCGGCGCTGGCCGGCGAGATGAGCGGCCATTTCTTCTTCAAGGAGCGCTGGTTCGGCTTCGACGACGGCATTTATGCCTGCGCGCGCCTGCTGGAAATCCTTTCCGGCGACCTGGAAGAGCGTACCCCCGAAGAAATCTTCGACACCTTGCCCAAGGGCGTCTCCACGCCCGAGCTGAAGATCGAGATGGAAGAGGGCGCGCATTACCGGTTCATGGAGAAGTTCAAGGCCCAGGCCACCTTCGGCGACGCCCGGCTGACCACCATCGACGGTGTGCGCGCCGACTGGCCGGACGGCTGGGGCCTGATCCGTCCGTCGAATACGACGCCGGTACTGGTCCTGCGTTTCGATGCCGACAACGGGGCGGCGCTGGAGCGGATCAAGCAGGTGTACCGCGAACAGATCCACGCGACGGATGCTTCGCTCAAGCTACCGTTCTGAGCGAGCGATGCCGGCATTCAAAGCCGGCTGATCGCCGTGATTTCACTGGATTCCAGCCTTCGCTCACTGCTGTCCGGGGAAAACCCGGGTCATCCGCGGCTATCCGTTGCGAGATAAGGCGCCATGGATAGGAAGATCGGTTGGTGACTCGTTGGCGACGGTTGCCCGTGAAGCGAGGCCTCGGGCTTTTGCTCGTCGCCCCGGCGCAGGCCGGGGCCCAGTGGGCTCAGTGTTCGGTCGCCAGCCTCACGCCAGCAAAGCCGCTTATTTTCCCCGCGCTATCGCTCGATGAGGGCGGCGGCCACCAGGCCCCTGCCTGCGCAGGGGCGACGGTGAGGGGTGTCGAGTTCCCCTCCAGTGCCGGATCGGCGTTCTTCGATCTTTTCCCCGGACAGCAGTGAGCCTTCGCTGGAATGACGTAGAGGGGGTGGGAATGCCTTCGGGGTTCATCACCCTCACGTCATCCCAGCGAAGGCTGACGCCGGGAGCGAGGCGACCGAACAGCGAAGCTGGCCCGAAGGGTGAGCGCCGCAGGCGCGAATCATCCAGTGGAAAAATCGCGCGAGGCACCTCTCCCGGCAGGCTTCAACCGTCGTTCTGCTGCTGCTGCGCAATGCGCAGCTCGCGGTAATGCTTCAGGTCGGCGTCGGCTTTTTTCTGCGCTTCGGCGCGCGTGACCTGCAAACGATCCATGCGTGCATGCAGGCTGGCGACGATATTGCGCTGCTCGTTGATGCGGTCGGTGATGTACGGCGGCACGGGCTGCTTGGCCCGCTCCAGGTCGCCGGCGCGGGCGAGCAGGTCGGACAAGGCCTTTTCCTGGGTCTGCAAGCTGATGCGGATGGTTTTCGCGGCGCCGTCGAGGTTGTCCAGCTCGGCCTGCTTGGCCGCGGCGAACGAGGCCTCGTCGGGGTAGGCGGTGAGCATCTGCATATCGGCCCGATGCTGCTCCTGTGCCGCCTGTTCGGCGATGGCGCGCTGCTCGGCGACCTTTTTGGCCGCGATACGCTCCTCCGGCGTCAGCTGGCGCTCGACGTGGTTGACCGTGATCCCGCGGGCGTCGACCACGTCGTAGCCGTACTTGAGCGCCTCGGTGGTCAGGCTGTCGCTGTAATGCGGCAGGCCTTGCCCGTCGCGCCATTTGTAGCGGAGCGCGCTGGCCTTGTCGGACTGCTGGTCGGCGTGCACGGCCAAAGCGGTGCACAGCCCGACGCATGCCAGGGCATGAATGATGATACGCATGGGATTCCCCTCCTGCCGGCAAGTATAGCTATCGCGCGTCAACTGGCGATGACGCGGCGTCTCCGGCGTGGCTATGCGTGACGCAGTCGTCATTCCGGTCGCCTGGCTCAGGCGGCGATGCCGTAGCGGTTGCGATAGGCGGTCAGCCGGCCGTGTTCGGTCGCCAGCTCGGGGCGTTCGCCGGCATAGCTCATCACGTCGGCGAGCGTGGCGATGGCGATGACCGGTATCCCGTACTCGGCCGTGACCTCCTGCGCCGCCGAAAGGTCGCCCTGGCCGCGTTCCTGGCGATCGAGCGCGATCAGCACGCCGGCGGGCTGCGCGCCGTTGGCACGGATCAGTTGCAGCGATTCGCGCACGGCGGTGCCGGCGGTCATCACGTCGTCGACGATCAGCACGCGTCCGCCGAGCGGGGCGCCGACCAGCACACCACCCTCGCCGTGATCCTTGGCTTCCTTGCGGTTGTAGGCCCAGGGCAGGTCGCGGCCATGGTCGTTGGCCAGCGCGATCGCTGTCGCCGCGGCCAGCGCGATGCCTTTGTAGGCCGGGCCGAACAGCATGTCGAAACCGAGCCCTGAGCGCAGTGCGGCGGCGGCATAGGCACTGCCGAGGCGGGCCAGGGCGCCGCCGGAGTCGATCCGGCCCATATTGAAGAAATAGGGGCTGACGCGGCCGGACTTCAGCGTGAATTCGCCGAAGCGCAGGACGTCGCGGGCGAGGGTCAGGTCGATGAATTCGCGCTGGTAATCGTGCACGGTCAGGCTCTCTCGGTCGATGGCAGTGGGCGCCAGAGCAGGTGCTGCGGACCGGCGCGGCCGCCATGGTACAACTCGCCGCTGTCCTCGAAACCGGTCCGCAGATACACCCGCCGGGCCACGGCGTTGGCCTGGTTCACGGTCAGTACCAGCCGGCGCCGGTCCGGATGCCGCCGGCCCAGGTCCGCGCAAAGCGCGGCGATCGCCGCGGTACCGATGCCGTCGCCCTGGTGGGCGGCATCGACCATGAACGAGCGCAGGCCGAGCGACGGCACGACGTCGGCGCGGCCGGTGACCGCCGAGGCCCTACGCTCGATCCGGTAATAACCGACCACCGTATCGCCGCGGAGGATCGCCATCGGCTCGGAATTCGCGCTGATCTCGGCATCGGCGAGCATGTCGGCGATCTCGCCGACGAAGGCGCGCTGTCCCGGATCGACCCGCAGGCCGAGCACCGCGGCGCGGTTGTGGGCATCGACGGGCGCGACATGGACAAGGGTGTTCATGTCACGGATGGTACCCGGCTGGGCTCCCGGGCGTCGGTTGGTATGATGCGCCGTCACCTAGTGAGCCTCTGGTCTATACGATGCGTATCATTTCCCTCAATGCCAATGGCATCCGTTCCGCCGCCACCAAGGGCGTCTTCGACTGGTTGCGCGCGCAGGACGCCGACGTGGTCTGCCTGCAGGAGACCAAGGCCCAGGAAGCGCAGCTGATCGACCCGATGTTCCGGCCGGACGGGCATCACTGCTTCTATCACGACGCGCGCAGCAAGAAGGGCTACAGCGGCGTGGCCATCTATGCGAAGCGCGAACCGGACGAGATACGGACCTCGCTCGGCCGCGAGGACTTCGATTGCGAAGGCCGCTATATCGAGGCCCGCTTCGGCAACCTCAGCGTGGTCTCGTTCTATATCCCGTCCGGATCCTCCGGCGACGAGCGCCAGCAGTACAAGTTCCGGGTCATGGAGTGGCTGACGCCGATCCTCGACGAATGGCTGGCCAGCGGCCGCGATTACGTGCTGTGCGGCGACTGGAACATCGTCCACACGAAGAACGACATCAAGAACTGGACCTCGAACCAGAAGAACTCCGGTTGCCTGCCCGAAGAGCGCGCCTGGCTGGACCTGCTGTTCCAGCAGCGCGGCTGGGTCGACAGCTTCCGCACGCTCAAACCCGAGGCGGTCGAATACACCTGGTGGTCGAATCGTGGCCAGGCGCGGGCGAACAACGTGGGTTGGCGGATCGACTACCAGCTCGTCACGCCGTCGCTGCGCGACCGGCTGAAAGGCTGTTCGATCTATCGCGACCAGCGCTTCTCCGACCACGCCCCCTACACCGTGGACTACGCCGAGTGACCGATGCCGTCGAGCCGCGCCGCTACAAGGGCTGGCGCGGTGTACAAGCCGCGTTCGCCCAGCCGGGCGCGATCACCATGCTGTTCTTCGGCCTGGCCTCGGGCCTGCCGTTCCTGCTGGTCGGCAACACCTTGTCGGCATGGTTGAAGGAATCGGGCATCGACTACGGCGCGATCGGCCTGGCCAGCTACGTCACCTTCAGCTACAACTTCAAATTCCTCTGGGCGCCCCTGGTCGACCGCTTCCGCCTGCCGCTGTTCTGCCGGCTCGGCCAGCGCCGCGGCTGGCTGCTGTTCGCGCTGTTGCTGCTTGCCGCCGGCCTGATCGGCATGGCGGCGATGCCGCCGGATGCCTCGCTTGGCCGGTTCATGGGGATCACCCTGCTGGCGGCTTTCGCCGGGGCGACGATCGATATCGTCGTCGACGCCTATCGCGTCGAGATCGCGCCGCAGGAAGCGCAGGGCGCGCTCGCCGCCACCTATACGCTCGGCTATCGGCTGGGGTTGATTGCCAGTGGCGCGGGCATCCTGGTGATCGCCGACCAGGTCGGCTGGCAGAAGGCCTACGCGACGATCATCGTGCTGCTGGTGATCCCGATCGTCAGCGTGCTGGTAGTACGCGAGCCGGAGCATCGCGTGCGCGAGCGCGTGTCGGTGATGCAGGCGGTGCAGGAAGGCTTCATCGGTCCGTTCCGCGATTTCTTCTCGCGCTACGGCCTGGGCCTCGCGCTTTGCCTGCTCGCCTTCGTCGGCCTGTTCCGCCTGCCGGACCAGATGCTCGGGGTGATGGCCTACCCGTTCTACCTCGATGCCGGTTTCACCAAGACCCAGATCGCCGAGGTATCCAAGGTCTATGGGGTGGTCATCGGTATCGCTGGCGCACTGCTCGGCGGCTATTCCGTGGCCCGCTTCGACATCCGCAAGCTGCTGGTGGTCGCGGGTATCGGCGTGTCGGTGTCCAACCTGCTTTACCTGCTCATGGCGAATAACCCCGGCCAGACCTGGAGCTTCGTGCTGACCCTCTCGGGCGACAATTTCGCCCAGGGTTTCGCCGGCCCCGTGCTGGTCGCTTTCATGTCGGGACTGGTCAACCGAAGTTTCACGGCCACCCAGTACGCCTTGTTGAGTTCGCTGGCGAACATGCCGGGCAAGATCGTCGGCGGCTTCTCCGGCTTCCTCGTGCAGGATTCGGGCTACACCTCACTGTTTGTGATCAGCACGGTGTCGATCGTACCGACGCTGCTTCTGCTCGCGTGGCTGTGGCCAAGGATCGCTGCACTCCAGGCCGACCGGCCTGTGACGGGATAGACCGTTCGGCCGGTGTACACGGCGCGTGAATCTGCCAGAATTGACCTACAGGGGGCATGCGCGAGGAGGGTACGCACGTGCCGGATATTGTAGTTCGACACATCGACGAGGCCATGGCGGAGCGGATCAAGACGCTCGCCCGTGAACGCCGCTGGTCGATCAATGAAGTAGTGCTGCACGCACTGCGTCACGGGCTTGGCATGAGCCCCGGCGACGTGTTCAGCGAACTGATGCTGGAGCCGGGCGATATCGCCCGGCTGACCGGCGCGTGGGACGCACAGGAACAGGCCGCCTTCCAGGATGCCCTGTTCGCGCTCGCGCATGCCTCGCCGGACGAACTGATCGCGACCGCGCGTCCTGCCGTCAGCGATTCGAAGTGAGATCCCCGGCCGGGTAGATGGCGCCGAGCTGGCGGTAACCACGCGCACCAGTGACGGCGGGAAGATTTCCCGCCCTGCCGAGCAGTCGTTGCCGGGCCAGCCAGGCAAAGGCCATCGCCTCGACATGATCCGGATCGATCCCGTGCGCCGCGCTGCTGGCGAAAGGGCGGTCCAGCAGATCCCCCAGCCGCCGCATCAGCGCGCCGTTATGTACGCCGCCGCCACATGCCACGACATCGCTCGCTGTCGGCGCGTAGCGCGCGATGGCATCGGCCACGCTGCGCGCGGTCAGCTCGAGCAAGGTCGCCTGCACATCCTCGACGCGCCGTTGCGCTACGCCTTCGTGGGCGTCCAGCCAGGCCAGGTGGAAGTGTTCGCGTCCGGTGCTTTTCGGCGCCGGCAGCGCGAAATAATCGTCGGCGAGCAGTCGCTCGAGCAGGGTCTGGTCGACACGACCGCTGGCGGCCCAGGCGCCGTCGGCATCGAAGTTCCTGCCGTGATGGCGCAGGTGCCATGCATCCATCAGCCCATTGGCCGGACCGGTGTCGAAGCCACTGACGCCGCCATCGGCGGCGAGTACGGTGATATTGGCGATGCCACCGAGGTTGAGTACGACGCGGGTTCTTCCCGGAACGCCAAGCACCGTTGCGTGGAAGGCCGGTACCAGCGGCGCGCCCTGGCCGCCGGCGGCGACATCGGCGCGACGGAAATCGGCGACGGTATCGATGCGCGTGCGTTCCGCGATCGATGCCGGATCGCCGACCTGCAAGGTGAATGGCGGATCGCCCGCCGGGCGATGGCGCAGGGTCTGGCCGTGCGAGCCGATCGCGCGCACGTCGCCGGCATCGACGCCAGCCTTGCGCAAGACGGCGTTGGCCGCGTCGGCGAAACACAAGCCGACGCCGGCATCGAGCCGGCCATAGCTGTCGAGGTCGAGCCGTTCCTCATCCTGCGCCACCGCGAGGATGCGGCGGCGCAAGGCGTCGGGCCAGGGATGGGTGAGTCCGGCGACGAGGGTCGGCGTGTCATCCTGGAAACGGACCAGCGCGGCGTCGATGCCGTCAGCGCTGGTGCCCGAGATCAGGCCGAGGTACAGCGCGTTGGCGTTGTCCATCAGTCGTCGGAGCGCGTACCGGAGGCGGCGCGGGCCAGCTTGAAGTTGTTGTCGAGCTGGTCGATGCGGGCCAGCTGCGGCGCGACCACTTCCTTCTTGAACTTCGCCAGCTGCGCGGCCGGCAGGGGCTCCGGTTTCGGCAGGGTCACCGTCTGCGGATCGCGCTGCACGTTGTTGACGCGGAATTCGTAGTGCAGGTGCGGGCCGGTGGCCAGGCCGGTCATGCCGACATAGCCGATCGTCGAACCCTGGGTCACGCGCTGGCCGACGCGAAGATCCGCGAAGCGCGACATGTGGCCGTAGGCGGTGCTGATGGTCGAGTTGTGCTGGATGATCACGAAGTTGCCGTAGCCGTTCATCCAGCCGCGGAACTTGACCACGCCGTCGCCGGCGGCATGGATCGGCGTGCCGGTGGGCGCCGCATAGTCCACGCCCTTGTGCGCGCGCATCAGGCCGAGGATCGGGTGCATGCGACCGGCGCTGAACTGCGAGGAGATGCGGGTGAAGTCGACCGGGATGCGCAGGAAGGAACCCTGCAGCGGACGGCCTTCCTCGCTGAAGTAACCGTAGGTGTTGTCTGCTTTCTTGAAGCGATACGCGGTGTAGCGCTTGCCCTGGTTGACGAATTCGGCGGCGACGATGTCGCCTTCCTGCGCGTACGCGCCATCGCGGTACACGTCGTCGTAGATCACGGTGAAACTGTCGCCGACGCGCAGGTCCTGCACGAAGTCGATGTCGTATTTGAAGACGTCGGCGAGCTTGAGCACCATCGCGTTGCTCATGCCGGCCTTGGACGCCGCGCCGAACAGCGAGGAATCGATGCTGCCGTGGGCGACGTGTTCGCGCCGTTCGATCTCGCGCGCCTGCGCGGTGAGTTCGGGCTTCGCACCGTCCAGACGCAAGGTGGCCACGCTGGTGCCGTCCTGGTCGAAACGCACGCCACGCAGCTTGCCGTGGTCGCCGATCAGGAACTGGAACTCCTGCCCCGGCTTGACCTGGTGAAAGGCCTTCGCATTGCCGCTGGCATCCATGGCCGCCTGCAGGTCGCCGAGGGTCAGGCCCTGGCCCTGGAAGATGTCCGAGAGGGTCTGGCCCGGCTGCACCTTGATCGTGCGCCAGTCGTCGAAGACCGGGGCGACGACGGCGTCGTCGGCGAGCTTGGGCAGGGTCAGCGGAACGAAGGCATGCACCGTCGGCGTCGGTTCCGGGCGCATCGCGCCGGCCCAGGCGGGAATGACCAGGGCCGAAAGCACGACGATAAGACAGGCCGTGGCGGCGAGGATCCAGCGTTCGCGATTCCAGCGGATCGGCTCGGCACCCGCATTCCGGCTGAACGACCAATGCGCGCATCGATCGTAAAAGTGGGAGTGACGACGTTGTGCCTTGCGACGAATGGCCTGTCTGCGTGCGCTGTGCGCGATCTGATTACCTTCGGCCATTGCCCAAAAATTCCGCGGTCACCCCAGTTGTCGCGTACCATAGCGGCCTTGTGTAAAGCGCGTCAACGCCTTTCACATCAATGCTTTGCAGCATTTATCCGGTTAACGCACAATTAACGGCTACCCCCGGTCGATGCCGGGCGCTGCCCATATAGATATGTACCGAGAGGAAAGTGATGAACGAGGTTGAGCAGGCGCTGGCCACCATCGCACGTGGCGCGGACGAGATCATCAAGCGCGAGGACCTCGAGGCAAGGCTGAAAACGGGGCGCCCGCTCAGGATCAAGGCAGGTTTCGACCCGACCGCACCCGATCTGCACATCGGCCATACCGTCTTGTTGAACAAGATGCGCCAGTTCCAGGACCTGGGACACCAGGTGATTTTCCTGATCGGCGACTTCACCGGCATGATCGGCGACCCGACCGGCAAGAACGTCACCCGCAAGCCGCTGACCCGCGAGGATGTGCTGGCCAACGCCGAGACCTATGCCGAGCAGGTCTATAAGGTGCTCGACCGCGAGCGCACCGAGCTGCGCTTCAATTCGGAGTGGTTCGGCAAGATGAGCGCCGCCGACATGATCCGCCTGGCCGCCCAGCACACCGTGGCGCGCATGCTCGAGCGCGACGACTTCGCCAAGCGCTACGCGGCCCAGCAACCGATCGCCATCCACGAGTTCCTCTATCCGCTGGTCCAGGGCTACGACTCGGTGGCGCTCAAGTGCGACGTCGAACTCGGCGGTACCGACCAGAAATTCAACCTGCTGATGGGTCGCGCCCTGCAGGAGCACCATGGCCAGCCGCCGCAGATCGTGCTGACCATGCCCCTGCTCGAAGGCCTGGACGGCGTCAACAAGATGTCCAAGTCGCTCGGCAACTACATCGGCATCAACGAGCCGGCGATCGATATCGTCACCAAGACCATGAAGATCGGCGACGAGCTGATGTGGCGCTGGTTCGAGCTGCTGAGCTTCGATGTCTCCCTGGAGGAGATGGCGCGGATGAAGCGCGACATCGAAAGCGGGGCGCTGAACCCGCGCGACGCCAAGCTGCGCCTGGCTCGCGAACTGGCCACCCGCTTCCATGACGCGGCCGCCGCCGAGCAGGCGATCGCCGGCTGGCATGCCGTGGTTCGTGGCGAAGGCGACACCGCTTTGTTGCCGTTGACCGATATCAGCGTGCCCGCCGAAGGCATCC
>CAWJZF010000006.1:50000-521304 GCA_963847335.1 uncultured Gammaproteobacteria bacterium
TTCGAAACCGAACCGAGGCATGTGTTAAGGCAAGTAACGAAGTGGTTTGGATGTGTAATCCCGAGGCGACTTGGGGTTATATGGTCAAGCGACTAAGCGTATACGGTGGATGCCTTGGCAGTCAGAGGCGATGAAGGACGTGGCAGCCTGCGAAAAGTGTCGGGGAGCTGGCAACAAGCTTTGATCCGGCAATGTCCGAATGGGGAAACCCACCGCTTCAGGCGGTATCGCATGGTGAATACATAGCCATGCGAGGCGAACCCGGGGAACTGAAATATCTAAGTACCCGGAGGAAAAGAAATCAACCGAGATTCCCTAAGTAGCGACGAGCGAACGGGGAGCAGCCCAAAAGTGTCGTACATTTTAGTCGAACAGCGTGGAAAAGCTGGCCGTAGACGGTGATAGCCCGGTAGACGAAAAGGTGCATGGCATGAAATTGAGTAAGGCGGGGCACGAGAAACCTTGTCTGAACATGGGGGGACCATCCTCCAAGGCTAAATACTCCTGACTGACCGATAGCGAACTAGTACCGTGAGGGAAAGGCGAAAAGAACCCCGGAGAGGGGAGTGAAATAGACCCTGAAACCGTATACGTACAAGCAGTGGAAGCCCGTAAGGGTGACTGCGTACCTTTTGTATAATGGGTCAGCGACTTACTGTCAGTGGCAAGCTTAACCGTATAGGGGAGGCGAAGGGAAACCGAGTCTGAATAGGGCGAATAGTCTCTGGCAGTAGACCCGAAACCGAGTGATCTATCCATGGCCAGGTTGAAGGTGCGGTAACACGCACTGGAGGACCGAACCCACATCTGTTGCAATAGATGGGGATGAGCTGTGGATAGGAGTGAAAGGCTAAACAAACTCGGAGATAGCTGGTTCTCCTCGAAAGCTATTTAGGTAGCGCCTCGTGCGAACACTGTTGGGGGTAGAGCACTGTTATGGCTAGGGGGTCATCGAGACTTACCAAACCATGGCAAACTCCGAATACCAACACGTGATACACGGGAGACACACAGCGGGTGCTAACGTCCGTTGTGAAAAGGGAAACAACCCAGACCCGCAGCTAAGGTCCCCAAGTCATAGCTAAGTGGAAAACGATGTGGAAAGGCATAGACAGCCAGGAGGTTGGCTTAGAAGCAGCCACCCTTTAAAGAAAGCGTAATAGCTCACTGGTCGAGTCGGTCTGCGCGGAAGATTTAACGGGGCTAAGCTATGCACCGAAGCTCGGGGTGCACACCTTTTAGGTGTGTGCGGTAGAGGAGCGTTCCGTAGGCCTGTGAAGGTGGATTGAGAAGTCTGCTGGAGGTATCGGAAGTGCGAATGCTGACATGAGTAACGATAAGGGGGGTGAAAAGCCCCCCCGCCGAAAGCCCAAGGTTTCCTCGCGCAACGTTCATCGGCGCAGGGTGAGTCGGCCCCTAAGGCGAGGCAGAAATGCGTAGTCGATGGGAAGCAGGTTAATATTCCTGCACTTTTCTTAAGTGCGATGTGGGGACGGAGAAGGTTAGGTCTACCAGGCGTTGGTTGTCCTGGGGAAAGGAGGTAGGCGGTGATCTTAGGCAAATCCGGGATCACTTACGCCGAGCACCGAGACGAGTCCTATGAGGACGAAGTGACTGAGACCACGCTTCCAGGAAAAGCCACTAAGCTTCAGCTTAAGAAAAACCGTACCGCAAACCGACACAGGTAGGCAGGGTGAGAATCCCAAGGCGCTTGAGAGAACTCGGGTGAAGGAACTAGGCAAAATGGCACCGTAACTTCGGGAGAAGGTGCGCCCTTTGGTGTGGTCACGTGCGTGACTGAGCATCGAAGGGTCGCAGTAACCTGGCCGCTGCGACTGTTTATCAAAAACACAGCACTCTGCAAACACGAAAGTGGACGTATAGGGTGTGACGCCTGCCCGGTGCTGGAAGGTTAATTGATGGGGTCAGCCGCAAGGCGAAGCTCTTGATCGAAGCCCCAGTAAACGGCGGCCGTAACTATAACGGTCCTAAGGTAGCGAAATTCCTTGTCGGGTAAGTTCCGACCTGCACGAATGGCGTAACGACAGCGGCGCTGTCTCCACCCGAGACTCAGTGAAATTGAAATCGCTGTGAAGATGCAGCGTTCCCGCGGCAAGACGGAAAGACCCCGTGAACCTTTACTATAGCTTTACACTGAACGTTGAGTTCTTCTGTGTAGGATAGGTGGGAGGCTATGAAACCAGGACGCTAGTTCTGGTGGAGCCATCCTTGAAATACCACCCTGAAGTGCTTGACGTTCTAACCTAGGTCCGTAATCCGGATCAGGGACCGTGTATGGTGGGTAGTTTGACTGGGGCGGTCTCCTCCCAAAGAGTAACGGAGGAGCACGAAGGTACGCTCAGCGCGGTCGGACATCGCGCACTGTGTGCAAAGGCATAAGCGTGCTTGACTGCGAGATCGACGGATCAAGCAGGTACGAAAGTAGGTCTTAGTGATCCGGTGGTTCTGTATGGAAGGGCCATCGCTCAACGGATAAAAGGTACTCCGGGGATAACAGGCTGATACCGCCCAAGAGTTCATATCGACGGCGGTGTTTGGCACCTCGATGTCGGCTCATCACATCCTGGGGCTGTAGCCGGTCCCAAGGGTATGGCTGTTCGCCATTTAAAGTGGTACGCGAGCTGGGTTCAGAACGTCGTGAGACAGTTCGGTCCCTATCTGTCGTGGGCGTTGGAGATTTGAGGGGGGCTGCTCCTAGTACGAGAGGACCGGAGTGGACGTTCCGCTGGTGTTCGGGTTGTCATGCCCATGGCATTGCCCGGTAGCTACGAACGGAAGTGATAACCGCTGAAAGCATCTAAGCGGGAAGCACGCCCCAAGATGAGATCTCCCGAGAGCTTGACTCTCCTAAAGGCACCATCAAGACTAGGTGGTTGATAGGTCAGGTGTGGAAGCGCAGCAATGCGTTGAGCTAACTGATACTAATGAGCCGTGAGGCTTGACCATATAACCCCAAGACGCTTCAACTGGTCTTAATACACGTTCCGAGCATTTCACCTCGACGCTTGTCACTCGTTTACACCCCATGTGGAGCCGGCGCTCAAGAGCGCTGCTCCCACCCCTTCCCTGGCGGCCATAGCGGCGTGGTACCACCTGATCCCATCCCGAACTCAGAAGTGAAACGCGCATGCGCCGATGGTAGTGTGGCTCAAGCCATGCAAGAGTAGGTCACCGCCAGGGGCTTTATCCTAAAAACCCGCTACGATCAATCGTGGCGGGTTTTTTCTTTGCTTTTGCTACGTCGTAGACGACCCGCAACAGGTCACCGCCAGGGGCTTTATCCGGAAACCCGCTTCGACAATCGAAGGCGGGTTTTTTCTTTGTCCGATTTTCGCCGAAACAAACACCCTCCCTCATCGTCATCCCGGCGCAGGCCGGGATCCAGTGGCGTCATGGTGCATTGAGGCGACAGCGCTCGGACGCCGGCTCTTGCACGCGGACCGAGGCCACTGGATGATTCGCGCCTGCGGCGCTCACCCTTCGGGCCAGCTTCGCTGTTCTTGGTCGCTTCGCTCCCGGCGTCCAGCCTGCGCTGGGATGACGATGAGGGCTATTGTGCGACCGGGTAACCCCTGCAACCGTTCGCCGTTGTCGGATCGCAACATCATCCTTGGTCGCTTCGCTCCCGGCGTCCGGCCGTGGGGGCATGACGGTGCCGAGGCATGACGCCATCAGGAAGTACCAGCCGAGACCGGCATGACGAGCAAAAAAGCCCGCATGCCCGTGCGTCTCCCCGGCCGCCCTGTGGTCCCGGCCGATCGGCTAAAGTAGCCGCATGTACCTGCACATCTACGGATTCCGCGAGCTGCCGTTCGAGGAGGATGCCGACTCGCGGTTTGCCTGTCTGTTCGCGCAAGGACGCGAAGCACTCGTGCATCTGGAACATACGACCCTGGTCGGGCAGGCGGCCTTGATGGTGCTGACCGGGGAAGCCGGGGTCGGCAAGACCGAGCTGGCCCGCCTACTGACCGAGCGCCTGACCGCACAATCCGTCCGTGTCGGTCGGGTCGAGGCCTCCGGCCAGCTACGCGATGCCTCCGACTGGTTGCTTTCGATCTATATGGCCATGGGTGTGCCCTTGCCCTTGTCCAGCGAGCCCGCGGACCAGGAGCGCCTTATTCATGGCCTCGCCGCCGCGGCAACGAAATCCGAGGCGCAGGGGCAGCGCAGCCTGCTGATCGTCGACGATGCCGAGCATCTGGGCGATGTGGCCTATGCGGCGCTGGACCGGCTTATGGAAGCCGCTGCGCCGTCGCTGCATCTCCTGCTGGTGGGGCGGCCGGCCCTGCGCGAGGCTTTGCAAAACGGACCCGCCTTCGCCCTCGGCCAACGCGCCGTTACCCGACTACCCTTGTCGCCGCTGTCGGTCGATGACAGCGAGCGCTACCTCCGCCACCGGATGCACGTGGCCGGGATGACCCGGATGCCATTCAGCCGGCTGGGACTGCAGGCCTTGCGCGACTATGGCGAGGGCTACCCCGGTCGCCTCAATGCGATCGCCCATCGCGCGCTGGAACGAGGTGCCGCGCATGACGAGGCTTCGGTCGGCGAGCGCACCGTGGCCCGCGCGGCCCGCGATGTGCTGCCGAATTACGTCGGGTACTGGCTTCGCCGATATCGCTTTCCGCTGTACGGCGCCGCCGGCGTCCTGCTCCTGCTCTTGCTGATCGGCGGCTGGAGCTACTTCCGCTCCGGTCGCAGCCCCGCGCTGCCGACCAACCTGGCCAGCGTGGCGCCGGAACTGGCCCTGCAAAAGATGCGCGCGGCGATGCCGGAAACCTCGGTGGCCAGGCTGCGGGTCTGGGGTGAGCTGCTGGCTCGCTGGCAGGTCGGTTCCAGGGATGTCACCGTCGCCGACGCGATGAACTGCGATGCGGTGGTCTTTCCCGGATTCAACTGCGTCAGTGGTCACGGGACGCTGGACCAGCTGCGCCGTTTCGATCGTCCGATCGTCCTCGAGCTCGAGGACGGCGCGAACCACCAGCAGGTCCTGCTGGTCGGCGCCGGCGATAAAAATGTGCGGCTCTATGTCGGCGGCAGCTATGTCGAACTGTCGCGCGATGCCTTCGCCGAGGTGTGGAAAGGGCGTTTTTACGGGGTTTTCCGCGTCGATCCGGCCCTGCCATCGCAATTGCATCGCGGCGACCAGGGTGAGGGCGTGCTCTGGATCCGCCAGCGCCTGCCATCGACGGGCTCCTCGCGCGAGCAGGCCGGCGCGAATGTCTTCGATCGCACAGTGGAAGACCGGGTGAAGAAACTGCAGGCCTATTTCGGTATCGCCGACGACGGTGTGGTCGGGCCGGAAACGATGTTCGCGCTGTCGGCGCGCGAGGCCGATGGTCCGCATCTGGCGCGAAACGTGCCATGAGCCTGTTCGTCCAGGTCGATACGCGACGCCGTTCGCGACTGTGCTGGGCCACCCTGCTGCTGGTGGTGATCTGTGTCGTCTGCTTCGTGGCGCTGGCCTTGAGCCCGCCGCCGCAGCGCCTGGCCTCGTTGCTGAAATGGGGCACCGTGCCGGCGAATCTCTTCAGCGAGGGGCTGCCGATATGGCGGCAGTTGAGCGACCCCGCCCTGCTACGTCTGTTCACCGCGCTGTTCGTCCATGGCGGCTGGCTGCATCTGATGAGCAACCTGTTGTTCCTGGTGATTTTCGGCCTGCCGGCCGAACGCAGCCTGGGTTCGCCGCGTTTCCTGTTCCTGTTCCTGGTCGGCGGCATTGTCGCCAACCTGATCGGCGCGATCTCGCTGACCGGTGTGCGTGCCTCGATCATCGGTTGCAGCGGCGCGGTGTCGGCGGTGGTCGGTACCTACGTCACCCTGTTCCCGCGCGCACGCCTTGGCCTGGTCCTGCCACTCGGGCTTTACCTGGAATTCGTCAGGGTCCCGGCCTATCTGCTGATCGGCATCTGGTACCTGGTGCAACTGCTTTTCAGCTACGCCGGCGCCAGCTACGGTGCCGTGGTGTGGTGGACCCACATCGGCGGATTCCTGTTCGGGATCGTCTTCGCGCTGGTCTCGCGCGGCGCGATCGCTCGCAGGCTGCGGAATTGATCGAGCCCCGCCGATCAGGCTGCCGCGGCGTCCTGTTGCTCGACGTAACCACTGACGAAGCGACGCAGCAGCATGGTTGCCGCCGGCGTCGGTGCGACTTCGGCCAACAGACGATCCGGTTGCTGCCCTTCGCCATGCAGCACCTCGTGCTTGCGGCGGATATAACCGCGCATGATTTCGGCGCTGAATTCCGGGTGGAACTGCGTGCTGATCGCGCGGCGACCATAGCGCAGCAGATGATGCGGATCGCGCGCGGAGCTGGCCAGCACGGTCGCCTCGCGCGGCACTTCCAACACGCTTTGCTCGTGCGTGGTGTGCGCGGTGAAACTGGCGGGCAGGTGACGCGCCAGTGCGTCGTCCGCGGCCGGCGCCAGCGTGCGCAGGGTCATCGTGCCCATCTCGCGGCCACCAGGCAGGTAATCGACACGGCCGCCGAGCGCATGCGACATCAACTGGTGGCCGTAGCAGACGCCGATCAGCGGCAGGTCCATATCCATGGCGTCGCGAATCCAGCCCGCCGTGCGTTCGCTCCACGCCAGCCGTTCGGTAACCATCGATGCGGAGCCGGTAATCACCGCGCCGGCGACCTCGGCCGGTGGCGGCAGCGCTTCGCCGTGTTCGACATCGACGATGCGGATCGCCGGGTCGCGCACGCGCAGGCCGAGGCGGAACCAGCGCGGGAAATCCCCGTGCCGTGAGGTGATGACGTCCGGCGCGCGGCCGGTGCGGATGATCAGGAGAGGCTTGTGCCGTTGCGGGCGGTGCATGGTTACGGGGCGTCTTCGATATCGATGGGTGGCAATACTGTAAGCACTTCCTTGACCGTGGTCACGCCGGCGGCTACCTGCAGCGCGGCGGAAATGCGTAACGGCTTCAGGCCTTCCTGGGTGGCGGCGGTGCCGAAGCCACCGAGGTCCAGTTGTGCGCTGATCATCGCGCGCAGGCGCGGCGACAGGCGCATCATTTCATAAATACCAGTACGGCCCATGAATCCGGTCTGACGGCACTCCAGGCAACCGACCTGGCGGAACACGCGCCCGGGCACGGGAATGTCCCAGCCATGCGTCAGCACCTGCCATTCGATCGGGTCCTGTTCGGCCTCGACCTTGCAATGCGGGCACAGGGTGCGGACCAGGCGCTGGGCGACGACGCCGGTCAGCGTGGACTGGATCAGGTAATGCGGCACGCCAAGATCGAGCAGGCGGGTGACCGCGCTCGGCGAATCGTTGGTGTGCAGGGTCGAGAGCACCAGATGACCGGTCAGCGAGGCCTGGATCGCCATCTGAGCGGTTTCCAGGTCGCGGATTTCGCCGATCATGATGATGTCCGGATCCTGGCGCAGCAGGGTGCGCACGCCTGCGGCGAAGTCCAGGTCGATCGAGGCTTGCACCTGCATCTGGTTGAATTCGGGCGAGACCATTTCGATCGGGTCCTCGACCGTGCACACGTTCAGTTCCGGGCGGGCCAGGTGCTTGAGCGTGGAATACAGGGTCGTGGTCTTGCCCGAACCGGTCGGGCCGGTGACCAGGACGATGCCGTGCGGCCGTTCGACCATCGCACGCCAGGCTTCGTCCTCCACGGCGGAAAAGCCCAGCTGGGAAAACTGCTTGACCACGATGTCCGGGTCGAAGATACGCATCACGACCTTCTCGCCGAAGGCGGTCGGCATCGTCGAGATACGCAGTTCGACTTCGCGGCCGGATACCGAGCGGGTCTTGATGCGACCGTCCTGCGGACGACGCTTCTCGGCGACGTCCATGCGCGCGAGGATCTTGATACGCGAGGTCACCGCGGTCATCACCGGCGGCGGCAGCTCGAAGACCTTCTGCATCACGCCGTCGATGCGAAAACGCATCTGCCCGGCATCGCGGCGCGGCTCGAGGTGGATATCCGATGCGCGCTGCTCGAAGGCGTACTGCAACAACCAGTCGACGATATGCACGACATGGCGATCGTCCGCGCCTAGCTCGCCGCCTTTGCCGAGTTCCAGCAGCTGTTCGAAGTTGAGCAGCTTGGAACTGTCCTGGCCCTTGGCATCCTGGGCCATCTGGATCGATCGCTGCACGCCGTAGAACTCGAGCAGGTAGCGGTTGATGTCGATCGGGCTGGAGACGACGCGGGCGATTTCCCGGCGCAGCATCTGTGCCAGGTCGGCCGCCCAGCTGGCATCGAAGGGCTCGGCGCTGGCAAAGGTGACCTTGCCGGTCGGATCGATCGACACCGGCAGGATGCGATGGCGCTGGGCGTAGGCGTGGCTGACCACCTGGGTGACCGCCGCCACGTTGATCTTCATCGGGTCGATCTTCAGATACGGCAGGCTGGCCTTGCCGGCCAGCCATTCGGTGAGGAACTCCACGCTGATCGGCCGGCCCGGTTCGCGGCGGTTCTCCAGCTTGGCATTGCCGATAACCACCAGCGGGTGCAGCTCGACCGCGCTGCGGCCGCTGCGTGCGCCCATGCGGACGTTTTTGGCGTCCTCGCCGAGCACGATTCCGTCCACCACCAGGGCGGCGAGGATCTCGTCCAGTTCGAGCCGCCCACGACGGCCGAGCAAGCTGGTGATCTGTGCGTTGGCGGCCATAACCCCTTAAGCCCCGTATCCGATGGTCTATCTATTGATCGTTATACTAGCCCGCTTTCTCCAGGCATCGTGCAGACCATGGCCGCGCCAACCTTCCAAGATGTGATCCTGACCCTGAACCGCTATTGGGCGGACCAGGGCTGCGTGCTCCTGCAGCCGCTCGATACCGAGGTCGGGGCCGGTACCTTCCACCCGGCGACCTTCCTGCGTTCGCTGGGTCCGGAGCCCTGGGCGGCGGCCTATGTCCAGCCCTGCCGGCGGCCAACCGACGGCCGTTATGGCGACAATCCCAACCGCCTGCAGCATTACTACCAGTACCAGGTGGTGCTGAAGCCGAACCCGGACGACATCCTCGAGCGCTATATCGGCTCGCTGAAGGCGCTGGGCATCGACCCGCTGGTCCACGACCTGCGTTTCGTCGAGGACAACTGGGAATCGCCGACCCTCGGCGCCTGGGGCCTGGGCTGGGAAGTCTGGCTGAACGGCATGGAGGTTACCCAGTTCACCTATTTCCAGCAGGCCGGTGGTCTGGAATGCCGGCCGGTCACCGGTGAAATCACCTACGGCCTCGAACGCCTGGTGATGTACCTGCAGAACGTCGACAGCATCTACGACATCGTCTGGACCAGGGCCCCGCACGGCGTGGTGACCTACGGCGACGTGTTCCACCAGAACGAAGTGGAACAGAGCACCTACAACTTCGAATACGCCAACGTGCCCGAGCTGCTGCACTGGTTCGATGTCTGCGAAGCGGAGGCGGCCAAACTGATCGGTGTCGGCCTGCCGCTGCCCGCATACGAGCAGGTCTGCAAGGCCAGCCACGCATTCAACCTGCTCGATGCACGCCGCGCGATCAGCGTGACCGAACGCCAGCGCTACATCCTGCGCGTGCGCACACTGGCACGCAGTGTCGCCGAAGCCTACGTGGCGCAACGCGAAAAACTCGGCTTCCCGGGCCTGAAGCAAAAGGAGGCCGCTCATGGCTGAGACCACCAAGGCACTGCTGATCGAGATCGGTACCGAGGAACTGCCGCCCAAGGCGCTGGACGAACTCGCGGCCGCTTTCGCGCGTGGCATCGTCGAGGGTATCGAGAAGCGCGGCATCGCCGCGGACCTCGCCAGCGCGAAGGCGTATGCCTCGCCGCGCCGTCTGGCGGTCCATCTGGCCCATGTCGCCGCCGCCCAGCCGGCGCAGTCGGTCGAACGTCGCGGCCCGGCACTGAGCGCCGGCGTCGATGCCGAAGGCCTGCCGAGCAAGGCCCTGGTTGGCTTCGCGCAATCCTGTGGCGTCGGCGTCGAGGATCTGGAAAAACTCGAGACCGACAAGGGCTCATGGTTCGTCTACCGCGCGGTAAAACCGGGCCAGTCGACTGCCGCCTTGTTGCCGGAAATCCTCGCCGAAGCGGTGAAGGCCTTGCCGATACCCAAGGCCATGCGCTGGGGCAATCGCGAGGAAAGCTTCGTGCGCCCTGTCCATCGCCTGTTGATGCTGCACGGGTCGGAAATCGTCGATGCCGAACTCTTCGGCCTGCGTAGCGGCCGCCTCTCCAGTGGCCACCGTTTCCATCATCCGCAGGCGGTGCATGTTGCCGATGCCGACAGTTGGCTCGACGCGCTGCGCGGCGCCAAGGTGCTGGCCGATCCGGACGAGCGTCGCCAGCGCGTGCGTGACGAAGTCGCGCGGGTCGCCACCGGTGGCACGCCCAGCCTGCCCGATGCCTTGCTCGGCGAGATCGCCAACCTCACCGAATGGCCGGTAGCGATCGCCTGCACCTTCGAGCGGGAATTCCTGGAGGTGCCGTCCGAGGCCCTGGTCACCACCATGGAGACCAATCAGAAATTCGTACCCTTGTTCGCCGACGGCAAGCTCACCGAGCACTTCATCGGTGTCGCCAATATCGAGAGCAAAGACCCGGCCGAAATCCGCAAGGGCTACGAGCGCGTCATCCGTCCGCGTTTCGCCGATGCGAAGTTCTTCTGGGACGAGGACCTGAAAACACCGCTGGCCAGCTATCAGGAAGCACTGAAAAGCGTGACCTACCAGCAGGCGCTGGGCAGTGTCTGGGACAAGAGCGTGCGCGTGGCGGAACTGGCGCGCGTCATCGCCAACCGGGTCGGGGTCGATGCCGGCCAGGCCACGCAGGCGGCCGCCCTCAGCAAATGTGACCTGCTGACCCGCATGGTCGGCGAGTTTCCCGAACTGCAGGGCGTCATGGGCCGCTACTACGCGAGCCGCCATGGCGAACCGGCCGCGGTCGCCGATGCCCTGGATGCGTTCTACCAGCCGCGTTTCGGCGGCGACGCCATCGCCGCCGGCAAGGTCGGCCAGGTGCTCGCCGTGGCCGAACGCCTGGATACCCTGGCCGGCATCTTCGCCGTCGGCCAGAAGCCGAGCGGCAACAAGGACCCGTTCGCCCTGCGCCGTGCCGCGCTTGGACTGGCCCGGACACTTATCGAAGGCTCGCTGGACATCGACCTGCGTGCGGCCTTCGCCGAAGCGCTGGACCTGCTCCCCGAGGCGGCGCTGGCCGCCGGCCTGAGGCCGGGCAAGGATGGCAAGGCGCCCGCGCTGGATGCCGGTGCACGCCGTAGAGCCTTGGGCGATGAGCTGTACGCGTTCGTGGTCGATCGCCTGCGCGGCTATTACGCCGACCAGGGCTTCAGCGCCGACCAGTTCGAGGCCGTGCTCGCGGTGTCGCCCGACACCTTGCCCGATTTCGACCGGCGCCTGCGTGCGGTCGGCGGCTTCGCCCATCGACCGGAAGCGGCCAGCCTGGCGGCAGCGAACAAGCGCGTGGCCAATATCCTGCGCAAGCAGGAGGAAGCGGACGGCAAGGCGCCGTCATCGACGATCGACCCGGCCCATTTCGAAGTCGACGCCGAGCGCGACCTCGCCGCGGCCCTGGCCGATGCCAGGCGCGATTCCGATGGGATGGTGAGGTCGGGAGACTACGCCGGTGCGCTGGAGAGGCTGGCAAGCCTGCAGGCGCCGGTGGACCGCTTCTTCGACGAAGTGCTGGTCAATGCGGAGAACCCGGTCGTGCGCGCCAACCGGCTGGCCCTGCTGGGCCAGTTGAAGACGGCGTTCTCGGGCATCGCGGATATCGCGAGGCTCTGAGTTACCGGGAACGCGGAACAGTGGGAACTGCGTAGTCCTGCTGTTCCCCGTTCCCCGTTCCCGTCTCTGGATCAGGCCAGTGCGGCGCTACGACTGTTGAGCTTGACGCGGTCGGCGAGCTTCTGGTGGAAGGTCACCACCATATCGGCATAGCCGGGCGCATTGGAGTGCCCGAGGATGTCGTAAAGCTCGGCGAGCAGGTCGCTGTCTTCCGGCAACGACAGCTTGCCGCCGGCCAGTTCCATGTTCGACTGCAGCAGTTTCAGTGCTGAAGAAAGCTGATCGGCGTTCACTGCGGCATCCATGTCGTCGGCCATCGTCATCACCGAGCCGTTTTGGCGACTGCGATGATCGCTTCGCTCGCTGGTCGATTCCCGACCCATCGAGGCGTAGTCGTTATCGGCATCCAGGCGCATCGGGCCTTCGCCTGCCGCCAGCCACAACAGCGAGATGCCCAGCGTGCGCGCCATGGTTACGCAACGGCCGCGCGAGGGGTCGGTATGGCCATCGCGCCAGCTGCGCACCACGCCTTCGGAAAAACCGCATCGTCGTGCGATATCGCTGACGCTGCCGGTGGCTTTGATGATGGCCTTGATCCGGTCCGCAAAATTCTTCGAACCGTCGATCGGGTCGGCGGCTGCGTGGGCGGCATGTCCACCGACGGAGGCCGTTTCGCGATTTATTGTCTGCTCGATCATAAGTGTTTGTGCAGCTTATATTTTAATTACGGGGGAGGGGGTCGCGATGTAATTGTGTATCAATCCGGCCGCGACAACTATCTGCCAGAAGCCATGGAACGCACAGTGCTCTGACTGGTTGACCGCCACAAGGTTCGTAAGAAAACATGAAGGTAATTTCATGTGGACGTTACGAAAACGTTGTATTTCGCAAAATACTGCGATATATGTGCAGCACGGTGTCAGGTACCCCTGACTTCCGGCAGGGGGTAAAACGAGCGGCATACACCACGGAAACGGGCTGTGGTGTGCATAAGGGGCCAATCACCTTCCTGAGCGTCTTCCGGCAAGGCGGCGATGAGTCGCGCTTCCGTATCGCAATATTTTACGAAAGCCTCGTCATGAGGCGACTTTTTGGGGAGAAAGTTTCGATGAATGCTTTGAATTTCGGCCGGCGGCAACTCCGCCGCACCGCGCTTGCGGCTGCGCTGGGCATGAGCCTGGCCAGCGGTGTCGCCATGGCGCAGTCCAACGCCTCTGGCTCGATTTTTGGCCAGACCGGTACAGCGACCGCTGGCACCACCGTGCTGGTGGAGAACAGCGGCACCGGCTTCGCCCGCGAAGTCCCGGTGGACAGCAACGGACGTTATCGCCTGTCGTCATTGCCAGTGGGGACCTACAAGGTCACCCTCAAGCGTGATGGTGAGGTCGTCAGCAGCCAGGATAACGTCGATATCGCTATCGGCGGCGGCCGCGAAGTGTCCTTCGGCGGCGCGGGCGCGTCCAATGTGCAGAACCTCGAGGGCGTGTCGGTCATCGCCTCGTCGTTGCCCGCCATCGACGTTTCCTCGGTCGACTCGCGCACGGTTTTTACGTCCGAGCAGCTGGCCAAGGTTCCTGTTGCACGCAACGTCACTGCGGCCGCGTTGCTTGCACCGGGCGTAGTCGCCGGTGATTCGCGTTACGGCGTGCAGGCGCTCAGTTTCGGCGGCTCGGCGGCATCCGAGAATGCGATCTACATCAACGGCTACGCGGTCACCAATCCGTTGACGAATATCGGTTTCTCCGAATTGCCGTTCAACTCGATCGACCAGGAGCAGGTGCTCACGGGTGGTTACGGCGCCGAATTCGGTCGCGCCACCGGCGGTGTGATCAACATCATCACCAAGCGCGGCTCGAACGAGTGGAAAGCGGGTATCGCGGCCTATTGGGAGCCGGAGGCGCTGCAGGCATCGCCGCGCAATATCTACTATCCGAACAATGGCAGCTCGCAGGGTGGCCGTCTGTTCCAGTACCGCAATGAAAGCACGCGCTGGCGCATGGCGGAAACCGCCTACGTCAGCGGCCCGCTGATCAAGGACAAGCTGTTCTTCTACCTGACCGGTGAAGCGGCCAAGCAGGAGGGTGTCGTCAACGGCACCGAACTGATCGCACCGGCGTCGCGCTGGCAGAACCAGTCGATCAAGACGCCTCGCTGGCTAGCCAAGATCGACTGGAACATCAGCGACAGCCACATCGTTGAGCTCACCGGGATCTCGGACAAGCAGACGCAGGACCTGACCAACTACGCCTTCGACTATGAAGACGTCCAGCGTGGCGGCACGGCAAACAGCGGCACCCGTATCAAGAACGGCGGCGAGACCTACATCGGCAAGTACACCGGCTATATCACCGACGATTTCACGGTCACCGCTCTGTACGGCAAGCAGGACTTGAAGGTCTACCAGGTTCCGGTCGCCGGCCTTGGCTACGATCCCAGCCAGCCGTTCGTCACTGACGGGCGCACCGGCGCCCCGGCTACCGGTGGCGTGACTGTTCCGTACACGATGACCTGTCCGCCAGGCGCGACCGCTCCCTGCCGCGTCAGCAATCCTCTGAACCTGGTCACCACGATTCAGGACCCCGGTGCCTACAACAAGAGCGACGGCTGGCGTCTGGATTTCCAATACGTGCTCGGCGACCACAGCCTGCGTGCCGGTTACGATGTGCAGAACCTCGAATCGCGTAGCGGCGCTGGTTTCTCCGGCATCGGCTATCGCTGGACCTACCGCGAAACTGCCAATCCCAACTCGCGTCCAGGCAACAACGCAGCCTTCGTGCCTATTGGCGCCCAGGAATACGTGCAGCAATCCTATCAGCAGGTCGGCGGCACCTTCCGCGTCGAGCAGGAAGCGCAATACCTCGAAGATCGCTGGCAGATTTCCGATCGCTGGCTGGCTTCGCTCGGCTTGCGTAACGAGCAGTTCAAGAACTTCAACGCCGCCGGCGAAGTCTATGTGCGGCAGCGTAACCAGCTGGCACCGCGCCTGGGCGTGAGCTGGGACGTGTTTGGTGATTCGACCTTCAAGGTCTATGCGAACGCTGGCCGCTACCATCTTGCCTTGCCCAACAACGTCGCCCTGCGCGGTGCCGCGGGTTCGTCGATCTATTCGACCTACTACACTTTCACTGGCATCGACGCCAACGGCATACCGACCGGCCTAACCTCGCTGGCCGATCCGGCCAACCCGCAGGTCTGTAAAGGCGTCAATCGCTTCCCGTATTTCTCGGCGAACTGCGAATACGGCGATGCGCCGGATCCGAAGACCGTCGCGGCGAAGGATATCCAGTCCCATTTCCAGGATGAGTATGTGCTTGGCATGGACAAGCAGATCTTCGAGCGCCTTAACTTTGGTGTTCGCCTGACCTACCGCAACCTGCGTAGTGCGGTGGACGACACTTGCGCGACCGTTCTCGAAGGCAGCTGCTTCCTGTACAACCCGGGTCGTGAGAATACATTCCTCTCCGACAACGGCGATGGCACGTATACCGAGACCAAGTTCTCGAACGACGACCTGACCTTCTACAAGCTCAAGCGAAACTACTACGCGGTCGACACTCACATTGAGTGGCCCTTCGACGGCAAGTACTTCGGGCGCATCGATTACACCTACTCGAAGAACTACGGCAATACCGAAGGTCAGCTGCTGTCCGACCTCGGCCAGCTGGACGTCTCGCAGAGTCAGGCGTGGGATGACCGCACCTTGATGGAAGGCGCGAACGGCTTGCTGCCGAACGATCGCAAGCATGTGATCAAGGCTTACGGCTACATGCAGATCACGCCGGAATGGCTGGTCGGCGCCAATGCGCTGATTCGCTCGGGTCGTCCGGAACAATGCCTGAGCTACATCGGCCCTCAGATGGATGATCCGGTCGGCTACCTCGACTCGTACTTCCATTGCGTCGACCAGGACGCCGTGCGTCCTCGCGGCACCTTCGGTCGTCTGCCGTGGGAATACAGGCTGGACCTGTCCGTCGGTTATAGCCCGCGCTGGGCCGAAGGCCTGCAGTTGAAGATGGACATCTTCAATGTGTTGAACAAGCAGGTCATCCAGAACAAGGGTGTGCAGTACCACGGCGGCAACACCGTCGAGCAGACAACACCGGGCGTTTCGCCGGCCTACGGACGGACGATTTCCTACTCCGATCCGCGCGCCTTCCGTCTCTCGGCGATCTACGACTTCTCGCTGTAAAAACAATAAAAGACCGCGGGGCGTTCGCGCCCCGACGGTGCTGGGACTCCCCAGATCTGGCCTCCGGCTTCGACCCCGGGGGCCTTTTTTTAAGCGCGACTGCGCAAGTGGCGATTTGTTGATTCACGTACCGCAAGAAAATGCGATACGGATCACGAAACCCCGTCATTAAAATATTGTTGACAATTTGTTGCGCAGACATTTATGGTCTGCGTCAGTTCTTGCGATGACTCCCTGTTTTCCTTCGATGACTGAAGGATCCGGGACCAGCAACGGAATGTGTCTAGAAATGAAGTCTGCAGGGGGGCCTGTCCCAGCGGGACAGGCGGGTTCTTCAGTCCCATTGTCTTTACACGAGACCCACCATCTGGTCATTGCCAGACGGTGTTGTTTTTATTTTGCCCATCATTTGGGCTGATCTGGGGAGATCTTCAAATGGGTACCACCAACACGAACCGCAGCTTCGGCCTGCGGCGTTCGACGCTGGCCGCTGCGCTGGCGATTGGCCTCGGCTTCACCGGCGCGTCGTTCGCGCAGTCGACCACCGGCGCCATCTTCGGCCAGGCACCGGCCGCCGCCGGTGAAACCATCACCGTCACCAACGAATCGGGCTTCAATCGCCAGATCCCGGTAGACGCATCGGGCCGCTACTCGCTCAATTCGCTGCCGACCGGTACGTACACGGTCAAGCTTGAGCGCGACGGCAAGGTCGTCGACACCCGCGACAACGTCACCCTGCGCGTCGGCGCCGGTACGGAAGTCTCGTTCACGGCCGCCGCCGCTGCCTCCGGCGAAGCGCAGAGCCTGGAAGGCGTCTCGGTCACCGCGAATGCGCTGCCCGCGATCGACGTCAGTTCGGTCGACTCGCGCACCGTCATCACCTCGCAGGAACTGGCCAGGCTGCCGCTCGCCCGCACGGCCGAAGGCATTGCCTTGCTCGCGCCGGGCGCGGTCGCCGGTAGCGGCTTCTTCACCGGCCCGACCGGCAACGCCCTGGTCTCGATCAACGGTGCGGCCGTGACCGAGAATGCCTATTACATCAACGGTTTCAACACGACCGATCCGCTCAGCGGTTTCGGCGGTATCTCGCTGCCGTATGGCGCGATCGACCAGCAGGAAGTCCTCGCCGGCGGTTACGGCGCGGCACTACGGTCGTTCCTCGGGTGGCGTCATCAGCCAGGTCGGCAAGCGCGGTACCAACGACTGGCATTTCGGTGGCCAGGTGCTGTGGGAGCCGAAGTTCGCCAAGGAAGATCCGGAGTCGACTTCAACTACGCTCGCGGGTCGACGACGCCGGCAAGATCAACAACAAGAATTCCGGCGACAAGGCATGGGTGGATCTGACCGAGGACGCCTACGTCGGCGGCCCGCTGATCAAGGACAAGTTGTTCATCTTCGCCGCGGTCGAAGGCGAGCGTCGCGAAGGCAACAGCACCGGCTCGGTGAGCGCTCCGTTCAAGACCGACTACCGCTACGACAATCCGAAGTGGTACGGCAAGCTCGACTGGAACATCACCGACAGCAACATCCTCGAAATCACGGCGGCGTCGCGAAGCCGTCGTATTCGGCAGCGCTGTACGACTACGACTACGACACGGCAAGACGACGGCGGCTTCAGCAGCTACGACACGTCGACCAAGAATGGTGCCGATCTCTACACGGGCAAGTTCACCAGCTACATCACGGATGATCTGACCTTGACGGCCCTGTACGGCAAGATGAAGGGTACGTACTACACCGAGATCGCCGGGTGCCGATCCGACCACGCCGCACATCATCACGCCGGACCAACCAGAATCCGGCCATCAATGGAGGTTCGCCGATCTCGCAACAGCCAGGCCCTGACCTCGCGCTACGATCCGGCGCATACCTCGACCAATACGAATCCTTCGAATCGATCTTGTCTACCGTATCGGCGACCATCAGATCGCCGCGGGTATCGACAACCAGGAAGGTCGGCGACTTCAACGATGGTTCGTCCACCACCGGTCCGGGTTACGCCTGGGAATATGACGAATTCGGCGCACCCAACACGCCCGATCATCGGCAGCCCGGGTGCCAATCCGTTCGTCGATGCGACGGCCAATTACCCCAATGGCCAGGATGGCTACTACGTCGCCAAGTACATCAACACGCAATCCGCCTCGGTTCGTACGACGCAGCGCGCGCAGTACATCGAGGACACCTGGCAGGTCAACGACCAGTGGCTGCTGAAGATCGGTCTTCGCAACGACCAGTTCACCAACTATCAACCAGGCCGGTATCCCGTTCCTGCGCCTGACCAAGCCGCAGTGGGCGCCGCGCATCGGCTTCACCTGGGACGTCAACGGTGACTCCAGCTTCAAGGTCTATGGCAATGCGGGTCGCTACTTCCTCGCGATGCCGGCCAGCGTGGCGCTGCGTTCGGCCGGTGCATCGCTGTACACCGTGAGTACTTCACCTATTCGGGCATCGACGCCCAGGGTATTCCGCAAGGCCTGACCCCGATCGCGACCAGCACGGGCGGCCCGCTTTCGGTCAACCGTGAGTACGGCATTCCGCGCGACCCGAAGACGGCAGCGTCGAAGAACCTGCAGTCCGAATACCAGGATGAAGTACATCCTCGGCTTCGACAAGAAGCTGAACGATGACTGGGTTTACGGCGTGAAGGGCACGGTTCGCAAGCTGCGCAGCACGATCGATGACGTCGGCGATTCCGATGCGATCCGTCAACAAGAATGATTGCCACGGGTATCGATCCGGACACTATCGGCGCTATCCAGGGCAGCTATCTGTTCAATCCGGGCCGCACCAACATCTTCGTGATTCCGAACTCTCAACGGCGGTTACTACAACGTTGACGATGTCCAACAAGGACTTCGGTTTCCCGGCTGGCACCAAGCGTAAGTTATTATTCGCTCGAGACCTATCTCGAGCATTCGTTCGACGGCAAGTGGTGGGCCAAGATCGACTACGTCTATTCGCGCAGCTACGGCAATAGCGAAGGCCAGGTCCGTTCCGATATCAGCCAGGAGCGAGACGGTCGACTGGGACTTCGCCGCGCTGATGGAAAACAGCAACGGCGTGCTCTCCAACGATCGCACGCACCAGATCAAGGCTTACGGCAGCTATCAGTTCACGCCGGAATGGATGGTTTCTGGCGCGGTCCGGATCAACTCCGGCGCACCCAAGACCTGCCTGGGTTATTACGGTACGGACGAGGATGATCCGGCATCGTACGGCTCGTACTATCACTCCTGCGCGGGCAAGGCCTCGGCGCCGGGCGATGCCGGTCGTCAGCCGTGGACCAAGAACCTCGACCTGGGCGTGACCTATTCGCCCGCGTTCGCGGACCACAAGCTTGCATTCAACTTCAGCATCTTCAACGTGCTGAACGATCGCCAGCCGCTGACGACCGACACCGTGTTCGAGGATTCCCCGCATACCGTGTCGCACGTCCGCTGACGTGTCGGCGACGGTCGACTGGGACTACGCGCCAGCTGATGGACTATTCCAACGGCGAACTGGCCAACAGCCGCAAGCATCAGCTGAAGATGTTCGGCTCGTACCAGCTGACCGCGGAATGGATGTTCTCGGCCAACATCCAGATCGTTTCGGGCGCGCCGCGCAGCTGCCTGGGCCTGTACGGTGCCGCTGCAGAACAACCCGGGCCTGGGTTACGGAACCTACTATCACTTCTGCGACGGCACGCCGTCACGCCCGGGTGATGCAGGCCACAATCCGTGGCAGAAGATCGTTACCGTCAATGCCGAATACCGGCCGGGCTTCGCCGATCACAAGCTTGCCTTCAACGTCTCGATTTTCAACCTGTTCAACGACCGCGAAACGACCCAGTCGTATCCGATCTACGGCTCGGCCGAAGCGACCAACCCCAGCTACAAGCTGCCGCTCTATCAGACGACGCCGCGTTACGCCCGTTTCGGTGTCACGTACGACTTCTGATCGGGCGAAGTCATTGCATAACTAGAACTAGTCGGGTCCGACCATTTCCGTGGTCGGACCCGCGACTCTCCAGAACTTCTGACCGCCGGGTTTCCGGCGGTCTTTTTTTTCCCTTTTTCAGCAACTTAGGGCTGCGCCGACGACCGAGAACGTCGCATGTTCATGCGATCCGGGTCCGGGCATTTGCTAAGAAAACGTTGACTTCGCGTAATCCTTCGCTTAGCGTCCGGCTTCGGAGGACGCAAAACCTTGCGTTTTTTTCACGCATTCTTGCGGATGCGTGAAGAAACCAAGGCCGGAAGCGGTTCGGGCTCGGAATACCGGGCGTGGACAGTCAGGCGAGGGCCATGACGAAGCGGGGGAACGCTTCGTCGATGATTCGCCGGCGACCTGGGGGTGGGACCCCTGTTCGCTCCTTGTCCATGGCGGTACCCCGCGCATTTGCGCTCTCACACCGGCTGCGCCGGTGAATACCTTTCTGACCCATTGCGCAGCAGGGTCTTTTTCAGGTCTGGGGAGTGCTTTGCCATGCGTTTCGATAACACGCTTCATCGCCGTGTCGTGCGGCGAACGGTTCTTGCTGCCGCCCTTACCGCCTCGCTCGGTAGCGCCGCGGTCTTCGCCCAGTCCAATGCCTCCGGCGTGATCTTCGGACGCGCCGATCCGGCTTTGGGCAATACGGTCCATGTGGAAAGCGTGGACACCGGTCAGGCACGCGACATCACGGTCGCGGCGGACGGCAGGTACCGCGCATCGGCGCTGCCGGTGGGTCGCTACAAGGTCACCCTGCAGAAGGATGGCCAGGCGGTGCAAACCCGCGACGACGTGCAGGTCAACGTAGGTATCGGTACCGATGTGAGCTTCGCATCGACCGCCAGCACCACCGCGGCGCAGAATCTCGAAGGCGTGCAGGTCATCGCCAACGCGCTGCCGGCGATCGACGTGTCATCGGTCGATTCGCGCACGGTCGTTACTGCCGAACAGCTGCAGAAACTGCCGATCGCGCAGAACGTCAATGCGGCCGTCATGCTCGCACCGGGTGCCGTGCAGGGCGACGCCCGTTACGGCAACGTCGTGTCGATCGGCGGTTCGTCCGCGGCGGAAAACCAGTACTACCTCAACGGTTACGCCATCACCAATGCGCTGACCGGCATCGGCGCCGCCACCCTGCCATTCGACGGCATCGACCAGACCCAGGTCTTCTACGGCGGCTACGGTGCCGAGTACGGCCGCTCCACCGGCGGCGTGATCAACGTGATCACCAAGCGCGGCAGCAATACGTGGAAGGCCGGTGCACAGGTGATGTGGTCGCCCAAGGAGTGGGAGGCAACGCCGCACAACATCGTGCGCAAGGACGGCACCCTGGTCACCGACCGCAGCGATCGCCAGGACTGGGAAACCCGTTATGGCGCCTACATCAGCGGCCCGCTGGTCAAGGACAAGCTGTTCATGTATGCGTCCGGGGAATTCGTTCGCTCGAAGCACAGTGCGGTCACCGGCGTGTCCGCGGGCGCGCAGCAGGACTTCTTCGATGACAAGGCGACCCGCTGGCTGACCAAGCTGGACTGGAACATTACCGATAACCACCTGCTCGAATTCACCGGCGTCGGCGACCAGGGCACGACGGACGACAAGACCTACGAATACGACTACCCCGACCATATCCAGGGTGGGCTGCGCGGCAATACGCGGCAGAAGAACTATGACGGCCTGGCCGGTGCGAATCCGGGCGGTAACATCTATATCGGCAAGTACACCGGCTATATCACCGACGACCTGACGATCACCGGCTTGTATGGCTGGTCGAAGGCCAAGCATGTCTACAGCCCGGCCGCCGCCAATGGCGAGCCCTGCCCACTGATCACCGACAGCCGCGCCAGCGTGCCGCCGTCCGAACTGTTGTTCGGTTGCAGCCTGACCGGATCGCAGGTACTGGTGCCGGGTGCGGAAGATCGCACCAATGGCTGGCGCCTCGACGTCGAGTATCACCTGGGCGATCACGACCTGCGTGCCGGTGTCGATAACCAGACATTGAAGTCCTACTCGGGCCTGGTCGACGAGGGTGAAGGGCGTTACGAATACTCGGACCGTCCCGCGGATGGCCTGATCCGCAACGGACTGGTCTTCGTGCCCGACGGCAATCTCTACTACGTCGACAAGGGTCTGTTCCAGACCGCGGCCAAGGTCAAGGTCGAGCAGGAAGCGCAGTACATCGAAGACCACTGGCAGGTGACCGATCGCTGGCTGGCTTATATCGGCTTGCGCAACGAGCAGTTCAAGAACTTCAACGGCGACGACCAGGTCTACGTGAAGCAGCGCCACCAGCTGGCGCCGCGCCTGGGCGTGACTTGGGACGTGTTCGGCGATTCCTCATTCAAGCTGTACGCCAACGCCGGCCGCTACCACCTGGCCATCCCGTCCAACGTGGCCATTCGCGCCGCATCTGGCTCGATCTTCTCGAGCCAGTTCGGCACCTTCACCGGTATCGACCCGGTGACCAATGTGCCGATCGGCTTTACCCCGCTCGAGCCGGTCGTGTTCTCCAACGGCGAAAACGGCGTCGCCCCCGACCCGGCATCCGTCGCGGCGCGCGACCTGAAGGCCTATTACCAGGACGAGTACATCCTGGGCTTCGACAAGACGCTCGGTCCCGACTGGGCCTTTGGCGCCAAGCTGACCTATCGCAAGCTCGGCAGTTCGATCGACGACTTCTGCGACGCGCGTCCGTTCATCGCCTGGGCGGATCGCAATGGCGTCGATTCGAGCAACATCGGCTATGGCTGCTATCTGTTCAATCCGGGCAAGAGCAACAAGTTCACCATCGACCTCGATGGCGACGGCACGAAAGAGAACATCAACCTGACCAAGGCCGACCTGGGCTATCCGGACCTCAAGCGCCGCTACTACTCGCTGGACATGTATCTGGAGCATCAGTTCTCGCAGGACTGGTACGGGCGCCTGGATTACACCTTCTCGCGCAGCTACGGCAACACCGAGGGCATGCTCAAGTCGGACATCGGCCAGACCGATCCTTCGGTCACTCAGGACTGGGACTTCCCGGAACTGATGATCGGCTCCAACGGCCCGCTGCCGAACGATCGCACGCACGTCCTGCGTGCGCGCGGCTACTGGCAGATGACGCCTGAATGGCTGTTCGGCGCCGTATTCCAGGTGGTTTCGGGACGCCCGAAGAACTGCATCGGCAACTACCCCGGCGAACTTCCGGCGGAGTTGACCGTGTACGGTGCCTCGTTCTTCTACTGCGACGGCCAGCTCGGCGTGCGCGGCTCGAAGGGCAGGTTGCCGTGGACCGAGCGGCTCGACCTGAGCGTGGAATACCGGCCCTCGTTCGCCGATCACAAGCTCGCCTTTACCGCCGACATCTTCAATGTGTTCAACCAGCAGCGCGGAACGAGCATGAACGAGATCGGCGAACTGGGCGCGGTCGGCCAGCCCAACCCGGGTTACGCCCGCTTCCTCTCGTACCAGTCGCCGCGTTACGTCCAGTTGGGCGCGCGGTATGACTTCTCCCTATAAATAATTGATGTAGAAAGGTAATTTGTAGTACTAATCGAAGGCCGTCGGGGCTCCCCGGCGGCCTTTTCTTTTCGGGACACCTGTCGCGTACTGGCACGTATGGACGTGCTACCGACCCTTGACTTTTCCATAGGCATTTTTGCCGCTATGCTTCGGATCTCCCCCGATAGTCTTTCAGGCGTCATAACGCTACGGAAGCCATCGCGCTCTTTACTCAGGTTCTTACGAGGTTCCACCATGCGCAGCATCGTCTTGTCGCTGATGTCCGTGGCAGCGCTGGCTCTGGCCGGCTGCAACAGCTCTTCCGATTCGTCGCCTAAAGCGGCGGCGGACGGTGCTGCCCCCGCCGCCGCCCCGGCCAATATCGTTTCCGGTACGGTTTCGCTGCGCGACGCCACCCAGACGGTGTCCGGCAACGCCAAGCTCGACCTCAAGCTGGTCGACGTCTCCACGCAGAGCGCCGCGCCGCTGGCGACCAAGACGATCGAGCCGCTGACCCTGCCGGCGCAGTTCCAGCTCGAGTTCACTCCGGGCGACGTGAACCCGGCCGATATCTATGTCGTGCAGGCCGTGGTCACCGACGGCGACCGCCGCTTCACCCAGGCGCTGCAGACGCCGGTGCTGACCAAGAACGCGCCGTCGGCGAACCTCGCCATCCAGCTCGTCAGCGAAATGACCCCGGGCGAGAAGGAACTGGCGGCGTTCAATACCGTGCAGAAGAACATCGGCGCGATGAAGGTCAAGTCCGGTACCGCACTGGCCTCGGACAAGGAATCGCGCGGCTGGCAGGTGTTTTCCAAGGGCAACGACGTGCAGTTCGTGCGTGAGCTGGTCGACTACGGCGACAAGGGCTTCACCAGCACCGACTTCGCCTACAAGGGCGGCAAGCCGTGGGTCATCGTGCAGCAGAAGAAGTCCAGCAAGGACGCCAAGCCGAGCTCGATCGAGCGCGCCGGCTGGAACGACGCGGGCGAGCTGGTCCTCAAGCAGAGCGAGGCGGGCGGCAAGGTCGACACGCTGAGCGACGACGAGGCCAACAGCCTGCGCAAGGCGGCCGAGGACATGTATTCGCGGGCGACCAGGACGAAATAAGCCATCTGGATGGCCAAAAGAAAAACCGGCGCATGTGAACTGACCCCAAGAAGTTGGACAGTTTGAGCGCTAGGCACCCAAGGCCTGGGTCCGGTATTGAACCGGACTCAGGCCTTTTAGTTTGAGCTTGATGCGTTCGTGATTGTAGTAGTGGATGTAGCGATGGATGCCTTGCCGCAACTGCTCGATCGACTCGAACCTGGTCAGGTGGAAAAATTCAGATTTCAACGTGCCGAAGAAGCTCTCCATGGCAGCGTTGTCCAGGCAGTTTCCCTTGCGCGACATGCTCTGGGTGATCTGCCGTGCGTCGAGTTGAAGGCGATAGGCCGGCATCTGGTATTGCCAGCCTTGGTCGGAGTGCAGCAAGGGCCGATCGTTGTCGGCCAGCTTGCCGATGGCATTTTTCAGCATCGTACTGACCATCGTAAAGGCCGGTCGCCGAGAGGTTTGGTAGGCGACGATCTCGCCGTTGTACAGATCCAGGACGGGTGAGAGATAGAGCTTCTCACCCCTTAGGTTGAACTCGGTCACGTCCGTGACCCACCGCTGATTGGGCTGCTCTGCCTCGAACTGGCGCTGCAGGACGTTGGGCACATCCGTATGCATCTGACCTCGATAGGAACGGTATTTCTTCGGCCGTACCAATGACTTAAGGCCCATCGCCTGCATCAGCCGCTGGACTTTCTTGTGGTTGACCGGCTCGCCCTCCTGCCGAATCTGCATGGTGATGCGGCGGTAGCCATAGCGGCCTCGGTGACGATCGTAAATGGAACGAATCCGATCTTTCAGGCGGGCATCCGGATCGTCCATCTCAAGAGCCCTGAGGTGGTGGTAGAAGGTACTGCGGGGCAGCCCGGCGGCCTTCAGCAGCGCGGGAAGCGGGTGTTCCTGCCTCAATCCAAGGACTAGCTGCGCTTTTTCTGCGCTGCTGCCTTCTTCTCCTGGATCAAGGCATCGAGTTTTTTTAAGTAGGCGTTCTCCGCACGCAGGTACTCCAGCTCCTTGAGCAGGTCTTTGTGCGAGCGGCTCGCGTCGGGCACCTTCAAAGCACCGAGCTTGGGCGGCTTGGCATCGGCCATGGTCTTCGATCGCCCTCGTGGCTTGGACGCCAGCGCGTCCACTCCCCCCGCATGATAACGGCGTTCCCAGACCGCGATGCTTCCTGGGTTGCGGATATCAAAAAGCGCGGCGACTTGCCGACATGACAGCTCCTGCCGCCACATCCGGCGCAGAACCCTCATCTTGAACCTGGCGTCGTAATGTGAGTACTTCCCCGCCAGTCCGCCGGCGCCATGCTGCCGGTAACCGGCAACCCACTTCTCGATCGTGGCGTGGTTTACGCCGTGGATCTGGCCAAGGCGCCTGTAGCCCTCTTTCCCCTTCAGATACTGCCTAACGACCTTGAGCTTGAACTGCTTGTCGAACTTCGCCATGAAAAACTCCAGGAGATTGGACGGGTGTCCAACTTCCGGGGGTCAGTTCACATGCGCCGGTTTTTTTGTCTCCTTCTCCTGGCGGGAGAAGGTGCCCGCAGGGCGGATGAGGGTGAGCCAGTCGAAGCGGCATCCTGGCTCCCCCTCACCCCAACCCTCTCCCTCCGGGAGAGGGAGACATCAGGTCGCGACTTCGCGATCAGAACCCCAGCTTCACACCCACATTGAGCGCGTTGAACTTCTGGCTGTCGTCGCTGAAGCGGCCGTTGTAGGCGACCCAGCCGCTGAGGTTCTGGCTGAACTGGGCGAGCAGGCCGACGTCGGCGGTGCCCCAGGTCTTGTCCGGCGAGAAGCCCTGCAGGTCGAAGCGGCCGCTGAGCGAGGTCAGGCCGGCGTCGATGTCGCGCGGGTCGGCCTTGCTGTCGTGGTTCCAGGCCAGTTCGGCATACGGGTGCAGCATGGTGCCGCCGGTCTGCCAGTTGCCCTGCAGGCGCCAGCCGATCGTACCGATCTGCGCCTGGCGGCGCTGCTTGCCGAAGGCCATCGCGGTGCTGTCGTTGCCGTATTCGTTGTAGCCGGTGACGCGGATGTCCTGCCACTCATAGATGGCGAACGGGCCGGTCTTGATCGAATCGCTACCGAACCACCAGCCGCCGGTCAGCGCCGCGCCGTAATGCGAACCGTCGGTCTTGCCGCTTTCGGTGCGGCGGTCGGCGCCGAGGTCGATGGTGCGGTCGATGTCGGTGAAGCTCAGCTGGCCGAAGCTGCCGTAGCCGCCGAAGTAGCCGCCGCCGTTGTGATACATCACATAGCCGGAACCGGCGATGTCCTGCATCTTGTAGCCGCCACCGCCGGAGAAGTCGGCGTTGTTCTGCGCGATGCCCAGGGCGACACCGGCCGAGACGTTGTCGGTCGCGCGCACGTCGGCACCGACGGCCAGGTTGACGTTGTCGCTATCGGCCTTCGGCGAGGTCTCGCCGGCCTTGAAGCGCTGCTGGCCATAACCGACCGAGGTGAACAGACGGGTGTCGCTGCCGAAGTTGTCGGCGAGCATCTGGTCGCGCAAGGTGCCGGTCAGCGCGGCATTGGAAGCCAGCGGCGCCTCGCCGAGCAGGGAGATCTTCTGCGGCGCGGTGATGATCGATTCGGCGTACTGGGCGAGCAGGGCATGCGCGGCGACGGTCGGGTGGATGCCGTCGGCGAACAGGTAGGTCTTGCCCGCATCCGGGGCGACCAGGGTGGCCGGTGTGCAGGAAATCGAGCTGGGCACCGTGCAGGCCGGCGTGGTCACGTTGGTGAAGCCGTAGCGACCCGGGTCGGCGATCACTTCGTTGAGCAGGGTATAGGTGTTGAGCGACACGATGCCCTTGCCGAGCTTGGCGATGCCGCCGTTGAGCACGCCGTTGTAAAGCACGCCCAACTGACCGGCGCCAGCGGCGGCAGCCGGGCCCAGGGAGCGGACACCAGGCGTCTTGCTGACGTCCGGCAGGTTGAAGACCAGGATGGTCTTCGCGCCGGCGTCCTGCAGGGCCTTGATCGCGCCCACTTCCTGGGTCGCCGCGGTGGCGACACTGATCTGCGCCTGGACCGGGTCGGTGCCCGCGTTCAGCAGGTCGTTCGCGCCGATCCACACCGAGTACATCGCCTTGCTGTCCGCACGGCCGCCATTGGCCGCCAGGTAACCGCCGACCTGGGTCAGCAGGGAGGGCGTCGGCACATCGATGCCCGCGCGTGCGCCGCCCCAGGCGTAGTCGGTGCCGCCGGTGATCGACGGCGCCAGCGAATTGCCGAAATAACTCGCGATGTTCTCGATCGCCACCGTGCCCGGGTTGGTGGTGAAGCGCGTCGGCACCGGCGAACCGCTGGCCAGCGACACATTGCCGTCGTCGCTCAGGCTGTCGCCAAAGACCACGACCTTGCTGAACTCGGTAGCGGCGGCGCTGGTGCTGATCAACAGGGCGACCGTGATGGCGCCGGCAAGATGGCGTATACGCATGGGGCAGACTCCGGAGGCTATGTTAGAGAAATGTTACGGTAATGCATAACATACGCAAGCGCATGCTGCGGCGCACCGTAAGGAATTTCTTTAGGCCCTGTCCGATAAGACTGACGGGTCGCCAGCCGACGCTGTCGGCCGGCGACCGGACGCGTGGGTTTACCGCTTCAGTGCCTTCGAAAACGCATCCGCAAACGCGTTATTGGCCGGAGGCGCTGCTGGCTTCGGCATGGCATGGCCTCCACGAGGAGCTCCGCCGCCGCCACGATTGCCGGGTCGCTGTTCGTCGCGCTGGGCCGGACGGCCGCCGCGCGCTTCGCCCGGGACGTCGTCCAGGCGCATGCTCAGGGCGATGCGCTTGCGCGGCAGGTCCACTTCCATGACCTTGACCTTGACGATGTCGCCGGCCTTCACCACGTCGCGCGGGTCCTTGACGAAGGTGTGCGACAGCGCCGAGACGTGGACCAGGCCGTCCTGGTGCACGCCGATGTCGACGAAGGCGCCGAACGCGGCCACGTTGGTCACGCGGCCTTCCAGGACCATGCCGACGCGCAGGTCCTTCAGGTCCTCGACGCCCTCGGCGAAGCGCGCGACCTTGAACTCGGGGCGCGGATCGCGGCCGGGCTTCTCCAGTTCCTTCAGGATGTCGCGTACGGTCGGTACGCCGAACTTCTCGTCGGTGAAGTGCTCCGGCTTGAGGCCGCGCAGGAAGCGGCGTCGCCGATGACCTGCTTCACCTCGCGTCCGCACTGCTTGAGGATGCGCTCGACCACCGGATAGGCCTCCGGGTGCACCGAGCTGGCATCCAGCGGATTGCTGCCGTCGCCGATGCGCAGGAAGCCGGCGCACTGCTCGAAGGCCTTGTCGCCCAGGCGCGGCACCTTGAGCAGGTCCTTGCGGCTGGGGAAGGGGCCGTTGGCGTCGCGGTGCTTGACCACGTTCTCGGCGACGCTGGCGGAGAGGCCGGCGACGCGCGCCAGCAGCGGCGCGGAGGCGGTGTTCACGTCGACGCCGACCGCGTTCACGCAGTCCTCGACGCGGGCGTCCAGCGCGCGCGCCAGCTTCACCTGGTTGACGTCGTGCTGGTACTGGCCGACGCCGATCGCCTTGGGCTCGATCTTCACCAGTTCGGCCAGCGGGTCCTGCAGGCGGCGCGCGATGGACACGGCGCCGCGGATCGACACGTCGACGTCGGGAAATTCCTTCGACGCCAGTTCGGACGCCGAGTACACCGAGGCCCCCGCTTCGCTGACCACGATCTTCGGCAGCTTGAGCTCGGCGTGCTTCTTGATCACTTCGCCGACCAGCTTGTCGGTCTCGCGCGAGGCGGTGCCGTTGCCGATGGCGATCAGGTCGACATCGTGCTGTCTGGCCAGCACGGCGATGCGCTGCGACCGACTGGTCCCACTGGTTGCGCGGCTCGTGCGGGTAGATCGTATCGGTGGCGACCAGCTTGCCGGTGGCGTCGACCACGGCGATCTTGCGCCGGTGCGGATGCCCGGGTCCAGGCCCATCACCGTCTTGCGCCGGCCGGCGCGGCCAGCATCAGGTCCTTGAGGTTGTCGCCGAACACGCGGATCGCCTCGTCTTCGGCGCTTTCGCGCACGCGGCCGAACAGGTCCAGCGGTCAGGTGCAGGTGCAGCTTCACGCGCCAGGTCAGGCGCACGGTCTCGCGCAGCCAGGCATCGGCGGCGGCGCTTGCGGTCGAGGATGCCGGCGCGGGCGGCAACGCGGCCCTCGCCCTCGGCATGGCCCTGGTCGGCGTCGGTGCCCGGGTCGCCAGGTCGAGGTCCAGCACGCCTTCGTTGCGCGCGCGCATCAGCGCGAGCAGGCGGTGCGAGGGAATCTTCGCGATCGATTCGCTGTGTTCGAAATAGTCGCGGAATTTCGCGCCTTCGGTTTCCTTGCCGGGCACGACCCTGGCCGCGATCTGACGCCTTTTCCCACAGCCAGTCGCGCAGTTCGCCGACCAGGCCGGCGTCCTCGGCCATCGTTCCATGAGGATCGCGCGGGCGCCATCGAGCGCTGCCTTCGCATCGGCCACGCCTTTCTCGGCGTCGACGAAGCCGGCGGCGAAGGTTTCCGGATCCTGGGTCGGGTCGCTCACGCAGGCCGAGCGCCAGCGGCTCCAGGCCGGCTTCGCGGGCGATCTGCGCCTTGGTGCGGCGCTTCGGTTTGAAGGGCAGGTAGAGGTCTTCCAGGCGCGCCTTGGTGTCGGCGGAGAGCGACATCGGCGCGCAGGGCGTCGGTCATCTTGCCCTGCTCCTCGATGCTCTGGACAGATCGCCGCGCGGCGGTCCTCCAGTTCACGCAGGTAGCGCAGGCGTTCCTCCAGCAGGCGCAACTGGATGTCGTCGAGCCCGCCGGTCACTTCCTTGCGGTAGCGCGCGATGAAGGGCACGGTCGCGCCCTCGTCGAGCAATTCCACGGCCGCGCGGACTTGTTCGGTCTTGGCGGCAATGTCCTGGGCAATGCGTTCTTCGATGCTGAGCATGTCGTTCCTGTTGCTGACGTCGTACGAATCAGCCACCGATGATAGCAAGCCGACCTGTGGTCGCTGTCAGCTTTGGCTCGTCATTCCGGCGCAGGCCGGAATCCAGTGGCGACAACGCTCCAGGCAGGACTGACGCCACTGGATCCCGGCCTGCGCCGGGATGACGGTGAGGCACAGCTGCGACTCGGCGCTAAGGTCAGACGCTGAGCGTCGCCTGGTCGTCCGGGGCGTTGGACAAGGGGGCGCCCGGCTTGCCATTGACCACGAGGGTGCTGGCGATCAGGTCGTGCAAGGCCTGCTTGCGCGCCGTCCAGCCGGCCATGAGGTAACCGATCATCAGGATGAAGCCGCTGATCAGCTTGGCGAAGAAGCGCGCGCTGGCGCGGCCGAAGCCGATCCGCTGGCCTTGTGCATCGGTGACCATCATGCCGAGTGCGCGCTTGCCCGGCGTGGCCTGCCAGCTGGAGGCCTCGAAGCCGGCGAAATACAGCCAGGACATCGCCAGCCAGACCATGCGTGCCGGGAACATGTCGTCCTGGAACTGGGCGAAGGCGACCACCGGGCTGGTGCCGGCATCCATCGCCGTACCCATCTTCGCCTCGGCCGCGCCCAGGCCCATGGCGTAGCCGACGATGAGCATCGGAATCAGCAGGACCAGGCCGTCGATCAGGTAGGCGCCGACCCGCTTCCAGAAACCGCCATAGCTGGCAGGGGCAGTGACGCTGGGTGCCACGCGCGGCTGGCCGGGCAGGGGCGGTATCGCATGGGCGACCACGCGCGGTGACGGCGCGACCGCGGCGTCTTCGGGAAACAGCTGGGACAGCGGCTGCCAGTCGCCGATCCCCTCATACCAGCCGAGGTCGTCCGGACTCACTTCGCCGTTGCGCAACCAGGCGCGAACTTCCGCGTCGTCGTAGGGGCCGAGACGCTCGCCCTGACGTCCAATCCAGACCTGCATGGTAATCCTTCGACCAACTTGACTCTGCGCATCATGCCAGCACGGACCGTTCCGGCCTACCGCCATGCCTTCATGCCGCTGCGCGGCGCTTCAGGTGCACCAGTAACAGCGAAATCGCCGCGGGCGTGACGCCGCTGATCCGCGTGGCCTGGCCGATGGTCTCCGGCTGCACGCGTTTGAGCTTGGCCAGGACTTCGGAGGACAGGCCGCGCACGCGGTCGTAGTCGAAGTCGCGCGGAATGCCGGTGCCTTCATGGCGACGCTGTCGCTCGATCTCGTCGCGCTGGCGCTCCAGGTAACCGGCGTATTTCGCCTGCACTTCCACCTGTCCGGCCACTTCGTCGTCATCGACGCGCGGGCCGATGCCTTCGACCGTGCTCAGTTTCGCGTAATCCAGTTCCGGACGGCGAAGCAGGTCAAGGGCGTGCGTCTCACGGGTCACGGCGATGCCGAGCGCGCGCTCCACCGCGGCGCCCAACGCATTGGTCGGCGCGGCCCAGAGCGCGCGCAAGCGCGCGGTCTCGCGATCGACGGCCTCGCGCTTGGCGACCAGTCGCGCGTAGCGGTCATCGGGCACGACGCCAAGCGCGTGCCCGGCTTCGGTCAGGCGCAGGTCCGCGTTGTCCTCGCGCAGATGCAGGCGGTACTCCGCCCGCGAGGTAAACATGCGATAGGGCTCGATCGTGCCGTTGCTGGTCAGGTCGTCGATCAGCACGCCGATATAGGCCTCGTCGCGGCGCGGATACCACGGCGCCTTGCCCTGGGTGGCCAGTGCCGCATTGAGGCCGGCGATCAGGCCTTGCGCGCCGGCTTCCTCGTAACCCGTGGTGCCGTTGATCTGGCCGGCGAAATACAGCCCGGGCACGGTCTTCGTCTCCAGCCACGGGTGCAGGCCGCGCGGGTCGAAATAGTCGTATTCGATCGCATAGCCCGGCCGCGTGATATGCGCGTTCTCGAAACCGCGGATCGAACGCAGCAAGGCGTGCTGCACATCGAAGGGCAGCGAGGTGGAAATGCCGTTCGGGTAAATCTCGAACGTGTCGAGGCCTTCGGGCTCGACAAAGATCTGGTGCGAGGATTTGTCGGCGAAGCGCACGACCTTGTCTTCGATCGACGGACAGTAGCGTGGGCCTACGCCCTCGATCTGCCCGCTGTACAGCGGCGAGCGGTCCAGTGCGCCGCGGATGATCTCGTGGGTCTGTTCGCTGGTATGGGTGATCCAGCAGCTGACCTGGCGCGGATGTTCGGCGCGGTTGCCGAGGAAGGAGAACACCGGCGCCGGATCGTCGCCGGGCTGCTCCTCGAGCAGGCTGAAGTCGATGCTGCGGCTGTCCACGCGCGGTGGGGTGCCGGTCTTCAGTCGATCGGCCGCCACCGGCAATTCACGCAGGCGCGAAGCCAGCGTACTGGCGGGTGGATCGCCGGCGCGGCCACCGGCGTACTGCGCCGGACCGATATGGATCTTGCCGGCGAGGAAGGTGCCGGCGGTGAGCACGACCGTCGGCGCGTGGAAATCCAGGCCCATCTGGGTGCGCACGCCGATCACGCGGCCATGCTCGAGCAGCAGGTCGTCGACTGCCTGCTGGAACAGCCGCAGGTTCGGCTGGGTTTCGACCATCCGCCGGATCGCCGCCTTGTACAGCGAGCGGTCGGCCTGGCAGCGCGTGGCGCGCACGGCCGGGCCCTTGCTGGCGTTGAGCGTGCGCCACTGGATGCCGGCGCGATCGGCCGCGTGGGCCATCGCCCCGCCGAGCGCATCGATTTCCCGCACCAGATGACCCTTGCCGATACCGCCAATGGCCGGGTTGCAACTCATCTGGCCGATCGTCTCGATGTTATGGCTGAGCAGGAGCGTGCGCGCCCCGGTCCGTGCCGCGGCGAGCGCGGCCTCGGTGCCGGCGTGGCCGCCACCGACTACGATGACGTCGTAGGTTTCGTTGTGAAGCATGGGCGGTTACCGGGGCAAGGCGGACTGGCCAGCGAGAAACACTGGCATCTGGCTATTTTAGCGCCAGTTCGCCGCCGCCGTCTTTCGCGGCTGGCACGCTTCCTGCTTCATATCACGGGCACTTTCCCGGGCAGACGCTGCGCGATCACACGCGCGCCGAGATCGAACGACAGGGGTTCGATTGCGTGCCGGGGAAGGAAGCAACGGGACGAGGCAGGGATGCCGTCCTGAATTGCACGAAGAAGGGAGTTGTTCGAGGCAGGCGCTTGGCCCCAGCGGGACGGCATCGGCGCCAGATCTAAAGTAGATCTGGCGCCCGGCGGTCTCAGGAACAGGGGGAATCCAGGATGACCGTATGTGCCGGGCGCCAGAAACTTTGAAAACTGCACAAAAACGACCGCGGCCCGCCGCGGTTTTTTGTTGCCCCAATTTTTACATTGTTTTGGATGAATCGTGTGTGACTTTTTCGTTCATTCGATGCCGGAAATAGGCATCTGCTGACGTAATGCGTCAGTTTGCGAGAAAAGTCCCTGATTAGTGTGATCGTTATCACGTATGGCACAAGGGTTGCATCACACTCTTCGCCCAACGGCAAGAGGAGACTTCTCCATGAATATGAACACCGCGATGCAAGCGCTCGAACCGGTCTACCGGCACCACGATCTGCTGATCGAATTGGGCCGGGTAGAAATGGCCATCGAGCATCTCGATGAGCGCGATACCCAGGAACAGGTCGTCCTGCGACCCCGTCTCGAGCAGCGCATGACCACGCTCCAGCAGGCGATCGCCAGCCTCGCTGCCTGATCCGGCCCGCGCCCCACAGCCGCCTGGCTGCGGGGCTCCTTGCCCAGATTCCCCCCTTCTAGCCCTGTGCCACGCGGTGCAGGATATCGGTGAGATCCCGCGACAGGTCCTGGCGGGCCGCCAGGTCGGCGATCACCCCATGCGCCGCTTCGCGGCGCACCGGTTCGAGCTTCTTCCAGCCGTTGAAGGCCGTGGCCAGTCGCGCCGCGACCTGGGGATTCATTGCGTCCAGCAGGGGCAATTGCTCGCCCAGCCAGCGGTAGCCGGCGCCGTCCGCGCGATGGAAGCCGGTCGCATTGCCGCGCGCGAAACTGCCGAACAGGGACTGCACCCGGTTCGGGTTCCTGAGCGTGAACGCCGGGTCGTTTTCCAGCGAACGCACGCGGTCGAGCGTGTCCTTGCCCGGCAGCATGGCTTGCAGGACGAACCACTTGTCCAGGGCCAGCGCGTTGTCCGCATAGCGATTCCTGAACCCGGCGATGGATGGCGCCGCGGCGCCGGCATCGAGCTGTGCGGCGACGCCCAGGGCGGCCAGCCGGTCGGTCATCCCCGGCGCCTGTTCATATTGGGTCAAAGCGAGCGGCAGCGTGCCAACCGGATCGAGCATGGCCAGCAATTCGAGCACGCGACGGGTCAGCCGGCGGCGCGCCTGGCTCCTGCCGTCGAGTTCGCGATTGGCCTGCCCGGCCAGGGCGCCGTACCGGGCGCGCAATGCTTCGCCGCCGACGACGCCGGCCAGGGTGCGCAAGAGGCTCTGACGGGCGGCGCGTATCGCCTCCGGATCGCGCTCGGCCTGGCGCTCGACCAGCTCGATTTCGCCCGGTGGGGTCAGCAGTTCGGCGAGCAAGGCATCGTCGATGCCCTGCCCGGTGGCCAGCGCGGCCAGGGCGTCGCACCATGCGGCGCTGGCCGGTCCGTTGGTCTTGCCGGCGTAGTGTTCGTCGAAAGCCAAGGAGGCGAGACGCTGCCCGGCTTCCCAGCGATTGAAGCCGTCGACGTCGTGGCGCAACAACAGGCCGAGCTGATGCGGCGCGTAATCGCACTCGAGGATCGCCGGCGCCGAGAAACCGCGCAGCAGCGACGGCACGGGTGGCGCGTCGATATCGACGAAGACCAGCGAGCGCGTCGCATCGTCCAGGATGATGACCCGTTCCGTACCGTGGGCATTGGCTTCGTCTTCCAGGCGCAGGGGTAGCATGCGGCCGTCCGCGGCGAACAAGGCGAGCTTGACCGGCACGGGAAGCGGATGTTTCTCCGCCGGCCCCGGGCCAGGTGGTGTGTGCTGGCCCAGTGTCAGGGTATAGCGGCGGGTCTCGCCGTCGTATACGCCGTGTGCGCCGATACGCGGTGTACCGGCCTGGCCGTACCAGGCGAGGTAGGGCGACAGGTCGATGTCGTTGGCGTCGCCGAGCGCGCGCAGGAAGTCCTCGATCGTCGCGGCCTGTCCGTCGTGGCGTTCGAAATAGACGTCCATCCCGCGACGAAATCCGGCCTCGCCGAGCGAGCCGGCAAGCATGCGGACCAGTTCGGAGCCTTTCTCGTACACGGTCGCGGTGTAGAAATTATTGATCTCGCTGTAGTGCGCCGGGCGCACCGGATGCGAAAGCGGGCCGGCATCCTCGGGGAACTGCGCGCGCCGCAGCAGCGACACATCCTCGATGCGCTTGATCGGCGCGGAATTCATATCGGCCGAAAAGCTCTGCTCGCGGAACACGGTCAGGCCTTCCTTGAGGCTCAGCTGGAACCAGTCGCGACAGGTGACGCGGTTCCCGCTCCAGTTATGGAAGTACTCGTGCGCGACGACCGCTTCCACATTGCGGTATTCATCGTCGGTACTCGAATCGGGGTCGGCCAGCAGGTACTTCGCATTGAAGATGTTCAGCCCCTTGTTCTCCATCGCGCCCATGTTGAAATCGTGGGTGGCAACGATGTGGAACACGTCGAGGTCGTAGTTCCGCCCATAGTGTTCCTCGTCCCAGCGCATCGAGCGGACCAGGGCGTCCATCGCATAGTCGCAGCGGTCGATGACGTCGGCCTCGGCCCAGATGTGCAGTGCCACCGCTCGCCCGTCGGCGGTGGTGTAGTCGCGGCTGATCCGCTCGAGCCGACCGGCGACCAGGGCGAACAGGTAACTCGGCTTCGGGTGCGGGTCGACGAAGCGCGCCCAATGTCGTCCGCCATCGAGTTCGCCCGCGCCGTCGGGATTGCCGCCGGCGAGCAGGACGGGGAAGCGCTCGCGATCGGCGCGCAAGGTCACGGTGTAAGCAGCGAGCACATCGGGCCGATCCGGAAAAAACGTGATGTGGCGAAAACCTTCGGCCTCGCACTGGGTCAGGAGGAATCCGGCGTCCCGCTTGCCCGAGAGATAGAGTCCCTCGAGCGCGGTGTTCTCCGCCGGGTGCAGGCGCACCCGGGTTTCCAGCACGAAGTCGTCCCGGTCCGCCTCGAGCACCAGGTAACCGCCGGCGTGCTGGTATTCGTCGGCATCGAGCTCGCGGCCATCGATGCGGACCGATAGCAACTCGAGCCCTTCGCCGTTCAGCCGGACCGGTTCGTCGCGCTCGCGGCGCAGGCTGAGCCGGGATACGACGTGGCTGCTATCGATGTCCAGGTCGAAGACCAGGTCGATGCGATCCACGCGCCACGCCGGGGCGCGATAGTCGCGCAGGTGGATCACGGGTGCCGCATCGGTGGGTTTGTTCATGGGTAAAGCTTCGAGATTGGCTGTCCGGCAGGCTAACATGCCGCCGGACAGCCTCGAAGGAAACCCCATGCCGCGCTTCACCACCGCCCACGAAACGCTGGGCCCGCACCCGCTTCTGACCCTGACCGACGCCGTTAGCGGCAACCGTGTGCGGATCGCACGGCGTGGCGCGACGGTGGTCGGTATCGAGGTCCTGGTCGACGGGCATCGGCGAAACATCGCCGATGGATACCGCGATGCCCAGGAACTCGCGGAGTTGAAGAGTTCGCGTTTCGCGATCATGGCGCCCTTCGCGAACCGGATCGGCGATGCCCGCTACCGGTTCGATGGCGCGGATTTCGACATGCAGCCCGGCGTGGCTGGCGCGGATCGGGCGATACGGCACGGTTTCCTGCGCAGCGAAGCCTACGAGGTCGCGGCCGAACAAAGCGGTGCCGACGCATGTTCGGTCACCCTGGCCAATCGCTCGATCAGGCCCGGCGTGCACCCGGGGTATCCATTCGCGATCGACGTTGCCGTGACCTATACGCTGGATGCCGCCGGCATCACCCTGGAGGTGTCCATGCGCAATGTCGGCGAGCACGCCGCGCCGTGCTTCTTCGGCTGGCATCCGTACTTCAGGCTCGGCCAGACGCCAGTCGACAGCTGGGTGCTGGAAGTGCCTGCCGATACCATGATCGCCACCGACGCCGACTTGCTGCCCCTGCCCGGCACCGCCGCATGGAAGGCACTGGACAAGGCGCCGGCCGGGTTCGATTTCCGCGTGCCGCGGGCGATCGGCGCGCAGAAGATCGACAACGGTTATGCCGATCTTCGCCTCGATAGCGACGGCCGCTCACGCACGCGCCTGCACGATCCGGCCAGTGGGCTGTCGATCGCGGTATGGCAGGAGCACGGCGTCATGCTCGTTTTTTCCGGCGACACCGTACCGCGCGAGCCGCGTACCAGCGTGGCGCTCGAGCCGATGGAGTGCATGTCCAATGCGTTCAATCGCGACGACTGTGCGCCGCTGGTCAGGCTCGAGCCTGGCGAGGAACGGCGTTTCGTTTGCGGCGTCGAGGTGAGCGTATGAAACTGCCGACCCTCGATGACGTCCGTGATGCGGCCGTGCGGATTGCACCGTATGCCAGCGTGACACCGGTCATGCGCAGCCCGGCCCTCGACGCGCTGGCGGGCGCGGAACTGTTCTTCAAGTGCGAGAACCTGCAGCGCGGCGGCGCGTTCAAGTTTCGCGGCGCCTGCAACGCGGTCTGGTCGCTGGACGAGGGCGAGGCGAGGCACGGCGTGGTCACGCATTCCTCGGGCAATCATGGCAACGCGCTGGCGCTCGCGGCCGGCACGCGTGGTATCGCCGCTCACGTCATCGTTCCTGAGGGCGCCGTACGCGCCAAACTCGATGCGATCGCCGCCGCCGGCGCGGTGATTCACCGTTGCGCGGCGACCCAGGCGGCACGCGAGGCAAAAGCCGCCGAAGTACAAGCCGCGACGGGGGCGATCATGGTGCATCCGTATGCCGATGCGCGCGTCATGGCCGGGCAGGGCACCCTTGTGCTCGAGCTGCTGCGCCAGGCCGAAGCCATCGATACCCTGATCACGCCGGTGGGCGGTGGCGGGTTGTCCGCGGGCTGCTCGATCGCCGCGCATGGCCTCGATCCGTCGCTGCGCATGCTCGGTGCCGAACCGAAGGGCGCGGACGATGCGTGGCAGTCATTGCACAGCGATCACCGGGTGACCGACATCGTTCCCGACACCATCTGCGACGGTTTGCGAGCGATCATCGGCGAGCCGAACCTGGTGGCGCTTCGCGATCATCGCGTGGAGGTGTTGACGGTGAGCGACGAAGAGGCCATTGCGGCGATGCGTTTTCTCTGGACGCATCTCAAGCTCGTCGTCGAAGTCTCCAGTGCCACGGTACTGGCGGCGCTGCTGGCCAATCGCCCGAAGATCGCCGGCCGTCGGATCGGCGTCGTGCTTACCGGCGGCAACGTCGACCTCGATGCGTTGCCCTGGTGACTGGAGCCAGCGATATGACGAAGCGATGCGGTTGGGCGGGCGACGAAGGCATGATGCGCGACTACCACGACCGGGAGTGGGGCGTACCGCTGCACGACGACCGCGGCCTGTTCGAATTCCTGACCCTCGAAGGCGCGCAGGCCGGTCTGTCGTGGCGCACCGTGCTGGCCAAGCGCGACAATTATCGCCGCGTCTTCCACGATTTCGATATCGCCAGGGTCGCGCGGATGACGGATGCGGCGCTGGCCAAAGCCATGCTCGACCCGGGCATCATCCGCAATCGCCTGAAGGTCGATTCGACCCGCGGCAATGCGCGCGCCGCGCTGAAGGTGATCGAGGAGGACGGCAGCCTCGATGCGTACCTGTGGTCGTTCGTCGATGGCAAGCCACTGGTCAATCGCTGGAAGACCCAGGGCGAGGTGCCGGCGAGTACGCCGTTGTCCGACCGGATGAGCAAGGCGCTGAAGAAACGTGGCTTTCGCTTCGTCGGCACGACGATCTGCTACTCGATGATGCAGGCGACGGGGATGATCAACGATCATCTTGTCCCGTGCTTTCGGCATCGCGAAGTTGCTGCTTAGAGGCGCTCTGCGTCAGGTCTTTGTACGACCAGGAGCAACGTGCAGGGCGGCATTTATTGGTCTCAGCGCTTCCGTCCAGACACTGACGCCACTAGATGATTCGCGCCTGCGGCGCTCACCCTTCGGGCCAGCTTCGCTGTTCTTGGTCGCTTCGCTCCCGGCGTCCAGCCTTCGCTGGGATGACGATCAAGGGCGAAGGGCGAAGGGCGCCACCCACACCCCTCACCGTCATCCCAGCGCAGGCTGGGATCCAGTAAAGAACACGGCGATCAGCCGGCTCTTAGCTCCACCCGGGGCCCCTTTGACCGCACCCGCGCAGCGGGGCACGCGATTGGGGTGCCCTTTTTCTCTTGCCTACGTCCCCACCTTGGGCACGCTTGAGAGAAGTAGGTCGGCCCCGGCAGGGGACGAAACCACGGCGCGATAGGCGCCGACACAATTGCCAAAGCGCACCTATTTTCGAACGCTCAGCGCCGCCGCGACCCACGCAAACTATCAATCGGAAAGCTCGCTATTTCGCCGCCGTCGTCGCTGCGTCGCGACTGCCCGGCCGGCGCGCCCCAGGCATGCGCCGTCACCACTTCCCAGGTCGACGGAATCTTGCCGTCGACGCGTTGCGTTTCGTAAGCCTCGAGCATGCGCTTGTAATGCGACTTGCCGGTCAATCCTCGCGCCCGCGTGCTGTCGGCATTGGTCGCACCAAGCCCCTTCAGTTCGCGTAGCAGGGCCTGTGGATCCGGATAGGTCAGGGTGTAGCGTTCCGCGTCGAGGACGGGATCTTTCAGGCCGCTGGCCAGCATCGCGTCGCCGACATCGTGCATGTCGAGGAAACGGCCCACGTGGGGTTGCTGGTCCGCTTCGGACCAGGCGGCGCGCAATTCCTTCAGCGTGTCCGGGCCGAACGTGGAAAACAGCAGCATGCCGCCGGGCTTGAGCACGCGCACGCATTCACCGAACAGGCTCGGCAGGTCGTCGCACCACTGGAAACACAGGTTCGAATGCAGCAGGTCGACGCTATGGTCGGGCAGCGGCAAGATGTTCGCATCGGCGCAGACGCGAGCGAACGGCTTCAGCCAGGCGCTGTGCTGCTTCGCCGCGCGCAGCATCGGTACGGCGTGGTCGATGGCGACGACCTGGGCCTTCGGATACTTCTTCTTCAGCAGCGCGGTGCCGCGGCCGGTGCCGGCGCCGACGTCGATCACCCGCTCCGGATCCTGCTGGTAGAAATCCAGGCGCTCGAGCAATCCGGCCTGCACTTCACGCTGCAGCACGTCATGCTTTTCGTAGGTGTCGGCGGCGCGGCCGAAGTTGTGGCGCACCTGGAGGCGGTCGAGGTGGAAGTCGCTCATGAAAAATGATCCAGCAGGGGTTCCAGGCTACGGACGACCGCATCGGTGTGACCGATGAAGGGTGCGTGGCCGGCGTGGGCAATGACCTCGGCGCGGCCACCGCATTGTTCCGCGGACCAGGCCATCGCCTCGGCGGTGACCAGGCGGTCGCGGCGGCCGGCGATCCAGGCGCTGGGTATGTCGAGGCCGGGTAGCACGCCACGCATGTCGGTGGTTTCGAGCAGGCGAATCCCTTCCTGCAGCACACGCGCATCCGGCTCGCCACGCGAGAAGGCGTCCTCGCGCAGGCGGCGCAGTTCGGCGCGCGGATCGGCGCTGCCCATCGCTTCGAGCGCGAAGAAGCGCTCGAGCGTGGCGTGATAATCCGTGTGCAGGTCGTCGGCGAGCTGGCGGACCAGGCTGGCGTCGTTGCCGTAAGGCCAGCTGTCGTCGCGCACGAACTTCGGCGTTGCGCAGAGCATCGCCAGTGCGCGCACCTGTTTCAGTTCGCTGGCCGCCCGCAGGGCGACCAGGCCGCCCATCGACCAGCCCAGCCAGATGGCCGGTGGCGTTGCCGAGGCGATCGCTTCGGCGCAGGCGCGCGGTTCCAGCGGAAGGGTCGACTCACGCGAGTGACCATGGCCGGGAAGGTCGACGACGTAAAGCGTGCAGCGTTCGGCCAGCGCCTCGACCAGTGGCGCGAAAATCCCGCCGTGCATGGCCCAGCCATGGATCAGTACGACGGGAACCGGGCCCCGGCCCTGGATGGCGATATGCAGGCTCACGCGGCCGGTGCCAGGTTCGGATCGAGCGCGCCGCGTCCGTCGAAGACGAAGCAGTCGCCGCGCCAGTGCGCGCCGCCGACCTCCTCGAAATACTTCAGGATGCCGCCTTCGAGCTGGTAGACGTTTTCGATGCCGATGCCTTGCATATGGATCGCCGCCTTTTCGCAGCGGATGCCGCCGGTGCAGAACGAGACCACGGTCTTGCCGTCGAAGCGTTCGCGGTCGGCGGCGACCGCTTCGGGAAAACCGGTGAAGCTGGCGAGCCGGTAATCGACCACCTGCTCGAAAGTGCCGACGTCCACTTCGTAATCGTTGCGCGTATCGAGCAGCATCAGCGGGCGACCGGCGTCGTCATGGCCCTGGTCGAGCCAGCGCTTCAGCGTCGCCGGCGCCACGGCGGGTGCGCGACCGTCCTCGGGACGGACCAGCGGCGCGCGCATGGTGATGATTTCCTTCTTCAGCCTGACCCGCATGCGCTTGAACGGCGGCGCGTCCGACAGGCTTTCCTTGGGCGCGATATCGGCAAAGCGCGCGTCCTCGCGGAAGGTGGCCATGAACGCATCGATCGCATCGCGGGTGCCGGCCAGGAACAGGTTGATGCCTTCCGGTGCGAGCAGGATCGTTCCCTTCAGCGCCAGCGTCTCGCAACGCGCGTGCAAGGACGTGCGCAGGGCGGGGAGGTCGTCCAGGCCGACGAACTTGTAGGCGGAGATATTGAGGATCGACATGGGCGGGAAAGGTCCGGGCAGCCGGCGATTATAGCGTTGCGGCCAGTGCGGCCAGCAGACCGTCGATATGGTGGTCCTCGTGCGCCGCCGAAAGGGTCACGCGCAGGCGGGACTTGCCGGCGGGCACGGTGGGAGGGCGGATTGCGGTGACCAGGTAACCCAGCGCTTCCAGGGACCGGGCCGCCGCGGTGGCGGCTTCCGCGTCGCCGATGAGGATGGGCTGGATCGGGGTTGGCGAATCCATCAGGGTCAGGCCGAGCTGGCTGGCGCCATGGCGGAAGCGCGCGATCAGTCCAGCCAGTTTTTCGCGGCGGTCGTCGGCGCGTTGCGCGAGTCCCACGGCGACACGCGTGGCGGCGGCCAGGGCGGGAGGCATGGCCGTGGTGTAAACGTAGCTGCGCGCGAACTGGGTCAGGCCTTCGACGAGCGCCGTGCTGCCGGCGACAAACGCGCCGGCACAGCCCAACGCCTTGCCCAGGGTCCCCATCAGGACCGGAGCTTCATCCTGGCTGAGCCCCGCCAGCGCCAGGCTGCCGGCGCCGGATGGGCCGACGACGCCAAGGCCATGAGCGTCGTCGACATAAAGAAGGGCCGATTCGTCCCGGCAAAGCGCGGCAAGCGCGCTCAATGGCGCGATATCGCCGTCCATGCTGAAGACCCCATCGGTCGCCAGCATCGACGGTGTCCCGGGGCGCGTGCGCAACTGGCGTCGCGCGGCGTCGACATCGGCGTGCGGATAACGACGCCGTTCGGCACCGGCCAGACGCGCCCCATCGATCAGGCTGGCATGGTTCAGCCGATCCTGTACGCACAAGGCCGGTTCGTCGCGGTTCGCGGCAAGCAGCGCCTGCATGGCGCCCATATTGGCCATGATTCCGGTGGAAAACAGCAGCGCCCGGTCGCGTCCGGTCCATTCGGCGAGGGCTTCTTCCAGCATCGCGTGTTCGCGATGATGGCCGCAGATCAGGTGAGCCGCGGTGCCCCCGATGCCTTCGGCGGCAGCGGCCTTGCATAGCGCGGCAATCAGTTCCGGATGGTCGGCGAGACCCAGGTAGTCGTTGCTGCAGAAGCCGACCAGGCGGCGCCCGTCGACGACGACATCCACGCCGCGTCGCGATTCGACGGTGCGGACGCGTCGCAGCAAGCCTTCCCCTTCACGCGCGGCGGTAGCCGCGGCGAGTCGTTGCAGCAGGTCGGGACGCGCCGTGCCGGTGGGCTCAGGCAACATCCGCGCAGCGTTCGACGATATCGGCGTGGACCGTGCCGGATTCGTGCTCGACCTCCATCGGCTTCAGGCCCAGGCGGGTGAACAGGCGGCGGTCGTGCTCGACGTCCGGGTTGCCGGTCGTGAGCAGCTTTTCGCCATAGAAAATCGAGTTGGAGCCGGCGTGGAAGCACAGGGCCTGCACGGCGTCGTCCATCTTCTCGCGGCCGGCGGACAGGCGTACCACCGAGGCGGGCATCATGATCCGGGCGACGGCGACGGTGCGCACGAAGTCGAAGGGATCGAGCTCGGCGGTACCGGCCAGCGGCGTGCCCTCGACCTGGACCAGCTGGTTGATCGGCACGGACTCGGGATGCTCCGGCAGGTTGGCCAGGGTCTGCAACAGGCCGGCGCGCTGGCTCGGCGACTCGCCCATGCCGACGATGCCGCCGCAGCAGGTCTTCAGCCCCGCTTCGCGCACGTGCTCCAGCGTATCCAGGCGATCCTGGTATTCGCGGGTGTGGATGATCTCGCCGTAGAACTCCGGCGCGGTATCCAGATTATGGTTGTAGAAGTCCAGGCCGGCGGATTTGAGCTTGTCGGCCTGCGGCTGGGTCAGCATGCCCAGCGTGGCGCAGGTCTGCAGGCCGAGCGCCTTCACCGCGCTGACAATCTCGGCAACCTTGACCACGTCGCGGTCCTTCGGCGAGCGCCAGGCGGCGCCCATGCAGAAACGGCTGGCGCCAGCGTCCTTCGCGGCCTGGGCGCGGGCGACCACGGCCTCGACGCTCATCAGCTTTTCCGCCTTCACGCCGGTCGAGTAACGCGCGGCCTGCGGGCAGTAGGCGCAGTCTTCCGGGCAGCCGCCGGTCTTGATCGAAAGCAGGGTCGAGACCTGGACCGCGTTCGGATCGTGGAATTCGCGGTGCACGCTGTGCGCGCGGTGCAACAGTTCATTGAACGGCAGGGCGAACAATGCCTGCACCTCGTCGCGGGTCCAGTCGTGGCGGATGGCTGCGGACATCGGTGGCTCTCCTTGGGCAAGAAGCGAAGTGTGGGAAGGGTGCTGCCCGCTGTCAACCTGCGTAGAGGTATGTAGGTTGACGGCGCGGGCCGCTATGATCGGGCCAGGACAAGCCATGGGAGTCGCCAGATGACGGAAGGACAGGGCAGTACCGGCAACGTGCTTGCCGCGATTTGCAGCTTTTTCATCCCCGGGCTGGGCCAGCTGGTACAGGGGCGCCTGTTGATGGCGGCGCTGATGTTCGTGCTGGCCGCCGTGCTTTGGATCGTCTGGATGGGCTGGATCATCCACCTCTGGTCGATCATCGACGCGGCGATGTTCAAGCCGAAGACCTGATACGGAGCCTGGCGCATGGATGCGTCGAACCTTGCCGGCCGGGCCTGGCAACGAGCCATCCGCCTGCTCCTGCCCGCACGCTGCCTGCTCTGCCATGCCGCCGGCGAGGCTGGCCGCGACCTGTGCCGTGCATGCGCCGCCGAATTACCGGCAAACCGGCGGCACTGCGCGCGATGCGCGCTGCCGCCGGCCGAATCCGTTGCGTTATGCGGCGCCTGCCAGCGTCACCCGCCACCATGGGACAGCGCATGGGCACCGTTCGCCTATGCCTGGCCGCTGGACCGGCTCGAGTCGCGCTTCAAGTTCGCCGCCGATCTCGCCGCGGGCCGCGTGCTGGCTGAGCGCTGGACGGCCTCGCCAGCGCCGGATGTCATGCCGCGACTCCTGTTGCCCGTGCCCCTGCATCGTGCCCGCCTGCGTTCGCGCGGTTACATCTCCCCCTGGGAACTGACCCGGATACTCTCGCGCCACTTCGCCATTCCGACCAACGCGCATGGATTGCGCCGCATACGCGGCACGGAGGCGCAAACCGAGCTCGACGCCGTCTCGCGACGGCGCAATGTCCGCGACGCCTTCACGCTCGATACGCGCCTGCCTTTGCCCGCGCACGTCGCCATCGTCGACGATGTGATGACTACCGGCGCCACACTCGCCGAATGCGCCCGCGTACTCAGGCATGCCGGAGTCGCGCGCATCGATGTCTGGGCGCTGGCGCGCGCCCGCGCGCCGGGCCTCAAGAGCTGAAACGAGCCGCTGTGCGCCCGTTAAACTACACGCCTGTGAATACGCACCCTGAAAATGGCTACATCCTGACCCGTCACTGGCGAGATACAAGGGATGGGGGCGAAATTGAGTTGTGGGTGGCCACGGATGCGGGCGCGCGCCGGATCGTCGTCACCGGACAGCGTAGCGTGGCTTTCGCCCGTGCCGGTGCTGAAGACCGGATCAAGGCGTTGATCGGAGACGACCCCGCGGTCGAGCTGGCTCCCCTGCCGTTGAAGACGTTCGGGCAAGATCCCGTCATCGGCGTTTACACGCGCGGGTACCGTGCCTTGCTTAACCTGGAAAAGCGCCTGGCCGATGCGGGGATCGAGCTTTTCGAAGCCGACATCCGGCCGGACGATCGCTACCTGATGGAGCGATTCATTACCGCCGCCGTCCAGATCGAGAGCGACGCCGCCGACAGCGGAACACTCCTCAATCCGCGGCTTCGTCCTGGCGAGGGCTATCGGCCATCGCTGCGTATCGTTTCCCTGGATATCGAAACGAGTGCTACGGGGGAGCTTTACTCCATTGCGCTGGAAGGCTGCGGTCAGCGCCAGGTACTCATGCTCGGCCATGCCGGGGCCACCGATGCGGTCGCGGACGACTTCCAGCTGGCGTACTTCGATGATCGCCCGCAAATGATCATCGCCCTGAACAACTGGTTCCGCCATCACGATCCTGACGCGATCATCGGCTGGAACCTGATCCAGTTCGATCTTCGCCTGCTTCAGGCATGCGCGGACAAGTGCGGACTCGCCCTGACGCTCGGACGCGGCGGCGCCGCGATCGAATGGCGGGACCATCGGCGGCGCGAGGGCTATGTATTCGCCACGATTCCGGGCCGGTTACCCATCGACGGCATCGAAGCGATGCGATCGGGGTTTTGGAGCTTCCCCTCGTTCAGCCTTGAAGCCGTCGCGCAGGAACTGCTCGGCGAGGGCAAGGCGATCGACGATCCTTATTCGCGCATGGCGGAGATCGAGCGGCGATTCCACGATGACAAGCCGGCGCTGGCCCGCTATAACCTGAAGGACTGCGAGCTGGTCACTCGTATCTTCGAGAAGACCCATCTCATCGCCTTCCTGCTCGAGCGGGCGAACGTCACGGGACTGCAGGCGGATCGTTCCGGTGGATCGATTGCCGCCTTCAGTTATCTCTATTTACCGCGCATGCACCGCGAAGGCTACGTGGCGCCCAGCGTCGGCAGCCGGGCCGGCGAGTCGTATCCTGGCGGATTCGTCATGGAGTCGCGCCCGGGGATCTACGATTCGATCGTCGTACTCGATTACAAGAGTCTTTATCCGTCGATCATCCGGACCTTCCAGGTCGATCCCGTTGGACTGGTCGAAGGCATGCTAGAGCCCGATCCGGATGCCACTGTTCCCGGACCGAACGGAACCCGGTTCTCGCGGACGAAACACTGCCTGCCTGGATTGATCGCGCAACTGTGGACAGGCCGGGACGCGGCGAAGAAAGCCGGTAATGCACCGCTTTCCCAGGCGCTCAAGCTGCTGATGAATGCCTTCATCGGTGTGCTCGGGGCGTCGGGCGGGCGGTTCTTCGACCCGAAGCTTGCCGCCGCGGTGACGCTGCGCGGACATGAAATCATGCGACAGACACGCGTGTGGGTCGAGGCGGAAGGCTATGAAGTCATCTACGGAGACACCGACTCGATATTTATCTCCCTCGGTCGGCGTTTTCCGGAAACCGAAGCCCTGGCCGTCGCGGAGCGGCTGGTCGATCGGATCAACAAGGCCTGGGAAGATCGGTTGAGGGAGAGCTTCCGGATCGATTCGTACCTCGAGATCGAGTTCGATACGCACTACCAGCGCTTCTTCATGCCGACCATTCGCGGTAGCGATGTGGGTAGCAAGAAGCGCTACGCCGGCCTGGTCGTCAACGACGATGGCAAGGAAGCGCTGGTCTTTCGCGGACTGGAAACGGTCCGCAGTGACTGGACGCCGCTTGCCAAGCAGTTCCAGGGAGAGCTTTTCATGAAGATCTTCCGGAACGAGCCGTACGCGGACTATGTGAAGTCTTATGTCGACCAGCTTCGGGCGGGCAAGCTCGACGACCTGCTCGTCTACAAGAAAAGGCTGCGCGGCAAACTCGATTCCTACGAGCGCGGCGCGCAGCCCCAGGTTCGTGCGGCCCGCCTGGCGGACGAGCACAACGCACGCGTCGGCCGTCCACCCAGGTATAAAAACGGCGGCTGGATCAGCTACCTGATGACGCTCAACGGCCCGGAACCGCTCGAGACATCGCGCTCGCCCATCGACTACGAGCACTACCTGATACACCAGCTACGACCCGTGGCTGACGCGATCCTTTCGCAAACCGGCGACCGGTTCGATGCCCTGATTTCGCAGCAATCCGAGCTTTTCTAGTCGTTGATATAGACCGGATTGCCGAGCAGCAGGAGCTGGCCCGCCGCGCCGAGTGCATTGACGCGTACCCAATGGCGCTTGCCGTCGCTCGGCCAGTCGAAGCGAATCGACTGCTGCGCGTCGTGGATGGCGAAATCGCCGGCGGGCTGGATGGTCTTGCCGTCGGCGATGACCTCGATCTTGCCGCCGGCCATCTGCGCCACGCTGGCCTGGAAGTGCACCGTGCTGCCGGCCGGCGCCGCGAGCGCATCGCCCATGCCGGCGGTCTTGCCGTCGACACTGCCGGTAAGGTCGAGCATGCGATCATGGCTGCCTTCGATGTCGACGAACACATGCCCCGCGCGGATACCCTCGAGGATCGCCGGCATCGACAGTTCCGTGGCGTGCACGACCGTGGTTGGCGAGCCGACGATGCCGCCGCCGAGGGTGACGAAGGGCTGCTTGGCGTCGTGGTTGTCGCTGCCGCCGACCGCAGTCGGGCGGAAGCCCTGGTTGAGTACGTTCTGCCAGAACGGAATGCCTGAATCCGGGCGCGTCGAATCGGTACCGTTCACCGCCTCGATCGCCTGCACCAGGTGCATGTCCACCGGCTGCTCGGGTGTCCAGCCGCAGCCCATGCATTTCTCGCCGCTGGGGCGGATCGGGTGATTGATCGAAATCACGCCATGCAGTTTCGCGATGTTCTGCAGCAGGACATTCCAGGTCGGTACGGTCGCGCTGCCGACGCGGAAATCGACCGGCGTCGACACGCCGAACAGGTTCGCATGACCCTGGAAAGTAGTCAGTTCGCGCGCCGGCATCAGCAGGGTCTGGTCGAAGTACGGTTGCAGTTCGCGGATATCGGAGAGTTGCGACACGGTGTTGTGGTCGCTGAGCGCAATGAAATCCAGGCCGCGCCGCGCCGCGACCGAGACGGTCAGGAACAATGGGCAGGGCACGCGCTGCTTGTCGCTCTGGCTGGCGCAGCCGCCGTCGCTGTGCGCGCCATGCATATGCAGGTCGCCGCGATACCAGCCGGCCTCGCGGCGCAGCGGTGGATTGATGACCTCCGGGCCCCAGGCGGTGGCGACATCGCGCGAGAACCAGATCCGCGCGGTGTACGTGGCATGCGAGGTCTCCCGGATGTTCGGGATGCCCAGCAACAAGGTCCAGTGGCCCGGCCGGATCGCACCGGGGAGGAAGGAAGGCGTGGCATCGGTCGCCGAGACGGTGAAGCTGCGCTTGGTGCCGCCACTCCAGCCACGAAACCCGTCCTGACCGCGAAAGCCGTCGGGACCGAGCAGGCCGAGGTCGACCGCGGTGTGTTCTTCTTTGCCGGTGTATTCGAAGTCGACGGTGATGCGGGTGACGCCATCGGGCACGTCGAAGCTCACGTTGCGGTAGGTGCGGTTGTCCTTGCCGCTGAGTTCGCCGTGGATGACACGGTCGGGCGCGTCCTGCGCGAATGCCGGGACGGCGAAGGCGAGCAGGAGCAGGGCGAGCAGGGTGCGCATGGGGTATTTCCTGGAATGACGAAGGCCGGCGGCGTGTGCCGCCGGCCTCGTTCGAGCGGGACTTACTGGAAGCGGTACATCGCGGCGAGACGGAACGAGCGACCGATCAGCGGACGGGCGATAAAGGTATCGGCGCCGGCGTCGGTGCTGGCCAGTTCGCCGGCACGCGGGTTGCCTTCGGTCAGGCCAAGCGAGTTGAACAGGTTGTCCGCATAGGCGAAGAACGACCACTGCGGCGTGTAGTCGAAACGTGCGCTGGCACCCACCGTGTGATACGCCGGCAGCACCACCGAGTTGGCGGTATCGACGAAGCGCTTGCCTTCGTACTCGTAGGACATCTGCAGGCGCAGGCGGCCTTCCATCAGGTTGACGCCGGGCACGATGCGGTAGCTGACCTTGGGCACGCGGATCAGCTGGTCGTCTTCATAGTCCAGCAGCACCGGCTGGCCGGCCACCAGCTGCGTATAGCGCAGGCCCTTGTACTCCGGCTGCTGCAGGGTGACGGTGAACTGGGTGTCGAAGTACTTGGTCGGGTACACCGTTCCTTCCAGCTCCAGGCCGTAGGTCTTGGTGTTGGCGTAGCCGGTTTCCGCGGTGGAGACGCCCGTCTGGGCATTGAACACGTAGTTGCTGAAGCTGACGTTGTTGTACTTGGTGTAGAACGCCGTCGCGTACATGTCCATGTAGCGGTTGCTGTACTTGTAGCCGGCTTCGCCCAGGTTCATCGTCTGCGTCACCGGCACCGCCGTCGGGGTGGTGATGTAGGTGCTGAGGTTGGGCAGGCGATAGGTCGAGGTATCGCGGATGAACACGCCCTGGTGCTCGCTGAACTGGTAGTTGATGCCGAGCGTGCCGCCGAGCTTGCTGAAGGTGTGGTCGTAGTCGGTGAACACGCCGTTGCCGGTGATGATCCCGGTCGTCGACGGCGTGCCGAGGTTGGCGGTCGTCTTGCCTTCCGTCCAGCCCTTGGTGTTGACCTGTTCCCAGCGCGCGCCGGCGTCGATGCGCAGCTTGTCGTTGATCTGCCATTCGTCGGAGAGGTAGAACGCGTTGGTGGTCGAGGTGCCGGCCGCATGCTCCCACTCGTAACCGTTCTTGTAGATGCCGTGGTCGGTGATCGGTGCGCCGACCTGGTTGCCGTTGGCGTCCACCGCGACCAGGTCGAGCAGCTTGGCCTGGTCGGTCGCATCGAGCAGCACCGTCGAGGAGTAGCGATCGAAGGACTGGTTGAAGTGCGCGTAGTAGTAGCCGAAGGTGACGTCGTGGCTCTGGTCGCCGAACTCGAACTTGCGCAGCAGGCGCGTGTCGTTGATGAACTCGTTCACGCCCACGGTCACGCCGCGCAGGCCGCCGACGATGACCAGGCCGTTGCCGTTCTGGTTCTTGTTGTTGAAGACCTGGCCCGTATCGGCGTACTGCAGGCGCAGGCCGGTCGCGCCCGGGTACTGGGTGAGGATCGAGGGCGTCGTTCCCACCGGTGCCGCCGCCGTGGCGAGGAAGTCGGTCGCGGTGCCGACCGAGTTCGGGTAAACGCCGTTGCGCTGGGTGTCGGTGTCGTCGTAGCGCATGCTCTCGGCGAGCTTCCAGTCGTCGCCAAGGTTGTAGTTGAACTTGAAGGTGTACTGGGTGCGCTTGACCTGGGTGCCCAGGGTGTTGTCGAAGTTGTACAGGCTGCCATTGCCTTCCGGCAGCAGTACGTGCTCGGTATCCGGGCCGGCCAGCGTGCCGTAGTTGCCATTGAAACCGGCGACCGGGCGGATCTCGCCGCTCGCCGTGGTGTGCATCGGGATGCCGAGGTACAGGCCGACTTTGTCGTCAAGGCGCTTGACGTCGAAGCTGACGTCGCCGTCGTCGAACTTCTTCGACAGGTTGGCGCGCAGCTGGCCACCGTCATCGAAGTTGAAGCCCGGGGGACGCACGCCGTTGTCGACACGGTAGAAGCCACCGACACCAAGCTTCCAGCCGTCGCCGATCGGCGTGCCGTACCAGAAGTCCAGGCGGTTCAGGCCGTAATTGCCGACCGTGTACTTGATCAGGCCGTCGGGCGTATCGCCGACCTGGCGCGGGATGAAGTTGATCGCGCCGGCCGGTGCGTTCGAATAGAACACCGACGACGGACCGCCACGGACGACTTCGATGCGCTCGATGGTTTCGTCCAGGCGGAAGGCCTGGTCGGCGTTGAGGTAACCGAGCGCCGGATCGTGCTGCACCGGGATGCCGTCTTCGAGCAGGTTCACCGAGCCGAAGCCGTCGACCGGGATGCCGCGGGCGCGGATATTGCCGCTGGCCTCGCCGCCGGAGGCTTCCACCCAGAAACCCGGTACGGACTTCATCGCCTCGGTAACGCTGGTCGGCGCCTGCATGCGCAGACGGTCTTCGTCGATGGTCGTGATCGAGTAGCTGGTCTGCGCCTTGGTCCGCACGTCCACACCGGAACGCGCGGTGACGACCACGTTGTCCATGTTCGTGGTCTGCGTGCCGTCCTTTTTCTGGGTGGCCGCGTCCTGCGTGGTGTCGGTGCCGTTCGCCGGTGCGCTCTGGGCGAAGGCGCTGCCGACGAACAGGGGCGAGGCGAGCAGGGCGAGGCCGCCGCCGAGGATGGCGACGCGAACGGCGTGGGCTATGGGGTTGTGACGCATGGCGATGGCTGGCTCCGGGGAATGATCAGGGAGCGAAACCAGGGGTGGGACTCAACGCGCCGCAGCGCTCACGGCGGGGGGGCCGGAGGGGAGGAGCATCTGCAAGCGCGTACCACCCCTGGCTCGCGAACTTTCAAACCTTAAGCGCCGTTCGTGACACTGCCGCGCAGCTGGTATGACGCGTCGATTTCAATCGAGACAAATCGAGAGAAAACTGTCATGTAACTGTCGTTACCTTCAAATCGCGGGCCATCAGCTATGTAAGAAATAGATGGCTGTCATGGCATTCAATCGTGATAAATTCAAGAAAATCCGAAGCATAGCGATGGCTATCGGTGGTTTCTACGGTTTCAGGGCGAGCGCCAGCACGATACCGACCCAGACGGTGAGTCCGAGCCAGTTGTTATGGCGGAACGCGGCGAGGCAGGCCTGGCGATCGCGCCCGCGCATCAGCCACTGTTGCCAGCCGAACAGGCCGGCGGCGCCGAGCAGGCTCAGCCAGTACGGCCAGCCCAGCCCGGCGCGGGTGCCGACCAGGAGCATGGCCAGCATGAAGGTCGCCATCAGGATGCCGATGATCGGCAGGTCGGCGTCGCCGAACAGGATCGCGGTGGACTTCGCTCCGGCGGCGATGTCCTCGTCGCGATCGACCATCGCGTATTCGGTGTCGTAAACGACCGACCAGAGGATATTGCCGATGAACAGCAGCCAGCCCAGCGGCGGCACATGGTTTTGCACCGCGGCGAAGGCCATCGGGATCGACCAGCCGAAGGCGGCGCCGAGGACGACCTGGGGCAGGTGGGTATAGCGTTTGGTGAAGGGGTAGGCCGCGGCCAGGGCCGCGCCGGCAAAGGACAGCAGGATCGTGAACCGGTTCGTGCACAGCACCAGGATGAAGGCGAAGGCCAGCAAGACGCCGAACACGATCAGCGCTTCGCGCGGCGTCACCCGCCCGGCCGCGATCGGGCGGCCGGCGGTTCGGGCGACCTGGGGATCGAGTTTTCGATCGGCATAATCATTGATGGCGCAGCCGGCCGCGCGCATGGAGAACACGCCGAGGGTAAAGATGACCAGGGTGCCGACCGGCGGAAAATCGCCCGCGGCCAGCCATAGTGCCCACCAGGTCGGCCAGAGCAGCAGCAAGGCACCGATCGGCCGATCCATCCGGGTCAGTACCAGGTAATCGAGCGCCTTTTCGCGCCAGTGCGGCGGCAGCGGGCGCAACAACCAGTCCAATGCCCGCGACGCACGCTGCGACGTATCGGCCGGGCGCGGCGGCGCGACCTTCGCCACGGCAACGCGTGGGCGGAGAGCGGCGGTCTTGGCGGGCGCTTTGCGCCGCGGTTTGCGCGTCGAAGGACTCATCGGGCGGAGTTTAGCGCGGCCACGGACGCCGCCGGCGGGATTACTTCGCGATTCGGTCGCGGATGTAGTTTTCGATGTACTCCAGGACGAGGGCGGCCCCTTCGTCGGTTTCGACCAGCTTGATGGGGCGGGCACCCCCCAAATAGGGATTGGGTATTTCCATCCATTTCAGTACGTCGCCCCGCCGGCTTTTTATCGGGATCGCCGCCTCGATGACTCGGTCAAGGAGGTCCGGTCGCGGATACCAGGTGTGAGGCTTGATGCTGTTTTGTCTTGTTCCCCTGACCATGGTCGGAAGCTGGGCGCGTTCCAGTTCGCTTACGGAGATGTACCTCCGGACCCAGTGCGCGTGTTCCGCAAGGGCGTTGTTGACTTCGCGCTCTTTTCCACCGGACAACAGGCTCTCACGGGTTGGAATCACCAGGCCGATGACTACGTTAGTTCGCTTTCTGACGAAACCCAACGCGGGGGCGATGTCGGTGTCGTTCGTTACAACGACAACCTGATCGACCTCACCGCTCAAGGCGTCGTCATAGAGATGAAGCGCGAAGTTCACGTCCGACTGTTTTTCTTCGAGCTTCCAGACCAGCGCTTTTTCGCAATATCGTGGCCATCTTTTCGCGTCTTCGGACGGCACGAGCTGCTGGTTTGACTGGGTAAGCAAGTAGTAGCCCTGCACAAGTTCGATACGTTCACCGTGCATTCGCCTGAGCGCGTTGTGGTAGGTGCGCTGACTGGAGACAGAGTCATGGGCTCTGGCGGCGCTCTCGATAATGCATGCGGTGAAATATTTGATGCCCAACGGGAGTAGGCGTGCAGCGTTTGGTGATGCTTCGGGCGAGCGCCGGTACAGCACCGAAGGCAGGATCTGCTGTTCGAAGAGGGTTAACGGGTCGAGCCATTTGTATGGCGTACCGCGCAGGCAGCCGTAGTAGAGGTTATAGCCGTCGATGTAGACGCGCGTCCGTAGCGTTGCCGTTCTTGCGGGCATGTCCTTGCCTCAGATATGAAAAAACCGGCTTTCGCCGGCTTTTTCCCCCATCCCCCAGAAGGTCGTGCCTCACTGGACTGATGGGTCAGTAGTTGCCGGGTATTATCCAGAAACATCCTTGCCGACGCAAGCAGTCCTGGTAGGGTCCTTGGGATTGGCGCAGGCCCTCCCCACATCGTGTGCTTCCGCAGCTCTAAGGATTCACCCCGATATGGACTCGTTTCACGCCACCACCATCGTCTGCGTCCGTCGCGGCGGCAAGGTCGTGATTGGCAGCGATGGCCAGGTCACGCTCGGCAACACCGTGATGAAGGCGAATGCGCGCAAGGTGCGCCGCCTGGGCAAGGGCGACGTGATCGCCGGGTTCGCCGGGGCCACCGCCGACGCGTTTACCCTGTTCGAATTGTTCGAGGAAAAGCTGGTCAAGCACGGTGGCAACCTGACCCGCGCCGCGGTCGAGATGGCCAAGGAATGGCGTACCGACCGTCGCCTGGGGCGGCTCGAGGCGATGCTTGCCGTGGCCGACAAGGACGCCTCCCTGCTGATTTCCGGCAATGGCGATGTGCTCGAGCCCGAGCACGGCCTGATGGCCATCGGTTCGGGTGGCCCGTTCGCGCAGTCCGCCGCGCTGGCCCTGCTGGAAAACACCGAGCTGGACGCGCGCACGATCGTCGAGAAAGCGTTGAAGATCGCCGGCGACATCTGCATCTATACCAATCACAACGTCTCGATCGAAGAGCTTTGAGGAAGAGCGGGTTCCCCGTTCCCCGGTCCCCGTTCCCCGAGAGTAAATCCCCATGTCCGAACTGACTCCCCGCGAAATCGTCAACGAACTCGACCGCTACATCATCGGCCAGCACGACGCCAAGCGCGCCGTGGCGATCGCCCTGCGCAACCGCTGGCGGCGCATGCAGCTGGACCTGCCGATGCGCGACGAGGTGACGCCGAAGAACATCCTGATGATCGGCCCGACCGGCGTCGGCAAGACCGAGATCGCGCGGCGCCTGGCGACGCTGGCCGGCGCGCCTTTCGTCAAGGTCGAGGCGACCAAGTTCACCGAGGTCGGCTATGTCGGCAAGGATGTCGAATCGATCATCCGCGACCTGGTCGACGTGTCCTACAAGCTGGTCCGCGACCAGGCCAAGGCGCGTGTGCAGAGCCAGGCCGAGGATCGTGCCGAGGACCGCATCCTCGACGCATTGTTGCCGCGCCGCCAGCCGGCCGACTGGAACGATGCCGCACCGCCGGCGATCGACAGCGACACCCGCCAGAAGCTGCGCAAGCAACTACGCGAGGGCGCGCTGGAGGATCGCGAGATCGAGCTCGATTTCGCCATGAACATCGGCGTGGAGATCATGTCGCCGCCGGGCATGGAGGAAATGAGCCAGCAGCTGGGCAAGATGTTCCAGAGCCTCGGCAACACCAAGTCGCAGAAGCGCAAGCTGGCGATCCGCGTCGCCCGGCCGATGCTGGTCGAGGAAGAGGCCGGCAAGCTGGTCAATGACGAGGAACTGCGCGCGAAGGCGCTGGACGTCGCCGAGCAGAACGGCATCGTCTTCATCGACGAGATCGACAAGGTCGCCCAGCGCTCCGAGTGGGGCGGTGCCGGGGTCAGCCGCGAAGGCGTGCAGCGCGACCTGCTGCCCCTGGTCGAGGGTTCGACCGTCTCGACCAGGTACGGCACGATCAAGACCGACCACATCCTGTTCATTGCCTCCGGCGCGTTCTCGCTGGCCAAGCCTTCGGACCTGATCCCTGAGCTGCAGGGCCGCCTGCCGATCCGCGTCGAACTGAGCGCATTGTCGGTCGACGACTTCAAGCGAATCCTGCGCGAGCCGCACAACGCGCTGACCAAGCAGTACGTCGCCCTGCTCAAGACCGAGGGCGTGGAACTGGACTTCGCCGACTCGGGCGTGGACCGGCTGGCCGAGGTCGCCTTCCAGGTCAACGAGCGGACGGAAAACATCGGCGCCCGCCGCCTGCATACCGTGATGGAACGCCTGCTGGAGAAGATCTCCTTCGAAGCTGCAGACAAAAGTGGGCAAAAATACGCGATCGACGCCGAATATGTCGATAAAAGCCTGTCATCCCTGGTCAAAGACGAGGATCTCAGCCGTTACATCCTGTAAACATGGCCAAGGGGTACCCCTGTTAAGATGTCGTCGGATATGGGCAAGATTATTCAGCTGAAAACCACCGGACAGCGAGCCAGCCTGCGCGAAGCGCAAGAGCAGCGACAGCTGGTCCGCCTGTGGCGCGAGGACCTCGAGCACGGCAGCTTCTGCGGCTACGTGGGCGGTGTCGGCCGCGAGTTCTTCCTGCTCTGGGTCATTGGCGACGGCATCAGCTATGACGGCATGTACGTCATGCGCCATCGCGATGTCTCCGAGCTGGAGGCACCGGACAAGCATTCGAGCTTCCTGGAGAAGGCGCTGGCGCTCAAGGGCATCGAGCCGACCCCACCGATCGACTTCCCGCTCGACGACATCATGCAGGTGGTCCAGGCCGCCGGCCTGCACGCGCCGGTGATCGGCGTGCACGTCGACAGCGAGGACGAATCGGAGGTCTGCTACATCGGCCGACTGGTCGGTGTCGAGGACGACGGCTTCAACATGCAGGAAATCACCCCGGACGCGGAATGGCTGCGTGAGCCGTCGTTCTTCGCCTGGGACGAGGTCTCCACGGTCAGCATCGAGGACGCGTACGCGCAGGCCTTGCTGGCCGTGGCCGGCGCGCCGCCACCGCTCGAACAGGGCGATGGCGACACCGGTGTCGGTCGCGCGCACTGAGGCACCGGGCCATGCATCCGCTACGTTTCATCCGATGGCTGCCTTTGGCAGCCATCCTTCTTTGGGGTACCGCCCATGCCGACGCCGGTGCCATGAAAGCTCCCGCGAGCCCGGTGCGCGTGATCGTCAGCTATATCGGCGCGGCGGATGCCGCTGCCGCCACGGCTGCCAACCAGGCGGTTGGCGTGCATGTGCTGCGCGCGCTCGGCGACAACGCCCTGCTGGTCGAATTGCCGGCGGGCATGTCGCTGGAAGAGGGCTTGCGCCGGCTCGGCGCCCAGCCGGGCGTGCGTCACGTCGAGGCCGACGGCATCCGCCGGGCGGACCCGCTGCGCGGACCGAAAATCCAGCCTTGAAACCGCATCCGGTCGACATCGTCCTGCATCGCACGTCGAAGCTGCTCGAAGTAGCCTTCGACAACGGCGAGCGCTTTCGGCTTCCTTGCGAATACCTGCGGGTCAACTCGCCGAGCGCCGAGGTGCAGGGGCATGGTCCGGGCCAGAAGGTCCTGGTGGCAGGCAAGCGCGAGGTGAATATCGCCGCGATCGAGCCGATCGGTCATTACGGCGTGCTGCTGCGATTCGACGATGGGCACGCCACCGGGATCTTCGGCTGGGACACCCTGCTCGACCTCGGCCACCGTTATGACACGGCATGGCCGGCGTATCTGGCCGAACTGGAAGCGAAGGGCCTGTCGCGCGGCTGATCAGCCGGTCAGCTGGCCGATGATGTCGGGCAAGGTCCGGCGGAAGCGGCGGTCGTTCGCCTGATACCAGGCGCGGGCATTTCGGCCCATGGATTCGATCTGGCGATCGCTCATGCCGATCGCCCGCTCCACGGCCCGCTCCATCGCGGTGTCGTCGAAGTAATACGTGGTCACCAGGCCCTGGCTGCCGGTTCCACCATAGCCGACCAGGATGCCGCGCTCGGCGTTGACGAACTCGTTCATCGGCGCCGCATCGACGGTCAGGGTGACCGCGCCGACGCACAATGCCTCGCACAGGTAGTGACCGAAACCCTCGGTTTCGGACGGGCAGATATGGAAGATATTGGCGTTCTGCAGCTCGCGCAGTTCCTCTTCGCCGATATAACCCACGCGATGGCGCACATTGGCCGCCCGGCAACGTTCCTGGACCCGGTCCTCATGCTGGACCACGGTCAGCGTCGGCCATTCCGGATGGCGGGACCACAGGTCCAGCAGGCGCTGGGTACCCTTGGTGCGGCTGCGCCCGGCCAGGTGGAAGAAGGTGCGCTGGCGCGAGGTCCGCGGAAGCAGGCGCTCCTGGTTGGTGAAACCGATCAGTTCGGTCCGGCATCCCAGTTCGTCGAAGACATGGCGGCCATACTCGGTTTTGCACAGCACCGTGTCGACGACGTCGAGGGTGGCGATCTTGCGCCGCGGGAACCACTCCGGATTCGGAATGAACAGATTGCGGCGGGCCAGGCCCAGGTAATGCGGGCGCAGGTGTTCGACCATGATGTTCAGGTCGAACCGCGGGGTCGGCACCTTTCGCTGCATCCAGTGGAGCAGGCGGCGGACCCGCATCACCTGCGCGCGCCCGGCTGACCTGGCCCGGTTGCGCTCGAACAGGGTGGTGGTGACTTCGGCGCCGGCGTCGCCAAGCACCTCGGCGAGCAATTGCAGGTCGCGACTGAGGCCCACGCCGTTATCCCAGCCCAGCAGGTTCACATGTTTGCCGGCGAGCGGCGCGGCGATCGCTTCGGAAAGCGTCTCCGGTGCAAACCGCTCTTCGAGGGCGGGGGTGGGCATGGCCGACATAGCGACTGCGATCCTCCAGTCAGACCGGCCTCATCGTGAGGCCGGGAAAAAGGTATTCGAAGGAGTAGCTTACCTGTGCTTGCTGAAGCCTACGTTACTTTTTGTTTAGCATCGTCTTCACGCGAGCCGGCCAACCCGGTCGCCAGGCCGGCGGCCAGCGCCAGGGGCAGCCAGGTCAGCAGCCATTCGGGGCGGGGGCTGAGCGCCAGCGCCGGGCCGTCCAACTGGAGGGCCACGGTCGCGAAGATCCACAGGCTGAGGACGATCCGCCCGGTCACCGTTCGCCGGTTTCGCCAGCCGCGCCAGCCGACCAGCAGCCAGATCGCGATCCAGATCGCGAGGGCGGGCAGGCCGACCTCGATCGCCAGGTTGGTGAACAGGTTGTGGCTGTGCGTCCAGCTCTGGTCGCCCACGGTGACCCGGTAAGGCGTGTCCAGGCCGAGGCCGCGCCAGGGATGCTGGCGAATATGGTCCAGCGCCTGCTGGAAGATCTCCGGTCGGTACGACATGCCCCGGGCATCCACCTCCGAAGAGGCATACAGGGATACGAGGATCGCACCCAGCACGGCGAGGGCGGCCGATGCCCAGCCGCGCCGGCCCCATTCGACCAGCGGCATCAGCAGCATGGCGGCGAACAGGGCCAGCCAGGAGCCGCGACTGAAGGTCAGGGCGACGAAGGCGAGCAGGCATGCCATGGCGGCCCCCCAGAGCAGGCGGCCGCGCGTCGTGGCCGGCATCAGCTGAAACAGCCATACCGCCGCCGCGCCCATCACATAGCCGGAGAGATTCGGACCGTCGAGCATGTTGAACCCGATCATCCGGTCCCCGAATGGCGTCACCCGCCATCGGAAGACGATCATCGCCACCAGCGCGGTCGCGGCGAGCCCCAGGCCGGCGAACCAGAGCAGGCGTTCGGCATGCCATGGGCCGCGTTCGCGGGTCCAGTACAGCCAGCCGCACAGGAACAGGGCGACTTGCAGCGGCACCTTGATCCGCTCGCCGACATGCGAGCCTGTCGCCCAGAACAGGGATACCGCGCTCCACAGCAGCAGCAGCCCAGTCAGTCGCAGTTCGGGCACGTTCCACCACTGCCGGCCCATCCAGTGGCGGTCGCGTACGACTATCCACAGCGCCGGTAGCAACAACAGCAGGGTGACGATCCAGTGATAGATCGAACTGCTGCGGCTGGCCCCGGGGGTCGCGCCCACGCCGACGATCAGCCAAAAAAGACCCAGGCCGATCACCGTCGTCAGCCGGTTGCCCATCTGCGTGCGTCCCGCCGCCAGATCGTGCACTGTCATGCTTGTCATACCTGTCGCCATGTACCCATGCCGCCTCCGATCCTCGCGAGGCCCTCATCCTTGCAGCGGATTCCTGAATGCTTTATGTGGCAGGAACTTGCGCTGGTTTGACTGGTTTGCCGGCCACCCGGGTCTCGAAGAAGTCCGCGATCAGATGGAAAACGTGGGTGCGCTGGCCGGGCATGGCCAGGCCGTGCTTGCCGCCCGGATAGGTCATCAGCTGGAACTGGGTGCCGCGCTGCTGCAGCACCGCCATCAGTCTGGTCGAATTCTGGAACAGGACGTTGTCGTCGGCCATGCCATGGACCAGGTAGAGCGGTGCGGTCAGCCCGCCCACCCAGTCGAAGGGCGCACTGCGCTTGTAGCCCTCGGCGTTGTCCTGCGGACGGCCCAGATATCGCTCGGTATAAAAGGTGTCGTAAAGCGACCAGTCGGTGACCGGCGCCACGGCGACGCCGCCGGCCAGCTCCGCCGAATCCTTGGCCAGCATCATCGTGGTCAGGTAGCCGCCGTAGCTCCAGCCGAATACGCCGATGCGCGCGCCGTCGACCCAGGGTTGCGACGTGAGCCAACGGATACCGGCCCGCTGGTCTTCGACCTCGACCACGCCCAGCTGCCTGTAGATCGCATCGGTGAAGCGGCGGCCGCGCCGCCCGCTGCCGCGGTTGTCCAGGGTGAACACGACGAAACCCTGCTGGGCCATGTACTGGGCGAAGAAATCGCCCCATTCGCGGCTTACCGTCTGCACGGTCGGGCCACCGTAGTAGGTGTCGAACACCGGGTACTTTTTCTTCGGGTCGAACCCCTGGGGCTTGTATACGCGGTAGTGCAGGTCCTGGCCGTCGGCGGCTTTCACCGTGCCGAATTCCGGCTGGACCAGACCCTCGTGGTAAGGCCAGAACGGATGTTTTTCGTCCAGCCGGTTCTCCTCGATCCAGCTCACGAAGCTGCCATCGTTGCGGCGCACCGAGACCTGCGGCGGGGTGCGTGGATCGGAGAAGGTGTCGATATAAACGCTGGCGTCGGTGGCGAAGGTCGCCGTATGCGTGCCCTCGCCCTGGCTGATGCGACGCGGCTTGTCCGCGCTGGAGCCGTCCAGGCGCAGGGCGTAGACCTGCCGGTCCGGAATGAAATCGGCATTGGACGAGACGAAGACATTGCCGCCTTTCTCGTCGACCGCGAGGACGCCGTCCAGGTTCCAGTCGCCGCGGCTGATCGCGTGCTTCAGCGAACCGTCGATGCCGTAAAGGTACAGGTGATGGAAGCCGCTGCGTTCGCTGCCCCAGACGAATTGCTTGCCGTCGTCGATAAAGCGCAGGTCGTCGAGTACGTTGACCCAGGTCGTGCTGGTCTCGCTGACCAGGGTGCGCTGCGCGAGCGTATGCGCGTCGACCAGCTTCAGGTCCAGTCGCTGCTGGTTGCGCGGCATGACCTGGTAGCTGATATGCGCCGCATCGGGCACCCAGTCGACGCGGACCAGGTAAATATCCTTGTCGGCGCCCATGTCAATCCAGCGCGCCGCGCCGCCGGTCGGCGCGACCAGGCCGAGCTTCACCTCGACATTAGCCTCGCCGGCGGCGGGATAGCGCTGCTCGACGATCTCGGTGCGATCGGGGTAAACCTCGAAACGCTTGACCTCGGGCACCTTCGCCTCGTCGTAGCGCTCGAAGGCGATCGACGAATCGTCCGGCGCCCACCAGTAACCGGTGCTGCGGGCCATTTCCTCCTGCGCGACGAATTCCGCCTCGCCGTTGTGCACCGTGTCCTTGCCGTCAGTCGTCAGCTGGCGCGACTTGCCGGTGGCCAGGTCGATCGTCCAGAGGTTCTGCTCGCGCACATAAGAGACGTATTTGCCCTTGGGCGAGATCTTCGGATCGATCGCGTCGCCGCCGGTGTCCAGTACGCGCGAGGTCGCCGCGGCCAGGTCATAGAGGTAAAGCTTGCCGCCGATCGGGAAGAGCAGTTGACGGCCGTCGGGCGACCACTGGTAGCTGACGATACCCTTCAGCCCGGCGGTGCGCGCGCGCTCGCGACGGGCCTTCTCGGCATCGGACAGCTCGGTGCCGCGCGGCTCCAGCGTCGTCGAATCGACCAGCCGCCGCGTCGTATGGTCCTTGACGTTGTATTCCCACAGATCCAGCTGGAACTGGTCGTCCGGCCGCGCCCGCAGGAAGGTTACCCGAGCGCCGTCGGGCGACATCTGCAGGCCCCGCGGCGTCGGTCCGCTCAGGCTGCCGCCATCGAAGATGCGCTCGATCGTGAGCTTTTCCGCCACGGCGGGGAGGGATATCGCCATCAGGGTGGCCAGCAGGAGTGCGCGCATCAATCGGTCCGTGATCGGAGGTAAGTGCGGATTAGACCTTGCCGGCGAGCTATACGCCAGAGACTTCGCTGTTCCCTTCTCCTGGAGGGAGAAGGTGCCCGCAGGGCGGATGAGGGCGAGCCAGACGAAGCGGCACCCTGGTTCGCCCTCACCCCACCCTCTCCCTCCGGGAGAGGGAGACAATCAGCCTTACTTCAGCCCCAGCTCATTGGCGAAGAACGTCAACGCGATCGCCGTATTGCCGACCCGCTGGCTGAAGGGCGCGCCGATGCCGTGACCGGCATTCATGCGGGTCAGCAGCAGGATCGGCTGGTCCGACGTGGTGGCGTTCTGCAGCGCGGCGGTGAATTTGCGCGACTGCCACGGCGCCACACGCGGATCGTTCGCGCCGGTGGTCATCAGCACGGCGGGATAGGCGGTGCCCTGCTTGACGTTATAGAGCGGCGACCAGGCCAGGGTCGCCTTCGCCTGCGCGACGTCCTTGACCGAGCCGTATTCGCTGATGTTGTACTGGCCGTTGGCGAAGGCGGTCTCATGCCGCGGCACATCGTAGATGCCGACCATCGACACCACCGCGCGGTATTGCTCCGGATGCTGGGTCAGCGCGGCACCCATCAGCAGGCCGCCATTGCTGCCGCCGAGGATGCCCAGGTGCGCGGGGCTGGTCCAGCCGGTGTTCACCAGCGCCTTGGCGGCGGCGTAGAAATCGTCGAAGACATTCTGCTTCTCCAGTTTCTGTCCATGCGCATGCCAGTCCTGCCCGTATTCGTTGCCGCCGCGGATATTCGCGTAGGCGAGCACGCCACCGCGTTCGAGCCAGGCGAGGTTGGCACCGACGAAGCCCGGTGTGATCGGGATATCGAAGCCGCCGTAGCTATAGAGGATGGTCGGCGCCCTGCCGTTGGGCTGGATATCGGCCATCGAGATGATGGTCACCGGCACCTTCGTGCCATCCTTCGAAATCCCGTCGATGCGGCGCACCGTGAGCTTCGAATAATCGGCGGCGGGCTTTACCTCGAAAACCGTCTTCAATGTGCCGGTGGCACCATCGTATTCGGCCCAGCGATTCGGCGTGGTCCAGCCGCCGTAGCTGATCAGGGCCTTGTCCTGTCCCGATTCCGACGCGACGCCGCCGATCGTGATGCCGCTGGAGGGCAAGGGCAGGCGACGAACGAAGCCCGCCTTGCCGTCGTACTGCTCGGCCCACCAGTCCGGGCCCCAGCTGCGCACGACGAGGAAGCCGTCGCCGAGCGGGGCGATCCGCTGGATCGCGCCATCGCGTTCGCCAAGCACGTCCTCGGCGTGGCCGTCCGCATCGACGGCGACGATCTTGCCGCGCGGCGCGCCGGCGAAGACGGCGGCGAACAGACGGCCATTGACCCAGGTCGCCGTGCGCACATTGGCGTCGCGGCCGAGTACCCGGCGAAAGGCATCGCCCTGCTTCAGATACACCTCGGCCGAACCGCCGTCGCCTTCGTTGGCCAGCACGGCGGTCTGCGCCGCACCCGAGGCCTCGAGCAGGATGTATTCGGCGACCGGCGAGTACTCCTTGCCGAAGATCACCTTGTCCTGCATGGCGATCTGGCCCATCGTGTGATGCGCCAGGGTCGCGTCGAACTGGCGCACGGCGGCACCGGCCTTCGGCGCTTCGAAGCGCACGTAGGTGAAACCTTTTTCATCGGCATCCCAGGCCAGCCCCTGGGGCGTGGTGCCGCCGCCCGCATAGGGCAGGCTGTCGGCGAGGGACTTGCCGGTCTTCGTATCCAGCACATGGATGGTGGTCAGTTCGCTGCCGCCTTCCGCCGTGCCGTAGGCAAGATACCGGCCGCTCGGCGATGGCCAGTACTCGACGATCGCGGTGCCGCCTTCGCCCTTGTTCAAATCGACCAGCACGCGCGCCTCGCCTTCCGGCCACGCCTGCGCGACCAGCACGGGCTGCGCTTGCGGCGGGGTCTGCCTCAGATAAAACAGGGTGCCGCCAGCCAGCACCGGCGACGAGCGGGTGGTCGAGGTAATCGCCAGCTGCTGCACGCGTGCGGTCAGTTCCTTGCCCAGCGGCATCGCGGCAAGCACGGCTTCGGTGTGCTTGTTCTGCGCCTCGATCCAGGCTTTGACATCGGCCTGGTCGGGCTGCTCCAGCCACCGGTACGGATCGCTCACCGCGATACCGCCAATGCTGTCGCTCACCGCCCGCTGCGGGCTTGCCGGCGGTCGGTTGTCGTCGGCGTGGGCCGTGCCGGCAAGCATCAGCGCGGCGAACAGGGCGGTGGTGGCGAGGCGCATCGGGATTCCTTGGGCACGAAGACGGCGAACGCCGAGGGTAGCCCGAGCCGGGCCGCCCTGTCTGCGGGACCCCTGGCGCTTGCGGCGGCCGGCCCCTCCGCTATCCTCCAGTTCTTTTACCCGCAGGAAGCCCGCATGCGCATTTTGTCGATCGCCATCCTCGCCGCCCTGGTCGCCGCCCCCGCACTGGCGCAGACGGCCAAACCGCTGGACATGGAAACGATCATGGCCAACCCGGACTGGATCGGCCAGGCGGTGGAGAAACCGTACTGGAGCGTCGACGGGCACAGCCTGTACTACCAGCTCAAGCGCGACGGCAGCAAAGTGCGCGACCTGTATCGCGTCGGCGCCGACGGTGGCGCGAGCACCGCGCTCGATGCCGCGGCGGTTGCCTCGGCCGACGGTGGTCCCGCCGTCTTCGATCGCGAGCATCGCCGCGCCGCCTTCATTCGCCATGGCGACGTCTTCTTCCGCGACCTCGCGGGCGGCCGCACCGTGCAGGTCACCAGCACGACACAGGAGGAAAGCGCGCCCCGCTTCGCCAGCGACGGTCGCCACCTGCAGTTCCGTGCCGGCAACGACTGGTACAGCTACGACATCGCCGCCGGCGTGGTCGCGCCGGCCGCGGTGATCAAGGTCGGTGTGGATCCGGACGCGAAGAAGACCGATACCCTGGAAGACAGCCAGCTCCAACTGTTCAGCACGCTGCGCCAGATCAAGTCCGACAAGGATGCCCAGCGCGATACCGACAAGGCGCTGGCCGAAGCCGACCCCGGCCGCGCGCCACGGCCGGTTTACCTCGGCAAGGGCGTCGAGGTAACCGACACCGAGCTTTCGCCCGACGGCCGCTGGATGCTCGTGGTGACCCAGGCCAAGGGCGACGACGCCGGCAAGGCGCCGCAGGTCACCCATTACGTTACCGAGTCCGGTTACGCCGAGCAGGAAGACGCGCGCACCTATGTCGGGCGCAAGGATCCCGCGCCGCAGTCGCTGGTCCTGGTCGACATCGCCGCCCGGAAGACCTTCCCGTTGAAGAGCGAGGATCTGCCAGGCGCCAAGGACGATCCGCTGAAGGACTTGCGCGCGAAGAGCGTCGCCGCGCTGAAGAAGGCCGGCAAGGACGACGAAGCGGAGGCACTGAAAGCGCCGGCCGTGCGCCCGATGATGGTCAATGCGGAATTCAGCCAGGGCATCGTGTGGAGCGACGACGGTCACCATGTCGCCGTGCAGCTGCGTGCGATCGATAACAAGGATCGCTGGATCGCCAGCGTCGACCTGGCGCGGCATGTCCTGGTCAGCGAGCACCGCCTGACCGACAAAGCCTGGATCAACTGGGGCTTCAACGATTTCGGCTGGCTCAAGGACGGCAACACGCTTTGGTATCTCAGCGAGGAGTCGGGCTTTTCGCAGCTCTACGCGAAGCCGGCGGGCGGCAGCGCGAAACTGATCGCCGGCGGGCGCTTCGAGATCGGCCAGCCGCAACCGTCCGAGGACGGCAAGTGGTTCTACCTGCGCAGCAACAAGACCGCGCCGTACAGCTATGACGTCTATCGCGTCGCGGTAGGTGGCGGCGCGCTGGAGCAGGTCACCCGCTACGGCGGCATGGACCAGTTCGAGCTCTCGCCGGATGGCAAGTCGCTCGCCGTGCTGCACTCCTCGCCGTACATGCCGGCCCAGCTCGCGGTGACCGGTGTCGACGGCGCCAACGCGCACGAGCTCACCGACACGCGCAAGGCCGCTTTCAAGACGATCGCGTGGATCGAGCCGAAGATCGTCGAAGTGCCTTCGACGCATGGTGCCGGCAAGATCTACGCGAAATTCTACGGCCCAGTCGACGCCGCCGAAGCGGCGAAGCGCCCGGCGGTGATCTTCGTCCACGGCGCCGGTTACCTGCAGAACGTGACCTTGTCGTACTCGCCTTATTTCCGCGAGCAGATGTTCCACAACCTGCTGGTACAGCGTGGTTACGTCGTGCTCGACATGGACTACCGCGCATCGGAAGGCTATGGCCGCGACTGGCGCACCGCGATCTACCGCGACATGGGCCATCCCGAACTCGAGGACCTGCTCGACGGCAAGGCCTGGCTGGTCGCCAACAAGAACGTCGATGCGAAACGCGTCGGCATGTACGGCGGCAGCTACGGCGGCTTCATGACCCTGATGTCGCTGTTACGCGCACCGGGTGAGTTCGCCGCCGGCGCTGCCCTGCGTCCGGTCACCGACTGGACCACGTACAACCACGAGTACACGGCCAATATCCTCAACGACCCGCAGATCGACCCGGAGGCATACGCCACCAGCTCGCCGATCGGGTATGCGGACAAGCTCGCCGATCCGCTGCTGATCATGCACGGCATGATCGACGACAACGTGCTGGCCAGCGACTCGATCCGCCTCTACCAGCGCTTCATCGAGCTGCACAAGAAGAATTTCTGGATGTCGCTTTACCCCATGGAGCGCCACGGCTTCGTCCATGCCGATTCCTGGTACGACGAGTACCGCCGCATCGATGAGCTGTTCAGGGAGCGGCTCGGGCAGTAAGGCTTTGCCCCCGATCGCGATTCACTAAAGATCATCGAACCGCGGCCGATACCCCTAAGGCCTGATCTTCAGGCATGGCCGGGGCAGGGGTGCCAGTGAAGCGGCGAAGGGCGAGGGCGGGCAAGGGCGAACGGGCGGCCGATATCGTGCTGCCCTTCGTGCTGGTCGTCGCCGCGATGATCGGCCTGTGCGTCGTCAGCATGGACATCATGTCCGCCACGCGCGGCTTCGTCGGCGGCGTGAGCCGCTGGTCGCAGGCGCAGAAGATCGCCACCTCGCAGCTGCAGCACTACCTGACGACGTTTTCCGAAGCCGACTACCAGCGTTACCTGGACGGGGTCACCGTGCCGCTCGGCTACCGCAGCGCGCGCCTTGAAATGGACAAGCCCGAGGTCGACGAGGCCATGGTCGTCGCGTATTTTCGCGAGGGCGGCATCGACGAGACGGACGTCCCCGGCATGTCGCGGCTGTACCGGTACTTTCGCCATGTCGGTTTCATCGAGCGCGCGGTGGCGATCTGGGAAGAGTCCGACCAGGGTATCGCCGAACTGGCCACGGTTGCCGCCGATATCCACGCGCGCATCCTGCGCGGCGAGCGCGAGGGCGCCTGGGTGGGCCAGGCACGCGATCGCATCCGCGACATCGACGCGAAGCTCACGCCGCTGGAATATGCCTTCTCCGAAACGCTTGCCGAGACATCGCGAAAGACCGCGGAGCTGCTTCGCCTTGCCATCTGTCTGGTCGGCTGCCTGATGGTGCTCGGCGCGGCCTGGCGTACGCGACGCCTGCTCGAAGATCGCGCCCGTGTCGCCCATGCGCTGCGCGCCAGCGAGGATCGTTTCCAGCTGGCGGTCGCCGGTGCCAACGATGGCCTCTGGGACTGGGACCGTCGCAGCGGCAAGGTCTATCTTTCTCCCCGTCTGCAGCAGATGTGGGGCATGGATGGCAAGCGTGCGCACCGCAGCTCCGAATCGATCCTGGTGCATCTGCATCCGAAGGACGTGCGCGCCACCATGAAGGCGGTGGTCGCGCATATCCGTCACGCCACGCCGTTGGATATCGAATTCCGCGTGCCGATGGCTTGCGGTACGGTGCGCTGGTTCCGTGCGCGCGGTCAGTCGGTACGCGACGGGCACGGTACGTCCTTGCGGATGGCCGGCTCGGTGACCGAAGTCACCGAGCGGCGCGCGGCGGACGCCCAGCTGTTCGCGGAAAAAGAGCGTGCGCAGGTCACCTTGCAGTCGATCGGCGACGCGGTGATCACCACCGACGCCCAGGGGCGCATCGAATACCTCAATCCGGTCGCCGAGCGCTTTACCCATTGGCGTGCCGCCGAAGCACGTGGCCATCCGGTCGAGGCGATCTGCCGCATCGTCGAGGAGGAAACCGGCGATGCGATTCCCGACCCTGTCGCCCAGGTCCTGCGCGAGCACACGGGCTGGACGTCGGGCGACAAGCTCAACCTGTTGCGCAGCGACGGCGTACCCATCGCGATCGACCTGACCGTGACGCCGATCCGCGATCGTGCTGGCAATATGGATGGCGTGGTCCTGGTCTTGCGCGATGTCAGCAGCGATCGCCAGCATGCCGCCACGCTGAGTTACCAGGCCAGCCACGACGGCCTGACCGGCCTGATCAACCGGCGGGAGTTCGAGCGACGGCTTGCGCAGACCGTCTCCGCCGCCGAGCGTGGCGGACGGCCATTCACCGTGCTCTACGTCGACCTCGACCAGTTCAAGGTCATCAACGACACCTGCAGCCATGCTGCCGGCGACGAATTGCTACGCCAGGTGGCCGCGCTGTTTACCTTGCAGGTCCGCCAGTCCGATGCGGTCGCGCGGCTGGGCGGCGACGAGTTCGTCGTGCTGCTCAACGACTGTGGCCCGGACGACGGCATGCTGGTCGCCGAGAATCTGCGCGCGGCGATTGGCGACCTGCACTTCGCCCATGGCGACCGCACCTTCTCGCTGAGTGCCAGCATTGGCCTGGTCAGCCTGCGCGACGAAGGGCTGGCGCGCGGGGAAATTCTCGGTGCGGCGGACGCGGCGTGTCACCTTGCCAAGGAGAAGGGCCGCAATCGCGTGCAGTCCTATCGCATGAACGACGAGGAAGTCGCCGTGCGCCAGTCCGAGATGTGCTGGGTCAGCCGGATCCAGGAGGCGCTCGCCACGGGCCGTTTCGTCCTTTATGCCCAGGACATCCTCGATCTGCGCGGCAGCGGCCCCAGCCGGCATATGGAGCTGTTGCTGCGCATGGTCGCCGAGGACGGCGAACTGATCCCGCCGCGCGCGTTCATCCCCGCCGCCGAGCGCTACGGGCTGATGCCGTCGATCGACCGCTGGGTCGTGCAGGCAGCGTTCGCCGCGCTGCGCGCGGCCATCGACGAGGACCCCTCGACGGCCCCGGATCTGTGCGCGATCAACCTGTCCGGCACCTCGGTGTGCGACGACGGCTTCGACGATTTCCTGCGCCGGCAGTTCGTCGCCTATGACATCCCGGCCTCGGCGATCTGCTTCGAGATCACCGAGACCGCGGCGATCTCCAGCCTCTCGCGGGCGATCGTCTTCATCACCGGCCTGCGCGACCTGGGCTGCCGCTTTTCGCTGGACGATTTCGGCGCGGGGATGTCCTCGTTCACCTATCTAAAACACCTGCCGGTCGACTTCGTGAAAATCGACGGCAGCTTCGTCAAGGACATGGAGCACGATCCGATCGACCACGCGATGGTCCAGGCAATCAACAATATCGGCCACGTCACCGGCAAGTCGACGATCGCCGAATGCGTCAGCTGCCCGGGCGTGCTCGCCATGGTGCGTGAGCTTGGCATCGACTATGCGCAGGGCTTCGCGGTGGCGCTGCCGCGCCCGTTCACCACGCGGACCGTTCTCGCCTAGGCGGCCATCCGGGCCAGGTTCTCCAGGGTGTCCACGATGGTTGCCCAGGGCTGGAGGTCGTGCAGGCCAAAAACGCAGGCGATCTTCAGGCCCTGGCGTGCGATAAAGCCGGCCAGTTCGGTCAGGTAGGACGGCAGGAGCCACTGCTGGGCGACGCACATCAGCTGCTGGGCACTGTCCTCGGCACGAGCGACCGCAACGCCGAAGATCAGCGGCGCGGCGACGACTCGTTCGAACAGATGGCGCATTTCCCTTCCCTAAGCCGATACCCACGGCATGGACTATAGGCGGGGTGGACGTCCCGCGCGACAAGCATGCGACGGAACGTGGCGATTTTGCGACGAACCGTGCCCGGATCGCGCCGAATCGCCGGCCCGGTCAGCGTCCGGCGAGCGCCGCACGCAAGGCATCGCCGTAGGTGCGGCTGGCCCGCAGCGGCGTGCCGTCGTGCAGGCGCAGCAGGCAGTCCCGGTTGGACAGGGCCTCCAGTTCGGCGATGCGGTCGATACGCACGATGGTCGAGCGGTGGATGCGCAGGAAATGCGCCGGATCCAGGCGCTCGGCCAGCTGGTGCAGGGATTCGCGCAGCAGGTGCACCTTGCCGTTCACGTGCAGGCCGGCGTAGTCGCCCATCGCTTCCACCCAGTCGATGGCGTCGGCGGTAATGAACTGCAGTCGGCTGCCGGTACGGATCGCAACGCGGCTGAGATAGCGCGCGCTGTCCGGCTGCGCGTCCAGCATGGCTTGCACGCGATCCTGCAGGGCCGGTGCGCGGCGCGCGGCGATGGCCTCGCGCGCGCGGTCCAGGGTTTCGACGAAGCGCGCATCGTCGATCGGTTTCAACAGGTAATCGAGCGCATGCACGTCGAAGGCGCGCAGCGCGAACTTGTCGTAAGCGGTAAGGAATACGGTCATCGGCCGTTCGCGCGGGGCGAGGTGGGCAAGGGTCTCCAGGCCGCTCATGCCGGGCATCTGCACGTCCATGAAGACCAGGTCGGGGTTTTCCGCGACGATCGCCTCGAGGGCCGATTCGCCGTCGCCGCATTCGCCGATCACCTGCATATCGGCGTGCGCCGCCAGTCGCGTGACCACGCCGCGCCGCGCCAGCGGCTCGTCGTCGACGACGAGCACGCGCAGGCTCATGCTGGCGATGCCTCAGCGACCAGCAGGCGGCGGAACGGCAGGTCGATGCCGACGCGGCAACTGCCGTCGGCGGCGAAGTCGAGGGCGAAGCGATGGTCCTCCTCGTAAAGTCGCTCCAGCCGGGCGCGCACATTGCTCAGCCCGACCGCGGACGGCGAACCGGTGGTCTTAGCCCCCGGGATACCGTCGTTGCGCAGGTCGATCCGCAGGCGCTCACCGGTGCGTGCGACATCGATCTCCAGGCGCCCGCCGGCCTTGCGCGGGGCGATGCCGTGGCGGATCGCGTTCTCGACCAGGGGTTGCAAGAGCAGGTACGGCACCGCGGCCTGCAAGGTATCCGGGCCCACTTTGACGGCGATCTCGAGGCGGTCGCCCAGGCGCACCTTCTCGATATCCAGATAGTGTTCGGTCAGGGACAGCTCGTCGGCCAGCGTGACCTCATGGGTGCCCGCGCCGTCCAGCGTGGCGCGCAGGAAGTCGCCCAGCCGGGCGATCATCCGCGTGGCGTCCTGGGTCTGGCCATCGACGACCAGGGTGGAGATCGCGTTCAGCGTGTTGAACAGGAAATGCGGATGCAACTGGTAGCGCAAGGCGCGCAACTCGGCCTCGCGGGCCATCGCGGTCGCCGCCAGCGTATGCATGCGCGCCTCGCGGACCACGTAGTAATAGGCGATGCCAAGGTGTACGGCGCCGAAGGCCATCAGCGCGAACCAGGCGCTGGAAACGCTGCCGAAGACGCTTTTCCAGGAAAACGGCTCGTCCATGCCGCCGAAGTGCACGGCGCACCAGAAACTCGCGAAGGTGCTGGCGAGGGCCAGCAGGTAGGTCAGCGGCAGCATGACCACGGTATAGGTCAACCACGATGCCCGCCGCTGCCAGAGCACGCGCAGGCCGAGGGCCAGCGGCAGGCTGACCGTCAGGCAGCCCACCAGGAAGAACGTCCGGTAGACCAGGTAGGACTTTTCGCCGACCACCGGGAGGGTCGCCACGGCGGTGCCGAGCACCACGGGCAGCCAGCCGGCCAGGAGCAGCAGCCAGAACGGAGGCAGGTCGCGGGAAGACGCGGTCGACATGCATGCATGATACGTCCGTCGCGTCGCGGTGCAGCGTATCTTTTGGCCTAGGCTCTACACCTGGGCGCGGCCATGACCTGCCGTTGACGCGCCTCGTTCCAGGATCGGGGTTTCCGCACGCCGTGCAGCAGACCGCAGGACATTCCCATGGCAAAGCCGACGAAACCCGTCTCCGCGAAGCGGTCACCGAAGATCAGCGCGAAGTCCGCTGCTTCCCGCGCCGTGGACTACCGCGGCAATGGCGATGAGCTGCACCAGGTCGCGGGCCGGACGCATCCCACCCTGACCACGAACCAGGGCCTGCCGCTCGGCGACGACCAGAACTCGCTGCGGGCGCACCCGCGCGGTCCGACCCTGCTCGAGGATTTCGCCCTTCGCGAAAAGATCATGCATTTCGATCACGAGCGCATTCCCGAGCGCATCGTGCATGCGCGCGGCACAGCGGCGCATGGCTACTTCGAACTGACCCGTTCGCTGGCGAAGTACACCACCGCGAAAGTCCTGACCGAGGTCGGCGTGAAGACCCCGGTGTTCACCCGCTTCTCCACCGTCGCCGGCGGCGCGGGATCGATCGATACGCCGCGGGACGTCCGCGGCTTCGCGGTGAAGCTGTATACCAAGGAAGGCAACTGGGACCTGGTCGGCAACAATATTCCGGTGTTCTTCATCCAGGACGCGATCAAGTTTCCCGACCTGATCCATGCGGTGAAGATGGAACCGGATCGCGGTTTTCCGCAGGCGGCCAGCGCGCACGACACCTTCTGGGATTTCATATCGCTGACGCCGGAATCGATGCACATGATCATGTGGGCGATGTCGGATCGCACGCTCCCGCGCTCGCTGCGCATGATCGAGGGATTCGGCGTCCACTCCTTCCGCCTGCTCGACGCGGATGGCCAGTCCACCTTCGTGAAATTTCATTGGCGACCCAAGCTCGGCCTGCAATCGACGGTATGGGACGAGGCGGTCAAGCTTGCCGGCGCCGATCCCGATTTCCATCGCCGCGATTTCTTCAATGCGTTGCAGGCGGGCGACTTTCCCGAATGGGAGCTCGCGGTGCAGCTGTTCAACGAAGACCTGGCGGATGGCTTCCCGTTCGATCATCTCGATGCGACCAAACTCATTCCCGAAGAACTCGTGCCGCTCACCGTGATCGGGCGCATGGTGCTGGATCGCTGGCCGGACAATTTCTTCGCCGAAACCGAGCAGGTTGCCTTCTGTCCATCGCACATCGTGCCAGGCCTCGACTTCTCCAACGATCCCTTGCTGCAGGGCCGGCTTTTTTCCTATCTCGACACGCAGCTCTCGCGCCTGGGCTCGCCGAATTTCCACCAGTTGCCGATCAATGCGCCGAAATGCCCGTTCGCCAACCACCAGCGCGACGGGCATATGCAGGCCGGCGTGCCGAAGGGCCGCGTGGCCTATGAACCGAGTTCATTGCAGGCCGATGCGCCGCGCGAGAACCCGGTTACCGGTTTTCATAGCGTGAAGGCGATGGAGCGCGGCGAGCGCGGGCGTATTCGTGCGGAAACCTTCGCCGACCATTACAGCCAGGCGCGCCTGTTTTTCCGCAGCCAGACGAAGTACGAGCAGGCGCATATGGCGTCCGCCCTCGTCTTCGAATTGTCCAAGGTCGAGACGTTGCATGTGCGCGAGGCCATCGTTGGTCACCTGCGTCATATCGATCAGGGGCTCGCGCAGCGCGTGGCCGACGGCCTGGCGATGGACGCCTTGCCGCCGGCGCCGCCAGCCGCCGTTCCGGCCATCGATATGCCACCCTCGCCGGCCTTGCAGATCATCGGCAAGATGAAGGACACGCTCAAAGGTCGCAAGGTCGGCATCCTGGTCGCCGACGGCAGCGACGGCAAGGCGATCGAAGCCATCCGCAAGGCCGCGGTCGCGGCGGGTGCGGCGGTGATGATCGTGGCGCCGAAAGTCGGTGGCGCGAAGCTCGCCGACGGCAAGAAGCTGGCCGCGGACGGTCAGCTCGCCGGTACGCCGTCGCTCGTCTTCGACGCGGTAGCGGTGATCCTTTCCGAGGACGGAGCGAAGCAGTTGCAGAATGAAGCGGCGGCAATCGACTTCGTCCGCGACGCGTTTGGCCATCTGAAAGCGATCGCGGTCGATGCGGGTGCCGGTGCCTTGCTGAAGAAGGCCGGGGTGAAGGCGGACAAGGGTGTGGTCGACGCGGGCGACACCAAGGCCTTCATCGCGCAGGCGAAGACGCGCCAGTGGGGTCGCGAAGCGTCGGTGCGCATGCTTGCCTGAAAGGTACGGCCGGACCGGGCGTGGGCCCGGTCAGTTCAGCGTCGGGCGGTTTTTGCCGAGGGCTCTTCGTCCATCGCGTCCGGCTCGACGGCGGTCACGCCTTCCACGCGCACGCGCAGGCGCGTGTCGTCCTCCGCGAAGCGCTCCGCGCCGAGTTTCCTGGCGAAGGCCTGCGCGTCGAGCCGCGAACGGAACATGCCCAGTCGTTTGCCCGCGCTGTGCACTACCCATAACGAGGGAGTGAGGGGCTGCAGTTCGATATCGGTATGGCTCATCGTCGATCCGGTCGTGACGCAATCATCAAAGCGTGCGGCAGTCGACCGACGGAAAGGATCCGGGAGATCGATGGCCGGCGGCACAAAGCCGAGCCTTCTCCGGAAGGTCGGGAGGAGGTCCGAGGGTTGCGGACGTGGGGCGAGAGGCCCGTCCGTCCAGACTACTCCGCGCGGCCTGCTTTGTCAGACGCAGCCGGCGCGTCGCGCGTCGACGTAAGATTTTGCCTGCTCGATCATCCAGGGAATCAAGGCGGCATCGCCCAGCCGCGCGCGCGCGCCCGGATAGGGCTGGGAGACGATCTCGCCGCCGGCGTAGGTCACGGTGAAGCTCTCGCCGTCGCAACGGATCAGGTAACCGCGATAGCGCTCCGGATGGTCGCCGCGGGGTTCGACCGTCGGCGGGGCGGGAGCGGGTTTGGGGCGTGGGCGAGTCATTCGCGGATGTCCAGAGGCGAGGTTAAGTCCGGGCTCGCTCGGCCCGGTCATTGCCTGGGCCGCCCGAATGGGCCGGGCGAGCATGCGCGTATTCGATGGTCAAGTCCAATCGGCGCAAGGAAAAATTGGCGGGCTATTGCAATTGTGCATATGCACTATTATAGTTTGGGTCATGGACGCGAAACTTCCCATGCACCACTGCAACGCCTTCACCCTGCGAAGGGCCGCCCGGGCGATTACCCAGCTCTATGAACGTCATATCGCGCAATCCGGGCTGACCAGTTCGCAGTTCTCGATCATTTCGGCGGTCAGGAACGACCCCGGCATGTCGATGGTCGCGCTGGCCGAGATCATGGGGATGGACCGCACGACCCTGGTTCGTGCGCTCAAGCCCTTGCAGCGCGATGGCCTGGTGGCGGCCGCGGCAACGCTGAAGGGGTCGCGTCAACTCGCGCTGACCCTGTCCACCGAAGGCATGGCCCGGTACGACGGCGCCCTGCCTTACTGGCTGGCCGCGCAAAGGGAGTTCGAAGCACGAGTCGGTACGGATCGGGCGCGGAAACTTCGCGAGGAATTGTTGGAGATCGGCTCGCTGTCCTGAGCGGGCTTGCCTTTGGCTTTTACTGTGCATATACACTCTTAACTACCAAGGAAACCGTCATGAAAATTGCAGGCTCTGTCGCGCTGGTTACCGGCGCAAACCGTGGCATCGGCCGCGAATTCGTCGATGAATTGCTCCTGCGTGGTGCATCGAAGGTCTATGTGACCGCGCGCAATCCGGCGACGCTCGATATCTACAAGGCGTTGGCAGATTCCCGCATCGTGCCGCTGGCGCTCGATGTCACCGACGAGGCGCAGGCGCTGGCCGCGGCGAAGATCGCCAACGATGTCACCTTGCTGATCAACAATGCCGGAGTCGTCGGTACAGGCCGCACCGTGATCGGCGCATCGAGCCTGGATGGCGCGCGTGAGGAAATGGAAGTGAATTACTTCGGCGTCCTTTCGCTCAGCCGTGCCTTCGCACCGGTGCTGGCGAAGTCGAGTGACAGTGCGATCCTCAACGTGTTGTCGGCGCTTTCGCTGATTACCGCCAGCGCCATTACCTACTCAGCATCGAAGGCAGCGTCGTTGTCGGCATCCCGCGGCATCCGCGCCGAACTGAAGAAGCAGGGCACTCACGTCGTCGCCACCATGCCGGTGCAAGTCGAAACCGACATGGGTCGCCAGCTGCCCGAGCCGCGCCTGAGCACCAAGGAAGTCGCTGCCGAGTCGCTCGACGCGGTCGAGCAGGGCATCGATGAAGTGTTCCCGGGCGAACTGACCAGGCAGGTCATGGCCCAGTTCCAGGCGAACCCGAAGGGCGTGCAGGCGCATATGTTATCGAGCTTTACGGCGTAACGGGTACCGCGGCTTTGGCCGGCTCTTGATCGTCATCCCGGCGCAGGCCGGACGCCGGGAGCGTAGCGACCAAGAACAGCGAAGCTGGCCCGAAGGGTGAGCGCCGCAGGCGCGAATCATCCAGTGGCCGTCGACTTCATCGAGAGATATCGCACGGTAGTAAGCGCTTTTGTGAGCTAGTCGCCTCACCCGTGCACTGGGGCCACTGGGTCCCGGCCTGCGCCGGGACGACGGTAGGGGGCGCGCGTTTTACTGGTGCGTTGCTACGCGTGTGCGCAGCAGCGCATCCACCGCCTGCTGCCACTCCGGTGAACCCGGCTTGGTCTGCGGCGCTTCCTGGCCCAGCCTGGTCTGCACGGCAACGTTCCATTCGCTGCTGCCGGGCGAGGGGCCGTGTCCGTCATCGCTTACGGCGAGTACCTGGTCCACCCACGCATACCACTGCGGCGAACCCAGTGACGGATTGGCCGGCACGGAATTTCCGGGCGAGGCCTCGCTGGCGACATCGCCCGCAGGTGCCGGCGGCGACGAACAGCCGGCGATACCGATAGCGAAGGCGAATGGCAGGGCAAGGAGGATGCGGCGCATGGCGATTCCAGATCCGGACATGCCGACAGCCTACCGTCCGTCGGCGTATGGGCGATTAACGCTGCTTAACATTTGGTCCCGCGATGAGGGATCGGTTCAGCAAGCTCAACTGCGTGCGGCCACTTCGTCGATATGCAGCAGCAGGTCGGCCGGATCGGCAAAGACGCGGTAGGCGCCGGCGCGCTCCAGTTCGTTCTCGCCATAGCCACCCGACAACAGCCCGATGCCGAGCGCACGCGCGCGCTGTGCCGCGAGCATGTCCCAGATGCTGTCGCCGAGGACGAGCGCGTTGCGGATGTCGGCACCGAGGCGCTCGGCCGCGGTGAGGAACAGATCCGGATCCGGCTTGGCGTGGCGGACCTGGTCGCGCGTCACCACCGGTACCTTGTTCGGGTCGACGCCAAGCGCGGCGATATTGTGCGATGCGGTTTCCATCCGGCCGCTGGTCGCGATCGCCCAGGGAATGCCGTTGTCGGTCAGCCATGCCAGCAGTTCACGCGCGCCGGGCAACGGCTTGACGCTGCCGGCCAGGGCCAGCCGGCTATAAGCCTCGGCATGGCCGCGGCTCAGCCGCTCGATCCGTTCCGGGGTGATTTCGGTACCGGTTTCGCGCAGCAGGATATTGGTGAACAGGCCGCCGCTCATGCCGATCTTGCGATGGATGCGCCAGACCGACAGGTCGATGCCCTCGTTGTCCAGCGCTTCCTTCCAGGCGAGCACGTGCTGGTAGACGCTGTCGACGAGGGTGCCATCGAGGTCGAAGAGAAAGGCGGTGTGGGCGCGGGACATCGGGAACTCCGGGGACGATCGGGACCTTATGATCGCCGATCGCCCGGACTTTTAGAATTTACCGGCGCGGAAATCCGCGATGGCCTCGTGGATCTGCTCCGGCGTATTCATCACGAACGGACCGTAGCGCGCCACCGGTTCATTAAGCGGCCGGCCGGCGACCAGCAGGACGCGACCCGGCGCGTCGGTACCGGCGAGGAGCACGCTGTCGCCTTTGGACAATACGGCCAGCTCGCTGCGCGACAGCACCTGCCCGGCGACCTCGGCTTCTTTTCCGTCGAACACATAGGCAAAGGCGCTATGGCCTTCCGGCAGCGGTACGGAAATGCGCGCGCCCGGCTCCAGCGAAATGTCCAGGTATACCGGCGCGGTGGACACGCCGCCGACAGGGCCGGCAACGCCGCCCAGTTCGCCGGCGATCACGCGCACGCTGACGCCCGGTGCCGGGGTCGACACGGGAATGCGTTCCGGCGCGATGTCCTGATAGCGCGGCTCGGTCATTTTTTCCGCGGCGGGCAGGTTCACCCACAACTGGAACCCCCACATCAGCCCGGCTTCCTGCTGCGGCATCTCCGAGTGCAGGATGCCGCGGCCGGCGGTCATCCATTGCACGGAGCCGGCGTCCAGATCGCCCTTGTTGCCGTGGTTGTCGCCGTGCAGCATGCGGCCGGCGAGCATATAGGTCACGGTTTCGAAGCCGCGGTGCGGATGCTCGGGGAAGCCGGCGATGTAATCGCCTGCCTGGTCGGAACGGAATTCGTCCAGCAGCAGGAACGGGTCGAGCATGTCCAGCGCCGGTTGGCCGATCACGCGCTTGAGTTTGACGCCCGCGCCATCGGAGGTGTCGATGCCGCGTACGCGGCGGAGGATGCTGCGCTCAGTCATGTCGGTCGCTCCAGGTCTCAGTGAAGCACCCAAGATGGCGCTTCGGGATGACCGCGCCAAGTCGGTGGAACGGAACGCATTGTTCCCTCAGTGCACCCAGTGTCCGCTGCGCTGGCGTGGCGGCGCGTCGTCGCCCTCGCCGGTCGGTGGCGTCACCAGGGCCTTCATCTCCGCTTCGGTCGGCGGATGGGTCAGCCAGTAGTCGCCGACCGCGCCGAGTACGAGGGGCACCTGACCCAGGCATTCGTCGTATTCCTCGTCGCTGAGCTTCTCGATCTCCGCGTCGGCGCTGAGGATGCCCTCGTCCACCGCCAGCGCCATGATCGGGCCGAGCAGTTCCATCAGGCCCGGGTCCTCGGCCAGGCGGGTTTCCCACAGCACGGCACGCATGTCGATGCCGCGGCTGAAACCCTCGCACCAGCCTGCCGCCGACAGCATCGGACCCTGCTCGGTATCCACTTCCCCGAGGATCGGCTCGTAGGCATCGACCTCGAGTTCGGCGCTGATCGAATCATTGAGCTTGGCCAGGAGGGCGAGCACGCGGTTGCCCTCGTCCTCGTCGGCGAAGGCGTCATGCAGGACTTCGGGCAGCCATTCGTCCGGCAGTACCTCGATCGGGCCGATCGCCACGGCCGAAAGCAGGCCGTGTACGCCGTCCAGCATCAGGTCGCCGTCGCCGCCATGGGCGCGCAGGTAGCGGTCGAGTTCTTCCAGCTCGGTGTCGTTGAGCGAGCTGGGCCATTCGGCTTTGGGCGTGTTCATTTAAACGTTGAGCTCCAGCACGACGGGCGTATGGTCCGAAGGTCGCTCCCAGGTGCGCGGGGTGCGGTCGATGGCGGCAGCGGTCGCTACGGATTTGAGCGCATCGCTGATGAGGATGAGGTCGATACGCAGGCCCATGTTGCGCCGGAAGGCCGCCTGACGGTAGTCCCACCAGCTGAAATGGCCCGCATCGTTCTCGAACAGCCGGAAGCTGTCCCAAAGGCCTAAAGCGGCGATCGCGGCAAGACCGGCGCGCTCGGGCGGCGAGCACAGGATGTCCTCGCCCCAGGCCACCGGATCGTAGACGTCGCGGTCATCCGGGCAGATGTTGAAATCGCCCATCACCACGACGTTCGGGTGGCGCGCCAGCTCGCCTTCGAGGAAGTCGCGAACGCGGGCCAGCCAGTTCAGCTTGTAGGTGTACTTCTCATCGCCGACGGCCTTGCCGTTGACCACGTAGAGGTTGACCACGCGCACGCCGTCGATAGTGGCGGCGAGGATGCGCCGCTGCGGATCGTCCAGGCCCGGGATGTCGGTGACGACATCGGCGATCTCGTTGCGTGCCAGCAGGGCAACGCCGTTATAGGTCTTCTGCCCGGAGTACACGCTGCGGTAGCCGAGTGCGGCGATCTCGTCGACCGGGAACTTCGCGTCTTCCAGCTTGGTTTCCTGCAGGGCGACGATGTCGGGCGCGGCATCGCCCAGCCACTGCTGCAGGTGCGGCAGGCGGACCTTGAGGGAGTTGACGTTCCAGGACGCGATTTTCATCGGCGCATTGTAAGGGAGCCTCCGATCTATGCCACGCCTGCGTGGAATGGCTCAGGGGCTCCCAGGGGAGCGGGCTCCCGCGAGCCCGTTACAGCCCGGTTACACGCCAAGCCCGTAGCTGCGCAGCAGGGCGTCCGGTGTCGGCTCGCGGCCGCGGAAGGCGACGAAGGACTCCAGCGCCGGGCGCGATGCGCCGACCGAGAGCACTTCGCGGCGGAAGCGCTCGCCACTTTCGCGGTCGATGCCGCCGGCTTCCTCGAACACGCCATAGGCATCGGCGGAAAGCACCTCGGCCCACAGGTAGCTGTAATAGCCGGCCGAATAGCCGCCCGCGAAGATATGGCTGAAGGCATGCGGGAAGCGCTGCCAGGCCGGCGGGTGCAGGACGGCGACGGCCAGACGGACCTTTTCCAGCACCTCCAGCGTCCGCGCGCCGCGCGCCGGGTCGTACTCCAGGTGCAGCAGGAAATCGAACAGGGCGAATTCCAGCTGGCGGACCAGGAACAGGCCGGCGTGGAAATGCCGTGCCGCGAGCATGCGCTCGTACAGCTCGTCCGGCAGGGGTTCGCCGGTTTCGTAATGTTTCGCGAACAGATTCAGCGCCGGACGATCCCAGCCGAAGTTCTCCATGAACTGGCTCGGCAGTTCCACCGCATCCCATTCGACACCGTCGATGCCACCGATCGAGGGCAGGTCGATCATGGTCAGCAGGTGATGCAGGCCATGACCGAACTCATGGAACAGGGTGAGTACGTCGTCGTGGGTCAGCAGCGCCGGCGCGTTCTCGGTCGGCGGGGCGAAATTGCAGGTCAGGAAAGCCACCGGCAGCTGCAGGGCATCGCCGTCGCGGAAGCGCGCCTGGCAGACGTCCATCCAGGCGCCGCCGCGCTTGCCGGTGCGCGCATAGAGATCGAAGTAGGCGCCGGCGAAGACGCGGCCGTCGGCATCGAGCACATCGTAATAACGGACTTCGGGCGACCAGACATCGATATCGTCGCGCAGGCGCAGCGAAATGCCGTAAAGCTGACCGGTCACGGCGAACAGGCCATCGATGACCGCCGGCAACGGGAAGTAGGGCTTGAGCTGCTCCTCGTCGAGGGTGAAACGCAGCTGGCGCAGTTTTTCGGCGACGAAGCCGACATCCCATGGCTCCAGGTTCTCCAGCTTCAGCTCGTCGACGGCGAACTGGCGCAGTTCCTTCAGTTCGGCCTGCGCGACTGGTTTCGCACGAGCGGCCAGGTCGTGCAGGAAATCGAGTACGACCTGCGGCGAGAGGGCCATCTTGGTCGCCAGCGATTCCTCGGCGGCATTGGCGAATCCGAGCAGCTGCGCGGCCTCATGGCGCAGCGCCATGATCTTTTCGATGCGCTCGGAATTGTCGAACTTGCCGGCCTGCGGGCCCTGGTCGGAGGCGCGGGTCTGGTAGGCCCAGTACACGCGTTCACGTAGCTCGCGGTTCTCCGCATAGGTCAGCACCGCCTGCACGCTGGGCTGCTTGAGCGTGACCAGGTAACCCTCCAGGTCCAGATCCTTGGCGTACTGGCGCAGGACGGCGCGGCCGGAGGCAGGGATGCCGGCCAGGTCCCGGTCGTCGGTGATGTGCTGTTGCCAGGCCTCGGTGGCATCGAGCACGGCATTGGAAAAATCCGTGGTCAGCTTGCTCAGTTCGACGCCAATGGCACGGAAGCGCGCGCGCGCCGGTTCCTCCAGCGCCACGCCGGACAGGCGGAAATCGCGCAGCGCATGCTCGACCGCGGCCCGTTCGGCACGCGACAGCCCGGCGAAGTCGGGGCGATCGGCGACGGCCTGCACGGCGGCGTAGAGCGCCCGGTTCTGGCCCATCTCGATGCTGTGGTCGGTGAGTTTTTCCTCGGCATTGCCATAGGCCTCGCGCAGCGGCTCGGTGTCGGCGACCGAATGCAGGTGACCGACCGGCGCCCAGGCCCGCGAGAGGCGCTGGTCGATCCGCTCCTGGGCGAGCATCACGCTGGCGAAGTCGCGCGGGGCATCCGCGGCGGTGAGGCGGTCGATGGCGGTGCGCTGCTCGGCGATCAGCTCGTCGATCGCCGGCTCGACATGTTCGGGGCGGATCTGCGTGAAGGCGGGCAGGTCGGTGGCGGCGAGCAGCGGATTGCTGTCCATGGTGGGTCTCCTTGTGCCCGCAAGGTTGGTGCCAGCCGGGAAGCAAATCAAGCCGTACCTGCGACGGGCACTACAATGCCCGGATGAACAACCTTCGCAGCTTCAAGGGCGTCGCGCCCCGCCTGGGCGCCCGTGTCTACGTGGACCCGGCGGCGACCGTCATCGGCGACGTCGAACTGGGCGACGACGCCTCGATCTGGCCCGGCGCGGTCGCCCGGGGCGACGTTCACTACATCCGCATCGGCGCGCGCAGCAATGTGCAGGACGGCGCCGTCATCCATGTCACCCACGACGGTCCCTACACGCCCGGCGGCTTCCCGACCCTGATCGGCGCGGACGTCACCATCGGCCATGGCGCCGTGGTCCACGCCTGCACCATCGAGGACTGCTGCCTGATCGGCATGCACGCCACCGTGCTCGACGGCGCGACGGTGAAGAAATACGGCTTCGTCGGCGCCGGCTCGGTGATCCCGCCGGGCAAGATCGTCGGCGAACGCGAACTCTGGCTGGGCAACCCGGCGAGGATGGTGCGCCTGCTCAGCGACGCCCAGGTCGAGGCGCTGTATTACTCGGCGGCGAATTACGTGCGACTCAAGGATGCGTACCTGGAGTCGTGAGTGGCGCTTGTGGGGCGTGAGCGCCGCTGCGCGGCTTGTAAAGCGTGAGCGCCGGCTTTGCCGGCTTGTGAGTCGCTCGCTTTGCTCGCTGCGAGATGTCAGCAAGAGCGATGCCCCGCTTTACTGACGTCTTACAGGCCACCTGTGGCCGACTTACAAGCCGGCATAGCCGGCGCTCACGCTCTTCACATAAAGCTGCCGCCGGTGATCCGCCCCGCATCATCGAACTTGCCGTAATACCGGCTGTTGTTATTGCGCATCTCGCGCGTGGTCATCATTCCCGGCGTCACCAGCAGCACGTCCGGGTAGGCCGCCTTGAACTGCTCGGCGGTCGGGTGCGTGGCGATGAAGGCGTCGAACGCGGCCATGTCGGTGACGAAGCCGGCGACCGGCCTGGGCTGGCTCGCGACAGGCGCGGTGGCCTGGCAGCCGGACAGGGAGGCGCCGGCGACGGCGATGCCAAGGACGAGGGCGGACAGACGGGACATGGCGCGGCTCCTTGCGGTGGGTGGCCGGCCGATTATGCGTGAACCGTCAGAGCGTGAACTGAATGCGCCGGCGCTGGGCGATGGCAACAGGCTGGCCGTCGCGGGTGGCCGGGCTGAACTCCCAATGCTGCACCGCCGTCGTGGCGGCGCGGTCGAACAGGTATTTCGGATCGGCGTCGGCGACGCTGACATGGCTGACCTTGCCGTCCGCCTCGACCACGAAGGCGACGTCGACCCAGCCCTGCCGGCGCGTGCTGCGCGCCTGTTCCGGGTAGTACGGTGCGACCTGGCGCAGCAGCACGGGGTCGGTCGCCGGCGCGGCGACCGCGCTGGCGGTCGGCGGTTTGGCCGCCGCGGTCGCGTGGGTCGGCGCGGCTACGTGCGGCGCCGGGACCGGGGGCTGTACGGGAGCGGGCGCGCGCACGACTTCGGCCGGCGGCGGGGCATCGGTGGCCGGCCTGGGGCGCGCATCGGCCGACTGCATGGATGCGGCGATCCGCTCGTCCTCGCGGATCACGATCTGCCGCTGCGCGTCGAGCTTGGCGCCGAGGATCACCAGGGTGTAGTTGGTCTGGTCGAACTCGCGCAGCAGGGCGATCTCGCGCTGCGCTTCGTCCAGGTCCTTCTGGTTGATCGCGCGCTCCACCGTCGCCGAGGCGAACGGAAACGTCTCGCGCAAGGCATCCATCGCGACCTGGTTCTGCGGATCGAGCTGCAGCACGCTCAGATAGAACTCATAGGCATTGGCGCCGGCCGGCGCGACCAGCCGGTCTTCCTTGATCGCGGTGCGGGCCAGGCCGAGCAGGATGTCGGCGGGGCCGCCGGTGGAAGCGGCTTCGGCGGGCGCGATATCCGCCACGGACGCCGCTTCGCCATCGGCCGTCTGCCGGCCCTGCGAATGAATGAAAAAATACACCGCGCCAGCCAGCAGCACGACGGTGACGGCGGGAACGAGGATCAATCCACGTCGGCTGGACGTGTTGGAAAAGAGTCGACGCATGACACCTGCTACATGAGCTTTCCGCTACCAGGGTCGGCGACGGTCGACCCGCCCCCAGCGGACCACCCACGGTAGCTGGCGAGTATTTCACCTGTGTGGCTTGGCCCGGCGGGGCCTGTTCGACCCGGATACTTCGATGTAGGGTGTCTCGCCGCCCCGTTCGGAGAATCGGGCCTGTCGACAGGAAGCAAGGGGAAACATGAGGTTATTGACGAGGATGCGTCAGGCCAGCCGGATGGTGCGGCTCGGTAGCCTGAAGCTCGGCCGATGGCCATGCCCGGTCTGCGACGGTCAACTGCAGATCCGTCTGGCCCGGGACGAGGTAGGCATACGCTGTGTCGCCTGTGCCGCGACCCCCATCACCCAGTCCATCGTCGGGGTCATCCGCGCGGAATTGCCCTCGCTGGCCTCCGCTTCGGTCTACGAGCTGTCGTCGCGGGGAGCGCTGGTCGCCTGGCTGACGGGCCGTTGCGCGGCGCTGACGACCAGCGAGTATCTGGCGGGCGTCGAGCCCGGTGCCTTGCGCGACGGGGTCCGTTGCGAAGACGTGCAGCGGCTGACCTTCGCCGACGAAAGCTTCGACCTGTGCACCTCGACCGAAGTCTTCGAACATGTCCTGGACGACCGTGCCGGCTTCGCCGAAGTGCGACGCGTGTTGAAACCGGGAGGTCGTTTCGTCTTCACCGTGCCGTTCTGTGGACTTGCCACCACGATCGAACGGGTCGCCATGCGCGATGGCGAACTGGTTCACCTGCTCGAACCCGAATACCACGGCGATCCCTACGCACGGGCACGCAGCGCCCTGTGCATGCGCAACTACGGTGAGGACATCCTTGCCCGGCTTACCGCCGCTGGATTCAGCGCGGCCGGGTTCGCGCGGCCGGACTCCGTCATGATGGGCTACGCCCGCGCGGTGGTCGTCGCAATTCGCTGATGTCGGTCAGCCCACCGCGGTCGTGCGCGAAAATACCTGCTGCCGATAGAAAGTTGGCGATCCGCTCGATCTTCTTTCGTCGACATGGCGCTGCCGCGAGACTCATGCGGCGTTCGCCGTGCCGATATCATCCGTGAAAAGACGCACATAGGATTCATAGCGAAAGCGGCGATTGCGCGCATAGCCGGTCATTTCCGACAAGATGCCAAGCCCTGTCAGGCGCGTCACCAAAACATTGGCAGCGGCATAGGTCGTGCCGGTCAGGGCCTTCACGTCCGCGACAGTGACGATAGGGTGGTCGAACAGTCTCTCCAGCACGCGATGCCCATTGCCGGCCGCACGACCCAGCTTGTCGGTGATTTCCGTGCGATGTAGCTCGCGCAGCAGCTGGATGCGACGCGCCGTGTCGGTGGCTTCTGCCGCCACCTCAATGACGCCGTGCAAGAAAAATCCCAACCACGCCTCCCACGCGCCGTGGTCGCGCACCGCTTGCAAATGCTCATAATAGGCCTGGCGATGCTGGCGGAAATAGTGGGACAGATAGAGCACAGGTTTGTGTAATACGCCGCATTCGGTCAGCAGGAAGGTAATGAGCAGGCGGCCGATGCGACCGTTGCCATCGAGAAAAGGGTGGATGGTTTCGAATTGCACGTGTGCCAGTGCGATCTTCACGAGTGGCGGCAGGGTGTCGTCATCGTGCAGAAAGTTCTCCCAGTGTCCGAGCATCTGGGGTACTTCCTCATGCGGGGGTGGCACAAAGCGGGCCGTGGCCAGCGTGCAACCCGCAGGACCGATCCAGTTCTGGCTATGACGCAACTCGCCCGGTTGAAGGTGGCTGCCGCGTACCCCTTGCATCAACCCGGTGTGGATTTCGCGGATCAGTCGCACTGACACCGGTAATTCGGCCAGTCGACTCAGCCCATGCTTCATTGCGCGGACATAGTTGACCACTTCGTCCACATCGCGTGGCATGGTCTCGTCGAAGAGGTCGGCCTCGGCCGCGAGCAAGTCCTGCAAAGAACTTTGTGTGCCTTCGATCTGGCTGGACAGCACCGCCTCCTTGCGCACGTACATGAAGACGAAAAGATCCGGATTGGGCAAGGTCAATACGGAGCCATCGAGCCTGCCCAGGGCGCGATCGGCACGGGAAAGCAGGCCTTGGAGTTCGACATTGATGATCAGGGGTGGATCAGGGGGCAGCGCCGCTGGTATGAATGCCCGATAGCCGGTGGGTTGGCGGACATAGCGACCGGCGCGAGGCGAGGCGGCCTCCTGGTTCATGCACTTTCCTTAGTTGAACATGGCGTAGGGATGGCTCTATACGATAGCCTGCCTTGAATATAGCCGATCCGTTGAGCTACATTCCAGTCACCCTATAGCGCAGAACGAGCTGATTTTTACTCGGGCCAGGCGGGTAAGGCAGCAGTTGCTCTTTCCAAAGCCGCTAACCATGCGATCGCATGCTCTCGATCAGACCCGCACATCTCGGCTTCGGGGCGCAGGCTCGCGCAGACCTTCGGCCGTTCGGGACGGCCGAAGATCGCGCAGCGGTTGTCGGCGGTGAGCTGGATGCAGCGGACGCCGGCGGGTGCGTGGGAAGTATTTAACCCTTCCAGCCCGCCTTACGAAAACCCGACACTTCGACCGTTCAAGCTCGGTAGTTCGCTCGCCCTCGAAGCCGCAGGAGCTTAGTACCATGCTGACGGTGAAGTCGCGTTGCTCAACCGAGCGAAGAGTCTGGGTATGGAACGGAGAGAAGGACTTTCCGGGTCATGGCTTTAAGGCTTTAGCAAAGACCGGGCTGGTAACTTTTTTAAACAGGCGAGATACCGTTCGACTCGTCCATAGACCGCCTCGCCGAGTGCGGTGACCGTTCTCGTTCAACCATTCAGCATATCGGCTGTACGGCATTCTCACGCCTTCTGTAGCCGCATCTCGCAGCGCTTTTGCCATTTCCCAAGCGTGGTGATCGGCGAGCTCCCTGCGCCGCTTGTTGGCGGCATCCGTATTTTCGTTGCGGACCTGATCTAGCGTTGGGTTGCCTCGTTGCGTGCTCATCTAGCCTCGAATTAGCGAAATGTCCGGCGCATATATACATAGTAGTAGGAGCTGTCAAGCAAGCTCTGAAAGAGCCTATGCATATAACGGAATACGAAAGATCACAAACCAAGCTACAGGCCGCAATCGAGCAAATGATTCTCGATGGCAAGCCGAATGTGTTCATCACGCTCAGGCCCAACGTGGAGGATGGAGTGAGTTTTGAGCGTATGGAAAAGCTCTTTGGGATCTTTGCCTACAAGTTGAAGTGCAAGCTCTTTGGTAGAGGATCCAAGAAACGCATCTTTATGGTGCCCGTCGTTGAAAAGTATGCCGAAGGGGAGTCCTTCGGAGCATTGACCAAAAATAGCGATGGCACACATATCCACTGTTTGGTGCACTTTCCTGGCGATCCTATCGATTACAAGGAAATGGTCCGCGGGTTGTGGATCAACTCAAGCAACGCGTGCGGCGACCCAGATATCTACTGTCCAGACAGTGAGAAGTGGTTCACTGTACTCAATACAGAAGAATCGCAACGTGCTCTCGCGAAGTACATTGTGAAGACCTGTACCGAGGACACTCAAGCCGTGCTATGGAAATTTGTACCATCTGGGTTCATGTGTCGTAAGGGCTAGATCCACCTCGTGAAGCAGGTACAACAAGTGTCGTCCAGGGCGGAAATTCGTTGAATTTCCCCTTGATTATTCTATACCTAAGGTTAGGCAATCCTGACAACTATGGATAGTAGATCAAACGTACTTTAGATACATTGGATCCGTGTTTGAGATGAAAACAAGATACATCTGCTGTGGTCATTACGTGCACAGTAATTTGTAAGCAGCGAAATTTCGGAAGCGACGGTTTGATGCGTGTCTGTGCTAGTTCAGGCAAGAATTGCGTGCACTATGACTTGTCTTGCCAAGCATGGCTTGCAAGTATCGATGGAGTCACGGGGAATTCTGCCAACGGTTGCTATCCGACCGCCTATCATGGTTTTGATGAGGCTGTCTCAGCGATGACGGGCGCTGGAAACCATTGCTTCGTGCAATTTTTCGTCAGCCCTTGTTGCCGGTCAGAGCTAACAGCCTCTTTCGGTCCGCCATGGTAGCTCGATGGTACGTGGCGATGAGGTCAGCCAAGCCTTCATCTTGGGCGTAGAAATAGGAGAGGGGTAGCTTAAGTACCCTGCCAATTTGTCCGAGAACTGCGGCATTTGGTACATGCTTGTCTTGTTCGTACTGGTTGATTCGCGGAGAGGCCACGGACGGGTCCAAGCCAGCCTGTACGCCAAGCTCTCGCTGAGAAAGACCCGTAGCTTCCCTTGCCTGCCTGATCCTTCGGGCGACTATGCCGATTTGTCCGCCTTTCGACGTCCTATCTTGCGAAGTCCCGGTCACCCTGTCCACCCACTGTGTTAGCTGGGCACAGAGTCATCCTGGTAAGGTTGACTGCATACTAAGGATTCCTTAGTCTTCCTCGCTCGCAAGGATTGGTTCGCACTACAAGGGGAGGCGGAGCATGGCAGGTGCAACGGGTGCAGTGATTACGTTCGATGATGGGAAACGCATCGAATGGCGGAATAAGTGCGAAGCTTGTGGCTACGTTGGCAGTTCCATCCACGTTGGTAGCAATCCCGGCCGAGGCGCACGGCTTAGCTGCGGGACCAATCGTTGCGACAAGTGCGGCCAGTCGTCTGAAGTGACCATCTACGGATGACCGCCATACGTGTCAATCCAAAGCCCGTGGCTCACCTTCCTTCGAGAGGGGAGGTATCCCCATGCTAGGTCTCGTAATGGCGCTCCTGAGCGCTGTGGCAGCTCTTGGCATCTATCTGGATGCCTCTCACCACCACATTGGCAAAGATCCTGTACGAAAGCCATTCTGGGAGCCCTCGGCTGGGGAATGGGGTGTTTGGGGTCTATTCTTCTGGCCCCTAGCCGTACCGATCTATCTCATCAAGCGGAAAAGCCTGATCGAGAAGGCGCGGACCCGTCCTGTCGTGCCAAAGAACCGGACGCGGAGCATTGTGCTGCTTTCGATACTCGGCTTGGCCCTGGTCGGCTACAACGTGTCCTTCGTCAGTAACGGCGGAGACCTTCCGAGCTGTGACTCACCCGAGGCTACCGCCTTGGTTCGTCAGATCATCGACAAAATGCCTACCTTTGAGTTTAGCTCGCCGGCTCAGGACGCATATGACGGCAACCGGAAGATCCGCTACTGCACCGGAATACTGAGCGCCACCCACGACGGCAACGACGCACATGCACCGTTTCGCTACACGGTTTCGTGGCACAACGAAGAGAAGGGCGAGTACAGGGTGGACCTTATCCGTGCAGATTAGGTGTCCAGCCGAATTCGCGTAGACCTGAAGAGAAAGGGGAGGAGCATGATCTACGTTGTTGGCTTTGTGATCGGTTGGCTCGTACATATGGCACTGCAGAAGCGAAAGTAAGGACGGCCAGATCGTGAATCTCAAATCCAAGTTTGAGATTCTGGCCAACCACTTCTTCTACGTCATGTAGGACGCCCTGTAGGTCCCGTCAAAGTGCGCGTATCATCATCAGCCATTGGAGACGCGCACGGCCATTGACGATGGATGCAAGCCTACTAAAGCTGATACAAGACTACCTAAGAGCAACTCGATCCGCCTTGGATTTGATGATGCGATCTGGAATTTCCATGCCGGAAAGCAGTGCCAAGTGGGTGAGCAATCAATTGGCGCCCACGGGCATTCTCGAAGGAGGTGTTCGATACCGAAAGCATGGTTACGGTTGTGAAGTCTTCCTTCCAGATGGAGCCGTAGACTTTGACTTTGGCGAACGCGGGCAGATCGATGGCTTCGATCCGTGGCGACTTAAGCGGTTCGCGGGAAAGCGGTTGGGAGAATACGGGTTCGGTTCGGAGCAGGAACTCGAAATGATGTTCAAGGATGCGGTCCGAACGCGAACCCTCATCTACTCTGGCTATACCCTGTACTACCTCCGAAGACCTCTCGTGGCCGTCGAAGGTCCTTGAAAGTGGATACCCCAGTGCTGCGGGCCAAAGCTGCATATGCTTCACGTTCAAAGCTTATATGCGCATCCGGTCGGTTGGTTAAATGGCTCGGTCCATGAGTGCTCTGAGCTCTGCGACGTACAACGCGTCCCCACGTCTAATGTGGAGCATTGCATGACAGTTAGGGCAGACGGGGATCAAATCTTTCACGGGATCAACCGCGTGTGCCTCATGTATCTGAGACAGGGGCGTGACATGGTGCACGTGAATAAATCCGCTTCCAAGTTCACCATAGACTTGCTGAAAGTCGAAGCCGCATACTTGGCAGCATAGGCCAAAGTGATCGAGGCAGGCCTTCCTTGCACTCGGGCTCCTTTCGTAGACGGAAAGTGTTAGCTCACTTATCGAACCCTCAATGAGAGCCTCAGTCTTTCTGGGGTTGTCACGCAACGAATAGAAGGAGGCAGCCACCTGCGTAGATCCTTCGAGCAACTCCTTGACTTGGGTTTCGTTGAGACGTGTAAAGGACAGAACAACTAGGGCGCATACATTTATCCAAGGAGCGCCATGGAGTCGTCCCCAGCCAAACAGATCTCCGATCTCGCGGAAGCATCATGAAGCTTGTGAACTACCAGGCAGTCGTAGCAGTTGCCTCCGCAGACTATCTTTATGGAGTCACCGGCACCGATCTTTGGACTGGCCCGTACTCCAAAGTCCCAGAAATTGAGCTCTTTATGGCCTAGGACCTGTGAAAACGTCAGTTTCGCTTCCTGTGATCGAATGCCTTCATGGATTGCTCCAAGATTCACCTTCTTATCTAGTGTCTTGGCTGCGTTCGGAACCTTGGTCTGGTAGACCTTCACGTACTCCATGGATATGCCGTCCTAGTAATCACACGTGTCTGGTTGAGGTGGCTCGACAGAAACATAGCGGTAGCGTTCGTTCAAGCTATGTCGTGGCGAAGAGGCCTCACTGATCGCCAGTTGCCGACCTAGAATAGCTCCTATAGATCGTTGCCACGCCAACACTGAAGCGCTTGGCTATATCCGGCACCGACATACCTTCCTCAACCCTGAGAACTTGTATGCGCGCGATCTGCTCGGCGTTGAGGGCCTTCTTTCGACCGAACTTCACCCCAGTAGCCTTCGCTTTGGCTATGCCATCACTCTGCCTCTCGGCGCGGATGTCGCACTCGAACTCGGCAAATGCTCCGAGCAGGGAGAACATCAGCTTACCCTCGCTGGTAGCGGTATCAATCGACTGGTCCAGAACCTTGAGCGTCACGCCTTTACGCTTCAGTACGTCGGCAATTTTGGCGAGATCGAGAACTGATCGAGCCATTCGGTCGAGGCGAGTGATGACCAGCATGTCCCCTTCTCGGAGAAATTCCAGGCAGGCTTGGAACTGGGGACGATTGTCCTGCTGTCGCCCTGACTTCTTCTCGGCATAGATGCGGGTGCATCCAAATGCCTTCAGCTTCTCGTCCTGTACGTCGAGGGATTGCCCTTGACTGCTGACGCGCCCGTATCCGACAACCTCACCCATCTATCAAATCTCCTTAGAGGTATTGATTATAAGGTATTGAGATGGGTTTTGATAGACCTTTTCATGGGTTCCGAAAGGTATAGATTTAGATGCTCAGCGGTGGACAGGTCATCGCGTTGCTCTCTTGAGGATGCGTTCCACGCGATCTCCGTTAACATCGTGCGCTCTCTCCGCTGGAAGCAGGAACGCGCTTGTGGTCACTAAAAGTCCCAGCAGGTCGGAAGTCATTGAAAGGATCTATGATCAACTGATCGATCCAGCAACCGGTCGCTTGGGTAGAGAGCTGGTCACTCGCGAGGACATCGAGAGCGCCATACACTTTTTACGGCGCGGTCATGACGACGATGGTCAAGCACCTATCTTTCCGGAAGCTGGGCGCGACACGCAGGATCTCGCGCTTGATGACCTTACTAAGCGTCTAAGGGGTGCATTCCAAGGCAAAGACGCCTCGAAGCGTTGGCCCGCGAAGCTACAAGAGGCGCGAATTTCCGCACGAATGGTGCGGAATCAGACGGGCGTCTTCGTTTGCCCTGCGGCATGCCGGGGATCGGCGTGCTGATCGACGGGGCGATGCAGCACGCGCCGCAGCCTGCGCGACAGTCCATGGTTCAGCCGTAGCGCTTGCGCAGCATCGCGTAGACCGGGTCGGTGTCCGGGCGCGTGCCGTGCCAGCGTTCGAAGGCGTCGGCGGCGGTTTCGATCAGCATGCCGAGGCCGTCGTAGGCGTAGCGTGCGCCGGCCGCGCGGGACCAGCCGACGAAGCTCGCCGCGGCCTTGCCGTAGCTGAGGTCGTAACACAGTGCACGGGCGCCGAGGATCGATACCGGCAGGTCGAGATCGCCACCGAGCACGCCGGCCGAGGTCGAATTGACGATCAGGTCGTAGCTGCCGATGGTGGCCAGGTCGCTCCAGTAACGGGTATGCGCACGCGCCGGATCGCCGATGGCATCGGCGATCGCGTCGGCGCGTTCGGGCGTGCGGTTGACGATGGTCAGGGTTTCCACGCCGGCATCGAGCAGGGCCCAGGCCACGCCGTGCGCGGCGCCGCCGGCGCCGAGCAGCAGGGCCGTATGCCCGCGCAGATCGACCTGATGGCGTTCGGTGAGGTCGCGGACCAAGCCGTCGCCGTCGGTGTTGTGCGCTTCCAGGCGACCGCCCACCAGGGGCGTCAGCACATTGGCGGTGCCGGCGCGACGCGCGGTTTCGGTGGCCTGGTCGGCAAGCGCGAAGGCGGCGCCCTTGTGCGGCAGGGTGACATTGGCGCCGAGGCCGCCTTCGGCGAAGAAACGGCGCACGGCGGCGGGAAAGTCGTCCGGGGCGGCGTCGATGGCTTCATAGCTGAGCAAGATGCCCAGTTGCGCGGCGAAGGCGCGGTGGATGTCGGGCGAAAGCGTGTGGCCGATCGGGTGACCGAACACGGCAAAGCGGTGCGCGGCTGCGCTCATGAAGGCTCCTGGTGGTTTCGTTGCGCCGCACCGATACGGCCAGCGAGCCATTGTAACGATCGCGGCTCGCCGTAGTCGCGATCGCTGAGACCGGCGCGCCGTAGCTTGCCTCTCCGGAGGTGACAACCATGACCCGTACCGACCCGATGTTTTCGCCGCGCCGCCTGCGCGCCCTGTTAGCCCTGGCCTGGCTGTTCGCCGGCGCCGTCCTGCTCGCCTTTACCCCGCTGCCGGCGCATAGCGAGCAATGGGGCTGGACACCGGCCTTCTGGCTTTTGCTGGCACCGGCCAGTTTGCTGGTGGCGCTGCAGCCGAGGTTGCCGCTGCGGTTGATTGCCGCGGTGGTGCGCAAGTAAGGCGGGAACGGGGAACAGGGAACGGGACGGGAACAGGGAACAGGGAACAGGGAACAGACCAGGGCGAGGAAAGCTTCGGCTCTGAGGGGTATGTACAGAGGAGCGGCATCCAGGCAGCCTCAAATTCTCCCGTTCCCCGTTCCCCGTTCCCCGTTCCCCGCTATTTTTTCCTGGCCTGGTCCTCACTCACTGTTCGAAAATGAGTAAGAATTTACGGTGAGCGGAAAGCACGACGCCAGCGGCAATGCGGATAAACTGCGACTTTCCGTAATCACTGTTTTTGTATGAGAACACTCCTTGGTCGTTCCGATCAGGCCCTGGTCTTCGCGGCGGTCGCCGAGGAAGGCAGTTTTACCCGCGCCGCGGCGCGTCTGGGCTGCTCCAAGGCGCATATCAGCACCCAGCTCTCGGCGCTGGAAACGGCGCTGGGCGTGCAGCTCCTGCACCGGACCACACGCCGGCTCAGCCTGACCGACGCCGGTCGCCTGTATCTGGACTACGCGCAGCAGCTGCGCGGCACCCTGGATGACGCCGAGCGCGCCGTTTCGGCCACCCGCTCGGAAGTCACCGGCCGGCTGCGCATCACCGGACCCACCTCGCTTGGCGAAATGGTCCTGCCCGAGTTGGTCCTCGCCTTCCGCCGTGCCTGGCCGGCGGTCGAAGTGGACCTCGACCTCAGCGTGCAACGACGCGACCTGGCCGCCGAGGGTTTCGATGTCGCCTTTCGCTCGGCCCGTGCGCTGGAAGACCATCTGGTCGCGCGACCGCTCGGTGTGTTGCGCGAACTGGCGCTGGCCAGCCCCGACTTGCTGCGCGGGCGCTCGCCGGTCGAGTCGCCCGGCGATCTGGCAAAGCTGCCGTGCATCGTCAACAGCCACTTTGGCGACGACCAGCACTGGCTCTTCGTCCGCGACACCGAAGCGGTGTCGGTGACCGTGGATGCCGCATTGCGCGTCAACGCCTATCCGGCGATCCGCCGTTTCGCCTTGCTCGGCGCGGGCGCGGTGCGGTTGCCGCGCTACCTGGTGGAAGAGGACCTGGCCGCCGGCAGGCTGCAGCAACTATGCCCGTCGTGGCAGTTGCCGGCGGTGCCCCTGTACGCGCTCTATCCGGGTCACCGGCATGTGCCGTTACGCACGCGCGTCTTCATCGATTTCGTCGCGGCGTGGTTCGACGATCCCCGGCGCAAGGCATTGTTTCGCTAGGTAGCCCAGGCTCCCTAGAAGCCCAGGCTCCCCAGCGGCAGGCTCAGGCGCACCCGGCAGCCCTTGCCGGGCGAGGATTCGATCTGCAGTTCGCCACCGAGCAGGCGCGCCTGCTCGGCCATGCCGAGCAGGCCGAGGCCAAGCGTCGACTGCGCCTCGGGATCCCAGTGCGCGCCGTCGTCGTCGATGCTGAGGACGACGTCGTCGAAACCGCGGGCGAGCAGGATGCCGATGCGTCCGGTCGAGGCGCGCGCGGTGGCGTTGTCCAGCGCCTCGCGGGTAGTGAAGAACAGTGCCTGGGCGACCTGGTCGCGGTAATCGTCGACTTGCTTGGGCAGGTTGAGATCGATCAGCGCACCGCCCTGGCGTTGCTGCGATTCGCACAGCGAGCGCAGCGCCTCGTGCAGTCCGGTATGGCCGAGGCGGCTGGGGTGCAGTTCGTGCGAGACCCGGCGGATGTCTTCGGACAGCATCGCCACCAGTTCGTGGACCATGTCCAGCTCCGCGCGCTGGGGCTGGCCGAGCCGTCGGCGCACGGTGTCCAGGCGCGAGGAGATCATCGCCACCTGCTGGTCGATATCGTCTTGCAGGTCGCCGGCGATACGCACACGCTCGTGCTCGCGCGCCACGATCAGGCGGCCGGCGAGTTCGCGGATCTCGTGGTGGCTCGACAACAGCGCGTGGCGGATCGCGCGACGCTGCTCGGCCGACACCGCCAGGATCAGGGCGGCGACGGTCAGGGCGAGAGCCCATGCCTGCACCGAGAGCGTGGTCAGTGCGGCGCTCGACTGCAGGAATGGCCCGTGCTGATGCTGGCTGCACCAGGCCGCGGTCACCGTGACCAGGAACATCGAAACGCTGGCGCCAAGGACGCCATAGCGATATGTCGTCCACAGCAGCAGGGGCACGGGTGCGAGCAGCAATACCGGCTGCACGCCAGGCAGCGGCGACAGCCACCACCAGGCCATGCCGACCACGACCAGGGTTGCCACGCCGAACCAGGCCTTGCAACGACGCCAGGTATAGCGGACGGCATCGACCGGGCGCCAGGCGATGCTCAGGTAGAGCGGCACGCAGATGACATGGGCCAGGGCATGGGCGAGGGCGACGTTCGACCAGTCGCCCAGCGCGTCGCGGTTGAGCTGGGTAAAGCGCGACGTCCAGGCCACCAGGGCGGCCCCGGACACGGACAGCACCAGCACACCGAGCAGGAACCACCAGAGCTGGCGAAATTCGTCCAGGGGACGGCCGAGCGCGCGCCAACGCAGCAGCGCCCAGGCGACCGCGACGGTCAGCAGGGCCGGTAGCGTGACCACGATCAGCATGTCGACTGGATGCAGGTCGAAGATCAACCCGGCAACGGCGATACCGACCAGCTGGCCGGCGACACAGGCTGGCCATTGTGTTCGCGGCGTGGCCAGCAACGCCGCCAACAGGACCGCACCGGGAAACCACACCATGTGCGTGCCGGCAACCGGCGTCCACAACGCCACGGACAGCAACTGCCCGACCGCTGTCGCCGCGCCGACGAGGCCGCCGCGAGCCAGGCTACCGCTTGGAAACCTCACAAAATCATCATCCTGCCAGTCGCATGGACCACAAGAAAAACAGAACACGGTGGACACCCGGACCACCACTGCGCCGCAAATCATATCGGGCGCGTCGTAAAAATGCTCGGTAAACGGCCTCTACTCCTCCCTGGAGCGCCGCTTCGCCCGCGGATGCGCCGCGTCGTACACGCGGGCCAGATGCTGGAAGTCCAGATGGGTATAGATCTGGGTGGTGGCGATATCGGCGTGACCGAGCAGTTCCTGCACGGCGCGCAGGTCGCCGGAGGATTCCAGCATATGGCTGGCGAAGGTATGCCTGAGCAGATGCGGATGGATGCGCTTGGCGATGCCTTGTTGCATGGCCAGGTGCTTCATCCGCGCCTGCACGGCGCGCGCGCCCAGCGCCGCGTTGTTGCGGCCCTTGAATATGGGGGATTCCGCCTGCGCGCCACCCTCGGCGGCCAGCGCGCGCAGTGCCGCCACCGCGTGCCGGCCGACCGGCACGACACGCGTCTTGTTGCCCTTGCCGAGTACGCGGACGCTGCCATCCTCCAGATCGAGGTCGATCCAGCGCAGGCCGATCAGCTCGGACAGGCGCAGTCCGCTGGAATAGAACAGTTCGAGCATCGCCCGGTCGCGCGTGGCCAGCGAGCCGCCGCTGTCGGTTTCGACCAGGGCCGCGGCTTCGTCGGTGTCCAGCACCTGGGGCAACTTGCGGCGAACCTTCGGACCACGTACCCCGGCGGCAGGATCGTGGTCGAGCCGGCCTTCGCGGGTCAGGTAACGGAACAGCGCGCGGCAGGACGAGAGCCAGCGCTGCAGGCTGTTCGGCCCGAGTCCGCCGCGATGCTCCCTGGCGACGATGCCGCGCAGGCGATCGGGCGTGAGCGCGTCGAAGCCTTCGATGCCGAAGGCCTCCATCTGCCGCAGCAGTTTTTCCAGGTCGCGCCGGTAGGCGGACAAGGTATGCGGCGACGGTGCGCGTTCGGCGGCGAAGTGCCGCAGGAAGTCCTCGACGGCGAGGGCCGGGTTCACGCAGCCTTGCCGCGGGCGCGTCCCAGCGCGGTACTGATGGTCGCCGAGATCATCTTCAGGAACAGCGTGCCCATCCCCGGCTGGAACCGGTCCGGGTCGCCGCTGCCGATCGCCAGCAGGCCTTCGTCGCCCAGGCGCATCAGCGCGGCGGAGCGGATCTGCGCGGCGTCGTCACCGAACAGGCGATGAAGTTTCGGTGCGGCCAGGCGACCGGACAGCGGTTCCTGCTGGGCAAGGAATTCGGCGAATTCGGGCAGTCCGGCCAGGCCCCGGCTCTCGCGCAACAGCCACGCTTCGTCGGGCAGGCCTTGCTGGTCGCCGTAGAACATCAGGCGCACGCTCTCGCTGTGGAAATCCTGGCCCAGCCGCTCGACCACGCCGCGCACGGTGGCGTCGACCGTATCGGCGCTCAGCAAGGCCAGGGTCAGCCCGTGTACGCGACGCATCAGGTCTTCGTTTTCACCGGCGATCTCCACCAGTTCGGCCAGCCGGCGTTCCAGTTCGCTGTTCTTCTCGCGCAGGTTCTGCAACTGGTACACGGCCAGCGAGGCGGCCGGCCCCTGTTCGCGCGGCAGGACCAGGGTGGTGGCCAGTTCGGGGTAATCGGCAAGAAATTCCGGATGGCGACGCAGGTAGGCCGCCACCGTTCCCGCCTTGGTGCCGTCGTCGAGCGTGGTGTCGGTCATGCGCCTGGAATCCTTCGGGTGTTGGCCCGAGTGTGCGTCGTCAGGCCCAAGTGTTCAATCACGGTCCAGTTCACCCTCGAAGACGAAGGCCGCGGGGCCGGTCATCCACAGCGACTGGCCAGGGCCTTGCCAGTCGATCACCAGCTGGCCGCCGGGCAGGCCGACGCGCACGCGCGGGCCCAGCTGGCCGCGCTGCTGGAGCACCGCGGCGGCCGCACAGGCGCCGCTGCCGCAGGCGCGGGTCCAGCCGACGCCGCGTTCGTGCACGCGCAGCTCGACCGTGTCGTCGGTCAGGCGGTGGACGAAGCCCGTGTTCACGCCATCCGGGAATCGTGGGTGCGCGGTGATCGCCGGTCCCAGCCGGGAAAGCGTCGGATCGCGCAGGTCCTGGGCCTCGACCACGGCATGCGGGTTGCCCATCGACACGGCGCCGATCGAAACCGGCTCGCCGTCGACGTCCAGGGTGTAGCGGTCCGACATCGCGGCGGCGTCGAACGGAATGTGCCCGGGATGGAAGTCCGGCTCGCCCATGTCGACCATCACGCGGTCCACGGCGATCACCCGCACCGTGACCGGGCCGGAGGGGCTTTCCAGCCGTACGTCCTCGTCCAGCGCCAGCGCGCCATCGCGATAGAGCCAGGCGGCCACGCAGCGCACGCCATTGCCGCACTGGCCGGCCGGCGAGCCGTCGGTATTCCATATGCCGTAATAGAACGCACAGGAAGGATCGCGCGCCGGTTCGATGCTGAGCAGCTGGTCGAAGCCGACGCCGGTATGCCGGTCGGCGATCGCCGCGATGGCCATCGCGTCCAGCAACGGCTTGTCGCGCCGCCAGTCGACCACCACGAAATCGTTGCCGATACCGTGCATCTTGGTGAAGCGCAGGCCCACGGTCAGTTCATCTGGCTCTGGAACGGCGTCGCCGAGGTGGTGCTCGGAACCGGCGGTGGTGGCTGGGTCGGCTTGGGTGCGTTCGGCTTCGGCGGCGCGGGGACCAGCGGACCCTTGTTGCCGCACGCGCTCAGGGCGAGCACGGCCAGCAGAAGCGAGAGGCGTAGGATCGATCGGCGCATGCGCTGGGAGGCTCCATGAAGGTGGCCGGCAGTATAGCGCCGCTTCGCCGGACGCTCAGGCCAGGCGCTTCTCGTAGCGCAGCGCGTCCGCGCCGTCCTCGTAATAGCTGGCGTACTCACCGATGCGCTCGTAACCGAGGCGCTCGTAAAGGCGGATCGCCGCCTGGTTGTCGGTGCGCACCTCCAGGCGCAGCGTATGGCTGCGACGCTGGCGCGCGGCATCCTCGGCGGCGGCGATCAAGGCCGAACCGACGCCCTTGCCCTGTGCCTCCGGCTTGGTCGCGATCGAATACAGGCGCGCCACATGGGTGCCCCGGCGGAAGAACACGACGGCGGTGCCGAGGAAGTGGCGATGGTTGGCGCTGGCCACCAGGACCTGGGCCGTCTCGCTGTCGAGATGGCGGCGGTACTGTGCCCGACTCAGGCGGTCGAGGGCGAAACTGTGTTCTTCAAGGGCGACAAGGTCGTCCAGGTCACTGACTTCGGCGCGACGGACGCGCACCGGAGCGGTCACCGGAGGTGGGCGCATGCTTTACGGTTCCAGCACGAAAGGGAGGGGAGGGCCGCGCGCACTCTAGTCCCGGCCGGGTAGCGGGGCAATGGATTTTTTTCACTGAACGTTTATTCACGCTTCAGCGCTTGCCCTTGTCTGCGGCCCGACACGCGGCCAAACTGCGACCCTTGCGACGCGCCGGGCTTCACGAGCGGTGGAGAAGCGTTGTCGTCCAATCCTGAGGTGTCATGAGCCGGCTCGTCATCGTCGTGGAAAAAGCCTCGGACTGGGGCTCGTACTACCCATCCACCGACGTCGTATCCGCCATGGACTATCTGCGCGAGCCGGTGGGCGGCGACGACGAACGTACCCACGTCATCAACCTGTGCCGCAGCTACAAGTACCTGGGCACCGGTTATTACGTCTCCCTGCTCGCCGAGGCGCGCGGCCATCGGGTGATTCCGTCGGTGCGCACGGTCAACGACCTGCGCCGGCGCTCGCTGTACGGCCTGGATATCGACGACCTCAACCAGAAACTGTCGAACTTCCTCCCCGCCGGTGGACGCGACACCACCGATTTCGGCGTGCTGGTCTACTTCGGCGAGACCGCCTACCCGGACCTGCAAGATCTTGCGAGGCAGCTGTTCGAGAGTTTCCCCTGCCCGTTGATGCGCATCGAGTTCGAGCGCGAGCGCGTCTGGCAGGTCAGCGCGATCAAGCCGGTCGGCCTGCATACCCTGGACGACGCCCAGGAAGACGCCTTCGCCCAGGCCCTGGACAAATTCTCCAAGAAGCTCTGGCGCAAGCCACGCGCGCGGCGCCGGTTCCGTTACGACATCGCCATGCTGGTCGATCCGAACGAGCAGATGCCGCCGTCGAACAAGAAGGCGCTGAAGTCGTTCATCGAGGCCGGCAAGGACCTCGGTATCGAGGTCGACCCGATCGGCAAGAACGATTACCAGCGCCTGGCCGAGTACGACGGCCTGTTCATCCGCGAGACCACCGCCAGCGACAACCACACCTACCGCTTCGCCCATCGTGCGGAGAAGGAGGGGATGGTGGTGATGGACGACCCGACCTCGATCCTGCGCTGCACGAACAAGATCTTTCTCAACGACCTGATGGTCGCGCGCAAGCTTGCCACGCCGCGCACTGAAATTCTGTATCGCGACGACCCGAAGCGGCTGAAGGACCTGCCGGAACGCCTCGGCCTGCCGATCGTGCTGAAGATCCCGGACGGTTCGTTCTCGCGCGGTGTGGTCAAGGTGGAAACGCCCGAGGCGCTGGAGAAAGCCGCGGCCGGCCTGTTCCAGCACAGCGCCCTGGTCATCGCGCAGGAGTTCCTCTACACCGAGTTCGACTGGCGCGTCGGCGTGCTCAACCACGAGCCGTTGTACGCCTGCCAGTACTTCATGTCGCGTGGCCACTGGCAGATCTACAACCATGGCGCCAAGGGCACCGCGAAGTCCGGCGGCTTCAAGACGATTCCGGTGCGCGATGCGCCCAGCGAAGTGATCAAGCTGGCGCTCAAGGCGACCCAGCCGATCGGCGATGGCCTCTACGGCGTCGACCTCAAGCAGGTCGGCGACAAGCCGGTGGTGATCGAGGTCAACGACAATCCCTCGATCGATGCCGGGGTCGAGGATGCCTATCTCGGCGAAGACCTCTACCTGCGGATCATGCAGGAGTTCCTGCGCCGCATGGAACTGAAGCGCCTCGGCATCAAGACTTAGGTGACGACGGCTTTCCGCGCATCGCCGCCGCTACCCAGCGGCGTGCGATCGATCGGCAGGTTGCGCACACGAATGCCGGTCGCTGCGAAAACCGCGTTGGCGAGGCAGGGCGCGGCAATCGCTGTGCCGACCTCGCCGATACCGCCCGGCGCTTCGGCGCTGGGCACGATGTGTATCTCCACAGGCGGCGTCTCGTTGAGCCGCAGCATCCGGTAATCGTTGAAATTGCTCTGCTCGAACGCGCCGTTCCTGATGGTCAGGCCGCTATGCAGCGCGGCGGTCCAGCCGAAGACGAGGCCGCCCTGGATCTGCGCCTCGACGGAATTCGGGTTGATCGCGATACCGCAGTCGACCACGGCGACCGCGCGGCGGATGGCGACATCGCCCTGCGGCGAGACTTCGACTTCGACCATGGCGCACACGCGGCTGCCGAAGGGTTCGCCCAGGGCGAGGCCGCGACCGACGCGGGCGGGTAGCGGCTTGCTGTCCCAGCCGAACTTTTCCGCGGCCAGGTTCAGCACGGCCAGCGTGCGTGGGTTTTTCTGCAACAGCATGCGCCGGTAATCGAGCGGATCCTTGCCGGCCGCATGGGCCAGTTCGTCGACGAAGCTCTCGACCGTGAACAGGTTGTGGGTGGGTCCGACGCCGCGCCACCAGCCGGTGACCAGGCCGTCGGGCATGTCGTGGCGCAGCCACTCGACATGCAGGTTCGGCAGTTCGTACGGCGGCTCGGCGGCGCATTCGACGGCGTCCGGATCGAGCCCGTCCTTGCGCAGGCCCATCGGTGCGAATCGCCCGGTCACCGTGCTGCTGGTGATGCGGTCGCTCCAGAACACCGGTTTGCCATCCGTATCCAGGGTCGCCGCGATACGGTCGTAGTACATCGGCCGTGGCATGTCGTGACGTATATCTTCCTCACGCGACCAGACCACCTTGAGCGGATATTTCACCTGCCGCGCGAAGGCCACCGCCTGCTCGATCGAATCGGTTTCCAGGCGCCGGCCGAAACCGCCGCCGAGGTACTGGTTGTGCAGGGTCACCTTGTCCTCGGGGATGCCGAGAATCTTCGCCGTGGAGGCTACGGCGCGTGTCGGTACCTGGGTGCCGACCCATATCTCGCAGGCGTCCGCGGTGACCGACACCGTCGTGTTCAACGGCTCCATCGTCGCATGCGCGAGCAGGGGCAGTTCGTATGTCGCCTCGATGCGCTTGCCGGTGCCGGCGTTTTGTTCGCCCACCTGGCGCGCCACGATGGCCGTGCCGCTGCGCGAAGTTTCCGCTAGCGCCTCGATCAGTTTTTCCGTGGTCAGCGTCGCGTTCGCGCCGAGGTCCCAGTGCACGTCGAGTGCATCGAGGCCTTTCTTCGCCGCCCAATAGTGTTCGCCGACCACGGCGACCGCGTTGTCGATGCGGATCACATCGATGACGCCGGGAATCTTCCGTGCGCGGGCATCGTCGACCGAGGCCAGCTTGCCGCCAAAGGTCGGACAGGCCAGGACGGAGGCGACCTTCATGCCGGGCACGCGGACATCGAGGCCGTACTGGCTGCTGCCGTCGACCTTCTGCGCCGAATCGACGCGCCTGAGCGGTTTGCCGATGATGGTGAAGTCCTTCGGATCCTTCAGCGTCACCTTGTCCGGCATCGGCAGCTTCGCCGCCGCACCGGCGATATCGCCGAAGCCGACGCTGCGACCCGAAGCGGTGTGCGTGATGACCGCGCGCGCGACGGTGCACGATGCCGGGTCGACCTTCCACCCGGCAGCGGCCGCCTGCACCAACAGCGTGCGCGCCACGGCGCCGGCTTCGCGGAACACCTGCCAGCCGCCGCGGATACTGGTCGAGCCGCCGGTGATCTGGCTGCCGAGCAGGGGCATGGCGTACAAGGCGTCGTTGGGTGGCGAGTGCTCCACCGAGATCTGGTCGAGCCCGGCGCCGAGTTCCTCGGCGAGCAGCATGGCGATACCGGTATAGGTGCCCTGGCCCATCTCGATGGGCGCCATCACCAGGCGGATCGAACCGTCCGCATCGATACGGATGAAGGCATTCGGCGCAAAGGCCGGGTTGCCGTCGGCGGCCGCCGCCTCGGCATCGCCGGCCTGCCGTCGCGCATTGACCGCCGCGCTGGCACGACCGCTGGCACCGAGCCAGAGAAAGGCCACGGTCAGGCCGCCGGCTATCTGGATGGCGCGGCGGCGGCCAAGGTCGATATCGTCGTTCGCGCGCGAAAGCAGCATGGGCCCGTCTCCTCGGTGCAGACTTGTCTTTATACGCCGACACGGTCGCCCGGGGCGAGGGTGAAGTGCGCTCGAGCAGGCGCTGGAGGCGAACGGGGAACGGGGAACGGGGAAGAGTGCGGCAGCCTGGATGCTACTTCCTGCGCGCGCCCTCAGGGCCTGGGTTTTCGGCGACCTTTACTGTTCCCCGTTCCCCGTTCCCTCCTTCGAGAAGAGCTACGGCATCGCGACGGCCGGCAATTCCTTTGCCGAGTGCGGATCGATCGCGTACGGATGCATCGCCGCCAGGAACCCGGGCTGCGCTTGCACGCGTTCGATCCACGCGCGGAAATGCGGGTACGGCTCCAGTGAAATATCCGCTTCGCCGGCACGACTCGCGTAAGCAAATACGCCGATATCGGCGATCGTATAGCTGTCACCTGCCAGGAAAGGACGCAACGCAAGCTCCTGCTCCAGCATGCCGAGCGTCCGCAACGCGGCGGCCCGCTTGCCCTGCACCAGGGACGGCTCCCGCTCGGCGATCTTGCCGGTCATCGTCCAGTAGCGCAGCGAGCCGATCGTCATCTCGACGCGCTCCTGCTCGAAGGACAGCCACTGGGCGACCTTCGCGCGGCCGAAGGCATCGCCCGGCAGGTACGGCGTACCGTCGGCGAGATAAGTCAGGATTGCGTTCGATTCGGCGAGCGTGCGGCCATCGTCGAGCTGGATCGCTGGCACCGTGCCGGTCGGATTGATGCTTCGGTATTCCGCGGTACGGCCGTCACCCTCGAAGATGCTGACGTAAACGGTGACATATGGCATCGCCAGATGGTTCAGCAGCTGGCGGACCTTCCAGGCATTCTGCGAAGGCAGGTAATCGAACAGGGTGAGCATGAACGGGCTCCGTCGGCGGGGTAGTCCAGTGTTCCGTCGTAGCGGTCTCCCGGCTATCCGATTCCTGCGGCCGACGGCCAGCGAGGACCACGCCGACGCTGGCCATGACGACGAGCGCGGTGCCGATGCATTGCCACGGGTTCATCGACTGATGCAGCACGACCGCGCCGGCGATTGCGCCGATGGCCGGTTCCGCGCTCATCAGGATGCCGAAGGTCGCGGTGTTCAGGCGGCGCAGCGCGATCATCTCGAGCACATAGGGAATCAGCGGAATCAGCGCCGCGAGTCCCGCCGCGGCGACAAGCTGATCCATGGGCGGGTGGCCGCCGCTTTCGGCAAGCCCGAACGGCGTCGCGACAACGGCGGCGACGAGCAGCGAGACCGACAATCCCTCCAGGCCGTCGAAGAGTCGGCCAACCTTCTTCATCAGCACGATATAGCTGCCCCAGCCAATCGCGGCGGCGAAGGCCAGCAGCAGGCCGCGCCCATCGGCGATCCAGCCGCCATCGTGTCGCGCGAGCAGGAGGACGCCGACCGCCGCCAGCGCCGGCCAGGCCAGCATGCGTCCTCGCGGCATGCCGATCACCGCGACGCCGAGCGGCCCGAGGAAATCGATCGCCACCGCGAGGCCAAGCGGCAGGTGCCGCAGCGCGGCGAAGAAGCAGAGCGTCATCCCGGCCATCGCCGCGCCAAGGGCGATCGCGGCCAGCCAGCGTTCGCGCGAATAACGATGCAGGGGCGGACGCACGACCAGGGCGAGGGCCAGGGCCGCCCAGCACAGGCGCAGCCACGTCGTACTGAGCGAGCCATGCGCGGCCATGACCGGCGTCGTCAGGGCGGCCCCGAACTGCACCGAGCACATCGAGCCCACGGCGAGCAGGATCGCGGCAATGCCTGATTGCTGGCTTCGTGGAAGGGTCGCGACGTTCATGACGGGCTCCGCTGGAGATGCGAAGCCATCGTAACCAGCAGGGACGGTTTCATATAAACTGATATTTCTTATCCTTGCTTAAATATTCCTTATGGCAAGAGACCTGGATTCGAGCCTTCTGCGGGCCTTTGTCACCGTCGTCGAAGCCGGCAGCATCAGCGCGGCCGCGGACAGCCTGGCGCGCACCCAGGCGGCGGTCAGCATGCAGCTGCGCCGCCTCGAGGATCAGCTGGAGCGGCGTTTGCTCGAGCGTTCGCCGCGCGGTGTTCGCCTGACCGATGCGGGACAGGTCTTCCTGCCCTACGCACAAGGCATCCTCGGCGCCGGGGCCGATGCGCAACGCGCGCTGAGCGCGGGTCACGTGGCTGGCCAGGTTCGCCTGGGCATGCTCGAGGACATCGCGGTGGGCCGCCTGCCGCACGCGCTGCGCCGTTTCTCGGCGGCCTACCCGCGTATCGCGCTGGAGCTGGTCATCGCCGGGAGCGCCGCGCTCTCCGGTCGGCTGGCCGCCGGCGAGCTCGACCTGGTCATCGGCGATCCGGGATTGATCGATGCCACGCCTTATGCGGCATGGACGCAGACCTTGCACTGGGTCGGCGCGCGCGGCTTCGAGCGGGACGCCGACGCGCCCTTGCCCCTGGTCTCGTTCGGCGAGGACTGTCTCTGGCAGGAGAAAGTGCTGGCCGCGCTGAAACGCGCGCGCATTTCCTGGCGCATCGTCTGCACCAGCACCAGCCTTCCCGGCGTGCAGTCGGCCGTGGAAGCGGGGCTTGGCGTGTCGGTCTTGCTGGACGCGAATATCCGGCACGGCTCGATGCGCGTGCTTGGCGCCGGCGAGGGACTGCCCACCCCACCGCTCGCCGACTTCGGCCTGTTCGAACGCGAGGTTTCTTCCGCGAACGCAGCGGCCGTGCGTTCGCTGCAGGGCTTCCTGTCCGAGGAGCTGAAGGTCGCCCCATCGGCGAAGCGTTCGCGAAAACGGCGATGACGCGCGTGCAGTGGAGGCCCCGCCGGCGTCGCTGCCCACTCATCTAGTTGTCTAGACAGCGGACGCCACGCCGTCGTTGTGGCAGGCTCGACGGGGCAGGGTGGGACTTAAGCGCGCGGAGGATATATGAGCTACGTCGATGGCTTCGTATTGCCGGTACCGATGAAGAACCTGCCGGCGTATCGCCGCATGGCCAACAAGGCCGGGAAGATCTGGATAGAACACGGCGCGATCGAGTATCACGAATGTCTCGCCGATGACGTCAAGCCGGGAAAACTCACCTCGTTTCCGCAGGCCGTGAAGCTGAAGCCGGGGGAAGTCGTGCTGTTCTCGTGGATCGTTTATCGATCGCGCGCGTCGCGCGACCGGGTCAACGCCAAGGTGATGAACGACCCGCGGCTCGCCAAGATGATGACCGATCCGAAGTCGATGCCGTTCGATGGCAAGCGCATGTTCTGGGGCGGTTTCAAGTCGATGATTTCGTTCTGAGGATGTTGCCTTCTCCCTGAGGGAGGAGGTACCCCGGGGCGGATCAGGGTCACTAACGTCGAAGCCGGCGCGGCCGCCCGTCTCGCCGGCGCGGATGACCGCGGCGGATCACCGGCGTATGGTCACGGGAACGCCGCAGGGGAACGCCTCGTGACGATCTGCCAGTCCATCGCGCAACGACGCCAGCTGACCTTTAGCTACGACGGCTCGGTGCGCGTGGTCGAGCCGCATGTCTATGGCGTCGACGCCCACGGCGAGGCCCTGCTCAGCGCATATCAGGTCAGTGGCGGCAGCGTATCGGGCCAGACGGAGGGCTGGAAATTCTTCCGCATGCACAAGATGCTCGGCCTGCGCGTGCTGGACCGGCACTTTTCCGGCCCCAGGCCGGATTACCAGCACGACGATGCGGTGTTCGCGACGATCCAGTGCCAGCTTTGACGCGGTAATGGTTGGGGAACGGGGAAGAGTGCGGTGGCCTGGATGCCACTTCCTGCACGCGCCCTCAGGGCCGAGGGATTTCGGCGACATCTCCTGTTCCCCGTTCCCCGCTCGCGAAGAACGTAAATTTACCGGCGACATGGCCGGCGACCGGCGGTTATGCTCCTGCCGACCGTGACATCAGGGCGAGCACCGATGGCAGCAGGGAACCACCCGACGTTCGTCCGCCGCGAATGGTTCCTCATTGTCAGCGCGATCACCTGCCTGATCTTCCTGGCGTTCAGCAGTCACCTGGTCGGTGGTCTGGACAATCCCTGGCGCCATGTCGCGGTTTTCAGCTGGCTGTTCGCCGTGATCCTCGGCTCCGCGCTGTCCGTGGTACGGCATGCCGAGCGGCTCGCCGCGCGCCTGGGCGAGCCCTACGGCACCCTGATCCTGACCTTGTCGGTGACCGCCATCGAGGTGATGAGCATCGCCGCGGTCATGCTGCATGGCGAGAACAATCCGACGCTCGCCCGCGACAGCCTGTTCGCGGTGGCGATGATCGTGCTCAACGGCATGGTCGGCCTCAGCCTGCTGCTCGGCGGCTGGCGCTACCGCGAACAGGCGTACAACCTGCAGGGCGCGAATGCGTATCTGGGCGTGATCATTCCGCTGGGCGTGCTCGGCCTGGTCATGCCGACCTTCGCCCTCCACGGCGGCCCGCACCTGAGCTTCGCCCAGGAGATGTTCCTGATCGTCGTCTCGTCAGGCCTTTACGCGGCCTTCGTGATGCTGCAGACGCACCGCCACCGCGGCTACTTTACCCAGGAAGCCGACGTCGGGGCGGTCGCCGCCGCCGTCGCGCCACGACCGTCCGGCGGCATCGTGCAACGTACCCTCCTTTGGCACAGCGTCCTGCTGCTGGCCTATCTCGTCCCGGTCATCTACCTGGCGCGGAAACTGGCGTACCCGGTCGACTACGCGATCGAGACCCTGCACGCGCCGGTCGCGGTCGGCGGCGTGGCCATGGCGGTGATCGTCGCCACACCCGAGGCGATCAGCGCGGTGCGCGCCGCCTCGGCGAACCATCTGCAGCGCTCGATCAATATCTTCCTGGGCTCGGTGCTCTCGACCATCGGCCTGACCGTGCCGGCGATCATCATCGTCGGCCAGCTGACCGGCCACCCGATCGAACTCGGCCTGCAGCACACCGATCTGGCGCTGTTCCTGCTGACCCTGACCTCGTGCGTGGTGACCTTTTCCAGCGGACGCACCAACGTGCTGCAAGGCGTCGTCCACCTGGTGCTGTTCGCGGCCTACCTGTTCCTGATCTTCGAGTGAGACCGTTCGGGACCGACCCGGCGACGGCAAAAAGATGCGTATGAACGCGAATTCTTTCAGTGCGGTGACAGGCCCGTTCCATGCCGTACCATTGCCACGGTGCCACAGGGAGGTGGATTCGTTTTCACCGGGCAAAGGCATCGTCGTTTATGGGTGTTTGGTACAACCTGGCATCGCAGGCCGTGCGCGCCGTCTACGATGCGCGCATCGACACGCCGCCGGTGCTGGATGAGTCCAGGTATTTCCCGGCGGCGCGGCGTTTCGTCGATGCCTGGCCGGCGCTTCGCGACGAGGCCCTGGCCCTCGCCGAGCGGCTGCAGTCGGTGCCGCGTTTTCACGAACTGATGGCCGAGCAGGCCGATATCTCGGCCAACGACGGGCTGGACTGGCGCATGTACCTGCTGAAGGTCTATGGCGTGCCGGTGCCCGACCATATGGCGGCCTGCCCGCGGCTGGCCGAACTGATCGAGTCCGAACCGGATGTCCTTTCGGCGACGCTTTCCTTCCTCGCGCCGGGCAAGCACATCCCGAAGCATCGCGGGCCCTTCCGCGGCATCCTGCGCTTCCAGCTCGGCCTGTCGATGCCCCTGGCCGGGGACGGCCGGCCGGCCGCGGTACTGGCCCTGGACGACCGGGAATACCGAATCGCCGATGGCGAGTGCCTGCTCTGGGACGACACCTTCCCGCACGAGGTCTGGAATCGAAGCGAGCACACGCGGATCGCCCTGCTGCTCGATGTCCGCCGGCGCGGCATGTCGGCCGATATGGCCCTGCTGTCGCGATTGATCATCGGTATCGCCGGAGGCATGGCGCGCAAGCGCGGCGTGGTCTGAGCGCGTTTTGCGCGGAATTCACGCGGGTATCCGGAGGCTAGGCTTCCACGCGCCCGGGGGCGGGCGGGAGGCTCAGGGCCATGGCGTCGAAGGCGAAGGGCGGCGGTACGGGGGCGGTCGTGGCCGCGCAGCGCGAGGTGCAGCGCAAAGTCGACCGGAAGGACGCGGCCAAGGCGGCCAAGGCGGCCAAACCCGGGGCGCCGGCGAAGAAGGCCGTGCAGGCCGGCACCCGCAAGCAGCCGGTGAAGCTGCCGAAGCAGCATCTGTCCAAGCCCGGCCTGGAGAAGGACCTCGCTCTGCAGCCGCGCTTCCTCGCCCCCGGCTACGAAGGCAGCCACAAGCTCAAGGGCATGGCCGCGATCATCACCGGCGGCGACTCGGGTATCGGCCGCGCGGTGGCGGTGCTGTATGCGCGCGAAGGCGCCGATGTCGCCATCGTTTACCTGAGCGAGGACGCCGACGCCGAGGAGACCCGCAAGCATGTGGAGGCCGAAGGCCAGCGCTGCGTGCTTTTGCGCGGCGACGTGCGCAACGAAGCGTTCTGCCGCAACGCCGTGGCGCGGGCGGTGAAGGCCTTCGGCCGGCTCGATATCCTGGTCAACAATGCCGGTTTCCAGGAGCATACGGAGAAGCTGGAGGATCTTACCGAGCAGCATCTGGACCTGACCGTGCGGACCAATGTCTACGGCTATTTCCATATGGCCAAGGCAGTGTTGCCGCATCTGCGCGAAGGCAGCTCGATCATCAACACCGGTTCGGAAACCGGCCTGTTCGGCAGTCCGGGCCTGCTCGACTACTCGGCGACCAAGGGCGCGATCCATGCCTTCACCAAGGCGCTGGCGAGCAACCTGGTTTCGCGCGGCATCCGCGTCAATGCGGTGGCGCCCGGGCCGGTATGGACGCCGTTCAATCCGGCCGATAAACCTGCGGCGGAGGTTGCGAAGTTTGGCGCGGACAATCCGATGGGGCGCGCGGCACAGCCCGAAGAAGTCGCGCCGGCCTATGTCTTCCTCGCGGCGCCGAGCTGCGCGAGCTATATCTCCGGGGCGATTCTTCCGGTAATGGGCGGGCCAAAAGGCTAGGGAGGCTCCCTAGATCGATCGGGTCGCGACGACCGGCGGCACGTTGGAGGCGCGTCGCGCGGGCGACAGCACGGCCGCCTGGCCGAGCACAAGGACCGCAACCATGCCGGCGACGAGGTAATTCATCGGCATGCGGCTCATCTCGAAGTGGGTGACCAGCCAGAGGTTCAGCGCCAGGGCAAGCACGGCGCCGATCAGGGTGCCGCCACCGGCGATCAGCAGGTTCTCGACCTGGAAGTAGCGCAGGATATCGACCTTGCGCGCACCGAGCGCACGTCGCACGCCGATCTGGTGGGTGCGCTGGCCGACCCAGAAACTGGTCAGGCCGACGATGCCGGCGGCGGTCGTGCCGACCAGGATCAGGCAGACCACGACCATCATGATCATCATCCCGTAGTCGTCGCGATAGGCCTTCTGGCGAATCTCGGCGAAGCTGCGCGGGGAGTCGTCAGCGAAGACGCGTAGCGGATTGATCGCGTACAGCGTCGGTTCCAGGGCCTGCCGCAGGGCGTCCTCGCGACCGGGTTTGCTCCGGATCGCGTACAGCGAGTAAAAACCGACGCGACGCGCAGGCAGGATGGCCGAGTTGTAGGCGAACTCTTCGGCCCAGTCCCTCGTGGTGGGCGATTGCAGGCGCTCGACGATGCCGACAATGGTGATGGGCTGGGTAACCCCGCCGATGTAGATCGTCTTGCCGAGCGCATCGCCGCCGGGAAACAGTTTGTCGGCGAGCACCTTCGTCACGATGACGACCGGTGGCAGGCTGGTGTCGCGCAGCCCCTGGCGGACGACATCCGCCGCGGTGAACGTTCGACCGGCGATCAGCTGCACGCCGAGGGTGTCCATCAGGTGTTCATCGCCGAAATAGAGGCTGGCGCGCGAGGTCGGCTTCTTCTGCTCGGGGCTCAGGCTGACGCCGTTGTTGTTGGCCATGTTGAGCAGCGGCAGCGTGGTCGTGGTGGCCACGGACGCCACGTCGGGAAGGCGCCGCAGCGCGTCGACGTCCTCGCGCAGCATGGCGTCCAGCCGGGTCACGCCCGCGGCGGTCTGGTCATCGGGTGCGGCGACCCAGGCCTGTTGCACGAGCAGCAGGTTGCTCTCGTCGATACCGGTCGACCGGTTCACCCGTTCGACGCGCTGGGCGATGATGTAGACCGCATTGGTGACGATCGCCAGGGTCAACGCAATCTGCAGGGCGATCAGGACAACGCCGGCCTTGTGTCGACGCAGCGCCGTGATGATGGGGGGCATGCTCATGGCGGCCTCCTCAATTCGACTTCAACTGCCACGCGGGCTGGACCCGCGCGGCTCGCCAGGTGGGGTAGATGCCGGCCAGCACCGCCGCGCCCACCGACACGGCCAGGGTGAGCGCCAGCAATGACAGATCGAGCCGGGCCAGCGCGGCGATCTCGGGCGAGAACACCAGGCCGACCGAAAGCACGCCCAGACCGGTCAGCAGCAATCCCAGGACGCCGCCGGCGACACCGATCACCGCCGCCTCGGTGAGGAACTGCGCGTACAGCGCGCGACGCGGCGCCCCCAGAGCTCGGCGTACACCGATTTCACCGCTGCGGCGAAGAAACTTCGCCAGCAGCAGGCCGACGGTATTGACCAGGCAGACGCCGAACAGGCCGAGGGCGACCAGCAGCGATACACGCGTGTCGCGCGGTACGACATGTTCGAAGTCGAGGAACTCGTTCAGCGTGCGCAAGCGGTTGTTCGGTGGCCAGGTGTAACGGCCGGCACGCTGCTGCTCGCGCGCGTAGCCATCGAGAAATGCCCGGTAATCGCCGGCCGACGCCGGATCGAGTTCGACCATGAAGCTGATCCACACGCAGCTGGACCGCTGGAGACCGGGGAAACCCGGCTCCAGCGCCGGGTCCGCGCAGTTGATATTGCCGCTGTTGTAGATGCCGTTGGCGATGGCGCGATCGAAGGGCAGGAACACATCGTCGCCATCGAGCGAGAAAGTCGGGCTGTTGACCACATCGTAAAAGCGCGGTTGCGGGTTCCAGCGGTCGGTCACGCCGACCACGCGGTAGACGGCGTTGTCGATCTCCAGGCTCCTGCCGACACTGTTGCCGCCGCCGAAAGCCTTGTCGTTGAGCTGGCTGCTGATGACCACGACGTTGGCGCGACGGGCATCGTCCTGGGCGCTCCAGCCGCCGCCGTAAAGGAAGGGTACGTCCACCATGGGGAAGAATTCGGCATAGACGGCATGCCCGTCGACGTGGATCGGGTGACGTCCGGCGAGCGCGGGCACCACCGACGGCTCGATCCGGTACATCGCCGATTGCCGGATCGCCCGATGAGCGCGCATCAAGGCCATCGCATCCGTGTAGGTCAGGGCATCGGGCGGCTCGCCTTTGCTGCTCGCCGGATTGCTGTCGAAGATGGCCGGATGTCCCCACGGATCGACTTGCGGGACGAACAGCCGCGCCGACTTCCACGGGATCGCATCGCCCGATACCGCGCGGAACACCGACCACGTCGTCATCGACGCGGCCACCCCGAAACCGATCGCCAGCACCATCAGGATGGTCAGCCCCGGACTGCGCTTGAGGCTGCGCCAGGCAAGTTCGAGGTAATAGGCGAACATGGGCTTTTCGATACTCCGGCATGTGCAAGGACAGTCGAGCAAGTCGCGTGCCAGTCGGGATTTCGCTTCGCAATCAGGGCGATGGCAAGGTTCCGCGGCTCCGGCCGGCCGTCCGCGGACAGTGTGACGGACAAGCGGCGGACGGCCAAGCGCGCAGGGTGTTCAAGGGCCAGCAGGGCGGCATGTGGTATCCGGGATCACTGCCGTACACGCCATTCGCAATAATTCGCGGCGTGCCCGTTCGTCCCCGAGGACCGGCTTCATGCGTCGAATCGTCTTGCTTGGCCTGCTCGCCCTGGGCACCGCCGCCGCGCACGCGCAAGCGGTGGCGCCGGCGCCTGCGGCCTCCGCGGTCACCGAACTGGAAGGCGTTACCGTCAGCGGTGTGCAACCGGGACCTGGCCTGTGGAAGGTCAGCAAGGGCGGGCATGTGCTGTGGATCCTCGGCACGCTTTCGCCGCTGCCCTCGCGCATGCAGTGGCAGCCGGGCGACGTCACCGACGCCGTCGCCGGCTCGCAGGAACTGTTGCTGTCGCCGACGTTTTCGCTGAAACCGAATACCAATTTCTTCGGCAAGCTGTTCCTGCTGCCGTCGCTGATCGGCGTGCGCAACGATCCGGACGACAAGACGCTGCAGCAGGTCGTCCCCGCTGACGTCTATGCGCGCTGGCTCGTGGTGAAGAAGAAATACATCGGCAACGACCGTGGCGTGGAGCGCTATCGCCCGATCTTCGCGGCGGTCGAGCTGTACCGGAAAGCAGGCAAGCGCTCCGGCCTCAGTTCCTCCGGTGGCGTGACGCGCACCGTCGTCGATCTGGCCAAGGCCCACAAGGTCAAGCAGACCCCCGTCGTCTACACGGTGCTGATCGATGAACCACGCACGGCGATCAAGACTTTCAAGCAGTCGCCGCTGGACGACCTCGATTGCTTCACCCGCACCGTCGACAACATCGACGCCCAGGTCAACAACGCCGCCGCGCGCGCCAACGCCTGGGCCACCGGCGACCTGGACACCTTGCGCAAGATCACCGACATGGGCCAGCGCGCATCCTGCATCAACGCGGTCAGCGAAGCCGGCGTCGCCCGCCGCTTCGGCCTCGGCGACATTCCGGCGAAGCTCGAGGAAACCTGGTTGAGTACCGCCGAGCGCGCCCTGACCACCAACAAACAGACCTTCGCCATCCTGCCGATCGAATCCCTGCTGTCGGCCGATGGGGTGCTGGACAAGCTGCGCGCCCGCGGATACGCGATCGAGGCGCCCGTTCAGTAAGGTTCACTCGATTGCGCTCAACACCATAAAAGGTTAAGTTGATACCGGTTAAGCATAATTGGGAGCAGCCATGACGGCCCATCTGATCAAGCTCGAGACGCTTCGGGAGCTCGCTGATGCGGGAAGCGTGCAGGAAACGGTCATTCGGGGACGGCGAGGCGGTTTTGAACTCGTGGCCCGAATCGGCACCAGGAAGAGTGTGCTGGCGACCAAGCAGGGACACGTTCGCGTGTTTGCTTCAAGCGACGCGGCAAGCCGTGTTCTACGGCAGGTCGGTATCGTGCATACGACCCTCGACATGTCGCACTACGAGGAGGGTCGACTACGTCCAGGTCGACCGGACGTCGTGCTTCGATCGGCCGCAGCGGCCGCAGCGCTGTCTCATGATTCGTGGTTTCGAGAGCAGGTCGAGGGCACACTTCAAAAGTTGGAAAGTGGTGAGCAGGGTTGGATCGAGCATGATGCGATGTTCGACGAACTCGAGGCGTACGCCGCCAGCGAAAAGCACTGATACTCATGAATATTCGCTACACGGATGGGGCGATGCAGGATTTCATGGATGCCATCGACTATGGCCGCCGTCATGGCTTGGCAGACCCTGTTGAATTCGTCAGGAGGATACGGCATCGCCTGGCCAGGCTTGTAGAGATCAAGGCGCCAGGCCGGAAGGGTCGAGTCGAGGGGACGTTCGAATGGGTCCTTGAGGATGTACGGCGTACCGTGATCTTCAAGAAGTGGGGAGATCGCGTAGAAGTACTGCGAGTGCTTCCCGGCGCGGTGATCGAATCGTCGCCAAATGCGCCTGGACGTCTCCCTGATCGAGAAGAGGAGTAGCTCCATTTCGGCTACCTACGATTATGTCGTGATCGGGGCCGGTCCTGCCGGCTGTGCTTTGGCTGCCCGATTGGCCGACGCATGTCCTTGCAGTTCGATAGCCTTGCTTGAAGCTGGCCCGGCCAAAGCCCCGATTTTCTCCGACGTACCGTTCGGCCTGGCCCTGCTGGTGCCTTTCCGTTCCCGTTACAACTACGGCTATCACACCGTGCCGCAAGCCGGCCTGGATGGCCGGCGCGGTTACCAGCCGCGCGGACGTGGGCTGGGCGGCTCCAGCCTGATCAACGCGATGATCTATACGCGCGGTCATGCCGGCGACTACGACGACTGGGCCGCGGAGGGCTGCTCGGGCTGGAGTTATGCGGACCTGCTGCCGTACTTCCGGCGCAGCGAGGGCAACGCGCGCGGCGCCGATACCTGGCACGGGAGCGACGGTCCACTGAAGGTCGAGGATCTGGCGAGCCCGCATCCGTTCTCATTGGATTTCATTGCCGCTGCCGAGCAGGCGGGGTTCGAGCCGAATGCGGACTTCAACGGTGCCACGCAGGAAGGCGTCGGTCTCTATCAGGTCTATACCGAGCAAGGGCGACGCTGCAACGCGGCGCGTGCCTATCTCTCCGTGCCGCGTTCCAACCTGCATGTCGTGGCGGGTTGCCATGTCGAGCGCATCGTCTTCGACGGCGGGCGGGCGACTGGCGTGGAAGTGTCGCGCGGCGGCGGGCGAGAGCGTATCGGTGCGCGTGCGGAGGTCATTCTCTGCGCTGGTGCGTTCGGTTCGCCCCAGTTGTTGATGTGCTCGGGTATCGGCCCGGCGAATCACTTGCGCGAACATGGCATCGAGGTGAACGTCGATCGTCCCTCGGTCGGTGAAAACCTGCAGGACCATATCGACTACACGATCAATCTCGCGGTATCGGATCGTTCCCTGTTCAGTTCGGCGAACTTCCTGCCGCGCTTTCTGGGCGGGTATCCGCCGCTGGCGCCGCGGCGAGGGTCGGGCCTGCGCCAGCAATGTCTGCGAAGCGGGCGGCTTCGTGAAAACCGATCCGTCACTGGCGCGCCCCGATGTGCAGCTGCATTTCCTCTACGGCATCGTCGACCGGCACAACCGGCGGCTGCATCTGAATCGCGGCATGTCGGCGCATGTGTGCGTGTTGCGTCCGACTTCGCGGGGAACCGTACGCCTGGCGCATGCGGATTCAAGACGCGCGCCGCTGATCGATCCGCGGATTCCTCGATACCGCCGAAGACATGAACACCCTGGAAAATGGCGTCCAGCTGTTGCGACGCATCCTTGCCGGGCCAGCGTTGGCGCGACACGGCGGGCGCGTGCTCCACGGCAGCGGCGACGAAGCCGGCGAGGCCTTGCGGGCACTGATACGTCGACGCGCGGACACGATCTATCATCCCGTGGGGACGTGCCGCATGGGCGCGGACCGGGACTCCGTTGTCGATCCGGACCTGCGTCTGCGTGGCGTCCGGAACGTACGCGTTGCCGACGCGTCGATCATGCCGAGCCTGGTCGGCGGCAATACCGAGGCGATCAGTGCGGTCATCGGCGAGAAAGCCGCGGATTTGATCGCTAGCCGAAAGGAAATGCCGGCATGACGATCTGAGGCTCAGTGCCCGCTTTCGCGCGCCTGCTCTTCCTCGACCGTGTAGATGCTCTCCGGTACCGCTTCCAGGCGGGCCAGCGGAATCGGCTCGTCGCTCTCGTCCGAGAAGCCGTACGTGCCTTCCTCGATCTTCTGCAGTGCGCGTTCGATGGTGATCACGCGCTGTTCGTTGCGATAGAGCACGGCCTCGTCGTTTTCCTGGATCGCGAAGCGCTCCGCATCGTCGCCGTCGTCGTGCGCTTCGCCGCCGGCGGCGTCCTGCAGCACGCGCTCCTCATTGGCCGCGGCGTCGCCGGTATTCACCAGCTGGTCACGCAAGGCGTTCAGGCGGGCGCGCTGTTTCGCGATGAAGGCCGGATCCAGGCCGGCTTTGGGGTCGCTGTTCATGGACGTCTCCGGCGGGTCTGCGGGCCGGCGAACGCCGCCGGTGGCGGGCATCGTACGCAGGCCAAGCCTGCGAAACGATGACACCGTATCGTATACCAATGCCATGGCCGCGGCCGTGACCGACTACCTGCGCCGGTACCGGAGGTCAGGGGTGTACCCCTGCCGCGTCGCCTCAAACGGATGACAAAGCTCACTTCCCGGCGTGGCGCGCAGGTTCCAGGCTGTCGTTGTCCAGCAGGGGTCACCATCGATGAAAACACTCATTCCCTACGGCCTCGATGCACCGCCGGTCGTGCGCAACCTGCTGATCGCCGCGGGTGTCTGCCTGGCGCTGGTCGTCGTCGGCAAGGTCGACCTGTTTGGCGTGCGGATCGATGGTTTCGAGTGGCCGGCACTCGGCTTCGCCATCGGCGCGGGATCCATGGCCTGGTCCAGCGCCGTCGGCAAGTTGCAACGCCGCGACCGCCTGGTCGACAAGCTGACCTGGACGGGCGCCGAGCAGGTGCTCGACCTCGGTTGCGGTCGTGGCCTGATGGCGATCGGCGTGGCAAAACGACTGACCACCGGACACGTGACTGGCATCGACCTCTGGCAAGCCGAGGACCTGAGCGGCAACGAAGGTGCGGCGGTCCTCGCCAATGCCGTGCGCGAAGGCGTTTCCGGTCGCGTCTCGGTACGTACCGCCGATATGCGCAAACTGCCGTTCGAGGCGAACAGTATCGACGTCGTCGTCTCAGCCACGGCCATCCATAACATCTATGAGGTCGCCGGTCGCGACAAGGCGATCGACGAGATCGCCCGCGTGCTCAAGCCCGGCGGCCGCGTGCTTATCTACGATATCCGCCACATCGCCCAGTACGCGACGCGGCTGGCGGGTCACGGCTTCGCGGTCGAGCAGCCTGGTGCCGGCCTGTCCGGTTGGTTCTGGCGCATCGTCACCTTCGGCATGCTCAACCCCGGCGTGTTGGTGGCAAAAAAGACCTAAGGGAGCCTCTGATCTATTCCACGTAGGCGGCATGATGTCCAGAAGGCCCGCCAGCGGTGCTGCCCGGCGCCGGCAAGGGTGGCCCCCTTGCCAAGCCGGGCGGTGCCGGTGGCGGGCCTTCTGGACATCACCCCGTCATCTAAAAAAGACAAGACGTTGGGGCCGTTGCTGTAAGCGCGCAGCTCGCCGTCGGACCGGCTCGAAAGACGTCCAGTCTGCCTTCGCCGACCCAACGACGATCTGCGCGCTTACAGCAACGGTGACGCCTGCGTGGAATAGATCAGAGGCTCCCTAAGGCGCGCTGAACAAACCGGTTTCCGCCACATAGGCGAACAGTTCCGCTTCGTTGTCGACACCGAGCTTGGCCATCGCATTGACCTTCTGCGTGCTGACCGTCTGCTTGCTGCGCTGCAGGCGCTCGGCGATGTCACTGATGCTGAGTCCGGCGACGAACAAGGTCATGACTTCCGCTTCGCGCGGCGACAGTTTCGCCAGCGGATCGGCACCGGCCAGCGCGGCGACGATCGCGGCGATCGTCGGCGAGTGGTAGCGGCGATGCACGAAGGCCGCCTGCACGGCGGGAACGATGTGGGTCATCGCATCAGCCTTGCTGACGATATTGACAACGCCTCGTGAGAGCAGGGTGCGCACCAGCGCCGGCTTGTCGATCGCGGTGACGACGACAATCGGCAATGTCGAACGAGCTGACCGGCATCGGTAGCACGACGGCCAACTGGGTCGATGTGCCCATCGCGCTGAACAATTGTCCGGCCTTCTTCGGCGCCTTCCGTGGCGCGACTACCAATGACAGCGGCGTCACGCAGCGATCGACGGCGAACCAGATTGCCTATCGCGTGGATCCGGTGACCTCGGTGGTCAATCCCGCGCAGGGCGTGATGGCGCTGCAGCCGGACGGAATGAACCCGACGGCGCAGGGCATCGGTATCCAGCTCGCCGATGCCGGCAACAATCCGGTCAGCTACGGTACGGCGCGTGCGTCTGGCCTGGCGCTCAACCAGGTCGACGGTGCCAGCTACACGATCCCGCTGAAAGCACGCTATTACCAAACCGAAGCGTACGACCGTGGCCGGGCAGGCCAATGGCGCGGCGACCGTCACCCTGATCTACAACTGATGGAGGCCACGATGCATATCCGGCGTTCCGCCCTCATCCCATGGCTGGCCCTCGCGGTCCTGTTGCCCGTGCAGGCGACCGCACAGGACCTGACCATCCGTTTCCAGGGCCGCTTCCTGGAGAGCACCTGCAGCCTTGCGGTCGGTGACGATAGCCGAACGATCAATCTCGATACGGTTTATAGCGGCGACCTGCCGGCCAACGGAGCCTATGGCTTCAAGGATTTCGCGCTTACGGTCGAAAACTGCACGCCGGACTTGAGCCAGGCGACGTTTACCTTTGCTGGCCAGCCTGATGTGGACGATCCCTTGCGCTATCGCAGCACGGGTACGGCGGGTGGCATGGCGATCGAACTGCAGTCGGCGGCCGATGGCAGGACAATCGGCGCCAACGGCACCGACGCCGCCCGCACCTCCGGCATCGTCGGTGCGCGCGCCTCGCTGGATCTGCGCGCTGCTTACTGGCGCGTCGGCACACGGCCGCTCAGCACCGGCACGGTATCCGCGATCGCCACTGTTGTCGTTACTTACAATTGATCCGGCCGGCGTAATCCGTCGATCATCCATCCGGCGGCCAGCGCGCTGAGCAGGGAGAGCCCCGCCGACAGCAGCATCACCCGGCGAAAGCCGCCGACGAAGGATTCGCCGATCGCCCGCTTCAAGGCCACCGCCTGGTCGGCGGCCGCATCGGCGGGAATGACGATGCCGGCGAGTTTTTCGCGTTGCGCGATCACCGCCGCGGTCAGTTCCGGCGTGGCCCTGACGCGGGCGAGTTCGCCGACCAGATGCGTTTCGAAGGCCCCGGTGAGCACGATACCGAACACGGCGATCGCCAGCAGTCCGGCCGTGCGTGCCACAGCATTATTGACGCCCGAAGCGGTTCCCGCGCGTTCGGGGCCGACGGCGTTCATCACCGTCGTCGTCAGTGGTGCGACGGTGATGCTCATGCCCAGGCCAAGCACGCAGACCGCCGGAAAGAACGTCGTCCAGTAACTGCCGCCGATCGACGGCAGGGCGAACAGCACGAATCCCACGGCAGCGATCACGGGGCCGACGATCAGCGGCAGCTTCGAGCCGAAGCGGTCGACCAGGGTGCCGGCCCAGCGCGACAGGGTGAACATGGTGGCGATAAAGGGCAGCAAAGCGGCACCGGCGGCGGTTGCGCTATAGCCCTGCACCTGGATCAGGTTCAGCGGGAAGAAGAACAATGCCCCGCCAAGTGCCGCGTAGAGCATCAAAGTGAGCAGGTTGGCTCCGGCGAAGTTGCGTTCGCCGAACAGGGCCAGCGGCAGCATCGGTGTGCGCCCACGGGCCTCCGACCGCACGAACCCGATCAGGGCGATACAGCCGACCGCCGCCGATACCAGCACTGGGATCGAGCCCCAGCCGCGCGCGGGCGCCTCGATCAGGGCGAACACCACGCCGGCCAGGCCCACCGTCGCCAGCGCCGCGCCGCCGATGTCGACCGGATCGTGGCGCGACGAGCCGTAGCTCTCGGGAACCTTTGTCATGCAGATCGCCAGCAGCAACACGCCGACCGGCACATTGAGCAGGAAGGCCCAGGTCCACGAGTAATGATCGACGAGGAATCCGCCGAGTACCGGGCCGACCGCCGCGGTGATCCCGCTGAACGCCGACCAGGTACCGATCGCCGCGCCGCGTTTGTCCGGTGGGTAGACGGCACTGATCAGGGCGAGGCTACCGGGGACCAGCAGCGCCGCGCCGATGCCCTGGATGGCACGCGCCGCGATCAGCAGGCCGATCGTGCCGGCCAGCGCACAGCCGATCGACGCAACGACGAACAGTGCGGCGCCGATCGTGAATACCCGGCGCCGGCCGAAGCGATCGCCGAGGGCGCCGCCCACCAGCAGCAGGGCGGCAAGGAAGAGCGCATACGACTCCATCACCCATTGCGCATTGGCCGTTGTGGCATCGAGCGCGCGCTGGATCGCCGGTAGGGCGACATTGACCACGGTACCGTCGACGAAGGCCATGCTGGAACCGACGATCGCCGCGATCAGGGTCCAGCGCCGTGCCGCTTCCGAGCACGGCACGGTGCGCGCGCCATCGCCGATGACGCCGTCGTCACAGGGCAGCTTGCCGATATGGCTCATGCGGCGGAGCTTACTTGATGGAGGCGCTTCGCGCGGTGTTTCCACTGGATCCCAGCGAAGGCCGGGATCCAGTGAGAACGCGGCGATCAGCCGGCTTCAACGAGCCACGCCCGCGCCGTCACCTCACGAAATCCGCGCAATGCGTCCAGCTCCGCGCTGAGCTCATGCATATTGAAAAGTCGATCGGAGCGGTCCGCCTGGATCGACTGGTTGTCCTCGTCCCATGAACCATGCACCACGCCGTTGCGGCGCGTGCGGATCCGGTCGGCGCGCCGTCGCCAGCGATGCAGCTCAACCAGTCGGTCGCGGTCTCCGGAAAATTTTCCCGACAGGGCGCGATGCACGGTATCGAGTTTCTCCCGGAAACCAAGCTTTTCGAGTAGATACCGGGTCGTCGACGCATCCGAAGCGATCAATGCGTGCAGGCAGGCGTCGATGTCGTCTTCGAGGAGTGAGAAGGTGAGCGCGATCTGGCCGATCAATTCGCTGGCGCGAAGACGGGGCGTACTGGGACTGTCGGACATGGTTTCCCTCATTCCGTGAGCGGATGCCACCCCACGCGAACGTGAGGTGGCGGACGTGCCGAGGTGGAAACCGGAACTCAGTATTACGCCAAAAACCGGCCAGACCGAAGTCTGCCCGGCACGCCCGCCATAAAGCGGAGGTAAGGCAACGCAGGACGGGAAACCGATGGCTTCCTTTCCGGCGAATGAGTATTCCGAGGTTCCACGCCCGGGCTGCCGATATGCGACAGCGCCCGAAGAATGCCTTTTTTACGATCCGCGGTCCAGCTATCAAAACGCCAGATTCAGCCCGAGCGTCAGCCAGTGGTCAGTATGTTCATCGTGACTGCGCCCCGCGAGCAGGTCGATCGTGCTCTTGTCGCTAAGGTTCAACCGCACGCCGCCCTGTGTCACGCCGCCATGACCGTCGTGCCAGAGATGTTCGGCCAGCAGGCTCACAAGCTTGACCGTCGTGTCGTATTGCATGCCAATGCCGGCGACGATCTTCGAGGTCTCGCCGCGCTCACGCGTCATGCCCAGGTTTACATTGATCGCCCATTGCTTGCGCTGGCCGAGCACCCAGCCGGGAGCGAGGTAGGCATCGGTGGTTTGCAGGCGTGCGTGGTCGTACAGTGCCGTCACCGCGACGGCCATGCCGAAGCCGCCATCGTCATTGTCGACCAGCTGCCACTTGACGCCCGGTGACCACGGCCGATCGATCGGTGAGGTGAGCTTCGTCAACGTCACCGACCACTCCACCGGGCCGGTGCTGCATGCCGGCACCGTGGTGAACTCATGGCCACCGCCCGCGAAGCTGCGCATCCAGCTTTCCAACTGGCAACGACCGGCTGCGGTGACACCGGGATCGTCCACGTAGAGACTGCCGCCGGCCATGCTCGGCGTGGCAACCACGGCGACCGACCACAGGAGAACGTGCCCCACGGATTTTGTCTTCAGCATCGGGCACCTCTCTGTACTGACGCGCATGCGGTAAAGTCCCGGCATGGGGACCCCCGTCAACGACATAGCGCGCATCGCCTTCGCACTCGACCACGCCAGCAAGCGGTACGGCGAGGTCGTGGCCCTGGACGATATCAGCCTGGATTTCGTCACCGGCAGTACAACGGCACTGATTGGCAGCAGCGGATCGGGCAAGTCTACCGTGCTGCGCCTGCTCCTGGGACTGGAGCATCCAGACCATGGCAGCGTGCGTGCCGATGGCCGCGTGCTGGAAAAGGCCCACATCCTCGAGCTACGCCGCCGGGTCGGTTACGTGATCCAGGAAGGCGGCCTGTTTCCGCATCTGACCGCGCTGGGCAATCTGGCGCTATTGCCACGGCATCTCGGATGGAACGCCGTGCGCATCCGCCAGCGTGCGGAAGAACTGGCCGAATTGACCCACCTGCCGCACGACGTGCTCGAACGCTACCCGGCCGAACTGTCCGGCGGCCAGCGCCAGCGCGTCGCCCTGATGCGCGGCCTGATGATGAATCCGGATGCCTTGCTGCTCGACGAACCGCTCGGCGCGCTCGACCCCATCGTCCGGCATGAACTGCAGGACGAGCTGAAAGGCATCTTCGAACAGCTCGGCAAGACGGTGATCGTGGTCACCCACGACCTGGCCGAGGCGGCGTGGTTCGCCGAGCGGCTGGTGCTGATCCGCGAAGGGCGCGTGGTGCAGGACGGGCGGCTCGAGGACCTGCGCGATCGCCCGGCCGATCCGTTCGTCATGCAATTCGTCCGCGCGCAGCGACGCCTGCCGGAGCCGTCGCGATGAAGCGTTTCCTGCTCGCCGGCGTGCTCGTCCTGCTGCCCCTGCTCGCGCAGGCCGGTCCCGTGCGAATCGGCTCCAAGCAGTTCACCGAATCGGTGATCCTTGGCGAACTTGCGCGGGTGAGCGCGCGCGAGGCCGGCGTCGAAGCGATTCACCAGCGCGAACTCGGCGGCACCAGCATCCTGTGGAAGGCGTTGCAGCAGGGCGATATCGATGTCTATGCCGAATACACCGGCACGCTCACCCATGAACTGCTCAAAGGCGTCGCACCCGATGCCGATATCGCTACCCTGCGCGCGAAGCTTGCGCCGCTCGGCATCGGCATCACCGAATCCCTTGGCTTCGACAATACCTATGCGATCGGCATGCGCGAGGACCGCGCGGCGCAGCTCGGCATCGCGACGCTGACCGATCTTGCCGCGCATGCCGACCTGCGCTTCGGTTTCTCCAACGAGTTCATGGATCGCGAGGACGGCTGGCCGGGTTTGCGCCAACGCTACAGCCTGCCGCAGACCCATGTGAGCGGCCTGGACCATACGCTCTCCTATCGCGCGGTTGCCGACAAGGCGGTCGATGCCATCGACCTGTACAGCACCGATGCGGAGATTCCGTATTACCACCTGCGCACGCTCGAAGACGACCGGCATTATTTTCCGCGCTACGAGGCGGTGTACCTGTACCGCTTGTCGCTGGCGCAGAGCGCGCCGCGGTTCCTCGATGCCCTGCACAAGCTGGTCGGCCGCATCGACGAGGGCGCGATGCGCCGGATGAACGCGCAGGTAAAACTGCAAGGCGTGAAGGAAACCACCGTGGCCGCGGATTTCCTCGGCGTTCGCGCGGACACCGACGGAGCGGGCCTGTGGGCGCGCCTGCTGGCGCGCACGCTCGAGCATGTGAAGCTGGTTGTCCTTTCACTGGGACTCGCCGTGGTGCTGGCGATTCCCCTGGGTATCCTGGCCGCGCGGCTGACCCGGCTCGGCCAGGTGGTGATCGGGCTGACCGGTATCTTGCAGACCGTGCCGTCGCTGGCGATGTTCGTCTTCATGATCCCGCTGTTCGGCATCGGCACCTGGCCGGCGATCGCCGCGCTGTTCCTGTACAGCCTGCTGCCGATCGTGCGCAATACGCATGCCGGCCTGGTCGGTATCGCGCCGGAGTTGCGTGAATCGGCCGCCGCGTTGGGACTGCCATCCGGTGTGCGTCTGCGCCGGGTGGAACTGCCGATGGCGATGCGCTCCATCCTCGCGGGCATCAAGACGGCGGCGGTGATCAACGTCGGCACCGCGACCCTGGCGGCCTTGATCGGCGCCGGCGGTTACGGGCAGCCGATCCTGACCGGTATCCGCCTGGACGATATCGGCCTGATCCTGGAAGGCGCGGTACCGGCCGCCGTGCTGGCCCTGCTGGTGCAGGGTGTGTTCGAAGGCGTCGAATACTGGCTCACGCCGCGGGGGCTGCGGATCGCGGCCCGGGAGTAACGGGCGCCGTTGCGGCCAGGTCGGGGAGCCCATCTTCGATGCGTTGCTCGACGGACTCGAGGATCTTCGAGGTCTCATCGAGCAGGCCGGCCATCTGCGTGACCACATGCAGCAGTTCGCGCGGCTGGAAGCTTCCGGTCTGCAGGTCCACCAGGGTGTCGAACATGCGCGGACCGTTCAGCACCATGGTTTTTTCCTGCCCGATCAGGGCATCGGCGCGTTGCTGGAGCGCATAGACTCCAGAGTATTCGGCCAGCCGGCTGCTGGGCATCCATCCGGCCGACTGATCCGCGACGGCGACGTCCCAGGCTTCGTGGCGCAGGGTAGGCCAGCGTACATCGAGGAAGATCCCATCCGGTGCGTTGTCGCGCACATGCTGCTCGATCGTCGCCTGCGGCGCGTTCGCCTTGATGTCGGCGACGAGCGCATCGCGAAGGCGGTTCAGCTCCCTGGTGCGCTCCACGTCGTACGCATGGACCTTGCGGATATCCTGCAGGTTGAGTCGCACCTCGGCATCGATCCGCATCTGGGCCGATTCGGCGGCATGCAGGTGATGGGTATGCTCGATCCACGCCTCCAGTCCCAGCGCGGTCAGGATGGAGACTACGATCATGACGTAGTGCCTGGCGAAGTCCTTCAGCGAGTGAAGCGCGCCCATGGGCAGTTCCAGATGCATATGCGATCCCGGCAGTGGCTCGAAAAACGGAGGATAGCCGTTTTTGTCTCCCTCGCCCGGAGGGAGAGGGTTGGGGTGAGGGGGAGCCAGGTCGCCGCTTCGTCTGGCTCGCCCTCATCCGCCCTGCGGGCACCTTCTCCCTCCAGGAGAAGGGAAGCGCTGCAACGCGTCCGTCAGCGCGTCGACGTAGGTGCGGCTGGCCCGTAGCGGCGTGCCATCGCGCAGGCGCAGCAGGGTGTCGCGATTGGCCATCGCTTTCAGTTCGACAATCCGATCGATGCGGACGATCGCCGAGCGATGCACCCTGACGAAATGCCGGGGGTCGAGGCGTCGGGCGAGCCGATGCAGGGGTTCGCGGATAAGGTGGGCTTCGTTGCCGGCGTGCAGGACCGCATAGTCGCCGTCGGCCTCGATCCAGTCGACGGCGCTGGCGTCGACCAGCACGATCTTCATGCCGATACGCACCGTGAATCGCTCCAGGATGGGCGGCCGGTCGTTGTGGCGGCGGTACGGCAGGGCCTGCCGCGCACGGTCCAGCGCTTCGACGAAGCGCAGGTCGTCGATCGGCTTCAGCAGGTAATCGACGGCATGCAGAGCGAAGGCGTTGATCGCGAAGCTGTCGTAGGCGGTCAGCATGATCGCCATCGGGCGCTGCTCCACCGACAGGGAAGCCAGCAGGTCCAGTCCGGACATGCCGGGCATTTCGACATCGACGAAGGCCAGATCGGGGGCGCTCGTGACGATGCCATCGGACGCCGTCGGCCCATCGCCGTATTCACCGACGAGTTCGATATCGGGGTGTGCGGCCAGCCGCGCGACCACGCCGCTTCGTGCGAGTGGCTCGTCGTCGACGACGATGACGCGCATCATGCGCTGACCGTTCGCGCCGTGGCGACATCGTTTATCTCGCGGAAGGGGATGGCGATCCGGACCACGTAGCCGCCATCCTCCCGCGCTTCGGTGTCGAAACCATGATCGCCGGGATACAGGTTCGCCAGGCGCTCGCGGACATTGCGCAAGCCCACCGCCGATGGATGGACAGCTTCGGCTGCGCCAGCCTGCCCCTCGTTGGCGAGGACAAGGCATAACCGGTCCTGCTCGCGGAACACCTGCAGGTCGAGTCGCCCGGGTGCATGGCGCATGGCGATGCCATGACGGATGGCGTTTTCCACCAGCGGTTGCAGGAGGAGATAGGGCACCTGCGCACCCATCACATCGGGACCGATCTGCAGCTTGACGACGAGCCGGTTGCCGAGGCGGGCCTTCTCGACGTCCAGGTAGGTTTCGGTGAGGGCCAGCTCGTCGGCAAGTGCGACCTCGTGCGCGGAACCTCCCTCGAGGGTGGCGCGGAGGAAATCGCCCAGCCGCGCGATCATGCGGTTCGCCTCGCGGTTGCGCTCGCTGGCGACCAGGGCCGAGATCGCATTGAGCGAATTGAACAGGAAATGCGGATTGAGCTGGTACCGCAGGGCGCGCAGTTCGGCATCGCGCACATCCAGGACTGCCCGTGAAAGCCGTTCCTGCGCCTGCCTGAGTTCGGTGTAGTAGGCGACCACGGCATGGATGGCGCAGAACGCAATCAGCGCCAGCCAGCAGCCGTCGAGCTGGCTGAAGACCATGCCGATGCGCCATGCGGGGACCTGGCCCCAGCCGACCGCCATGTGCAGCGCGATGGCGTTGTTGACCAGGGACAGCACGTAGGTCACCGCCAGCAGGACCGGCGCGGCCTTCCACCAGGGCACGCGGCGTTGCCACAGACGTCGCTGGAGCAGGGCAAGCGGCAGGCTCCAGACCACGTACGCCCCGAGGAAAAGCGCGCGATACGCCCACGAATGCCCACGGCCAAGGTCGGGCAGGCCCATCACCACCATGCACAGGGTGATCGGCAGGCCCGCCAGGATCGCCAGCCAGATGGGCGGCGAAGCCGGGCTCGATGAATGGCTCGTAGGCACGCGTTCCCCAGGCGTTTCGACGGCCGTAGTCTATTCCTTGACCGCGAAGTTCGCCGAATAGGTCATCGAGCTGATTTTCCAGCCGTCATTGGTCTTGAGCAGGTGCCAGGTCTCGCTGCCGCGATTGTTCTCGACGTTATTCGAGAGGAAGACGAAGTCGAAATACACCGATGCGACCGCGCCATCGGTATCGATGCGCACGTTGGAGAATTTCTCCTGCATTGGCTCCTTGCTGGTCGCGACGAAATCGACGAACTCCGTGTAGCTGCCTTGCTTGAACCTGGGTGCCGAAGGCGATTTCGCCTTGATGCGCGCATAGGTTTCGTCGGACAGCACGGTGAACCAGGCGCCACCCTGCGGCAGGAACAGGTTCGACAAGGTCTTGCCGTCCTTGGCGACGATGGCGGTCTGGAAGGTATCGACGACGCGCTGGATCTCCTGTTTTGCATCGGTCGATGGCGCGGCGAAGACGATGCAGGGCAGGGCAAGCGCGAATCCAATCAGCGGGAGGCGAGTCATGAGGGCTTCCTTCACTGGAGACATTCCAGCGTCGCCCTATTGAAGCCAGGGCGAACTCGATTGCGCCATGCCCTGGTCGCGCCCATGCGACAAGCCGTGGGCTGGACGCGCCAGACCGTGGCTCAGGCGCCGAACAGCCTGGCTTCGCGCGCCTCGTCCAGCCGTGTTTCCAGGTAACGCCACAAGGCCGGGCAGCCGGCCTCGATCTGCGGGCCGACGCGGGCGACCACGCGGGCATGGCTGATACCGTTCTCGCGCCAGCTCTGGCCGCTGTTGGCCAGGTTGAGCAGGACCGGCATCGCGCGGTCGGCGGCATTGGCGAAGCGGGCGTCGTCGGTTTCGCCGAGTTCGAACTCTTTCCATAACGCCAGGAAGTCCGCGGTCTGCTCCGCCGGAAGCAGACCGAAGATCCGCTCGACCGCGGCCAGCTCCGCGGCCTTGCGTTCCTCCCAGCCGCCTTCGGCGTAGACGATGGTATCGCCGGTATCGATCTCGCCGATGTCGTGCACCAGGAGCATGCGGATCACATGATCGATATTCACCGGCGTCGCTGCGTACGGCACGAGTGCGGTGGCGAGCATGGCGATCTGCCAGCTGTGCTCGGCGGAGTTCTCGTAGCGGTCCAGGCCAATGGGGCGCGACTTGCGTGTCACGCCCTTGAGCTTGTCCAGCTCCAGGATGAAATCGATGACTTGCTGCATGAGGTCGGCACGCGCGGCAAAACGCCGACTCTACCATCGCGTTGCGCCTGCGGGCCGATCACTGGTTGATCAGGTTGAGGATGTTGCCGTCCGGATCCTTGAACCAGGCGACCTTCATCTCGCCATCGATGTGAAGGTCGCCTTCACGCTGCATGCCCGGCATGTCGTAGTGCTCGAAGGTGACGCCCTTGGCGGCGAGCGCCCGCATGGTCGGTTCGAGTTCGCTGCCCAGCGACCAGGTCACGGCGGTCGCCTTGTTGGTCCCGGCTTCACGGGATACATACACATTGATGGCAGTGCGGCCGGTGCGGTACGTGACCAGGTCCTCGCCCATCGCATCGACCTGCTGCAGCCCCAGGGTGTCTTCGTAGAATTTTCTCGCCACGGCGAGATCCTTTACGGCGAGGTTCGCCACGGCGTCTTTGTCGCCCAGCATCGCGTACTCCCGGTTGGTTCGAAGGCCATCGAGCCTGCTCGCGCGCCCATCAAGCCGGCATGAAATCCGCGGCGAAAACCTGTTCAGGCGTGCTTTGACTGGCCTGCCCCAATTAGCGTTATATACTCGACTATATATCGACATCACATCTTGTCGGGGAACAGCCATGTCCAGGATCCGCTTGCCGGCCCTCGTATTTGCCCTGTCACTGATTTCGGCGTTATGGGGCAGTCCGGCCCGGGCCGCGGACCTGGTCGTCTCGGCCGCATCCAGCCTGACCAATGCCTTCCAGAACGTGGCCAAGGCCTACGAAGCGAAGCATCCAGACACCAAGGTCGTGCTCAATTTCGCTGCCTCCGACGTGCTGCTGCAGCAGATCGCCAATGGCGCACCGGCCGATGTCTTCGCTTCCGCGGACCAGGCGGCCATGGACAAGGCGGCGTCGCAGGGGGTGATCGACAAGGCTTCGCGGAAGAATTTCGCCGCCAACGAACTGGTGCTGATCGTGCCGATGAGCAGCACCCTGAAGCTGTCCAGCCTGAAGGACCTGAACCAGCCCGCGGTCAAGCGGATCGCCTATGGCGACCCGGATTCGGTCCCGGTGGGCCGTTATACCAAGGGCGCGCTCGAAGCCGCCGGCCTGTGGCAGTCGGTGTCGGCCAGGGCCGTGCTGGCGCAGAACGTCCGGCAGAGCCTGGATTACGTGGCCCGCGACGAGGTGGAGGCCGGATTTGTGTTCGCCACCGATGCCGCGATCGCCAGGGACAAGGTCAAGGTCGCCCTGCGTGTGCCGACCACGACGCCGATCAGCTATCCGATCGCGGTCGTCGCCGGCTCGAAGCAGCGCGCCGGGGCGCAGGCCTTCGAAGCCTTCGTGCTCTCGCCGGAGGGCCAGCAACTGCTCTCGGCGTCCGGCTTCCTCAAGCCCTGATCATGGACGTCGCGGTCTGGGTGCCCCTGCTGTTGTCGCTGAAGGTCGCGTTGTGGGCGACCGGGCTGAACCTGGTTTTCGGTGTCGCGGTCGCCTTCGGGCTCTCGCGCTGGCGCTCGTCATGGCGGGACCTGGTCGATTCGCTACTGACCCTTCCGCTGGTGCTGCCACCCACCGTGATCGGTTACTACCTGCTGGTTCTGCTCGGCCGTCGCGGAGCCTTTGGCGCCGTGCTGGAGCGGTGGGGCATCAATCCGGTCTTCACCTGGCAGGGCGCCGTGATCGCCTCCACCCTGGTGGCATTCCCCTTGATCCAGAAGGCCGCGCGCGCGGCCTTCGAAAACGTCGACCCGCATCTGGAAGGCGCGGCGCGCGTGCTGGGTTTGTCGGAACTGGCGGTGTTTTTCCGGATATCGCTGCCGCTGGCGGCCAGGGGCATTACCGCCGGCGCCCTGCTGGCCTTCGCCCGCGCACTGGGTGAGTTCGGTGCCACGCTGATGTTCGCGGGCAACCTGCCAGGTCGCACACAGACGCTGTCGGTGGCGATCTTCTCGGCGATGCAGGCCGGCAAGGACGAGGGTGCCACCGTGCTGGTCGTGGTCGCCTCGGTGACCTGCGTCGTGGTCCTGCTGATCGCCGGGCGCCTGACGCCCGACCGCTCGAAGCTGCGGATCACCTGACCATGACCCTGGATATCGCCATCCGTCGCCGCCTCGCCGATGCCGAGCATCCTTTCGAGCTCGATATCCGCTTTCGCACGCGGAGCCTTCGCGTCGTCATTTATGGGCCGTCCGGTGCCGGCAAGAGCCTGACCTTGCGTGCCATCGCCGGGTTGATGACCCCGGAGCAGGGCCGCATCGCGGTCAACGACCATGTGCTGTTCGATGCGCAGCATGGGGTGAACCTTCCGCCGCAGCAGCGCAAGGTCGGTTACCTGTTCCAGGACTATGCCCTGTTTCCGCATCTCACCGTGGCGCAGAACGTCGCCTTCGGTATCCGTCCGGGCATACTCAATCCGCCCAGGCGCGCCATTCCCGAGCGCGCCGCCCATTGGCTGTCCGTCTTCGAACTCGACGCCGTGGCGAGAAGTTACCCATCGCAGATTTCCGGTGGCCAGAAGCAGCGTGTCGCGCTGGCCCGTGCGCTGGCCACCGAACCGGATGTCCTGTTGCTGGACGAACCTTTCGCGGCGCTCGACCCGCAGCTTCGCGTGCGCATGCGCAAGGAGCTGGCCGCGCTGCAGGCGAAGCTCGACCTGCAGATGCTGATCATCACCCACGATCCGGAGGACGCCGAGGCGCTCGGTGAGCAGGTGCTGGAAATTCGCGACGGCCGCATCCATGGCGACGAAGTCGCCGAGGCCGTGGTCTCATGAAGGAAAACTCAGCCCAGCGTGCCCAGGATGATGTTCGACGCCTTGACGATGGCGACGACCTCGACGCCCTCGGCCAGTTCGAGCGACGCGGCGCTGTCGCTGGTGACGATGGCGACCATCACGCCGCCGCCGTCGAGCTGGATCGTCACCTCGCTGTTGACCGCGCCTTCGGTGACATCGGACACCTTGCCGGGCAGCTGGTTGCGGGCCGAAAGCCGCATATCGCCATGGGGTATCCCGATCAGTACGGAGGACGCCTTGATCAGCGCGACGGCCTCCTTGCCCGGGGCGAGGCCCAGGTTTTGTGTGCTCTCGCTGGTGATCGAGGCGACGATGCGCTGTCCGCCATGGATCTCGAGCTCGACGGTGTCGTTGACGGCGCCCTTGTGGACGGCGACGACTTTGCCGGACAACTGGTTGCGTGCACTGGTCCTGATCATGAATCGCCTCATCAGTTCGATATCGTTGACGGACGCCTCGCCAAGCGCGCCAAGTTGCCGCACGAAACGCTGGTGCTCGACTTCCAGCGCCCGGAAAACCTCGATCAGGCGCCGCGCCCGGGAGGTCAGCCCGGTGCCGCCGCCACGCTTGCCGCCAGCGCTGCGTACCACCAGCGGCTCGTCGGACAGGTTGTTCATCGCGTCGACCGCGTCCCAGGCGCCTTTGTAACTCATGCCGACCGCTCGTGCGGCGGCGGTGATCGAACCGGTTTCACCGATTTTTTCCAGTAGTTCGATACGATCCAGCCCACCCAGCGTCCGATCGCCGGACTGGAGCGACAGCATGCCCTTCAACTCGAACATAGGCGTGGTCCGCATTTAGCACATTGGCAAGTCGACGCCGAGTCTAGACCCATCGACAAGCCTGTGCGTCAAGCCGCCAGCGGATGGCCGACATCGACCGGCGCGGTTGCGCGCGCCGTCCCATCGCAGGGGAGTGGCACGATGAAGAAGCAGCGGTTCCTGGTCACGTCCTTCGCGCTGGCCGCGCCGTTCGCGGTCGATGCCGCGGAGACCGACGACGCGCCATACAACTTTCAGGACAACTGGCCCACGCACTACGTGTTTGCCGGCGGCACCGACCTTGGCATGTCGCTGAAATACCAGTTCGACCTCAATCGCTTTTCCGGCGACCGCGGGACGTTCATGGATGCGCAGACGAGCAGGCGCAAGGAGGTGGGCTTCTACATCAGGAAAAAGGATGTCTACGACGCAACCGTGGTCTATGACTTCCAGGCGCGAACCTGGTTGGACGTGTATTTGCGAGTGCAGACCAGGGCCTTGCTGGGGCACGACCTTGGTGCCGTGCGTATCGGCCACAGCAAGCTTCCGGTCGGCTTCGAGGGCAATACGGGTACCGGCTCGACGACCTTTCTCGAAGCCGCTTTGCCGATGCAGGCGGTCTACCCCGGGCGCAGGGTCGGCGTCGACTGGCAGCAACTGCGTCCCACCTACCTGATTCAGGCGGGCTTCTATGCAAGCGACCTGGAAGGAGACAACGATGGGCATACCACCGCGGCGCGATTTGCCTGGACGCCGTTCAACGAGCCGGGCAAGGTCTTGCACCTGGGGGTGTCCACGTCGCGGCAAAGACCCCAATGGAGCCTGAGCGACCGTGACGAGCACGCGCCCCCGGGGGCCAGATTGCGCGCGCGGCCCGAGGCCGGGCTCACCGATGTTCGGCTCGTGGATACCGGGGACCTGCCGTTCACGGACCACTACGATCGGCGTGGGCTGGAAGCGCTCTGGATCGGTGGCCCCTGGTCCGTGCAAGCGGAGTACATGGCAGCCACGGTGAAGTTCGTCGAAGGCAGGCCCGCCTACCGGGGTGATGGTGCCTACGCCTTCGTCAGTTGGGTGGTGACCGGCGAATCGCGGGGCTATTCGGCGGGTAACGTGGGCGATGTGAAGCCGTCCGGCCCTTACGGCGCGCTGGAATTCGCCATCCGCTACAGCGAGCTGGATCTCGATGACGGCCTCGTTCATGGAGGCCGGCAACATGACTGGACCTTTGGCGCGAACTGGTACATGACCCGCTATTTCAAACTGCAGGCCAACTATGTCCACGCGCGCAGCGAGCGACGAGGCGTGCGCATCGACCCGGACATCGTCGAGGCCCGTCTGCAGGTCATGTTCTGACAGGGCTCGTCCGCGAGCGCCGGTCAGTGGGCAGGTTTCAGTTCGACCACCACTACTTTCGTTGTCGTGGTACCGATGTTCTGGTTGCTGTGAACCACCGGGTCGTACCAGAAGGCTTCACCGGGTTTGGCATCGCGTTCACCGGTCTTGCCGTCCCCGTTCGTGAACCTGGTCTTGCCACCGTCGACGATATAGAGGACCGATGCCGGATGGGAATGCATCGGCACGCTCTGGCCTGGCCTGATGGTGACTTCGAGTACCCGTACCTGCGCATTGTCGAGCAGTACCCTGGTTTCCTTCGGGGCCACCTTCGCCATGTCCTGTGCCGCCACGGTGACGGCAAAACCGCAGGCCAGGGCGAGCAGCGCCCCTGTCGTCGCACGACGTTTCGTGAATGCCATGACTCGTACTCCACCTATCCCCTGTGGTCATCGGGAGTCCTTGCTGCCGATCACGCGACCGGCGCCCTCCGATGGGCGTCCCTGTTCGGGCGGCTGCGTGTTTCGCCGTCCAGTGGGCACGATTCCATGGCCCGCACGAACCGGTCACCCGTTTGCGAATACGCAGGACGGGCGAATAGCTGGAGACGGGCGGAGCCGACGCGCGCCGTCGGAACAACAACTGGGCGTCGATACAGCGTATTGCGGCGACGCCGGATTGACGCTACGCCCGCCCGTGACCGGCGTCAATTGAGCAAAAGGTGGGGGGTGAAAGCGGATGTGTCAGCGCTGTCGGGCGTCCGCTGCCATGAGACGGCGGCGGCCTATCCTGTTCCCTTGGCGTTGGCAGGCGCGGCAAACGAATCGCCCCATGGCAGAAGACATCCCGTATCCCCGGTTCGCCTCGCGCGGACGTGCCTACGTCTACGTGTTGCCGTGCCGCGACGAAGACCTGCTCAAGGTCGGCTTTTCGCGCGAGCCGTTGAAGCGGTTCCATACCCTGCATCGTCGATTCTTCGAATTTTTCGACCTGGATCGCGGGTTGTTGATCGAAGTGGACCGGCTTGCCGATGCGCGTGGCATCGAGCGGCACTTCATCACCACCTGGGCGGGCCATCGGGCATCGGCGCCGCTGGTCGTTCCGGTATCGGCGGCTGGCCATACCGAGTGGTACCGGGGCATCCATGCCCCGGTGATCGTCCGTGCGCGCGAGATCGCCGCACGTGAAGGGCATGTATTGCACGAGCCGTTGCGGCCTTGGCTGCGTCATCAGTTTCAGGTCCGCGCGGACGTTCTCTTCGACTGGTCGGCGCGTATGCTCGAACAGGTCGGGTACGAGCAGTTCAACAGCCCGTCCTGGCAGCGCGAGCGGCCATGCCGCCAGGCCCTGCTCGATACCCTCGACATGGTGGGAGGCATCGGGCTTTCCCTCGACGACCTGCTGCCGGCGGCCGTGCTCGACTGGTACGTCAATGGCGAGCATCGGGCGATCTTTGGCCGCGAGGGCGAGGTTTGAGAATCCTGGTATGGATCGCATGAACTTGCGGTCGCGGGTGTCCGGTTGCGCGCCAGGCATCGTTTGCGGATGATCGGCCCCGGGGGCGGGTCGCCACGACGGCGGCTTGCGGTGCATCCGATGTGCCGGTCCAGGGGACATATGCCAGTTCAGCTCATCTTCGTCGTCAGCGGTGCGGCCGTCGGCCATGTCGTTGGCTTCATCGCGCCCGCAAGTTGCCGGTCATGACCGGGCACGACGATGGACGCATGACGACGCGCGAGAGCTTCGAGCAGGCCTACCGCGGATTCTACGAAGCACTCGAAGTCCTGACGTGGGAGCCCGCGTTGCAGGTACTGGCCAATGGCAACTACAACACCGCCTTCGAACTGATCTTCGACGTCACCGTCGGCAGGTACATGATCGAGTCGTCCGCCTGGTACCTGACGGCGGAACAATCGGCGGCGATCCGCGAGTTTCTCCGCGAAGTGGACAAGCTGCCCTTCCGCTCGCATGCGGGGAGGCAGGGCAACGACGACGACCGGCTGGAAGTGAACCTCACCGACATGCTCCATCCGGACTGGGTGCCGATACGTTCAGGCGCCGCGCGGCTGATGGCCTTGCTGGCGCCAGCGATCGCGTCGAACAAGGCGTACTTCGCAAGCCTCGGCGCGCCCGACGAACGATCCGACCTGTAGCAATCCGACCTGTAGCAATCCGACATGTAGCAATCCGCTTACCTTGCGTGCGATTCCGGACTGCCGGCGCGCGCCGCCCTGATTGCCTTGCGCACGTCATCGGCATCGCCCATGTCATGCACCGGCGAGATACCGGGGTTCTCGACCGGTAGCGATTCGTCGCCCGTCCTGATCGATATCGCGCTGGCCGCGACCAGGATGCCGCGGATGTCATTGGAGGACAGATCGCCCTCGATGGCGACGAGAACGGTGGCACGACCGAGTTCGTCCGGTGGGGTTTCCTCGAGCGGCGAACGGCTGTGCAGCGCGTGGCGCCCGATGCGTGTCGACAGGCTACCCCGGCTGGGGTCTTCCCGTTTGCCGGCATCGCCGATGTTCGAGAGTACGGTCGTTGGCGTATCGGAACTGGCTGGCGAGTTGCCGACGCTCTCGTCGGTACGCACCCGGACCTGCGCACGCGGCAACCCGTGGGCGAGCAATCGTTCGATCGCTGTCGCGGCGCTGCCCTGGGTGGCGAAAGTGGCTGTCAGCGAGTGGGTCATGAGGATCTCCCGTCCATCGGGCCTTTCAACGTATGACGAGCACAGGAAAGGCCGTGTGACGAAACCGTTTTGCCGCCGCGAGGGACATAAAAAAACGCCCCGCGATGCGGGGCGTTCGATGGGCGGCGTTCAGGAGCCTTGCAAGGGTGTGGCAAGCGTCAGGCCGCTGCCCACCAGGTTGAGGCCGCCTTCGGGCAGTGCGTCGGTGGCGCCGTTCCGGCCATCGTTGGCGGTCTTGAGTTTTTCCATCCAGGGAATCGGTTCTTTCGGGCCCGGCACGTAAGCCAGCCATTGGCCGTATTCCTCTTTTTTCGGCCTGCCGCCCTCGTTGAGATTAAACACGATCGGTACCCTGACCACCCAGAAATCGTCCATGGCGTTCGGTCCGGTGGTCGGGGGCGTGAAGGTCCAACTCCGCGCCTTGCTCAGGCTGGCGTCGGCGAGCACCTTGCGCCACAGGCGCAGTTCGTTGTCGCTGCCGATCGAGGTCATGTTGACCTGTTCGGCCGCGGCGTCGGCGACCTGGCCGTCGCGGCCGACACGCATGACCAGGACGACCGTTCCACCAGCGTGGGCCCTGGCCGCATCCATCGGGTACGCCGGCGGGGAGCGGTCCTTGAAGGCTATCTGGTCGCTCGGTTTCTCGCTGCCGTCGCCGAAGCTCGCGCCGATGATCTTGAGCTGGTAATTGTCCTTGTCCGATGGCGTGGCGACGAAGCGCATCGCCATTTTCGCCTTGGCGGCGACCGGCTTGCCATCGAGCAGGACGGGCTGGAAGCGCCAGCCCGGCACCGCCTGCTGGACCAGCTCGACCACGGGCTGCGGAAGTTTCTCCGGCTGATCCAGTTCGAAGGAACGCACGCTGCCATCGGGGGCGACCACGATGGAACCGGTGGCCAGCATGCTGAGCTCGATCCTTTTGCGTACCGCGCCGGGACCGGCGGCGAATGCCAGGCCGGCTACCAGCAACAAACATGAACCCCATATCAAGCGTTTCATCCGTGTTCCCCTGTTCCAATGGTGAGCCGGCCCGCTGGCCGGCCCGCCTAGTATGAAGAAGTCCGGCGCCGCCTGACCAGAGGGCGGTGCATGCCGTCCGATCCGGCGCGCCTTGCCATGCTTCGCCGTTGGGCATAATGATCTGCCACGCCCATTGGGGGCGACGCTGAGGCATGCCATGTTCGCCGACGACCGGTTCAGTCATAGCGGCAGGTCCGCATCCCGATGCCGACCGGCGCTCGCGCTGCTCGGTGTGCTGGCATGCGGATCGGTGTTCGCCGCGCCTGCCGCGCAGGAGGACTGGCGGACCGGCCTGACATGGCAGGATCGCCATGCGACCGTCGTGGCGAACGGCGACGGCAGCTATGAACTGAAGGGCGATGCCGGAACGCGTCGCGTCGAGCGACAGGCATGGGCGGTGAAGACGGCCAGCCCGCTGTTCGACGGCCTGTTCGCCATGGCCCAGGCCGACCTGAAAGCCGATTCGGTAGCGGCGATCACCGATGCCGCTTTCGACCGCGGCAAGCCCATCGCCTGCGACTGCTTCAGCACGGGTGAGAAATGGCCGTTCGTGTGGACGCGCGATCTTTCCTATTCGGTCGACCTTGGCCTGTGGCGGTTCGACCCGGATCGTGCGCGGAATTCGCTGCGTTTCAAACTCTCGACGGTGCGCGAACCGGGTGCGACGCAGGGTACGTATGTCATGCAGGACACGGGTTCCGGCGGTAGCTGGCCGATCAGCACGGATCGGGTGGTGTGGTTCCTTGGCGCGCGTCACCTGCGTGACGATGCCGGCTTTGCCGATACCTTCGACAAGGCGCTAGTCGATACGCTCGCCCAGGACCGGCTCTACGCTTACGACCCGCTGGTCGGTCTGTATCGCGGCGAAACCTCGTTTCTGGACTGGCGCGAGCAGACCTATCCGGCGTGGACGAAGGACAACGTCGTCGCCATCGCGCAGTCGTTCGCGCTGTCGACCAATGTGCTGCATTACGAGGCGCTGCGACTGGCCGCGGCTGGTGCCGGGCAACGGCATGCCGCGGAGGCGTCCCGGTATGCCGCCGAAGCGGAGGCCCTCAAGCATGCCATCGATGCGCACTTCTGGCGTGCCGATCGTGGGCTCTACATGAGCTACATCGGTGGCCAGATCAATCCGGAACCCTACGATACCTACGATCTGCTCGGACTGTCGCTTGCGATCAGCAGTGGCGTCGCCGATGCCGATCGTGCCCGCGAGATCCTGGCGCATTACCCGTCATGGCCGGCCGGCAGTCCGGTGATCTGGCCCGAGCGTGCCGACCAGGCGATCTATCACAACCGCGCGATCTGGCCCTTCGTCAGTGCCTACGCGTTACGGGCGGCGCGTATCGCCGACGCGCCCGCGCAGATCGCGCAGCAGGTCCGCTCGCTGATACGCGGCGCCGCGCTCGGCGGCTCGAACATGGAGAATTTCGATCTGGCCACGATGTCGGTGCATGTCGACGAAGGTCCGCTCAGCGGTCCGGTGGTCGATTCGCCGCGCCAGCTGTGGTCGGTGGCGGGATACCTGAACATGGTCGTCGAGGGCGTGTTCGGCCTGTCCGACGACGACCGCATCGAGCCGAAGCTGCCGGTTTCCCTGGTGCCGATGCTGTTCGGATCGGAACAGGACATTTCACTGCGGATGGCGGATCGACGCATCGTGCTGCAGCGCCCGGCGAAGCTCGACGGCAACCTGCTCGTGGCCGACACGCGGACCTCGTCCGACGGCGCCACCGTCGTGCGGCTGAAGGCCGTGCGAGTGCGCGAGGTGCCCGTGCGTACCGATGCGCCGATGTATGCCCCGGCCGCGCCGCCGGCACCGGACGTCAAGGAACAGGGCGCCGACTGGCGGCTCACCACGCCGGCGCGTGGCGTGCTGTACGTCAACGGACGCAGGCACGGCGCCATCGACGGCGCGGCGAACGTGCCGCGCCAGTCCGCGCTGCAGTGTTTCGATGTGACCGCCGTGGACGCCGGCGGCCTGGAGTCGCTGCACAGCCCCGCCGTGTGCGAAGGCCCGCTCGCCAGGGTCGACGGTGCCGGCCCGTGGCAATGGACGGCGCCGAAGGCAGGGCGATTCCAGTTGCGCCTGTCCTATACCAATGACCATGGGCCGATCGCCAGCGGCGTCACCGCCGCGGTCAAACTCATGACGATACGTTGCGGCAAGGCGCCATCGCAGGCCCTCACCGTGGTCATGCCGCATAGCGTGGGCAAGCAGTTGTCCACGGCGGGGACCTTCACCGCCGACGCCGGAGCAAGCTGCACCTTCGCCCTCGGGCAGGGCTTCAATATGAGCTTCCTCGGCCAGTTCGCGCGCTATACGCAGGGACAGGGCGGTGCCTCGGGACCGCTGAACGCGGCGACGGTCGAGGCCTTGCAGATTCGCCCGCTGGATAATGCGACAACGCGCTAGGAGGTATTCCCGTGGCCCGGCGGCCCCGGGCTTCGAAAAATCCTCCGGATCGCTTATGTTGGGACGCTATGACTGCCCCACGCATGCCGGCTGACGCGCCGACGCCCCCGTCCGCGAGTCGCTCGCCGCTGCGTTTCCTGCCGTGGCTGGGCACCCTCGTCATTCTTGGCGCGGCCGCCTGGATCCTCCGGCATTACCTGTCATCGATGTCCTGGCATGACATCAGGGCGGCCTGGACGCGGTTGCCGCCGGCGCGGATCGCAGGTTCGGTCGCCTGTACCTGCGTGAGCTTCGCGATGCTGGCCGCATTCGATGTGCTTGCCGTACGGTCCGCCGTGCCCGGGCGCGTGCCGGTATGGCTGGCGGCGTTCGCCGGGGTGGTCTCCAATGCGATGTCCAATACCCTGGGTTTTCCCGCGCTTACCGGTGGTGCCGTGCGCTATCGCATCTATACGGCGGTGGGGCTGACCGCGGGCGATATCGCCCGTATCGTCTGGCTGGCCGGCATGGGCGTGGCGCTGGGCTTCGTGGTGGTGACCACCGGCGCCCTGGTCTGGGAGCCGTCGATCGCCCACGGCTGGGGCCGTTTCCCGGGTGTGGCCCTGGTCCTTTTCCTGGTCGTCGGCCTGGCCTGGCTGGCGCGCAAGCCGCGCAGCCTGACCATCTGGCGCTGGACCCTGATCTTTCCTTCGGCACCGGTGGCCGGGACGCAGCTGCTGATGGGCGCCGTGGAGATGACGGCGGCGATCAGCGCGTTCTATATCCTGCTGCCGCCCGAGTCGGCGCCGCCCTTCGTCGACTTTCTGCCGATCTATGTGGCCGCGGTACTGGCCGGCGTGGTCAGCCATGTGCCCGGTGGCCTTGGCGTGTTCGAGACGATCATGATCGCCTCGTTTCCGCCGGAGGCGCGTCCGGATCTTTTGACCGCCCTGGTCTGTTACCGGCTCTGCTACGGGGTGCTGCCGCTGGCGGTGTCCCTGCTCTCACTGGGTGTGTTCGAGTTCCGCCGACGTCACGCCGGGCTGGTCAGTTCGACGGCGGGTAGCGGCGAATAAGCCGTTGCTGGCGCAGATGATGGCGTACCAGGGCCAGCTTGCCGATCGGCGCGTGGCCGCGCGCTCGGTTGGCGGCGCCCAGTTCGAACAACAGCCTCTGCTTGGCGAAGACCATCGCATACACCTGGCGTATCGAGTATTTCGGGTCCCAGGCATGCACGGCTTCGGAGCCGGCGCCGTTGACTTCGATGATGGTGAATACCCCGCGACGCAGGTCATGCAGGCTGCGGTAGCGTACGTCGAAACGCCCGGCGTGGAAGTCGGGCATGTCGCGCGCGATCGCATCGATGGTCGCGGCCAGCTCGTCGGTGGCGAGCGCGGTGCCGTCTTCGTAGCGACCACCGACGCGGGTGGAACCGATCAGCGAGAGCCGCACTGTTTCGCCACTGGCGGGAACATGGCGGCCGTCATATCGGCAATCGTGACCGGGATTGCGCACGGCGCGACGCAGGCGACGATCCGCCTCGACCAGCTGCGCGACATCGCGCACGCCATCGCCGGTAACCTGTGGATAGTGGCGTAACAGGATGCCAAGCAGCCGACCGGCCTGCCGGTCCGGATGGCGAACATAAAAGATACCGGCCTCGCCGGGTTCGTCCAGATAGCGCTGCAACATCAGTTGTTCGCCGGCGGGATAGCGCGCGAGATAATCGGCCAGCTGCAGGCTGTCGTCGATACGGCGCACGCCATAGCCGCACCAGCCGAGTTCGGGCTTGGCGACCACCGGAAAGGCGAGACCCGCCTCGCGCATCGTGGCCAGCGCGGTGGCCAGGGACTCCGCGCCGCCCGCCCGCAGCGTCACGAAGGCGGCGACCTTCGCGCGTGCATACGGGCCCATGCCGTTGAAATACTCGGCCTTGCCGTCGCCGACCAGGCCGCCGGCGGTGATCCGCGGATTGGCCGCCGATGGCAAGGTGATGCCGCGGTAGCGCAGGCCGAGCCAACACCACTGCACGATCATCGGAATCAGGTTCATCCACTTGGGAATCCGTTCGAATGCGCCTGTGCGCAACGCCGCCGGTACCTGCGCGGAGTCGTCGATGGTCCCGCAGCGCTCAGCCATGGGCGATCACCTCGTAGTGGATGGGTTTGTAGGCGAAGTTGTTGGACTGGCCGGCGGAGCACGCGGTCAGCCCGATCAGCAGGTCCATCTGCGCTTCGAAGACCGTGTAGTCGCCGGGCCGGCTCAGCGGCGGTTCGACGCGGATGACCCCGGTCTCGCTGTCGATCGGGACATTCATGAAGACATTGAAGGCGGCGGGGATCATGTCGGGCACGACGCCGTACGGCGCCAGCACCTCGGCCAGATTGCCGAAGCAGCCGCGATGCGGTGCCGCGTCGCCGTAGATGATGCGGAACATCTCGGCCGAGCACGGCGGCAACATGAAATCGTGGCGGCCGACCAGGTCCTCGACAATGCGCAGCATTACCTTGCTGCGGTTCGAATAGAGCGGGTCGCCGGCGCTGAAGTAGATCTTGCTGGCGTAGTCGATGCTGCGTCCGGACGACAGCGCCTCGCCCCGGTCATGCAGGTTGAAGGCGACCAGATCGGCCACCTGTTCGCCTTGCGGGTCGATCACCTTGAGCCGCGCGCCGCGCTTGAGTTCGAACGCGACGCCGCTGCGCGGGGGAATGATCCGGATCATGCAGGTTTTTCCATGGCGTGGGCGTGGAAGGGGCAGACCCAGTCCGCATCGACCTGGCGGCCGCTGTACTGGCGTGCTTCCGAACTCTCGCCATGCACGGCAAGCATGGGATTCGGTGCGCCGGCGAGCGCGATATCGCGTTCGGCGATCGCCTGGCGCAGCTTTTCATAGCGGCCGTCGGCGCGCAGACGTTCGAACTGGCTATGCAGGTTGAAGATCATGACCGGGCAGTCGAAGCGGCGTGCCGGGCGGTTTGCCCCGGGGTGCAGGCCGACGACATAGAAGGCCTTGCCGCCGATGCTCATGCTGAAGTGAGGTGAGGTCGGGTCGTCGCTGACATGGTCGTCCCAGCCGTGGCGGACGCGGTCGAGCGCATGGATCGCGCCCAGGCGTTGCCACAACGCATTCTCGAAGTGCCGTTCGGACAAAGCGGGCGATGAGGGAAACAGGACGGCGATGCTGACGAACAGGCTGTCTTCGCTGGCCTGCGCGGCGAATGCCTGCAAGCCGCGGGTGATGGCGGCATCGTCGCCGGCGCGGGCGATGTCACGCGCGTACAGGTATCGCAATCGTCCCTGTGCATGCGACGCCTTGGCGCCCAGGCAGGGGAAATCCTGCCTTTCGATGAAAGCCACGAATGCCTGTTCGGTGGCACGGACGACATCCGGCCATGCAGTGGTGCTGGTCGATGGGGTCTTGCGGGCAAGCATGTCTCTCGTTATCCCACGGCAGCATCGACTCAGTGTCGATGGATGCCCAATCCTGTTACCTCCCTGTATAAAGCCGCCGGGTGTTAACGGATGTGAAGATTCGCGGTCCAGAGCGCCCCATCCGCCTTTCACGGCGGATGAGGCGCGATAGTTATGGCTATTGCTTTATCGCGACCATGCCGTCGGTACGATCATGGACTTCGTCCCGCATCGAGATCGTCATGGTCTTGCCGTCCGGCGCAACCGTCATTTTCGTGACCGCGACGATCTTGCCGTTGAGCTTCGCGGTTTCCTCCACGGCATTCGCGCCGATCTTCTTCACCGAGACGCTGGTAATGCCGACGTCGCCCTTGTAAGGCGCTTCGGTACCGTCCAGTTTCGCCGTATAGGACTGGCCGGTGGGCGATGTCATGCTCAGACTGTCGCCCTCGGTCTTGAATGTGATGACCAGGCCATTGTCCGAGACGCTGTCGTAGGAGGCGGTGCGCCAGGAACCGGAAACGGCATGCGAGTCCGCCGGACCGGCGGCGACGCGTGTCATCGTGCCCTTTCCCGTTACGGGAGGGGTGTTGGGATCGCGCTTCATGTTGAAGTCGAAAGCCAGGGTCTTGCCGTCGGGCAGGGCTCTCATCGTTGAATCGCCGACGACCCTGCCGTCTTTCTTCTGTGTTTCGCGAACGGTGCGATCGTCGACTACCTTGATCGCGAGCATGTCGTAATACGGCTGGCCGGTGACTTTATGGTCCGCGCCATCGGCGGCGATGCTGACGGGGGGTACGCAGCTTTTGCACTCGTACTTGCCGTCGTGGACGGCGAAGATCTCCGGCTTGTCGGACATCTGCAGCTTGGTGAGGTCGATCTTCCAGGTGCCGTCGATGGCGCTCTGGGCCATGGCCAGGGTGGGGAAGAGAAGCATGGCTAGCATGAGTTTTTTCACGGTCGGTCCTCCGGGTTCGGATGAGCCGGGAGCTGCCCAGGCCTGCCAGCGAAAACGTAATGCCTTCTGGACTCCAGCAAAAAAACCGTACTCTTCGGGGCGTCACGGAGGCGTAACGGCGCGGAGCGCAGCCTGAGGAAGCACCAGGAGGCTCTGTCGCCCCCTGCCGTGCCTCAGCTCCGCGGTCCTCTTCCCAACGCCACTGAGTACGCCCCGGCTACCGTCGGGTTGCGGTCAAGGCCGCTCCTCACTCAAAGGCAAACCCATGGACAACAACACCGTCACCAAGGTACCGGCCGTCAACCTGGTCGAGACCGCGGCAGCCCACGGTTCGTTCACCGTGCTTGGCAAGGCGATCGTCGCCGCCGACATGACCGACGTGCTCAGGGGTACCGGACCGTACACCGTCTTCGCACCTACCGACGAAGCTTTCGGCAAGTTGCCGGGCGGCACGTTGGAAAACTGGCTGAAGCCAGAGAACAAGGCCGAACTGATTTCGGTGCTGAAGTATCACGTGCTTCCCGGGCGTGCATCCTCCGTGGAAGTGGCCGCCATGGCACGACCCAGGATGATGCAGGGGCAGTCGACGAACATCGTGCGCGATGGCGACAAGCTCAGCATCGATGGCGCGAACGTCGTCGTCGAGGACATCGTCTCGAGCAATGGCGTGATCCATGCGATCGATGCCGTGCTGCATGTGCCCAAGAACGACGCGAAGCACTGAACCTGCCGGTCGCGTGGCGGGATTGCCGCCACGCGACATCAGCTGCCGATCGATACGATAAGACCGTCCGCAAGCCAGTCGCGCAGGATTCGGCCGGCCGTTTGCACGCCGTTCCCGGCATCCTCGCCGACCAGCCGCGCGCAGATCTCGCCGAAGCTTTCACCGGCGCGCGCGCATGCCAGGGCGTGTGCCTCCGCCGGCTCCATGCTGCGAAACCGCGTGGAAAATTCGCTGCGCCAGACGCGAATGACCACGGGAGAAGCCAGTATTTTCGCTGCCGGGGGCGTCTCTCCCGCGCCCAGCGCATGCCATAACGCGGCGCAGTTGGTAAGCACCGCTCGCGCGCACAAGGTCGGCATGAACTGGAACAGGGCACGGTCCCAGTCGATATCGCCAAGCCTCGTGGCGTCGACCGCGCTCGCATCGGCGCCGTCGAAGGCGCAGCGCAGGCGCCAGTCCAGCCATGCCAGCTCGGCGATCTCGGGGTCGTCGGGAAATCGATGGGCCAGGGTCAGGTCGAATTCGTGGCCATATTCGCCAAGCGTCCACCCGTGTGGCGGATGGGCGTCGATATGCGCGTCCGCCGCTTTGTCGAAGGCGGCCTCGCCGATCCAGGCGAGGGTCTTCGCGTAGGTCTCACGCAGACAACCGGTCAGTTGCGCGCGATAGGCGTGGCGATAAACCGCGAGACCGGCCGTATTGCCTTCGCCGACATGAGCCTCGACCTTGATCGGCATCGCGCGCAGCCATGCACCGAAATCCTTTTGCAGGTCCAGCAGGCTCATGCCGCGGCGTGTTCGAAACGGGCGGCGCGCCGGCGGGCTGTATCGAGCTCGGCGAGCAACTCGGGCAGCGGCGGAATGCGATCGTCGCGCTCGATCATCGTGGCGACGGCACCGACGCGGCGAGAGGCGATCTCGTACAGCGCCCAGACCGGGTCGGGTACCGGTTGGTCGTGGGTGTCGATCAGCAGATCGCGTCCCTGGCTGTGGCCGGCGAGATGGATCTGGCGGACGCGCTCCATGGGGACGCCGTCCAGATAGTCCAGCGGGTCGAAGCCATGGTTCGCCGCGCTGACGTAGATATTGTTGACGTCCAGCAGCAGGAAGCATCCCGTGCGCTGGCACATCCCGGCGAGAAACTCCCACTCGGTCATGCGTGAGCCGGGAAAGGTCAGGTAGCTCGACGGGTTTTCGATCAGCAATGGACGCTCGAGCACATCCTGCGCGTGCGCGATATTCGCGCAGACCAGGTCCATGGCCTCGTCGGTATAAGGCAGCGGCAGCAGGTCGTGCGAGTTGAAACCCTCGACCCCGGTCCAGCACAGGTGGTCGGAGATCCACAGCGGACGCACGCGCGCGGCCAGTTGCTTGAGGCGCAGCAGGTAGTCGTCGTCCAGTCCGTCGGCCGAGCCGATCGACATCGAGACACCGTGCAGGGCGACGGGATAGCGTTCGCGCACGCGGTCGATGACATGCAGCGGGCGGCCGCCCTCGACCATGAAGTTCTCGGAAATGACCTCGACGAAATCCACCGGCTGCGGCTCGTCGAGGAATGCCGGGTAGTGGACCGGCCGCAGGCCAAGGCCGAAACCTTGGAAGGGTGTGAGGGCTTGGCCTGTCATGTCATGGGCTCCAGGGACGGGCCCAGCCGGATCGCCGGCCGGGCCCGTGGGATCACTTCTCGGTCTGGCTGCCACCGGCAGCCTTGCAGGCGTCGACGGTCACGGCCTTGAAGCCCTGGCCCTTGCACGCGTTCTGACCCTTGCAATCGTTGTGCGCGGACTTGCAGTCGGAGGTGCCCTTGCAGCTGTTGATGCCGTAGCAATGCACGGTCGTGGCATCGCCCTTGGCGGTGTCGGCGGCCGAAGCCGGCGCGGAGATGCTGACCGCGCCGATGGCCAGGATGGCGGCAGCGGCGGCGAAACTGGTGGCGGACTTCGATGCGTACATGATGTGTCTCCGTGGGAAGGTTTGCCGTGGTGGCGTCATGGTATTCGTAACGACGGGTCGTGCGGTTACAGCCTTTCGCAAAAATCCTGCGTGGTCGCCACTGGATTCCGGCCTGCGCCGGAATGACGACAACCTACCAGCTCGTCATTCCGGCGCAGGCCGGAATCCAGTGGTTGTGCCGATCGGTGTTCGCATCAGCGTATGTTTAGCCTGTGATCGAGCGAAAGCACACCACCGCCCCGCGCAACCAGATACAGCAACAACCCCGCCCAGGACAGGTGCGTCGGCCAGGCATCCGGATAGACGAATACCTCAATCACCGCGGTCATGCCCAGCAGGGCCAGCGCGGAAAGCCGCGTGCCCAGGCCAAGGACGAGCAGCACGGGAAAGCAGTGCTCCGCATACGCGGCCATATGCGCGGCGATCTCCGGTGGCACCAGGGGGATCTTGTACTCGTCACGGAACAGTTCGTACGTGCTGTCGGTAATGGTGAGGAAACCCTCGACCTTGGTCCGGCCGGACTGGAAGAAGATCGCGGCGATCGCGAAGCGCGCGACCAGGGCAAGGAAGGCGTGGCCGACCAGGCCACCGACGCGGTCGGCCAGTGCGTTCCAGCGTGAACGCAATTCGTTACGCGGCAAATCCTGGGTGAGTTCCATGATGCATTCCGGTCAGGGGCTGGTTGAAACGAAGGCACCCATGGCAAGCAGGGTGGCGAGTATCGATGCGATCTCCACGTCCGGGTCGTCCAGTAGCGCGGCCTGCGCGGCCACGGCGAGCGCGTGGCCAGCGGCGCAGGCGTCCAGAAAGGTACAGGCGCCGCGACTGATCGGCGTCCATCGAACCTGCCCGTCGAAGCGGGTCAGCAAGGCGCCTTCGCCGATCCAGGGCAGCTCGCCATCGACCGCCAGCTCCTCGCGGTTGGCGCGCCAGATGGAGAAAATGGGCTGTGCCTCGAACCATGCCCAGCGGGTGGCCGGATGCGGAAGCCATACGGTATCGGGACCCGGCCCGGCGATAACCGTTGCATCCAGCACGGCGTCGTCGGAAGCGGTGTGCGACTCGATCCAGTAGCGGTCCAGGCGCGCGACATCGGCAAGATAAGGCAGTTCGCGCGCCGGCTCGAAGGTGTCCAGGAATCCGGCGAAACCCCGGCCATAGTCGAGCAGGCGTGCGTCCGTGGGCGGCGTGGCGCGCGCGTGGATCGTCGCCGCGGCGCGAAACCATTCCTCGCCGACCAGCCGTTCGACCGTGGGGAAGTTGGCCTGCAAGGCGTCGACGCAGCCTTTGATGACCGTATTGCGGTAGACGCGAAAGCCGGGCTGCCGGGCGAGGTCGCCGTTGCTGTCGGAGTAAAGCGCATGAAGGAAATCGTCCTGGAAATCGGCGAGCTTCATGGGCGAGCCATCGGTTCGTCGAGGATCGCCTGCGCGCGGTCGCGCTCGTCCATCAGTTCGCCGAAGCCGGGGAGCCTGTCATCGCGTTCGATCAGCGTCGGTCGCGCGCCGCCGCGTTCAATGACGCGGCGATAGAGCTTCCAGACATCCTCGGCGACCGGTGCGTCGTGCGAATCGATCAGCAGCGCGGTGCCATGCCCGGGATCCTCGCTATGGCCGGCCAGGTGAATTTCCATGACCGCATCCAGCGGAAAGGTATCCAGACAGGACGCCGCGTCGAATCCGAGATTGCGTGCGCTGATGTGGACATTGTTGAGGTCGAGCAACAGGCCACAACCCGTGCGCCGGGCCAGCTCGGCAAGAAAACCGGTCTCGCTCCACTCATGGCCGTCGAGCTGCAGGTAGTGCGTGGGATTTTCCACCGCGATGCGACGGCCCAGGGCATCCTGTGTGCGCTGCACATTGTCGGCGATCCGCGCCAGTGCATCATCGGTACGTAGGAAGGGCAGCAGGTCCGGGTAGTAATGACCACGCCACGTCGACCAGGCGAGGTGTTCGGAAACCAGCACGGGCTCGGTACGTGCGACCAGTGCGGCAAGCCTGCGCAGATGCGCGGTATCCGGAGGCGCATCGGCCGCCAGCGACAGCGAAACGCCATGCAGCGACAACGGATGTCGCGCGCGGATCGCCTCGAGCCACGCCAGTCGCGGTCCGCCGTCGACCATGTAGTTTTCCGGATGCACCTCGAACCACAGGCCATCGGCCGCGCAAGCCAACGCGTCTTCGTAGTGCTGCGCCTTCAGGCCGAGGCCGGCTCCGGTCGTCATGGGTCTGTGCCGTCGATCGCCGGCGCGGGAATACCGCGCCGGAGAAACACCTCAGGCGCCGATCGGCGTCAGCGAGCCGGTGCCCTTCGGCGTCTTGATGGTGACGCAGGTGCCGGCGGGCACGTTTTTCCAGGCGTTGCCCTGGTAGTCGACCTTCGAGGTGCCTGCGCAGCTGGTGCCGGCACCGGCCTTGCAGTCGTTCTGGCCTGATTTGGAAACGCCGTAGCACTTCTCGACCGGGCTCTTCTTCATCATGGCATTGTCCTGGGCCATGGCGACGCCGGAGACCAGGGCGGCAAGGGTGATGGCGACGGACGCGACATTGCGAGCGTTCATGGGTGGGGTTCCTGTCAGCGTAGGGGCGACCGGCAGGGATGCGTGCCGGTCTGACAGGACATTCGCCGGGGGATGGCCGCCGGTTACAGTCGCCGGCAGTTTTTTTGAACGGGGAACGGGGAACGGGATAGTTTGAAGGTGCGTGGGTTTTGCTCCCCGAGCGGGCCCCAGAGCACAGGTTTTTCGCAACTCCGACTGTTCCCTGTTCCCCGTTCCCCAATTTTTCCAAACGTCGGTGTAACCGGAATCGCCGTCGCGACGAATGGTCTCTCATGAGAAGGCAAGGTCAGGCATCACCGGGGCATGTAATGAACCGTCCCTATCGCGGGTCATCCGGGTACTGGTATCAAAGGACGCCGGATCGCCATGCATCTTCGCCCCAGCCTTGCCAGCAATGTCGCGCACCGGTCGTCGTCCTGTCGATGCCCGGGGGCAAGATGAGCCCGGCGCGCGCGTCCGCGGAGCAGGAAGGGGCGGAGGAGCGGCTGCATCGCCTGTTCGTCGCCGGCCTCGATGGCGACGCGACGGCGTACCGGTCCTTCCTTGACGACCTTGGCAGGCATCTGCGCGCCTTCCTGCGCCGGCGCCTGGCGCACGCACGGGACGATATCGAGGACATCCTTCAGGAAACCCTGCTCGCCGTGCACAATGGCCGGCATACCTATCGCGCGGACCAGCCGCTGACCGCGTGGGTTCATGCGATCGCGCGCTACAAGCTGATGGATTTCTTCCGGTCGCATGCGCGACGCGAGGCATGGAACACCCCTCTGGACGAGGACTCCGAGGTCTTCGCCGGATCCGATGCGGAGCCGGCCCAGGCCAGACGGGATATCGGCAAATTGCTGGAGCAGTTGCCGGATCGCCACCGTCTGCCGATCCTGCACGTAAAACTGCAGGGCCTGTCGGTCGCTGAAACAGCGAAACTGACCGGGCTCTCGGAATCGGCGGTGAAAATTGGTGTCCATCGGGGACTGAAGACGTTGGCGATACGCATCCGGGGTGCCGTATGAAAACCGAAGACCTGGTTTCGTTGCTCGCGACCGACGTCGCCCCGGTCGATCGGGCCGCTCTCGGCAAGCGTTTCGCGTGGTCCCTGCTCCTGGGCATCGTCGGCGCCGGCGTGCTGATGTCGGTCCTGTTCGGCGTGCGCCCCGACATCGGCGAGGCGATCCGCATGACGATGTTCTGGGTCAAGCTTGCCTTCGCCCTTGTCATGGCGGTGGCGTCGCTGGTCGTCACGGCACGTCTCTCGCGCCCTGGGGTGCCACTCGGTAAAAGCTGGCTCGGTATCGCCTTACCCGTGCTGGCGGCGTGGATCTGTGCCGTCGTCGTACTCGCGCTGGCGTCGCCCGGGGGCCGTCTGGCCCTGATCCTCGGCCACACCTGGCGCGTCTGTCCGGTCTGTATCGCGATCCTCTCGGTGCCCGCGTTCGCGACCGTCTTCTGGGCCATCAAAGGCCTGGCGCCTACCCGGCTGCGTCTGGCCGGCGCCGCGGGCGGCCTGCTCGCCGGCGCCACCGGCACCGTCGCCTATTGCCTGCACTGTCCGGAGATGGCCGCGCCGTTCTGGGCGATCTGGTACCTGCTCGGCATGCTGGTGCCCGCCGCGGTGGGCGCGCTGCTCGGCCCACGGCTGCTACGTTGGTGATTCACGCCGTAACAGGGAACGGGGAACGGTCGGAGTTGCGAAAAACCTGTGCTCTGAGGCCCGCGCGGGAAGAAAAGCCCACGCACCTTCAAACTTTCCCGTTCCCCGTTCCCCGTTCCCCGAAAACAAAGCCCCCGCAACTGGCACAGGAGCAGCCGCAGGAGCAGACTTGCCGTCCGGCCGCCGGAGCAGCCCATGAAGTTCGCCACCTATCGCATGAACAACGCGACCCGCATCGGGCGCTGGGACGAGACATCGCAGCGTCTCCATCCGCTCTTGCCAGCCGACGATTCCCCGGCGACGGACATGCTGGCCCTGATCCGCGGGGAGGCCACGCGCGAATCCGGCGAATCGCTCGCCATGGCCGATGTCGAACTGCTCGCGCCGATCCCCTTGCCGGCGCGAAACATCTTCTGTGTCGGCAAGAACTACCGCCGTCACGCGCGCGAGTTCTCGCAAAGCGGCTTCGATGCCTCACCCGGCGGCGCCGGCGACGGCATTCCCGAGTACCCGATCGTCTTCACCAAGACCCCGCAGACCGTCGTCGCCCATGGCGCCACGGTATGGTCCGCCGAGGGCGTCACCGACGCGCTGGATTACGAAGCCGAGCTGGCGGTGATCATCGGCCAGGGCGGCCGCGGTATCGCGAAGGCGAATGCCGCCGCGCACATCTGGGGCTACACCATCGTCAACGACGTCACCGCCCGGGACTGGCAGAAGCGCCATGGCCAGTGGGACCTCGGCAAATCGTTCGATACGTTCTGCCCGATGGGCCCGTTCGCGGTCAGTGCCGACGAGATCGACGGCGGCAACCTTGACCTGAAATGCTGGATCAACGGCGAGCTGCGCCAGCACGCCAATACCCGCGACCTGATCTTCGATATCCCCACCCTGATCGAGACGATCTCGGCGGGCATCACGCTCTACCCCGGCGACATCATCGCCACCGGCACACCCGAGGGTGTCGGCATCGGTTTCACGCCGCCGAAGTTCCTCCGCGCCGGCGATGTGATGCGGATCGAGATCGAAGGCATCGGCAGGCTGGAAAACCGTATCGCCTAGGAAGCCTCTGGTCTATTCCACGCAGGCGTCATCTTTTGCTGTATGCGCGCAGATCGTCGCTTTCGTACCGGGAAGGATCCGAAGCTGTGACCTGCCGGCGTCAGGCGGGAAGATCGTGCGTCACAACGGCCAGGACAGCATCAGGGGCGAGGATGCGAGGGATACCGTACCGGCGGGTGCGTCCGTCGCGGGGGCCGTGAAACCGCCCGTGCCCACGGCCCATACCCGGTCCGGTCCGAGGGCCAGGCCCCAGAGTTCGGCGCCTTCCAACTTGCCCTGCGAGGCCTTCACCACGTCCATCCACGGAGTCCAGTGCCGGCCGCCGTCGACGGTGGCGAAGATCAGTCCGTCATGGGTAATGAACCAGCCATGGCCGCCCGCGCCCATGCGCAGGCGGGTGATGGCGATGGCCTCCTCCGGATCGAGGTCCTTCGGCAGGGCGACATCGGCCGCCTGCCAGTGCTGGCCACTGTCCTCGCTGCACCAGACCTTGTAGCCGCCGCCGATGCAACCATGCGTGGCATCGGTGAAGCTCACGCCCATCAGGTGCACATCGGTGCCGAGCGACACCGACGTCCAGTGTTCACCCGCATCGTCGGTACGGCGCACGGTGCCGGAACTGCCGACCGCCCAGCCGCGCCGGCTATCGATGAACTGGAGGTCCTGCAGGGCGATATGGTCCAGCGATTGCGGCACGCGTTGCCACTGCTGTCCGCCATCGACGCTGCGGAAGATACGATCTTCGCCGACGATGACACCATGCGAGGCATCGGCGAAAGCGACCGCATAGGCATCGCCCGGCATTCTCAGGTCGCCAAATGCCGGGTCATTGCCGGTGGCGAAGAGGCGGTTGAACAGCTCCCAGTGCGCGCCGGCGTCCTGGGTGCGCAGGATCTGGCCATTGGTGCCGACGGCGAAACCGCGTTGAGCGTCGACGAAGGTAACGCGGTGCAGCGTGTCCGCGAAATCCGAATGTTGCACGACATGCCAGTGCATGTCCGCCGAGCCGTTCGCCATGGCGACCTTCAGCCCTGCGCCACCGACGGCATACAGCTTCCCGGACGGCAGGACGAGGACATCGGCGAAGAACGCATCCGCGCCGGCCAGGCCCGAGGCGGTCGCCTCGTGACCGTTCTGTTGTAGCGGAAGGTCGACCCGCGCGAAGTCGGCGGCGACGTAGTCGCCGGGAAAGAGCTGTGTTCCCAGGTCGTGGCATTCCACATGGCTCTGGACCGGGCAATGCGGGTAGGGCGGTTGCTGCGCCGACACGGCAGGCTTTGCCGGCGTCGGCAAAGCCTTGTCTTCATGTTTCTGGCAGGCGCCAAGCGCCACGCACATCGATACCGCGAATAACCACCGTGCCGCGATCATGAACGTCCCGTCTGTCCCCCGCCGCGGCGGTATCGGCTCATTTTATACCGGTCGGTGTCCCGGCCTGTTGCAGCGGACCGACCGAGACATGACTGCCCCAACCGTCGAAGACCGCGGCCGCGGCGCGATCGACACCCGCCGCCACTACCTGGATCGGCGGACAGGACTCAGGGGAGGCGGCCGAGCCATCCTGCGTGGCAATGCCTGCCATGCAGTACTGGCCGCCACCGGCGTCGAGCCGGGCCAGCATGGCCATGCCCTGCGTGTAGCGCTGCTCGGCGCGCCGCGCGGCGGTGGCATCGGCATAGACCGGCTTCATCTTCGCCAGCAGGTCCTCGGCGGCCCGCCGGTCCGCGGCTGTCGCACTGTCATAGGCGGCCTGGTAATCCGCCTTGAAGCTCGAGTTCGGCCGCTCCGCGGCCAGGCTCAGCCAGGCCAGTGCGAGTGGGCTGTTCTTCGGCTGCTGGTCGCCATTGAGTGCCATGACGCCAAGCACGTACTGCGCCGGTTTGCTCGCCCAGCTGGCCGCGGTGGTGAAGAAGCGCTTCGCATTGGCGTAGTCATGCTGGCCGTAACTCTGGCTGGCGATGCAGTAGTAGTAATCGCCCGGAAGGAATTTCTCCTCACCGATGGCACAGTTGGTACTGGCCAGATCCTTGTCGCTGGGCGGCGGGTCCGCGGGGGCATGCCCCGCGCTTGCCATCATCGGCGCGGCGCACGCGATCGCGAAAAGCACGGACAGCCATCGCTTCGAAACACTCTCCATGCCGCACCCCTGCGTTGATTCCGGATAAAGCATCGTAATCGCGCGGGCCGCGCTCGCGGATGACAAAAGATGAATGGCGGCCGCAAGAATTTGTCGACGATGACTTACGACAGGGTCCGGCGGTGCCGTCGGCTCCTATAGTCGGGATTTTCAATGATGGGGGGCTTGCTCATGACTTTGCCATGCTTGGGGCGATTCCTTTTGACGACTGTATGCGCCCTGGGGTTGGCCGCGCCGTTGGCGGCCGAGGAAGCCGTGTCGTTCCAGGACATGGCCGCCTACGTCAACCAGGCGCGTCAGCGTCTGGACGTGCCGGGCATCGCCGTCGCCGTGGTCAAGGACGGCAAGGTCGTCTACGAGCAGGGCTTCGGCGTGCGCAGCCTGGATCGCCATGAACCGGTCGATGCGCATACGCTGTTCTGCATCGCGTCGAATACCAAATCGTTCACCGCCACCGCCATGGAGATGCTGGACGACGAAGGCAAGCTGAAGATGGACGACCGGGTGATCGACCATCTGCCCTGGTTCCGGATGTCCGAGGCGTATGCGACCCACGAGATACGCCTCCGCGACCTGCTCGCCCATCGCAGCGGGCTCGGTTCGCACGCGGGCGACCTGCTGTTCCTGCCGGCGACGTCGTACAGCACGCGCGAAGTGGTCGAACATCTGCGCGATTTCCCGCTGGCCACCGGGTTCCGCAATAGCTTTGCCTACGAGAACATCATGTACGCCGTGGCGACCCTGGTGATCGAGCAGGCCGCGGGGCAGAGCTACGCCGACTTCGTCAGCCAGCACATCTTCGCACCGGTGGGTATGAGCGAGTCGCGGATCGATGCCACGTATCTCAAACCCGGCGACAACGTCGCCACCGCGTACATGCCCGACGACGACGGCAAGCTGGCCCCGGTCGCGCCGCTGGCCTGGAAGAATGCCAGTGGCGCCGCGGGCATCTATTCCACCGTGCACGACATGGCCAGATGGATGCTGGTGCAGCTGGACGGCGGCAAGTTGCCCGACGGTTCGGCGCGGCTGTTCAGCGCGGACAACCAGAAGCGCATGTGGTCGACGATCACGCCGATCGATCTGGACGATCCGGCCGTACCGGCGCTTGCCACCGCGCTACCCACCTCGCTCGGTTATGCCGAGGGCTGGTACAACTCCGATTACCGCGGCCGGCGTCTGGTATGGCATGACGGCGGCTTCCCAGGGATGGTCTCGAAGGTCATGCTCGTGCCATCGATGCACCTGGGCGTCGTCGTGCTGACCAACCAGGAAGCCGAGGGCGCGTTCGACGCCATCGTCTATCACGTGCTCGACGCCTATATGCACGCGCCGGCCACCGACTGGGTCGGTGCGTATGCGGATGCCGCCGGGCTGGCCCGCAAGAAGATCGCCGACAGGACGGCCGCGGTCGCCGCCGGACGCTCGCCCGCGGACAAGCCGTCGCAGCCCCTGGCGAAATACGCAGGTCGGTATAGCGACCGCTGGTACGGCGACATCGACGTAAGCATGGAGCACGGCGGTTTGCGCATTGACTTCACGAAATCGCAGCGCATGCTCGGCTCGTTGCAACCCTGGAAACACGACACCTTCCTGGTCCACTGGGACGACCGTCAGCTGCATGCCGATGCCTTCATCGATTTCGACGTGGCGGCGGACGGCAGCGTGCGCGGCGCCCATATGCGCCGCGCCCAGCCGCGCACCGTGGGGGCATACGACTACCAGGACCTCAATCTGATCCGGGTCGGCGCTAATGAAGAGGTCGGGGCGCGATAGGAGTGCTCTGCCAGCCATGCACCGTGGCAATGACGCAGATCACCAGAATGCCCAGAAGGACACAGACCACATTGACTACGGTTACAGCCGAAGGTAGCGACTTCTTCCACCAGCCAGAACGCTGCAGCCAACCGTGGGCCATGCGTCCCGCCCACACTCCGGTGACAGCGGCCCACATCGGAAGGCGGCCGGTCAGATGCAGTGGCGTCGTTGCCAGGGTTACCAGCAAGGTGCAACCGAGGAAGCCGTAGATCGCACGCGAGCCTGGCCCGACCAGGAGACCGATCAAGGCCAGGACAACATAGAAAGGCCAATCGTCGATGCCGGGAGGCCAATACCAGGCGACCAGCCCGAGCGCGGCGAAAAAACCAGTGGATATCAGCAGGCGGTGACCTGAGGCCGGCTTTCCCAGCCAGGCTTCCATGCGCTCGCGGTTCGCCGGCAGCACGATGTGGCACCAGTAGCGACGCGCGAGGTCCAACAGACCAAATGCTGCGAAAGCACCGAAGACAAGGGTCAGTGCGATCGCCGCCGGTGCCAGCAGCACCATGTTTCCCTGGTCGCGACGCAGGGCGATGGCCACCATCACGCCCGATACCAGCGCGCCGACGACCATGGGAATCAATAGTGACGCCTGAAGCAGGTTCGGTCTTTGCGCCGTGGTCTTCGACCAGAAGGCGATCAAGGCGGGCGTCATGACTTCTTCGGTGGCGGCCAGGCCAAACCGCTCCATCGCGAACTGGAGTGTCCTGGTGACGTTGTTGCGAATCCAGAACACGGCCGCCATGCACCATGCGGCGGCGCCGTCCCCGGCCTTGAGGGCGCGATTCAGTATGCGAGCCGGGTCGTTCCGAACGCGTTTGCCGTCCTTCAACCATTGGCGGAGGTCGTGGCTTGCCAGGCGTGCCTCGAGCGCTGCCAGGTCGACGCCGATGGCCGCCAGTTCTCGCCTGCCGCGCACACCGTTCCAGTCGAAGAATGTCGCCAGTGCCTGCAAGGCGTCGCGTGGTGGCGGGCCTTCCGATTGCATGAGGCGCAGCAGGATGGGCGATGTCGCGTTCTTTGCCTCGATCGACAGCAGGCCGTCGTGCTCCTGTAGCCAGTAACGCAGGGACTGTGGATTGGACTGTTGCTGGCGACTCTGTCGCAAGATGTCCACGGCCAGCGCGTAATGTGCCTGCGTCTGCCTGTGTCTTGAAACAGGTGTGGCCGAGGGTTCCACGCCGGGGCGGGTACGCGCGACGGCCCGGGCTCGCTGTGAGGGCGGGGCTTCCGGTGCTGGCGAGCGCTGCAAGGATGGGTGGGCCGCCCTTGCCGGCGGCACGGAACGTTCGGCGCCGGCCTGGTTTTCCCCATCATCGGACGTCGTGCGTTGTGTGTCCGGCGACGCGGGTGGCTCATCCGATGCCGGGTTCGGCATGTTTGCCGCCTGGCTCGCCATCGCCAGCGCTCGCTCATAGGCCGCGCGAAGGCGGATGAACCCGTCGTGATCGTCTTCCGGCCGGCACACTTTCAGGCGCGCGGAATAGGCGCGCTTGACAGCGCGCGCATCGTCGGTGGGATCGATGTCGAGTTCGTCCCACGGCGGACCTCTCACAAGGGCGAGTCCGCTTCGACCATCGAGAGCAATTCGCCGAAGCGCGTCTGCGCGATGCGAATGCGTTGGGTATCTTGCGACTCGAGTTCACCGCGGAACTGCAGCAGCCATTGGCTGAGTTGTTGCCGGGCTTCGCCGATCCGTTCTTCATACAGGCGTTCGGCGCGTTCGATCAGGGCGATATTGGCCTGGTCGTCGCGTGGATGGATCTTCAGGTGGCCCAGCGCGGCGACCCGCCTGGCGATCTCCTCCGCGGTGAGCATGCCCGGATTCTGCTCGATCACCAGTTCGTGGGTAACGTTGGTCACCACGACGGTTGCCTCGACCTGGATCAGCCCGCTGACGTCGTAGGTGAAGCGCACGTTCACCGGCATTTCAGCGGCTTTCGCCGGTGGCAGGGGCATGTTTATCTCGCCGAGCAGGATATTGTTGACCGTGCGCGGCGATTCGCCCTGGAAGATGCGCAAGGTCAGCTTCTCCTGCATGTCCTGGGTCGGGTAGTACTGGCCTATCCGGCTTGCCGGGACGACCGTATTCCGTTCGATCAGCGGCGAGAAGAGACCTGACTGATACGAGCCGCTGGCGGTGCGTGAAGCGACTTCGACGCCGAGGGTGTAGGGGCAGACATCGGTCATCACCACTTCGCGCAGCGATTCGGCGCGTCCCTTCAACCCGGCCATGACCGCTGTGCCATATGCTATGGCTTCGTCGGGATTGATGTGACGAAGGGGCAGGCGGCCGAACATGCGGGTCACCAGCCGACTGATCATCGGCATCCGCGATGCACCACCGACCAGCACGATTTCGTCGAGGTCGCCGACCCTGATGCTCGCATCGCGGATGGCCCGTTCGATCGGCATGCGCATGCGCGTGAGCAAGGCGGCGCAACGCTGCTCGAACCGATCCGCCGTACAGCTCCAATGATGGGTCCTACCCTCGACCGTGACCTCCACGTCGTTGACCGGCGATTGCGAAAGCTGGCGCTTGATCCGCTCCATGCGATCACGCAGGCGCGCTACTTCTATGGCACCCAGGAATTCGCGCCTGACCCCGGTCTCGGCGCAAAATTCGTCGATCAGCGCGTTGAGGAAGTCCTCGCCACCAAGGAAATTATCGCCGGCCGTGGCATGAACCTCCATGACGCCATCGAACAATTCGAGGATGGACACGTCGAAGGTGCCCCCGCCGAGGTCCAGGACCAGGAAGCGCGATTCAGCCTGGTGACGATCCAGCCCATACGCCAGTGCGGCAGCGGTGGGCTCGTTGATCAGCCGTTCGACGCGGATGCCGGCGAGCTCACCCGCGTTACGCGTGGCCTTGCGCTGGGCATCGCTGAAGTATGCGGGTACGCTGATTACCGCCTCTTCGACCGGCGTGCCCAGTTCGGCCTCCGCGTCGGCCAGCAGCGATTTAAGTACCAGCGCCGACAACTCCTCGGGGCGGAAGGCGTGCTGTCCCAGGCGGGCCACCCGATCGGTACCCATATGCCGCTTGAACGCGGCGACGGTCTGCGTCGGGCGCGTCAGCAGCCGGCCACTTGCGGCCGCGCCGACCAGGACGACGCCATCGTCGTCCACGCCGACCACCGAGGGGGTCAATACCTGCCCAAGCGAATTGGGAATAAGGCGGGGGCCGTCCGCCGTCCACACGCTGATCAGCGAATGGGTCGTGCCCAGGTCGATGCCTGCGATCATAAAGCTCGTCCGTCCCCCGGTCGGCTGCGATCGCGGAGGATAGTCCAGAACCGGGGAACAGTGCCATGACAAGAAAGTGGCGAACCGACCCCCGTCGGCGTCCTGCCGGCTACCGCACGCGTTGCGGCAATGGCGACTTCCAGCTTCCGGATATCAGCTCGGGCCTGGGCAGGTAATAGCGCAGGGTGAGCATGAACTTGCCAGCCGGTGCCGGCAGCCAGTTACTTTCCTGGTCCGCACCGGGCGAGTCGTGCTGGATACGAATCGTCAGTCCGCCATCGGCGTCGAGCTTCAGCTGCGGCAGCATCGGCGAGTTGATCAGGTAGCGGCCGATCGGGTTGGCGACCAGCAACTGGTCGGGCAGGCCGTACATGGTCAGCGACCAGAACGCGTTCACCGGCGGGAAGCCGTCGCGGTCGAAACGCAGCGTGTACTTGCCGGTCGCGCCATCCAGCGGTTTGCCGTCGGCATCCTTGTCGTATAGCGGGTAGATCGCCTCTTCCTTGGAGTTGGCGCCGATCCCCATCTGCGAACCCAGCGCACGGGCGAGGTAGTCGCCATGCAGGAAGGCGCGGGTGCCGAACAGGTCGCGGGTGTCGGTGGTTTTCAGCCGTCGCGCATCGATCTCCTTCTGTCCGTCGCGCATGCCGGCTTCCAGCGCGGCCCTGGTTTCCGGCGCAAGCGCCGAGGCATCGAAGGGGCGGCCAGGCTCGATGCCGATACTGGCGAAGCGTGCGCGCAGTGCCTTCTCCTCGTCCGGCGCCGGCGCGAACTGCAGCACGAAATTCAGCACGTCGAAGAATCCCAGCGACGTGCGCTGCGCGTCGGGTTTCAACGGCCGTGCCCATGCCGGGGCCACTGGCCTGGGCGCCGCATGCTCGCCAAGGAAGGCGGACAAGGGTTGCACCTTGTAGCCCGCCTGGACCTTTTTCACGTTGTCCAGGTCATCCGGGTTGAACAGCTGGGTACGGCCGATGACGTTGGCCAGCAAGGTCTCCGCGTGGATCACCGCGGCGATGCCCGGCGGCGTATCGCCTTTCCAGTCCGGTCCGGCGATCAGGTAGTGGCCGCCATCGTTGCCGGTGGCGCGGGTCCCGATGTAGCCGAAGTTGTAGGTATACAGGTCCATCAGCTGGAAGACGAAATAGCGCTTCGCGTCGATCTTCGGCACGCTGACGACGATCGGTTCGGCGCGCAGGTCCAGGCCGATGAAGGTGTATGGGGTATCGGAATTGGGGGTGACGAAACTCTTGTCCTCGGGAGTGAAGACCCGCGCGATGTTCAGCACGCTGTTGAACGGGCCCTTGTATTCATGGCCGTCCTTGTGGAGCGAAAAGCCGAACATCACCCGGTAGGCGTCTTCCATGGGCACGCCATAGATGTAGGCCTCTTTGGCGATGGCGCGGATTTCGGCGGCTGAGGGAGACATGGCGATGCTCCGCTGGAAGTCCGTCACCGGTATGCCATGTGGGCGGGCTGTCCGCCTCAGCAGTTCTACCGGGTTCGAGCGGGTAAAACTTCGGAGCGTGGCGATAAGCCGGATTTTCGCGGTGCGGTCCGAGACCGTTCGTGGCCGTATGGTGGGCGGTTCCGGCTTTGCTCCGCTTTCCCGCTAAAATCCCCGGCCTTACCGTATCGACAGGAATCTCCCGCGTGGTCATCCATCCCAAAGTCCGTGGTTTCATCTGCACGACGACCCACCCGCTCGGTTGCGAGAAGAACGTGATCGACCAGATCGACGTGACCCGGGCCCAGGGCGTTCGCGCCGACGGTCCGAAGCGCGTGCTGGTGATCGGTGCATCCACGGGTTACGGGCTGGCCGCGCGGATCACCTCGGCCTTTGGCTTCGGCGCGGCGACCCTCGGCGTGTTCTTCGAGAAGCCGGGCGCGGAGAGCAAGTCGGGTACGGCCGGCTGGTACAACTCCGAAGCCTTCGACCGTCTGGCCCGCGAGGCCGGCCTGTTCAGCAAGTCGATCAACGGCGATGCGTTCTCCAACGAAGCCCGCGCCCGCGCGATCGAGATCATCAGGAACCAGATGGGCGGCAGCGTGGACCTGGTCGTCTACTCGCTGGCCTCGCCGGTGCGCAAGCTGCCCGATACCGGTGAAGTCGTGCGCTCGGCGCTGAAGCCGATCGGCGAGACCTATGAGGCAACCTCGATCGACACCAACCGCGACAAGATCGTCCATGTCGCGATCGAGCCGGCCAGCGAACAGGAAATCCAGGACACCGTCACCGTCATGGGCGGCGAGGACTGGGCGTTGTGGATCGATGCGCTGAACGAGGCCGGCGTGCTGGCGAAGAACGCGCGCACCGTCGCCTTCAGCTATATCGGCACCGAGATCACCTGGCCGATCTACTGGCATGGCGCGTTGGGCCGTGCCAAGCAGCACCTGGACGACACCGCCGAGGCGCTGACCCGCCGCTTCGAGACGCACGGTCTGAAGGCCCATGTCGGCGTGATGAAGTCGGTGGTGACCCAGGCCAGCGCGGCGATCCCGGTGATTCCGCTCTACGTCTCGCTGGTGTTCCGGATCATGAAGGACAAGGGCCTGCACGAAGGCACCATCGAGCAGATCAACCGTCTGTTCCGCGACCGTCTCTATCGCGAGGACGGCGCGGCACCGGCCACCGACGAGGAAGGGCGTATCCGTCTGGACGACTGGGAATTGCGCGACGACGTGCAGCAGGCCTGCATGACGATGTGGAACGAGGTCAGCGACGAGAACCTGTTCGAGATCACCGATTACCGCGGTTACAAGAACGATTTCCTCAAGCTGTTCGGCTTTACCCGCACCGACGTCGATTACGAGGCCGATGTGAAGACCGACCCGGCTTACGACGTCGTCCAGCTGTAACCCATCGTCACCCCTCGCCCCCGGGCGAGGGGTGCGGAAAGGGCCGGAGCCGTCGATTGGCGACGGTTGCCTCGCTGGCCGGAATCAGCGTATATCTGCGCGACATGAGCGACTCAACACAGATCGTCTGCCCGCATTGCGCGACCACCAACCGCGTGCCGGCGACGCGACTGGCCGAGCATCCCGCCTGCGGTCGTTGCGGCAAGCCCTTGTTCACCGGCAAACCGGTATCGCTGGATGCCGAGGGCTTCGCCCGGCATAGCGAGCGCGGCGAACTGCCCTTGCTCGTGGACTTCTGGGCCCCGTGGTGCGGCCCCTGCCTGTCGATGGCGCCACACTATGAATCGGCCGCCGCGCAACTGGAGCCCCGGGTGCGCGTGGCCAAGGTCGACACGGAAGCCGTGCCCGGACTCGCCACCCGCTTTGCCATCCGCAGTATCCCGACCCTGGCCCTGTTCGTCGGCGGCCGCGAAGTCGCGCGCCAGGCCGGCGCGATGGATGCACGGAGCATCGTTGCCTGGACCCGGCAACACCTCGCCGGGCGCGGCTGAGCGATCCGCCGGGCAGGCGGAAACCGCCCGGTGGGCGTGTCCGGAGACGAACAAAATTCCTAGGCGAAAATCGTAAGAAAAAGTGGCGGCCGCGCACCAAGCTGGCATAGTACGCGCATGGAAAAAAACAAGACCGCCCGCACCGCCGGGACCGACGTCAGCGACCTGGAAGTTCTCTACAACCGTCCGGGTTTCCTGCTTCGGCGTGCCCATCAGATTGGTGTTTCGCTGTTCATGGAGGAAACCGCCGCACTCGGGGTGACGGCGACCCAATACGGCATGATGTACATCCTCCGCGCCCGGCCCGGCATCGACCAGATCTCCCTGGCCAAACTGATCGGCCTGGACCGTTCGACCACCGGCCTGGTGGTCGGCAAGCTCGAGGATGCCGGCTTCGTCGTCCGCGGCACCGATGTCGCCGATCGCCGGCGCAAGACGCTGAACCTGACCGCCGCCGGCGCGGCCATGATGCGACGCCTGGCCAGGCCGGCCGAACGCGCCCAGGCGCGCGTGCTCGAACCGTTCAATGCACGCGAACGCGTGCAGTTCCTCTCGTTGCTCGGCCGTTTCGTCGACACCTACAACTGCGTGGTGCGTACGCCGCTCAATCCCGAGTAGGGCGATCCGCAGAGGGCAGCGGCGGAATCCCGCGACGGATATCCGCGGAGAAGCTGTCCGCGGTGCCCGCCTGCCGGGCGCGATCGGTGATGCGTCCCAGCGAGCGCAAGTCGTCCAGCGAATGCGAGCGATCGAGCCCGCCGCGGGCATGGAGATACGAGGGCAGATAACCGGTCAGGAGCAGCCGGTAATCCAGCGGCAGGTCGCCGACGACGCGCTGGGCCATGCCGTACACCTGGGTCGTGCAGTTCGAGGTCAGGGTGTTGTAGAAGCGTGGCGTACCGGCCAGTTGGTTGGCCTCGGTGGCGTAGGCGAGGAACAACGAGCGCGCCTCGGCGCGGGGCAGGGCGATCCGATAGAGGTAATCGTCCTCGCCGCGTACATTGGTGCGCACGGCGACGATGTCGCGCTCGTCGGCGGCGATCACGATCAGTTCGAATTCACGGAAAAAACCGCCGACTTCCGAAAATGCCTCGTCGCGCTCGCGGCGGATCTCGACGGAAAAGACCACATGGCTGCCGTCGTCGAAGCCGAACGAAATCATCGTATGCGCGATCGCCGGCCTGCCCCAGTAGGAAAAGATCATGTCGGTGGAGACCAGGCGGTCGAGGTCGTAGGAGCGGCGCTCCCAGCGCTCGTCGAAGTCCGTGTCGCTGCGCCAGCGGAAGTCGCGCACATTGTCGATGACGACGCGATTGCCGCCGATCGTCGCCTGGGCAAGCCGGCCGACATCCGGCGACCAGTCGCGCTCGTTGGACGGTGCGATCGTCCGCCACCACAGCAGCAGGGCGCCGAAGGCCATGGCGGCGACGATCATCGGCCACCACGCCCCCGTGCGGAACGCCAGCACGAGGGTGCCGACGGCGACGACGAGCAGGCAGGCCATCATCAGTACCCGGACCATGCCACGGCTCTGGTAGGCGATCGCCAGCGAGGACCAGGCAGCGGCGACAATGACCACGATCGCGACGAAGGCCGGAATCGCCATGTTCTGCCTGATCATCGACGTCATCCTTATGCGGTCATTCGTGAAGATCATCGCATGTAGGGCTTCGAGCGAGCTTCAGCAATGACATCGCCTCCGCCGGGGCGTATATCAGGGGTTCGACCGTTCCGCATCGACAGGACCTGCCATGGAATACCTCAAGCTCGGCCGTACCGGCCTGGATGTTTCCCGCCTCTGCCTGGGCTGCATGACCTACGGCGTGCCCGAGCGCGGACTGCATCCGTGGACCCTGGACGAGGAGCGCAGCCGGCCGCTGATCCGTCAGGCGGTGGAGCTGGGCATCAATTTCTTCGACACGGCGAACAGTTACTCGGACGGTACGTCAGAGGAGATCGTCGGCCGCGCGCTGAAGGAGTTGATTCCGCGCGAAGAGGCCGTGATCGCGACCAAGGTGTTCTATCCATTGGGCTCGCGCAAGGGGCCGCCGCGGCCGAACGGTTCGGGGCTGTCGCGCAAGGCGATCATGCAGAGCATCGACGCCAGCCTGCGACGCCTCGGCACGGACTATGTGGACCTGTATCAGATTCATCGCTGGGACCGCGCTACCCCGCTCGAGGAAACGCTCGAGGCCTTGCATGACGTGGTCAAGGCAGGCAAGGCGCGTTACATCGGCGCCTCCTCAATGTACGCATGGCAGTTCGCCACGGCGGTACAGACCTCGCGCCGGCATGGCTGGAGCGAGTTCGTCAGCATGCAGGATTACCTGAACCTGCTTTATCGCGAGGAGGAGCGCGAGATGCTGCCGTTGTGTGCCGAGCTCGGCGTCGCGGTGCTGCCGTGGAGCCCGCTGGCGCGGGGCCGGTTGACCCGCGACTGGAACGAAAGCAGCGAGCGGCAGGAGACCGATGCGGTCGGCAGGACCCTCTTCGCCGGCACGGAGGCGGCCGATCGGCGGGTGATCGAGGCGGTCGCCGCGGTGGCGGCGGCGCGTGGCGTGCCACGTGCGCAGGTGGCGCTGGCCTGGGTGCTGCAGAAACCGGTGGTGACCGCGCCCATCGTCGGCGCGTCGAAGCCGGGGCATCTGGAGGATGCGGTGGCCGCGCTGGATATCATCCTGGCGCCCGAGGAAATCGCGCGGCTGGAGTTGGCTTACGTGCCGCACGCGGTCGTCGGCTTCCAGTAACCCGCTTCGCCCTTCCCCCGAGGGGAAGGTGCCCGCAGGGCGGATGAGGGCGCTCTTGCCCTTGCTGTGTTGTCGGAAATAAAAGTTTTGCCGGCGGTGTCGATTTTGCCGACCATCGTTCGACGTTTGAGTAGGGCCACCCCGGCCCATCACCTGGAAAACGACGATGCGATTCATGATTCTGCTCAAGGCCGACAAGACTACCGAAGCCGGCGTGCTGCCGGACGAGAAAATGCTGGCCGCCATGGGCGCTTATAACGAGGAACTGGTCAGGGCCGGCGTGATGATCGCCGGCGAGGGCCTGAAACCGACCTCGGAGGGTGCCCGCGTCCGTTTCGAGGGCACGTCGCGCACGGTGATCGACGGGCCTTTTGCCGAAACCAAGGAGCTGATCGCCGGCTTCTGGATGTTCGATGTGAAGTCGAAGGAGGAGGCGATCGAATGGGTCAAGCGCTGCCCGAATCCCCTGCTGGGAGTGGCCGAGATCGAGATCCGTCAGGTCTATGAGGCCTGCGATTTCGGCGAGGAATTCACCCCGGAACTGCGCGAACAGGAAGAACGCCTGCGCGAGCACATCCAGAAGTCCGGCAAGGCGCTGTAAGCGCCGTTACCGCGATGTACCTTGCAAGCGAGCGGCGTCGATGGTGTGATCCGGTTCCCGTGACCCATACCGACACCCATCGCACCATCGATGCCGTCTGGCGGATCGAGTCGCCCCGGCTGATCGCCGGGCTGGCCCGCATCGTGCGCGATGTCGGCCTGGCCGAGGAACTGGCGCAGGACGCCCTGGTCTCGGCGCTGGAGCAGTGGCCCACCGCGGGTATCCCGGACAATCCCGGCGCCTGGTTGATGGCGGCGGCGAAGTATCGCGCCATCGACCAGTTGCGCCGACGCAAGCTCCTCGACCGCAAGCATGCGGAAATCGGTCGTGCCCTGGACGACGAGCAGGCCACGGCGTGGACGAAGGTCGACGATGCAATCGACGACGATGTCGGCGACGATCTGTTGCGACTGGTGTTCACCGCCTGCCATCCGCTGCTTTCTTCCGAGGCGCGCGTCGCGCTGACCTTGCGCCTGCTCGGTGGCCTGACCACCGACGAGATCGCGCGCGCTTTCCTGGTCCCCGAGGCAACCGTCGCGCAGCGCATCGTGCGTGCCAAGCGCACGCTCGCCGACGCCGCCGTGCCGTTCGAGGTGCCTCGTGGCGATGAGCTGGCGACGCGGCTGGCCTCGGTGCTCGCCGTGGTCTATCTCGTCTTCAACGAAGGCTATTCGGCGACCGCCGGCGATGACTGGATGCGCCCCGCGCTTTGCGATGAAGCGCTACGGCTCGGTCGCATCCTCGCCGGACTCGCGCCGCGCGAGCCGGAGGTGCACGGCCTGGTTGCCCTGATGGAGATCCAGGCTTCGCGTTCCCGCGCGCGCACCCGGCCGAACGGCGAGCCGGTGTTGCTGATGGAGCAGGACCGGTCGCGCTGGGATGGCCTGCTGATCCAGCATGGGCTCGCCGCGCTGGACCGCGCGGAGCGACTCGGCGGAGCCTTCGGTCCGTACGCCTTGCAGGCGGCGATCGCGGCCTGTCACGCGCGGGCGCACACCCCGGCGGAGACCGACTGGGTGCGTATCGCCACGCTCTACGACACGTTGACGCAGGTCATGCCCTCGCCGGTGGTCGAGCTCAATCGCGCGGTCGCCTACGCGATGGCCTACGGACCGGCGCGGGGACTGGAAATCGTCGATGCCTTGCTGCCCGAACCCGCGTTGAGGCGTTACCACCTCTTGCCCGGCGTGCGTGGCGACCTGCTGGAAAAACTGGGGCGCATCGCGGAAGCGGGCGAGGAATTCACCCGCGCCGCCGCACTCGCGCGCAACACGCGCGAGCGCGCGCTCTTGCTCGAACGCGCCGCCGCCTGCGCGGCGACGCGTCGTGGCGATCAGGACTGAAGGAAAGCCAGCAGGTCGGCGTTGAACTGTTCGGCATGCGTGCTGGTCAGGCCGTGCGGCGCGCCCTTGTAGATTTTCAGCGTGGCGCCCTTGACGATCTTCGACGACAGCAGCGCCGCCGAACCGATCGGCACGATCTGGTCGTCGTCGCCGTGCACGATCAGGGTCGGGATATCGAATTTCTTCAGGTCCTCGGTGAAGTCGGTTTCCGAGAACTGCTTGATGCAGTCGTACGCGCCCTTGTAGCCGCCAAGCATGCCCTGCAGCCAGAAGGAATCGCGCATCCCTTGCGAAGCCTGGTTCTCCGGCCGGTTGGCACCGTAGAAGGGTCCGCTGAGATCGCGGTATAGCTGCGAACGGTCCTTGGCCACACCGGCGCGAAGCCCATCGAAGACGTCGATGGTCAGGCCGCCGGGATTGGCCGCGGTCTTTAGCATGATCGGCGGCACCGCGCCGACCAGCACCGCCCTGGACACGCGCTTCGTGCCGTGCCGGCCGATGTAACGGGCGACTTCTCCGCCCCCGGTGGAATGGCCGACCATCGCGGCGTCCTTGATGTCGAGCGAATCGAGCAGCCCGGCAAGGTCGTCGGCATAGGTGTCCATGTCGTTGCCGTCCCAGGGCTGGCTGGAGCGACCGTGGCCACGGCGATCGTGCGCGATCGCGCGATAGCCCTTGCTGGCGACGAAGTCCATCTGGCTATCCCAGGCATCGGCGCTCAGCGGCCAGCCGTGCGAGAACACCACAGGTTTGCCTTTTCCCCAATCCTTGTAATAGATCCCGGTGCCGTCTTTGGTGGTGAACGTGCTCATGGATCGTTCCTCGCTGCTGACGTGGTTCCCTCCCCCACTATGTACCCGGATCCATGACAACGATTGGACATTCGTGCTTTGTCCTGTGCAAGAAAAAAGCCCGCGATCGTATGTGCCGAGCCCCAAAGGACTCGCCCACAAGGTGGGCTCCCACAAGTCTGCGGCAACCCTTGTGGGAGCGCACCCTGTGCGCGCTGCTCCTTTGGAGCGGGGCGTCAGGAGGTCGGCATCGCATTGAGCAGGATGTACTGCCGTTCCTTCGCGGCGATGCGGCCCAGTTCCTTCGACACCAGGGTCACCGGCCGCTCCACCATCAGCTCGTCCGCAGCGACCACGCCGTCGCGAAATGTCGTATAGCCATACCAGTGCGACGCACTGGGTTCGACATCGACCGTATAGGTCTTGCCAGCACGGACGAGGTCGATCTTCAGCCGGTCGCCGAAATAGGCGCCTTCACCGCGACCCTCTCGTTTCAGCGTGACGCTGTGGTTTGCGGCATCCACCGCGACGACGGTCACCGTCTGCGTGCCGGGCGTACCGAGTTCCCACGGCTCGGCGATCGCGACGGTCCAGTGCTGGCCGACCACGAGCCTGCCCGGCGGCGTGCCCCACAAACGCGGGTTGTAGAGCAGGCCGCTGCCATCGGTGTTCGCCGCGCACTTGCCATCGAAACACTGGGTAGCCCCTGCGTCGCGGAACTCGACCGCACCACCGCCGGCGTGGATACCGTCGTATCGGTAGTCGATATGAAATGCGGGCTTCGCCGCATCGACAACCCGGTAGCTCGCGCTGCCGCTGACACGGCGCACCGTCTCATCGAAGCCTTCCGCCTGGAACGACACGGTTCGCGAAAAGACATTGTCCAGGCGATCGCCCTCGTGCAGGGCGGGCGACAAGCCGGAAGCGGCGGGCGTGACCGCCGCCGCGAGCATGATGGAAACCAGGGGCATCAGCATGGTCCGGCACCTCAACGGAAAGTGCGCGCACTATGGCGAAGCGCCTGCCACCCGGTCAGCCCCCATGCGATAGATCGTGCCCGATTTGCGTTAAACCGTTCGCCGGCTAACGCGGCAGGGCAGCGCCCGTCGGTGCGGCACGCCCACGCATCGCGCGCAGGCGCAGTATTTGCAACGTCGCGCCGGCGAGGAAGACCACGAACGCCGCGCCGATCGCCATCTGCAGGCCCGGATCGTCCGGTCCGGAAGCCAGCGGTGCACCCTGTGGTAGACGGGTCGATGTTTCGGTGAAGGCCGGAACCATATGGAAGAAGAAGGTCAGCGAATACGCCACCGTTTCCACATAGCGCGAAGCGCGCCCGTAGAAGTTCGTGCGGCGCGCCACCCAGGCGACGCCGAGTACCACGAGGGTAATGATGCCGAGCACATGCGCCTTGCCGAAGCCGCCATGCTGGAAAATGCCGAAGCCGGTCAGGCAGGTCAGTACCGTGGTCCATATATACGTCTGGCCAAGCCAGGTGGTCGGCAGGATTTCCCGGTAGCGGAAGAAGCTGATCAGGCCAGCGGCTACGGCGATCAGGCTGATCGCCGTGTGGACTGTTCCGAGCGGGGTAAGACCGAGCATGGCAGTGTCCTTGTCCGACGCCGGCATGGCGCCCGTGCGGCCGAGAGTGCCGCAAGACGGTCGACGGTAATTGGACGATCTTGCTGCGCAGTCGCTCGGAAAGACTCCACTCGGGGGCTCGGCTGACTCGCTTGTGGGAAAAGCCCTACAGAAACTCAGTCCGCACCCCTATACCATTTCCGGTCGCCGGAAGAAGGTAAGGACTACGACGTGCGGCTGATCGCCGCGAGGATATGCCTTCCGGTTGTTAGTGAGATCGTCAAGCGCCCAGATGGGACAACGCAGCGAACGCCGGTGCGGCTCGCCGAAGCGGCGAAGTGCACTGCCGAAGAAGAGGATTGATATTTTTTCTTTATCGGCCAAGGTCCACGGATATTAGTTATATGGGAGTAATAATGATTCAGGCGGACAAGTATCTTTCGCTGGCTATCGTTGGCATGTTGTTGTCGTCATCAGTGGTGGCGGCGGACGTATCCGGCGATCCGATCGTCGCTGTACCGGGGCGCGAGGTCTGCCAGGAGCGACCGGTGACAATCGCCGGCAAGCAGGTTGATGCCAAGCTTTGCGTTGCCAGTGGAAACTTCGGGCACGACAAATACACCGTGAAGATCGGTTGGTCCCGCGTGGTCGAAGGTATAGACGATGAGACGACCAAGGGCATAGCGGGCACATATAAGGGACACGCTGTCGGCCTGACTTGCGTTCCGCAGAGCAAGCCGCCTACCAAGGACGACGATGCCGTGGTCGAAGCCATGGCTAAGTCACTCGAGGGACGTCCGGACATCACGCCGGAGCAGGCTCACGATATCGCCGTGCATATGCTGAGCACCGAAGTCGGTCGGGTCTGCAGTTTTCGCCAGGGCGATCAGGAATTGATGTCGGTGCAGGTTCGCTTCGACTGATCCACATCTGCCGGCAATGCAGTCGCTCCTGGGCCTCGGTCCGTTCCGGCTCACGTGTTTGGAAACATCAGGAAAGCGGGCGCAGATGCAGGGTGAGCTCTAAGGCGTCCTCGATGCCTCGGGCGGCAGACCGGTGGCCGGGCGCTTCTGAGGTGGCTGCGAAGGCGACGGCCTGGAGGACCGGTTGACGAATAACAGTTATTCTCTTAGAGTTTAATTGTTGTTTTAATGGGCAATTTCAATGGATACGCTTTCCATTCAAGAGCTTAGATCGGTAAATGCCGCAGGCGGGCTGAAAGGCGTGGCACTGGTGGCTCAGGGCGCTGCGTTCCTGGTGCAGATCGCCCAGGTAAGCGGAAAGATCGCCCTTTTGCGTGGTTCCAGTGGCAAGGATCCGCGAGGTTTCACTAATCCCCTTCAGGCGTTCAAGCTGCTCAAGAAAGTCGGCCTGACTGTAGGCAGCTTTGATGTGCGCGGCTGGAACCCAGACGTTGTCGAAGGAAAGGCAAAGCGTCCGGATCGTGCGGAGGCGTTGCGCCGCATGCATGAGCGTTACCGTGAGGAGGTCGAGGCAAGTCTGCGCGAGGCGGATGATCCTGACACCGAATGGGTTTCAGGCGTGCAGGTGAAGGCCAACATGGCCGCGGAGCGTGAACGATTGCTCGCGCGCATCAAGGAGCAGGAGGGGTAAGTGCACTCGCGATGGACCGCTGGAGCTGAACGAAAACGTGCAAAAGAGATCGCCAGGCTCGAGGCACTAAACCCTCGGGCTGCACTGAAGGCATTGGATGAGATGGATTGGCAAGTCTCGCTGATCGAAGCTAACCCCCACATGGGCATTCCCTTGCCGGGCAGTCCCAATCATTATCTGTGGCCATTCCAGAACACGAGTTACAGCGTGTTCTACCGCGTTCGTCCACGAAAGTACCTCATTGAGTTTCACCTCTTCATCCACAATCGCGAGAACCATTGACGCGTAGAGGCGTTCGACCGCTCCCGCGTCTGCGCCAAAACAAGTCCGGCGTCTGATTCGCGTGCAAGGATGAATCCGCCGACGAGGCGATGTAGGCCGGAGCGGGTACATCGCTTATGAAGTGCGTTGTGGTGGACGATGTAGGGCCTTTCCTATTTCCTTCCTTGGTTTGGCGACGCATGCTTTCCGGGTTGCCGCCAAAAGCGGTGACCGGGCGTAGAAACCCGTTTTACCAGCGGTAAGAAAGCGCCGCAACGATGCTTTTGCGTTGCGGCGCCCGCTGCCATACTTCTTTATGGTGGGCGTGTCGGGAAGGCTTCGGCCTTGCCGAGCGCTGGTACTCGGTTTTCTACCCTGGCACGCCCGCCACCCGCATTGATGCGGGTTGGCGGTCCACCACAGGGAAGTCCCGATGACCGCGTCCGATACCCCCAAAAAACGTCTCCGCCGTGGCCCAAGGCTGCCCGTCGCGGACTCGCTGCGTCGTGTGCGCAACAAGGGCCTGCCGCCGTGTTGTGTGTCGCCGTTATCGCGGGATCCCGCCACGGAAGCCGAAAGGATCGAGCTGGCGATCGACACCGCATTGGCCGACGCGCAAAAAACGATCACGACCATGGTGACTGACGCGGTGCAGCAGGGCTGCTGCTGCGATCACGTGGCCTTGTACATGCTGCAGCAACTGGTCGGTCGCGCCTTGACGCTCACACGCCGGCAACGCCAGTCAGCATGCGCCGATGTTCCGTAAGTGGTTCACCCGACGTAAGGCGCCACCGCCGGACGATGGTCCGGGGCTGGTCTGCACGCCCGGCCAGCAGATCCGGATCGGCCGCGAGATCCTCCTGACCGTGCGCAGCGTGACCGCGACCGGCGCGATGCTGCGTGTGCGGTCGCCACCCCACCTCCATCTTCAATTTCCGCCTGTCGACAAGGCGCCGGTGCCTGATAGCACCCCTGCCGTGCCGACTACCGAGGACCCGTGATGCCTTCCACCGAACCACCTGACTACACGGGCCTGATCTATGTCGGCTGCCTGTGCGGCCGCTGCACGATCGACGACAATGCCGGCTACGACGACTTCGCCCTCAGCACCTGCCTGTATGCCGCCCAGGACATGTTCAAGGCTATCGAATATGGCATTTCCGCAGACAATGAGGGCCCCTGGATAGCCTTGCGGACATTACGCGAATTGCTCATCAATGCACGGATGCTGTTATGCATGCAGCGTCAGGCGGCGAGGGCGAGAGGTCTGTGTGCGAGTTGAAATTCAGACTCTCGACTGCGCCACTATCGAAATGTGGCTGAGGATGGCGGCCACTGGGTCCCTGCCTACCAAGCTGTGTCAAAACCCTGGAGGGTCCAGAAAGCTGGCTAATGGTTAACCATTTTTGCTCGTGACAGTCGCTTTCTGGGTCTCCCCATATCTACCGGCGACATAGAACGTAGCTGTCACGAGATCATCCTCGCGTTTTGACACAGCTTGCTACGCAGGGACGACAGTGAGGGGTATGGAGGCCCTCATCTGGCACAGTATTTGTATCCCCCCGATCGGGCTACGGATTTTCCCTCAGATAGCAGTGGGGCCCGCGCCGGGACAGATCTGCGGCCGTGCACTGATTCGAGATATCGGCGATTCGCATATTCTTGCGAATTCTCGCCCCTTTCACATACGTGATTCTGACGACAGAATAGCGACAGGTCATACGCCATAGCGGCGGACTCACCTCGGGGGAGGGAGCGGCAATTGGGGCGGCACGTTGCCCTTTGATGCTGCACGGTTGAAAAAGGGATTTCATGTTCCGGTCCACGCCGACTGTGTCGGCGCGGGCGGTGCCGTGCCAGCGATTTTGTCGGCGTGGAAAGCTGCGGCCTGGGAATGATCCCGGTGCCGCCATTCAAGGAAAGGGGGAGTAGGGATATGTGGAAGAAGATGATCTATATGGCGTCCGCGCTGGCGCTCGTCGCCGGCTGTGTGTCGGTACAACAGAAGCCGCTCAGCGCGGATGCGGCGAAAAAACTCGAGCAGAAGTCGCTGACCAGTACGGCCTATACGGCGAAGCCGGACTTTGCCGCGATGACCGCGGGCAAAGCCATGTTTGGCGTATTGGGCGCTGTGGCAATGATCAGCGCGGGCAATACGCTGGTAGCGCAGAATCATGTCGACGATCCCGCGCTCAACATTAGCGGACAGCTGTCGACGCTTCTGATGGCGAAGCGCAATATGCAGTTACGCGACGAGTTGGTCCATGCAAGCAAGGACGACGTGCCGCTGCTGGTCGCTGCGTCGAAGGGCGGGGATTACCTGCTCGATGTAAAGACGCTTGGCTGGGGCTTTGGGTACTTTCCCACCAACTGGGATCACTACCGAGTGTCGTATTCCGCCAGGATGCGTTTGATCGATATCGCCAGCAAGGCGGTGGTCGCGGAGAGTCTCTGCAACATACAGTACAAGGATGAGGCGCATGCGCCGAGCAAGGACCAGCTTCTCACGGGAGAGGCGGCGTTGCTGAAGAAGATGCTCAACAGCGCAGCGGATGACTGCACACAGCAGTTTGCCGCGAAGGTCCTGATGATCTGATCGGGCTTGCGTGGAAGGGGATTTATCGGAATTCTCTTCCACGCAAGTGTGCCGGTCGCCCGATAAATGCATTCCGGCCTGCCCTGGCTGATAATCTTCATGGGGTGGCGTTCGCCTGGCCGACGCATCGCTATTTCCTGCGAGAACTTGTGGCCTGAAGCCAGGTCTTTTAGGGGCGTCGAATTTTGGAGCGGATATAGTTTTGTTGACCTATCTGGACGAACTGGAAGCGGAGAGCATCCATATCTTTCGCGAGGTGGCGGCGGCCTTCCGTCGGCCCGTGATGCTGTATTCGGTCGGCAAGGATTCCACGGTCCTGCTGCATCTCCTGCGCAAGGCGTTTTTCCCCGCGCGGCCGCCAATGCCTTTGCTGCATGTCGACACCACCTGGAAGTTCCGGCAGATGATCGCGTTCCGCGACGCGGTCGCGGCGGCTGGCGATATCGAGATGCTGGTGCATGTCAACGAGGAGGCGCTGGCCCGTGGGGTTTCGCCGCTGTCGCATGGCGCTGCCGTGCATACCGACCTGATGAAGACCGTGGCGCTGAAGCAGGCGCTGGATCGCCACGGCTTCGATGCGGCGATCGGTGGCGCGCGCCGCGACGAGGAGAAGTCCCGCGCCAAGGAGCGCGTGTTCTCGTTCCGCGACACGCGACACCAGTGGGATGCGCGGCGGCAGCGTCCGGAGCTGTGGAGCAACTACAACACGTCGATCAAGCCGGGCGAAAGCGTGCGGGTCTTCCCGCTGTCGAACTGGACCGAGCTGGATGTCTGGTATTACATCCAGCGTGAGGGGATCGAGGTGGTGCCTCTGTATTTCGCCGCCGAGCGTCCCGTCATCGAGCGCGATGGTGCGTTGATCATGGTCGACGACGAACGGCTGGGCTTGCGCGATGGGGAAGTCATGCAGCGGCGCAGCGTGCGTTTCCGTACGCTCGGTTGTTATCCGTTGACCGGTGCGATCGAATCCACCGCAACGGACGTCGCGTCGATCATCGAGGAGATGAAAGGCTCCCGCAGGTCCGAACGGCAAGGTCGCGTGATCGACCAGGATGCATCGGCGTCGATGGAGCAGAAGAAGCGGGAGGGGTACTTCTGATGGTGGTTTCCCGTGACGAACCAACCCTGCTGCGCTTCATCACCTGCGGCAGCGTGGACGACGGCAAGAGCACCCTGCTCGGCCGGCTGCTCTACGACCTTGGCCAGATCGCCGACGATCAGCTTGCCGTGCTGGAGCGGGATAGCCGGCGCGCCGGCCTGGACGACCGGCTCGACTTCTCCCTGCTGACCGACGGTTTGCAGGCCGAGCGCGAGCAGGGCATTACCATCGATGTGGCTTACCGTTATTTTCATTCGCCATGCCGGCATTTCATCGTCGCCGACTGCCCGGGACATGAGCAGTACACGCGCAATATGGTGACCGGCGCGTCCACCGCGAAGCTCGCGGTGGTACTGGTCGATGCGCGCAAAGGCGTGTTGGTGCAGACGCGTCGGCATACCTATCTTTGCGCCCTGCTTGGTATCGGCCAGGTCGTGCTCGCGGTCAACAAGATGGATCTGGTCGGCTATGACGAGGGCGTCTTTGAGGCGATTCGCGACGAGTACATGGCTTTGGCGAAAACGCTGGGCATTACGAGCGTGCATGCCTTGCCGGTAGCCGCGGTGGCAGGCGACAACGTCGCCCATCGCTCGACGCGCATGCCGTGGTATGCGGGCGGCAGCCTGCTCGAGGTACTCGAGCAGGCGGACATTGCCGAACGGGTGGATTCGGCCTTTCGCATGCCCGTGCAGTGGGTCAACCGGCCCGATCAGTCGTTCCGTGGCTATGCGGGCACGATCGTCGCCGGCGCGGTGGCGCCGGGCGATGAAATCGTCGTCCTGCCGGGTGGCCAGCGCGCGCGGATAGAACGCATCGTCACCGCGAACGGCGACCTGGCGCAGGCGGTCCGACGCCAGGCGGTCACCCTGGTACTCGATCGGGAGATCGATATCGGCCGTGGCGATGTGCTGGCGGCTGCCGCGCAACCCCTGGCGGTCGCCGACCAGTTCGCCTGTCACCTGGTCTGGATGGGCGAGGAGGCCATGCTGCCGAATCGTACCTACTGGCTGAAGCTTGGCCCGCGCACGGTCAACGCGCGGATCACCGCGATCAAGCACAAGGTCGACGTCAATACCCAGGCGAAGCTCGCCGCGGTACGCCTTGAGCTCAACGATGTCGGTTATTGCAATATCGACATTGACCAGGCCATCGCTTTCGAGGCATATGCGGCCTTGCCCGAGCTGGGCGGCTTTATCCTGGTCGACCGCGAATCCGGCGCCACGGTTGCCTGCGGCATGCTGGATTTCGCCTTGCGCCGCGCGGCGAATGTGCACTGGCAACATACCGATGTGGACAAGCATGCGCGTGCGCGCAGCAAGGGCCAGCGTCCGCTCTGCGTGTGGTTTACCGGGTTGTCCGGCGCGGGCAAGTCGACCATGGCCAACCTGGTCGAGAAGCGCATGCTGGCGCAGGGCTACCACACCTATCTGCTCGACGGCGACAACGTGCGCCATGGCCTGAACCGCGACCTCGGCTTCACCGACGAGGCCCGTGTGGAGAACATCCGGCGCATGGCCGAGGTGGCGCACCTGATGGTCGATGCGGGACTGATCGTACTGGTCTGCGCGATCTCGCCGTTCCGCCGCGAGCGGCAGTTCGCCCGCGACCGCTTCGCCGATGGGGAATTCGTCGAGGTCTACGTCGATACGCCGCTGGTCGAATGCGAGCGCCGGGACCCGAAAGGTCTTTATCGCAAGGCGCGTCGCGGCGAGATCCTGAATTTTACCGGCATCGATTCCCCTTACGAGCCGCCGCTTGCCGCCGAGGAACATCTTCTGGGTGACGAGGGGGGCGCCGCCGAGCTCGCCGCGGCACTGGCCGACCGGCTGCTGAAGCGTCTGGCGGTTGCCGGCGACGTCGATGTCCCGTAACACGTTTCGGGTTATCGTTAGCGGCTTCCAACTGGCCTCACGAAAGGGTATTCCGATGGGTATGCGCCACCTTGTTCCCGTTGTCGCCATCGCGGTTTGCGCCATGGCTTCCGTCGCTTCGGCACAGACCAGCGCACCCGCGCCGGCCGCTGCGCAGACGCTCGGCGGCCCCGCCATCCAGGGCCTCTGCCTGCTGTCGCGCGAGGCGATCTTCGCCCGTTCCAAGGTCGGCGTGGCGGCCAGTGCCCGCCTGGACCAGCTGGCCAAACAGGCCGAGTCGGAGATCGCCGCCGAGCGCAAGCCGATCGATACCGACGTGCAGGCGTTCCGCCAGCAGGCCGCGTCGATGAAGCCGGAAGACCGCCAGAGCCGCGATGCGGCGCTTGGCCAGCGCATCCAGGCGGCCGAGGCGCATCGCGATCTGCTCAGCCGCGAGATCGAGGCGACCCGGGTCAAGGCCCTGGCGCGTATCGGCGAGACGGCGCAGCCGGTCATCGCCGACGTCTACAAGAGCAAGGGCTGCGGCCTGCTGCTCGACCGTGGCGCGGTGCTCGCCGGCAACATGACCAACGACCTGACCGCCGCGGTAGTGCAGGGCCTGGACGCGAAGATCACCACGATCACCTTCGAGCGCGAGAACCTGCCGGCGGGTAAAGCGCAGTAACCGGCCGCACCCGGCCCCCAAAAGGATTCGCGCACGGGTGCGCGAATCCTTCTTCGCCAACCCTGGCGACGACATGTACGTATCCTGCGAATCAGGCGCGCGGCTTCTCGACCATGACCGTGATGCGCGCGTAGGCCCCGTTGCGTGTCAGCGCGGTGATCTGGTGTTCGCCGGGTGACGGCAGCGCGATCGGCATGTCGGCGCTGCCTTTGCTGCTTCCCTGCAAGCGTCCGTCCAGCAGCCATTGCACGTCGTCGGTTGCACCCAGCGCCCGCAGGGTGACGTGCAGTGCCTGACGGCCGCTCGGTGCCTGGCGCAGCGTTGCGCCATTGCTGAGACCGGCGATACGAAGGGGGCTGGCGACGTCCAGGGAATCGGCCGGGCAGCCTGGCATCAGCGGCGGCAATGCCGAGGCAGTGAGGTCGTCCGCGCGCAACCAGGGCGTTGCCAGGGCCGGCCAGCGGGCGATCGCCACGACGTGTTCGTTTTCGCCATGACAGGTGGCACTGAGTCGCCGGCCCTTCGCATCCAGGCGCAAGGTCAGCAGGCCGCTCGTCCAGGCCGTCAGGTCGCGCTCGGCGAAGGTTGGCGGCAGTGCGGTATCCAGACTCCATGCCGTCCGTTTCTGCCGGCACAGGGCGGCGGGGGTACTCGCGGCCGCGCCGCCGAGCGGCCAGCAGATATCCACCGAACGAACGCTGGCCGGACGCGCCCTGTGGCTGCTCGCGTGCGTGGCCGGGAGCATGCCGGCGATCGCATACATCAGCGGAAGCGCCGTTACCGCGCCGTACTGGCCCGGTGACGGCGTGCCGTCCGGACGCCCTATCCATACGCCGAACGTCCAGTCGTCGGTGACGCCGATCGCCCAGGCATCGCGGTACCCATAGCTGGTGCCCGTCTTCCATGCGACGGCCGATCGTGCGCTGCTCGTGCCCTCGAGCGGGGCACCTTCGACGTCGGCTGGGTTGTCAGCCAGGATGTCGCGAACGATCCAGGCGGCGCCGGGCGAGAGCAGGCGTCGCTGCAACACGGGCTCGGTCGTCGTATAGCGCGGCTTGCCGGCGATGCCGCCATTGGCGAAGGCGGTATAGCCACCGACCAGGTTTTCCAGTCGCGTGGCGGCACCGCCGAGGACGATCGACAGGTTCGGTTCGGCGCCGTCCGGCCATTGCAGGTCGATGCCGCCGTTGGCCAGCCGCGCGACGAAGCGCCTGGGGCCGACGTGGTCCAGCAGGTCCACGGCCGGCACGTTGAGCGAGCGCTGGAGCGCTTCGGCGGCGCTCACCGGTCCGCTGAACGACTCGTCGAAATTCCCCGGCCGATAGCCGCCGAAATCCTGCGGTGCATCGACCAGCAGGCTCTGCGAGGTGATCAGGCCATCGTCGAGCGCCAGGCCGTAGAGGAAAGGCTTGAGCGTCGAACCCGGCGAGCGCGGCGCATGCACCATGTCGACGTGTCCTGCCCGATCCGGGTCGGCGAACGCGGCGGTACCGACGTAGACGCGCGCTTCCATGGTGGCGTTGTCGACCACCAGCACGGCGGCGGAGGTACGTGGCGGCAGTTGCGACAGATACTCGCCGACCCGGTCCTCGATCGTCCGCTGCAAGACCGCATCGATCGTCGTGGCGATACGCCGGGAGCCGGGCTGCAGCTGGTGCAGGCGCTCGGCGAGGAGTGCCGCATCAAGCGGTGCGCGCAGGCTGCGGGCGACCACGGGTTCGATTTCCGCATCGCGGATGTCCGCCGCGCTCCAGATGCCTTCGTCGTGCATGCGCCGCAATACCTTGTCGCGTGCGCGCCGTGCCGCCTCGGGATGACGATCGGGCCGGAGCAGGCTCGGCGCTTGCGGCAGCACGGCGAGCAAGGCGGCCTCGGCATGCGAGAGCTGGCTGGCCGGTTTGCCCAGGTAGGCCCACGACGCCGCTTCGACGCCCTGGATCGGGCCGCCGAAGGGTGCATGGTTGAGATAGAGATCGAGGATATCGGCCTTGTCCAGGTGGACTTCGAGCTGCATGGCGCGAAAGATCTGCACGAACTTGCCGGCGAAAGTGTGCCGAATCGGCGTGACGATCCGCGCCACCTGCATGGTCAGGGTCGAGCCGCCCGAGACGATGCGCCCATGCAGCAACCCGCCCACGGCGCCACGGGCCAGCGCAACCGGATTGATGCCGGGGTGGCGGTAGAACCAGCGGTCCTCATAGGTCAGCAATGCGCTCAGATAAAGCGGAGAGACACGCCGTGCCGTGGTCGGATAGCGCCACACACCATCGTTGTCGGCGAAGGCACGCAGCGGCGTGCCGTCGCGCGCCACGACGACCGTCGCGCCGGTGTCGGCCGTCGGCAGACGTAGTGGAAACAGGCGGTCCAGGATAAACGCCATCACCAACAGGACGAGAAGTCCCGTCAGCGATACGCGCATCCAGCGGTATGCGCGAGGGAACGATCGGTGCCGCGTCGGTAGCATGTCAGGATTCATGCGATGCAGGCCATGGCCGTGCCACGCGAAAGCTCTCGCGTGGCACGGCGGACGTCATGGCTGGCTTACCGTCAGTTGCGTGATGGTGGTAGCACCGATGCCGCGGACTGCCGGACGGTACATGTCCTCCACCAGGGGCGGCGGTACCGTATACGTGCCGGGGGTGACGGCGCGCACCAGGTAAAAAACATGCGCGGCACGCCCACGCCTGAGTTTCAGCGCGCCGGCGTAGCGGTCGTCGCGGTATTCCTCGTGCACGGTCTGTGCTGCTCCTGTGCGCTGGTCCAGGTCGATGCCATCGACAACGACGCCCTCCCACTGTCCGGCACCGCCGAGGTTGAGGTTCTCGACCTCCAGTCCGCCGGGCAGCAGGTCGGTGACCAGGGCATCGGGCATGTCCATGCGTGCCTCGATGGTCAGCTCGACGATCAGGGTTTCGCCTTCCTTCAGCGTGTCGCCCGTCCATGGTTTGCCATCGGTGGTGAAGTAACCGCGTCGGACATCGATCTGGCTGGCATCGGCGGCCGGCGCTTTCTGCGGGATGCCGGCGACATCCCATGTCGCGAACACGGCGGCCTTGCTGTCCGGTTGTATCGTCACGCCAGCGGCCATCTCCGCCGCGGTGATTTCACGGGTCCAGATGAACGTGTCCTTCGGCACCTGCTCGCTCTTGCCGCCGACGCGCAGCGTCGCTGCCAGGGGGGCATCGTCGTTGGCGCCGAATGTATGCGCCACGCGGGCGATGGCCACCTGTTCCTGCGTGCTCAGGTAGGACCAGGACCAGTGGTAGTAGGGCGTCTTTTCCTGGGTGGCGCGTACGTTCGCTGTCGCATTGCGGGCCCAGTCGACAAGCTTCGCGTCGTACGCGGGCTTGTCCAGGCCATAGGTGTGAGCCAGCGACACCATGACGCCGAGGTCGCGCAGGTCCGATCCATAGTCGCCGACATACCATGGGCGCTCCTTGCTCCAGGCAAACGCTTCGGCGATGGCTTTCTCCGCGCGTTCGTTGTCGCCCATCAGTTTCAGTGCGACACCAAGGTGGACCAGCGGCAGCGGGCCGACGAGTTTCTGCCGGTCGTTGTCGAAGATCGCGCGAAGCGTGCCCAGCGGTGCACGGTTCGCACGCGCCAGGACGAAACCCGAGTACGCCTCGTCGGCGATGCGCATGTGGTCGTGCTGCTCATAGCTGTAATACGGATGACCGCCGGCAAGCAGGTCGTCGCTGAGACGCTGCAGTGCCTTCTGCAACACTTCCTGCGGGACCGCGAAGCCGGCATCGCGCGCGTCGAGCATGAAGTCGACGACATAGGGCGTCGTGAACGTCTCGATGGGGCTCGTGCCGCCCCAGAAGCTGAAGTGCCCATTGCTCGCCTGGAACGAAGCGATGCGCGCCAATGCACCTTCCACCGCGGCCAGTCGCGCGGGTTCGCTCAAGCCGGGCAAGCCGAGGGTCTTCGCGGTCTTCTCATCCATATAGAGCGCGGCGTAGCCCTTGCTCGTGGTCTGCTCGATGCAACCGTAGGCATAACGGAAAAGGTCGCGCAGGGCCGTGCTGTACGGCAACGGCGGCAAGGTACTCAGGGTCAGTTGGGCGCGCGTGGTCGATGCGTCCAACCCCGCTATCAGGGAGCCGTCCAGGTGCTCCGGCTTGCCGTCCTCGATCGCCATCGGTACCGTCCGCACTTCGTCCGGCCATGCGCTGCGCACGGCGAATTCGAAATGCCGGTCGACCTGGTAGTCGTTGAGCTCCGCGTGGATATCCAGTTTCGCCACGGCGACGCCGGCGCTTGCGGTTATCGGCATGACCAGGGTCGTGCCGGCACCGTCCTTCAGCGTCACGGTGCGGGTACCGCCTTCGATCTTGATCGGGCCATCGCCGACGACCGCGATTTTGGCGACACCGTCCTTGCCGGACAGATTCTTCAGATCCAGGCTGAGCACGGCCTTGTCGCCGCCGGCCATCACGCGTGGCGTACTCGGCTCCACCACCAGCGGCGCGCGTACCGTGACATCGCCCTCGGCATTGCCGAAACGCTGGTCGGTAAAGGCCACGGCGGCAAGTCGCAGGCTACCGTTGAAGTCCGGTACGTCGACATGCACCGTGGCCTTGCCCGCGGCATCGAATGCGACCGGCCCGGCGAACAGGTCGACGATCAGGATCTTGGGATCCAGCCGCTTCGCTTGTGGAAGCGCCTTGGCGCTCAGGTCGCCGCCATAGCGCAGCTTTGCCTTCGCGCCCTCCATGGCCTCGATGACGCGGCTGTACAAGTCGTACGCCTCGACGCTGAGCGCGCGTTTGGCGAACATCCACGCCCACGCGTCCGGTGCCGGGTAGTTGGTGATGCTGAGTACGCCCCGGTCCACCGCCGACAGGGTGACGTAGGCGTGCTGGCCGGACAATCCGTCCGCCTGCACGGTGACCTCGAGCGGATGGCCCGGTCGGATCAGGCTGGGAGCGCTGAGCTTGAGCGGGATGCGACGGTCGTTGCGATCCATCGTCACGTGCTCGATGCCCATCGCGCGCGCCGGCGTGGTCTTCTCGGTGGCATCGCCGCCGCGGAAAACGAGGGCCACGACGTGCACGTCATGACGCTCCCAGTCCTTGGTGACGGGGATATCGAACGTTGCGCCGGCCTTTGCGTCGATGTTCTGCGTGTAGAGCAGATGGTCGGACTCGACCAGGAGCACGCCCTTGCCATCGTGGGGCGGGGTGATCGTGACCTTCATCGTGTCGCCGGCGCGGTAGCGCGCCTTGTCCAGGGCGAGCTTGACCTTGTCGGGGCGCGCTTCCTTGCCGGTGTTTTCATCTTCCCAGCTGTAACCGGCAAAGAACGGATAGACCGTGGTCAGTTTGGTCTCCGGATCGAAGACCTCGAGGCGGTAGCCACCCCATTCGACCGGGAAGTCGACCAGGCTGCGCTTGCCGGCAGCCACGTCGATGTCCTTCTCGCCGACCAGTTCAAGTCGCACATTGGCGTTGGATGTCCAGTCGTCGCCGTGCTCGTACATCCAGTAAAAGTCGCGGACCTCCCGTTGCAGGCGTACTTTCAGGTGCGAACCGGCGACGAGCTTGCCTTCCATGTCCGCGCGCAGGATCTCGAAAGCCGCACGGCCCTCGCTCGGCGCGCCCTGTTTCGGCTCGAACAGGGGACGAACGCCGACCAGCGCCTCCGCCGGCCAGTAAACCTTGTTCAGCAGCCGTGTCACCGCACGTCCGCCGCTCTCGTAGACGCTGCCCGACAGCGTTACGGTCAGCGGGGCCACGGGCTTCACGTCGCCGGGCAGGGCGATCTCCTGCTCGAGATGACCTTGCTCGTCGAGCTTCACGTCGGCGACGTCGATCGCGGACTTCGGCAGGTCGACCAACGGGTCGCCGAAGAAGGTATCGGCCAGCGAGGGCAACGGATGCACCTCCGGTTTCACCAGCATTTTCGCGGTGAAGCGATTGCCGTCGGCCGGCGCGCCATAAAGATAATGCGAGTCCACCGCCAGCTTCAGCGAATCCCCGGGTGCGAGACGCGCCTGCGGGCTGGACAGATCCACCTTCAGCCGTTCCGGCAGGAACTCCTCGACATGGAAGGGGAAGGCCTGCACCGCCTCCTTGCTGCCGGGGTCCAGGCGGAATTCCAGTTGCCAGAGGCCGGTGGGCGCATCGGCCGGAATCAGCTGGGTAAGTTCGAAATAATTGAGGTCGCGAGGCTCGAGCCGGGTGTCGACCAGATTGCGGCCGTCCGGCTGCTTCAGCCGCACGAACAGCGGTTGGGCTTTCATCGGCTTGCCGTCGTAATCCCGCAGCAGTGCCGTGGCGCGAAGCGTCTCGCCAGGACGGTACAGGTCGCGCCCGGACCAGGCGAACACTTCGAACGGCGCCTGCCTGCGGCCGGAGATATCGAAGTTGGAGATATCCAGGGCGGGGCGGTTGAAGGGCAGCACCGAGACATCCTTGTCGTGGCGCGCGACCAGTACGTCCGATACGTTCACCTTATAGGCGATCAGTGCATTGCCGTCGCGATCGGTGGTTGCCTTCAGCTTTGCGTCGCCGCCCGGGCCATCGATCTCCACGGCGACGCCGCCGACCGGCGAGCCATCGTGCAGCGAGGCCACGTGCAAAAGGGCGGTGTCGCCATAGACGCGCAGGTGCAGGCCCAGGTCGCTGACGAAGAAGATCGCGGTGTCGTAGCCGCTGGCGAAGGTGCCGCCTTGTTTCAGCATCGCCATGTAGACGCCGGGCTGGGCCAGCTGCGGCACATCCTGCACGGGGATATAGCTGATCGTGCGCTCGTTGTCCTTGCCTTCCAGCGTGTAATGGTTGGCATAAACCGACTCGCCCATCGCGGTGACGGGGATCTTCTGGCGGGTCTGATGCTCGCACCGGTCCCAGGGACATCGCCTCGTGCTCGAGCTCGCCGTCGATCCGATGCTTGTTGGCCGGATAGGCGCAGAACAGATCCGATAGCGCATCGTCGCGGATGCGAAAGAATTCCACGTCGGCGTCGTGCACGTTCACCGAGACCACGGGCAGCCCGCGCGTACCGCGCGCCGGCAGGATGCTGCCGGTCGATGCGAAACCCACCGCCGCCGGCAGGTTGCCGGAGAAGACGTCGTGCCTGGTTTCCGCACCCAGGGTCCTGCCGTCGGCGGCCACCAGACCGCCGCGCACAAGCACGGCGTAGTGTTCGTTGGGCGAGACGAATGGGAAGAGCAGGGTCTGGCCGTCGTCCTGAAGGCTCCAGCTGCCACTGATGACCGCGCCCGTGGGGCCGGTGACGGCGAGCTGGCTGTCGAAGGACTGGGCCGAGGCCAGCGGGACGCTGAAACGCAAGGCGATCGCGGTGCGCGAATCGCTGATCCGCGAGCCCGTCGAAACCAGGGAGAACGGCTGTTTTGCCGCGGCACTGGCGGCCGACCCGCTCGATGCCGGACCGGTTTGCAACTTAGGCGTATCGCTTTCGTGGCGGCCGCATCCGTAAAGAGCGCCGAGCAACAGACACACAGCCAGAACCCCGGCTCCGCGAATGCGGTAGCCCATCGCCTTACTCGTCATACAACCCCCTGTAGGTTGACGAGCAGTTTGTCACGTATTTATGGCCAGTCGAGGGCGGCAAAAGGGCGCCCTCGGTGCATACGATGCAGGGTATGCATCCAATCGGATGCGCCGTGATTCCGGGCGACCCTCACCGTCATCCCAGCGCGAAGGCTGGGATCCAGTGTCCCCAGTCCGCATGCAAGAGGCATCGTCCGGGCGCTGTCGCCTCAACACGCGGGTTCGCGGGCCGACAGGTGGATCGCCGAATCGCAAGAATCCGCGCAGTTTTCGCCCGGGCCCCTTGAAATCCTGCGACTCGACGCTTATGATTCATTTATAGATATTACATATATGAATTAAATCGTCGAAATGAACAGCTTCCTGCCGACCGAACAACGCATCGACCACACCTGCGAGCGCTATCCGCCGTTCCGGCGGGAGCCGGCCGTGTTGGTGAGGTTGATCAAGCACCTGCACAAGCTGGTGCACGACGATGCCAACGCGACCTTGCGTCCGTACGGGCTGAACCACCCTGAGTACAACCTGCTGATGATGTTGTACGGCACGCCGGATGGCGCGCTCAGCGCCTCGGAGCTGGCCGGGTCCTCGGGCGAGAAGTCGGCCAACATCACGCGGCTTACCAATGGACTGTGCGACAAGAGCCTGATCGTGCGCACGTCGGCCGAGGACGACCGGCGCAAGGTGATGCTGGCGCTGACTCCCACCGGGGAAGCATTGATCGGGGAGTTGCTGCCGGATGTGTGCGCCCTGCTGGATCGGCAGATGCGCACGCTGGACGCCGGCGAGCAGCGCCAGCTCGAGGGTTTGCTGAAAAAGATGTTGTCCGGCCTCACGGCCTGAATCGATCGGGATAGATGATGTCCGCCATCGATGTCACATCGTCCACGGCCGGTCGCCGGCAGATCGCGCTCGAGACCTTGCGCGAGGAAGCGGACACGTGGCTGTTCGTGGTCAAGGTGTTGCTCGCCTTTTTCATCACCGGCTGGATCGCGATGCGGCTGGCCTTGCCGCAACCCTCCACCGCGATGCTGACCACGGTGATCGTCGCCAACCGGCAGTCGGGGATGGTGCTGGCGAAGAGTTTCTATCGCGGGCTCGGCACGCTGGCTGGCGCGGTCGCAGGCATCGGAATTGTTTCGCTGTTTCCGCAGCAGGCCGAACTCTTCCTGGTCGCGATGGCTTTGTGGGTCGGCCTGTGCGCGGGCGGCGCCACGCTGTACCGCAATTTCAAATCCTACGCCTTCGTGCTTGCCGGCTATACCGCGGCGATCGTCGCCTTGCCGGCGATCGACAATCCACCCGGCGTCTTCGACTCCGCGGTGGCACGCATCAGCGAAGTGCTGCTTGGCCTGCTGGTCACCGGCGTGATCAGCGATACCGTGTTTCCGGTGCGTATGCGCGACGTGTTATGGCGTACCGCGCGCGAGCAGTTCGCGAACTTCATCACCTTCATCCAGCGCAGCACCGGCGGCGCCTTGCCGCGGTCGGCGATGGAGGCGGCGCACCTGCGTTTCGTGCGCGATGCGGTGGCACTCGAAGACCTGCGCAGTTCCGTGGTCTTCGAGGATGCCGAGGCGCGGGCGCGCAGCGGGCACCTGAGCCTGTTCAACCAGCGCTTCATGGCTGCCTCGACCAGCTTCCAGTCCTTGCATCATCTGATCAACCGGCTGGAGCGCGGCGGGCGAACGGCCGCGCGCAATGCGCTGATCGCCTTGTACCGGCCGATTGGCGAAGCGCTCGACGCGCCGATCGAAGCGGGCGCGAAGGCGCGCGTGCTGTGCCCGCGACTGACCGACAGCCGTGAACGCATGGCCGGACGCACCGCCGAACTGCGCGCCGTGCTCGCCGATCCGCAGGACTTGCGCGACTTCGATACCGGGGCCGCCTTGCTCGAGCGCTTCGCCGACGAACTGTACGAGTACGTCGACGCGGCCGCGTCGATGCAGGCACCGACATTGACGATGCGCTCGACCGAGCGTGTGCGTTTCGCGCGCGGCAACGATTATCTCGGTGCCGGCCAGGCGATGTTGCGCACGGTGCTCACCATGCTGGCGCTCGGCGCGTTCTGGATCGCCAGCGCATGGCCGCTGGGCTCGAGTGCGATGCTGCTGGCGACGGTATTCGCCGGCCTCTTCGCCACCGTGCCCAATCCCAGGCAGCAGTCCGGCGCGGTCATGTTCGGCTACCTGGCCGGCATGAGCATGGCCTTCGTCTGCGAGTTCTTCGTGCTGACACGGTTCGATGGCTATCCGCTGCTCGTCGCCGGGGTGGCGCCGTTCATGGCCGCATGCCTGCTGTTGATGGCGCGGCCGAAGCTGGCGACCTTTGGCCTGGGCTGCGCGCTCGGCCTGGTCTACATTCTCGCCCTGCGCAATCCGATGGTCTACGACCCGGCGCACTTCATCAACGACGCGATCGCCCAGCTCGCCGGCGTCGGCGCCAGCGTTGTCGCCTTCGTCGTGGTGCCGCCGGCGATCGGCAGCCGCTGGCTGCGCCGGCGCCAGCTGGCGCGGTTACGCTCACAGGTCGCACTGGCGGCCGAAGCGCCCCTGCCCGGATTGCGCGCGCGGTTCGAGAGCATCAACCACGACCTGTTCAGCCAGATCGTCGCGCAGACCGCGCCGGGCACCGATGACTCGCGTGCACTGATCGCCTGGACGCTGGCCGTGCACGAGACCGGCCGCGCCCTGATCGAGTTGCGCCACGACCTGGCCGCGCATGCCTTGCCGGAGAACGTCGACCACTACGTCGATGCCGCGATCGGGGCACTGGCACGCTTCTACGAGCGCCCGGATCCGGCGCGTTACCTGCTGGCGCGCGACACGGTCGCGACCGCGATCGCCGCGATCGCCGCGGTCGGCGACGAGCCGCGCGCCGGCCACGTGCTCGATCACCTGCATCTGCTTCGCATGGCCATCCTGGACGGCGAGTCCGTGCTGGCCGACTACATGCCCGTTTCCGCCGCCGCCAGGGAGATCGCCGATGCCCCGTGAACTTGCCATCGGCGACGCGCTGGTGCCCGGCCTGTTCGTGCTCTTCGTTGCCTCGCTGTTCCTGCTCTGGCTGCTCGACTGGCTGGCCGGCCGCTTCGGCCTGTATCGCCTGGTCTGGCATCCACCGTTGTTCCGCCTCTCGCTGTTCGTCTGTGTCTTCGGCGTCCTCGCGTTGTTCCTGTTCTGAGCCAACCCCAATGAAAATCGCCTCGCTCATCCGCTTCCTGATCACCGCCGTGGTGCTCGTCGCCGCCATCGTCATCGCGGGCGCTTTGTGGAAGCACTACATGTACTCGCCGTGGACCCGCGACGGCCGCGTCCGCGCCGAAGTGGTGCGTATCGCGCCGGATGTCTCCGGACTGGTGACCGCGGTGGCGGTGAAGGACAACCAGACGGTGAAAAAAGGCGACCTGCTCTTCACCATCGACCAGGCGCGCTATACCTACGATCTCGCCCAGGCCGAGGCGAACCTGTCGGCGGCCGAAGCCAGCGCGCGGGCGGCGGGAGCCAACATCAACGCGGCGGTCGCCGGCGCGGCCGAGCGCAAGGCGAACTTCGACATGCTGCAGGCGCAATCCGAGCGCCGACTGAAGATCCAGGGCGATGTGATATCCGTCGAGGAACGCGCCAATGCCGTGGCGACGGCGAATTCGGCGCGCGCCGGCTGGCAACAGTCGCAGGCCAGCCAGAAACAGGCGACAGCGAGCCAGGAACAGGCCGCCGCCGCCGTGCAGCAGGCCGAGGTCGCGGTGGAAAGCGCGCGGCTCAACCTGATCCGCACCGAGATCCGCTCGCCGGTCGACGGCTATGTCACCAATCTCGATGTACGCGTCGGCGATTACGCCGCATCGGGCGCCGCGAGGCTCGCGGTGATCGACAGCCATTCATACTGGATTTACGGCTATTTCGAGGAAACCAAGCTGCCGTACCTGCGCGTCGGCGACCCGGTCGATATCCGCCTGATGAGCGGCGGCGCCCAGTTCAAGGGCAGCGTGGAAAGCATTGCCCGCGGCATCACCGACAGCGACAACCCGACCGGCTCGGACCTGCTCGCCGACGTCAACCCGACCTTCAATTGGGTGAGGCTGGCGCAGCGCGTGCCGGTGCGCATTCGTATCGATACGGAGCATTTGCCGGAGGGCGTGGTGCTGGCGGCGGGGATGACGGCGACGATCGTGGTGCATCCGCAAGAGGCTCACTGAGTCGCGAAAACCGCACGTCATGACCCGGTTTTCGCGACAGGTTTGCCAGGTCGGGTATACACATCCGCCACGCCGTCATACGTGCGAACGACCGCGGCACGTGACGAGATCGCCTCGAACCACCGGCGCACATTCGGAAAAGCCCCCAGATCCTGCCCGTGCGCCGCATGCGGCACGATCCACGGATAACACGCGATATCCGCGATCGAATACTCGCCGGCGATGAAATCGCGACCTTCCAGGCGCCGGTTCAACACGCCGTACAGACGCGCCGTTTCCTTGATATAACGCTCCATCGCATACGGCACCTTCTCCTGCGCGTATACGTTGAAAAAACCATTCTGCCCGGCCATCGGACCCAGTCCGGCCATTTGCCAGAACAGCCACTGCGTTACCTCCGCACGCGCACGCAGGTCAGCCGGCAGGAAGCGGCCGGTCTTTTCAGCCAGATAAAGCAGGATCGCCCCCGATTCGAACATCGCCACCGGCGCGCCGCCATCGGCAGGCGCATGGTCGACGATGGCGGGGATCTTGTTGTTCGGCGATATCGCGAGGAAGTCCGGGGCGAACTGCTCGCCGCCGCTCAGGCTGACCGGCAGCAGCCGATAGGGCAGGCCGGTTTCCTCGAGGAAGAGCTTGACCTTCAGGCCGTTCGGGGTCGGTGCGTAGTGCAGGTCGATCATGGTCGGTCCTCGTGGCGTACGCGTAGCATCGCCGGAAATGTGGTATCCATGAAGAGCCAGATCCGGGGATATTCATGGATCCAGTTTTCGAGATCGCGATCGACGTCCCGCCGCCAGGGTCGCGGCATCTCCTGCGCGACCTGCATCGGCAACTGCGCGCGGCCATCCTGGATGGCCGGCTGAAACCCGGGCTGCGCCTGCCGGCATCGCGGGTGCTGGCGGCGAGCTTCGGCATGTCGCGCAATACGGCGGTGGCCTTGTACGACCTGTTGCTGGGCGAAGGCTATCTGGTCGCGCGGCCGGGCGCGGGCACCTATGTCGCCGATGTCGTGGCGCCACGCCAGGGGGGTGCGTCGATGCCGGTGGCGCCGGGCTGGCGGGATCGGTCGAAGGCGCCGTTACCGTCGGCCCATCACGACTTTGCCTTCGACTTCCGGCTCGGCCTGCCGGACCAGTCACGGTTTCCCTTCGATGTCTGGCAGCGGCTCTCCGGTCGCGCGCTGCGTTCCTTGTCGAAACTGCCGGCCGCGTACGCGGACGCCCAGGGCTTGCCCGAATTGCGCCAGGCGATCGCCGGGCATGTGTCGTTCGCGCGCGCCGTGTCCTGCCGGGCCGACGATGTCGTGGTCACCAATGGCGCGCAGCAGGCGTTCGACCTGCTGGCGCGGGTGCTGGTCACGCCGGGCAAGACCGTGGTCGCGGTCGAGGACCCAGGCTATCCGCCCATGCGCGCGGCGTTCGCCGCCGCGGGCGCGCGCATCGTCGGCGTCCCTGTCGATGCGCAAGGCCTGCGCGTCGACCGTCTGCCGCCGCGGACGCATATCGTCTGCGTGACCCCGTCGCACCAGTTTCCACTGGGCTCGGCGATGTCGGCGGCACGGCGGGTTGCCCTGCTGGCGTATGCGCGCAAGCACGAGGCGGTTATCGTCGAGGACGACTACGACGCCGAATTCCGCTACGGCGGACGCCCGCTGGATGCCTTGCAGACCCTCGCGGCCGGCGAATCGGTGTTCTATGTCGGCAGCTTTTCCAAGAGCCTGTTCCCGGCCCTGCGACTGGGTTTCGTGGTCGCGCCGGCCTGGGCGCGCGATGCCCTGGTGGCGGCGCGCGAGCTGACCGACTGGCATTCGCCCGTGCTGGCGCAGGCGACCCTGGCCAGCTTTATCGGGGACGGGCATCTTGCCCGACATGTGCGCCGGATGCGCGGGATCTATGCGGAACGGCGGGCCGTGCTGCTTGACGCTTTGCGAAGGCATCTTGGCGAGCGCTGCAGCCCGGTGCCGTCGATCGCCGGCCTGCACCTGTCCGCGCTGCTGGCGCCGCCGCTATCGGCCGACACCGTGGTCGAACGCGCCAGGGCCGCGGGTATCGGCCTGGAATCCCTGTCGCGATACGCCGTGGACGGCCATGCCGTCGAAGGGATCGCCTTCGGCTACGGGACGATCCGCGCCGGGCGGATCGACGAGGCGATCGCCCGGCTGGCCAGGCTCATCTAGTGCTTGCAAGCCGCATCAGGCGCAGGCTCAGCCAGCGATCGACGTCCGCCCATTCGCTGGCGATCACGCTGTAGCAGACCGTATCGCGCAGGCTGCCGTCGGGGCGCCGTTTGTGCGAGCGGATGACGCCTTCGCGCTTCGCGCCGAGCCGCTCGATCGCGCGCTGCGAATCGAGGTTGTAGGCGTCGGTATGGAATTCGACGGCGACCGCGCCGAGCCCTTCGAAGGCGTAGGCCAGCAACAACTGCTTGCAAGCGGTGTTCAGATGGCTGCGCTGCCAGCGCCTGGCGTACCAGGTGTAGCCAATGGCGACGCGGAACGGATCGGGCACGATGTCGTAGTAACGCGTGCAGCCGACGATCTGGCCGCTGCCGGTCTCGCGGATGGCGAAGGGCAGCATGCGGCCCTCGGCCTTGCCACGTAGCGCGGCCTCGACATAGGTGCGGACCTCGCCCGGTGGCGGCACCGAGGTGTACCAGAGGTTCCACAGCTCGCCGTCGGCGGCGGCCGCTTCCAGGGCATCCACATGGTCCAGGCCGAGCGGTTCGAGCCGGGCGTAGGCGTTCTCGAGCACGGTTTCGCGCAGCGGCGGCATCGCGGTCAGGCGTCCAGGTCGGGGATCAGCCGGCTTTCCAGGCGGGAAATGGCGTCCTTCAACAATAACTTGCGCTTCTTCAGCCGGGTCAGCTGCAGCTCGTCCCGCGAGATCGTGTCGCCCAGGTGCTGGATGGCCACGTCCAGGTCGCGATGTTCGAGCTTGAGCTCGGCCAGGCGCTGGGCAATCTCGATCGGATCCAGAGGCTGCATGGGCCGGTCGCCGGTCAGCGGAAAGAACCGGGATTGTAACGCCGGAAGGGGCCCCGGGTACCCGGTACAATGGCAGGCCGCCACTCGTCGTTGCCCATCATGTCCGCCGTGCCCGAAATCCACCGCAAGCAGAGCTATGAAGCCGGAAAACTGGCCAAGCGGCTGCGCCATCAGGTCGGCCAGGCGATCGCCGACTTCGGCATGATCGAGGACGGCGACAAGGTGATGGTCTGCCTCTCCGGCGGCAAGGATTCCTACAGCATGCTCGACCTGCTGCTCTCGCTGCAGGCAAAGGCGCCGGTGCGCTTCGAGCTGATCGCGGTCAACCTCGACCAGAAGCAGCCGGATTTCCCCGAGCATGTACTGCCCGATTACCTGCGCGGGCGCGGGATCCCCTTTCATATCATCGAGCAGGACACCTACAGCGTCGTCACCCGGGTGATCCCGCAGGGCAAGACGATGTGCAGCCTGTGCTCGCGCATGCGTCGCGGCGCGCTGTACAACTGGGCAGCGGCGAACGGCATCACGAAGATTGCCCTGGGCCATCACCGCGACGATATCCTCGGCACGTTCTTCCTCAACATGTTCTACCAGGGCAGCCTCAAGGCGATGCCACCGAAGCTGCAGTCCGACGACGGCCGCCATGTGGTGATTCGCCCACTCGCCTACTGCCGCGAGGACGACATCGCCGCCTATGCCGAAACACGACAATTTCCGATCATTCCGTGCAATCTCTGCGGCTCGCAGGAAAACCTGCAGCGCAAGGTGGTCAAGCGCATGCTGGACGATTGGGAAAAGAGCCATCCCGGCCGCAGCGAGACGATTTTCCGCGCGCTCGGCAATGTCGCGCCCTCGCAGCTGGTCGATCGGGCGCTTTTCGATTTTGCCGGACTGGGTTCGCGCGATGGCGCCGCCCGGGCCGACGCGCATGCCTGGCTGGCCGGCGGCGCGGACGATCCGGCTGCCTGAACGCCCAACACCTTACTGACTGGAACGCTACGATGACCCTGTTTTCCGCTGTCGAACTCGCGCCCCGCGATCCGATCCTCGGCCTCAACGAAGCCTTTGGCGCGGACCCGCGCACGGACAAGGTGAACCTCGGCGTCGGCGTGTACTACGACGAGAACGGGCATGTGCCGCTGCTGCGCGCCGTGCGCCAGGCCGAGAAAGCCCGGGTGGAAATGGCCTTGCCGCGCGGCTACCTGCCGATCGACGGTATCGCGCTGTACGACCAGGCCGTGCAGCAGTTGCTGTTCGGTATCGACTCGCCGCTGCTGGCGGAGCGCCGCGTGATTACCGCGCAGGCGCTCGGCGGTACCGGCGCGCTGAAGATCGGCGCGGATTTCCTCAGGCAGTTGAATCCCGATGTGCCGGTGGCGATCAGCAACCCGAGTTGGGAAAACCATCGCGCGCTGTTCGAGGCGGCTGGTTTCGAGGTGGTCAACTACCCGTACTACGATGCCGCCAGCCATGGCGTGAATCTCGAGGGCATGCTCGGCGGCCTCGCCGCGCTGCCGAAGGGTGCGATCGTCGTGCTGCATGCGTGCTGCCACAACCCGACCGGCGTGGACCTGGACGAGGCCGCATGGAAGCGGGTGATCGCCGCGGTGCGTCGTCACCAGCTGGTGCCCTTCCTGGACATCGCCTACCAGGGATTCGGCGACGGTATCGACGCCGATGCGCTGGCCGTGCGCCTGTTCGCCGACGCCGGCCTGCCGTTCTTCGTCGCCAGTTCGTTCTCCAAGTCGTTCTCGCTGTACGGCGAGCGCGTCGGCGCGCTGTCGGTGGTCACCGCCAGCCACGACGAAGCGCTGCGCGTGCAGTCGCAGCTCAAGCGGGTCATCCGCACCAACTATTCCAACCCGCCGACGCACGGCGCCTCGATCGTTTCGGCCGTGCTGAACCATGCCGAGCTGCGCGCGATGTGGGAGCAGGAGCTGGGCGAGATGCGCGACCGTATCCGTGCGATGCGTCATGCGCTGGTGGAGCGGCTCGGCGCGCACGGCGTCGAAGGCGACTTCGGCTTCATCACGCGCCAGCGCGGGATGTTCTCCTACTCGGGCCTCTCGCCGGTGCAGGTCGAGCGCCTGCGCAGCGAGTTCGGCGTGTATGCGGTGGGCACCGGCCGCATCTGCGTGGCCGCGCTCAACGGCAACAATATCGATGCGGTGGCCGAGGCCATCGCCAGGGTCGCCTGACCGTCACCTCACACGGGCGGGGCGCGTCGCGCCTTGCTGTCGACCTTCCTTTCATCGAGTGACTGCATGTTCTTTCGCAACCTGACCCTGTTCCGTTTTTCCGCCACCGTTTCCGCCGATCTCGAACGCCTCGACGATGCCCTCGCCGAACACCGCCTGCGCCCGGTCGGGCCGATGGAGATGGCTACCCGTGGTTTCGTCTCGCCGCTGGGCCGCAGCGAGGAGGCGCTGACCCATAACGTCGTCCGCCAATACCCTGCTCACCGTGGGCGGCGAGGACAAATTACTGCCGACGGCGGTGATCAACGACGAATTGTCACGTCGAATCCAGAAAATCGTCGAGGAAGAGGCCCGCAAGATCGGCGGCCGCGAGCGCAAGCGGATGAAGGACGACGTCCTCAACGAGTTGCTGCCACGCGCCTTTGTCCGTACCTCCAGGATGTCGGCCTACGCGGACAAGAAAAATGGTTGGCTGGTGCTGGATACGTCCAGTCGCAAGTCGGCTGAGAATACGTTGACCCAGGTCCGCGAGGCCCTGGGCAGCTTCCCGGCGGTACCCCTGGCGCCCGAGGAATCGCCGCGGACGCTGATGACCGACTGGGTGACCTCCGGCGATCTGCCGGCGGGCCTGAGTCTCGGCGACGAGTGCGAATTGCGCGATCCGGCCACCGCCACGGGCGCCATCGCCCGCTGCCGTCGCCAGGACCTTGAAACCGAGGAGATCCGGGAGCATTTGCGCAATGGGAAGCAGGTTTTCCAGCTCGGGCTGGTCTTCGACGACCGCATCAGCTTCGTCCTCGGCGAGGACCTGATCCTGCGTAAACTGCGCTTTCTGGACGTGGTTCTGGACGGAATGGGCGACAGCCACGAATCGGCCGCCGCCGAGATGGATGCGAACTTCGCCCTGATGGGCCTGGAGTTCGAGCGCCTGCTCGGCAAGCTGGAGGAGTGGTTCAAGCTGCCTCGCCCGGAGTAACGGGAGCGGCTCTCAGGGGCTGAGACGTGTGTGTGGGATGTTTGCTGGAGTCGACAGGCGGCAGGGCACGCAATGACGTACGAGCAGGACGATTGGCTGGAACTGGCCACGGCCACCGGCACCATACGGGTGCTGAAGTCGGCCCACCCGCGCGCGCGTCGCCTGCGCCTGACCGTCACCCCCAAGGGCGCCCGCCTGACCTATCCCAACGGCACCCATATGTCGCAGGTCAGCGCCTTCCTGCGCCATCACGCCGACTGGCTCGAACGCAAGCTCGACGAACTGAACCTGGACACCAAGCCGCTGCCGCAACTGCGGGTTGGCCAGCCGGCGACCTTTCCGCTGCGCGGCGAGCTGGCGACACTGGACTGGGCCGAAGGCCCGTATCCCCGCGTCGAGCATCATGCCGGCGGCGTGAACCTGATCCTGCCGCGCCCGGCCACCCGTGCCCTGCCCGTCGCCCGCGGCCTGCTGGCCTCGTTTCTCGAGGCACAGATCCGCCGCGATGTCTCACGCTGGCTGGCCGGCTACGTGCCGCAGATCAACGCGGCGCCGACCGGCCTGCGCATCCGCCCGCTGAAGAGCCTGTGGGGCAGCCTGGACACCCGCGACCGCATCAACCTGGACCTCGCGCTGGCCCTCGCACCGCCCGCCGCATTGCGCTACGTGCTGGCGCACGAGCTGTGCCACCTGAAAGTGCGCAACCACTCGCCGAAGTTCTGGGGCTGGGTCGAGGCGATCTACCCGGACTGGCGCGAACAGCGCGACTGGCTGCGCTCGAACGGCAGCATGCTCAAGGCGGAACTCGACCGGCTGGTCGCCGACGTTGCTGACTGAAGGGCTCGCTCCGTAGGCTCCCCCTCACCCCAACCCTCTCCCTCCGGGCGAGGGAGACAAGCTGCAACGCTTCCCTTCGCCCGGAGGGAGAAGGTGCCCGCAGGGCGGATGAGGGCGAGCCCGACGAAGCTTCGCGCCGATGGGCCCGCCTGCCTCAATGCGCGATCGCGAACCCCGTCAGGATCTGCGCGGTCTCCTTCGGACGCTCCATCATCGGCATGTGGTTGCAGCCGTTGAGGATGGTCGAGGCGATCGCCGGCGAGGCGGTAAGGCCGTTGCGCAACGTGTCCAACGCCGAGACGTCGATGATCTTGTCGTCGTGGCACCACAACCCGAGCACCGGCATCGTCAACTTGCCCACGCGTGCTTCCAGGGCGAGCGACTGCGAGGGATCGCGCAGTTGTTCGAACGTGCGATTGAGGAAATCGCGGTTCGCCTTGTTCTCGTCGACGAAGGCATCGACGATGCGACCGGGCAGTTGCTGCGGGTGCAGGAAGGCCAGCGCTTCGCTGCGTTCGAACCCGGCGCGGTCGTCGAAGATAAACGGATTCTTGCCGGATAAGGCTTCCCGCACGAAGTCGTTTTCCTTGAACTTCAGGCCCAGCGAATCGACCAGTGCAAGGCTGGCGACACGCTGCGGATGATCGGCGGCATACGCGCCGGCGATCGCGCCGCCCATCGAATGGCCGACCAGCATGACGCCGCGCAGGTTCATCGCGGTCATGAAGGCGTCGAGGCGTTCGACCTGGGCGTCGACATTGTAGTTGCCGCCGTCGACACGCGAGGATTCACCCCAGCCGGGCAGGTCGGGAATGATGACGTGGAAGTGGGTGGTGAGGTCCTTGGCGGCATCCAGCCAGACTTCCTTGTCCGCGGCATAACCGTGCAGCAGGACCATGGTCGGGCCCTGGCCGCCTTCGTAGTACACCCAGTCGGTATCGCCGGCGCGGATGTGCTGTTTCTCCAGGTGCGCCGACATCGCCTTGCGCAGGTAGTCGCCGCGCAGCAGCAGCTGCGGCGCGAACAGATAGGTGCCGCCGAAGCCGACGCCGAGGACGACCGCGACGATGACCAGGAATTTCAGGCGCCGCAGCAACATGCGTTTCCACAAGGGGCGCGGGTCCGGCTTTACGACGGGCTTTACGATGGTTTTTGCCATGGGACACAACTCTCTGGATCGGGACGACAGGCTTACTTCTGCGCCGGGGCTTTCTTCGCCTTGGCGAAGATGCCTTCGATGGCTTGCTGGGTCAGCGGGTGGTAGCCGGGTTTCGCCTTGGCATAGATGCCTTCGGCATAGGTGAGGCCTTCGGGTGTTTTGGCGAAGGCGCGGTAGACCGGGGTGGTCAGGTACATGCGTCCGATGCGCTGCATGTGTTCACCTGCGGCCGTCCATACGTCCTTGTCGCCGGCAGCGATCGCATGGCTGTACCAGCGCATGCCGATCTCGGCGTTGGGCGTGCCGGTCAGGTGCCAGGCGGCATCGATTTCCCTGATCTTCGCCAGCGCGGTGACGTCGGGCAGGCGGTCGAGGAAGTACATCCATTCCTGCGTGTTCCAGCCCTTCGCGTCGAGCTTGCCGGCGGTCAGCGCGCCGGCGAGGAAGGCGTCGCGCTGCTTGTCGATGTTGTCGAAGCGCGGCGATGTGGGCAGCGGCGCGTTCTTCGGCACACCCGCGCCGTAGACCCATTCCTTGACCTCGGCCTCGCTCATCTTGCCCGGATACCTGTCGAGCAGGTTGGTCTTCATGTACGCCAGCATCGTTTCGGTGTCGATGCTCTGGAAGGCGAAGTGGTCGAAGTAGCCACGCAGGTAGTTGTCGAAGTTCTCGCGGCCGAAGCGTGCCTCGAGCGTACGCAGGAACCACGAGCCTTTGGAATAGGCGACATCGGAAAGCGAATCGTCGGCGCCGACGCCATGCGGATCGGGCGCGAGCTTCTGGGAATTCGTCGGCATGTCGGCGAGGCCTTTCTCCAGCCCGCGCGCGGACAGCAGTGCTTCCTCGTCGGCCAGCGCCTTGCCATAGACGGCCTCGGTGATCCGGCCCTGCACGTAGGTGGTGAAGCCTTCGTTGAGCCAGATGTCGCGCCAGGCAGCGCTGGTCACCAGGTTGCCCGACCAGGAATGCGCCAGTTCATGGGAGACCAGCGAGACCAGGCTCTTGTCGCCCACCAGCACGGTCGGCGTGGCGAAGGTCATGTTCGGGTTTTCCATGCCGCCGAACGGGAACGACGGCGGCAGGACGAGCAGGTCGTAGCGGCCCCAGGCATAGGGGCCGTAGAGCTTCTCGGTGGTCGCGATCAGCTTCTCGGTGTCCTCGAACTCGTGCGCGGCTTTGTCGACCACGCTCGGCTCGGCATACACCGCGCTGCGCGGGCCGGTCTCGCGCACGGCGATGTCGCCGGCGGCGATGGCGAGCAGGTAGGAGGGAATCGGATGGGTCTGCGAGAAGCGGAAATCGCCGTCCAGCGGATGCTTCGCATCGTTCAGCGCGCTCATCACGACACGCACGTCCTTCGGCGCCGTGACATGCGCGTCATAGGTGAAGCGGATGGCCGGCGAATCCTGCAGCGGTACCCACGAACGCGCGTGGATCGACTCGGACTGCGAGAACATCAGCGGCTGCTTCTTGTCGGCGGTCTGCGCCGGGGTCAACCACTGCAGGCCGGAGGCCTCGGGGACCGTGGTGTAGACGATACGCACGGCGGCCGGATGCTTCGGCGCCTGGATGGTCAGCTTGCTGCCCAGCTCCTTGTCGCGCGCGGCCAGCGCGTACTTCAGCGGGCTGGTCTTGCCGTCGCCGTCGACCGCCTCGATGCTGGCGATCTTCAGGTCGCGGGTATCCAGGACCAGGTCCTGCGCCGTGCCGTTCTTCCAGTCCAGCTTCAGCGTCGCCTGGCCATCGAGCTGCTTGTGCGCGAAATCGACCTTCAGGTCCAGGTTCAGGTGGGTGACCCGGACCACCGACGGCTCGGCATAGGAATGCGGGTCGGCGGCATAGGCGGAAAGCGGCAGGGCGAACGCCCCAAGCGCGAGGACGGGCAACAGACGCATGAGCGGGGAACTCCGTGGGGCGGCAAACCGCGAGTATGCCACCGCCACCCCAGCGGGCGAACGGGCCGGGGGGGGGGAGACGGGATACTTCGCGAAAACCACCATGGGTCGCCACTGGGTACCGGCCTACGCCGGTACGACGATGAGGTAGCCGGGTCCCACTTCGGTCACACCCCTCACCGTCGCTCCGGCGCAGGCCGGAGCCAGTGGCGTGGCGTCGGGTCAGGCCCCGAACTGCAGCGCCGCAGTCAGGTCCCCGGGCATCACCCCGGAGGCCTCCTGCATCGCCTTCTCGCGCAGGGCCAGCCCGGGCAGCTTTTCCAGGCCGAAGCGGCGGGTGATAAAGCGCGCGATCGAGCCGGTGTCGTAAACCGTATGGTCGACATGGCCTTTCTTCGCATACGGCGAGACGATCAGCGTGGGCACCCGCGAGCCCGGACCCCAGCGATCGGCCTTCGGCGGCGCCACGTGGTCCCACCAGCCGCCGTTCTCGTCGACCGTGATAACCACCAGCATGTTCTGCCACTGCGGGCTCTTCTGCAGCGCATCGACGATCTGCGCGATATGCCGGTCGCCGGTTTCGACATCCGAATAGCCGGCATGCATATTCAGGTTGCCCTGTGGCTTGTAGAACGCCACCGGCGGCAACTTGCCGGCTTCGATATCGGCGAGGAAGCGGTTACTGCGTGAGGTCTCGCCGTAACCGCCGTCGCGCAGATGCTGCGTGCGCGCCTGCGTGCCGGGAGCCAGGCTGGCGAAATAATTGAACGGCTGGTGATGCACCTGGAAGTTCGGCATCTGCGGAAACTCGTTCTCGCCGCCGTCGCCACGGCCGTCCAGTGCGAGCTGCCAGCCACCGGCATACCAGGCCCAGTCGATACCCCTGGCGCTGAGCATGTCGCCGATGTGTTTGTGCACCTGCGCGGGCAAGGTGTTGGGGCTGGTCGGATCGGCCAGTTCCGGGTGCCGGGGGTCGGTATTCAGCGCCGGCATATACGGCGGACCCATGGTGTTCACCGCCCAGAAATCGGGCGTGACCGTACCGCGTGTATAGAACTGCGGCTTGCCGTCCATCGCGCTGGCCGGCGACTTGTCGTCGAGCTTCAGCCGGTGGTCGGTCGGATCGTCGCTCTCCAGTACGGCGATCTGCGCCAGGCCCGGCCCCTTGTCGGCATCCGGCCAGTACGGCGGCTGCGCGGCGACCAGGTACTGGTGGTTGAGGAAGGAGCCGCCGAAGGCGCCCATGAAGAAGTTGTCGCACAAGGTGTACTGACGCGCGATCTGCCACAGGCGCAGGTTCACCGGCGCGTCGCCGTAGTAGCCCATTACCATCGCGCCGGTGTCGCCCCAGGCGACGAAACCGTCGTTCTTGCCGCCATTGATCTGCAGCTGGTTCTGGTAGAAAGCGTGGATCAGGTCGCGCGTGATCACGCCCTGCGGCAGGGGCTCGCCATCGGGTGCATGCAAGGCGAACGGCTTGTTCGGCAGGCCGACGATGTCCTTCTCGGCGATCTTGTACGAGCGATGGTTCACCACCTGCTCGTGCGGAACCATGCCGTTCCAGATCGGCGGCAAGGTATCGAACGGCTTGCCGTCGCGGTCGAGCTGGCGGTAATCGTCCGGCCCCAGGGCGGCGAGCGGCTTCTCCAGCCCCGGGAAATCCGGGAACAGGTTGTTGAAGCTGCGGTTCTCCGCGTAGATCACCACCACGTTCTGGATCCGCTCCTGTAGCGCATGGTCCAGGTCGGCCGGCGCATTGGCCTGGGCGCCGGTGCGCGGCGCGCCGGAATCCGTCGGCTGGCAACCGCCAACGGCCAGCGCCACACCGGCCACGGCCATGCCGCCAAGCAGGCGACGACGGGAAGGATCGAGGGGAAGGTCGGCCGCGGCTTTCTGCGGCTCGTCGAAGGTTTTGTCGGTCATGAACGTCGCGGGGAGAGGGCGGAAACGGCAGCCAAGCATAACGAGGCGTGGCTGCCGAACATACCCGCTCTGCGCGGCAGAGCGATGACATCGGATTTGCCGGCGGCTTACGCCTTCGAGCTCTCGCTCATTGCATCCAGAAAGTCGAACTCGGAAAGACTCGCCGTGTTGCTGCTCACGCTGCTTCGGCTCTGCGAATCCTGCGAAATCCTCGGAATCAGCCGGCCCCTGGGCATGCCGAAGTCCGCAGGTGAGCGGTTTCCGTGGGATGGCAAGTCTTCGAGTACATGCGGTGCATCGCTTCGCGCGATCTCGTCCTGGCTCATCTTCCAGGGACTGGGGACATCCTTGACGCTGACAGGCGTCGCGATATGGCGAAGGCCTTCGCCATACAACCAACTGGCACTTTCAGAAGCGTCGGGAGCGGGACTGGTTCGCCCGCTGAAGAGCGAGATCGGATGCTGGACCGCATGCTTCCCTGGCCCGGTACCGGCGACGGAGCCACGGGTCGAGAAGGCTCCCGCCATGGATGATGCAAAGGAAGATTGGGGGCTCCACGACTTCGGAAGAGTGAAACTTCCGGTGCGTCCGGGGATCATCGTATTGAAGATGTCGCGCAGTTTGCCGGGCATGCCGGAAACGGCGCTTTTCACCTTGTCCAGCACGGAAATCTTTGTTTGCGTGTCGGTACTGGGCGGGGTAATGCCTGACAACATACGATTATCCTTTCCATGGATGGGATCCGGATCATGCCTCGATGGCGCCGCGAAAACTTTCAGGATTCGCGCATTCCTTCGCTAGAGCTTGTACCCGCGATGGATCGCGACGATGCCGTTGGTCAGGTTGCGTACTTCGACGTGGCCGAAGCCGGCGCGCTGCATCATGCCCTTGAGGGTTTCCTGGTCGGGATGCTTGCGGATCGATTCGGCGAGGTACTGGTAGCTGCCGGCGTCGCCGGCGAACAGGCTGCCCAGGCGCGGCAGGATCTTGAAGGAGTGGAAGTCGTAGAGCTTGCTGAAGGTTTCGTTCTGTACGCGCGAGAACTCCAGCACCAGCAGGCGGCCGCCGGGCTTGAGGATCCGGCACATATCGGCCAGCGCCGTGTCCTTGTCGGTGACGTTGCGCAGGCCGAAGGCGATGGTGATGGCGTCGAAGCTGTTGTCCGGGAAAGGCAGGGCCTCGGCATTCATCTGCGCCCAACGGATGCCGCCGACCAGGCCGCGGTCGGTGAGCCGGTCGCGGCCGACGCCGAGCATGGCGGCGTTGATATCGCCGACCACCACTTCGCCTTCCTCGCCGACGACGGGCTTGAGCAGGGCGGCGATATCGCCGGTGCCGCCGGCCAGGTCCAGCACACGGTCGCCACGACGCACGCCGCTGACGGCGACGAAGTGGCGCTTCCACAACCGGTGCACGCCGAAGGACATCAGGTCGTTCATCAGGTCGTAGCTGCGCGCCACCGAGGTGAACACCTGGCCGACCAGTTTCTGTTTTTCGGCGACGGGTACGTCGCGGAAACCGAAATGCGTCTTGGCGTTGGGATCTTGGCTCATGGTCGGATGCTACCTGTCAAAGCGGGCGATGTGGGAGACATCATGGCTTGTGGCTCTGGTGTTCAGCGGCCACGTGCCGGTCGTGCAACGATTCGCTGGAGTTCTCGCCCGGATCGGTCGGCGGCCGTGCATCCAGGTCCTTGTCGGATTCGCCGCCACCGGTGATCTTGAGGATCGAATGGCGCACTTCGCGGGCCAGGATGATGCGGGCATCGCGGACCATGTCCTCGAGTGCCTCGGCATAGTCGAGCTTGCCTTCCGGGTCGGTCCAGACCACGCGGCGTTCGCGCAGCTTCTGGATGAAGCCGCGGAACAGCGCCTTGTCGAAGAACTCCGGCGCGGACAATTCGTTGAGCAGGCTCAGGCGTTGCGCGGTCAGCGTGCAGGCGTTTTCCAGCTCGCCGGCGGTCAGCGTATGCGGGCCGTTCTTCACCAGCGCGGCAATCGCGATGTAGTAGCGCTCGAACGCCTGCAGCATGCTGCGCGCGATCACGCGCAATTGATAAGCGCCGTCGTCCTGGCCGGGCCCGCGTTCGAGCAGGCGGCCTTCGCCGCTGGATTCGAGCAGGCCACGACGCACGAAGAAGTCGATGGTCTCCTGCAACTGGTCGCCGAAGCCGTCCTCGTCCCAGGGCAGGAAGAGCTCGCTCTGGATGAACGGGTAGATGATCCGGCCCAGGCGCAGCACCGAGGCGCGCGACATCCGGCGATTGTTGAGGAAACAGCAGGCCACCCACGCCGCCGTGGCGTTCAGATGCAGCACGTTGTTGCGGAAATACGAAAGCAGCACCGCCTGCTCGCCCTCGGCGACCAGCACGTCGCCGAGCGGATGGCGGACGCGACGGATCCAGCCCATCTGCTCGCCATAGGCGACGATGCCAGGCGGGTTCATCGGCGTGACCGTGACGCGGTCGGAGTACGGCAGCTCCGTCATCAGCGCCTTGGTCAGGTCCAGCTGCGCGATCAGGTCGTTCTCGGCCATCGCATGCTTCGGCGTCGCCAGCAGGGCGAGGGCGAGCAGGTTGATCGGATTGACGTCGGCGGCGCGGTTGATATTGATCTGGATGCGTTCGGCGAGGTCGTCGACCGCGCCGTTCAGCCACTCGGGCTTGGCGTCGGCCTTGCCGCTGAAGTTGCGCCAGTCGGGCGCGACGGCATCGAGCATCGGGTTCAGCTCGATCGGCTCGCCGAAATTCAGGGTGACATGGCCGTAGCGCTGGCGCAGTACTTTGAGGCCGCGCAACAGGCCGAGCAGGGATTCCTTTTCCTTCGGCTTGCCCGACAGCTCGCCGGCGTACGAGGAGCCTTCCATCAGTTTTTCGTAGCCGATATAGACCGGCTGGAACAATACCGACCGGCGCGGCGCGCGCAGGAAGGCGCGCACGGTCATCGCCAGCATGCCGGCACGCGGCGCCAGCAGGCGCCCGGTGCGCGAACGCCCGCCTTCGATGAAGTATTCCAGCGGTACGCCGCGGTCGACCAGCTGGGCCAGGTATTCGTTGAACACCACCGAGTACAGCGCATTGCCCTTGAAGCTGCGACGCAGGAAGAAGGCGCCGCCGCGGCGCAGGATCGGCCCGATCACCGGCAGGTTGAGGTTCACGCCGGCGGCGATATGCGGCGGCACCACGCCGGACATGTGCAACTGATAGGACAGCAGCAGGTAATCGGCATGGCTGCGATGGCAGGGCACATAAACCACTTCATGCCCGGGCGCCGCGGCGCGGGCCTTGTCGAAGTGGTGCATGGCGATGCCGTCGTACAGCTTGTTCCAGAAGTTCGACAGCACGAACGAGGTCGAGCGCACGACCGGATGCGAATAATCGGCCGCGATTTCCACGGCAAGCCCCTGGGCTTTGCGCCAGGCCTTGGCGTAGGAGATGTTTTCCTTCTTCGCCTGCGCGGCGATCGCCTCGCGTACCGGCTCGGCGTTGAGCACCGCATCGACCACGGTGCGCCGGTGCGAAAGATCCGGCCCGATCACCGCGGCGCGGATGCGGCGGAAATGGGTGCGCAGCACGCGCGCGATCTTGCGCGTGAGCCTCTCCTGGGTCAGCCCGTGCGATTCGTCGATCACCTTGCGCAAGGAGACGGGCGCGGAGAAATGCACGACGGTGTCGCGGCCGTTCAGCAGCAGGGCGAGCATGCGCCGGAAGCGGCCGACGACCAGCCAGTTCTCGGCGAACAGCACGCTGAACCAGCCGCTTTCGCGGTTCGGCGCGCGACCGACATAGATCGACACCGGCACGACCTGGACATCGCGCTCCGGCGTCGGCCTCGAGGGTACGGATCAACTGGCCAAGCGGCTCCTTGGGCAGGCGCGACGGGGTGCGGCCGATGATGCCGCCCTCGCGGCGCGACAGCGCGAACATCGCACGGCGACGGCGACCGACGACATTCAGCGCCTGCAGCGGGCTGGGCAGGCCGGCCTCGCGGCAGGCACGCTCGAGGATCAGTGCGTCGGAAATGCCATCCCGCTCGATCACGTAGCAGACCGGCACATCGCCGGCGAGCAGGGTCGCCGGTTCGGCGGGATCGCGCTTGATCCTGACCCAGGGTTCGAGCAGGCGCCCCAGCAGGTTGAACCACCAGGGGATGCGCGTGCGATTGGCGGGCAGGTCCGCGCTCATAGAGGTATCCGGCATCGGGCCATTGTAAGTCAGCGGGCGGTCGAACCGGCCGTCGCCACCGGTGAACCGGTCGGCTGGGCGGCGCTGGATGCCGGAACCGGCGCCGGTGGCGGCAACAGCCGGCCATGCGCGGCGCGGACGCGGCTAATCAGGTCGTTGTCGTACCAGTGCCCGTCCAGCTTGATCATGGTGACCTCGGTGGCCAGTCGCGTGCCGAGCAGGACATAGTGGATGCGCAGGTGGGCGCTGCTGTCGCTGGCTTCCAGGGTCTCCACCGTCGCCGAGTTGAAGCTCTGGTCCAGCGACAGGCCATAAACGGCGAGCAGTCGCTTCAGCCCGCCCCATGCTATGCCGTATTTGGCCAGGCTGGCATCGAAATCCAGTGCCCGCAGCTGGTCGAGCGTACCCGGCTGCAGGGATCGCGCGGTATCGGTGAGCGCGGCGATGGCCTGCCGCGCCTTGTCCTGGTCGCCCCAGGGGACCTGCTGGACCCAGGTGGCGACCACCGCGAGGATGTCGCGCACCTGCTGCTTTTCGACATGGGTGAGCTCCTTCGTCTGGTCGATCGCGGTCAGCGCCATCGACTGGAAGATGCCGGCCATCAGCGGCATCTGGTCCCGGTATTCCTTGTCGTACTGAAGCAGCCTGGGCCGGATCCCGGCGAAGAGTTTTTTCTCGGCGTCCGGCTCGGTGAGCTGATGCATGGCGTCGGCGAATTTCGCGCGATCCTCGTCGGTCACCGGGCTGTCTTCCGGATCCAGGCGGGTCCAGTCCTGGCGCAGATGCTGGTAATCGGCGGGAGGTAGCGCCTGTTTCCAGAAGTCGGCGAACCGGCCTTCGTGCAGTGGAGGCAGCAAGGCCAGGGCGGCGTCCTCCGGCGATCCGGCCGTATCGGTCGGCGCCTCATGTTTCTTGCCGCAACCGGCGAGCAGCGCCGCGCCGAGCGCAAGCAGCCATAGCAAGCGGAATCGGGTACGGCGCATGGACGATCTCATGGGGGCGGCGCGGGGCGCTCGACAGGGGCGCTCAATATAAGCTCGGGCTGGTAAAGAAAAACCCCACGGACTCAAGGTCTCGTGGGGTCGTCCGGCCCGAAGCCAGAAAGGGAAATGCCCTTGCCCGCGTACTTTAGGGTTGGCGGGTTTCGGCGAGCGAGATCATAATTGCCCAGCCAACTTAAGGCAACACATTATATTTACATAAGTAACTTATTGATTTTATTACTTTGAACGAAGCGATTCGATCTTCTTCGCGCGCCGTTCCTCGCGGGAAAGATCGTGATCGTTGTCGTACAACGCCGATTCCCAGGAACCATAGGTGGCATTGGGCAGCACGAACCAGCGCTCGCCGATCCAGTCGCCATACGGCGCCATGACCTTCTGGCGGCCATCGGCGGTATTGGCCAGGACGCTGACGAAGTCGCCGATCTGGTCGCCGAACTGCATCAACACGCGGTACTTGCTCGCGACCAGCTGGCGCCGGCATCCCTTTTCCGTGCCGACCTGCTCGCAACCCTGGACGAAGGTGCCGAGGCCCAGGAAGGCCTCCGGCCCGGCGACCGGAAAGCCGGCCTTGCGCAGGTTGTCCAGGGTCGGCGCATCCAGGTCCTTGGCGCGGTTGGAAATATAGATCACGGCAATGCCGTGATCGGCGGCGAAGCGGGCGAACGCCAGGGCGCCGGGCATCGGTTTGGCGATGGCTTCCTTGCACCAGGCAGCCCACTCGGCCTCGTTGAATTCGCCACCGCTGCGGATCAGGCGCGCCTGGTAGGGCGAGTTGTCCAGGGCGGTCTCGTCGATATCGAGGACCACAGCGGGCTTCAGGCCCTTGAGGTCAGGCGCCGCGTCGCGGTCTTCCTTGGCCAGGGCATCCCAATGCGGATCCTTCTTCGCCGCCAGCAGCCGTTCCCGTGCGTCGCGGAAGGCCTGCTGGTAGATCAGGTCGTGCTCGATCGCGTTCTGGCTCCAGGCCACGGCATTGAGGTTGTCGTCGGCGGCCGGGCCGGTCGGCGCGGCAACCGCAACCGGCGCGGCGGGGGCCGTCGCGGTCGGCTGGTGCGTGGTGCTGGCGGCACAGCCGGCGAGGAACAACGTGGTCGCAAGGGCGACCGGCAATAGCTTCGACATGAAAACCCCTGGCTTTGGAACGCGGATGAGCGCGCGAGCATCGCCGAAGTTTACGACAGGGAGTTGACCGACGGGTCTGGCAAGATGGCGCGGCGGTCTGACAGACTGCCCTTACCCACGTCACGGATGCACTCATGGATGTCATCGCCAAGCCGTCGCCGCGCGCGATCCTGATCGCCAGTTATGTCGCTGCCGCGCTTGGCCTGTGGCTGATCCTGTACCTGCGGCTCTTGCCGGGACTGCTGGCGGGTTTGCTCGTATACGAACTGGTGCAGGCGGTCGTCCCGCTATGGGGGCGGCGTATTTCCGGCGACCGCGCCCGCGCGCTGGCCGTGGCCCTCATCGGCATCATCGTGGTCGGCCTGCTGGTCCTGTTGATCCTCGGTGCGATCAGCTTCTTCCGCAGCGAGCTCGGCGACCCGATGGATCTGTGGCAGAACAAGCTGATGCCGCTGGTGGAGCGCGCGCGCCAGCAGTTGCCGGTATCGATCGTCGACCGGCTGCCGGACAGCGTGGACGACCTGCGCATTACCGCGATGGACTGGATGCGTACCCATGCGGTGGAACTGCAGCTGGCCGGCAAGGAGGCGGCGCGGATCTTCGTGCATATCCTGATCGGCCTGGTGCTGGGTGCGATCGTCGCGCTGAGCCGCGCGCGCCCGGCGCACCAGGTCGGGCCGTTCGCGACGGCCCTCGCGCAGCGTTGCGCGCGGCTGGCCGAGGCTTTCCATAACATCGTCTTCGCCCAGATCAAGATCTCGGCGATCAATACGGCATTTACCGCGATCTTCCTGCTCGGCGTGCTGCCCCTGCTCGGCATCCACATGCCGCTGGCCAAGACCCTGGTAGTGGTTACCTTCGTCGTCGGCCTGCTGCCGGTGATCGGCAATCTGTTGTCGAACACGGCGATCACCATCGCCGGCCTGTCGGTCTCGCTGGGACTCGGCGTGGCCGCCCTGGTCTTCCTGATCGTCATCCACAAGCTCGAGTATTTCCTCAACGCGCGCATCGTCGGCACCCAGATCCGCGCGCGGGCCTGGGAGCTGCTGATCGCGATGCTGGTGTTCGAAGCCGCGTTCGGCCTGCCCGGCCTGGTGGCCGCGCCGATCTACTACGCCTACCTGAAGAGTGAGCTGGAAGCACAGCGCTTGATCTGACCTTCATCCCCGCTCCTCGAAGGTAACCCGATGGAGACCTCGACAGAAAGCCAGCGCAACTTGCGATACGCCACCTACCTGCTGGCGGTCGTGGGCCTGTTCGGCATCCTCTGGCTGCATCTGTTGTCGGCCTTGCTGGCCGGCCTGGTGGTCTACGAGGTCGTCGAGGTGCTGACGCCCTGGCTGCGCCGCTGGGTGCCCGAGCGCGCGCGACTGATCGCGGTCGCGGTGATCAGCGCGGTGGTGGCCGCCCTGGTCATCCTGCTCGTCGCCGGGGCGATCAGCCTTTACCGGCACGAGGTCGGCGACACCCGCGAGTTCTGGGAGAAGCTGATGCCGGTGCTCGAGAAGGCCCGCGAGCAATTGCCGGCGTTCGTCAACGGCTACCTCCCCGACAGCGTGAGCGAGCTGCGCGTGGCCGCGGTCGATTTCGCCAGGAAGCATGGTGGCGGCCTGCGCCTGGCCGGCACCGGCACGGCACGCGCGTTCGCGCATATCGTCATCGGCCTGGTGCTCGGCGCGATCGTCGCCCTGGAACATGGGCGCGGCATCGTGCCGGAGCGGCCGCTGGCGCAAGAGTTGTCCGCCCGCTGCCGCCGGCTGGCCAGGGCTTTCCACAACATCATCTCCGCGCAGATCAAGATCTCGGCGATCAACACGGCGCTGGCCGCGGCCTTCCTGCTGGTGGCCCTGCCGATGTGGGGTATCGAGGTGCCGCTGGCCAAGACCCTGGTCATGATCACCTTCCTCACCGGCCTGCTGCCGGTGGTCGGCAACCTGATCTCCAATACCCTGGTCACGATCGTCGCGTTGTCCGTGTCGCTATGGGTCGGCGTGGCCGCGCTGGCTTTCATGATCGTCGTGCACAAGCTGGAATATTTTCTCAACGCCCGCATCGTCGGCTCGCAGATCCGCGCGCGCACCTGGGAATTGCTGGTGGCGATGCTGGCGTTCGAGGCGGCGTTCGGATTGCCGGGGCTGATCGCGGCGCCGATCTATTACGCATGGCTGAAGAGCGAGCTGGAGGCGGAGCGGTTGATCTGAGGGCTGGCGCTCCTACTTGCCTGCCAGCATCGCGGCGATCTTCGCCATATGCGACTGCGCGGTCTCGCGTACCACCACTGCATCGGCTTCCGGGTCCTTGCCGTCCCAGTGCAGGTCTTCCTGCGGCAGTTCCTGCAGGAAGCGGCTGGGCTCGTTCGACAGCACCTCGCCGTACTTGCGCGTGCGCGCCGAGAACGACAGCGTCAGCAATTCCTTGGCGCGGGTGATGCCGACGTACATCAGGCGTCGCTCCTCATCCAGGCGACCCTCGTCCAGCGAACCCTCGTGTGGCAGGGTGCCGTCTTCGCAGCCGACGATGAAGACGAAGCGGAACTCCAGGCCCTTGGCTGAGTGCAGGGTCATCATGCGGATCGCATTGCCGGGGTCGTCGCGGTCGGCATGGCTGAGCAGGGCGAGCTGGGCGGCAAGGTCGCCGGCGCGGCTGCCTTCCTTCTGCATCGCGCGGAACCAGTCGGCCAGTTCGCGCAGGTTGCCGAGCTTGCGCTCCCGCGTGGCCGGGTCGGGCGTGGTCGCGGCGATCTGCGCGGCGTAGCCGGTGCGTTGCAGGATGGTCTCGACCAGCTCGGCGGCGGGCTGGTAGTTCGCCGCGCTGCGCAATTCGTCGAGCAGGTGGGTGAACGAGGCCAGTGCCGAGGCCGGTCGCGGCGACAGCGATTTCAGCACGGTGTCGCTACGCGCGGCATCGAGCAGCGAGGTATGCCGTGACTGCGCCATCTGGCCGAGTTTCTCCAGGCTGGTCGCGCCGATCTCGCGTTTGGGCACGTTGACCACGCGCAGGAACGCAGCGTCGTCGGTCGGGTTGGCCAGCAGGCGCAGGTAGCACAGGAGGTCCTTCACTTCCTGGCGATCCAGGAAGGACAGCGCGCCGCTCAGGTGATAGGGCACCTTGGCCAGGCGTAGCGCCTTTTCCAGTGGCCGCGCCTGGAAATTGCCGCGATAGAGGATGGCGAAATCGTGCCAGCGCGCCTTGTCCTTGTACTTTTCCTGCAGGCTGGTGGCGATCGCGGCGATCCGCTCGGCCTCATGCTCGTTGTCCTTGCACTCCAGCACGCGGATCGGCGGCCCCTCGGGATGGTCGCTCCAGAGCTTCTTCTCGTGGGCGTGCGGATTGTTCGCGATCAGCTTGTTCGCCGCGCGAAGGATGCGCTTGCCGCAGCGGTAGTTCTGCTCGAGCTTGATCACCTTGAGGTTCGGCCAGTCGCGGCCGAGCTGGTCGATGTTCTCCGGATTCGCGCCGCGCCAGGCGTAGATGCTCTGGTCGTCGTCGCCGACGCAGGTAATCCGGCCGCGCTCGCCGGTCAGCGTCTTGAGCAGACGGTACTGCGCGTCGTTGGTGTCCTGGTATTCGTCGACCAACAGGTAGCGCAGGCGCTCCTGCCAGGCCAGGCGCGCGTCGGCGTCGGCTTCCAGGATGCGCAGCGGCAGGCGGATCAGGTCATCGAAATCCACCGCATTGAAGGCGGCCAGGCGCTGCTGGTACAGGTCATAGATCGTCGCTGCCTCGATTTCGCGCGGGCTGCGCGCGGCGGCCATGGCCTCTTCCGGGGTCAGGCCGGCGTTCTTGGCGCGGCCGAGCAGGGAGCGGAGGCCGTTCAGCACCTCAGGCTTCACGCCCTTGGGCGAGAGCTCCTTGACGATATTGCCGCTATCGTCGGCGTCCAGCACGGAAAAACCGCGGCGCAGGCCCGCGCGCTCGTGTTCGATCTGCAGGAACTTCAGGCCAAGCGCATGGAAGGTGCACACGGTCAGGGCCTTGGCGGCCTCCTCGGAGATCAGTTTGCCGACACGCTCGCGCATCTCCTTCGCGGCCTTGTTGGTGAAGGTGATCGCGGCGATCTTTTCCGGCGCCAGGCGGCGGCGTGCGATCAGATGCGCGATCTTCTCGGTGATCACGCGGGTCTTGCCGGAGCCGGCGCCGGCGAGCACGAGGAGCGGGCCGTCGCAATATTCGACCGCCGCGTGTTGTTGCGGATTGAGCATGGTGTGGAGTCGCAGGTCGAAACGAAGCGCGCCGGCGGCGCGAGCGGCGATGGTAGCAGAGCCCGTGGCTGGTCATAATCGGCGGATGTGCCGCTCGGGCGGCGTCGATGTATCCGGGGGAAAGCGATGACGGACGTGGGGACGGACGAACAGTGCGATGTGCTGGTGATTGGCGGGGGGCCGGCCGGCAGTACGGCGGCGGCCCTGCTGGCGCGGCGCGGCTACAAGGTGATCGCGCTGGAAAAGGCCCATCATCCGCGCTTCCATATCGGCGAATCGCTGCTGCCGATGAACCTGCCGGTTTTCGAGCGGCTCGGCGTGCTGGACAAGGTCAGGGCGCTCGGCGTGTTCAAACCCGGCGCCGACTTCGAGTCCGATGCCGAACGTGGTTACAACACCTATGCCTTCTCGCGGGCGATCGGCAACAGCCCACCGCATGCCTACCAGGTGTGGCGCCAGGATTTCGACAAGATGCTGTTCGACCACGCGGGCGAATGCGGCGCGGATATCCGCGAGGGCTCCGAGGTGCTCGCCGTCGAGCAGGCCGGCCCGCGCGACTCGTGGATCGATGTCGCCGCGGACGATGGTCGTCGCTATCGCGTGCAGGCACGTTACGTGGTCGATGCCAGTGGCCGCGACGCCTTCCTGTCCGGCAGGAAGAAGCTGAAGAAGCGCAATCCCGAACACCAGAGCGCGGCGATCTTCGGCCATTTCCGCGGCGCCGAATTCCGCGCCGGCGAGGATGCCGGGAATATCAGCATCTACAACTTCGAACATGGCTGGATGTGGATGATCCCGCTGCCCAACGGCGTCATGAGCGTGGGCGCGGTCTGCCGGCCGGATTACCTGAAGCAGCGCAAGGGCCGCGGCCTGCCCTTCCTGATGGAAACGCTGCAGGCCAATGCCGCGCTGTGGAAACGCCTGGCGAACGCTACCCTGATCGACGACGAGATCCGCGTTACCGGCAACTATTCCTACGATTCGACGACGATGGGAGGTCCCGGCTGGGTGCTGGTCGGCGATGCCTTCGCCTTCCTCGATCCGGTGTTTTCCTCGGGTGTCTACCTGGCCATGAGCGGCGCGGAGCAGGCGGTCGAGGTGGTCGACCAGGCCCTGCGTGAGCCGCGACGTGAGGCCGGTTTGCAACGACGGCTGGAAAAACGCCAGCGTGCCGGCATGAGTCGCTTCGGGTTCTTCATTTACCGCTTCAACGGCCCGGTCATGCGGCAGATGTTCCGCCAGCCGCGCAACACCTTCCAGCTCGAACAGGGCGTGATCTCGATGCTCGCCGGCGACGTCTTCGATTCCTGGCCGGTCTGGCTACGCCTGCAGGTATTCCGCGTGGTCTACGCGTTTTGCGCTTTGCGTGACTTCAAGAGCTGGAATGCGGAGCGGAAATACCGGCTGGGGCAGGCAAGGGCGCAGTTCACCGGCGGCACAACCCCGCTCGACAAAGCCTGACCTCACCTGGTCGTCATCCCGGCGCAGGCCGGGATCCAGTGGCGACAGTGTCGGATTGCCGTCTTGCCTGATCGGTGGCTGCCACTGGATTCCGGCCTGCGCCGGAATGACGATGAGGGATAGCAGCCACTCAGGAAGCCTTGTTGCAATCGCGTTACCATGTCGGGTCACGTCGGGAACGCTGCATCATGGCCAAGCTCTATTTCTACTATTCGGCAATGAATGCCGGCAAGACCACCACCTTGCTGCAGAGCGCGCACAACTACCACGAGCGCGGCATGCGCACGCTGATCCTGACCCCGGCGCTGGACGACCGCTACGGCGACGGCGTGGTGGCCTCGCGGATCGGGCTCAAGGCCCAGGCGATGCGCTTCGGCCCCGCTGAGGACCTGTTCGGCCTGGTCGAGGCGGATATCGCCGCGCGCGGACCGCTGCATTGCGTGCTCGTCGACGAAGCCCAGTTCCTGAGCAAGTCGCAGGTCTGGCAGCTCACCGACGTGGTCGACCGGCTGAATATCCCTGTGCTCGCCTACGGCCTGCGCACGGATTTTCGCGGCGAACTGTTCGAGGGCAGCCGCTATCTGCTGGCCTGGGCCGACAACCTGGACGAGATCAAGACGATCTGCCATACCGGCCGCAAGGCGACCATGGTCGTGCGCGTGGACGCCAATGGCCGCGCGGTCACCGAAGGGCCGCAGGTTGAGATCGGCGGCAACGACCGCTATGTCTCCGTGAGTCGGGCGGAATTCAAGAAGATTACCGCCGGCGAAGGCCGTATCGAGCTGCAGCAGTCCGTGCTGCCGCTCGGCGAAGCCTCATAACTTCAACAAGGATCCGCCATGACCGACATCCAGACCGCCGAATGGCCCCGCCCGTACTGGCAGCCCAATGACGAAGACGCGCTGATGCTGTTCTTCGTGTTCGGCTCGTTCGCCGAGGACCTGGCCATTCCCGCCGCCCGTTACGGCAGCCCCGGTCTGCCCGAGGGCGTCGAACTGAACCGCTACCAGAACGTGGTGCTGGCGAAGTGGGAAGGTTATCCGCTCAATGGCGCGCTCGGCGAAGTGCTGCGTGAAGACAGCCCCGAGGCGTATGCGGCGGCGAAGGCGGCACCGCATGTACTGGTCATTCGCGGCCTGATTCCCGACGGCCCCGCGCTCGACTACCTGCGCGATACGGTCGGCGTGGTCGCGGCACTGACCGATGTCGGCGCCCAGGCCATCGTCGATCCGCAGATCCTCAGCCTGTTCTCCGCCGAGGAATGGCGCGAGCACTATCTGGTTGCCGGCGGCGCGCCGCCGCGCAACCACGTGCTGATCCTCTGCAGCGACGAAGAGATCGCCAACCATTCATGGGTACGTACCCGCGGCATGCGCAAGTTCGGTCGCCCCGACATCAGCCTGATCCACGTCCCCACCCGCGAAGTCGACCGCGCCGGCGCCCTCGCCGAACGCCTGGTCGAACTGCAGTCGCTCGGCGCGCATTTCGAGGACGGCCAGGTGGTCGAAGTCGACGGCGTTCCCGGCGGGCTGACCGTGCATACCGACGGCAACCGTGAAGACCCCCGCTTCAATAACTCCCACGTCGAGATGCGCTGGCCGGATTGAGTCGGTCAGTAGTAGTCATCCTCGCGCTGATGTCTCAGCGCGATGATCGTGACGGTCCTATCGTCTTCGATTTCAAACAGGGCGACATATCCTGACGAGCCGAATGAAATGATGAGCTCGCGCTTGAACGGACCGCCGTCCTCGATCTTTCTGCAGGTAAAGGGAAACGCCTCCAGTAGCTGTGCAGCTTTACGGATCGCATCCAGGGCTCGTTCCGCAGCATGTACGTCTCGCGCGACGAGAAAATCGTAAAGTCTTTCCAGATCGGCGAGGGCCGATGCTGTATAGCGGACGCGATAACTCAACGACCGCTCTTGCCTGCCTTGGCGGCTTTCAGCTTGCTTTCCAATCGCGCATGCACTTCAGCGGCGTCGAAATATTCGCCGGTCAGACGCGCTTCGGCCAGCGACTTCAGTCCCCGGGCAAGGAATTCGTTCTGCATTTGCCGATGGGCAATATTGGCGCGCAACGACGCCTCGACGAATGAAGACAGACTTTCGTCCTGATGCAGGACGCTCTCCGCCGCCTGGCGAAGTTCGGGATCGACACGAAGAGAGGGAATGGTCGCGGTTTTCATGGGCAACTCCGTGCGTTGCAATTGCGATGCATAGTAGCACATGAAGTCAGCTCTGGCAGCGCGGACAGAAAAACGATGCGCGCTGGCCCAGCACGATCGAACGGATGGGCGTGCCGCAGGTCTTGCACGGTTCGCCGGCGCGGCCGTACACCGCCAGCTCCAGGAAGAAGTATCCGGGTGCACCGTCGGGGTTGAGGAAGTCGCGTAGCGTGGTGCCGCCGCGTTCGATGGCGTAGGCGAGGATCCGTTTGACCTCGGCGGCCAGGCGCGCGTATCGCGCCCGCGACACGCTACCGGCCTTGCGGCGCGGGTCGATGCCGGCGGCGAACAGGGCTTCGCTGGCGTAGATATTGCCGACGCCGACGACGACCGCGTTGTCCATCAGGAAGGTCTTCACCGCGGCGCTGCGTCCGCGCGATGCGTGCCAGAGCACATCGCCGTCGAAGTCGTCCGAGAGCGGCTCGGGGCCCAGTGCCGCGAGCAGTTCATGGGTTTCGCCCAGTGGTTGCCATAACAGCGAGCCGAAGCGCCGCGGATCGGTGAAGCGCAGCACGCGCCCGGATTCCATGACCAGATCGACGTGGTCGTGCTTGCCGATCGGCGTATCGCCGGGCAGCACGCGTAGCATGCCGGACATGCCCAGGTGCAGCAGGGCGCTGCCGATCGCGGTGTTCAGCAACAGGTACTTGGCGCGACGTTCGACCGAATCGATCCGCTGGCCGGGCAGCAGTTCGGCGATCTCGGCGGGAATCGGCCAGCGCAGGTCGGCGCGGCGCAGGGTCACCGCGTCGACGCGACGGCCTTCCAGGTGCGGGGCGATGCCGCGGCGGGTCGTTTCGACTTCGGGAAGTTCAGGCATGCGGCAAAGATGGGGCGTGGCCGCCTTGCCTGCAAGCGCTACAGGCTTTTCGTGCGCGGTGCACGAGGCATCGCGCCGGCCGGGATAAAGCCGACGCGATCATCGACGCGGACGTAACGCTGCTGGCCGACCGCGGCGAGATCGCCGTATTCGACGCGCCGGCCGTCGAGGGTGAGCACCGCCGCGGGCGGCGAAAGTCCGATCTTGCCCGCGTCGAAATCGCCGGCGCTGCGCCACTCGCGAACGGGCGTGGCACCGAGCGCGGCCATTTCGCCCAGCCAGCCGTCGTCGACCGCGACCTGCGTCGAGGCATCGTGCCAATGGCCTTCGCGTTTGACGAAGTGCAGCGGTGGGGCGCCACGGAAAACCACTTGCAGGTCGTCGACGGCTCTGGCTGGCGGCAGCAGGCGGTGTTCGCCCGCCTCGCGGTTGTCGCTGTGGACCTGCCAGCCGACCGCGCCGCCGAGGGCGAGTACGATCGCGACGAGCATCAGGCGCTGGCGGACGGCGCGACGCATCAGCGTTTCCGCCGGCGCCAGGCGATGCCGAGCCCGACGCCGAGCAGGATCAACGGCACGCCGATCAGGAAACCCAGCGTGTTCGCGTTGAGCATGGCCTGGGTCAGATGCACGACGCGATCGGGTGCGCCGCGCGAGGGCATGTCGACCAGGGCGTCGTCGCCGAGCAGCCAGTCGAAGACGCGTTCGCCGAGCGCGCGGTTGCCGCCGTTGCCGACATAGGTGTTGGAGAGGAAATCGCCATCGCCGATGACGACCGCGCGCTGTTCGCTCTTGTCGGGGCTCGGCGACAGGCGATTCAGGGCGAAGCCGAAATCCAGCGGTCCTTTCAGTTCACCGGCGGCCGCGTCGTACTTGACCGTGCTCGGCTTGTCGTTGTCGATGCCACCGAAAGCGGTCCAGCTCTGCGTGCTGCTGCGCAGGAAGGGCACGACCGCCCAATCGTGCTCGCTGACCTGGGCCAGGGCCGCGGTCTGCGGGAACAGGGTGGTCAGGCGGAAACCGCGGGTGATCGCGTGCACCGGGTAGTCGCCGGTGGTGAGCATGCGTGGATCGGCCAGGCCCAATGCCGTGCCCTGGCCATCGACCAGCACACCCGGCAGCACCCGCACGCCCAGCGCGTCGGCCAGCGGCGCGGTACCGAAGTCCTCGTTACCCGGCTCGGTCAGCCATAGCAGGTTGCCGCCGGCGTGCACATAATCGACCAGCGCATGGACGGCACCGGCAGGCAAGGTGGCCAGCGGGCTGGCCAGCACCACCAGGTCGGTATGTTCGGGCACGCCGGTGACCTGGCTGAAATTGAGCGGCACCGCGCGCAGGCCGCGCGCTTCGAGCTGGCCCACGAAGGTACCCATGTCGGCATTGGCCTTGCCGTCGGCCTGCCGTTCGCCATCGCCGCTGACGAAGGCGACCATCCGTTCGCCGCCGCGGGCGAGCCGTTCGAGTGCGTTGGTCAGGGTGCGCTCGACCAGCATGTCGTCGACCCGTGTTTCGCGGTCGTGGTAATGGATCAGCAGGGCGCCATCGACGGTGATGCCTTTCACGCGCATCGCCGCCGGGTCCGTGGTCGGATCGACGAAGCGCAGCGTGAGGTCGGGCTTGGCGCGACGATAGCGCTCAAGCGCCGCGGCGATCTTCTCGCGCAGGTCGCCACCGGGACTGGCATAGCTGACGATTTCGACCGGTCCCTGCAACTTCGCCAGCACGGCCTCGCTGGCCGGCGACAGGCTGGCGCGCGCGCCGGCGCTCCAGTCGCTGACATGCGCGTAGCGCGAGGTGAGAAAGCCGACGCAGCCGACCGCGACGATCAGGGCAAGCGCGAAGAACCAGCGGTCGAGGCGACGCATCAGCGTTGCTCCCGGTCGGACGCCAGCCGGCGTGAGGCCAGGAGCAGGGCGAGCACGGCGATCAGGACAAACCAGGCGATGTCGTTCGTGCCCACCAGCCCGCGCAGCATCGGCTGCAGATGGGAGCTCAAGGCCAGCCAGTCGATGAAGCCGCCATGGACGCCGGCCATTTCGGCACCGCGGTTCACCGTCCATAGCGCCAGCGTGACGATCAGCGCGGCGGCGGCGGCGAGTGCCGCATGGGCGGTGAAGGCCGAGCAGGCCAGGCCGATCGCGGCCAGGGTGGCCAGCATCAGGGCAATCCCCAAGGTGGCCGCGGCCAGCTTGCCCCAGTCCAGTTCGGTCGAGGTCGCCAGCATCAGCGGCATCGCCAGCGCGAGCAGCAACCACAGCAGCAGCCAGGCCAGGATCGCCAGGTATTTACCGAGGACGATGCGCGAGGCCGGCACGCCGGCGGCGAACAGCAGGGGCAGGGTCCCGGCGCGGCGGTCACTGGCGAGCAGGGACATGGTCAGCAGGGGCACGACCAGGAAGGCCAGTTTGGCCAGTTCCGCCAGGTGGGGGATGGCGACCAGGTCGGTAAAGCCAGGCGCGTCGGGCTGCCCGGCCAGTTTCACCTGGATCGCCATGAAGCCGCCCAGCGAGAGCGAATACGTCCAGGCCAGCCAGGCCACGGTCAGCGCGGCCAGGGTCCAGGCCAGCGGCTTGACCGTCAGGCGGCGCCATTCCAGGCGCATCACGGCCAGGGTGCTCATGCCGTCACCCCGGTGGCGATCGCGAAGAAGGTTTTTTCGATGGCTTCGCTATCGGCATCGCCGCGCAGGGGTGCGTCGTGGCGCAGCTTGCCTTCATGCAGGATCGCCACCCGGTCGCATACCGCGGTGACCTCGGCGAGCACATGGGTGGACAGGATCACGGCGCAGCCGGCGGCCGCGCGCTCGCGGATCAGGGCGCGGAGCTGAACGACCTGGACCGGGTCGAGTGCATTGGCCGGTTCGTCCAGGATGATGAGGGGCGGCTGGTGGACCAGGGCACAGGCCAGGCCGAGCCGCTGGCGCTGGCCCTGCGAGAGCACGCCGGCCAGCCGTCGGTAGAGATCGCCCAATTGCAACCGGTCCACGATGGCCGCGACCGCCGTCGGCAAGGCGCTGCCCCGAAGGCCGCGCAGGCGCCCGATGGCGACAAGATGTTCGCCGACGGTGAGTTCGGGCCATATCGGCGCACTTTCGGGCAACCAGCCCAGTTTTCGCGCGGCCAGCTCCGGCTGTTCGGCGAAATCCTCGCCATCGAGGAGGATCCGGCCGCCATCGGGCAGCAGCGCCCCGGCGATCATGTTCAGGGTGGTCGACTTGCCCGCGCCGTTGACGCCGAGCAGTCCCAGCACCTGGCCCCGGTCCAGGGAAAGCGAGAGCCCGTCCACGGCCAGCCGGCCGCTACGGCGCCGGCTGACGCCGTCAAGCTGTAACAAGGGGGCAGGCATCATCCGGCGACGTCGCCGGGTGTCGGCGAACGGTGGGTATCCACGTGGACCTGAACGCAGAGGGCGCTGGAATAGGCTGGAATCATTGCGCGATTGTCGTGGCGTCCCCATTTTCATACAACAGGCGCGTTCACAATTCCTTGGCAAAACATGCTGGCGGGTATGGACTTCCCGCGGCTAAACTGCCATCACCTGTATTCCTTATCACAGCGCGGTTTCCTAAATGCTCGATACCCTGCTCAACTTCCTGGCCAATGGCCTGACCGGTGCAAGCTGGGTCGGCATGCTGGTCTATGTGTTGGTAGTCACCCAGCTGACCATCTTTACGGTGACGCTGTACTACCACCGCAGCCAGACCCATCGTGGCGTGGATTTCAACCCGGTCCTGAACGGTTTCTTCCGTTTCTGGGGCTGGCTGACCACGGGCATGGTCGTGAAGGAATGGGTGGCCGTGCACCGCAAGCACCACGCCAAGGTCGAGACCGAGGAAGATCCGCATAGCCCGCAGATCTACGGCATCAAGAAGGTCTTCTTCGACGGCGTTGGCCTGTACCGCGATGCCTGCGAGAACAAGTCCGACATGGACCAGTATGGCCGCGGCACTCCGGGCGACTGGTTCGAGCGCAAGCTGTTCGGCGCTCACCCGTACTGGGGCCCGACCCTGATGGCCTTCATCGACCTGGCGCTGTTCGGCGTGATCGGCATGCTGATCTGGGCGATCCAGATGGTCTGGATTCCGTTCTGGGCCGCCGGCTTCGTCAATGGCATCGGCCACTGGTGGGGCTACCGCAACTTCGAAAGCTCGGACACCGCGACCAATATCTCGCCGTGGGGCTTCTGGATCGGCGGCGAAGAGCTGCACAACAATCACCATGCGTTCCCGAGTTCGGCCAAGTTCGCCCTGCGCAAGTGGGAATTCGACATCGGCTGGGCGACGATCTGCATGCTGCGCGCGGTCGGCCTGGCCAAGGTCCTGCGCGTCGCGCCGACCCTGAACATCCGTCCGAACGTGAACCTGCCGGACGCCGAGACGCTGAAGGGCGTGCTGACCCACCGCTTCCACGCGACCACCGACTACTACCGCAACGTCATCCTGCCGACCCTGCGCGAAGAAGCCGGCCACGCTGGCGAAAGCATCAAGTCGGTTCCGCTGCGCTTCCGTCGCGCGCTCGCCGATGGCGGTCGCTGGCTGGACAGCGAAGGCCGCGAGCGCATGCAGGCGATGATGGCCAAGCGCCCGACCCTGCGTACCGTCTGCGACTTCCGCGCACGCCTCGCCGAACTGATGGACCAGCGCGGCGCCGACCAGGCGCTCAAGGGCCTGCAGCAGTGGATCCACGAAGCCGAACAGAGCGGTATCCGCTCCCTGCAGGACTTCGCGGTACGCCTGAAGGGCTATTCCGCCGCCGGTAGCTGATCCTGTTCGATAGCGTTGACGAAAGGCCCGCCACATGGCGGGCTTTTTCTTTGGAGAAAAAAGGGGTCAGTGGAGAAAAAAGGGGTCAGAGTCATTTTCCACGGATGGGCATCCGGTCTGACCAACAGCCTTCGGTGGAAAATGACTCTGACCCCTTTTTTCTCGCAACAGGGCGTTCGCGGCTTCCAGATCATGGGTGTCGATCTGGCCAGCCGTTTGTTTTAGCAACAGATTGTCGAGCACGAGCTGGTGGCGGGCGCGCGAATGGATGCTTTGCGCCTGCGTCAGGTTTTGCTGGGCGATCAGCAGGTCGACGATGGTCCGGGTGCCGACTTCGAGGCCGGCCTGGGTCGCGTCGCGGGCGCTTTGCGCCGAAATCACCGCGGCTCTTGTTGCCTTTACCTTGTCGATGCCGGCGACCGCCGAGCGAAAATAGTTCAGCGTGTCCCGCACGACACCGCGGCGAATCGCCTCCAGTGAGTTCTGTGCCGCGTTGCGCTGGTGGCGCGATTGGCGGACGCGGGACTGGGTGGCGCCACCGGAATATATGGGCAGTTTCAAAGACAGGCCGAGCCTGGTCTGGCCACGACCGTTGTCGAGCGGAGGGTTGCCGATGCCGCTCTGCATTTCGTTCCAGGTACGGTTCCGTCCGTAGCCTGCGCTGGCTACGAGCGTCGGCAGGTGGCCGGCGCGCGCGGTGCTGATGCTGTGCTCGGCGGACTCGACGGTGTACTGCGCGGCGGCGATCGTCGGGCTGGTCTGCACGGCCGTGTCGACCCAGGCCTTGGCATCGTTCGGCGACGGGCGGATCCGTCGGCAGGTCTTCGCGCAGCTTCTTCAGGTTGTCCGCCGGCACGCCGGTGATTTGCGTAAGTGCCTCGCGGGCGTCGGCCAGCGTGTTCCGCGCGGTGATCACCTGGGCCACGGCGGTGTCGTGCTGGGCCCTGGCGTCCTGCACGTCGGTGATCGCCGACAGGCCGACGTCGAAACGCAGGCTGGCCTGCTCGAGCTGGCGCGACAGCGCCTGCTCGTTGGCCTTGGCGAAGGTGAGTGCATCGTCGCTGGTCAGCACGGTGAAGTAGGCCGTGGTCACGCGCGTGGCCAGGCCCTGCAGTGCCGCCTCGTAGGTGGCGTCCTGCGCGCTCAACTGCGAGCGTGCGCTCTGAAGGCCGTCGATCCTGCCGGGATCGAATATCGGCTGGTTGACCTGGCCCTGCAGTTTGCGGGAACGCGTATGGCCATCCGTGCTGCCGATGACCTTGCGACTGATCGGGTCCCGTACGAGCTTCAGGTCCGAGCCCATGCTCTGGCTTTGCTCCACGCTCAGCGACGTTTCGGCTCGCGGTAGTAGCAGTGCGCGCTGTTGCGTGATGTTTTCGGCGGCGACCAGGCGGCTGGCGTCGGCTTGCGACAGGACCGGATCGTTGGCCAGGGCCTGTCGGTAGGCGTCGAGCAGATCCGCCGCGTGCCCGGTCGATGCATAAGATGCCAACATGGTGGCGATCAGAAGCCATCGCATGTCTGTCGTCCTTCCTTGAACCAGGGCGATCGAGCTTATCGGCGCGCAGGGACGCGGCGACATCGCGTCTGTCCCGATTTCGTGTAGGTCGCGGCCGACACGATCACGGTCGGATTTTCTCCCTCTCCTGGAGGGAGAGGGTGGGGTGAGGGCGAGCCAGCGTGCCGCTTCGTCTGGTTCGCCCTCATCCGCCCTGCGGACACCTTCTCCCTCCAGGAGAAGGGAAGAGCCGAAAAAAAACCCGCCACGAGGGCGGGTTTCTTCGTTTCACGAAAGGCGACCAATTACTTGATCTTGCCTTCCTTGTACATCACGTGCTTCCGGATCGTCGGATCGTACTTCTTCATTTCCATCTTTTCCGGCGTGTTCTTTTTATTCTTGTCGGTGGTGTAGAAGTGTCCGGTACCAGCCGAGGAAATCATGCGGATTTTGTCACGCTTACCAGCCATGTCTCATACTCCTCAGATTTTCTCGCCGCGGGCACGCAGGTCGGCGATCACGGCTTCGATGCCATTCTTGTCGATGGTGCGCAGGGCGTGATTGGAAACGCGCAGCTTGATCCAGCGGCTCTCGCTGGCGACCCAGAAGCGGCGCTCGTGCAGGTTCGGCAACCAGCGGCGACGGGTCTTGTTGTTGGCGTGCGAGACGTTGTTGCCTGTCTGCACACCCTTTCCGGTGACTTGGCATCTACGGGCCATGATGACCTCCGTATTCAGTTTGACCGCCCTTTGGCCAGGACGGCATCGGCCCAGCAGCGTCCCATGGGGTCGCTAAACGGCGCTGGAGGGGTGGAACGCCTGCGTCGTGAGGTCCGTGCCGTGTAACGGACTGCCCGACGGGGTCGGGTCGACAGAGGTAAGCCGCGAATTGTCGCAGAAAACCGCCGCCCGGCGCAACGTGGCTGTCGGGGCGAAGGGATGTATGAAACAATCCGGGTCTTAAATTGGTCCCATTCATCCACAACCGGCTCGAGTCGAGGGGAAAGCGCATGGCAGAGAACATCGCCAACGGAGCAACTGGCCAGGTAGGCCCGCAGCTGGTGCTGCAGAAGATTTATGTCAAGGACGCGTCTTTCGAGGCTCCCAATGCGCCGCAGGTCTTCCAGGAGATCGGCGAGAGCGACCAGCAGCCGCAGGTCCAGCTGAACCTGGGGCACAAGGCCAACGACCTGGGCAGCGACATCTATGAGGTCGTGCTGAGCCTGACCCTGACCTGCGCCATGGGCGAGCGCACCGCGTACCTGGCCGAAGTGCACCAGGCCGGTATCTTCGGCATCGCCGGCTTCTCCGACGAGGACCGCGACGGCATCCTCGGCAGCTATTGCCCGAACCTGCTGTTCCCGTACGCACGCCAGATGGTTTCCTCGATGGTCCAGGAGGGTGGCTTCCCGCCGTTCCTGCTGCAGCCGATCAACTTCGACGCCCTCTACGCCGAACAGCAGCGCCGCATCGCCGGCGGCGAGCCGCAGTCGCTCAACAGCTGAGCGCCACGGGCATGAGCCGACAGACGGTCGCCGTCCTCGGTGCCGGTTCCTGGGGCACCGCGCTGGCCGCGCTGATCGCGCGCAACGGCAACTCCACACGACTGTGGGGTCGCGACGCCAGCGCCCTGGCCGGCATGGCCGCGACGGGGCGCAACGCGCGCTACCTGCCCGATCTGGATCTGCCGAAGGAACTGGCTTACGAAGCCGACCTCGGTACCGCCCTGCGCGGTGCCGGCGTCGTGCTGATCGTGGTGCCCAGCCATGCCTTCGCCGCGGTCCTGGACGAGATCGCGCCCCTGCTGGAGCCCGGCGCGTCGATCGCCTGGGCGACCAAGGGTTTCGAGACCGGCACCGGCAGATTCCTCCACGAACTGGTCGGCGAACGCCTGCCGGGTCGCGCCGCGGCCGTGGTCACCGGGCCGTCCTTCGCCCGCGAAGTGGCGGCGGGCCTGCCCAGCGCGGTCACCGTCCACTCCGACGACAACGATTTCGCCCAGCTCGTCGCCACCTTGCTGCACGCGCCGAACTTCCGCGCCTACACCGGCAACGATGTCCTCGGCGCCGAACTCGGTGGCGCGATGAAGAATGTACTGGCCGTGGCCACCGGCGTTGCCGATGGCATGAACCTTGGCCTGAACGCCCGTGCCGGCCTGATCACCCGCGGCATGAACGAGATGCTGCGCCTCGGCGTGGCGCTCGGCGCACGCGCCGAAACGCTGATGGGACTGGCCGGCCTCGGCGACCTGGTGCTTACCTGCACCGGCGACCTGTCGCGCAATCGTCGCCTCGGCCTGGCCCTGGGTCGCGGCGTGTCGCTGGACGATGCCATTCGTGAGATCGGCCAGGTCGTGGAGAGCGTGCTGACCGCGGACGAAGTCGCCCGCCTGGCTGAACAGCACGGACTGGACCTGCCGATCGCCACGGGCGTCCGCGCCGTGTTGCATGGCGAGGTCACGCCCGTCGAAGGCCTGCAGGCGCTGATGGCGCGCGAGCAGAAGCCCGAATACCCGACCGGCCTTTTCGAAGGTGCCTAGACAGGTGTCGTCACGCTGCTGAACGGCGCCGATATCCGCGGTCGACATCACAAAAAGTCCTACGGGCGTTTGCGTGAGTGCCTGCTAAGCTCGTTGTTTTGGTCGGGCGTGCGGATCGCAGCGGATGCAGCAACCCAACACTAAACGCGGCAATGGCGACACCGCTACGGGCGGTGTCGAAACCTTGCCGACCCCGTGGCAGCGCCTGCTGTCCGCGCCCGAGCGCGAGCATGGCGCCGAGCATGTCGTGCTCGGCTTCTTCCTGGAGCTGGTCAACGACGAACACGAGGCCGCCGCGCGCCTGGACGCCGCGCCGGTCCTGCTCGCCATGGTCGGCGCGGGCCGTTTCGCCCGCCCCGCGCCGCTGGACAGCAAGCATCTGGTCCATGCCGCCCTGACCCCACACGAGCAGCGCATCGCCGCCGCCGTGCTGGGCATGCCACAGACGCAGCGCAAGAGCCGCACCTATGCGCGGCTGGCAGGTCACCTCGGCGACACCCTGCTCGCCGAAATGCTCGATACCACGCCATGTTTCTTCGGCGGCATCGCGGGCCTTCGCCTGTCGCGCGGCAAATCGCATCCGCTCAACTGGCGCTGGAAGCTGGAAAAGGACGGCAGCCAGAAACTGTTGCCGGTGCTGCCGGCCAGCCAGCGCCTGATCCGTATCGACGGGCTGTGGTTCCTCGACGCCGAGCAGGCGGCGATCGGCCTGCTCGAAGGCGGGCTGGAAGAGAGTCACTGGCTGGAGCTGCCGACCCTGCCGCCGGAGCATTCGCGCAACCTGCGCGCCAGCCTGCCGCACAGCCGGATGGCCAACCGGATTCCCGAGCCGCAGGTCTTCGACGGCATGCGTCGCGCCGAACTGGCGCCGCAACCGGTGCTGGTCCTGCACGCGCTGACCCGTCACGCGCGGCTGGCCGCCGGCACACCGCCACTGGCCTATGGACGACTGGCCTTCGACTACGCCGGCGAACGCTTGCCCGGACGCGGCGGCGAGCCGCTGGTCCGGCGCGTGCGCAACGGATCGCTGCTGGAAATCACCCGGCGCCGTGCCGAGGAACTCGCGTCGATGGAGCACCTCGAGGAGGCCGGCCTGAATCCCGCCGTGGATACCGAAGGCCTGCCCTGGGACATGGCCGATACCTTGCCCGACGACGCCTGGCTGTTTCCCGGCAAGGGTTACGCCGGCGCGCTCGAGGTGAATACCCCGGCACGCTGGCTGGCCCTGCGCGGCAAGCTCGAAGCCGACGGCTTCGTGATGGAATACGCGTCGAGCTTTCCGTTCGAGGTGCTCGAGGGCCCGGTGCGCTGGTATGGCAGCGCCGCCGAGGACAGCGCCGACCAGGCCTTCGACCTGGAGATCGGCATCGAGATCGAGGGGCGCAAGCTCAACCTGCTGCCGATCGTCGCCCACGCGCTTGCCGAGCACCAGCTGAGCCTGAGTCCCGCGCCGAACGAGGCGGAGGACTCGGTCTGGTACGCGCCGGTCGACGAACGTCGCCGCGTGCCGATCCGCCTGAAGGAATTGCGCGGCCTGCTGGCGCCGCTCGCCGAATACCTCGAGAAACCACGCCAGCGTCTGCACCTGCCGCGTGTGCAGGCCGGGCGCCTGGACGAACTGGCACAGGCGCTGCCGAGCGGCGGGACGTTCGAGGCGCCGGAGCGTTTGCGCGGCTTCACCCGTCGCCTGCGCGAAGCGGGCGAGCGCGCCAGCGATGTCGTCCCCACCGGCTTGCAGGCGGAGTTACGCCCGTACCAGCGTGACGGTTTGCGCTGGTTGAACGCATTGGCCGAAGCCGGGGTCGGCGGTGTGCTTGCCGACGATATGGGCCTGGGCAAGACCCTGCAGATGATCACCCACCTGCTGGCACTGAAGGAGAGCGGCGCCCTGACCGCGCCGGCCCTGATCGTGGTGCCGACCTCGCTGGTGCCGAACTGGGTCGCCGAGACGGCGCGCTTCGCGCCCTCGCTGAGCCTGCTCGCCCTGCATGGCCCGCAGCGTGGCGATACCTTCGCGCGGATCGCCGATCACGACATCGTCCTGACCACGTACGCGCTGTTGCCGCGCGACGTGGAAACGCTCAAACAGAACGCCTTCACCCTGGTGGTGCTCGACGAGGCGCAGCAGGTGAAGAACCCGCGCACCCAGGCGCGTCGCGCCCTGCTGACCATGCAGGTACCGCGCTGCGTCTGCCTGACCGGTACGCCGCTGGAAAACCATCTCGGCGAACTCTGGTCGCAGGTCGACCTCGCCGTGCCGGGCCTGCTCGGCGACGAAGGCGCCTTCCGCCGGCATTACCGCGTGCCGATCGAGAAGCAGCAGGACGTCGACTGCCAGGAGCGGCTGAACCGGCGCATCGCGCCCTTCATCCTGCGCCGGACCAAGGCCCAGGTCGCCTCCGAATTGCCGGCGAAGACGGAGATCACCCGCCGCGTGGTGATGGAAAGCCGTCAGCGCGACTTGTACGAAAGCCTGCGCCTGTCGCTGACCGAGGAACTGCGCGAGGTGATCGCGCAGCGCGGCATCGCGCACAGCGGCATCGTCGTGCTCGATGCGCTGCTCAAGCTGCGCCAGGTCTGTTGCGATCCGCGCCTGGTGAAACTGGAGGCGGCACGCGGCGTGCGCGAGTCGGCGAAGTTCGAATTGCTGATGGACATGTTGCCCGCCCTGCTCGCCGAAGGCCGTCGCGTCCTGTTGTTCAGCCAGTTCACCGAGATGCTGAAACTGATCGCGCACGAACTCGATCGGCGCCGCCTGAGCTACGTCACCCTCACTGGCGAAACACGCGATCGCGCCTTGCCGGTGCAGCGTTTCCAGGACGGCGAAGTGCCCTTGTTCCTGCTTTCCCTGAAAGCCGGTGGCGTGGGCCTGAACCTCACCGCCGCGGACACCGTGATCCATTACGACCCGTGGTGGAATCCGGCCGCCGAGGCGCAGGCCAGCGATCGCGCGCACCGCATCGGCCAGGACAAGCCGGTCTTCGTCTATCGCCTGATTACCGCGGGCACGGTGGAGGAGCGCATCGAGGAACTGAAGGCGCGCAAGGCGGAACTGGCCGAAGCGGTGCTGGAAGGTGGCGGCAGCCGCGAGAAGCTGAGTTTCGACCAGACCGACCTGGATGCACTGCTGGCACCCGCGGGGTAGCGAATCGTCATTCCGGCCTGCGCCGGAATGACGATCAAAAGCGGGGTCGCGCTTTCTAGTTCTTGACCAGGCCGCCGTCGACGACAAGGTTCTGCCCGGTCACCGCGCGTGCCCACGGCGAGGCCAGGAACAAAGCCGCATCGGCGAACTCCTCCGGCGTGGTCACGCGGCGCAGCGGCGTACTCGCCGCGATCAGGTCGAACACTGCTTCCGGTGTCGCCGCGCTCGCGTCCGTCGTGCGCAGCAGGCCACCGGAAAGCATGTTGACGGTGATCCCGTCGGCACCGAGATCCGCCGCGGCAGTGCGTGTCAGCGAGAGCAGGGCGGCCTTGGCCGCGGTGTAATCGTGATATGGCACGACCGGATTCTGGAAAAGATTGGTGCCGATATTGACGATGCGGCCGAAGCTGGCGGCGCGCATATCGGGCAGGCCGGCGCGCAGGGTGTTGAGCGCGGCTCTCACGCTGCCGTCGATCTGCGCCTGGAAGCGCGTCCAGTCCATGGTGTCCAGGCGCGGCCGCGCGTCGCCGTCGAAGGAGAAGTCGGCCAGCGCGTTGTTGATCACCGTGGTGACGCCGGTATCGAAATAGGTGCGTGCGGTGGCGAACATCGCGCGCACCTGCTGCTCGTCGGTGACATCGGCTTGCACGGCGACCGCGCGCGCGACGCCGATATCGTTGGCGAGCGCTTCGGCGGCATCGCGGCTGCGTCGGTAGTTGATCACCACGCGCGCGCCTTCGCCGGCAAAGGCGCGGACCAGCGCATGGCCGAGGCCGCGACCGCCGCCGGTGACGAGGACGATCTGGTCGGCCAGTTTCATCAGTCGGTCAGGCCGAGCAAGGAACGGCCCGATTCGACCGTCGCCAGCGCCGCGGCACCGACCAGGCCGGGTTCCGGATTCATGATGGCCTGCGTCGGCACCTGCTCCATGGTGTCGCGGAAGCGGCCCTTGGCCTCGAAGCGCTCGCGGAAATGCCCGCGTTCAAGCCACGGCAGCAGGATCGGGATCAGGCCACCGGTCAGGTACACGCCATCCCAGGCGCCCAGGGTAAGCACCAGGTCGCCGGCGACGCTGCCGAAGATACCGGCGAAGGTTTCCACCGCGCGCACGCACATCGGGCAGCTCTGGTCCTCGGCGCGCGCGGTGACGTCTTCGGGCTGGAGGTCCTCCGGCTTCTTGCCGGCGATCTCGCAGACCGCGATATAGAGGTTGACCAGTCCCGCGCCGCAGATCAGCCGCTCGTTGGAGACGCGGCCGTAGCGTGCGTTGAGCACCTTGAGGATCTCGATGTCCGCGGCCGAGTGCGCGGCGAAGCCGGCATGGCCGCCTTCGGTCTGCAACACGCTGGCATGACCCTGGCGCAGCAGCAGGCCACCGACGCCAAGGCCGGTGCCCGGACCGACGATGACGAAGGTCTGCTCGTCGCCCTGGCCGATGGTCGGCAACGGCAGCTTGCCCACCGCCACCAGATCGGCCGGCTGGAGCAGCATCACCGCCATGCTCTGCGCGGCGAAGTCGTTGACCAGGTGGACCCACTCCAGGCCCAGCGATTCGGCGGTCGATTTCGCCGAAATCGCCCACGGATTGTTGGTGACCTTGACGGTCTCGCCGTCGTTGATGCGTCCGGCCGCGGCGATCACGAAACGATGCACCTTCAGCCCGGTCTCGGCCAGATAATGCCTTGCCGCGGACACCAGCGAATCGAAATCCGCCACCCGGTAGCGCCGGACGCTTTCGGCGAGCAAGGGCACCTTGCGGGTCGGGTCGGCGACGCCGAAACGCACATTGGTGCCGCCCAGGTCGGCCAGCAGCGTCGGCGCGGCGGTGTTTCCGTAGACCATTATCGAAAGCCTGTCATGTCACACAACGCGCAAGGGTGCCTTGCGCCGGGGCGCGCGTCCAGTGGACCGCGGGTGAGATTCAGTCGGCAAGTATGGCGCCGTTCGTGTCGATGACCTGTGCGTAGTATTTCGCGGTGGCCTTGGGCGTGCGCTTCTGGGTGGCGAAATCGACGTGGTAGAGGCCGAAACGCTTGGCGAAGCCCAGCGACCACTCCAGGTTGTCCATCAGCGACCAGGCGTAATAGCCCTTCACATTCACCCCGGCGGCAATCGCCCCATGCACGGCCTTGAGATGCTTGCGCAGGTAATCGGTACGCAGCGGGTCGTCCAGCACCTCGCCCTCGGCGACCGGCGGATCGTAGAAGGCCGAGCCGTTCTCGGTCACATACAGCGGGATATCGCCGTAACGGTCGCGGAACCAGAGCAGCGTATCGGTAAGCCCCTGCGCGTAGACCTCCCAGCCGGTCTCGGTATGGCTACGGTTCGCCTGACGCACGGGCGAGGCCTTCAGTGGGTAGGCCGCCGCGTCGTTCCTGACCACCGAGCGCGTGTAGTAGTTGATCCCGACGAAATCGACTTTCTGCTTTGTCAGGGCGAAGTCCTCCACCGGGAAATCCGGCCAGGCTTCGCCGAAAATCTCTTTCAGCTCCGGCGGATAGCTGCCGAGCAGGGCGGGGTCGGCGTACTGCTCGTTCATATAGGCGCTGGCGCGGCGCACTGCGGCCCGGTCCTCGGCCGAATCGGTCGCCGGGTACTTGGGCTCGATATTGAAGACCACGCCGATGGCGTGCTTGCCGAGTGCGCGATAGGCCTGGATGCCGGCGCCGCTGGCGCGCATCAGATTATGCGCGGCGATCGGCGCCTCGTACTTGCTGCGATGGCCCGGCGCGATATTGCCGTGGAGATAACCCTGGTCGGTCACCACCCAGGGCTCGTTGAGGGTCGACCAGCGTTTGACCCGGCCGTCCAGATGGCGGAAGACGACGCCGGCGTATTCGGCGAACCAGTCGGCGCTGTCACGGTTGAGCCAACCGCCGCGGTCTTCCAGGGCGGCAGGCAGGTCCCAGTGGAACAGGGTCGCATTCGGCTCGATGCCGTTTTCCAGGAGTTCGTCGACCAGCCGCGAGTAGAAATCCAGGCCCTTCGGATTGATCCGGCCGGTGCCTTCGGGCAAGACGCGCGCCCAGTTGATGCTGAAGCGGTAGCCGTGCAGGCCGAGCGCGCGCATCAGCTGCACATCGTCACGATAGCGATGGTAGTGGTCGCAGGCGATATCGCCGGTGTCGCCATTGGCCATCATGCCCGGCGTGCCGGCGAATCGTTGCCAGATGCTGGGGCCGGCACCGTCGGCCAGGGGCGAGCCCTCGATCTGGTAAGCCGAGGTCGCCGCTCCCCAGTGAAAACCGTCGGGAAAGATGAATTTCGAGGTCATTCTGGCTCCGTCGTCGCGCGAATGCCGCGCCGCCGCTTGATGTAAACGATTACATGGGCAGAATAACCGAATGCCCGGACGATGGGCAGACATGGATCTGTGACATCGTCGGACTATGCTTTCCGGCCTTTGCCCCCTAAGTGGCGAAGGCCCTCCAGGAGAAGTGCATGGCTGGTGTCCGTCTGGACAAGATTCGCAAGGTGTATCCCAACGGCCACATGGCCGTGGCGGAAGCCAGTTTCGAGATCGCCGACGGCGAACTGCTGGTCCTGGTCGGCCCGTCGGGCTGCGGCAAGACCACCTTGCTGCGGATGATCGCGGGGCTGGAGTCGATCTCCGGCGGCACCCTGACCATCGGCGACCGCGTGGTCAACGACGTGGCGCCGAAGGATCGCGATATCGCGATGGTGTTTCAGAACTACGCGCTGTATCCGCATATGACGGTCGGCGAGAACCTCGGTTTCGGCCTGCGCCTGCGCGGCCAGCCGAAAGCCCTGATCGACCGGCGCGTGGCCGAGGCGGCGAGCATGCTGGGGCTGACCGAGCGGCTCGACTCGCGACCGGCCGCGCTGTCCGGCGGCCAGCGCCAGCGCGTGGCGCTGGGCCGTGCCCTGGTCCGCGACCCGGCGGTGTTCCTGCTCGACGAGCCGCTGTCGAACCTCGATGCCAAGCTGCGCCTGTCGACCCGCGTCGAGATCGCCCGCATCCATCGCCAGCTCGGCGCGACCATGGTCTATGTCACCCACGACCAGATCGAGGCGATGACCCTGGGCCAGCGCATCGTGGTGTTGAACGGCGGCACGATCCAGCAGATCGACACGCCGATGAACCTCTACGACAGGCCGGCCAACCTGTTCGTCGCCGGCTTCCTCGGCAGTCCGGCGATGAATTTCCTGCGCGGCAAGCTGCGCATCGGCGATGGCCTGCGCCTGGACATGGCCGACACCAGCATCGCGCTCGGCAGGTCGCCCGTCGCCGATGCGCTGGCCGCATGGCGCGATCGCGAGATCGTGGTCGGCATACGTCCGGAAGACCTGCAGCCGGCCGGAGCGGATGGGTCGGCGCCGGGATTCACGGCCTTGCTCGAGGTGATCGAACCGGTCGGCAACGAGGCCTTCCTCAATATGCGCTACGCCGGCAACGAGATCGTCGCCCGCACCTCGTCGCGGGACCTGCCGGGCACGGGGCAGGACATCGCGCTCGGTTTCCAGCCGTCGCGCCTGCATTTCTTCGACCCGGAAAGCAGCCTGCGCATCGGGTCGTAGTGCCTGCATGGCGCCGCGGACGCGACACCCCTGCGGCGACATGACCGCTTCGCCGTGCGGGCCGGCGGCGTAGAATGCGCCGCTGACGTTCCTTCAGGACCCGGATCATGAGCTTCCCCGCCATCCGCCCGCGCCGCATGCGTCGCGATGCCTTCTCCCGCGCACTGATGCGCGAGACCGTGCTGACGGTGTCGGACCTGATCATGGTTGCCTTCGTGGTCGAGGGCGAAGGCGTGCGCCAGCCGGTGCCGTCGATGCCTGGCGTCGACCGGCTGTCGATCGACGAACTGCTGAAGCTCGCCGACCAATGCGTGGCCCTGGGCATCCCCGCGCTGGCGCTGTTTCCCTCGCCCGATCGCATCGTGCAAGACCGAGGATGCCAGCGAGGCGTGGAATCCCGAAGGGTTGTTGCAGCGTGCCACCCGGGCGCTCAAGCAGCGCTGCCCGGACCTGGGCCTGATCGGTGACGTCGCCCTCGATCCGTACACCACGCACGGCCAGGATGGCCTGATCGACGACAACGGTTATGTCATGAACGAGCCGACGGTCGAGGCCCTGGTCAGGCAGTCCCTGGCCCAGGCCGAGGCCGGCATGGACTTCGTGGCGCCCTCGGACATGATGGACGGCCGTATCGGCGCGATCCGCGAGGCCCTCGAAGAGGCCGGTTACATCCATACCCGGATCCTCGCCTATTCGGCGAAGTACGCCTCGAGCTTCTACGGCCCGTTCCGCGACGCGGTCGGCTCGTCGGCCAACCTCGGCAAGGGCAACAAGCACACCTACCAGATGGACGTCGGCAACAGCGACGAGGCCCTGCGCGAGGTCGAACTGGATATCGTCGAAGGCGCCGATGCGGTGATGGTCAAGCCGGGCCTGCCGTACCTGGATATCGTGCGCCGCGTGAAGGACGCCTTCGGCATGCCGACCTTCGTCTACCAGGTCAGCGGCGAGTACGCGATGATCAAGGCCGCCGCGCAGAACGGCTGGCTGGACGAGCGCGCCGTGGTCCTCGAATCGCTCGTCGCGATGAAGCGTGCAGGCGCCGATGCCATCCTCACGTATTTCGCGATCGATGTGGCGCGCTGGCTCAAGCAATAGCGGGAACGGGGAACGGGGAACAGTGGGGGCACGGAAGCCTGATGCTCCGAGGCCCGAACCAGCGTATCGCGCTGCACGCAATCGCAAACTCCCCGTTCCCCGTTCTCCGCTTAATCCGCCATAATCCCCGCTGTTCCCGGGGAGTACGCATGGAAAACCATGAGTTTCTGCGGTCGGCGGTGGTCTTCCTGCTGGCGACGGTGATCGCGGTACCGCTGACCAGGCGCTTCCGTCTTGGTGCCGTGCTGGGCTATCTGCTCGCCGGCATCGCCATCGGCCCGTCCGTCCTCGGCCTGATCTCCGATACCGAGGGCGTGGCCGAGATCTCCGAGTTCGGCGTCGTGCTGATGCTCTTCGTGATCGGCCTGGAGCTGTCGCCGTCGCGCCTGTGGGTGATGCGTCGCGCCGTGTTCGGCAGCGGCCTGCTGCAGGTGGTCGTCTGCTCGGCGGCGCTGGGCGGCATCGGCTACCTGTTGTTCGGGCTGACCCTCAAGGCCGCCATCATCGTCGGCGGCAGCCTGGCCCTGTCCTCGACCGCGTTCGGCCTGCAGATCCTCGCCGAGCGCAAGGAGGCGGGCTCCCATTATGGTCGCCAGGCTTTCGCGATCCTGCTGTTCCAGGACCTTGCCGCGATTCCGCTGATTGCCGCAATTCCCTTCCTTGCCACCGCATCGGCATCGCAGGCGCATCCGCCCGAACTGATGAGTGCGCTGAAGGTGATCGGTGCGATCGTCGCGGTGATGGTCGGCGGTCGTATCGTGCTGCGCCATGTGTTTCGCTTCGTCGCCCGCGCGCACAGCGTCGAGGTGTTCACCGCGACCGCGTTGCTGGTGGTGATGGGCACCGCCTGGCTGATGGAACTGGTCGGCGTGTCGACCACCCTCGGCGCCTTCCTCGCCGGCGTACTGCTTGCCGATTCGGAATACCGCCACGAGCTCGAGTCGAACCTCGAGCCGTTCAAGGGCCTGCTGCTCGGCCTGTTCTTCATCAGCGTCGGCATGTCGGTCGATCTTTCCCTGCTGCTCAACCAGCCGGGCCTCGTACTCGGCCTGCTCGGCTTGCTGCTGGCGGTGAAGACGGCATTGATCTGGCCGCTCGGGCGTATCGTCGGGGGACTGGGCAGTTACGATTCGCTACGGCTGGCAGCATTGCTCGCCGTCGGTGGCGAATTCGCCTTCGTGATCCTCAACCTCGCCCGCGATGCCCTGCTGATCACGCCCGACCAGCGCGGCCTGATGGTGATGGCCATTACCTTGTCGATGGCGTTGACGCCCCTGCTGGTGATCGGTGCCGCGCGCCTGATCGGCCTGAAGCCGAAGGAGCCCGAGCGTGCGTTCGACGAGATCGATACCGATACGCCGCGCGTGATCATCGCCGGCTTCGGCCGCATGGGCCAGATCGTCGCCCGTATCCTGCGTGCGCAGGGGATCCAGTTCGTCGCCCTGGAAAGTTCGGTCGAGCAGGTCGAGACCTCGCGCCGCTTCGGCGGCACCTCGCTGTTCTTCGGCGACCCGGCGCGCCCGGAAATGCTCCGTGCCGCCCAGGCCGACAAGGCCGAGGTCTTCGTCATCGCCACCGACGATCCGGAAGCGAACATCCGTACCGCGCGCCTGGTGCGCCGCCAGTTCCCGAATCTGAAAATCGTTGCCCGCGCGCGCAATCGCCAGCACGTGTTCCGCCTGATGGACATCGGCATCGACGAGCCGGTGCGCGAGACCTTCCACTCCAGCCTGAAGATGACCCGCCAGGTGCTGGAAGCACTGGGCATGTCTTCCGATCTCGCGAACGATCGCATCGAACGATTCAAGAAACACGACGAGGAATTGCTGAAGGCCCAGTACCTCGTCTACGACGACGATGCGGCGCTTGTCCAGACCTCGAAGGAGGCGCTGGTGGACCTGCAGCAGTTGTTCGAGGCGGATACGAACGAGGGTGCGGCGAAGAAATAGCGAACCGTGCAGGGGCGCTTCGCGACCGGCCGGCGCTTACTCCGAAGGCTGCGCCGGCTGCCGCAAGGTCTGCCGTACGCTCGGTATCGCGCCGACGCGCACGCCCAGTTCATGGGCGATATCCACATAGCCCAGATGCCGCGCCACGTCCGCCGCCGTGCGCCCGAACGCATCGGCTGCATGCCGGTCCGCGCCACGCGTCAACAACACACGTGCCGGCGGCAGCAGGGCGTGCATCGCGCAGGCGTGCAGGGCGCTGACGCCGCGCTGGTCCGCGTGTTCGATCGTCGCGCCCGCGTCGAGCAGGACCGGCAGCAAGGCACCCAGGTGCGTCGCATCGCACGCGCTGCCGGGGCGCATGTGGCCGCCGAGCAGGAGGATCAGCGGCGTCTTGCCCTCGTTGTCCGCCTTGTTGACGTCGGCGCCACGCTTGATCAGCGCATCGAGCAGGCGGCGTGCGCGCAGGCTGTCGCTGCTTTCGAAGCAATACTGCGCCGCGGCGTGCAGCGGGGTATGGCCGCGCGCGTCCACGGCGTTCGCATCCGCGCCGGCCTGCGAGCAGCAATTCGACGATCTCCGGATAGCCGAGCGCGGCAGCGACCATCAGCGCGGTGGACTCGCCGGGCAGGCGCTGGTCGATCGTCGCCTTGTGTTCGATCAGCAGTTCGACCAGCGTTTCGCGGCGCGCGCTGACCGCCGCGGCCAGTGGCGTCACGCCGCTGGTGGCGGTCGAGGTCGCGTCGGCACCAGCGGCGAGCAGATGCGCGGCGACTTCGCGCTGGCCGGCGCCGCAGGCACGGAGCAGGGCACTGGCGCCCTGGGCGTCGCGGGTGTCGATGGGGAAACCCAGCTCCAGCAGGCGGTCGACGGCATGGGTATCGCCGCTGGCGGCGGCGATCGGCAGATCGTCCGCGCGTAGCGCGCGGCGCGGCAGCGGCCACGCATGCCAGTTGAGCCAGCGTTCGACATCGCCATGGCCGAGCGCCAGGCCGAGCGGCGTTTCGCCGTTGGCGTCCGCCGCCTCCGGGTCCGCGCCATGGGCGACCAGGTCGCGGACCAGGGCGAAGGCGTTGTCGCCCTGCCCCAGTGAGGCATGGACCAGCGCGGCGTGCAACGGCGTGCGCCCGCTGGTGTCGCGCACATTGGCATTCGCGCCGCGCGCCAGCAGTGCGCGCAGGGTAAGCGGCAGTGCCTGGGTCGCGGCAAGGTGCAGCGGCGTGCGGCCGCGTGCATCGGCACCGAACGGATCGGCTCCGCGTTCGAGCATGTCCATGCAGAACAGGTCGGCCGAGGCATCGCCGTGCGCGATCGCCTGGGCGAGCAGGCCCCCGCCGGCCGGGCTGGCGCCTGCCTGCATCAGGCAGCGCAGCGCATCGGCCGAAGTCGGTAGCTGCGGCAGCAGTGCATCGAACAGGCGGCGGCCGAGCGGCGGTAGCGTATCGTCTCCGGTCGCGGGCACGGCGAGCCGTGCCTCGGCGTCCAGGCCGTGATCGAGCAGCCAGCGACGCGCGGCATCGAGCCCGGGTGCGGCCAGTTCCAGGTACATCGCGGCGACGCTCGGCCTGCGGCCATTCGCGCACTCGCGCGGCAAAGGTCGAGACCACGGCCCAGTGGCCAAAACGCAGCGCATCGAGCAGGTGTGTCGGCGAATCGGCACCGGCTTCGGGAGCAGCCGCTTCGCTGAGCGTGGCAGGCAACGGCGTGTCCGGATCGAGCAGGGCGACCAGGTCCCAGCGCCCGGCCGCGGCGGCGTGGTCGAGCGCGCTGCGTCCATCGCTGCCCGGCTCCCTGGGCTGCGCGCCGAGCGTGAGCAGGGCACGCACGGTCCCCGATTGCGCATGTGGCGACTGGCAGGCCAGGGTCAGCGCATCGCGGCCGTGGTGATCGCGCAGGCGTGGATCGGGCTGTGCCTCGGCGAGCAGTTGCACGATGTCCTGCGCGCCGGAGCGCGCCGCTTCCATCAGCGCCGTGCTGCCGTGGCGATCGACCAGGCCGACGTCGGCGTGCGCGCCGCGCAGCACGCGGGCGATCTGTTCGTGGCCTTCGGCGGCGGCGGTCATCAGTGCGCTGCGACCGTGCGCGCTGACCGCGTTCACCGGTGCCTTGTGCTTGAGCAGCAGCTTCACGCCCTCGACATCGTCGTCGGCGATACCGGCGGCGGCGACCAGGGCCGGCTCGCCATCGGCCGGCGCCGGGCGTGCGCCGCGTTCGAGCAGGAAGCGGACCATCGGCCAGTTGGCGGCCCGGCAGGCGACGCTGAGCGCGCTGGCGCCGGTGTGATTGAGTGCGTTGATCGGCGCGCCGGCGTCGAGCAGCATCGCGGCGACCGTCGGCTCCTCGCTGAGCGCGGCGCCATGCAGCGGCGTATTGCCTTCGCCGTCGGCGACCGCGGCATTCGCGCCATTGGCGAGCAGGGTCATCGCCGCGTCGGCACGGCCATGCCAGCTGTCGCGGGTGGCGGCGAGCAGGGCGGTAAAGCCGCCGCTGGCGCGATTGACATCGGCACCCTTGCCGATCAGCGCGCGCAGCAGGCGCGTATCGGGCAGGAGTGCGGCGAGCATCAACACCGGGCGCTGGTCGCGATCGTCGGGCTCGGGCGTGGTGTTCGGGTCGGCGCCGGCGTCGACCAGGGCCAGCGCGCGTTCGATGTCGCCATCGCGCGCGGCCAGCAGCAGGGCATGCTCACGCACGCCCGGTTCGATTTCCTCGGCTTTCAGTACCGGCGGCGCGACCGCGGCGACCGGCTCCGGCGCGCGCTGCCCGGGCACGCCGTCCGCCGGATGCCGCGCATGGCGGCGATCGCAGAGCATGGCGCGCAAGGTGCGGTTGGCGATCACCATGCTGCCGAGCGGCAGCAACACCAGGCCATAGAAGAACAGCGCGACGATGCGCAGTTCCGAGGGCAGCACGCCGTACAGGCCGGTCAGCGCGACCGCGCCGAAGGCGAGCACCAGCAGGCTCAGCGCGGCGGGAAGGAAATGCGAGAAGAAGCGCTCCTCGGCCGACAGGTGCCGGGCGAAGGCGATGCTGCGGGCCACCGCGGTGAAGATCCACGAACCGTCGCCGCTATGTTCCGGATAGGCGTCGTCCCAGACGAAGACCAGGCCGAACGCCGGCCACATCCGCCACAGCGCCGCGAGCGCCACGACCAGGGAGGCTGCCAGCAGGAGGGCGGCACCGAGCGACGGCGACTGGGTCAGCCGGAGCATCGGCCAGGCCACCAGCACGAACAGCAATACGGTGTAACCGGTGAACATCACCACGTGGGCGGCGCCGCGACGCAAGGCGGTGCGGGTAAAGCTCGGTTCCGGGTCGAAGCCGATCGCGTGGCATACCGCTCCCATCGCCAGCGCATTGGCCAGCAGTAGCGGAATCAGTACCAGCGGATGCACCGCCAGCCCGGCAAGGGCGACCGCGGCGAGGGCGGGAAGGAACCAAGGCAGGGCCTTGAGCAGCGGGGGGCGACGTCGCGATTTGGAATGGGCCATGCGGGCGAGTATACGGAGCGCCAAACGCCTGCGCGGTAACCCGGTGTTAACCGTGTCATCACGTATTGAACGATTCAGTCCTGGGGACGTTCTTCGTCGATCCGGCGGTGATGGTTCGGCTGGTTGGCCACGCTCATGGTGTCGCCCGGCGGCGTCTGCAGATGCCAGCCCTGGCGGTCGAGGTTTTGCATGACCCGCACGCTGTCTTCCTGGGGCAGCTTGCGCTGCTCGGTCAACTCGACCTCCAGTGCGAGCTGGAGGTCGCCCAGCATCAGGGCCAGGGGTTCGGGGAGCACGTCGAAACGGTCCCGCTGGGAAAACCAGACGTAGGTGTCGGGTTTGCGCTGGCTGGCATAGACGAAGCAGTGCATGGGCGCGGTCCGGCGGGTGGCTGGCCCACAGAGAGTAACAGTGTTCACTGACAGGGCTGGTTATCGCAAAATCATACGATCGTTGGGATGGCGCAACCCCCGTCAAAGCGCCGTTTCGTCGCGTAACCGCGCCTATCCACGTCGAAATATGCTGCATCAGCACTTGCAATATGCCGTCTCTTCCCGGCAGAGTGCGGTCCGCGGATGTTAAACGCGCGTATGAATGCGGTAATGATTTCGCTAGCCGCCGGATCCCGAGCCACAAGAACAAGCAGGAGCAAAAGCCAGATGCAGAAGTCTTTCCTCAACCGCAGCCGCCCGCTGGTACTCGCCGCGCTGACCGTCGCCATCGCCGGCGCCCTGGTCGCCCCCCGTGCCGAAGCGAGCGCGTTCCAGCTCAAGGAAAACAGCGCGAAGGCCCTTGGCCGCGCGTTTGCGGGCTCCGCCGCCGCCGGTGACGACGCTTCGGTGATCGTCAACAACCCGGCCGCGATGTCGCTGCTGCCGGGTACCTATACGTTCCAGGCCGACGTCACCGGCATCAATTTCAGCAGCCAGTTCCACGGCACCGCCACGGACGCGCAGGGTCGTCCGCTGACCGGCGGCGACGGCGGCGACGCCGGCACCACGATTCCCGTGCCCGCGCTGTACTTCGCGGCCAAGGTCGGCGACCGCTGGCACATCGGTGCGGCCTTTACCGCGCCGTTCGGCTTCAAGACCGATTACGACGCCGGCTGGGTCGGCCGCTATAACGCCATCAAGTCCGACTTCAAGTCGCTCGACGGCACCTTGTCGGCCTCGTTCGACGTGACCGATACCTTCTCGATCGGTGCCAGCTTCATCGCGCAGAAGACCAGCGCGGAACTGACCAGCGCGATCAACTTCAACTCGGTCGGCCTCGGCCTGATCCAGCAGGCAGCGGCCGGTGGCCTGCTGCCGCCGCAGCTGGTGCCGCAATACCTCGCCCTCGTCAACGGTGCGATTCCGCCGGGTACCGATGGCCTGGTCCGCATCAAGGGTGACGACTGGGCCTATGGCTGGCAACTCGGCGGCCTGTGGCGGCTCACCGACAAGGATCGCTTCGCGCTGAACTATCGTTCCAAGATCGACTCCACGCTGGAAGGCACCGCCAACTACGTGGTGCCCTCGAACGTCACCGCTGTGCTGAGCAGCCCGCAGGTCGCGCCGATCCTGGCTGGCGCGGGCGGCGTGCCGTTCACCCACACCACCGGTACCGCCGACTTCACCACCCCGGCCGTGGCCACCGCCAGCTTCTGGCACCAGGACGAGAAGTTCGGCCTGGGTGCGGACATCTCCTGGACCAAGTGGGATTCGTTCAAGCAGCTGGCTGTCAACTACGGCAATCCGGCGCAGCCGCCGAGCTCGGAAACCTACAACTGGCGTAACAGCTGGTTCGTCTCGGTCGGTGGCGAGTACTACATGAGCGACAAGCTCACCCTGCGCGGCGGTATCGCTGTCGACAGCACGCCGACCTACTCCGCGACGCGTTCGCCGCGCGTGCCGGACTCGACCCGCAAGTGGGTTGCCTTCGGTATCGGCTACAACGCCACGAAGAACTTCGAGATCAACGCGGGCTACGCACATATCTTCGTCAATAAGGCGCATATGGACGGTGCAACCAGCCCGACCGGCGACGTCCTCGTCGGCGAGAACGACGACAAGGGCAATCTGCTCAGCCTGTCGGCGAAGTACAGCTTCTAAGTACAACGTGTCATAGCGATATCGAAACCTCCCCGCTTGCGGGGAGGTTTTTTTTTGGGTTTCCCTTCTCCTGAAGGGAGAAGGTGCCCGCAGGGCGGATGAGGGCGAGCCAGACGAAGCCGCATCCTGGTTCTCCCTCACCCCGCCCTCTCCCTCAAGTAGAGGGAGAAATCACTCTGCGACAGCTTTCGCATTTACGCTTTGCTTCCCGCCCTGACCTTCGACACTATGAGGGTTACCCCGGGGGGCATAGCCTCGGAAGGCCGACCACACGACAGGAGGAAAGACATGATCCATCGCACGATGAAGCCACTGGTGCTTGCCCTCGGGCTGGTACTCGGAACGAACGCGTTCGCCGCGTCTCCCGCGGTGTTCGATACGAAGGAAATCGATCCGTCGATCGCCGCCTGCACGGACTTCAACGGCTTCGTCAACGCGAAGTGGGTTGCAGCCAATCCGATTCCCGCCGATCGCACGCGCTGGGGTTCGTTCGATGCCTTGCGCGAGGATAGCCTCAACGTGCAGCGCACCATCGTCGAGACGGCGGCAGCGCAGTCCAGCCAGGCGAAGGCAGGGTCGATCGACCAGAAGATCGGACGCTTCTATGCCTCGGGCATGGACGAGGCGGCGATCGAAAAGGCCGGTTTCACGCCGATCAAGGCGGAACTCGCCCGTATCGCGACACTGGCCTCGCCGGCCGATATCGCCGGCTATATCAACGCCAGTTACGCCGCGGGCAATCCGGTGGTCTTCCGTTTCGCCGGCAACGGCGACTTCAAGGATTCCTCGCAACAGATCGCCTACGCCGGTCAGGGCGGGCTGGGTCTGCCGACGGCGGATTACTACAGCAAGCCGGAGTTCGAAAAGATCCGCACCGCCTATGTCGCGCATATCGCGCGAACGTTGGAGCTGACCGGCGTGAGCAGGGCCGATGCCGAACGCCAGGCGACCGCCGTGCTCGCTTTCGAAACACGGCTGGCCAAGGCCTCGTTGCTGCCGACGGAATTGCGCAAGCCGGAGAATCGTTACCACTATGTCAGCATCGCCGATGCGGACAAGGTCACCCCCCATTTCGAATGGGCCGGCTTCTTCAAGGCGCAGGGTGCCGACGTCGAGCAAGGTTTCTCCCTGTCGCACCCGAAGTTCTTCGCCGAGTTCGACCGCATGCTGACCGACGAGTCGCCGGCCAACTGGCAGGCCTACCTGCGCTTCCATGCGATCGACCGTGCCGCGCCCTACCTGTCCACGCCGTTCCAGAAGGAAGACTTCGCCTTCAACGAGCAGACCCTGAATGGCCAGAAGGAAATGAAGGCGCGCTGGAAGCGCACGCTTGAAACCGTCAATGACGGCATGGGCATGGCGCTCGGAGAACTGTATGTCGCGCGTACCTTCAGTCCCGAGTCGAAGCAGCGAGCCGAGGAGCTGGTGAACAATCTGCGCACCGCCTATAAGTCGCGCATCGAGAACCTGGCCTGGATGAGTGCCGATACGAAGAAGAAGGCTCTTGAGAAGTGGGCGAGCTTTACCCCGAAGATCGGCTACCCGGACAAGTGGCGCGACTGGTCCGGCCTGGCGATGGGCACGGGCGGCTATTTCGAGAATGTGCGAGCCGCCGACAAGTTCAACTACGACTACATGGTGGGCAAGATCGGCAAGCCGGTCGATCGCACCGAATGGGGCATGACGCCACAAACGGTCAATGCGTATTACAACGCGCAGAAGAATGAGATCGTCTTCCCGGCCGCCATATTGCAGCCACCGTTCTTCGATGCCAAGGCCGATGACGCGATCAACTACGGTGGTATCGGTGCGGTGATCGGGCATGAGATGGGCCATGGCTACGACGACCAGGGCAGCAAGTTCGATGCGAAGGGCAACAACGAGAACTGGTGGACCGATGCGGACCGCAAGGCCTTCGAGGAGCGCACCGCGCGGCTTGCCGCGCAGTTCGATGGTTACGAGGCCTTGCCGGGCAAGCATGTCAACGGCGCACTCACCATGGGCGAGAACATTGGCGACCTCGGTGGCCTGAACGCCGCCTACGATGCCCTGCAGATGGCGCTGGCGAAAAACCCGGCCGAGGCGAAGACGAAGATCGACGGCTACAGCCAGGATCAGCGCTTCTTCCTCAACTGGGCACGGGTCTGGCGCGGCGCCATCCGTCCCGAGGCCCAGCTGACCCTGCTCAACACCGATCCACACGCGCCGGCGCAGTTCCGCGCGATCGGTGCACCGTCGAACATGCCGGCATTCGCGCAAGCCTTCATGTGCAAGCCTGGCGATGCCATGGTTCGCAGCGACGACAAGCAAGTGAAGATCTGGTAACCACGCTGGACTATGATCGGCCGGACGCGCGGGAACGCCGCGCGCTCCGGAGTCGTGGCGATGGGCGAGCGATACGATGCGATTGTGGTCGGCACGGGGCAGGCCGGCCCATCGCTGGCCGAAGCACTGGGCAACGCGGGCAAGCGCGTCGCCATCGTCGAGCGGAAGCTGGTCGGCGGTACCTGCGTGAATACGGGCTGCATACCGACCAAGTCGATGGTCGCCAGTGCCTATGTGGCCCATATGGCCCAGCGCGCCGCTGAGTACGGTGTCGACATCGCCACCACGCCACGCGTCGACATGCGACGCGTCCGGGAGCGCACGCGCGGCATTTCCGATGGCTCGCGGACGGGCCTGGAAGGGTGGTTGTCCGGCATGCCCAACGTGACCCTGCTGCGTGGCCACGCCCGCTTCGAGTCCGCGCATGCGTTGCGTATCGGCGACATGCTGCTGGAAGCGGACGAGATCTTCCTCAATGTCGGCGGCCGCGCCGTTGTCCCGGATTTCCCCGGTGTCGATACGGTGCCCTTCCTGACCAACGTCGGCATCATGGATCTGGAGGAACTGCCCGGGCATCTGATCATCGTCGGCGGCAGTTATATCGGCCTGGAGTTCGGCCAGATGTTCCGTCGCTTCGGCTCGAAGGTGACGATCGTCGAGCGCAGCCCGCGGCTGCTGCCGCGAGAGGACGAGGATGTCTCCCAGGCCATCCTGGTGCACCTGCGCAGCGAGGGGCTGACCATCCACCTCGGCGCCGAATGCATCCGCCTCGACGGGCAGGCGGGCGCGGTCAAGGTGCGCGCCGAAGGCAATCGCGAGTGCGAGGATGCCGTCGGTACGCATCTGCTGCTTGCCGTCGGTCGCAGGCCCAATACCGACGATCTCGGCCTGGACAAAGCCGGTGTCGCGGTCGACGGGCGCGGCTACATTGCCGTCGACGACCAGTGCCGGACAAATGTGCGCGGCATCTGGGCGATGGGCGACTGCAATGGCAAGGGCGCGTTCACGCATACCTCGTACAACGATTTCGAGATCGTCCGCGATGCGGTGCTGCATGATGGCGGCCGCACGATCTCGGGGCGCATCCCTGCCTATAGCCTGTTCATCGATCCGCCGTTGGCACGGATCGGCATGAGTGTGGACGAGGCGAAGCGTTCGGGCCGCGCCATCGAAGTCGGCACGCGTCCGATGTCACGTGTAGGCCGCGCGGTCGAGCGCGGCGAGACGACGGGCTTCATGAAGATCGTGGTCGACGCGGCCAGCAAGGAAATCCTCGGTGCCGCCATCTTCGGCGTCAACGGCGACGAAGCGATCCACTGCCTGCTCGATACCATGTACGCCAAAGCGCCCTACACCAAGGTATCGCGCGCGGTGCATATCCATCCCACGGTCGCCGAGCTGTTGCCGACCACCTTGCAGGATCTGCACATTCCTGAAGCGTGAGTCGGCGGCCACGCCGCCTGCGAGTCGTCGCCTTCGGCGAGCTTTTCTGGCGTGCCGTTCTACTTCTTATCGCGGCGTTGTCTCCCTTTGCCGTTTTTTGGGCTAGTGACGAAAACCGGCCACTGATGCCACTGGATGATTCGCGCCTGCGGCGCTCACCCTTCGGGCCAGCTTCGCTGTTCTTGGTCGCTACGCTCCCGGCGTCCAGCCTTCGCTGGTATGACGAGCAAGAGCGAAGAACAACGGCGCGGCACTAGCTTCCCTCACCGTCACCCCGGCGCAGGCCGGGGTCCAGTGGCGACCACCGACCACGGAGGCCACTGGATACCAGCCTTCGCTGGTATGACGAGCAGGAGCGCGTAGCACAGCGCGCGTCGCCCACTCCCCTCACCGTCACCCCGGCGCAGGCCCACTGCTGTCCGGGGAAAATCCGGGCCATCTGCGGCTATCCGTTGCGAGATAAGGCGCCATGGACAGGAAGGTCGGTTGGTGACTCGTTGGCGACGGTTGCCCGTGAAGCGAGGCCTCGGGCTTTTGCTCGTCGCCCCGGCGCAGGCCGGGGTCCAGTGGCGACCACCGACCACCGAGGCCACTGGATACCAGCCTGCGCCGATACGCCGGTATGCCTGCTAGAGCGCGATATGCGCGCGCCGCATCAGCTTGCCGGTAAGCCACGCCGGGCCGATCAGCAGATAGGCCAGGTCGGTGAAGAATGAGGGCCGTTGCCCTTCGATGGCATGGCCGATGAACTGGCCGATCCAGGCGACCACGAAGACGCCGAGCGCCAGCCAGAGCAGGTTGGTGCTGCCCAGACCCGTATGGGCCACCGAGGTTACCCAGCAGAACGCGACGAAGACCACCAGCATGCATAACGCGAGCGTGCGCGACAGGGTGAAATAGAACGCCAGTGTCGCGGCCAGGGCCAGGATCGCCCAGAAGCCGATGACGCCGGGCATGCCCGGCGACGGAATCGTCCATAACGCGGCGATCGCCGACCACAGGATCGCCGGCACGCAGATCCAGTGCAGCGCGCTGTTGGTCGGATTCTGATGATCGGAGCTGTAACTGGCGAACCATTCGTGGACCGTGCGCATACGTCCTCCTAGCGACCGAGCAAGAGTTTGAGCATCTGGCGGAAACGGATGCCATACGGTGGCGAAAGCAGGCCGGTACCATTCCAGCGCGCCTGCCGGAATACCGGTTTCCAGCGCGAAAAGGTACGGAAGCCGGCCTCGCCGTGGTACGCGCCCATGCCCGAGGCACCGACGCCGCCAAAGGGCAGGTGATGCTGGGCGATGTGATAAAGCGTGTCGTTGACCGTAACGCCGCCGGCACGCGTGCGCGCCAGTACCTGATCGATCGTCGCCGCGCGCTCCTCGAACAGGTACAGCGCCAGCGGATGCGGCCGTGCGCCGATATACGCCAGCGCTTCGTCCAGCGTGTCGTATGGCACCAGTGGCAAGAGGGGGCCGAAGATCTCCTCCTGCATCACCCGCATGCGGTCGTCGACGCCGGTCAGCAGGGTCGGAGGCAGGTGGCGGACGGCTTCGTCGGCTTGCGAGCCAAACCCATGCGCGCGTGCGCCCTGGGTGACAGCCTCATCGCGCAGCCAGGCAAGCCGCTCGTAATGCTTCTTCGAAACGATGCTCGCGTACTGCGGATTGCTGTCGATCTTCGGATAGAAGCGCGACGTGACTGCACGCGCGCGCTCGATGAATTCGTCGACACGCGCCCTTGGCAGCAAGACATAGTCAGGCGCGATGCAGGTCTGCCCGGCGTTGACCAGCTTGCCGTAGACGATGCGTTCGACGGCGTACCCGAAGCGGGCATCCGGACCGATGATGGCCGGGGACTTGCCGCCAAGTTCGAGGGTCACGGGCGTGAGGTTGTCGGCGGCGGCGCGCATGACCTCGCGGCCAACCGCGGTGGAGCCGGTAAAGAGCAGGTGGTCGAACGGCAGCGCCGAGAACGCCCGGGCGACATCGGCCTCGCCGTTGACGATCACCGCTTCGTCCTGCGTGAAGTAGCGCGACACCAGCTCGGCGAACAACTCCGAGAAGCGCGGCGTCAGCTCGCTCATCTTCACCATCACGCGATTACCGGCAGCCAGCGCATCGGTCATCGGCCCAACGGCGAGATAGAGCGGGTAGTTCCACGGCACGATCACGCCGACCACGCCAAGCGGCTGCGGCACGACTTCGGTGCGCGCCGGCAGGAACCAGAAGCTCGCCCAGTGCCGGCGCGGCCGCATCCAGCGGTGGCCATGTTTCAGTGAATAGGCGATACCCGAGAGACTGGGAAAAACCTCGAGCAGGTCGGTCTCCTCGGCAGGCCGTCGGCCGAAGTCCGTCGAGATCGCCGCGGCGATGGCCTCGCGGTTCTCGCGGATCAGCGCCTCAAGCGCGCGCAGCCGCCTTGCCCGTTCGTTCCAGTCGGGCGACGGCTCGCGCGCCTGGGCGGCACGCACCCGGGTAAGGATGTCCTTGAGTGCGTCTTTATGTGGCATGTCCATGGGAGCCTCTGATCGATTACACGCAGGCGTCACCGCTGCTGTTTGCGCGCAAATCGTTGTTGGGTTGGCGAAGGCAGACTGGACGTCTTTCGAGCCAGCCCAACGGCGAGTTGCGCGCAAACAGCAGTGGCCCCCACCTTTTTTATATAGATGACGGGGTGATGTCCAGAAGGCCCGCCACCGGCACCGCCCGGCTTGGCAAGGGAGCCACCCTTGCCGGCGCCGGGCAGCACCGGTGGCGAGCCTTCTGGACATCATGCCGCCTACGTGGAATCGATCAGAGGCTCCCAAGCTTAGAACTTTGCCCTGAGTTCCACACCCCACATCCGGGGCGGGGTGATGCTGGCGTACGGGGTGCCGAAGACGGTCGTGGTGATGTTGCCGATCCCGGTCACATAGCGCTTGTCGAACACATTATTGCCATACACCGCCACACCCCAGCGTCCGCCGCTGGACTGCCAGTCCAGCCGCGCGTCGGTGCGGTCCTGCGCACTGCCGACGCTGAAGTCGGGGCTGACCTCGCATTCGCCCTGCAGGACCGAGTCGTCGTTGCGGCGCGACTTGCCGCGATAGGCATGCTGCAGGTCGAAAGACAGGTTGCCGGTGAATACGTCATGCCAGGTGTAGCCGAAGCCGGCGGCAAAGGAGAAGGTCGGCTCGCCGGGGAATCACCGCCGCCCTTGAAGCGGTTGTCATAGACGAAGATGCCCTTCGGATACGGGTTGCACTTCGAGTCGACGCCGCGCTTGCTGTAATAGTTGGTTGGCCGTCTGGTTGTCGGCGATGTCGTTGTCGAAGATCTCCACTTGTCGTTGGAGTTCACCACAAAGCCGGTACCGGCCGGGACGCTGGCGACCGCCGCGCCCCTGGCGGCGAAGTTGGCGGTGTTGTTGCCGGTCACCTGGTTCTTGAACACGCGCGTGGTATTGCCCCCGGTCAGGTGCTCCCGCTATTCGCTTTCGGTACTTTCGTCTGTCGGCTCATCCGGCAACTCGATGCCCGGCAGGATCTCCAGAACGCCCTGGCTTTCCTCGCCGGTCAGCGATTCGACGCCGCGCAGGCGCCGCTCGATCGCGCGGGTGCGCACGCCGGCGGTATCGATGCTGTTGCGCACCGTGTCCAGCTGCTTGCGGGTCTTTTCCAGCACCGTGCCGAACTTGCCGAACTCGGTCTTGACCGCGGCCAGCACCTGCCAGACCTCGCTGGAGCGCTTTTCGATCGCCAGGGTGCGGAAGCCCATCTGCAGGCTGTTGAGCAGGGCGGTGAGGGTGGTCGGGCCAGCGACGGTGACGCGGAAGTCGCGCTGCAGCAAGTCGGACAGGCCTGGCCGGCGGATGACTTCGGCGTACAGGCCTTCGGTGGGCAGGAACAGGATCGCGAAATCGGTGGTATGCGGCGGCGCCACGTACTTCGTGCGGATGCGTTTGGCTTCCTCGCGCACGCGCATTTCCAGCGCGCGTGAAGCGAGCGCGGCGGCTTCGACGTCGGCGTTGTCCTGGGCGTCGAGCAGACGCTGGTAATCCTCGACCGGATACTTCGCATCGATCGGCAGCCATACCGGCACGCCTTCCTCGGTACCGGGCAGGCGGATCGCGTACTCGACGCGCTCGCTGGAGCCGGGCACGGTGGCCACATTGGCCGCGTACTGCTCGGCGACCAGGATCTGGTCGAGCAGGGCGCCGAGCTGCACTTCGCCGAAGGTGCCACGGGTTTTCACATTGGTCAGCACCCGCTTGAGGTCGCCGACGCCGGCGGCCAGCGACTGCATTTCGCCGAGGCCGCGCTGCACCGCTTCCAGCCGATCGGAGACCAGCTGGAAGGACTGGCCCAGACGGGTTTCCAGGGTGGACTGCAGCTTTTCGTCCACGGTGGCGCGCATCTGCTCGAGCTTGGCCGCGTTGTCCTGCTGGATGGCGCCGAGCTTGGCTTCCAGCGTGGTGCGGATATCGGTCAGGCGCTTTTCGTTGTCCGCGGTCAGCGCGGTGAGGCGCTGCTCGAGCAGGTCGCCGAAGTGCTTGAGGGTGAGCGCGGATTCCTCGCGGGTCTTGCGCGCATCGTCGGCCAGGCCCTGGCGCAGCGACTGCAGGCCCGTGTCGGTGCGTTCGGTAAGCAGGTCGAGTCGGCGGCCGAAGCCTTCGATACGTTCGTGCTGTTGCTGCGACATGCCGCCCAGGGCCTGGGCCAGTTCGCTGCGGCCGGCGCGCTGCTCCTCGCGAAGCACGCCTTCGAGCTGGCGGTTGCTGTCGCCGAGCACGTCCAGGCGTGCGGTCACGGCACGGTCGTCGTGTTTGCGGGTCAGCACGATCGCCTGCAGGACGATCACCAGCAGCACGGCGGCGACGAGGACGATCAGCAGGATTTCGACGAGGGACATCGGCGGTTCCGGAACGGCAATGCCGCCCAGTTTACCCACTCCGGTCTCAGCGGCCGGGATTTTCCGGATGCGGGGAGGTGCCCCAGTCGTCCGGTCCGAAATGCAGGCGGACCACGGCGTGGCTGTCGTTCTCCACGGGCGGGGTGAAATCCAGCGAGGTGCAGCCACGGGCACGCTGGCGCCGGGCCGCCAGTTCCAGCCGCTGCGAGAGCTGCAAGCCATACAGGGCATTGCCGGTATTGGGCCCGGGCAGGCGCATCAGCACCCGATAGCCATCGGCGCTGACGTCGTTCTCGTAACCCGGAGGCGGCGACTGGTCGTGCGGCAAGGCCTCGATCTCCAGCTGGCGGCCGCAGGTGCCGGTGCTGATCACGTCGACGCCGTTGACCACGTCGCGGGTGAAGCTGTCGGCGAGGTCGGCGAGCGACTCGACCGCCTGCGCGCCGGTGGTCATCCGCACTTTGTAGAAATAGAGCTTGCGATAGAAGAGATAGGTGCGCGAGGCGAGCATCTGGTCCTCGCTGTCGAAGGCCATCGGCAGGAACCGGCCCGCCAGGCTGCCGCCGTCGGCCAGGGGAATGTTGTAGGGCGCCTCGGAGCCGCGCCAGACATTGGCGTAGATGCCCCTGGACTCGGCGTAGGCGACCGAATCGCGGAAGTCCTTGGTTTCCAATGCCAGCATCGCCTCGGGTGGGCCTTCGCCGGCGGGATAGACGAACAGGTCGGCGACGATCCATGGCGCCTTGTCCAGCCGGTAGCGCAGCGACACGCCGGCGGCCAGGTCGCCGTCATCGGCGTAGTTCCTGACCCGCTCCAGCGACGCCCCGGGCAGGCGCTTCGCCGCGACGATGTAGCTGTCGTCGATGATCGCCTGGTGCTTCTTACCGGAGGTGAGCAGGGGCGCATGGGCCGGCGGGGCGGATGAGGTGGCGCCCGGAGGATCGCGGGCCAGCACCGGTCCACTGGCGCAAGCCAGCATGACCAGCATTCCGAATCCCAGCGTCCGCTTCATGGCGATCCCCCACTGCTTGCCACTATAGCGATAAGCGTGGCTTCGATGAGCGCGGTTTCAGTCGCCGGCGCAGGAAGGTCAGGGCGCGTCGTTCGAGCTGGCGGGGGAACCGGCCGCTTGCCTCGGGAACCGCGCGTTGCAGGCTGCCATCGAGCCATCCTTCGAACACCTGGGGGTGGATATACGACGCCCGGCAGACCGCCGGGGTATTGCCGAGGATCGCGGCGACCTGTTTCACCGCATCGGCCAGGGTCGATCTGATCGCGCTTTCGCCGCCGCCCTCCGGCACCGGCGTACCGGCGAGGATGGCGATCGCCTGCACCGTGCCGCCCCAGGTGCGGAAATCCTTGGCGGTGAACTCGCCGTCGGTGGCCTCGCGCAGGTAGTCGTTGACCATGCCCGAATCGACCGGCTGGCGCTGGCCTTCGTCGTCGACGTACTGGAAAACCCGCTGGCCCGGGAGTTGTTGCACGCTGCGCACGACGCGGATCAGGTGCTTGTCGTCCAGGTCCACTTCGCTGAACTGCCCGCTCTTGCCGCGGAAGCGGAATGCCAGCCGGCCCTTGCGGATCTGGATGTGCCGCGAACGCAGCGTGGTCAGGCCGAAGGAGTTGTTCTCTCGCGCATAGCTGTCGTTGCCGACACGGATCATGGTTTCCTCGAGCAGGCTGACGATCAGCGCCAGCACTTTTTCCCGTGGCAGGCCGGGCAACGCCAGATCACGTTTCAGGCGCCGGCGCAGGCGTGGAAGGACATCGCCGAATTCGACGATGCGTTCGAACTTGCCGCGGTCGCGCTCGCGGCGCCACTTCGGGTGATAGCGGTATTGCTTGCGCTTGCGCGCGTCCCGGCCGGTGGCCTGCAGATGACCTCTTTCCTCGGTGCATATCCACACGTTGGTGTAAGCGGGCGGAATGACCAGCGAGGCGATACGCGCCAGTACCTTCGCATCGGTGACGCGCTTGCCCTCGATATCCCGGTACTGGAAGCCCTTGCCGCGCCGGCAACGGGTGATGCCGGCATCGGCATCGCAGACATAGACCAGGCCGGCAGCCTTCGCATGCGCCTCTTCGGCGGTCACCGCCAGGGTCACGGGATCGGGTTTCCGGGTCATGCCGGCAGTGTGTGCCGGCATGCGATCAAGAGCCGGTGAAAGTCAGCTTACGCGGCAGAACACGGCCTTCAGATAGCGCCCTTCGGGCACCGTCGCCAGCACCGGATGATCCGGCCCCGCGCCGGCGACATGCAGGACCTGGATGTCGCGGCCGGCGCTCAGGGCGACCCGGCGCAGCATCTCCAGGAAATCTTCCTCGCCGACCAGGCCCGTGCACGAGCAGGTCAGCAGGATGCCGCCCGGCGCGATCACATCGATCGCCGTACGGTTCATCGCGAAGTACTTCTTCAGCGCGGCCATGACCTGGTTGCGATCGCGGGTGAGCTTGGGTGGGTCGAGGACCACGGCGTCGTAACGCTCGCCGCGCTCGATGGCGGTACGCAGCCATTCGAAGACGTCGCCCTGTTCGAAGCTCGCGGTGACGTTATTCATCGCCGCGTTGGCGCGCGCGACCTCGAGGATCGCCCCGTCCATGTCCACGCCGGTGGCTTCACGGGCACCGGCCGCCATCGCATGCACGGCAAAGCCGCCGGCATTGCAGCACAGGTCGAGCACGCGTCGGCCTTTGGCCAGCTCGGCGAAGCGGCGGCGGTTATCGCGCTGGTCGGCGAAGAAACCGGTCTTGTGGCCGAGCCCGGGCGCGGCATGGAAGCGCAGGCCATGTTCGTGCACCTCCATCGCCTCGGGCGCATCGTTGCTGCGCACATCGAAGGATTCCTGCCGCTGCACATGCTGCTCGGCGAACCAGTACAGCGAACTGCCCGGAAAGTGCTTCAGCAACTCGGCATTGATCGTCTCGCGAAAACGCCACATGCCGGCGGCAAAATACTCGACGACCAGATGATCGGCATAACGGTCGACCACCAGCCCGGAGAGGCTGTCGCCTTCGCTATGGATCACCCGCCACGCGTCGCTCACCTCATCGAGCTTCAGCAGTTCGCGGCGCAGCGCCACGGCCCGGCCGATCCGCTCGGCGATCCACGCATCGTCGATGGCCTCGTCCTCGCGCCCCGTCAACACGCGCAACGCGACACGGGCATGCCCATTCCAGAACCCGCGCCCGACAAAACGCTGCCGGCTATCGACAATATCGACCAGGCTCCCCGGCGGCAGCTTCGCCTCGGGCTTGACGATCTGCGCCGACCAGACCCAGGGATGCCCCGGCGGACGATCGGATTTAAGGCGAATGGTGGGCAGCGGGGCAGGATTATTCATCCCCGCATGATACCGGAGCAACGACCAACCCGACCCCGCCACCCACTCCCCTCACCATCATCCCGGCGTGCAAGCCGGGTCCAGTGGCGACCACCAACCACCGAGGCCACTGGATCCCAGCCTGCGCTGGGATGACGAGCAAAGCGAAGAGCAAGGCGCGCCACCCACACCCCTCACCGTCATCTCAGCGAAGGCTGGGATCCAGTAAAGAACACGGCGATCAGCTGGCTCTTAGCTCCACCCCGGGGCCCCTTTGAGCGTGAGGTCGGGTCGGACGAAAAGGCCCGCGAAGCGGGGGGAGGCATGGATGCCGACCGTTTGCGACAGGACATGGAGGTCCTGCCGCAAACCCCGGTCGACCCGGCCGCACCCGCGCAGCGGGGCACGTGATTGGGCTGCCCTTTTTCTCTTGCCTACGTCTCTTTTTGGGCACTCAAAAAGAGAAGTAGGTCGGCCGCGGCAGCGGTCGAAACACCGGCGCGATAGGCGCCGACACGATCGCAAAAACGCCGCAATCCAAACGCATACAGGTGCGTGAATTCAGCGCCCGAAGCGCAACACAATCCACGAAACCACAGCCAACAAATTCACCCCAATCCGAGAAACCGCCGGCCCCGCAAACGCAAGCAGCCACCCATGCGTCCCGATATGCCAGTCGAACCCAAGACGCGGCGCATGCTGCACCGTCATAAAGATGTTCGCGAAGGCGCCACTGGTCAGCGCATAACTGAAAACCGGCGTGGCGATCAACGGCACCTGCAGCAACTGCGCCCAGATCGACAGGCTTACCCCGCGCCCATCGCCCTCGACCAGCAACACGCCGGCAATCAGGACAAAGGCAAACAACACGACACCAATCAGGGCGACGATCGCATCGAAGGTGCCTCCGAGCGGCAGGAGCCGGTGGAAGCAGGCGACGAGGCCGAACAGCCCGCCGGCGATTTCAAAGACGCCAATGATGCGAAGGAGGATGGAACGCATGGATATCTCCGTAAAAGAATCTTTCTGCCTCAGTTGAGGTCGTTTGCCATGTCATGCAGATCGGCGATGTGCTGTTCCCACCAGCGCGGCTCCGCGGCGAACGGGAAAGCGGCGGGAAAAGCCGGGTCGTCCCAGCGCTCGGCGATCCAGCCGGCGTAGTGCACCTGGCGCATCGCGCGCAGCGCGGGAATCAGGGCCAGTTCGGCAGGGTCGAAATCGCGGAACTGCGTATAGCCTTCCAGCAGTGCATTCATCTGCGGCTCCCCGCTGGCCAGCATCCAGAGGTCCTGCACCGCTGGACCGGTTCGCGCGTCGTCGAGGTCGACGAAATGCGGTCCGGCATCGGTCCACAGGACATTGCCCGGATGGCAGTCGCCATGCAGGCGCAGGCGCGTGGTCGGGCCGACCGCGTCGATGCGGTCGCGTACCGCATCGTCGACGCTGGCTGCGGCCGTGCGATAGGCGTCGAACAGGTGCGAGGGCAACAGCGAGGAGCCGAGCGCCGCATGCATCGGCGCCTCGATCAGGGTTTCGCGATCCAGTCGCGTGCGGGCGACAAACGGCTGCCGCGCGCCGACGACATGCATGCGCGCGATCAGCCGGCCCAGCCATTCGAGCTGGTCGTTCGATTCCAGCGACGGTGCGCGGCCGCCGCGGCGCGGATACAGCGCGTAACGAAAGCCGGCGTGGCGCAACAGGGTCTGGCCACCGAAGACGAGTGGCGCCACCATCGGCAGTTCCGCATCGGCCAGCTCGAGGGCGAAGCGGTGCTCCTCCTCGATCGCCGCGTCGCTCCAGCGGCCGGGCCGGTAGAACTTGGCGACGACGAAGGCGCCGTCCTCCAGGCCGACCTGGAAGACGCGGTTCTCGTAACTGTTGAGGGTCAGCAGGCGACCGTCGCTCCAGCTGCCGCTGGCGTCCACCGCGGCAAGAACCATATCCGGCGAAAGCCCGCTGTAGGGCGCGGCTCGACTCACTTCGGCATGCCGCCCGGCGCGGCGACCCGGGCCGGGACCACGGCCATGGTGAGGCGTGCGATGCAGACCAGGCCGCCCTCGGCATGCTCGATGCGGATTTCCCAGACCTGGGTCGAACGGCCCAGGTGCAGCGCGCGCGCCGTGCCGGTGACCAGGCCTTCGCGCACGCCGCGCACGTGGTTGGCATTGATGTCCAGGCCGACCGCGACCTCCTTGTCGGTGTCCAGGGTCAGCAGGGCCGCCGTGCTGCCCAGGGTCTCGGCAAGCACCACGGAGGCGCCGCCGTGCAGCAGTCCGAAGGGCTGATGGGTGCGATGGTCGACCGGCATCGTGCCGCGCACCCAGTCGTCGCCGACCTCGGTGAAGCGGATGCCGAGCGTTTCCATCATGGTGTTCCTGCTCCAGGCATTGATGCCTGCCAGGTCGACCGGTCGTTTCCAGATGCTAGCCATGAGTGGAATCCAGGAAGGCCAAACCCCATTGTCGTTGCACATTGACTGCCACGACAACGACAATCCACGGGTGACCACCGTAACCCTCGCATCCTCCGGCCGCCGGTTCGACGTTGCCGCCGATGAAACCGTGCTCGAAGGCGCCCAGCGCGCCGGCGTGGCCTTGCCCTATTCGTGCCGTGGCGGCGTCTGTGGCAGCTGCAAGGCCTTGCTGGTCGAGGGCGAGTGCAGCTATCCGCGCAATCCGCCGGTGGCCTTGAGCCGGGCCGCGCAGGCCCACCACGCCATCCTGCTGTGCCAGGCGGTGCCGTGCGGCGACCTGGTGATCGAGGCGCGCGAGGTGGCCTCGGTCGAGGACATCCCGCGCCGGCAGCTGCCCGTCGAGGTGATCGAACGGCGCCTGCTCGCGCCGGACGTTATCGGCGTGACCCTGCTGCCGCTCGATGGCGAACGCCTGCGCTGGCTGCCCGGCCAGTACCTGGACTTCGTGCTGGAGGACGGCAAGCATCGACCGTTCTCGATCGCCAGCGGTCCGCAAGCCGATCGCAGCATCGAACTGCATGTGCGCCATGCCGCCGGCGGCGGTTTCACTTCCTGGGTGTTCGAGTCGCTCCAGGTAGGCGACCGGCTGCTGATCGAAGGGCCGCTCGGTACCTTCGTGCCGCGCGAGGACTCCGAGCGGCCGATGATCTTCATGGCCGGCGGCACCGGCTTCGCGCCGGTCAAGGCGATCGTCGAGCACTTCATCTCGCTCGGCACGCGACGCCCCATGCATTTGTACTGGGGCGCGCGCAGCGCGGCGGACCTGTACCTGCGCGAGATGGCCGAGGGCTGGGCGCGCGATGTGCCGACACTGGATTTCACCCCGGTGGTCTCCGACCCCGAAGAGGCGCAGGGCATGCGCAGCGACCTCGTGCACGAAGCCGTGCTGGCGGACTATCCCCAACTGGATGGCTACGACCTGTACATGGGCGGGCCGCCGGCGATGATCGCCGCGGGACGGCAACTCTTCATCGACGCGGGCCTGCCCGAGGACCGACTCTATTTCGATTCGTTTGACTATGCCCCGGATGTGCTCGACGCCATCCTCCGCGGCCGCGCCGGCATCCACGGCCTCTGACGCGTAAGGCAATCGCGCGTCGCATGATTTTGCGCTGGCCCATGCCGGTTTCCGATCCGATACATCGCTAGAAGAAGCGTGGGCAGCCTGCCCACGTCATCGTCCTTGCCCCGGCAGCGGCTGGACGGAGGCGCTCCCTGATCCGAAAGGAAGGAACGACTCATGAAACCAAGCATCGTACTCGCGGTTGCCCTGACGGGTATCGCTGGAACCCTTGCCGGCGAGGTCCCCGCTCATGGCAGTGCGCAATCGCCGGTCTCGCGCTCACTGAAGTGCTACCAGGACGGCGGGTTCAACTGGCCAGCCGATGGCTCGGGCATACCCAATGCGGCCTGTCGCCTGGCTTTCCAGGTCGGCGGCAACAACGCCTATCCCTTCTTCCAGTGGATGGAGGTTTCCGCGAACATTGCCGATTACCGTAATCCGGCGGCGCTGCGCGCGGCGATCCCGGATGGAAAGTTGTGCTCGGCGGGCGACCTGCGCAAGCGTGGCCTGGACGCGGTCTCGCCCGCATGGCATCGCTCGGTCGTGAGGCCGGTCAACCATGCCTTCCATCTGCGGTTCCGGACGACCGTGGACCATGTGCCGTCGTACTACGAGTTTTACCTGAGCAAGCCAGGGCGCGCCGGTAATGTCCTGGCCTGGGATGACCTTGAACTCATTCATTCGGTGGAGAACGCGAAGGCGGACGGAAATATCTATGATTTCGTCATCCCGCTGCCGCCGGGACGCAGCGGCGATGCGGTCCTCTATACGCGCTGGCAGCGCATCGACCCGGTCGGCGAAGGATTCTACGCCTGCAGCGACATCACGATCGAGCCGTCGACCTGAGCAGATCCAACCGCATGTCCCGCCACGCGCGGGACATGTTCTTACGCCTGACGCTTCACGTCTTACTTCTTGCCCTTGGCCACGGGCAGCTGCGCCTGCTGCCACGAGTAGATGCCGCCGCCCAGCGTATAGACCTTCTGGAAGCCGGCCTTGACCAGGCGCGCGGCAGCCTTGTCCGAGTTGCGGCCGTCCTTGCAGACGGTGACCACCGGCAGTTCCTTGGCCTTGGAAAGGTCCTTGTTGGTCTCCGGATCGAACTGGCTCATGGCGACGTGCTTCGAGCCCGGAATATGTGCTTTTTCGTAGTCGGCGTAGCTCGACAGGTCGATGACCAGGGCGTTCTCGCGATTGATCAGCTGGGTCAGCTCGCCCGGCGTCAGCTCCTTGTACTTGCGGAGCAGGCGCATGATCTCGCCGACGGCCAGCGCGATCAGGATGACCACGAACAGCGCCGCGAGGGCCAGATGGTTGCCGAGGAACTCGGGCAGCTTGTGCAGAACGTCGTTCATTCGATCATCCGGGCGCGGGCGCCCCTTTGGGTAAGCCGCCCATTATAGGGAAAAGGGGCGAGTAGCGAGGGTGCTCACCATGCGCCCTCGCTACTCGCCCCTATACCCTGCTTTGCTACTGCTGGCTGATCACAGGCAGGCCGCTCATCAGCCACCACTTGTGCGTCGCCGGGTCGTAGCGCCAGGTCTGATGGTCGACCACGGTGCGCTCGGACTGGGTGTTGTTGTTGATCAGGTTGATCTGGACGACCTGGCGCACCTCGTTCTCGCCGTTGGGCACCGCGCCCTGGCCGTCGTCATAGCTGCTCACCCGGACCTGGGTGTAGCGGGCCAGGTCGAGCGTGCTCAAGGGATGCGCCTCGCGGTAATCGGGGTCGAGGAACTGCTGGGCGGAGGCGAAATCGCCCCAGCGCAGGACCGATGCGTACTGGCTCAGCGTCTTCTGCAGCGAATCGCTGCGGATGTCGGAGGCGCAGCCGGTGAGCAGGAGGGTCAGCAGGATCAGCAGCGACGCGAAGGAAAATCGACGCATGGGGGTTCCAGGTCCGGGAAAGGCCGGCCGATTGTGCCGCAAGTCGGTCAGTCGCGCCGCTTGGCGACGAAACGCGCGCTCAGGCTGGCATCGGGCTTGGCGCCGGCGCCAGGGATCACGCATTCGATCTCGGCGCGGGCACGGCGGCGCGCGGTGAGCGTGGCGAAAAAGGTGTCCCAGCTGGCCCCCGGGGCCAGGGTCGCCTCGGCGCGGAGGTCCTCCCAGACCGGATTGAAGTAGCGCACCGTGGATTCGCCGACGAAGACGTCGCAGTCGAAACCGTGCTCGCGCAGGCGCTGCTCGACCAGGGCCCAGCAGGTCAGGGTCATCAGGCTGGCCATGCTGCCGCCGAAGGCGCAGCCCTTGTCGTTGATGTTCGGCTCCAGCGGCGCGGTCATCGCCAGCGAGCGGCCGTCATAGGCGGCGATGCGCAGGTCCATCGCGCGGGCAAGCGGGATGCCGTCGAGGACGAAGCGTTCCAGCTCATGCAGTTGGGGAAGGGTTTCGATGGTCATCAGCCGGCCAGTCTGCCGGGCTTGTGTCCGTACCGGCAAGTATGTGGAGCAGCGCTCCAGGGGGTGGGGAGCGTCAAGTATGTCGTGTGAAGTCTTACACTCGTGCGAATGTCGCCGAACGAACCCGCCACCGCCCAGCCGCCCGACCATCCGCTGGCGGGCACCAGCGTGGTGATCACCCGGCCCGCGGGCACGGCCGCACCGCTGGCGCGACGTGTGCGCGCCCTGGGCGGGCTGCCGGTCATCGTGCCCGGCCTTTCGCTGCGGGCGGTCAGCGGGACGCTGGCCCGCGACGCCCTGCTCGCCGCGCTGGGCGATGAGCTGGCGATTTTCACCAGCCCCGCCGCCGTGCGCTTCGCCGCGAAGCTGGCTCCCTTGCGGACTGCGGCGACCGTCGTCGCGGTCGGGCAGGGCACCGCGGCGGCTCTCATGGCGTGCGGCATTTCCGCACAGGTGCCGGCGCAGCGGCAGGACAGCGAGGGATTGCTCGCGCTCGATGTTCTCGGCGACCTGGACGGTCGCCGCGTCGCCCTGGTCGGCGCGGCGGGCGGGCGCGGCGTGCTCCGTGGCGAGCTGGCCGCGCGCGGTGCGCGGTTGCGTGAGGTGCATGTCTACCGACGTGTCGCGCCGCGGCTGGATCGCCGGCATAGCGAACCGCTGCTCGCCTTGCCCGCGCGCTCCGCGGTGCTGATCTCCAGCGCCGAGGCACTCGGGCACCTGCGTCATGGCCTGGCCGGTCCCGCGTGGGACAGGCTGCAACGCGCGCTTGCCGTGGTCAGCAGCGAGCGCTTGCGCGAGGTGGCGAACGAAGCGGGTTTCGCCCAGATCCTCGTCGCCGCGTCGGCGATGCCGGCGGACATGCTCAAAACCGTCGGCGAGCACGTCTTCACCTGCGATTGACGTCGTCGGGCTGATAGCATGCGCCCATGACAACGAGCGACTCCCAGCCCTCCGAGAACACCTCGCCGGCCACGCCGCCGCCCGTGGCCATCCCACGCAGCACGCCCCTGCCGCGCGGCAACGCCGGCACACCGCCGCGTCGCGGTGGCGCGCTCGCCACCGCCATCCTGCTCGGCCTGGTCGCGCTAGGCGCCACCGGCTTCGTCGGCTGGCGCGTATGGCAACTGGAAACCAGCGATCGCGCTGGCGGGCAGACGCTGTCGGAACTGCGCGAAAACGTCACCGCGCTGCAGTCGACCGTCGATGGCCTGCGCGACGAGCGCACCACGCTGCGCCAGCGGCTGGGCGACGCCGACGCGGTGAACCGTTCGCTGCGCGAGGAAGTCCTCGGCATGAACGAGCGCACGCGCAACCTCGAGGACGCCGTCGCCAATCTTTCCGAACAGACCTTGAGCGGCCACGATGCGATGCTGCTCGACGAGGCGGAAACCCTGTTGCGCATGGCGAAGGAGCGCTACGTGCTGTTCCATGATGCCGGCGGCGCGCTCAATGCCTACGAACTGGCCGACCGTTCGCTCGCCGCCGTCAACGACGTTGCGTTTTCCACGGTGCGGCAGAGCCTGAATGCCGAGCGCGAAGCGCTGGCCGCGACCCATCCGTCGACGCATGACGGCGACCTCGCCGCGCTGGCGGCGTTGCGCGCCGAGTTACCGGAGCTGCCGCTCAAGCCGCTCGACACGCCGCCGGACAACGGTGCGCCAGCCAGCTTCTGGCAGCGCGCCGGCCGCGCCCTGACCGGCGTGGTCAGCGTGCGTCGCGACAACGGCGCGCCCATCGCGACCGCCGACGGCCGTTTCGCCCGCGAACTGGCCATCCTCGACGTCGCCCACGCCGAAGCCGCCTTGCTCGCCTTCGACGACGCCGGCCGCGGCGCCGCCCTGCAACGCGTCGATGCGGCGCTGGCCAGTCAGTTCGATGGCGATGCGCCCGCGGTGCGTGCGGCTCGCGCACGCATCGCCGGCCTGCTCGCCCACACGGTGGGCACCCCGGTCCAGCTCGGCGCCGCGCTGACGGAACTGCGCAACCTGCGTTCCGTGCATGCGCTGAAGCCGGCGAAACCGGAGGCGAAACCCGCCGCATCCCCGACTACGCACACACCGGAGGCGCAGGCCACGGACAAGGCGACGCCATGAAGCCCTGGCGCTGGGTGCTCGGCCTGATCCTGGTCGTGGCGCTGGCCGCGTTCGGCTGGCACTGGGTCGCCGAAGACCCGGGCTACGTGCTGGTCCGCCTGCGCGGCTGGACCGCGGAAACCACCGTGGTCGCCACCCTGGTCATTCTGCTGCTGGCCTGGGCGGCGATCGGCGTGCTCTGGCGTCTGCTGCGCTGGCCGTTCGGCGCTCTGACGCGCCGGCACCGGCGGGTCAGCCGGCAACGACTCGCCGACGGCCTGGTTGCCCTGGTCGAGGGCCGGCACAGCGATGCCGAGCGCGACCTGCATCGCGCCGCGCGTTATCCGTCGATACGCGGGCCGGCCCTGCTCGCCGCGGCCGAAGCCGCCGAGCGTCGTGGCGAGACACCGCGCGCGCTGGAAACCCTGGACCAGGCCGCGCAGGAAACCCCGCGCGCCGCGCGCGTGCTGCGTGCACGCCTGCTGCGTCGCGATGGCCGTGCCGCCGACGCGGTCGCCCTGCTGAGCGCCGACGCCGGCAGCGCCCCGCTGCCCCCCTCGGGCCTGGTCGAGCTGATCGAAGCTTCGCTCGCCGCCGGCGATCCGCGCCGTGCCCGCGAGGCCTTGTCGGCCCTGCAGAAGAGTGGGGAAATCGGCGCGCGCGCCTTCACCGAACTGGAGACCCGCGTGCTCGCCGCGAGCATGCTCGCCGTGCCCGACGGCGCGTCGCTGGCCAGTCTCTGGTCGCAATTGCCCAAGGCGCAGCGTCGCGCGCCCGCGGCGATCGATGCGTATGCGCGCAACGCGGCGCGCTTCGGCCAGACCATGGCGGCGATGGACGAGGTCGAATCCGCCCTGCGCCGCGAATGGTCGCCGTTGCTGGTCGCCACCTACGGCTCGCTCGGCGTCGAGGATATCGACGCGCGCCTGCGTCGCGCCGAAGGCTGGCTGGACGCGCACCCGAACGATGTCGCCCTGCTCACCACGCTCGGCCGCATGTGCGTGCGCGTGCGCCTGTGGGGCAAGGCCCGTTCCTATCTCGAGCGTGCGCTGGCGATCGAGCCGACGACGAACGCATGGGAAGCCCTCGGCGATGCCTTCGTCGGCCTCGGCGATACCGTGCTCGCGCAGCGCTGTTATCGCAACGCCCTGGCGATGACGCGTGGCGAAGCGACCGAAGCCTTGCCCGATACGCCGACGACAAGGCTCGACACACGTCCTGTCGCGGTCGAGGAACGCAGCGAACTCGGCGTGCCGCGGCTGCCCCGATAGCGGCAGGGAACAGGGACGAGTAGCAAGGGCGCACGGTTCATGGCGTCGCGAACGTCCGGGTTTCGCGAAGGCGCAATCCGGGGATCCTCACGGCCGCGGCCCGCGAGGATTCGCCCTCGTTACTCGCGCTTTACCCCTGCTTTTTCCAGGCGATCCAGCGCCGAATAGATCGCCGGATCGTGGGGCCAGTCACCCATGAGCAGGCAGGGACCGGAGACTTGCAGGACTTCGCGTTTCATCGCCGCTTCGTCCATTGAACTCGGGAAATACCCATTGCGCAGGTAGAGCAGTGCCTTGACGCAGTAAGGCCGCGCATTCGCCGATGCGGCGGGAATGCCGGTCTCCGGCTGCGGGGGCGCCGGATGATCGGGTGCCGCGAAGCGGGCGACCTGTCCGATGACCGACAGGAACAGGATGATGGCCCAGATGGGCACGCCTCCGCTCTTGTTCGCGCGGCCCCGGGGCCTGGCCGGTTCCGGTGACCTGATCGTGCCTTCGCGTGCTTCGGCCTGCTCGCGCACCTTGTCGGGAAGTCCGGCGAAGCGGGCCTGCCATTCGGCGACCACGGCCGGCTCCAGGAACAGGCGGAGATAGGCGGGAAAGGTCTTGAGCAGCGTGCGTGCCGTAGGCCATCGCGGCAGCAGTTCCGCCGCCAGCGGACTGCGTTGCGCCTGGGCCAGGAGGCCGCTCCACGCGCTGCGTTGCGCGGTGCCGTGCTGGTCCCACAACGCGCGCTGGACCAGCACCGCGTCGACCCAGGCGCCGCGCTGGCCCAGTTCCTTCAGGCGGTCCAGTTCGTTCCAGTGGAAGTGATCGGTCGCGGCGAAGAAGAGCGGCGCGCGACGTTGCATGTCGCTGTTCGCCAGCAGGTCGATCAGCCGTTCCTCGAATACCGACGGTGCATCGACATAGGCCCGGCGCAAGGAGACAGTCGTGCTCTCGAGCAGGTGGGGCAGGTCGCGGTCGCTGGTGTCGGCCAGCGCCGAGACGAAGCCGTCGATCAGGCGCATCGCTTCTTCGACGTGCGAGGGTTCGGTGGATCCCTCCTCTGATGTGGGCACATCGGGAAGGTCCGTCTTGTCGTCCGGATCGGCGCGCGCGACCGAGGCTACCGATGCGATATCGACCACCAGCGGCTCGCGGCTTACCCACGACAAGGCCTCTTCGTAGGCGCGACGAAGCGTCGCGAATGCTGCCGGATTGGCTTCGTGGTCGATCGACTTGAGCCGCGACGCGTAAGCGCGCCGTACGCTCTTGGCGTCGGTCCCGGCCGGCAGGTCGAGGTGATCGAGGAACCAGGGCGTGCTCATCAGTCGACCAGGTCGGGTTCGAGGCGATTGTCGCTCTCGATGGCGTCCACGGCCTGGCGAAGATGTTTGCGGTGCTGCGCGATCGTGCGGATATCCTGGGCCGCCAGGGCCTGTTCGAAACGCAGGATGATCTCGCCGAGGCGAGGGCGCGCGGTGCCGAGCAATTGCTCGTAGAGGCGCTCGGCATGCGCCAGCAGACTGCGGTTCTCCAGCGTGTCGCGCGGATGAATCTTCAGCGAGGCCAGCGCCGCGAGGCTTTCGGCCAGCTGCCCGGCGGACAGGTGCGCCGCACTGTTCTCGACCACGGTGCGGTATTGCTCACCGGTTTTCACCACGGTGACTTCGACCTCGAGCAGGCCATTCGCGTCGTAGCTGAAACGGACGTCGACGGCGCCTTCGGCGACAGGACCGGGCGCGATCGGGACTTCGATCGCGCCCAGGCGGATATTGTCGCGGACCAGGCGCGATTCGCCCTGGTAGACGGCGATGTTGATAAGGCGCTGGTTCGCTTCGGTGGGCTGGTAGCGATGCACGCGACTGACCGGAACGATCGTATTGCGCTCGATGATCGGCGAATAGAAACCGGGAACGACGCCGCCATCTTCCATGACCCGGGATATCGCCGTACCCAGCGTATAGGGACAGACATCGGTCATGACCATGTCGTCGAGGGCGGCGTCCTTCATCTTGAGGCCGGCCTGCACGGCCGCGCCTATCGCGACGACCTCATCGGGGTTGATCGTCGCGGCGGGAAAGCGGCCGAACATGCGGGTGACCAGGCTGCGCACCATCGGCATGCGGGTGGCGCCGCCGGCGAGCACGACATTGTCCAGGTCGGCGGCACGGATGCGCGCATCGCGCAGCGCGCGTTCGATCGGGCGCCATAGCCGTGAGAGCAGGATCTCGCTGCGCTTTTCAAATCCTTGCGCGTTCATCGACAGCGCGTACGGCTGTCCTTGCCAGGCGAGCTCGAAACGGGACTCGCCCTGGCCGGTGAGCTGGCGCTTGAGCTGCTCGGCGCGAGCCGTCAGTCGCTGCATGAAGGCCGGGTCCTGGCGGGCGGCGCCGTCGATGCCGCTGTCCTCGAAGAAGGCCTGGACGATCACGTCGACGAAGTCCTCGCCGCCAAGCATGTTGTCGCCGGCGCTGGCGCGGACCTCCATGACGCCCTCGAACATTTCCAGGATGGAGACGTCGAAGGTGCCGCCGCCGAGGTCGAAGACCAGGAATTGCGACTCGCTGCCCGCCTGGTGCAGGCCATAGGCGAGCGCGGCGGCGGTCGGTTCGTTGAGCAGGCGTTCGACCTTCAGTCCGGCAAGCTCGCCCGCGGCACGGGTCGCCTTGCGCTGGGCGTCGGAAAAATACGCCGGCACGGTGATGATGGCTTCGTCGACCGGCTCGCCGAGCGTGGCTTCGGCGTCGGCCTTGAGCGAACGCAGGACCAGCGAGGAGAGTTCTTCGGGGCGGTAGTCGCGGGAGCCGAGTCGCAGGGTCTTGCCGCTGCCCATGTAGCGCTTGAACAGCGCCGCGGACAGCTGTGGATGCGTCTGCAGGCGGTCGCGGGCGGCGCGGCCGACGAGGACCTGGCCATCGTTGTCGAGGCTGACGCAGGACGGCGTGAGGACATCGCCCAGTGCATTGGGGATCAGCCGGGGCCGCCCATCGGTCCAGACGGCCACCAGGCTGTTGGTCGTGCCGAGGTCGATTCCTACGATCAAGGCAGCTGCTCCATAGCTTTCTTCGGCTGGGGTTAAATGGCGGTCAGATTCGCGTAAGCGTAAACCAGCCATTTGCTCCCTGCATCCTCGAAATTGACCTGGATGCGCATATGGCCGCCGGCCCCCTCGGCGCTGACCACGGTGCCCTCGCCGAAACTGGGGTGGCTGACCCGTTGGCCGAGCTGCAGCGGCATCGCCTCGCCGACCGGGGACGCTTCCGCATAGCGGCCGGCGTAGGCGGGGCGGCTGACCTGGACGCGCGGGCGGATCTCGTCGATCAGCTCGGGCGGGATCTCGGCGAGGAAGCGCGAAGGACGGGCCAGCATCTCGGTGCCGTGCATGCGTCGGGACTCGGCATGGGTGACGAACAGGCGCTCGCGGGCACGGGTGATGCCGACATAGGCCAGGCGACGTTCCTCTTCGAGGCGGTTTTCCTCTTCCGTGGAACGCTGGCTGGGGAACAGGCCTTCCTCCATGCCGACCAGGAAGACGATCGGGAACTCCAGGCCCTTGGCCGAATGCAGGGTCATCAGCTGGACGCAGTCGTCCCAGGATTCGCCCTGGCCTTCGCCGGCCTCGAGCGCGGCATGCGACAGGAAGGCCGGCAGCTCGGTCAGCCCGGCCTCGATATCGTCGGGCGTCATCTCGAAGCGGCTGGCCACGTTGACCAGTTCGTCCAGGTTCTCGACCCGCGCCTCGCCATTGCCGCGGCGGTCGTTTTCGTAGAAGTCGCGCAGGCCCGTGTGGACGATCGCGTGCTCCATCTGCTCGGCCAGGTTCAGCGCCGACGGGTCCTCGTCGCCGGCGCGGCCGGCGAAGGTGCGCGCCATGTCGTCGATCAGCGCGACGAAGCCCTTGATCGCATTCCTGGCCCGGCCGGCCAGGCTGCCGCCGGACAGCTCGGCCAGCGACGACTCCCACATCGAGGCGTTCTCGGTGCGCGCGCGCCGGCGCAGTTCGTCCAGCGTGCGGTCGCCGATACCGCGCGGCGGCGTGTTCACCGCGCGCTCGAAGGCGGCGTCGTCATGGCGGTTGGCGGCCAGGCGCAGGTAGGCCAGCGCGTCCTTGATCTCGGCGCGCTCGAAGAAGCGCTGGCCGCCATAGACGCGGTAGGGCAGGTCGCGCTGGATCAGTTGTTCCTCGAAGTTGCGCGACTGCGCATTCGAGCGGTACAGGATCGCGCAGTCGCGGGCATGGCCGGTTTCGGCGATATGCTCGCGGATGCGTTCGATGACGAAGCGTGCCTCGTCCTGCTCGTTATAGGCCGCGTACAACGCGATGCGCTCGCCCTCGACACCGTCGGTCCACAGCTGCTTGCCGAGGCGACCGCCGTTGCGCGCGATCACATGGTTGGCGGCTTTGAGGATAGTCGAGGTCGAGCGGTAGTTCTGCTCCAGGCGTATCGTCTTCGCGCCCGGGAAGTCGCGCAGGAACTGCTGCACATTCTCGACCTTGGCACCGCGCCAGCCGTAGATGGCCTGGTCGTCGTCGCCGACCACGAAGACCTGGCCGGTGCTGCCGGCAAGCACGCGGATCCAGGCGTACTGCAAGGTGTTGGTGTCCTGGAATTCGTCGACCAGCAGATAGCGCCAGCGCTCGCGGTAATGGGCGAGCACCTGCGGGTTCTTCAGCCAGAGCTCGTGGGCGCGCAGCAGCAGCTCGGCGAAATCGACCAGGCCGGCGCGGCGGCAGGCGTCCTCGTAGGCCTTGTAGATCTCCACGAAGGTATGCGTGACCGGATGGTCGCGGTGCTCGATGCTGTCCGGGCGCCTGCCTTCGTCCTTCCAGCTGGTTGATCTGCCAGCTGGCCTGGCGCGGCGGAAAGCGTGCCTCGTCCAGGCCCATGCCGGCGATCACGCGCTTGATCAGCCGCTGCTGGTCGTCCGAATCGAGGATCTGGAAGCCTTCCTGCAAGCCGGCCTCGTGCCAGTGGCGGCGCAGCAGGCGATGGGCGATGCCGTGGAAAGTGCCCACGGTCAGGCCCTGGGTGCCGCCGGGAATCAGCGATTCCACGCGCGCGCGCATCTCGCCGGCGGCCTTGTTGGTGAAGGTGACCGCCAGGATCGCCCACGGCGGCACGCGCTCGACCTGGGTCAGCCAGCCAATCCGGTTGGTCAGGACGCGCGTCTTGCCGGAGCCGGCCCCGGCGAGCACCAGATAGTGGCCGGGCGGGGCGCTTACGGCCTCGCGTTGCGCGTCATTGAGGGAGTCGAGCAGATAGGAAACATCCATCCCTGCGATTGTAGCGGGACGGGACGCGGGGCGCCGTGGCGCGCGCCCCGTTTTGCTCAGCCTTTCCTGGCGAAACCGCCGACGGCGACCAGGCCGCCGATCACGATCGACGCGATACCGATCCACGACGGGATCGCCTTGTCGTGGGTGGCGGTCAGCTTGGCCGAGCCGATCTGCGCGACGGTGTCGGTATCGCGGTAGCTGCCGTTACCCGCAACCACCCAGATACCGGCCGCGACCAGGATGATGCCGATCACGATAAGTCCTGCGCGCATGGTGTTCTCCGTTGTGTGGTTGGCGGCTCGGAGCATAGGTGTGGGGGGTGTGTAGGGAGTGTGGAGTGGGCTTGGGGGATGGGAGCGGCGCCATGGCGATTCCTTCGTTGTACGGGCCCGACGCCGTGCCGATTCCTTCGTTATAGCGCGCTGACGCCGTGGCGCTTTTAGTTAGATGCGCTGCGCGCTTTTTCTTCACTGGGTCCCAGCCTTCGCTGGGATGACGGTCGCCCGTACGTACGCGACCGGCACTCGACGGAGAGCTTTTTTGCTCTCCGCTGAGCGCCTCGGGGTACGAGGGGGCCTATCGTCATCCCAGCGTAGGCTGGGAACCAGTGAAAACACTGCGCGCAGCGCTCCGCTTACGAGCGTGACGGCGTCGGGCCCGCTCAACGAAGCCATCTTGCACGGCGACGGCCCCTTCAACGAAGGAATCGCCCCCAAATCCCCCGCCAAAAAAATCGCAAAAAAAAGCCCCGAGAGCCAGGGGAAGCTCTCGGGGCGGGGGTGGAGGCGGATCCAGGGGAAGATCCACCGTCCGGGGTTGCCTCAGGGAGGTGAGGCAACCAGGGGATGCCGTTGCGTGCATCCGAATACTTAGATGGGGATGTCGCCGGAAAGTTTCAGTAGCCGGCTCGAAAATAGTTACCGTGCGTTCATTGATCTGGAAATCAGTGATTTACATCGACATTTCATGCTGGCCAACGGACGTCTAAACGAAATAGTTACGATTTAGACGTCTAAATTGATCGTCAGTGCGCCTCATCCCAGTTTGCGCCCACGCCGATATCGACCAGCAGGGGTACGCGAAGTTCGGCGGCGGCTGACATCCGTTCGCGCACGCCCTGCGCGGATCGCTTCGACGGCATCCTCGCGGACCTCGAAGACCAGTTCATCGTGCACCTGCATCAGCATGTGCGCGTCGTCGCGGCCCTCGAGCCAGGCGCCGACCGAAATCATCGCCCGCTTGATGATGTCCGCCGCCGTGCCCTGCATCGGCGCATTGACCGCGGCGCGCTCGGCGCCGGAGCGACGTGCCTGATTGCGGGAGTTCAGCTCTTCCAGATACAGCCGGCGTCCGAACAGGGTCTCCACATAGCCGTCGCGGTGCGCCTGCTCGCGGGTGGCGTCCATGAAGGCCCGCACACCGGGATAACGCGAGAAATACAGCGCCATGTAGTCGGAAGCCTCGCCGCGGTCCACGCCGAGTTGACGGGCGAGGCCGAAGGCGCTCATGCCGTACATCAGGCCGAAGTTGATCGCCTTCGCCGCGCGGCGCTGGTCGGTGCTGACCTCCGCGGGCGGCACGCCGAACACTTCGCCGGCGGTCGCGCGGTGCACGTCGCCGCCTTCGGCGAAGGCCCGCATGAGTCCCTCGTCGCCGGACAGGTGGGCCATGATGCGCAGTTCGATCTGCGAATAGTCCGCCGCCAGCACCTTCCAGCCCGGCGGCGCGATAAAGGCCTGGCGGATCCGCCGGCCTTCCTCGGTGCGCACCGGGATGTTCTGCAGGTTTGGATCGGAGGAGCTGAGCCGGCCGGTGGCGACCGCGCCCTGGTGGTAGCTGGTATGCACGCGTCCGGTGCGCGGATTGACGATGCCGGCGAGCTTGTCGGTATACGTCGAGCGCAGTTTCGCCATGCCGCGGTAATCGAGGATCAGCCGGGGCAGTTCATGCGCATCGGCGATCGCGTCCAGCGCCTCTTCGTTGGTCGAGGGCTGGCCGGTCGGCGTCTTCAGCCGCACCGGCAGTTTCAGCTCGTCGAACAGCACCGCCTGCAACTGCTTGGGCGAGTCGAGGCTGAACTCGTGGCCGGCGCTGGCCCAGGCCAGTTGCTGCAGTTCGAGCATGCGCTTGCCCAGTTGCTGGCTCTGCAGGCGCAGCACGCCGACGTCGATCAGCACGCCGCGGCGCTCCATCGCCGCCAGCACCGGGACCAGGGGCACTTCGATGTCTTCGTACACCGCGCGCAGCCGCGGCTCGGCCTCGAGCTTCGGCCACAGCGCACGATGCAGGCGCAGGGTGATGTCGGCATCTTCGGCGGCATAGCGACTGGCGGTGCCGATGTCGACCTGGCTGAAGGAAATCTGCCTGGCGCCCTTGCCGGCGACTTCCTCGTACTTGATCGTGGTGTAGCCGAGGTAGCGGCTGGCCAGCGAATCCATGTCGTGGCGCGTCGCCGTGGCGTTGTACACATAGGACTCGAGCATCGAATCGTGGCGCAGGCCGCGCAGCGCGATGCCGTAGTGCGAAAGTACGTTGATATCGTACTTGGCGTGCTGGCCGAGCTTGGGCCGGGCCGGATCCTCGAAGACCGGTTTGAGCGCGGCGACCACCATGTCGCGCCCGAGCTGTTCGGGCACGCCGGCATAGTCGTGGCCGACCGGGATATAGGCGGCCTTGCCCGGTTCGACGGACAGCGAGATGCCGACGAGTTCGGCGCGCATCGCATCGAGGCTGGTCGTTTCGGTGTCGAAGGCGATCAGTTCGGCGGATTTCAGCTGGTCGACCCAGGCGGCGAGGCGCTCGGTCGTGGTGACCAGTTCGTATTCGCCGGCGACCTGGCCGGCCGCGGAGGGTGTGTCGTCGCGTGCCACGACCTCGCTGCGCGTGGGCCCGGTCGGCGCGGGAGCGTTGTTGTCGAGGTCTTTCAGCGCGGCCTTGAAGTCGTAGCGCACGTACAGTTCACGCAGCGCTTCCACATCGCGGTCGCGCATGACCAGGTCGGCCGGACCTTCGGTCAGTGGCACCGTGGTCCGGATGGTGACCAGTTCGCGTGACAGCGGCAGCTTCGGCAGGGCGGCGCGCAGGTTTTCCCCGATCTTTCCACCGATCTTGTCGGCGTTGGTCATGAGGGTGTCCAGATCGGGGTATTCGGCCAACCACTTCGCCGCGGTTTTCGGGCCGCATTTCTCCACGCCCGGCACGTTGTCGATGCTGTCGCCGGTGAGGCTCAGGAAATCGACGATCTGTTCGGGGCGCACGCCGAACTTCTCGATCACGCCGTCGATGTCCAGCGTGGTGTTGGTCATCGTATTGATCAGGACGATCTTCGGGCCGACCAGCTGGGCGAAATCCTTGTCGCCGGTGGAAATCACCACGTCGATGCCCAGGGCCGCCGCCTGCACGGCCAGTGTGCCGATCACGTCGTCGGCCTCGACGCCCGGCTCGCACAGGATCGGGAAACCGAGCGCGCCGACGATCCTCATCATCGGCTCGACCTGGGCGCGCAGGTCGTCGGGCATCGACGGCCGGTTGGCCTTGTAGTCGGGGTAGAGATCGTCGCGGAAGGTCCGGCCAGGCGCGTCGCAGACGAAGGCGACGTAGTCGGAGCCGGCCCTGAGCGTGGTGCGCAGCATGTTGACCACGCCGAATAGCGCGCCGGTCGGCTCGCCATGCGTATTGGTCAGCGGCGGCAGCGCATGGAAGGCACGGTAAAGATAGGAGGATCCGTCGATCAGGGTAAGCGTAGGCATAAAGGGGATTCTCGCATGGCCGGCGGGCCCATTTATTCACGTTATGTGGGGGCGTCGCGCTGGTATGCTCGGCGCCTGCACGGAGACCGCAACCATGAAACCCACTCGTGTCCTTTCCGCCGTCGCGCTGGCGCTGGCTTTCGCGCTGCCGGCCATGGCCCAGCAGTCCACCTCCCAGCCGAAGCTGACCCCGCTGCCACCCCCGCCGTCGATCAACGATCCGGGCGTGAAGGAAGGCGCCAAAGACACCTCCGGCCAGGCCCCGATTCCACGGCCCGTGCCCTATGACAGCAGTACCCAGGGCCAGACCTCCACGCCGGCGACCTCGGACGCCCAACCGATGCAGCATGCCGTGCCCACCTTGCCGGCGATGCAGGACAACAGCGGCTCGGCCATGGACCCGCGCGGCAAGAACCCGCCCCAGGTCACGGTGCGTCAGCAGGATGGCGACACGGTCGAGGAATACCGATCCGGCGGCCGCCTGTACATGGTCCGGGTCACCCCGAAGAACGGTCCGCCGCAGACCTATATGGCCGATCCCAGCGGCAAGCTTTACCACGACGCGGCCGACGGCCCGGTCAACCCGGTCTATTACAAGGTCTATGAGTGGGGCGACGCGCCGAAGCCGGCCTCGCAACAGGGTCAGTAAGCCCGCATGAACCTGCGCGAATCCTGGCTGTTGTTCGCACTGGGTTCGGCGTTCTTCGCCGCGCTGACCGCGCTGTTCGGCAAGATGGGCGTGGCCGGGATCAATTCGAACCTGGCCACCTTCATCCGCACCCTGGTGATCCTCGCCGTCGCCGCCGCGATCCTTACACTTCGTCAGGAATGGCAGCGGCCCACGGGTCTGCCCGCGAGCGCATGGCTTTTCCTCGTTCTCTCGGGCATCGCCACCGGCCTCTCGTGGCTTTGCTACTTCCGCGCCCTGCAACTGGGCCCGGTCAGCAAGGTCGCGCCGATCGACAAGCTCAGCGTCGCCTTCGTCATCGTGCTCGCCCTGGTCTTCCTCGGCGAGAAGCCAAGCTGGCCGCTGCTGATCGGCGGCCTGCTGATCGTCGCCGGCTCGGCCGTCATTGCCCTCTTCGCCTAATCGTCCAGCTCCGGATAATGCCGGAAGATGCCATGCTCGTTGAACGGCAGCCGGCGTTCCGAGGCCAGGTAATGGGCGATACGCGGACGCGCTGCGACGCGGGCTGCAAGCTCGATCAAATTCGGCAGCTTGCGCTCAAGCCGTTTCATCGCCTTGGGGAAGGCATATTCCAGTCCCTTGACCGCCTGGAACAGGGACAGGTCGACATAGGCATGCTCGCGTAGCGGATGCCGGCCACCCCCGCGTTCGATCGCCTGCTCGAAGTAGCCGAGGTATTTCGGCATGCGATGCTCGCGGAAATCCCTGGCGCGGCGCTTCGCCTCGTCGCGCTGGTCTTCGTAATACCGGCCCGATGCCACCGGGTGGTGGCTGTCGTGCACCTCGGCGACGAGGTCGGCGATGGTCAGTTGCAGCTGATTGGCGAGCAAACGTTTCGGCTCGCTATCCGGAACCAGATCGATGCGCGGCGCAAGATATTGCAGGATGTTGGCGACCTGGGCGACGACCACCCGGCCCGATTTCAGGAACGGCGGGGCAAAAGGCTGGCCACCATCGTGACGACCCTCCAGGTAGGGCGTCATCGCCTCATCGCCTTCCACGCGCGCCACATCGACATAGTCCGCGCCAGCGTCCTCCAGGGCCAGGCGGACGAATTCACCGCGGCCCTGGATACCGGTCCAGTAAAAGAGTTCGTAGCGCACGCGAACCTCCGGGGGTCGTTTCTCCCAGTTTGCGCCGGATGCTTTCAAGTGCACGTGACGATGCCGGTTATCATGGGCGTCCCCGCATACCTGTAGCTCAGCCATGTCCTTTCGCCGCTTTCTGCCTGACGGGTTCACCTGTGCGCTGGTCGCCACGGTCGTCCTGGCCACCTTGTTGCCGTGTCGGGGCGAGGCCGCCGAAGCCTTCGACCTGCTGACCGACGTCGCGATCGCCCTGCTGTTCTTCCTGCATGGCGCCAAGCTCTCGCGCGATGCGGTGATCGCCGGCATGACCAACTGGCGCCTGCACCTGACCGTCCTGGCCAGCACCTTCATCCTGTTTCCCTTGCTCGGCCTTGCCGTGCGTCCGCTGCTGGCGCCGCTGGTATCGCCGGATCTCTATCTGGGCGTGCTGTTCCTGTGCACCTTGCCCTCGACCGTGCAGTCGTCGATTGCCTTCACCTCGATGGCGCGTGGCAATGTCCCCGCCGCGATCTGTTCGGCCTCGGCGTCGAGCCTGATCGGCATCCTGGTAACGCCCCTGCTGGTCGGCTTCGTGATCAGCGCGCACGGGCAGGGCGGCATGTCGTGGGATGCGATCGGCAAGATCGTCCTGCAGCTGCTGGTTCCCTTCATTGCCGGACAGGTGGCGCAGCGCTGGATCGGTGGTTGGGTGTCGCGTCACCAGGTGCTGCTGAGCACGGTGGACCGCGGTTCGATCCTGCTGGTGGTGTACACCGCGTTCAGTGCCGCGGTATTGCAAGGCTTGTGGAAGCAGATGCCGCTGCCGGTACTCGGCGGGCTACTGGTGATCTGCGCGGTACTGTTGGCGCTGGCGCTGCTGATCACGCGTTACGGCGCGCGCCTCCTCGGTTTCGACAAGGAGGACGAGATCACCATCGTGTTCTGCGGCTCCAAGAAGAGCCTGGCCGCCGGTGTGCCGATGGCGAAGGTGATGTTCGCGGGACATCCGCTGGGCGCGATCGTGTTGCCGTTGATGCTGTTCCATCAGATCCAGCTGATGGTTTGTGCGGTGCTGGCGCGGCGTTATGCGATGCGGAAGACAGCCTGAGATCTTCCTTCTCCCGGAGGGAGAAGGTGCCGAAGGCGGAAGAGGGCGAGCCTACGAAGCGCGCTGCTCAGTGCCTGAAATGGCGGATGCCCGTAAACACCATCGCCATATCGTTCTCGTCCGCCGCCGCGATCACTTCACCGTCGCGCATCGAACCGCCCGGCTGGATCACCGCGCGGATACCCGCCGCGGCGGCCGCGTCGATGCCGTCGCGGAACGGGAAGAAGGCGTCCGAGGCCATCGCGCTGCCGGGCACTTCCAGGCCGGCTTCCGCGGCCTTCAGGCCGGCGATCTTCGCGCTGACCACGCGGCTCATCTGGCCGGCGCCGATACCGATGCTGCGGCCGTCCTTCGCGTAGACGATGGCATTGGACTTGACCATCTTGGCCACCCGCCAGGCGAAGAGCAGGTCGTCCAGCTCCGCTGCCGTCGGCTGGCGCTTGCTGACGACTTTCAGTTCGTCGCGGCTGACCTGGCGATTGTCCGCGGTCTGCACCAGCAGGCCGGAGCCGACGCGCTTGACGTCGTGGGTGTTGTGGCCGTCGCCATCGGGGATTTCAAGCACGCGAACATTGGCCTTGGCCGCGGTGGCGGCCAGCGCGTCGGCATGGATGGCGGGGGCGATCAGCACCTCGACGAACTGGCGCTTGACGATGACCTCGGCGGTCTTGCGATCGAGCGGACGGTTGAAGGCGATGATGCCGCCGAAGGCCGAGGTCGGGTCGGTGGCATAGGCCAGCTCGTAAGCGGCCAGCGGATCGGCCGCGATGGCGACGCCACAGGGATTGGCGTGCTTGACGATCACGCAGGCGGGCACGTCGAACTGGCGCACGCATTCCCACGCGGCATCGGCGTCGGCGATGTTGTTGTACGAAAGCTCCTTGCCCTGCAGCTGGCGAAACGTCGCCAGCGTGCCCGGCGCGGGCGCGAGATCGCGATAGAACGCGCCGGCCTGATGCGGATTCTCGCCGTAGCGCAGATCCATCGCCTTGACGAAGCGGCCGTTGCTCTGCGCGGGGAACGTTGCATGGCTGGCGATCGCCGTGGCGCTTTCGTCGAGCGACAGGCCGGAAAGATAGTCGCTGATCGCAGCGTCGTAATTCGACACGCGGTTGAAGGCGGCGACCGAGAAGGCGAAGCGGCTGGCGCGCGACAGGCCGCCCGTGGCTTCGATCTCGGCCAGCGCGGCCTCGTACTGGCCAGGGTCGGTGAGCACGCCGACATCGTTCCAGTTCTTCGCCGCGGCGCGCAGCATGGCCGGGCCGCCGATATCGATGTTCTCGATCGCTTCGTCCAGCGTGCAGCCGGGCTGGGCCACGGTCGCCTCGAACGGATACAGGTTCAGCACCAGCAGGTCGATCGGCGCGATGCCGTGTTCGGCCATCACCGCGTCGTCCTTGCCGCGACGACCGAGCAGGCCGCCGTGGATGCGCGGATGCAGGGTCTTGACCCGGCCATCCATGATCTCGGGAAAGCCGGTCAGGTCGCTGACGTCGCGTACGGCGATGCCGGCTTCGCGCAATGCCTTTGCCGAGCCGCCGGTGGACAGCAGTTCGACGCCACGGGCTTCCAGCCGGCGCGCCAGTTCGAGCAGGCCGCGCTTGTCGGAAACACTGAGCAGGGCGCGGCGGACGGGAACGTTCTGGGGCTGGGACATGAGCGGTTGCCGTAACGAAAGCTGGTCATTATAGCCGTCCCCGGCGAGGCCGGCCGACTCGGCACCAGGGCGCCGGCTGACCGTGGCCTGGGCGCCCCCTGTCCGCGCTCCTCCGCGGCCGTTGCCGGGTGCCGATCCGGCCTGCCCCCCTGTTTTCAGCGGCATATCTGCCGGAATAACCCTTCAAACCTTTCAGCCGGGACCTGCAGGAGCGATATGGCATTCGATGGGAGATTGCTCACGCCCGGTGGCGCGACCCGATGCGTCGCCATGTCGGCGGCATCTTCCATGACGCACATCGATGGATCACGCCGCCTCTTAACCCTGAGGATCGATTCATGAAATCAGCAAGGATGCATGTCTCCTGCGGCTTCGTCGCCGCGGCCCTGGCCCTGCCGTTGTCGGCATCGGCCGCCAGCATCGCGCCTGCCAACGTATCTTTCAGCGCGCCCGGCACGATCACCGTCAGTACGCCGATCGCTTCCAACGTCAATTGCAACGTCGTCTTCAGCGGCATGGTCGCCGAGGACGGCAGCCACGCCACGATCAACTCGGTAAGCGTCAGCGGCGGCGGACTGTGCGGGGTTCCGCAGATCACCGGCCTGCCCTGGAAAGTCGTCCCGACGGGTTCGACCACCAGCCAGGTGACCGGCGCCGGTTTCAGGGTGCTCCTGACGCAATGCGGACCTTCGACGATCCACGGCGAGTGGAGCAATGCGACGAACACCCTGAGCGCCAGCAACCAGCCGCTGAGCGGACGTTGCACGATCGACAAGCTCTCGATCAGTCCTTCCCCGGCGTTCACTCTCTCGCCATAGAGAGCTTTCGCAAGGATGCGAATGCCCGCCCGGGCATTCGCCATGGATGGGGAGCAAACCATGCATCGGATTCACGTTCGCCCGCGCAGGCCACTCCTGCCCATGACCTTGCTTGTCGCGTGCCACCTTCTCCTGCCGACGCCGGCACGGGCCGGAGCATTCGCCGTGCCGATGGACAACGCCGCCGCCTGGGGCCGTGCCGGAGCGGGTGGGTCGCTGTTTCCGGACGCCGCGAGCGCGGCATTCGGCAATCCCGCTGCGATGGGTTTTTTCGATGGCGCGCTCATGCAGGCATCGGCCTCATACGCGGATATCGGCATCCGCTTCCGCGGCGATGCGTGGGCATTCGATGGCTCGCCCATGACGGGTGGCGACGGAGGCAGGGCGGGCTTTCGCGCGGCGGTGCCCAGCCTCTACTACGCGCGACCGTTGAGCGACCGGTGGGTCCTCGGTATCGGTCAGACGGTTCCGTTGGGCATGCGCAGTCGCTACGACGCCGACTGGAAAGGGCGCGATTTCGCGACCGCCACCCGTATCCGCTCGACCGGTCTGTCGCTTTCGCTGGCATATCGGGTCGGCGACGCCTTCGTGCTGGGGGCGGGCGTGATCGCCCAGCGTACCGATGCGAAGCTCGGCCAGGTACTCGATATCGGAGGCGCCATAAGTCGCTCGCCCCTGGCATCGGGTACGGGGATCCATTCGCCGCCGCAGACCTTCGAGGCGGCGATCGACGTCCAGGCCAGTGGCGTTTCCGCGGGCTGGTTTGCCGGCCTCGCCTGGAAGCCAGGCGAGCGCGACACCTGGGGGCTGAGCTATCACGCCAGGATTCGCAACCGGCTGGCGGGCCGATATGCATTGCGTGGCGACGAGATGACGATGCAGGCCCTTGCCCTGACGCCGTTGCTGTATCCCGGGATCGCCATTGATCCTGGTGGCGGGCCGGCCGTCTCGCGACTGGACATCCCGGCGTCCGCCTCGCTCGACTGGGTGCACCGGTTTGGAACGCGCGCTGCGCTCGGCACGACGCTTGCGTGGACAGGATGGTCGAGCTTCGACGCCTTGCCTCTCGGCTCCCTGGGGCGTCCCGTCGTGACGATTCCTTATCGTTACCGGGATACCCTGTTCGCCGCGCTCGGCGGAGATTTGCGCCTGGACGAACGCTGGCTGCTACGAGCCGGCGTGGCCTGGGACCAGTCGCCTACCCGCGACGAAACCCGCGATCCGCGAATTCCGGACGGCGACCGCTATTTCGCTTCGCTCGGGACGTCGTTCCGGGTGACTCGCCAGCTCGAACTGGCTCTTGCTTATTCGCATCAGTTCGTCGGCGACGGGACCGTCCGGCTGGTCAACCAGCCGCTGCTCGGCGGGGCCCGCATCGACGGCAGGACGAGAAACCGTGGCGACGTCGTGAGCGTCGCCGTCACCTACCGCTTCGGACGATGACGCCTTAATCGATGTCTTCGCCATTGAGTACGCGGTGCATGCGCTCGCGGTCCAGTTCGCGCTCCCAGGAGGACACCAGGATCGCCGCGACGCCGTTGCCGACCAGGTTGGTCATGGCAAGCCCGGTGCCGAGAAAGCGATGGATGCCGAGGATCAGGACCATACCGGCGACCGGTACCACCGGGACCACGCCCAGGGTCGAGGCCAGCATGACCAGGGCCGCGCCGGCGACGCCGCTGGCGCCCTTCGAGGTGAGCATGCCGACGATCGCCACGGTGATCTGCTGCTGCAAGGTCAGTTCCACGTTCAGTGCCTGGGCAATGAACAGGATGGCCATGGTCAGGTACAGGTTGGTGCCGTCGAGGTTGAACGAATACCCTGTCGGCACGACCAGGCCCACGGTTTCCTTCGGGCAACCGAGCCGTTCGAGCTTGCGCATGGTCGGTGCCAGCACCACCTCGGACGAGCTGGTGCCGAGCACGATCAGCAACTCGTCGCGGATATAGGCGAGGAACTTGATGATGCTGAAGCCGGCCATCCGCGCCGCCGCGCCGAGCACGATCAGCACGAACAGCACGCAGACCAGGTAGAAGCTGCCGATCAGCTTCAGCAGCGGCAACAACGAAACCACGCCGTACTTGCCGATCGTGAAGGCGATCGCACCGAACGCGCCGATCGAGGATACCGCGGTGATGTAGTGGACGATCTTGAAAAACACATTGGCAATGGCCTCGACCACATCGAAGACCGGCTTGCCGCGTTCGCCGAGCGATGCCAGCGCGCAACCGAACAGTACCGAGATCAGCAGGATCGACAGCACGTCGCCCTTGGCGAAAGCGTTGACGAAGGTCGTCGGGATGATTCCCAGCAGGAAGTCGATCGACTCGATGCTATGGCCCTGGGCCGCCAGCGAGGCGATCTCCTTGCCGTTGAGCGTGGAAGGATCGACGTTGAAGCCGCTGCCCGGATGAAACACATGTCCGGCGACCAGGCCGAAAAACAGGGCGATCGTCGAAATCACCTCGAAGTACAGCAAGGCCTTGCCGCCGACCCGGCCGACCTTGCGCATGTCGCGCATGCCGGCGATGCCGGTGACCACGGTGCAGAAGATGATCGGGCCGATGATCATCTTGATCAGCGAGATGAAGGCATCGCCCAGCGGCTTCATCGCCACCGCGTACTTCGGCGACAGGTAGCCGAGGATCACGCCGAGGACCACCGCCACCAGCACCTGGATGTAGAGCGCGCGATAGAGCGGCTTGCGCGGCGGTCGGATCGCGACAGCAGCGACGGTGGGTGTGCTCATCGGAAATTCTTCATGACGATAGGTTCCTCGCGGTCGGCCATGCGCCGATCAGAAGTCGTAAAGACGCATGGGGTTGTCCACGAGCAGCTTGTGGCGCAGGACGGCATCGGGACAGAATCGGTACATCAGTTCAACCAGACCGCCGTCGTCGGGCATATCTTTCGAAATGTTCGGGTGCGGCCAGTCGGTCCCCCACAATACCCGGTCGGGCGCGGCCTCGATCAGGGCGCTGGCGAACGGGATGGCGTCGTCGAAGGGGCGCTTGCCGACCGAAACGCGCTCGCCGCCGCAGACCTTGACCCAGGCCAGCGGGTTGTCTCGGAGGAGGCTGAGAAGCCGTCGGAACGGTGCCTGTTCCACGCCGTCCTGGGCGCGGACGCGGCCCATATGGTCGACCAGGAAGGGAATGCGGATGCGCTCGAGCACACCTTGTAGCGGCACGATGTCCTGGGCGTCCAGATGCAGCACGACGTGCCAGCCCATCGGTTCGATACGCTCGAGTACGCGATCGAACACGGCCATGTCCGGCGCGCCGCCGAGATGCTCGACGAAGTTGAAGCGCACGCCACGCACGCCACCGTCGTGCAGGGCGCGCAGGCCGGCCTCGTCGATGTTGTCGTCGACGATGGCAACGCCACGGTAGCGCCCGGCGCCGCGATCGATCGCATCGAGCATCGCGCGATTGTCGGTGCCGTGGCAGCTGGCCTGCACGATCACGCCGCGCGAAAGGCCGAGGAAATCATGCAGCGCGACCAGACGCTCGTACGGCGCATCCGGTGGCGTATAGCTGCGATCGTCGGCATACGGAAAGCGGTCGGCGGGGCCGAAGACGTGGCAATGCGTGTCGCAGGCGAAAGCAGGCAGCGTGTGCGCGGGCTTGCTCGGGTTCGGATCCGGGGGGAGACAGCTCTTCATGAAAGGAATCGTTCCTCAGGCGTTGGGCAGGTCGTCGACGTAGCGAAGGCCCATCCCGGCCAGCTGCGGACGCATGTCGTAGATATCCAGGCCGAGTTCGCCGGCGGCCAGGCGCTCGCGCTTGGCGGTTTCGTTCGCCACACGCTTCTCGCTGAGCCGGACGACGTCACCGATGCGCGCGTTCTCGACCACGACGACGCCGTCGTCGTCGGCGACGATCACATCGCCCGGACGGATCAGCTGGCCGGCGCAGACCACCGGCACGTTCACCGAGCCGAGCGTCGCTTTCACCGTGCCGCGCGCATGCACGGCCCTGGACCACACCGGGAAACCCATCGCACGGAGCTCGGCGACGTCGCGGACGCCGGCATCGATCACCAGGCCACGCACGCCGCGCGCCATCACCGACGTGGCCAGGAGGTCGCCGAACATGCCATCGCTGTTGTCGGTGGTGCAGGCGACGACGAGGATATCGCCGGGGCGGCATTGCTCGACGGCGACGTGCAGCATCCAGTTGTCGCCCGGCTGGGCCAGCACGGTCACCGCCGCGCCGGCGATCGCCGTGCCGGACTGGATCGGGCGCATGTACGCCTGCATCAGGCCACTGCGGCCCTGCGCCTCGTGCACGGTGGCGACGCCGAATTCGGCCAGGCGGTATGCGCTTGCCTGCTCCACCCCGGGGCGGTTGCGAACGACGACGCCGATCATGCGAGGCTGCCCTGGGTGACATGGGGGAAGACGCGCTGGAAGGCTTCGGCGTAGGTGATCTTGTAGTCCGAATTGCGCGCCGCCTGCGCGCCGCGCTGCAGGCCGACGCGGGTGTAGTACTCCCACAGGTGCTCCTGCGCACGCATGGTCTCGAAAGCCTTGCGCTTCAGTTCCCACACCGGCGTGATGTCCAGGAACAGTTCCGGCTTCCATTCGCATTGCTCGGGCTGGTGCGGCTCGAACAGGAACACCGGCGGCGCGCCGATCACCGCCTGCCCGGGGTTGTGCCCGTGGGCCTGGGCAACCACGCGTGCCTCCTGGGCGAGATGCGAGGCCAGCGGATGGTCGAAGTTGTACGGGTCCCTGAGCGAATGGCTGAGGACAAAGGAAGGACGAAGTTCGCGGTAGAGATCGACCAGCTGGTAGATGACGTCGACACCGGCGCGCATCGGATAGTCGCCGATGTCGAGGAAGCTGATCCCGGCGCCGAGAATGCCGGCGGCTTCCGTGGCCTCGGCACGGCGGTCCGCTTTCACCCGGTCGAGGGTCATGCCCTCGCGTTTCCAAAGCTTGGCCGATTCGCCGCGCTCGCCGAAAGACAGGCACACCACATGCACGCGCCAGCCCTGGCTGGCGTGCAGGGCGATGGCGCCGCCGGCGCGCCAGACGAAATCGGCCGAGTGCGCGCTGACGACGAGCGCGGTCTTTTGTGCGGTGGACATGGGAACTCCTGTGGGGAGAGGTCAGGCCGTGGGGCCGGCCCAGATCGAAGGGGAAACGGGAATCGTCCCGCGCATCAGCAAACGCGCGGTGCGCAGCAGGGCGGCGCGGACCACGCGCGTGCCTTCCATGCCGAGCGCGACGCTGAATTCGCCGGAGGGATGCTCGACCGAGAGGGTACGTTCGTTGCCCGCGCCGCCCTGCGCGACGTCGTAGGCGACCGAGCCGGGCAGGACCGCGGCGGTGGCCACGGTGACCGCGCCGAGCACGCCGATCGCGGCATGGCAGTTGTGCGGGATAAAGGTGCGCGTACTGAGCGCGCCACCATGTTTCGGCAGCGAAACGAGGGTGATCTTCGGCACCGTCTTCTTGCTGACATCGCCGAGGTTCATCAAGGGGCCGGCCTTCAGGCGCAGCGATTCGATGCGTTCTTTCAGGACCGCATTGGCATCGAGTTCGGCGCAGCTCTCCTCGCCGGTGATGCCCAGGCCGGCGGCGGCGATGATCATCACCGGCATGCCGTTGTCGATCAGGGTGACCTCGGTGCCGTCGATCAGGTCGCGCAGGTTGCCGGTCGGCAGCAGGCTGCCGCAGACGGCACCTTCGGTGTCGAGGAAACCGATCTGGACCGGCGCGGACGGTCGCGGCACGCCATCGATATGCGCGTCGCCGTCGTAGCCCGGCTTGCCGCCGGGCGTGTCCACGGTGATTTCGGCGATGACGCCGGTATTCACCGTGCGCACGCGGTACGTGGTGGTGGCGCCGTTCGCTTCGAGCATGCCAGCTTCGATCGCGGCGGGCAGCGCGGCGGCCAGCATATTGCCGCAATTGGCCGTGGTGTCGACGCGGGCCTCGGTGATCAGGACCTGGCCGAACAGGAAATCCAGGTCGGCCTCTTCATCGGTGGACAGGGAGAGCATCCCGACCTTGCTGGTCAGCGGATCGCTGCCGCCAAGGCCGTCGATCTGCCGCGAATCGGGCGAGCCCATGACCGCCAGCAACACCTTGTCGCGGGTCGCGACGTCGGCGGGCAGGTCGCTGGCCCGGAAAAAGGGACCGCGCGAGGTACCGCCGCGCATGAACCAGCCAGGTATCTCGAAGCCCATCGCCGTATCCGATTGCGGAACCGGAGCTGATGGTGGCAATCCGGCGATGGCGGAACAACGCGATTTGCCGCGTTTCTGCTATGCACGATTTGCATGAATACCATTGAGGTTTGCCGATTGTGCATTGCAGCAAGGTACTACTTCGGTAGGGCAGCGTCGGGCTGGCCATCGGGCGCGAGGGTCCCCGCCTCGATCGCATTCTGGATCAGGGCCATCGTCCGCTCGGTCAGCGTGCTCGTCGGCCGTTGCGTCGGCGTGGCCATCATCAGCCGCGTGGTGATCGACGGCTGCACGATCGGCACCGCGTGCAAGCGTTGCCCGGTCTCGCCTGCCTGGATCGAATGGCGGGAAAGCACGCCATAACCCATGCCGCGACCGACCAGGTCGAGCAGGGCGCGGATCGAATCGATTTCCAGCACCACGTTCAGCTGCACGCCGTGGCGCGCCGCATCCGATTCGATCAGCTGGCGCACCGAATGCAGGTGCGAGGGAACGATCAGCGGATAGTCGCCGAGGGTGGACAGCGGCACGTTCGCCGGCAGCGCATGGCCGTTGAGGTTCGCACCGATCAGGTACAGGTCCTCGGACCAGACATGCCGGTAATGCAGCTTGGCATTGAGCGGCGGGTTGTACAGCAGGGCGACATCGAGCCGACCCAGCAACAGCCATTCGAGCATGGTCGAACTCAGCGCCTCGACCACGCTGATCGACGCACCGGGATAGCGGTTGCGGAAGGTCGTGACTATGTCCACGGTCAACAGCCTGCCGACGCTCGGCGGCAGGCCGACGGCGACTTTCCCGCCAAGCGGACCGCGATGATCGCCGAGCTGCTGCTTGGCGATCTCGACCTGACGCAGGATCCCGCGCCCGTGTTCGAGCAGTTGCCGCCCCGCATCGGTCGGCGTGACGCCGCGGCCATTGCGCTTGAGCAGGTGCGCGCCCAGTTCGATTTCCAGCTGGCGCACCTGCCGGCTCAGCAGCGACTGCGACACGTCCAGGGTCGCCGCCGCGCGCGTGAGGCTGCCGAATTCGACGATCCGGATAAAGCTTTCCAGATGTTTGAGGTCCATGTCGAAACCGGCGTGTGGGGATCAGCGCACGGTGCGCATTGCGCGGGCTACCGTCAAGTGCAAGAAGGCTCCTCAAGCGCGGAATCGATCAGAGGCTCCTTAACTCCCGGGACCGCCCATGTTCACCATCACGCGCAGTCCGATCACCAGAGCATTGGCCGGCACGCCATGGGCCTGGACGGTATTGCCCAGGATGTCCGGATGCACGATGTACTGCAGGTTCGGCACCAGGGTCACCACCGGGAAGAGTTTATAACCGTAATTGAGCTCGAGCATGGTCTCGTTGCGCGAGAACGTGCCTTCGTCGCCTTTCTTGTGGATGGTGTCGTCCTCGAACCCGACCTGCTTGTGGCTGAAGCGGAAGTACGAAGCCTGGAAGCCGATGGTGTCCTCCGGACGCGAGGCGAATGGCCCGGTCCAGAAAAAGCCGCCCGTCGCCTGCATGGTGTAGATATCGGCATTGTCGAAGGGGCCGCTGACCGAACCGAACAGCGCGAGGTTGCGCGTGGATACGTCCGGGTCGGGCCGGTAGATCACCTGGTCGCCGAGGATGTACATGCCATAACGGCCACCCGGATAGGTGCGCGCCGCGCCGCCGTCGAGGGCGCGCGGCAGGCCACGGGTATTCAGTCGCGGATCGGTGTAGTCGGCCGAGTTATACCAGGCACCGATCTTGTAATGGCGCGGATACGGATCGGTGGCGAACGAGGTTTCGTAGCCGGCCTCGAGCGGGATCATGACGCCGGTCGCATTCTGCGTGGTGAAATCCAGGCCGTGATTGTTGCGGCGATCCGGGTTGATCTCGAACGCGCCGAGCGAGAGGTACATCGCGTTCGGCTGGTACTTCACCTTGCCGCCCCAGTTCACGTACGGGAAGCCGCTGAAGCCGCCGGTGGTCAGGGTGAGCTGGTACGGACAATCCGGCGCGCTGACGAAACGGCAGCCGAAGGTCGAGCGGGCAAATTGCCAGGTGGCGTTCAGACGGCCAAACAGGAAGGTCAGGTGTTCGTCCTTGAAGGTCTGTTCCCAGGTCAGCTGGGCCAGTTGCCACTGGCGCGCCGGATACCAGTAGCCCTGGATCTTCTGGGTGATGCCGATATCGTTGGCGGCAAGGCTGTGGCCGTAATAGCGCGCGAAGGTCAGGCGCACGCGCGCGCCGACGATGCCGAACAGCTTGTCCATGTCGAAGTCCGCGCCGCCGACCGCGCCACCGCCGTTGGTCGCGCCCAGCCGCTCGCCGCCCTTGACGCTGGCCGCCCAGTCGTTGGCCATGACGAAGCGCAGCGCGATGCCTTCGTCGCGCAGCTTGTCGACCGGCCCCTCGGGGCTATCGGAGGCAGTCGACGCGGTGGGTCCGTCGGGCAGCAGCGGATCCGATGCGAACGCGGCGGGTGTCACGGCGAACAGGAGCAGGAGCAGGATGGAACAGATGGCGAACACGCGATACGACACTTCTCGGCCCCCTCGTGGCTGGCGTCGCGGCGACGCCGATCGGGAGCGGACCTTCCTACGCGGGCGAAGGTCGGAACAACGCGATCTGCCACCTTTCAGTTATGCGGAAGACGCATAACTGGCCCGATGTCATGAAAATGTTGCAATGCGGAAGAGAGTCGGCGGCCGTAGGTCGCATCAGGACGGCCTGCGCGAGGGACTCGCATTGCAGTGCGTCAAGCGCGGGTTCTATGAAGAATTTTTTTGAGAGCGGGAACGGGAGCGGGGAACGGGGAACAGTGGAAGGCGAGGAAAGCCTTGGCTCAGGGGCGCGGGTATAGGTGCAAGGTTGAGGCAACCTCAAATTCTCCCGTTCCCCGTTCCCCGCCAGATCAAAGCAAGCCGTGCGCCGCCAGCTTCTTGCGCAGCGTGGCGCGATTGATGCCGAGCGCGGTGGCGGCGCGGCTCTGGTTGCCCTCGTGGAACGCGAGCACTTCGCGCAGCAGGGGGCCTTCGACTTCACGAATGACGAGCGCATGCAGACCCTCGTCGCAGGGGGTATCGCCGATGTCGGCCAGGTAACGTCGAACGGTGCGGCTGACGCACTCGCTGAGCGTGCTCTGCATCGAGGTCTCATGGACCACCCCGTTGGCAGACAGTCGTACGGCGTTCAAAGACAGGTTCCCCTCGTCGAGCGGCAAAGCGACGGTGGCTTCGCAATGATGTGAAGTGTGGTCCTGCCCATGGCAGGGTACGCGGCCGGCGGTAGTCGCAGCGCGAAGGGATCGAGTGTACCCGCCTGCGCGACTGAATTTAAGGCTTGCGAAAAAGAAAAATCTTCGGAGCCGTTATTGGAATCCGAACTCGAAAGCAACCGCGTGCTGGCCCGGGTCTTGCACTTCGAACACCAGGGCCGAGGTGGCGCCCGGCGGCAGGCCGCGTTCGCGCGTTACCTCATCGCCCACATAGTCGGCCGGCTGGAAGCGGCGCATGGCCAGGCGTTTGCCGTCGATGTCGGCCAGGGTGATTGTGACAACCGGATAGGGCTGGGCGAAGATCGCATCGTTGCGTACGCTCGCCGTGATCAGCAGGGCAGCGGGCACCGAGGGATGGGCCTGCACGTCGCGCGCCAGCAGGCGCAGTTTCGTGGTGTCCTGCACGAGCGGCAGTCGACATCCCAGCGTTTCGCATGCGCTCCTGAGCAACGGTCCGAACGTGGCGTCGGCGACCAGCGACTCGCGCTCGGCCCAGGCGACCTGTGCGCCCAGGCCAAGCAGGAGCACGGTGCAGACCAGGGTCCAGCCGAGGCCGACGTAGGAGCGCCGACGTTTCTGGGCGAACTTCGGCGTGAACACCAGCTGGCCGAAATCCTCCTCCGCCGTGGCCTCTGTCGTCACCGTCGCCTCCACCACCGGTGCCACGATCTCCTCGACCGGCGGCGCGGCGGACCGTGGGCGGAACACCGCGCGGTCCAGCAGCGGCGGCTCGTCGTCCAGCGCATGCACGGGCAGGTGGGTGAACGGTTCGGGCGGCAGTTGTTCGGAAAGCGTGCCCAGGGCGTTGAAGACCATATGACAGTGGCTGCAACGCACGCAGCCGCATGCCGGCACCAGCAACGCGGCGTCGAGCTTATAGACCGTCAGGCATTCGGGGCACTGGGTGTACATGGCTCGATTCTAACGGCCAGCCCCGATGTTGCTAGCCCTGTTTGCGTATACCGTCGATCCGGACCCAGTCCTCGCGTACCGCGATGGCCAGATCGTCGAACCATTCGCCATAGCGGGCCAGCAATTCCTCGTGCTGGCCGTGCAGGATGCCGGACAGCGCGAACGGCGCGCCGGGCTTCACCGCCGCGGCGAAAGTCGGGGCGAGTACGCCGAGCGGGCCAGCGAGGATATTGGCGACCAGCACATCGGCCGGTTGCCCGTGAAAATCCTGCGGCAGGTACAGCGCCAGCCGCTCGGCGACGCCGTTGCGCGCCGCGTTGTCGGCCGAGGCGGTGAGCGCCTGCGGGTCGTTGTCGACGCCGTCGGCATGCGCGGCACCGAGCTTGAGCGCGGCGATGGCCAGGATGCCGGAGCCGCAGCCGAAGTCGAGCAGGGTCTTGCCGGTGAGATCCTGGCCGTCCAGCCATTCAAGGCAGAGCGCCGTCGTCGGGTGGGTACCGGTGCCGAAAGCGAGGCCGGGATCGAGACGGACGACGACCGTACCGGCGCCATCGGCCGGCGGCTCGATATTCCAAGGATAGATCCACAAACGTTGGCCAAACGGCATCGGCTTGAACCGGTCCATCCAGACCCGCTCCCAGTCCTGGTCCTCGACATCGCGCCAGTCGACCTGCGACGGCTCGATCCAGGGCAGCAGGTCGGCGAGCGCTTCGGTCAGGCCGCGACGATCGCTGCCCGCGTCGAACAGCGCGTTCAAGGTGATCGTTTCCCACAACGGCAGTTCGCCGACACCCGGCTCGAAGATCGCCTGCTCGTCCGCGGTTTCCGCATTCGCATCCTGCAGCGTGATCGACAGCGCGCCGAGGTCTTCCAGTGCGGTTTCGACCTGCGGCTGTTCGGCGGCGCGGACGGTGAGGGAGAGTTCGAGCCAGGGCATGGGACGTGGTCCGTAAGTCGTCAAGGGTGAAGTGTAAGCGCCCGCTACGCGGGCTGGTGAAGCGTACTCTTTCGCTTCACCAGCCCGCGTAGCGGGCGCTTACGCTTTACAAGCTCGCAACGCGAGCGCTTACGCCTGCGCAGCGGCTTCTTTCTGCTCGGCCATGCGCTTCTCCAGATAGTGGATGTTCTGTCCACCCTGCTGGAAACCGACGTCGGCCATGATCCGCTGCTGCAGCGGGATATTGCATTTCACCCCTTCGATCACCGTCTCGGCCAGGGCCATGCGCATGCGCGCGATCGCGGTGGCGCGGTCGGGGCCGTGCACGATCAGCTTGCCGATCATCGAATCGTAGTTCGGCGGGATGCGATAGCCGTCGTACAGATGCGTGTCCACGCGCACGCCGGGGCCGCCCGGCGCTTCGAAACGCTTCACCGTGCCCGGGCTCGGCATGAAACTGTCCGGATCCTCGGCATTGATGCGGCATTCGATCGCGTGGCCGCGCATGACGATGTCTTCCTGGCGGATCGACAGCTTCTCGCCGCCGGCGATCATCAGCTGCTCGCGGACCAGGTCGATGCCGGTCACCATCTCGGTGACGGGGTGCTCGACCTGGATGCGCGTGTTCATCTCGATGAAGTAGAAGCGGCCGTTCTCGTAGAGGAACTCGAAGGTGCCGGCGCCGCGATAGCCGATACGCAGGCAGGCATCGACGCAGACCTTGCCGATCTGGGCGCGCTGCTCGGGCGAGATGCCCGGTGCCGGCGCTTCCTCGACTACCTTCTGGTGGCGACGCTGCATCGAGCAGTCGCGTTCGCCCAGGTGGATCGCGTTGCCCTGGCCGTCGGCGAGCACCTGGATTTCCACGTGGCGCGGATTCTCCAGGAATTTCTCCATGTAGACCTGGTCGTTGTTGAATGCCGCCTTGGCTTCCGACTTGGTCATGGTGATGGCATTGCCCAGGTGCGCCTCGGTGCGCACGACGCGCATGCCGCGGCCACCGCCGCCGCCGGAGGCCTTGATGATCACCGGGTAGCCGATGTCGCGGGCGATCTTCAGGTTCTCCTCGACGTTGTCGCCGAGCGGACCACCGGAGCCGGGCACGCACGGCACGCCGGCGGCCTTCATGGCGCGGATCGCCTCGACCTTGTCGCCCATCAGGCGGATCACGTCGGCGGTCGGCCCGATGAAGACGAAGCCGGACTGCTCGACCTGCTCGGCGAAGTTGGCGTTCTCGGAAAGAAAACCGTACCCCGGATGGATCGCGCCCGCGTCGGTGATTTCCGCCGCGGCGATGATCGCCGGGATGTTGAGGTAACTGTCGACCGAGGGACCCGGGCCGATGCATACCGACTCGTCGGCGAGGCCGACGTGTTTCAGGTTGCGATCGACCGTCGAATGCACCGCGACCGTCTTGATGCCGAGCGCGTGGCATGCGCGCAGGACGCGCAATGCGATTTCGCCGCGATTGGCGATGACGACCTTCTCAAGCATGGGCACGGCCTCAGGCGATCACGAACATGGGTTCGTCGAACTCGACCGGCTGGCCGTTCTCGACGAGGATCGCGACCACGGTGCCGGCGACGTCGGCCTCGATCTGGTTGAACATCTTCATCGCCTCGATCACGCCCAGCGTTTCGCCGGCCTTGACCTGCTGGCCGACCTTGGCGAACGGCGGCGCGCCCGGGCTGGACGCGGCGTAGAAGGTGCCGACCATCGGCGCGGTGACGACGTGGCCTTCCGGCAAGCCCTTCGCGGCAGGAGCCTCGACGGCGGGCGCGGCGACCGGAGCGGGCGCGGCCTGCGGCGCGGCGGCGACCGGGGCGGCCATCATTTGCGGCGCGACGTTCATCGTGCCCTTGGGTACGCGCGACAGGCGGACGACTTCCTCGCCTTCCTTGATTTCCAGCTCGGCCAGATTCGACTCTTCGAGCAGGTCGATCAGCTTCTTGATCTTGCGCAGGTCCATAGAACAAACCTTTTTCAGTGGTCGGCCGCGGCCGGATAGCCGGCGACCTGAGAGTGGAAAGAGTGGGTCAGGCGGCCAGCCGGCCGATGGCGGCGTCCAGCGCCAGCCGGTAGCTGTCGCCGCCGAAACCCGAGATCACGCCGACGGCGAGATCGGAGAAATACGAGCGATGCCGGAACGGCTCGCGGGCATGCGGGTTCGACAGGTGGATTTCGATGAAGGGGATCGCCACGCCCGCCAGGGCGTCGCGCAGGGCGACGCTGGTGTGCGTGTAGGCGGCAGGGTTGATCAGGATCATCCCGGTGCCCTCGTCGCGCGCCTGGTGGATGCGCCCGATCAGTTCGTGCTCGGCATTGGACTGGAACCAGCCCAGCTCGTGACCGGCCGCCTGTGCCCGTGAACAGAGCGAGGCGTTGATATCGGCCAGGGTTTCGCGACCGTAAACCGTTGGTTCGCGCACGCCGAGCAGGTTGAGATTCGGTCCATGAAGAACCAGCAGCTTCGCCACGCGACACCTGTCGACAGTCCGGCCATCCCGGAAGCGCCGCAGTGTGCTCCGCTGCCGGCGTCTTGTCCAGTTCGGCGCAGTTCGCCGCAGTTCGCTGGAGTTAGCGAAAGTCCGGACGCTCGCGTATGGTCGAGGCCGTGGGTTTGCGCTCAGTCCCTGGCGAAGAGCCGCCGCCAGCCGTCGATCCCCAGTCGCTGCAGGGTTTCCATGTTTTTGTCGAAGATCGCCGACGATTCGGGAAATGCCTCGACCGCGCGGTCGATGCTGGCCTCGCGCAGGAGATGCAGGGTCGGGTAGGGCGAGCGGTTGCTGAAATTGCCCATATCGTCGACGAAGGTGTCGGCGAACTGATAGCGCGGATGGAAGCTGGCGACCTGGATCTCGCCCTCCAGGTTCAGGTCGCCGACCGCCGCGTCGGCGACATCGAGGAACTCGTTGTAGTCGAGGAAATCGCCCAGGACCCAGGGGTGGATCAGCAGGGTCGTGTCGATGTCCTCCGGCTCGGCGTCGCGCAGGATTTCCAGCTCGCGGTTCAGGTCCTCGAGCAAGGCCTCGGGCGTGGTCGCCTCGCTCACCACCCAGCGGATCTGCTTCTTCACATGCACGGCCTTGGCGAAGGGGCAGAGATTCAGGCCGATCACGGCCTTCTCCAGCCATTCGCGGGTCCGGGCGATCGCCTCTTCGTGGTCGCTTGCGCTGCTCATGAGCCCATGTGCCTGGCCTGGCGTTGTGGTGCGGCCAGATGCTGTTCCCGTACCACGGCCTTCTCCTCGGGCGTGCGTCGGGCCTGACCGGCGTAGTCGCGGGCGATGACCGCGGTCACCGTGGTCTCGTCATGGCCCGCCAGGACGAGCCATTGACCGACCAGCCCCGCCAGGCGATGCAGGGCGATCCGATGCGTGGCATCGGTCTGGGCGTACATCCAGTCGGCGAAGGCCATGAAGCGCTCGAAGGGCGCATCGCCCAGGATCATCGGCAGGCTGTGCCCGAAGCGGCCGGAGTTGGCGACCAGGTCCCAGTAGCGGGAGAAGCGCACCAGCCGCTGCATCGCCGCGAAATCGATCCGGTCGGTGGCCAGGATCGTGTAGGGCGGATTCGGATCGAAGACCAGGCCGAACGTGTCGGTGTGGCGGATGATCGGCGTGCCGCGCAGGCGCTTGAGGATACCGAACTGGATCTCATGCGGGCCGAGCGCGACCAGCTGGTCGAAACCGCGCGCGAAACTGGCGACATCCTCGCCCGGCAGCCCGGCGATCAGGTCGACATGCAGGTGCGCGCTGGTGTGCTCCATCAGCCAGCGGATGTTTTCCCCGGCCTTGGCGTTGTCCTGCTTGCGGCTGACCAGGGCCTGCACCTCGGGATTGAAGCTCTGGATACCGATCTCGAACTGCAGCGTGCCGGCAGGGAAGCGGACGATGGCCTCTTTCAGCGCTTCGGGCAGGTGATCGGGGACCAGTTCGAAATGCGCGAAGACCTGATCGTCGGGGTTCGCCTCGAGTTTGGCCAGGAAGAACTCGAGGATCTTCAGGCTGCTCTTGATATTGAGGTTGAAGGTGCGGTCGACGAACTTGAACAGCCGCGCGCCGCGCGCGTGCAGCGACTCCAGCTCGCCGAGGAAGCGGTCCAGCGCGAAGGGCCACGCGGTCTTGTCCAGCGCCGACAGGCAGAACTCGCATTTGAACGGACAGCCGCGCGAGGCCTCGACGTAGAGCGTGCGCTGGGCGAGGTCGGTGGCCGAGTACTCCGCGTAGGGCAGGGCGATCTCGGCCATCGGTGGCTGCCGGCCGGCGTGGATTTTCTGCGCAGGCGGCGTGCCGTCGAGAATCGCCCGGCACAGTTCCGCGAAGGTCACATCGCCCCAGCCGGTCACCAGGTAATCGGCCAGCTCGACGATCGGCTGCGACGCGGACTCGTAGGACACCTCCGGCCCGCCGAGCACGATCACGATCTCCGGCGCGATGCGTTTGAGCAGGGCGACGATCCGCGTGGTTTCCTCGACGTTCCAGATATAGACACCGAAACCCACGATCGTCGTGCCGCCCGGTGCGCGTCGCGCGAGCAGCTTCTCGACGATATCGGTGGTCTTCGTGCCGATCACGAACTCATGCAGCTCCATCCGCCCGCGCAGATCGCCCGCATTGGCCATCAGGTAGCGCAGGCCGAGCGAGGCATGCGCATAGCGCGCATTGAGGGTGGAGAGCAGGATGGTCATCAGGGACTGGGGCGACGATCGAGGCGGCTATCGTACGCCACAGGGCAAAAAATGGGGTCAGAGTCATTTTCCACGCCGACGACAGTCGGTTTCAGCGCGTACTCGCCCGTGGAAAATGACTCTGACCCCATTTTTTCTGACCCCATTTTTTCCAGAGTCACGGCTCTCCAAGCCACGCCTCCAGCTCGGCCTCATCGAACGCCCCCAGCTTGCGCTTGAGGATCTTCCCGTCGCGCCCGATCAGCACGCTATACGGCAGCAGCTCGCGCGTATTGTCGAAATGCATCGAGGCGAACGTGCCGGGCTCGGTGCCGAGCAAGACCGGATAGTTGACCGGCATCGCCGCGAGATAGGCACGCACGGCATCGGGCGCATCCTCGGCGATGCCGATCACCTGCACATCGTGCGACGCAAAACGCTGCTGGGCGCGGGACAGTAACGGCATCTCGGCGCGGCAAGGCCCGCACCAGGTCGCCCAGAAATTGATCAGCACGCGCTTGCCATCCCATTCGGCAAGCCGGTGCGGATGGCCTTCCGGATCGACCAGGGCGAGTTCGGGCCGGCGGTCGCCGACCTCGGCCACGATCATTCCCATCGGCGGCGGCGGATGAATCCGGCGGTGCTCGACATAGAGGCCGGCGCCGGCGGCGATCGCCGCCAGCAACACGATCCACATGTAAGAGGCACGGAACATCAGTTGGCGGCTTTCCCCGCGCGAGTGGCGAAGCCCGCGGCATCCTCGAAGCCGATCAGGCGCAGGCCGCGGCGTTCCTTGCCGTCCTTGCCGAAGAAGATCGTTGCCGGCGGACCGAACAGGGAGAAGTGCTTGAGCAGGGCCTGGTCGGTGTCGTCGTTGGCGGTCACGTCAGCCTTCAACAACACGTAGCCGGCCAGCGCCTGCTGCACTTCGGGCTTGGGAAAGGTCAGGTGCTCCATTTCCTTGCAGCTCACGCACCAGTCGGCATAGAAGTCGAACAGCACCGGTTTGCCGGCGGCACTGGCCTCGGCGACCGCCTTGTTCAGGTCCTCGACGGACTTGATCGTGCGGAACGGCAGCTCGGCCTGGGCAGTGGCGGCTCGGCCACCACCGAAGCCCGACAAGGGCTGCAGCAGGTCCCGCGAACCGCCGGCCACGCCGACCAGCTGCATGATGCCGAGCAGCAGGACGACGATGCCCAGCGCCTTCCACAATTTGCGCCAGCCGCTGGCAGCTTCGCCAAGGCGCTCGAGGGCGCCCATATAGACCGCGCTGGCCATCAGCAGGACGCCGACCATCAGCATGATCCACAGCGTGTCCAGGATGCGCGAGAGCATCCAGATCGCCAGGCCGAGGAAAAGTACGCCGAACACAGCTTTTACCGCATCCATCCAGCCACCCGCGCGCGGCAGCAGCTTGCCGGCGGCGGTGCCGAAGATCACCAGCGGCACACCCATGCCGAGGCTGAGCAGGAACAGGGCGAGGCCACCGAAGACCGGGTCATGCTGCTGGCCGATATAGAGCACGGCGGCAGCCAGGGGCGGGGCGACGCAGGGACCGACGATCAGCGCGGAGAGCACGCCCATCACGGCAACGCCGACCAGCGAACCGCTCTTCTGCTGGTTGCTGATGCCGACCAGACGGTTCTGCAGCGCCGTGGGCAATTGCAGTTCGTAGAAGCCGAACATCGAGAACGACAGCACGACGAACAAGGCGGCGAAGCACCACAGGATCCACGGCTGCTGGAATGCCGCCTGCAGGTTCGCGCCGGCCAGTCCGGCGATGACGCCGGCGATGGTGAAGACCACGCACGATGCCAGCACGTAGACCACCGACAGCACGAAGGCGCGCCGTGTGGACACGTTGTCGCCGGCGCCGGCGATCAGCCCGGAAAGGATCGGCACCATCGGCAGTACGCAGGGCGTGAAGGCCAGCAGCAGGCCGGCGCCGAAGAAGCCGAGCAGGGCGAGCCAGCGACTGCTGCCGCCCAGCGAGCCGGCCAGGCGCTGTTCCTCGGACTGGTCGTCGGCGCTCGCGGTGCCGGTCGGTGCGGTGGCGGTGGCGGTGGCCGGAGCGGTGTTGACGGTGGTACCGGCCACGACCTTGCCGCCGGCCAGGTCGAGCGTCACCTCACGGGTCATCACCGGATAGCAGATGCCGTTTTCCTGGCAGCCCTGGAAGCTGGCCTGCAGGGTGACCTGTTTCGCATCGCCCGTGCCGGTCAGCGGCACCGGCAGTTCCACGGTATCGAAATAGACGATGGTGTCGCCGAAGTACTGGTCGTGATGCGCCTCGCCGCTCGGCCACTCCGCTTCGCCGAGGCTGGCGCCGGCGGGGCTGGTGATCTTCAGTTCGGTCTTGTCGCGATACAGGTAATAGTTCTTCGGCATCGTCCAGCGCAGCAGGAGCTTGTCCGGCGCGGTGGCGATGGCCTCGAAGCGGTACGCCTGCTCCGGCGGCAAGGCCTTGCCGTCCACCGCCGTGGGCCTGGCGCCGCTCATCTGGCCGAGTGCGGCGCCGAGCCCGCCGGCCGCGGGGGCGGCGGCGGGAATCGTCGACGGCGCGCCGATGACGAGGCGCAGTTTCTCGGTATTGGGCGGATAGCAGATCTTCGGATCGACTTCGTGGCAGCCCTGGTACTGCACGGCGATATCGACGGTCTTCGCGCCGGCATCGGTCAGCGTGTAGGGCAAGGTTGCATCGACGCTGCCGTGGTAGATCTCGACGTCGCCGAGGTATTCGTCATGCTTTTTCTTGCCGTCCGGCAGCGCCACCTCGCCGAGCTTGACCTTGGCCTCGTCCAGCGCCTTGATCTTGATCCGGCCGCGATAGAGGTAATAGTCCGGCGCGATCTGCCAGTGCAGCTTCACCACGCCCGGCTGGCTGGCGTCGGTGGTCAGGTGGAAGGCCTCGGTGACCGGCAGCAGGCCATCGTCCTGGGCCAGCGCGGGCGCGACCAGGCCAATGAGCGACAGCGCGAGCAGCATCCGTGCAAGGCGGGCAAACAACTTCATGGCGTCTCCGTGGATCCAGGACGCCGCGGCAGGCGGCGCGTCGGACATTATGACCGTCGTCACGGCTATTGGCTTACGTGCGACAAGACGACGCTGGCCTTTATCCAGTCCAGATACGGTGTGTGGGCCAACCCCACGGGCAGGGCGACGATCTCGGGCAGGTCGTAAGGATGCAGCGCAAGCAATCGCGCCTTCAGCCGCTCGAAGCCCTCGGCGGTCGTCTTGATCAGGAGCAGTTCTTCGCCCTCGGTGACGACCGCGCCCTTCCACATATAGGTGGAGAGCACGCCGGGAATCCGGTTCACGCAGGCGGCGAGGCGTTCCTCGACCAGGGCCTGGGCGATGGCGGGGGCTGCTTCGGCCGGTGCAGTGCTGAGGACAATCAGAATATCGGTCATCCCCGAAGTATGGAGGTTTCGCCGGGACCCCTTGAAGCCCACTGAAGCGTCGCCATCTCCCACGCAGCCCGAGGCCCTTCCGGTTCACGGGAAGTTGGGGCTAAAATTCTGGCACTCACTGCCGGCAAGTGCTAACAGTCCGGCGGTTTTACGTTAAACATCAACTACATGGTGGAATCCACATGAGCAAATTGCGCCCGTTGCACGACCGCGTCATCGTCAAGCGCCTGGAAGAAGAGCGCGTTTCGGCCGGTGGCATCGTCATCCCCGACAGCGCCACCGAGAAGCCGACCCGCGGCAAGGTGATCGCGGCCGGTAACGGTCTGGTCCTGGCCGGCGGTCAGCTGCGCGCCATGGGCGTCAAGGAAGGCGACACGGTCCTGTTCGGCAAGTACGCCGGCCAGGAAATCAAGATCGACGGCGAAGAGCTCGTGTTCCTGAAGGAAGACGACATCGTGGCGATCATCGAGGGCTGATCGGCCGATGGAAGCCAGGAGCGGTTGAGCGCGTTGTAGAAAGTCCGCGATCGCTTTTGCTTTTGGCTTCTTCCGTACCGCCAGAGCTACAAACCCGTTACCTAATTTCAAAATTTTTCAAGGAAAAATTTTCATGGCAGCCAAAGAAGTCCGCTTCGGCGAAGACGCACGCTCGCGCATCCTGAAGGGCGTGAACACCCTGGCCAACGCGGTCAAGGTCACCCTGGGCCCGAAGGGCCGCAACGTCGTGCTCGAGAAGAGCTTCGGCGCGCCGACGATCACCAAGGACGGCGTCTCCGTCGCCAAGGAAATCGAACTGGCCGACAAGTACGAGAACCTCGGCGCGCAGATCGTCAAGGAAGCCGCGTCGAAGACCTCCGACGTCGCCGGTGACGGCACCACCACCGCCACCGTGCTGGCGCAGGCGTTCATCCGCGAAGGCCTCAAGGCTGTCGCCGCCGGCATCAACCCGATGGACCTGAAGCGCGGCATCGACAAGGCCGTCGCCGCCGCTGTCGGCGAGCTGAAGAAGCTCTCCAAGCCGACCATCGACGACAAGGCGATCGCCCAGGTCGGCACGATCTCGGCCAACTCCGATGCCAACATCGGCGACATCATCGCCAACGCGATGAAGAAGGTCGGCAAGGAAGGCGTGATCACGGTCGAGGAAGGCTCGGGCCTGGAGAACGAGCTCGACGTCGTCGAGGGCATGCAGTTCGATCGCGGCTACCTGTCGCCGTACTTCATCAACAACCAGCAGTCGCAGCAGGTCGAGCTGGATGACCCGTACATCCTGATCCACGACAAGAAGATTTCCAACGTCCGCGAACTGCTGCCGGTGCTCGAAGCCGTTGCCAAGGCCGGCAAGCCGCTCCTGATCGTCGCCGAGGAAGTCGAAGGCGAAGCGCTGGCGACCCTGGTCGTCAACACGATCCGCGGCATCGTCAAGGTCGCCGCCGTCAAGGCGCCGGGCTTCGGCGATCGTCGCAAGGCCATCCTGGAAGACCTCGCCGTCCTGACCGGCGGCGTCGTGATTTCCGAGGAAGTCGGCCTGCAGCTGGAGAAGGCCACGATCAACGATCTGGGCCGTGCCAAGCGCGTCGTGATCACCAAGGAAAACACCACGATCATCGACGGTGCCGGCGATGCCGAGCGCATCCAGTCGCGCATCGGCCAGGTCAAGGCGCAGATCGAAGAGACCTCGTCCGATTACGATCGTGAGAAGCTGCAGGAGCGTGTTGCCAAGCTTGCCGGCGGCGTTGCCGTCATCAAGGTCGGCGCGGGCACCGAGATCGAAATGAAGGAAAAGAAGGCCCGTGTCGAAGACGCCCTGCACGCCACGCGCGCAGCCGTCGAAGAAGGCGTGGTCCCGGGCGGCGGCGTTGCCCTGATCCGTGCACTGAAGGCCGTCGAAGGCCTGAAGGGCGACAACCACGAGCAGGACCTCGGCATCGCGATCACCCGTCGCGCGCTCGAATCCCCGCTGCGCGAGATCGTCGCCAACGCCGGCGAAGAGCCGTCGGTGGTGGTCCAGCGCGTCAAGGAAGGCACCGGCAACTTCGGCTACAACGCCGCGACCGGCGAGTACGGCGACATGGTCGAGATGGGCATCCTGGATCCGACCAAGGTGACCCGTTCGGCCCTGCAGTACGCTGCATCGGTTGCCGGCCTGGCGATCACCACCGAGGCGATCGTCGCCGAAGTGCCGAAGAAGGACGACGGTCATTCGCACGGCGGTCAGGGTGGCGGCGGCATGGGCGGCATGGGCGGTATGGATTTCTGATCCGCTAGTCCAACGTTCCACAAATAAAAACCCCGCCGGCAACGGCGGGGTTTTTTTGTGGCTTGTTCCTTCTCCCGGCGGGAGAAGGTGCCCGCAGGGCGGATGAGGGCGAGCCAGTCGAAGCGGCACCCTGGCTCCCCCTCACCCCAACCCTCTCCCTCCGGGCGAGGGAGACAAGCTGTCAGCAGCCCCGCATCTGCCGCTGCAACTCCGCCTCGCGCTGCTCGAACGGCCCGCGCTGGCTCTGGAACGCATTGCGCAGCTTCCGGTCGTTTTCCTCCGCATCGTCGCGCAGGGCCTGGCAGGCCTCGGCGGGACTGAGCGGACGGCACTGGTCCTGCACCCACACGTAGTTGCCGCCGATCAGGGTCGGACTGACCTTGCCGCGATTGAGCTCCGGTGCCGAAGCGCTGTTCTGGCCGCTGCGTGCCAGCGGCAGATCGCCGGCGCCGAGCATGCCGTACGGCGCCTGATAGGGCTGGGGATTGCCGTTGTCGCTGGTGTAAGCCTTGCCGTCGGTGGCGCGTATGCAGCCGAACAATTGCGGCGGCGGCCGGCGTGGCGGCGGCGGCGCGGTATCGACCGGCGCCGCGGGATCGGGCGCCGTCGGAGCGACCGGTGTCGCGGGGGCGACGGGCTCGCTGTCCTGCAACTGGATCGTCTGCTGTTTCTGCGTGCGCGGGCAGGCGGTCTGCTGGTAGGTGACGCGACCGTCGCCGCCGACGCATTTGTAGACGGTTTCGCCATGCGCGCCGCAGGCGATGAGGAGCAGTGCTATCGACAACGGCCAGCGCATGGCTCAGAACTCCGCGACGTGTTCTTCGGCGGCAAAGCCGATCGTCAGCGCGCCTTCGCCGACATTGACCATGCCGGTGATGCTCATCGGGCTTTCCATCACCTCGACGCCGGCGTCGCCACAGGCCCGGATCAGCTCGCGGTAGCCGACCAGGTTGCGCATGTCGTCCAGGTCGCCGCCGTAACTGATGTTCATCGTCGGTACCAGCAGGCCGGCCTGCACACGTTTGGCCGCGTAGTCGAACAGGGTCTGCGCGCCCTGCTCGAAACCGCGGGCCTTGCCGACCGGCGAGGTCTCGCCGCGGTAGCCGCGCAGGATCGGCTTGATGTCCAGCGCCGAACCGAGCATCGCGCTGAACATGCCGACGCTGCGGTCGCCCTTCTTCTTGGCGCGGGCGCGCAGGTAATACAGGTCGCGCGGCAGCATGTAGCCATAACTGTTGTTGGCGATATGGGCCACCCGTTCGCGCAGATGCTGGGGTGTCTGGCCGGTCTGGATCATGCGGATCGCCTCGACGATCGCGGGCCCCGATCCGGCGAACAGGTTGCGGGTGTCGACCACGCGCATGAGGAACGGTCCGGGGACGCCCGCCGCTTCGCGGACCGGCCGGTAATGCTTGAGTATGGCGAAGCTGGCGCGGATGACATTGTCGTGGATCGGGCTGCGGGTCGCCGTGATGGTCAGGCAGATCACGCAGTCGTAGTCGATGACCAGGCGATCGAGGAAGAGCTTCTGTATGTCCTCGACCGTACTCGGCTCGGTCTCCGCGCTATGGCTGCGGTTGCCGAGCTTCTGCGCACGGAAGCGGAGGATTTCGTCCGGGTTGCGATCGTCCTTGAAGATCTGGCCGTCGACCTTGACCACGATCGGCATGACCGCGATATGGTTCTGCTCGATGAACTCCTGCGGCACGTCGCAAGCCGCGTCGATCGCCACACCGATCCGCATAAGCCACTCCCCGCGAATGATTGCCGCCGGAAGTTAGCATGAAGCACCCGCGTCCGGATGCCGACTAGCGAAGATTCCTATACGTCTGCGCGTCGAAGGCATCGACCTGCACGGCCTCGTCGCGGGCTTCGCGGGCCTCGTCCAGGCGCGCGTACTCCCCGGCGCTGATCAGCCCGGCGGCGAGCGCGAGATCGTCCAGTTCGTCGCGGGGCGCGCGGTCGATACGACCCTCGCGGACCAGGTCGCGCAGCTTGGTCTCCACCGGGATAGCGCTGACCGCCTTGTCCAGCGCGGCTTCCAGCGTGCCCAGGCCCGGGTCGTCGGCGCCCGGGACATAGATATCGGCAGTCAGGTTGATCCGCGCTTCGCGGTCCTCGAGGATGGTCCGCGCCACGCGCTGGCCGAGGAAATCGGACGGCTTGCGGAAGCGGGTGCCCAGCGGGAACACCAACACCCGGGCCAGGGCCGCGGCCGCGCCGTTGGGCAGGTTGTCGAGCACGCCGCGCAAGGCCTCCTGCGTTTCGTACAACGCGGTGGCCGCGCCCCAGCGGGCGAGGTCGTAGTTGGAGGCGAGCTTGGGTTCGTCGTGATACCGCTTCAGGGTCGCCGCGCCGAGGTACATCCAGGCCAGCGCATCGGCCAGCCGCCCGGAAATCTTCTCGCGCCGTTTCAGTGAACCGCCGAGGGTGACCATGCACAGGTCCGAAACCAGGGCGAAGGCCGACGAGAACCGGGTCAGGTGCTGGTAGAAACGGTGAAGGTCGCCGTCGTCCGGCGCGCGTGCCAGGCGGCTGCCGCTCAGGCCCAGGAGCAGGGCGCGAACGCCGCGGGTAAAGACGAAATTGACATAGCCGAAGGTGGCGCGGTCGAAGCGGGCCTTGTCCTTCTTCTCGATCGCGTCGATCAGCTTCTGCACGAAAGGATGGCAGCGGATCGCCCCCTGCCCGTAAATGATCATCGAGCGGGTAAGGATGTTCGCGCCTTCCACGGTGATCCCGATCGGCACCGACATCCACATGCGCGAGAGCGCATTGCGCGGGCCGCGCTGGATCGCGGCGCCGGCACGGATATCCATCGCGTCGCTGACCACGGTGCGCATCGCATCGGTCAGATAGGCCTTGGCGATCGAGCCGAGCACGGCCGGCTTTTCGCCGGCGTCCAGCGCGCCGCAGGTCAGCGTGCGGGTGGCGGTCATCAGGTAGGTCAGGCCGGCGATCCGCGCCAGCGGCTCCTCGATGCCCTCGAAGCGGCCGATCGGCGTATCGAACTGTTCGCGCACCGTGGCATAGGCGCCGCAGATCCGCGTGGACATCTGCGCGGCGCCGACCGCCAGCGCGGGCAGCGAAATCGAACGGCCGGCGGCGAGCGATTCCATCAACATGCGCCAGCCGTGGCCGATCTGCTCCTTGCCGCCGATGATCGCGTCCAGTGGCACGAATACATCGGTACCGGTGATCGGACCGTTGGCAAAGGGCACCCCCATCGGATCGTGATGGCGGCCGATCTCCACGCCGGGCACATCGCGCCCGATCAGTGCGCAGGTGATGCCGAGGTCCTCGGCGCCGCCGAGCAGGCCTTGCGGATCCTTGAGGCGGAAGGCCAGGCCGATCAGGGTCGCGACCGGCGCCAGGGTGATGTAGCGCTTGTTCCAGTTCAGGCGCATGCCGAGCACGCGCTCGCCCTGCCACATGCCGTATTCGACGATGCCCACGGACTGCGTTGCCGCGGCGTCCGAGCCGGCCTCCGGCCCGGTCAGCGCGAAGCAGGGCACCTCGCGACCATCGGCCAGCCGCGCCAGATAACGCTGCTTCTGTTCCTCGGTACCGTAATGCACCAGCAGTTCGCCGGGACCGAGCGAGTTCGGCACCATCACCGTCACCGCCGCCGCGATCGAGCGGCTGGCGATGCGGGTGACCACGCGCGAATGGCCGATCTCCGACATGCCAAGGCCGCCGTACGCCTCGGGAATGACCATGCCGAAGAAGCGCTCGCGCTTGAGGAAGCCCCAGACCTCCGGCGGCAGGTCGCGATCCTGCTGGATCCGCCAGTCGTCCAGCATCGCGCACAGCCGCGCCACCGGGCCGTCCATGAAGGCCTGCTCGCGCGCGCTCATCGGCTTGCAGGCGAAAGCGCGCAGCTTGTCCCAGTCGGGTATGCCGGAGAAGATTTCCGCATCCCACCAGACCGTGCCCGCTTCCAGCGCGATACGTTCGGTGGCGCCGAGTTTCGGCATCACCTTGCCCAGCACCGGCATCAACGGCCCGGCGAACAGGGCGCGCCGGATCGGCGGGAAACCGGTGACCAGGGCGAGGATGGCGAAGAGGGCGACCACGGCGATGAAGACCGTTTGTGAGCCGACACCGGTGATCGCCCAGGCCGCGAGCACGATGGCCAAGGCGACCACCCAGGCCAGCCAGCCGCGACCGATGAAGGCCAGCCCGAGCAGGGCGACGACAGCGAGAATCCATCCGATCAGCATGGGGGTATCTCCGGCGACGATTTCCCCATTGTGCAGCCGAAGCGTGCAGGAAACGGAAACGAGGTTATGCCGCCGGCTCCCGGGCCTTCAGCGGCCGTCCCTCGCGTTCCAGTTCATGCAGATCGAACTGGCCAACCGGCACCGGCGTGTAACCCTCGTCGAAGGCGACATCGCCGGGCCGCCAGCCGGCACGGCAGAACAGGGCGCCCCGGAAGCGACGCAGCCCGGCCAGCTGCTGGGCGACGATGCCGCGGTCATTCTCGCGGTTGACCATCGGATCGCCCAGGCCGGTCGGACGCGCGGCTTCACCATAAAGCGCGGTGCCGAAGAGCAGGTCCCACAACGGGAAGACCAGGGCGAAATTGCAGTTATGCAGGTTCGGCCGGTCCGGATCGAGGCGCATATGGTGCAGCCGGTGATAGCGCGGATCGACCAGCAGCTTGTCCAGCACCGGTCCGAAGCGGATGCGCACGTTCGCGTGCGAAAAGTTCTGCAGCAGTTCGCCGAACATCACCAGCAGGGCGAAATCGGTGGGCGAAACGCCGATGAGGACCGATACGCCGGCGACGATCAGGGCCTCGAACAGGTCGTCCAGGTAGTGGTCGCGATCGTTGGACCAGCAACCGAGGTGGGTCTGGCTGTGATGCAGGCTGTGCAGCGCCCACCACCAGGGGATCGCATGCTGCAAGCGGTGGATCAGGTAATAGACCAGGTCGTAGATGGCGTAGTAGACAAGGAACAGCACGACGGGATGACGGTCGAACCACGGCAGCAGTCCTTGCAGGCTGATCAGCCCGCCGGCACTGTCGTCCCGCCGCCGAGAAGCTTGCCCAGCGGCGAGAGCACCAGGTAAGTGAACAGGGGCAGCACACCGAGCAGCTTGATCGTCGTATAGGCCCGATCGATCCGCGTCGGTCCATGATCGTCCCAGCGTTCGGCCGGAATCAGGCTCTCCAGCGGCCGGAAGACCAGGGCGATAATCGCCAGCTGGAGCAGGGCGATCAGGAAGAACCCGGCGATCTCCTGCGGATCGTCGGTCCATGCGGTCAGATGCAGCGCGGTCAGCGTGGGGGCAATGGCGTGCGTGGCCAGCCATGCCACCAGCACGGACCACGAGGCGGCGAGGGCATCGAGGGCGTGCATAACGTGCAAAGCGTAAAACGCCCAATCCTTCGCCAGTCTTTCAAAGGCCCGGCAGCAGGCTTACACTGCCCGGCACGAGATCTGGCACTTCGCCGGCGTGGCGTCGCCGGTAACCGCGCTCCCAGGGAGCGCGCTCGTCAAGTGGACTCATGAAGAACAAGAGCGAGATCGTTTCGAACTGGCTGCCGCGTTACACCGGTACGCCACTGGAGGAGTTCGGCCAGCACATCTTGCTGACCAACTTCGGACACTACGTCGACCGTTTCGCCGAACTGAACGGCGTCGCCGTCAATGGCCGCGACCGGCCGATGCCCAACGCCACCGCCGACGGCATCACCCTGATCAATTTCGGCATGGGCAGCCCCAACGCCGCCACCGTGATGGACCTGCTGAGCGCCATCGCCCCGAAAGCCGTGTTGTTCCTCGGCAAATGCGGCGGCCTGAAAAAGAAGAACGCGATCGGCGACCTGGTCCTGCCGATTGCCGCCATCCGCGGCGAGGGCACCTCGAACGACTACCTGCTGCCCGAGGTACCGGCCCTGCCGGCCTTCCAGCTGCAGCGCTCGGTGTCGACGATGATCCGCGACCTCGGTCACGACTACTGGACCGGCACGGTGTACACGACCAACCGCCGCGTCTGGGAGCACGACGAGGCCTTCAAGGAGTACCTGCGCCGCACCCGCTGCATGGCGATCGACATGGAAACCGCGACCATCTTCGCCGCCGGCTTCGCCAACAAGATTCCCTGCGGCGCGCTGCTGCTGGTCTCCGACCAGCCGATGATTCCCGAAGGCGTGAAGACCGAGCTCAGCGACCAGGCGGTCACCGCCAGCTTCGTCGAGCATCACATCACGATCGGCATCGAGGCCTTGAAGCTGGTCCGTCGCCATGGACGCAGTGTGAAACACCTGCGTTTCGAGCCGGACACGACCGACTGAGGCTTTTGCTTGTCCCTTCTCCTGGAGGGAGAAGGTGCCGAAGGCGGATGAGGGCGAGCCAGTCGAAGCGGTGCGCTGGTTCTCGGTGCCTGAATTCGCAAAAAAAATAAGGCCGCCGTAGGTAACGGCGGCCCAACTGGGGAGATCGTCGGCCTGGGAGTACAGCGGGCTCCCAGGCCTTTTTCTTGTTATGCGAAACGATCGTGGTCTAGAGCGTGAAGTCGTAACGCGCGCCGAGGCGAACGTAACGCGGGTCCTGGAACGAGCGCGGACGGAAGCAGTCGATGCTGGTCACGCCGGAGGCGTTTTCGCAGGACTCGAACACCTGGCTGACGCTCTGCTTGCCGAGCAGGTTGAAGATATCCACCGACAGCGTCACCTTGTGTTCGAGGATGGCCGGCTGCCAGGCCGCATTGACATCGATGTTATACGTCCATGGCGTGCGGCCGTACGAGCCACGCGGGGCCGGTTGGCCGTTGCAATAGAAATAGGCCGCGCCGTAACCGACAGCGTCGCCACCGACCGACAGCGGACGGGCACCGATGCAGCTGATGGGGTAGCCCGACGCTATACGCGTCACGGTCGAGAAGCTCCACTCTTCGGTTGGCCGGTAGATGCCCTGGATGCGCAGCTGGTGCTTCTGATCGTTCGCCAGCGGACCGTTGGTATTCTCCATCAGCTCCGGGGAATCCCAGCTTTCCGTCGTCGACACGTCGGCCTGCACGATGTCCGAATCGAGCTGGCCTTCCGAGTTGCCGTAACTGTGCGAGTAGGTGTACTCGATACGCCCGTACCATTTCTCGGTGAACTGGTGCTCGGCATACAAGTTGAGCATGTAATAGCTGCGCTTGGCCTTCGGTTCGCCGATTTCCGCGCCGGTCAGCGGCACGCTCAGGTATTGGCCCGGCGACGGTGACAAGGTGAAGGTGTTGGCAACGCCCGGGTTATACAGCCAGCAACCGGTACTGCGGCTGATGCCGGCGGCGACCTCGGGCCCGAGGCCATTGGCATCGCCCCACGCCTGCAGCGGACGGGCATCGCAATCGTCGTCGATCAGGCTGCGCAGCTTGCGGTACATGGCCTTGGCGCCCACGGTCCACTCGGAGTTCAGCTGCTTGTCGAAGCCCAGGATGTATTCGTCCTGGTAATAGGTCTTGAGATTCTGCGCGGACACGGTCTTCGCATCCGGCGGGACGCCGTTCTCGCCGTTGGCATAGAAGAGGCCCGAATACGGCGCGCCGGTGCTGATGCCGGTGGGAATGCCCGAGGTCGGATCGATGCCGGTGAAGCTGTAATAGGTGGTCGGGAAAGTCGACGGACCGGCGCCACGCACCGCGACGCTGGTGGGCAGGCCCAGATGGTAGCGGCCGGCGTTGGCATAGACTTTCAGTGTGCTGTCGCCGTAGACGTCCCAGGTCACGCCCAGGCGTGGATCGAGCTGGTGGCGCTCCTTCGCATAGAACTCGCCGACGCCGTTGTAGTTGGTGAACTGCTCGTTGCGCAGGCCGATATAGGCCAGCCAGCGATCGGACACCTGCCAGTGGTCTTCGGCGAATTGCGAACGTTGTGCCGTGCGCGCCGAGGTACCCGTGGTCAGGCCGGTGGATTCGACGTAGTAGCCATTGGGGAAGTCCGCCGGATTGTAGAGACCCGGATCCAGGCCAAGGTTGATCAGGCGCTGCTTGATCGCAGTGCCGTCGCCGAGGTCTTCGTAACGGTATTGCGTGCCGCCGACCGGCGCGCTGCCCCAGGTCGCACGCAGCTGGTAATTATCCATACCGGCACGCAGGTCATGGGCGCCGAGGCGGTATTCGACGTTGAAGCTCCAGCCCGTGGTGCTGTCCTTCGAGCCGGGCCTCAGGACCGTGGCATTGCCGAACTGGCAGCTCGGGGCGGGGTTGGTGGCCGCGATGGCGCGGAGGTCCGAGATCGACGGGCACGGAGCGCCGCCCTGGCCCTCGATCAGCTGCTGGTGATCGGAATTGCTCTTGCCGTACATCGCGTTGATGGTCAGGTCATCGGTGATGTAGCCGGTGTAATGACTGATATAGACATTGCCGCCGGGCGTGCCGTTGGTCTGCGTACCATTGTAGTTCTTGGTGTACTGATGACCGAGGAGATCGCCCTTGTCGCCCGTGGCATAGCTGTAACCGTAGATCGACGAGTCGGTTTTCTCGGTGTCTCCGATGGCGGTGAACTCGAGGATATGGTTATCGGTGATGTTCCAGTCCAGCTTGGTCAACCAGCGGGTGATCTTGTTGGTGTCGTTCTGCACCGAGTTGGTGGGGGGCGCGCCCGCCGACGGCGTGTAGAACGTATCGGTCGAGCGGATCATGTCGGCCGCGCCGAAGAAGAACAGCTTGTCCTTGATCAGTGCGCCGCCGATCGAGCCGGAGTACTGCAGGTTCTCGTTGTCCTGGGGCGCGAAGTTACTGCCCCTCTGATAAAGCGTGCCGTTCTTGCGGTAGACGTTGCGAGGCGTCTGGGCCAGCGAGTCCGGTGCCCAGAGCACCTGGAGATCGCCTTTCCATTCGTTGGTGCCGCGCTTGGACACGACGTTGATGACGCCGCCGGTGGAGCGACCGTACTCGGCACCGTAACCGCCGATCAGCACCTGCTCCTGGTCGATCGCGTCATAGGGCAGCTGACGCGAGCTCACGCCGGTCAGCGGATTGGTCACGGAGAAACCGTTGACGTAATAGGCGTTCTCCGATGCGGACGAGCCACCGAACGATAGTGCATTGCCGTAGCCGCGGGCGGCCGGTGTCGTACCCGGCGCCAGCAAGGCGATCGAGCTGATCGACGTGCGGGCGATCGGCAGCTTGGCCAGCTGCTCGGCATTGATCACCGCACGCGAATCGACCGACGACACGTCGATCGACGGCAGTGCATTGCCGACTACCTGGACGGCGGCGAGGTTCTGCGCATTCGCGGCCGAGGCTGTTTCGGTGGCGAAGGAAACGTCGGTACCCTGGTTGATCTGCGTCTGCACGTTGTCGCGTGTGGCGATGGTCGTGCCGTTCTTGATCAGGGTGACTTTATAGACACCGATGGGCAGCGATGTCGCCCGGTAACGGCCACCGGAGTCGACGGTGAAATCGCGCTTCTGGCCACTGCCGACGTTCTCGACATGCACAGTGTCGCCGGGTTCGGCGCTGCCGAAGATCACGCCGGTGGCGTTCGACTGGGCAAGGGCACCGCCGGCTGCCAGGGCCAGGCTGAGCCCGACCGCCAGTGCGAGGCTGTTCTTCCGGGTAGGGAGACGCATATTCATCGGGCGACCTCCGCGGAAGCGAAGATGCGAGTGGCGCGGTATCCCTTCGTTTCTGTCCGCAGCCGGGCAGACCGGCGCGGATGACTCCCCTCAAGTGCAACAAATACGGCCAACATAGTTCTCTCCAGTAAGGACCTGACGTCGCGTCCGTGCTGGCTTTATGTCGACGACCGAACCTCCCCGCGCAGCCGCCACACCCCGGCGCACGTTTTTGCAGGGGTGCGCGCAGAAACCTACGCTCGCGTTTTTTGTTACGCAATGGTTAAAAAGTTCGCGCTGGATCGTGAGAAAAAATTAACGAAAATCACGACAGATTGCTGAAAGGTCTGGCCTGAAAAATATTCCACTCATAAATAAATATTTATAAAATTAAGATGCTTGGCATTCAACCTTTCCTCTATCTTTCACGTAGTTATGTAAATCAGGAATAATAAAACGCATGAAATTTCGACTAGGAATTTTTCCTAGTGTCGCGTCATGCGCCATATTTCCTGCGGTATTTCCCCGGGATTCCCGGATATCCCGAAAAAATAACGGCCGCCGTGGGTGCGGCGACCGAACTGGGGAGATCGTTGGCCTGGGAGCTCAGCACGCCCCCAGGCCTTGTTCTTGTTATGGCAAAACGATCGAAACTTAGAGCGAGAAGTCGTAACGGACGCCGAAGCGGAAGAAGCGCGGCTGCTGGAAGCTCAGCGGACGCTGGTAGTTCGGGTCCTTCAGCGGATTGCCGGCGGCATCGGTGTCGGTCACTTCGCCAAACTCGTAGATCGAGGTCGGCTGCTGGTTGCCGAAGAGGTTGAAGACCTCGGCGGTGAAGGCCAGCTTGTGGTCGGCGAAGGCCGGCTTCCATTCGGCGTTGAGGTTCAGCGTATACGTCCACGGCAGGCGGCCGGCCGATCCGCGCGGATCGATCTTGCCGTTGCAGTAGAAGTACGAGGCGCCGTAGCCGAACGGGTCGGCCTGGTCGAAGCCGATGCAGCTCTTCGGTGCGCCGGACGAAAGGTTCGCGTTGAAGCCGAACAGCCATTCCGGGGTCATCTGCCAGTAGCCGTACGCCTTGATCGCATGCGTGCGATCGTTCGGCAGCGGGCCGTTGGTGCCTTCCATGATTTCCGGGAAGTCCCACGACTCGGTGGTCGACACGTCCTGCTGGCCCAGATCCGAATCGAGCTGGCCTTCGGAGTTGCCGTAGCTGCGCGAGAAGACGTATTCCAGCTTGCCGTACCAGTTATTGGTGAAGGCATGCTCGACATACGAGTCCAGCGCGTAGTAGCCACGCTTCATCTTCGGGAAGCCCAGGGTCTTCGCGTCGATATTGAAGACCTGGTAGTTGCCGTTGCCGGTGGTGTCGACGTAGAAGCTGTTGGCGACACCGGGGTTGAAGATGAAGCAGACCTGGTTGTCGTAAACCGGGTTGGACAGGTCAATGCCGTGTGCGTCCGCGTAGTTGTGGAACGGGCGCTGGTCGCACATATCGTCGATACCGCTACGCAGTTTGCGGTAGACCGCCTTGGAACCGACCACCCAGTTGTTGTCGAGCATCTTGTCGAAACCCAGGATGAACTCGTCCTGGTAGTAGGCCTTCAGGCCCTTGGCTGCGACCGTCTTCGGATCCGGCGAGCTGCCGTTCTCGCCATTGACGAAGACGGTGTCACCGACCTGCTGGAAGCCGATCGGAGCACCGTTGACTCGGGTCGATACCGGTGAAGGTGCCGGCGGTGGAGGTGAAGATCGAGCCGGAGGCGCCACGGATGGCGGTGCTGGCCGGGATCGACAGGTGGTAGCGACCGGCGTTGGCGTAGACCTTCAGGCTGGAATCGCCGAACACGTCCCAGCTCACACCGAGGCGCGGCGCCAGCTGATGACGCTGCTTGGCGTAGACGTCGCCGTCGCCGTTGAAGTTGCTGAACTGTTCGTTGCGCAGGCCGAGATAGGCGAGCCAGCGGTCCGACACCTGCCAATGGTCTTCGATGTACTGCGCGCGCTGCTGGACCTTTACGTTCGCCGCGAAAATCGTGTTGGAAAGGATCGCGTATTCCGTCGTGCCCGGCGGCAACGCATCGATCTCGGGATGAGCGTTGACCGCACCACCCGTGATAGCTGTGGTACGTATATTCGGAGCCACCCGTCGTGGATGTGCCGCTGTAGTCGCTGATCATGTAGTTGTCGACGCCGCCACGGATGTCATGGCTGCCGAGCTTGTACTCGAGGTCCAGGCGCCAGCCGCTGGTCTTGTCGTTGGAGCCGGGCACGAGTTGCGAGCTGGTAAGGGCGCAGCCGGTCTGTGCCAAGGGACCTTGATGGTCGGGGCGGGAGTCGATGATGACCGGGCAGTTTGGCTGCACGCCGTTCAGATCCTGGACATGCTGCGAACGGGTCTTGCCATAGAGCGCGGTGACAGTGAAGTCGTCGGTGATGTAGCCGGTGTACTTGCCGGTCCAGACCTTGCCGCCCGGCGTTGCGTTGGTCGCGAAGCCGTTGTAGTTCTTGACGTACGAGGTACCCTTCGGCGACACGATCGAGCCGGAGGCATAGCTGTAGTTGTAGATGGTGTCGTTTTCCTGCGCTGTATCGCTGAGGCCAGTCAACTCGACGATATGGCTGTCGGTGATGTTCCAGTCGATCTTGCCCAACCAGCGCGTGGCCTTGGTGGTGAAGTCACTCTGCTGCACGGTGGCGGTGCTGCCACGGTTTATACCGCTATCTTCCTTGTCCAGGTCGGCAGCGCCGTAAATGAACAACTTGTCCTTGATCAGCGGTCCACCGAGTTCCACGGAGTACTGGGTCTCGGTGAACTTGTTCTGGCTGCGATCCTGATAGAGCACTCCGTTCGTGAGGTACACGGATTTCGGGCTCTGCATGAGCGACCTCGGCGTCCATTCCACCTGGGCGCTGCCCTGCCAGGTGTTGGTGCCGCGCTTGGTCACGATATTGACCACGCCACCGGTCGCACGACCGTACTCGGCGCCGTAGCCGCCGGTCAGCACCTGCTGCTGATCGATCGCGTCGAAGGGCAGGGTGATCAGGCCCACGCCGGTCAGCGAGTTGGTGACCGAGAAGCCGTTGATGTAGTACTGGTTCTCGGACGCCGAGGCGCCACCGAACGAGGCGACATTGCCGTAGCGCGAGTCAGCCAGCACGGCACCCGGCGCAAGCAGCGCGGCGGCTGTGACGTTGCGCGACACCGGTACCTTCTGCAACTGCTCGGCAGTGATCACGGTGCGCGAGTCGACCGAGGACACGTCGACCGCCGGCAGGGCATTGGCGACGACCTGCACACCCTCGAGGTTCTGAGTGCCTTCGGCGGCAGTCGCGGCGGAAAGCTGACTTCGGTGCCACCGATGGTGACCGCGACGTTGTCGCGCGTATCGACGATCTTGCCGTCCTGCTCGAGCGAGACCTTGTAGTTGCCGACCGGCAGCGACGAGGCGCGATAGCGACCATCGCTGGCGACGGTGATGTCACGGGACAGGCCAGTGTCCTTGTTGTCGACGTGGATGACGGCACCCGGCGTGGTGCGGCCGAAGATCACGCCCGACGAGTTCGACTGCGCCATGGCGGCGGTGCCGACAAGACCCAGGCCGATGGCGACGGCGATGGAAAGACCATTCTTACGGGTAAGGAAGCGATTGTTCATGCGGCTTCCCCCACGGAAGTAGAAAAAATGACGTGCAGTGGTGTCGTTTCGATCCGAAGCCCTGCAACAAGGTTCGAATCACTCCCCTTAAGCGCAACAAATGCGGCCAACATGTTTGTCTCCAGTTAGAAACTTTCTGTCTTTGCGTCCCTGCTGGCTAAAAGTCGACGACCGCACCTCCCCGCGCGGCCATCACACCCCGCTCGCAACTAATTGCCACTGGTGTGGAATGGAACTTACGCGTGGATTTTTTGTTACGCAACGGTTAACTATGGCGCGCAATTTATTGCATCAAGAGGTTGCGAGTCCGATTATCAATTGATCCAATTTGTAATCATGAAATAAATTTCATGTAATTTAATTTTCAAAGAAAATAATGATTTGCTTTTTCGATCCCGGTAGCCATCTTTAGCAAACCGCAAATAGGTACGGTAAACCCGCAATAAGTTGCGCGTAAGAATTTTTCCTAGGACGATGGAAAAAGTCCTCGGCAGGCACGATTTTCCTGCGCGAAGGCAGGCCGTCGCGTAAGTAAAGGAGGGTGACGGTGTGTCAAAGAGAGGAAACGGCGTTGGCCTTCGTGTCCATCTCGCCGGAACGCAGCCCCCGTGTGGGCAACGCCCAAAAAATAACGGCCGCCGTGGGTGCGGCGGCCGAACTGGGGAGATCGTTCGGCGTGGGGATCCCGAAGGATCCCCACGCCTTTTTCTAGTTATGTCGAAACGAGGCCTTACAGCGTGAAGTCGTATTCGGCCGAGAGCTGGACGTAGCGCGGCGGGTAGAACGCGGTCGGAATGCCGTACGTGCTGGTGGCCAGCGACGCACCGTTGCCGTCCTCGCCCACCTGGTTGATCGCCGACGGCTGCTGCTTGTTGAACACGTTGAACACGTTCGCCTGCAGCGTGACGCCCTTGGCCCAGACCGGCTTGTAGGCGAGATTGAGGTCGATGTTCCAGTAGCTCGGCGTACGACCTACCGAACCTGCCTGGATGACCATGCCATTGCAGTAGAGGTAAGCACCCGAACCGTAACCGCCCTTGGTCACGGCATCGATCGGATTCAGGCCGTAGCAGTTCTCCGGACGACCGGTCTGGAAGATCGCATTGGCGCCGACCAGCCATTCCGGGTTGATCTGCCAGGCGCCGTAGATCTTGAGCGTATGCTCGCGATCGTTGGGCTGCAGGCCATTGGTGCCTTCCATCAGCTCCGGATAGTCGAACAGTTCGCTGGTGCCGGTATCGGCCTGGCCGATATTGGAGTCGACCAGACCTTCCGTATTGCCGCGCAGCTTCGACCACACATACGACGCCTTGACGTAGTACACATTATCGAAGGCACGCTCGGCGGTGAACTCCAGTGCCTCATAGCTGCGCTTGTACTTCGGCTCGCCGATGTCGGCCGCGGAGAGCTTGATCGGGTACAGCTTGCCGCTCTCGTCCAGCGGGAAGTTCAGCGTGACGCCACGACCCGGATTGAAGATGAAGCAACCGCCCGGCAAATTGGGATCGACGGAACCGAGCTGATCGGTGGGCAGGTTGAAGCCATAGGTCTTGTTGGCATACGCATACACCGGACGCAGATCGCAGTCGTCGTCGGTGCCGTTGAGCACCTTGCGGTAGGTAGCCTTGATACCCACCGTCCAATCGTCCAGCTGCTGCTGCGCACCGAGGATGAACTCACGCTGCTTGAACGGGCTCAGGTTGGTGGAAGCCGCGGAACCCGGGTTGGGCGTCTGGCCGGTTTCGCCATTGAGGTAGGTGATACCGACGCGGGCCGGGAAGGCCGCTGCATAGCCCGCCGGCAGATTGCCGAGGCCGATCGGCGCACCCGTCTTCGGATCGGTGCCCGTGTAGCTGAAGAACTGCTCTGTATAAAGCGATGCCGAGGCGCCGCGCAGCGCGACTTCGGCATCGAGCGGCAGCGAGTAGTCGCCGGCGCTGCCGTAGACTTTCAGCGACGAGTCGCCATGGACATCCCACGAGAAACCGAGGCGCGGCTGCCAGCTGTGTACCTGCTTGATGTAGGTCTGGCCGAGGCCGTTGGTGTTGTCGAAGCCGTCGTTGCGAACACCGATGCGCGCCAGGAAATTATCCGTGACGTGCCAGGCATCCTGCAGGTAGTAAGACTTCTGGGTCAGGCTGATCTCGGCGCCCGTGGCGAAAAGTATGCGTTCGACGACATTGTCCGCCGGATTGGTCGTCGGCTGATGGTCGAGGATCGGATTATTCGGATCGGTCGGACCCGGAATCGAGGTGTATTCGTATTGCGCGCCACCTTCGTACGCCGAACCGGTGATCGAGGTAAAGCGCGTCCGGCCCCAGCCGGCGGTCAGGTCGTGGTCGCCAATCTTGTACTCGAAATCGAGGCGGGCCTGGCTGTTCTTATCCTGGCCATTGGGCGTGGCCAGCGAGCCGGCGAAGGCGCAGGTCGGAAGCGGTGCCGCGCTCGCCGTTGGTGTACGGCGGTCCGGCGATCGATAATGGTGGGGCAGCCGGGCGAACTGGCTGCGGTGTTGATGTCGCCGGAATAAGTTTCCACCGTGCCATTGGCGGCCGTGGCGGTGTTGACACGCTTGTTGATGCTGCGGCCGTACTGCCCGGTGATCGTGAAATCGTCGGTAACGTAGCCGGTGTACTTCAGGATATTGGTCTGGCCACCCTGCTTGTTGTAGACCGAGCCCAGGTAGTTCGTATGATACGGATCGTTCTTCGCGTCGAAGCCGTAGTCATAGACCCGGTTGGTAAACCGGCTTGTGTCGCTGAAGCCCGTGTACTCGAGGATATTGGACTCGTTGATATTCCAGTCCAGCTTGACCAGGTAATACGGCTGCTTCTCGCTGGTACTCTGGTATCCGCCACCGGAGGTGGCACTGGTGTCACCGCGGTTGTTGAACCAGCCACCGTAGCTGGCATCGTTGGTTGTCGTGTCGCTGACGATCGCGAACAGGAACAGCTTGTCCTTGATCAGCGGACCGCCGATCCAGGCGCTCCAGCGGTCGGTAAAGTCGGTTGCGCTGCCGGGAGCCGAATTGGCGACGCCGGCGCCGTTGTTCGCCAGCTGGAAGTTCTTGTTGCCACTGTTGACCTGCGACAGTGTGCCGTTCTTCAGGTAGATCGTCGGCTGGTTGGACTTGCAGGCTGGTGGGATTCCAGGTGTAGTCGATACCACCCTTCCATTCGTTGGTGCCGCGCTTGGTCTGTACCGAGACCACGCCGCCGGTCGAGTTGCCGTACTCGGCGCCGTAGCCGCCTTCCTGCACCGACTGCTGGTCGATGGCTTCGAAGGGCACCTGCGCGAACCTCAGGCTCTGGTAGAAGTTGGTCGTGTTGAAGCCGTTGACGTAGTAGCTGTTCTCGGCGACCGAGGCGCCGCCAAAGGAGGCCAGGTTGCCGAACGCACCGTCACCGCGAACGGCGCCAGGCGTCAGCAGGGCTACTGCGGTCTGATTGCGCGCGATCGGCAGCGATTTCATCTGCTCGGCCGTCAGCACGGTATTGACCTGCACGGACGACACATCGACCGGCGGCAGCGCATTGGCGGTGACGCTTACCGCGCCAAGATTCTCGGCACCCGACGTCGAGGCCGAATCGGCGCTGACCAGGTTCAGGTTGAAGCCCTGGCCGGCGACCACGGTAATGGTGCGGGAAATGGGCTGGCCCTTCGTGGTCTCGGTGACCTTGTATTCACCGGGCAACATCGACGAAACATTGAATTTGCCGTCGCTACCGACGGTCACGGTGCGCGTGGCACCGTTGCCGAGATTGACCAGCTCGACCTGGGCGCCGGCATCGGCGGTACCGTAAACGGCACCGACCGTGCTCTGTGCGAATACCGCGTTACCGGTCAGGCCAAGGGCGACGGCAACGGCAAGGGCAAGGCCCTGCCTGCGAATCTGAGAACGGGTGCTCATGCGGTAGCCTCCGCCGAGGCACGGCGATGAGTGGTGGAACGGAACGTCATATCGATTCGGTTGCGGATAATCCGGTGCGAATCGCTCCCCTTAAAAGCAGCAAATACGGCCAACATGTTGGTCTCCAGTAATGACCTGTCTATGCGTCCCTGCTCGCAATAAGTAGACGGCCCGGATTTCTCCCCGTCCGGCCGACGTACCCAGCGATTAATCGCTGATCACTGGTACGTGTCTGGAAACTACTGGCGGTTTTTTTGTTACGCAACGGTTAAACACGGCGCGTAAATTAATGCGTTTTCGATTCTTGCGGCGTCACTGATTAAATTAAAAATGGTTTAATTTTAATAATCCATTAAATCTTATGAAGTCATGTGTTTGAGTGAGGATGGAGGGCATTGCGCGGCTGTCTTTTCTTGCGGCGAAAGAAAGTGACGGAACTTGCTGCGTCTAGGAATTTTTCGTACGCAAGTCGTTGAAGGCGTTCTTGCGGGAACATGGGCGGATATTTACGAGTTTTTTGCAAGAAAAAGGCCGCCGACTACGCATGGCGCGGCGACTGGAAGCCGGTCCGGATCAGGGATGGACTTCCGGCGAAAAAAAACCGCGCCACTGGGGCGCGGTCGGATAGAACCAGGCGGTGTCGAGGATCAGTAGCGCGGAACGCTCTCGTCGATCTCGCGCGACCAGGCGTCGATGCCGCCTTCGACGTTGTAGACGTTGCTGAAGCCGTGCGCGGCGAAGCGGTCGGCGGCGACGCGGCTGGAGTTGCCGTGGTGGCAGAAGAAGGCCAGCGCGGTGTCCTTCGGCAACTGGCCGATGGCTTCGTAGCCTTCGTCGTCGAGGATGCGCGCGCCCGGCAGCGGCGGCGCGATGGCGCGGGCGGCGGAGGGGCGTACATCGACGACAACAATGTCGTTCGCGGCCAGGCGTGCCTTCAGTTCCTGTACGGTCATCGACTTCACTTCGGTCGCGCCGGGGAACTTGAGGCTGAGGCCTTCGCCCTGCACGGTGGACACCCAGTCGATCACGATGCCTTTGGCGCGCTGCGCGCTGCCTGGGTCGAAATGCACCTCGATGCCACTGGCTTCGACCACGATGTCGTGGTCGCCGGCCGGTGCCAGCTGGAAGCCGGCGCCATGGTCCGGGCCGATTTCCAGGTGCAGGGCCATGCCCGGGGCGCCGGCCATGCCGTTGCGAATCGCGTCGGCGGCTTTTTCGGTGATGGTGATTTCCGGCGGCGTGCGATCGGGCTGGTCGGCACCGAACAGTCCGTGCAGTTCGCCGCTGGCGTACATCTGGCGAATGATGTCGGCACCGCCGACCAGTTCACCCTCGACATAAAGCTGCGGAATGGTCGGCCACTGGCCGTATTCCTTGATGCCCTCGCGGATCTCCGGATCGGCCAGCACATCGACCGTGTGGTAGTCCGGCAGCAGTTCGTTCAGCGTATTCGTCGCCGCGGCGGAGAAGCCGCACATCGGCGCACCGCGCGAGCCCTTCATGAACAGCACCACGCGGTGCTCTTTCAACAGGGAATCGATACGGTCGCGGGTAGGAGTGTCGAGGGCCATGGGGATACCAGAGGAAACAAAGGGGTCAGGGACGTATTCTAGCGCCGCGCCATGCCAGGCGCTGCCAACCCCGACATGGCTCCCCCGCGCGTCCATTTCAACCGGACTGGCCGCCGGTTCTCAGTTCACTAAATCGCCTTCGGGCTCGCCGACACTGAGCTCCGAGAGGTTCAGCCGGCGGTCGGCCAGTGGCGCGAAGGCGAGGGCGGCAATGCTTGGCGGCAGGACGATCTCGCGGGAGGCGCGCCCCAGCGGGGTCAACCGGTCGGTCCAGTGGACAAGCTCCATGGCGCCGGCGTGGTCCTCGACCAGGGCGGTGCAGTGTTCGACCCAGTCGCCGTCGTTCAGATACAGCACGCCGTCGATCGGGCGCACGTTGCCGAAGTGGATATGTCCGCAGATATGCCCGTCCAGGCCACGCTCGCGGGCATCGGCGGCGACGCGCTCCTCGTACTCGCTGATATAGCGCAGCACCGCGCCGATATGCGACTTGACGATGATCGACAGCGGCAGGTAGGGCAGGTCGAAGCGGTTGCGCACCGCGTGCATGCGCCGGTTGGTCCAGCAGATCAGCCGGTGCAGGGCGTCGCCGAGGGTGACGATCCAGCGGCGACCGACATGGTCATGGTCGAACTCGTCGCCATGGCTGACCCGGTAGCGGCGGCCGTCGGCACCGACGTGGATCGCGTCCAGTTCGACTTTGACGTCGCCGATCTTCTGGCCGGCCATGCCGCGCATCGGCGCGTCGTGATTGCCGGGGATATAGGTGACCGCGATGCCGCGCTCGGCCATGGTGAGGATCTCGGCGATCACCGCGCCGTGGTCCGGATGCCACCAGCGGCGGCGGGTCAGCGCTTCCATGTCGACGATGTCGCCGACCAGGTAGAGCTGTTCGCAGCGCAGGTTGCGCAGGAAATCGAGCAGATAGGCCGCCTTGCAGTCAGGCGTGCCGAGGTGGACGTCGGAAATGAAGGCGCTGCGGCAGGTAAGCATGGCTCTACTCCCGGGGAGGTCCCGGGTGCCCAGTGTGGACCGCCTAAATCTCCGTCCGGTGGCGCTGGCATTGCAGGGATGTTGCGAAAACGCCGGTGGGACTGACTTATGGGTGGCACGAAATGCCCATGCTCGGCCGCTCTTGCTCGTCATGCCGGCGCAGGCCGGCATCCAGTGGCGATAACATCTGATGGGAGAGCCGCGCGTCTACGGCCTGTTGCGGGCTGCGCCCGATGAGCGAGGTCGCCACTCGGCCCCGGCCTGCGCCGGGGCGACGGTGAGGGGAGTGGGCGGCGCGCTCTGCTCTTGATCGTCATACCAGCGCAGGCTGGTATCCAGTGGCATCAGTGGTCGGTGGTCGCCACTGGACCCCGGCCTGCGCCGGGGTGACGGTGAGGGGAGTGGGCGCCGCGCTCTGCTCTTGATCGTCATACCAGCGCAGGCTGGTATCCAGTGGCATCAGTGGTCGGTGGTCGCCACTGGACCCCGGCCTGCGCCGGGGTGACGGTGAGGGGAGTGGGCGCCGCGCTCTGCTCTTGCTCGTCATACCAGCGCAGGCTGGTATCCAGTGGCATCAGTGGTCGGTGGTCGCCACTGGACCCCGGCCTGCGCCGGGGTGACGGTGAGGGGGATGGGTGCCGTGCCTTGCTCTTGATCGTCATACCAGCGCAGGCTGGTATCCAGTGGCATCAGTGGTCGGTGGTCGCCACTGGGCCCCGGCCTGCGCCGGGGCGACGGTGAGGGGAGTGGGCGACGCGCTCTGCTCTTGATCGTCATACCAGCGAAGGCTGGTATCCAGTGGCATCAGTGGTCGGTGGTCGCCACTGGGCCCCGGCCTGCGCCGGGGTGACGGTGAGGGGAGTGTGTGCCGCTCTCTGCTCTTGCTCGTCATACAAGCGCAGGCTGGTATCCAGTGGCATCAGTGGTCGGTGGTCGCCACTGGACCCCGGCCTGCGCCGGGGCGACGGTGAGGGGGGTGGGCGACGCGCTCTGCTCTTGCTCGTCATACCAGCGAAGGCTGGTATCCAGTGGCATCAGTGGTCGGTGTTCGCCACTGGGCCCCGGCCTGCGCCGGGGTGACGGTGAGGGGCGTGGCGAGTCAGGCGGCTGTGTGGGCGACGCCTTTCAGGGCGGCGCGGGCGGCCGGCAAGATGCCGTCCGTCCATAGCGTGTACTGCGCGGCGGAGGGGTGCAGGCCGTCGTCGGCCAGCATGTCCTTGCGCGCGCCGGCCTGGCGGGAAATGCCGGTGATATCGACCCAGCGCGCATGCGCGCGGACGGTTTCGTCGCGGCCGATGGCGTTGTACACGTCCAGCTCGCGGCCGATGGCGGCGCGGTCCCGGCCCTCGGCGAAGGCGGTGACGCCCCAGTCGGGGATCGACACCACGACCACCCGCTGCGGGTCGCCGGCCAGTGCGACGGCGCGCCCGAGCAGGGCGATGAACTGCTCGCGGTAGTCGCTCGCGGCGCGCCCGCGATACTGGTTGTTCACGCCGATCGACAAGGTGACCAGGGTGTAGTGCGGCGCAAGCGTCGCCCGGTCCATGGCGGAGGAAAGCTCGTCGGTGGTCCAGCCGGTGGTGGCGACGATGAGCGGCGCGTCGACGGCGATGCCTTCGCCATGCAGCCGCGCGACCAGCTGCATGGGCCAGCGTCCGTCCGCGGCGACGCCTTCGCCGATCGTGTAGGAATCCCCGAGTGCAAGGTAACTCGCGGACATCAGGCCACCGCGCTGGCGGCAGGACGGTTTTCGGCGACCATGCGATCGAGCACGCGCTCCATGCGCACGAACACCTCGGCAAGCTGCGCGGGCTCGGGCAGCAGGGTCAGGCGCAGGTGACGGCTGGCCGAGAGGTTGAAGCTGGTGCCGGGAACCACGAGCACGGCTTCCTCTTCGAGCAGGCGCAGGGCGAAGGCGGTGTCGTCGAACACGGGCAGGCTTTCGGCGCGCACCTGGGGGAAGGCGTAAAGCGCGCCGCCCGGCGTTACCAGGTCGAAATGGCGACTGGCGGCAACGCCTTCGAGGACGACGCGTCGCGCCTCGTGCAGGCGTCCGCCGGGTGCGGTCAGCGCACCGATGGTAGCCATGCTTTCCAGGGCCGGGCTTGACCGCCCACTGGGCAGTCACGTTGGCACACAGGCGCAACGCGGCGAGCAGCTGCAGCGCGTCGCGATACTCGGCGGTCTGCCGTGGATCGCCCGACAGGCTCATCCAGCCGACCCGGTAGCCGCAGGCACGATGAACCTTGCTGAGGCCGCCGAAGCTGACGCACGGCGTGTCGCCGGCGAGGACGGCCAGCGGTACGAAGGGGGCGCCGTCGTAGAGGATCTCGTCGTAGATCTCGTCGCTGAGCAGGAGCAGATGATGCCGCGCGGCCAGCGCGACCAGGCGCTCGAGCAGTTCGCGTGGATAGACCGCGCCGGTCGGATTGTTCGGGTTGATCAGCACCAGGGCGCGGGTCTGCGCGGTGATCAGTGCCTCGATCTCGTCCGGGTCGGGCAGGTGGCCATTCTCGGCCGCGCAGCGGTAATAACGCGGCTTGCCATCGTTGAGGATGGTCGCGGCGCTCCACAGCGGATAGTCCGGGCTGGGCAGCAGCACCTCGTCGCCCGGCTGCAGCAGCGCGCGCAAGGCCAGGTCGATCAGCTCGCTGACGCCGTTGCCGATGAAAATGCGCTCGACATCCACGCCCCGCGCGCCGCGCGCGATCTGCTGGGCCTCGATCGCCTCGCGCGCTTCTTCCAGCCCTTGCTCGTGGCCGTAGGCCTCGCTATCGGGCAGGTGGGCGGCGATCGCCTCGCGCAGATGATCCGGGGTGCGGAAACCGTAGCGGCCGGGATTGCCGATATTGAGCTTGATGATGGCGTGTCCGGCCGCCTCGAGCTCACGCGCGCGGCGGGTCAGTGCCCCGCGGATTTCATAGCGCACTTCCGCCAGGTGCGCACTGGGTCGTATCGGGGCCAACGGCTGTTTCCCTGCAAAGCTCGGTCGGCTTTGCATGCTAGCAGTGTGGAAGTGCCGCGGCGAGGCGGGTTTGGGGCCTCGAAGCGGGCATAATCGCGGCATGACCGAGACTGCCGACATTGAGCGCCTGCGCCACATCGGATGGCGCGAGCCTGCGCTGCCCGCCGATCCCAGGCGGCTGGCCCGCGTGGTGGCGCAACATCGGGCCGGCTACGAACTGCATGACGGCGCCGCGGTGTTCAATGCCCAGCCTTCCGGGCACTTCCTCAAGCGGGGCCTGGATCCTTCGGTGAGGCCGGCGGTCGGCGATTTCGTCTTCCTCGACCATGCCTCCCATCCGGTGATCGAAGAAGTCCTGCCAAGGCGTACCGTGCTGACCCGCGCCGCCGCCGGCGAGCGCTACGAGCGCCAGGTGATCGCCACCAATATCGACCATGTGCTGGTCCTGATGGGTCTGGATGGCGATTTCAATCCGGCGCGCATCGAGCGTTACCTGCTGCTGATCGAAGGCTCCGGCGCCCGTCCGGTCGTGCTGCTGAGCAAGGCCGATGCGGCCGACGATGTCGCGGGGTCGATCGCCGCGGTGCGCGCCCGCGTGCCCGAAGGCACGCCGGTGCATGCGATCAACAGCAAGGACATCGCCACCGTGCCGATGCTCGCCGCGTATCTGGGACCGGGCAGCAGTGCCGTGCTGGTCGGCTCGTCCGGCGCCGGCAAGTCGACCCTGACCAATACCCTGCTCGGCGAGGACCTGATCAAGACCGGCGCCGTGCGCTCGCACGACAGCCGCGGCCGGCACACGACGACGCATCGCGCCTTGCTCATGATGCCCACCGGTGGCTGCCTGATCGACACCCCGGGCATGCGCGAGCTGAAGCTGACCGGCGAGGAAAACCTCGACCTGTTCGCCGATATCGAGGTGCTGGCCACGCAATGCCGTTTCGCCGACTGCGGCCACGGCAACGAACCGGGCTGCGCGATCCAGGAAGCCCTGCGCACCGGCGAACTGGCCCCGGCGCGCTGGAAAAGCTACCTGAAGCTGCACGACGAACGCGAGGAGCAGGCCGCCACCCTGGAGGCCCGGATCAAGCGCAAGGCTACCGCCAAGCCACCGGGCAAGCCCGGGCGGCGTGGCTGGGAGCGCGACGAGCGATAGGGTTGCACGGAACGGCATCCTGGCTCGCCCTCACCCAACCCTCTCCCTCCGGGCGAGGGAGACAAGCTGCAGATCGTCCCTTCTCCCGGTGGGAGAAGGTGCCGAAGGCGGATGAGGGGGAGCCAGTCGAAGCGTTCAGATACGGCATATCAGCTGTGACACCCGCCCAAACTGAACAGTTAAGCCCCCATCGGCGCTACAATCCGGCGCCATGGATGTTCCGGTCGCTCCACAGCCCCTGTCCGCCGAAATGCAACGCTATGCCGCGCTGGACCAGCGCTTGCTGTTAGCCGTACGCGCGATCCGGATCCTGCCCACCGTCGCCTGGCCTGCCTCGCTCGAGGAGCGGATGATCGCGGAGTTCCGGGTCGACCGGCTCTCGCTCCCCGAAGTCCATTACGTGCGCCCCGACCTGGACGCGACCCGGCGCGAGCTGATCGCGATCGAGCACGAGGTCGCCGAGGATCATCCGGTCGCCGATTACCTCAGGCGCACGGCCGAATCCTGGCGGATCGCCGCGGAAATGCTCGAAATGGTCGGCACCGCCGGCTTCGCCGAGCCATCCATCCAGCTCTACGGCCGGCCCGGCGAACTGATTTCCGGCAGCCCGCGCAGCAATCTCGATGCCGCGCGCTACTTCGTCGAACTCGCCGACGAACTGGGTGCGGACCTGGCCACCGACGATACCGAGGGCAACATCCCGGCCGAGGCGCTGCGCGCCGATATGGCGGCCAAGCTCGATGCCTTCTTCGGCCCCGGCCTGATCTCGGTCGAAGTGGACGCCGAACTCACCGCGAAAGCGGCCGCCGGCGCCACCCGCATCCGCCTTCGCGGCGGTGCCAGTTTTACCGAATACGATCGCCACCAGTTGCTGGCGCACGAAGCCTTCGTGCATACGCTGACCGCTTTGAACGGCCGCGAGCAACCCATGCTGGCCTCGCTGGCGCGCACGTCGCCGCGGGTGACGGCGACCCAGGAAGGCCTGGCGGTATTCGCCGAACTGATGTCCGGCGCCATCGATATCTCGCGCCTGAAGCGGATCAGCCTGCGCATCCTGGCCATCGACATGGCCACGAATGGCGCGGACTTCGTCGAGGTCTACCGTTACTTCCGCAGCTGCGAACAGACCGTCGCCGACAGTTTTCATTCGGCCCAGCGCGTCTTCCGCGGCGTGCCGTTGACCGGTGGCGCGGCCTTCGCCAAGGACAATGTGTACCTGACCGGCCTGCTGGCCGTGCATACCTTCTTCCGCTGGGCCTTGCGCCAGCGTCGGCTGGACCTGCTGCGCAACCTGTTCGCCGGCAAGCTGGCCCTGCACGATGTGATCAGTCTCGGGGCGCATTTCGAATCCGGTGAAATCGCCGCCCCGCGCTATCTGCCGCCGTGGATGCAGCACGTCCATGGCCTGGCCGGGAAGCTCGCCTTCTCCTTGTTCGTCAACCATATCCACATGGCGCGCGTCGAAGCGGAGGAGATTTCGCTGGGACTGTAGCGCCCGCCCTCCAGTGCGCTCTAACGCCGCCGTCCGTTGGCGCGGTGCTAGAGTCGATGGCCTGACGCCCGCGGGCGCGCCACTTGTCATTCGTCCTTTTCTTTTCCTTCTTTACAGGTTTGCAATGGCTATCTCAGAGGAACTCCGCCAGGCGGCGCTCGAATACCACCGCCTGCCGCGCCCGGGCAAGATCAAGGTCACGCCGACGACGTCGCTGCTTACCCAGCGCGATCTCTCGCTCGCCTATTCGCCCGGCGTCGCCGCCGCCTGCGATGCCATCGTCGCCGATCCGAGCCAGGCCGCCGAGCTGACCGCGCGGGCCAACCTGGTCGCGGTGATCACCAACGGCACCGCCGTGCTTGGCCTGGGCAATATCGGTGCGCTGGCGAGCAAGCCGGTGATGGAAGGCAAGGGCGTGCTGTTCCAGAAGTTCGCCGGCATCGACGTGTTCGACATCGAGATCAACGAGTCCGACCCGGACAAGCTGGTCGACATCATCGCCAGCCTCGAGCCGACCTTCGGCGGCATCAACCTGGAAGACATCAAGGCACCGGAGTGCTTCATCGTCGAGCGCAAGCTGCGCGAGCGGATGAAGATCCCGGTGTTCCACGACGACCAGCACGGCACCGCGATCATCGTCGGCGCCGCGGTCATCAACGCGATGCTGGTCACCGGCAAGAAGATCGAGGATGTGCGCCTGGCCACGACCGGCATGGGCGCGGCCGGTATTTCCTGCGTCGACATGCTGGTCGCGCTGGGCCTGAAGCCCGAGCACATCCTTGCCTACGATCGCGACGGCGTGCTGCACGACCAGCGCACCGACCTCGACCCGGACAAGCAGCGCTATGCGCGCAAGACCGACAAGCGCACGCTCGCCGAGATCGTCGAGGGCGCGGATATCTTCCTTGGCCTGTCCGCCGGCGGCATCCTGACGAAAGAAATGGTCGCGACGATGGCCGACCGGCCGGTCATCCTGGCCCTGGCCAATCCGAACCCGGAGATCCTGCCGGAAGATGCCAGGGCCGCGCGCCCCGATTGCATCATCGCCACCGGCCGTTCGGATTACCCGAACCAGGTCAACAACGCGTTGTGCTTTCCGTACCTGTTTCGCGGTGCGCTCGATGTCGGCGCCACCGTGATCAACGAGGCGATGAAGGTCGCCTGCGTGCGCGCGATCGCCGAGCTGGCGCGGCGTGAAGCCTCCGACGTCAGCGCCCGTGCCTACGGCGGCAAACCGCCGAGCTTCGGTCCGGAATACCTGATCCCGCAGCCGTTCGATCCGCGCCTGCTGTTGCAGCTGCCGCCGGCGGTGGCGCGCGCGGCGATGGCCTCGGGCGTGGCGACGCGGCCGATCGAGGATTTCGGCGCGTACAACGACCAGCTCACCAGTTTCGTGTTCCGTACCGGCCTGATGATGAAGCCGGTGTTCGATCGCGCCAAGGCCGATCCGAAGCGTGTCGTTTACGCCGAGGGCGAAGAGGAAACCGTGCTGCGCGCGATCCAGGTGGTGATCGACGAGGGTCTGGCCCGGCCGATCCTGATCGGCCGTCCGGACGTGATCGAGCGGCGCATCCAGCGTGCCGGCCTGCGCCTGAAGCCCGGCATCGACTTCGAGATGTGCAACATCCATTCGGACCCGCGTTTCGAGGACTACTGGCGGCACTATCACAGCATCATGGAGCGTCGCGGGGTCAGCCCGGCGATGGCCAAGGCGGTCGTCCGTTCGCGGCCGTCGGTGATCGCGGCGCTGATGGTCGAGCGCGGCGAAGCCGACGCGATGATCTGCGGCCTGGTCGGCACCTTCCATAGCAAGCTCGACTACATCACCGACATCATCGGCCTGGACGATGGCGTCGCCGAAGCCTCGGCGATGGCCGCGGTTTCGACCGAGAAGGGCACCTTCTTCTTCCTCGACACCTATGTGCAGGACGATCCCTGCGCCGAGCAGATCGCCGAGGCGACCCTGCAGGCATCGATCCGGCTGAAGCTGTTCGGCATCCAGCCGAAGATCGCCCTGCTGTCCAACTCCAACTTCGGCAGCCGCGAAACGAAAAGCGCGGCGAAGATGCGCCAGGCCCTGAAGCTGATCCGCGAGCGCGTGCCCAGGCTCGAGGTCGAGGGCGAGATGCAGGCCGACGTCGCGCTGACCCCGGAGCTGCGCGAGCGGATCTTTCCGAACTCGCGGCTGGAGGGCAAGGCCAATGTCTTCGTCTTCCCGAACCTGGATGCGGCGAACACCGCCTACAACCTGGTCCGCGTGCTCTGCGAGGGTGTGGTGATCGGTCCCATCCTGATGGGCGTGGCCAAGCCGGCGCATATCCTCACCCCGCAGGCGACCGTGCGCCGCGTGGTCAATATGACCGCCGTGGCCTGCGTCGAGGCGCAGATCCGCGCCGGAAAGCCGCGTACCACGGTCTGACCTGCCAGTCAGGGGCGCAGCATGCGCTCCTGACGCCCGCCATACGCGTGCGCACGGGGGTGCCAAGGCCCCTCCGCGGCGCTAGAATGAAAAGGTTTTCCCGCTCCCCTGCGGGCCTCCCTCGTCCCCATGCGTGCGCATCTATGGCGCCGCGGAGTACTCCATGGATCAGATCGACGACATCCTGCACCAGGACATCGACCCCGGCGAAACCAGGGAATGGGTCGAATCGCTTAATGCGGTCATCAGCCATGACGGCACCGAGCGCGCGCATTACCTGCTCGAGCGCATGGTGGATTCCACCCGTCGCGCCGGCGGTTACCTGCCGTTCGATCCGACCACCGAATACGTCAACACCATTCCGCCGCACCTGGAAGCGCACAGCCCCGGCAATGCCGCGATCGAATGGCGGATCCGCTCGCTGATCCGCTGGAACGCGCTGGCCATGGTGGTGCGCGCCAACCGCAAGCCGGGCGAGCTTGGCGGCCATATTTCCAGCTTCGCTTCCTCGGCGACGCTGTACGACGTCGGCTTCAACCATTTCTGGCGCGCACCGAGCGCCGACCACCCGGGCGACCTGGTCTTCCACCAGGGCCATTCCAGCCCCGGCGTCTATGCGCGTTCGTTCCTCGAGGGCCGTTTCAGCGAGGACCAGCTCGACCTGTTCCGCATGGAAGTGGCCGGCAAGGGCCGTGGCCTTTCCTCGTACCCGCATCCGTGGCTGATGCCCGATTACTGGCAGGTGCCGACCGTGTCGATGGGCCTGGGTCCGATCCAGGCGATCTACCAGGCGCAGTTCTGGAAGTACCTGGAGCATCGCGGCCTGATCCCGAAGACCGATCGCAAGATCTGGTGCTTCATGGGCGACGGCGAGTCGGACGAGCCTGAGTCGCTGGGCGCCATCTCGCTGGCAGGCCGCGAAGGCCTCGACAACCTGATCTTCGTGGTCAACTGCAATCTGCAGCGCCTCGACGGCCCGGTGCGCGGCAACGGCAAGATCATCCAGGAGCTGGAAGGCGTCTTCCGCGGCGCCGGCTGGAATGCGATCAAGGTGGTCTGGGGCAGCTACTGGGATCCGCTCCTGGCGCGCGACACCACCGGCACCCTGCGCAAGCTGATGATGGAAACCGTCGACGGCGAGTACCAGGCGTGCAAGGCCTTCGGTGGCGCCTACACGCGCGAGCATTTCTTCGGCAAGTACCCGGAGACCGCGGCCCTGGTCGCGAACATGTCCGACGACGACATCTGGCGCCTCAACCGCGGCGGCCACGACCCGCACAAGGTCTATGCGGCCTATGACGCGGCGGTGAAGACCAAGGGCATGCCGACCGTGATCCTCGCCAAGACGGTGAAGGGTTATGGCATGGGCCGTGCCGGCGAGTCGCAGAACCCGGCGCACAACACCAAGAAGATGGACCTGGACGCGATCCGCGCCTTCCGCGACCGCTTCAATATCCCGGTGCCCGACGACAAGCTCGAGGAAGTGCCGTTCTACCACCCGGGCAAGGATTCGGAGGAAGTGCAGTACATGCTCGAGCGCCGTCGCGCGCTTGGCGGTTCGCTGCCGCAGCGCCGGCGCAAGACCGACGAGAGCTTCAAGGCCCCGGGCCTGGAAGCCTTCGAGCAGATCACCAAGGGCACCGGCGACCGCGAGGTCAGCACCACGATGGCCCTGGTCCGCGGGATCAACCTGATCCTGCGCGACAAGGCGATCGGTCCGCGCATCGTGCCGATCGTCGCCGACGAGGCACGCACCTTCGGCATGGAAGGCATGTTCCGCCAGATCGGCATCTACGCGCCGTTCGGCCAGAAGTACCGTCCGCAGGACGCCGACCAGCTGCTGTACTACCGCGAGGACCAGCAGGGCCAGGTCCTGCAGGAAGGCATCAGCGAAGCCGGCGGCATGAGTGCATGGATCGCCGCGGCGACCAGCTACAGCATCAGCAACGTGGCGATGCTGCCGTTCTTCATCTACTACTCGATGTTCGGTTTCCAGCGCATCGGCGACCTGTGCTGGGCGGCGGCGGACATGCGCGCGCGTGGCTTCCTGATCGGTGGCACCTCGGGCCGTACGACACTGAACGGCGAAGGCCTGCAGCACGAAGACGGCCATTCGCACCTGTTCTCCGGCTCGATCCCGAACGTCGTCTCCTACGACCCGACCTTCTCCTACGAGCTGGCGGTGGTCCTGCAGGACGGCACGCGCCGGATGATGCAGGAGCAGGAAGACGTCTATTACTACCTGACCGTGATGAACGAGAACTACACCCACCCGGATCTGCCGGCGGGTGCGGAAGAGGGCATCATCAAGGGCATGTACCTGTTCAAGGATGCCGGCAAGCCGAAGAAGGGCGAGCCGCGTGTGCAGCTGCTGGGTTCGGGCACGATCCTGCGCGAAGTGATCGCCGCCGCGGAACTGCTGGAGAAGGACTTCGGCGTCACCGCCGATATCTGGTCCTGCCCGAGCTTCTCCCAGCTGCGCCGCGACGGTTTCGATGCCGAGCGCTGGAACCGCCTGCATCCGGAGGCGAAGCAGCCGCGTGTGCCGTACGTCACCGGCCTGCTGCAGGACCGCCAGGGCCCGGCAATCGCCGCCTCCGACTACGTGCGCGAGTTCTCCGACCAGATCCGCGCCTTCATGCCGGACGGCATGCGCTACACCACCCTGGGCACGGACGGCTTCGGCCGCAGCGATACGCGTGACCACCTGCGCGGTTTCTTCGAGGTCGACCGCTACTGGATCGCCCACGCCGCGCTCGCCGCGCTGGCGAAGGAAGGCAAGGTCAACGCCAAGGACGTCAGCCGCGCGATCAAGGAATACAAGCTCGATCCGGAGAAACCGAATCCGTTGACGGTTTGAAAAAAAAGGCCCGCGAAAGCGGGCCTTTTTTTGCTAGTCATGCCGTGCGGAAAAAATGGGGTCAGAGTCATTTTTTCCGACCCGAATCGTCAATCCTCGTCGCGCGTGCGCAAGGCATGCCGAATCAGCAGGAACGTACCGATCGCCGCGGCGGCGATGCCGATCGTGGTCGCCGGGTGGCGCCGCACCTGCTTGCGCAAACGCCTGTACTGGTAGGTCGCCTCATCGGCGAGATCCTCGGCCAGGTACTGCGCGCGCTGGGCGGGGCCGTTGGCCCGCTTGCCGAATTTCTCGCTGATCCGGCGGGTACGGTCGAGCAGGTTGCTGGCCGTGCCACCCGCTTCGTCGGCGTAGCGGCGGGCGCGGCCGGCGACACCGTTCACGGCGCTTTCAACCTGGCGTTCGAACTCTCGGCGGCTTGTGCTCATCGGGATGGCTCCGTTTCAGTCTGAAACGAAAGACTGCCGCCGGAGCCGTGAGTGCGGCGTAAATACTCGCGCTTCGTGTTCAGAAATGGGGTCAGGAAAAAATGGGGTCAGAGTCACTACCGCGGGCAAAAAAGGGGTCAGAGTCACTACCGCGGGCGAGTACTCGCTGAGACCGACTGTCATCGGCGCGGTAGTGACTCTGACCCCTTTTTTGACCCCTTTCCCCCACCCTCAGGACTTCAGCGCAGCCTTCAGCTTGTCCGCCTGCTCCGGGAACTGCTTGCCATCGGTGGCGACCACGGCGGCGACGACGCGGTCGGCGTCGGCGGGGCGATTCAGTGCCCTCAGCGCCTTGACCTGGAAGCCGGCGACGGTGAAGCGGTTCACCCCGAAAGTCTTCGCCGAGGCCTGCTCGAGGAAGGGCAGCGCTTCGGCCGGCTTGCCGTTCTCGAGCAAGGTCCGGCCGTGGCGGTAAGCGTAGACGTAGTCGTCCGGATAGGCCTTGATCAGGCGTAACTGCAAGGCAGTCAGTTCGTCGATGCGTTTGGCACGCCCAAGGTAGACGAGCAGGTTGTCGGCGAGGTTGCGGTCGCTGGTCAGGTCGTCGCCCAGTCGTTTCTGCGTGAAGGCGATCGCGTTGTCCAGTACCGCCTTCGAGCCTGCCTCGTCTCCGAGCGCCGCGTCGGTATCGGCCATGGTGACCACGGCGCTGCGAACATCGGCGCAGGTCGGATTGGCGCCGAGGATGGGGCCTTCGAGGAAGGCTTTCATCGGTGCCTGCTGCGGTGCGATCAATTCGCGGCGCTGCGCTTCAGGCAGTTTGGCGGTTGCCGCCAGCAGGTCGTCGACCACGTAGGCGCGGTCGCAGCCGATCTTGCCGGCCAGGATCTTTGGCGCGACTTCGACGATGGCCGCATCGTTCTTCGCCGCCTTCGCCTGCAGCAGCACGAGGCGCTGCTTGGCCAGGGCGACGCGTTTGTCCAGGTCGGACACGTTGCGCACGGTGGGCGGCAAGGTGGCGAACCAGGCCATGCCTTCGTCGCCTTCGTAGCGGGATTGGTAGGTATCGAGCACGGCGGCGACCGCGGCCAGCGAGCCTGTGGCGGCATCGCCCTTGAGCTTGTCCAGGCGCGCGCCGCCGCCGAGGATGCGGTTGATTTCCGGGTAGAACAGATTGCGCGGCCGTTCCGCGAGCATGCGGCCGAGCTCGTCGCCATTGCCTTCCAGTGCCACGTAGGTGGGCAGGAAGTGCACGTTGAGCTTCTTCATCCAGGCCTGGCCGTCAGGCGTATCCGCGTCGGCTTCGACAAAGACCACCTTGCTCTCGAGCGCCTTGAATTCCGGCCCGTTGAGAACATGGGTGGCCATGAAGTAGCAGGAGTAGCACCACACCGCCTGGAAATCGATGACCAGCGGCTTGTTCTGCTGCTTCGCCCGGGCGAGCGCCTGCTCGATGGTGGGCGACGCCGCCTTCTGCTCCGCCGCGAAGGCGGGAGCGATCAGCAGGGAAAGGACGACAGGTAGGACGACAAGCAAGCGCTTCATGAACGGCCCCTGATTTTGGCGGTATAGACGTCCACCATACCACCGGCTTACCGTCTCTGCACAAGGGCTGGAAAACGGCCTTAAACCGTGTCCGTGGCTCCCTCGACGGCCGGCAGGGGGTCGGACTGCAGGCGCTGGCGCCGGCGCAGGGAGGGGAACCACCACATCCACAGGCCGACCACGAGCAGGGTGCCGATGCCGCCGATCAGGGTGGCATTGACCACCCCGACGGCGGCGGCGAGCATGCCGGACTCGAATTCGCCGAGCTGGTTCGAGGTGTTGACGAAGATCGAATTGACCGCATTGACCCGGCCGCGCATCTCATCGGGTGTCTCCAGCTGGACCAGGGCGCTGCGGATTACCACGCTGACCATGTCGAAGGCGCCGAGCGAGAACAGCGCCGCCATCGATAGCCAGAGCGACGTCGACACGGCGAAGACCAGGGTGGCCACGCCGAACCCCGCGACCGCGGCGAACATGATCGGGCCGACCTTGCGTTGCATGGCGTGCCGCGCCAGCCAGATCGACATCAGCAGCGCGCCGACCGCCGGTGCGGCGCGCAGCATGCCCAGGCCCCAGGGCCCGGTATGCAGGATGTCCCGGGCGAAGATCGGCAACAGGGCGGTCGCACCGCCGAGCAGGACGGCGAACAGGTCCAGCGAGATCACGCCCAGCACCGCCGGGCGATGACGAATGAAATGGACGCCGGCGAAAACGGTCTTCAGCGTCGCCGGTACGCGGCGTGGTGGCAGGTGGTCGTAGCGCAGTCGCGACATCGGATACATGGCCGCGAGGTAGAGTGCCGCGGCCACGGCATAGACCACATCCGGGCCGGCAACGTAAAGAAAGCCGCCCAGCGCGGGACCCATGATCATCGCCGCTTGTCCGGCCGACGCGCTGGCCGCCATCGCCCGTGGCAGGAGCGCCTCGGGAACGAGACCCGGCACCATCGACTGCATCGCCGGCGATTCGAAGGCCTTGGCCACGCCGACGATGAAGATCAGCCCGATGATCGCCGTCTCGTTCAGGGCATGCATGAAACTGCCGAGGGCGAGCAGGCCGATCGCCAGCCATTCGACGAACTGGCAGAGCAGCACGATGCGCCGACGCTCGAACTGGTCGGCGACGTGTCCGGCCGGCAAGGCCAGTACCAGCGAGGGAATGAACTGCGCCAGGCCGATCAGGCCGAGGTCCAGGGCGCGGTGGGTCATGTCGTAGATCTGCCAGCCGACGGCGACCGACATCATCTGGAAGCCGAAGCTCGATGCGTTGCGTGCGAACCAGAACTGGACGAAGGCGCGGTGGGCGAGGAGGGAGTCTTGTGCCGGGGCAGTGGCTGGCATGAGCGGTCCTGTAGGCGTGACCACATTATAGGTTGCATCGGTGCGCCGGGCCGGTCCAAGCTAGACCTTCGTTGACGTCCGGAAGCTCCGCCGATGATTCATTTTCGCCATGCACTCGTATGCCTCGTCCTCGGACTCGCCGTGGCCGGCTGTTCGCAACAGGATGCTTCCCCCGCTGCCCCGGCGGCACAGGCGCCGAGCAAGGCCGACGAAGCGGCGAAGAAACTCGCGACGTACCAGCAGCTGGTGAGCATGCACAACGAGACCCTGGCCGTGTCGCTGGGCAAGGAAATCGTCGAGAAGTATCCCGGCACGCCGGCAGCGATCGAGATCCAGAAGACCTTGCCCGCGCTCGAGGCGAGCGCGACCGCGGCCGCGGAGAAGTCGCGGCTGGAGAATCTCTGGCAATACCAGACCGCGCCGATGCAGGGCGGCACGCAGAACACCGCGACGATCTATTCCAGCCAGCCTTCCGGCGAGGACCGCGTACGCCTGGTGCTGCGCCGGCATACCGAATGGGGCCAGAGTGCCTTCCTGTTCGGCAGCGGCAAGGGCTTCCAGTGCGCCGGCGATTGCACTATCGCGGCGACCTTCGACGGCAAACCGAAGGCGCTCAAGGGTTACCTGCCGCCGACCGGCGAGCCGGCGATCTTCATCAAGGACGACCCGGCCTTCATCGCCGCGTTGCAGAAGGCCAGACGGGTTACCCTCGACGTGGTGCTGAAGAGTCGCGGCAAGACCACCCTGGTTTTCGAGACCGGCGGTTATGATCCGGCGAAATGGCCGACGCTCGCAAAATCGAAGAAGAAGTGACCCGGGGGAGGGTTTCGATGAAAACGCGCCACATGTCTTACGCCGTGCTGTCGTTGGTCCTGACGGCATGCTCGAGCGTGCCGTACACACAGCGACTGGCCGACCGCCAGGCCGACTACGCGGCGACCGCCGGCGACCCGGTACCGAGCTTCCGCTACACCACGGACCTTTACTCCTGGGAGGCAGTGAGCGATACGCAAGTGGCCGTCTATACGAAGCCCCTCCAGGCCTATCTGCTCGATCTGGGCGCGAAATGCCCGGATCTGCTAAGCAACTACGATATCGGCCTGACCTCGTCGTTCGGCAGGGTCACCCCGCGCTTCGACAAGGTGCTCACCGGCGCGCGCCATATTCCCTGCATGATCCAGCAGATCCGGCCGGTCGATGTGCAGAAGCTGCGCGATCTGCGCGAGAAGCGCAAAGCGAAGACCTGACCGCGAAAACCTCGCGCACCGCCACAGGGTGATTCGCGCCTGTGGCGCTCACCCTTCGGGCCAGCTTCGCTGTTCTTGGTCGCTTCGCTCCCGGCGTCCGGCCTGCGCCGGAATGACGAAAACCCACCTATCCGTCATTCCGGCGCAGGCCGGAATCCAGTGGCGGTGCAACTGGTTTTAGCGAATCAGTGCAGGAACAGCTTCTCGGTAATCCGCGTCAACGGCCACTCGATCATCGTGCTGATACGAGGCGGCAGGTCCAGCGGCCTGAGCAGCATCTTCACCGTCATCTCGGCAGGAAGATGACGCTTCAGCAGTCCCTCGGCACGGCTGGTGATGCGACGGAACTCAACGTCGTCATGCGCCTTGTCCGGATAACGCACGTTGAAGACGTGGCGCAGCGCGATGTCGCTGTCCTCGTTCTTGATCTCGCGCACACGCTTGAGCAGGGCACGGAATACACGGTAACGGCTCAGCTTCTCGCGCTCGCGATAGATGCGGAAATGCTGGTAGAAATTCTTGTAGTGCCGGACTTCGTCGCTCTTGATGTAGTTGGTCAGCTGGCGCAGCACCGGCTCGTCGGTGAAGTCGTTCAGGGCGCGATAGAGGCTGGCGGTGCCGGTTTCGACGACGCAGCGGGCCGCCAGTTCCAGGCCACGGCTTTCCTCCAGCTCCTCGCTGGTACATACCGCGCCGTAGGCCGCGAAGAAATTTCGAAAACCCGATTCCCAGTCGAATTCGGGCCAGACATGGCGAACGTAGGCGGCCAGCGCACGACCATGCTGCATTTCCTCGTGTTCCCAATGGTCGCGCAACCAGCCCTGCAATACGTCGTCGCCGGCGAAATGGTCGACGAGGTTGTGCGTATAGAGGTCCGAGCCGCTCTCGACAAAGGACGAGCTGCAAAGCAGCAGGAAGAGGTCTTCGTTGTGCCTGATGCGCTCCGCGTCGATGCGGCCGAGGTCGATGCTCTCGAGCGTCCACGGCAGGGATGCTGGATAACTCACGCGCGCTCCGTTCAATCCGATGTCTTTGCACGCCCCGGCAAGGGCAATGGCGGACATCTTAGCCAATGACCGATTTGTGACAAGCCATGGCTATCATGGCCCTTCGGCTTCGGGAAAGCCGCGAATCATCGACGCCGTGTCTTTCGGGAGACTTTCTCCCTGCCATGGCTTTGCCGTCCCCATTTCGACGCGCGGGTCTGCAAGGACATGCCAAGGTTTCGTGAAGACCGGGCTCGCGCCGCTAGCGGACGACCGTGACCGGCACGTGGGCGCGGGTCAGCACGTCGGTCGATACCGAGCCGAGCAGCCAGCGCGCCAGCGCGCCACGCTCGGTATGGCCGATCACCACATGGTCGATGCCATGCTGGGCGACCTGGGTCAGCAAGGCATCGCCGGGGCTGCCATGGACCATTTCGAGGTCGACCATGGCGTCGGTGCCCGGCGCCAGGGTACGCAGTTCCTCGAGGAGCTCGGTGGCACGGCGGGTGCCCGAATCGGCCATCATCAACGCGGTCGCGTCCGCTCCGCCCTCGGTGACCTGGAGGACGGACACCACGCGGACGCGGCTGCCGAAGGCCCGGCCCATCTCGATCGCGAAAAGAAAGGCACGGCGTGCGGTATCGGAGCCGTCGTAACCGACCAGGATGTACTTGGGCATCGTCTCGAATCCATGGGGCGCTGGGTCATTATGCGCGCGGCCCGCAAGCCGGGGTCAACCGGCTTCACGCGGAAAGGACGAAGCCCTCGCAATGCTGAACGCTTGCAGGATTCCTCTGGCTTCATTCACATACGTGGATGGACACTCTGCCCATGCAAGCCCGCACCCATCACTCAAAGGAGCCCGAAATGATCAAGCGCATGACCCTGGCCGCACTGGTTCTCGCCACCGCCGGTGCGTTCGCCGCCCCGGGCGCCGCCCATGCGGCCGATGCCAGCATCCGATGCCACATGACGTTCAACCTCAAGGGCTGGTCGGCGATCTACAAGCATGCCGATGGCGCCGGCACCGTCCGCTGCGACAATGGCCAGACCGCCAGCGTTAAGATCACCATCAACGGCGGCGGCCTGACTGCCGGCAAGTGGCAGATCAACAACGGCAAGGGCGAGATCAGCAACGTGCACAGCATCAACGACGTGTTCGGCAGCTATGCCCAGGCCAATGCCGATGCGGGCGTGGTCAAGAGCGCCGGCAGCAGCGTGATGACCAAGGGCACCGTGTCGCTGGCCCTGGCCGGCACCGGCGAAGGCGTCAACCTCGGCGTCGACGTGGGTGCGTTTACGATTACGCGGGTCAGGTAATTGCGGTCGTGCGTTCTTGCGGATGGAAAGGCGCCTTCAGGGGCGCCTTTTCTTGTGGTCCGTCCAGAGCGTAAGTCAGCCGCTTCGCGGCTTGCCAGTCGGCCGCTGCGCGGCCTGCGAGAAGGTCAGTAAGCTCGCTCTACTGACCTCCTCGCAGCTCGGGAAGCGAGTGACTTGCAGGCCGCTTGCGGCCGACTCACGCTTTGCGCCCGTAAGCGACTCGCGACTTGCCCGGTCTAAAGCGTAAGTCAGCCGCTTCGCGGCTTGCCAGTCGGCCGCTGTGCGGCCTGCGAGAAGGTCAGTAAGCTCGCTCTACTGACCTCCTCGCAGCTCGCGAAGCGAGTGACTTGCAGGCCGCTTGCGGCCGACTCACGCCTTTGCTCCGCCGCCCCACAACCTTTAAGCCCTCACGAAGCACTCACACCGGCGTAAACTGGCTGTCCCCGATCCTTCCTCTCCTAGCTTGAGGTTCCGTCCATGCGTCGTCTCCTCGTATTGCTCGCCCTGGCCCTGACCAGCCTTACCGCGTTTGCCGCCACGCCCGTCGTTGGCGACCAGGCACCCGGCTTCCACCTGCAGGACCAGAAGGGTGACTGGCACTCCCTCGACAGCCACAAGGGCCAGTGGCTGGTGCTGTATTTCTATCCGAAAGACTTCACCGCCGGCTGCACCACCGAGGTCTGCACCTTCCGCGACGATATCGCCAAGCTGAAGAAGGCCGGCGCCACCGTGCTCGGCATCAGCCTGGACGACGTCAAGTCGCACGCCGCGTTCGCCGAGAAGTACCACGTGCCGTTCTCCCTGCTGTCCGATGCCGATAGCAAGATGGCCACCGACTACGGCGTGCTGACCACGACCAAGTCCGGTATGAAGTACGCGCTGCGCGAGACCTTCCTGGTCGATCCGGCCGGCAAGATCGTCAAGGTCTACAAAGACGTCGATCCGGAGAAGAACTCCGGGCAGGTGCTCTCCGACCTGGCTGCGCTGAAGGCCGCCAACGCCTGATGGCTGGTGCCCTGATCACGAAAGCCGGTGCGCCTGCGCGCCGGCTTTCCGCATGGCGGATCGTGACCTGGCTGGTCCTGTTGCTGGCCGCCTTCGGCCTGATCACCCAGTTGCGCGCGGTCCTGCTGATCACCGGTGCCATGGGGCAGGCCGCCCCGGACGACATGGATGGCCTGCGCATCGCCATGGCCTGGGCGGTGGGCTACCTGCTTATCACCCTGGCCGTCGCTGCCGTGGCCCTGGCCACCCTGCGCCGTCGCGAATGGGGCCGTCGGACGATGCGTGCCGTCGCGGTGGTCCTCGCCCTGTGGGCGGCCTGGACGGCCGGCGGCATGATCGGCCAGTGGCATGACATGCAGGCCGTGCTGTCGCAGCCGGGCATGCTCGATCCGATCCGCGCCAACGGCGAACGCATCCAGCGGATTTTCCTGGTGAGCGCCGCGCTCAAGCTGGTGTCGATCCCGGTCTTTGCCTGGCTTGCCTGGGTGCTTGGCCGGCCCGCGGTCCGCGGCGAATTCCAGCGCTGAGTTCAGCCCCGGTTCGCCACGCGCGGGTTATCGCTGACGGCTCGCTACCCAAGGACGTCGTCATGCGTATTCCCCTGTGCCTGCTCCTGGTGGGCGTCGCCCTTGCGGCGCCTCTCCAGGCCCAGGACCTTGCCACGACCTGCAAGGCGTCCAGCAGCTACGACGTCACCGTCGGCACGCAAAGCCTGGTCTTCGACCGCGCCGATCCCCTGCCGCACCGGGTCGAGCTGCGCGACGGCAGCCTGGTTGCCGATGGGGCCGCCGTGCGCCTGAGCGCCGCCGATCAGGACCGCATCTCCCTGTTCGAACGCCAGTTGCGTGCCCTGGTGCCGCGGGTCAAGGCGGTGGCGGGCAACGGCGTGGACATGGCCGCGAAAGCCGTGCGCGAGGAAGCGGCCTCGGTATCGCCCCAGGCCGCTTCCGCTGGCGAACTGGACAACGCGTTGCGGAGCCGGGTCGCCGACCTCAAGCAACGGATCGCCGCCAGCAACAGCACCCACGACTGGCAGGGCGATGCCTTCGACCGCTACGCCAACCAGATCGCCAGCGACATCCTGCCCATCGTCGCCAACGACATCGGCCAGCAGGCGGTGCAGATGGCCATGGACGGGGACCTGGCCGGGGCCTCGGCCCTGAAGGACCGTATGTCGTCCCTGAGCACCGGTGGCCAGGCCAGGATCATGCAGCGCATGCAGGCGCTGCGCCCGCAGATCCAGGCGCTATGCCCCTCGATTCGCCAGCTGGCCGAGCTCCAGGACGGTATCCGGGCGTCCGACGGCCAGCCCCTGAACCTCCTGCATGTCGAAAACTGACGCCAGAGTAAGCGGATGCTGACTGGATTTCGCGGGATTTAGCGGGGGCTAAGCGGCTGGAGACTAACGTGCAGCCACCATGCGAAATGCCCCCCTTCCGACCCTCAACCACCTGATCCGCCGCGGCATCGCCGACCGGGACCTGTACCGGCAGGCGGTGGGGGCCGTGCGCGAGCCGGGCTTGCGGGCGGTCATCGGCGAAATCGCCGAATCGCTGGACGCGGTCATCCTCGACCTGCAGCGCGAGGTGACCCGGCGTGGCGGCAAGGCGGCACTGAGCGGTACCGCCACCGGGATGACCCGGCGCTCCTTCGCCGAGATGTCGGCCGCCGTATCGCGCGATCCGGATGCCACGTATATCCGCTGTCTCGAACAGACCGAGTCGCGCCTGCTGGAGGCGTTCGAGCGCGAGAACGAGGCACCGGTCGACGCCGAGATCGGTCGGCTGATCGCCCGCCATCTGCCGCGGTTGCGCAATATCCATCTGGACGTCAGCAGCCTGGCGCAGGCCGCGCGCTCGTGAGTTCCGGCGCGGTGTCGCCGGACGAGGTACTCGATTTCTGGTTCGGCGCCGACGATGAGCCGGTCGCCGCGAAGAACGCGCGCTGGTTTGGCGCCAGCGACGAGGTCGACAGGATCGTCCGCGAACGGTTTGGCGCGGCGAGCGCCGCCGCCGTCGCCGGCCAGCTCGACGCCTGGGCCGGCGAGCCCCGGGGCTGGCTGGCGCTGCTGATCCTGCTCGACCAGTTTCCGCGCAATATCCATCGCGCAGGTCCCCTGGCCTTTGCCGGCGACGTGCATGCGCGCGCCATCGCGGCGGCGGGTATCGCGCGCGGCGACGACTACCAGCTGAAGCGGATCGAGCGGCTGTTCTGTTACTTGCCGTTCGAGCATGCCGAGGATCTGGCCGCGCAGGAACACGCCGTGCGGCTGGTGACCGCCTTGCGTGACGAGATGCCGCCGGTCGAACGCGGCCCTTACGACGACTTCCTCGGCTACGCGATCAGGCATCGCGACGTCATCGAGCGATTCGGCCGCTTCCCGCATCGCAATCGCGTGCTTGGCCGGACCGACACGCCGGAGGAGCACGACTACCTGCGCGAACCCGACGCCGGGTTCTAGAATGGCTGTCCCGCCGCCACCCGGTCATCGATGAACGTGTCCACCCATGAGCATGTCGGCGCCCTTTACGCGCACGAGCGCATGCTGTTCGCCCGCGAGCGGGCGTGGTCCGCGCTGGCGCGAATCGCGGGGGGCATCGTTCCGGGCATGCGCGAGGCCGAGGCTGGCGAGCTGGCCGGACGCATCCTCGAGGCCGAAGGCATGGAGCGCATCTGGCATCCCACGATCGTGCGCTTCGGGGCGAACACGCTGAAGACCTTTCGCCAGCGCTCGGCGCCCGACACCGTGCTCGGCGCGGACGATATTTTCTTCGTCGACCTCGGCCCGGTCTTCGACGGTCACGAGGGCGATGTCGGCGACACCTTCGTCACGGGCTCGGATCCGGCCATGCAGGCCTGCGCCGCGGCCGCGCGGCATCTCTATCGCAAGGTCGCCGCACGCTGGCGCCAGGGCGACCTCGATGGTCGCGCCCTGTATGCGTTCGCCGAAAGCGAAGCCGAAGCGGCCGGCTGGCGTTTCAATCATGCGATCAAGGGGCACCGGGTCGGCGACTACCCCCATGCCGTGCACAAGGCTGGCGCGCTGGGCGATTTCGAGCGGGCGCCGGCCTCCGGGCTGTGGGTTCTGGAGATCCAGATCGCCCACCCGGAACGGCCCTTCGGTGCCTTCTTCGAGGATGTCCTTTTCGCCTGACCGCGCAGCCAGAAGTCATGCGTGACGTCACGCATGACCTGAGACTCATGCGCCGGATCGCCTTTGGGCTTAAACCTTCTCTCCACGAGACGCATCCCAGCTCGGCGACGCGCCGTCGGTGCGTCATGACTCCGGGGAGAATCACATGCGTCACCTGCGTACCGTCCTGTTCCTGGCCATCGCGGCCGGTGCGGCGTCGCCTGCCTTCGCCGAACACGGCTTCCACGTCGATACGGATAACTGCGGCAACAACTACGGCACCGCCTACGACGTCGATGTCCACACGTCGGGCATCGCCTTTTCGCGCGACGACGGCACCCCGGGCAAGGTCTTCATGCACGATGGCGCCCTGCGCGTGGACGGCAAGGACGTCAGCGTATCGGCCGCCGATGCCGACAGCCTGCGTCGCTACGAGTCCGACGTGCGCGCCCTGGTCCCCGAGGTGGCGGCCATCGCGCGCGAAGGCGTCGATATCGGCTTCGCCGCGATGACCAGCGTTACCGCGGCGTTCGCCGAGGACGGCGACAGCCGCGCACGCATGGTCGACAAGCTCAAGCGCAAGCGCATCGAATCGCTCAAGCAGATCGACGACACCCTCGGCGCCGGGCACTGGCATCGCGAGGACACCGATCGCATCGTCGAGAAGGCCGTCTCCGATTCGGTGGGCGACCTGGTCGGCACGGTCACCGCCGGTGCGGTGAGCGCGGCGTTGAGTGGCGACCAGGCGAAGGTCGCTGCGCTCGAGGCACGCGCGAATTCGCTCGATGCCGCGATCAAGCGCGAAGTGGACACACGCGCCGACGCGCTGGAAAAGCGCGCCCATGCGCTGTGCCCGAAGCTCGCCGAGCTCGATGGGCTGCAGAAGCAGTGGCAGTTCCGCCTGGCCGATGGTTCGCGCCTGCGCCTGATGACCGTCGAGCCGCGTCACGAACACAAGGATTCGAAGAAGGACGATGACGACGACAAGGACGTGTCGACCGACTGAGCGGTTATGCAGGAGCGTGCCCCGGGATCTTGAGGGAGATTCGATCGTCATCCGTCCTTGCGTGGAGCGGCTGGCGTGGGGCGCGCTCCCGCAATGGATGGATCGGTGACTCGATGACATCTTTGTTAATCTCGCCGGCACGGCATCCGTACGGCGACGCTCCATGAACGCATTCTTCGACTCGATCGGCTTCGAGCACTTCTCCGAAAACACCATGCACTACGGCCTGCGCCTGGCGGCCGCGCTGCTCGTGTTGCTGATCGGCTTCTGGCTTTCGGCGCGGGTGGCCAATATCGGCCGCCGCGCGATGCAGCGAGCGAAGATCGACCCCACCCTGATCGGCTTCCTGCGCAACGTGATCTACGGCGTGCTGGTCGCGATGCTGCTGGTCCAGGTGCTCGGCATGGCCGGCGTGCCCACGGCGTCCTTCGTCGCCGCGATCGGCGCCGCCGGCCTGGCCATTGGCCTGGCCCTCAACAGCTCGCTGTCCAATCTGGCCTGGGGCGTGTTGCTGATCCTGTTCCGGCCGTTCCGGGTCGGCGACTACGTCTCCGTCGGCGGGGTCGAGGGCACGGTGGAAAGCGTCAACCTGATGCATACCCACCTGGTCATGGGCGACAACCGCGAGGCGGTGATCCCCAACGCCAAGGTTGGTGTCGACGCCATCATCAACTTCAATCGACGGGGCACGCGCCGTTTCGAGTTGAAGGTAGGCATCGGCTATGGCGACGATATCGGCAAGGCCATCGAGGTCGTGCGCGACCTGTTCGCCGCCGACCCGCGCATCCTGGTCGATCCCGCGCCCGGCGTCTGGACCGAGGCGCTGGCCGCCAGCAGCGTGAACCTGGTGATCCGCGGCTGGACACGCACCGCGGACCTGTGGGAAACCCAGACCGCCCTGCTGCGCCAGATCAAGGAGCGCTTCGATGCCGCCGGCATCAGCATTCCCTTTCCGCAGAGCGAGATACGGCTGATCAGTCCGCCCCAGGGCAGCGGCTGAGACCTCGTTTTTTTGCCCCGACCGGTTGTTTAAACCGTGGGAAATTCGTGGTTAGGGATTATGATTGGGGGCTTGCGCCACCCCAGGCGCCCCAAACCTTGCCGGCGCGTTCGTCGACGTGCCGGCCAATCCCCTTTGCAGGAGGTTCCATGGCCGACGTCAAAGAAGCCCGAGTGCCGGATATCGGCAACTTCAAGGGCGTGCCCGTCATCGAAGTACTGGTCAAGCCAGGCGACAAGGTGACGAAGGACCAGAGTCTGGTCACGCTGGAGTCGGACAAAGCGACGATGGAAGTGCCCGCGCCGTTCGCCGGCACGGTGAAGGAAGTGAAGGTGAAGGAGGGCGACGAGGTCGCCGAAGGCGCGGTCATCGCGCTGATCGAGGTCGAGGGCGACGCCGCCCAGCCCGCTGCGCCGGCCCCCGCCGCTGCCGCCGCCACAGCCGGTCGCGGCCAAGGCCGAGCCGGCGCCCGCCGCCGCTCCCGCCAGGGCCGCCGCGCCGACGAAGAGCGCCGCCGGTGGCACGAAGGAAGTCCGCGTCCCCGATATCGGCGGCACCGCCGTGCCGATCATCGAGGTGCTGGTGAAGGTCGGCGATATCGTCGCCAGGGACCAGAGCCTGATTACCCTGGAGTCGGACAAGGCCACCATGGAAGTGCCGGCGCCGTTCGCCGGCACGATCAAGGAGCTGAAGGTCAAGGTCGGCGACGAAGTGGCGCAGGACGCGATCATCGCCCTGGTCGAGTCCAGCGAGGGTGGCGAGCAGCCGGCGGCAGAGGCAGCCGCTCCCGCCGCCGCGCCGGCTCCGGCCGCCGAAGCACCGAAGCCCGCCGCTCCCGCGCCTGCCGCTCCCGCTGCCGACACCTCGGCCGGCGGACCGCGCACGCCGCCGGTGGCCTTCGATGCCAGCGCCGTCCTGCCGGAGCAGGTGCCTTACGCCAGCCCCGCCGTGCGCGCGTTCGCCCGCGAACTCGGCGTCGACGTTGCCCAGGTCAAGGGTAGCGGCCGTGGCGGCCGCGTCGTTCGCGAGGACGTCGCCGGCTGGGTCAAGCAGGTGCTGTCCTCCGGTGCGCGCCCGGTCGCCGCCGGCGGCACGGGCGGCGGTGGACTCAACCTCCTGCCCTGGCCGAAAGTCGATTTCGCGCAAATTCGGCGAGATCGAAGAGACGCCGCTGACGCGCATCCAGAAGATTTCCGGCGCCAACCTCGCGCGCAACTGGGCGATGATCCCCCACGTTACGCAGCACGAAGACGCCGACATCACCGAGCTGGAAGCCTTCCGCAAGAAGCTCGGCGAGGAGAACAAGGACGTCAAGGTCAGCCCGCTGGTCTTCCAGATCAAGGCCGTCGTCGCCGCACTGAAGAAATTCCCGAAGTTCAACGCCTCGCTGGACGAATCCGGCGAGAAGCTGGTGCTGAAGAAGTACTTCCATATCGGCATCGCCGTGGACACCCCGGACGGCCTGGTCGTGCCGGTGATCCGCGATGCGGACAAGAAGGGCCTGCTCGAGCTTGCCAACGAGCTCAGCGAAGTGTCGAAGAAGGCACGCGACAAGAAGCTCGGCGCGGCCGACATGTCCGGCGGCTGCTTCTCGATCTCCTCGCTCGGCGGCATCGGCGGCACCTACTTCACACCGATCATCAACGCGCCGGAAGTGGCCATCCTCGGCGTCTCCAAGGCAGTGACCAAACCGGTCTGGAACGGCAAGGAATTCGCGCCGCGGCTGATCCTGCCGCTGTCGTTGTCCTACGACCATCGCGTGATCGACGGCGCGCTCGCCGCGCGCTTCACCACGTTCCTGGCCACCCAGCTCGGCGATATCCGCCGGCTGCTGCTCTGATCGGGGGCGCGCGACCATGGCCAAGACCATTGAACTGAAAGTCCCCGATATGGGCGGCTCGCACGACGTGCCGGTGATCGAGATCCTGATCAAGCCTGGCGATACCGTGATCAAGGAACAGAGCCTGATCACCCTGGAGTCGGACAAGGCGACCATGGACGTGCCGGCCAGCGAAGGCGGCATCGTCAAGGAGATCAAGCTGAAGGTCGGCGACATCGTCAACGACGGCGCGCTGATCGCGATCATCGAGATCGCCGACAACACCTCGGCCGAAAAGCCCGTGGCCCCCAAGGCCGTGGGCCAGGCGCCGGCCCCCGTCGCCGCACCCGCGCCCGCGAAATCCGCGACGCCGGCCGCCGCCAGCGCGTCCGGCCGCAAAGCCGATATCGAATGCCAGGTGCTGGTGCTCGGCTCCGGCCCCGGCGGCTATTCGGCCGCCTTCCGCGCCGCCGACCTGGAGATGGACACCGTGCTGGTCGAGCGCTACGCGACCCTCGGCGGCGTCTGCCTCAATGTCGGCTGCATCCCGTCCAAGGCCCTGCTGCACGCCGCCGCCGTGATCGACGAAGCCGCAGCCATGGCCTCGCACGGCATCACCTTCGGCGAGCCGAAGATCGACCTGGACAAGCTGCGCGACTTCAAGAACAAGGTGGTCGGCAAACTGACCGGCGGCCTGGCCCAGATGGCGAAGCAGCGCAAGGTGCGCGTCGTCACCGGCACCGGCATGTTCGTTTCGCCGAACGAGCTGGAAGTGCAGGGCGCCGACGGCACGAAACTGATCCGCTTCGAGAAGGCGATCATCGCCGCCGGCTCGCAGTCGGTGAAGCTGCCCTCGTTCCCGTGGGACGACGAACGCGTCATCGACTCCACCGGCGCGCTGGAACTGCCGGATGTGCCGAAGACCCTGCTGGTCGTCGGCGGCGGCATCATCGGCCTGGAAATGGCCACGGTCTATTCGGGCCTCGGCAGCGAAGTCACCGTCGTCGAACTCGCCGACCAGCTGATGCCGGGCGCCGATCTCGACCTGGTCAAACCGCTGCAGCAGCGCATCAGCCAAGCGCTACAAGGGTATTCACCTCAAGACCAAGGTGGTCGAGGCGAAGGCCGGGAAGAAGGGCATCACGGTGACCTTCGAAGGCGAGAGCATTCCCGAGACGAAGTTGTTCGACACGCGTGCTGGTATCGGTCGGCCGCTCGGCCAACGGCAACAAGATCGGCGCGGACAAGGCCGGTGTCGAAGTCACCGAGCGCGGCTTCATTCCGGTCGACAAGCAGATGCGCACCAACGTCCCGCACATCTTCGCCATCGGCGACCTCGTCGGCCAGCCGATGCTCGCGCACAAGGCGACGCACGAGGCCAAGGTCGCCGCGGAAGTCGCCGCCGGCCGGAAGAGCTTCTTCGACGCACGGGTGATCCCGTCGGTCGCCTATACCGACCCGGAAATCGCCTGGGTCGGCGTCACCGAGCGCGAAGCGAAGGAAAAAGGCCTGAAAATCGGCGTCGGCAAGTTCCCGTGGGCCGCCTCCGGCCGCGCGATCGGCATCGACCGCACCGAAGGCTTCACCAAGCTGATCTTCGACGAGGCCACGCATCGCATCATCGGCGCCGGCATCACCGGTCCGCACGCGGGCGAGCTGATCTCGGAGCTTGCGCTGGCCATCGAGATGGGCGCGGAAGCCGCCGACATCGGCCTGACCGTCCACCCGCATCCGACCTTGAGCGAATCGATCGGCATGGCCGCCGAGGTATACGAAGGCACGATTACCGACTTGTATATTCCCAAGCGGAAATAAACAGTCGGTGGTGTTGCAAGATACCGGCCTCTTCGTGAGGCCGGTTTTTTAATGGCCGGCTCTTGATCGCCATTCCGGCGCAGGCCGGAACCCAGTGGCGACAACCGACCACTGACGCCACTGGATGATTCGCGCCGGCGGCGCTCACCCTTCGGGCCAGCTTCGCTGTTCTTGGTCGCTACGCTCCCGGCGTCCAGCCTGCGCTGGGATGACGATCAAGAGCGAAGAGCAAAGGCGAAGAGCGAAGAGCAGCGAAGAGCAAAGCGCGCCACCCACACCCCTCACCGTCATCCCAGCGAAGGCTGGGATCCAGTAAAGAACACGGCGATCAGCCGGCTCTTAGCTCCACCCGAGGCCCCTTTGAGCGTGAGGCCGGCTGGGACGAAAAGGCCCGCGAAGCGGGGGTCGGCATGGATGCCGACCGTTTACGACCGTACAGGGATGTACGGCCGTAAACCCCGGCCAAGCCGGCCGCACCCGCGCAGCGGGGCACGCGATTGGGGTGGCCCTTTTTTCTCTTGGCCACCCATTTCAAGAGAAAGTGACTCGGCCTCCGGCAGGAGGTCGAAACACCGGCGCGATAGGCGCCGACACGATCGCAACAACGTCCAACCAACTACTGCTGAACCCCAGCCCGCGCCTCATCCTCAGCAACCCCAGCCTGCCTCGCCACCACAGGCGCAGCCTCAACCGATGTCGCATCAAGATTCGGCAGCAACTTGTCGAGCTTCCCCTTCATCCGCAGCAAGGCGATATTGCCCATCGCACTATCGTCATCGCGCTGCACCGCATTCTCCCTGGCCCGCGGCGCATCCGGTGCGCGCGTGAGTTCCGCCAGTTGTGGCGCCACGACCTGGGTCAGGGCGAAGTACGCATCGTCGTGGACGCCGGCACGCTCGAGCAGCTTGCCCGGCAGCATCCACGCGGCGAGGTCTTCCTTGTCGGTGCGTGCATCGTGTTGCGGATCGACGATCAGCCACGGCACCGTCTGCGCGAGCATGCTCTGGCCGTTCTGGAAACCGGCCTTGTTATACGCATCGATCAACGCGGGCAGGTGGTCGCCGTAGAACATCAGGAGGGTCGGGCGATCGCGTTTGGCCAGCAGGTCGGCGAGGCGACCGAGTTCATGGTCGGCGTTGCGCATGTGATAGAGATAATTCTGCATCGCGATCTTCGCCGCGCCTTCGACGCCCTGGGGTACCGGAATCGCATCGCGCGCCGCGGTGTCGATATTGGCGCTGGTGTCGTAAGGGCCGTGCGCTTCCATGCTGATCGCGAAGACGAATTGCGGCGGTCCGGCATCTTTCAGCTGGGCCATGATCTCGTCGGTCATCGCGCTGTCGGCCATGTAGTTGCCGTTGTTCGGCGCGTCCGACGGGAAGCCCGGGCGCGAGACGAAGCGGTCGAAGCCGATCGCCTTGAATGCCGTCGTGCGATTCCAGAAGCTCGCATCGTTGCCGTGCACGGCGATCGTTTCGTAGCCATGCGCGCGCAGCGTGCGGACCATGCCGGGCACAACTTTGGTGTTCATTTGCAGGTAGGGAAACTGCATCTCGCGGAAGTACCGCAGCGACAGGCCCGTCAGCACCTCGAACTCGGTGCGGATGGTGCCGCCGCCGAAGGTCGGTACGTGCAACGCGCCGCTGCTGCCCTGGGCCGCGAGCCGGTGCAGGTTGGGCGTGAAGTCCTCGTGCTCGTAGCCCTTCAGGATCGACGGGTCGAAGAAGGACTCGCTCTGGATGACGACGATATCGGGGGTCTGGCCCTGGCTGCTGTCCGCGGCATGGCGCATGCGTGCGCGCATGTCCGCGTCGCTGCGGGCGAGGAACTGCAGCGCGGCGTTCGTATCGGGCTTGCGCTTGTTGTCGGCGGCATGCAGGCGGAACTGCATCAGGGTCGTGACCGTGCCGTTGTAGCCGGCATTTTCGCTCGGCGACCAGGGCATCATGCCCAGCCGGTCGCGATCGTAGAAGTGCGACCATGCGGGCATGCCGGCGAGCAGGGTGCCGAGCAGGACGGTAAGGACCACGCCGGTGGTCAGGCGACGGCCATGGGTCTTTCGCGCGAACAGCACAGGTTCGCACCGGGCCAGCAGCACGACCAGGGCCACGGCGCCGACGATGGCCAGGTAGGGCAGGGGATTGCCCGGCAGGTAGCTGCCAAGCAGATGCCCGCCTTCGCCCTTGAGTTGCCCCACCATGCGGAAGTCGGCGGGGATCAATGGCGTGCCGAGGTTCTTCACCTTGAGCGCATTGACCGCGTACACGGCGCCCTGGATCAGGAAGGCCAGGCCGAAGGACAGCCAGACACGCCGGGTCAGGGTCAACAGCAGGGCGGCGAACAGCAGGCCGGGGAGGGCGTTGGCGAACAGGTGCAGCGGGCGCTCCATCCACGCGGAGGGATTCACGCCGGGATTGCCGTCGACCAGGCCGGTGAAGAGCACGAAGGCGACCGCCAGCAGCATCGCCAGGGCGATCCGTTCGGCGATGTAACGAATTGATTTCGCTTGGCTATTCGTCTGCATGGCGACGCGATCAGCTCAGGGCCATTGACTGTAACGCAAACGACATGAATCGGTTGTCAGGTCGCCGCGGCCGCTTCAGCGAGCGTTTTCCCGGGTGAAACCATCGCGAAAGACGCGAGGACTGGCACAATCGCCAGTTCATGAATGCCACTACCGTTCCCCGGGAAAGCGCGGCGCTGCGTACGCTGATCGACAGCCGTTACGCGGACCTCGTCGCACGCTGCCGCGCCGAGGGTGTGCCGCTGCACGACGATGCCGGCGTCGCCGAACGCATCGGTCGCACCTTGCTGGCCAGCGACTTCGCCTACGACGTGCTGCGCCGCCAGCCCGACTTGCTGTCGCCGGCCGGTCTGGATCGGTTGCGCTCGGCCAGCGACGCCAGTGCGCGCATCGACGCGCTGGTATTGAGCAAGGACGAAGCGGCCTGCATGACGGCGCTGCGCCGCTTCCGCCATGCCGAGGCCTTGCGCCTGGTGTTTCGCGACGTGAACGGCCTGGACAGCGTCGGCGAAACGCTGGCCTCCACCAGTGCCCTTTACGAGGCGCTGCTTGGTGTTGCCCTGCGCTGGTCCGAGCAGGCGCTGACCGAGCGTTATGGCACGCCGCGCGATACGGAAGGCAAGGCGCAACGCATGGTGGTGCTGGGCTTCGGCAAGCTCGGCGGCAACGAACTGAATTTTTCCTCCGATATCGACCTGGTGCTTGCCTATCCTTCGGCGGGCGAGAGCGATGGCGCGCGGCCGCTGGACAACGGCGAATACTTCGTACGCATCGCCAGGCAACTGGTGCGGCTGCTCGCGGAGCCGACTCCGGAAGGCATCTGCGCGCGCGTCGATCTGCGCCTGCGGCCGTTCGGCAACGCCGGCCGGCTGGCCCTGCCGTTCGCCGCGATGGAGCAGTACTACCAGCGCGAGGGACGCGACTGGGAGCGCTATGCGTGGATCAAGGCGCGGCCGGTCGCCGGCGATCGCGTCGCCGGGAAACATCTGCAGGAGATGTTGCGGCCCTTCGTCTATCGTCGCTATCTCGATTACACCGCCTTCGCCGGCCTGCGCGAGATGAAGGCGCTGATCGATGCGGAAGTCGCCCGCAAGGACCTTGCCGAGAACCTCAAGCTCGGCCCCGGCGGTATCCGCGAGATCGAGTTCATCGTCCAGCTGACCCAGATGATCCGCGGCGGGCGCGAGCCTTCGCTGCGGGTACGCGGCCTGTTGCCCGCGCTGACCGCCTGCGAGGCGCGCGGGCATATCCCCGCCGCGCGCGCGAAGCAATTGCGCGATGCGTACGTGTTCCTGCGCCGGCTGGAAAACCGCGTGCAGATGTTGCGCGACGCGCAGACCCACGACATTCCCGACGACGCCTTTTCGCGCGAGCGCATCGCGCTCGGCCTCGGCTACCCCGGCTGGCCGGCGCTGGAGGCGGAACTGGCCGCGCACCGGCATCGTGTCGCCGACGATTTCGCCGCGGTGCTGATGCCGCAAGACGGTGGCGCCGCGGTGACGCCGGCGGCCGAGGCGGACCTCTGGAAAGCCGCGCAGGCGGGCGAGCTCTCCGCCGCGACGATGGCGGTGGCCGGCTTCGTGCCCGGCGACGAGGCCGCGGACAGCCTGCTGCAATTGCCGCGCGCGGGCTCGGTGCGCGCGATGTCGGCGCGTTCGTCGGAACGGCTGGAGCGGCTGATGCCGCAGCTGATCGCGGTGGCGCGTGCGAGCGCGGCGCCGACCGCCTGCCTGGTCCGGCTTTGCCGGCTGGTGCAGGCCGTCGCGCGACGCTCGTCGTACCTCGCCCTGCTCGAGGAGCAGCCCGGCGCGCGCCGGCGCCTTGCCGGCGTTTTCGCCGACAGCGCCTTCCTGGCCGAACGCGTGATCGCCCAGCCCCTGCTGCTGGACGACGTGCTCGACCCGCGCATCGACGAATTGCCGTTCAAGCGTGTCGACATCGCCGCCGAGATCGCCCGCGTGCTGGCCACGCTCGACGTGCGCGACGCCGAGGGCGAGCTCGAGCGCATCAATGAGCTGAAGTCGAGCATCGCCTTCCGCCTCGGCCTCGCCTTCAACGATGGCCGTGCGGATGCCGCCGCCACCGCGCGCCGCCTGGCGGCGCTGGCCGAGGCGGTGGTCGGCGCGGTGGTTTCGCTGGCAGCGCGCGAACTGGCGATCCAGCACGGCCGCCTGCCAGGCGAGGGCATCGGTTTCGCGGTCCTCGGTTATGGCAGCCTCGGCGGCGAGGAACTCGGTTTCGCCTCGGATCTTGACCTGGTCTTCGTCTACGACGGCGTGCGCGCGAAGGCAACCAGCGACGGCGCGCGGCCGCTGGACGGGGTGCGCTGGTACCAGCGGCTGGCCCAGCGCGTGATGCACTGGCTGAGCGCGCCGACCCATGCGGGCCGCCTCTACGAAGTCGATACGCGATTGCGGCCGGACGGTTCCAAGGGGCTGCTGGTCGCCAGCCTGGACGCCTTCACCGCGTATCAGCAGAGCCGGGCGTGGACCTGGGAGCACCAGGCCTTGCTGCGCGCGCGCCAGGTCGCCGGCGATACCGTACTCGGTGCCGCGTTGGGCGAGGTGCGTCGCCAGGTGCTGTGCATTGCGCGCGAGCCGGACAAGGTCCTCGCCGAGGTCGGCAGCATGCGCGGACGCTGGCGCCAGGAGCGCGATCGTTCCGATGCCGCCCGGTTCGACCTGAAGCAGGGCCACGGCGGTCTGCTCGATATCGAGTTCGCCCTGCAGGGACTGGTCCTCGCCCATGCGACGCGCTACCCGACCCTGCTCGATACGACCTCGAACACGGCCTTGATCGATGCCTGTCGCGACGTCGGCCTGCTCAGCGTCGAACAGGCCGACATCCTGCATCTGGCCCATGGCGACATGCTGCAGCTGGCGCTGACCTGCACGCTGGACCTGCGTCCGCGCGTGGTTCAGCGCAGTCCGTCGCTCGATGCGATCTGCATGGCGGTGAACGAGGTCACCGCGGCACTGGGGTTTACGATGTAGCTTGGGCGTCCATGCGTCGCCGCAGCTCGTCGGCGATCGCCATGGTTTCGCGCAGCGGCGTCTGCCGCGCCGGCGTGGCGGCATCGATATCGTGCAGCAGCCCGGCTTCGCGCAGGCTCCGGTGAAAGGCGGCCAGGCGATCCGGCAAGGGTGTTGCGACCAGGGTATGCACCGGGCACCCCACGGCGCAGGCCTCGGACAGCATGTTGACCGAATCGGGGGTGACCACCAGCCGGTCGGCCCAGCCGAGCACGCCGTGATACGGGTTGCGGCCGTCGTCGTCGCCCGACCAGATCAGGCCCGGCACATCGCCCACGCGCTGGCGAAGGCGCTCGACGAAGGCCGCTGGCGTACGCCGCGAAGCCAGCACCATCAGGCTCCCACCCTCCTGCTTGCGCCGGGCCAGCAGGCCGGCCAGCAGGCGGTCGGCATAGGCTTCGTCGAACGGGATGCCCCGTCGTGGGCCGCCGAGCAGGACGCCGATCCGTGATCCCGGCAGGTCGGCCAGCGCGGGGCAGGCTTCCCGGCCATCGGCCAGCCAGGCATCGTCGACCGGATTGAGCGAACCGAGCGTGCGGATCACGTGCGGGCCATCGATGCCGTCATGACGTGGAGCGATCACCACGTCCCAGTGCGCCGGATCGATGCGCGGGTCGAGGATTTGCGCGGTGTAGGAATGGCCATTCGACAGTTCGTGAAGCTGGCGGGTCAGCAAGGCGGCGGCGCGGCCGCAGCCGATCGCGATGCGCGGCCAGGGCGAGGTGAAGCGCGCCCGGTCCCCGGCGGAGAGGGCGAGCCGCCCGCCCAGGGTCAGGCGCGGCGCCAGCCACGACCACGGGGCGCGGGGCTTCAAAACCAGCTCCCTGACCGGCCAGGTAAAGCATTCGGCCAGGGCCAGCGCCTGCCGGCGGTTGCCCGCGGCGCCGTCCGTGACGACCCAGCATTCGTGGCTCACGACGGGTTCCGCGAGATCTTGCGGTGTGCCGCCGGGTCGATTGTTGTCCGATTGTGCACAGTACGTTCCTGTGGGTGAGAGCGCGCGGACGCTCCTGCGCGCTTACACTGAGAGGATGTCGGCGATTGCCGGCGTTCCATTGAAGCCAAGGATACCTATGAGCGACAAGCTTGCCGATGCCGCGCTGGACCAATTGTTCCGCAAGGCGCGCACCTATAACGCGTGGCTGCCCAAAGAAGTCACGGACGAGCAGCTTCACCAGCTCTACGAACTGGCCAAATTCGGCCCCACCGCGGCCAATTCCACGCCGATGCGGGTCGTCTTCGTGAAGTCGAAGGAAGCGAAGGAAAAACTCGCCCCGCATCTTGCCGACAATAACCGCGCCAAGTCGATGGAAGCACCGGTCACCGCCATCGTGGCGATCGATTATGCCTTCCACGACAAGCTGCCCAAGCTGTTTCCGCACGCCGATGCGCGCAGCTGGTTCGCCGGCAACGAGCCGCTGATCCAGGAATCGGGGTTCCGCAACGGTTCGCTGCAGGGCGCCTACCTGATCGTGGCCGCCCGTGCGCTGGGCCTGGATGCCGGCCCGATGTCGGGCTTCGACAACGCCGGCGTGGACAAGGCCTTCTTCGCCGGCACCGCGATCAGGTCGAACTTCCTGGTCAACCTCGGCTATGGCGATGCCAGCCGCGACCTGTTCGACCGCTTGCCGCGGCTCGATTTCGATGAGGCGATCACCATCGCCTGACGTAAGATCGGCCGGCGTAATCTCTCGCGGATTGCGACGGTCTTGCCACACGTCCCTCGGCTTGCCGGCAGGACGCCTCCGAACCGGGTTGAACCAACCCATGACGCACCATCACCACGCAGCAGGAGAAACCATGCGCGCACTTCGTTATCTCGTCGCCGCCGCGTTGCTCGCCGCGGGCACCGCCCAGGCCGCACCGGTCACCTACACGCTGGACCCCGGCCACACCATGGTGTCCTTCAGCTGGAACCACTTCGGTTTCTCCAACCCGACCGCCAACCTCGGCCAGGTCGACGGCACCCTGGTCTATGACGAGGCCGCCCCGGCCAAGTCCTCGGTCAATGTCACCCTGCCGCTGACCGCGCTCGATACCCATGTGCCGGCGCTGGACGAGCACCTGAAGAAGCCCGACTTCCTCGATGCCGACAAGTACCCGACCATCACCTTCAAGAGCACCGCGGTGGCCCCGGCCGGCAAGGGCAAGCTGAAGGTCACCGGCGACCTGACCGTGCACGGCGTGACCAAGCCGGTCGTGCTCGACGTCACCGTCAACAAGGTCGGCGAGCACCCGATGCTGAAGGCCCCGACCGCCGGCTTCGACGCGTCGACCACGATCAAGCGCTCCGACTTCGGCGTCGGCGCCTACGTGCCGAACGTCAGCGACGAGCTCAAGGTGCACATCACCACCGAGGCGATCGAAGCGGCTGCCTACAAGGCGAAATTCGGCAAGTAATACCGCCGGCTTCGTGCAATGACAGAGGTCGCTGCGTGTGCAGCGGCCTCTTTTGCTTTTCGGGATCAGGGGTCGGTAGCGAGGGCGAAGCTTCGTGCGCGTCGGCGACTTGCTGCGCCTGCACCGTGCGCCCTCGCTACTCGCCCCACTCCCCTGGGCTTACTTCGCACTGACCCCCTGCTCACGCAACGCCTCGAGCTTGTCCAGGTCCACCGCGTCCACCACGGCCTTCAACTGGCCGATGTTGTCCACGTTGCCGCTGGCCTGGACGTTGAAGCGCTTGCCGAGCATCACCCCGTACTCGCCGTCCTTCGCCTGCGAATTCCACTTCTCGTGGATCAGGCGGCCGCCGTCGGTATGGGTCTTTTCATAGCCATGATCGGTTTCCTTTTCCGTTTCGGACGCCACCGCCATGGCCATCGCCATCATCGCGCGGGCGCCGCCCATGTCGACGATCTCCAGGCGGATGGCATGGGCCGGGTCGTCGCCATAGCTGGCGCTGGCGGTGGACACCTGCATGCCGCCGGAGCCGTCGCGCGAGGCTTCCGACGAGGTGCGCTTCATGCCCGCGGCGCTGCCGGGCAGGAAGGCCTTGAGCGTATCCGGGTCGAGCGCCTCGACCTTTTCCCTGCTCGCCTGTTCGCCGAGCGCGGCCAGCCGGCCCAGGGCGCTGTCGGGGTTCGCAGCGACGCGATAATGCGTGGCATTCGTGCGGGAGGCACCCATCATGGTTGCGCCGCCGAGACCCACGCCGAGCACCACGGCCAGCACGGTGACGACGATCCAGCTCAGGACCAGGGCAATGATGAAGCTCACCGCGGTATAGCCGGCGGATTTCCCCGGCGGGCATTTCATGGTGACGGGCAGGCCGAGGTACAGCAGGTAGATGCCGTAGATGGCGCCGGCCAGGGCGATCAGGCCGCCGAGCAGGGGCACGATGACGGCGATACCGGCCACCCAGGCCGCGGTCCAGGCATACGCCGCCGATTTCAGTGCCTGCACCGGATCCCTGGTTCCGCCGAAGGTTGGCGCCAGCGCATCGATGACCAGCGAGACGAGGTAGACCACCACCAGGCTCAGCAGATAGAACAGGACCATGTGCAGCATGCCGGCCAGGAAGGGCGAGAGCGCATGGAAACCCAGGGCGCCGACGCCGATCAGGTTGTGCCTGATGAATCCGGCAATGGCCGGCAAGGCCGCCACGATCATGATGTAAGTGGTGAACAGCCCTTTCACCGTTTCCGGCTCGGCGGCGATCACCGGCCATTCGGTCTGTGGCTCGGTCAGTATCCCCTTGATGCGGCCGACAATCTTCCCCGTATCCATGCAGTGTCTCCCCGGTGGATGGATCCCCGGCCGATTCTGTCGGATTTTCACGACCCACGCGCGTGACCTCCGCCAGGCCGCTTTCCGGCGCGGGAAACCCGTGGCTCCTGCTACCATTCGCGGTCCCTATCGATCCTCGGCAACACCGGAGTTCCTTCCATGTCGACCCCCCCCGCGACCAAGGTCCCGCTGATCCCGGCGAATGCCGAAAATCGTTACGAAGTGACGCGCGCGGACCTTCCGCTGTCCTGCCCGATGCCCGGCATGGAGCTGTGGAACTCCCATCCGCGGGTCTACCTGCCGATCGAGGACGACGGCGGCGAGTCGGTTTGTCCTTATTGTGGAGCGCGTTACGTTCTGCGCGACTGACATCACGTTCCTGCGGTAGCCTGCGGGCACGATCCCTGCTTGACTTACCGGATGCGTTACCCGGAACCGCACATGCCAGCCGATGTTTCCCCGCTCCAGCCACGCCTGACCGTGGTCCAGTTGATCCCGACGCTGCATTCGGGCGGCGCGGAGCGCTCGACCCTCGAGATCGCACGCGCCCTGGTCGCGGCGGGGCACCGGTCCATCGTGGTCTCCGCCGGCGGCCGGCTGGTCGGCCAGCTCGAGGCCGAGGGCAGCGAACACGTCACCTTGCCGATCGGGATCAAGTCGCTCGCCACCCTCGGCCAGATCGGCGCCCTGCGCCGCGTGTTCCGTGAGGTTTCGCCGGACATCGTGCATGCCCGCTCGCGCCTGCCCGCGTGGATCGGCTGGTGGGCGCTGCGCGGGATCAAGCCGCGCCCGCACTTCGTCACCACCGTCCATGGGCTGAACACCCCCGGCAGCTACAGCGGCATCCTGATGCGCGGCGAGCGGGTCATCGTGGTCTCGCAGACCCTGCGAGATTATGTCCTGCGCCATTATCCGAAGCTGGATCCGGCCCGGATCTCGGTAATCCCCCGCGGCATCGATACCGACGCGTTTCCCTACGGCTATCGCCCGGACGACAGCTGGCGCCAGGCTTTCTTCGCCGAATATCCGACGCTGGCCGGCGCGCCGCTGCTGACCCTGCCCGGACGCGGTACACGGCTCAAAGGCCATCGCGACGCCATCGAGTTGCTGGCGGAACTGCGCCAGCGCGGCGTCGACGCGCGATTGCTCCTGCTTGGGGCGATCGAGCCCGGTCGCGAGGCCTACGTCGAGGAACTGCGCGAGCTGGTGGCGAAACGGAACCTCGGCGCCCAGGTCGTGCTGACCGAGGCGCGTGGCGACGTCCGCGATGTGTACGCGATCTCGACCCTGATCCTGCAGCTTTCCAACAAACCCGAATCCTTCGGCCGTACCGTGGTCGAGGCCTTGTCGCTGTGCCGTCCGGTGCTTGGCTATGCCCACGGCGGCGTTGGCGAGCTGCTCGCCGAACTCTATCCCGCCGGCCGCGTGCCGCCGGGCGATCGGGAAAAGCTGGTCGAACGCGCCGCCGAACTGCTGCGCCTGGCACCGCCGATCCCACCGCCGCGCAGCTATCGCCTCGCCGATATGCAGGAAGCGACGCTGGCGCTCTATGGCGAAGTGGCCACCGCTCCCCGCTGATCGCGAAAACCGATCGCCCCGCCACTGGATTCCGGCCTGCGCCGGAATGACGAAAACCCTACTTACTCGTCATTCCGGCGCAGGCCGGCATCCAGTGGCGACAACGTTGAGTTTTCGCCGGACAACACTTCAGCTTCAGTCGACGAGGTTGCGCGCGGGCAGGCCGTGTTCGTCGCAATAGCGGCGATAGACGGCTTCCTGGGTGGCGGCCGAGTAACGCGCCACGACCTCGCCGTCGGCGCCGAGGTATTCCACCGCGCCGGTGACCACGATCAGCACGATGACCGGCTGGTCGCCCTCGGTGCGCCAGCTGTCGACATTGCCCGCGGGCTCGAATACGTAGTCTCCCGCCTCGACCACTTCGCCGCTGTCCAGCCGCCGCGCGCCGGCGAGATTGAACGCGTGCACCTCGCCGGTATGCCGGTGCGGCGGGATGCCGAAGCCGGGTTCGACACTCATCAAGGCCACATAGCCACGGTCGTCGCGCAGGAAGCGGATCGGCTTGAACGCGCGGCCGGGGCCGAGCGGTACCCAGGGCGTATCGGCGCCGGCTGTCAGGGCGGCAGGCAGGAACATGGTCATGGCGGCTTCCTCCGATGGGGTGGAAGCCATCATGGATCCCGCCGTTGGTCCGGCAACAGATCCGATAAACGGGAAAACGGGTGGTCCAATCCATACCCGGGTTCCGCTCGCTGTGCCGGGCGGCACCTATAATCGCTGCCTTGCTCCCCGGTTGCCGTCCATGCCCCTGGTTCCATCGCTGAAAGCCGCGCTGCGCTCGCCGCTCCTGCCGATCTGGCTGGTGCCGGCCCTGTTGCCGCTCGGCCGCAGTCCCGAGATCGGCGTGGTCCTGGCCCTGCTCGGCACGGTGATGCTCTTCGTCCGCGACCCGCGCGCGCTCGACTCGCATCCCGGCGCGCGCCTGCTCTTGTGGATGTTCGCCGCGTATTTCCTCGCCGCCGTGTTTTCCGCCTTCGATTCGCTGGCGCCGGGCAAGAGCTGGAGTACCTGCGGCTGGATGCTGCGCTTCGCGCCGCTGGGTATCTATGTCTGTTTCGCGGTGCGCCGGCTGTCGAAACTGCATGCGCTGTTCTTCGCCACGGCGGCGGTCGTCGCGCTCTGGGTGCTCGATGCCTGGGTCCAGGCGTTGACCGGCTGGAGCCTGGCCGGCCGGGCCGAACCCGAACGGATCTCCGGCATTTTCGGCGCAGCCAATCTCAAGCTCGGTCCGGCGCTGGCGGTGTTCTCGCCCTTCGCCCTGTGGGCCGCGCGCGAACGCTGGGGCCTGCGCGGGCTGGTGATCGCCTTCGTGCTGGTGCTCGGCCCGGTCCTGCTCGCCGGTTCGCGTGCCGCATGGCTGAGCTATGGCCTGGTCGCCCTCGCGTTCGCCTGGAGGGAGAGTCGCACGCCGCTGCGTTTCGCTGCCCTGTGCGCGGGTGCCGGTATCCTGCTTGCGGCCGCCATGGCGATCGCCTGGGAAACCTCGCCGCGTTTCGAATCGCGCATGCAACACACCCTCGTCGCCTTGCAGGGCTCGTCGTCGGCGGTGGACGAGGCGCTGACCGGGCGGCTGGATATCTGGCGAACCAGCATGCGCATGTCGGCCGACCATCCCGTCAATGGCGTCGGCGTGCGTGCCTTCCGCTACGCCTATCCCCATTACGCGCCGGCCAACGATCACTTCGTCACCGCCGAATCCTGCGGCGATGGCGAGGGCGCCTGCCATCCGCACCAGCTCCTGCTCGAAGTGCTCACCGAAACGGGCGCGATCGGCCTGCTCCTGTGGCTGGCCGGCGCGAGCCTGGCGATCCGCGCATGGCGACAGGCAGGCGCCTTCGCGCGTGCCCGTGCGTTCCCGGCGACCGTCGCCCTGGGTGTCGCGGCGTTCCCGGTGAACACGCACCTGGCCTTCTACTCGACCTGGTGGGGCCTGGTGTTCTGGTGGCTGGTCGCGGTGTGGTGCGCGGCGCTGTATGCGACCATGCCGGAAACGACGGAGCCTGCCCGTGTCGCGTGAACCGCTGTCCGTCGTCGTCATCACCTATAACAACGGCGATACGCTGGAGCGCTGCCTCGCCGAAGTCGACTGGGCCGAGGAGATCGTCGTGCTCGACTCCGGTTCCACCGACGATACCGTGGCGATCGCGGAACGACATGGCGCACGCATCGCCGTGCACCCATTCGACGACTACGGCCCGCAGAAGCAGCGCGCTTACGACATGGCCAGCCACGACTGGGTGCTTAACCTCGATGCCGACGAGAATCTCTCTCCGGGCACGCGCGCGGTCATCGAGAAGGCGCTGACCCATCCGCGCTATGCGGGGTATCGATTGCCGCGGCGCGAGCGGATGTTCTGGACGGTGCAGCACATTCTCTCGTGGCGCAATGGCCACCTGCGCCTGTTCGATCGACGTCGGGGACGCATGAACGATGTCCCGGTGCATGCGGCGGTCGAGGTGAACGGTCCGGTGAAAACCCTGTGGCGCGCCGACTTCATCAACGACGGCGACGGCGATATCGCCACCCGCGTGGAGAAGATCAACCGTTACTCATCGGGCATGGTCGCCCACAAGCTCGACCGGAAGCAGCGCTTCACCGGCTTGCGCATGGTGGTCTATCCGCCGGTTTTCTTCATCCGCCAGTACATCTTCAAGCGCTATTTCCTCAGCGGCTGGGCCGGCTTCATCGCCAGCGTTACCGGGGCGTTCTACGCTTTCCTGAAGTACGCCAAGTTGCACGAGGCACGCCGTAACGGTCGCCGCTAGGCGGCGATCCGCAGCCATTCGCGTGGCGCGCCGAGCGCGGTGGCGAGCAGGGCGCAGGCATCGAGCCGCAGCGCCTCGCGCTTGCGGAATGCCGAACGGTGCTTGCTTTCCACCTCGGCGATATCGCGTACCGGCTCGGTGGCCGGCAGGTCGAACATGCCGTCCTTGCCGCGCACGCCACCGTTCTCCAGCCAGAAGCCGTCATAGTCGGCCTTGATCTTGTCGGCCATGCCGGCGAACGGATGCACCGCGTTGCTTACCGCGCGGATCCGTTCGGCGCCGACCCGTGCGGCCACCGCGTGGATCATCGACAGCAGCAGGTTCTTCGGCCGCAGCCCATGGCTGCGCCGGGTCAGGTCGCGTACCGCTTCGCGCCCGGCGCTCGCCGCGGCGCCCTGCAGGCAACCGATCAGCACGGTACGACCCTCATCGGCGAAGGTGATCACGGCATAGGAAAGGTGCAGGCCGTGCTCGTCCACCAGGTAGATACCCAGTTCGCCTTCGCGTCCGCGTAGCGGCGGGGCCTTCAGCACCACGTCCACCGTGCCGCCGTCGCGCAAGGGCAGCGCGCCGAGGCGGACTTCGCGACCCACATAGAGTTCTCGCACGAGGACCGGCGGAAAACAGCGCAGGACCACCGCATAGTGACTGGCCAGTGCGGCAAGCCGGTCGTCGAGGCTCATGCGCAGGCTGATAAAACGATGCTGGTAGCGTTCGAGCAGCGGCGGATCGTTCCGGACGATCATCGCCATCGGCATCTTCTTCTCGACGAAGGCCAGCCAGGCCGTATGCCGCCGCCAGTGCAGCAGGCTGCGCGCGGTGTATTTGCAGGCGCCGGCGAAGCCCCGCGATTGGGCGCGGCCGGGTAGTGATCGAACGAAACGTTTCAGCGAAGACATCATCGGGGAATCCCATTCCCGTGGGGATGCCGCGATGGTGGCAACGGAAGTTTTCGCGGAACTGTCCGGCGTTTTCGCGAAACTTTCGCTTTCTTTCCTGGAACTTTCGACTACCTGCCGCGCCAGAGGATATCCGGCGAAATGTGCCGCGCATCGCGCTGCCCGGTCAGCGCCATGCTCACGCTGAGCTCGCGCCGGATGATCTCGATGGCCTTCGTTACCCCGGCTTCGCCCATCGCGCCGAGGCCGTAGAGGAACGCCTTCCCGATCAAGCCGGCCTGCGCGCCGTACGCCAGCGCTTTCAGCAGATCCTGTCCGCTGGTGATGCCGCTATCGAACAGCACCTCCAGCCTGCCATCGACGGCCTCGACAATCGACGGCAATACATCGATCGTCGCCGGCGCACCGTCGAGCTGGCGACCGCCGTGATTGGAAACGACGATCGCATCCACGCCATGGGCAACGGCTTGCCGCGCATCCTCCGGATCCATGATGCCCTTGACGATGAGCTTGCCCGGCCACAAGTCGCGGATCCATTCCAGGTCCTTCCACGTCAGGGTCGGATCGAACTGGCTGGCGATCCACTGCGCCAGTGTCGTCAGGCTGTCGGCGCCACCGATGCGGCCGTCCAGGTTGCCGAAGGAGCGGCTGGGCGCGTGCAGTCACGTTCCATGCCCAGCGTGGCTTGCCGGCGATATCGAACAGATTGCGCAGGGTGATCTTCGGCGGCACGGACAGGCCGTTCTTGATCTCGCGATGACGCTGGCCCTGCACGGTCAGGTCGGCGGTCAGCATCAGCGCGGAGCAGCCGGCGGCATGCGCGCGCTGGATCAGTTCGCGGGTGAAGCCACGGTCGCGCATCACATAGACCTGGAACCAGAACGGCGCGTCGACCGGCGGCGCGCACCTGTTCGATCGAACAGATCGACATGGTGCTGAGGCAGAACGGAATGCCGGCTTTCGCCGCGGCGCGCGCGCCGTGGATCTCGCCGCTGCCGTGCTGCAATCCGGTCAGGCCGGTCGGCGCGATCGCCAGCGGCATGCTGACCGGCTGGCCGACGATGGCGGTGGCCAGCGAGCGGTCGTCGACGTCGATGCATCACGCGCTGGCGCAGCTGGATGCGCTCGAAGGCAAGCGCGGTTTTCGCGGATCGTGACCTCGTCGTAGGAGCCGCGATCGCCGTACTCGAAGAAGGCGCGTGGCACCCGGCGCCGCGCCATCTCGCGCAGGTCGATGATGTTGGTGATCGGCGCGGCCATGCTCAGGCGCTCCGCGTCATGGGCGCGTTCCGCCAGACCATGCCGTCGGGGAAGCTGTACCCGGCGATCGAGCGCGGATGCATCTCGGCCGGAGAAGCCCGGCGCCGTCGGTGCGATGTAATGGCCGTTGCGGATCGTCACCGGATCGACGAAATGTTCGTGCAAGTGGTCGACGAACTCGATCGAGCGATCGTCCTTGCGCCCGGTGATCGCGACGAAGTCGGCCATCGCCAGGTGCTGCACCAGTTCGCACAGGCCGACGCCGCCGGCATGCGGGAACACGCGCACGCCGAAATGCGCGGCGAGCAGCAGGATCGCCAGGTTTTCGTTGACGCCGCCGACGCGCGCCGCGTCGATCTGCACCAGGTCGACCGCGCCGGCCTGGAACAGCTGCTTGAACATCACCCGGTTGTGCGTGTGCTCGCCGGTCGATACGGGGATCGGCGCGATGCCGCGGCGGATCGCCGCATGGCCAAGGACATCGTCGGGGCTGGTCGGCTCCTCGATCCAGGCCAGGCCGACATCCTCGAGCGGACGCGAGCCAGTCGATCGCGGTCTGCACGTCCCAGCGCTGGTTGGCATCCACGGCGATGGCGATATCCGGACCCACGGTCGCGCGCGCCAGGCGGCAGCGGCGGATATCGTCCTCGACGCTGAGGCCGACCTTCAGCTTGATCGTGCGGAAACCGTCGGCGACGGCTTCGCGGGCGAGGCGCTCGAGTCTTCTCGTCCGGATAGCCGAGCCAGCCTGGCGAGGTCGTATACGCGGGATAACCTTCGGCGAGCAGCTGTTCGATACGCGCGCGCTTGCCGGGCTCGGCCGCGCGCAGGATCGCCAGCGCCTGTTCCGGCGTGAGCGCGTCGGTGAGGTAACGGAAGTCGACCTGCGAGACGATCTGCGCGGGCGTCATGTCGGCGATGTAGCGCCACAAGGGTTTGCCCGCGGCGCGCGCGGCCATGTCCCAGGCGGCATTGATCACCGCGCCGATCGCCATATGCATCACGCCCTTCTCGGGGCCGAGCCAGCGCAGCTGCGAATCGCCGGTGAGGCCGCGCGCGAACGCGCCCAGATCGCCGGTCACCTCGGCGACCTCGCGGCCGACCACCATCGGGCGCAGCGCTTCCAGCGCCGCGGTCTGCACATCGTTGCCGCGGCCGATGGTGAAGACCAGGCCATGCCCGGCCAGGCCATCGGCGCTGTCGGTGCGCAGGATCAGATAGGCGGCCGAATAATCCGGGTCCGGATTCATCGCATCGGAGCCGTCGAGCGCGAGCGACGTCGGGAAGCGGATGTCGTGGGTTTCCAGCGCGGTGATCGTTGTCATGAGGCGTGGCCCTGGGCGGTGCCGCGTTGCGGCGGGATGGGCAAGCACCTGCTGGCGCTGGCGCCCGAGGCCTTCGATACCGAGTTCGATGACGTCGCCCGCGCGCAGATAGGTCGGCGGCTTCAGGCCGAGGCCGACGCCCGCCGGCGTGCCGGTGCTGATCACATCGCCCGGCAGCAGGGTCATGTAGCGGCTGATATAGCTGACCAGGTGGGCAACGCCGAACACCATCGTGCGGGTATTGCCGTTCTGGTAGCGGTGGCCGTTCACCTCCAGCCACAGCGGGAGATTCTGCGGATCGGCGACCTCGTCCGGCGTGACCAGCCACGGGCCGATCGGGCCGAAGGTGTCGCAGCTCTTGCCTTTCACCCACTGGCCGCCGTGCTCGAGCTGGAACTCGCGCTCGGACAGATCGTTGATCACCGCGAAGCCGGCGATATGCGCCATCGCATCCGTCGACGGACACATCGCGCGCGAGGTCGCCGATGATCACGCCGAGCTCCACTTCCCAGTCGGTCTTCACCGAGCCGCGCGGCATGATCACATCGTCGTTCGGGCCGACGATGGCGCTGGTCGCCTTCATGAACAGCACCGGCTGCCCGGGCAGGGCCATGCCGCTTTCCGCGGCGTGGTCGGCGTAGTTCAGCCCCACGCAGATCATCTTGCCGACCCGCGCTACCGGTGCGCCGTAGCGCGGCGTGCCGGCGACCCGGGGCAGGGTGTTCGCATCGATCGCGGTAAGGCGGCGCATTCCGCCGCTGGTCAGCGTGACCTCGTCGATGTCGGCGATGACCTCGGAGAGGTCGCGCAGATGGCCATCCGCGTCGATGAGTCCCGGCTTTTCGGCACCGGGCTTGCCATAACGGACCAGTTTCATGCGTGCGTCGCCATCAGTTGGACCAGCCACCGTCCACGACGTGGACGGTGCCGGTGGTGAAGGAGGATTCGTCCGAAGCGAGGTACAGGGCGAGCGCGGCGATTTCTTCGGGGGCGCCGAGCCGGCCCATCGGCTGGCGGTCAGTGAAGCTGCGCCAGGCCGCTTCCTGGTCGCCGTCCGAGCGCCAGCACCCGCTGCTCCAGCGACGGCGTCTTTACCGTGCCGGGGCAGATCGCATTGCAGCGCACGCCGCGCGCGACGTAGTCCGCGGCGATCGAGCGGGTCAGCCCGATGACCGCGGCCTTGGTCGCGCCGTAGGCGAAACGGTTCGGCACGCCTTTGATGCTGGAGGCCACCGAGGCCATGTTGACGATGCTGCCCCGGCCGCGCGCGAGCATGCCCGGGAGTATGGCTTTGCAGGTATGGAACATGCCGTCGACGTTGATCGCGAACGAGCGGCGCCAGCTGGCCTCGTCGGTATCGAGGATGGTGCCGGCGTGGACGTAGCCGGCGCAGTTGAACAGCACGTCGATGGCGCCGGCGTTGCCGGTCACGGCGGCCACCGCCGCGGCATCGGTCACATCGAGTACGTGGGCGACGATCGACGGATGCGCGGCGGCCAGCGACGCCAGCGCGGCCTGGTCGACATCGGTGGCGATCACCTCGGCGCCGGCCTCGGCGAAGGCGAGCGCGGTCGCGCGGCCGATGCCGGCACCGGCCGCGGTGATCAGGGCGCGTTTGCCGGCGAGCCGGCCTGGGATCGGGGAATCGGTCATGGCGAAGTCCTGGATGAGTCCGTGGCGAGGTCGAGCGTATAGAAGCGCAGCGCATTGCCGCCGAAGATGTCGGCCTCGCGGCCGGGGGCATGGCGCGCGGCGAGGTCCTGCGCGAGCTGGAGCCAGCGCGCAAAGCTCCCGTGCGTGGTGAGTACCGGCCAGTCGCTGCCCCAGAGCAGGCGACCGGCGCCGAAGCTCGCGAACAGGTGTTCGGCGAAGGGTTCGAAGACTTCATCGTCCGCGCCGGGCGCGACCAGGGTGAGCAGTCCGGAGAATTTGCAGTGCAACGATTCACGTTGGGCCAGGGTATTCATTGCCGCGGCCCACGCATCGAAACCGTCGCCGGCGATATCGGGTTTCGCCGCGTGGTCGAGTACCGCGCGCAGACCTGGCTGTCGATCGAGCCGGCGCTGCAGGGCGGGCAGTCGGGGCAGGTCGACCAGTGCATCGAACGCGAGCTCGTGCTCCTGCAGGCAATCGAAGGCGCGGTCGAGCGAGGCCCGCGCCAGCCAGTCCGGGTCGGCGATGTCCTGGGCCATTGGCCGCAAGCCGCAAAGCAGCCCGCCGCCGTCGCGCACCAGGCGCTCGATCCGCGCGCAGGCATTGGCCGCTTCCAGGTCGACCCAGCCGACCACGCCAGCAACCCGACGGTCGTCCAGGGCCAGGTCGAACAGGAAACGTGTCTCGCGCCTCGGTCGGTGCGGCCTGCACCAGCACGGACAGATCCACGCCGGCCGCCTCGCGCCCGGCATGCAAGTCGGCCGGCAGGAAATCCCTGCGCAGCGCCTCGGGCGCCCGTGCCAGCCAGGCGTAATCGCCCCGATCCGGGCGCCAGTAATGCTGGTGAGCATCGACCAGGGTCATGGTGTCGGCACGCCTTCGCGCAGCAGGCCTTCCTGGCGCAGGCGCGGCCAGAGCGCCGCCGGCACCGTCGCGTGCAGACGGGCGAGGGCACTGTCGACCTCGGCCACCGAGCGCAGGCCGCAGACCACGCTGGCCACCGCCGGATGGGCCAGCGGGAACTGCAGCGCGGCGGCGCCGACGTCGATACCGGCTTCGGCGGCGAGGTCGTAGAAGCGTTGCGCACGCGCGCGTACGTCGTCGCTCGCCGCTTCGTAGTCGTAGGTACGACCAGGCGCACCCGGCGTGCCGAGCAAGCCGGAGTTGTACGGGCCGGCAGCGAGGATGGCGACGCCGCGCGCCCCGGCTTCGGCCATGACCCGGTCGCTCTGCGCTTGCTCGAAAAGCGTGTAGCGGCCGGCCAGCATGATCGTGTCCAGCGGAAATCGCGGCATGACCTCGAGGCAGACCGCCTCCTCGTTGACGCCGATGCCGATCGCGCGGCAGACGCCCTGGCCGCGCAGTTCCGCCATCGTCGGCAAGGCCTCCTCCAGCGCCTGGCGCAGCACGGCCGGATGGTTCGCGCCATGGGTGAGGGCGCCGATGTCGTGCAGCAGCAGGATGTCGACATGGTCGGTGCGCAGCCGTCGCAGGCTGCCCTCGAGCGCGCGCAACACGCCATCGCGGCTGTAGTCGAAGCGCGCGCGGCGGCCTTCGACGGCAAAGCCATCCGAAGTTTCGATGCGCGCCGGATCGCTCTCGACAAGGCGTCCCACCTTGGTCGACAGCGTGTAACTGGCGCGATCCAACGACTGCAAAGCGGCACCGAGCCGGGTCTCGCTCAGGCCGTAGCCGTAATAGGGCGCGGTATCGAAATGGCGAATGCCCTGGCGCCAGGCGTGGACGACCGCGGCTTCGGCCTCGTCGTCGGGCACCGGGGCATACAGGTTGCCGATCGGCGCGCCGCCGAAGGCCAGGCGGCTGAGGCCGAGTGCGCCGATCGCGGCTGGACCTTGGTTTTGTTGGGTTTCTACGTCCGTCGCCATCGCCATTCCCGCCATGATCGCGCAGCCGGCGACCTGTGTACATATGAAAATAACGTTTATATGTGAGTTTTGAACGTTGCGGCGCAGCATCCATGCTCGTCACCCCGGCGCAGGCCGGGGTCCAGTGGCGATCACCAACGACTGATGCCACTGGATACCAGCCTTCGCTGGTATGACGAGCAAGAGCAGAGCGCGGCACCCACTCCCCTCACCGTCACCCCGGCGCAGGCCGGGGTCCAGTGGCGACCACCGACCACTGATGCCACTGGATACCAGCCTGCGCTGGTATGACGAGCAAGAGCAGAGCGCGGCACCCACTCCCCTCACCGTCACCCCGGCGCAGGCCGGGGTCCAGTGGCCTCAGTGGCCGATCGACGGCCTGTTCTCCCACCGGGATCGCTCGATGAGGACAGCGGCCACTGGGCCCCTGCCTGCGCAGGGGCGACGATGAGGGGTATTGGGCTGCCCGGCTTGAGGCAGGGGCGGGTCTTCGCCAGGACGGTGAGGGAAATCCTACATGCGGTTATCCTGCGCCCATGGATCCAAGACTCCCCGAACCCGGCGCTGCCGAGCGCCAACATTCCGAGCACCTGTCCACCCTGCTGCGCGAGGAAATCGCCGCGCAGGGGCCGATGGCGTTTTCCCGCTTCATGGAGCGCTGCCTGTACGCGCCCGGCCTCGGCTATTACAGCGCCGGCAAGGCCAAGTTCGGCGCGGCCGGCGACTTCGTCACCGCGCCTGAGCTCGGCCCATTGTTCGCGCAATGCGTGGTTCGCGCGGTGCAGCCGGTGCTGGCTGCGCTCGGTGCCGATGCCGACTTCCTCGAGCTGGGCGGCGGCAGCGGCGCTTTCGCCGAAGCCGCGTTGAAGGCGATGGTCGCGAACGATGTATTGCCGCGTCGCTACCTGATCCTCGAGCCGAGCGCGGACCTGCGCGAACGCCAGCGCGAACGACTGGCCGCCACGTTGCCGGGCGACGTGAATGCACGGGTACAGTGGATCGACGGTCCGCCGGAAGCGGAATGGCAGGGCGTGCTGTTCGCCAACGAAGTGATCGATGCCTTGCCGACGACGCGCTTCACCGTGCGCGATGGCGAGGTCTTCGAGGAGCATGTGGTGCTCAACGGCCACCGCGCGTTCGCGCGCAGCGACCGTCCCGCCGACCAGCTCGTCGCCGCCGCCGTGCGTCATCTGGAGCGCGACCTGCAGCGCGATTTCGACGACGGCTACCGTTCCGAAGTGCTGCCGCAGTTGCCGTACTGGATCCAGGCGGTCGCCGGATCGCTGGCGCGGGGCGCGATGCTGTTCATCGATTACGGCTATACGCGCGCGGAGTTCTACCTGCCCGAGCGTACCGATGGCACCTTGCTGGCGCACTACCGGCACCGCGCGCATGCCGATCCTTATTTCATGCCGGGACTGCAGGACCTGACCGCCTCGGTGGATTTCACCGCGCTGGCCGAAGCAGGCAACAGCGCGGGCTTCGCCGTCGCGGCGTACGTGCCGCAGGCGCAGTTCCTGATTGCAGCGGGCTTGCAAGACCTGTTCGAGCGTGGCTACGCAGCCGCCGACGACGAAGCAACGCGCTACCGGTTGGCACAGCAGGTCAAGAAATTGACCTTGCCCAGCGAAATGGGCGAGCGTTTCCAGGCCATGCTGTTCGCGCGCGGGCTCGAGGTCGCGGCGCTGCCGGCGGACATCATGCTGGCCGATCAGGGCTCGCGGCTTTAGGCCTGATCGCGGCGATCGCGGCGACCCGCGCGTGGGTCATCGCCTCGCCGATCGCCGGACCACTGAGCCCCTTTTCGACAAAAGGCCCGGCCGTGATCGCCGCCGCCGCCTCGCATGCCGCACGCAGGTAAGCCGCCTGCGGATAGCCGGCGTCCTCGTTGCCGAGCCGGCCGCGTTTGTCCGCTTCGCAGGCCTTGAGGAAGGTATCGAGGCGTTCGGGCCGGCGCAGCGCATCCAGGCTGGCCAGCAGCTTGAGCACGGTGGCCGGCTTCAGCTCGAAAGCCATATGCGCATTCAGATGCTGGCGGCAGACGGCTTCGGCGAGCACCGCGAATTCGGTGGGGACCTTCAGTCGTTCCGACATCGCCCGCAGCGGTTCGACGCCGCGCTGCTCATGCATCACATGCCGCGGCAGTTGGTCGTGCGGTGTCAGTGCCTTGCCAAGGTCGTGGGTCAGCGCGCAGTAACCGACCAGCGCATCGCCGGGCGCGACCCGTGCGGCCATGTCGAGCACCATCTCCACATGCACGCCGGTATCGATCTCCGGATGGTATTCGGCGCGCTGCGGCACGCCGTACAAGGCATCGACTTCGGGAAACAGGATGCGCAGGGCATCGCTCTCGCGCAGCACGCGCAGGAAGGCCGAGGGCATCGGTTCGGACAGGGCCTTGCGCGTTTCCGCCCAGACCCGTTCGGCGACCAGGTGATCGATCTCGCCGTCGACGACCATCTGGCGCATCAGCGCCATGGTTTCCCCGGCCACGGTAAAGCCGAGCGGCCGATAGCGCGCCGCGAAGCGGGCCACGCGCAGCAGACGGACAGGATCCTCGGCGAAGGCCGCCGAGACATGGCGAAGCACCCGTGCCTCGAGGTCGCGTACGCCGCCGTAAGGATCGACCAGGTTGCCGTCGGCATCCTCGGCGATGGCGTTGATGGTCAGGTCGCGGCGCTCGAGGTCCTGTTCGAGGGTGACCGTGGCGTCGGCCTGGAAACTGAAACCGTGGTAGCCGCGCCCGGTCTTGCGCTCGGTGCGCGCCAACGCATATTCCTCGCCGGTTCCGGCATGCAGGAAGACCGGGAAATCCTTGCCGACCGGTTTGTAACCGGCAGCCAGCATCTCGTCCGGCAACGCGCCGACGACGACGAAGTCGCGGTCGACGACGGGCCGGCCGAGCAGTTTGTCGCGGACGGCGCCGCCAACCAGATAGGTACGCATGCAGGGATTCTGCCACGACCCCAGTGTCACCCGTTCATTCGATGGGCCGGAATACCTGGCCTGTAGCTCGTCGGAGCCCGACAGGATCGTCGGCTTTCATCCATGAGGATGCAAAGGACCGTCGTGTATCTTGGCAGGACTGTCAGTCGGGAAAGGAATTCTCATGAAACGATGCAAGATCGGCGGTGTGCTTATCGGACTGAGCTGCCTGGTGCCTATAGCGCCCGCTTCGGCCATCACCAACGGTATGAACGTGCCGGATGGCTCCTATCCGTTCCTGGCCACTGTGAAGATCGAGGGTAATCCCACCAACCATACCTGTGCCGGAACGTTGATAGCGCCACGTCTGGTCCTTACTTACCCGGTCTGCCTGGCGCGCGGCGATGGCGAGGCTCCTGCCGGAGCCATAACGGTGGCCGTTGGCAGGACGGTGCTTAGCGACCCAAGCCAGGGGCAGGTGCGGCGCGTTGCCAAAGTCCATTCCGAAGAGAGCACGGGCGGAAATCCCTATGTCACCGTGTTGGAACTCGATACGCCGGTCAACGGCATCGAGCCGATAGCCCTCGTGGCGAAGGGGAGTGACGAATTCCAACAACCGGGCCAGGAACTTCACATTATTGGCTGGGGTGAAACAACGCTTTCGCTGGATGCCCCGCCCTCGGACAGACTCCAGTTCGCGAGCATGAATGTAGATAATGCCGCTTGTGAAGATTCCGGGGTCACCCTGTGTGCCAAGGGGCAGAACGGTGCGCGTGTCGCGTGTGTCTTCGACAGCGGCGATCCACTGTTTGCGCTGAATCCTTCGCAACAACCACGCTTCGTACAGGTTGGCATGGTTCGCGAGGGTTGGGGGATCTTCTGTACCGAATCGAAGCCGGTCGACCTGTTCGGCAAATTGAGTGAACCTGGTATTGCCAGCTATCTCGCCGGCCTGATCGCGCGGACGCCGATGTAAGTTCGGGTCTTCGCATGAAGGTGACTTGCCATGGTGCGTCGGGACTGTGGCAAGTCCAGAGGCTCCCTAGCGGCGCATGCCGCGCGCGTCGTCCAGCCGGCGCTGACGAACCGGTTTGCGCACCAAAGTGGGCAACCATGCGCTGAACAACTGCGGCATGATCCCGAGCGTTGCCAGGCCGTCGGTCCTGCCCACCGAATCGGTGCCCAGGGAGCGGAAGTTGTCCATCGAGAAAGGCTTGCCAGGCAACATCTGCGCGAACCCGGCCTGCATCCGGCCAAGGCTGTCCGGCAAGGGCAGGATGCGGGTACGCAGCCCGGCGGCGTCGCGGATCTTCGTGACGATCTCAAGCAGGGTCAGGGTTTCCCTGCCATAGAGTTCGAACGTGCGCCGCTTGCTGCGGCCGTCGTCGCCGATGCAGCGGGCAAAGGCTTCGGCGACGTCGCCGACGTAGACCGGCGCCATCTTCGCCCGCGGACGCGCCAGCGGCAGCACGGGCAGCTTGTGCAGCAGGCCGGCAAAACGGCTGACCAGTCCGTCGCCATGGCCGAAGATCGTGCTTGGCTGGTAGACGGTCCATTCCAGTTCGGACGCCTTGACCGCGCCTTCCGCCTCGCCACGGGTCTTCAGATACTCGGACAGGCCCTGGCCGGCCTTCAGCGAACTCATCTGGTGCAGCCGTCGTACGCCGCTTTCGCGACAGGCCTTCACGATCGTGCGGGTCAGTTCCACATGCGCGCGGCGAAAGGTGTTCCGGCCGCTTTCGTTGAGGATGCCGACCAGGTTGATCACCGTGTCGGCACCGCGGAAGTGTTTGTTCAGTACCGTTTTGTCGTAGATGTCGGCGCTGAGCAGGCTGACCCCGGCGACCACCGCGCTTTCGCGCCGCGATTCCCTGTTGCGTGAAAGCAGCACGATATCGTGTCCGTCGGCGACCAGGCGTGGTACCAGGGTGCGACCGACGAAGCCGGTACCTCCGAGGATGACGATGCGTTGCGTTTTCATGGGACCTTCCTTGCGTGGTGCGGTGGATCAGTCGAGCGGGAGGGAAAGATCGACGTCCAGGACGATCTTGCCGATATGCGAGCCTTCTTCCATCAACCGGTGCGCCCCGGCGGCATCGGCGAAAGGGAAATGGGCGTGGATGATGGGGCGGAAGCTGCCAGCTTCGATCAGGGGCCAGACCTTTTCCCGCAGGGCCTCGGCGATGCGCGCTTTTGCCGCCGCACTCATGGGCCGCAGGCCGGAGCCGGTGACGGTGAGTCGCCGGAAGGCGATTTTGGCCAGGTCCAGTTCGGCGGTGCGCCCGCGTGGAAGCGCGATCATCACCAGCCGCCCGTCGAGCGCCAGGGCATCGATATTGCGGGGCGCGTAGTCGCCGCCGACCATGTCGAGGATCACGTCGACACCGTTGCCATCGGTCAGCGATTTCACCACGGCGACAAAGTCCTCGTCGCGATAGTTGATGCCGCGCTCGGCGCCGAGCTTCTCGCAGACGGCCACTTTGTCGGCACTGCCGGCGGTGGCGAATACCCGCGCGCCGAAGGCCCGGGCCAGCGGGATCGCGGTGGTGCCGATGCCGCTGGAACCGCCGTGCACGAGGAAGGTCTCGCCGTTGGCGAGCCGTCCGCGCTGGAACACGTTGGTCCACACGGTAAAACAGGTTTCCGGCAAGGCGGCGGCTTCGCGCCAGTCCAGGCCGCTGGGCACGCGCAGGCATTGCCCTGCGGGAATGGCCGCGTACTGGGCATAACCGCCGCCATTGGCGAGCGCGCAAACGGCGTCGCCGACATGCCACGCATCGACCTCATCGCCGACCGCGACCACGATGCCGGCGACTTCCAGGCCCGGCAGGTCGGTGGTGCCCGGCGGCGGCGGATACGTGCCCGCGCGTTGCCCGCAATCGGCGCGATTGATCCCGGCGGCGGCGACACGGATCAGCACGTCGCCCTTGCCGACGCTCGGCATGGGCCGGCTTTCCGGTTTCAGCACGTCGGGCGGTCCCGGCCGGGTGATGACGATGGCGGTCATGTGCTCGGGAAGGGCGGTGTTCTGGCTCATCGCGGATTCGATCCGGTGCTTGCCGGTGGTGCCGGCGGCGGCAGGTTGGCGGCCGGCGCGACCTGTACCGGCGCCGGCGTGGGTGCCACGGCGGGGCAGGCCGCGCCTTTGCGCACGGTGCCGGCGTCGGGTAGCGCATACGCTGCGCCGATACGGCTCATGCGCCGGCTGATCGGCGTGGCGCTGCCATTGACCCGCCAGTCGTAGATCACCGCGAAAGCCATCACGCGGGCGACGTATTCGCGGGTTTCCTTGAACGGGATGCTGGTGACGAACAGGTCCGGATCGAGCGTGCCGCGCGCGGTCAGCCACTGGTCGACGCGGCCGGGCCCGGCGTTATACGCGGCGCTGGCCAGCCACGGCGAGCCGTTATAACGCGCGGCCATCTGGGCGAGGTAACGCGTGCCGAGTTCGATATTGGTCGGCGGGTCGTACAAGCTCTCGCCACCGTTCCAGGGCAGGCCATTGCGTTTGGCCACATTGGCCGCGGTCGCGGGCAGCAGCTGCATCAACCCGCGTGCGTCCGCGCCCGAACGCGCGTCGGTCATCCAGGCGCTTTCCGCGCGGATGATCGCGTAAGCCCACGACGCTTCGATCCCGGCTTCGGTCGACTGCTGGATCACGCCGTCCTGACGTGCCAGCGGGAAGCGCAGTTCGTACAGTCGCAAGGCGTCGCCCGAGCTCAGCGTGAACACGGCGCGGTCGTACCAGCCCCGGCGGTTGGCCAGGTCGGCGGCGAGCCGTTGCGTGGCCGGATCGGCATCGGCAAGGGCCGCGGTCCATTCGCGGCGCGCTTCCTTCTGCATGTCGACGGCAAACAGTTCGAATGCGCGCTTCAGGCCGGGATGGGCCAGCACGGTCTGCTCGCGCGCCGTGTCGGTGGCCATTTTCAGCGGGCAGATCGCGTACGGCGCATCGATCGCATCGGCGGAAAGGAAACCGAAGAAGGTCGCTTCCCTGGCCACATCGGCGTAATACGGCTTCGCCTCGGCCTCGCGTCCGAGCCTGGCCAGCGCGCGGGCATGGAAGTAGCGCCATTCGCCATCCTGCTTCTGGGTTTCGCTGAGCGCATCGATCGCGCTCAACGCGGCATTCCAGTTCTGTTGCGACAGGGCGACGCGCACCCGCCATTCGCGGGTGGCGTCGGTCTGTGCCGCCGGCGGCAATGCGACCAGCCGTTGCAGCGCGTCGGCGTCGAAATCGGTGGCGTGGAACAGGGCCAGTGCATTGAGGATGCCGCCGCGTTGCTGTTCGTCGAAGGCAAAGTGCTGCTGCAGCGCGTTCCAGCCCGCATCGGCACTGGCCGACTGCCGACGGGCGAGACGCTGCAGCGCGAGCGCGGCGGCCTGCCGGGCGCGCGGCGTGTCTTCCCAGCTGGCCGCCGCGGTGACGGTCGCCGAAGGATTGTTCAGTGCACCGGCAAGCCGTTGCGCATCGGCGGCATCGGCCGGCGGCAACCACGGGGCGAGCGTCCCGATGGTGTCGCCCTTGCCGGCGTCGGCGGCGTTCTCGATGCGGGTCCACAGGCGGTCCGTGGTCAGCAGGCCCTGGTCGTGCGCGGCGGCGAGCACGGGCGTGCACGCGGAAGGCAGGCTGGGTTTCTTCCACAGATCGGCCAGATCGCGGGCGAAGTCGAGCTTCTCGCCATGGGCGAGGTGCGCCTGCAGCGCATTGCAGGTCGTGGTGTCGCCGAGGCCCGGACGGTACAGCGCGAGGTAGTCGTCCCAGGCCTGGCGCCGGGCCAGTTCGCCGAGGAAGTCGCGGCGCAGATCCGTCGCGGGAATCAGGTCCGGGTATTGCTTCAGGTAGGCCTCGACCCGCGCGCGGTCGATCTGGCGCAGGTCGTGCTCCAGCGAGGCGGCTTCCAGGTACGGATAAAGTACGTAGTCGGCCAGACCGCTGGCCTGTGCGCGCCAGGCATCGCCACCTTGCTGCGCCGAGGCATAGGCCTGGCGGAACCGGGCGCGCTGGGCATCGACGGTGGCGGCGTGGCTCGCGCCTGCCATCAGACAGACGCCCAGTGCCATCAAGGCCTGGCGCCCGATGCGGCGCAGGTGACGCGACGCGCGTCGTGAGGTCGTGACCGGGGGCATCTGCTTTCCTCGCGCTTGTGTCCTGTCCTCACCCGATTGTAGTTCATCGCCCCGTGGCACCCGGCGTGAAGACCGCGATCAGCGCATAAGCCGGGCCCAGCCGTTAAGCTTGCAGGGTTTCACGCCAGTTCACAGGATAGGCATGACGTCCGATACCCCCAGGCTGCATAACCCCAGGCCGCTGTCGATACGGATCATCGTCTGGATCGTCCTCGTCATGTGTGCCCTGGCCGGCGCCCTGTACTGGTGGGACCTCGGCCGTCCGGTCGCCCTGCCCGACGCGCCCTCCGCGCGCATCGCCTGCGTGTCCTATGCGCCGTTCCGGCTCAAGGGCGAGACGCCGATCGATCCGAAGGCCTTTATCAGCCCCGGGCGCATCGATGCGGATCTGCGCGCCCTCTCCGAACGCTTCGACTGCGTGCGCACCTATTCGATGGGGCAGGGCCTGGACGCGGTGCCGGAGATCGCCGGCCGCTACGGCATGAAGGTGCTGATGGGCATCTGGCTCGACCGCGATCTGGCTTCCAACGAGCGCGAGATGGCGCTCGGCATCGCCTCGGCGAAGAAGGACACGGCGAACCTGCGCGGCATCGTCGTCGGCAACGAGGTGATGTTGCGCGGCGAACTCACGCCGGCCGCACTGGCCGCGTATATCGAACGCGTGCGCGCCTCGACATCGGTACCGGTGACTTACGCCGATGTATGGGAGTTCTGGCTGCGCTATCCCCAGCTGGCGAAGAGTGTTTCCTACCTGACCATCCACATCCTGCCGTACTGGGAAGACGAGCCGGTGGAACCGGCCGACGCGGTGCGCCATGTCGCGGACGTCTATGCGCGGATCAGGCAGGCGTTTCCGGGCAAGGGCGTGATGATCGGCGAGACCGGCTGGCCGAGCGCCGGGCGTACCCGACAGGGCGCGGCGGCGAGCCTGGTCAACGAGGCGCGCTACATGCGCGAATTCCTGATCCACGCTGGCGACGGTGAACATGCCTTACAACGTGATCGAAGCCTTCGACCAGCCGTGGAAACGCGACCTGGAAGGCACGGTCGGCGGCTACTGGGGCATCTTCGACGTCGACGCGAAACCGAAATTCCCGATGCAGGGCCCGGTCGTCGAGGAGGCGCGCTGGCAACAGGGCCTGGCGGCCGGTGCGATCGGCGCGCTGCTGTTCGTCCTCGTCGGCGCCTGGCGGCGGCGTTGGCATGGCCCGGCCGGCTGGCTCGCGCTGGCCCTGCTCGGCTTCGCCAGCGGTGCCGCGCTGGCCGCGCACGCACGATTGCTCGAATACGCCTGCCGCGGTCCGCTGGAATGGACGATCGGCATCGTTGCCGGCGTGCTGGCCCTGTTTACCGCGCTCAGCCTGTCGCGAACCATCGCCACGCGGCTGGCCGACGACAGCGACGATGTGCGCCCGCGCTGGATCACGCGCCAGCGCTTCTTCTGGCTGTTCGCGCTGGCGCTGTACGGCTTGCTGCTCGTCTTCAACGGACGCTACCGCGATTTCCCGGTCGGCCTGTTCGCCTTGCCATGCATCGGTTTCGCCATCCTCGGCCTGTTGCGCAAACGGATCGTGATGCCGCTGATCGAGGAACGCATACTCGCCCTGTGGCTGCCGGTACTCGCGGCGATCGTCGTCGCCCAGGAAGCGGGGATCAATCCGGTGGCGTGGTTGTGGTTCGGGCTGAACCTGTGTCTCGCCGCGGCCGTGCTCAGTGCATGGCGTCGCGCACGTGGACCTGGCTGACGCTTTTGCCTGTCCCTTCTCCTGGAGGGAGAAGGTGCCGAAGGCGGATGAGGGGGAACCTACGAAGCGATGGTGTTGATCAGGTCAGGCAGGGTCAGACCAGCGACAGCCGCGGCTGGTCGTGCTGCACGCGAACCAGGCGAAGCGCGCCGATCAGCAAGGCCAGCGCACCGGCTTCGTAGCAATACAGCTCCAGCGCGACCAGGCCCAGCGCCGCGGCCAGCGTGCTGGCGAAGGGATGGCGCCAGACCAGCGCCAGCAGGGCCGCCGCCAGCGCGGCGTAGCCGTAGCCATAGCCGAGGAAGCCCTGCACCAGCGTATTGCGCACCGGGCACCAGCCGGGCACGGCGGCGCCTTCGCAGGCGTGCGCCAGCGAGGCCGGTTCGATGAAGCCGTAGCGGATCCAGGCCGCGCCGAAGGCGGCCAGCAGGATCAGCAACCACGGCAGGGCGATGCGCCAGCGTGAAATCATGGGTCAGCCTTTGACTGTTTCGGTGGCCGCCTGGACGAGCTTCGCCGGCAGCACGATTTCCGCGGCAAGCGGAAGGTGATCGGAGAACGCCTGCGGCAGGGTCCACATCCGGTCCAGGCGGATATCGGCCGAGGTGAGGATATGGTCGAGCGCGCGCCGCGGCTTCCAGCTGGGGAAGGTCAGCGTCGGCGACGTGGGTTGTTGCAACGAGGTCTTCGCGAACAGATGGCGCATCTCGATGCTGCCGGCGTCGGTGTTCAGATCGCCCATCAGCACCGCGTGCGGGTAATCGGACAGCAGTTCGGCGATGAAGCCGAGCTGGCCCTGCGCGCGCCTGCGCGCCGAGCGAAAGGTGGGCGATCACCACCACGAGTGCGTCATGGCCTTTGCCGAAGCGGGCGAACAGCGCACCGCGGCCGGGAATCCGGCCCGGCAGCGGGTAATCGATCACTTCGGTCGGCTCCAGCCGGCTGATCAGGCCGTTCGCCGAATGCGCCAGGCGCACCATCGGCCGGTTCGGCTGGTGGCTCCAGAACGGCATGCCGGAGGTTTCGGCGAGGTAACGGGTCTGGTTGAGGAAGCCCGAGCGCAGGCTGCCCGCGTCGGCTTCCTGCAGGCCGACCACGTCGAAGCCGCCGAGCAGTTCGGCGAGGGCATCGAGGTTGTCGAGCTTGTTGCGCCCCGGCAGCACCGCGTTGACGCTGCGCGTGACGTAGTCGCTGTAACGCTGCACGCTGGCACCGGCGAGGATGTTGCAGCTGAGCAGCCGCAAGCGGCGCTCCGGTGCGTTCTCGATGGCGGGGACAGGGCGGGTCATGGTCTGGACGGTGCTCGGCTCGTTCGTTTCTCGCAAGCGCATGAAGTCACGGGGCGGCGCAAGACGGGTCCGAGCATGCCCACGCCCGTGTGAACGGGGCATTCATTGCCCGCCGCCGCCCGTTCGGGCAACGGCGGGCGGCGCATTACTTGCCGCCGTTGAGGTCGCGCTGGGCCAGCCACTTGGTGACGTCGACCAGCTGGTCGAACGAGGTCACCGATTTCACCCGGTACTTGCCGTCGACGATGATGGTCGGCGTGCCGTCGACCTGCCATGCCTGGATCAGCTTGCCGTCGGCGGCCATCTTGCTGGTTACCTCATCGGACTGGGCGATGCTGAGGAACTTCGCGCGGTCGACGCCGTTGCGGGCATAGAAGTCGGCCAGCTCGTCCAGGGTATGGATCGGGTAATGGTCGAAGTGGATCGCCTTGAACAGCGCCGCGTGCGTCTGCGGCAGCGCGCCCAGCTTCTGCGCGGCATAGAACGCGCGCGCATAGGGAATCCAGGCATCGTTGAAGGCGGCGGGAATCGAGCGGAAGACCACGCCCTTGGGCAGTTCCTTCTGCATCTTTTCCGCATACGGCTCGAAATGCGCGCAGTGGATGCAGCCATAGGAGAACACTTCGACCACTTCGACCTTGCCGTCCTTGCCCGCGCGCTGCGCGGTCGGCAGGGTGACGTACTCGTTGCCGTCGGTATACGTGGCGGCCGCGGGCGCCGCATTTCGGCGGTGCAGGCGGTGGCCAGCAGCAGGCCGGCCAGCAGGAAGCTCAGACGCTTGAACATGGGTGTCTCCGGCTCGGAACGGTCCCATCGGACCGTTCGGGTTTTCGTGGATTCGCGGTGGAGGACGGGCTTACTTGCCCGCCGCTTCCTTCGATACCAGCCATAGCGCCAGGTCGATCGACTGCGTGTAGCCGCCGGCGGTGCCCGGCGTCAGGCGATATTTACCGTTGACGATGATGGTAGGTGTTCCATCGACCGCGTAGGCCTTGATCAGTTCGTCGGCGCGCTTCATTTTGGTGTTGATCGTGAACGAGTTCGCGGTGGCCACGAACTCGTCCGGCTTGACCCCGTACCCGGCATAGAATTTCGCCACGTCGTCGATGGTCGGCCAGGCGTCCTTCGGCTTGGGCTTGTTCGTCTTCAGGTCGATCATGCCGAGCTCGCCGGTCTTGAACACCGCGTCGAACAAGGCGTCGTGCGCCTTGGCGGCGACACCGAGCGCCTGCGCGGCGTAGATACGCGCGCTGCAGCAGCGGCCAGTTCTCGTCGGGACGGAACGCGGCGGGGATGTAGTTCATCACCGCGCCGGCCGGCAGGCTTTTCGCCAGGGTGTCGACGAAGCTGTGGTACTGGAAGCAGGCCGGGCAGCCGTAGGAGAAGACCTCGGTCACTTCGATCTTGCCCGGCGTGCTGGTCGGCTGGGCCGGCGAAATCAGGAAGTAGTGCTTGCCCTCGACCCATTTGCCGTCATCGACGAAGGCAGCCGGCGCGGCGGCGGGTGCCGCTGGCGCTTCGGCGGGCGTGTCCGCGGCAGCCGCGGTGCCGGCTGTGGCCGGGGCCGCGGTGGATGCCGCTGCCGGCGCGCTGGCCGGTGCCGCCGGCGCCGCGACGGTGGCCGCCGGGGTCGGTGCGGGCGGCACCGCGGCGTTGTCGCCGGAAGCTGCAGGCCGCCAGCAACGAGCAGGGCGGTACATACGAACGGCAGACGCTTCAGCATGGCGGGTCCTTCGGTTCCATGGGCGGCGCGGGCCAAGGTGCCCGCGTCGTATTACGCGGCGATGTGCGCGGCCGGAAGCCGGCCGCGCGCGCAGCGGCCTTACTGGGCCGTGTGCAGGCCTTCGATGTAGCTGGCCAGCGCGGCGATGTCCTTGTCGTCCAGCTTCTGCGCGATCGCCGGCATGATCTTCGCGTGCGCGTCGTCGCCCCAGGTCGTGCCGCTGTGCCAGGCCTTCAGCGTGGCCTCGATGTACTTGGCGTGCTGGCTGGTCAGCTGCGGATACATCGCGCCCGGGTTGCCGCGGCCGTCCGGGCCATGGCAGGCCATGCAGGCCGGGATGCCGCGATGCGGCGTCGCCCTGGCGGTAAAGCGTCTGGCCCTGGCCGACCAGGGCCTGGTCGGCGACGCCGGGCAGCGACTGCTTGGTCGCGAAATAGGCGCCGACGTCGTGCATGTCCTGCGGGCTCAGCGGCCGAGGCGAAGCCGAGCATGATCGGGTTCTGGCGTGCGCCCGACTTGAAGTCGGTCAGCTGGCGGACGATGTACGCCTCGGACTGGCCGGCGAGGCGCGGGTACTGCGGATCGGTCGAATTGCCGTCCATGCCATGGCAGGCACCGCAGACGGCAGCCTTGCCGGCACCGGCGGTGGCGTCGCCCGGTTTGATCGCGGCGGTGGCTTCCGGCGCGGCTGCCGCGGTCGGCGTGGCCGCGGCGGCTGCCGGGGCACTGGCGGCCGTGGCAGGAGCATCCGCCTTGGCAGGGGCGGTCTGGGCCGCGGCGGTACTCATGACAAGCACTGCGGCAAGGGCAGCGGCGGCGTGCCGAAACTTCATATCTCTCTCCAGGGGATGCTCGGAACCGACCGCGTGCGCACACGCGTCGTAACCACCGAATTATCGCTGTGCGGGTCAGGATCGGTCAAACCGAACGCGATGACCTACAATTCGGCGCTTATGTCGACATCCCATAATTTCCTTCAGGGCGCGGACTTTGTCCTGGCCGCCAACGAGATCACCCAGCTCCCCTACGACCAGGGCGCCGAGGTGGCGTTCGCCGGCCGCTCCAATGCCGGCAAGTCGAGCGCGCTCAATGCCTTGACCGGCCATCGCGGCCTGGCGCGGACCTCCAAGACGCCCGGCCGCACCCAGCTGATGGTGGTGTTTTCGCTGCCGCCGCTACCGGTGGCGGCGGGCACGGCGCCCTTCGATGCGCGCCTGATCGACCTGCCGGGCTACGGCTACGCGAAGGTGCCCGAGGCGATGCGCCTGCACTGGCGCAAGGAAATCGACGCCTACCTGAAGATGCGGCGCAGCCTGCGCGGCGTCGTGCTGATCGTCGACATCCGCCATCCGCTCAAAGAGTTCGACCGGATGATGCTGGCCTTCTGCGCGGCAACCGATCTGCCCTGCCACGTCCTGCTGACCAAGGCCGACAAGATCTCGCGTGGCGCGGCCAGCGCGGCGCTCGAATCGCTGCGCAAGATCATGCGCGAGGACAAGGTGCCCGGGACGGCGCAGGTGTTCTCGTCATCGGCGCGCACCGGCGTCGACGAGGCGCGCGAGAAGATCCTGGAGTTGCTGCGTACGCCGCGGGCGCATGAGCTCTGAATCTTTTCCCTTCTCCCAGCGGGAGAAGGTGCCCGCAGGGCGGATGAGGGCGAGCCAGTCGAAGCGGCACCCTGGCTCCCCCTCACCCCAACCCTCTCCCTCCGGGCGAGGGAGACATGCTCAGCCCAGCGTCTCCACGAAAACGCGGCACAGCGCTTCCATGCCCTTCCGGTCGTCGTCGTCGAAACGCGCCACCGACGGGCTGTCCACGTCCCAGACGCCAAACAGACTGCCGTCGGCTTTGACCAGCGGCACGACGATCTCCGATTGCGAGGCGGCGTCGCAGGCGATATGCCCGTCGAACGCATGCACGTCGCGCACCAGCTGGGTTTCGCGAGTCTGGGCCGCCGTGCCGCAGACGCCGCGGCCGATGGCGATGCGGATGCAGGCCGGCTTGCCCTGGAACGGGCCGACCACCAGCTCGGTGCCGTCGAACAGATAAAAACCGCACCAGTTGATATCGGGCACGATGTCGTTGACCAGGGCCGCGAAGTTCGCCGCGTTGGCGATGACATTGCTCTCCCCGGCAAGCAGGCCGCGCGCCTGCTGCGCGAGTTCGGCATACATCGCCGGCTTGTCGGTGGTCTGGATCGCATCAGTGGTGAACATGGGGTACGGCTCGCCAGCGGGGGAATGAGCCCTGTATGGTGCCACCACGACAGGCAGACAAGGTTTCGCGAATGGGGCAGGGCGTATTCGTGGCCGGCACCGATACCGGCATCGGCAAGACCCACGCGGCCAGCGCGTTGCTGCATGCCTTGCATGCGGCCGGCCACAGCGCGGCGGGGATGAAGCCGGTGGCCGCCGGCTGCGAACCCACCGCCGAGGGCTTGCGCAACGAGGACGCGCTGGCCTTGCAGGCGGCCAGTTCGCCGCGGCCGGACTACGACCGAGGTCAATCCGCTGGCGCTGGCCGAACCGGTCGCGCCGCATCTTGCGGCCGCCCTTGCCGGGATCGAGATCAGCCTGCCACCGCTGTATGCCGCCTACGAAAAGCTGGCCTCCCGTTATGACTGGGTGGTCGTCGAGGGCGTCGGTGGCTGGATGGTGCCTCTGTCGCCGTCGCTTTCGGCCGCGCAGATCCCGCAGGCCTGGCGCCTGCCGGTGATCCTGGTGGTCGGCCTGCGCCTGGGCTGCATCAATCACGCGCAATTGACCGCGCGCGCGATCGAGGCCGACGGCTGCCGCCTGGTCGGCTGGATCGCCAACCGCATCGACCCGGCGATGGCCATGCCCGAGGAAAACCTCGAGGCGCTGCGCGGCCTGCTGCCGGCGCCATGCCTGGGCGTGCTGTCGTTCGGCGTCGAGCCGGCGCGGGCCGCCGTCGAACTGGCCGCGGCGGTCGACGCGCTGTCCGCCTGAAACGCAACGAAGCGTTCACATCCCCGGGGGTAATAACAAGCCATGGCCGCATCCCGCTACTACATTTCCGTCCCCGACCTCGCCAAAGCCCATGGCAGCGAACCGTCGCTGGCCTTCGAAGGCATCGGCCCGGAGCGCCTCGCGCACGAACTGCAGGAAGCCGTGCGCGGCGACGACCTGTTCGCGCGCTGGAAAGCCATGCAGGCCGACCCGGACGACGTCGACGCTACGCTTGGCGCCACCGACCCACAGGCGGTGGCGACCGGAAAACAGTCGGACCTTCGCGCGGACATCGAGCTGGTCACCAGCTTGCCGATGCGCATCGTCAAGCACCGCCTGAATCTTCTTATCGGCCCGAACTGGCAATTGCGCGACATGCGCGCGGCGTAATTTCATGCGATGTGCCGAAAGCTTGTCTTGTACCCGGTGGACCCTCCCCGTTAGAGTCGATGCTTTGTCGTCGGCAGGGGAACTCGCCATATGCTTCGGATACGCACGCTCGTGATCGCCACCACTATCGCCCTGTCGGCCTGCTCGCAGTCGCCGGAACCGGCCAGCAAGGACGCCAGCGCCACGCCGCCCGCCGCCGCTTCCACGGTCGCCGCGGCCACGCCAGACAGCGCCTAACCCGTTCTTCACCCAGAGCACGCTGCCGTTCCAGGCGCCGCCGTTCGACAAGATCAAGGACGGCGACTACCAGCCGGCGATCGAGGAGGGCATGAAGCAGCAGCTGGCCGAGATCGAGAAGATCGCCGACAACACCGACGCGCCGACCTTCGAGAACACCATCGTCGCGATGGAGAAGCGCGGCGTCGCTGCTCGAGCGCGTCCAGCACGTGTTCAGTGCGCTGACCTCGGCGCCAACACCAACGACACGCTGCAGAAGATCGAGGAAGAGGAAGCGCCGAAGCTCGCCGCGCACTCAGGACGCGATCTACCTGAACCCGAAGCTGTTCCAGCGCATCCAGACCCTCTACGACCAGCGCGACACGCTGAAGCTCGATCCGGAATCGGCAGCGCCTGCTGGAGGTGTACTTACCACGAACTTCGTGCATGCCGGCGCCAAGCTGTCCGACGCCGACAAGGCCAAGCTCAAGGAGCTGAACAAGGAAGAGTCCACGCCTCAGCACGCAGTTCACCAACAAGCTGCTCGCCGCGACCAAGGCCGGCGCGCTCGTCGTCGACGACAAGGCGACGCTCGACGGTCTGTCCGATGGCGACATCGCCGCCGCCGCCGCAGGCCGCCAAGGAGCGCAAGCTCGACGGCAAGTACGTGATCGCGCTGCAGAACACCACGCAGCAGCCGGCGCTGCAGACGCTGAACGACCGCGACACCCGCGCAGAAGCTGTTCGAGGCCTCGTGGAACCGCGCCGAGCACAGGCGACGACAACGACACGCGCGAGATCGATCGCGCGCATCGCCCAGATCCGCGCGCAGAGCAGGCCAAGCTGCTCGGTTACCCGAACTACGCCGCGTGGAAGCTCGACGACCAGATGGCCAAGACGCCGGACGCCGCCGAGAAGTTCATGGAGCGCCTGGTGCCGGCCGCGGTCGCCCGCGCGACGCTGGAAGCGAAGGACATCCAGGCCGTGATCGACCAGGAGAAGGGCGGCTTCCAGGCCGAGGCCTGGGACTGGAATTACTACGCCGAGCAGGTGCGCAAGGCGAAGTACGATCTCGACGAATCGCAGATCAAGCCGTACTTCGAACTCGACAACGTGCTGCAGAACGGCGTGTTCTACGCCGCCAACCAGCTCTACGGCCTGACCTTCAAGGAGCGCAAGGACATCCCGGTCTACCAGCCGGATGTGCGCGTGTATCGAAGTGTTCGACAAGGACGGCACCTCGATGGCGCTGTTCTATACGCGACTACTTCAAGCGCGACAACAAGAGCGGCGGCGCCTGGATGAGCAACTTCGTCGAGCAGTCGAAGCTGTTCGGCACCAAGCCGGTGGTCTACAACGTCGCCAACTTCACCAAGCCGGCCGCCGGCCAGCCGGCGCTGCTGTCCTTCGACGACGTGATCACCATGTTCCACGAGTTCGGCCACGCGCTGCACGGCATGTTCGCCAACCACGCAGTACCCGACGCTCGTCGGGCACCGGCGACCGCGCGCGACTTCGTCGAATTCCCGTCGCAGTTCAACGAGCACTGGGCGACCGATCCGAAGGTCTTCGCCAACTACGCGAAGCACTACAAGACCGGCGAGCCGATGCCGCAGGCGCTGGTCGACAAGATCAAGAAGGCGAAGACCTTCAACCAGGGCTACGCGATGACCGAGCTGATCTCGCGCCGCGCTGCTCGACATGTCCTGGCACACGCTGCCCGCCGATGCGCCGAAGCAGGACGTCGACACGTTCGAGGCCGACGCGCTGAAGAAGGCCAGGCTTCACCCTGCAGCAGGTGCCGCCGCGCTACCGCTCCAGCTACTTCCAGCACATCTGGGGCAACGGCTACGCCGCCGGCTACTACGCCTACCTGTGGACCGCAGATGCTCGACGACGACGCCTTCCAGTGGTTCGACGAACACGGCGGCCTGACCCGCGAGAACGGCCAGATCGTTCCGCGACATGATCCTCTCGCAGGGCAACACCGAGGAACTCGGCAAGCTCTACCACGACTTCCGCGGCAAGGACCCGAGCATCGAGCCGATGCTGAAGAATCGCGGCTTGAAATAAAGAAAAAAGGCCGGCATTGCCGGCCCTTTTTCCTTGCTGGTGCGTTCCAGCGGTGCGTCTATATGGCGAGGCTCAGCCGCAGCATCTCTTGTACTTCTTGCCGCTTCCGCAAGGGCAAGGGTCGTTTCGTCCGACTTTCATGCCCCGGCGAATCGTGCCCGGATGCAGTTCCTCAAGCCGCCGTTGATTCAGTTCCAGCAACTGTTGTGGAAAGAGATCGAACAACTCGAGGCGTTGTTGGAAATTCAACTCGGGAATGTCTTCGTCGCGATCCTCGGCCTGAGTGCTGAAGGTCACAAGCGTGCTTATGAAATAAGCCAGTTCATCGTCCGAATCGATCCATTTCACCCATGCATCCATCCGCAGTCGGACGATATCCAGGAAGCCTTGAGCCCATTCCTCTGCGAGCGGAAAGTCGTCAAAGGTCCCGTCGGCGATTCGTTCGTCGGAGACGCCCTCCGGAAGCACAACGAATGGCAGCGCTTCCAGCAGATCGTCGGGTGGGCTGGATATGCGAATGGCGATCGCATTCCAAAGTTCGATCAACAGCGCATGGGCCTCTTCGGCCTGTTCACGTGACTCCCAGGGGGCGGAATCCTCGAACTCGATAAGTTCCAGGCATTCGCTCGGCATCACCTCGCCGGGACCGACAATGGCAGCGGAAAACAGGCCGTCGATGCCCTCGACAGACAGGCGACGTGTCTGCTCCAGGATAAAGTCGAGACGATCCAGCTGTTCTTCGCTAATCATTTTTCAGCGGTCTGTGTAGGTCATGCCCGGACAGCACGGGGTCAGTAAGCAAACTCGCGGAACACCGGATCGACGCTGCCCTTCCATTCGGAATTGAACAGCTCGAGCTTGCGCTCCGCGGCCGTCTGATTGGCCTGGGCGAATTCGATCAGCGGCTCGAGGTACATCGTCTCGTCGGCGCCGTTGCGGTTCAGGCGCGCGCGTTTCTTCAGCCCGTGACCGGCGATCTTCAGTGCCTCGATCGACAGTTCGCGCACGCTATGCCCACGGAACGGCAGCTTCAATGCCTGCTTCGGCACGCCGTCGCGCAGGGCGTGACGTTCCTCGCGGCTGAAATCCTTGACCAGGTCCCAGGCCGCATCGAGTGCTTCGTCGTCGTAAAGCAGGCCGACCCACAGCGCCGGCAAGGCGCACAGGCGATTCCACGGGCCGCCATCGGCGCCGCGCATTTCCAGGTACTGCTTCAGGCGGACTTCCGGGAAGGCGGTGGTCAGGTGATCCGCCCAGTCCTTCATCGTCGCGCGGACGCCCGGGAGCTCCGGCAGGTTGCCGGCCATGAAGGCCTTGAAGTCCTTGCCGGCCAGGTCGATGTAGCGGCCGTCCTGGTAGCTGAAGTACATCGGTACCTCGAGCATGTAATCGACGTAGCGCTCGTAACCGAAGTCTTTCTCGAAGACGAAGTCGAGCATGCCGGTGCGGTCGTTGTCGGTATCGCTCCACACATGCGAGCGGTACGAGAGGTAACCGTTCGGCTTGCCTTCGGTGAACGGCGAGTCGGCGAACAGCGCCGTGGCGAGCGGCTGCAAGGCCAGCCCGACGCGGAACTTCTTGATCATGTCCGCTTCGGAACGGTAGTCCAGGTTCACCTGGACCGTGCAGGTGCGGGTCATCATGTCCAGGCCGAGCGAGCCGACCTTGGGCATGTACTCGCGCATGATCTTGTAGCGGCCCTTGGGCATCCACGGCATCTCGTCGCGGCGCCACTTCGGCTGGAAGCCCATGCCGAGGAAGCCGATACCCATCGCGTCGGCGACCGAGCGCACCTCGTCGAGGTGCCCCATCACTTCGCCGCAGGTCTCGTGGATGGTCTCCAGCGGTGCACCGGAGAGCTCGAGCTGGCCCGCCGGCTCCAGGGTGATGTTGGCCTTGCCGCGCGACAACGCCACCGGCGTCTCGCCCTCGCGGGCGATGTCCCAGCCATAGCGCGAGGCCATGCCTTCGAGCAGGGCGCGAATGCCGCGCTCGCCCTCGAACGGCGGCGGCCGGAGGTTGTCCGTGAAGAACCCGAACTTCTCGTGCTCGGTACCGATCCGCCAGGCCTCGCGCGGTTTTTCACCCTCGGCCAGATGCTCGACCAGCTGGTGACGGTCGGCGATCGGCGTGCTCTTGACGGCGCTGGGGATGGACACGTGTATTCCTTGGCGAATGGCTGGCCCTATCGTGGGGACGGTGCCACCTGTTCAAAAGGCACCCGGGCGCGGCGCAGCGTATCTCTTGCCGGCCTTATTTGAAACCGGACAGGTGCTTGATGCCCGCTCGAACCAACGCATGGGCATCTGTCCCCGTCGGCTCCGTGTCGTCAGCCCGGCGCTAAAGAGAAAACTCGCCGCCTGCCCAGCAATGCCGTCGCCAGTTCAAGCAATGCCAGGGCAGCTAAGGTCAGGATAAACCATGCCTTTCCCGCGCCAACCAGGATCCACCCACCGATCGCCGGGAAGCCAAATATCCCCACGAAATAGGAGACGACGAACCAGGTAAGGGCGGCGTGGCGATTCTCTAGCGCCGAATCGTTGATAGCCCACGTCTGAATAACGGGGTACACCAGGCCGTAGCCTGCTCCCGTCAACATCGCCGCCGCGATCTGGAAGCCGGGGTGAACAGGGATACCCAGCAGCGACACAATGCCGATGGTGAGGAGCGACAGCAGCACGGTGATTAACGGCATGCGGGGCAACGCCGATAAACGCCGTGCGAGGAACAGCCGCAAGACCACCACGGTCGCGGCATGCACGGCGAAGAATGTGCTGGCGTGGGTGCCGGTCCCTTCGACTAGCGAACCCTGGAAGGACATGATGCCGGAGAATACACAGCCACCCAGGCCCACTATCGCGATCGGCCGGATCGCGCTGCTCGTCGCGACGGCCGCGAGTTTCCCTACCCAGGGCCTCAGTGACTCTTCACGGTGGCCACGGGGTTCCCTGGCCGCGAACGTCCCGAGCAACAGCGCGGCGAGAATACCCATGCCGCCGACCAGGAAAAACGTTGTCTGGATGGCCATGCCGGCCTGTGCCATCACGGCGGTAAGAAGGATCGGGCTGCCGCAGATTCCGGTCATCTGAAACGCGCTGAAGCGGGTGAACCACGGTCCGCGCTCCGCGTCGGTGATACGTTCCGACAAGGCCATCGGGCCGCCGATATAAAACATGCCCCAGCCGAGGCCTATCAGGAGCGCGGCGATGCGCGGGAGATGGGCCAGCCCGTGATCGACGCTACCCAGCAGAAGGTAGCCGCAGGACATCGTGAAGGCAGCAAGGGCGGCCAGTCGCGATGCATCGAGCCGACCGGCGAACCAACCGACCAGGGGCACGCCGACCAGGGTGCCGACCAGCGCGGCACCGAGCGTCGTTCCCGTGTCGATGTCGCTGCCCCCCTGCGCGCGATACCAATCGGAGATCAGGAATGTCGCGCCATACCCTCCCGCGGTGAACGCCGTGCCGAGCATGAGGAAGGGCGCCGATCCGGGCCGCATCGTTCAAGATCCCACTTTTTGGGGCGCCATCGACCTCAGGGTCTTCACGGCTTCTTCCAGGCGCAGGCAAACGTGTCGTATCTCGGCCGCGGTGGTAAACCTTCCGAGTCCGAACCGCACGCTGCCCTGGGCTCGTGCATCGCTGACGCCGATGGCCTTGAGCACGTGCGATGGTGCCCGCTGGGCGGAGGTGCATGCGGACCCGGACGACAACGCAATCTCGGGAAGCGCCAGTAGCAGCGAGTCCGCATCGATGCCATCGAAGGAGACGTTCAAGAGGCCTGGCAGGCGGGCGGTGCGATGGCCGTTTACCCGGATATCCGGTATGCGCTCGACAAGATGTTTCTGCAGCACATCGCGCAGACCTCGTAGCCTTTCCGGCTCCGTGGGCAGGTTCTCCATGGCCAGTTCGACGGCGCGCCCAAAGCCGACGATTCCCGCGACGTTGAGGGTGCCGGAGCGCAGTCCCCGCTCTTGTCCCCCACCGACGATGAGTGGGGACAGCGTGATCCGCGGGTCGCGTGAATTCATCTAGAGCGCACCCACGCCCATCGGGCCATATATCTTGTGCGCGGAGAATGAAGCCATGTCGATGTGCATGCGCTGCACATCGAACACTTCCTTACCGAGCAATTGCGTTGCGTCGGTATGGAAGAGGATGCCGCGCGCCTGGCAGATCGCGCCGATCTCCTCAAGTCTTTGCAGGGTGCCGATCTCGTTGTTCGCGGCCATGATGGAGATGAGGCGGGTGTCGTCTCTTATGGCCTGGGAGATGGCCTCGGGAGAAACGACGCCGTCATCTTGCGGTGCTACATAGGTCACTTTCGTCCCTATGGACGCAAGCCTTGCACCGCAGTCCAGGACGGCCTTGTGCTCGATAGCCGAGGTGACGACATGGCCTGGTTCACGATGGTGCCGGAGACCTGGCATGGCAAGATTGATGGACTCGGTCGCGCCGGAAGTAAAGACGATATCGGTCGCGCTCACGGCATTGATCGCGGTGGCTATGGCCTTGCGTGCCTCCTCGACCGCATCATTCGCTTGCCACCCGAATGCATGTCCCGTGCTGGAAGCATTGCCATAAGCGTGGGTGAGATGGGTCATCATCGCCCGGAGCGCTTCGGGGTCCAGTGCCGTTGTCGCGTTGTTATCCAGGTATTTCGGACGATCCGGGTTGTACATGGCGATCTTCCTTGATGGGCAAAGACATGGGGCGGGATGGGATGAGCTCACCTTTACTCACTGTGCCTGCCTCATCCACGAGATTGAGGCGGATGTCGGCGCGAACGCCAAGCAGATGGCTGAGCTGGAGTCCCCGCACATAGGCCAGGCTCCTCGACCAGGCGCTGTCTTCGAAGAAAACCTCCAGGACGGTGCCTTGCTGTCGCTGCTCGCCTGCGGCGCTCTCGAAATATTCCTTGGTAATGGCCGCGCAGGTGAGCTTCTGGACCGGTGCCTCGTGACCCGTGTCGTCAGGCCGCGATTTTTCATCTGGCATGTCGGTCAGCATTCTCCGCTTGATCATCTCGGGGACGCCGACGGTTGCGAGGGTGTGCACGAGGTGCTGCCTGGCCGAATCCTCGTGGATGGCACGGATTTCACTGAGTGGAATCCGGTGCTCTTCGGCAAGGGGAAGGAAGACCTGCTGTATCGAGGGAGCAAGGTGGCTCAGGCGAGGATGCCGTTTTTGCCCGTGGGAGAGATTCTTTGCCAGGAATTGCAGGCGGAAGATCCCTCGATGGTCGAATGCCACGGATAGCCTGGGCAGTTGGCCATGTTCGTCCAGGCGCTGCCTGGCGAACCGCAGTGCCGCATCGAAGGCTTTCAGCTGGGCCTCGATCACGATGTCGGAGTTTTCATCACGATGAACGCGGGAATTTCCCGCGAGCACGCTCACATCAACGACTTGCTGGTCCATGGTCGATATCCTTTCGACTGTTCGGACTATTGTTGTCGTGGTGTCCGACTGCGTATGTAGTCCCTAAGTCTGGAGCGGGTAGTCTTTTACTGGAGTGCCTGTAGGAAAGGGCTTACGAAGCGCCCGCCGATAGTTGACGTTTCTCCTGCGCGATGCGGTGGCTGCAATGGCAGCCGTTGCCTACAGGCATAGTCGACGCATGCAAAAATGCCCTCGGGTTACCGAGGGCATTCCGTCTTACGGCCGATCCTTCCGGCGATCGTTCTTTAACGCTTCATCGAATTGAAGAACTCGTCATTCGACTTCGTGTTCTTCATCTTGTCGAGCATGAACTCGATCGCGGCCAGTTCGTCCATGGGGTGGAGCAGCTTGCGCAGGATCCAGATCTTCGAGAGCAGGTCCGGTTCGATCAGCAGGTCCTCGCGGCGGGTGCCGGAGCGGTTGATGTCGATGGCCGGGTAGACGCGCTTCTCGGAGATACGGCGGTTCAGGTGCACTTCCATGTTGCCGGTGCCCTTGAACTCCTCGTAGATCACCTCGTCCATCTTCGAACCGGTCTCGGTGAGCGCGGTGGCGATGATGGTCAGGCTGCCACCTTCCTCGACGTTGCGGGCCGCGCCGAAGAAGCGCTTGGGGCGCTGCAGGGCGTTGGCGTCGACACCGCCGGTGAGGACCTTGCCGGAGCTCGGGATCACGGTGTTGTAGGCGCGGGCCAGGCGGGTGATCGAGTCGAGCAGGATGATCACGTCCTTCTTGTGCTCGACCAGGCGCTTGGCGCGCTCGATCACCATCTCGGCGACCTGCACGTGGCGCACGGCCGGCTCGTCGAAGGTCGAGGAGATCACTTCGGCGCGGACGCTGCGGGCGATCTCGGTCACTTCTTCCGGGCGCTCGTCGATCAGCAACATGATCAGGTGCGCGTCGGGGTGGTTGTGCACGATGGCCTGGGCGATGTTCTGCAGCATCATCGTCTTGCCCGATTTCGGCTGCGAGACGATCAGGCCGCGCTGACCGCGGCCAATGGGCGCGACCAGGTCCAGGATGCGTCCGGTGATGTCCTCGCTCGAACCGTTGCCACGCTCGAGGCGGAACGCCTTGCGCGGGAACAGCGGGGTGAGGTTCTCGAACAGCATCTTGTTCTTCGACGCCTCCGGCGGATCGCCGTTGATGTCGTCGACCTTGAGCATGGCGAAGTAACGCTCGCCTTCCTTCGGGTGGCGCACGCGTCCGGTGATGTAGTCGCCGGTACGCAGGTTGAAGCGGCGGATCTGCGAGGGCGACACGTAGATGTCGTCCGGACCGGCCAGGTAGGACTCGTCGGCCGAGCGCAGGAAGCCGAAGCCGTCCTGGAGGATCTCGAGTACGCCTTCGGCCCAGATGCCGCCGCCGGAGCGGGCATGCGCCTTCAGGATATTGAAGACCACGTCCTGCTTGCGGGCGCGGGCCACGCCTTCGCGCACGCCGAGCGATTCGGCGAATTCGAGCAGTTGGATGGAGTTCTTGCGCTTCAGCTCGGTCAGGTTGATCAGGCGATCGTTGCTGCCGGCGTCGGCGTTCTCGTCGTCGTCCATCGGCAAGCCGTTGTTGCGCGGGTAGTTCTGCTGCGGGCGATTGCCCTGCTGCTGACCACCGCCCTGGCCGCCCTGGCCACCGGGACCGCCCGGACCGCCCGGACCGCGCTCATTGCGCCGGCGACGGCCGCGACCGTCGCGCTGCTCGCGACGCTCATTGGCGTTCTGACCGCCGCCCTGGCCGCCCTGGCCCTGGCCCTGATGCTGGCCCTGGTTCGGCTGCCCCTGATTTGGCTGACCCTGGCCCTGGCCCTGGTTGGGGTTTGGCGCGGGGTTGCCGCTGTTGCCGTTGCCCTCGCGGGACTCGTGCTGGCGCGGCGCGCTATCGCCACCCTGGCCCTGGGGGGCGAGTGGCAGCGCGGCCTGCGCAGCGTGAGCGGGGGTTGGCGGGGCATCGACCACAGGTGGCCGGGCGACCGGCGCGGGCGTCGGGGCTTCGGCGGCCGGCGGCGCGGCCTCGGCGGCTTTCACCGTCCGGGTACGCGTCGCACGGGGCCGCGGCTCGACCGCAGGCTGGTCATCGGCACGCTTGGTGTCGCTGGATTCTTTACTTTCGATATCGGACACGGGCAAACCTCACGGGGCGCCGTTGGAAGGAAAAACTGGAGGGGGTGGTCGCCGACGAATGCGGGACAGGAGGTCCCGGGGGCGAACAGGGACAATCTAGCACCGGGCGCAAGCTGCGGTAAAGCACCGCGCCCGGTTGCCGTTCATCTGGATCAAAGGGCTTTGTCGATCATCTGGGCCAGCTGGCCCTTGCTGACGGCACCGATCTGGGTCGCCTCGACCTTGCCGTTCTTGAACACCATCAGGGTCGGAATGCCCCGTACGCCGTAGTTGCGCGGGGTTTTCTGGTTCTGGTCGATGTTGATCTTGGCGATCCTGAGCTTGCCCTCATATTGGGCGGCAAGTTCGTCCAGGATCGGCGCTATGGCTTTGCAGGGTCCGCACCATTCGGCCCAGAAATCGAGCAGGACAGGGGTGTCGGACTGGAGGACTTCCGCTTCAAGCGTGTCGTCGCTCACGTGGGTGATCAGGTTGCTCACCGGATATCTCCGTGGATGGCAGGTAAAAGGGGGTTGACGACCGCGTGCCCCAGCATCGGCTACACTCAAGGGCCCATGAAGCGCGGGGTCGGACCGGAAAGAAGGGTTGCCGTTGCGGCGAGACTTCATTCCAACGCAATTCGGGGCACGATTCAAGCGATTCAAGGGCGCACATGGATGGCGCCCGCGCACAGCCACCGTCGGCGCTCCCTCGGGGCCCATGGCGACGCGGTTTTCCAGCGACGCCGCCAGGCCCGTTCCCGCGCCCCGTTTTCCAACCGTCTCCGGCCAGAAGCCGGGGGCTTCGGCGGGCAGCCTCTGTTTGGCGCCGCTTTTCTTCGGTCAACTGATTACTTATGTCGCAAACCGTACTTACCGATATCTTCTTCGAAAACATCGACCTGCACCCGCTGCTCCAGCAAGGCCTGGCCGATTCCGGCTTCAGCCGCTGCACCCCGATCCAGGCCCTGACCCTGCCGGTCGCCCTCGCCGGGCGCGATGTCGCCGGCCAGGCCCAGACCGGCACCGGCAAGACCTGCGCCTTCCTGGTCGCCCTGATGAACCGGCTGCTGACCCTGCCCGCGGCCGCCGACCGCAAGGACGCCGACCCGCGCGCCCTGATCATCGCGCCGACCCGCGAGCTGGCGATCCAGATCGAGAAGGACGCCAAGGCGATCGGCCGCCACACGGGCCTGCGCAGCGCCCTGATCTACGGCGGCGTCGACTATGACAAGCAGCGCCAGCAGCTGCGCGACGGTTGCGACATCATCATCGCCACCCCGGGACGCCTGCTCGACTACTACAAGCAGAACGTGTTCGGCCTGGGCTCGGTCGAGGTGATGGTGATCGACGAGGCGGACCGCATGTTCGACCTCGGCTTCATCAAGGACGTGCGCTTCATCTTCCGCCGCCTGCCGGCGCGCGAGCAGCGCCAGGTGCTGCTGTTCTCGGCGACCTTGAGCCACCGCGTGCTCGAGCTCGCTTACGAGCACATGCACAACGCCGAGAAGCTGGTCGTCGAGACCGAGAACATCACCGCCGATCGCGTTCGCCAGGTCGTCTACTTCCCGTCCAAGGAAGAGAAGATGCCGCTGCTGCTGAACCTGCTCGAGCGCACCAGCGTCGAGCGCAGCATCGTCTTCGTCAATACCAAGGCCGCCGCGGAGCGCATCACCGACCGGCTGAAACGGCATAACTACCGCGTCGGCGCGATCTCCGGCGATGTGCCGCAGATCAAGCGCCAGAAGCTGCTGCAGCGCTTCCAGGAAGGCTCGATCGACATCCTGGTCGCCACCGATGTCGCCGCCCGCGGCCTGCACATCCCGGCGGTCAGCCACGTCTTCAACTACGACCTGCCGCAGGACGCCGAGGACTACGTGCACCGCATCGGCCGTACCGCGCGCCTGGGTGCCGAAGGCGACGCGATCAGCTTCGCCTGCGACCTGTACGCGATGGGCCTGCCGGACATCGAGACCTATATCAACCAGAAGATCCCGACCCAGTCGATCGAGGCCGCGCTGCTGGTGATGCCGGCGCCGCGCCCGCGCGCCGACGGCATCCAGGACGAGCCGGAGGACACCGACACCGGCGGCATGATCGCCACCCGCGGCGCGCCCCCGAAGGAGGGCTCGCGCTCCTCGTCGCGCCGTCCGGGCGAGCGCAGCTCGTCGCCGCGTCCGCCGCGCAGCCCGCGCCCGCCGCGCGACGAGTCGCAGGCAAACGTGTCGACCGAGGTGCCGGTGAAGACCGTCGTCGTCGCCGAAACCGTCGCCGAACTGCCGGCCGCCACCGCCGAGCTGGCCGGCGATGCGCCGCGCAAGCGTCGCCGTCGTCGCGGCGGCAAGGGTCGCGGCGGTCGCGAGGATGGAAACGGCCAGGCCCAGGCCGCGCCGGTCGCCAACGAATCGGCCCGTCGTCCGCGTCGCGAGCAGGCGCCCGCCGTCGCCAACGAGTCGAAGCGTCCTTCCCGCCACGTCGCCGCTGTCCAGGTGAAGTCGACCCAGCCGTCGTCGGCACCGGCCAAGGTCGGCTTCTTCCGCCGCATCAGCCGCCTCTTCGGCGGCCGGTAAGCTCCAGCTCGTCATACCAGCGAAGGCCGGTATCCAGTGGCATCAGTGGTCGGTGGTCGCCACTGGACCCCGGCCTGCGCCGGGGTGACGGTGAGGGGGGTGGGTGCCGCGCTCTGCTCTTGCTCGTCATACCAGCGAAGGCTGGTATCCAGTGGCATCAGTGGTCGGTGGTCGCCACTGGACCCCGGCCTGCGCCGGGGTGACGGTGAGGGGGTGGGTGCCGCGCTCTGCTCTTGCTCGTCATACCAGCGAAGGCTGGTATCCAGTGGCCTCAGTGGTCGGTGGTCGCCACTGGACCCCGGCCTGCGCCGGGGTGACGGTGAGGGGAGTGGGCGCCGCGCTCTGCTCTTGCTCGTCATACCAGCGAAGGCTGGTATCCAGTGGCCTCGGTGGTCGGTGGTCGCCACTGGACCCCGGCCTGCGCCGGGGTGACGGTGAGGGGAGTGGGTGCCGCGCTCTGCTCTTGCTCGTCATACCAGCGAAGGCTGGTATCCAGTGGCCTCGGTGGTCGGTGGTCGCCACTGGACCCCCGGCCTGCGCCGGGGTGACGGTGAGGGGAGTGGGCGCGCGCGCTCTGCTCTTGCTCGTCATACCAGCGCAGGCTGGTATCCAGTGGCATCAGTGGTCGGTGGTCGCCCCTGGCCCCCGGCCTGCGCCGGGATGACGGTGAGGGGAGTGGGCGGCGCGCGCTGTGCTCTGCGCTCTTGCTCGTCATACCAGCGCAGGCTGGTATCCAGTGGCCTCGGTGGTCGGTGGTCGCGACTGACGGTGCCGGCGTATCGTCGATTTCGCGGCACAAGAACACGCGCGTGCCCTATGCTTCGTCTCCACGGCAGGCAGCCCAGGTGAACCGGTGATTCGCTTCGAACAAGTCAGCAAGCGCTACGACGGCGGCCACCAGGCGCTGTCCGAGCTCTCTTTCGAGGTCGCCGCCGGCGAGATGGCCTATGTCACCGGCCATTCCGGCGCGGGTAAGAGCACCCTGCTGAAGCTGCTGGCGATGATCGAGCGGCCGACCCACGGCCTGGTCGCGCTGGACGGCAAGAGCCTGGCCACCGTGCGCAGCGGCGAGATACCCAAGCTCCGCCGCCGGCTCGGCATGGTCTTCCAGGACCACCGCCTGCTGCTGGACCGCACCGTCTTCGCCAATGTGGAGCTGCCCCTGGTGATCGCCGGCGTGCCGCAGGCCGACCGCGGCAAGCGGGTGCGCGCCGCGCTGGAGAAGGTTGGCCTGCTCAGCTACGAAAAACAGCTGCCGATCGCCTTGTCGACCGGCGAACAGCAGCGCGTCGGCATTGCCCGCGCCATCGTCGGCAAGCCGGCGGTACTGATCGCCGACGAGCCGACCGGCAACCTCGATCCCCAGCTGGCGCTGGAGATCATGGAGCTGTTCGCCGAATTCCAGCAGGTCGGCACCACGGTACTGATCGCCAGCCATGACCTCTTGCTGATCAAGCGCATGAAGAAACGCGTCGTCGTCCTCGACCATGGCCGGCTGGTCGCCGACGTGCCCGCCACGGAGGTCGTATGAACGCCGAAGTGCGCAAGCCCGAAGTCAGCCGGCGCAGCGGCACGCAGCGGTTCGCCGGCTGGCGCGAGCACCATGGCTGGAGCATGGCGGCCAGCCTGAAGCGGCTCGGTGCCCGTCCGCTGGGCACCTTGCTGACCGTCGCCGTGATGGGCGTGGCGCTGGCCCTGCCGCTGGCGTTCTATCTCCTGCTCGGCAATGTGCAGCGGATGGGCGACGCGCTCGGCCGCAACCAGTCGATCAGCGTTTTCATGAAGAGCCAGCAGAACGCCGGTGGCGCGGAAACCGCGGCCGCCGCATTGCGCGAACGCCACGATGTCGCCGGGGTGACCGTGCGCACGCCCAGGGACGGCCTGGAAGAACTTGCGAAGATGCAGGGCTTCACCGGTGCCCTGCAGTCGCTGGAAAACAATCCGCTGCCCTTCGTCCTCGAGGTGAAGCCGGCTCCCGGTCTTTCCGCCGATGCGGCCGGCAGCCTGGTCGAGGCGATGAAGAGCCTGCCCGGGGTCGACGTGGTGCAGGACAACGGCAGCTGGCGGACCCGTCTGGATGCCTTGCTCGGGGTCGGTACGCGGGCGGTGCTGGTGCTGGCGACCCTGCTCGGCATCGCCGCCCTGCTGGTGGTCGGCAATACCGTTCGGGTGGATATCCAGAGCCGATCGGCCGAAATCGGGGTGCTGCTGCTGATGGGCGCCAGCCGCGCCTTCGTCCGTCGCCCTTATCTTTACGCCGGGATATGGTTCGGCCTGTTCGCCGGCGTGCTTGCCGTGGCGATCGCCGCCGGGCTGGAACTGGTCATGGCTGCGCCTGTCGAAAAGCTCACGGCCGCCTATGACGGCAGCGTGGTTTTCGGTGGGTTGCCGATCTGGCTGCTCGTGGCTGTGCCCTTCGTCTCGGCAGCACTGGGCTGGCTTGGTGCACGATTGGTCAGTGCGCGCCAGCTCAGGCGCGCCGAATAAGCCAGGCCTGGGGAGGCTATCGATGAACACGGGGGTCGCATCGCGTCTGGGCAGCGCATCGCCGCGGGTGATGATCGTGGACGGCTCGAAGGTCGTGCGGCAGCTGCTTACGCGGGTGCTGCGCACCGAACTGCCCGATGTCGAGATCGTTGCCTGCGCCACCGGTGCCGAGGCGCAAAGCGAGCTGCAGCACGGCGTGGTCGATTTCATCACGGTGGCGCTGCGCCTGCCGGACATGGACGGCCTGGCGCTGGCGCGCTACGTGCGCGAATCCGCTCCGCAGATCTATATGCCGATCGTGGTCGTCTCCGGCGACGTCGAGGCGCGCCTGCACCGGCGCGAGCTCGGCGAATACGTCACCGACTATGTCGACAAGTCGCTCGGCTTCGGGGCCCTGGCCGAATTCATCCGCGGCTACGTGCGGCCCGAAGGCGGCGCCGAAGGCAATATCCTCTATGTCGAGGATAGCCGCGTGGTCGCCCTGGCGACCCGGCGCATGCTGGAGAAGTACGGCCTCACCGTGCAGCACGTGATCAGCGCCGAGGACGCCATCATCCTGCTGGAAGCCGCGCGCGCCCAGGGCCAGGTCGGCACCGAACTGGTACTGACCGATGTCAGCCTGAAGGGCGAGCTGACCGGCGGCGACCTGCTGGAAAAAATCCGTGGCGACTTCGGCTACGGCAAGGGCCAGCTACCGGTGCTGGTGATGACCGGCGACGAAAACCCGGCCAACCAGGCCGCCCTGCTGCGTGCCGGCGCCAACGATCTGGTCGAGAAGCCGATCGAGGAAAAACTACTGGTCACCAAGCTGCTGTTCCAGTTGCGGGTGGCCCAGCATCTGCGCCACAGGACAACCGAACAGGCATGACCGGATCCGACATCAAGCTCGAGCCCTCCTGGAAGGAGCGGATCGGGACTTACCTGCAACGCCCCGAAATGCAGGCCCTGGCCACCTTCCTGCGCGGCGAGAAGGCCGCCGGCAAGCGGATCTATCCGCCCGGCCCGGAAATCTTCGCGGCGTTCGACCACACCCCGTTCGAGAAGGTGCGCGTGGTCATCCTCGGCCAGGATCCGTACCACGGCGCCGGTCAGGCGCATGGCCTGTGTTTCTCGGTACGCCCCGGCGTGCGCGTGCCGCCGTCGCTGGACAATATCTTCAAGGAGATCCAGCGCGACCTCGCCATCGGCCGGCCGGACCACGGTTGCCTGACGCCGTGGGCGGATCGTGGCGTGCTCCTGCTCAACGCCGTGCTGACGGTGGAGGAGGGCAACGCCAACGCCCATCAGGGCAAGGGCTGGGAAGGCTTTACCGATGCGGCGATCGACGCCCTCAACCGCGAGCGGACCGGGCTGGTTTTCCTGCTGTGGGGCTCCTACGCCCAGCGCAAGGGTGCCCTGATCGACACCGCCAGGCATTGCGTGCTGCGCTCCGTGCACCCATCTCCCCTCTCGGCACACCGTGGTTTTATCGGTTGCGGCCACTTCGGCAAAGCCAACGAATTCCTTGTGGAACATGGGCTTGATCCGATCGACTGGTCCCTGCCGGCGCGGGCCGACCTGCCTGCCGGCTGAATGTTTGCGATACCTGTCTGGACATCCTCGGGGTATTTCTGTACTATTGCGTACAGTTAAGCCGGGGAACCTTCCCCGGGCTTAGCACTCCCACTACGGGAGTGCTAATCTGACCCAAGAATTTTTGGAGGTTCCACACATGTCCCAAGCATTGGCCACCCGCAACTTCGGGGTTCCCAGCGTCGTTGGCAGTCTGGACTCTTACATCTCGGCTGTGCATCGCATCCCGGTGCTCACCCTGGACGAGGAGCAGGCGCTGGCGCGCCGCTTTACCGAGACGACCGACCTGAATGCCGCGAAGCAGCTGGTCATGTCGCACCTGCGTTTCGTCGTTCATGTGGCCCGCGGCTATAACGGCTACGGCCTGCAGCTGTCCGACCTGATCCAGGAAGGCAACATCGGCCTGATGAAGGCGGTCAAGCGTTTCGACCCGGACCAGGGTGTGCGTCTGGTGAGTTTCGCGGTGCACTGGATCCGTGCCGAAATGCACGAGTTCATCCTGCGCAACTGGCGCATCGTCAAGGTCGCCACGACCAAGGCGCAGCGCAAGCTGTTCTTCAACCTGCGCCGCAACAAGAAGCGCCTGGGCTGGATGAATGCCGAGGAAGTGCGCACGGTCGCCAGGGATCTTGGCGTGCCCGAAGCGACGGTACGCGAGATGGAATCGCGCCTGTCGGGCCGTGACATCGGCTTCGAGGCACCGGCCGACGCGGACGATGACGACAAGCCGGCACCGGCCGCGTTCCTGGTGGACGAGGGCGCCGACCCGTACGACAACGTCGCCGACGAGGACGCCAGCAACAACCAGATGGGCGCCCTGAGCTCGGCCCTGGGCAACCTGGACGATCGCTCGCGCGACATCATCCAGCGCCGCTGGTTGAACGAAGACAACAAGGCGACCCTGCAGGACCTGGCCGACGAGTACGGCGTTTCCGCCGAACGCATCCGCCAGATCGAGGCAAACGCCATGAAGAAAATGCGCGGCGCGATTGCTGCCTAAGCAAGCACTGCGTTTCCTGCGCTAGGATGCGGTATCGGACAGACCCCCGGGGCGACCCGGGGGTTTTCCCGTTTTCCCCCGTCATACGTCAGAGCGAACGAACATGCCCAAGGTTCTCGTCATCGAAGACGACGAAGTCACCGCCCGCGAGATCGTCGCCGAACTGGCCGTCCACGGCATGAATGCCGAGTGGGTCGCCGACGGCCATGCCGGCCTCGTTCGCGGCATGGATCCGGATTACGACCTGATCACCCTCGACCGGATGCTGCCCGGCATGGACGGCATCGATGTGATCGCCGCCCTGCGCAAGAAGCGGGTCGAGACGCCGGTGCTGATGATCAGCGCGCTCAGCGACGTCGACGATCGCGTGCGCGGCCTGCGCGCCGGCGGCGACGACTACCTGACCAAGCCCTTCGCGCCCGATGAAATGTCGGCCCGCGCCGAAGTGCTGCTGCGTCGGCGCCAGGTCGCCACGGACAACCCGCGCCTGCGCGTGGGCGACCTCGAGCTCGACCTGGTCCGCCACGTCGCCTATCGCGGCGGCGAACCGCTGACCCTGTTGCCCACCGAGTTCCGCCTGCTCGAATACCTGATGCGCAATGCCGGCCAGGTGCTGACGCGGACGATGATCTTCGAGACCGTGTGGGGCTTCCATTTCGATCCGGGTACCAACGTGATCGATGTGCATATCGGCCGCCTGCGCCGCAAGATCGACGCCGCCGGCGAGCCTTCCCTGATTCGCACCGTGCGTGGCTCGGGATACATCCTTGCGTCCGCTGATTGACGTCTGGCGATCGGCCACCTCACGGCTGATCCTGATCTACGGCGCATTGTTCGCCGTCTGGTGCGTCATTCTGCTCGGCGTCGTCCACTGGGAAACCTCGCGCTACCTCTCCTCGGTGATCGACCAGCTGCTGGCGCAGCGCCTGCATTACCTGGAAGCGAGCGATCCTGCCCACCTCGAGGACATCGTGGCCCAGGCGGCGCGCATCGATGCGCGCGGCGTGATGTCGGTCGGCCTGTTCGATGCCCGGGGCAACCTGATCGCCGGCGATATCGAGCGCGTGCCGAAGGAGCTGCTCAAGGACGGCATGACGTACGCCTTGCACGCGAAGCTCGATCCGCAGAACGCCAACAAGGAAACCCGTGCCCGTGGCGTCGGGGTGACGCTCAAGGATGGTCGGCGGCTGGTCGTGGCCAAGGAAAGCGGCACCGTCGACGGCATCGGCGTGATCATCCAGCGTGGCCTGGTCTGGGGCCTGTCGCTGACCCTGTTGCCCGGCCTGCTTGGCGGCATCCTGATCGCGCGGGGGCCGGCGAGGCGTATCCGCGCGATCCAGAAGGCGACCGAACCGATCCGCCAGGGCGATCTGTCGCAACGGCTGCCGGTTAGCCGCCGCGGCGACGAGCTGGATGTGCTCGCCGGCATCGTCAACACGATGCTCGGCGAGATCGAGCGACTGATGGGTGAGGTCAAGGGCGTCTGCGACAACATCGCCCACGATCTGCGCACGCCGCTGACCCGGCTGCGCACGCGGCTTTATCGCGCGCAGCAACAGCTCGGCGAGCAGCCCGAGGCAGCCCTGCTCGACGCCTGCGTGGCCGACGTCGATTCGCTGATGACGCGTTTTCGTGCCTTGCTGCGTATCTCCGAACTCGAGGACCGTCAGCGCAGCGCCTGTTTCGGCGCCGTCGACGTGGCTGGCGTGGTGCAGCAGGTTCACGATTTCTACGCGCCGCTGGCCGAGGATCGCGATCAGCATTTCGAGCTGGTCGTGGGTGGCGACCTGAAGCCGCTGCGCGGCGATCCCCACCTGCTGTTCGAAGCCCTGGCCAACCTGGTCGGCAATGCCCTGAAGTTCACCCCGGATGGCGGCCGCATCGTGCTGTCCGCGCGCATGGAAATGGGCGGCCCGGTCATCGAGGTCCTGGACAGCGGTCCGGGCATCCCGGTCGGCGAACGCGACGCGGTGACGCGCCGCTTCTACCGCGGCGACAACAGTCGCAGCACGCCTGGCTCCGGCCTGGGCCTGAGCATCGTCAGCGCGATCGCCCGTCTGCACGGCTATACGCTGGACGTCGGCGGGGCCGATAACGGCGCCCGGCTGATTCTTCGCTGCTACTGAAGGCGTTCGACTTCGCCCGAAGGCGAGGGTGAAACCCGGGTGAAATTATCTTCATAGCTGCTGCGGCATCGCGCATGAGAAAATTTGCGCGAAGCACTATTCACTCGGAATCCCCATGATCGGTATTGTCCGGATCGCTCTTACGCGACCGTATACATTCGTCGTCCTCGCGCTGCTGATCATGCTGATCGGTCCGCTCATGGCGATGCGCACGCCGACGGACATCTTTCCGGACATCCGCATCCCGGTGATCAGCGTCGTCTGGCAGTACACGGGCCTGCCGCCGGACCAGATGGCCGGGCGTATCATCCTCGCCATTCGAGCGCGTGCTGACCACGACGGTCAACGACGTCGAGCACATCGAGGCGACCTCGATCAACGGCTTCGGCGTCATCAAGATCTTCTTCCAGCCGACGCGTCGATATCCGCACCGCGAACGCACAGGTGACGGCGGTCGCGCAGACCCAGCTGCAAGCAGCTGCCGGCCGGCACCACGCCGCCGCTGATCCTCAACTACAACGCGTCGACCGTGCCGATCATCCAGCTGGCGCTGTCCGGCAAGGGGCTGACCGAACAGAATCTCGGCGACCTCGGCATCAACGCGGTGCGCCCGATGCTGACCACGGTGGCCGGCGCCTCGATTCCGTACCCGTACGGCGGCAAGACGCGCCAGGTGCAGATCGACCTCGACCCGGCGGCGCTGCAGTCGCGCGGCCTGTCCGGCCAGGACGTGGCCAATGCGCTGGCCGCGCAGAACCTGATCGTGCCGGTCGGCACGCAGAAGATCGGCAACTACGAATACACGCTCCAGCTGAACAACGCGCCCTCGGCGATCGACGACCTTGCGCGACCTGCCGATCAAGACCGTCAACGGCACCACGATCTACATCGCGCGACGTCGCCCACGTGCGCGACGGCAACCCGCCGCAGACCAATATCGTGCACGTCGACGGCAACCGCTCGGTACTGATGACGGTGCTGAAGAACGGTTCGGCATCGACGCTGGCGATCATCGCGGGGATCAAGCAGAAGGTCATCGATGGCAAGGACTCCCTGCCCGATGCCCTGAAGATCGCGCCGATCGGCGACCAGTCGCTGTTCGTGCAGCGCGGCCATCAGCGGCGTGGCCCGCGAGGGCGTGATCGCGGCGGCGCTGACCAGCCTGATGATCCTGCTCTTCCTCGGCAGCTGGCGCTCGACGGTGATCATCGCGATGTCGATCCCGCTGGCGATCCTGGGCTCGATCATCGCGCTGTCGGCGATCGGCGAGACCCTGAACATCATGACCCTCGGCGGCCTGGCGCTCGCCGTCGGCATCCTCGTCGACGACGCGACGGTGACCATCGAGAACATCAACTGGCACCTGGAGCAGGGCAAGGACGTCGAGACCGCGATCCTCGACGGCGCGGCGCAGATCGTCACGCCGGCCTTCGTCTCGCTGCTGTGCATCTGTATCGTGTTCGTGCCGATGTTCTTCCTGGACGGCGTCGCCCGCTTCCTGTTCGTGCCGATGGCCGAAGCGGTGATGTTCGCGATGATCGCCTCGTTCATCCTGTCGCGCACCCTGGTGCCGACGATGGCGAAGTACCTGCTGCACCCGCATGCGCCGCACACCGACGAGCACGGCACCGACCAGGCACTGCCGCCGTCGAGGAATCCGCTGGTGCGTTTCCAGCGCGGCTTCGAGGCCAGCTTCGAGCGCGTCCGCGACAGCTACCACGGCCTCCTCGGCCTGGCGCTGGAACACACGAAGCGTCTTCGTCACCGGCTTCCTTGCCTTCGTGGTGCTGTCCTTCGCCCTGGTGCCGTTGCTCGGCCGCAACTTCTTCCCCGCGGTCGACGGCGGCCAGATCCTGATGCATGTGCGCGCGCCGGTCGGCACGCGCGTGGAGCAGAGCGCGCAGATCTTCGCCGACGTCGCAGTCGGCGGTGACGCGGATCATCCCGGCACGCGAGCTTGGCACCATCGTCGACAACATCGGCCTGCCGATCAGCGGCATCAACACGGCCTACAACAATACCGGCACGATCGGCGCGCAGGACGGCGACATCCAGATCGCGCTGAACGAAGGCCATCGCCCGACCGCCGAATACGTGCGCGAACTGCGCGAGAAGCTGCCGCGTGAATTCCCCGGCACGGTGTTCTCCTTCCCGCCGGCGGACATCATCAGCCAGATCCTGAACTTCGGCTCGCCGGCGCCGATCGACCTGCAGATCCGCGGCAACAACCTGCCGGCCAACTTCACCTATGCGGACCGCATGCTGCGCGAGATCCGCCGCATTCCCGGCATCGCCGATGCGCGCATCCAGCAGTCGCAGGCGAACCCCGGCTTCACCGTCGATGTCGATCGCAACGCAGCGCACAGCTGCTCGGCATCACCGAGCGCGACGTGACCAACAGCCTCGGTCGTGAACCTCGCCGGCTCCAGCCAGGTCGCACCGACCTTCTGGTTGAACCCGGCAACCGGCGTTTCCTACCCGATCGTGATCCAGACGCCGCAGTACAGCCTGGACTCGCTGGCCTCGCTGCAGAACGTGCCGATCACCGCCGGGCGCCGGCGGCACCTCGCAGATGCTTGGCGGCCTGGCCAGGATCAATCGCTTCAGCAGCAATGCCGTGGTCAGCCAGTACAACATCCAGCCGATGGTCGAGATCTACGCGACCACGCAGGATCGCGACCTCGGCGGTGTGGCCACCGACATCCAACAAGATCCTCGCGGCCAATGCCAAGTACCTGCCGAAGGGCTACGACCACCGCGCTGCTCGGCCAGGTACAGACCATGAACAGCGCCTTCTCCGGCCTGCTGTTCGGCCTGCTCGGCGCGATCGTGCTGATCTACCTGCTGATCGTGGTCAACTTCCAGTCCTGGAGCGATCCGTTCGTGATCGTCACCGCGCTGCCCGCCGCGCTCGCCGGCATCGTCTGGATGCTGTTCGCCACGCACACCACGCTGTCGGTGCCCGCGCTGACCGGTGCGATCATGTGCATGGGCGTGGCCACGGCCAACTCGATCCTGGTGGTCAGCTTCTGCCGCGAGCGGCTCGCCGAGCACGGCGACGCGGTCGCAGGCCGCGCTGGAAGCCGGCTTCATCCGCTTCCGTCCGGTGCTGATGACCGCGCTGGCGATGATCATCGGCATGGCGCCGATGGCGCTCGGCCTGGGCGAGGGCGGCGAGCAGAACGCGCCGCTCGGCCGCGCCGTGATCGGCGGCCTGATCTTCGCCACGACGGCGACCCTGCTCTTCGTTCCCATCGTTTTCAGCATCATCCATGGCCGCCGCGGTTCCGCGGCTTCGTTGGCCAACGTTTCCCGAGATCCCGTCCATGTCGTCTAACTCACCGGTAAACCCGTCGTCCCGGCCGCGCCGCCTTGGGCTGATCGGCCTGATCGCCCTGATCGTGATCTTCGCGATCGTCGTTGCCGGCGTGGCCACGCGCGCCTCCGATGCCAGGCATCTGCGTACATGGACCGATGCGCAGACCGTGCCGACGGTGGCCATCGCGCCGCCGCAGGCCAACGACGCCGGCGCGCTCGAACTGCCCGGCCGCCTGGAGGCTTACACGAAGGCACCGATCTTCGCCCGGGTCAGCGGCTACCTGAAGTCGTGGCAGGCCGACATCGGCACGCCGGTCAAGGCCGGTCAGTTGCTTGCCGTGATCGAGACACCCGACCTCGACCAGCAGTTGGCCCAGGCCCGTGCGGACCTGGCCACCGCCATCGCCAACGAACAGCTCTCCGCCGCCACCGCCAAGCGCTGGGTCGCCTTGCTGCCCTCCGGCGCGGTGGCCAAGCAGGACGTCGACGAGAAGACCGGCGACCTCGCCGCGAAAGAAGCGACGACCAATTCCGAGCGCGCCAACCTCGCGCACATGGAAGCGGAGAAAACCTTCGCCCGCATCGTCGCGCCGTTCGACGGCGTGGTCACCGCACGCTCGACCGATGTCGGCGCGCTGATCAATGAAGGCGGCACCGGCGTCGAACTGTTCGAGATCTCCGACACCCATCGCCTGCGCATGTACGTGCAGGTCCCCCAGGCCAACGTGCCCTCGATCGTGCCCGGCATGACCGCGAGGGTGAAGGTGCCGGAGCGTCCGGGCCAGATCTTCACCGCACGCGTCGAAGCCTCGGCCCAGGCAGTGGCCTCCATCTCCGGTACGACCCTGGTCCAGCTCTCGATCGACAACAGCGACGGCAAGCTCCTCCCCGGCAGCTTCGCCAGCGTGCATTTCGACCTGCCGTCCGACGCCAACGCCCTGCGCGTACCCGCCAGCGCCCTGGTCTTCGACGACAAGGGCCTGCGCGTGGCCGTCGTCGGCAGCGACAACAAGGTCGCCTTCAAACAGGTGACCATCGTGCGCGACTACGGCAGCACCGTACAAATCGGCTCAGGCCTCGCCCCCGGCGACCGCGTCATCCAGAGCCCGCCCGATGGCCTGAACGACGGCGACAGCGTACAGATCGCCGTTGCGGATACCGCCGCAAAGAAAGCCTAGAGCAGCATCCGAGGCGCGTGCCGCCGGTCGAGGCGCCACGCACCGTTTAAGCGGTTGCGCTGCGCGCCGTGTCTTCACTGGATGATTCGCACCTACGGCGCTCACCCTTCGGGCCAGCTTCGCTGTTCTTGGTCGCTACGCTCCCGGCGTCCAGCCTGCGCTGGGATGACGATCAAGAGCGAAGAGCGAAGAGCAAAGCGCGCCACCCACACCCCTCACCGTCATTCCGGCGCAGGCCGGAATCCAGTGGCGACCAGCCTGCGCTGGATAGGGCGAAGAGCGCCAAGCGCCAAGCGCCAAGAGCAAAGCGCAAAGCAAAGCGCGCCACCCACACCCCTCACCGTCATTCCGGCGCAGGCCGGGATCCAGTGGCGACAGACCACTGACGCCGCGGATCCCAGCCTGCGCTGGGATGACGAGCAGAGCGAAGACCCGCGCGCACCCCTCACCGCAGCCGGTGCAGGCCGGATCCGTGGCGACGACCACTGACGCCACTGGATCCCAGCTACGCGGGATGACGGCAGAGCGAAGACCAAAGCGCACCACCCACACCCCTCACCGTCATCCCAGCGAAGGCTGGACGCCGGGAGCGTAGCGACCGTACAGCGAAGCTGGTCCAGGCATCCGTAAACACACGGCGATCAGCCGCTCGCTCCACCCGGCCCCGCCACCCGCGCAGCGGGGCACGCGATTGGGGTGTCGTTTTTCTCTCGCCTACGTCTCTTTTTGGACAAGCAAAAAGAGAGGTAGGTCGGCCGCGGCAGCGGACGAAACACGGCGCCATAGGCGCCGACACGATCGCCAAAACACAGCAACAGCGAAGAGCGCCCTGCGGTCACCTTCCCCTCCGGGAGAAGGGAAAAAACGTCAAGAATACCGCTGCGCCAAAAACGCAAAGAACGCCCGCAATCCCTGCGCCTCACCCCCCCGAGGCTTCCCCGGCCGATCACTGTCATTCCACGAATACGTATCCAGGTGCATCCACGCGATCGTCTCCGGCACGAACCGCTCCAGGTACAACGCAGCGGTAATCGCCCCCGCATGCCGCGACGGCCCCGCGTTCGCGAAGTCCGCGACATACGAATCGAGCATCCGCCGGTACGGCCGCCACAACGGCAACCGCCACAAGGGATCGGCCACGCGGCGCCCCTCGGCAATCACCTTGTCGGCGATATCGTCGCGGTTGGCGAACAGCACCGGCAGGTCAGGCCCCAGCGCCACGCGCGCCGCACCCGTCAACGTGGCGAAATCCACGATCAGGTCCGGCTGCTGCTCGCTTGCATAAGCCAGCGCATCGCACAGCACCAGGCGACCTTCGGCGTCGGTGTTGTCGATCTCCACGGTGAGCCCGGCGCGCGTGGTCACCACCTCGCCCGGGCGCATCGCATTGCCGCTGATCGCGTTCTCGACGGCCGGCACCAGCAAGGTCAGCTGCACGGGCAGCTTCGCGCGCATGATCAGGCCAGCCAGGGCGATCGCGTGCGCGGCGCCGCCCATGTCCTTCTTCATCCAGCGCATGCCGTCGGCCGGTTTCAGGTCCAGGCCACCGGTATCGAAGCAGACGCCCTTGCCGACGAGGACGAGCTTCGGGTCGCCTTTCTTGCCCCAGGTCAGCTCGATCATCCGCGGCGGACGATGGCTTGCCCGGCCCACGGCGTGGATGGTGGGGAAGTTCGCCTTCAGCAGTTCGTCGCCGACCCACTCGCGCACCTTCGCCTTGTACGTCTTCGCGTGCGCGCGGATCGCGGCGGAAAGATCGGCCGGGCCCATGTCCTCGGTGGGCGTATTGATCAGGTCGCGCACTTCGGCGGTGGCCTCGGCCAGTGGCAACAAGGTCTTCAGCGTTGCCGCGTCCAGCGCCAGTTCCGCCGGCGCGCGCGGTGCCTTGCGATAGCGCTGGAACCAGTACGCGCCCATCGCCCAGCCGAGCGCGGCCTGTGCGTTGTCGGCGAGCGCGCCGCCGTCGGCCAGGTGATAACGGCCCAGCGGCAGGCGATAGGGCAGGCCGCCGATGGCGCCGAGCGTGTCGTTGCGATCCACGCCGACCAGCACGCGGGCGATGCCGCCTTTGGCGTCGGGAATGATGGCGACGGTGCCCGGAGCGGCGTCGAAGTTGTTCGCGTCCAGCCAGCGCTTCTGCACAGCATCCAGCCCGCGGCGACTCGTGGCCAGGAGGTTGGGATCGGTGGTTTCGATGGCGATGCTGTGGCGGTCGCCGGTTTTACGTTCAATGAGCGAGGGCATGGAACCTCCATGATCCGATGGCCGTCGATCGTCCACCGTTTGCGAATGATAGCGGTGGACCCGGCGGCGCGCTGTATTTGCCCTGGTGTTTGAGACGCTTTGTTAAAGTGCCTCGATCCAATCCGCCAGCGCGGTCATGTCCGGGAACTCGAGGTCGGGTTTTTGCGAGTACGGCCAGGTGTGGCCGTCCCGGTTCAACCAGCCGGCGCGCAGGCCGGCGCGTTGTGCGCCGAGCACATCCAGCTCCGGGTCGTCGCCGACATGCAGCATGTTGGCCGCCGGAATACCTATCCGCTCGCAGGCGGCGCGGAAGATGCCCGGGTCCGGCTTGGCGACGCCCACGCCGCTGGCGTTGATCCGCTCGCGGAACAGATGGCCGAGGCCGATGGTTTCCAGGTCGGCATTGCCGTTGGAGATGCTCACCACCGGCACCCGCGCCACGATGCGTTCCAGTGCGGCCAGCGAATCGGGGTAGAGCTCCACGCGGTTGCGCGCGGCGAAGTAGATCTTCCAGCCCTCGTCGACCGGCGCCTCGGTGATGCCGCAGGCGGCGAAGGCGCGGGCCAGGGTCAGCTTGCGCTGTTCGGTGAAGTCGTGGGAAAGGTCGGTGCGCTCGGCGGCGACCTCAGCGCGCAGCTCGCGCATGGCCTCGATCGGCCAGGCGCTGGCTACCGCCGGATGGTGCTCGCGCAGCCAGTCGTCGATGCACTGCTCGGCATGCGCCAGGGCCGGGGCGACCGGCCATAGCGTGTCATCGAGGTCCAGCGATAAGGCAAGAATCCGCACGCGAGGCTCAGCGCGAGGCGCTGAGCTTCAGCACCTGGCCCAGCTTCACGTTGTCGCTCTTCAGGCCATTCAACTTGCGCACTTGGGCGATATCCACCGAGTGCTTGCGCGCGATCGAGTACAGCGTGTCGCCCTGGGCGACGGTGTAGCTGCGCGAGGCGACCGGTGCCTTGATCCTGGCCTCGACCACCCTGGCCCTGGCCTTCGGCTCGACCGCGGCGGACTTCGGCGCCACGTCGATCTTCTGCGACGGCTTCTCGCTGCTGTCGGCTGGCTTCGTGACGGGATTCGCGACCGGCTTGGCGGTCGGCTTGCCGCGCACGACCACGGCATCGCCGGTGACCTTGGCGAACTTGCCGCCACGCGCGGCCTGGTCGGACACGGTGATCGCATCGGCAAGGATGCCGGCGAAACCGGCATGCGCGGTGGTGACCACGCCGCTGGTGACCTTGGCGAACTGCGATTCGGCGGCCGAGGAGGCGACGCCGGCGCTCACGCCCGACTTCGCGGCGGCAGCCTTGGCACCGGGCTTCTTCGGCACCTGCGGACCGGGCAACGGCGCGGCCGCGGCCAGCGTCGGAGCGGCGGCCGGTGCGGCCGTCATCGGCTCGCCGACATTGGCGCGGGTGCCGACGGTGGAGGCGATCGTCGCGCGGCGCGACGCATCGGCGGCGGCCAGGTTGGCGCCTTCGGCATACGGCAGCAGGCTATGCGAACGGAGCAGGGCAGCAGCCTGCGCGCTCACGGCCATATCCAGGAATGCCTTGATCTGCTCCGCCTTCGGGCTGTCCGAGCGGGTGACCAGGTAGATCGGCGTGTACAGCGCATAGGCGCCGCTACCCACCGTGGACATCGACGGCGCCACGCCATCGATCGAAAGGATCTTCACCTTCGAGTTGCCCGCCACGCCAGCCAGCGTGGTCGCGCCCAGGCCGTTGCGGTCCAGGGTCACGCCCTCTTCGAGCTTGGACACGTTCACATACAGGCGCGGTGCCGCCACCGGCTGGTTGCCGCGCCCGAACAGCAGGCGACGCAGGCTGAACTCCACGCCGTCGGCCGGGCTGGCCACCGCGTACAGGTTGATCGGCTGATCGGCGCCGCCCAGTTCCTTCCAGTTGGTGATCTTGCCGAAGTAGATGTCGTGCAACTGCTTCATGGAGATGTTGCTGACCGGGTTCGACGGGTAGGTGATCATCACCAGCGCATCCCATGCGACCGGGGTGAAGGTCAGCGAGGCCTCCGCCGGACCCGTACCGGCGCGCGCGCTACCGGCGATATCGGCCGTGCCCTTGTTCACCGCATCGATACCCGAGGCCGTATTGAACGGCTGCATCTCGATCTTGCCCTTGCCCGACTTCTCCCACATCTTGGCCGCTTCCACCATCACGCCACGCGCGGTGGTGATATCGCCGCGCCAGATCAGGGTCGGGCCAGTGGCCGGCGCGGCGGCCAGCAGGGTGGTCGAGGCGCTGAGGGTCAGCAGCGTGAGAGAAAACAGACGTGCAAGGCGAAAAGACATGGACGCTAAAGACCTCGGGCAGCGGGAGCAGGATGCAATAGTCGGCAATTATGTCTGTAGGGGCCCGCCCATGCACCTGCAACGTTGTTCAGCAAGGTGACGCCGTCGCGCTATCCAACGATACGCACCCCGCAAACCGACCACAGCCGCCTCGCCAGGGGCAACCCACGCCCAGGCCGCTCACCCGTCGGGCCGCCTGGATGACGGCAACGGTGTAACCGATGTCCTCGGTCCGAACACGTTCGCTGGGATGACGAGCAAGAGCGAAGAGCAAAGCGCGCCACCCACACCCCTCACCGTCATTCCGGCGCAGGCCGGAACCCAGTGGCGACCACCGACCACTGACGCCACTGGATCCACCTGCGGCGCCACCCGCTCACGTCATTGGCGCTACGCCCCGTCCAGCCTGCGCTGGGATGACGAGCAGAGCGAAGACCAAAGCGCGCCACCCACACCCCTCACCGTCATCCCAGCGAAGGCTGGACGCCGGGAGCGTAGCGACCAAGAACAGCGAAGCTGGCCCGAAGGGTGAGCGCCGCAGGCGCGAATCATCCAGTAAAACACACGGCGATCAGCCGGCTCTTAGCTCCACCCGGGGCCCCTTTGAGCGTGAGGTCGGGTCGGACGAAAAGGCCCGCGAAGCGGGGGGAGGCATGGATGCCGACCGTTTGCGACAGGACATGGAAGTCCTGCCGCAAACCCCGGCCGACCCGACCGCACCCGCGCAGCAGGGCACGCGATTGGGGTGTCGTTTTTTTCAACTTTTGGACAAGTTGAGAGAGGTAGGTCGGCCCCGGCAGGGGTCGAAACCACGGCGCCAGTGGCGCCGACACGATCGCGAAACCGCAACACACGGAGCCAACCCCAACAGCCTCCGCACCCACCAGAAACCAATCACCACCAGATCCCACCCACCCCTGCGATCCCAACCGAGTAAGGTCCACACGACCTACACCGCCATCACCTGACCCATCCCCCCAACCCCAAAAACCAGAACACCAAAAACGAAAAACCCAACCTTCCCCCCATCTTTCAAGCCACATCGCGAACACCTCCGTCACCACCACCCAACCACCCCGTAACCGCATCACAAAACCGCTTTACTTCCATGAACGGCGGCGCTAAGGTTCCCCCGTCCGCAACCACAACATCTTGTGTTAGATGGTTAAGGCCTCACCTAGTGATGGTGCTGCGGACAATCCCAGGAAGGGGCAAAACGGTGCATGTCCAGGAAACTGGGGGGGCATGGCACCGGCAGCAAACGGACGTGTTGCTACAGGTACCCGGGCGGGTGCCTGGAAGGGAGCTCGCCGTGAAAACAACAACAGGCCGGAGAGGCCGTGAACGAGGACGACACATCGATGAGTACAGTACGTGCGCAAGCCGTTGGGCTTGATTCTGCCGCCATTCCCCTGCAGCCCGCCTCGTACGACATCTGGGACAAGAAGTACCGCCTCAAGGCGAAGTCTGGCGAGCCGGTCGACGGTAGCGTCGACGAAACCTACCAGCGCGTCGCCCGCTCCCTCGCCGATGTCGAACTGACCGAAGAGCTCCGCGCCCACTGGTACGAGCGCTTCCTCTGGTCGCTGCGCCGCGGTGCCATCCCCGCCGGCCGCATCACCTCCAACGCCGGCGCGCTGGCGCACAAGCCGGCCACCTCCACGATCAACTGCACCGTCTCGGGCACCATCCGCGACTCGATGGACGACATCCTGGAGAAGGTCCACGAAGCGGGCCTGACCCTGAAGGCCGGCTGCGGTATCGGTTACGAATTCTCCACGCTGCGTCCGCGCGGCGCGTACGTCAGTGGCGCCGGCGCGCATACCTCCGGCCCGCTGTCGTTCATGGATATCTACGACAAGATGTGCTTCACCGTCTCCTCCGCCGGCGGCCGCCGCGGTGCGCAGATGGGCACCTTCGACATCAGCCATCCGGACGCCAAGGAATTCATCCGCGCCAAGCGCGAGGACGGCCGGCTGCGCCAGTTCAACCTGTCGCTGCTGATCACCGACGGCTTCATGGACGCGGTGGAAGCCGACGGCGACTGGCCGCTGGTGTTCCCGGTGCACGTGAAGGAAGAGAACGAAGTCGACCTCGCCGACGCCACCCAGGTGGTCTGGCGCGAATGGCCCACCCACGAAAACTACGTGGAGCGCGAGGACGGCCTGGTTGCCTGCAAGATCTACGGCCACATCCGTGCGCGGCACCTGTGGGACATGATCATGGTCTCGACGTACGACTACGCCGAGCCCGGTTTCATCCTGATCGACCGCGTCAACGAGATGAACAACAACTGGTGGTGCGAGCAGATCCGCGCTACGAATCCATGCGTCACCGCCGACACCTGGGTGCAGACCGCCGAAGGCCCGCAGCAGGTCGCCGACCTGATCGGCAAGGCCTTCGCCGCGCGCATCGACGGCGTCGACCACGCTTCTGGCCCGGAAGGCTTCTTCCTTACCGCCACCAAGCCCGTCGTCAAGCTGGTCACCGAGCAGGGTCACTGCGCTGCGGCTGACCACGGACCATCGCGTCCGCAAGGTCGCGCGTAACCGGGTCGGCAAGCCGGCCACCGAGTGGTGCGCCGCTGGCGACCTGCTGCCCGGTGACGAAGTGCTGCTCAACGACCACCGTTCGGGCAATGCCTGGAACGGCAGCCGCACGTTCGACGAGGGCTTCCTGCTCGGCCTTGCTGGTCCGGCAACGGCGACGATTGGCGTCGATAAGGCCGTGCTGGTCGTTACCTTCCCGGCGGAGGCCGCCAACGGCGAGCGCGCAAATCGCGCGCGGCCTGTGGGCGCTGATGGACAACGCCGCCGAAGCTTTAACCGGCTTGATCGGCAAGGCGCGTGACTTCGCAGCTTCCAATGATCGAGCGCCGCGAATTCCGTCTGGCGTCCTCGAAGCTGAAGGATCTCGCCCTCGAAATCGGCATGACCCCAGGCGATGTTTCCATCACTGGCAAGGTCGAGCAGACCTCAAGCGACTTCCACCGCGGCTTCCTGCGCGGCCTGTTCGACGCCGAGCGGTTCGGTCGATGGTCCGCGAGGTCCGGTTGGCCGGCACAGCTGACCTCGTCCGACCTCCGGAAGCTGCTCAGCGCATGCTCCTGCGCCTGGGAATCGCTTCCAGCATCTATCGCAACCGCGCGGCCGGAGCGCTCGATGGCCGCGTGGCTGACTCGCATCCAGGCAGCACGAACTGGTCATCGCCGGCTCTTCAGCACGTTCGATCGGCTTTGCCAACTGCGACGAGCAGGACAAGCTCGATCGCCTGCGGCCGCCAAAGAAGGTCGGGTTGTGGGCGCCGAACGCTTCACCGCCACCGTAGCCACCATCGAAGCCGACGGCATCGAAGCCGTCTACGACGTCCAGGTCCCGGGCATCAACACCTTCGACGCCAACGGCCTGCACGCGCACAACTGCGGCGAGCAGCCACTCCCCCCCTACGGCTCCTGCCTGCTCGGCTCGATCAACCTCACCGTCTTCGTCCGCGACCCGTTCGGCCCCAAGGCCCGGTTCGACTGGGACGAGTACCGTGAAGTGGTCCGCGTGTTCACCCGCATGCTCGACAACGTGGTCGAGATCAACGGCCTGCCGCTCGAGCAGCAGCGCCACGAGATCATGTCCAAGCGCCGCCATGGCATGGGCTTCCTGGGGCTCGGCTCCACGCTGACCATGCTCAAGATGCGCTACGGCACCGCCGACGCCGTGGAATTCACCGAGGACGTCTCCCGCGAGATGGCCGTCGCCGGCTGGGAAGTGGCGCTGGAGCTGGCCAAGGAAAAGGGCCCGGCCCCGGTCCTGGCCGCCGACTACACCGTCACCGGCGACATGCTGCGCAAGCGCCCGGAAATGGTCCGCGACGGCTACAAGGTCGGCGATGCCATCCCCGGCAGCGTGCTGCACGCGAAGTACTCCCGCTACATGCAGCGGGTGGCCGAAGTGGCCCCCCACCTGGTCGAGGCCCTGGCCGAAACCGGCGCGCGCTTCACCCATCATTCCTCGATCGCGCCGACCGGCACCATCTCGCTCAGCATCGCCAACAACGCCTCCAACGGCATCGAGCCGAGCTTCGCCCACCACTATTCGCGCAACGTCATCCGCGAGGGCAAGAAGTCCAAGGAGAAGGTCGAGGTCTTCAGCTATGAGCTGCTCGCCTACCGCGCGCTGATCAACGGCGAGGCCATGCCGTTCTCCGACGACCCGAAGGCGAAGCTGCCCGATTACTTCGTTTCGGCCGACGACATCAGCCCGAAAGAGCACGTCGACATCCAGGCCGCCTCGCAGAAGTGGATCGACTCGTCGATCTCCAAGACCGCGAACGTGCCGACCGATTACCCTTACGAAGACTTCAAAGACATCTATTTTTACGCCTATAAACAGGGTTTGAAGGGTTGCACGACCTTCCGTTTCAACCCTGCCGCGTTCCAGGGTGTGCTGGTCAAGGAATCGGATCTTGAGAACACCCTCTACCGCTTCGAGTTGGAAGACGGTAGCGTTGTCGAACTGAAAGGCAATGAGCAGGTGGAATACGACGGTGAAATGCACACCGCGGCCAACCTGTTCGATGCTTTGAAGGAAGGGTATTACGGTAAGTTCTGACCCCGCTGAGAGGGAAATAGTTATGTCGAATGAAAATCAGGTTGTCGAATCCGAAGTGCCGGTTCTCGATTCCATGGTCTCCCCGGTAACGGAAGAGACCTCCGCCGCGCCCGTCGCCGCCAAGCCCGTCCGTAAGGCTCGCAAGGCTGCGAAGAAGGCTCCGGCGAAGAAGGCCGCTGCTGCAGCCGAACCGGTCGCCGCCCCCAAGAAGGCTGCGAAGAAAGTCGCCAAGAAGGCTTCTGCAAAGAAAGCCGTGAAGAAGACCGCCAAGAAAGCAGCTGCCAAGAAGGCTCCGGCCAAGAAGGCAGCCGCCAAGAAAGCGACCAAAAAGGCCGTGAAGAAGGCCGCCGGCAAGAAGACCGCCCGCAAGGTGTCGGCCAAGAAGGCGGTGAAGAAGGTCGCCCGCAAGGTCGCCAAGAAAGCAGCCGGCATTCGTAAGGGCGCAAGTGCGAAGACCGCCCGTAAGGCCAAGAAAGCCGCAGGCCGCGTCGCCAAGAAGGCGTCCGCCGTCCGCAAGGCTGTAAAGAAGGCTGTTGCCAGGAAGTCGCTCAAGAAGACGGCCAAAAAGGCCGCCAGCAAGAAGACGGCGCGCAAGCCCGTCGCGAAGAAAGCCGCCCCCAAGGCGGTAAAGAGGTCCACTGCCAGCAAGAAGACGGCACGCAAGCCGGCCCGCAAGGCCGCCGGCGCCCGTCGCAAGTAAGAAGTAAAGCTTCCGGCCCGGCCTCGCGGCCGGGCCGGAATGCGTTCTGGCCCGCGGCGAACCACCTACACCCGTAACTGATCGCGCAACGATCGAGAGCAGGACATCACATGACCATCAAGATCGAAAAGAAGATCAAGGGCTACCAGGTCGTCACGACCGAAGAGAAAGCCGCCGCCGCGGTCGTCGCAGCGCAAGCAATAAAGGATGCCGCGCCCAAGGGCGCCGAAGTCATCCAGATGCACGAGAGCCTGGAGCGTCCCGAGACCCTCGTCGGCTCCACCTACAAGGTCAAGTCGCCGCTGTTCGAACACGCGTTGTACGTCACCGTCAACGACATCGTGCTCAACGCCGGCACCCAGCACGAACAGCGCCGCCCCTTCGAAGTCTTCATCAACTCGAAGAACATGGACCACTTCCAGTGGATCGTGGCGCTCACCCGTATTCTCTCGGCGGTATTCCGGAAGGGCGGCGACGTCACCTTCATCGTCGAGGAACTCAAGGCCGTATTCGACCCGCGCGGCGGCTACTTCAAGGCCGGCGGCGTCTACATGCCCAGCATCGTCGCCGAGATCGGCGCCGTGATCGAACAGCACATGAAGTCGATCGGCCTGATCCACGACCCCGAAATGAGCGACGCCACCCGCGCGCTGATCAACGAAAAGCGCGCCGCTTACGAGCAAGCCGCAAAAAAAAACTCTGAAGTAAGCGCCAGGCTGACTTCCCCCTCTCCCGGAACGGGAGAGGGCCAGGGTGAGGGCAGCTCTTCCGCCAAGGCCGCCACAACCTCAACCGAATCCTCCGGCTTCCCGCCCGGCGCGACCCTGTGCGCCAAGTGCAATACCCAGGCCCTGGTGCTGATGGATGGGTGCCAGACTTGTTTGAATTGTGGGTATTCGAAGTGCGGGTGATGTATTAAAACTTCGATTTTTTGGTTTCAAAGATGTGAGAAATCACCTCTTGCTGTGTTCATGAGGTGAGCCTTGGATGCGAAGGAAATAACATTTTCTGATCAAACGGTCCGGAACGAATATGAGCGCTGGATGGTCATTATTGGAGAGGACCCCTATGAAGGGACTCATACTCTCGGAATCCACACTGTACTGCGTGCACATTTCCTGATTGTTGATTTTTTCTCCGATGGTTCCGGAAGCGAGCCAGTTGGTGGTGTCGGGCCGAAAAGTGTCGAGTTGCTCCACTCAGCAGTATACCGTCAATTCGTCGGCTACGATGGAAGGGATAAATGGCCTAAGCCCTTGGAGAAATGCGCGACGCTCTTGTACGGCGTTGCTAAAGATCACGCATTCCATGATGCCAATAAACGCACTGCCATGTTGTGCGCACTCTATTTTCTTAGTTCGAAATGTTCGCGCACCCCGTCCATTTCTGATCGTGAAATAGAGGATTTCTTAGTCGAAGTATCGAATGATCAACTTGACAAGTACGCACGGTACAATGCACTCGCCAAAGCCGGGCCCGATGCAGAAGTTCAATTCATTGCCGACTGGCTTCGGCGAAACACGCGCGAGATTGATAAGAGAGTTTTCTCGGTAACTTATCATCAGCTAAATGGAATACTGCATAGGTTTAAATTCGGCCTGGAGAATCCTAAGGGAAACCATATAGATGTCGTTAAGTACAGCGAAAGCCGTGGCCTGCTCGGCCTAGGACGGCCGGTGACTATCACCAAACGAATTTCAAGTATGGGATTTCCGGGATGGAAGAGCCAGGTAAGTAAGGTAGATTTGCGAAAAGTTAGAGAATCGACCCGGCTCACGCCCGAGCGAGGAGTGGATTCACAATCATTCTTTAACGGGGTTGATCCACTCTACTTCCTCATTAATCGATATGCTGACCCATTGCGACGTCTTGCGTATCGGTAGAAAATTGCATCAGCGCCTTGGTCAGGCACATTTTCGCCAAACGGGTTCCATGGCCCCCCGCGTTTTCTGGCGGTGATATGTTCGAGCGAACGCGTTCTCGAGCCGTCAGAAAATCAACCCGACCCCAAGGCTGAAAGTCTGTTTGTAAACAGCAGATGCGACTTGGTGCAGCCGTCATCAACGGCCCTTAGAAAATGAGCGGCGCCACTAATAGCGGTCGAGTAAAGACGCACACCTACGCCTTGCCCTTGTTCGCGTTGTTGGGAGTCGGCGCGGGCATCACAAGTAATGTGACCATTCCAGAACTGAATTAGCTTTGTTACTAACTCGAATGAATGTTTTTCCACTAGCTACGATAGTCTGCTTCACCTGCTTCCCAGGATGGCCATAGCTGTTGGGTCCGGCTGCGGCGACACATTGTGTAGCGTGAGGTACCGAGCCCGGCAGGGAGGAGTCAAAGTTGCGGCAAGATCCGTGGTGGGGAAGAATGATGTCCTGGTCTAATGGTTTCGGACACCTCGATAGGGGATGATTTCCCCACGAGACCGGAACGATATGCCCAAGAACACACGACGTAGCTTCGATACCGCCTTCAAGTTGCAGGTGGTCAAGATGATCCGCGACCAGGGCCTGAGCGTGAGCCAGGTATGCGGCGATCTGAACCTGGTGGACAGCGCGGTTCGCCGATGGCTGGCCCAGTACGATGCCGAACAGACCGGTGGCCCTGGATTGGGTAAGCCTCTGACCGCCGAGCAACAGCGCATCCGTGAGCTGGAAGCGGAGAACCGGCGCTTGCGCGAGGACAACACGCTGTTAAAAAAAGCATCGGCCTTCTTCGCCCGGGAACTGAAATGATCCATTCGGTGATCGATCAGTGGCCGGAGAAGGCCGATGTCGCTCGCCTGTGCAAACTGCTGGAGGTCAGCCGCTCGGGCTTCTATGCGGCGCGGCAACGCCGAAGACGCCCTCGGATGGCCTGTGCCGCGAGCACGGCGCTGGTCACCGCATTCCACGCCAGTGGCGGCAACTACGGTAGCCGGCGGCTGTGCGCGCAACTGCATGCCCAGGGAATGCCGGTGGGGCGCTACCGCGTGCGCCGCCTGATGCGCGAGCAGGGCCTGCGGGCTCGCTGGCGGCGCAAGTTCATCCACACGACCGATAGCCGCCATGCCCTGCCGATCGCCGACAACGTGCTCAACCGTCAGTTTCACCCCAGCGCGCCCAACCAGGCCTGGACCTCCGATATCACCTACGTGCGTACCCGTCGCGGCTGGCTCTACCTCGCCGCGGTCATGGACCTGTTCTCCCGCAAGATCATCGGCTGGGCCATGGCACCGACCATGCCGGCCGAGCTGGTCTGCCACGCCTTGCAGATGGCGATCGCCTCGCGCTCGCCCAAGCCCGGCCTGATCGTGCACTCCGACCGTGGCAGTCAGTACGCCAGCGATGCCCATCGTGCGCTGCTCGCTCGCCACCAGCTGGTCGCCAGCATGAGCCGCAAGGGCAACTGCTGGGACAATGCCGTGATGGAGCGCTTCTTCCTGAACCTGAAAATGGAGCGCGTCTGGCAGCGCGATTACGCCAACCATGGCGAAGCCATCCTGGACATCACCGACTATGTCGTGACCTTCTACAACGCCACGCGCCTGCACTCCACCCTCGGCTACCGCTCGCCCAATGAGGCGGAGCGACGAGCCGCCTGATATGCCCTATCGGCGTGTCCGAAATTACTTGACCACGACATGAAGACGTTCACCTGATCAAGCAGTGGTCCATAGTGAGAAAGAAAGGCTTTTCGCCGCCCGACGTCCCCCCGGATTTGAGTAGCGCGCTGGTTTGGAGTCCAATCCCCCACGAGAAGGAGATTGGACGTGAAGAAGCGTTTTACGGAAGAGCAGATCATCGGTTTTCTGCGGGAGGCCGATGCGGCATGCCGGTCAAGGACTTGTGCCGCAAGCACGGCTTCAGGGAGGCGTCGTACTACCTGTGGCGAAGCAAGTTCGGCGGCATGAGCGTGCCCGACGCCAAGCGGCTGAAGGAGCTGGAGGTCGGAGAATGGCCGCCTGAAGAAGCTGCTGGCTGAGCCGCTGCTGGAGAACGAGGTCATCAAGGACGCGCTGCGAAAAAAGTGGTGAGCGCACCGGCCCGGCGCGAGCTGGTGCGCTATCTGATCGGCCGGGAACTGAGTGAACGCCGGTCACTGGCGATCGTCGGCATGAGCGCAAGCGCGTACCGATACGAAACCGCGAGCCGGATCGCAACGTCGAGCTGCGCGAGAGGATCTGCGCGCTGGCGCATCGCCATCGGCGCTATGGCGTCGGCATGATCTATCTGAAGCTGCGCCAGGCCGGCCAGGCGGTGAATTACAAACGCGTCGAGCGGCTGTACCAGGAAGCGAACTTGCAGGTGCGTCGGCGCAAGCGCAAGAAGGTACCGCCGGCTGAACGACAGCCGCTGGTCACGGCCAGCGGCAGCCAACGAAGTGTGGTCGATGGATTTCGTGTTCGATCGAACCGCCGAAGGCCGCGTCATCAAGTGCCTGACGGTCGTCGACGACGCCACCCACGAGGCTGTGGCTATCGAGGTGGAGCGAGCGATCTCCGGCGTCGGCGTGACGCGCGTCCTGGATCGCCTGGCGCTGACCCGCGGACTGCCGAAGGTTATCCGCACCGACAACGGCAAGGAGTTCTGCGGCAAGGCCATGGTGACCTGGGCGCACGACACGTGGCGTGCAGCTGCGGCTTATCGAACCGGGCAAGCCGAACCAGAACGCCTACGTCGAATCGTTCAACGGACGGCTTCGCGACGAATGCCTCAACGAGCACTGGTTCCCCAGCCTTCTGCATGCGCGCACCGTGATCGAAACCTGGCGGCGCGAATACAACGAGGAGCGACCGAAGAAGAGCACTGGGCGGGCTGACGCCCGCCGCCTACGCGAAACAGTTACAGTAATCCCGGACTCCAAATCGGACCGCTACTGAAAGCGGGGGGACGTCGCCGATATCGCAATATCTTGCTTATTGACAAGCAAGCTTCCTCCTTGCAAATCTGCATCGCCCGGTTCCGGGCTCGGGGAAAAATCAGGGGATGATGATGCGCTATCTGCATCGGGCCGTGCTGTGTCTCGCAGCGGTCCTGGGCTCGTACGCCTGTGTGGTTCATGCACAGACCAGCACGCCGGAAGACGAGTACAAGAAATTGATTCGTGTGACGCAGGATATTTCGCCGTTGGGCGAAAATCCTTTCGGCGAACACATCAGTCTTTACACCGGCGCCCTGTCGTTTCAAACGACGGACATCAGCATCCCGGGTCACGGTCCCACCATCGAGTTGAGTCGATCCATTCCGATCGATGGCGACCCGCTGCCGATCAATCTCTACAAGCCTTTGGCGGATTGGGATATCGACACCCCCCGCATGACGACCCTTGTCGCCAAATCCGAAGGCTGGATCGTGCTCACCAGTGCCGCTGGCACACCTACAGCGCGCTGCTCGCAGTTTAATGCGCCGCCCGAGGCATACGTCGTCAGTCATAACGCGACTACCGTCTGGGATCCGGAGGACTGGTGGAATGGCGTGCAGTTGATCGCCCCCGGCGAGGGCAGTCAGGACATTCTTCCTCGCGCTGCGGAGAACACTAGCGCGCCACAGATGTCTGGCATGAGTTTTCCGCTGGTGACCAACAAGAACTGGGCTATCAGCTGCCTCGCCTCTACCGCCAACGGTCAGCCTGGCGAGGGCTTTCTCGCCGTGGCGCCGAATGGAACCAAGTACTGGTTCAACTTCCTTGTCTACAGGGATGTGATCGGTACGGTCTTTCCCGCCATGACGTCGCTCCAGCGGCAGGAAGCCGACATGCTGGTGACGCGGATCGAGGACCGCTTTGGCAACGCCGTGACATATAGCTACGCGGTAGATGGGACGCTCAACGAGATTGACGGTTCGGATGGCCGCAGGCTGACGCTCACCTATACGCCGTGGCAAAACCCCCAGATCGACCCAGTACTGCAGAAGTTCACGTTTGGGCCGGTCAATCTGCTGCATACCGCCAGCATCGCGACGCCTTCCGGTGCGACGCGAACCTGGACATACAACTACGGCCAGGGTGTGAAGTTCCCGGTGCTGTCGTCGGTCGTGCTTCCGGACGGATCGTCCTGGTCTTACGCGTTCGGGGAGCTTGGCGGCAGGACGTCGGGGGCCAAGTGGGATTGGTCGTGCGACAACCTGGACCTGATCAGCGTCGAGACAGGTGTAACGCACACCGGTACCGTCGTCCATCCCTCGGGCCTGGTGGGAACGTTCAGTGCGCAGGTGCTTCCGCACGGCCGATCATACGTTCCCAAGCTTTGTACCTTTGGACCTCTAGGATCGGCGGACAGTGGTTCATCGTCGCTGCCCAAGCTCGGCTATACGACGTCCATTACGTCGAAGACGATCACCGGCGCTGGCCTGTCGAGCCAGACCTGGAGCTACGGTTACTCAGGCGCGAACGCCAGTTGGGCAGGTGACTGCACCGCGGGTTGCGCCACGACGGTGACCACGGATGAGACCGATCCTGATGGCCGTGTGACGCATTACATCTTCAGCAATCGCTACGACGAGTCCGAGAGCCGGCTCATCAGTAGCGAACTGCACGATGGTGGACTCGGGGCACCCGTAGTCCGGGCGCAATCCACGTTGTACGCGAGCCCGTCGGCGGGGCCTTATCCCGCCCATGTAGGAACCCTTTTTGGCAGCTACAACCGGATCAATATCGCTCAACTGGGGACGTTTTCACCCCAGAGTCAGAGCATCACCACGCAGGACGGTGACACCTATACCTGGCAGGCGGAGGCCTTCGATGTCTTTGCGCAGCCGGTAAAGGTCAAGCGTTTCTTCTCGCTCGTTGATCAGTGTCCCGTTGAGGATCGGACGACGGTCAATGGTCAGTGCGTCGAGGAACAGACGACCTATGTCAACGATCTGCCGCACTGGGTCCTGGGTCTGCCAGCCCAGCTCGACAACCTGACTACGGGCGAGACGGTCAGCCATACCGACTACGATCTGAGCAACGTCACGCCGACGGCGCGTTATAGCTTCGGCCAGAAGCTGATGGGCTATGCGTTCAACGCGCAAGGTCAGCTCGGCAGCTTCACCGATGGCAATAGCCACACGACGACGCTCAGCAATTATAAGCGCGGCATACCGCAGGCCATCGGCTATCCGGACGGCCACTCGCAGAGCCTTGTCGTCGACGACTTCGGCCAGATCAGCGCGATCACCGATCAGGCCGGGAATGACGACCAGTTATGGCTACGACACAATCGGTCGCCTGAGCGGGATCACCTATCCGGCAGGCGATACGGTGGCGTGGGCGACGAAAAACTTTAGCTATTCATTTGTCGGCACTGAGCGCGGTGTGGTTGGCAACCACTGGCACCGGGTCGTCACGCAAGGCGGCGCGGCCCAGCTCACCGAATACGACGCGATGCTTCATCCGGTGCTGACCGACTCCTACCCTATCGCCAACGGTTCGCTGGGGGCCACGGCGCGTGTCGACTACGACTGGAAGGGCAACAAGACTTTCACGTCCTATCCAGTGGCGGGTAGTCCCGATCTTGGTGGATTGCCTTACGGCGTGGCGACCCAGTACGACGCGCTCGGTCGCGCCATCGGCACGCGCCAGACCTCCGAGCTTGGCGATTTGTTGTCGAGTACTGCCTACCTGTCCGGCGCCCGCAAGCAGGTCACCGACCCGAAGGGCTATGTCGCGACGACGGCGTATCAGGTCTTCGATCAGCCAAGCTACGACAAGGTGATCCAGGTCCTCGCGCCTGAGGGTGTGACCCAGACCATCAGCCGTGATCTCTACGGCAACCCGCAGTCCATTACCCAGGGCGGCAATGGCGTCTCGATCATCAAGACGATGATCTACGACGCCAACAAGCGGCTGTGCCGGACCACCGAGCCGGAGTCGGGCAGTGAGATCATGGCCTACGACGGCGCCAATAATCTCGCCTGGAGCGCTTCGGGTCTGGACATCACGGTCACCGGATGCGGCCAGGAGCAGGTCGCCGCGGGTGCCATGACCACCCGCACGTATGACTCGATGAACCGTGTCCTCTCGGTGATCTACCCGACGGGCACGGACAGCACGACCTTTACCTACGATTCGTTGGGCAATCCGGCTACTGCCACTTCGGGGCTTACCAGCTGGACGTATGGCCGTAACAAGCTCGGCCTGCTGACCGCCGAAGTCCTCTCAGTGGAGGGCTACCAGTGGTCGCTTGGCTATGGCTACGACCCCAATGGCAACCTTTCGACCATCGCCTATCCGGACGGCAAGGTTCTCAGCTATGCCCCGGATGCCTTGGGGCGCGCCACGCAGGTTGGCGGCTATGCCAGCGGCGTCAATTACTTTCCCGACGGCGACGTGCAGAGCTTCACCTTCGGTAGCGGCGCGACCTATGTGGCTGAGAAGAACACCCGCGATATCCTCAACAATTTCACCTACGGCAAGGGCGGCACGCTCGCGGTCAGCGAGGATCTCGCCTACGACCCGAATGCCAACATCAGCCAGATCACCGACCTGACCAACAATGGCCAGCGGACCAAGTCGTTGAGTTACGACCAATTGAACCGCCTGACCTCAGCCACGGCAAGCAATCTCTGGGGGACGGAGAGCTACACCTACGACACCCTCAACAATATCCGCAGCCTGACCAACTCGGGTGGCACCAATACCTATAACTACGACGCCAACAATCTGCTGCAGACGGTGACCAACGGCGCCACCACGGTCCACGCCTTCCAGTACGATCCACGCGGCAACACGATCAACAAGAACAACGTCGCGTTGACCTTCGACCAGGCCAACCGCTTGACCGCGATCCAGGGCAAGGGCACGTACCTGTATGACGCGGCAGGGCGCCGTGTAAAGAAATTGCAGACGGGCGCAGCGGCGGCGACGTACTACGCCTACAGTCAGGCCGGGCAGCTGATGTTCCAGTACGATCCGTCGACCGACAAGGCAACGGATTACCTGTACCTGGGTAAGAAGCTGGTCACCAGCACCGACAACATCATCGCTCCGAGCGCATCTCCGGTGCTGAGCGGCCCGGCCAACAGTCCCATCAATACTGCCTATACGCTGAGCTGGACCGGCGTGCCGGGGGCGACCACCTATCTGCTCGAAGAGCAAGTCAACGGGGCCGCCTGGAATCAGGTTTCCAACCTCAACCAGCTCAGCCAGGCCACCCAGCACACCAGTGCGGCGAACTATGGTTACCGGGTCAGCGCTTGCAACGCGGGTGGCTGCGGTCCGGTCAGCAACCTCGTCACGGTGAGCGTGTTGCCGCCGCCGGCGGCACCGGACGCACCCGCAACCATCGCGGCGACTCCGGCAGCCGATCGCTCCAGTATCACCGTAACCTGGGCGGCCTCGACGGGTGCGACCAACTACGTGGTCCTGCAGCAGGTCAGTGGCGGCTCCTGGCAGCCACTCTACTCAGGCGCTGCGCTCAGTACCGTCCTCGCCACGCCAAACGACGGCACGTTTGCCTTCCAGGTCCAGGCCTGCAGCGCGAATGGCTGCAGCGTGGCGATGGGGTCGAGTGCAATCACTGTCTCGCACATTCCGCTGACACCGGCCTCGATCAGTGTGCCGGGCACCAGTACCGGACAAATTAACGTCAGTTGGGCGACGAGTGCCTACGCCACCAGTTACACCCTGCAGCAGAGCGTCAATGGTGGCGCGTGGACGACCGTGTTCACCAATGCGGCGAACGGCACCATCCTCAACCAGGGTGCGTCGGCCAGCTACACGCTGAGAGCGCAGGCTTGCAACGCGAACGGCTGCAGTGGCTTCGTCACGAGCCCGGCGATAACGGTGATGCTCACACCCGGCGCGCCTGGCCTCAGCGCGCCGGCGTCCAGCAGTTCGGGCGCCTATACGGTGAGCTGGAACCTGGTCGCCAACGGCACGAGCTACAACCTGCAGGAGCAGGTCAATGGCGGTGGCTGGACGACCGTACAGGTCAACGGCGGCACCAGTTGGTCGACCAGCGGCAAGGGCAACGGCACGTACGGATACTACGTCCAGTCGTGTAACGCGCTCAGCTGCGGGCCGTGGAGCAACATCGTCTCCGTGGCTGTCGCACTGATTCCGCCGACGCCCACGAACGTAAACACCATGATCGTTCCGCCTTTCGGCAAGGGCCGGGTGCAGGCCACGTGGACAGCTTCACCGGGAGCGACCTATTACTGGGTCCAGGTAACAACCGGGGGAACTCTGGTCAGCCTGTTGAACGTAGGCAACGTCACCAGCGTCGCTTACACGTACCTCCAGCAAATGGGGAAGATCGACACGTACTCAGTGCAGGCGTGTAACCCATCGGGTTGTTCGGCATGGAGCAATGGCTCGCCCATTGTCGTGCAATGAAATCGGGCCTCATAAGGATGTTTTCGGTGACTTTTCTGACGAATGCGAGCACTCCGGAATCGAAGATGGAAAGGTTCTTCAAGGCGGGCCCGGACGTGGGCAAATGCTTGCAAGCGAGATGTCGTGAACGTTCCGAGTCAACTCGGGTCGTAGCAATCAAGCTGCGAAGAAATATGCGGGCGATATCGCGGATACTGTACGCATTAGCTCTCTTATTCGCATGCAGCGTAGTCAGCGCGACCGAAGTCGTGACGTATTACTACACCGATGCACAAGGAACCATTCTCCTTGCAACGGATGCACAAGGGAACACCATCTCGTCATCGGACTATCGTCCATACGGGGCACAGGCTCTCGGGATGGCTGCGGGTGGTTTGGGTTACGCGGACCAGGTAAGTGATCCAGAGACGGGTTTGATATATATGCAAGCGCGATACTACGATCCGGAAATCGGTCGCCTAGTTGGAGTCGATCAAGCAGGATTCGAGATAAGCGACACATTTGGCTTCAATCGATACGACTACGCTCTCAACAACCCCTTCGCCTATGTTGACCCGACCGGCATGTCTCCTGAGGATTCATCAGGACCGGACACGACTCCATTGCCACCAGTTACCGTTGTCGCGAACCGTGCGCCCGATATCATAATCCTTCCATCTTTCGGAGATGCGCCGACGATACCCTCGTTGAAACGAGATACAGTACAGCCCGAGAGCTACAAAGAGACGATGCGGATCATATGTGAAAATAGAAATAACGGACTTATCGATCGTAGTGGGCGTTGGAATGATTTGAACCGAAGAAATGCTGAGCACTACTACTTCGGTAATCTCTTGGGAAATAAGTTAGGGCCGGGTGCGGTTGTAGCAATCGTGGCTTACGAAGCGGTAAAGTATCCCCGATACCTATTAGGGGGGAGCACTACGCCAACTAAGCTCGGTCTGCAGATGGGTCTGATGGGAGCTGCTGATAGCTGGACTAACGGGCGGTCGTCGCCAGCTTCATGTGAGGGGAAAAAATGATTTTTCGTATTTTACTGTTGGGAATATTGGTGGTCGCCGTAGTTTTGGCCGACATCCTGATAACGACGTTTTGGTTCTTCTCAATAATCTTCGCTTGCTATTGTGTGGGGTATGTGATCTTGAAGCAAAAAAAAGGCAATCATGTTGCGGCTCGTAGGCTTATCTTTGCCGCGGTATCTTCACTGATTGCCACAACGGTCTTCGGATACACGGCCAGCTCTCTAGTCCATAGCGATGTCATGGCGTGTCGCGAAGCTATGGGATCCGCCTATCCGAAAGATTTAAGAGAGGTCCTTTCCAGAAAGGAAATAAGTTGGATATCCAGATCCTATATCCTGGCTTACAGTAATGCGGATGGCTCGCATATCCTGCGAATGCGCGAGTTCCCGTACAAGATCGTTGATTTTGATTGGGTAAGTGGAAAATTCGAATCTCGACCATATGATTGAATTTCAAAGCCGGGACTCAGCCCGACCTTCGACTTTGGACCTGGATGCTGCGGTGCACGGAATTCTATGGATCAGACGCCTAGCTCATCATTTCAACGCACGAGCCAACAGGTGTTGACAGCAGCGTTACCTCGCATGGAAACCTCAAGGTGAAACCTCAGGTTCATTAAATCGACGTCCTGGACGTCCCCAAAAACGACGCCCGAGGTCGGAGTCATTATCCGCAATGCCGTTTAGGTCGACGCCGATGTCCGTGGCGGAACGCACCAGGTGCGGGCCCCTGGGTGCGCTTAACTTTGGTCCAAGGCTTGGGTTGACCCTGTGCGCTGCACTGAGTTCTGCCGGGAGTCGCATCATGGAAGGTAGGAACCTTGACTTGAGGTTCCACGCGCTTCGGGTCAGTCATTATCGACGAGCTTCCGACGCCTTTCTCGCGGTTCAAAGTCACCTGCCCGTCGCCGGCAGAAACCTATACCCAACGTTGCTCATAGGCAATCGCGCCGGTGGGGCCCGTCACGATCATCTATCCATTGGCGAAGACGATTGCCGCAATCAAGGACTGAGGCCACGTAGACGTAGAGCAGGCACGAATCGGGCCACCCTGGGTATTTTTGTAGAACGCAAAAACTTGTTACCGTCTCGATAAAACTTGCTTGTTGCGATCTGACTGAGAACCTGCCTACCTTCTGTGCGGGACAACAGGGGACAACTGGAATGCATACGAAAGCGGTGCGCTCGCTGCGCACGGTGCTGGCTGCGTGTTTGGTTTTGGCTTGCTCGTTCTTCTCCTTATCCGTTTCGGCGGACTCGGATGAATCGACGCCTGAAGAGCAATTCCACCGGTTCCTGAAGATCAACCAGGATATCCAGCCGCTTGGTGCCAACCCATTTGGCGAAAGCCTGGATAGCTACTCGGGTGAGCTTTCCTTCGAACAGACGGACATTGTGCTCCACGGTACCGGTCCCGATATCGTTGTATCGCGGACGTTCTCTCCGGGGTGGCGAACCACGCTGTCGTCACCCGAAGATAATTTTTTCGCCGATTGGCAGTTAAACCTTCCGCGCATCAGTACCGATGTCGGCGTGGCCAATACAGGGGCATATGCGAGTTTCGGCGGCTACTGGGCAGGTTTTCCCGGTTCCGTGGGTGCGGATCAGCGCTGCGATCATTTACCGAGCGCACCTTCGCTGCCCGTCAATAACAGTGACTTGTTCGACGTCACCACGTGGTGGCACGGCGATCAGCTTGTCATTCCAGGTGCGGGTTCGCAGACGATTCTCAGGCGCGAGAACGGCTTGCTTTCGCCGACCATGACCGATGCAAGCGGCACGGCGATGACATTCGGCGCATTCACGCTTAAGCATTGGATGATCGGTTGTACACCGACGACGGCGAGCGGAGAACCTGGCCAGGGTTTTCTGGTCATCGCCCCCGACGGCACGCGATACACGCTGAACTGGCTGACCTACCAGTGGGGCTTGAGCGTCCATGCCTCGTCGATTACAACACCGGTCATTAACGCTACAGCGCAGACGGCGTTTGCTTCAGCCCTGGTAACGCGTGTCGAGGACCGATTCGGCAACTGGGTCAATTACCAGTACGCCGGAAGCCAGCTCCAGCACATCACGGCGAGTGACGGGCGGCAGGTGGATTTCTTTTGGCGTCCGGAGACGGCCTGGATAGACCACATCAACGTTGTCGATGGGGCCGGTCATACAAGGACCTGGTCTTACACATACGCGAACGAAAGCCAGCTTCTGCCAAACACGCGCTATTACCTCGGACGCTTGAGCGCTGTGACACTTCCCGATGGGTCTAGTTGGGGTTTCAATCTCGGCGGACTCTTGAGCGCGTCTGTCGGCCCCGCGAGTGGTAACAATTTCTGCGTGGGTGGCTACTTCGATGCAGCCAACCAAGGGCGATTCTTTGTTGGCAGCATGACAGCACCTTCGGGCCTTTCCGGCACATTTACGTTGACCCCGACTCAGCGCGTCCGCGTGGGTATTGTGCGCCGTCCCGCAGGATGCAATTCCGCTGAGGTGCCTTATTTCGTACCAGGCTCCTACTTCAACGATGCGCTTGTCTCGAAATCCTTTTCTGGCGCCGGCATCAACCAGACCTGGAGCTATGCGTACAGCAATCCACCCATGTACTTCGCCGATCAGTGTGCTGGAGGCGTTTGCCCGCAACACGTTGTAACTACCGATGCTACTGATCCGGATGGGGTTGTCACGCGTTACAGCTATGACGACACGCTGTCGAGCTTCATGGAAGGCAAGCTGGTACAGACGCAGTATGGCTTCAATGCATCGACGGGTTCCGCGCTTAGGACCGAACTTTCGACCTATGCGGATCCCGCGACGGGTGGCCCGTTCAACAATCCGATCGGCGCGGCTCCCGACCCTTTGGTCAACGAGAACCAGCAGGGCGATCTGGCGCCCGAGGCGCAGCACGATATCATCGAGGCGAATGGCGATCACTTCGTCTGGAAAGCTGAAGTCTTCAACGCGTATGGCCAGCCGATCAAGGTACTTCGATCTAACAATGTCGCCGGCCAATCGGCCTCGGAAGAACAGACAACCCTGCTCAATGACACCAATCACTGGGTACTGGGGCTGTCTCAACAGTTGGACAATCTGACGACCGGGGAGACGGTCAGCCATACCGACTACGATCCTTCCAGCATCACGCCAACGGCACGCTACAGTTTCGGCCAGAAGCTGATGAGCTATAGCTTCAATGCACAGGGTCAGCTCGCCACGTTTACCGATGGCAATGCGATGACTACGACGCTCAGCAACTACGCGCGTGGCATCCCCCAGGCGATCGCCTATCCCGATGGGCGTTCGCAGGCGATTGGTGTCGATGGCTTTGGTCAAGTCGCATCGATTACCGACCAGGCCGGAAATACAACCAGCTATGGGTATGACGCTATTGGTCGATTAAGCGGCATCACTTACCCTGCGGGCGACACCGTAGCCTGGGCACCGAAGACCTTCGGCTACGTCCTGGTCGGTAGCGAGCGCGGGGTGACGGGCAATCACTGGCGCCGCACGGTCACGCAAGGTGGCGAGGGCCAACTCACCGAGTACGACGCGATGCTGCGTCCGGTACTGACCGAGTCCTACCGTGCCACCGACGGCGCGCTGGGCATTACGGCGCGTGCCGATTACGACTGGAAAGGTAGCAAGACGTTTGCGTCCTTCCCGGTCGCCGGAGGTCCGGACCTTGGTGCGATAACCGCTGGCGTCACGACGATCTACGACGCCCTGGGGCGCGCCACGACGAGCCAGCAGCCGTCGGAGTTGGGCACGCTGACTACCAGTACTGCGTATCTCTCCGGTGAGCGCAAGCAGGTGACCGATCCGAAGGGCTACGTTACGACGACCGCCTACCAGGTCTTCGACCAGCCGAGCTATGACAAAGTCATCGAGGTTCTCGCCCCCGAGGGCGTGACCCAGACCATTGGGCGGGATATCTACGGCAATCCCTTGTCCATCACCCAAGGCGGCAACGGCGTCTCGATCACCAAGTCGATGACCTACGACGCCAACAAGCGTCTGTGCCGGACGACGGAGCCGGAGTCCGGTAGCGAGGTCATGGCCTACGATGCAGCCAACAACCTGGCCTGGAGTGCTTCGGGACTGGCCATTACTGGCACGGGCTGCGGTCAGGAGCAGGTCGCCGCGGCGGCGATGACGACCCGTACTTACGACCCGATGAACAGGGTCCTCTCGGTGATCTATCCGACGGGTACGGATAGCACGACCTTTACGTATGACCCGCTGGGTAACCCGGGAACAGCGACCTCGGGCCTGACCAGCTGGACCTACGGGCGCAATAAACTCGGTCTGCTCACGGCCGAAGTGCTCTCCGTCGAGGGCTACCAGTGGTCGCTTGGCTATGGCTACGATCCGAACGGCTCTCTCTCGACCATTGCCTATCCGGACGGCAAGGTCGTCAGCTATGCCCCTGATGCTTTGGGTCGGGCGACCCAGGTCGGCAGCTACGCGAATGGCGTCAGCTATTTCCCCGACGGCGATGTGCAGGGCTTTACCTTTGGTAATGGCGCGACGTACGTCGCCGAGAAGAACGCCCGCAACATCCTCAGTAACTTCACCTACGGCAAGGGTGGCGCGCTGGCGGTCAGTGAGGACCTCGTCTATGACCCGAACGCCAATATCAGCCAGATCACCGACCTGACCAACAACGGCCAGCGGACGAAGGTGCTCGGTTACGACCAGCTGAATCGTCTGACCTCGGCCACGGCGAGCAACCTGTGGGGTACCGAGAGCTATACCTACGACACCCTCAACAATATTCGAAGCCTGACCAACTCGGGTGGCACGAATACCTATAACTACGACACGAACAATCTGTTGCAGGCCGTGATCAATGGCGGCACCACCGTTCACGCATTCCAGTACGATCCGCGCGGCAACACCATCAAGAAGAACAACGTTGCGCTGACCTTCGACCAGGCCAACCGGCTGACCGCGATCCAGGACAAGGGCACGTACCTGTATGACGCGGCCGGGCGTCGTGTAAAGAAATTGCAGACGGGCGCAGCGGCGGCGACGTACTACGCGTACAGCCAGGCCGGGCAGTTGATGTTCCAGTACGACTCGTCGACCACTAAGGCGACGGATTATCTATACCTCGGGAAGAAGCTGGTCACCAGTACGGATAACATCTCCACCCATGTCACCGGTGCTGTCGCCCTCTCCACCGCCGGCACGGCAGCCGATGTCTTCGGATGGTCCTGCTCCACCGGGACGCTGGTCTCCCTGCAAGTCAATCTGTACGTGGGTGGTCCGCCCGGCAGCGGTACCTTGCTGGCTCAGGCTACAGCCAACCTGGCAAGTGAGCCAGCCGTCGCAGCGCTCTGCCAAACGCAAGGTGCCTCGTATCGGTTCGATTTTCCCTTGTCTGACGCAGTGCGCGGCCCCTACGTCAATCAGCCGATCTACGTGCAAGGTATATCACCGGTCGGTGGCGACAACGTTGTTCTTTCGGGCTCAGGTTTCCTGATGCCACCATCATCCCTGGCCCCGCTGGCCCCAAGCTTCCTGAGTGTCCAGGGTGCCGCCAGCTACACCTCGTTGACGATCAGTTGGCCGGCCTCGGCTGGGGCAACTAGTTACAACCTTCAACAGAAGGTCAACGGAGGTGCGTGGACGGCGCTATATAGCGGCGCGGCGGCAACGGCATCGGTCTCCAATCCGCCCGATGGCAGCTACATCTATCAAGTAGAGGCATGTAATGCCAACGGTTGCAGCACATGGACCGGCTCAGGAACAACCAACGTCGTGCACATTCCCCCGACACCGGCAATCATCAACGTGCCGACCACGGCGACAGGTGCCATCAGTGTCTCGTGGAGTACCAGCATCTACGCAACAAGCTACACGCTACAGCAGAGCGTCAACGGCGGTGCATGGACCACGGTCTTCACGAATCCCGCCAACGGAACGGTCGTTTTTGACGGCGTCACCGGTACCGACTTCTTAAGAGTGCAGGCCTGTAGCGCCGACGGCTGCAGCGGCTTCATCACCAGTGCGCCAATCGCCGTGACGATTCCTCCGGCGACAGGGCCGAGCGTCAGCGTTCCTGCTATCAGCAACAACGGTTGCTATACGGTGAGCTGGACCGGCGTAGCCGGCGCAACGGTCTATTACCTCAACGAATCGACCAACGGCGCCGCGTGGGTAAACGTGCAGGCGAATGGTGCCACCACATGGTCGGTATGTGGCAAGCCCAATGGCACATATAGCTATTACGCCGTGGCCTTCAATGCTGGTGGCTTCGGCCCCAACAGCAATTTCGCGACGGTCACTGTGGCGCTTATTCCAAGCACCCCAACAGGAGTGTCCTTGACACAGTCTGGTACCGTGAATCGTCAGGTATTCAGGTTGAGCTGGAATGCATCCTCGCTCGCGACAAGTTACAACGTCAAGCGAAGCGATACAGGGGCGATCATCTACAGCGGTACGGCGCTCACCACAGTCGTCGCCAGCAACGTACCTCCCCCGTTCGATATCGGGTTCGCGCCCTTGGTACAGGCATGCAATGCCGCGGGTTGTACGGTCTGGGTTGGAGGCTTCTGAAGCATACGCCGACGAAAATGAAGAAAAGTAGGTCGCGTTTGCACGTGGTTCCTCACGCGGCGCGGGACAGGCATCGGTCCAGATGGTTTGGGCGCTATCCGCGAACATGCGGGCAAAAGGCTTCTAATTGCTCGCCAACCAAAAAATGTGTTCTTGAAAGGACAGGGGCATGAAATCAATTTTAATGAGTCTGGCGTTAGCCATTATATTCTCAGTATGCGGCGTCGCCAAGGCTGCCGAGGTCGTGACCTATTACTACACCGATGCACAGGGAACGCCACTTGTTACAACGGATGCGCTGGGAAATATCATTTCCATGGCGGATTACCGGCCATATGCCACGCAAGCGTTAGGTCAATTGGCCAATGGTCCGGGATACACGGGGCATATAAATGACGCTGATACATCATTGGTTTATATGCAAGCCCGTTATTACGATCCTGATATTGGAAGATTTATTAGCATAGATCCTATCGCGGCTGATGTGGATGGTCTCAATCGGTACGTTTACGCGAGCAACAATCCCTACTATTACTCGGATCCTACCGGTATGCAGGATTGCAGCGACGCATGCATGAAGCTGCGAGATCTATCGAATAGGTTGGGAAGCTTAAGCAACGACTTTATGACGGCATTCGGAGGAAGTAGCGGGCGTGGGGCGCTCGGATCGACGAGTGCTGTCAATAACTTCGTGCAAGGCGCGGGTGGCCAACAAATAGCGGCGGAACTAAATGATGATTCTGCCGCGCTCGGCGCTGGCATGGACCTAGCGCCGGGAGGCGCTGCCGCCTCGTGTATGCTAGGTGGGTGTGGGCCGGCGGGCTGGAGCCTCGGGGCGATCTCGCTTATTCCAGGTGAAGCGGAAGTGGCTGGAGGAGCGAGATTCGCTATCGGTGCCACGGGAAGAATTGGTGAAGATGCTCTAAGGCTTCTTGGGGGTGAATCGCAGGTATATTTTAATACAAGTCAAGGCGCGCGATTTATCGATCAGATGATTGGTGGTGTGGCCAATGAATCTAAAGTTGGTTATACGTCACTGACGCCAAGCATTCGTAGTCAAATATCAAAGGATGTAGAATTGGTAAACTCAGGCCAAATAAAGGGATCGGTTTGGCACTTCTTCCAAAGTCCTGTGACGGGTGCTGGTGGGCCATCTAAACCCTTGGCTAAAGTTCTTCAACAGAATGGCATTAATACGGTTGTCCACTAACCATGAGCTATGAAATTATACAGCCACCGTTTTCGTTGAACTTCAGAGAAATGTCTAAGGTAGATCTACGGAGGTATTTCCAGTGGTTTCAAAGTGCGTTGCCGCACAGGTTGGAGATTCTTAGGGAGTCGGTGCGGAGTTCAGACGGCTTTGAAGGGTGCGATCTAGACTATTCACCAGCGTCGCTCGACTTTCTCGGTCAGTGGTTCGCCAAACAGATAAGGACCCGTTTGCGTACTTCTGAAGAAATTCGAGAAATCGAGAGCCATAGTGCATTCCCGGTCGATATTCCTGGCAGTGATCTGACTAATCTCACGTTCTCCATCGCTATAGACGTCGGAATGTACATGAGCCAAGTCTTCCTGAAGAATCATCCTTCGCTGAACTGGGACCAGCCCTTAGGAGGAAAGAAGAACGTGGACTATGGTCAGCCAGTCCTCGCAGGATTTGGCGTGGTAGTTTTTAACCCTGTCCGAATGATGGTGACCCACGCGTATGGCATAGCAAGCAGCATTCGGGCGGACAAGAGTCTGCGTGACATCTACGACTTTTGGGTCCAGATGATTGGGCCAGTCTGAAAGCCGGAAAGCGAACGCCAAGGGTCCGCGTGTTGATGACTAACCGGGTCCTTGGGGTCAGGTTTGGTGATATGTGTGCATGCCGTAGTCATCGGCGAAGATACGCTACGTTCTCACGACGGGTTGATCTATGGATAATATGCCTAAATCTAGAGTTGACTTGGGATCGATATGGGCCTGGTCGAATATAGCGATGTTCTTCTTTGCTTTCATTTTAGTCGTATGTTCAGGGCGTCCGCTATCGGAAGAAATATCTGGCACCATCGCCGCATTTTTTGGATTGTTATTGTTGTCGCTTGCAGGTGAGTTCACCTATAGCGGTAAATTCTTTCTACGGACCGGTGACGTGGTTAAGGCTAAGGATCGGCCCATTGGCTTCTGGCTCATTATCGGGTTGCTCGTGATTGCCGGCATACGTTCTCTTTTGCTGTACTAGTATGTTCTACTAGGTGATGGATGAGCGCTTAGAATGTCTTGCTCATGGGTGATCCGAGGTAGCGGTTCACCAAGGCTGCAAGGTTGGGGTCATGCAAGGCAGTGGTGCACCTTCGGCGCCGCACTTCAAGCTCATCATCTTTGCTCCCATCGAAACACGTCTTGGATCCTGACTCCGAACGTATGTGGAATGCGAGTTCGAGGGAGGGCGCGTAGCGGCCCGCTTCGAGCGCGATGATGGTCTGCCGCGTCACGCCGCAGGCCTGCGCCAGGACCCTCGGGGTCAGGACCCTCGGGGTCAGGTTCATTTTCCGCCAGACGGCAGCCTATGTTTGCACGCGTACTCGTCCGTGGCGTCTGCAGGGTTGGGCGTAACGACATCGCGCCTTTCGTCCTTGCAAGCGCCGATCAGCAAACATTCGATCAGTCGTAGGGCCCATTTATGACTGCGTCGCCGCCAACTGTCAGATGGCGAACCTTCGCGGTCCTGGCGTCGTCTGTCGGGGCATACAGCCTTATGTCCCCGCCGTGGTCCGCGGCGCGAAGGGTGACGGCTTCATTCCCAACGTTGTCGATCACCATCATCGTCGAATGACCATTTGGGTCGACCATCATGCCGACGCGATCGGGCATGGGGACGCCCTTACCCGTCGGTGCGTCGAGCGCAATAACCGCGCTTCCGTCGGAAAACGTACTCATGCCGCCACGCTCGGCGCCGGTGCCGTCGAATAGCGTAATACCAGTCGCTCGACTTCTTCGATCCACAGCCGCTCCGTCCTCGCCAAGCGTGAGGCGCACGGCACCCGTGTCGTCTGCCAGTCGCAAGGCATGAGTAGTGAATCCATGGCGAATCGACAGGTGTTCCCAGGCAAGGCAGCCGGCGAGCGCCGCCGCTACCAATCCCAGTGCGAGGAGGCTTCGATGGGAGCGAACTACCGAGCGCTCCAGGACATGAAGGCGGTGTTCAAGGTCGACTGGTTCCAAGGGTGACTCCGATGGTTTTGGACGAAAGGAGCTTATCCACCTCCTGCCGGCTGTCAATTCATCGCGGAGCCGATCGCCGTGGGGAGCGTACTTCATGGGATCGTTTTCGAAGGTCTTGCCCGTAATCCGTTGTTGGCGTTCGACGTAAATGATATTGAAAGCTACTGCATGAGCGTGACCGTCGAAGCGGTGGCTTTAAAGTGGGGTCTGGATTGCAGGAGTTGCTTGCGGGGCGCCACAGGTAAAGACGCCTTTCCTCCGCCTTGAAGCTTTCAAGCACGAAATGAGCAATGGATGTTCATCGTGCTGCCGGCACAGGCTATGTCATCGCGGCTCTCGGTAACCTCGACCAGTCGGTAGCGCGCTGTCTGGTCGAGTACTTTTCGCTTCTCGCTCCTGTAATGTAATCTCCGGCCGCAGACTCAGGGGGGGGAGCTGGTCAAGCATGGACAAGACACTAGTGGTTCGCCGTGCGCTGGGCGTTCTCGCGTTGGCTGGCTTCCTGGTTTCGCTTGCCGTGCATCTGGAAGCGCTTCGTGGGGTGGATGTCCAGGGGGCGTTCCCACATGTGATGCTCCTTCATATGGGGGTCTTTCTTGTCTTCGGGCCGTTCGTCCTGATGAGCCGGAGTGATTTCACTGGGATGCAGTCCATGTGGCAGCTGGCTGCGGGCTTACCGCGATGGGCTGCCGTGCTCGGCGGCCTGATCTTTGTTTACGCCCTCGTGAACTTCGCGCTGTTCATGATCGGCAATCAGGGCAACCCCTCGATGAGCCATGGCAAGTATCTCCTGCTCGACCATGGCCGCCTGATTCATGAGCTATCGGCGTCACAGTACGCAGCCTCCAAGGCCAATGAAGTGCGCGGCTTCTCCGGCCATTGGCTTGTCTTCTACGGCGTGCCGGCCGCTTATTTTCTCCTCTGGAAGAAGCCGAAATCCTCGCAGGAATTTCATTACTAGTTGTTGTGGCTAGCTGATCGGACTGGCCACTGGTTCGGTTGAAAGGCTGGGCGCGATCGCAGCACGGAGCCAATGTTGCCGCCTCATGATGAGGCGTTGTAGAGGTGACAACGTAGGACTATTCCTATTTCCTTCCTTGGTTTGTCGACGCATGCTTTCGGGGTCGCCGCTAAAAACGGCGACCGGGTGTCGAAACCCGTGCTGTCTTCTCACGGTGAAAAAAGGCGTCGCAGCGCTGTCTTTTGCGTTGCGACGCCCCGCTGCCATAATCTCTTTCGGCGGGCGTGTCGGGAAGGCTTCGGCCTTGCCGGGTTTTGCCGTGAGAAACAGCCGGTTTTCGACCCTGGCACGCCCGCCACCCGCATTGACGCGGGCTGGCGGACCACCACAGGGAAGCCGCGATGCCTACGTCCGATCAGCCCAGGAAACGTCCTGGTCGTAAGCCCAAACCGCCCGTCGCGCGCGCCCTGCGTAGTGTGCGCAATAAGGATCTACCCACGCATTGTGCGTCGCCTTCGTCATGGCAGCCCACCACGGATGCCGGGCGTATCGAACTGGCCATCGATACTTCGCTCGTCGATGCGCAGAAGATGATCGTCAGGATGGTGACCCATGCGGTGCACCATGACTGCTGCTGCGATCACATGGCCCTGTACATGCTGCAGCAACTGGTCGGCCGCGCCTTGACGCTCACGCGCCGGCAACGCCAGTCGGGGCACGCCGATGTTCCGTAGCTGGTTCAAGAAGCACGAGAAACCGGCGATGCCGTCCGGCGGATCGGTACTGGTCCGCGAACGCGGTCAGCAGATCCGTATCGGCAAGGACATCATCGTGAGCATCCTCGGTGCGACCCATGCCGGCGCGATGCTGACCATCCAGGCGCCTCCCCATATGCCACTGGGCTTTCCACCTGCCGGCGGCGCGCAGGGCTCCTGATCGCCAATCGTCTGTTCGCCACCCGCTCCCAAACCGCACCCTCAAGGACCCGCGATGCCCACCACCGAACCATCCAACCACGCCACCGCCGACGACGCACCCGACAACAACCCGGGCCCGCTCTATCTCTGTTTGTGCGGTCGCTGTTCCGTCGGCAACGACACCAGCTACGACGATTTCGAGCTCGATGCCTGCCTCCACGCCGCCCAGGACATGCTCAACGCCGTTGAATGCGGCGTATCCCCTGACGATGCCGGTGCCGATATTGCCCTGCAGACCGCGCGCGAGATGCTTATCAACGCCCGGCTCCTGGTTTGCATGCAACGGCAGGGTTTGCGCACGCGCGAGGCCCTCACTCGCTAACGCGCGGGGTCAAACGCGCGGGGTCAGGTTCATTTTCCGTAGGACAGCAGTCGATGGTTTCACGACAGTCGGCCGCGGGCCTGGATGGCGGCGGGACGTTTGAATGAACTCCCATTCGAACCCGCGAAAAATGAACCTGACCCTGCTTCGGGGTCAGGTTCATTATCTGTTGATCGTCGGTAGCCGAGGTTGCGTTAGAAAATGAACCTGACCCCGCTTTGGCCCCGGTTTCGATCCATCACCGCCGGCAGCTCACCGGAAGAAATCTCTCGTCCACCGTGCTTTCGCTCTTGCAGTCCCAGGTCATCTTGTCGCCGTCGGGTGTCGGCAGGAAGACGAGGGATTTTCCGATAAGGCGGCGATTGGCCATGCCGCTTCCATAGAGCACCACGACCTTGCCGTGGTCGACATCGACCATGGAGACGAATTTGCCCTGGATCTCGTTGCTGGGCGGCAGTTCCGCATCCTCGTTGTCGATGGGGTAGCTTCCGTGTTCGGCGTAATAGCTGGCCACATTGCTTCTTACGTCCCTGCTGATCGAGATGCCCTCGGACACCTGGACCCTGCTGACGTAGTCCTGGTAGGCGGGAAGGGCGATCGCCGCCAGGATCGCCACCGAGCAGACGGGCGCGAACATGAGTAGCCAGATGATCGCCTTGGGCGGCGCAGGCTCGGTCTGGCCGGTACGCCTCCAGCGACCTATCCAGGTGAGCACACTCTGGAGGTAATACGTGTTGAAGAAGAACAGGGTGATGCCGCCGATGTTGATCTCGACGTCATAGGCCTCCATCACCCGTCGAATGGATGACGCCATCGAGAACCAGGACACGATGAACAGGACAGCACCGGTCAGCACGAACAGGCCGCCCAGCAGCACCCGTAAAGCGGCCGTCGACGAAGGATGTCCGCCGAGCGCGCCCCGGGTGGTCAGCTGCAGTGCAAGTCCGACGACCGTGGCGACGATGCCGAGCGTCAGCAAGAGCGTCGCCTTGCTGTCCCGATCGACACGGCGCACCCAGTTCGCCTGGATGAAGAGCCAGATATAGCCGAAGAGGCCCAGCGTCAGCGTCGCGAACACCCATACCAGGGCCCAGTGCAAGGTCGGCGGGCCGGGCAGTGTGGAGCGATTCCGCCCGCGCTGGTATGTGGGCGCGCCGGGAGGTTCCCCGGGGCCGGATGGCGGCTCTTGCCGATAGTGACTTTCGGCCGGCGGCGGCGGAGGCGGCGGTACCAAGCCTGGCGCGCCAGGCGACACCGACGGTGAGGAGGCCTCCGGGTGCATCAGCGTGGCAAGCGGTAGCCATTCGTCCCTGCCCCCACGGCAGCCGACCGCATCGGCGGCAAACTTGCGTTCGTCCATCCACTGGCGCACGGTGGCCTCATCGAACGGGCCATACTTCCGGCCACTCTGGCCTACCCATATATGCTGATCGTCAGGCACGTGTGGCTCCTTAGTTGGTGGCTAATCCCGTCGTTATCGCGGAGGGCGACCGTGCGGACGCCACCCGTTGTTTCCCGCGCCGTTTCATCGGCACACGTTGGGCAGGTATGCTTCCTCGACGTCGCTCTCGCTCCTGCATTCCCACGTCATCTGCGTGCCGTTCGGTATCGGCGTGAACACGATGTGCCTCCCGATAAGCTGCGTACTCGCCTTGACGCTGTCGTAGTACACGGTGACTTTTCCGTGGTCCACCTCTACCTGGGACACGTACTTGCCGGTGATCTTCGTGCCGGCCGGCAGCGTGGCCTCGGTGTTGTCCCTGGGATAGCGTTTGCTGCGGTTGTAAAAGTCCGCCACATGATTGCGGGCGTCGGCGCTGATCGCGATGCTTTCCATGCCCTGGGCACGGACGATGTACTTCTGGTAGGCCGGAATGGCGATCGCCGCCAGGATCGCGATGACGAAGATCGGCGCGATCAGCAGTACCCATAACATCGCTTTCGGTGGTGGCGGCTCGGTCTGGCCGGTACGTTTCCAGTGGCCGATCCAGCTGAGCTGGCCCTGGATGTAATAGATGTTGAAGAAGAACAGGATGATGTCGCTGGTTTCGAACGGCTCGCCGTGGGCACGCATCGCGCGGCGAATGGACGCGGCCATGGAGAAGTAGCCGACCAGGAAGAGAACCGCATTGGCCAGGATCAGCCCCAGCCGCACCAGCAGAAACATCACGTCCATCAGGAGTTCGTCGGGCGGCGGGTCCTTGCCCATGCTCGGCAGCAGGGAGGCGGTAACCAGGGCGGCCAGGCCGAGGCCGAAGAAAAGCGCTGCCTTGCTCTTGCCGTCGATCTTGCGAACCCAGTTGGCCTGCACGAAGCGCCAGACCAGGCCGAAGATCCCCAGCGTGAGTATGGAGAACGCCGCCACCAGGCCCCAGTGCAGCGTGGGTGGCATGGGAATCGCCGAACGATCGACGGCATCGCCATAGCCACGCGAACCGCCGGCTTGCCGGGCGTTGAACGACGGCTCCCTGTGGTAGTGGTGCCCGGGTGGCGTGGTGTAGGTCGGCTCGGGCAGTGTCACCTCGGCCCTTGCCGGCTCCCGGCGGTAATAGCGTTGCTGCGGCTGCGGCGCGATGGGGCGCTCGGTGCGTAACACGGCGGCAGGTGGCGGGGCAGGTTGGGGAGGCGGTGGCGGCGGTGTGTTGGCGCGCATCACCGTCGTAAGCGGTGCCCATGCGGCCATGCCGGTACGCCAGCCAAGTGCATCCGGCGCGAACTTGCCCTCGACCATCCACTTGCGGACGGCGGTCTCGCTAAAAGGGCCCAGCTTCTCGCCATTCTGGCCTACCCAGATATCCAGCACGTCGGTCACGCGGGTTTCCTCGGATCGTTGCTATCGATGGATGGTGGTCGCGGGCAGGCCGGACGCGGGTCGGATCAGATCTCTGGCGTTGTCTTCTCGAGAATCTTCATCGCCTCGGCATTCCGTCGCTTCCAGTCCTTCAGCTCGCTTTCGGTCATCGGTGCGGACTGATAAGTCGTGGCCTGCGGTGCATTGACCGAAGGCACCCCTGTCCGCGCGCCGATCGACGTCGCAACAGGCCTTCTGTCCGAAACTTGAACGGGCATGGCCAGCGGGCCCGCAGCCGAAGGCCGCGTCCCTGCAGGATGGCTCGCCGTACGGATCACGGTGACGGCGGCGTGGTAGAAAATCGCCACGATGACCGGCACCGCCATAAGCGCGATGACCAGCCGCGGCCAAAGGGCAGGGCGGCTGCCCTTCATGACTGCACCGTCGACTGCCCAGGACAGCGCTTCGTCGAAGAACCGGGCATCGCCATCGGAAGAGGCGGCCGCCGGCCCACGCGCTGGAGCGAGCATCGCCCGTACCGCGTCGCCATCGATGATCTGCAACTCAGGAATCTTCGCCGCGGCCTCCAGCGCGGCGCGCGTGTACTCGCCACTGGTAATGAAGATGGCGCGCTGCGCCTTCTGCGTATGCATCACGCCGATCAGCTCGTGCACGCAGTTATGCGGCACCTGCTTGACGTTCCAGTGCTTGCACTGGACGACGGTGTACTGATCGCCCCGGTAAAGCTTCAGATCGATGCCGCCATCAAAGCCGCGCCGCCCCCAGCCGGTGCCCACGTGCACGACGCGATACCCGCTCGCACTGTAATGCCGCGCCAGAATGCGCTCGAACTCCCGCCACGACACACGCGAAAGCGCGTCGTACCGACGAAAGAGTACGTTCTTCAGTCCCCACATGTCCCTTCCCCCAACCCTGGGCCGCGTGTTCTGTCCATTGGCGGCCGGCCGAGTCTAACGCCATCTTTTGATGTCTGCTCGCCCCAATGCGGCAGCCTAAGGATTTTTCCTAGACATCCGGGCCACATCCGGGGTCACCCATCCGGGGTCAGACATCCCGGAGACATCCGGGGTCAGGTTCATTTTTCCGGGGGCACCTGGCATCAGGTACGATATTCCGCGACACATACAAGGACAGGACGGATATTAAGTTGTGGAAAAGATAGTATTCGATCTCGACTCAGAGGCTTGGCACGGGTCCGCCACAGAAAGTTTATGGGCCGAGCCGCTTGGCGGCGACCTTTATTGATTGGAAAACTCCCCATTCTATGCATTCGGCGTCAGCTATCTTGACGTCGTCAAAGGTAGTAGGCGCGATGGCTTGTTGGCCTTTGATGGTATCGCCTCGAGAGGCGGCCACTCTACCTATCGCATCATGTGTTTTCCCGACCAACTGTCTCGATTTGATGCCCGTTGGAAGCCGCTGCAGGCAATCGGCTGCACCTACGAGGAAGGATCGAACAACCTCTATGCCGTCGACATTCCCCCAGAAGAAAATATTTCTATGGCTTTTGCTTCTCTTGAAGGTGGTGAGGTAGATGGCGTTTGGTCGTTCGAGGAAGGTCACCATAGTCATGGTGCCGACTCTCCGTAGGCCGCCGAGGCGGTTGTGCGGGGGAGGGGGTGCTCTTTGTGGCCAGGATACTGTCGCCAATGATGAGTTGGACGCAGAGGCTCATGCATCTCTGCACTTGATGCCAGCTGGCGATGACACCCATTACACATCTACGGTGCGTGTCCAGCCATTGGCATCGAACTTTGCAACGAAGCCCGGCGGCATATCAAGCACGTCGGCGAGATTCGGTTGACGTTCAAGTAGATGCTCCAACCCGACCGGCTCAAAGTCCGAGCAGTCTTCGGGATGATCGTGTCCGCCACAGACGAACTGCCAGATCCCATCCGAGTCGTGAAGCACCAACTTGACTTCCCGTTCGGATCTGAACAGATGCCCGCAAACGATGACGATGGCCTCGTGTTCCATATTTCTGTCCCCTCAGGAGCCTGCGTTTGACGGACATCTTGAAGGAGATGAGGGTACCAGAATCATTTTTTCGGGCATGCGCCGTTAACAGTGGCTCCGGGGAATCGCGGAATCGGACATTCGGGGTCAGGTTCATTATTTCGCGACACCCCGGAGCGTTTTTAACGGCCGCTTGTTAATTTGCTCTGGTTCATCTTCTCGAACTTGGCCATCACCGTAAGGCCGGGGTCAGGTTCATTTTCTGACGGTTCGCGAGGGCGTTCGCGGGCAGTAAGGCACAGCCAGGGTTGCGACGATGGCGCACCATCCATTTCGCAGGTGCGCCATGGCACGTCTACCTCGTTTCGATATCCCTGGCGTGCCGCAACACGTGATTCAGCGTGGCAACAATCGACAACCTTGTTTCATAGAAGAGCAGGACTACCGCTTTTACCTCGCGTCGCTGCGTGAAGCGGTTGAGCAGACGGGTTGCCTCGTGCATGCCTACGTGTTGATGACCAACCATGTACACCTTCTGGTTACGCCGGAAAGTGTCGGTGCCGTCTCGGAGGCCATGCAGCGGTTGGGACGGCGCTACGTCGCCTACTTCAACAGCGCTTACGGCCGCACCGGCACCCTCTGGGAAGGCCGATTCAAAGCGTGTCTGGTCGACAGCGAGGGATACCTGTTGACCTGCTACCGCTACATCGAACTGAATCCGGTGCGTGCGGCCATAGTCGATTCGGCCGACGGCTATGCGTGGAGCAGCTACCACACCAACGCCTGCGGAGCGAAGGACCCGCTCGTGACGCCGCATGAGAAATACCTGTCACTGGGCCCAACCGCCAATAAGAGGCGTGACGCCTATCGTGAGCTGTTCCGCGAAGTGATCAGTGACGATCGTATGCGCGAGATTCGTTCTTACGTGCAGAAGCAACGTGCACTTGGGACGGTGGGCTTTCAAGAGAGCGTAGAAGCGGAAATCGAGCGCGTCGCTACCATCCAGGGGCGCGGACGGCCGCGGAAAATCGTGCATCCATCGACTGCCTCTGGAGAAAAATGAACCTGACCCCGGCGATCTCTGACCCCGGCGATCTTGACCCCGGGGATCTTGGAGAAAATGAACCTGACCCCGTTGGGTCTGACCTCGGGGGAGCCGTGGCTGCGGTACTGGCCTTGGGGTACGCTTGACTCGGTCCACATCCAGTGTGCTCAGGGGGAGCGCCTTGTGTGACTGCCAGGGGGCTTCGTGAATTGTTTCAATCAACCGGCAACGGTAGCCGTGGGCGTGCGTCATGTGGCCGACCGGGCAAGCCTGACCCAGCGTTCTTGCTGAGTCTTTCCCGTTTCGCGCGTGGCTGGGTGGCTGTGATGTGCCTGGCCGCGGGTATGTCGTGCACGGCCCAGGCGGGGCAGTCGATCTCCGCGGACGTCTTGCGGACGCCGGAGCGCGCGGGCGCGCTGGTTTCAGGTAGCCAGCAAGATGCTTATCGGACGGTGATCTCGGCTTATGCGCGAGAGGAGCTTGCGCATCCGGACGACGCGGCGCTGGTGATGGCGCGATGCCAGTTCGTGGAGGCGTTCGCCGAAAGCGAGGATATTTCCTGGGCCGACGAGGCGCAGACCGACCATCAGTCTTGCCAGAAAAACCTGGAGGATCGATTTCACGACAATGCCGAGGCCAGCCTCTATGTTGCCGAGCATCGCTACGGCAAGGAAGCCCTCGGCTTCGCCCAGGCGTTACTGCCAGCGAGCGATCGCTGGACAGCGAAGCAACGGGCACGGCTTCACGTCGTGCTTTCTCGCAATTATCAGGCGACCAAGCAGCTCAGGTTGGCCGGCGAGGAAGCCCTGGCAGCGGTCAGGTTGGACCCTGCCAGCGATCAACTCGTGCCTGCACTGCGCTATCTATGCGATACAGGTCACCGGAGCGAGGCGGAGGCGCTGTTGGCCAAGGCCCCTGTCCCGTCCTTCGTTTGGATGGAAGCGGGGCGGGTGCGTTTTGCCGTCGACAGCCTGGGGCCGGTTGCGGCGCTCGCCGAGTTGCAGCGTGCCGAAACAGCCAAGGCGACGATCGACCCGTGGCTTGCAGCCGACGTTTACCTGCGGGCGGGAATGCATGCGAAAGCGGCCGATGCGCTAGGCCGCGTCAAGGTCCAGCCAGCCAATCAAACGACGGATCAGTTTCGGCTCCGCGTGAATGTCGCCGCGGTGCAAAGGGATGGAAACGCCGCTTCGGCGGCACTCCGGGACTGGTTCGGCAAGACCGGTTTATCCGCGCCGTTGTTGTTCGCCTACGGAACGCTACTCGGCATCGATCCGTGGCAGCTGTTTTCTTGGCCGTTGGCACCGTTGGCCCTGGCGACACTAGCGTTGCTGGTGTTCCTGGCATGTCTGCCGGGCCTCATCGCCTTCCCGGCGCAATACCGCGGAACAATTCGGGCGCGCCTCCACAAGCTATCGTCGCCGTTGTTCGCGCCCATCGGGCTGCGGCATATGTGGGTGGCGCTTGGCGCTTTCCTGGTGGTGTCGACCCTGGTGCCCATGCTTTGGGCGGGGAGCGCCCTTCAGGCGTTGACCGGAACTCGTCCGCTATCCGCCGGCGAAGAGACCTCGGTAGTCCTCGTTCAGTTGGCGGTGCTGGTGGGCGGGGCGCTGTTTCTGTTGCCTGCCGTCCGTCATCTTTCCTGGCGCGCGTGGGTTGGCGATCGTGGTCTGAAAGCCGCGTTGACCACCATCCTGGTCTGGACACTTCTCGAGGCGCTTGTCTTGTTGGCGTCGTCGCAAACCGGACACGTGGGGGAGTCGGCTCACAGCACGCTGCACGATCGATCCGTCGCGACCCTGGTTGCCGCCGCTGCGCATATCGGCGGTGCCGGTTTGGCGATGCTTATGGTCGCGATCCTGGTGCCGATCTACGAGGAGCTGGTGTTTCGCGGCTTTGTTCTCGGCGGACTTGCCCGGCACCTCAGCTTTGGCTGGTCGAATGCATGGCAGGCACTTCTCTTTGCCCTCCTGCACTTCGACTCCTCGCATTTCGTGTTCTATCTCGCGCTCGGGCTTATGGCAGGCTGGCTCGTGCGGCGGACAGGAGGCCTCGCCGCGTCGATGGCGCTGCACGCAGCCAACAATGCCATCGCGACCGCGGCGCTTTTGATGTTGGGGTGAGGGGCGATCCGCTTTGGCACCGTGGTTTCCGTAACGTGCCAAGATCGCTCCCACTAGCGGAAAGGACACTTCATGGACGCCAAGACAGCATGGCCCGACCGGGTCACCATCGACGGTACGGAGTTCAAGGCGCGACGCGACGCTGGCGAAGGCAGCGTCAGCGTGCCCTATACAACGGAGCCAGAAGTCTCCGTAGGCGATGTCATCACGCAGAAGGTTGGGCGTAGCGAGGTGTCCCTGGAGGTGCTGGAAGTGAACTTCCAGCCAAACGGCTCACTGGGCATCGGCACGAGCCACCGACATTTGCTGACCCTGCTGGTCGAGGCTACGACCTCACAGGCGCATACGAGCTCGCCGGCGGAAAGAGCCAGGCCAGCAGCCGCGCCGGCACGGCCCACCGCTATCGTCTATCCACGCCTGGATGAACTGGTAAAAAAGGTCGCCACAAGCAAGGACGCCAGCGCCAGGGTAGTCATGCTGGCTTTGCTGGACAACAAGCAGGTGCAGGCACTCATCGGACCTGGCGCCGCTGGCCTGATCGACTCGCTCAAATAAGACAACCTCGATGACATGGATGGGAAGCAACCAGAGCGATGGTTAAATTGGTTTAACCATCACCGTCCCTGCGGGCACCGCCTACAACCGAAGCGCTATCGTTTCGAATGAAACACGCATGCTAACGTCGCCCGGCCGTTGCGTCAGGGGCGGCGCTCATCCTCTCTCAGGTGGAGAACTGGCATGACGACGCTCTATGCATGGGTTGTACCCGCTTACTATTCCGACTCACCGGTCGACCATACCTTTGTCACCGATTATGACAACCGTGTGAATGACTACGCGACGATCGCCGCTGTCGTGGCTGCGGGGTCAAACTACTGGTTCTGTTGGGGAGATTTTCACTCCAGAGGCATCAGTACTCACCTCCCTGGCGGCAGTCTGGGTAGCGCGGCGGGCAATCTCGCGCAGGCATCGTGCCTGTGTATGCCAAACGTTCCCTCCAACACCAATCCTCTTGCCTGCGGCACCATCTATACCTATGGCGTCGATGGCGTCTGCCACCAGCTGGCCAACCAGGTGTTGTGGGCAACGGCAAGCCCCGGCGTCGCGCCGTTGACGGTGGCCAAGGCGCGGGGCTACTTTGTCAGCACCTTCATCTATGGCACCTATGGTCTGCAGCATGCGGCGTGGGCAGCGCGGAAAACGCAGTGCGTGGTTCCTGGTTCCAAGGCGGTTCCGAACGTGAGTGACGATGTATCGGACGACGAGTTCACGGCGCACGCCAAGGCGGCGCTGGCGTCGGTCAATGCCGAACACAAGCTGGCACCGCTGGTCGCCCTGCGCCAACAGGTGCACACCGACCAGCTGGCAAAAAAAGCTGCTTTCGCCCAGGCATCGGCCGAAGAGCTCAACGCGCGCAACAATGCCTACCTGGAAAGTGCAAAGACCTTGTTGACCCCGACCGAGTTCGAGGCCGTATTCGGATTTCCGCCGAACCAGACGATTACCCTGGTCGACCCGGCGATGAAGAGCGATCCGAAACGGACGTAAGCGAAACTGCGGGGTCAGGTTCATTAAAAAGCTGGCTCGGGAAGCTGGGGGGTCACGAAGCTGCGGGGGTCAGGTTCATTAAAAAGCTGGTTCACGAAGGCTTTTTAATGAACCTGACCCCTTTTAGTTATGAACCTGACCCCTTTTAGTTGTGGCTGCTGCTCAGCAAGGGTTCGGATCAGTCTTTCTTGCGCGCGTCCAACCATGCGACGACGCGCGGCCAGTGATTGGCCGTCGCATACTGGCGGAATCCTTTGCCTGCGTCGTTCATCATTGAAAGGTCGGTCCCGGCCTTTACCAGCATCAGGGCGACATCTTCGCTCCTGGTGCCGCCGAGGGCGGGCAATCCAAACTGTCCCGGCGTCGAAGCATCCACGCCCTGATCGAGAACGTAACGGACGAACTTTGCATCGTTCGCGCGGGCTGCCATATGAAGCAATGTATCTCCGTTTGAAGCAGATGCCTTGATATCGCACCCCTTGCCCGCGAGCCATCGTGCTATGTCGAGGCCTTCCCATTCGTTGTCGCCATACTCCCGAGATAGCAGAAGCGTCACTGGCGACTTTTTATGGGTCTTTTTGTCGTCGTCAGAAACATCGTCGAAGGATAGCGAAGGGTGCGATCGCGTGCCGCGCACATCCCATATTTTCCGAACGGCTGCCAGTCTGCCTCCGCGAATCGCGGCGCGGAATGCGGCATCGATTTTGTCCTGGTCCGGTCTTGTCCGAGTGTCTAATGCGCCTTTGGCAATGAGTGGATCAACAAGAACGCCGCGGTGATTCATGAGAGCTTCTTCGATCAGCGAGCCGCGCGGAGACATGAATCCACGTTCCTGCGGTTCACTGCCTTCCAGGGGGGCGCCCAGTTCGATGAGACGAAACATTGCCTCGTCATCGTGTGAATCCTGGTTCGCGACCGCCCTTGCCAGGAGCATTGCGCCTTCTGGCGAATCGAATGCGAACCCTTCCGCCTTGAGATGTTCTACGCCTTCCCGAGAGAGATTTATCCACATGTCCGAGCGCGCGGCTTTATCTATCTCGCGTTCAAAGGCGGAGACCGCTTGTGGCATGCCGGCCAGCTGGCCGGCATAGTCCTCCAGTCGATGTGTTTCCGCGCCAAGTCTCATAGTCAGGATATACGTCGGGTTATCAGTTATCCCGGCCCGGTATTCGGAGCGCAACGACCAGATATCCTTTGCGGCCAGGCTTTCGACCAGCTTCGCCACGTTTTCGGAAGGCACGCGGTAGCTATGCTCGCCCGCGACGTCCACGTAGCCGGATCCCTTATAGACGACCCGCCCATCGCCGTGGATGTCGATCCTGTACGTGGGACATGTGCCAAAGCAAGGCGTTCGCTCCAGGGAGATATGAACTTCGCTCAACGCAACTTCCGGAAGAGGCAGATGTTTCAGCGGAAGCTCCTGCTCCCCGATGCGCTCCTCGACAATGGCGGCCACGGTCTGACCGCCGTCGGTGAATGGTGTGTAGCGCCATTCCTTGATCTTTTCGATTGCGGCGCGTCGTTCATCATTCAACGCAAACTCCTGGCCGAAGTTGCCTTCGCCGCTGTAGCAAACTACTCGCCCGGACTCGTTGACCTTGACCGTAAGACGTATACCCCAATCGTCGTTTGTCGTTCCGTAGGGATAGCTGATGGCCGGCACGGGAAATTGTCGGTGAGCTGTTACCTCGTCACTGTCCGGCGAACGGGCAATGAGCTGTGCCTCGTTGCATACCCCCAGTTCGGAAGCCCGAACCGCGCCGGGCAAGCACGGTGCGATCGCGAAAAACACGAAGCCAACAGCCAGAAGATGGTTCATGGCGAATCCCTGTCTATTGCTCATACCGCCGCGGAGTGAGCTAGCCGGCACCCGCAGGCTCCGGATGGTTCTTCAGGTAAGCCCGCATATGCGCCACCGGCCCTTCCTGTCCAGGCAGGTTGGCGAAGTGGTCGAGGAAGTAGTGGATGGTCTCGTAACGGCCGGGCAGGTTGTTGTCCATTTGCACGCAGGAGCGGACCACATAGCCGTCCGGATTGTCCGGGTGGCGCCTGATCAGCTGATCGGCGAGTGCCATGGCCTTGTCCGGTTGGTGTCCTTCATGGGAGTACAGGTCGCCGAGAGAGGCAATGGCCTTCTGGTTGTCGGCGTTGCGCGCAATCAATGATTGAAAGGTGGACTCTGCTTCCCTGACGTAGCCGTTGCTCGCATACGTCAGTCCCAGCGCCAGACCAAGCTGATCGTTCTCGGGCGCGCGCCTGGAGGCGAGCGCGACACTTCCTATGCCCCACGCTGAATCGCCGTGGGTACGAAGGAGGTTTGCTCGCCAGCGTAGTGGGTCGGCTTCCGTCGGTGAGAAGCGGATGACCTCGGAGTAGAGCTCGATCGCCAGGTGCGGGGCGTTATTGTGAAAAGCGGTGTTGGCTGCATCCTCGAGATCGCTGAGCATGGCGGCATCGTCCATTGCTGGCAGCAGTTTCGAGGCGACGTGATCGTTGTGACCGGCCCAGACGTACCTGGTGATCTGGGCTGAACTGGCGACGAGGCGAAGCAATGGATTTCGGGGTGCAAGTGCGAGCGCGTCCTGCGCCTGCTGTTGCTGCATTGCTTCGCTGCCGCCCCAGGCGGGATCCGATAGCGACATCCAGAGGGCGCGTATGCGGAAGTTTAGTGGATCCACGCCGAGGCCAATGTTGGCCGCTTCGTCCTCGTATTGTCGGTCACCGAACATCGAGCCGGCTACGATCATCCCGCCATAGGTAATGGTGATCGAGGGCTGGATATTGGCTGCAGCATCGAGATCGTCGCGAGCCAGGATCAGATACTGCCGCATGCCGGCCACCTGAGCTTCCGTGAGCCCCGAGGCGTAGCCGGACCCGCGTGCCTCCTGAGCCGCGCCGACGTATTGCCAGCCGCTGGCAGCAAGTGCAAAAGCGCTTTTCGGCAACTGGTGTTTCCAGGTGTCGATCGTGGCCCGCACGACAGGGCTGGTACTTTCGAAGTTCAGCTTGTCAAAGGCGACGTCATCCATCAGGCCCTGCTGCGCGGCGTCATGGTTCTGCGTATCAAGATAGCCTTGCAGCGTGCGGTCGACTTCGCCGGCTTTGCCCTGGTCGACCAGGGTGCGCAGTTCCGCGAAACTCATGGCCTTTGCGTTGCGGAGCCGGCAATACGCCGTCACCGTATCCGCATGCCAATGAGTGCCTGGTGGATCAGGGATAGCGCAGGCACCGTTCCAGCGGATCGTCGACAATCTTCGCGGCGCGCGCCGCGGCGGCGAAGCGCTCATAGGCTTCGTCTCGCGGTTCGGCACGTTCCACACTCGCGGTGTTTGCAAGGGGCGGCGTTTGAACATAGTAGAAACCGGCAGCAGCGGCGACGACCAGCAGCAGCCCAGAAAGCAATACGACGCGACGTGAACCACTCATCCCCATCATCCTGATTTTCCCCCGAAGCTGGCAGAGACTAGCGCAAGTTCGTGCGGCGGGGTCACGTGCGGCGGGGTCGTGCGGGGGGTCAGGTTCATGTGCGGCGGGGTCAGGTTCATTAAAAAGCTGGTTCAGGAACGTTTTTTAATGAACCTGAAGACTCATGTCGCCGCCTCCCGCGCGTGGCGGTATGTTCGGAATCGCGACACTTCGAACATCCCCCACGCCACAGGAGACGGCCATGTCACTGTACGCAGCTATCGACCTGCATTCCACCAACAGCGTGCTCGCAGTTATCGATGAGACGGACCACCCGTTACGGCAGCGGCGGCTGCCGAACGAGCTGCCCGCCATCCTCAACGTGCTGGAGCCTTTCCGCGAGGAGCTCGAAGGCATCGTCGTGGAGTCGACCTACAACTGGTACTGGCTGGTCGACGGCCTGAAGGCGCACGGTTATCGCGTTCACCTGGCCAATACAGCCGCGGTCCCGCAGTACGACGGTCTCAAGTACAGCGGCGACGAGACCGACGCGCGGCACCTGGCCCATCTGCTACGGCTGGGGATCCTGCCGGAAGGCTATATCTACCCGCGCGAGGACCGGCCCATTCGTGACCTGATGCGGCGGCGCTTCCAGCTGGTTCGCATGGCCGTCGGGCTGATGCTGTCGATCCAGTCGACCTGGGCGCGCCACACCGGCGTTCGGCTCACCGCCAATGGTGTGCGGCAGCTGACGGGCGAGGCCATCGAACGGGCGTTTCCGGACCTCTCGGTACGGGTCGGGGTCCTGATCCACCTGCAGGTATGGCGTTCGGTCGAAGAGCAGGTTCAGCAGGCCGAACGCTGGGTCGTCGCCTCACGCACCCGCTATCGGGAACAGATGGCCGTCCGCTCGATACCGGGCGTTGGCGTCATTCTCGGCCTGACCATTGCCCTGGAAACCGGCGACATCGCGCGCTTCGCCAGTGCCAGCGATTACGCCTCGTACTGCCGCCTGGTCAAGAGCGAGTGGATCTCCAACGGCAAGGTCAAGGGCCACGGCAATCGCAAGTGCGGTAACCGGTATCTGGCCTGGGCCTGGATCGAGGCAGCCAACTTCGCCCTGTCCCATCCGGCGATCCGTCGCTGGTACGACCGCAAATGCAGCCATCGCCACAAGGTGCTTGCGATCAAAGCCGTCGCGCACAAGCTCGCGCGGGTCGGCTTTTACCTGATGCGCGATGGCGGCACGTTCGACGCGCCGCGCGCGTTTGGCTAAAGCGTTTGGCTGGCAGCGGCAAGCTCGCTAGGGGTGTGGCGTCCAACCACGACTCTGAATAGATACCGCTGCCGGCCACCCGTGTTCGATGAAGCCGCCCGTCGACCGAGCCACTTCGGGTTGATCCGCCCCAGCGAGATCATGCATCTGTGCACCGCTACCGCGGCCACATGGACGCGTCGACGGCAACCGACGAGTGTTTGGGAGCGAAAGCTCAGGGGCGTAGAACGCCTTGATCCAGAAGGGTGACTGGTGCGGGTTCTTTTCCGCAGCCAACCGAAACACCAGGCGTCGGCAGCGATCGCAACACGGCTTAGGCTAGCCCCGCCTATCATGCGGGGTGGGATGCTTGCGGCCTATTGACCCGGACGGCGAAATGGTGACCCCATTCGTTTGTGACCCCATTCGTTTGACCCCATTCGTTTGACCCCATTCGTTGACCCCATTCGTTGAACCTGACCCCATTCGTTGTGACCCCTTTCGTTGCGTTTTAATGACCTGACCCCCTTTCGTTTGACCCCCTTTCGTTGTGACCCCCTTTCGTTGTGTAAGAGACAGGGTTCACATTAATCGCAGCCGCGGCCTCGCTAGAGTGATCGCCGGGCGGCGTCGCGTGCCGTCGGGCGCCCCGGCCTCTTAATGCGTGCCCTGACTTCTTCGGCTACTCTTCGCGGCTTATCGATGGCCAGACGTCATACGGTCTGTCGAATTCAACATGTTCGAGGGGGAAAACCATGTCTGTCGCACGCCCGACCGTTGCACGCCCGCTTACCGGTGCCGCTACCCATACGCTTGCCGGCGCGATCAGCCAGGCGCTACGCCCTCAGCGCGTGAAATGGCGGGCGCCCGCGGCGCTGATGCTGGCTGCGCTGAGCCTTGCGCCGGTCATGGCGCATGCGCAGACCATAAATGACTGGAAAACCGTGGGCGCCGGCAACTGGAACGTCGCCAGCAACTGGATGATCGGCTTGCCCGACAACACGCAACAGGTCGATATCGGCACGGGCGACATTACAACCGCAGCCGTAACGCTCAACACCCCGGGCGCCGCGGCTAACGACCTTGTCGTCGGTCGTTTCAGCACGGCTGAACTGGATATCCATGCCGGTGGCGCCCTGACCAGTGCAATCGGACGCATCGGGAACGGCAGCGGGATCCTGGGCACGGTCACGCTGGATGGCAGATCGACTTGGACATCGAATACTCTCATCGTTGGCGGATCCGGGCACGGAGTGCTAACTGTCACTGACGCCGCAAACGTTACCTCCAGCGACGTCACACTTGGAGACGACGCTACGTCGTTCGGCGAGGTGACGATTTCCGCGCCTGGGTCCCTCTGGATTATCGGGGACAGTCTGACGGTCGGCGCAGCTGGCAGCGCAACTTTGACGATTTCCGGCGGGCTGGTTAGCGGTCATAACACGACGATCGGAAGCGGTGTCGGCAGTAACGGTACCGTCACCGTCGATGGCGGCGGCAGCTGGGAAAACACCGGTGCGCTGATGGTGGGCGACGCGGGTACCGGCATGCTCCAGATCGGTCCCGCGGGCACTGGCACTGGCTCTGGCACGGTCACCAGTGTTTCGGGCGTCGTCGGCGGCACGGGCCTGGGCCATGTCATGGTCGATGGCAGCGGGTCTTCGTGGACGGTAAGCGGTGCGCTCCAGGTGGCTGAGGGCGATATTGACATCGCCAATGGCGGCGTCGTGTCGGACGGTAGCGGCACGATCGATCCCCTGGTCGCAGCAAGCGGGTCGGTTACCGTGGACGGCTTTAGCTCGGCCTGGAACAACACCGGATTGTTAACCGTCGGCGGGCTCAATGAAGGCACGGCGACGCTGAGCATCCAGAATCTGGGCAGCGTAAGCGCCGATTCGGTCGTGATCGGCAACCACGGGCTGATCAAGGTGATGGGTGGGGACGGCCAGACGACAAATCTGTCTGTGCAAAACATGTCGATCGGTACCGAGGGCAACACCGGGAACAACGGAGCCGGCGGTTCCCTGGCCATTACCTCGGGCAGCGTGGTAGAGAGCACTTCGGCAGCGATCGGCACGACCGTTGGCAGCGCGGGAGCGGTCACCGTGGATGGGGCGGGAGCGCCGGTAACGGTCTGGTTCAATTCCGGTGCGCTCGATGTCGGTGCCGTCGGCACAGGCGTGCTGACGGTCCAGGCTGGTGGCATAGCCCGCGATGCCTCGGCAAATGTCGCCACGGCGACCGGAAGTTCCGGTCAGGTGACAGTCGACGGTGCCGGTTCGGCCTGGATGACGACTAACTCGCTAGCCGTCGGCGTCAGTGGTACAGGCACGCTGACCGTGCAGAACGGCAGCAGCGCAAGCGCCGGCACGATCAACCTGGGTAGCGCGGCCAGTGGCATCGGCACAGTGACCGTGAATGGTCCCGGATCGCTTCTGCATGGCACCGGCGGTATTACCGTCGGCGGCGCGGGAACGGGCACGCTGATGGTTCTGGCCGGCGGCGTGGTCCACGGTGCCTCGGGAGCGATCGGCGCGGCAGCCGGACGTACCAGTCAGGCGACGGTCGATGGTACTGGCTCGGCCTGGAATAGCGACACCTTCCTCAACGTCGGCGTCAACGGTACCGGGTCGTTGACCGTGCAGAACGGCGGCAGTGCAAGCAGTGCCATGTTCAACCTGGGTAATTCCGCCAATGGCGTCGGCACTGTCACGGTGACGGGCACCCATTCGGCTTTGCTGGGCAGCGGCCTGATCGGCGTCGACGGCAACGGCACGCTGACCGTGCAGAACGGCGGCAACGTAGGCGGTGACACGTTCACCCTGGGCAGTGCGGCCAGTGGCGTCGGCACGGTGACCGTGGCGGACGCCGGATCGCTTCTGCATGGCACCGGCGGTATTGCCGTCGGCGGCGCGGGAACGGGCACGCTGATGGTTCAGGCCGGCGGCGTGGTCCACGGTGCGGCGGGACAAGTCGGCGTGGCGGCCGGTAGTTTTGGGCAGGCGACGGTCGATGGTGCCGGATCGGCCTGGAACACTGACGCCGAAGTAGACGTCGGCGTCGGCGGTACCGGAACGCTGACTTTGCAGAACGGCGGCTCCGCGAGCGGTTTTGTGTTCAACCTGGGCAGTGCGGCCAGTGGCTTCGGCCATGTCATCCTGAACGGTACCGGCGCCGAACTGCTGGCCACCGGCCAGATCGGCGTTGGCAGCACCGGCGTGGGCACACTGCTGGTCCAGGCAGGCGGCACGGTCCACGGGGATGCAGGAAGTATCGGTACGGCCGCCGGAAGCTCCGGTCAGGCAACCGTCGATGGCGCCGGCTCAGTGTGGAATGTTGATACCGGACTCGACGTGGGTGCCAACGGTAACGGTGCGCTGGTGGTCATCAACGGCGGCCAGGTTACCGATCTGAACGGGTTCATCGGCCACAACAGCGGCACTGGCAGCGTAACCGTCGATGGTGCCGGCTCATTGTGGATGAGCAACACGACAGCCACGGTGGCCGACGTCGGGCAGGGCACGTTGACCCTGTCCAGCGATGGCACCGCGCAGGCGTCCAACGGCTTCCTGGTCGCGCTGTCACCCGGCTCGATCGGCACCATCAATATCGGCGCGGACATCACCGGCACGCCTCTCGCCCCGGGTACGTTGACCGGCGACGTTGCCTTTGGCTCCGGCACCGGCACACTCAACTTCAACCATACCGGCACCGCCTATGTCTTCGGTGCGAGCATCAGCGGCGGCGCCTCGGGCACGGTCAATGTCGTGAACGGCACGACGATCCTCACCGGTGCCAGCACGTACACGGGCAGCACCAAGGTCACCGGTGGTACGTTGATCGTCGACGGCGCGCTCGGCAACACAGCGACCAGCGTGTTCGCCGGCACGCTGGGCGGCACGGGCAGCATCGCCGGCCCGGTCCACGTGTCCAGTGGTGCCCATCTGGCTCCCGGTCAGAGCGCGGGCACACTGACCACCGGTGCCTTGACGCTGGACAGTGGCTCGTTCCTCGATTACGACCTGGGCACCAGTGGCGTGGTCGGTGGCGGCGTCAACGACCTGCTCGAAGTCCACGGCAATCTTGTCCTCGACGGTAGCCTGAACATCACCGACATCGGTGGCTTTGGCGCGGGCGTTTATCGCCTGATCGATTACACCGGAACGTTGACCGACAACACGCTGGATCTGGGCACGCTGCCCGGCGGCAGCAACGCGAGCAAGCTGGTCCTGCAGACCGCCGTGGCGGGCCAGGTCAACCTGATCAACACCAATGGCCTGCTACTGGGCTTCTGGGATGGTGCTTCACCGGGCGGCCTCAACAACGGCGCGATCGAAGGTGGCAGCGGTACCTGGGACGCCAGCAACAGCGACTGGACCGATATGAACGGCAGCGTCGACGGTACCTGGACGGATGGCCAGTTCGCGGTGTTCGGCGGCGCCGCGGGCACGGTCGACGTGGTCGGCCAGCGCAGCATCGCGGGCCTGCAGTTCATGTCCAACTACACCTTGAATGCCACACCGGGCAACGGGCTGGTGATCACCGGCGCCGACTCGATGATCCGCGTCGACCCGGGCATGCAGGCCACGATCAATGCGGTGATTTCCGGAGCCGGCGGCCTGGACAAGAGCGATGCCGGCACCCTGGTGCTGGGCGGCAGCAATACCTACACCGGCGGCACCCTCGTGCACGGCGGCGTGCTCTCGGTGAGTGCTGATGACAACCTGGGCGCGGCAGGCACGCGCGTCACGCTGGATGGCGGCAGCTTGAGCGTCACGGGCACGGGCTTCAACACGACGGCACGTGCCTTCACCCTGGGCGCAAACGGCGGCAGCCTGGATATCGCCGATGCGGGCAACACGTTCAACCTCGCCCAGACGATCGATGGCAGCGGTGGCCTCACCAAGCTTGGTGCCGGCACCCTGGTGCTTGGCGGCGCCAATACCTATGCGGGTGGCACAAACGTGCAGAGCGGCATGCTGTCGGTATCGGCGGACCAAAACCTCGGTGCTGCTGCTGGCGGGCTCACCCTCAACGGCACTACCTTGCAGGTCACTGGCACGACCTTCAACTCCACGGCGCGCAGTGTGACGCTGGTCAATGGCGGCAGCCTGGATATCGTCGATGCCGGCAATACGCTCAACTTCACGCAGACGGTCACCGGCAACGGTGGCCTGACCAAGCTGGGCGCCGGCACGCTGGTGCTCAGTGGCACCAACACCTATAGCGGTGGCACTGCGGTGCAGGGCGGCATGCTGTCGGTATCGGCGGACCAGAATCTCGGTGCCGCAGCTGGCGGCCTTACCCTCAACGGCACCACCTTGCAGGTCACCGGCACCGCCTTCAACACCACGGCGCGCAGTGTCACGCTGGTCAATGGCGGCAGCATCGATATCGTCGATGCCGGCAATGCGCTCGACGTCACCCAGGCAGTTACCGGCAACGGTGGCCTGACCAAGCTTGGCGCCGGCACCCTGGCATTGAGCGGCGTCAATAGCTACACCGGCGGCACCTCGGTCCAGGGCGGCACGCTCTCGGTGGCGGCGGATAACAGCCTTGGTGACACAGCCGGAGGGGTTGCGCTCAATGGCAGCACGCTGCGCATCACCGGTACCGCCTTCAACACCACGGCGCGCAGCATCATGCTGGGCGCGAACGGCGGCAGCCTCGATATTGCCGATGCCGGCAACGTCTTTACCCTGGCCGGATCGCTCGGCGGCAGCGGCACGTTCACCAAGCTCGGTGCCGGTACGCTGATCTTCGGCACCGGCAGCAACGGTTACGCCGGTGTCACGACCATCGCCGAAGGTACGGTGCTAGGCGACAGCACCAGCTTGCAGGGCGCGATCGTCAACGATGCCGCGCTCGTCTTCAACCAGGCCAGCGATGGCATCTTCGCCGGTACGATCGGCGGTAATGGCAGCGTGACCAAGTCCGGTGCCGGCACGCTGGTCTTCAACGATACCAATACGCTGACCGGTACGACGACCGTCGCCGGCGGTGGCCTGGTCGTGGGCGACGACGCCCACGCCAACGCCAGCCTTGCCGGCCATGTCGTGGTCAATGCGGGCAGCAGCATCGGCGGTATCGGCAGCATCGGCGGGCTGGATCTGGCCGGTACGCTGTCGCCAGGCAACTCCATCGGCACGCTGCACGTCACCGGCGATGCGACCTTCGAGAAGGGCTCGACGTTCCAGGTCGAAGCCACGCCCGACGGCCTGAGCGATCGCCTGGACGTGGCCGGCAAGGTCACGATCCTGGGCGGTAGCGCCCTGGTCCTCGGCCAGGACGGAAACTGGGCGCCGCGCACGGCGTACACGATCATCAATGCGGGGCAGGGCGTTACTGGCCACTTCGACGGCGTGACCGCCAACCTCGCCTTCCTGACACCGTCGCTCATCTACGGCGCCAATGCGGTCACCTTGACCTTGTCGCGCAACAGCGTGGACTTCACGACGGTCGCGCAGACACCGAATCAGCGCGCCACCGCACACGCCGCCGAAGCCCTGGGCGCCGGCCAGGCCGTCTACGACGCCGTGGAAAAGCTGGATGCACCGACGGCGCTGGCCGCCTTCGACAAACTTTCCGGCGAAATCCACGCCAGCACCCGCACCGCCCTGATCGACGACAGTCGTTACGTGCGTGAAGCGATCAACCGTCATCTGCTTGGCATGGACGACGGCGCGCATGGCGATACCGCCAGCGGTTCCAGCGTGTGGACCAGCGTCACCGGGCATTGGGGCGACCACGACGGCAACAACAATGTCGCGCGCATGCAGGCCAACGGCAGCGGCCTGCTCGTCGGTGCCGATACCGGCGTGGGTTCCGACGCCCGTCTGGGTGCGATCCTCGGGCACAGCCAGAACTCGCTGCAGCTCGATGGGCGCGCTTCCTCGGCCCAGGTTACCGCCGACCAGCTTGGCTTCTACGGCAGCACGGCATTCGGCGCGATCGATCTGCGCGCCGGCGCGGCTTACTCCTGGCAGGATATCGACACGACGCGACATGCTGCGTTTGGCGACTTCAGCGAGTCGCTGGTGTCACGCGGCCATGCGCGTACCGGCCAGATCTATGTCGAGGGCGGCTATCGCTTCACCTCCGATGGCGGCAACCAGTTCGAGCCGTTCCTGAATGCCGCGCACGTACAACTGCACACCGATGCCGTGAACGAAAGCGGCGGCGCCGCCGCGTTGAATACCGACAGCGACAGCAGCTCGGTCAACACCGCCACGCTCGGCCTGCGCGACGCATTCCAGGTGAGTGGCAGCGCCATCAGCGCACACGGCAGCCTGGGCTGGCAGCAGGCCTGGGGCGATCTCACGCCGGTCTCGACCATGCATTTCGCCGGCGGCGATGCCTTCGCCATCAGCGGCGTACCAGTGGCGCATCACGCTCTCGTCGCCGACGCCGGCCTCTCGTTCCGCGTGGCCGCGCACACGGAAGTCGACGCAAGCTATATGGGTCAGTTCGCCGGTGACGTCAAAGACCAGGGGGCGCGGCTGAGTTTGAATATGACGTTCTAGGCATGGTTCGGAGAGGCGTCACATCGAAGGATGTATCGCCTCTCCGGGCTCGCTGGGCGAGCCCATTTCCAGCCGCAAATACCCGTCCTCGTCAGCTCTTACGAACAGCTCGTCATAGCTCGCGACGGACGCATGCGGCGTCTCCATCGGGTGCGTGTGCGATGCCGTGATAACCATCACCGCGGCACCCGCCGCCTCGCCGGCGCGAATGCCGACCGCGGCGTCCTCGAATACCAGGCAATCGGCCGGAGCGACACCCAGCTTCTTCGCCGCGAGCAGATAGCCCTCCGGGCTGGGCTTCCCGGCAGAGACCTCTTCGGCCGTCACCATGACGGCCGGCAATGGAATACCCGCCGCTTGCAAGCGGCGGGTGGCGAGCGCCACCGGCGCGGACGTCACGATCGCCCATTGGTCCCTGGGCAGCAAACCCAGAAAACGCGCCGCGCCAGGAATCTGCACAATCCCCTCGACATCGTCGACTTCCGCCTGCGTGATACCCAGTGCCTCAGCCTGAGCGTCGACCCCAGGCAGCCCCAGCTTCGCGATGGTGTCTTCGGCGCGGGCGCCGTGCATGGTCGGCAGGAAAGTCGCCAGATCGAGCCCATGCCGAAGCGCCCACACACCCCAGACCCGCTCGGCCGCCGCTGCGGAGTTGATGATGGTGCCGTCCATGTCGAACAGAAAGGCGCGGAAGCGGCGGGTAGTGATGGATGGAGGGCGCATGGACAACGTGTGTTTCCTTCCGGGAAGGCAAAGACCGGGACGTTGGCAAAGCTAACGAGAGACCCGGCACATGTCGATTCTTCGAAATATCTTGCGTCCTCTGTCGGCTGGTGAAGCGCGAAGTGCCGTTTGTTTGTATCTGATTTTCAAAGAAAATGACTGGAAATGTAGGGGGTCGCCTACAACCACGGCCGCGTTGACAGGCGCTTTGCGGTGACCGTAAATTCTTGCAATGGACGCGGATGCGGATTGTCAGGGGACTGTTTTTCCGCGGGTCTTCACTGAAGCGCTGAAGGTCATGTCGGTCACTGAAGTGTTTGTCTGACTTTGTTCATGGCGTCCGCGCAATGCGACGCCACAGGGGAGAATTCGGATGTCTTGTACGTCAAGGATTTTGACGCGCCTTGCTCTTGCCGCCGCTTGCCTGTTCGGTGTGCTGCCATCAGCGTTTGCGCAGAATGTTCAGCAGACCGTGTCCCCGGAGGATGAGTACAAGAAGCTCATTCGGGTCACGGAAGACATCCAGCCTCTGGGCGAAACGCCGTTCGGCGAGAACGTCAGCCTGTACAGCGGCACACTTACGTTCTCGCAAACCGATATCAGTCTGTCGGGGCAGGGGCCGCGAGTCGAGGTGACCCGCCAGTTTGAGATACGGGGCCTAGAGGATTCGACGCGCCTTGGCGATAACGCCTTCGGCGATTGGGACATCGATCTTCCGCGCATCCGCACGGTGACGTCGCTCACGGGCACGGTGCGCAGCTGGCAAGTTGACGCGCCGGACGTCAACGCCCGTTGCACTTACTTCAGTCCACCGCCGGTCGTTTCTATTCCCGGCGATGCACAGCGGGCACCGTGGTCGCCGAGCGAATGGTGGGACGGTTACCAGCTCATTGTTCCTGGGCAAGGCAGCCAGGAGCTATTGCCTCGCGATTCGCGAAACGTGCTGTCACCCCAGATTGCCGGGCAGAGTTTCAGTATCGTGACCAAGCAGCACTGGATGATCGGGTGTCTTCCGCAAACCGATAACGGTGAGGCGGGCGAAGCCTTCTATGCGCTCGCTCCCGATGGAACCAAGTACTGGTTCAACCATCTCGTTTATCGCGCATACCCGGGCCTGACAAAGCCGCTTGGCCTTGGTCCCGCACCGTCCGTGGTGGCCGGCGGTCCGACCGTGCATCCGATGGCTGCCGCCAGTAACGGCCTTGCGCGTCGCGAAGGTCTGATGCTGGTTACTCGCGTCGAGGATCGGTTCGGGAACTATGTTACCTACACGTACAACGGTGCCCAGATTGCCTCGATCAACGCAAGCGACGGGCGGTCATTGTCGTTCGAGTACGAAGCGGGCGCGAACCGCATTACAAAGATCAACATTCAACCAGGCAGTGCCAGTCCGCGTGTGTGGCAATACCAGTACGCAAATCTGGGATTTCCTGCCGCCTTCAATTTCAAGTACCTGACCTCGGCCGTCCAACCCGACGGCCATGCGTGGACGTTCGAGCTGGCGCCGTTCTCAAACACCGCCCTCGTCGACAATGGCGGTTCGGTGCTGACCGGAAACTGCGATGTCCCGACCGTGCCCGCCAACCTGGGTACCAGCTATTCCGGCGCGATAACGCATCCATCGGGGTTGCGCGGCGTCTTCACCGTGACGCCGATCCAGCATGGGCGCTCGTATATGGCACGGCACTGCTGGGGCAACGCGTTGCAGGGGCAGGCGTACGCGCTCTCGCCCAAGGCCTGGTATGCATTGACGGCGACCTCGAAGGTTTTCTCCGGTGCTGGCCTTCCGAATCGGACATGGAGCTACGCGTACTCGGCGCCGAACTCAAGTTGGGGAATCGACTGTGCCACGGATACGAGCTGCGCCTCGACCATCAATACCGATGTCACCGATCCGGACGGGCGTATCGCGCGCTACATTTTCAGCAATCGCGCCGATGTCACCGAAAGCCTGTTGCTGCGGACCGACTGGTTCGCCGGTGGCGCAGGTTCCGCGGTGATTCGTTCGGAGCTGAATACCTATATGGACCCGGCCGCCGGTCAATGGCCGGTCGCCATCGGCAAAAATCTGCAGCCGCTCAAGCAGAACAATGGCCAGACTACTCAGCTCGCTCCCCTGGCAGTGCGTTCGGTTACCCAGGATGGAGATACGTATACCTGGCAAGCGGAAGCTTTCAATACCTACGCGCAAACGACCCAGGTCAGGCGGTTCTCGTCGATCGCGGGACAAGCGGTCAGCCAGGAGCGAACGACCTACCTCAACGACACGGCGCACTGGGTACTCGGTCTGCCCCAGCAACTGGACAATCTGACGACTGGCGAGACCGTCAGCCGCACCGATTACGATCCGGTCACGGGAACCCCGACCGCACGCTACAGCTTCGGCCAGAAGCTGATGAGCTACAACTTTAACGCGCAGGGCCAGCTCGGCAGTTTCACCGACGGCAATAATCACACAACGACACTGACCAGCTACAAGCGTGGAATTCCGCAGGCAATCGCGTACCCGGATGGCACATCGCAAAGTTTCACAGTCGACGACTTCGGCCAGATCGTCTTCACGACCAATCAGGCCGGTGCCAACACGGCTTATCAGTACAACGTACTCGGTCAACTGACCAGGATTAGCTATACAGGCGCCGATGGCGTGCCTTGGAATCCCACGGTGGTCGATTATCTTTTCGTCGGATCCACACGAGGCCTCACAGGCAACCATTGGCGACAGACGATCACCCGAGGCGGGTCAGTCAAGGCGATGGAGTTCGATGCGATGTTCCGGCCCGTTCTTACCAGCACGTACCGGGCCGGCGACAATGCCCTGGCTTCCACCTCGCGCACTGACTACGACTGGAAGGGCAACAAGACGTTCACTTCCTATGTGGCCGCCGGACTGCCCGATCTTGGTGCGCTGCCGTTTGGTCTTGCCACCCAGTACGACGCACTTGGTCGCGTTATCGGTACGCGGCAGACCTCCGAGCTGGGAGATCTGTTGTCGAGTACGGCTTATCTGTCCGGCGCCCGCAAACAGGTCACCGATCCCAAAGGCTACATCACCACAACGGCTTATCAGGTCTTCGACCAGCCCAGCTATGACAAAGTCATCCAGGTCCTCGCCCCGGAGGGCGTGAGCCAGACCATCAGCCGCGACCTCTATGGCAACCCGTTGTCCATCACCCAGGGCGGCAACGGTGCCTCTATCACCAAAACGATGACCTACGACGCAAGTAAGCGTCTGTGCCGGACCACGGAGCCGGAGTCCGGTAGCGAAGTCATGGCTTATGACGCTGCAAACAACCTTGCGTGGAGTGCCTCCGGCCTGGCCATCACCGGCGCAGGCTGTGGCCAGGAGCTGGTCGCCACGGCTGCGGCGACCACGCGCAGCTATGACCCGATGAACCGGGTGCTGTCGGTGGTCTACCCCACCGGTACCGACAGCACGACCTTCACCTATGACCCGCTGGGCAACCTGGCAACAGCGACATCCGGCTTGGCCAGTTGGACATATGGGCGAAACAATCTGGGCCTTTTGACGGCCGAGGTGCTGTCGGTCGAGGGCTTTCAATGGATCATCCGCTACGACTATGACCTCAGCGCCAATCTGTCGACGATTACTTATCCCGATGGCAAGGTCCTCAGCTATGCCCCGGATGCACTGGGGCGCGCCACCAAGGTAGGAACAGCGACGGCTACTTATGCCTCGGGCGTGGGTTATTTCCCCGATGGCGACCTGCAGAGTTTTACCTTCGGCAGCGGTGCGACGTATCTGGCGGAGAAGAACGTCCGCAACATTCTTAGCAACTTCACGTATGGCAAGGGTGGGACGCTCGCAATCAGCGAGGACCTCACCTACGACCAGAACGCCAATATCAGCCAGATCACCGACCTGACCAACAATGGTCAGCGCAGCAAGGTGCTCACCTATGACCAGCTGAACCGCCTAACCTCCGCGGCCAGCAATCTTTGGGTCGGCACCGAGAGCTACACCTACGACACGCTCAACAACATTCGCAGCCTGACCAACGCGGGTGGCACCAACACCTATAACTACGATGCCAGCAACCTGCTGCGGACGGTGACCAATGGTGCCGCCACGGTCCACGCCTTCCAGTACGACCCGCGCGGAAACACGATCAACAAGAACAACGTCGCGTTGACCTTCGACCAGGCTAATCGACTGACCGCGATCCAGGGTAAGGGCACGTACCTGTACGACGCGGCGGGGCGCCGGGTGAAGAAGCTGCAGGCAGGCGCCGCGGCCGCAACGTATTACGCGTACAACCAGGCTGGGCAGTTGATGTATCAGTTCGACCCGGTATCGACCAAGGGTACGGATTATCTGTATCTCGGCAAGAAACTAATAGCCAGTACGGAAACCACCACCTCGCACGTCATCGGTGCGGTGGCCCTGTCCGAGGCGGGTGCGGCAGCCGATGTGTATGGGTGGGCCTGCTCGACGGGCAAGCTCGATGCATTGCAGGTGAATCTGTACATAGGCGGTCCACCGGGCAGTGGTACCTTGCTGGCTCAGGGCACGGCGAATCTGGCAAGCGAGCCGGCTGTGGCGGCGCTATGCCAGACCCAGGGTGCGTCATATCGGTTCGACTTTTCCCTGACGGACGCGATGCGCGGTCCGCGTGTCAACCAGCCGGTATACGTACAGGCCATCTCTCCGATTCCCGGTGGCGACAGCGCGGTACTCGACGGGTCGGGCTTCCTGATGCCACCTTCGTCGCGGGCCCCGCTGACCCCGACGCCATTGTCGGTTCAACCCGCGGCGAACTACGTGTCGTTGACGATCAGCTGGCCCGCGTCGGCGGGGGCGACGACTTATAACGTACAGCAGAAGGTCAACGGCGGCGGCTGGGCCACCATCTATAGCGCTGCCGGTACGGCAACGACAATTTCGAATCCACCAGATGGCAACTATGCGTATCAGGTCCAGGCATGCAGCGCGGATGGCTGCAGCCGTTGGACCGCGTCCGGGACAACAACGGTAGCGCATATTCCGCCACCGCCTGCGGCCATCAACGTACCGGCTACCAGCACGGGACTGATCAATGTCAGCTGGTCGACGAGCGCGTACGCGACCATTTACACGTTGCAACAAAGCGTGAATGGCGGTGCTTGGACCACAGTATTCACCAACCCCGCAAATGGCACGGTACTGAACGAGGGAGCGACAGGCAGTTACACGTTGCGTGTTCAGGCTTGCAATGCCAACGGCTGTGGAGGCTTTACCACCAGCGCTGCCATTGCCCTGACCATACCGCCGACCGGCGCACCGGCTATCAGCGTACCCGCGACCAGCTATAACGGAAGCTATACCGTGAGCTGGAGCGGAGTCGCAGGCGTAACCGTCTACTACTTGCAGGAAAGCGCAGACGGCGGCGTCTGGACGCCGGTCCAGTCCAGTGGCGCAACCAGCTGGCCAACTGCCGGCCGCGGCAATGGGACCTATCGCTACCAAGTGCTCGGCTGCAATGCCGGCGGTTGCGGCTCATGGAGTGGCGTGGCAACCATCACCGTTCTGTTACCACCGGCCTCGCCTACCGGTGTCAAGGTTGTTGATTCGCTTCCGACCTCGAAGATGGAGTCGTTTCGTGCCTACTGGAATGCCGTCGCTGGCGCGACGCGGTACGAGATGGCACGCCGCGATACGGGCGAGCTGATCTACAGCGGCACCTTGCTGAACTACCTCATCGCCAGTGGCCCAACAGGTTTCAGGCCGCCCTACGTCATCGTCAACGTGCGCGCATGCAACGTGGCGGGCTGCTCCGCGTGGGTGGCTTCGACGATGGTCAGGGATTTTTGATCCGTGATATGGCTGCTTGGGAGTTGGTAATGATGAAACTGAAGGCGCTTCTTATCGTCCCGATGATGTGGCTGGCGATTGCCGTCCACGCACGTGCGTCAGAGACAATAAAGTACGTGTACACAGATACCCAAGGAACGCCACTCGTAACTTCGGATGCGCAAGGAAATATCGTTGAGTCGGCGGACTATAGCCCTTATGCGAAGCAAGTCTTAGGTGCGCCTTCTGATGCGACGGGATACACTGGCCACGTGACCGACCAAGACTCCGGCCTAGTTTATATGCAGGCACGATATTATGACCCGGAGTCTGGTCGATTCATTAGCACCGATCCACATGGAGGTTTTAATAGATACGTCTACGCTGCCAACAATCCGATTAATTTTTCGGATCCGACGGGAATGGACGATTGCAACCTTAATTGCATGAAAATGCGTGCGAAATCGAGTGCTTCAGACCTCGGCATTCCCGTCTCGCAATCTTCCGCGCCGAACTATGCGCTGGCCGAAAAGGCTGTTTCGGCGGCTAACACATCACTTACTGCCGCGGGTGTTATTGGCCATGCCTATATGAGCCCGGATAATCTGGTGCAGGACTGGGGCGCCGCTGTTTCTTCAGTAACCGCAAAATATCAGGTCGAACTCGGCTCCGATATCGGTGAGGTAGGATCAGGTGGCAGTGCGCGGTACTACTCGAGTTTGGCGTATAGCACCGGCGAGTTCGGACGAATCACATCGAGTGAGGTTAGGAATCGTCCTGGTGTCTACGGTAAAGTGATAGGATTCACGCATTCGCACCCGACAGACGTTGGCTTTTCGGGGGCTACAGCATGGGCGAAGTGGGGCGGCGAGTCGGCGCATAACTACGGAGATAACGGTACGGGTGATCTTGTCTATGCTTTTAATAATAAGATCAACGCTTATGTTACTCTGCCGAATGGATCATCATACGGATGGAGGTATGTTGACTTTGTCAATGCATCTTCGAAGAGCGGATATGCTTCGCTAGGTGATACGGTTTACTTGATTCGTTCCGGACAATGATATGAAAAGAAGCATATATGCCACTTTCACTGTGATAATGACGGCTATATTGAGTGGGCCACTTAGCGCTCATGACCTGGATAAGTTCTGCCATCCTTTTGGTGGCCTGTCAGAAAAAATGTGCAACGTATCTGTAGGCATACTGGCATCCAACGGAGATTATTTCGACGGGAAGTTGGTTAGTGTCAGCGGATTTTTTACCTATAAGCAGCTTCCTATGCTTTTTGCAACAAAAGACTCCTACCTGACGTCTAATGTTGCGGATGCCGTTTCACTAGAGATGCCGAAGAATGATGAGCTTCGAAAGATCATGTTGAGCCTCGATGGCTCTTATGTTGGAGTGGAGGGACGGTATTCGAAGAAGGGTGCTTACACCGGCGATATGAGAGGCTGGGTCACCGCTGGGCGCATCACGGATATCACGCGATCCGGATCAGCTTTTGGCCCTTGGGGGGTTCCTGTGCCTCCTCCCGCGAAGTAGCAGATTTCATGTGGACTCGATCTCACATTGCCTGGAATGCTCGTCGTGGCGTCGCGCGGGCCATGGTCTGAAAGACTTGATCCACAAATGTCCCGCGCCGCTAAATGGGGGTGCGCGACCCGAGTACTAGCAAAGCTTGTTTAGTGCTCGTTTTTGCTGATTCTTGTGAAGCCTGTTGATTTTGGGTTTCCGCAGGGAACGAAACTTCTTGCTGACTGTCCCATGCCAGCGAGCAGTCGCTGTCGGTGGCAGCTGAGGG
>CAWJZF010000007.1:0-858890 GCA_963847335.1 uncultured Gammaproteobacteria bacterium
TGGCGCGTGCTCGATCGTCGGAGATTGCGGTGTAGCCGTCGCTCTTCGTCTTGTTTGATTTCCATTGCAGGTTAGCGAGCACGCCGCAATGTCCGGCACTCGGGCTGAGCGATCCTCCTCGCATCGCGACACGCTTCAGGCTGCCTTGACGCACGGGAGCATGGCAGATGCTCGCCAGGCGCATACAACGCGGCCGTCAAGCGCCGAGACGCCTGACAATCAGGAAGGCGAACACCTTCGCAGCATCGAACGCGCGATCGACCGAGGCCATGTCGAGATCGGTATGGGCGAACTGATGCTCGCCCGGCCCATAATTGCAGCACTCGATGCCGATGTGGTTGAGATACCCCTGATCGAACGCGCTCGGATTGTAGATCGTCTCCGGCGCCGCGCCGGTCATCGCCAGCGATGCCTCGGTGATCGCCTTGACGATCGCCGACTGCGTTGTCACCAGCGATGGGTACATGAACGGCCCGAAGCTTGACCGAGACCGACCAGGGCTTGCCACTGGCCGGATCCTTCATGCCATCGACCTTCATGGCGACCGCTTCGATCTGCTTGAACGCCTCCTGCGGGTCGTCGTGGGGCAACAACCGCCGATCGACTACGAGCTCGCAGCGGTCCTGAATCGTGTGCGTAGATTCGGGGAAGCTGCGGATGTGGTTGATCGTCAGCGTCTGCGGGCCAAGCTGCGGATGCACGCCGGTCAGCTCGATGTCGACAAGCAGGCGGCGGTGGACTTCAAACGCGCCGGTAATCGCATTGCAGCCGTCGGGCGGCCGCGAACTGTGCGACGGCGACCCGCCGACCGTGATGAACACGTCGATCCGGCCTCGGTTGCCGAGGCTAATCTGGTTTCCGTCTCCGCCGAGGATGCACATGTCGGCTCGCACGCCTTCGGTCTCAACCACGTTGCGGATGGCGTCGTGGCGTCCGGTTTCGCCAGAGACACAACACAGGAACACCAGACGTCCTTCGACCGGCACGCCGCTGCGGATAACGGCATCCATGGCATGCAGCATCGCCGCCATGGTAGCCTTCTGCTCGCTGAGCCCCTTCCCCATGACCGCCTCCCCTGGCAGCCCATGCAGCCGGCCGTCGATGATATCGCCCGAATAGGCGTTCTTCATCGTGGCCTGCGGCTGGTTCATCGCATTGCTGCACAGCATCAGCGAGGCGCCGGACTGTTCGCGCCGTAGGTCGCGATCAGGTTTCCCATGCCGTCGAAGCGAATATCCTTGAAACCCATCACCTCCACGCGCGGCGCCACTGCCGTCTTGATGAAGGTGCGCAGCAGCGGCTCAGCCTCGAACAGTTCAGTCTGCGGGCTCGGCACCCTGGCGAGTTCCACCATCAGGGAGCGTACCGTGTTCTGCGACAGGTGAGGCCCAAGCGTCGAGGCGATTTGATCGGGGTTCATGCTCATGGCTCTCCCAAGGATCGTTCGAGCGTAGAAATCGACGCAGAGCGCGCCACCAGAGGCGCCGTCTATATTCCGGCCTCAAGGCCCTGTCCGATCAACCAGCGAATGGCCTCGGAGCAAGAAGGCTAAGAAACTAAGCAAACCAAGACAATGCTCGTTTTGCCGGCTCGCGGGGTTGCCGCTATTTCTCATGTTGCCGCACGGTGAGACAGATGAGACAAAGATGCGACCGACCTCGTGGCCTCGCTCGGTTGCCGATCACGCCACAACGCTTGAAGACCCGTATCGAGGAGCTGAAGTCATGAAAACTAGCGATGTCGCTTTCGCCGCGGTCGTGGCCTTGTGCGCCCTTGGGCTTGCGAGTGCCGCGAACGCGCAGGACAACCTGAAGGTAGCAGTCGGACAACGGGGCAATTGGGCAACTTCGGTCGCGGAGGTCGGCCAGCGCGTCGGCATCTTCAAGAAGCACGGACTGACGCTCGAGCTTCTCTACACCCAGGGCAGCGGCGAGACCCAGCAGGCGGTGATCGCGGAAAGCGTGGACGTCGGCATCGCCGCGGGTACCATGGGCGCGATGAGCGCCTTCGCCAAGGGCGCGCCGGTGCGCATTATCAGCGCCGAGACGACCGGCGCATCCGATCTCTACTGGTACGTCAAGGCGGGCTCGCCCGTCAAAACCATCAAGGACTTCGACGGCAGAACGGTCGCCTATTCCACCAATGGCTCCTCGACGCACATGGTGGTGCAGGCCTTCATCAAGCAGTTCGATCTCAAGGCCAAAGCAGTTGCGACCGGCGGCCCCATTCCGACCCTCACCCAGGTCATGTCGGGGCAGATCGACGTCGGCTGGTCCGCACCGCCCGACGGCCTCGACCAGCTCGACCGCGGCGACATCCGATTCATTGCCAACGGCAATGAAGCCCTGATCTTCAAAGGGCAGACCGTCCGCGTCAATATTACCAACCTGAAGACGCTCGCGACCCGCGTTGACGCCCTGCAGCGGTTCGTGAAGGCTTATCGTGAGACCGCCCGCGCGCTCTACGCCGGCGATGCCACGCTCCAAGTCTATGCCGATTGGCTCGGCATCAGCATGGCCAAGGCGAAGCGCACGCGCGACGAATTCTATCCCTGGGAGGCGCTCGATCCCGACGCGATCGTCGGGCTCGAAGCGATTGCTTCCGACGCGGTTAATCTGAAGTACCTGACGACGCCGCTGACCAAGGCACAGCTCGATGAGCTCGTCGTCAAGCTCGCTCCGCAATGACGCGGCGCAATCGTGCGTGGAGCGTGAGTCAGCAAATTTCCATCCATAAGAACGGGGGTCGTCAGAGCGCTTCTGCGCGATTGGCAATACCGCTGATCAGCGACAAGTTGGCCTGATTGACTTTATCGCGCGCGGAACTTGATCGAAAGGTTCCTCAACAAGCCCTGACGGCCCATATCTTCTGCATCCGCCGGCAGGCGCCTGCCAGCGATCATGGCTCGAGCGGACGTTTCTCATGGCTCAATCGTGGTTGTATGCGCCGCTTATCGCGGCAACATAACGCTTGACGGAAATTTCCAAAATCTGTTTCCCACCTGTCGGAATGACACGATCGGAATAATGGCCATAGATGGCATCGAATTGAAAAGGCTCCAGCGCAGCGGCAATGTCAGTAACCTGTTTCGCGGAAAGCGGGATCAAGTTCGGATAGCTGCGCATGAAGCTGAGGAATTTTCGGTCTGTCGTCACCGTCGCGATGTCCGACGAGCACAATACCCCTCGGCCGCCGGCGCCTTTGGCCCAATGCAGTACGGTGCCGCCCCGAAAATGCCCGCCGCAACGGATCAGCGTCACGTCGGACAGGAGCTTCAGAGTCTCGCCATTCCACAATTGGATCGACGGATCGGGACGCATAATCCAGCGTTGGTCATCGGCATGCAGGTGTATCGGGATGCCGCCGAATGCGCGGCTCCATTCCACCATTGTCGTATAGAAATGCGGATGCGATATGCCGATAGCCTTCAAGCCACCGAGGCCATTGATTAGGGTGATGCTCGCAGGGTCCAGCATCGCAATGCAGTCCCACAGGACATTTCCCTCGGGTGTGCAAACAAGTAGCGCGCGTTGCCCGATCGCAAAGGACGGCTGTGTCCCGATGCCGATCATTCCGGGCTCTTGCTGGCGGTACGAGTTGAAATGGCGAGCCGCCAGCGCCGCCAGCGTCGTCCAGGTCTGCCCGCCGGGCGGAACGTATTGCCGCTCTTCTTCGCAAATTGCGCAGTGCCGCGGCGCGATGCTGCTCGGCGTGTATTGGGTGCCGCAGGCGGTACAAATGAACGCGTCCATCTCACTGCTCCGGGAGCATGCGCCGGTCTCTGTCTATGACCCGACCGGACATCGCCGCTTCAGATTTATCGTCGTGCCAGCGGTTCCTTTGCCCATTGAGTCATGCGATCAATGGGTTGGCTGCGCCTCGCGCGGTTGGGCGAGCGTCACGGCATCCTCCGCGGTGGCGTCGAGCTGGCTGTGGCCGGCCTTCATCAGCTTGCCGAGGTAGTGTTCCGCAGTCGTCACCGGCGGATATTTCGCCGTCTCGCCCGCCTTGACGCAGCTGTCGATGCAGCGGATGACCGCGTCGGGATTCGGGTTCGTGAAGAACACCAGCGAAATGCGATCCGACGGCGCCGCGCCCGGCGGCGGGACCGCGACGCGATGCAAGGTCGACACCCAGCGGTCGTTCGACCAGCGCATCATCAGGTCACCGATGTTGCAGACGAATTCGTTGGGCGGGATGTGCACGTCGATCCAGCCGCCATTGCGATGCTTGACCTGCAGGCCGCCCGGCGTGTCGTCGCCGCGCACGAAGGTCATGATGCCGTAGTCGGTGTGGGTGCCGGCGCGCAACTGTCCCGGCAGCGGCGGCTGCTTCACCGCCGGATAGCGGATCATGCGGCACACGCTCGCCTGGCGGTCGAACTTGTCGGCGAAATAGTTCTCCTCGACGCCGAGCGCCAACGCCATGGCGCGTAGCACGCTCGATGCGAGCCCCATCATGGCGTCGTAGTAGGCCAGCATGGTCGGTTTGAAGTCATGCGGCTGTTGCGGCCAGATGTTCGGCGCGTACATCTGGGCGCTCGCCTGGTCGACCTTGGACGCCAGATCGGCGCGGTCGTGACCGAACGCGAACGCCTCCTGAATGTCGGGCGGCGCCGCCTGGCCCATCGAATAGGCGATGGAACGATCGCCGAGCCAGTTGTAGCCGCGGCTGATCTTGGCAGGCGGCCGCTGCACCTTCATCTTCTCTTCGACCGGCAAGGCGAAGAAATGGATCGCGCGCTGGCGCGTCCTGGTGATGAGGTCGGCCGGAACGCCGTGCCCGGTCACCAGGAAGAAGCCGGTGTCCATGCAGGCGACGTCGATCTGGCGCGCCACCTCGCGCTGCTCGGCCGCGCTGCCGCCGCGCAGCGGCGACAGGTCGATGGTGGGAAGCGTATCAGCCGCCATGGCAGCACCTTTCTGTCGCGCGCAATTGTCGCTCGACTATATCGCCGTCGCTTCCGCCGGCAATGGTATAAGATGGCAGGGCAGTCATTCGGGACGTCTCGACATGCAGCGTTCAGTCGATCGTCGTGCTGCGCTTTGCTGCGTGCTGGCCACCGCTGGCGCGGTGCTCGCGCCGCGCGCCGTGCGCGCGCAGGCGGCGTTTCCCAATCGCGCCATCCGCATCGTCGTGCCGGTGGCGCCGGGCGGGGGCGTCGACACCTTCGCGCGCCTGATCGCCGCAAAGGTCAAGGCCCAGCGCGACGTGTCCTTCGTCGTCGAGGAAGCCTGGTCGGCTTGGCGCTCTTCCTCACCTTGTTCGCCATGATGCCGGTCCGCGGTCGACAAGGTACATGCGGTGGATCCGCTCTCGCGGGCACGCAGACGTCGCAGGCGGCACTGGTTGGCGGATTCCAGCTTTCGCGCTTCATGGTGCAGCAGACACGCGAGCGGACCTCGCGCGGTGGTCGACATGGCTCGCGCGCCCGCCGAAGTCCGTGGATGATGGTGCGTTGCAGTTGATCCCGGCGTTCATGCTGAGCGAATTGCGCACTGCCTTCCAGATCGGCTTCGTGATCTTCCTGCCCTTCCTGTTGATCGACCTCGTGGTCGCCGCCATCCTGATGGCGCTCGGCATGATCATGCTGCCGCCCACGACGATCAGCCTGCCACTGAAGATATTGCTGTTCCTGTTGATCAATGGCTGGGGGCTGCGGCGCAGGCCCTGCTGGGCAGTTATCGTCATTAAGTCACGGAACGCGTCGACTCTACGGCGGCAGAGATCGGGCGATGCGTCGGAGCTCTGTGGGCGAAGTCGTGGAAGGGCGGCAGCACGGCGAAAGCGCGCGAAGCGCTGATCGACCTTCACTGCACGCTCCTGGGCCGATCGTGCCAGGCGCGCTTGCCGACGGGTACGCGGTCAGCTCGAGCGACTGGGGAGACCTCTGCAGTACGCGCGCATCGGCTTAGATCGAGGCTGATCGGTCGCTTCGATCCGCGCGTGGGGCGCCTCGTTCAAACCGCCTTCCGCTAGGCATCGGGCGCGCGGCGCGGTGTTCAACGGACTGCGCCATCTGCGAATCGGTAGATGCGGCGCATGGGTAAGCTCCGGCAGCATGAGCTTGGGTGATCGCGTGGAGTCGTTCCATCGCGGATGAAGCAGGCACGCCATGGATACGTCTGGATGAGCCATGGCAGCGGGTCGGCATCGCCATCGGCTTCACGCTCGACGCCGCGGCCTGAATCCGGTGGAACGCGACCGACACACGTTCGCGCTCCCATCGCGGCAAGCGGAGCCGGCGCAGATGGCTGGCGCTCCGATGCGCGCTCGCCATGCTGCGGATCCGAGCGGCGGGCGATCCGTGACGTCCTGCACTATCTGCAATTGCGATCACTTCAATCCGGTCGCGGTGCATCTTGGACGTCACCAAGGGCCGCATCTCGCAACTGCACAAGCATGCCCTGGAAAAGCTGCGTCGACGGCTCGAGGGTTCGCGCCTCACCGGTAGCCTGTGACCCGGCCGCTGCATAGCGCTACGATCCCTCCCGTGACGCCCCCACCCGGAAACTTCAAACCATGGACCCCATCCGACCATCACCTGCCGCCGACCTGCTCAGTTTGTTGCGGAGCGCGGGTGCATCGCGGACGACTGCCGCTGGTAGCGTGGCCGTGGAGCTTGGCGAAACCGCTCCGGCAGAATTGCCGGCGCAGTCCAGTGTCCGCGAGGACCTTGCCCGGCTCGTTCAGGATGTCGATCTCGACGAAGAGGCATCGTTGCGGCGCATCAGGCCGATGCTCCTGAGGCGGATTCTCATCGAAACGCTTGGCAAGGATGGTCAGGAAGGCGATTGGCCGTCCTTGTCGCCAGTGTCGACAAGGCGTTCGATCAGGACGATCGGCTGCAGGTGGCGTTCCGAGAAGCCGTCCTTGCCCTCAAAACAAAAGTCTGAGTCGGGTATGCCACGGCTTTTGCTGTGCAGAAAGAGAAAGGCCGGGGCCCTGGCCCCGGCCTTTCTCTTTACGCGTATTGCTTGAGCACCCACGTCACTGCCTTGCCGTCGTAGGGCGGCATACGGTTGCCATGGGCAATTGGGGCGGTCGTGCTGTAGCCCTGGGGCTGCCAAACACCACTTCCGGACAGGTTTCACCGGTGCGAGCGGTCGTGCCGAGCGGTTTTTTAGTTGCCATGTTTGTTATCTCTGTCAAGCCGCCGGCAAGAAATGCCGGCTGGAAAGACTTGACGGAAACGACATTACCTCGCGCATAGTCGACTTCGTCAAGTATGATTTGACGAAAGTTCGACCACTGCCGTAGAGACCTATGAAAAATGAAGATTTTCCTGCTCGCCTGCGTGCCACCAGGGAGTTGAGAAAAATGACCCAAACCGACCTGGCGCGGGAAGCGGGCCTGCCCGCGACAACGATTTCCCACTTCGAGGCCGGCAGCCGGAAGCCCTCCTTCGATAACCTCCGACGTCTGAGTCGCACCCTGAACGTCAGCAGTGATTACCTGATGGGGCTCGTTGACACCATGGAAGCCGCGGCGGCGATGTCCACGATCGCACGCCATCTAGCGCAGGCATCCAAAGGTGACATCGACATCGTGGAACAGATGGCGAAGATGTTGGCGGACAAACAGAAGGGACCCTGATGAGCGACCTGCGGCGTCAACACATAGGGCATCTGGCCGATGTCATGTTGGAAGGCGCCGGGGTGACCAGTCTGCCGGTGAAGCCGATAGATATCGCGGTGAGCCTCGATATTCATGTCGTCGCTAAGCCACCCGATCAGGTTGGCGCGTCAGGGTGGCTGATGAAACATGGAGAGCAGTTCGCGATCGCTTACGCGACGCACTACGCCAATACGTGGATTTCAACGCTTCTCGATCGGTCACGAACTTGGGCATTACGCCGTTGACGGGCATCCGGAACACATCTTCGCCGCCTCGTCGCTTCACATGTCGCAGGCGGGAAGTAGCGGCGACCTGATCGAATTGGAAGCGGACTATTTCTCTGCTTGTCTCCTGATGCCAAAGAACCTTGCTGGCCGCCTCATTTCGGGTCATCGCGATGGACTGGCCGGCGTCAAGGCGTTGGCAGAAACTTGTGACACGTCCATGCAGGCGGCCGCTATCCGATACGCCGAACTTGCCCATACCGCGATGACGATCGTTGTAAGCAAGTTCGGAAACGTGGAATACGCGATAGACCGTGGTTTACGGGCCGCCACTGGATGGCCGTCGGCCATCAAGCGTGGTTTCAAAGTTCCCGCCGGGTCCGCAACCGCCAGGCTGCTGAAGAGCCCGCAAGGCATTCTCACCTGCGACGAGGATGAGGAGTGGCTGGATGTATCGGATTGGTTCTACGGGGTCTCGAAACGTATCAGGCTTCGAGAGGAGGCCGTAGGCTTGGGTCGAGAGGGTATGGTGCTCACTCTGCTCACATTGTCCGAAGATTCGGACGAAGAAGGTGAGGATGACGAGTGGGAACCTCCTACTTTTCATCGCTGATTGGGGATCGTCCGGATGGAGTGAAGTAACCCACTACTCCATAGGAACGAACTTCCGGCAGCCCAGGCACTGCCGGCAGACGCTCCAGCGCCGCTGTCTGGCCTCGCCGAGCAGGCACCCGCAAGCCAGACACTCCGGCGCCTTCCCCGCTTGCCAGCGGGATAGCCGGATGGCCTGCCATGCGACGACCCCGGTCGTGACCAGCGTGCCCAGGCCGGCGATGACCAGAGGTGCAACAGCCAGGGGCGACGTGGAGGCGCTCAGGCGGTGCGGCAGGTCGGCCAGCGTCGTGGCGACCCACACCGCCAAGCCCGAAAGTGCACCCGACAACAGGCACGGTGCCGCCAGATTGAAATACATCCGCGTTTCGTAGGTCATGACCCCTCCCATCCTGGCGTGTAGGGTGCACTCGCGTGGTCGCACGGTTTGAGATTTAGGGCGAGGGCAGCCCGGTGTTGGGGTTGGTCTACCTGATCGGCGACGTTGGTAAATGCCGATGGCGCCGCTGTTCATAGTGCGGCGGGCTGCCAGCACCACGTCAATGCGAGCTCCCCGCGTGCGCTCGCACTTGGAGGGAATTGGTGCGATGGCGCGCCAGGAGTAGGATTAATTCCAACCACATCCTCGCGGACCTCGGGCCATGGCCGGTACCCAAAAACTCAGTATCACCCTACCGAAGGAACAGGCTGAACTGGTGCAGCAGCTGATCGGTTCAGGGCGCTATGCCAGTGCCAGCGCGGTCATCAGCGATGGCTTGCGCGTCTTGCAGGCGCGGGATGCCGCGATGGAGCGATGGCTTCGGGAGAAAGTGGTGCCCGCGTATGAGGAGCTACGCGCCGATCCATCGAAGGGCTTCACGGTCGACCAGGCTCGGACCGAACTGGCTCGCCTGCGCAAGCAGCGGGCGTAACGTTCGGCGGGAATACGCTAGACGGTCATCGGCGCCACCAGCATTTATCAGTGTCGTCGAACAGGTAGACCAGCCAACACGCAACTTCAACTCAATGCAGCCAGAGTTACACCCAAGCGGCGCTGCATTGCCGGGCGCGGTGATCTAGACTCCCCACCACAAGCGTGGAGGAATGCCAATGGCCACTTCATTCGACGAGTGCCGGAATCTGTTGATCTCTACTGCCCATCGAATTGTTATAGAGAGCGGTGAACCAAAAAACTTCGATCCGGTGTCCTGGACCGATGAATGGCTGACCCAGCCTGTACCAGCACTAGGTGGTGTCACGCCCAAGGACTATATTCTTTCAGGTCATGACTGCCAGGATCTGGTCGATATCCTGTTACGGATGCAATCGGGAGCCTACGGTTAGGGCCGGTTGGAGCGGAGCTGATCGTGAGCACAGTCCGGACTGAGGTCGGGCGATCGTGAGGGTCGGGCACGGGGTCCGTGCTGGCTTCGCTCCTCGGACAGAACTGGGCCTTCAGCGCGAACAACCCCGGCAGCCACGAGGTACGTGACCGGGTCGTCTGCGAAAGCTATGTGACGGACGTATCGTCGTCGAACAGGCCTTCTGGGGGCCAACCCAGTTCGGCGACATGATCGCGCAGGTCGGCTCGCGTACCGCCGACGATTGATCCGGTGGCTTCGTCTTTGATCTGGATGATATCGAAAGGTAACCAATTGCCCATGCTGAGGTAAGACTCCAGCGACTCCTTCGGCCGTTGTCGCTTACGCAATAATTTAGATGACATGATCAGCGGAGGCGGAGCCCTTTGCTGATCGTCGCCATTTGTCAATACGTCGACAGCCCACGCGATCTGTCGATCAATGGCAACCCGGTTTTCGAATATCCATAGATTCAATCCTTTGGGTCGCACGAACGTCCAATGATGAAGCGTGGGCCTAGGGTCGTCGCGTATGACTGCCAACACCATCGCCCTGATCGTGACCTGCCGTCGCCATCGTCGTTCCGCCCGCCCGCGTACACGCGCCTCCGGTCGGCCACTATCAATTTGACCCACGCGTCGTTTCTGACCCACGCGCTGGGCCAGTAATTGTTTTCGTGCTGACTCAATATTGTCCTTCGACGGAGTCACTTCCGGCCGCCACGTGAGAAGACGGGTTTCGACGATGAGTTGCCACGTATCTTGGGCCTCACCTTCGAAGCGGTGATCGAGGGAAAACTTCTGCGCGGCCTCGCGCAATAGTCGTCTTAGTCCGGGTACCCACTGCTCATGCTGATCGGCCGAGCCGTCGACGGCCTCTCTGAGCAGCAGCGTCAGCACTAAGATGCCGTCCAAATCGGCGAACTTATCAGGCGAAAACGCGGCGAGGCCTTGGATCGGGAGGGGCTGATCGTCGTCAAAGGGTTCGTCTGTTATCCATTCGAAGCCGACTGCGGCCTTACGCGCGTCATCCTCCTCCTCGAGAGCGAGGACTTTGCGCTCGCTGAGCACCTGAGACATCCAGGTATCGGACGGGCGCTCCACGGGATCCCGCAATTTTAGGTGAGCCCAAAGCTGATGGCGATATCCCTGCTTAGCCTCGGCATACCTATCGTCGGCGTCCACGTGGTCCAGGAGAGATTTCTCGGGGTCCTTAGCCACCCTGATGCGGCCGGGACTCGACCCGTCTAACCCAACCGCTTCGAAGTAGCGACCCCAGGCGAGCGGTTGCACTAATTCGTGACGGGGCGCCTGCCGATCCAGTTCGGTGAGCCGCTTCACTCCCGCTATGCGCATCACATTGGCCGCCCAATGCCAGTTTCGCATTCGCACGGAGGGATCTTCGAACGTCCCGGGAGGTCTGCCAGCCATGGGATGAGAGCTTAATTGACTTTGCGGCCGGCGTCAGCTCCTTCGCACATGTGGTTCACTGACTCCGACTTACGCCGAAATGGCTCGTAGAGGATTCAAGATGTCGGCACCCGTCCTCACCCTCCTGAATCCTGCCGAATCCCTGGCGGACGCGCTCTTGTCCACGCACGGCGAGGTCATGGACACAAATGCGCTCGTAGAACTGCTGAAGTTCTCAGATCGACGGGGGCTGCGGCGCGCTGTGGCTCGAGGGGCCATCCCGTTCAAGACGTTCCCTATGCCTGGTCGGCATGGCCCGTTCGCGCTCACACGCGACGTTGCAAACTGGCTAATTTCCGTATCCGAAGTGCGTTAACGCACCAACCCCCATCCCATGATCCGGAGGTGATTCACCCAGCAAATCAGCCATCACAACTAGTGCATCGTTGAGGCCTAGACAAAAAAAGACCCGGAGTGCGCTAACACCACCGGGTCCGCTTTTTTGTATTGCAAACACTGCGTCAGGTTTGGACCGCTGACCCAGTTAGGCTGCCACACATATCCGTCGCGTGCAAGTAAGCAGACGTCGGGACAGTGTGCGCTGTCGAGTTGCATGAAGGCCTCAGTTCGTACCGCGAAACGCGGTCTTTCTGAGGAGAGTGAAATTGAGTAATTCTCATGCTGTTCCGGGCGCCCTGTCGCCCGCAGGAACGACGGACGGCGCCAAAGCGCCGGCGCCCGACATCAAACGCGTGGTCTGGGGATACCGGAGGGTGGCCGAGGGTGCGTGGCGACGAGAAGCTCTTCTATGAGCTTTGGAACTCCTCCTGTGCCCCTGGAGATTGTCCGCGCCGTCTTCACGCCACAAGGCGCAAGGCGACGTCGCGTGCTCTCAGCGCGGTCAGCCCACTTGTTATCGAGCAGAACGAAATCACAATACGGCAGCGTGTGCGCGTGCAGGAAATCAGTGCCGTCGTTATCAGGTATACGCTCGCCAAGATTCAGCACCGACGGCCGCATCAAATCTCCGGTCACGATAAGGACTCGCGCGTCATCACGGCTCAGAGAAGCCTCACGGGCGTCATCACGAAACCCTTCGTTTTGGCGTACTTCGTCCCAACGCGCTGCAATTTGTGCTGATGCCATCTTTGATGGCCGCCCCGAGTCGTTGGCGGCCGCCTACCCAAGACCGTTCATATAGCCCGGGAACATTTGGTAGGACAAGTTGTGCAGCGAGGCGCACGCACAGCTGCTGGACATGATCATCGCTGCCAGATGGCATAGCAATCGGGCGCCATGGCGACACTCGACTTCCCGGGTGAAGTTTCCCCTGGATCGCCGCGCTGGCGCCTATCAGGCCGTTACGAGGCGTCCGGCGTTTGCAAGCAGTGTCAAGGTAAAGGGGCAGTGACACGGTTATGGTCCCGAGTGACACGGTAAGGGGAGCCCGACAGCAAGGCTGAATGAAGTCGCTTGACTCTGGAGCTGGAGCAAGGGTCTAGACTTTCGCCATGAACAGCCATCAGCCTTCCCTGACCATCGGCGCCGTCGCTCGCGAGGCCGGCACGCCCATCGACACCATTCGTTACTACGAGAAGGAAGGCCTGCTGCCCGCACCGCGGCGGCGCGCCTCCGGATACCGCGATTACGACCAGGACGCGGTGGTCCGCCTGCGTTTCATCCGGCGGGCCAAGGATCTGGGGTTCACCCTCGAGGAAATCCGCGACTTGCTGGCCTTGTCGGCCGATCGCCACCGCGGCGTCGGCGGGGTGAAGGAGCGCGCGGAGCAGCGTCTCGAGGCGATCGACGCGAAGATCGTCGAGCTCGAACGCGTGCGTCGCGGCTTGTCCGAACTGATCGATGCCTGCCCCGGACATGGCGCGCCCGAGGACTGTCCGATCCTGCGTGCCCTGGTCGGCGACGCCTCATGAGCGCGGCATGTTGTGCCGGCCACGCGCCGAAGCCGGTTTCCATTGAACCGGTATCTCCAGGCGCCATCTACACCTGCCCGATGCACCCGGAAGTCCGTCAGGTCGGCCCCGGGCATTGTCCGAAGTGCGGTATGGCGCTCGAACCGCAAGTGCCTTCGGTGGATACGGACGATGGCGGCGAACTGCGCGCGATGTCGCATCGTTTCGTGTTGCTGCTCGCACTGACCCTGCCGGTGTTCGTGCTGGCGATGGGCCCGCACCTGGCCGGCTGGCAGTGGCCCGCGCCGTGGTCCGGCCTCGCCGGATGGATCGAAGCGGTCTTCGCCAGTGTCGTCGTGCTGTGGGGTGGCGCACCGTTCTTCGCACGCGGATGGCGCTCATTGCGTCCGTGGTCGCCGAACATGTACACGCTGATCGCGCTCGGTACCGGTGTCGCATGGGTCTATAGCGCCGTCGCGTTCCTGCTTCCCGCTGCCTTTCCTCCGACGATGCGAAACATGCACGGCGGCATCGATGTCTACTTCGAATCCGCCGCGGTGATCGTCACCCTGGTCACGCTCGGCGACTGGCTGGAGTTTCGCGCGCGCCGGCGCACCGGCGCGGCCTTGCGCGCGTTGCTCAGCCTCGCACCAAAGTCTGCCCGGCGCATCCACGGCACGCATGAGATGGACGTGCCGCTGGATAGCCTCGTCCGTGGCGATGTCGTGCGGATCCGCCCGGGCGAGACCGTACCGCTCGACGGTGTCGTCCTCGAGGGCACGAGTCATGTCGACGAAGCGATGCTCAGCGGCGAGCCATTGCCGGTGCCGAAGAAGTCCGGCGATGCGGTGACGGGAGGCACGCAGAATCGCGATGGCGCACTGACCATGCGCGTTGAACGGGTGGGCGCGGATACCGTGCTGGCGCGCATCGTTGCCCTGGTCGCCGAGGCGCAGCGCAGCCGCGCGCCGTTGCAGCGGATCGCCGACCGCGTCGCCGCGTGGTTCGTGCCGGCGGTGGCGGCGATCGCCGCGCTCGCTTTCGTCGCCTGGATGTTCCTCGGGCCCGAGCCGCGCTTTTCCCATGCGCTGGTCGCCGCGGTATCGGTGCTGATCGTCGCCTGTCCCTGCGCGCTCGGCCTGGCGACGCCGATCTCGATCATGGTCGCCAGCGGTCGTGGCGCCGGCATCGGCGTACTGTTCCGCGATGCGACCGCGATCGAGCGGTTGCGCGCGGTCGATACGCTGGTCGTCGACAAGACCGGCACCTTGACCGAGGGCCGTCCGGCGCTCGGCGAGGTCGTCGTCGAGACGATAGCGCGCGAACGCGCACTGGCCCTGGCCGCCGCGCTGGAACGCGGCAGCGAACATCCGCTGGCGCGGGCGATCGTGGAGGCAGCGGAAGCCGAGGTCATCGTCCTGCCGCCGGCGGAGGCGGTCCGCATGGCGACCGGACTTGGCGTTACCGGCAACCTCGGGGGTGACGCGCTGGCGCTGGGCAATGCGACCTTGATGGATCAGGTCGGTGCTTCGCTCAGCGCGAGCCTGCGCGAGCAGGCGGAAACCCTGCGCGCGGCTGGGGCGACGATGATCTTTCTCGGCGTACGTGACAAGGTCGTGGCCGCTTTCGCCATCGTCGACCGGATCCGCTCCGGAACGCCGGCGGCGCTGGATGCCCTGCGTGCTTCCGGCATCGACATCGTCATGCTGACCGGCGACAGCGCGACCACGGCACGCGCGGTGGCGTCGACCCTGGGCATCGACACCGTGCATGCGGAAACCTCGCCCGCGGACAAGGCTGCCGTGATTGCCGCGCTGAAGGCCGCCGGACGTTGCGTGGCCATGGTTGGCGACGGCATCAACGATGCGCCGGCGCTGGCGACGGCCGATGTGGGCATCGGGATGGGCGGCGGCACGGATATTGCCATCGCGTCGGCCTCGGTGGCGTTGTTGCGTGCCGATCTTGGTGGCGTCGTGCGTGCTCGTCGGCTGTCGGTGGCGACGGTGCGCAATATCCGTCAGAACTTGTTCTTCGCGTTCGTTTATAACGCGGTCGGTGTGCCGGTTGCCGCGGGGGTGTTGTACCCGGTATTCGGGGTCACCTTGTCGCCGATGATCGCGGCGCTGGCGATGAGTTTGAGTTCGGTGTCCGTTGTGGTTAATGCATTGCGGCTTCGCTCGTGATTTTCCCTTCTCCCTGAAAGGGGGAAGGTGTCCGTAGGGCGGATGGGGGCGCTCTTGCTGCTGTTGTGTTTCGGCGATCGTGTCGGCGCCTATGGCGCCGTGGTTTCGCCCTCCTGCCGGAGGCCGACCTACTTCTCTTTTTCTTGTCAAAAAGAGACGTAGGCAAGAGAAAACGACACCCCAATCGCGTGCCCGCTACGCGGGGCGGCCGGCTGGGCCGGGGTTTACGGCCGTACATCCCTGCCGACCCCGCTTCGCGGCCTTGTCGTCCCAGCCGGCCTCACGCTCAAAGGGGCCCCGGGTAGAGCAGGAGCCGGCTGATTGAACTGACCCCCGGAAGTTGGACACCCGTCCAATCTCCTGGAGTTTTTCATGGCGAAGTTCGACAAGCAGTTCAAGCTCAAGGTCGTTAGGCAGTATCTGAAGGGGAAAGAGGGCTACAGGCGCCTTGGCCAGATCCACGGCGTAAACCACGCCACGATCGAGAAGTGGGTTGCCGGTTACCGGCAGCATGGCGCCGGCGGACTGGCGGGGAAGTACTCACATTACGACGCCAGGTTCAAGATGAGGGTTCTGCGCCGGATGTGGCGGCAGGAGCTGTCATGTCGGCAAGTCGCCGCGCTTTTTGATATCCGCAACCCAGGAAGCATCGCGGTCTGGGAACGCCGTTATCATGCGGGGGGAGTGGACGCGCTGGCGTCCAAGCCACGAGGGCGATCGAAGACCATGGCCGATGCCAAGCCGCCCAAGCTCGGTGCTTTGAAGGTGCCCGACGCGAGCCGCTCGCACAAAGACCTGCTCAAGGAGCTGGAGTACCTGCGTGCGGAGAACGCCTACTTAAAAAAACTCGATGCCTTGATCCAGGAGAAGAAGGCAGCAGCGCAGAAAAAGCGCAGCTAGTCCTTGGATTGAGGCAGGAACACCCGCTTCCCGCGCTGCTGAAGGCCGCCGGGCTGCCCCGCAGTACCTTCTACCACCACCTCAGGGCTCTTGAGATGGACGATCCGGATGCCCGCCTGAAAGATCGGATTCGTTCCATTTACGATCGTCACCGAGGCCGCTATGGCTACCGCCGCATCACCATGCAGATTCGGCAGGAGGGCGAGCCGGTCAACCACAAGAAAGTCCAGCGGCTGATGCAGGCGATGGGCCTTAAGTCATTGGTACGGCCGAAGAAATACCGTTCCTATCGAGGTCAGATGCATACGGATGTGCCCAACGTCCTGCAGCGCCAGTTCGAGGCAGAGCAGCCCAATCAGCGGTGGGTCACGGACGTGACCGAGTTCAACCTAAGGGGTGAGAAGCTCTATCTCTCACCCGTCCTGGATCTGTACAACGGCGAGATCGTCGCCTACCAAACCTCTCGGCGACCGGCCTTTACGATGGTCAGTACGATGCTGAAAAATGCCATCGGCAAGCTGGCCGACAACGATCGGCCCTTGCTGCACTCCGACCAAGGCTGGCAATACCAGATGCCGGCCTATCGCCTTCAACTCGACGCACGGCAGATCACCCAGAGCATGTCGCGCAAGGGAAACTGCCTGGACAACGCTGCCATGGAGAGCTTCTTCGGCACGTTGAAATCTGAATTTTTCCACCTGACCAGGTTCGAGTCGATCGAGCAGTTGCGGCAAGGCATCCATCGCTACATCCACTACTACAATCACGAACGCATCAAGCTCAAACTAAAAGGCCTGAGTCCGGTTCAATACCGGACCCAGGCCTTGGGTGCCTAGCGCTCAAACTGTCCAACTTCTTGGGGTCAGTTCAGATCGCCGTGTCCTTTGCCAGCGTTGCTGGCGTGACGGTGAGGGGCAGAAACCTTGCGCTTCGTTCTTGCCCGTTACCGCGCGCCGCGCCTTGGCATGGTGGCGGCGATTCATGCCGCGACTGGGCTAAAATCGCAGATCGTCCCCAGGTGTTTTCGCGATGTCCCCAGCCGCCGGATGGCGTGTCGAACCCAAGGTCGGCGCGGCCATGTTGCCTTATCTCGACGATCTCGCTCGCTTGCGTATCGCGGTGTTTCGCGAATGGCCTTATCTGTATGAGGGCGATCGGGATTACGAGCGGACGTATCTGGCGGCGTATGCGCGGTCGCCGTCGAGTGTCTGTGTGCTGGCGTTCGCTGGGGACGAAGTGATCGGGGCGTCCACTGGTGTGCCACTGGCGCATGATTCGATGTCGATTCACCAGGCGTTCGTCGCCCGCGGCATCGCCATCGACGACGTGTTTTATTTCGGCGAATCGGTATTGCTGCGAAGCTGGCGCGGGCGTGGCATCGGGCATCGGTTTTTTGATGAGCGCGAGGCTCATGCGCGTCGCACGGGTTTCCGGCTGGCTGCGTTCTGTTCGGTGATCCGCGATGCGGGCGATCCGCGACGTCCGGCGGACTACCATGGCAACGAGGTATTCTGGCGCAAGCGCGGCTATGCAGCGGCCGAGGGGATGGCCTGCGAGATCGACTGGAAGGAGCCGGGAGATGAGACATCGCGCCGGCATCGGCTGGGGTTCTGGACGCGCGCACTGGAGTCGCAGGGATGAAACGGACGCTCGAGGAATGGCTGGTCTATCAGGAGCAGGTCAATGTGCGCAGTATCGAGCTCGGTCTCGATCGCGTGAACGAGGTATGGCAGCGGATGGGAGCGCCGCGCCCGGCGCCGGTGGTGATCACCGTGGGCGGGACCAATGGCAAGGGCTCGACCGTGGCCCTGCTCGAGGCGATGCTGCGCGCGGCCGGCTATCGGGTCGGCTGCTACACCTCGCCGCATCTGCTCGCCTATAACGAACGGGTCCGCATCGATGGCGCCGATGCGGACGATGACTCCCTGATTGCCTCGTTCGAACGCATCGAGTCGGCACGCGGGGAGATTCCGCAGACCTATTTCGAATTCGGCACCCTGGCCGCGCTCGACCTGATGGCCCGCGCCGCGGTCGATGTGGCCGTGCTCGAGGTCGGCCTCGGCGGTCGGCTCGACGCGGTGAATATCGTCGACGCCGATGCGGTCGTCGTCACCACCGTGGACCTGGATCACCAGGACTGGCTCGGCAACGACCGCGACAGCATCGGTCGCGAGAAGGCCGGGATCGCCCGCGCCGGGCGGCCGGCGGTGGTCGGCGAGGCCTCGCCACCGCCGGGCCTGCTGGATGCCCTGGCGACCATCGGTGCCATCGTGCTGCGCGCCGGCGTGGATTATCGGGTCGAACGCGACACGCACGGATGGCGCTGGACGGGCCAGGGGGGTTCGCTGCCATTGCCCGATCCGGCACTCGCCGCGCCATGCCAGCACGACAACGCCGCCGCGGCGATCGCCGTGCTGCGTGCCCTGGGCGAACGCCTCGACGTCCCGCGGCAAGCCATGGCGGACGGCTTGCGCGAGGTCCACGTGCCGGGTCGTCTGCACGTGGTGGAAGGCTTGCCGCCGCTGGTCGTCGATGTCGGCCATAACCCTCAGGCCGCCCGCGCGCTGGCGACCTGGCTCGACGCGCGGACCGGGGGAGGGCGGGTCCATGCGGTCTATGGCGCGCTCTCGGACAAGGACGTGGCCGGGGTGATCGGCGCGCTCGGTACGCGGATCGACCATTGGCATCTGGCTGGCCTTGAGCGGGATACCCCGCGTGGATTGCCCGCCTCGTCGCTGGCGGCCAGCCTCGCCGACACCTTGCCGGACGCGCGCCATGACGAACACGAGGATGTGGCCGCCGCGCTTGCCGCCGCGCGCCTTGCCGCCCGTCCTGAGGATCTGGTCCTTGCCTTCGGCTCGTTTTTCGTCGCCGCCGCGGCCTTGGGCAACCTCGCCTGAGCGGCCGGCACGACCGATCCACAGTCGACCGATCGATGCCGGCTATAATCAGCCGCGTTTCGCCCGCATCCCCGTAGGGAGTCTTTCTTGAAAACACGTCTGCTCGGTGCCGCCGTCCTGATCGCCCTGGCGGTCCTGTTCGTGCCGATGTTCTTTTCCAGCGCGCCTCCCACCACGGATGCGGACCAGTCCGTGTCCCTGGAAATCCCGCCGGCGCCGGACCGCGAACTGCAGTCGCGCACCCTGAGCGTGGCACCGAACCCGGCCCAGGCGACCTCCGCCGCCGCGCAGGCGACCACGCCGCCGGCCACCGCTACCCCGGCAGCGCCCCCGGCCTCGGGCGACAAGCTGGCCTCGCTGGACATCGCCTCGCGCAAGCCGGCCGACGCACTGCCGGAGGACCTGGCGAGCAGGGCCGCCACGACGCCGACCACGGCCGCGCCGCGCCCGACGACGCCGGGCAAGCCGGTCGCGCAGACGCCTCCGTCCGCCACGCCGCCGGCCGCCGCGCCGCTTCCGGCCGGCACCGCCGCCCGCGGCAATTTCAGCATCAACCTCAGCGCCTATGCCGATCGCGCCAAGGCCGACGCCCTGGTCCAGCGTGTGCGCGGCCTGGGCTACCCGGTCGCGACCAGCGCCACGACCCAGGCCGGCAAGTCGCTGACCCGGGTGACCGCGGGTCCGTTCGAAAGCCGTGCCGCGGCCGAAGCCGCACGCCTGAAGATCACCGCGGCGGTGCCTGGCGTTCCGGCGTCCCTGTCGGCGAGCTCCAGCAACCAGCAGGGCGACGTTGCCGCGCCGGCACCGGTCGCCCGTACGGCGACACCCACCGCCGCGACGCCGGCCACCGCGACCCCGGCCCCGGCGGCTGCGTTGCCGCGCGCCGGCGGCTTCGCCGTTCAGCTTGGCGCCTTCAGCAACGAAGCGGACGCCAACAAGCTGCGCGACAAACTGCGTGCGGCCGGTATCGCCGGCTACGTCGACTCGGTCGCCAGTAGCGGCGGCGCGAAGCTGTTCCGTGTGCGCGCCGGCCCGCAGACCCAGCGAGACGACGCCGTACGCCTGCGCGATCAGGTCAAGGCCAAGCTCGGCGTCGACGGTGTCGTGGTCAGCGCGCCGTAAGCCGGCATCCATTCCTTACGCATGGCGGGAACAACGTGAACTGGGTCGATTACACGATTCTCGCCGTACTCGGCATTTCGGTCTTGATGGGACTGTGGCGAGGCCTCATCTCCGAGGTGCTGTCCCTGGCGATCTGGGTGGCCGCGTTCTGGGTCGCCTGGACCTTCGGCCCGATGGTGGCCGGGTATTTCGAACACAGTATCCAGCTGCCCTCGGCGCGGATGCTGGTCTCTTACGGATTGTGCTTCATTCTCGTGCTGGTCCTCGGTGCGCTGGTGCGCTTCGTGATCTCACGGCTGGTCGAGAGCACGGGCCTGGGCGGCAGCGACCGCCTGCTCGGCATGTTCTTCGGCCTGGCGCGCGGGGTGCTGGTGGTGACCCTGGCGGTGTTCCTGCTCGGTTTCACCCCGGTGACCCGCGATCCGTGGTGGCGCGAATCGCAGTTGCTGCCGCAGTTCGAGGGCGTGGCCGGGTGGCTCGGCGACAAATTGCCCGACAACGTGCGCAGGTACCTGCATCCGCCGGCGGCGCTGGATCATCTGCCCAGCCTGCCGACCGGCACGCCGTTCAAGACGCACGACGCGAAAGATCAACTTCATCCTGCCGCCGCGACGTCGGCGACGACTACCTAAAATAGGCAACACCCATGTGCGGAATCATCGGCATCGTCGGTACCACCGAAGTGGCATCGGCCCTCTATGACGGCCTGACCGTGCTCCAGCATCGCGGCCAGGACGCCGCGGGCATCGCCACGGTGGATGGCGCGCGCCTGCGCCTGCACAAGGGCGCGGGCCTGGTCCGCGACGTGTTCAACCAGCCGGCGATGAGCCGCCTGCGCGGACGCATCGGCATCGGCCATTGCCGCTATCCGACCGCCGGCTCCGAAGGCACCGACGAGGCGCAGCCGTTCTACGTCAACTCGCCCTACGGCATCGCCTTCGTCCACAACGGCAACCTGGTCAATACCGAGAACCTGCGTCGCGAGATGTTCGAGGACGATCGCCGGCACATCAATACCGATTCGGATTCCGAAGTGCTGCTCAACGTCCTCGCCCACGAACTGGCCGAGAACGACCGGATGGCGCTGACCCCGGAGCACATGTTCAAGGCCGTCGCCGGCGTGCATGCGCGCGCACGCGGCGGCTATGCCTGCATCGCCCTGGTCCTCGGCTACGGCCTGCTCGCCTTCCGCGACCCGCACGGCATCCGCCCGCTGGTGCTCGGCGAGCGCGTCACCCCGGAAGGGCGCGAGTACGCGGTGGCCTCCGAGTCGGTGGCGCTGGATATCCTCGGCTTCAAGCGCCTGCGCGATATCGAGCCGGGCGAGGCGGTGTTCATCACCGATGGCGGCGAGCTGTACTCGCAGCGCTGCGCCGAGGGCGCGGTGCATACCCCGTGCATCTTCGAGTACGTCTACCTGGCCCGTCCCGATTCGATGATGGAGGACGTGTCGGTGTACAAGGCGCGCCTGCGCATGGGCGAGAAGCTCGCCGAGAAGATCCTGCGCGAGCGTCCCGACCATGGCATCGACGCGGTCATCCCGATTCCCGACACCTCGCGCACCGCGGCCAGCTCGCTGGCCCAGGCGCTCGGCGTGCCGATGCGCGAAGGCCTGGTCAAGAACCGCTACATCGGCCGGACCTTCATCATGCCGGGGCAGGGCGAGCGGGTGAAATCCGTGCGCCGCAAGCTCAATGCGATCGACCTGGAATTCCGCAAGAAGAACGTGCTGCTGGTCGACGATTCGATCGTCCGCGGTACGACCTCCAAGCAGATCATCCAGATGGCCCGCGAGGCCGGTGCGAAGAACGTCTACTTCGCCTCCGCCGCGCCGCCGGTGCGTTACCCGAACGTCTACGGCATCGACATGCCGGCGACCTCCGAGCTGGTCGCTGCCGGCCGCACGGTGAAGGAAGTCGAGGAGCTGCTTGGCGCCGACTGGCTGATCTACCAGGATCTGGAAGACCTGATCTGGGCGGTCGCCGACGGTAACGAGGAGCTGCGCCAGTTCGATACCTCGTGCTTCTCCGGCGAGTACGTCACCGGCGTCGAGGCCGGGTTCCTCGAGCAGCAGCAGTCGCTGCGCTCGGACGACGCCAAGAGCAAGCGCCGCAGCGCCTGATGGATCTGCACGCGGCAGCGAAGCGCTGCCTGGATTGCGCCGATCCCGTGGCGAAGGTTGCCCTGACCTTCGCCACCTGGCAGCGCCTGCGGGATGGCGAACTTGCGCCGGTCGACGACGGCATGGTCGAGCCGATCGGCGCCCCCGGACGCCCGGAACGCCCACGGCTGGTGCCGGCACGGCAGCTCGCCCAGCGCGGCCTGGGCAGCGACGAAGGTCGCGCGGCGCTGGTGCATGCCATCGCGCATATCGAGTTCAATGCGATCAACCTGGCCTGGGATGCGGTGTATCGCTTTCGCGGCAAACCCCTCGGGTACTACCTCGACTGGGCGTCGTGCGCGAACGACGAAGCTCGCCACTATTCGATGCTGGCCGAACGGCTGGCCGAACTCGGCTTCGCCTACGGCGACTTCGACGCGCACAACGGCTTGTGGGAAATGGCCGGGAAAACCGCGCATAGCGACACGGCGCGGATGGCCCTGGTGCCGCGCGTACTCGAGGCGCGCGGACTCGACGTCACGCCGGGCATGATCCGTCGCCTGACCCTCAACGGCGACGCGCGCACCGTGGAGATCCTGGACGTGATCCTTCGCGAGGAGGTCGCCCACGTCGCCGCCGGTACGCGCTGGTTCCGCTGGTGTTGCGAGCGTGACGGCATCGACCCGGAAGCGACCTTTACCGGCCTGCTCGACGAATACATGCATGGTTCTTTGCGCGGTCCGTTCAATGAACCCGCCCGTCGCGAAGCCGGCTTCACCGACAGCGAACTGGCCTGGCTGTCGTCGTTGGGCTGAGTCAATCGTCGGGCAGGTTGCGCGCATACGGCGCCAACCGGTCGCCACAGTGCTTGCAGAAGTCCGCATCGGCATCGTGGCCTTCGGTCAGGCAGTGTTCGCAGGTGCGCGTGGTCGGTGGCTTGCCGCGAATCATGGTCGCGGCCAGTTCCGCGCCGACGATGCCGGTGGGCAGGGCGATGATGCCGTAGCCGAGCAGGATGGTGAAGGAGGTCAGCATCTGGCCGAGCGCCGTCTGCGGGGTAAGGTCGCCATAGCCCGTGGTGGTCAGGGTGACGATCGCCCAATACATGCTGACCGGGATGCTGGTGAAGCCATGGGGCGGTCCCTCGATGACGTACATCACGGTACCGAGGATCACCACCAGGATGCAGACGGTGCCGAGGAAGACCAGGATCTTGCGCCGCGCATGCGCCAGCGCGGTCATCAATTCCTGTGCTTCGTCGAAGTACATGGGGATCTTCAACACCCGGAACACGCGCAGCAGGCGCAGCAGGCGGACGTCGATCAGGTAGTGCACGCCGGGCAGGAAGAAGGCGAGGTAGGTCGGCAGGATGGCGACCAGGTCGATCAGGCCGAACAGGCTGAACATGTAGCGCAACGGCCGGCGCACGCAGATCAGGCGCAGGATGTATTCGACGGTGAAGCAGAGGGTGAAAATCACCTCCAGCAGCAGGAAGGTGTCGCCGACCCGCGCATGGATCGACGGCACGCTGTCCAGGATCGCGACCAGAACGCTGGTCACGATGGCCAGCAGGAGGGCGATATCGAAGCGTTTGCCCGCGACGGTATCCGCTTCGAAGATGATCGTGTACAGGCGTCGCCGCCATCCGGCCATCGGCTTGCCGAACCGGCGTGCGGGTGTCTCGTGCAGCGTGGGTTTCATATCCGTCGCCATCCGCCGTGGGCGGGGCGATTATGCGTCCTCAGGCCTTTCAACGCATGCCAGCTGTCATGTTTTCCAGGCCAGCGGCAAGATGGCGGCTGGCGGCAAGGATGTCGCCACGCGCCAGTTCGATGCGTCCGCGCAGCAGTTCGACCTCGCGCGGCGTGTTGTGCGGACCGGCGCAGCGCGCAAGCCGTTCGGTCCAGTAGGCGGCGGTATCGGGTTCGCGAAGGTCGCCGAGGAGGATATTGGCCAGCTCCGCGGCGATCGCCGAGGCCGGCGGCTGCGACTCGCGTGGCTCGGGCAGGGCCGCCCACGCGGCGACGAACATCTCGACGGCATCATGGATGTCGCCCTGCCGGTAAAGGCCATGGGCTTGCGAACGCATGACAATGGCTTCGTGCAACATGAGCGATCCACCGGCGGAGGAGTGAGCCGGAAGATTGCCGGACGCGCAAGGTGTCGGGTATGGGACGGGTCCTAAAACACTCAGCCGCTGGGCAGGGTATAGGCCAGATCGTAGAAATGCCTGCCGTCGAGGATATCGATGCCCAGGGTTCCGACAATGCCTTGCAGCCCGCGCGTGCCGGAGTCGGGCACGATGGTGACCTTCAGGCTGGGCGTGCCGCCGGTCATGACACCCTGGTGGTATAGCGAGAAATCGCCTTCACGTCCGGCGAGCGTCCCGGTGACTTTCTCCACCGCGACATAGACCGCCGAGCCCTGCACGTCGGTGCCGACGGTGAGCATCTGGCCCTTGCCCCTGGCCTCGAGTTCGCCGTGGAAGGTCTTCTCGAGCGTGAAGCGGCCGAGGCTGGCATCGAGGCCTTCGTCCTTCTGCGGCGTCATGACGACGTCAAATGAACCTTTCGCGTGCGTGCTCATCGTTGTTCCCCAAGCCGTCGGGAAGCCCATCGTCCCCTCCGTATCGGGAGGCGTCAATGGCGCAGGACAGCTTGACTTCCGCAGCACTTAACACCGTCGGCGGACATGCTCAAAATCTCGCCAAAACGCTTGCAGCCCCTGTGTCGCAACGGCTGCAGCATTCTATCCACAGGCTATCCCGCAAGGTTGTCCACAGCAGGTGTGGACAACTTTTCCAAGCCTGACCTCGGAGCGCAGCTTGTTGGAAAAAATGGGGTGAAAAAATGGGGTCAGAGTCACTACCACGGGCAAAAAATGGGGTCAGAGTCATTTTCCGCCGACGATAGTCGGTTTCAGCGAGTGCTCGCCCGTGGAAAATGACTCTGACCCCATTTTTTCGCATGCCCGTGGCAGTGACTCTGACCCCATTTTTTCTTACAGCGGAGCGAGGGCGGCCTGGGCTTTCTTTGTCAGGCCGGCGCGGACCAGTTCGTATGAGTGCCGGATCAGGGCTTCGAGTTCCGCGCGCGCGAAGCGCTGCGGTTCGGTCACCGCGATCCACGAAGCGCGTGCGAGGTAAGGCGCGGGCATCATGCCGGGCTGGTCGCTGAGTTCGAGGAAGCGATCGCGATCGACCTTGAAGGACATGCGTTCGGTCGTTTCGCTGCCGGTGACGACGAACATCTTGCCGCCGACGCTGTAAACCACATCGGCACCCCATTTCACGTCGCGCGTCGCGCCCGGCAGCGTTGTGCAGAAGGCTTCGAACTGGGCGATCGTGATGCCGCGGCCTTTCATGGCGCGGCCGACGGGGCGAGGCCGCGCAGTTCGACGCCAGCGGGCGTGACGCGCAGCACCGAGCCATGCTCGTACCAGTCGCCGAGCACGATGCGCTGGGCGGCCACGTTGTCGATGGGGAAATCGTGAATGGCGGGGCGATGCGTGTGCCCGTGGATCAGGCGTTTCACGCCGGCGGCACGCATGGTCTCCTCGACCGCACCCTGGTTGACGTCCATGATCGTTTCGTCGGTGCTGCGCGTGTGCGCCTTGCTGTCGCTGCGCGCCCTGGCGGCGAAAGCGCGGCGCGCTTCCAGCGGCATGGTCATGATCTGCGCCTGCCATTCGGGCGTGCGCACCTGGCGGCGCACGGCCTGGTAGGCGACATCGTCGGTGCACAGCAGGTCGCCGTGCATCAGCAGGGTCGGCGTGCCGTAGAGATCGTGCACGGTGCCGTCGTCGAGCAGGGTCATCCCGGCGCGATCGGCAAAGCTCTTGCCGAGCATGAAGTCGCGGTTGCCGACCATGAAGTACACCGGCACGCCAGCCGCGCGCAGCGCGGAGGTCGCGCGGGCGATGCGCCCGGGAAGCTCGGCGTCGTCGTCATCGCCGATCCATGCCTCGACCAGGTCGCCGAGAATGTAGACGGCATCGGCCTGGCGCGCCTCCTCGCTGGCGAGGTAGCGTTCGAACAGCGCGGTGATTTCCGGACGCTCATCGTCCAGGTGCAGGTCGGCGATAAACAGGGTGGCCATGGCGCTCAGTGCTTGCCGTTCTTCGGCCTGGCCGTTGCCGGCGCGGGCGCCTCCGCCCTGGCCGGCGCGGCGACGGTGCTCGCGGCGGCCGGCTTTTCCTCGCCGACGACAGTGGCCGAGGTGATCACGATGATCGGATTGGGTACGTCATTGACGAAGGGGCCCTGGGCCTGGGTAGGCAAGGTGGCCATCTTGTCGATCACGTCCATGCCCGAGACCACCTTGCCGAAGACGGCGAAACCCCAGGTCAGGCCGCTCTGGTTGCTGACGTAGTCCAGTCGGCGGTTGTCGACCAGGTTGACGAAGAACTGGGAGGTCCCGGAATTCGGATCGCCGCCGCGGGCGACGGCGACCGTGCCGCGCAGGTTGGACAGGCCGTTATCCGCTTCGCTCGGCACCGCGGCGCGGGTCCGCTTCTGCTGCAGGTCGCGCGTATAGATGCCGCCCTGGACCAGGTAACCGGGTACCACGCGATGGAAGACCGTGCCGTCGTAGAAGCCGTCGCGTACGTATTGCAGGAAATTGGCCACGCTTTTGGGTGCCTTGTCCGGGAACAGCTCGAGGGTTACATCGCCCTGGCTGGTGCGGATCGTCACTTTCGGATGCGGCGCCGTGGCGTCGGCGGCGGTCGCGGCGGGTTTTGCCGCCGGCTTGGCGTCCTGCGCGATCGCCGGAAGCGACAGGGCAAGCAGGGCGCAGGCAAAAAGGGATTTCAGCATATGCGAGGCGTCGAGCGGCAAAAACATCGTTTCATCATACGCGTATGCATCTCAAAACGTCGTCAGTTCGAGGTCGAGGCCGAGTATCGCGAGCGGCTCGCGCTCCTGCTCCAGGTCGGCTTCGGTCAGCGGGTGCTGGTCGAGCCAGTCGGCCGGCAGGGCAAGGCGCAGGCGCTGGCGGGTGGCGGCCAGGCGGATGTTCGGCATCGCCTCGGCGCGGCGCGCGCGGCGGAACAGCACGCCCAGGCGGAGCAGGGCGGTGATGTACTTCGCCAGCTGCCGGTACCGCACGGGCAGGGCGGCGAGCAGGGCGGCATCGGGGTTGCGGCGATGACATTCGACGATGGCGGCCAGCAACTGCTGCTCCTGCCGCGAGAAGCCGGCCAGGTCGGCGTTACGCAGGATGTAGCCGCCATGGCGATGGTGCTGGCTATGGGCGATGGCCAGGCCGAGCTCGTGCACGCGCGCGGCCCAGGAGAGCCATTCGCGGGCGTCGGCGTCGAGCTTCCAGGTCGTCGCGACCTGGTCGAAGAAGGCCAGGGCGGTGGTTTCCACGCGGCGTGCCTGGGCCCGGTCGACGCCATAGCGGCTGGCCAGCGAGTCGATGCTGGCGGTACGCGGGTCGCTGCCGCCGGCGCGGCCGATCAGGTCCCAGAGCAGGCCTTCACGCATGGAACTCTCGCAGACGCGCAGGCGCTCGATGCCGAGCGATTCGAACGCGGCTTCGAAAATGGCCACGCCTCCGGCGAAGACGCCGGCCCGGTCGTCGGCCAGGCCGGGAAGCTTCAGGTTGCCAATCTGGCCTTGCAGCAGCATCGCCTCGCGCACCGCGGCGAGGGCGTCCGGGGTGATGCCGTCGTCGGAAAGCTTCATCGCGCGGACCACCGAGCCGATCGCCTTGGCGGTGCCGGAGGAACCGAAGGCATCGCCCCAGCCCGCTTCGCGGAAGTCCTCGGAAAACTGTTGCAACAGTACGCCGATCTCGCGCCGCGCGCGTTGCCAGCGCTTGCGCGAGAGCTTGCCGCCCGGAAAGAAGCGCAGGGTCGAGGCAATGCAGCCGACCTGCACGCTCTCGGTGTGCAACGGCGACACGCCACGGCCGATGATGAATTCGGTGCTGCCGCCGCCGATGTCGATCACCAGCCGGCTCTCGCGCGCGGCGGGCAGGTCGTGGGCGGCGCCGAGGAAGATCAGGCGGCCTTCCTCGCGGCCGGAGACGATTTCCACCGGATGGCCGAGCGCGGCTTCGGCCGCGGACAGGAAGGCCTGCGGCGAGGCCAGCCGGCGCACGGTATTGGTCGCCACGGCACGCACGCGCGCGGTCGGCAGGCCGGCGATACGCTGGCCGAAACGGGCCAGGCTGGCCAGGGCGGCGGCGCGGTGCTCGGCGTCCAGGGTGCCGTCGGCGCGCAGTCCCGCGGCCATCTTCACCGCATCGCGCAGCCGGTCGATGACCCGCGGCTCGCCATGCTCGAAACGCGCCACCACCATGTGGAAGCTGTTCGATCCCAGGTCCACCGCGGCCAGCAGCTCACCGTCGTTGATCTGGGTTTTGCCGCCGTTGCTCAATGCGTTGGGTCCGCTCGACTGGTCGTGGAATTCTGGCACGTTGGACTCTGTTGCGTAAAAGACTTGCGCCTTCCGTGGAGGGTCGCGTACACGACCAGCCGAGCAGGAGGATGGCGATGACGCCGAAAAGCGAGTAATCGCTGGGAAATCCGCCGAACCAGTGCTTGTGCCACGGTGCCCCGACCGGATTGAGATGGGCCAGGCCGTAGGCCGGATTGAGCACGAACCAGAGCAGGTCCTCGGAAATCCAGAAGGCCATCACGCAGGCGAGGATGCGCGCTTCGTCGCGCAGCGACCAGCGTCCGGCGTAGACCAGCGGAAAATGGAAGAAGGCCGCGATGAACGGAAAAACCCAGGCATGGTAGCCGGTCATCGCCCGGCCACCCCAGAAGATGTCCAGCAGCCAGTGATGTTCGATCCGCCAGGTCGGCAGGCTGGTCGCCCAGCCGGCCGGGCCTTCGATCTGGATCTCGACCTCGGCGAACAGGTAACCGAGCCCGATCGCCCAGGCGAAGGCGAATACCGCCCGGGCGACGCGCCGCGCGTTCGGGCTCATGGGCGTCCCGCGAGGTCGGCCAGCACGATGTCCAGGACATCGCGTGCCGCATGCGGGCGACCGAGCGCGCCGGCCCGTTCACGCATGAGCGCCAGCCGCCCGGGGTCGGCGGCCAACTGGCCCAGCCGCCAGGTCAGGCCGACGGCGTCGACCGCCTTCAGCGCGGCGCCCTGTTCGAGCAGGAAATCGGCATTGCGCTCCTCCTGGCCCGGAATCGGCGCATTGACGATCATCGGCAGTCCCATGGCCAGGCATTCGGAGGTGGTCAGGCCGCCAGGCTTGGTGATGGCCAGGTCCGCGCAGGCCATCAGGCGCTCGACGCGATCGCAGTAGCCGAGCGGAAACAGGCGCGACGGATACGTCGCGCGCATCGCTTCGAGTCGTTCGAGCGCCTTTGCGTTGCGGCCGGCGAGTACCACCAGCTGGAAGTCGCCCGGCGCGCCGAGCAGGCTCGCCGCGACCTCGTCCATCTTGCCTACCCCGGCACCGCCGCCCATCAGCAGGAAGATCGGGCGGTCCGGGTCGAGGCCGAACTCGGCCGCGCAGGCCTGCCGGTCGGGTGTTTCGGCGAAGGCAGGCATGATCGGAATGCCGGTGACGTGGACGCCGGCGGCGGCGAGGCCCGAGGCGCGCATGCGAAAGCCGATTTCGTCGTTGGCGGCGAAGTAGCCGGTCATCCGCGGTATCACCCACATCCGATGCAAGTCGAAATCGGTGACCTGGACCCAGACCGGTGCACTGACCCGGTCGCGGCGAATTTCATGCATGAGCATCTCGGCGGGCAGGAAATGCGTGCAGACGATGGCGTCGGGGGCGAAGGCGGCGATCGCCTTGTGCAAGGCGCGGGTGTTCATCCGCTCGACGACACGGCGCAGCCGCTGGGCCAGGGCCTTCGGCTCGGCGTCCGAGCTGATCCGGTAGAGCATGCCCCACAGTTGCGGATGGCGATTGACCAGGCGTTCGTAGAGGTTCGCATAGAGTCTGCGGAAACTCTTGGGCACGTAGTCCATGACGTCCAGGTGCAAGGCCTCGATATCGTCGCCATACCGTCCGGCAGTGGCGCGCAGCGCCTCGGCCGCGCGCACATGCCCGGCGCCCGCCGAAACGCTGAGCAGGAGGATCTTCCGGGTCACGGGCAAAGCGCTTCGAGCAGGGCCAGCTGCGCGGCATGTGGCGGCGCGTCGCCGGGCTCCACGCGCGTGTAGCGGCCATCGTCGCCGAGCAGCCAGGCCTGCGTGTTGTCGGCCAGGTAGTTCTCCAGCGTTTCACGGTACACGCGCCGGGCCAGTTCCGGGTCGAGGATCGGCACGGCGACCTCGATGCGGCGCATCAGGTTGCGTTCCATCCAGTCCGCGCTTGCGACATAGATCTCCGATGCGCCGTCGTTGCCGAACCAGTACACACGGCTGTGCTCGAGGAATCGCCCGACCACGGAGCGCACGCGGATGTTCTCCGAGACCCCGGGCAGGCCGGGCCTGAGCGTGCATGCGCCGCGCACGATCAGGTCGATCGACACGCCGGCGTTGGATGCGCGGTAAAGTGCCTCGATAACGTGCGCCTCGTTCAGTGCGTTGAGTTTGGCGACGATGCGCGCCGGCCGGCCGGCCAGGGCGTGTTCGATCTCGCGCTCGATTTTCGCCATCACGCTGCTGTAGAGGGTGAATGGCGAATGCAGCAGGCGCTTGAGCTGGATCATCGGGCCCAGGCCCGAGAGCTGCTGGAAGACCTTGTGAATGTCCTCGCCGATCTCGGCGTTCGAGGTCATCAGGCCGATATCGGTGTAACCCTTGCTCGTGCCCTGGTGATAGTTGCCAGTGGACAGATGCACGTAACGGCGCAGATTTCCGCCTTCGCGACGCACGATGAGCAGCATCTTCGCGTGGGTCTTGTAGCCGACCACGCCATAGACGACCTGCACGCCGGCTTCCTGCAGCCGCGTGGCGAGGCCGATATTGGCTTCCTCGTCGAAGCGCGCGCGCAGCTCGATCACCACGGTGACGTCCTTGCCGTTGCGCGCCGCCTCGACCAGCAGGTCGACCAGGGGCGAGTCCTTGCCGGCGCGATACAGGGTCTGCTTGATCGCCAGTACGCCGGGATCCTGCGTGGCACGCCGTAGCAGCTCGACGACGGCGGAGAACGACTCGAACGGGTGGTGCAGCACGACGTCGCGCGCGGCCAGCATGTCGAATTCGTTGGCATCCTTGGCGAAGGCCGGGGTCAGGCGCGGCGTGAAACGCGGGAATTTCAGTTCCGGCCGGTCGATCTGGTCGTAGACCAGGCCGGCGCGGATGATATTGACCGGGCCGTCGCAACGGTAGACGTCCTGCTCCTCGAGCTGGAAGTTGGCGACCAGCATGTCGGTGATCGACTTCGGGCAATCGGCGGCGATCTCCAGCCGCACCGGCCGTGCGTAACCGCGACCGACCAGTTCCTCGCTGAGTGCGCGGGCGAGGTTCTCGACCTCGGTTTCCTCGACCACCAGCTCGCTGTTGCGGGTGACCCTGAACGGGTACGAGCCGCAGACCCTGAAGCCGGGAAACATGATGTCGGCGAAGGCATGCAGCACCTCGGCGAGGAAGACGAAGTCGTGCGCCTCGGTGGCCACTTCCTCCGGCAAGCGGATCAGCCGTGGCAGCGAGCGCGGCGCGCGGACCAGGGCCATATGCCCCTCGCGGCCGAAAGCGTCGCGGCCTTCCAGCACGACGGCGATGTTGAGGGTCTTGTTGAGGATGCGCGGGAACGGGTGCGCCGGATCCAGGCCCAGTGGCGACAGCACCGGCATGATCTCGTTCAGGAAGTAACCTTCCAGCCAGCGGCGCTGCTTGTCGGTCCACTCCTGGCCGGTGAGGAAACGGATGCCCACGGCGGCCAGCGCCGGGCGCAACTCCTCATGCCAGGTGACGTACTCGGCGCTGACCAGTTCGAGCACCCGTTCGCGGATGCGCGCCAGGGTCTCGGTCGAGGACATGCCGTCCGGACCGGGCGTCGCCGCGTTCAGTGCATGCTCGTGCTTGAGCACGGCCACGCGCACTTCGAAGAATTCGTCGAGGTTGTTATTGACGATGGTCAGGTAACGCAACCGTTCGAGCGCCGGCACCCTGGGGTCGCGCGCCTGCGCGAGCACGCGGAAATTGAATTCCAGCGCGGCGAGTTCGCGATTGAGGAAGAGCTCGGGGGCGCCGAGGTCGACGGGTTCGCTCATGGTCGGCAGGCTACGCAAGGCAAAGAACGCATGGTGGCGCAAGTTCGCCCGAAAGTCGCGACGCGGCGCGGCGAAGCGATCGATGATCGATCACATACCGCCCTGGATGTCGTCCTCGACCGGGGCCGACGTCACCAGTCGTTCGTTGCCGAACACGCAGGCGAAGGTCGAGCCGCGGTTGGGCTCGCTCTGGATCACCAGGCGTCCCTGATGCAGGTTGAGCACGTGCTTGACGATCGACAGGCCAAGGCCGGTGCCGCCCGAGTCGCGCGAGCGGCTGGACGAGACGCGGTAGAAGCGCTCGGTAAGGCGCGAAAGATGCGAGGCCGGAATGCCGAAGCCGCTGTCGGTCACCGAGAAGCTCGCACCTGTATCGGTGCGTTCCCAGCGGATCACGATGCTGCCACCGGTCGGCGTGTAACGAACGGCGTTGCTGACCAGGTTGGAGAAAGCGCTGTGCAGGTCTTTCGGCGAGCCCATCAGATCCGTGCCCGGCGTGGCCTCGAGGGTCACGACATGGCGCGACTGGCTGAGCGCATCGGCCTCCTTGCGCAAGGTGGCCAGCAACGCGGTCATCGGCACATGCTCGTCGCTGACCCGCTCCTGGGTTTCCAGGCGCGAGAGGGTGAGCAGGTCCTCGACGATCTGGCCCATGCGCTTGGACTGGACGCGCATCTCGTCGATCACGGAGGCCAGCTCCGGCACGTCTTCCGGATCGATCAGTTCCAGGTAACCGTGGATGACGGTGAGCGGTGTGCGCAGCTCATGGGAGACATTGGCGACGAAGTCGCGGCGGATCTGCTCGAGGCGGGTCAGGTGGCTGATGTCGCGGGCCAGCAGCAGACGCTGGCGGTTGCCGAAGGGCAGCAGGGTCACAGTGATGTGACGGTTCGGCTGGCCCGGCGCGGCGATGTCGTTCAACGGTTCGCGCCCGCCGTCCTCCAGCCAGCCGGCCAGTTCGGTCGTCTGCATGCGTTCCTGCAGGTCGCGTCCGCGGTCCTGCGGGCGGCGCAGGCCGAGCAGGTCCTCGGCGGCATGGTTGAACCAGCGCACATGCTGGGCGTGGTCCAGCAGCACCACGGCGTCGGGCAGGCTGCCGGCGGCGCTGCGCAGGTCGCGCAACTGGGAAGCGATTCGTCGGGAGCGCGTCATGAGGCGGTCATATGCTGGGTCGGCCTCGGGGCGGGCCGGTACCAACATTGGGCGTCGTTGATGACGGATCGAAGACAATAGAAAGACGATTTCGGCTACAGCGACAAGAGCCACGCCGGTGGCGGTCGATCCGGCCAGCCAGCCCGGCAGCGCTCCGACAGCGAGCCCCGCGGCAAGCGCCACGGGCAGGATCCAGGTGCGTTGTGGCTCGTCTCGCATCGATGGGCTGGCCGATGTGGTGGACATGGCATGGCACCTTACAGCGCCCTTGCCGCCACGTCAGCCGGGCAGCCTCAGGTGCTGGCCGATCACGTGCTGGCTGAAAACCGGTAACCGGCGCCGCGCACGGTCTGCACCATGTCGTCCAGCTTCCAGGGTTCGAGCGTTTTGCGCAGGCGGCGGATATGCACGTCCACCGTGCGTTCCTCGACATAAACGCTGCCGCCCCAGACATGATCGAGCAACTGGGCGCGCGAATAGACGCGTTCCGGGTGGGTCATGAAGAAGAACAGCAGGCGGTATTCGGTCGGGCCGATAGGGATCGCGTCCTCGCCGGCAAAGACGCGGTGGGCCGGGCCGTCGATACGCAGGCCGCCGAGTTCGACGATGCCCGAGCCGTCGTCGCCCTGGCTGCGCCGGAGCACAGCCTTGATCCGGGCGATCAGCTCGCGGGTCGAGAAGGGTTTGATGACATAGTCGTCGACGCCGGCCTCCAGGCCGTTGACCCGGTCCATTTCCTCGCCGCGCGCGGTCAGCATGATGATGGGGATTTCGCGGCTGAGCTCTTCCTTGCGCAGGCGGCGGGCCAGTTCCAGGCCGCTGGTGCCGGGGAGCATCCAGTCGAGCAGGATCAGGTCCGGGACGCGCTCGGATATGGCCAGCTGCGCGCTTCGGGCATCGCCGGCATGAGCGGCGTCCATACCGGCCTTGCGCAGTGCGAAGGCGACCATGTCGCGTATCGATGCTTCGTCTTCGACGATCAGGATGCGCTTGTGCACGCGGAGGCCTTGAGTTGGCTGTGACGCAATTATTGCAGCGGTATTGTGTTACATGCCGATGACAGATCGTGCAAACCGTATGGTGGGAACCCGGCTGGCCGGTGATAGTTAACAGATTTCGGGTCAATCGGCAGGCAAGGGCAGCGGTCCGCCCGGCTCATTGTAGCTGCTGGGTGCGACCGCCCGGGTTGTCCTCGGTCTCGATCCGGCGCTTGCGCAGCTCCAGGACCAGGGGGGTGAGGTCGGCGATGCGGGCCTGGATCCGCGAGCGCTGGTAATAATCCAGGTCATTGCGCTGCAACAGGCGCTTCAGCTGCTCCATCGCATCGAACGGCCGGCCGGCCAGGTAGGCACTGTCGGCGAAGGCCTCGGCGGCCCGCACCTGGTCGCCGGCGATCTCGCTGGCCCGGGCGAAGGTCTTGTAGATCTCCGGGTCCTCGCTGTTGTCGAGCATGGGCCTGAGCATGCTCGCCGCCTTCAGCGCCGAGGCTTTGTCGCCGCCGGCGACCAGGCCCTGGGCGTAGCCCAGGGCGAAAGCGCGGTTCTTCGGCGAATTGGCATTGAGGTCGGCGTACATCTTCAAGGCCTCGGCACGTTCGCCGGCATCGAGCCGGGCATCGGCCATGGCCAGGCGCAGCACCACGCTGTCCGGGTAACTGGCGAGCAGGGGCGTCAACTGGGTGATCGCCGCCGTGCCTCGATTGCTGCGGATCAGGCTGATCGCGTAACCGTAGTGGTTGGCCGGGGTATCGAACGCGCGGTCGCGGGCGAGGTTCTGCGCGTAATAGGCGGACAGCTGCTGCGCATCGCCGGAAAGCACGCGCACGCGTTCGCGCATCAGCAGGAAAACGTCCAGCCCGCCTTTGCCGGTGGCGGTCGGGACGGCGATCCGCGTGGGATCCTTGACGTAAAGGATCGGCGCCGTGGATTTTTCCCATTTGGCCGGATCCAGCGTCGGCTGGGCGGGGCGCTGGGCCATCTGCTGTTCGAGCACATGCGCGCGTGCCTTGGCGTCGCTGATGCGCGAGACCGTCACCGGGTGGCTTTGCAGCAGTTCGGGCAGCGCGTCCTCGCCTTCGCCGGCACGCATCGTGTCCTGCATGCGCTCGAAAAAGGAAGCCATCGCTTCCGGGTCGAAACCGGCATTGGCCAGGGTCTGGATACCGACGCGATCGGCCTCGGTTTCATCCTTGCGGGTGAAGTTGATCTGCCGCTGCATCAACAGGCTCTGGCCACCCATCAGCACGGCCGGGGCGGCGTCGCCGCTATGCGCGCCGGCACCGGCGGCGATCGCGCCGAGCAGGATCAGGGCCATCAGCGGGGCGTTCTTCTTCGAATCCTCGAAGGCGCGATACAGGTGGTTCTGGGTGATGTGGCCGATTTCGTGGGACATCACGCCGGCCAGTTCGCTCTCGCTGCGGGTGATCTGGATCAGTCCCGCATTGACCCCGATATAGCCGCCCGGCGCCGCGAAGGCATTGATCTGGTTGTCCTTGACGATAAAGAACTGGAAGGTCTCCTTCGGTTTTTCGCTGGCCGCGGCCAACCGGTAGCCGAGGTCGTTGATATAGCCGTCGAGCAGGGCATCGTCGACGACCAGATCCAGCGCGTGCATCTGGCGCAGCATGCCGGCACCGTACTGGTCCGCTTCCCGCGGGGAAATCAGGCCGGCGGCGTTGCTCCCGAGGTCGGGCAGGCGCACGTCGTCCTGGGCGCTGGCGGCCAGGGTCAGGCCCGCGGCGATCAGGGCGGTCAGCAGTCGGCGTGGTGTGTTGGGCATCTGTTGGCGGACAATATCATTACGGTTCAGGTTTGGACCGCGTCGGGAGGCGGGCGGTTCAGCCGCCCGCACGGCTTGAGACGGGGTTTCGCGCCCTTATTTATTGTCCCAGACTTCCGATGTCCCCGTTGGAGACTTCTATGCCCCATATCGTGATTTATTCGACCGCGGTCTGCCCCTACTGCGTCGCCGCCAAGCAACTGCTCAAGTCCAAGGGACTGGAGTGGAGCGAGATCCGCATCGACCTGGATCCCGCCCAGCGCGACGACATGCTGGCGCGCAGCGGCGGCCGCCGTACCGTGCCGCAGATCTTCGTCAATGAGAGCCATGTCGGCGGTTTCGACGACCTGGTCGCGGCCGATCGCAGCGGGCGCCTGGCCGAACTGATCGGGGCGGTGTCCTGATGGCCGGCAAGGATCGGATCGAGGAATTCACCGATTTCCGCAAGCGCATGAACGAGCGGATCCTCGCCGAGGACAACCAGGTCGTGCGCCGTTTCTTCGCCCTGGATACGCAGACCTATCGCGAGGGCGCCCTGGACGTGAAGACCAAGGAGATGCTCGGCCTGGTCGCCTCGATGGTCCTGCGCTGCGACGACTGCATCAGCTATCACGTCGCCCAGTGCAAGGAAGCCGGGGTCAGTCGCGCCGAGTTCTTCGAGGTCTTCAGCGTCGGCCTGGTGGTCGGCGGCTCGATCGTGATTCCCCATTTGCGCCGCGCGGTCGACTTCCTCGACACGCTGGAAGCCGGCGAGGGCAATGCGGCCGGCTGCGACGCGCACGCCTGAGAGAGAGCGGGGAACGGGGCACGGGGAACGGGGGAGTCCAGGATCGCATCGAGCTCGACGCCTTGCCTCCGACCTCAGGGCTGCAGACTTCCGTGAGTCTACTGTTCCCTGTTCCCGGCCGTCCCCGTTCCCCGTTCCCCGTTCCCCGTTCCCCGCTTGTCCCTTGGGGCCCTGATCGCCGATAATCGGGCGATTTTTCCCGCCTGCGCGCGTCCCTCGCGCGCTTCCCCGCGCAAAGCTTCCAAGGAGCTATCCATGAGCAAAACCATTGCCGTGATCCCCGGCGACGGCATCGGTCCGGAGATCATGAACGCCACGCTGCGTGTGATCGACGCACTCGATTGTGGCCTGTCCTACGACTTCGTGGACGCCGGCATGGTCGCCATGGACAAGCACGGCGATCTGTTGCCGCAGGCGACCATCGACACCATCGCTAAACATCGCGTCGCCCTCAAGGGCCCGTTGACCACGCCGATCGGCGGCGGCTTCACCTCGATCAACGTGACCCTGCGTCGTCATTTCGACCTCTACGCGAACGTCCGCCCGGCGATCAGCTTCCCGGGCACCAAGGCGCGCTACGAGAACATCGACGTGATCACCGTGCGTGAGAACACCGAGGGTGCGTACCTGGCCGAAGGCCAGACCCTGTCCGAAGACGGCCAGGTCGCGCAGTCGATCATCCGCAATACCCGCAAGGGCAGCGAGCGCATCGTCCGGTACGCCTTCGAGATGGCGCGTCGCAAGGGCCGCAAGAAGATCACCGCCGTGCACAAGGCGAACATCATGAAGACCAGTTCGGGCCTGTTCCTGAACGTGTCGCGTGAAGTGGCGAAGGAATATCCCGACATCGAGTTCAACGAGATGATCGTGGACAACACCTGCATGCAGCTGGTGATGAACCCGTACCAGTTCGACGTGATCGTCACCACCAACCTGTTCGGCGACATCATCTCGGATCTGTGCGCCGGCCTGGTCGGAGGCCTTGGCCTTGCGCCGGGCGACAACATCGGTGCGGACGTGGCGATCTTCGAGGCGGTGCATGGCTCGGCACCGGACATCGCCGGCAAGAACATCGCCAACCCCTGCGCACTGCTGCTCGCCGCGGCCGACATGCTCGATCATCTGGATCTGGTCGCCAAGGCCACCCGCGTGCGCCAGGCGATCCGCGCCACCATGGAAGCGCGCGACCGCGTGACCCCGGACCTCGGCGGCACCGGCAGCACGGAAACCTTCGCCGATGCGATTGTCGAGCGGATCCGCGCGAGTGCTTGATCGGCTTTGATGAAGGGGCGGTGTCTTGCCGCTCCTTCGTTGGACGGGCCCGACGCCGTCACGCTCGTAAGCGGAGCGCTGCGCGCAGTGTCTTCACTGGGTGATTCGCGCCTTCGGCGCTCACCACCCAGTGAAGAAAAAGCGCGCAGCGCATCTAACTAAAAGCGCCACGGCGTCAGCGCGCTATAACGAAGGAGACGTCACGGCGCTGTTCCCTCCAACAAAGGAATACCGATCAGGCCGGCAGCGGCGAGGTGAACGGCACCCCCAGCCGATTCCAGGCGTTAATACTGATCACCGCCATGTTGAGATCCATCAAGCCCTTCTCGCCGAATTCGGCGAGCGCGGCATCGTAGATATCCTGCGGCACGCCGTGCGCGCCAAGGTGGGTTACCGCCTCGGCCCAGGCCAGCGCGGTTTGCTCTCGCGGGGTGAAGATCGCGCCGGTTTCGCGCCAGGCGGAGAGCACGAACAGCCGCCGGGCGTTCTCGCCTGCCTTGAGCGCATCCTTGCTATGCATGTCCATGCAGAAAGCGCAGCCGTTCATCTGCGAGACGCGCATGTAAACGAGGTCGATCAGCAGCGGGTCCAGGCCGCTCTTGCGGACGTAGCCGTCCACGGCGATCAGGGGGGCCAGGGCTTCGGGGTGTTTGCGGGCGAGAAGACGTGTGGACATGTTGCACTCCTTTGGGTGATGGGTCTTTACCCTTAAGACGCGCGACCGTGCCGTTCTGTGACGAAGATGGGCCGGGAAAGTTTTTCCGGGTTCAATACCGAATGGATCGCCAGGATCCGTTCGCCGTCGGTATGGATCCAGGCGATCCAGCCGAGCTTGCCGCCTTCGTTGACCACCAGCACGGATTCGCCGTGGAGGGTCTCCACGCGCCAGTCCTCGATCCGGTGCATCAGCGCGATCTGCCTGTACATGCGTATCAGGCGCTCGCGGCCCAGCAACGGGCGCAAGGCGGCGCGCCGGATGCCGCCGCCATCGGAGAACAGCATGGCGTCCTCGGCGAGCAACTGGCCAAGCACCTCCTCGGTCGGTTCGGCCAGCGCCCTGGCGAATCGCTCGAGCAGCCGGGTTACCGTCTGCTGGTCGACCTTGCGTCGGGACTTGTCATCGCGCAGCTTCTGCCGGGCGCGGTGCACCCGCTGGCGACAGGTCGCCTCGGTCTGCTCCAGCATCTGGGCGATCCGCGGGTAATCGAGGTCGAAGACGTCGTGGAGCAGGAAGGCGGCGCGCTCGTCGGGATTGAGCCGCTCGAGCAGGAGCATGAAGGACAGGGAGAGGTCGTCGGCCTGCTCGGCCAGCGCGTGCGGGGTGACCTGCGCGTCTTCCTCGGGCAACGGCTCGGGCAACCACGGACCGACGTAGTGCTCGCGCTCGGTACGTGCGCGGCGCAGCCGGTCCAGGGCAAGGCGCGTGGTCGCGGTAACCAGCCAGGCCTCGCTGGATTCGATCGCCGCGCGGTCCTGCGGTTGCCAGCGCAACCAGGCGTCCTGCAGTACCTCCTCCGCATCGTGCACCGAGCCGAGCATGCGGTAGGCGATACCCATCAGCTTCGGCCGATGGCTCTGGAATTCCGCGATATGCGCGTCCATCGACGCCATCTCAGTGACCGCGGAAGAACGGATAGGGAGCGAGGAAGATCAGCCAGATCAGCAACACGATGCCGATGTACTTGAGGATGCGGAACAGCTTCGGGTTCTTCTTCTTGAAGCGACGGCTGCGCTCGCGGCCGGCCTTGTTCATGGCGAACATGCGGTTGACGAAGCCGACCTGTTCCTTGCCGTCGTCGCTGTTCGGCGAAGCGGTGATCTTGCCCATGAAGGCACCCACGCGATGGTTGATCGCGCCGAGCAGGCGCGTGCGCAGCGGCCGTTCCACGTCGGCGAACAGGATCACGCGGGTCTGGTCGGTGCGGTTCTCGGCCCAGTGCACATAGGTCTCGTCGAAGACCACGTCCTTGCCGTCGCGCCAGGCATGCATCTGGCCGTCGACGAAGATGCGGCAGTCGTCGGAGTTGGGCGTGATCAGGCCAAGGTGGTAACGCAGCGAGCCGGCGAACGGGTCGCGGTGCGGATTGAGCTTGCTGCCCGGCGGCAGCAGGGCGAACATCGCCGCCTTCACGGTCGGGATCGCCTTGAGCAGTTCGACCGTCTTCGGGCACAGCGCTTCGGCCGATGCGAGCGGTTCGCCGTACCACTTCAGGTAAAAGCGCTTCCAGCCCTGCTTGAAAAACGAGTTGAAGCTGGCGTCGCCGTGCTTCTCGGCGGCACGGATAAAGCCTTCATCGAACAGGTGCATCGCTTCTTCGCGGATCGTCTGCCAGTTCCGCTGCAGCAGGTCGAGTTGCGGAAAGCCTGAACGATCGAGGATCGGCCGCGCCGGCACCGCCGAGAAGGCATACATCAGCAGGTTATACGGGGCGAACAACGCCGAATGGTCCACGAGCTGCCGGTCGAAGCGCAGCCGCGAGCGGCCGCGCAGGTGCACGAGCAGCACGCAGAACGCGAACGCCAGCATGATGTAGAGGACGATGAAGCGCGGTCCAAGGAAATTCATGGAAAAAGCTCTGGAATCGAGCGCCTAGGATACTCTCAGTGGCCCAGGACGTAGAGATTGCCGCCGCCGGGGCGGTAGCTCCGGGCAAAGGCCTTGTGCACATAGGCCACCGCGTTGCGCACAGCGGCGCGTGGATGGCGGCCTTTCGCCAGTTCCGCCGCGATCGCCGAGGCCAGGGTGCATCCGGTGCCGTGGCCCTCACGCTTCAGCCGTGGGTTACGGATTTCCATGCAGCCCCGTGCGTCGTAAAAGCGATCCACGACCTCACGCCCGCCGGCGTGGCCGCCCTTGAGCAGCACCGAACGCGCGCCCAGTGCCAGCAGATCGGCACCGGCGGCATCGAAATCCTTGCCGATGCTGCGGCCGAGCAAGGCCTCGGCTTCGGGCAGGTTGGGGGTGAGTACGTCGGCCAGCGGGATGAGTTCGTTCACCGTTGCCTCGATGGCGTCCTCGTCGAGCAACCGGGCGCCGCTGGAGGCGATCATCACCGGATCGACCACCAGCCACGCCGGCTGCCGACGACGCATTTCGGCCGCGACAAGTCGCGTGATCGCCGCGCTTCCAAGCATGCCGGTCTTCACCGCGCCGATCGGAAAGTCATCGAACACCGCGGCAATCTGGCTACGGATATGCGCCAGCGGCACCGGATGCACGGCGGTCACGCCACGGGTGTTCTGCGAGGTGATCGCGGTGATCGCGCTCAGCCCATGCACCCCGCGTGCGTGGAAGGTCTTCAGGTCGGCCTGGATACCCGCACCACCTCCGGAATCGGAACCGGCTATGGTCAGGGCGATGGCGCGGGTGGGCTTTGTCATGGACGTATTTTGCCGGATATCGCCAACCAGCGCGTTATCGCCACTGGATTCCGGCCTACGCCGGAATGACGATATATGTGTACTGAGGAAACCTTCCTATCCGTCATTCCGGCGCAGGCCGGACGCCGGGAGCGAAGCGACCAAGAACAGCGAAGCTGGCCCGAAGGGTGAGCGCCCCGGCGCGAATCATCCAGTCACAGTAGCGTTGGGAAAAGGTCGACCCAATCGGGATTTTCGCCTTCGATGAGGCGCGCCTTCCATACCCGCTTCCAACCCTTCAGGGTCTTCTCCCGCAAAATCGCCGATTCCATCGTCTGATGCAGCTCGTACCAGACGAGGGTGTGTACGCGGTGTTTCTTGGTAAACCCGTCGACTGCGTCTGTCCTGTGCTGCCAGATGCGCTTGATCGGATCGCTGGTCACACCGATATAGAGCGTTCCATTCCGCTCGCTGGCCAATATGTAGACGCAAGGCTGTCGCCAATCCATGGCGTGTCTCCACTGGGTTCCGGCCTACGCCGGAATGACGGACTTAAAGGTCGCCGCAACCCATACACCGTCGTTCCGGCGTAGGCCGGAACCCAGTGGCCGTACAGTAGCCGGAGCGACGTGCCATCGCCGCTCCGGCTTTTGTTTTACAGAGCTTCCGAAGCGAAATCCGCCAGGCGCGAGCGTTCGCCGCGGCGCAGGGTGATATGCCCGGAATGGGCCCAGAGTTTGAAACGGTCCACGGCGTAGGTGAGGCCGGAGGTGGTTTCGGTGAGGTAGGGCGTGTCGATCTGTTCGACGTTGCCGAGGCAGACGATCTTGGTGCCGGGGCCGGCACGGGTGATCAGGGTCTTCATCTGCTTCGGGGTGAGGTTCTGCGCTTCGTCGATGATGAGATAGCGGCTGAGGAAGGTGCGCCCGCGCATGAAGTTGAGCGAACGGATCTTCACCCGCGATGCGAGCAGGTCGTTGGTGGCCTGGCGGCCCCACGAACCGCCTTCTTCCGGATTGGCGAGGACCTCGAGGTTGTCGGTCAGCGCGCCCATCCACGGCGTCATCTTTTCTTCCTCGGTGCCGGGCAGGAAGCCGATGTCCTCACCGACCGAGACGGTGGCGCGGGTCATGATGATCTCGCGGTAACGCTGCTGGTCCATCACCTGGGCAAGGCCCGCGGCGAGGGCGAGCAGGGTCTTGCCGGTGCCGGCGGTGCCGAGCAGGGTCACGAAGTCGACGTCCGGATCCATCAACAGGTTCAATGCGAAGTTCTGTTCGCGGTTGCGCGCGGCGATCCCCCAGACACCGTGGTTGGTGTGGGTATGGTCGTCGAGCAGGACCAGCTTGGCCGTTTTGCCCTCCTCGTTTTCGCGGATTTCCAGCACGCGCAGTTCGACCGCGTTGTCGCCGGGCAGGTACAGGCATTCGTTCGGATACCAGGCCTCGTCCTCGCGCATCCTTACTTCATAAAAGGTGCGTCCGCGCTCGTTCCAGGAGCGCACTTCCGGATGACGGTTCCAGAAATCGTCGTTCAGCCCTTCCGAGCCGGTGAAGAGCAGGGCGAAATCGTCCAGCGCGCGGTCGTTCTCGTAGTCCTCGGCATGGATGCCGTAGATCGAGGCCTTGATACGGAGGTTGATGTCCTTGGTGACCAGGATCACCGTGTCGTCGGGATGCAGGTCGCGCAGGTCGATGACGGCGGCGAGGATCTGGTTGTCCGCCTTGCCGTTGCCGTTGGCGACGCGCTGCTGGAAGTACAGCCGGCCGACCGCGCCACGCTTGAGCTTTATGCCGTTGGGACTGGCCAGTTCCAGGCCGTCCTTGATGCCATGACCGTTGCCGCGGACGATCAGTTCATTGAGGAACCTGCTGACTTGACGGCCGTTACGCGAAACTTCCGAAGCGCCTTTCTTCTTTTCGTCCAGCTCCTCCAGCACCGTCATCGGAATGAACACATCGTGTTCCTCGAAGCGGTACAGCGACGTGGGATCGTGCAGTAGCACGTTGGTGTCCAGGGCGTAAATGCGCTTGCTTCCGGTCATGCGGAAGGGACCTCTCGGCTGACGTACTGAGATTCCGGCCAGACGGGCCGGGCTTGCCACCGCTCACGGGCGGCGCGACGACGCCGGCCCTGGCGGGCGCGGCATCGAAAACGGGAAGGCATTGCGATAAACGGAGCGAAAAGGCCACCGATGCTGGTGCCGGCGCGGACGCGGCTGGGCTGGGAATTCGGAGGTGGCGTGTGATCACTCGGTCGGTATGGTTTCTAGGACGGCTTGTGCGTGGCCCGGCACTTTGACGCCTCGCCATTCCCTGGAGAGTTTGCCGGTGGGGTCGATGAGGAATGTACTCCGGACGACGCCCATGTGGCGTTTTCCGTAGAGAACTTTTTCGTGGATGACGTCGAAGGCCTTGCACCAGGTTTCGTCGGCGTCGGCAACCAGCGGAAACGGCAGTGCCTGTTTCGCGGCGAAGTTGCCGTGCGAGCGCACCGAGTCGCGCGAGACGCCGATCACTTCGGCATGGCGGGCGACGAAATCCGGATAGAGGTCGCGAAAGTCCTGCGCCTCGGTCGTGCAGCCGGGCGTGCTGTCCTTCGGGTAGAAGTAGACGACGACCCAGCGCCCCTTCAGTTTCGCCAGCGAGAGCGTGCCGCCGTCGCCGGTGGCGCCTTCCAGTGAGGGGACTTTCTTGCCTGGTTCGATCATGAATCCGTTGTACCGGTATTACGTGAAGGTTTTGTGCCAGCGAGCCTGCTCTAGAATTTTACCGGGTCCATGATGGCGTCCAGGTTCAGCCCGTCGCACAGCTCGAGGAAGTCGTCGCGCAGGGCGGCGATATGCGTTTCGGCGGGAATGCCGATGGTCATCTGCGCCTGGAACATCTCCGCGCCGGTCTGCATGGCCTGGTAGCGCATCGAGGTCAGCTGTTCGACGCTGATGTCGCGCCGCGAGAAGAACTCGACGATCTTGACCAGGATGCCGGGGCGGTCGGCGGCGATGACCTCGACCAGGTAGGGCAGCAAGTGCGCGGTCGGTTCCCGCGGGGTCGTGCGGTAGTGCACGATCTGCAGGTCCTCGTCGCGGCCGAGCTTGCCGAGCGCGGTCTCCAGCTTGGCCACGGCATCCCAGGAGCCGGTGGCCAGCAGCATCAGCGAGGTGTCGTTGCCGATCGTCGAGACCCGCGCATCGGCCAGGTTGCAGCCGGCGTCGGCGATGCGCTTGGCCAGCACCAGCAGCGGCGCGCGGTGCGCCGGGGAGAGCGTCTGGATCAGCAGCTGGTTGTCGGCGGTGGCGTTACGCGGAGCGGAGCGATTCAAGATAGGACTACCCATGGCCGTCCCGCGGACGCAGGACATCAGCTGCCTGGAGCCAGCTTACTTGCCCGCGTCGTGAGGCCGCAAGTAACATGCCGGTGCTTAAGCTCTCTTGCCGGCACTATCCCCAGGGTTTCGTCTTGAACATCTCCGGAAGCATCTGCGCACTGGCCACCCCCTTCGGTTCCGACGGCGGTCTGGACCTGGTTGCCTTTGGCCAGCTGATCGACCACCAGCTTGCTGGCGGCACCGAGGCGCTGGTCGTGGCCGGCTCCACCGGCGAATCGCATTTCCTCGATCACGCCGAATTCGACCGCCTGCTCGCCTTCGCCGTCGAGCGCGTCGCGGGCCGCGTGCCGGTACTGGCGGGCACCGGCGAGGCCGGGACGGAACGTACCGTGGCCCTGACCCGCCATGCGCGCGAGCTCGGTGCCGATGCCGCCCTGGTGGTGACCCCGTTCTACGTGCGGCCGACCCAGGAAGGCCTGCGCCGGCATTTCACCGAGGTCGCCGACCGTGGCGGCCTGCCGGTAGTCCTCTATAACGTGCCCCCGCGGACCGGGTGCGACCTCGCCCCGGCGACCGTGGCGCAGCTGCGCGACCATCCGGCGATCGTCGGGATCAAGGAAGCCCGGGGCGACAACGAGCGGATTTCGGCGATCGCGGAACTTGTGCGCCCGGATTTCGTCTATCTCAGCGGCGACGACGGCACGGCCGATACGGCCATGCTCGCTGGCGCCGCGGGTACGATTTCGGTGGTGGCGAACCTGGTACCCGGTCCGTTCCGCCGGCTTTGCGACCTGGCCAGGGCAGGGCAGCGCGAAGCCGCGCAGGCCCAGGCCAGGGCCCTGGCACCGCTGATCGAAGCACTGAATTGCGCGCCGAATCCCATTCCCGTCAAGGCCGGCCTGGCCGCGCTGGGGCTGGGATCGGCGGCGCCACGCCTGCCCCTGGTTGAACTGGAGGCAGGTGCGGCGTTGACCCATTTGCGCGAAACCCTGGCCGCTCTGGCACCATTGGCGTCCGCTGCCTGATCCACCAGGCGCTCACCTTTACGGAATGTGTTCATGAAAAAATCGTCGTTCGCGCTGGCTTTCACGGCAGTCGCCCTGTCCGCACTGTTGCTCTCCGGCTGCGGCATGTTCCGCTCCACCAAGTCCTGGGACAAGGCGCAGCAGGAAAGCCCGCTGGAAATCCCGCCGGGCCTGGACACGCCGTCGACCAGTGCGGCCCTGGTGATTCCGGAGCCGGGTGCGGGCGCGCCGGCCTCGGGTACGGGCAATACGCCGCCCCAGGCCTCGGTATCGGATGGTTTCGTCACCGCCGGCGACGTCGATGCGGTCTACCGTCATGTCGGCGAGACCCTGGCAGCGGGCGACCTGGGCCAGGTCGTCGCCCACGACGACGCCGCGCGTACCTATACGGTCTCCGTGGTCCGCGCCACGCTCGAGAACAAGCGTGGCTTCTTTGGCCGCATGTTCCACGGCAAGACCAAGGACCAGCAGGAAGCCGGCAACGGCGAGCAGGGTTCGACCAAGTACACCCGCCAGGTGATCATCACGGTCAGCCAGAGCGGCTCGGGCAGCGAAGTCCGCGCCCAGGGCGAGAACGAGTCAGTGCGCAAGCTGGTCGACTCGCTGAAGTCGCGCATGGGCGGCTGAGCAGCCTCCGCGCAAACGAAAACGCCGCCCATCGGGCGGCGTTTTCGTTAAACGGGGTGGAAACTCAGCGCTCGAGCAGGTCGAGCTTGTCCGGTTTGCCTTCCCATGCCTTGGCGTCGGTCAGGCCATCCTTGCGCTCGGTGATCACCGGCCAGGACTTGGCCAGCTCGGCATTCAGCGCGACGAAGACCTCCTGGCCGCCGGGGACGTCGTCCTCGGGGTAGATGGCGTTGATCGGGCATTCCGGCTCGCACAGGGTGCAGTCGATGCACTCGTCCGGGTTGATCACGAGGAAATTGGGGCCCTCGTGGAAGGCGTCGACCGGGCATACTTCCACGCAGTCGGTGTACTTGCACTTGATGCAGTTGTCGGTAACGACAAAGGTCATGCCGCGAGTCAGCCTTCTGAAGAATGCCGGTTATGGCAAGGAATGGTGCTCCCTACGAGACTCGAACTCGTGTTCCCGCCTTGAGAGGGCGGTGTCCTGGGCCACTAGACGAAGGGAGCACTGTCGTACGTGATGTACGAGGCGCGCTAGTATAGCGGAATTGTTTCGCCCGGCAACGGCTCTGACTGGCCTGTCGCCACGACTGGGGGGTGGGGGACGAGTGGCGAGCATTCGTCATGTGACGGCTTATTCGCTACATTGTTTCCATCGTCCGCACCCGGCTGGCCCGGATTCCGGGCATTCCGCTACCGGGCAGCACTGCCCATCAGGATCAAGACCGCTTGAACTTCGACGCAAGGAACGACGCTACGCCGGTGTTGCGCATCATCCCGCGCGAGCAGCATTCCATCTCCCGCAAGAACATCAGCAAGGCCGCGCTACGCGTCCTGTACCGCCTGCACGACGCCGGTTACGCGGCCTACCTCGTGGGCGGCGCGGTGCGCGACCTGCTGCTCGGCGGCCATCCGAAGGATTTCGACGTCGCCACCAATGCGACGCCGGAGGAAGTGAAAAGCCTCTTCCGTAACTGCCGGCTGATTGGCCGTCGCTTCCGTCTGGCCCATGTGGTGTTCGGGCCGGAGATCATCGAGGTGGCGACCTTCCGCGGCACCGGCGAGGAAGGTGGCGAGGGCGACCGCCACATCGTCGACGGCCGCATCGTCCGCGACAATATCTGGGGCACGATCGAGGAGGACGCGGTGCGCCGCGATTTCCGCGTCAACGCGCTCTACTACGACATCGCCGATTTCAGCGTGCGCGACTACGTGGGCGGCATGCAGGATCTCGAAGACCGCACCATGCGGCTGATCGGCGACCCGGACCTGCGCTATCGCGAGGACCCGGTACGCATGCTGCGCGCGGCACGCCTGGCGGCCAAGCTCGGCTTCACCATCGATGCGGCGGCGATGGCGCCGTTCGCGACGCTTGGCCCCTTGCTGGCCGAAGCGGCGCCGGCACGGCTGTTCGACGAGTCGCTGAAGCTGTTCCTGGCCGGCCACGGCCTGAAGAGCTTCCGCATGCTCGAGAAATGCGGCCTGCTGAAATTCCTCTACCCGGTCACCGCGCGTGCGCTGGAGCGCGGCGACGAGGCCTTGCGTACCCTGGTCGAACAGGGCCTGGCCAATACCGATGAGCGGATGGCGGAAAGCCGTTCGGTGACGCCGGCCTTCCTGTTCGCCGTGCTGCTCTGGGGCGAGGTGCGCGACCAGGCGCACGCCCTGATCGCCAAGGGCGAGGACGTCAACGAGGCCTGGCAGAGCGCCGCGGTCCATGTGGTCGGCGAACAGTGCCGGCGCGTGGCGATCCCGCGCCGTTTCACCTTCACCATGGAAGAGATCTGGTCGCTGCAGCCGCGCTTCGAGCAGATCCACCGCAAGCGCGTGTTCCGGCTGATGGCGCACCCGCGCTTCCGTGCCGCCTTCGATTTCCTGCTGCTGCGCGCCGACGAATCCCCGGATATCCGCGCGCTGGGCGAGTGGTGGGCGCATGCCCAGCAGTTGCCGCCGGAAACGCTGGCCAATGCTCTGGGCGGTGGTGGCGTACCGTTGCCCGGTCCGGCCGTGCCGTCGGCACCGCTGCGCAAGCGTCGTCGCCGTCGCAAGACCGGCGGTGGCCGTGGCAAGGGCGGTTCGGATAGCGCGTGAACGCTCCGGCACCCATGCGGGCGTATATCGCCCTGGGCAGCAATCTCGGTGATTCGGCGACCCTGGTGCGGGAGGCCATGGCGGCGCTCGGGCGCCTGCCCGGGACCCGCCTGGTTGCCGCTTCCGGCCTGTACCTGACCCCGCCATGGGGGGTGACCGAACAGCCGCCCTTCGTCAATGCGGTGGCCGGGGTGGAGACGACGCTGGCGCCGAAGGCCCTGCTCGACGCCCTGCTCGAGACCGAGCGTGCCTTTGGTCGCGTCCGCGGCGGCGAGCGCTGGGGTCCGCGCACCCTGGACCTCGACCTGCTCCTGCATGGCGATCGCGTACTCGACGAGGATGGCCTGACCCTCCCTCATCCCAGGCTGGCCGAGCGCGCCTTCGTGCTGCTGCCGCTGGCCGAGATCGCGCCGACACTGGATATTCCCGGCAAGGGAACGGTCGCCGACCTGCTGGCCAGGGTCGACACAGGCGCTTGCACAGCTATTTCTTGAGTCCGGTCGCGTCGCGGCCGGATAATCCCCGATTACACGTTTTTTACGCGAGGAATGGCCGTGTACGCTGAAAAAGCCAACGCCACCGTACGCAAGCCGGTTACCGTGCCGGGCCTGCGCCAGATGAAGGCGGACGGCAGGAAGATCGTGATGCTGACGGCCTACGACGCCAGCTTCGCGGCCCAGCTGGAGGCGAGCGGCGTCGATGTCGCCCTGGTCGGCGATTCGCTGGGCATGGTCGTCCAGGGACGCTCGAGTACCTTGCCGGTCACCGTCGGCGAGATGGTCTATCACACCGCCGCGGTCGCCCGTGGGCTCAGCGCGACCCTGCTGGTCGCCGACCTGCCGTTCATGAGCGATCGCGACGTCCCGCACGCCATCGACGCGGCGACCCGGCTGGTGGCCGAAGGTGGCGCGGCAATGGTCAAGATCGAGGGTGCCGGCCGCATCTGCGAGGTCATTTCGGCCCTGGCCGAACGCGATATCCCGGTATGCGCGCACCTGGGCCTCACCCCGCAGTCGGTGCACAAGTTCGGCGGCTACAAGGTCCAGGGCAAGCAGGCCGAAGCCGCTGCGAAGCTGCTTGCCGATGCCCATGCGGTCGAAGCCGCCGGTGCCGACCTGCTGGTCCTTGAATGCGTCCCGGCCGCCCTGGCCGCGAAAATCACCGCGGAACTCGCCATTCCCGTGATCGGCATCGGCGCCGGCGTCGATTGCGACGGCCAGGTGCTGGTGATCTACGACATGCTCGGCATCACCCCGGGCAAGCGACCTAAGTTCAGCAAGGATTTCCTCATTGGCCGCGATTCTGTACCGGCGGCGATTGCCGCGTACGTGGATGACGTGAGGACGGGAACGTTCCCCGGCTCCGAACACAGCTTTTCCTGACGACGAAGAACTTATGCAAACCCTGCAAGATGCGGCCGCGCTACGCGCCGCGATCCGTGGCTGGCGTACCGCCGGCCTGACCGTGGGCTTCGTGCCGACCCTGGGCAACCTCCACGCCGGTCACCATTCCCTGATCAAACTGGCGCGGGCCCGGGCCGACCGGGTGGTCGCCAGCGTCTTCGTCAATCCGACCCAGTTCGCCGCTGGCGAGGATTTCGAGCGTTACCCGCGGACCCTGGCCCAGGATCAGGCCGGCCTGGCCGAGAACGACTGCGACATCCTGTTCGCGCCCGATGTGTCGACCCTGTATCCCTTCGGTGCCGAAGCCAGCGTCAGCATCCACGTCCCGCTGCTCACCGAAACGCTGGAAGGCGCGCATCGTCCCGGCCATTTCGATGGCGTGGCGACCGTGGTGGCCAAACTCTTCAACCTGGTCCAGCCGGACCTGGCGGTCTTCGGCCAGAAGGATTTCCAGCAGTTGCGGGTCATCGAGCGGATGGTCCGCGATCTTTCGCTGCCGGTGAAGGTGATGGCCGCGCCCACCTTGCGCGACGAGGATGGCCTGGCCATGAGTTCGCGCAACCAGTACCTGTCCGAGGCCGAACGGGCACGGGCGCCGCAGATCTACGCGACCCTGCAGCAGATGCGCGACCTGTTCAGCCAGGGTCATGCCTGGCGCGTACTCGAGCAGGCCGGCGTCGCCCGCCTGCAGCGCGCCGGTTTCGTCCCGGATTACGTGGCCATCCGCCGCGCCGAGGACCTGGGCGAGCCGGGCGACGACGAGCGCGGCGGGCTGGTGGCGCTGGTCGCGGCCCGGATGGGCACGACCCGGCTGATCGACAACCTGCCGTTCGATTGAAGGACGCGGAACCAGCCCCATGTAGCGGCTGTGCGCGGCTGACGGCTTAACTTGCCGCGGCGCACAATGGCTATAATTCCGGTTTTCCCGTCGTCCCCCACGCGTCCGCTGGATTTCACCATGCACCTGAACATGCTCAAGGCCAAGATCCACCGTGCAACGGTGACCCATGCCGAGCTGCACTACGAAGGCTCGATCGCCATCGACGGCTTGCTGCTGGACGAATCGGGCATCCGTGAGTACGAGCAGATCCATGCCTGGAACATCAATAACGGCAAGCGCTTCGTCACGTATGCGCTGCGTGCCGAGGAAGGCTCGGGCATCATCTCGGTCAATGGCAGTGCCGCCCATCGCGCGCAGCCGGGCGACCTGATCATCATCGCCGCCTTCGCTTCGCTGTCCGAAGCCGAACTGGCCGGCTTCAAGCCGACCATGGTTTACGTCGATCGCGACAATCGCAAGACGCATACCAATCATTCGATTCCCAAGCAGGCTGCGTAAGCGCGGGTAATACCACGTGTCGCCGGCAGCCGGCGACACGCTGCAGGTGGCGAAAAGGCCCGGTTTTTTCGCTTTTCGTCACGCTGCACTGCGGTAAGATCGGAGGCTTGGTCCGTCACCGCTAAGTGAGCCCATGAATTCCGAGCAAGCCCGTCTGCCGTCGTTCGCCGCGCATGCCGCGCGCCTGGATGCCACCCGTCTCCGTGAATTGCTGACCGATACCGGTCGCGGCGAACGCCTGCGCCGACGCGTGGGACCGATCCTGCTCGACCTCAGCCGGCAGAAACTCGATGTCGCCGCGCTCGACGCGGTCGGTGCATACATCGAGGGCACCGGCTGGCAGCAGGCCCGCGATGCGATGTATGCCGGCGAGGCAATCAATACCTCCGAAGACCGCGCGGTACTGCATACGGCATTGCGCGGCGCCGGTTCGCGCCTGCCGCCGCTGGCGCCGGCGAACGTGCGCGCCGAGATCGGCAAAACGCTCGATCGCATGGCGAAGATCGTCGACGCGGTGCATCGCGGCGAGGGCGAGAGCCTGGGCCTGATCAACACCATCACCGACGTGGTCAACGTCGGTATCGGCGGCTCGGACCTCGGCCCACGGCTGGCCGTGCATGCGCTCGAGCAGTTTCATGTGCCGAACATCCGCAGCCATTTCCTGACCAATGTCGACGGCCATGCCGCCGACGGCCTGATGCGCAGTCTCGATCCGCGCCGGACCCTGGTCATCATTGTCTCGAAGAGTTTCAACACGCAGGAAACCCTGCTCAACGGTGGCGTGTTGCGCGACTGGATCCTGCGCGCGCACGACGGCGACGAGCGCGCCGCATCGCGGCATTTCCTCGCGGTCAGCTCGAACACCGAAGCGGCGGCGAAGTGGGGCGTGCCGGCCGCGCAGGTGCTGCCGATGTGGGATTTCGTTGGCGGCCGCTTATCGCTCTGGTCCGCGGTGGGCCTGAGCATCGCCTTGTCGGTGGGCATGGAGCACTTCCGCGAACTGCTCGCCGGTGCCGCGCAGATCGACGACCACTTCCGTTCCGCGCCATGGCAGGACAACCTGCCGGTGCTGCTGGCGATCGCCGAGGTATGGAACCGCAATGTCTGCGGCCGCGGCAGCCGCGCGGTCGTGCCGTATGTCGATCCCCTGGTCGACCTGACCTCGTACCTGCAACAGCTCGAGATGGAAAGCCTGGGCAAGCAGGTGCACAAGGACGGCACGCCGGTCCAGGGCAGTACCGTTCCGGTGGTCTGGGGCAGCATCGGCACGAATGCGCAGCATGCGTATTTCCAGGCCCTGCACCAGGGCACCGACGTCGTGCCGCTGGAATTCATCGGCATCGTCAAACCCGGGCATCCGCTGCGCGCCAACCATCAGGCCCTGCTTTCCAACCTGCTGGCGCAGGCCGCCGCGCTGGCGCTCGGCAAGACCTTCGACGAGGCCCTGGCCGAGTCGGCCGAAGGCAGCGAGGAAGAGCGCCGCGTGCTTGCCGCGCAACGCACTTTCCCGGGCGACCGGCCGAGCACGGTCATCATGCTCGACGCGTTGACCCCGGCAACGCTTGGCGCGCTGATCGCGATGTACGAGCACAAGGTATTCATGCTCGGCCACCTGTGGCGGATCAATGCGTTCGATCAGTGGGGGGTGGAGCTCGGCAAGGTGATCGCGAAGCAGATCCTGCCGTCGCTGGATGCGGATGAGAAGGACCTGGCGCAGTTCGATTCGGCGACACGTGCGTTGATCCTGGCCATTCAAGCCAGGCGCTAACGCAAAAATCGCGACGCGTCGCCACTGGATCCCTGCCTGCGCAGGGATGACGGGTAGGTAGGTTTTCGTCATCCCTGCGCAGGCAGGGATCCAGTGGTGGAATGTTGCGCGATAGCCCACGCAACGTGCTCGCGCACAATCTCCGATGTATGCGTTGCGCGTGAATGAAGCGCGGCGACCACCGCCTCCGACGTCGGCGCATTCCCCAACGCCACCGCGATATTCCGCAACCACCCCTCATACCCCGTGCGCCGGATCGCCATGCCTTCCGTGCGCCGGAGGAACTCGTCCTCTTCCCACGCGAACAGGTCGACCAGCTTCGCCCCGTCCAGGCTATGCCGCGGCGCGAAGTCCGGCTCCTGGGCCTCTTGTGCGAACTTGTTCCACGGGCAGATCAGCTGGCAGTCGTCGCAGCCGAAGATGCGGTTGCCCATTGGTGCACGAAGTTCCTCCGGAATGCTGCCGCGCAGTTCGATGGTGAGATAGGAAATGCACCGCCTGGCATCGAGCCGGTACGGGCCGACGATGGCCTGGGTCGGACAGATGTCGATGCAGCGACGGCAACTGCCGCAGTGTGCCGATGCCGGTGTGTCGACCGGCAAGGGCAGGTCGGTGTAGAGCTCGCCCAGGAAGAAGTACGAACCGGCGCCGCGGTTGATCAGCACGGTGTGCTTGCCGATCCAGCCCAGGCCGGCATTGCGCGCCAGGGCCTTTTCGAGCACCGGCGCCGAATCGACGTAAGCGCGGTAGCCGAAGTCGCCGATCTTGCCGCCGATCATCCCGGCAAGCTTCTGCAACCGGTTGCGCATCAGCTTGTGATAGTCGCGGCCCAGCGCGTAGCGCGCGACATAGGCCGCCTCGCCATCCTCGATCACCTGCCAGGCATTGCGCGTGCCGGGCGGCACATAGTCCATGCGAACTGAAATCACCCGGAGCGTGCCCGGTTCGAGTTCGGCCGGCCGGCTGCGCCGCGTGCCATGCCGGGCCATGTAGTCCATCTCGCCGTGGTGCCCATCGTCCAGCCAGCGCTGCAGGTAGGTCTCGTCCTTGCCCAGTTCGGTACCGGCGATGCCGGCGTCGGCAAAACCAAGCTCGATCGCCCAGCGCTTGATATCGCGCGCGAGTTCGTCGAAGTCGATGGAGGAGGGGGCGGGCATGTACACATTCTAGTCGCTGAGGCGAACCCTATAATCGCCCGATGAGCGCTCATCCCCACGACACGGCTTTGTTCACCGCGGCCCAGGTTCGCCAGATCGACCGTCACGCCATCGACGAGCTGGGCGTGCCCGGCTTCGAACTCATGCAGCGCGCCGCCGGAGCGGCCTTCGCCAGCCTGACCCGGCACTGGCCCGAAGCGCGTCGCCTGTGCGTGCTGTGCGGGCCCGGCAACAACGGTGGCGATGGTTACCTGCTCGCCGCGCAGGCACGCGAAGCGGGCTACAAGGTCGAACTGCTGGCGCTGGCCGACCCGGTCGGCGATGACGCGATCGCCGCGCGCGAAGCGTTTGTCGCCGTGGGCGGGGAAGTTCGTCGCATCGATGACGGGCACTTTATTGCCCCCGGCCGACGTCTATGTCGATGCGCTCTACGGCACGGGACTGAATCGTGCGCCGGACCAGATCGCCAGTCGCCTGATCCGCGAGCTGAATGCTTTGCTGGCCCCGGTACTCGCCCTGGACATTCCCTCCGGTCTGTCCGCCGATACCGGGGCCTGTCCCGGCGACGCGGTACGCGCCACGGTGACGGTCAGTTTCATCGCCTGGAAGCGCGGCATGTTCACTTATGGCGCCGAGGTTGCCGGCGAGAAGGAACTGCGCACCCTGGGCTTGCCTTCGACGGTATGGGAAAGCACGCCGCCCGACGCCGGGCTGTTGCGGCCTGACTCTCTGCCGCGCCGCGCGCGCGACGAGCACAAGGGCAGCAACGGGCATGTCCTGGCCATCGGTGGCGACCACGGCACGGGCGGTGCCATCCGCATGGCCGGCGAAGCGGCATTGCGAACGGGTGCGGGCCTGGTCAGCGTGGCGACACGCGCCGAACACGTGTCGGCGATGAATGCCGCACGCCCGGAACTGATGGCGCGTGGCGTGGACGACGTCGCGGCGCTGGTGCCGATGATGGCGCGCGCCAGCGTGCTCGCCGTCGGCCCGGGCCTCGGGCAGGGCGGCTGGGGTCGCACGCTCTGGCAGGCGGCCCTGGATAGCGGCAAGCCCCTGGTGCTCGATGCGGACGGTCTGAACCTGCTTGCCGCCACGCCTCGCCGTTTCGACGGCCAGGCCGTGCTTACGCCGCACCCGGGCGAGGCCGGGCGCCTGCTCGGCGTATCGACCAGCGAGGTCCAGAACGACCGCTTCGCTGCCGCGCGTGATATGGCCTCGCGCTTCGGCGCGGTGGTCGTGCTCAAGGGCTCGGGCAGCCTGATCGCCACACCCGATGGCCGGCTTGCCGTCTGTCCGTGGGGCAATCCCGGCATGGCCAGTGGCGGCATGGGCGATATCCTGACCGGGGTGATCGCCGCCTTGCTCGCCCAGGGCTGCGATCCGTGGCGGGCGGCCTGCCTCGGTGTCGGCCTGCATGCGCGAGCGGGCGACATCGCCGCCGAAGAGGGCGAGCGCGGCCTGCTTGCCTCGGATCTGCTCGCGCCGATCCGTATCCTGCTCAACCGGAGCGTCCATGACTGAAGTGAAACTGCCTCTCGCCGACGAAGCCGCGACGATCGACCTGGCGCGCCGCATCGCCGCGAAAGTCGAGACGGGCCTGGTCTTCTACCTGCACGGCGATCTCGGCGCGGGCAAGACCACGTTCGCCCGCGCGCTGTTGATCGCGCTCGGCGTCGGCGAGCGGGTCAAGAGCCCGACCTACAGCCTGGTCGAGTCCTATGAGGTCGACGGGCGCAGTGCCTGGCACCTGGACCTTTATCGCATCGCCGATGCCGGCGAACTGGAATGGCTGGGACTGGATGCGCTGGCCGAGCCGGACGCGATCGTCCTCGTCGAATGGCCGGAGCGCGGTCGGGGTGCATTGCCGTTGCCGGACATCACGGTCGACCTCGCGCACACCGACGGCGGCCGTATCGCCGTGTTGAAGGCGGTCACGGCCGCCGGGCAGCGCCTGCTCGACGCCTTCGTCGAAGCCAAGTAATTGTTTTCGCGAAACTTCGTGAGGCCGCGCTGGCCGCGGCCGAGAGCCAGGCATTCCATCGAAAACCGTCGCTTGGGCAACCTTCCTGCATGGTCGCTGACGAAAGAGCCGCAGGTTATGGATATTCAAGGGAAAATATCTTGCTTTCCCGGGGCGCTTGCAGTTCAATCGCCCGCTATGAGGGGAACCATACGCCACCGTTGCCTTTTCGCCCTTGCCGCCATGGGATTCGCGGTCGTTTGTCCCGTCCAGGCGGCCGACGTGAAGGCCGCCCGCGTCTGGGCAGGCCCCGAATACACCCGCGTGGTTTTCGATCTTTCCGGGCCGCTCGACTACAAGGTCTCGCCCGGCGACACCCCGGGTAACCTGGTCATCGATCTGGGCCGCAACGACGTCACCGGCGATTTCAGCGCCCCCGGCGCGCAAGGCCTGTTCAAATCCATGCGCACCGAACGCCAGGGCGGCAATTCGCGCGTGGTCGCCACGGTCGACGCCAGGGCGAAGCCGAAGAGTTTCCTGCTGAAACCGGCCGGCGATTACGGTTACCGGCTGGTACTCGACCTGTATCCGGACAACGGCAATGCCGTTGCCGCATCGCGGCCGTCCAAAGGCGTGTCCGCCACGGCGGCGGGCCTGCCCTCGGGCGAGCGCAAGGTAGTGGTCGCGATCGATGCCGGCCATGGTGGCGAGGACCCGGGCGCGCGGGGCGCGACCGGCCTGCGCGAGAAGGACGTCACCTTGCAGGTCGCCCGCGAACTGGCCGACCAGATCAACCGCCAGCCCGGCATGCAGGCCGTGCTGACCCGCAACGGCGATTACTTCATTCCGCTCAAGCGCCGCTACGAGATCGCGCGCGAGCACAACGCCGACCTGTTCGTTTCGATCCACGCCGACGCCTTCAAGAACAGCGACGCCAAGGGCTCCTCGGTCTGGGTGCTCTCGCCACGCGGCAAGACCAGCGAAGCGGCGCGCTGGCTGGCCGATCGCGAAAACCGCGCCGACCTGGTCGGCGGCGTGTCGCTGGACGATAAGGACGACACCCTGGCCGCCGTGCTGCTCGACCTGCAGCAGGGCTATGCGATGCAGGCCAGCGACTCGATCGCCGGCAACGTGCTGAAAGCGTTGGGCCAGCTCGGGCCTACCCATCGCGGTTTCGTCGAGCGCGCCAACTTTGTCGTGCTGCGTTCGCCGGACGTGCCCTCGATCCTGGTCGAAACCGCGTTCATCACCAATCCGGACGAGGAGCGCCGCCTGCGTAGCGACGACCATCGCCGGCAGCTGGCCACCGCCGTGCTCGGCGGCGTGCGCAACTATTTCGAATCCACGCCGCCTCCCGGTACCTGGTTCGCCGCGCAGTCCGCGCGGCGTAATGGCACGTCGCTGGCCGCGGCCTCGGTGTCGACGCCGGCCTCGCCGGCTGCCGACGCCGGCGGTGTCGCCGCGGCCGCGGTCCAGGCAGCGCAACAGGCTCCGCAGGTCGCCGCGGCCACGCCAAGGCCGGCGACGCGCAGCGCCTCGTCGTCCGGGAAACAGGTCGCGCGCGCCGACGACAACGTCCGCGATATCCACCGGGTCAACCGCGGCGAGACCCTGACCGGCATTGCCCAGCAGTACGGTGTCAGCGTGGATGCGCTCAAAAGCGCCAACCGCATGAACGACAACAACGTGCGCATCGGCACCGTGCTGGCCATCCCCTCGGGCTGAGCCGGGCCGATCCCTTTGCGGTTATCCTTGGCCGCATGCCTTCCATCCGTCCGCTCCCCGTCGAACTCATCAACCAGATCGCCGCCGGCGAAGTCATCGAACGCCCGGCGTCGGTGGTCAAGGAGCTCGTCGAGAACAGCATCGATGCCGGCGCGCGCCGGATCGAGGTCGATATCGAGCAAGGTGGTTCCCGGCTGATCCGGGTCCGCGACGACGGCGGCGGTATCGCCCGCGACGAACTGGTGCTGGCGGTTTCCGCCCACGCGACCAGCAAGATCGGCAGCTTCGACGACCTCGAGCATGTCGCCAGCATGGGCTTTCGTGGCGAGGCGCTGGCCTCGGTATCCTCGGTCGCGCGCTTCGCGCTGACCTCGCGCCAGGCAGGCGAGGACGCGGCTTTCCGCATCGAGGTCGACGGCGGCAAGGTGCAGGATGCGCGTCCCGCGCAACACCCGCCGGGAACCAGCGTCGAGGTCCGCGACCTGTTCTACAACGTGCCGGCCCGGCGCAAGTTCCTGCGCGCCGAGCGCACCGAGTTCGCCCATATCGACGACCTGCTCAAATCGCTGGCGCTGGCCCGCGATGGCGTCGAGATCCGGCTCAGCCATAACGGCAAGCCCGTGCGGATCCTTAAATCCGCGCGCGACGAAGCCGGCGCGCTGGAGCGTGTCGCCGAGGTCCTTGGCGCCGAGTTTCCCGGGCAGAGCCTGCGCGTCGATCTTGCCGCAGCCGGCATGCGCCTGAGCGGCTGGGTCGGCCTGCCGACCGCGTCGCGCTCGCAGGCGGACCAGCAGTACTTCTATGTGAACGGGCGCCTGGTCCGCGATCGCATCGTCGCCCATGCGGTGCGCCAGGCCTATGCCGACGTGCTGTTCCACGGCCGGCATCCGGCCTTCGTGCTTTTCCTCGAGCTCGATCCTGTCGGCGTCGACGTCAACGTGCATCCGGCCAAGCACGAGGTGCGCTTCCGTGAGCAGCGCCTGGTCCACGATTTTCTCTTTCGCACCTTGCACGAGGCGTTGGCGCAGACCCGGGCGGGCATCGTCGCGCCGTCGCCGGAGCCGTTGTCACCGGTAGCCGGATGGACGGCGGCGCCATCGCCGTCCTATCCGTCGTGGCCGTCGCCATCGAGCCAGTCGCGGCTGAGTCTCGGTGTGCGCGAGCAGCCCCTGAGCGAGTACGCAACCTTGTTGGGCGATGCCTCGGCGACCGCCGTCGCCTTCCCTCCGGTCGTGGCCGGCGAGGAGGCGAGCGAAGCGCCGCCGCTCGGCTACGCGATCGCGCAGTTGAAGAACATCTATGTGCTGGCCGAGAACGCGCACGGCCTGGTCCTGGTCGATATGCACGCCGCACATGAGCGGATCACCTACGAAAAGCTGAAGAACGGTCGTGCGACCAGCAACCTGCGCTCGCAGATGCTGCTGGTGCCGCTGAGCATCGCGGTCAGCGCCCGCGAGGCGGCCGCCGCCGAGGAGCACGCCGAGGCGCTGGCCGAATGGGGGCTGGAGCTTTCGCGCAGCGGACCGTCCGGTGTCGTGGTGCGGCGCATTCCCGCGCTGCTGGAAGGCGCCGACGTCGCCCAGCTGACCCGCGACGTACTCGCGGAGCTCGCCCAGCACGGCAGTTCGCGTCGCCTGCAGGAGCTGGAAAACGAATTGCTCTCGACCATGGCCTGCCATGGCTCGGTGCGCGCCGGGCGTCGCCTCGGCCTGCCGGAAATGAACGCGCTGCTGCGCGAAATGGAAGCGACCGAGCGTTCGGGCCAATGCAACCACGGTCGCCCGACCTGGGTACAGCTCGGTCTCGGCGAGCTCGACCGCCTGTTCATGCGCGGACGCTGATCCAGCCGTCCATACCGCCAAACCTGACCCAGGGATTCCCTATGTTCCGTTTTGCCATGGCCTCCGTGCTTGCCGCCGGCATCACCGTCGTTCCCGCCGTCGATCCGGACTATGTGCGCTCGATCGAGCAATGGCAGGCGAAGCGTGCCGATGCCCTGAAGGCACCGAACGGCTGGCTTAGCCTGATCGGCCTGGAATGGCTCAACGAAGGCGCCAACCGCATCGGCAGCGCCGCGGATAACGATATCGTGCTGCGCGCCGGCCCCGCTCACCTGGGCACGATCACGGTGGGTAGCGATGGCGCGCTGTCCATCGCCCTGGCGAAGGACAGCGGGGCGTTGGTCGACGGGCGGCGTACGGATGCGGCGCCGCTGGTCGACGACGCGCATGCCGGCACCGGCGAGCCGACCGAGGTGTCGTTCGGTTCGGCGAATTTTTACGTGATCGAGCGCGGTGGTCGCAAGGCCTTGCGCGTCAAGGACAGCGAGGCAGACACGCGCACGCACTTCATGGGACTGGATCGCTTCCCGATCGATGCCTCATGGCGCGTGGTCGCCGACTGGGTGCCGTTCGATCCGCCGCATGAGCTGGAGATCGGCAACGTGCTCGGTACGATCGACAGGGAAAACGTGCCGGGCAAGGCGGTGTTCACCCGCGACGGCCACACCTATGAGCTGTATCCGATCCAGGAAGACGCCCAGTCGCTGTTCTTCGTCTTCGCCGACCGCACCAGCGGCAAGGAGACCTATGGCGCCGCGCGCTTCCTGACCACGACGCTGGCCGCCAACGGCAAGCTGGTCCTCGATTTCAACAAGGCGACCAACCCGCCGTGCGCGTTCACGCCGTACGCGACCTGTCCGCTGGCGCCGCCGGAGAACCGGATGGACCTCAGCGTCACTGCCGGCGAGAAGAAATACCGCGGCGGCGATCATTGATTCGCCACTGGGTCCCTGCCTGCGCAGGGACGACGAGCTCACCTACATCGTCGTCCCTGCGCAGGCAGGGGCCCAGTGGCGGATGGCTCCGGTCTTCGCGACTAGCGACCGGCGAAGGTCGGTTTGCGTCGTTCCAGGAACGCGCTCGTCCCTTCACGCATGTCTTCGGTAGAAAACGCCAGCGCGAACGCCTGCGTCTCATACTCCAGCCCCTGGTCGATCGCACACTCGCCGCCCTGCAGCACCGCATCGAGGATTCCGCGCACGGCCAGCGGTGCCGCGGCCGCCAATTGATCCGCCATGGCATCGACCGTGCTGTCCAGCTCATCGGCCGGGACGGTCCGCGTGACGATACCCAGCGCAGCGGCGCGGGGGGCATCGATCTGCTGGCCGAGCAGGCACAGTTCCAGGGCAACGCCACGACCGGCCAGGCGAGCCAGGCGCTGGGTGCCGCCGAAACCGGGAATCAGGCCGAGGCCGATTTCCGGCTGGCCAAACCTGGCGCGATCGCCGGCGATGCGCAGATGGCAGGCCATCGCCAGTTCCATGCCGCCGCCCAGGGCATAGCCGTGGATACGTGCGATGACCGGCTTGCCGAGCCGCTCGATGCTGGTCATGAGCTGCTGGCCGGCGCGCGAGGCTGCCTGCGCCTGGGTCGGTGTCCAGCCGGTCATTTCGGAAATGTCGGCGCCGGCGACGAAGGCCTTCTCGCCCGCGCCGGCCAGCACCACCACGCGCACCGCATCGTCCCCGGCGGCCTGGGCGAAGGCCACGGTCAGTTCATTGATCGTCTCGCGGTTCAGTGCGTTGAGCTTGTCCGGCCGGTTGACGGTAATCGTGCGCACCGCGCCGCGGTTGGCGAGGGCAAGGGTACGGAAGGCCATGCGAAAGGCTCCTGGTGGCTAAACGATAAATCTTAGCAGGGGAAACTTTTCCGCCCGCTGGCGTTCTCAACCGGGGCGCTGCGCCGTTTCGCAGCGCCGGTCGCCGCTATCGATTATGCTTCGGCGTCGCCCTGTGTCGCGTCATGGAGTACGGGATGTCACCACTGCGTTTGCTGGTTCTCGCGCTCGGCCTCGGTAGCGTGGCGGTCGTGTGCGCGCAGGTCCGGATCCCGCCGGGCGATGCATCGGCAACGAAAACCGTGGCGATCGACCGGACCAAGCTCTCCTACGCCATCGGTTATCAGATCGGCGCCCAGTTCGCCAACGGCGGGCCGCCCGATGTCGATGTGCAGACCCTGGTCAAGGCCTTGCAGGATGGCTATGCCAAGCGCCCACCCAGCGTGCCGCTGCAGGACATGCGCGACCAGCTGCTGAGCTTCGACGCCAAGGTGCATAGCGACAGTGCCGCGGAATACAAGCGCATCGCCGCGGCCAACCTGCGCAAGAGCGCCGACTTCCTCGAGCGCAACAAGACCCAGCCCGGTGTGATCGCCCTGCCATCGGGCATCCAGTATTCCGTATTGCGCAAGGGCAGTGGTACCGAGGCGCCGACGGTGACCAGCACGGTCACCGCCAATTACCGTGGTGCGCTGATCGACGGCACGGAATTCGACAGTTCCTATGCGCACGGCAACCCGGTGACCTTCACCGTCAACCGCGTGATCCGTGGCTGGCAGGACGTCATTCCGCGGATGCGCGTGGGCGACAAATGGAAGGTGGTGATCCCGCCGCAGCTCGCTTACGGCGAGAACGGCCAGCTGCCGCGCATCGGCCCCAACGAGGCCCTGGTCTTCGAAATCGAGCTGCTCGAAATCAAGCATTAGCGCGGTCGCGGTATCATGGCCGGATGTCCCCGAGTCTACCGTCCAGTCTCCCACTGTCTCCCTGTATCGGTATCTGCCGGCTCGATGAGCGCGGCCTGTGCGTCGGTTGCCTGCGCACGGGCGATGAAATCGCGCGCTGGAGCGGCCTGAACGACCACGAGCGGCTGCGCATCATCAACGATGTGCTGCCGCTGCGCGAGGGGACCTGATGGACGGCTCGACGCTCGATCTGGCCCCGGTACTCCTGCCCTTGTCGACGCCGCCGCGGGCGCCGGCCTGGAACCATGCCGAGATGGTGGCATTCCTTGGCGATGGCGTGCGCCGCCCGGCCGCCGTGCTGATCGGAGTCCGTGACGATCGCCAGCAGCACGTGGTGTTCACCGTGCGCACGCATACCTTGCAGCAGCATGCCGGCCAGGTCGCCTTCCCCGGTGGTGGCGTCGAAGCGGCCGATGTCGGCATCGTCGCCGCCGCGCTGCGCGAAAGCCAGGAGGAGATCGGCCTGAACCCGGATGCGGTGACCCCGCTCGGCTTCCTCGAATGCTTCGAGACGATCAGCGGCTATATCATCACGCCGGTCGTCGCCCGCATCGATGCCGGTGCGCGATTGCGCGCCGATCCGCGCGAGGTGGCCGAGGTCTTCGAGGTGCCGCTGGCCTTCTTCCTCGAACCGGCCAACCTCCGTCGCTATACGATGGAGTTCCGGGGACACCGTCGCGATATGGTCGAGTTCCTGCATGCGGGTTATCGTATCTGGGGCGCCACCGCGGCGATCATGCTCAACCTGCTCAAGCGGATGGGACATCAATGACCATGCATAGCACGCTCGTCGACGCGATGACGGTCGCGGCGATGCCGCCCGGATCGGTCCTGCTGGTGGATTGCCGGGTCGACCTGACCGACCGGACCCGCTCGGCGCAGGATTACGCCAGGGCCCATCTGCCGGGCGCGATCCACGCCGATCTGGATACCGACCTTTCCGACCTGCATTCGCCCGTGCAGCATGCCGGCCGGCATCCGCTGCCTTCGGCCGCCGATTTCTCCGCCGTGCTGTCGCGCTGGGGCTGGACGCCGGGCCTGCAGATCGTCGCCTACGACGCCGCCGGGGGAGCGCTGGCCGCCGCACGCCTCTGGTGGCTGCTGCGCGTTGCCGGTGTGCGCGAGGCTGCCGTGCTGGACGGCGGCCTGGTGGCCTGGGCCAGTGCCGGACACCCGCTGGAGAGCAGCCTGCCGCGGCGCGACGCCAGCGATGTTCGCATCGAGTTCGACGTCGAGGAAACCGTATCGGCCGACATGCTCGCCGATGAGGTAGCCCGTGGCATGGCGGTCCTGCTCGACGCGCGTGCCGCGCCCCGTTTTCGCGGCGACGTCGAGCCGCTCGATCCGGTCGCGGGGCACATCCCGGGCGCGCGCAATCGGCCCTATTCGGACAACCTTGCCGCGGATGGCCGGTTCAAACCCGCGGTCACCCTGCGCGGCGAGTTCACCGCCCTGATGGGCGAACATGCGCCGCACGATGTCGTCCATATGTGCGGTTCGGGCGTGACGGCCTGTCACAACCTGCTGGCGATGGAATATGCGGGACTGACCGGTTCACGGCTGTTCGCGCCGTCGTGGAGCGGCTGGGTCAGCGACCCGGCGCGGCCGGCCGCGAAGGGCGAGTTGTAGGCTTTCGCAAGAGGCCTCGCCCATCCTGCGGGCGGGGCCTATCGCGATGAGTCGACTACTTTGGCTTTTTCAGGCGCGCTACCAGCGCATGCAGCACCGCCTGCGTTTCCTCGCCGAAGAATCCATCGAGAAAATCATCGAGCGGCAGGCTGTCCGGATCGGCGAACGCTTCGATCAGGTCCGCGCGCGCGATCGCCCGCGTCGTCGACATCGCGTTGGGCGGCAAGGCCAGCAGCTCGCGCAGCCAGTGCAGCGCGCGCGGCGTGACCTGTTCGAGCCCGACCAGCTCGTCGACGAAGCCGGCGGCCAGAGCCTGGTCGGCATCGAGCATGGCGCCCGCCACCAGCAGGCGTTCGGCGCGATAGGTGCCTACCGTGCGGCGCAGGACCATCTGGATCGGTTCGGGCACGCACGAGGCCGACCTGCACTTCGTTGAGGCCGATGCGGAACGCACCGTGCGCCATGATGCGGTAATCGCTGAACAGCCCGAGCACCGCGCCACCGGCGGGACTATGCCCGGTGATCGCCGCGACGATGGGAATCGGCGAACGGGCCATCGCGCCGCATAGCGCGAAGAAGGCCCGCCAGTACGTACGCACCCCGTCACGGTCGAAGCCGAGCAGGGCGGGGACGTCGACGCCGGCGGAAAACATGCCTTGCGCGCCGGAAAGCACGATACCTCGCGCGCCGTTGACCGGTGCCTCGACGATCGCCTGGTGCAGCGCGCGAACCAGGCCGAGGTCCAGCGCATTGACCGGCGGCCGGGCGAGGCGGATTTCGACGATATCGTCGTCGTGCGGAAGGATGTCGAGCATGGCTTGGGTTCCTTACGGTTTATCGGTGGCCGACCACTGGTAGCGTACGGCGTAGTCCAGGGTGGCTTTACCGTGCGCCGGCACGTCGATCTTGAATTCCAGGGTATCGGTGGTCTGTTTCGAGGGCCGGGTCGAGGACGAGGCGAGCTTCCATTCGCGCCAGCGGTTCGGATGCTCGCGCACGGTGATGGTGCGCGTCGCGTCGCCGGCATTGCTCAGGGTGATGCGGAAGGATTCGTCCATCGCCCGCGCGGCGTCGTCGAGATGGAAGCCGGTCCGCTCCCGCTCGCCGCGCAAGTCGAATGCCGGACCGAGGACGATGGTCGCGTCGACATCCTTCGGCGTGTCCTCGATACGCCCTTCGCCGAGCAGTTCGGCGTTGCCGTCGCGGTCGGCGATCAGCACGCGGGCGTAGCCGGCCGGCAGGCTGTCGAAAGCGCGCAGGCGCACCGTGCCGACGATCTGGCTGTTGCCGGTGTTCATTTCTCCTGGCTGGGTCATCGGCTGCGGCGGCGACCAGATACCGCCGTTCTCGAACAGGGCGATGCGTTCGCACGCAAGGTCGCGCGTCGCGTACAGCGGCGTCTGGGTGACGCTGCCGTCGGGCAGGTCGATGGCGGCGGGCAGGGTGTAAGTGCGCAGGTCCGCCAGGGTCGCCTGCTCGGGCATCGCATCGGCCGCCATCGGCGCGGCATTGGCGTAAGACCGCATCATCTTCGGTTGCGGCGCGGATGCCTTGGCGATATTCGGCTGTCCGGCGACCAGCTTCAGTTTCGCGGCGTTCCAGTCGCGGCCGCTGCGGTTGGCGATACTCGCGCGCGATTCGAAACTGAGTTTGCAAGCGCCACCTGGGGCCAGCGTGGCGACATAGGCGGCGCGCCAGCCTATGCCGGATGTCGGGTAACTCAGGGCGGCATCGGTGTCGCCCTTGCCGCCATCGACGCGGACTTGCAGGGTCGAGCCGGTGGCCGGGGCATTGCCTGTGATACGCACCGCCGCATAGTCGCGGATCAGGACCGTGACGCCACTGCCTTCGCGGATGGCGAGCGAGTCGCCGGCGCGCAGCAGCGTACCGTCCGCCAGCGGTTGGCCGCCGTTGCCCAGTACCGAGACGTGCTGGCCGATCAGCCCGTTCAGGGCACCGTTCACGCCCTGGCCAAGCAGCAGGCGCTGCGACAAGAGCTTCGTCGCGCTGCCGGGAAAGCGCAGCGACACCGCTTCGGCGTCGAGATAGGACGGCAGGCCGCCGATGACCAGATCCTGGGTGCCGCCGGTCAGCGTAAGGGTGCGGCGCTCATGGACCACGGCGTAACCGGCATTGACCGAACCGTCACCTTGCGAGGTAAACAGCTCATCGCTGTCGCTGCGATAGACGGTGAGGTCGACGCCATCGGCGGCAAAAGCGATGGGCGCGACGACGAGGCAGGCCAGGGCGAGGGCGGAAAGACGGATCGATGTCACAGGCGAACTCCTTGGGCCGGATCGTTCGCCATCATACCTGCGGCGGGCCGCTGGTTCGCCTGTGCTCGAACCTGAGCCTCAGGTATTCGTCACGGATAACGCGAGTGCATCACGGATCGATGCCCGAACCGCGTCCGGTAGTGGCACGGGTTTGCCGGTCGCCGGGCTCACCCAGACTGCGACGACATTGCCGTCGCAGTACACACAGTCGTGGTCGTTGGCATCGACCATGCGATGGGCGACGGTCATCGAGCTGTTGCCTTCGCGCTCGCAGGCCAGGATCACGGCGATGCGGTTCGGCCACTCGATCGGACGACGGTAATTGAGCGTGCTCGCCGCCATCACCGGCATCGCGTCCTTGTCCGCCCACGGACCGGGGACCGTGCTCAACCACTGCAGCCGTGCCTCTTCCAGGTAGGTGAGGTAGGTCGAGTTGTTGACGTGGTTGAACGCGTCCAGGTCGCGCCAGCGGACGTCGATCGGTGGCAGTGAACAACGGTGTCGGGCTCGTCGGTGTTGCCGGATGTCATGCGGTCTTCTTTTTGCGTGCGGGAGCGGCCTTGGCCACAACTTTCGCCGGCGCGGATTTCGTCGCGGCCTTTTTCGCGACCACCTTCGGCGCCGGCGCCGGAACGGGTTTCAGGTGCGGCGCGAGGAAGCGGCCGGTATGCGAACCCCTGGTCGCCGCGATCTTCTCGGGCGTACCGCTGGCGAGGATGCGTCCACCGCCGGCGCCACCTTCGGGGCCGAGGTCGACGACCCAGTCGGCGGTCTTGATCACGTCGAGGTTGTGTTCGATCACGACCACCGTATTGCCCTGGTCGACCAGCTGGTGCAATACGTCGAGCAACTGCTCGATATCGTGGAAGTGCAGGCCGGTGGTCGGCTCATCGAGGATGTAGATCGTGCGTCCGGTATCGCGCTTGGACAGCTCCTTGGACAGCTTCACGCGCTGCGCCTCGCCGCCGGAGAGCGTGGTCGCGCTCTGGCCGAGGGTGATGTAGTCCAGGCCCACGGCACGCAGCGTCTCGAGCTTGCGCGCGATCGTCGGCACGTTCTCGAACAGCTTCAGCGCATCCTCGACAGTCATGTTGAGGACGTCGGCGATGGTGTGGCCCTTGTAATGGATTTCCAGCGTCTCGCGGTTGTAGCGCTTGCCGTGGCAGACGTCGCAAGGCACATACACATCCGGCAGGAAGTGCATCTCGACCTTGATCAGGCCGTCGCCTTCGCAGGCCTCGCAGCGGCCGCCGCGGACGTTGAAGCTGAAGCGCCCCGGGGTATAGCCACGCGAGCGCGACTCGGGTACCTGCGAGAACAATTCGCGCAATGGCGTGAACAGGCCGGTATACGTCGCCGGATTCGAGCGCGGCGTGCGGCCGATCGGCGACTGGTCGATATCGACGACCTTGTCGAACAGGTCCAGTCCATCGATCGAGGCGTACGGCGCCGGCTGTGCGCTGGAGCCGTTGAGCTCGGCGGCGGTCAGGCGGAACAGGGTGTCGTTGACCAGGGTCGACTTGCCCGAGCCGGAGACGCCGGTGACGCAGGTGAACACCCCGGCGGGAATCGCCAGGTCGACATTCTTGAGGTTATTGCCGGTGGCGCCCTTCAGATGCAGCCAGGCATCGTCCTTCGCCTTGCGACGCAGCTCGGGAATCTCGATGCGGCGCTTGCCGGACAGGTACTGGCCGGTGATCGAGCGCGGCGAGTCGAGCAGGTCCTGGAAAGTGCCCTGGGCGACGATCTCGCCGCCATGCACGCCGGCCCCGGGACCGATGTCGAGTACATGGTCGGCGGCGCGGATCGCGTCCTCGTCGTGCTCGACGACGATGACCGTGTTGCCGAGGTCGCGCAGCCGGGTCAGGGTGCCGAGCAGGCGCTCGTTGTCGCGCTGGTGCAGGCCGATCGACGGCTCGTCGAGCACGTACATCACGCCGACCAGGCCGGCGCCGATCTGGCTGGCCAGGCGGATGCGCTGGGCCTCGCCGCCGGACAGCGAGTCCGCCTGGCGATCGAGGGTGAGGTAATTGAGGCCGACATCGTTGAGGAAGGTCAGCCGCTCGCGGATTTCCTTGACGATCTTCACCGCGATCTCGCCACGCCAGCCGGCGAGCTTGAGCTTGTCGAAAAAGGCCAGGGTGTCGTCGATCGCCAGCGAGGTCAGCGCCGGCAGGGCCTCGTCGGCGACGAAGACATGGCGCGCCGAACGGTTCAGGCGCTGTCCGTCGCACTCCGGGCACGGATGGTCGGCGATGTACTTGGCCAGTTCCTCGCGCACCGCGGCCGATTCGGTCTCGCGGTAGCGACGTTCCAGGTTGGGCAGGATGCCCTCGAACTTGTGTTCGCGGGTGACCTTGCCGCCACGCTCGGTGATGTAGCGGAAGGCGATCAGTTCCTTGCCCGAACCGTTCAGCACGGCGTCCTGCACGGACTTGGGCAGTTTCTTCCACGGCGTGTCCGGATCGAAGCCGTAATGCTTCGCCAGCGACATGATCATCTGGAAGTAATACGCGTTGCGCCGGTCCCAGCCGCGGATCGCGCCGCTGGAGAGGCTAAGCTCCGGATGCCCGACCACGCGCGCGGGATCGAACACCTGGGTCACGCCCAGGCCGTCGCAGCTCGGGCAGGCACCGACGGGCGAGTTGAACGAGAACAGTCGCGGCTCGAGCTCGGGCAGCGAGTAATCGCAGAGCGGGCAGGAGTAGCGCGAGGAAAACAGCTGTTCCTTCGCCTTCGGATCTTCCATGTCGACCACGATGACGATGCCGTCGCCGAGGCGCAGCGCGGTCTCGAACGATTCGGCAAGCCGCTGCTTGAGGTCCTCGCGCGGACGGAAGCGGTCGATGACCGCTTCGATGGTGTGCTTCTGGCGCAGGGTCAGCGGCGGTACCGCATCCAGGTCGTAGACCACGCCGTCGACGCGCGCACGCACGAAACCCTGCGCGCGCAGCTGGTCGAAGATCTGCACGTGCTCGCCCTTGCGCTCGCGCACGACCGGCGCCAGCAGCATCCAGCGCTTTTCCGGGTCGAGGCCGAGGGTGTGGTCGACCATCTGGCTGACCGTCTGCGCCTCGAGCGCGATGCCGTGGTCCGGGCAGCGCGGCGTACCGACACGGGCATAGAGCAGGCGCAGGTAATCGTAGACCTCGGTGATCGTGCCGACCGTCGATCGCGGATTGTGCGAGGTCGACTTCTGCTCGATCGAGATGGCCGGCGACAGTCCCTCGATATGGTCGACGTCGGGCTTCTCCATCATCGACAGAAACTGTCGCGCGTAGGCCGACAACGATTCGACATAGCGACGCTGCCCCTCGGCATAGATCGTGTCGAAGGCCAGCGAGGATTTACCCGAACCGGACAATCCCGTGATCACGATCAGCCGATCGCGCGGAAGGTCCAGGTCGATATTCTTGAGGTTGTGCGTGCGGGCGCCGCGTATGCGGATAGTGTCCATGTCGCAAGCAGATGGGGGAGACACTCAACTATAGCAAGCCCATGTCGAGCTGCCGTCGAGGGATGACCCGATGTCAGTGAAGTTCGGGTGTGATCGCGCTGAGCGGCTCGCTCAGCTGCACTGTCGCGGTCGACCAGTCCGGGTTCCAGGGCAGCACCACAACGCCCTTGGCGTCGGCCTCGAAGCGCTTCACGCCGTCAGGCAGGCGAATGGTCACGTGCTGTCCCTCGGCGGCGAAGGTCAGCCGGATACCGCGCACCTTGGGTGCCAGGAACCGGAGCAGGCCGGCCTGCCGGCGGATCGCCTCGATCATCACCGGCACCGATTCGGCCAGCTTGGCGTAGCTCATCGCCGTTCCGGCGGGCACCCGTGCCGGGAAGGCGAGGCCAAAACGGACCTTGCTGCGGGGCTGGTTCACCCGGATCGAGGCCTCGCGCATCGACGGGTCGTCGCAACGCGGATCGAAGCCGTGGTCGGCGTCCAGGGCGATCGGCGTGGTCTTGCCGTCCTTGACCAGCTCCAGGGCCAGATCCGACGGAAGCTCGGGCTGGTCCCTGGGCCGGGCCACCATCTTCACGTGGATGATGTCCTCCGGATCGGCCGGCTTGGCCTTGGCGACGCCGTCGCAGACCGGCGCCAGGGGCACGTCGCGGCCCTCGCCGGCAAGCGCCTGGGTGGCCGAAAGGGCCAGGGTCAGCGCGAGCGCGTGGCGTAGGGTCATGCGGTGTCTTCCTCGGAGGCGTCCCCCTGTATACGCCATTCACCCGTGCGCCGATGTGCAGGCCGGGTTTGCGGGTGCCGCGAGGTTGTGGCTAACTTCCCCGCGGCGGCCGACCGGCCTTCTACCATGCACGAGGAGATCGCGATGAAGAAACGGACAGGGATGATGATTGGCATGATGCTGGCGGGTTTCATGGGCCCGGCCCTGGCCGCGCCGCCCTCGGAACAGCAGATTCGCCAGCTGATGGACGCCGTCGGCATGGGCCGCATGCTCAGCCAGATGAATGCCCAGATGGCCGGGATGATGCAGAAATCGCTACCCTGCGTGCCCGCCACCTACTGGCAGGGCTTCGTCGACGCCAACGCCACCGGCCAGCTGATCGGCCGCATGGTCCCGGTCTACCAGAAGCACTTCACCGCCGAGGATATCGACGGCCTGCTGAAGTTCTACCGCTCGCCGCTGGGCCAGAAAGTCATCAACGAAATGCCCTCGACCATGGCCGAAGGCATGCAGATCGGCCAGCAGTGGGGCCAGCAGCGCGGCCAGGCGATGATCGCCGACCTCCAGGCCAAGGGCACGCTGAATGCCCAGGGTCAGTGCCCGGCGACCGCGCCCGCGCAGCCCGCGCCCGCTCCGGCACCCGCGAAGAAGAAGTAACGCCCGGGTAAAAAGCTCGTCATTCCGGCGCAGGCCGGCATCCAGTGGCATCACGGTGCAATCCTTCCGTCAACGCTCGAGCGCCGGGCTCTGCATGGCAACCGGGGCCACTGGATTCCGGCCTGCGCCGGAATGACGGCATTAGCGGCCTATCCCCATGTTTGACCTCGCCTTTTGCGAGACGCTATACTTCGCCGTTCGCAACACCTCAAAGAAGAACTACAGAAGGGTTTACCCATGAGCTATGCCGTCATTAAGACCGGTGGCAAGCAGTACCGTGTGATGCAGGGCGAAGTCCTGCGCGTGGAGCTGCTCACCGCCGAAGTCGATTCCACCGTTCAGTTCGACCAGGTGCTCCTGGTTGGCGAAGGCGAGTCGATCACCGTTGGCGCCCCGCTGGTCGCCGGTGCCACTGTCAGCGCCAAGATCCGTTCTCACGGACGCGCCGATAAGATCCGCATCATCAAGTTCCGCCGCCGCAAGCACCACAAGAAGCAGCAGGGACATCGTCAGCATTACACCGAAATCGAGATCACGGGCATCACTGCCTGAGCCGCTGGAGTAAATGAGTCATGGCACATAAAAAAGGCGTAGGTTCCAGCCGCAACGGTCGCGATTCGAACCCGAAATACCTCGGCGTGAAAATCTACGGCGGTCAGTCCGTTGAAGCCGGCAACATCATCGTGCGTCAGCGCGGCACCAAGTTCCATCCGGGTGTCGGCGTTGGCCTCGGCCGCGATCACACCCTGTTCGCGCTGGTCGATGGCGTCGTCACCTTCAAGGTGCGCGGCGAGAAGAGCCGCAAGTTCGTCGACGTCGTCCAGGCGTAAGCTTCGCCCGACGTTGCAGCGAAGGCCCCGCCTAGGCGGGGTTTTTCGTTTGTGCGACCCACCAAGGGCCGCGCTCCTGTATACGGGCGACAGTTTTCGTCCGTGGCGCATCGCGCCGTACTTCACCGGGTCACGCTTATGAAATTCGTCGACGAAGCCAATATCAAAGTCCTTGCCGGCGACGGCGGCACCGGTTGCATCAGCTTCCGACGCGAAAAGTTCATTCCGTTCGGCGGTCCCGATGGCGGCGACGGCGGCAACGGCGGCTCGGTGTGGCTGGTCGCCGACGAAGGCATCAATACCCTGATCGATTTCCGCCACCAGCGCTCGTTCAAGGCGCCGCGCGGGCAGGGCGGCATGGGCAGCCAGATGTACGGCAAGGGCGGCGACGATATCGAGATCCGCGTGCCGGTCGGCACCGTGATCACCAATGTCGATACCGACGAAATCATCGGCGACCTCACCGTGCACGGCCAGCGCCTGAAAGTGGCGCAAGGCGGCCGCGGCGGTCTGGGCAACATCCATTTCAAGAGTTCGGTGAACCGCGCGCCGCGCAAGTCGACGCCGGGCACGCCGGGCGAAGTGCGCGAGCTGAAACTCGAACTGAAGCTGCTGGCCGATGTCGGCCTGCTCGGTTTTCCGAATGCCGGCAAATCCACGTTTATCCGTGCCGTGTCCGCGGCGACGCCGCGCGTGGCCGATTACCCGTTCACCACCTTGCATCCGAACCTCGGCGTGGTCCGCATCGGCACCGACCAGAGCTTCGTGGTTGCCGATATCCCGGGCCTGATCGAAGGCGCGGCCGATGGCGCCGGCCTGGGCATCCAGTTCCTCCGCCATGTCTCGCGGACCAGCCTGCTGTTGCACATGGTCGATATCGCCCCGCCGGGCGAGGATGGCGAGGGCAACGGCGACGCGGTGGAGCAGGTGCGCGCGATCGAGCAGGAGCTGGAGAAATTCAATCCCGAACTCCTCGAGCGTCCGCGCTGGCTGGTGATCAACAAGGCCGACAAGTTCACCGACGAGGTCGAGCGCAAGGCTGCTGTCGAAGACATCGTCAGCCGGCTGGACTGGAAACACCCCTGGTTCGTGATCTCAGCCATCTCGCGTGAAGGCACCTGGGACATCTGCATGCAGGTCCAGCGTTTCTTCGACGCCGAGCGCGCGGCGATGCGTGCCGACGATGAAGCGAGCGACGACGTGCGCATGCGCGGCGGCGAGGAATCGGCGACATAGGCGACCTTCGTCATCACCCGGCGGGCTTGCGCGCCGAGAAGGCGATGACCGGTGGGTGGGTCATGAATACGTCCCAGTGGGCGGTTTCCGCCGCCGGGGTATACGGGTCGAGGAAGGGCCCGTGCCAGGCGAAGTCCACGAACCCGGCGCGGGCAAAGGCCTCTTCGTAGGTCTGCGCGGCCAGGTGGAAATTGTCGACGCTGAAACTGTCGCCGTCATCCTTGTGAAAGTGATAGCGAACGATGCTGCCTTCGCCCAGGGGACCGATGGCTTCCTTGATGAACCCGTACCTTGCATAGCTCGCGAAATGCTCGGGGGCGTTGGTCGGATGGTTGTTCATGCCGACGAAGCGCCCGCCGCAACGCAGGTTGACGTGGACGGCGCGCAGGAAGCTTTCCCAGTTGTGCGACGGACGAGGCATAGTTGAGCAGGTACATGCCGACCGCCAGGTCGAATGTGCCGATCGCGCCCAGCGTAGCCGCGTCATGCACGAAGTACTGGCAGCCGATGGGGTGGTCGGCCTCGCTGGCCCGGGCCAGGGAAATCATTTCCGGAGAGATGTCGACGCCGATGACGCGTCGCGCGCCACGCTGCCGGAGGGCCCGGCTGTGCCAGCCCTCGCCACAGGCCAGGTCGAGCACGCGCTGGCCCTCCAGGCTGCCGCAGAGGGTCAGCAGGCTGTATTGCTCGATGCGGTGGCGGAACGCCAGTTGCTTCGAGGCGCGGTAGTCGCTGGCGATCGGGTCGTATTCCATGACCGGCTCCCACTTCCGTGTTGAGGTCGGTCGAGCTTGCCGTCATGGAATGCCTGGCACAAGGCGTTCTGGTGTAGGTCTTTTGCTTGGGTTCTGTCAGGTTTCGCGCCCAATAAAAAAGCCGGCTTTCGCCGGCTTTTCGTCACGCCACGCGCAGAGGCCTCAGGCCAGTTCGCGGATCTTGGCGTTCAGGCGGCTCTTGTGACGGGCAGCCTTGTTCTTGTGGATCAGGCCACGGGCAGCGTAGCGGTCCATCACCGGGGTGGCGACGGCGTATGCGGCGGTGGCGGCAGCCTTATCCTTGGCGTCGATCGCCTTGACGACCTTCTTCAGTGCGGAACGCACCATGGAACGCGCGCTGACGTTGCGCAGACGGCGCTGCTCCGACTGACGCGCACGCTTCTTCGCGGACTTGATGTTGGCCAAGGTAAAACTCCAGATTCTGTTGGGCTTGAAAAAGGACGCAATTATGCGGCCAATGCGCCGTTGCGTCAACAGCTTAGGTGGCCTGCTGGGTATGCTTCGACGAGCTGGCACGGTGGGCGGATCGTGCTGCCCGCGTCTTGCCATCCCCGCTACTGTCGACTTCCACGGCGCCACTGTCAAACTAGGCCCTCCGCCGGGTGGCCAGACCGCCGCCGTCCAGGGCTTACCGAGGGTCCCGCCAGTCGCATGAAAACCCCCAGTCTTCTACGCGGCGTGCTGTCCTTCAGCAGCATGACCATGGTTTCGCGCGTTCTCGGCCTGGTCCGCGACATGGCGATCAACAGCGCTTTTGGCGCCAATGCCGCCACGGACGCCTTCTGGGTCGCCTTCCGTATCCCCAACTTCATGCGCCGGCTGTTCGCCGAGGGCTCCTTCTCGACCGCCTTCGTGCCGGTCTTCACCGAGGTGAAGGAAACCCGCCCACACGCGGACCTGAAAACCCTGATGGCGCGGACCGCGGGCACCCTGGGCGGGATCCTGCTGGTCATTACCGCGCTGGGCGTGATCTTCGCCCCCCAGGTGACCGCGGTCTTCTCGCCGGGCGCGATCGAGAGCCCCGAGAAATTCGGCCTCACCGTCGACCTGCTGCGGCTGACCTTTCCCTTCCTGCTGTTCGTCTCGCTGACCGCGCTCTCCGGCGGCGCACTGAACAGCTTCCACCGTTTCGGCCTGCCGGCACTGACCCCGGTCATCCTCAACCTGTGCATGATCGCCGGCGCGCTCTGGCTGTCGAAGCGGCTCCAGACCCCGATCATGGCGATGGGCTGGGCGATCCTGGTCGCCGGCATGCTGCAGTTGCTGTTCCAGTTGCCGGCGCTGCGCCAGCTCGACCTGCTGTCCCTGCCGCGCTGGGGCTGGAGCTCGCCGGACGTGCGCCGGATCATGCGGCTGATGGTGCCGACCCTGTTCGGCTCGTCGGTGGCGCAGATCAACCTGTTGCTGGACACGGTGATCGCTTCGCTGCTGATCGCCGGCTCGCAGAGCTGGCTGTCTCAAGCCGATCGCTTCCTCGAGTTGCCCCTGGGGGTGTTCGGTGTCGCCCTGGGCACGGTGATCCTGCCCTCGCTGTCGCGGCATCATGTCGCCACCGACAAAGCCGGGTTCTCGCAAGCCCTGGACTGGGGACTCAGGATCACCCTGCTGATCGCGGTGCCGGCGATGTTCGCGCTGATGCTGCTGGCCGAGCCGCTGGTGGCGACCCTGTTCCAGCATGGCCGGTTCACCCCGTTCGACACGCATATGGCGGCCCTGTCGATCTCGGCACTGAGCTTCGGCCTGCCGGCCTTCGCCCTGGTCAAGGTGGTCCTGCCGGCGTTCTACGCCAGACAGGACACGCGCACGCCGGTCCGTGCCGGCGTGGCTTCGCTGGTCGCGAACATGGTGCTCAACGTGCTGTTCCTGGCCCTGCTGTTCTCGCTCTGGGCCAGTCCGGCACTGAAGCAGGAGCCCTGGCTGGAGGCGATCGCGAAACTGCCCGGCCTGCACATGGCGCTGGGCATGGCCAGCGCCGTGGCCAGTTATATCAACTTCGGCCTGCTCTGGCGCTGGCTCGGCAAGGCGGGGGTTTATCACCGCCAGCCGGGCTGGGGGCGCCACCTGCTGCGGCTGGGTTTCGCCTGCGCGGTAATGATCGCCGTGCTGCTGGCAGGCTTGTGGTTATGGCCGGACTGGACCGGGGCCGACCGGTGGACGCGTGCCTGGCATCTGGCCGTGCTGGTCGGCGCGGGCGGCGCCAGCTACGTGGCTGCTTTGCTGGTCGCCGGGTTCCGTCCGCGGGAGTTGCGCGCGCACTAGCGTGCCTCAGATCCAGGCGCGCGTTGTGCGGCGCAGCGCTCCGGCTATACTGGTTGGATGTCTTTTATTCCGCACGCCGCCTGCCTTTTCCACGCCTTTTCGGGGGCGTGCTGACCCATGGCGTTGCCGCTGTTTCGCGACGTCGACGGAGCTTGCCTCGCGCCCCAGGGCAGCGTGGTCGCCATCGGTGCCTTCGACGGCCTGCATCGTGGTCACCAGGCTTTGCTCGACGAGGTGCACAGCGCGCGCCGAGGCACAGGGCAGGGCACCGGTCGCGGTCAGCTTCGAGCCGCTGCCGCGAGCGTACTTCTCACATGAGCCAGTGCCGCGCCTGTCGAGCATGCGCGAGAAGCTGGAAGGTTTCGCCGCCGCCGGGATGTCCCAGGCCCTGGTCCTGCGCTTCAACCGCGCCCTGACCGAAATGAGCGCCGAGGATTTCGTGCGCCGGGTCCTGGTGGCGCGACTCGCCGCGCGCGAGGTATGGGTCGGTGGCGATTTCCGTTTCGGCCACAAGCGCCGCGGCGACTTCGCCATGCTCGAATCGATGGGCGCCGAACTGGGCTTCAGTGCCCATGCGATGACGCCGGTGCTGGTCGATGGCGAGCGGGTGTCTTCCTCGAAGATCCGCGACCTGCTGGCACGCGGCGCCTTCGCCGAGGCCACGCCGCTGCTGGGCCGGCCCTTCGTGATCGAAGGGCATGTGGAATATGGCAACCAGCTGGGCCGAACCCTTGGTTATCCCACGGCGAACATCCATCTACGTCGCAGGGTAAGCCCGATCCAGGGCATCTTCGCGGTGCGCGTCGGTGTCGGCGAAGGCCCGTGCAGCTGGCCCGGCGTGGCCAGTCTCGGCCTGCGGCCCACCGTGAACCAGGTGCGCGAGCCGCTGCTGGAAACCCATCTGTTCGATTTCTCGGGCGACCTCTATGGGCGCCGCATCGCCGTCGAATTCGTCGCCAAACTGCGTGACGAGGAAAAGTTCGACGACCTCGACGCGCTGACCGCGCAGATGCATCGCGACGAGGCCGCGGCGCGGCGGGTGCTGGGCATGAATCCCATCCTCGACCATGCCTGAAGACGCTCGATTCACTCGCGGCACGCCGTGCCGCGAACCGCTACTGACCGGTTGCAAGACATGACCCAGGATTACAAGAACACCATCAACCTGCCGCAGACGGCATTCCCGATGCGCGGCGACCTGCCCAAGCGCGAGCCGAACTGGCTGGCCTCGTGGGAGGCGACCGGTCGCTACGCCGAGATCCAGGCGAAGACGGCTCATCGCCAAAAGGTCTTCGTGCTGCACGACGGCCCGCCGTATGCGAATGGCGCAGATTCACCTCGGTCACGCGGTGAACAAGGTGCTCAAGGACGTCACGGTCAAGTCCAGGCTGCTCGCCGGCCATCGCGCGCCCTACGTGCCGGGCTGGGATTGCCATGGCCTGCCGATCGAGATCGCGATCGAGAAGAAATTCGGCAAGGCCGGCGACAAGCTCGACGCCGCCGCCTTCCGCCAGAAGTGTCGCGAATACGCGCAGGCGCAGATCGAACTGCAGCGCGTGGATTTCAAGCGGCTCGGCGTGCTCGGCGACTGGGAAAAACCGTATCGCACGATGGACTTTCACCTATGAAGCCGACATGCTGCGCGCGCTGGCCCGGATCGTCGAGAACGGCCATGTCGTGCGCGGTGCCAAGCCGGTGCACTGGTGCTTCGATTGCGGCTCGGCCCTGGCCGAGGCCGAGATCGAGTACGCCGACAAGACCTCGCCCGCGGTCGACGTCGCCTATGACGCGGTCGACCCGGTATCGCTCGCCGCCTCGTTCGGCATCGCCTCGGGCGACGCCATCGTCGCCGTGCCGATCTGGACCACCACGCCGTGGACCTTGCCGGCCAGCCAGGCGGTGTCGCTCGGTGGCGAGATCGACTACGTGCTGGTCGACGGTCCGGCCCGCGATGGCAGGCGCGTGCTGCTGGTCGTCGCCGAGGCGCTGGCGACCACGGCGCTGCAGCGTTATGGCGTGGACGAGGTCCACGTGCATGGCCGCGTGCAGGGCGCCGTGCTGGAAGGACAGAAGCTGCATCATCCGTTCTACGACCGCGTGGTCCCGGTGATTCTCGGCGACCATGTGTCCGACGAGGATGGTACGGGTGCGGTGCATACGTCGCCCGATCATGGCGCCGAGGATTTCGCCGTCGGCCGCAACTACGACATCGGCACGCTGAACCTGGTCGACGGCCGTGGCGTCTATCGTCCCGACACGCCGATGGCCGGCGACCTGGCGCTGGCCGGCCTGCATATCTGGAAGGCCAACGACGCCCTGGTCGAGGTGCTGCGCTCGCGCGGCGTCCTGCTCGCCTCGGCGAAACTCGCCCATAGCTATCCGCATTGCTGGCGCCACAAGACGCCGGTGATCTTCCGCGCCACGCCGCAATGGTTCATCAGCATGGAGCAGGCGGATCTTCGCAAGACCGCGCTGAGCTCGATCAAGAGTGTGCGCTGGGTGCCGGGCTGGGGCGAGGAGCGCATCGCCGGCATGGTTGCCGGACGTCCCGACTGGTGTATCTCGCGCCAGCGCACCTGGGGCGTGCCGATCGCGATCTTCGTCGACAAGGCCACCCACGAACCGCACCCGGACAGCGTCGAGCTGCTGGAGAAGGTCGCCCAGCGCGTCGCGCTCGAAGGCATCGACGCGTGGTTCGCGCTGGATCCGGCCGAGCTGCTCGGCGAGGACGCGGACAAGTACGAGAAAGTCACCGACGTGCTCGACGTCTGGTTCGACTCGGGTGTCAGCCATTTCGCCGTGATCGGCGCGCGGCCCGAGCTGCAGGCCGGTAACGCCACCGACTACAAGGTGATGTACCTGGAAGGCTCCGACCAGCATCGCGGCTGGTTCCAGTCGTCCCTGCTGACCTCGGCGGCGATCAACGGACGCGCACCGTACAACGACGTGCTGACCCACGGTTTCACCGTGGACGCGGCCGGACGCAAGATGTCCAAGTCGCTCGGCAACGGCATCGAGCCGCAGGACATCATGAAGACGCTTGGCGCGGACATCCTGCGCCTGTGGATCTGCTCGACCGATTACCGCAACGAGATGTCGCTGTCGGACGAGATCCTGAAGCGCGTGGCCGATACCTATCGGCGCATTCGCAACACCGCGCGCTTCCTGCTCGGCAACCTCGACGGTTTCGATCCGGCGAAGCACCTGCTGCCGGTCGCCGACTGCCTGCCGCTGGACCAGTGGGCCGTGCAGCAGGCCTTCGATACGCAGCAGGCGGTGGTCGCGGCGTACGAGCGCTACGACTTCCCCGAGATCGTGCAGCGCGTGCAGAACTTCTGCACCACCGAGCTCGGTGCGCTGTACCTGGATATCACCAAGGACCGGCTCTACACGATGCCGACCGACAGCCGCGGCCGGCGCAGTGCGCAGAGCGCGATGTATCGCATCCTCGAGGCGCTGGTGCGCTGGCTGGCGCCGGTGACCACGTTTCACCGCCGAGGAAATCTGGGCGCATATGCCGGGCGAGCGCAGCGGCTCGGTGCTGTTCGAGACCTGGTACGACGGCCTGGATGCCTTGCAGGGTACGGCCGGGGCACGGCGCTTCTGGAGCGACCTGCTGGCCGTGCGCGATACCGCCTCCCGCGTACTCGAGGGCATGCGCCGTGACGGCAGGATCGGCGCTTCGCTCGACGCGACGCTGACGATCCATGCCGACGCGGACATGCGCGAGCGTTTGCTGTTGACCGGTGAATCCAGGGAGCTGCGCTTCTTCTTCATCACCTCCGAGTTCACCATCGACGGGCTCGATGCACGCACCGAGGGTGCGGAGCGGGTCGAGCTGGCCGAGGGCGAAGTCTGGGTCCGCGCCGACGTCAACGACGACGTGAAGTGCGTGCGCTGCTGGCATCACCGTCCGGACGTCGGTATCGATCCGGCTCATCCGGAGCTGTGCGGCCGCTGCGTCGAGAACGTCGCGGGGCAGGGCGAGGATCGCCGCTGGTTCTGATCCCCTCCGGCCTGGGACCTGATCAGCGTCGAGTTTCATCTTTACCGTATCGTCATCCCGGCGCAGGCCGGGATCCAGTGGCGATAACGCTCCAGGCGAGCCTGACGCCACTGGATTCCGGCCTGCGCCGGAATGACGAGCAGGAGGTGGCGGCTCAGCTGAGCCTCCGCACTGACTTGGGCTCAAGGAAGGGCAAAGGTCGCCGCAACTTGCTATTCCCTTCTCCCTTGAGGGAGAAGGTGCCCGAAGGGCGGATGAGGGGCCCCAGGTCGCCTCACCGTCAGTTGTCCCACCCGCCGGATCACGCATGCCCAACGCCATCAAACCCAACGCGCTCAACTGGCTCTGGCTCGCCGCCGTGGTCATCGTGCTCGACCAGCTGAGCAAGTTCTGGGCGCTGTCCGCCCTGCAGCCGGCCGGCATGCCGCACGAAGTCATTCCGGGCTTCCTGAACTGGACGCTCGCCTTCAATACCGGCGCCGCCTTCAGCTTCCTGGCCGATAGCGCCGGCTGGCAGCGCTGGTTTTTCATCGCGCTGGCCTTCGCGATCAGCATCGTCCTTGGCGTATGGTTGAGTCGCACGCCCCGGCGCGACTGGCGTACGGCGATTCCGCTGGCCCTGATCGTCGGCGGCGCGCTGGGCAACGTGATCGACCGGCTGCACGCGGCCAAGGTCACCGATTTCATCCAGGTCTATTACCGCGACTGGTCCTATCCGGTGTTCAACGTCGCCGACTCGGCGATCAGCGTGGGCGCGGTGATGCTGGTGGCCTTCGGCCTGTTCGCCGGGAAGAAAAGCGAAGTCGTGCGATAATCGCCCGATGGATATCCTGCTCGCCAACCCCCGCGGATTCTGCGCCGGCGTCGACCGCGCCATCGCCATCGTCGAGCGCGCGCTCGAGTCCTATGGCGCCCCCATCTACGTCCGTCACGAAGTGGTGCACAACCGCTTCGTGGTCGAGAAGCTGCGCGCCGATGGCGCCGTCTTCGTCGAGGAACTGGATGAAGTGCCGGACGGCTCCACCGTGATCTTCAGCGCCCACGGCGTCTCCAAGGCCGTGCGTGACGAAGCCGATCGCCGCCGCCTGAATGTCTTCGACGCGACCTGTCCGCTGGTCACCAAGGTCCATATGGAAGTCGCGCGTCTCGGCCGCGCCGGCTACGACGTGGTCCTGATCGGCCATGCCGGCCATCCGGAAGTCGAAGGCACGATGGGCCAGTGGAATGCGGCCAATGCCGGCGCCATCCATCTGGTCGAGTCCGTCGACTGCGTCGCGAAGCTCGAGCCGGCGCAGCCGGAAAAACTCGCCTTCGTCACCCAGACCACGCTGTCCGTCGACGACACCATCGCCATCATCAAGGCCTTGCGCGCCAAATTCCCGGTCATCGAGGGTCCGCGCAAGGACGACATCTGCTATGCCACGCAGAACCGCCAGGACGCCGTACGTCGCCTCGCCGACGCGGTGGATCTGGTCCTGGTGGTCGGTTCGGTGAACAGCTCCAATTCCAATCGCCTGAAGGAGCTGGCCGAGAAGCAGGGCGTACGCTCCTACCTGATCGACGGCGCCGAACACATCGAGCGCTCGTGGCTGGAAGGCGCCACCCGGGTCGGCGTCACCGCCGGCGCGTCCGCACCGGAAAAGCTCGTCCAGGAAGTCATCGCCCGCCTGCAGTCCTGGGGCGCCGGTACCGTGCGCGAACTGGACGGCGAGGCGGAAAACATCACCTTCGCCCTGCCCAAGGAATTACGCCTGGCGACGGGCTAAGGCTTGCTTCAAAGGGGCAGGGACCTTAGAATTCCGCCTCTTCGCCGGAATAGCTCAGTTGGTAGAGCGCGTCATTCGTAATGATGAGGTCGTAGGTTCGATTCCTATTTCCGGCACCAAGAACCAGTCCGAGGGCTTCCACGGAAGGCCAGAAGACGCCAGGAAACCCGCGAGTTGCGGGTTTTTTTGTGCCCACACGTCCGTCGCAGCCTATCGGTATGCATCTCAGCGGATGTAGGCGGTTTCCTACAGACAATGGCCCGCCTACAGCGCAATCTATGCCCGAATCCTCCGGACGTCTCGTCATGCGCCTTCTTATCTGCCTGGTTTGTTTCGCCTGCTTCGCACTAGCCGGCTGTGGCACCACCCCCACCACCCAGTACAGGCCCGTTGACGGTCCCATTGCCGGCGCTCAGAAGCCGACCCCCATCTGTTCCTCCAGTGGCAGTGACAACAAGCAAGCCGTTGCCTGCGCCGCCACGATCGCCATCACCGCTGTCATCCATAGCGTCCAGGAATAGAACGCCTCTCGCCGGCACCAGGCCGACGCAGGCGATGATATGAGCGCCGCTGATTGAAGAGCGACATGGCCCCACGCATACTCTCGCCTGGACGAGGAAAAGCATAAGGAAGTGGTTACCCATGGCAGTGTTTCTGATCGTGCCGACGACCGAAGGAACGATAGCCCAGAAGCTCGATTCCCTGCTTCCTGGCGCGTTTTATGCATTGCCGAAGGGTGAGTTCCTGGTCCGCTACATGGGGACGAGCAAGGCCCTGTCGGACGCGTTGGGCATTTCGGACGGAGAAGCAGGTGCTGCCGTAGTGGCGTCGCTGTCCGGTTATTACGGCCGGGCATCGAATGATGTGTGGGAGTGGATGAAACAGCATTGGGGCGTCGAATGAAGACGCCCACCGAAGGGACCGCGCCGCCGACTCCCGAACAGGTCGAGCAGACTCCACCTGATAGTCGTTACGCGGATTTCATGCGATTCGACACAAGTGCGCAGACGCTCGCGGACATCCACGGAATGCTGGCCAGGTTGGACGAGAAGTTCAATGGCCTCAAGTCAACGGTCGACGGTGTCAAGGGCAAAGTCGACGAACTCGTTAATTGGAAGAGCAAGATCCTGGGTGGTGCCATCGCCCTGGGCGCTGTTTTCTCCATCATCGGTTTCGGGATCGCCAGGTTTTCGGCTTATGTGACGACCCGGTCGCCCGACACGATTCAGACGAATGCACCTCCGACCGCGGCTCAGCCTGCAGCGCTGGCGCCCATGGTCGCACCGCAGGCCGCAACGCCGCAGCCTTCGTCGACAAGTACTCCCCGGCCACGTAAGAGCAACTGACGCCAGGCGGAGTCTTCCGGCCGTCATGATCGCCTCGTAAGATTTCGCTCCCATACAGGGGGCGTGCAATGAGAGATATCGTGGGCGGCTATATCGTCATTGCCAGCGCCGGCAGTTGGCGCGAGGGTGGCCATGAAACATGGCACGGCATATGGTCGATCCTTGAGCCTCGGGCATCGGGTGAGCCTCGTCTGATCGATCGGGGCGCGGACAGCCAGCGCTTCGACGAACGCCAGCCAGCGGTCGAGGCGGGACGCGCGCTTGGGTGGGCCGCCGCCAGGCTTCGGGCTGTTGCCGATCACGCGCGAGCCGACGCCTTTGCCGTCGTCGAGGTTGCATCTCCCGCGTCCACCTGAGTATTTACGGTCCGCCGACGTTTGTCGTAATAGCCTGCAGGTGAAGTCGCTGCAGGCAGGATCATGATCATTTTCGACATCCCCTACGCGCCGGAGCCTTCGGGCGGCTGGATCGTGCACGCCAGCAACGATCTTCACGCCGAATTCCGCTCGCGTACCGATGCGCTGCGTTACGCCATCGATGCCGCGCTTCACGAGGAGCAGCGGGGGGATACCTCCGCGATCAATATCGAAGGCGCCGATGGACGCTGGCGCATGTTCGACCCTAACGCCAAGGGACTTTCCTGAACTCAGGCGGCCTCGCCAAGACGCGCCAGCACCGCCGCGCTCGGCGGGGCCAGATGCCCGAGTGGCAGTGCCGGCAGGAAACGCCAGCCGGCGATATCCGCGGGAACCCGGGCATGCGCCCATTGATCGCGTACGCCGGCCACGGCCCGGGTCTCGCTGTCGAACCGGCCTACCTCGCGATCGTCCAGCAGCAGCCGCCAGCGGCGTCCGTGGCTGACGATACGGAACAGTCCTGCCTTCGATGCGTACACGTACTGGGCCAACACGACCGCTCTCCTCGGGTTCGGGCGCCGCAAGTTAGCCATCGGCATGTGACCGCCCCGTTATGGCCAGTCGATGGCTTCGTGACGGTCCGGCCACCCGTGATGTGCGTCTCGCTTCCCGCCGGGCCACCGACCGCTTGTCGGTCAATCCCCGCCGCTCGTCGCCCAGGGCCTTACGCCGTAACGGCCAGGGCGTAGGCTTTCCCTGTCGGATTGGTTTTTGGGGGAGCCATCGTGGCCCAGGTCAAATCGCCGCGCTCGCAGCGTGGCGTATCGCTTATCGAAGTTCTCATGGCCGTGCTGATCTTCTGCATCGGCCTGATCGGCCTTGCCGGCCTGCTGGTCATGGCGACCAAGTCGAATCATTCGGCTTTCATTCGTACCCAGGTGACGTTCCTGGCCGACAACATGGCTGATCGGATGCGGGCGAATCCCATCGGCTTTGGAACAACGCCTATGACGACACTACCTATCCGGTGTCGGGCACGCTTCCGATCTGCGATGCCACTACAGTTGCAGCCCGGACAGGTTGCGTGCGCGACAAGATCCTGTGGAGCAGCAGCTGACGGCGTTCTTGCCGGGGGTGGGTGCCACGATCGATCAATGCGACCACTCGGTCACCGGCTTCGATCCGACCGCCCAGCTCGCCTTGCGACCGCCCTATGGCGGCACTTGCCGATGATTCTCACTGGGCCGAGCGTGGCCTTACGGGTGACGACGATCACGTCGACACGGCCACTTGCAGTCCTTCACCTGGGAGTTTCAGCCATGAGTCTTGTTCGTGGTTTGTCGCCCGCAACGCGGTGTGACCCTGATCGAACTGATGGTCGCGATGGTCCTTGGCCTGATTGTCGCCGGTGGCATCGTCACGGTCTTTCTCTCGACATCGAGCAGCAATCGCGCCCAGGTCCAGATGGCTCGGCTGCAGGAGGATGGCCGTTTCGCGGTCGGCCGCATCAGCGACGACCTGAAGATGGCTGGTGCGCAGTACTGCAGCGGCACCGGCGGCGTGGCTAATACGACCTCGAGCGGCGTGGACCTCGATGGCTTGCGCACCCCGACCGTGCTTACCGCGAACCTGAACTTCGCACAAAACGCCACGGCCTGGGGCAGCACCGGGTATCCCGCCGCACCGGCCGCGGCGTATTCGCTGCCATCCTTCCTGTACATGCGCGGTTACCAGTGCACGGCCACGACATGCACGCCGACCGATCCCCCGACCGCCGCCCAGGGCGTGCCGGTCATGGGCACCGCGGTGGATGCGCGAGTCGTTGGCGCTTCGGTCCTGACGCTGCGTTACGTCGATGCATCACGCGGCTGGGCCATCGGTGGCGATAGTCTGGTGGTCGAAAATGCCGCCGGCAATGTCGATCATGTGCATATCGTGCCGAAGACGGGCGAGCCGGCACTGACCGGCTTCGCCAATGGCGAACTGGCGATGCTGGCCGATTGCTCCAATGCGCAGATCTTCCAGGTCAACGGAAATCCCGATTTTGTCCCGGACTCGAACACCGCGATCAATTTCTCGCAGCCTCGTGCGTTGCAACCGCAGTCCGCGCCGCGTTTCTTCCGGATGAAGACCGATTTCCGCACGATTACCTATTTCCTGCAGGTGAAGACCGACGACGGTACCGCCACAGGTCATAAGGTCGGTGCGCTGATGCGCTGCGATAGTGGCGAAGACGGCCCTTGTGCTGAACTGGTGCGCGGTGTGGAGCGCCTTGATTTCAACTACGGCGTCGAGGATGCCAACGGCAATACGCGCTACCTGACCGCGGCGCAGGTCGATTCGGCGAACAGCGGCGCTATTCCTTGCCCGCCCCAGGAACCGGATGCCTTGACGACGACGGGTTGTCTCCTGGCGTGCGGTAAAGAGCATCGAACTGCATATCCTGATGGACGGACAGAGGCCGCTTTTCTCGCTGACGGCCCCGGAAGTCGCTTTTTCGCTACCAGCCCGACGGCATCGACGACACGACAAACCCCGGTGATCGTGGCGCTACCGGTATCAAACCCGCCGACCAGGGCTTCGATACGCACATGATCCGCCGCGAGTTCAGCGCGCTGGTGATGGTCGCAACTACTACCCCTGAGCGACGTTCTCGAGGAAAGCCGCATGCAAGCCGTGAGTATCCCAGCGAACTTCGCCGCGGGCCGCCATCAGCGAGGCGTCGTGCTGGTCGTCGCGTTGATCTTCCTCCTGCTGATCACCGTGCTGGCGATCAGCGCTTCCGGCACGTCGCTGTTGCAGGAAAAACTGGTCGGTGGCCTGCGCAACTCGCAGCTTGCCGAGTGGAGCGCGGAGTCCGCCCTGCGCGGTGCGGAATGGCGCTGTGGCGTGCCACAGCAGCGATCCGGCTACGCGCATGCAATGCGGCACGTCCGGGTTGACCGATTGCTATGAGTACAACGCTGTCGATCCGCTCCAGGTGGTACATTTTCGTACGGCGCCAGGTTCCGGAGTCACGACCGGCGGTACCGAATACAAGCCGGTCAATTACACAGCCGACAGCCCTACCGACAAGAGCTTCGGCCTGGCCAGTAACCCGTTTTACATGATCGAGGATCTGGGTCCTGAGTTGCCGCCGGGCGCTGGCGTACAGCACGAGTCCGGTTCGACCGGTTCCGGTGGCACCGGATATACCAGCACCGAACGCCACGTCTATCGGATTACCGCTCGTGGGACAGGTAACAACGAAAACTCCATCCGCGTGCTCGAAACCACGTTCGCCGCCAAGAGCGATTGATGCCATGAAAACTTCCACGACGAAGACCAGCCGGACATTGACGTTCCTGTTGACGCTTGGCCTGTGCCTGCTCGGCGGCCAGGGCGCCTTGGCGCAGACAACGACACCGCATACCACCGACCTCGGCACCACGCCTCCCGACCTGACGGTTTCGGTTTCGCCGAATATCGCGGTGACCTTCGACGACTCCGGTTCGATGGGCTCGACGAACCTGCCCGATACGCTCGATGGCAAATCTACGAACAAGTATTATTACTCGGCGAATACCAATTCGCAGTATTACAACCCCTCGATCGTCTATACGCCGCCGCTGAAGGCGGACGGCACCACGCGATTCCCGGATGCGTGCTATGGGACCGGAGGAAAGGCTGCCTCCTGCAGCACCACCGTCACTGGTGCGTGGCGCGATGGCATATGTGCCAATACGACACAATTTGTCGTCAACAGCAATGGCTCGATCTCCACGACCTCCTGCACGTCGACGTTGGATCTGGCCAAATCGTTCACCAGCAAGTTTGTCAACGCCACGAGTACCGGTCGTCAGGCATACCAGACCGGCGGCAACGATATCCCGTCGACCAGTACTTGCGGCAACAGCAATGGCTGCAATCCGGTAACGACGCAGGATGGCGGGTTTTATTACACTTGCCCTACCGTGACTTCCAATACGAGCTGCGTCATCACGTTGATGAGCGGCGCGACCGATGCAGCGCGGCAAAACTTCGCCAACTGGTATTCGTATTACCGTACCCGCAACCTGATGACTCGTAGCGCCATCTCGAATGTCTTTGCCACGCTGGGTACCACGATTCGCGTCGTTTTCCAGAACCTCAACAACGGTAACTATGTGTTGCAGGGTGGCACCACGACCTTTGATGCCTTCAAGGACACCAGTACCGGTGTGGGTCCCCGGACAAACTTCTTCAATTGGCTGTATGCGGTGGCGGCTTCCGGTGGTACGCCCACTCGCGTGGCCATAGACAAGGCCGGCAAGGTTTTCACGTATGGCGGACCCACTACAAAGGGCAATGGTACGAAGGTGCCCACCGTGACCAATCATCTGAATCCCTATTGGGAACCCAATATCGGGCCTACCAGCGCCGGTATGGAGCTGACATGCCGACTTAACTACAGCCTGCTGGTGACCGATGGCTACTGGAACGGTGGCGATCCGGGGACCCCGGCCCGGACGGTTCAGTCAACGGTTACGTTGCCGGATGGCACAGTCTTTGCGAGCAAATCTGACCCGAACGCCCAGATATTCTGGAATGTGCCTTCGACGTCGTACTCGACGCTCTCGGATATCGCCTTCAATTACTGGGCGACGAATTTGCGGCCCGATTTCCAGAACGCGGCGGGCACGGGACCGAAGCTCGATGTTCCGCCTTCTTTCACGGATTTTACCGACATAAACAACAAGGCCGTCTCATGGACTGGCCTCGGCACGGTTCCGGGCCAGATCTACTTCAACCCGAAGAACGATCCGGCGACGTGGCCGCATGTGGTCCAGTACATGATCGCGCTGGGGATCAACGGTTCACTGGCCTTCGACGGCGATTACGCCGCGTTGCGCAATGGCTCGAAATCCTGGCCCACACCGACCGGTACGGGCACGGCGACCTTACCGATATCGACGATACCTGGCATGCCGCGGTCGATCGTCGTGGCCGGTGTTCTTTTGGCGCGCGATCCGCAGGCCCTGACTACCGCGCTCACCCAGTTGTTGTCCCGCATCATCGCGCGCACCAGTTCGTCGGTGGCAGGTGCACTGAGTACGGCGGTGCTCGGAAACAATGCGGTTACGTACACCACGGGTTACAACAGCGCGACATGGAGCGGCACGCTGCTCGCTGCAGGCCGTGGATGCCTTGGGCAATAGTCGGCGCCCCACTTTGGGTCGCGGGTGGCACATCTCGATGTGCAGGTCACGGGCGGCGTTCGCGCGTGATTCTGACCAGTACAAGTACAGGCACGGGTAAGGGGGCGGCGTTCGAGTGGTCCGCGGTTCAGACAGCACTTACGGCGGTCGACCCCAACTTCGATGCCAACAGCACGGGCGCGAATCGGCTCAATTATCTGCGCGGCGACCGTACCGACGAAGGTACCAGCTTCCGCTCGCGCACCTCGGTGCTTGGCGCCATCATCAACTCGCAGGCCGTTTACGTGGCATTTCCGGCGAGCGGCTATCGCGATAGTTTCCCCGCCACGCCTACCACGGGTACCGCGGCGCCGGAAATGGCCGCGGATAAGACGACCGGCAAACTCATCAATAGCTATGAGCAGTTCGTGGCGGACCATCAGTCGCGCGCGCCGACGCTCTACGTGGGCGCCAACGACGGCATGATGCACGCGTTCGACGCGACGATCACCACAAGCGATCTCGCCGATGTACCTCCTAAGCCCGGTTCGGAACGCTGGGCTTACGTGCCTTACTCGGTATATGGCAGCCTGAATGCCTTGACCCCGACGACGAATTTCAACTTCGTTCCGACCGTGGACGGTACGCCGGTGACTCGCGACGTGTTCTTCAGCAGCGGGACGCCGGGATGGCATAGCATCCTGGTGGCGGGCCTGCGCTTCGGCGGGCGTGGCGTCTATGCATTGGATATCACCGATGCTTCGGCCTCCGAGAGTTCGCCCGGCAGCAAAGTCTTGTGGGAGTTCAACAACACCAGCACCGATTCCGGCGGTGTTGTCGTGGGCGCCAACCTGGCCTACACCTTCGGCAGACCCAACATTGGCCGCCTCGCCAACGGCAAATGGGTGGTCCTTGTGCCGAGCGGTTATTTTCCGGACAAAAGCACCGATCCAGCGGCGCAAAGCACGAACACGCAGAGCTCACTGTTCATCCTCGATGCGCAGACCGGCGCGCTCCTCAGGGAGCTGAAGACGCCGAACGTTAGTGGCGTCATCAGTTACGGCCTTACGACCCCGGTACTCGGCGACTACGACAATGATCAGGTCGACGACGTGGCATTCGCCGGCGATCTTCAGGGCAATCTCTGGCGTTTCGACCTGAAGGACGAGAATCCGGCTAATTGGTCGGCCAGCCTGTTGTTCAAGCCGCAGACCGCGGGCGCCCAGCCGATCACGGTTATGCCGCGCCTGTTCGCCGATCCGACATCTTCGTTTTTCATGGTGGTCTTCGGTACCGGTAAGTACCTGGGTGCATCGGACAACACGATCGACCAGAACACCCAGGTACAGGCCGTTTATGGCATCCGCGACCGGGGTCCGGGAAGCACGTCGACCGTGTCTGGCACCGGGACGCTGGTACAGCAGACCCTGATCGAGTCCGGCAATGTTCGTGGTCTGACAACCCTTCCGGTGCCGGCGGTCAATCCAAGTTCCAGTGTTCCGATCGACGGATGGTTCTTCAACCTCAACACGACGACCAGTGGAAAGCAAACGGATCAGGGCGAGCGGGTCGTGGTCGATGCCACAGCTTTGTTCGACAGCGGCCGCGCCGTTATCACGAGCTTGCTGCCGGGTAATACCGATCCCTGCAATCCAGAGCGACTTGGCGCGGTCATGGTGATCGATGCAGCGACCGGTGGGGCGGCGAGTGGCGTGAGCGTGGGCACGGCAAGTTTGCCGAGCGGCTTTACGGTTGCCGGCGCACGAGTACAGAACGTGCCTGCGGGCGGATCGCTTCCGGCGGCCACCGTGCTTGGCGGCGGCAAGGTCGTGCTCCCGGGCATTTCCATGGTCGGCGACAATTCGGCCTTCAGCGTCGGCGATGCCATCTGGCGCCGTCGTTCCTGGCGTGTACTGAACAATGGCAATTGAGACCGGGGGGTTTGCAATGAAGCGTTCGTCGACACCTTTGCGCGTAGGGGGGTTTACCCTGCTTGAGCTGATGATCGTGGTGGTGATCGTCGCCATCCTCGCGGCGATCGCGATCCCGGCTTACGGCCGTTATGCCTTTCGCGCCCGGCGCGGTGAGGGGCAGGAGTTTCTGATGAAACTTTCGGTGGCCCAGGAGCGCTACTACGCGACATTCAACAAGTACGCGCAGGACCCGGTTGCCGACCTGAAGTTCACGACCAATACGTCCGAGCACAACTATTACGTGATCAGCATCGGACAGCTCACCGGGCTTGATTTCAGCAAGGGCTATATCGCGACAGCCACGCCGCAAACGGCGCAGGTCGGCGATGTATGCGGGAACCTGATGGTCGACTCGCGGGGAGTGAAGTCGCAGTCCGGGCAGACCGATGTCAACGGCAAGTGCTGGTGATCCGGCGATGAAGACCGAACGATTCATCCTCATGGGCCGCAGGCACGGCGCGGGCTTTTCCATCCTGGAGCTGATGGTGACCATCACGGTGCTGTCGGTCCTGCTGGCCATCGCCGTACCGAGTTTCCGCGGCGTCATGCGGCGCAATTCGGTCAGCAGCGCTGCGGGAAACCTGATGGGCGATCTGCAATACGCCCGCGGCGAAGCCGCGACCCGTCACAAATTCGTATCGCTCTGCCGCAGCACGGACGGCAAGACCTGCGCGGCTGACGCCGCGACGACATCCTATGAACAGGGTTGGCTGGTCTATTCGTATGACGCGGACGTGGACGGTCCCAATCAGTCGTTCACGCCCACCAAGGCGGATCACGAACTGCTCCGCGTAGGTGGTTTGCAGGACCGCGTTTCCATCGAGGCTACCGACGGCAACGTGATGACCTTTGGCCAGAGCGGCCTGCCGATGGCCAACGCCGGTCGGACCAACGAGAACTTCGTCGTCTGCATTCGTCCCAATGGCGTCACCAGCGGACCGGGCGAGAATTCCAATGAAACCCCTGGTTCGCAGATCACGATCGGAGCATCCGGTTCAGTCGCATCGAGTCAGGTGGCCGTTGGAGCGCCTTGCACGGCAGGCTGACCTTCGCTTGGGGCCATAAACCCGAAAGTTAGGCTGCGTCAGCTTAGTCCGGAGTCGGTCCAAGTACGAAGCGTGCCCGTTCGGCGCGGAGCATTTGGTACGGCGTCATAAAGCGGATACCCAGGCCCACGCAGGCGTTCGGGATCTTGATCTTCTTCGGCGAGTTGGCGGGTACTTCGTGCGTCACCACCGTATGCTCATGCGCAGCGGCAAAGGCTACGAGCCAATAGTCGGCCACCTGAAGAAAGGTGTTTACCGCGGCGGGTGCGTAATCTTGTCCGGTTGCCCAGGCACTGACCCGTGGGGCTGCTGCCAATACGGGGCCGTCCGGTGGTAGAAAGAAGCGATCTCCGAGCGCCTCTCCCCATTCCGCCAGTTCGTCCTCGCCCGCGCGCAGTTCATCGCCGACTTGCCGAATGCTGTACACGTGGCCTCGGCCGTGCATCCGCTCCAGCCACTGCCAGAAGGCGGGGCAGAAGTCGAAGCCGTATTGCAGGTTCTTGGCCTGTATAAACACATTGGCATCGAGCAGGTAGGTCATCAGGCGGGGAAACCCAGCGAGCGGCCCAGCTCATTGAAGGTCGCCGTCTTTGCAATACCCAGCATACGAAAGGCGTCGCGATAAAGCGTTCGTCCCTCCAGTGTGCTCTCTACCAGGGCTCGTGCGAATCGCTTACTGACGCGCGCGGCCGTAGTGCGGTAAAAATCACCGCCGCTCGCACCGCGCGTCTCAACTTTCCGAAGGCGTGCCATCTCTTCGCGATAGCAGGCAAAAAACATGTTGTGGTCGATCTGGCCCGCATCGAGAAGGCGGCGCAAGATTACCAGCGAGCTCACCTTGAAATGTCGGGCGAGGCGTTTCAACGTCTCTGCTATCGGTTCGTTCGCGATCAGTTCAGCGCGAAATGCCTCCATCGGTACCAGTAGCTCCGCAGCCACCTGATTGCACCACCGCTCGGTCACGTTATTCGACGAGACCTCGGCGCTTACATCCGACAGAGCTGTTTGACCCAGCCACAAATGCGCCAGTTCATGCGCCAAAGTAAACATCTGCGCCGCCTTACTGTCGGCGCCATTGATGAACACCAGCGGCGCGAGTTCGTCCGAGAGTGCAAACCCACGAAATTCCTGAGGGTCGAGGTGACGTGTGTTGTTATTCATCACCACGCCACTGACCATCACCATGACGCCAAGCTGGTCGGCCAGTACGATAAACGCGCGCAGCGCCTCGGTCCACGTCGGACAGGCGCGACGAGCCTCGACGCTGAAGCTCAGCGCGTCACGTATCTGCTGTGCGGCTTCTACGGCGGCTGTAGCCACGGTCAAGCTGCCGACGAAAGGTAACGGGATCTGTCCCGTCACCCGCGCGTGGTCGCGGTACCAGTCCTGCCGCTGCTGGCAGGCATAGACGGTATCCAACAGGTTTGGGCTCGGTCGTGTGATTTCCCGGTCGGCCATCGTACGGAAGTCCGGGATCGGCAGCGGTTCGTCCGGCGGTGCCGGCAAAAAGAAATAGCCCACCGGGGCATGGGTCGCGCGTGCGAAACCTTCCAGTTGTCGCAACGTGGGCTGCGCCTCGCCCGCTTCCCATGCCTCAAGACGAGGAAACCGCGCCGCCAGGTCAAGACTGTCCAGCCCGGCGCGGTCACGCGCCCAGCGGAACATGTCAGAACTGACAGCGACCCGGGTCATGCCGCTATCTTAACCAAGTCACGGACATCTATCTTCCCGGTGGCGGCCGCGGAGATCGGGCGCCAGGGCGCTCGTTCAGTAGGCTAATAGCGCGTTCGGCCTTACCGGTTAACGCATTCACCTTTGCGTTTCGGTGGGCACGATGAAAGTGACGATATCTCGCTGCTTCGTGTCCGGAGGCACGGTACAAGGATCGAACTTGTGACACCTGCCGTGTGAAGGTTCGCTGCTGTGCACTTGCCGGCTCAAAGAAAAAGGGAAATCCATGGCTGGATTCCCCCTTTTTTGTGTCTTGATGGTGGGCGGTACAAGGATCGAACTTGTGACACCTGCCGTGTGACGGTTCGCTGCTGTGCACTTGCCGGCTCAAGAAGGGAAATCCATGGCTGGATTCCCCCTTTTGTGTCTTGATGGTGGGCGGTACAAGGATCGAACTTGTGACACCTGCCGTGTGAAGGCAGTGCTCTACCGCTGAGCTAACCGCCCATCGCGAGGGCGGAATTCTACGTGGGGTCGGGGCGGCGGTCAATATTTGGCGTGTCCGGGGGCACGGTGCTTGCTAAACTCCCCGGTCTCCCGCCCCCCAGAAGACATCCCATGGACTACCTGCAGACCCATCTGGCCCATATTTTCGCGGCGCTCCAGGGGTTCAACCTGACACCGTGGAAGGCCATCGGCGGCGCCGGTGCGCTGATGTTCACCAGCCGCTGGTTCGTCCAGCTGTACTACACGCGCAAGCTGGGGAGGGTGGTGATGCCCTTGTCGTTCTGGTGGTTGTCGGTGGTGGGTAGTGCGTTGTTGCTGGCTTACTTTATTTTTGGCAAGAACGACTCGGTGGGGATTCTGTCGAACTTCTTTCCGGCGTTTGTCTCGGTGTACAACCTTGTGGTGCATATGCGGGATGCTAAGCGGCGAAAGTTGGTTGAGAGTGAGGTTTGAGGAGCGGGGGCTTCGAAGCTCGCGATCTGAAATGCATGGCCTCAAAGGACTCGCTCACAGGGTGAGCTCCTACAAGTCAGTGGTACAGGTCGCGGCACGGGATGATCGAATTCTGGTTGTTCTCGGGGATCAATGTGCGATGATTTCTGGGTCGCTGCATATCTGCGACCGGGTTTGACGACCCGTGTTTACAGAGGGTCCAAAGCGCCGTGACGACGTTTTTTAGCGTTGCGGTGTTGCTTTGCCATAAGCTTATGGCGGGCGTGCCGGGAGGGCTTCGGCCCTGCCGGGTTCCTCTGTAACCGGTTCGTCAACCTGGCACGTCCGCCACCCGCTGTGGGTGGCGGCCTCCAGACAAGGACCGTTATGACTACCGCTACTGCTCTTATCGAGCCGCGCGATGTCGCCAGCGAGATGCTTGGCCGTATCGTTCTCGCCGTCGGCGAGATGGAATATCACGTGGGGTTGTGCCTGTGCCGGCTGGTCGACTCGCCCGAGTTCGAGCTGTTGATGCCGATCGTCGATTCGCTGACGTTGAAATTGAAGCTGGACATGCTCAACGAGCTTGTCGCCGGGCATTTCGCCGAATCGCCAGGGTGCCTGGCGGAATTCGCCCACTGGCACGGACGGTTGGGCCAGCTGGGGGTTCGTCGCAGCCGGTTTGTCCATGGCCGATGGGACAGCGATATCGATGCGTTGCGGCCGGCCCGGGCCGGCGGGCTTCCCAGGGCTGTTTGCGATGTGGCCGAGCTTCGTGAGGAGTGCCGGCGCGCCGAGGTCCTGGGAGGGATATTCCAGGGGTGGTGTGGGCGGTGGTTGGGGTTGGGTTAGGACAGGCGCACGATGTTCCGACCGACGTCTCAGCGAAACCTCACCGTCGTCCCTGCGTAGGCAGGGACCCAGTGGCCGCCCTCCTCATCGAGCGACCGCGCGCAGGAATACGCTGTTTTTGCAGGCTCTCGCATTCGGTCGGACACTGAGCCCACTGGGTCCCTGCCTACGCAGGGACGACGGTGGGGGAGGCTGCTGTCGTTTCGCCTCGAGCTTATTCCGGGTCGTAGTCGAGGTACGGGGCCAGCCAGCGTTCGGCTTCGGTCAGGTCCCAGCTCTTGCGCTTGGCGTAGTCGGCGACCTGTTCGCGGGTGAGGCGGCCGACGACGAAGTACTGGCTGTCGGGGTGGGAGAAGTACCAGCCGGAGACCGCCGCGGTGGGGAACATCGCGTAGCCTTCGGTGAGTTCGATGCTGGTGTTGGCCGGGGCGCTCAGCAGATCGAACAAGGTGCCTTTCTCGGTGTGCTCGGGGCAGGCGGGGTAGCCGGGGGCAGGGCGGATGCCGCGGTAGGCTTCGTCGATCAGGGCCGTGCCGTCCAGCGACTCGTCGGGCTGGTAGCCCCAGAACTCCTTGCGCACGCGTTCGTGCAGGCGTTCGGCGAAGGCCTCGGCGAGGCGGTCGGCCAGGGCCTTGAGCAGGATCGAGGAATAGTCGTCGTGGTCGGCCTCGAAGCGGGCGATGTGCTCGTCGATGCCGATGCCGGCGGTGACGGCGAAGCCGCCGACCCAGTCCTTGACGCCGCTGGCCTTGGGCGCGACGAAGTCGGCCAGGCAGAAGTCTGGGCGCTCGGCGGGTTTGTCGACCTGCTGGCGCAGGTGGTGCAGGGTGGCGAGCTTCTTGCCGCCGTGCTCGGCGTAGACCTCGATATCGTCGCCGATATTGGCCGCCGGCCAGAAGCCGATCACGCCCTTCGCGGTCAGCCATTTTTCGGCGATCAGGCGGTCGAGCATGGCCTGGGCGTCCTTGTACAGGTCGCGCGCCTGCGGGCCGACGACGTCGTCGTCGAGGATGGCCGGGAACTTTCCGGCCAGCTCCCAGGCCTGGAAGAACGGGGTCCAGTCGATATAGCCGCGCAGTTCCGCCAGGTCGTAGTCGGCGAACACGGTGATGCCCGGTGCGTTCGGCACGGGCGGCGCATAGCTTGTCCAGTCGCAGGTATAGCGCTGGCCGCGTGCCTTGGACAGCGGCACCAGCTGCTTGCCGGGGCCGCGGTCGCGATGGCGCTCGCGTACGTCGGCGTATTCGGCGCGGATCTTCTCGATGAAGGCATCGACCAGGTCCTTGCTGACCAGGGACTGGGCGACACCGACCGCGCGCGAGGCGTCCTTCACCCAGACGGTGGGCGATTTGTAGTGCGGCTCGATGCGCAGCGCGGTGTGCGCGCGCGACGTGGTCGCACCGCCGATCATCAGCGGCACGTGGAAGTTCTGGCGCTGCATTTCGCGCGCGACCTGGCTCATTTCCTCCAGCGACGGCGTGATCAGGCCGGACAGGCCGATGATGTCGGCGTTCTCGGCACGGGCGACGTCGAGGATCTTCTGTGTCGGCACCATCACGCCGAGGTCGATCACCTCGAAGTTATTGCAGCGAAGCACCACGCCGACGATGTTCTTGCCGATGTCGTGGACGTCGCCCTTGACCGTGGCCATGACGATCTTGCCGTTGTTCTTGCCGGCATCGCCGGTGCGCAGCTTCTCTTCCTCGATGAAGGGGATGAGGTGGGCGACGGCCTTCTTCATCACGCGGGCGGATTTGACGACCTGGGGCAGGAACATCTTGCCGGCGCCGAACAGGTCGCCGACCACGTTCATGCCGCTCATCAGCGGGCCTTCGATGACGTCGAGCGGGCGGCTGGACAGCTGGCGCGCCTCCTCGGTGTCCTCGACCACGTACTGGTCGATGCCGTGCACCAGGGCGTGGCTGAGGCGTTCGCGCACGGGTTTCTCACGCCAGGCCTGGGTTTCGACGACGGCCTCGACCTTGCCGCCCTTGTAGCGGTCGGCGATCTCGAGCAGGCGCTCGGTGGCGTCGTCACGGCGATTGAGGATCACATCCTCGACGCGCTCGCGCAGTTCTTCCGGAAGATCGTCATAGATCGCCAGCGCGCCGGCGTTGACGATGCCCATGTCCATGCCGGCGGCGATCGCGTGGTACAGGAACACCGAATGGATCGCCTCGCGCACGACGTTGTTGCCGCGGAAGGAGAACGAGACGTTGGAGACGCCGCCGGAGATATGGCAGGACGGGAAACGCTTCTTCAGCTCGCGCGTCGCCTCGATGAAGTCGACCGCGTAGTTGTTGTGTTCCTCGATGCCGGTGGCGACGGCGAAGATGTTCGGGTCGAAGATGATGTCCTCGGGCGGGAAGTCCAGCTCCGTGGTCAGCAGTTCGTAGGCGCGCGAGCAGATCTCCACCTTGCGCGCGCAGGTATCGGCCTGGCCCTGTTCGTCGAAGGCCATCACCACGCAGGCGGCGCCGTACTGCTGCACCTTGCGTGCGTGGTAGAGGAAGGCTTCCTCGCCTTCCTTCATCGAGATCGAGTTGACCACGCCCTTGCCCTGCAGGCAGCGCAGGCCGGCCTCGATCACGCTCCATTTCGAAGAGTCGATCATGAAGGGAACGCGGGCGATGTCCGGCTCGGAGGAGATCAGGTTCACGTAGCGGGTCATCGCCGCTTCGGAATCGATCAGGCCTTCGTCCATGTTGATGTCGATGATCTGCGCGCCGTTCTCCACCTGCTGGCGGGCGACGTCGACGGCTTCCTCGTAGCGGTTTTCCTTGATCAGTTTCTTGAACTGCGCGGAGCCGGTGACATTGGTGCGTTCGCCGACATTGACGAAGAGCAGGTCCGGGGTAAGTACCAGCGGCTCGAGGCCGGAGAGGCGGGTGTGGCGGATATCGCTCATGCTGCGTCGCTTACCTTGTTCTTCCAGTCGCGCGGCGCGTACGGACGCACGGCTTCGGCGATGGCTTTGATGTGAGCCGGGGTCGTGCCGCAACAGCCGCCGACCAGGTTGAGCAGGCCGTCGTGGGCGAAGCCGCCGATGACTTCGGCCATCTGCTCCGGGGTTTCGTCGTACTCGCCGAACGCGTTCGGCAGGCCGGCGTTGGGATGGGTGCTGATGAAGCTCTCGGCGACGCGGGACAAGGTCTGCACGTGCGGGCGAAGGTCTTCCGCGCCGAGTGCGCAGTTCAGGCCCACGGACAGCGGGCGGATATGCGCCACCGAGTAATAGAAAGCTTCGGCGGTCTGGCCCGACAAGGTGCGGCCGGAGCGGTCGGTGATGGTGCCGGAGATCATCACCGGCATGCGTCCGCCGCGCGCGCGGAACAGTTCGCTCAAGGCGAACAGCGCGGCCTTGGCATTGAGCGTGTCGAAGATGGTCTCGACCATGATCACGTCGGCGCCGCCATCGATCAGCGCACCGGCGGCCTCGGTGTAGTTCTTGCCGAGTTCTTCGAAGGTGACATTGCGGTAGCCCGGATCGTTGACGTCCGGCGAAATCGACGCGGTGCGACTGGTGGGGCCGAGCACGCCGATCACGAAGCGTGGACGGTCCGGCGTCTTCGCGGTCATCGCGTCGCAGGCGGCGCGGGCCAGCCGTGCGCCTTCGGTATTGAGCTCCGGCACCAGGTGCTCGAGGTGGTAGTCGGCCTGGCTGATCCGCGTGGCATTGAAGGTATTGGTCTCGACCAGGTCGGCGCCGGCTTCGAGATAAGCCTCGTGCACGCCGCGGATGATGGCCGGCTGGGTCAAGGTGAGCAGGTCGTTGTTGCCCTTGAGGTCGCACTCGCCCGGATGATCGTGCGCATGCACGCTGTCATGGCCGCCGGCGAAACGCTCGCCGCGGTAACCGCCCTCGTCGAGCTGGTGGCCCTGCAGCATGGTGCCCATGCCGCCGTCGAGGATAAGAATGCGCTCGCTCAATGCTTTTTCGAGCAGGGCGACGCGGTCCGGGTGGATCCAGGGGAGTGTGCTCATGGTTTGCGTGCCAGCAGGCTGATGACTTCGAAATGCGGCGCACGGCGCTCGCGGCTCAGACGGGTGCAACTGACGACTTCCAGCCCGGCTTTCTTCGCCATCGCGGTCAGCTCGTCGCGACGGAAGCCGAGGTTGCGATGGTCGAAGGGTTCGACTACCGCCCGATGGTCGTGGGCGCCGAGCGTGGCGGCCAGGACGCGGCCGCCGGACTTGAGGACGCGAGCGACCTCGGCGAAAACCCTGGCCGGGTTGTCCGAATAGGTGAGGGCGTGCAGCAACAAGACCAGGTCGAAGCGGTTGTCGCCGAGGTCCAGCGCGTGCATGTCGCCCTGGCGCACTTCGACATTGGTGAAGGATTTGAGGCGTTCGCGCGCGGCATGGGCGACGCGCTCGCTGGAATCCACGCAGACGATCGAGTGTGCGTGTGGCGCCAGCAGTTCGGCGGTCATGCCGTCGCCGGAGGCGATGTCGAGCACGTCGCCGGTTTCCAGCAACTGCAAGAGCGAGCGCGCCACGGTCTCCCAGGTGCGGCCGGGCGAGTAATGCCGTTCCATATCGCCGGCCACGGTATCGGCCCAGCCCTCGGCGCGGGCGCGCTGGGCCAGCACCGGCGGCAGCCGTTCGGCGTCCTCGCGGAGCAGGGCGTCGTCGATGCTCTCGCGCAGCGAGCGGACCAGGACCAGCAGGTGTGGGTCGGCCTCGCCATTGGTGCGGTAATAGGCGGACACGCCGGCCCGGCGGTCACGGACCAGTTCGGCGTCCTTGAGCTTGGCCAGGTGGGTGGAGACGCGCGGCTGGGCAAGGTGCAGCACCGCGGCCAGTTCGGCCACGGTCAGTTCCTCGCGCTCCAGCAGGGCGAGCAGGCGCACCCGGGTCGGGTCGGCGAGCAGACGCAGGACGGTGGATGCCGTCGACAAGTCCATGCCGCATCCTTTTATCGCGATATAAAGATGCGTAAGGCTAGGCCGAGGATGTCGGGGCGTCAAGCGGATGTTGCAGTGCACACCGGAAGGAGCTCGAACGGCCGTTACAATAGTGGGCTGTTTTAGGCCAAACCTGCCGGCCCTGCCGGCACCAGGAGTAGCTTCATGGATTTCCGTTATACCGACGACCAGCTGTCGATCCAGTCCATCGCCCGCGACTTCGCGCAGAAGCGGATCGCCCCGGTCGCCGCCGAACTGGACGCCAAGGGTGAATTCCCGCTGGAGAATATCCGCGAAATGGGCCAGCTCGGCCTGATGGGCATCGAGGTGCCTGAAGCCTACGGCGGCGCGGGCATGGACCCGGTGGCCTACGTGCTGGCGATGATCGAGATCGCCGCGGCCGACGCGGCCACCTCGACGATCATGTCGGTGAACAACTCGCTGTTCTGCAACGGCATCCTGAAGAACGGCACCGAAGAGCAGAAGCAGAAGTACGTGCGCGCGATCGCCTCGGGCGAGGCGATCGGCGCCTATGCGCTGACCGAGCCGCAGTCCGGCTCCGATGCGTCGAACATGCATACGCGCGCGGTGAAGAATGCCGACGGCGACTGGGTGATCAACGGCAAGAAGAGCTGGATCACCTCCGGCCCGGTGGCCGGCTACATCGTGCTGTTCGCGGTGACCACGCCGGGTATCGGCGCCAAGGGCGTGTCGGCCTTCATCATCGACACCAAACGCGCCGGTTTCCACGCGGGCAAGGTCGAGCCGAAGCTCGGCATCCGCGCCTCGGCGACCTGCGAAATCGAGTTCAGCGACTATGTCTGCCCGAAGGAAGACATGCTCGGCGCCGAAGGCAAGGGCTTCTCCATTGCCATGGGCGTGCTCGACGCCGGCCGCATCGGTATCGCCTCGCAGGCCGTCGGCATCGCCCGCGCGGCGTATGAGGCGACCTTGCAGTGGTCGCGCGACCGCAAGGCCTTCGGCCAGCCGATCGGTACCTTCCAGATGACCCAGGCAAAGATCGCCGACATGAAGTGCAAGCTCGACGCGGCGACCCTGCTGACCTTGCGCGCCGCATGGACCAAGGGCCAGACCGAGAAGAATGGCGGCCGCTTCGGCACCGAGGCTTCGATGGCCAAGCTGGTCGCTTCCGAAGCGGCGATGTGGATCACCCACCAGGCGGTGCAGATCCACGGCGGCATGGGTTATTCGAAGGAAATGCCGCTGGAGCGCTATTTCCGCGATGCCAAGATCACCGAGATCTATGAGGGCACCAGCGAGATCCAGCGCCTGGTGATCGCGCGCGCCGAAACCGGCCTGCGCTGAGTCAGTCGTTAAGAAAGCCCGGCTGCCGCGAGGTGGCCGGGTTTTTTTTGCGCTCATTCCCCACACGAAGTGGCACCCTGGCTCCCCTCACCCCAGACCTCTCCCTCCGGGCGAGGGAGACAAGCCACGGATCTTGACCACGACAATCAGCCCTTCTCCCGGCGGGAGAAGGTGCCCGAAGGGCGGATGAGGGCGAGCCAGACGAAGCCAGGAATGCAAGTGTCGATAAACCGACACGCGACAATCTTGCCACCGTCATGCATCGAAATTAGCTTTACTCATACCCCGATGCCAAATCATCCGTGTGCAAGCCGCGGGCTTTTCTCTACTTTCGTATCCAGTACCGGAAACGTCGCGACCAACGCGTCTCTCCGGATCAACGTATTCAGTAGAGAGGCTTGAACGTGCTTTTACTTGAGCATGACGCGAAGGAACTCGCCCGCGGCTGGGGCATCCCGGTGCCGGCGGGTGTCTTCGTCGATTCGCGGTCCGTCGAAGGCCTGAACCTGGCAGGGCCGGGCGGCTGGGTAGTGAAGGCGCAGGTCGGCGTCGGTGGACGCGGCAAGGCTGGCGGCGTGGGTTTCGCCGATTCTTCCGGCGAAGCGGCCGACTTCATCCGCGCCCACGCCGATAAGTCCATCAAGGGCCACAAGATCGCCGGCTTCCGCGTTGAGCAGAAGGTCGATTTCGTCCGCGAGGTCTACCTGGCTTTCATGGTCGATGCGGCGGAACGTGGCGTACGCGTCCTGCTATCGGCCGATGGCGGCATGGATGTGGAAGAGCATGCGGGCACGATGCTGTCGGCGATCTCGCCACCCGATGAGGCATCGCTGGTCGCGGCCGCCTCATCGTTGCTGGCCGGCCTTCCGGCCGACCTGCAGTCGCCGCTCCAGTCGGCGATCGCCGGGCTCGCGCGGATGTTCATCGATTTCGACGCGACCCTGCTCGAGATCAATCCGCTGTTCATCCTCGCCGACGGCTCCTGGATCGCCGGCGACATGAAGCTGGGCATCGACGAGAGTGCCTTTCCGCGTCAGCCCGAGCTGGAGCGCATCGTGCGTGCTCGTCCGGAGGCCTACCGCGAATCGGTGTTCAAGCTCGACCACGATTTCGATTACGTCGGCATCGATGCGCACGGCCAGGTGGGACTCCTCACCACCGGTGCGGGCCTGAGCATGATGCTGATCGATGAAATGCTGCAGGCCGGCCGCCGTCCCTACAACTTTTGCGACGTGCGCACGGGGCAGTTACGCGGCAGCCCGGCACGCCTGATCGAAGTCCTCAAGCAATTCACCCAGGGGCCCGATATCTCGGTCGTGCTGGTCAACGTTTTCGCCGGCATCACCGATCTCGGCGAATTTTCACAGCTGCTGCTTGAAGCGCTGGACGCGGTGCCGGAGATCAAGGTGCCCGTCGTCGCTCGCCTGATCGGCAACAACTTCGAGGCGGCCAGGTTGCGCATCGAGCAATCGGGTCGCCCCATCACCGTGGAACTGGATCTGGACAAGGCTTTGAAACTGGCGATCGAGCAGGCGGGGGTGACGGCATGAACGGCTTTCATCTCGATCCGGCGACGAAAGTGATCGTGCAAGGTGCCACCGGCCGCATGGGCAGTCGCCACGCCGAGCTGATGAAGCAGTACGGTACCAACGTCGTTGGCGGTATCGCCGGCGCCAGCGCGCGTCGGGGGAACTCCGATATTCCGCTGTTCGGTACCTGCCACGAAGCGGTCGCCGCAACGGACGCCGAGGCAAGCATCACCCTGGTGCCGCCGATGGACGTGCTGTCCGCGGTGACCGAGGCGTTGAAGGCCGGACTGAAACTGATCGTCTCGCCGTCCGAAGGCATGCCTGTCCGTGACGCCATGATCGCCTGCGCGCGGGTCAAGGAACACGGCGCGGTCTGGATCGGACCGTCGACACCGGGGCTGGCCATTCCGAACAAGATGAAGCTCGGCTTCATACCCGATGTCTCGCTGTTGCCCGGACCGTATGGGCGTGATGTCGAAAAGCGGGACGCTCTCCTACGAGACCTGTTTCCGTCTTGCCAGCCGCGGCATCGGCCAGTCGGCATGGATCGGTGTCGGCGGCGACGCGGTAAAAGGCATGCGCTTCGCCGAACTGCTGCCCTTCTTCCATAACGACGTGAACACGCGGGCGGTCCTGGTGCTCGGCGAGATCGGCGGCAGCGAAGAAGAAGAGCTCGCCGCGGAAATCGCGCGGCTGAACTTCATCAAACCGGTGTTCGTGCTGTTGGCCGGCTCCTCGGCGCCCGAGGGCGTGACCATGGGTCATGCCGGTGCGCTGGTACAGGGCGGTCGCGGAACCATCGCCTCGAAGATGTCGGCGCTTCGCGGCGTCGGTGCGTCCGTCTTCACCAGCATTGAAAGCCTCGTGGACGGAGTAACCAGCCGCAATGTCTGACATCACGACACAGCGCCAGACGGCGTCGCCGCACGGTATCGTGCTCAGCAAAGAACAGCGTCACAGGCTCGGCCTGGTCCGCGAACTCGTCCAGGGCGAGTTCAAGGGCCGCGGCAAGGAACTGCTGGATGGTTCTTTCCCCTGGGAAAACATGCGCAAGCTGGCCGATATCGGCGTGCTCGGCATGGCCGTGGCGAAGAAATACGGCGGTTCCGAACTGGGCGTCTTCGACACCGCCCTGGTCCTCGAGGAAATCGCCAAGGGTTGCTACATCACCGCGATGGCGGTGCTGGGCGAGGTCGGCACCCAGACCCGGGTGATTTCGGCCTTCGCTCCCGAGCGCATCAAGCAGCAGGTGTTACCGGCGGTCTGCACCGGCGATTGCGTGCTGTCGATCTGCCTGACCGAACCGCATGCCGGAACCGACGTGGCGAGCTACACCACCAATGCCCAGATCCAGGGCGACAAGGTGGTGCTCAACGGGACCAAGTCGCTGATCAGTCGCGCCGAAGAGGCGGGCCTGTTCGTCGTCTTTACGCGTGTCGACGGCCAGCCCGGCCTCGACGGCATCGGTTGCGCCCTGGTCGAACGGGGTACGCCGGGCCTGGAACTGACCTCGAAGGTTCATACGCTCGGCGGCGAGAATCTTCATGAGATGACGCTGACCGATTGCGTCATCCCGATCGACCAGCTGGTCGTGCGTCAGTCGGGCCTGAAGTCGCTGCTCTCCGCGTTCAACACCCAGCGCTGCCTGAATCCGAGCATCTCGCTTGGCCTGGCCGAAGGCGCCTTCGACGAAGCGGTGGCCTACGCGGGCAAGCGCAAGGCCTTCGGTCGTTCGATCGGCGACTTCCAGGGCATGCGCTGGAAGCTGGCCGATATGTTCATCGCCATCGAAGCCGCGCGCGGGCTGCTGTACCGGGCCTGCCTTTCGGCCGATCCCTTTCCCGATCCGCTGCTTGCGGCGACGGCGAAGATCCGTTGCAACGAGATGTCGCTCGAAGTCACCAGCGAGGCATTGCAGATCCATGGCGGCTTCGGTTTCACCGACGACAGCGTGGTCTCGCGCCTGTATCGCGGTGCGCGTTACGGCACGCTCGGCGGCGGCACATCCGAAACCCTGCGCGACCTGATCGGCAAGCGCGTGACCAGCGGTTTCGACGAGAAAACCGGTATTTCCGGTTTGTCTTTTGCTTGAGTTGAAGGAGTCACAGGCGTGGGCAATACCATCGACATCATCGCTAGCGACGGACACACGCTGTCCGCCTATGTGGCAAAGCCGGAGGGCGCCGTGGTTGGCGCGCTGGTCATGTTGCAGGAATTCTTCGGCGTAAACAGTCATATCCGGGACATGGCCGACCAGTACGCTGCGGACGGTTACTACACGATCGCACCGGCGATCTTCGACCGGGTCGAGCGTGGCGTGGCGTTGGGCTATGACCCGGCCGGCATGCAAAAGGGTCGTGAACTGCGCGCGCGCCTCAACCTCGACCAGACCATGCTCGATGTGCAGGCAGCCATCGACACGGTGGCGCCGTTCGGCGCCGTCGCCACGCTCGGCTATTGCTGGGGTGGCTCGCTTGCCTACCTGGCGGCGGCGCGGTTGAAAGGCGTTGTCTGCGCGGTCGGTTATTACGGCGCGCAGATCGCCGGCCATGCCGACGAGGCGCTGCACGCGCCGGTACTCCTGCACTTTGCCGAGCACGACGAATACATCCCGCTGACCGACGTCGAGAAGATCCGCGCCGCCCATCCGGAGATCGACATGCATCTCTATCCCGGTACCGAGCACGGCTTCAGTTGCAACGACCGGCAGTTCTACGAACCGAAGTCGGCCGCGCTGGCCCGGGAACGTTCCCTGGCTTTCCTGGCGCGGCACGCAAAACGCTGACCGACTCTTCCCGACAGCAGCACAAAGGCATCTGATATGCGCGTCGATTTCCATACCCACATCATTCCCCCGCCGTCCAAACTCCCCGACTGGGCGGCCGAGTACGGCCCAGGCCGCTGGCCGCGGCTGATCGCCGAGAACGCCGATTCGGCGACCCTCATGATGGGCGACAAGGTCGTCATGAAGCTCAACGCCCGTTTCTGGTCGCTCGAGCCACGCCTGCGTGACATGGACCAGCAGGGCGTCGATCTGCAGGTGATCTCGCCGATCCCGATGCTCAGCTGCTACTGGGCGCCGCCCAAGGCCGGGCAGGCGGTCGCGCGATTCCTCAACCAGCACATCGCCGACCTGGTCGAGACGAACCCGACACGCTTCGCCGGCATGGGTACGGTGCCGTTGCAGGACCCGGACCTCGCCATCGCCGAACTGCGTTTCCTCAGCGAAACGCTGAAGATGCGCGCCGTGCAGATCGGTACCTGCCCGGCGGGTCGCGACCTCGACGATCCGTTGCTGCTGCCATTCTTCGAAGCCTGTCGCGATACGGGAACGGCGGTCTTCGTCCATCCGATGCAGCCCCTGATCGGCGCCGATCGCCTGACCCAGTACTACCTGCCCAATATCGTCGGCAACCCCCTGGAGACCGCGCTGGCGATGACCCGCCTTATCTGCGGCGGCATCATGGACCGGGTGCCCGGCCTGCGGATCTGCTTCGCGCACGGCGGCGGCGCTTTCGCCCATGTGCTCGGTCGCGTGGACAAGGGCTTTGCCGTACGCAACGAGATGCGCGAGAAGATCAGCCGGCCGCCCAGCGAATATGCGCGCATGCTTTATGTGGACGCGCTGACCTTCGACGAGGCGAGCTTGCGCCTGGTGATCGACAAGCATGGCGCCGACCGCGTGCTGATGGGCAGCGACTATCCCTTCCTGCTCGGCGACCATGATCCGGTCAGGACGGTCGAGGCGGCCGGTCTGGGCGAAGAGATCACCCGTGCCATCGTCGAAGGAAACGTCCAGCAGTTCCTGGCGAGCCGGTCATGACGACGGCTGCGTCCATCGAGATCGACTCGCTTGTCGATGGCCAGAAACTCGGTGCCCTGGTTATCCGGATTGTCGTGCTTTCGCTCTTGGTGCAGTGCGCGGACGGGTTCGACCTGGCTGCCATGTCCTATGCCGCGCCGGAACTGATCCGGGCCTGGCACTTCCCGCCCGCGGATCTCGGGCCGGTGTTCAGTGCGGGCCTGGTCGGCATGGCCCTGGGTGGTCCGCTGTTCGGTTACGTCGGCGACCGCTTCGGCCGGCGTACCGCGATCCTTCTTTCGACCATCGTCTATGGCCTGTTCACGCTGATGATGGTGGCTGCGCCCGGGCTCAACGCGATCCTGATCCTGCGTTTCGTCTCGGGTATCGGCCTGGGCGGTCTGCTACCGAACACCGTCGCGCTGAATGCCGAGTACGCACCCAAACGGTTGCGCGCGACGCTGATCATCATCATGTTCATGGGCCTGGCCGTCGGTGGCATCCTGCCTTCGGTGGTGGCGACCACGCTGCAGTCCCACTTCGGCTGGCAAGCCTTCTTCTTTGTCGGTGGCATCAGTCCGCTGATCCTGGCCGTTGCGCTGTACTTCTACCTGCCCGAGTCGATCAAGTTCCTGGTCACCAAGAAGGGTGCGAACGTGCAGGCGGCGCGATTGGCGGCGCAGATCCGGCCCGACCTCGGCGATCACCGATCACACCCGGCTGGTGACGACCACGACACGCCAGGGTGTGAACAGCTTTTCGCCGTCGCTGCTGTTCGCCGATGGTCTGAGCTGGATCACACCCCTGGTCTGGCTGCTGTTCTCCGCGGCGCTGATCGTCAACTTCTTCGTCAACAGCTGGATGCCGACCCTGTTCCGCGCCGCCGGGCTGACCAGCGACCAGACCGCGGTGACCCAGGCGGCGTACTACGTCGGCGGCATCGTTGGTGGCTTGATCATCAGTCGTCTGATCGACCGCTGGGGCATGGTCGCCATCGCCGGATACTTCATCATCGGCTGTCCGGTCGTCGCTTCGATCGGCACGCCTGGCCTGTCGCATGTCGGCCTGACCTTCGTGGTCTTCCTTACCGGCGCATGCGTACTCGGCAGCCAGCTGGGCATGAATGCCGTCACCGGCATGATCTATCCCACGAGCATTCGTTCCAAGGGCGCGGGCTGGGCCAGCGGCATCGGCCGCATCGCCTCCACGGTAGGGCCCATCGCAGGCGGCTGGCTCATCGCGCGTCATATACCGCTGCCGCAGCTCTTCCTGGCGCCATTGGTGCCGCTGGTAGCCGGATCCATCGGTGCCTGCCTGCTCCTGTATTTCTGCTTCCGTCGCTTCCGCGGTTTTCGTCTCGAAGAAAAGGCCGCGGCGGCAAACGTCATTCACTAAAAAATTATTCACTAAAGCCATTGGCCGTCCGGTCGATAAGGCCCATTCAGTCGAGGAACAAGTCCCATGCAAGACGCGATCACCGAAGCCCTCCCCGTCGAGAGCGAGGCCGAGCTTCGCAAGAAAACAGCGGTCATGTGCAAGATGTTGAGCCTCCAGGGCTCCATCGGCATGTTCGGCCACGTGTCCATCCGCGTGCCCGGTACCGACCGCGTGCTGCTGAGCCCGGGTGCGGGTTCGGAAAAGGCGACGGTCAAACCGGAAGACGTCTTCGTATTCCATATCGATGGCGAGATCCTCGAGCATCCGGGTGGCGAGATTCCGCTCGAGTGGCGTATTCATACGCAGATCCATCGCGATCGCCCCGAGATCATGAGCGTCACCCATCTGCACGCGCAGCACTCGACCCTGCTCGGTATTGCCGGGCGGGACATCGTGCCGGTGTTCCTGCACGGTGCGTTTCTTTATACCGGCGTGCCGACCTGGGACGACCCGCGCCTGGTCGTTTCCGATCCGCAGGCCGCCTCGCTGTCGGCGAAGCTCGGCAACAATGTCGCGGTGCAGATGCGTGGCCACGGCAGTGTCGTCGTCGGCGAAAGCGCGGAAATCGCTTTCTTCCGCAGCACGTTCTTCGAGGAGAACGCACGCAAGCAGGTCGAGGCCGAAATCCTCGGCGGCGCGCTGCAGCTGAAGCCGGAGGAAGCGGCCGATTGCGCACGCGGTACCGTTCAATCCACGCCTGCTGCGACTGCTGTGGGGCTATTACGAGCGCAAGGCCGAACAGGCGCTCGCCAACATGACCAAGAGCTAGTCGCCAGCCCAAGGCCTTACCGACATCACTGTTTTGCTTTTCGGCGGGCTCGCGCCCGCCAGGGTTACTGCGTCAAAAAAACGATTGGCCACTCCCACTGGCATGTCACGGATCGACAGGGATCGACACGGGTAGAGGGGGGAAGCCAGACAACATCAAGTCCCTGAAGGGGGGGAGTAGAGACCAATGTTGAAACAACGAAATTCACCGGTTCGTCGTATGGCCGGTACAGGCGCCATCGCCGCCTGCACGATCCTGGCCGCGGCAATGTACCCGGCCAATGCCCGTGCTGACGATTCGCCGCCGCAGGTCGCGATCGATTCGCCCGCGCCGCCGTCCACCGACTGGATGCACCAGGCCGGCATGACCGGCGACTGGGGCGGTTTGCGCACAAAGCTCACCAGGGAGGGGATCGATATCTTCTCCAATTACCAGGTGCAGAGCGCGGCCATCGTCAACGGCGGTGCGAAGACCGGCACGTCGACCAATAACCAGGTCATCCTCGGCGCCAACTTCGATTTGCAGAAGCTGATGTCGATCGACGGTGGCACGTTCACCTTCGCCGTCTCCGATCGCTACGGCTCCAATGCGTCGCTCCTGGCGGGCACGCGCGTGACCATCATGAGCAACTACGGCGAAGGCGAAAACTTCCGTCTGGCCAACATGAGCTTCAAGCAGAGCCTGCTGAAGGGGCGCCTGAGCTACCAGATCGGCTACTTCCCCTCCGCGGCGGAATTCGACTACAGCCCGATCCTTTGCAGTTTCCTGAACCAGGGTTTCTGCGGCCACCCCAATTCGCTGGCGGCCGACTCAAGCGGTTTCCAGAACCCGCCCGGCGCGCAGCTGGGCGCGCGGATCACCGGCTTCATCACGCCGCAGGTTTATCTGAAGGCGGCGGTGTTCGACGTCAATCCGACGCGTTTCACCGATCCGGACCAGGGCTTCCGGCTGGATCGTCGTGGCAAGACCGGTGAGATCTACCTCAGCGAACTGGGTTGGAACGCAAGCCTCGGGCCGCAAAACCTCGTCGGCCACTACAAGATCGGTGGCTATTACGACTCGAGCAAGGCGCCGGACGTCGTCAACGCGAAGATCATGCATACGGGCCGCTACAGCGGCTGGATCTCGCTCGAGCAGATGGTCTGGGGCATTGGCCCGCAGGCAAGCCGTGGCCTGGTCCTGTTCGGCAACTTCACCGAAGGCAACCGTGGCACGTCCCAGATCGCGAGCTACGATTCGCTGGGCTTCGTCTTCCTCGGCCCCATCGCCAGCCGCGCGGACGATGTCCTCAGCCTCGGCTGGGCCAAGTCCAACCTCAACAAGCGCAAGCTCGACGCCGAGATCGAGAAGAACCCGGACTTCGACTACTACGGCGCGGAGAAGTACATCGACCTGTCCTACAGGATCCAGATCACGCCCTGGATGTTCCTGACCCCGGACTTCCAGTACCTGATGCATCCGGGCGCGTTCACCGCGAAGAAATACCCGAATGCCACGGTCGTCGGCGGCGAGATCTCGTTCAAGTTCTAGTGGAGCCGGGAACGGGGAACGGGGAACGTGCGAGGGTGCGGCTGCCTTGGTGTTTTCACCCTGTGAGGGACCAAGGGGCGCAGGTTCTCCGCGAACTGCACCGTTCCCCGTTCCCCATATGACTTTCGCTCATGCGTGGATTGGATTTTGTCCATGGTGCGGGCGTCATGCGCTGCCTACGATCGCCACACATGCACCGTAACGAAAGGAGATGAGTCGTGGGTCACTGGATCGATATCAAGGCCGCGGACGGTCACGAAATGGCGGCCTGGCGCGATGGCCCCGAGGACGCGAAACATTGCCTCGTGGTGACGCAGGAAATTTTCGGCGTCAACAGCCATATGCGCTACGCCTGCGCCCAGCTGGCCGCGGCGGGTTTCGCGGTGATCGCGCCGGCGTTGCTGGACCGGGTCGAACGCGGCGTCGAGCTTGGTTACAGCGACGAAGACCTGCAGAAAGGTTTCGCCTTGCGCGCGGCCTTGCCCGAGGGCGGTCCCGTGGCCGATATCGAAGCGGCGAGGGCGGTGTTCGGTACGCGCAAGGTCGGCATCATCGGTTATTGCTGGGGTGGCCGCGTGGCCTGGTGGGGCGCGACGCGCAGCGACCGGTTCGCCGCCTCGGTGGCCTGGTACGGCGGCGGCATCGCCGCGGACAGGAACGAGACCCCGCGGATCCCGGTGCAGATGCATTTCGGCGAAGTGGATCATTCGATCTCGCTCGACGACGTCGAGGCCATTCGTGCGGCGCAGCCCGGCGTGGAGATTTTCGTCTATCAGGCTGCACACCACGGTTTCGGCTGCGAGGAACGGCCGACCTTCGACATGAAGGCCTATGAACTGGCGCAGTCGCGCACCCTGGAGTTTTTCCGGCACTACCTCGCTTAAGGGGAGACCCGCATGGCTGGCCGCTACTTCGAACAGTTCACCGTCGGCGACCATATCGTCCACGATATCCGTCGGACGGTCACGGAAACCGATAACCTGCTGTTCTCGACGCTTACGCACAATCCGCAGCCCCTGCACCTGGATGCGGAGTACGCGCGTGCCAGCGAATTCGGCCGCATCGTCGTCAACAGCACCTTCAGTTTCAGTCTGCTGGTCGGCCTCACCGTGGGCGACACGACGCTGCGCACGATGGTGGCCAACCTCGGTTTCGACCAGATACGCACGCCGCATCCGGTCTTTCTCGGCGACACCTTGCGGGCCGAAACCGACGTGGTCGAGGTACGCGAAAGCCGCTCGCGTCCGAATGCCGGCATCGTCGTCTTCGCCCATCGCCTGCTCAATCAGCGCGACGAGCCGGTCTGCGAATGCCTGCGCACGGCCTTGCTGCACCGGAGGGCCGTATGAAGCTGCGTTCGCTGCTCTTCGTGCCCTGCGACCGGCCCGAGCGCATGATAAAGGCGCAGCAGTCGCAGGCCGACGGCGTCATCCTCGACCTGGAGGATTCGGTCGCGCCGGAGCGTAAGGCGGCAGCGCGCGCGACGCTGGCATCCTTCCTCGCCCACGAGGAGCGCCTCAAACCGACCTTCGTGCGCATCAATCCGCTGGCCAGCGGGCTCACTCTCGCTGATCTGGCGGCACTGGTCGACCATCGGCCCGATGGCCTGATCCTGCCCAAAGCATGCGGGCGGCGATCGATCGATCAACTCGATGCCTTGCTGGACGAGCTCGGCCTGCCGGACATTCCGATCCTGCCGATCGCCACGGAAACGCCGACCGCGATGTTCGAACTGGGCACCTACCAGGAAGTCGCCCATCGTTTGATCGGCCTCACCTGGGGCGCGGAAGATCTGTCCTCGGCGATGGGCGCAACGGCGGCGCGTGAGGCAGACGGGCAGTTCACCGCGCCATACCAGGTCGCCCGATCGCTCGCCCTGTTCGCGGCCCATGCGGCCGGCGTCATCGCCATCGAGACCGTGCATCCCGATTTCAGGGACATGGAAAACCTGGCGCGTGTGGCGAAGCGGGCCGCCCGTGACGGCTTTTCCGGGATGCTTGCGATTCATCCGGCACAGCTGGAGACGATCAACGAGGCTTTCTCGCCATCGGCGGCCGAGATGGCCCGTGCCCGCGCCATTGTCGCGGCATTCGCCGCGCATCCGCAGGCGGGTGTGCTGCAGCTGGAGGGCGAGATGGTCGACGCGCCGCATCTGAAGCAGGCGCGTCTGCTGATCGGCAGGTTCACGCGGGACTAGGGAGCCTCTGCCCGGAACGGATCAGGCGGTGGCCGGTTCGCCATCCCGGCCGATACTGCCGAGCAGCCAGTCGGTAAATTCCCTGATTTTCGCGTCCTTGCCGTTGTTGACCGGCGTGACCAGGTGATAGCCCAGGTCGCGGCGCAGCACGGGCTCACACGGAACGACGAGGCGTCCTTCGCGGATATCGTCTTCCACATAGGCCCGCTGCAGGATGGCGATGCCGCTGCCTTCGATGGCAAAGCGAAGCACGACGCCAAGATCCTCGAAGGACATGAGTTCGCGTAGCGCCGACGTGTCGGTCTCGCCCGCACAACGGAACCAGTCCGGCCAGTCGCTGGCGCGTGCGTGGGTTTGCAGCAGGACCTTGCCGGCCAGGTCGCGCGGCGTACGCAGGTCGAGTTTATCCGCGAGGGCCCGGGTGCAGACCGGGACCAGTTCGTCCGCGAACAGCAGATGGCTGGTCAGTCCCTTCCAGCGTCCGCTGCCGTAACGGATGCCAACGTCGATGTCCTGGTTCTCGAAGTCGACCAGGCTGGCGCCGGAGATGGACACCAGGCGGACATCGATATTGGGGTACTGCCGGCTGAAGGCCGGCAGCCGTGGCGTCAGCCAGCGGCTGAGCAGGAGCGGATAGCCCTTGACGGTAAGCGTCGTGCGCAAGGACGCCGTCGCATAGAAGTTGGTCGTCGCCCGCCGCATGTCCTCGAAAGCGGCATGCAGGGCCTCGGCGTACAGGGCAGCGCCCGGCGTCAGCTCCAGCTGGTTGCTTTTCCGCTCGAACAGCCGCGCGCCGAAGTATTCCTCCAGTACGGCTATCTGGTGGCTGATGGCGCCCTGCGTGACATTCAGTTCGCGCGCCGCCTTGGTGAAGTTCAGGTGGCGCGAAGCGGCCTCGAAGGCCAGCAGGGGATTGAGCGGGGGTAGGGAGCGCATGAACCGTCTCGAACATCTCTAACCAGGCGAACAGGATAGTGGCATCCCGGCATGCTGCGTTAACGCGGCGCACCACGCGAGGATGATCCATGGGGGGAACAAAGGCGTAAGTCGGCCGCAGGCGGCCTGCAAGTCGCTCGCTGCGCGAGCTGTAAGACGTCAGTCAAGCGGCTCTACTTACTTACGCCTCGCAGGCCGCGCAGCGGCCGACTCGCAAGCCGCGCAGCGGCTGACTGCACGCCCTCCCAAAAAAAACCCCGGCTTGCGCCGGGGTCGAAGTGACACAGGTTCGTTTGCCTCAGCCGCGGCGCGGGTCGGAGTCGAAGGGCTGCGGGCCATTCGCGGTCGGAGTGCCGTGGTCGTCGTGGTGGTCGTGTTTCGACGGCATATTGTGCGAGACCTCGTCCAGCTTGTCGCCGAGCAGGCGACGCACGGACACGTAGAACACCGGGATCAGCAGCAGGCCGAGGAAGGTGGCGAAGAGCATGCCGCCGATCACGCCGGTACCGATCGAGTGACGCGAGTTGGCACCGGCGCCGGTCGAGATGAACAGCGGGAACACGCCGAGGATGAAGGCGATCGAGGTCATCAGGATGGGGCGAAGACGCAGGTGGGATGCTTCGATGATCGACTCGCGCAAGGTCTTGCCCTGGGCCTGCTGCTCCACCGCGAACTCGATGATCAGGATCGCGTTCTTCGCGGCCAGGCCGATCACCGTGATCAGGCCGATCTTGAAGTAGATGTCGTTGGGCAGGCCGCGCAGCATCGAGAAGACCACCGTGCCGAGCATGCCCAGCGGCACCACGAGCAGTACCGCCACCGGGATCGACCAGCTTTCATACAGGGCCGAGAGGCACAGGAACACGATGACGATCGAGAGGATCAGCAGCACGGTCGCCGAATTGCCCGAGAGCAGTTCCTGGTAGGACTGGCCGGTCCAGTCGAAGCCGAAGGTACCTGGCAGCTTGTCCTCGATGATGCCGCTCAACGCGTTCATGGCCTGGCCGGTGGAGTAGCCCGGACCCTCGTTACCGACGATTTCCACCGCCGAGTAGCCGTTGTAGCGGCTGAGTGCCGGCGAGGCGAGCTGCCACTTGGTGTTGACCACGGTGGAGAGCGGGATCATGTTGGAGGGGCTGACCGGCGTGGTGCCGTTCGTCCCCGCCGCCAGCGTGCTTGGCGTGTAAATGTGCTGCAACGAGTCCGGACCCATACGGTACTGGGTATCGGCCTGCATCAGCACGCGCTTGACGCGGCCGGCGTAGGCGAAGTCGTTGATGTACACCGGCGCCAGGGTGAGCTGGATGGCGGTGTAGATATCGCTGACCGACAGGCCCATCGACTGTGCCTGGACACGATCGACGTTGAGCTGGATCTGCGGTGCTTCTTCCAGCGTGTTCGGACGGACCGCGGCCAGCGCCTTGTTCTGCGCCGCCGCGCCAAGCACCGTGTTGCGCGCCTGGGTCAGTTCGTCGCGGCTCTGGCCGCCACGGGCCTGCAGCCACATGTCGATACCGCCGAACTGGCTCAGGCCACGGATCGTCGGCAGGTTGACCACGAAGATCTGCGCATCGCGGATACCGTGCAGGATGCCGTTGGCCTGCTGGATGAACTCATCGGCCGTGGTCTTGCGTTCGTCCCAGTCCTTGAGCTTGATGAAGGCCATGCCGGTGTTTTCGCCGGAGCCGACAAAGCTGAAGCCGGAGATCTGGAAGATCTTGTCGACGTTCTCGTTGCCGTGCAGCTTATCGCGGATCTGCTTCATGACCCCCTGCGTGCGCTGCAGCGAGGCACCGGGCGGCAGCGAGACGATGGCCAGGGCGAAGCCCTGGTCCTCGCTGGGCACGAAGCTGGTCGGCAGGCGTGAGAACAGGAAGCCGCAGATGATGCAGATCACCACGAAGACGCCCATCCAGGTCGGCGCATGCCGCACCGCGCCGCCGATATGGCCGCGATAGATGGTGTTGACGCGATCGAAGACGTGGTTGAAGCCGCGATAGACGAAGTTCTTCTTCTCTTCGTGGGTCGGCCGCAGGATCGTCGCGCACAGCGCCGGCGTGAACGACAGGGCGAGGAAGGCGGAGAAGCCCATCGACACCGCGATCGTCAACGCGAACTGCTTGTAGATGACGCCCGAGGCACCGGCCTGGAAGGCCGAGGGCACGAACACCGCCGCCAGCACCACGGTAATCGCGACGATGGCGCCGGTGATCTGGCCCATCGCCTTGCGGGTGGCTTCCTTCGGCGGCAGGTTTTCCTCGGTCATGATGCGTTCGACGTTCTCGATCACCACGATCGCGTCGTCGACCACGATGCCGATCGCCAGCACCATGCCGAACAGAGTGAGCTGGTTGACCGTGAAGTCGAGCGCGAGCAGGCCGGAGAACGTGCCGAGCAGGGCCACCGGGATGACCAGGGTCGGGATGATCGTGGCGCGGAAGTTCTGCAGGAACAGCAGCATCACGCCAAACACCAGGACGATCGCGATGATCAGGGTCTCGATCACTTCCTTGATCGAGATCTTCACGAACGGCGTGCTGTCGTACGGCGCCAGCCAGGTCACGCCCGGTGGGAAGCTCTTGGACAACTCGTCCATCTTGCCGCGGACGGCGGTGGCCACATCCAGCGCGTTGGCGCCGGGCAGCAACTGCACGCCGAGCGCGCCGGAGGGCTTGCCGTCGAGCGTCGAGCCCAGGCCGTAGGCCTGCGGACCGAACGCGATGCGGGCGACGTCGCTCAGCTTGACCACCGTCCCGTCGGGATTGGCGCGCAGGATGATGTTGCCGAACTGTTCGGGCGTGGAGAAGCGGCCTTCCGCCGAGACCGTGGCACTGAAGCCCTGGCCATCGGCGGCCGGATCCGAACCCAGCGAACCGGCGGCGAACTGCACGTTCTGGGTCTGTACCGCGGCCAGCACCTCGGAAGCCGACAGGCCATAGCCCTGCAGCTTGTCCGGGTTCAGCCAGATGCGCATCGCGTACTCCGCGCCGATCTGACGGGTGCTGCCGACGCCGGAGATGCGGCCGACCTGCTCGTTCACCTGGGAGGCGACGATGTCGTTCAGGCGCGCGTTGTCGATATCGGGGTTATCCGACGTCAGCGCGAGGAACATCAGGAAGTCGGGGTTGCTCTTGGCCACCACGACGCCCTGCTGGGTCACCTCGGCGGGCAGGCGCGGCGTGGCCAGCGAGACCTTGTTCTGCACCTGCACCTGGGCGATGTCCGGATCGGTACCGGTATCGAAGGTGAGGGTGATCGTGGCCGTGCCGTTCGAGCTGGACGAGGAGGAGAAGTAAAGCAGGTGATCGATACCGGTCAGCTGCTGCTCGATGACCTGGGTGACCGTCTTTTCCGTGGTGTCGGCGCTCGCGCCCGGGTAGGTGGCGTTGACCGTCACCTGGGGCGGAGCGATGTTCGGATAGGACTCGACACCCATGTTGAGCACCGAGATGGTGCCCACGAGGGTGATGAGAATGGCGATCACCCACGCAAAAATGGGGCGATCGATAAAGAAACTCGGCATGATGGTTCCCCTTTACTGCTTGCCGGCCGGCGCTTTACCGCCGTCCGGGCCGGGCTTGCCCTGGCTGGGGCCCGCCGGGTCCTGTCCCGGCTGGTACGGGGCAGCCTTTGCCTGGCCACCTTCCTTGACGGTCTGCAGGCCGGAGACGATCACCTGGTCGCCGGCGGCCAGGCCGTCGGTGACGATCCAGTTGCCGGCCGAAACGTTGGCCGCGGTGATGTTCTTGCGCACGACCTTGCCGTCCTGGGCCACCACGAGCACATAGGCGCCCTTGGTGTCGCGGGCGACAGCCGCCTGCGGGATCAGGAAGACCTTGTTCTGCTCACCCAGGTTGGCCGCGATCGTCACGTACATGCCCGGTAGCAGCTGGCGATCCTTGTTGGGGATCAGCGCACGCAGGTTCACCGCACCGGTGTTCGGATTGACCGAGGTGTCGGAGAAGTCGAGCGTGCCCTTCTCGCCGTAGGTGCTGCCGTCGGGCAGGGTGATCTGCACGGTGGCCTTGTCCTGGTCGGTCAGGGTGACGTTGCCCGCGGAGGCGGCGCTGCGCATCCGGCCGAGGTCGGCGACGCTCATGGTGAAGTTCACGTAGAGCGGGTCGATCTGGTCGACCGTGGTCAGCAAGGTGGCATCGGTCTGGCCGACCAGGGCACCTTCGGTGACCTGCTGCTGGCCGGCGCGACCGTCGATCGGCGAGGTCACCTTGGTGTAGCCGAGGTTGATCTGCGCGGCCTGCACGTTGGCCTGCTGCTGCTTGACCGTGGCATTGGCGGTGCGCTCGTTGGCCAGCGCGGTGTCCAGGTCGGACTGGGCGACGTAATGCTGGCCGATCAGGGCCTGGGCGCGAGCCGCGGCGGCCTTGTTGTTCACCGCGGTGGCCTGGGCCTGGGCCAGGTTGGCCTGGGCGGCGGCGAGCGCGGCCTGCAGCGGCGCCGGGTCGATCTCGAAGAGCACCTGACCGGTTTTGACGTCGCTACCTTCCGAATAGACGCGCTTGAGCAGGATGCCAGGCACGCGGGCGCGCACATCGGCGGTGCGGAACGAAGACAGCCGGCCCACCTGGTTCTGCACCAGCGGGGTGTTCGATGGCTGGGCCTGAACCACGCCCACCTCCGGCGTTGGCGGTGCCATGGGTTGTTCGGCGGACTTTCCGCAGGCGGAAAGCGCGATGACGCCGAAGCACAGCATCAATGTGCGCAGGGACGAGGGGTTCATGGTGTCTCCGTTCTTTTTTCGGGATTTTTTTCAGGATTCGTGTTTGAGGCTTCGGCGCCGACCGCGCCGCTTCGTCCTTGCGCGATCCGCCCGGGGGCGACCGCGTAAGCCTGCAGAAAGATAGTTACCGCATGTCGTGCCCAGGCGTCCTGTGCCGTTCGGCTACGTCCGCGCACACCGAACAGCCTTCTGTCTCCCTCCAGGCCATGCAGCATGGCGAGGAAAAGCTCCGCGGCGGCGTCCGGATCGTCCTGGCGCATCTGCCCGCTGCTCATCGCCTCGCGCATGCGTTCGGCAAGGCGATTTTGCAGGTTTTCCACCGCCGTACGGAAGAAAGTCCGCGCGGCGACCGGAAAACGGGGCGCCTCGGCGATCAGCATCCGGCCCAGGGCGACCTTGGCCGGGTCCATGATATGGCTCTGGTGGGCTTCGGCGAGGTCGTACAACGTATCGGCAAGGCTGCGCTGGGCGGTATGAAGGCTGGCATGGAGGGGCTGGACCAGTTGCTCGACGGCGGCATGGAACAGGCCGTCCTTGGTCTCGTAGTGGGCATAAACCGTCTGCTTGGACACCCCCGCCTCGCGCGCCACCGCGCTCATGCTCACCCGATAGCCGTCCCGGAGGAACAGCGTGCAAGCGGCTTGCAGCACACGTTGCTGGTGTGCCGACGCCGGGCGCGGATCGGGCGATGCCATCAGGGGATGCCAGGGATAGACTATACCGTCCAGTTTAAAATTTAGATGGACGCTGCGTCAACGTATTTTTCATATTTTGAAGCGCTAAATGCTGCGGTGCACACCGGCGCGGGGGCGAGAAGTCGCGAATCGGCATGTGGGTTTCCGGTGTCCGCCCGATACGCGGCGGTTGCCGCGTTACTTTTTATGTGGCGATGCGATGTACACGAGCTAAGCATAGCGTCGCGATGTGTCTGGAACGCACGTGTGCGGACAGCTATGCTTTTAAGGTTTTCTTCCTTCCCCACACGTTGACGTCCGCCATGAATGCGATTCGCGTAGCAGAGGACGGCCGGTTTCCGGCCATCGTTTTCGAAGAACTGAAGAAAAGCGGTTTTCCCGTCGAGCGCCTGCCCGAGGCGCAAATTTTTATCGAAGCCTTCTTCGAGCGGATCACCCCGAGCGATTTCAGCCTGCATGCTCCCGATCGCTGGGCCTTGCTGATCGCCGACCTGCTGGGCTTCATGCGCAAGCGCGAGCCGGAGCTCGCCTCGGTGCGCGTCTATAGCCCAGGCAACGAAGGGGCGCGGACGGTGATCGAAGTGGTCACCGACGATATGCCCTTCCTGGTCGACACCGTGTCGATGGTCGCCGCCGCCAGCGCCGAGATCCACGCCGTGATCCACCCCGTGCTGCGCGTGACCCGCGACGCCGGGGGGAACCTGACCACGCTTGGCGCGCAAGGCACCCTCTCCGAATCGGTGATGCGCTTCGAAATCGACCGTCTGGCCGAGGAAGAGCTCGAACCCCTGCGCAAGGCGGTCGAGGTGGCCCTGGCCGACGTTCGCGAGGCGGTGGTCGACTGGCGGCCGATGCGTGACCGCATGCTGGCCATTGCCGATTCGCTGGCCTCGCGCGAGCTGCCGCTGAAGCCCGAGGAAGTCGCCGAGGCACGCGAATTCCTGCAATGGGTCGCTGCCGATCACTTCACCTTCCTCGGTTATCGCGAATACGAGGTGCTCCCCGTCGACGGCGACGAGGTTCTGCGCGCGGTCGACCATTCCGGCCTCGGCATCCTGCGTGGCTCGGAGCGCTCCATGGCGCCGCGCAGCCTGCGCAGCCTGGTCGCCAGCGAGCTGGTCCAGTCCGGCTCGACCGACGCGATCATCCTGACCAAGACCAATGCCCGTTCGCCGATGCACCGCGCGGGTTACATGGACTATGTCGGTGTACTGAAGTTCGACGCCAGGGGCCGCCCGATCGCCGAGGAGCGCTTCCTTGGCATGTTCTCTTCCAGCGCCTATATGTCCCGCCCGCAGCATGTGCCCCTGGTACGGCGCAAATGCGAAGCGGTGATGGAGCGCTCGGGCCTGAAGCACGATTCGTATTCGGGCAAGGCGCTGCGCCATATCCTCGACACGCTGCCGCGCGACGAGCTGTTCCAGTGCGGTACGGACGAGCTGTATACGCTCGCCACCGGCATCCTGGAGTTGCAGCAGCGCACGCGCACGCGCCTGTTCATCCGCCGCGACAGCTACGGCCGCTTCTTCTCCTGCCTGGTCTTCATCCCGCGCGACCGTTTCAACACCACGGTGCGCGAACGCGTCGAAGGCCTGCTGCGCGATACCCTGCATGGCGAGACACTCGATTCGGCGGTGCTGATGGGCGAGGCGGCCCTGGTGCGCCTGCATGTCGTGGTCCGCCCGAAGATCGGCGACCGTCCGGTCTATGACATCGCCCTGCTGGAAACCTCGTTGGCCTCGATCGTGCGCAACTGGTACGACGACCTGCGCGACAACCTGATCGGCATGCTCGGCGAACAGCAGGGCATCGTGCTGGCCAACCGTTATGGCAAGGCCTTGCCGGCCGGCTACGTCGACGAGGTTTCCGCCGGGCTTGCCGCCGCCGACGTCAAGGCGCTGGCGGGACTGTCGGGCAACGACGCGGTCAGCATGTCGTTCTACCATCCGCCGCAGAATCCCGAGGAGCTGCGCTTCAAGATCTATCGCAGTGGTTCGGACATCGCCCTGTCCGAGGTGCTGCCCCAGCTGGAGAACCTCGGCCTGCGCGTGCTCACCGAGCACATGTACGAGGTGAAGCTCGGTGATTCGCCGCTGTTCATCCAGGACTTCGAAGTGCAGCCGGTCGGCGCGCTGGCCTTCGACGTGGAGCAGGTCGGCAACCTGTTCGAGGATGCTTTCGAACAGATCTGGCGCGGCAATGCCGAGAACGACGGCTTCAACCGGCTGGTGCTCGGCGCGAAGCTTGGCTGGCGCCAGGTCGCCGTCCTGCGCACGTACTGCAAGTACCTGCTGCAGACGGGCGTAACCTTCTCGCAGAACTATATCGAAGACGCCTTCAACGGTTATCCGGCGATCGCCGGCCTGCTGGTCGAGCTGTTCAACGCGAAGTTCGACCCGCGCCGCGAGTCGCTGCCCGAGAACGAGCGCAAGCACGCCGAATCGCTGCTCGCCAGCGAGATGCGCGTACTGATCCGCGCCGATGTCCTGGTCGCCCAGCCGACCCTGGTCGGTAACCTGATCGCATCGCTGTCGTTGCCGCGCGAGGCCCAGGTCGCTGCGGTCGAAGAGGCGATCAACGCCTTGCTGGAAACCGTGTCCAGCCTCGACGAGGACCGCATCCTGCGGAGCTTCGTCGCCCTGATCCAGGCGTCGCTGCGTACGAGCTACTTCCAGAGCTGGGAGGGCGCGCCGCGTCCGTACATCGCCATCAAGTTCGATTCGCACGCCGTGCCCGAACTGGCCAAGCCGGTGCCGTACCGCGAGATCTTCGTCTACGCGCCGCGGGTCGAGGGCATCCACCTGCGCTTCGGTTCGGTGGCCCGTGGCGGCCTGCGCTGGTCCGATCGTCGTGAAGACTTCCGTACCGAGGTGCTCGGCCTGGTCAAGGCGCAGATGGTGAAGAACACCGTCATCGTGCCGGTCGGCTCGAAGGGCGGGTTCGTGGTCAAGCGTCCGCCGGCTTTCGGCGACCGCGATGCCCAGCTGGCCGAGGGCATTGCCTGCTATCGCATGTTCATCAACGGCCTGCTCGACATCACCGACAACCTGGTCGAGGGCGCGCTGGTGCCGCCGCACGACGTCGTCCGCCATGACGGCGACGACCCGTACCTGGTGGTCGCCGCGGACAAGGGCACGGCGACGTTCTCCGACATCGCCAACGCGATCTCTTCCGAGCACGGCTTCTGGCTGGACGATGCCTTCGCCTCGGGCGGCTCCAACGGTTACGATCACAAGGGCATGGGCATCACCGCCAAGGGTGCGTGGGAATCGGTCAAGCGCCACTTCCGCGCGATGGGTCGCGACAGCCAGAGCCAGGACTTCACCGCGGTCGGCATCGGCGACATGTCCGGCGACGTGTTCGGCAATGGCATGCTGCTGTCCGAGCACATCCGCATGCTCGCCGCATTCGACCACCGCCATATCTTCCTCGACCCGAACCCGGACGTCGCCGCGTCGTTCAAGGAGCGCACGCGGATGTTCGCGCTGCCGCGTTCCTCGTGGGACGACTACGACAAGTCGCTGATCTCGGCCGGCGGCGGTGTCTATCCGCGCAGCGCCAAGTCGGTGCCGGTCTCGCCCGAGGTTCGCGCGGTGCTCGGCATTCGCGCCGACGTCTCCCACATGGCGCCGACCGACCTGCTGAGCGCGATCCTGAAGGCGCCGGTCGACCTGCTGTGGAACGGCGGCATCGGTACCTATGTCAAGGCCAGCAGCGAAACGCACGCCGATGTCGGCGACCGCGCCAACAACGCGTTGCGCGTCAACGGCAACGAGCTTCGCTGCAAGGTCGTGGGTGAGGGCGGCAACCTGGGCATGACCCAGAAGGGCCGCATCGAGGCCGCGTTGAGCGGCGTGCTGCTCAATACCGACTTCATCGACAACTCCGCCGGCGTGGACACCTCCGATCACGAGGTGAACATCAAGATCCTGCTCAACGATGCCGTGCAGCGTGGCGAGCTTACGTTCGACGCGCGCAACAAACAGCTGGCCGAGATGACCGACGAAGTCGCACGGCTGGTGCTGTGGGACAACTACCGGCAGAACCAGGCGATCACGGTGATGGAGCACCAGTCGGTGCGTCGCATTGGTTCGATGGCGCACTTCATCCGCATCCTCGAAGGCGAGGGCCAGCTCGACCGCCAGGTCGAATCGTTGCCGAGCGAGGCCGAGCTTGCCGAGCGCAAGGCGCGCGGCGTGGGCCTGACCCGGCCGGAGCTGTCGGTGCTGCTGTCGTACGACAAGATCCGCCTGTTCCAGCAGCTGCTCGATTCGGACGTGCCGGAAGATCCGTACCTGTCGCGCGAACTGGTGCGTTATTTCCCCGTGCCGCTCCACGAGAAGTACGCCGAGCATATGCAGCGCCATCGCCTGAAGCGCGAGATCATCGCCACCGCGGTGACCAACTCGACGATCAACCGCATGGGCGCCACCTTCATGATGCGCATGCAGGAGGACACCGGCCAGGGACCGGCGGCGATCGCCAAGGCGTACACGGCGGCACGCGAGATCATCGGTGCACGCGACCTGTGGGCCGATATCGAGGCGCTCGACGGCAAGGTCGCCGAGAACACCCAGATCGACGCGATCATGCAGATATGGGCGCTGCTCAGGCACCTGACCCGCTGGCTGCTCAATCGCCCGGGTGGCTCGCTGGACATTGCCGCCAACGTCGAGCGTTACCAGACCGCGGGCATGGCCCTGCGCGATGCCTTGCCCGGTGCCCTTACCGATACCGGCCGGGGCGATTTCGCGGCCAGCCAGGAAAAGTGGGAAGGACTCGGTCTGCCGGACGAAGTTGCCGTGCGTCTGGCCCGCATGCACGTGTTGCGCGCGGCGCTGGACATGGTCGAAGTGGCGCGCCAGTCCGACCGTCCGATCGCGGAAGTCGCCAGCGTGTTCTATGCGGTCGGCGAGGCACTGGACCTGGAATGGCTGCGCGACCAGATCGAGGCGTTGCCGGTCGATGGGCACTGGCATGCGCAGGCACGCGGCTCATTGCTGGACGAACTGAACACCCAGCATCGGGCGCTTGCCCTGCAGGTGCTCTCCGTCGCCGGAAACCGCAAGGGCGCCGATGCGGTGCGTGCATGGCTCGACCGTGACGATGCGACGCTGAAGTACACACGAGCCATGCTCGCCGAGATCCTCACCCAGAACGCGGACTACCCGATCGCCTCGGTCGCCGTCCGCCGCCTGGCCCAGCTGGCGCAGATCCCGGTGAGCTGAGCCTCGGACGGGGAACGGGGAACAAGAGCGGTGAGGTTGCGATGACTCCCCGCTCCCCGTTCCCTCTCGTATCCGCGATGCCGTAAGCTGAGCCTTCGTTTCCCGACACGGTCGTCGTCCATGCGTCTTGCCTTTGTCGCCAGCGAAACCGGGGTCGCCCAGCAGGCGTTGACCGCACTGGTCAAGCGTTACGGCAGCGTGGCCCCGGAAGATGCCGAGATCGTCGTCGCCCTTGGCGGCGATGGTTTCATGCTGCGCACGCTGCACGGGTTTCGTTCGCACGGCGTGCCGTTCTATGGCATGAAGCTCGGCCGGGTCGGTTTCCTGATGAACCAGCATGAGCTGGGCGGACTGGAGGAGCGCATCGAGCGCGCCCATCCGGCCGTCCTGCATCCACTGGAAATGAGCGTCGTATGCATCGACGGTACCGAGAGCAAGGCGTTGGCCTTCAACGAGGTCTCGCTGCTGCGCCAGAGCAACCAGGCAGCGCACCTGCGTATTCGTCTGAACGAAGCGGTAAAGCTCGAGGAGCTGGTCTGCGACGGCATCCTGGTGTCCACGCCCGCCGGCTCGACCGCGTACAACCTGTCCGCCCATGGTCCGATCCTGCCACTGGATGCGAATGTGCTGGCGCTGACCCCGATCAGTCCTTTCCGTCCGCGTCGCTGGCGCGGCGCGATCCTGCCGCACGCGACGAAAGTCGGCTTCGACGTACGTGATCCGTCCAAGCGGCCGATCAGCGCCACCGCCGATTTCATCGAGGTGCGCGACGTGAAGTCCGTCGATATCAAGCAGTCGCGCCGTCACTCGGTACGCCTGCTGTTCGATCCGGAGCACAATCTGCAGCAACGCATCCTCGATGAACAGTTCGCCCTTTCATGAATACGACCACCGGAAATGCCCACGATGCGCGTGCCGCCGGCGACAACCGGCTGGTCGTGGCGATTTCCTCGCGTGCGCTGTTCGACCTCGGCGACAGCCATTCACTGTTCGAGCGCGACGGCCTGGATGCCTACCGGCAGTTCCAGATCGAGCATGAGAACGACTTGCTGAAACCCGGCGTGGCGTTTCCGCTGGTGCAGAAGCTGCTCGGCCTCAACCGGCTGGGCGCCAACGTGCCGCCGGTCGAGGTGATCCTGCTCTCGCGCAATTCCGGCGATACCGGCTTGCGTATCTTCAATGCGATCCAGCACTACGGCCTGGAAATCTCGCGCGCGGCCTTCACCAGCGGCGCGCCGACGTCCGATTACATCGCGCCGTTCCGCGCCGACCTGTTCCTCTCGGCCAATGCCGAGGACGTCGGCCGCGCCCTGGCCGCTGGGGTAGCCGCGGCCACCATCCTGCCGTCGGTGGCGCCGCCACGGATGACCGAGCAGCTGCGCATCGCCTTCGACGGCGACGCGGTGATCTTTGGCGACGAAGGCGAACGGGTGTCTCGCGAGGAAGGGCTGGAAGCCTTTCATCGCAGCGAAACGGAACTGGCCGATCAGCCGCTGTCGGTCGGGCCGTTCCAGGGCTTCCTCGCTGCCTTGCACCGCCTGCAGGCGGCTTTCCCGGCCGAGGACTCGCCGATCCGCACGGCGCTGGTCACCGCGCGCTCCGCGCCGGCGCACAAGCGCGTGATCCTCACGCTGCGCCGCTGGGGCGTACGCATCGACGAAGCGCTGTTCCTCGGCGGTCGCGACAAGGGCCCGTTCCTCGAAGCCTTCGGCGCCGACATCTTCTTCGACGATTCCCCGGCCAATGTCGAATCGGCGAGGCAGCATGTCGCGACAGGTCATGTCCCGCACGGTGTCAGCAATCGCTAGACGATCTTCGTGCGCCGCCACCATGGCGTGACCTTTTCCTCGCGGACGAAGGTGAACAATCCGGCGCCGAGGATGATCGCGATGCCGATCAGCATCGGCCAGTCCAGGTGGTCGTGGAAGAGCACGTAGCCGAAGAAGATCGCCCAAAGCATCTGGCTGTACTGGGTCGGGGCGACGCGGTTGGCCGGGGCTCGCTGAGTGGCGAACATCAGCAGGACGGCGGCCAGCGCGGCGAGCAGGCCGTAGCCGAGCAGCAGGAACCATTGATGCCAGGTCGGCCAGATGAAGGTCTTCAGCATCAATACGCCGCCGAGTAGCAGCGGGCCGACCACGCCGGCGCCATACAGGGTGATGCGCTTTTCGTGCGGACCGGCCACGCGTAGCGCGATCATCGACAGCGCGCCGGCCAGGCCGCAGGTCATGGCGGCCAGATGGCCGGGGCCGAGCGCGCGAAAGCCGGGACGTAGCACCACCAGCACGCCGACGAAGCCGACGATCACCGCCGACCAGCGGCGCCAGCCGACGTGTTCCTTGAGGAAGATCACCGAGAGGATGGTGACGAAGATCGGCAGCAGGAAGATCAGGGCGAAGGCCTCGGCCATGGGCAGGGCGGTGAAGGCGATCACCGCGCCGACGTTGCTGGCCGCGCCGGCCATGGCGCGCAGCAGCCATAGCCCCGGCTTCCGCGCCACGAAGACCTCGCGCCAGCGATCGCCGGGCTTCCTGATGAAGGGCAGGGCGGCCAGGCCGAGCACGGCGCCGAAGAACACCGCCTCGTAGGCGGGCAACGAGCCTTCGAGCAACTTCACGCAGGCATCGCTGCACGCGTAGGCCGCGAAGCAGGCGAAGCCCAGCAGGACTCCTTTGAACATGGCGGTTCCGGGGGAAGGGGGCGCAGGGCAATCCGCGTATGGTTTCACAGCCGGCCGTGCACGCCTACCGTCCTTAGTGTTGCACCCCGCCGTGACCGCCATGCCCAGGACCGCTAGAATCCATGGTTTCTCCCGACTGTCACGGACCTTCCGCATGGCCGCCCGCCTCGACCCGTTCGATCTCTACGACGTTCGTTCGCTGCTCTCCGAAGAGGAGTGCATGGTGCAGGACACCGTCGCCCGCTTCATCGACGAGCGCGTGCTGCCGATCATCGGCGACTGCTTCGACCAGGCCCGGTTCCCGAAAGAGCTGATTCCCGAGATGGCCAGCCTCGGCCTGCTCGGCGCGACGCTGCCGGAGGAATACGGCTGCGCCGGCATGAACGCGCGTCAGCTACGGCCTGATCTGCCAGGAGCTGGAGCGCGGCGATTCGGGCCTCCGCAGCTTCGCCTCGGTGCAGAGTTCGCTGTGCATGTACCCGATCTACGCCTACGGCAGCGAGGAGCAGAAGCGCGAGTACCTGCCGCGCATGGCCGAAGGGCGAGGTGATCGGCTGCTTCGGCCTGACCGAACCGCACGGCGGTTCGGACCCGGCGAACATGAAGACCAACGCGAAGAAGGACGGCGGCGACTGGGTCATCAACGGCGCCAAGATGTGGATCACCAACGGCAACCTCGCCCATATCGCGATCGTCTGGGCGCAGACCGAGGACGGCATCCAGGGCTTCATCGTGCCGACCGACACCAAGGGCTTCGCCGCGCAGGAAGATCCACAAGAAGATGAGCCTGCGCGCGTCGGTGACTTCGGGCCTGTTCTTCGACAACGTGCGCGTGCCCGACAGCGCCCGCCTGCCGAACGTGAAGGGCTTGAAGGGTCCGCTGGGCTGCCTGACCCAGGCGCGCTACGGCATCACCTGGGGCCCGATCGGTGCCGCCATCGCCTGTTTTGGCGAAGTGCTCGACTACAGCAAGGAGCGGATCCTGTTCGGCGCCCGCTGGCGGCGAACCAGGCGGTGCAGCTCAAGCTGGCCGAGATGGCGCGCCGGATCACCATGGCGCAGTTGCTCTCGCTGCAACTCGGTCGCCTGAAGGACCTGGGCAAGATGCAGCCGACCCAGGTCAGCCTGGCGAAGTGGAACAACTGCCGGATGGCGATCGATATCGCCCGCGAGACGCGCGATATCCTTGGCGGTGCCGGCATCACCACCGAGCACGCCGCGATCCGGCACGCGCTGAACCTCGAATCGGTGATCACCTATGAGGGCACGGAAACCGTGCACCAGCTGGTGGTCGGTCGCGAAGTGACCGGCATCAACGCGTTCTGAGTTCGCGATGACGCCGGGCCCGCGCATCGAAACAGAACGGCTGATTCTCCGGCCCACCGCGGCCGGGGACTTCGAGGGCTGGGCGGCGCTGATGGCCGATGAGGAAAACGCGAAACATATCGGCGGCCCGCAACCACGCTCCGTCGCCTGGCGCGGGTTCCTCAGCATGGCAGGCTCCTGGGCAATACTGGGCTATGGCATGTTTTCGGTGATCGAGAAGGCCAGCGGCCGATGGATCGGCCGGCTCGGGCCCTGGTATCCGGAAGGCTGGCCGGGCACCGAGGTCGGCTGGGGCATCGTGCGCGATGCCTGGGGCCATGGCTATGCGCCAGAAGGCGCGGCCGCGGCCATGGACTGGGCGTTCGACACCCTGGGCTGGGAAACCATTATCCATTCCATCGCGCCCGACAACCTGGCCTCGCAGGCGGTGGCGCGCAAGCTCGGTTCGACCCGGCTCGGGCCGGGGCGTTTGCCCGAGCCCTATCACGAGAAGCAGATCGAACTGTGGGGCCAGACGCGTGAGCAGTGGCGCAAACGCCGGGCAGGCTCGTGAGCGCGAGCTTGCGCGCGCAACTGGCATGGCTGTCCGCCGAGATGGATGCCTGCTGCGCCGATCGCTGGGTAGTGATCGGCAGCGCGGCGGCCTGGCTGGTCGGTGCGGATGTCGACATCGCCGATATCGATCTGCTGACCAGTGAACGCGATGCGGTAGCGTTGATGGCGCGCTGGTCCGATGCCCTCGAGCCGTCCGTGCCGCGTACCGGCGACGCGCTGTTCCGTTCGCGCTTTGCCCGTTTCGGATTCTCGCCATTGCCGGTCGAAGTCATGGGCGAACTCGAGCTGCACAGGGCCAACGGATGGCAGCCGGTTCGCGTGGACGGCATCGCGACGATCGCGGTGGACGGCGCCGGTGTGCCCGTGCCGACGATTCCGTCGCAGATCTCCATCCTCGAATCCTTCGGCCGCGAGAAAGATCTTCGTCGCGCGGCCCTCCTTCGTGCCCTGGAAACCTGACATGCTGACAATCTACGGCCTGCGCACCTCGGGCAATTGCTACAAGCTGCAACTCTTGCTCGACCAGCTCGGCACGGCGTATCGCTGGGTCGACGTCGACAGCGCGAATGGCCAGACGCGCACGCCCGAATTCCTGGCGAAGAATCCGAATGGCCGCGTCCCCCTGCTCGAACTCGAGGACGGTCGCCGGCTTTCCGAATCCAACGCGATCCTCGGTTACCTGGCGGAGGGCTCGGCGATGCTGCCGACCGACAGCTGGCAACGCGCGAAGACGATGCAATGGCTTTTCTTCGAGCAGTACAGCCACGAACCCTATGTTGCCGTCGCACGTTTCATCCGCCGTTGGTTGCCGGCGGACCATCCGCGGCGCGCGGATATCCCGCGCTTGCTGGAGCAGGGGGCAAAAGCCTTCGACGTCATGGAACAGCATCTGGCTGCGCAACCGTTCTTCACCGGCGAGGCTTACGGCATTGCCGATATTGCGTTATATGCCTACACCCATTGTGCCGGCGATGGCGGTTTCGACCTCGGGCTCTGGCCACATATCGGCGCCTGGCTGGCGCGCGTCGAGGCGCAGCCGGGCTTCAGCCCGATGCACGCCTGATTCCAATTCCCTTCTGTGAATTCCTGACATGTCCACTCCGATTGCCATCGCCGCCCGCCACAAGGGCTTCAACCGCGCCGAGATCGTCGACCAGAACTTCATCGAGTTCGTGCAGCTGTGGCAAGGCCAGTCGGCGCAACCACCGCGCGGCGACGAACCGGTGTTGCCGGGAAGCGCCTTGTCGGCCGATGGGTTCCGCGACCTGTTCGAATCGCAACTGGTCAGCCGGCACCTGGACCTGATGGCGCGCGTGCTGCGCGTGCAGAACAAGGTCTTCTACACGATCGGCTCGTCCGGTCACGAAGGCAATGCGATGGTCGCGCGGCTGACCCGGCATACCGATCCGGCCTTCCTGCATTACCGCAGTGGCGCCTTCATGGCCGAGCGCTTCCGCAAACTCCCCGGCATGGATCCGGCGATGGACTCGGCGCTGTCCTTCGCCGCCAGCAAGGCCGATCCGGCCTCCGGAGGACGGCACAAGGTCTGGGGCAGCAAGCCGTTGTGGGTGCTGCCGCAGACCTCGACGATCGCTTCGCATTTGCCCAAGGCCTTCGGTACCGCGGTGGCCATCGAGCAGGCGCGGCGGATCGGCCACACGCTGCCGATTCCCGCCGACTCGATCGCGATCTGCTCCTTCGGCGACGCCTCGTCCAACCACGCCACGGCGCAGACGGCATTCAATACGGCGGCGTGGACGGCTTACCAGAAGCTGCCCGCACCCGTGCTCTTCGTCTGCGAGGACAATGGCATCGGTATCTCGGTGAAGACGCCGGGCGGCTGGATCGCCAGCAATTTCCAGCAGCGCGCCAACCTGGATTATTTCTACGCCGATGGCCTCGACCTGGCGACTGGCTACGGCGCGGTCGAGCGCGCGGTCGAGCATTGTCGCAACACGCGGCGCCCGACCTTCCTGCATTTGAATACCGTACGCGTGATGGGCCATGCGGGTACCGATTTCGAGATCGAATGGCGTTCGGTGGAAGAGCTTGTAGCGCTTGAGGCGACCGACCCCTTGCTGCGTTCCGCCGCCATCGCACTGTCCTCGGGGCTCTACGACAAGCACGCCTTGCTGGACATGTACGAAGCCATGCGCGCGCGCTGCTTCGCCGCCGCGGCCGAAGCCGATCGACTGCCCAAGCTGACCTCGCTGGCCGACGTGATCGCGCCATTGGCGCCCTACACGCCGGACGCCGTCCGCGCCGAGGCATCGCGTGCCAACTATGCGGAACGGCGCGATGCGGTATTCGGCGGCGCGGAAAAACTGCCCGAGACCCAGCCGCCACGTCATCTGGCGATCCAGATCAACCAGGCCTTGCACGACCTGATGGCGAAGTACCCGGAAAGCCTGCTGTTCGGCGAGGACGTCGCGCAGAAGGGTGGCGTGTATACGGTGACCAAGGGCTTGCACAAGGCATTCCGCAACGCGCGGGTCTTCAACACCCTGCTCGACGAGACGATGATCCTCGGCCTCGCCCAGGGTTACGCGAACATGGGCATGCTGCCGATTCCCGAGATCCAGTACCTGGCGTATTTCCATAACGCCTGCGACCAGATCCGCGGCGAGGCGGCGTCGCTGCAGTTTTTCTCCAACGACCAGTACCGCAACCCGATCCTGATGCGGATTGCCTCGCTGGGTTACCAGAAGGGGTTCGGCGGCCACTTCCACAATGACAACTCGATCACCGCGCTGCGCGATATTCCGGGCCTTGTCGTCGGCTGCCCCAGCCGCGGGGACGACGCGGCGATGATGCTGCGCACGATGGCGGCGTTGTCGAAAATCGATGGGCGCGTCTGCGCCTTCCTCGAGCCGATCGCGCTGTACATGACCAAGGATCTTTATGAGGCCGGTGACGGCCAGTGGCAGTTCGCCTATCCGGCGCCGACCGAGGCCTTGCCGCTGGGCGAGGGCAGGGTCTACGAGGCTGGTGCCGACGATCTGGTGATCTTCACTTTCGGCAACGGCGTACCGATGAGCCTGCGCGCGGCGCGCGAGATCGAACGCACGCATGGCTGGCAAGTGCGTGTCGTCGACCTGCGCTGGCTGGTGCCGCTGAACGACCGTTTCATCGGCGAACAGGCGAAGTCGGCAAAGCGCATCCTGGTGGTCGACGAGGGGCGTCGCAGCGCGGGCGTGGGCGAGGGCGTGATTACCGCCATCGTCGAGGCCGGCTTCGGTGCCACGCCACTTCGGCGCGTGGTGGGGACGGACACGTTTACCCCGCTGGCCAGCGCCGCCCTGCTGGTACTGCCCGGCGAGGCCGATATCGTCGCCGCGGCCGCCGCCCTGGCTAGCGAAAACTAACCAATGGCGCGCTAGGATGGGCGCCAGTCACCACCAAGGAGCAGCACAGATGCGTTCGGGCAATCCTGTCCTACAGGACAAATCATTCCAGGGGCTGTTCGCCGAAGGCGAGCAGATGACCATCAACGGCACCATCAACAAGACCGGCATGATGCTGCTCCTGCTGGTGATTACCGCCGGCTGGACCTGGTTGCGTTTCAACGGCGCGGTCGCCGAAGGCAATCCCGCCGCGGCGCTGGCCGCGGTGTCTCCCTTTATCTGGGGCGGCCTGATTGTCGGCCTGGTGCTGGCCCTGGTCACCGCCTTCAAGCCGCGCTATGCGGGCATCACCGCGCCTCTGTACGCGATCGCCGAAGGCTTCGCGATCGGCGGCATCTCGGCGATGCTTGAACTGCGCTATCCGAACATCGTGATCCAGGCGGTCGCGCTGACCTTTGGCGTGTTGGCGGTCATGTTGCTTGCGTATCGTTCCGGCTGGATCAAGGTCACCGACAAATTCCGTACCGGCATTGTCGCCGCCACCGGCGCCATCGCCTTGCTCTACCTCGTCGATATCGGCCTGCGCGCGTTCACGTCGATCCAGGTGCCCTTCATCCACGAGTCCGGCGCGCTCGGCATCGGCTTCAGCCTGTTCGTGGTCGGCCTTGCCGCATTGAACCTCACCCTCGATTTCGACGCCATCGAACGCGGCGCCGCCGCGGGCGCACCGAAATACATGGAATGGTACGGCGCCTTCGGCCTGATCGTGACCCTGGTCTGGCTGTACATGGAAATCCTTCGATTGCTATCGAAGATGCGTCGCTGATTCAAAAAGAGCGGCCTTCGGGCCGCTCTTCATTTCAGGCGGGGGCGTGGCTTGGGATGCCCGCTGATCGATCTCCAACATCCTGCCTTACAGCAGTAACGGCGCATGCCTACAGTAACTCTTTGAATCTAGTGAAAACTCTATGTCGCGAATGCGTGCATGGGGCGATAGTGGCTTTGTCGCGAGCACCCCACGCCACGGCAAAACAACAGACCTTTCGTCGCAACTTCCCGTCTTGGGTCGGGTAGGCGCGCGCGTGGACAGGTCGGCTATTCACTATTCAAACAGGTTATTGCTATGAACAAGAAACATGTGCTCGCCATAGCGGTCGGAGCGCTCGCCATTGCCGTCGCCGGTACTGCGGTTGCGGCGGACGCGACCATCACCTTCAAAGGCGCGGTCGATGCGACGACCTGCACGGTAACCGGCGGCACGGGCACGGATGCCGCCGTTGGAAATTTCACCGTCACCCTGGTCCCAGTCGCATTGGCGGAGTTGCAGGCCGTGGGCGACGTTTCCAGGCCAACGCCGTTCAACATCGAGCTTACCGGCCCTGCTTGCACGAACGACAAGAAGGTCCAGACCAAGATTAATATCAGCAATCCGAACATCAATGCCAACGGAAACCTGAAGAACACTGCCGCTGCCGCCGACGCAGCGAAGAATGTCGAGCTTCAGTTGCTCAATAAGTCGGGTGTGCCGATCAATTTGAAGAGTACCCCCCTGGTTGCCGACGCTACGATCACGAAAAACAAGGCGATCTTGGAACACAAGGTGCAGTACGTGGCGACCGGCCCGGCAACGGCCGGTGCGGTCGAGAGCACGCTGACGTACTCAATCCAGTACGACTGATTGACTGGGACCGGCACGATGTTTGCCACGCAGGCATCGTGCCCTTCATGTGGATGAAGTGAAGGACGACATGAATAAATGGACTTCCATGGTGGCGACCGCAGGTCTTGCTCTTGCCGCCTTTGCCGAGCCGCTATCGGCCAGTATCGTCATCAGCGGGACACGTGTGGTCTATCCCGCCGGTGAACGCGAAGTAACGGTCAATATCAGCAATAACTCGAGCGGACCCCGAATGGTGCAGGCGTGGGTGGACAGCGGTGACGACACGCAGACCGCCGATACGGCGCAAGCGCCTTTCCTGCTGACACCGCCGCTGACGCGCGTGGAGGCCGGCCGGGGGCAATCGTTTCGCCTCATCCACCTGGGCGACGATTATCCGCGCGATCGCGAGTCTGTGTACTGGCTCAATGTGCTGGAAGTACCTCCCAAAGCTCGCGCGGAAGAAGGCAGCAATCGCCTGCAGTTTGCCTTGCGCACCCGTATCAAGATCCTGTTGCGGCCAACTGGGTTGACTGGCAACCCTTTGCAAGCACTGGATGAGCTTCAGTGGCGCATCCTTTCGAAAGACGACGGCTACGTGCTCGAGGGCCAGAATCCGTCGGCATATACGGTTTCCTTCAATCGGTTGCGCCTGACCATGGATGGACGTGACATCGATGCAGGCAACGGCATGGTGACGGCACGCGGATCGATGACCTTTCCATTACCCGGTGTGTCGATGATGCCCACGACTGCATCGAAGCTGGATTTCAGTGCGTTGAATGATTACGGCGGTAGCGTCGATCGTCAGGCGACGATCCAGCCTTAAGGCGCTGTCGCGCCAGCGGGCGTGACCCCATCCATATCCATCAGACGTGTGCCTTTACGGCACACGGTGGGATCGCTTTGCCTGAACGACGCCGGACGATCGGCGAAGGCAGCGCATCTCGTCCTTGATAGTGAGACACTTCATGAAAACGGGTACCTTGTTTCCACGAACCGGCCGGGCAGTCCAGCGGATGCGTCCCCTTGCCACGGGGGTGCTCGGCATACTCGGCGCGACGGCATTTTCCGGCGTGGCCCAGGCAGCGGCTAGCGGTGCCATGCTCGAGCCTGCTGCTGCGTCGTTCGATCCCAGCTTCTTCGGCCCATCCGGCGCCGCCAACCTGCCGCGTTTCGAACGTGGAAATCCTGTACTGCCAGGTGAGTACAGCGTCGATCTGTTCATCAACGATCAGCGTGTGGGCCGCGAGCGCGTGGTCTTCACGGTCCCTTCTTCGGGTGGCAATGCACAGGCGTGCCTGACCGAAGATCTTCTGGACCGGGCGGGCCTCGAGAGTTCTCACCTGCTATCAGCGGCATCTGGCGATAGCGTTTGCGTGGACCTTGCTGGCGCCTTGCCCGATGCGAACGTAACCTTTGACCTCAACTCGCTTCGGTTGGATCTTGTCGTGCCTCAGGCCAGCATGCGTCGGCGGGCAAGGGGCTTCGTCGATCCGCGTCACTGGGACGCCGGCATAACAGCCGTCACCGTTGACTACCGGATCAATGCTTACCGTACCGAGGCGGGCAACCGTGCTGCCAGCAACAACGTATACCTTGGTCTGAACAACGGCCTCAATATCGGTGGCTGGCGGCTGCGGCAGCGTGCCTCGGTGCGCTGGGACAGGGGCCGGGGCGACTGGCAGAATATCGGCGCGTATGCCGAGCATGACGTGACATCCTGGCGGTCGCAGTTGACGATCGGTGACAGCTTCACAAGCGGGGATCTGTTCAATTCATTCGCCTTTCGCGGTGCGCGGTTGGCCAGCGACGACCGGATGCAGCCCTCGGCGCTCTCCGGTTACGCACCCGTGGTGCGTGGTATCGCTGAAAGCAATGCACGTGTGGAAATTCGCCAGAACGGCCATCTGCTCCACGAAGCCACCGTGTCACCAGGACCGTTCGTCATTCATGACCTGTATGCCACCGGTTACGGTGGCGACCTTGAGGTCATCGTGATCGAGACGAACGGTCGCCGCCATGGATTCAGCCTGCCGTACGCCGCGGTACCCCGTCTCCTGCGGCCAGGGCAGTCGCGTTACGCCGCGACCGTGGGTCAGTTGCGTGGCGATCGGATGATCGGGTCCGTGCCTTGGGTGGCCGAGGTCACGTACCAGCGAGGCTTGACCAATGCCCTGACCGCTTATGCAGGTGGCCAGACGGCAGCCGATGGCGCCTATAGAAGTGCCCTTATCGGTACGGCGTTCAACACTGTGGTTGGCGCGGTTTCCGTGGATATCACGCGTTCCCGCAGCACGTCCGCCAGTGGCGATGCCTTCTCCGGACACAGTGTTCGCCTCGCCTATAGCAAGAACCTGCCGGGGACCGGCACGAATTTCTCGTTGGCGGCTTATCGCTTTTCCAGTAGCAGCTTCCTTGGGCTTAACGACGCGATGACGTACCGCGAAGGGAATCATCGTTCCTCTTCGTATCAGTACCGTAACCGACAGCGGGAGCGCAACCGATTGCAGGTAACACTGCACCAGGCTGTAAGTGCGCGAGGCGATACATTGACCCTGACGAGCTCTAACCACGATTATTGGGGCAACGCCAGTCGCCAGACGAACTACACGCTTGGTTACGGCTTTCGCTGGAGCGATGCAGCGATCTCCCTTTCCGCCAGCCGAGACAGAAGCGGCGACGGCCGGGACGGCAACGCGTTTTCGCTGTCGGTTATCCTGCCGCTAGGCGCGGATACGGGAAGACGTCCAAGTCTGATGCTCAGCGCGGATCGCCGCGACAAGGGCGCCGATCTTCGTGCAACGATTTCCGGCCATCGCGATGCTCTGACTTATGGCGCGTCCGCGACACGAAAGCAAACCGGCGGCGCGGATCTGTCAACGAATGTGGGGTATCGCACACCGTATGCATTGCTCGGCGGAGCCTATTCGAACGACACTCATGCACGGCAGGCGTCGTTCAATGCCTCCGGCGGTCTCGTGGTTCATGCTGGTGGCGTGACCTTCGTTCATTCGATGAGTGACACCATCGCCCTGGTTGAAGCCCGGGGCGCCGCTGGCGCCAGGGTCGGATATCAGTCGCGGGTCGATCGCCATGGATACGCCGTGACCACGGGGCTATCTCCCTATCGCTATAACGATATCAGTATTGACCCTAAAGGAGCTTCCATGGACGTGGAACTGCAGAGTACCCGTCGGCAGGTCGCCCCGCGCGCTGGTGCGGTGGTTGCGGTCAGCTATGAAACCATTGCCGGGCGTGCCGCGGTCATAAGTGCACGGCGCGACGATGCCGCGCCGATACCTTTCGGGGCCCAGGTGCTGGATGTCAAAGGAAACGCTGTAGGTATTGTTGGCCAGGAAGGCCGTCTGTTCGTGCGCGGTGTAGACGCCGCCGGTACCCTCCACGTGCAATGGGGCGGCCAATTGGCGGGCCGTTGCGAACTCGATTACGTGCTCGATGCGAGGCCTTCGGATGCCGGCTTATTGAAGGCTGGCGGTGTGTGCCGAATGGTTCGCGCCTCGATCGAGGAAGTGTCCGCGACAAGGTTGAGGTCACATGCGGGTCGAACATCATGAAACCAGGCGGATATACGAATTTTGTCCTTACAAGGCCGACACTTCCGTGTCCGGAACGGATACGTGCGAAGGACATTTTTTAAGAGAACTTATGATGAATGAATTAAAAAGAACTCGCGTCGGATTTTGCCTTCGAATCGTCCTGCTTTGGATCGTATGCCTGCCTGCTGCCTGGGCCGAATGTAAGTTCGATCCATTTGCAGGAGGGGTGCCTCGTGTGAGCAGTGCTCAGGCGGGGCAAGGCACGGTTGCATATCCTGAGCATGCGGAAGGCCTCTCTGGTATCGGGCCTTGGATAAATACCCAAGTCGGAATTTTCAATTGCGTCGCGGAATCGCCGATAGTATCGAGATCAGCGGTCGCGCCAGTCGCACATACTGGGAGGCAGGGGAGGAGTACGCCGTGATTCCCTTTCCGTCAGCGCCGGACATGGGCATGGTCCTTCGGATATCCACCCCATCGGGTGGCAACACGTCAGCGGTGGGCCCAGGGCCGCTACCGACATACCGATACAAAGGGTCGACGCGCTTCTCCGTTGACTACAAGGTGGTGGCCATGCCGGGATTGGTTGGCTCGTTCAGTCTCGAGAATCCGCGCATGCTCAGGTTCGTTGGAACGCTTCAGGCCAATACCGATGTGATTTTGGGCACCGTGGGACAAAGCGCGGAACTCGTTACAGCGACATGCTCCCTGGACTCCGAACGCTCACCTACGATACCGGTGAATACCGCGTCGGTGGGGGATTTCAATGGCGTGGGGTCGACCGCAATAGGTACGGCATTTGACATGCTCTTGACCTGCGACTCACATGTGCAGTTGCACGCGGTCATGACCGATGCCACCAATCCCGCCAACATGACAGACATATTGACCCTGAGTGTGGGTTCCAAGGCGCGAGGCATCGGCTACCGTCTTCTTCACGAGGATTCACCGGTCTCCTATGGACCGGACAGCTCCAGAAAGGGCACGAAAAATCAGTTTCTGGCATGGAGCGGTGGGCCAGGGCTTCCCAGAAAGGCCCCAGTTACCCTGCGGTTCTCGGTACTTTACGTCCAGACCGAGGACGTCATTGAGGCAGGGACCGCCGACGCCGTGGCGACCATCACGTTTTCCTATCAGTGACGACATAGGTGGCTCAGTCCGCCAGAGTATCGGGCACGTAAACGCTGGTGGGTGAACGTCCCCGTGGCGTGTATCAAACGTTATGTATGTCGCGTCGTCGACGAAGGGATCTTGCTGGGGTCGCTGACGCGGCGTAGCGGTATCGGTGCATCGACCGCCGGGGGCGGGCGCGATTCGAGCATCACGCGATTGCGCCCGCTTAGTTTGGCCGCATACATCGCGGCATCGGCGCGTTCTACCAGGGTTTCGAGGCTGTCGCCGGGCATGCGCATGGCGACGCCGATGCTGATGGTCAGCAGGCCGCGTGGTCCGACGGAGAGTTCCAGCCGGTGCACGCGCCGGCACAGTCGGGTGGCGACGTGCATGGCGTTTTCCTGGTCGACGCCGTCGAGCATGGCGATGAACTCTTCGCCACCGTAGCGGCCGAGCACGTCCGCGGGCCGCAACTCGGTGCGCAGCGCGCCGGCCACGGCGACGAGGGCGCGATCGCCGGCGGCGTGGCCCTGGCAATCGTTCAATTCCTTGAAGTAGTCCAGGTCGAGGAAGAGCAGGGCGTGCGGCTTGTCGTGATTGCTTTGCAGCATGTCGCGTGCGGCTTCGCTCCAGGCCCGCCGGTTCAGCACGCCTGTCAGCGCGTCATTATCGGCGAGGACCAGGGCATGGTCGCGGTCGCGACGGATCGTCAGCGCGCGATCGGCCAGGCCGACCGAGAGCACGATCGCCTCGAAAGCGCCGGCGGCGAGCGCCATGTCGGGTAGCCATGGGGCATTGGCAAGGACGCCGTTCATCTGTGCGCTGCATAGCGCGGTCAAGACCAGTAGTGGCGTCCAGCCGGCCAGGAAGAACCAGGCGTGGCGTGAGCCGGCGAAGGCGGCAAACAGGGTGGCTACGATGTACCAGCAGTGCGCCGAGGATCAGGATCGGATTGAGCAGGGTTTGCGCGGTATGTGCCAGCACATCGATGCCACTGATCCGAAGCAGCACGATCAGCGGCATGCCGATCGCCAGCGCCATCACCGGCGTGCGCAACAAGGGCGCGTAGCGCGACAGGTCGGCGAAGCGAATCAGGAACAGGGCGGCGAAGGAAACCGAGACGGCGACCGCCGCGGCACCGAGCCCGCTGGCGAAGCTCGATAGCGATGCCCATTCCATGGGATGAAACAGATAGCCGGTCTGGATACCCTGGATCAGCGCGTAGCAGACGAGATAGCCGGTGTACCAGGCGAAGGTCATGTCGCGCAGCATCAACGCGAAGCAGATCGACATGGCCGCCATGGCCAGCATCACTGCCAGGCAGGTGGTGGCGAAGACCAGCCAGCGAGCGTCGTCGCGAAGAAATTCAGGCCAGTTCTGCAAGCCGAAGGTGACCGGACCGGACAGCGTCGGCGACGGCTCGAACTTGAGCAGGATCGGCGCGGCGGGAGAGCGTTCCGCCTTCAATGGAAAGATCAGTCGACCATGCCCATGGAACGGCGCTTCGAAGTCCTCGAGTGCGGCGCTCTGCACTTTCCCCTTGTCGTCGTAGAGACTGACGCGGCCCAGCGACGGCGTATGGATCGACAGTACCCGGTCCTCGGCGATCCATGGTGGTGCGGCGCGCAGCACCACCCACGCGCCGGCGTCGTTGGTAGGAAAGACTTGCATGCGAGCCGGATCGAAGGCATGCAGCTGACCGGCCTTGGCTTCGGCGAGGACTTGCGCCGGCGTATCGCCGGGTCGTGCCTCCCGCCATGCGCCCTCGATAGGGCTGACGCTGTCGGCGGCGACACAGGTGGTCGCAGCAAGCAACAGGCAAAGCCATACCAACGTCCGCCAGGAACGTTCGACGATGCCGCCCTTGCGTTCGAGAACACCCATCCGTTGGTCCTGCCGCTGATGCAACGACGAAGGGCACCCGCTTATATCCGGTGCGGTTCGCCCTGGATCCGGATGCAATAGTTCGGTATTGCCCGTTTCCCCCGTTTGTGCCTGTCTATTGTGCCGTGCTTTTGGCATGGCTGTCGCTGTGCCGAATGGGTACGGCGGAAAGTCACATCAATTTTATCGGCAGGGGCGCAAGATTCTGAACCTTGTAGGGTGGATGTCTTTTCAATCAATAACTTAAATGATGGTTCGGAGGCGGGTGCGATGGCGACGATCAAGGTGGCGGTGCTGGTGGGCAGCCTGCGCAAGGCATCGATCAACCGCAGGCTGGCCCGTGCGGTGGAAAAGCTGGCGCCGAAGGAGTTCGTCTTCGAGCACCTCCGGATCGACAACCTGCCGCTGTATTCGCAGGACTTCGACGAAGACTATCCGGCGGTCTGCAAAGACCTCAAGGCCTCCGTCGGGGGAGCCGACGCCGTGCTCTTCGTCACCCCCGAGTACAACCGGTCGGTCCCCGGCGTGCTTAAAAATGCGATCGACATCGCCTCGCGTCCCTGGGGCACGAACTCGTTCGCCGGGAAGCCCGCGGCAGTGATCGGTGCCTCCATCGGCGCGACGGGCTCGGCGCTGGCGCAACAGCACCTGCGCAACACGCTGACCTATGTGGACATGGCCGTCCTTGCCCAGCCCGAGGTATTCATCCAGTTCAGGGACGACGGCCTGATCGACAATGACGGCAAGATCGGCAACGAAGGCACGGCGAAAATCCTGCAGGATTTCGTCGATCGCTACGTGGCGTGGGTGAAGCGCTTCGTCTGAGTCCGCAGACGTCTGCCTTTCTCGAAGACCAGCTCACCCCGCCGCGGGCGCGGCGATGCTCGAGAACTTGTCCAGCAGATGTGCCTGTACATCGCGCACGGGCTGGCCGGGGCCGGGCTGCAGGCGCGTGTAGCTGCCGTCGCTCTGCAGGATCCACGCACTGGTATTGTCGGCCAGGTACAGGTCCAGTTCCTTCTTCACGCGCTGACAGAGCTTCTTGCCCTCGATCGGGAAGCAGGTTTCGATACGGCGATCCAGGTTGCGCTCCATCAGGTCGGCGCTGGCCAGGTATAGCTTCGGCTCGCCGTTGTTGTGGAACCAGTACGCGCGACTGTGCTCGAGGAAACGGCCGACGATCGAGCGTACCCGGATGTTCTGCGACACCCCGGGCATGCCCGGGCGCAGGCAGCACATGCCGCGCACGATCAGGTCGATCTTCACCCCGGCACTGCTTGCCCGGTAGAACGCCCGGATGATCTTCGCATCGGTGATCGCGTTGAGTTTGCAGATGATCTGCGCGGGCTTGCCGGCGAGGGCGTTGGCGGTCTCGTTGGCGATCAGCTCGAGCAGCGATTTTTTCAGCGTGAACGGTGCATGCAGCAGGCGCTTCATGCGCAGCACCTTGCCCATGCCGGTGAGCAGGCGGAACAGCCGGTGGACGTCGTCGCACAGCGCCTCGTCCGAAGTCAGCAGGCTGTAATCGGTATAGAGGCGTGCATTGCCGCTGTGGTAATTGCCAGTGCCCAGGTGCGCATAACGCACCAGCTGACCGCCTTCGCGACGCTGGATCAACATCAGCTTGGCATGGGTCTTGACCCCGACCACGCCGTAGATCACCACGGCACCGGCCTGCTGCAGGCGCGAGGCGAGGGTCAGGTTCGATTCCTCGTCGAAGCGCGCGCGCAGTTCCACCACGGCCGTCACTTCCTTGCCGGCGCGCGCGGCTTCCACCAGCGCATCGACGATCTCGGAGTTCGCGCCGCTGCGGTAAAGCGTCTGCTTGATGGTCAGCACCTGCGGATCTTTCGCCGCCTGGCGCAGCAGGTCGACCACCGGGGTGAAGGACTCATACGGATGCAACAGCAGCACGTCCTGCTTGCCGATCACCTGGAACAGGTCGGGTTTCTCGACGATGACCCTGGGCACCGCCGGGGCGAAGGAGGGGAACTGCAGGCGCGCGTACTCGGGCTTGAGGGCGAGCGGGAACAGGCGGGCAAGGTTCACCGGGCCATTCACCTCGTACAGCTCGTCCGGGCCAAGCGCGTATTGCTTGAGCAGGTAATCGACCAGTGGCTTGGGGCAGTTGTCGGCGACTTCCAGGCGTACCGCGTCGCCGTAGCGGCGCGAGAACAGCTCGCCGCGCAGCGTGCGGGCGAGGTCTTCGACGTCGTCCGGGTCGATGGTCAGGTCGGCGTTGCGGGTCAGCCGGAACTGGTAGGAACCGAGCACTTTCATGCCGGGGAACAGGTCGTCCGCATGCGCATGGATGATCGAGGACAGCAGCACATAGTTCTCGCCGCCTTCGCACAACTCATCGGGCAGGCGCACGATGCGCGGCAGCACGCGCGGCGCCGGCACGATGGCCAGGCCCGAGTCGCGGCCGAAGGCGTCGACGCCTTCCAGTTGTACGATGAAGTTCAGGCTCTTGTTGACCAGGCGCGGGAACGGGTGAGTCGGGTCCAGGCCGATCGGGGTCACCAGCGGCGCGACTTCCTGGCGGAAATAGCGCCGTACCCAGAGCTTCTGCCGGTGCGACCACTGGTTGCGCCGGACGATACGGATGCCTTGCTCGGCAAGCTCCGGCAGGATCCGCTCATTGAGGATGGCGTACTGGCGTTCGATCTGGCGGTGCGCGATCTCGGCGATTTCGGCCAGCGCGCGTTTCGGCTCGATGCCGTCGGCACCGATCAGTTCGTGGTCGAAGGCGATCTGCTGCTTGAGCCCGGCGACGCGGATCTCGAAGAACTCGTCCATGTTGCTGGAGAAGATCAACAGGAACTTCAGCCGCTCCATCAGCGGCTTGGTTTCGTCCAGCGCCTGTTCGAGGACACGGATATTGAATTGCAGCTGGGACAGCTCGCGATGGATGTACAGCGCGGTGTCGTTGAGGTCGACCGTGGGCGCGTCGACGGCAGCCGGCGCGACCTTCGCGGGGGAAGGCGTGGCGTGCGCGGCGCTGGTCTCGGTGGCGGAAATCGTCGTGTCCAAATGGCGCTCCTGTCAGATGGCGGCCAACGCGTTCGCGTGCCGGAGCGGATGCCCATGGTACGTCGACACGATCGTCCCACGATAGGCGATGGCGCTTTTCATTCGTGTGACAGCCCGGTCTCGCCCGATGGCGTGCCCAGATAGCGGCTCGGCGGCGCGCCCAGCGCGCGTCGGAAGGCCGCGGTGAACGCGCTGGGGCTGTTGTAGCCGAGGTCCAGCGCCACGCGGGTGACCGGCTCGCCGAGGCCGAGCCGGGCCAGCGCCGCCATCAGGCAGGCCTGCTGGCGCCATGCGCTGAAGCTCATCCCGGTTTCCTGGCGGAACAGGCGGGTGAAATTGCGCCGGCTCATGCCGGCCTGGGTGGCCACGTCGTCGATCCCCGGTTCGCGTTGCGGCTGGTCGAGCAGGCGACGGCAAAGGCGGGACAGGCGCGGGTCGTGCGGTAAGGGCGTACTGAGGGCCAGCGCCGGCATCGCGGCGACTTCGGCCAGCAGCAGGCGCATGACCTGTCCATCGCGCCCGTCCAGGTCGTAGAGGGCGGGCAGGTCGACCGCGGCGAGCATCAGCGCGTGCAGCAGGGGCGACACCCCGATCACCCGGCAGACCTCCGGAAGCCCCGCCGCGCGAGCCGCTTCGTCGCGCACGTAAGCGCTGCGCGTGGAGACGATGCCGCCCATGCGTACCTCGTGCTCGACGCCGGCCGGCAACCAGAGCGCGCGCTGTGGGGGCACCACCCAGCCGCCCTGCGAGGTGAATACGGTAACCACGCCGGTGGAGGCGTAGAGCAATTGCCCGCGACGATGCCGGTGGGGCGGGAGTACGGTATTGGCGGCGTAGTCGTTGCCGGTCGCCACGACGTCGCGAGGGGTGTCCTCATAATCGGCGACACGGGCGTTGCGCATGGAATGGCCCAAATTCGACAAGAGTTGACCCAGCGACGCGAGCGGGCCGGTGCCATCCACTTTATGGTGACGCCCCGATGGGACGCAATCCCTGCGTTTTCCCCTTTCTCCCCGATTCCAGCGAGCACGCCATGCAGACCGCCGTCGACGCCATTCCCGCCCAGGCCGAACTTGCCGGGCCGGTCGCCGTCGCCACTACGCCACCTGCCGTTCCCGTGCGCGAAGGCACTGCCTACGGCATTCTCGGCGCGATCAGCTTCTCGCACCTGCTCAACGACATGATCCAGTCGCTGATCCTGGCGATCTATCCGATCCTGAAGAGCGGTTTCAACCTCAGCTTCGGCCAGATCGGCCTGATCACGCTGACCTACCAGATCACCGCGTCGCTGCTGCAGCCGCTGGTCGGCCTGTATACCGACAGCCGGCCGATGCCGTATTCGCTTGCCGGTCGGCATGGGCTTCACCCTGCTCGGCCTGCTGCTGCTGGCGATCGCGCCGGCAGCTTCCCGATGCTGCTGCTGGCCGCCGGCCTGGTCGGCACCGGCTCGTCGATCTTCCATCCGGAATCCTCGCGCGTCGCGCGCATGGCCTCGGGTGGCCGCCACGGGCTGGCGCAGTCGCTGTTCCAGGTCGGCGGCAACCTCGGTTCGTCGCTGGGTCCGCTGCTCGCCGCATGGATCATCGTGCCGCACGGGCAGGGCAGCGTGGCCTGGTTCTCGCTGGCCGCGCTGCTGGCGATCGTGGTGCTGCTGCAGGTCGGCCGCTGGTATGCGCACCAGCACGCGCCGGGCAACCGGGCGCGACGCGCGGTGGAAAACCATGTGGCGCTACCGACGCCGCACGATCGCGATCTCGCTCGGCGTCCTCGGCCTGCTGGTGTTCTCGAAGTACTTCTACCTGGCCAGCCTGAGCAGCTATTACACGTTCTATCTGATCCACAAGTTCGGTGTGTCGGTGCAGAGCGCGCAGATCCATCTGTTCGTCTTCCTGTTCGCCGTCGCGGCCGGCACGATGGTCGGCGGGCCGATCGGCGACAAGATCGGCCGCAAGTGGGTGATCTGGGTGTCGATCCTCGGCGTGGCACCGTTCACGCTGCTGCTGCCGTACGCCAACCTGTTCTGGACCGGCGTGCTCAGCGTGGTGATCGGCCTGATCCTCGCTTCGGCATTCTCGGCGATCCTGGTCTATGCGCCAGGAGCTGATTCCCGGCCGTGTCGGCATGGTCTCGGGCCTGTTCTTCGGCTTCGCCTTCGGCATGGGCGGCATCGGCGCGGCGGTGCTCGGCGAGATCGCCGACAGCCAGGGCATCGAGTTCGTCTATCGCCTTTGCGCCTTCCTGCCGTTGATCGGCGTGATCACGGTGTTTTTGCCGGATATCGAGAAGAAGCGGGGAACAGGGAACGGGGAACGGGGAACAGTTTGAGCTGGGGGGTCGCATGGGCCTTTTGCTCCCCGTTTCCGCCTTCAGCTGACGATGAGGGGTTCGGGTTCGAGGCGGACGCCGAAGCGAGCGTGCACGCCTTCGACGACGCGCTGGGCGAACGCCCATAGCGCGGGGCCGTCGGCCTTGCCATGGTTCACCAGGACCAGCGCGTGCCGGTTCGACATGCCGGCGTCGCCCTCGCGCATGCCCTTGAAGCCGGCGGCCTCGATCATCCATGCCGCCGACAGCTTGGCCGTGCCGCCGTTATGTGGCCACACCGGCAAACCCGCATGGGCAAGGCTGAGCGCGTCGGCCTGCGTGGTGCCGATGATCGGATTCTTGAAGAAGCTGCCGGCGTTGCCGATCACGGCCGGGTCCGGCAGCTTGCGCGTGCGCAGGCGCACCACGGCTTCGGCGACGTGGAAGGCCGCCGGCTTGCCCACGCCCATCGCGGCCAGTTCCTCGCCGATGCCCGCGTAGTCCAGGCGCAGTTCGCGCTCGCGCGGCAGCACGAAATTCACCGCGGTGATGATCCAGCGCCCCGGCTGATGCTTGAAGCTCGAATTGCGATACGAGAACGCGCAGGCGGCGTGGTCGAGCACGACGAACTCGCGCTTGTGCGTGTCATAGGCCTCGACGCTTTCGATGAATTCCGCGACTTCGACGCCGTAGGCGCCGATGTTCTGGATCGGCGCGGCGCCGACCGTGCCGGGAATCAGGATCAGGTTTTCCAGGCCGACGTAGCCATGACCGAGCGCCCAGCGCACGAAATCGTCCCAGCGTTCGCCGGCGGCGACGCGCAGGCGCACATGGTCGTTTTCCTCGAGCGATTCCACGCCCTGCGTGGCCATGACGACCACGGTGCCGTCGTAGTCGCCGGTGAAGAGGACGTTGCTGCCTTCGCCGAGGATCAGCACCTTGCCGGTGCGCACAGCGGGGAAGTCGAGCAGGGTGGGGAGCGCGGCCGCATCGCGGATCTCGGCCAGCCACTTCGCCCGCGCGCCGACGCGCAGCGTATTGCGCGCCTGCAGCGGTGCCTCGCTGGAAAGGCGGAAGCCACCCATATCCACCGCTTCGTTCATCATGCGGCACTCCGTTGGCGACGAATTTCGTCGACAGCCTCGGCGATCAGCGCCGGCCCGCGGTAGATCATGCCCGAGTAGATCTGAACCAGGCTCGCACCGGCCTCGATCTTCTCGGCGGCATGGCTGCCATCGAGGATGCCGCCGACGCCGATCAGTTCGACGCGGCCGGCGAGTCGCATGGCCATGCCGCGCAATACGTCGGTGGATCGTTCGAACAGCGGGCGGCCGGAAAGGCCGCCGGTTTCGTTCGCGAGCGGGTCGCCGGCGACGGCTTCGCGCGCGATCGTGGTATTCGTGCAGATCACCCCATCGACGCCGGCGGCGATCAGTACCTCGGCGATCGCGTCCAGTTCGGCTTCGGCAAGGTCGGGGGCAATCTTCAGCAGCATGGGGTTGCGCGCGCCGTGTTTCGCGGCCAGGCGTTCCTGGGCGTCGCGGAGCGTGCCGATGAAACGGCGCAGCGTTTCCTCTTCCTGCAGGTCGCGCAGGCCCTGGGTGTTCGGCGAGGAGATATTCACCGTGACATACGAGGCCAGCGGATAGACCCGCTCCAGGCAGTGCAGGTAATCCTCGACCGCGCGTTCGTTCGGGGTGTCCTTGTTTTTGCCGATATTGATACCGAGCACGCCGCGGAAACGCGCCTTTTCAACATTGCGCACCAGGGCGTCGACACCGGCATTGTTGAAACCGAGCCGGTTGATCAGCGCATCGTGCGCCGGCAGGCGGAACATGCGCGGTTTCGGGTTGCCTTGCTGCGGCCGTGGGGTGGTCGTGCCGACTTCGATGAAACCGAAGCCGAGCGCGGCCAGCCCATCGATGTGATCGGCGTTCTTGTCCAGGCCGGCGGCCAGTCCCACGGGATTGGGGAAATCGATGCCGAACGCGCGGGTCGGCAGTGCTGCCGGCGGCATGGCGACGAAGCGCATCAGCTGGCTCCGTTCGGCCACGTCCAGGGCATACAGGGTTGCGCCATGGGCCGTTTCCGGCTCGAGGGCGAATAGCAGGGGGCGCAACAGGTGATACATGGTCTTCCCGGTTTAAACGTGGCCCGCGCCGACGATGATGCGGGTGTCGTAGTCGAAGTCGATACGCCCGTCAGTCTGGCAGGCTTCGAACAGCCTGCGCAGCGCAAGCATCATCGGCTCATGGTTGATATGGCCGGCCTTCGGCGCGTAGGAGGAGGAAAGCAGTCGACCGGCCAGGGCATCGTAATCCAGGCGCTGGCTATGTTCGAAGCTGGCATGGCCGCGAAAGGCGGGGCCGAAGTACGCGGCCATTTTTTCATCGTCGTCATAGCGTTCGGCGACGCTGAGGTAGTCGGTGCCGTACTCCTTCAACAAGGCCTCGTAGCCTTCGAGGAAGGGGGTGCCGACCAGCCTGCGGCTGTTCCAGAAGACGGCAATCAGTCCGCGCGGGCTGAGGATGCGCGAGCTTTCCTCGAGAAAAGCGGCCCGGTCGAACCAGTGGAATGCCTGGGCGGCGATCACCAGGTCGACGCTGCCATCGGCCAGGCCGGTGGTTTCGGCGGTGCCGTCGACGGCTTTGAAATCCGCGTTGTCGCCGAGCCAGCGTTCGGCGGCCGCGCGCATCGGTGCGTTCGGCTCGACCGCCATGACCTGGTGGCCGGCGTCCAGGAACAGCTTGCTGGAAATGCCGGTGCCGGCGCCGATATCGGCGACCTTCCAGTCGGCGTGAACGCCCTGCGCGTGGCCGAGCCAGTCGAGCATCGCCCGTGGGTAGTCCGGGCGATAGCGGACGTAGTCCTCGACGCGGTCGGAGAAGCGCTGAGTGGAGTCGAGTTTGTTCATCGCGGCACTCCTAGCTGAGTAGCTGCCCGCCATCGACGCTCAAGGTCTGGCCGGTAATCCATCCGGCCAGCGACGAGGAAAGCAGCAAGGCGGCGTTGGCGATTTCCTCGGGCCGGCCGAAGCGACCGAACGGGATGCGTGACAGCGTCCTGGCGTAAAGCTCCGGGTCCGATGCGCGTCGGCGATCCCAAAGACCATCGTCGAATTCGATCGAGCCCGGCGCGATCGCGTTGACCCGGATGCGGTCCTTTGCCAATACCAGCGCCTGCGAGGTCGTGTACTGGATCAGCGCGGCCTTGGCGGCAGCATACGGCGCGCTACGCGGGCTGGCGTGAAAGGCGGCGATCGATGCCGTATGCAGGATGCTGGCGTGGTCGGACTGGCGTAGCCAGGGCAGGGCCGCGCGCGAGGCACGTACCGCGGCGAGCAGGTCGACGCCGAGGCTTTTCGCCCAGCCGTCCTCGTCATCGTCCATGCCGTAAGCCGTCGCGTTGTTGACCAGGATATCGATGCCGCCGAGCGAGCCGGCGGCGTCGGCCACATAGGCCGTGATCGCCTGCTCGTCGGCGAGGTCGCAGCTCATCGTGTGTGCGATTGCGCCGAGTGCTTCGATGCTTTGCCGCACTTCCGCCAGCGCGGCTTCACCGCGTGCGCAGACCGATACGTCCGCGCCCGCGGCCGCGAAAGCGAGGGCGATAGCGCGGCCGATCCCCTTGCTGCCGCCGGCGACGAGCACGCGGCGGCCACGAAAATCCAGGACGGGTGCGGCCATCACAGGTCGAACTTGATGCCCTGGGCCAGCGGCAACGCGTCGGAGTAGTTGATCGTATTGGTCTGGCGGCGCATGTAGACCTTCCACGCGTCGGAGCCGGACTCGCGGCCGCCACCGGTTTCCTTTTCGCCGCCGAACGCGCCCCCGATCTCGGCGCCCGAGGTGCCGATATTGACGTTGGCGATGCCGCAGTCCGAACCGGAGGCCGACAGGTAACGCTCGGCGTGCTTCAGGTTCTCGGTGAAGATCGCCGAGGACAGGCCCTGCGGTACCGCGTTCTGCTGCGCGATGGCGTCGTCCAGGTCGCTGAACGACATCACGTAGAGGATCGGCGCGAAGGTCTCGGTCTGGACCACGTCATCGGCATTCTTCAGGCCGGTGACGATCGTCGGCAGCACGAAGTTGCCCTTGCGGTCGGTCAGCGCGGCGCCGCCGGTGCGCACGGCGCCACCGTGGGCCTTGGCTTTTTCGATCGCGGCCAGGTAGCCGGCCACGGCCTCGCTGCTGTTCAGCGGGCCCATCAGGGTGGTCGACAGGGTCGGGTCGCCGATCTTGCCTTCGACCTGCTTATAGGCCTTGACCAGGGTGGCGACGACATCGTCATGGATCGACTCGTGCACGAACAGGCGGCGCGTGCTGGTGCAGCGCTGGCCGGCGGTGCCCACCGCGCCGAAGACGATGGCGGGAATCGCCAGCTTCAGGTCGGCGCTCTCGTCGACCACGATGGCATTGTTGCCGCCGAGCTCGAGCAGGCTGCGGCCCATGCGCTGGGCGACGCGCTCGCCGACCATGCGGCCGACCTTGGTCGAGCCGGTGAAGCTGATCAGCGGGATGCGCTTGTCGTCGACGAAGGTCTGCGCCAGATCGGTGCCGGCATCGTTGAACAGGAAGAACAGGTCCGGGAAACCGGCTTCATGGAGCGCGGCATTGACGATCTTGAGTGTCGCGATCGCCGACAGCGGCGTCTTCGGCGACGGCTTCCAGATGCAGATATCGCCGCAGACGGCGGCGAGGAAGGCGTTCCACGCCCAGACCGCGACCGGGAAGTTGAAGGCGCTGACGATGCCGACCAGGCCGACCGGATGCCACTGCTCGTACATGCGATGGCCCGGGCGCTCCGAATGCATCGTGTAGCCATAGAGCATGCGGCTCTGGCCGACCGCGAAGTCGGCGATGTCGATCATTTCCTGCACTTCGCCATCGCCTTCGGGCTTGATCTTGCCCATCTCGAGCGCAACCAGCGAACCCAGGGCATCCTTGTGCTTGCGCAGTGCCTCGCCGCACAGGCGTACGGCTTCGCCGCGACGCGGTGCCGGCGTCGTGCGCCAGATCTCATAAGCGGCCTGGGCGCGCCTGACGATGGTGTCGTAATCGGCGGCGCTGGAAGCGTGTACCGAAGCGAGGACTTCGCCCGTCGCCGGATTCACCGGCTGCAGGGTGCCGGCGTCGGTAGTCCTGGACCATTCGCCCTGGCCGAGGTAACTGCCGGACTCCGAGGTCGTAAGGCCGAGCGAGGCGAGGATAGAGGCGGACATGAAGGCTCCTGGGCTTGGATACGTGCGCCATGGCGCGGCGCGACGGGGGGAAACGGCCATTCTAGCAAACCGCCCGTATCCGCCCTGTTGTGCGCTGCGGTGTCAAACCTTTCGCCGTGGTCGCCGCGTCCGGTATCCTTTGCCTGTTGGCCCCGTAGCTCAGCTGGATAGAGCGCGCCCCTCCTAAGGGCGAGGTCGCCCGTTCGAATCGGGCCGGGGTCACCATTCCTCATTGCTCGACGAGTTCGACCCGGCGGTTCTTCGCCTTGCCGTCCTCGCCATGGTTGCTCGCCGCCGGAGCGTAGGAGGCAAGGCCCCTGGCCGCCAGCCTCGATGGCGCAATGCCCGCGTCCGTCAGGGCCTTGACCACGGATTCCGCGCGCTGTTGCGAGAGCGAGAGATTGTGCGCGAGCGCCCCGGTGTTGTCGGTATGCCCGACGATGTAAACCTTCAACGCCGGCTGCTGTTGCAGCAACTGCGCCATTTCGTGCAGGGTCGGCGCGGAATCGGCCTCGATCTTCGCGCTGTCCGTCGCGAAGTGCAGCCCATACAGCGCGATCTTGCCCTCGGCGGCGAGCCCCTTGCTCATTGCCGCCGCGTCGACGGCGACCTGCCCCGTCTGCATGGCACCCGCGTCGACGATACGCAGGAGGATGCCGGCAGGTTGATCGCTTTGGCGTGCCGTCATGACGGTGACGTCCGTCTTCGAACCATGGCGATCCAGCTCCGCGACCAGATAGCGCACGTCGCCGCCCGTGGGCAGCAACAGGTCGCGGATATCGTTGTGCTCGCCCTTGAGCTGGTCGATGACGGCACGCACGGACGCATTCGCGAAATCGAAACCGCCACACGCGGTCCCCGCACATTCGTATTTCACTGAAAAACCCGCCGCAACCAAAGATTGCCGGAAGTTGGCCTGGATTTCGCTCGCCGTTTTCCCCACTGGCGCGCTATAGGCGATGACGGTCGATTTCCCTTTTGCCGCCAGCGTTTTGTCGAACTCACCTGTACTCGTCACCGGGCCGAGTGGCAGCGTCACTTCGTCGTATGCGTTGTATCCGTACCCGATGATCGTGGAGCCGGCAAAGCGGGAAACCACCGGATTGTCCTTCGCTTCGGGAAGGTCGGCTTGCGGTGACGGGCTTGCGTGAAGCGGTACCGCGGCAACGAGGAGGATCACGGCAATACGCACGCGTAGGGAGGCGAGCATCTTTAACTTCCTTTCAGAAAAGAGACGTTTTCTACCGGTTCTGGAAGGCGAAAGGAAGCCGTGACAGCTTTATGGCGGCCCGGATTGGCCTGTGACAGTAAACATGACATCTTTATTAAATATCATATATTTCAACATTATATATATAAGTCATAATATATGAGTTGAAAAAAGTACCAAACATGGCACGGAAAAGTGTGACCTGGTAGTCAAAAAATTGACAATGGCGGCTGCTACCTTGCCGGCCGCATTCATCAGACAACTGACGAATGCCACGAAGACCGCCGAGCGTTCCGGCCGGCGGTCGACAGGGGACAACACGCTCGGCCCATTGGGGGCATTTTCCCATCGACCTGAAGGAAGGGGGTTTCATGAAAGCTGCATTTCGTCTCAACGGTATTCGCGTTCGCCAGCGTGGTCAGGGCATGACCGAATACATCATCATCACGGCCCTGATCGCGATCGCCGCGATTTCCGCAGCGGCTTACTTCGGCGGCACCGTTCGCGCGCAGGTGGGCGGCATGGCGCAAGAGCTTTCCGGCAAGAACGCAGCGAGCAGCATCAGCGACGCCGGTAAGCAGTCCGCTGCTGCTTCCAGGCGAAGGCCAGGCGGACAAGGGCCTGGCCACGTACAACAACGCCGCGCTCAAGCATTGACCTCCCGTCGTGGCATGACCGTTCGCGCGGTCGCCACGTTTGTTGCATGAAGCGGGACGCCACCACGTCACTTCGGTGACGTGGTGGCAACAAGAGCAACGACCGGTTTGCGTGAACGCCGTTCACGGTCAGCCGGCAAAAAGGGGGCGGCATGTCAAACAATGTTGGCGAGGCGCGCGCGCGCCCGACTAGCGTCCGCAAGGGCGCTGGGTTCCGTGCACATATTCGTGGGCAGGCACTGATCCTTTCGGTCGTATGCCTGCTGGTTTTCTGCATCGGTGTCCTGGTGCTGTTCAACACCGGACAGGTCGTCAACAAGAAGGTGCAACTCACCAATACCGCCGACGCGGCCGCTTATAGCGCCGCGGTCCAGCAGGCGCGGGCGCTCAATCTGATTGCCTATCTGAATCGCGCCCAGGTCGCCAATGAGGTGTCGGTAGCGCAGATGGTGAGCATGCATTCATGGATGAACTACATGATTTCGGGCACGTCCACCCTGAAGAATGCCGCGCAGACGGTAGGCATCGTCGCCGATATCACGGTGGTGCTGGCCGAACTCGGCGCCGCGCTGCAGGAAGTGGCGACCGGACTTGGCGAGTTGAAGGACGGCATGATCGCGGCGCGCAACCTGATGCAGGGCGCCTTCACGATCGGCGTTACCGCCCTGAGCGTAGCCAACGAGGCCTATTCGGGCGCCACGTTCCTGGTGGCCGAAAGCCAGGCGCTCGATATTCCGAATGTCGTGAACAGCGTGATCAAGGCGAACACCACGCCGGTACCTGGCGGTACCGACAAGGAGGCGAAGCTGAGCGCCCTGGCGCTTGGCGTATTGACCACGCAGGCCGAAACGGCGACGCGTCAATACATCAAGACGTATCAGGTGCCGGCAGCCCTCGGCGGGAGAGTCAAGCGAACCGCCGATGCCGACCGTTACTCCAATGTCGTGATGGAGGCGCGCGACGGTTTTTCGCGTGAACGCAACAGCCATCCGGATCTTTCCTTCAACATTCCGTTCATCCTGAATTTCTTCCTGGGCAAGCGGGGCGGTACCGACCTGGTCGATTACAACCGATGGGTCGGCATGGATTCGCTGTCGCTGAAGTTCGAGGCCGGTCCCTGCGTCTTGTTCGGTGCATGCAAGAAAGTCGATCTGGCGATGGCTTACGGGGGCGCCGCGGCGACGCTCCAGGCCAATGCCAAATTCTCGAGCCTGGCCAGTCCGGGTATCAACAATGGCGCCGGCTGGACGTCTCCGTACGACCTCGACAGCCATGCACACGTCGCCCGTTACAACGGGGCGATGGACAACAATGCCGCCGGCAAGGAGGCATTGAGCAATCCGGCGTTGCCGAATGCGCGTAGCGCGATCCTCGGCGGCTATCTCGGCCTGCACTCGTACGAGGATATCGCGGCGAACAAGGCCGTCGTGCCGTACGACGCCACGGGAAAGCAGGACGTCGGCCCGATCTTCAGCGTGCTCGTCGAACAGCAGATGAGCGATGTGCGTACGAGTTCGAACGTCAACGGCATTGGCGGCCCGCCGGACATCCAGGCACCCGACGCGGCACAGAACCAGGCGATGACCGCCCTGGCATCGGCCCAGACGTATTTCAGTCGTCCGCGCGGTCTTGATTCCGCGCCAGATCGACCAGCGCCGCGAACTGGGCAACCTGTTCAGCCCGTACTGGCAGGCACGTCTGGTCGATACGCCTGAGTCGGTAAAACTGACCATCTTCGGCGCGGATGCCGTGGGTTTATGAGGCGTCATGTTCATGAAGCACACGTCCGTGAAAAACATAAAAGAGAGAAAGCAGTGATCGGAATCATGATTCGAAGCAGCCTCGGCCTTGGCCTGGGATTGTTGGCGGCCTGCTCGCAGGGCGGCGGCGAGGCACAAGCGCAGACCGCGGAAACGACATCGACTGCCACGATGCCGTCGATCCACCTCGTCCAGACAGTCGTCATGCTCGAAGGCGGCGCGCCGCAGGAAGAGACGGTCTACCGCCAGGCGTTGGCGACTTGCCAGCATAGCGGCATGGCGACGAAGGCCATCCCGGACGACCAGGTCGCCCGGATCGGTCGTCGCCGCATCGAATCGTGGCTCGGATCGGACCGGCAGGCGCGACACACCGAATCGTGGCACCAGGACATGGCCTCCGCGTGCCAGTTCGTGATGCGCCACGAGGACCATATGGAGATCAACCAGGCCGATGGCCGCGCCTACGATCTGGATCTCGATGCCCGCACCGGTCAGGTGCAGTCCACAGGCCCGGCGCAAGCGCCGGTGCCGGTCGATGGCGATGACGGGAAGCTCGACGACGCCAGCCGGCAGGCAGGCTGGAGCGTGCCGGGCAAGGACCAGAACAACGGGCAGTCCTGCCTGATCTGGAAATCCCCTGCTGGCGACCAGGCCTGCGTATGGAGCGGCGGTGGCAAGTGGGGTTTCAGCGCGGACGGCAAGGCCCTCGCGGGCAGCGACGGACAACCGGGCTCGGGCGGCGCCATCGTGCTTTGGGCGAAACCGGCACGTGGCACCGGTTGGCAAGTGGATACGGAGCAGATGAGCGTTGGCCAGCCCATGGATGAGCAGCCATTCAAGGTTCCCGCAAACGTGTCGGTATCAGCCGCGCCCTGAGCGAAGGGCCGAAAGGGGAAGGGGATAATGGGCAGCATGCATGTTCGCACGGCCGGTCGTGCCGGGTTCCTGTCGGGAAGCCGGCGTCGGCAGCTGGGGCAAAGCCTGACCGAGACCGCGATTGCCTGCACCGTACTGGTGCCGATGTTCCTGATGATCGCCTTGCTCGGGCAGTACATTCATCTGCGCCAGCAGGCGCAGGCATCGGCGCGTACCGCCGCATGGGACGCGGCGGTCCATCCGAACCTGGTCTCGGACGCCTTGCCCGCGACCGCCACGGAACAGGCGCGCCTGCGCGCCTGGCAATACGGTACGACGGACGCCGCACTGAAGACGGACCCCGGTACGGTCAGCCGGTTTACCGATCCGATGCTGACGACGTTCGCAGGCCGGGACCTGGTCCTGGCGAAGAATGTCACGCTCAATACCTATACCAATGGCGAGTCGCCCGCGGCGATGTCCAAGGCAATCGACAAAATCGGTGGCGTGGCCAGTGCGGTTGGCCTCGGCCAATTCCCACCCGACAAACACGGCCTGATCACGGCCGAGGTGCATGCGCGACCGGAACATGTCACCGATGCCAACGGCAACGCCCTGACCTTCCTCGATCCGCTCGATCACATGGACCTGGATTTCTACGGGCGAACGGTGCTGCTCGCTGACGCCTGGGATGCCAATGGTCCCGGCGAAGACAACGACGGCAATTCGCTCGACGATTCGCCGCGCAAGGTCCGTGCGGTCATCAGGCCGCTTTCGCCCGGCAATTACCTGGGTGACAAGCTGGGCGGAGTCGCCGATGGTGCACTGAAGGTGGTGGGCAAGCTGCCGATCATCAGCACGTTCTTCCCGGGCTTCGACGAATTGCGCATCGGCAAGGCCGCACCGGATGTCGTTCCAGCCGACAAGCTTCAAGCGTATGGCAAGTAAGCACAGCACCTTGTGCCGGTGGCTCGCCATGTCGCTTGTGGTGTTCGCACCGTGCGTGGCTGCCGCGACCTGGCCGGACACGAAGCTGCCGGATGCAACCGACGCGGCGCCGGTGGCGCCACGCATGATCTACAACGGCGTGGATATGCGCAGCCAGATATTTCGTTCACAGCTGGACACACCGTCGGTGGTGGCTTTCTACCGCAAGATCTGGGGCAAGGCCATGGTCGTCGACCAGTTCGAGGGCTGGCAGGTACTCGGCCATCGCGAAGGGGATTACTACATCACCGTCCAGGTTCGTCCGGAAGGTACGGGCAGCCGCGGCGATATCGGTACGTCGCGGCTTCCCGAGCATCGCGAGAAAATCGAGCTGGGTCGCGGCGTGCCGAGGCCGGACAACACCGTGGTATTCAACGATATCGCCTATCCCGACGACGCGACGCCGGCACGGACCCTGGCCATGGTCAACAAGCTGTCGCCACAACAGAACGCGAGTTACTACCGCTCCCAGCTTGCCGCGACGGGTTGGATGGCCGTCGATGTGAATGCCTGCGTGCCGTCGGCCAGCGGGTGTTTGCTCAGCTATGAAAAAGGCGACCGGAAGATGTCCGTTGCCATCTCGGCCGCGACCGACCACAGCGACATCGTCGTCAACCTGATCGGGGAGTGATGCCTTGTTCCCTTCGAAGTCCCATCGCTCATGCGCAAGGCTGGCCAGAAGCCGGCAGTACGGCAGCGCGACGGTCGAATACCTGGTCGTCGCGCTCTTCCTCGTCCTCGTCCTCGTGGCCAACCCGAGCGTCATCACCCAACTGGCCGATGCGCTGCGAGGCGCCTACGCGAGCTTCGTTTACGCGTTGTCCGTTTCATGGTTCTGAAAGGAAGCTTTTGATGCCAAGACTCAACAGAAATATCGCCTACGTCGTCGTCGCCCTCGTGCTCGGCGTACTGGCCAGCTTCCTCGCCGTGCAGTACGTGAACAAGGAAGTCGCCGCGCGCACGCCGGTGGACACGACAAAGACCGTGTCCGTGGTGGTCGCGACTCATCCCATGGAGAAGGGGGCCACGCTCACGCCTGATGACATATCCGAACGTGCCGTGCCGGAAAGTTTCGTCCCCGCCGACGCGATAACGCCGGAAACCTACCAGCAGTTCGTGGGCCAGCAGCTGCGCGCGCCGCTGGCGCAGGGCGTGCCCATCCCGGTCAGCGCGATCGATCTGGTCGCGGATCATTTCTCCAACATCATCAACAAGGGCGACGTGGCCTATACGATCCAGGTGGACGAGACCAATTCCGTGTCCGGCCTGATCGTCCCCGGCGACAGGGTCGACCTGCAGTTGCTGGTGAGCGGCGACGAAAAGGTCCGCATCATGCCGCTGCTGAGCAGCGTGGTCGTCCTGGCCACCGGACATCGTGCCAAGGGTGTGCAGCAGGATCCGAAGGAGGGCGAGAACGCCACCTTCTCCAATCTGACGCTGGAACTCTCGCCGGCCGACGCCCAGCGCGTCGCCGTGGCGGGCAAGGCCGGCGACCTGCGGGTCTTGCTTCGCCAGTCGGGAAGCCAGGAGCCATTCGACCTCAGCACCCTGAGCAAGGAAGAGCTGATGCGTTTGGGAAAGCCGGTGGTGCGCAACTCCGGTGTTGAATTCATTATCGGGGGCAAGGGCTGATCCATGGCATTCGATTCGTACGTCCGTCGCCTACGCGGCGTCGTTTTTGGGGTGTGTGTTCTTTTCCTCGCCGGATGGCCATTGCTGGCTGAGCAGGCCATGGCCTCGTCGCCGGTGTTGCCGGAGGACCTCAGCCTGTTCGCCGGGCAGGCCACGGTGTATAGCGCGCCAGGACCGCTCAAGCGCGTGGCCGTGGGCAATGGCACGCTGTTGGAGGTAAAGGTCATCGGCAAGCAGGAACTCGTGCTGATCGCCAACAAAGCCGGCGATACGTCATTGCAGTTGTGGCTGGCCGACGGTAGCCAGCGCACGGCGACATTGCATATCACCGAGGGCAACAGCGCGCAGATGGCCGAAGTCGTCCGCCGCATGCTCGGCGACGTCAAGGATCTCGATATATCGGCCATCGGTGGCAATGTCGTCGTGACCGGATCGAACCTGAGTTCGGGCGACGCCGCGCGCATCGAGGCGATCCGCAAGCTCTATCCGCAACTGCTCAATTTCACCAGCACGAGCGCGGTCGACATGCAGCCCATGGTCATGATGCAGGTCCGTATCATGGAGTTCGACAAGAAGGCCATGAACGATATAGGCATCTCGTGGGATACCCAGATCGAAGGACCCAACGCCGGCCTTGCCCACGACTTCCAGACGAACCCCTATTACCGCGTCGCGGCCGGGCAATTCCAGTTCCCCGGCGGCGCGCAGGGACTTCCACTTCGGGTGCCCGGAACCGCCTCATACCTCGGGATCGCCACCTCGATCGGCTCGCGCATCAACCTCGCGATGCAAACGGGTACGGCATGGGAACTCGCCACGCCCCAGCTGAGCGCCCGCAGCGGCGGCACGGCCGACTTCCTGGTCGGCGGGCAGGTGCCGTTGCCCGTTTCCAGCGGTTTCGGTGAAACCACGGTCGAATACAAGGACTACGGCATCAAGTTGCACCTCGAGCCCCTGGTCAATGCCGACGGCGACATCTCCGCGAAGATCGAAACCGAGATCAGCAAGATCGATCCGAGCGTCGTGGTCCAGGGGTATCCGGGATTCATTACCCGGCGCGCCAATGCCGAAGTGAATGTGCATGAGGGCGACACGATCGTCATTTCCGGACTGGTCGATGCCAACGCCGCCAGGACGATGGACAAGATGCCCGGCCTCGGCCAGATCCCCATCCTTGGCGAGTTGTTCCGCTCGCGAAACTTCCAGGCCAACCGCACGGACCTGGTCGTCTTCGTCACGCCGTATGTGATCGGGGCGAAGACCAAGGAGAACCTCGACCTGATCGAGCACAGCCGGCAGATGGAAAGCGATTTCCGCAAAGACGTCGGCAACGACATCGTGGATTGAGGGAAGTCTTATGTTTGACGTACTGATCGAAACCTCCAGCCGCGACACCAGGCAGGTCCGTTGCCTGCACGACGAATGCGGTATCGGACGCGGCGAGAACAACCTGGTGATCCTTCAGGGTTGGAATATCGCCGGCGACCATGCGGCATTTCGCGTGCGAAATGGCGGCGTGTTTATTGAAGTATTGCTTGGCAAGGCGCCGGTGACGGTCAATGGGCAGCGTGTGCGTGAGGCGCATGGCCCCTTGCATCGCGACGATATCGTGGCGATCGGTGCGTACCGGTTGCGCGTTCTCGTCGACGAGGTGCCGGCGGCGGCCTTGCCGCGTCAACCCGAGCGACAGGCCACGGCCAGCAATGAGCCGGTGGTGGCGGAAGCGGCTCGGCCCGCATCCACGGAACTGGTCAAGGCCGTGCCGAAAGATCCGGGCATGCTGGATTACCGGTTGCGTGTGCACAGCTCGCTGGTGCGGCAGATGGATCTTCGCCGGGTCGATGTGCGCGGCATGACCGACGACGAACTGCGTGCGAAGACCTCGGAATTGATCGAGGACATCATCGACCGCGAATACGCCGACCTGCCGCGCAGCATCAACCGGCGTCGCCTGGCCAAGGAAGTCCTCGACGAGGCGATCGGGCTCGGCCCGCTGGAAGACCTCCTTGCCGATGACAGCGTCACCGAAATCATGGTCAACCGCTCCGACCAGATCTTCATCGAGCGTGCGGGCAAGATCGAGGAGTCGCCGGTGGTGTTCAGCAGCGACAAGGCGGTGCTGTCGGCCATCGAACGTATCGTCACGCCGCTCGGCCGGCGTATCGACGAAAGCTCGCCCATGGTGGACGCGCGCCTGAAGGATGGTTCGCGCGTCAATGCGGTGATTCCGCCGGTCGCCCTGCGCGGTCCCAGCATCAGCATCCGAAAGTTCGCCAAGCGGAAGCTCGTGGGCCAGGATCTGCTGAACTATGGCTCGCTGAATGAAGCGATGCTGGAGTTCCTGAAGGTCGCGGTGCGCGAACGGCGCAATATCGTCGTCACCGGCGGCACCGGCTCCGGCAAGACGACCCTGCTCAACGTACTCTCCAACTTCATTCCCGACGGCGAACGCATCGTCACCATCGAGGATGCGGCGGAGCTGAAGCTCAACCAACCCAACCTCGTCGGCATGGAGGCCAGACCGGCGAATATCGAAGGCAAGGGCATGATCGCGATCCGCGACCTGGTGCGCAATGCACTTCGCATGCGCCCCGATCGGGTCATCGTCGGCGAGTGCCGCGGCGGCGAGGCGCTGGATATGCTGCAGGCGATGAACACCGGTCATGAGGGCTCGATGACCACCGCCCACGCCAATTCGCCGCGCGATGCGCTGTCGCGACTGGAAGTCATGGTCCTGATGTCCAGCATGGACCTGCCCATGGTGGTGGTGCGCGAACAGATTTCCTCGGCGCTCGATCTCATCATCCACCAGCGCCGGTTTCCCTGCGGTTCGCGCAAGATCACCCACATCAGCGAGATCACCGGCCTGGAGAGCGGGACCATCCAGAGCCAGGACCTGTTCGTCTTCCGGACGCGCGACCAGGGTGGGCCGGATGGCCGCGTCCGCGGTGAATTCACGGCGACCGGCGCCGTTCCGGAGTTCTACGAGGAGCTGGCCGAGCGCGGCGTTTCCGTCGACCTTGGGATCTTTCGCGACCAGGGAGGCCATGCGTGAACGTGTTACCGGTCGCCATCGTCGTGTTCCTCTTCGTCGGTCTGGTTGCCTTCCTCGCCGCCAGCAACTGGTCGGCTTTCTGGAGGCGTTACCAGGAGACGTTTACCGAGCAGGCCCGCTTCAACCTGGCCGACATGTTCATGTTCATGGATACGGGCAAGCTCTTCGCGGTGAACGTGGTCGCGCTGGTGTTCCTGCCCGCCTTGCTCTGGCTGGTGACCGGCAATCCGTTGCTCGGCGTGGCGGCGCTACTGGCCCTGGTCTTCCTGCCAAGGAAGGTCTACACATGGCTGCGCCAGCGTCGCATCGACAAGATCCAGGCGCAGTTGCCGGACGGCCTGATGATGATCGCCAGCAGCATGCGGGCAGGGCTTGGTTTCGCTCCGGCCATGGAAAGCCTTGCGCGCGACATGGATCCGCCGCTTTCGCAGGAGTTCTCACTGCTCCTGCGTGAACAACGGATGGGTGTGAAGACCGAAGATGCCATGGCCAACCTCAACCTTCGCGTACCGATCCAGGACGTGACCTTGTTCGTCTCGGCCGTCGGTATTTCACGCGACGTCGGCGGCAACCTGGCCGAAAGCATGGCATCGCTTTCCGAGACGCTGCGCCGGCGCCTGATCATGGAAGGGAAGGTCAAGGCGCTGACCGCGCAGGGTCGCTTGCAGGGCATCGTCATGGCGATGCTGCCGGCGGCCATGGTCGCTTTTCTCAGCCTGGCTTATCCGGACACGATGCACGACATGTATCACACGGCGATTGGCTGGGGCGTGATCACGATCGCCGCGATCATGGAGTACCTCGGTTATCGCATGTGCCGCAAGATCATGAGCATCGACATATGAGTCCGTTATTGCTCGCAGTGATTGCCTGCGCCGCGATCGCCGCCGGCCTTGCCTTCTGGGGCATCTTCGGCTTCATGCGTGAACAGCCCCAGCAGGACCGGCATTTCCAGGACCCTCTGCCTTTCGGCCTGCGCGTGATCTGGCCGCTGGTGAACCTGGCGACCAACCTGGTCGGTCCCCGGCTTTCGCCGAGCAAGCTGGAGCCGGCGCACAAGCAGTTGCAGACCGCCGGGCAGGATTTCGTGCTCAGTCCGGAGCAGCTGTACGGCCTGCGTATCACCGCGGTGGTCCTGGTCATGCTGTTCGTCTGGGCGATGCTCGGCTTGCTGGATAAGCACGGATGGCTCCTCTATGCGAGCAGCATGATCTTCGGCGGTGCGATCGGCTACTACTATCCCGACCTCTGGCTTGGCGAGCGGCGCAAGAAACGCCAGCGTCTGGTGATCAAGGATCTCCCGGTATTCCTGGACTTTATCGTGATGTCGGTCGAGGCCGGACTCAATATCACTGGCGGCATCGAGCAGGCGACGCAAAAAGGCCCTGGTGGACCGCTCTCGCAGGAATTCACCCGCCTGCTGCGCGATCTGCGCTCGGGCCTGCCGCGAGGCGAAGCGTTGCGACGCATGGCCGACCGCATGGATATGGCGCAGATCTCGAGTTTCACCGGTGCCTTGATCCAGGCCGACCGCGTCGGTGCCAGCCTCGGTATCACCTTGCGCGCGCAGGCGGGACAGCGTCGCGAAGAGCGCTTTCTCCGCGCCGAAAAACTCGCGCTGGAGGCGCCTGTGAAAATGATGCTGCCGCTGGTGATGTTCTTCTTCCCGCTGATCTTCCTTGTGCTGGCGTACTTCATTTTCCTGCGCATGAAACAGGAGGGCATCCTTTGAAACCTGGTGCCATATATCGTGGCGAGCAATGCGTGGTGCCGCTGGTCTGGCGCGCGGCGACGCCATGGAGCCGGCTTCGCGGGCTGCTCGGACGCCAGCCCCTTGCACCCGACGCACAGGAGGGCCTGTTGCTGGAGCCATGCGGCAGTGTGCACACGCTCGGCATGGGCTATGCGCTGGACCTGGTCTTCCTCGATCGCGCCGACCGCGTCCTCGACGTATGCGAGCGGCTGGCGCCCTGGCGCGCACGCGCCGCGCGTGGCGCCTTCAAGACGCTTGAACTCAACGCGGGCGGTGTATCGATCCTGCGTCCACAGCTTGGAGAGGAGCTGCAATGGCGACCCGTTTGATACTCGCAGCGACGCTGTTCGCTTGCCTTGTCGCCGGCTGCGCGTCCGCGCCGTCGGCTCCCGCATCGAAACTGGCCAACGTGATCGGACAGGAGCAGGCGGCGGACAAGGCCTATATGGCCGGCGACATGCAGAGCTCGATCACCCTCTACCGTGAGTTGACCAGGGAGGTGCCGCAGGAATCGGATTACTGGTATCGCCTGGGCAACGCCTATGCGCGCCTTCAATTGCCCGATGAAGCCGTCAACGCCTATCAGGAGGCCATCAAGCGCAATGCCGCGCACGCACGTGCCTGGCACAATCTTGGCGTCGTCCGTCTGCGTCAGGCACAGGCCGCCCTGATCACCAGTGCGAACAGCGCGGCCAAGGACGACCCGGTCCGCGAGGAGAGTCGCCAGCTTGCCGACCAGCTTTCAACGGTGGGCAGCGCGCACGATGAACCGGGGTTACCGAAATCCGCGGACAAGCCGGAGGCGCAGCCTGTCGCGGTCGCGCCGGCCATCGTGCCGGTCGTTGCTCCGGTAAAAACCATCGCCGCCGCTGCAATGACGATGGCGCCCCGCAAGGAAGACGCTTCGCATCATGTGGTGATCCCGGTGAACGATGCCGACGAGGTGCCGGTGGAGGTGCTCGACGGCGGGGCCAAGGTCGAATCGAAGCCGGTACCGCCGAAGTCGGCCATGGAACTGGTGGCGCCGGCCGTGGGTGGGTCATGAATACGCCGGGCCGACACCACCAGCGTGGTCAATCGATCACCGAGTTCCTCGTTGCCATGTTCGGCCTGGGTTTCCTGTTGCTCGGCATCATGCAGACCATCCTGCTCTACCGGGCCAAGACGCTTGTCGATTATGCGGCGCAGGAAGCCGCGCGCGCGGGCGCCGTGAGTGGCGTGGACAAGAGCAAGATGACCACAGGGTTCATTCGCGGCATGGTTCCGTTGTACATGACCGGCTCGGCGGATCGCACCGGTACGCTCGCCGCCATCGCGAGGGCGAAGGCGGGGTTTCTGCTTGGCGACGGCAGCATCAAGGTCATCAGCCCCACGCCGACGGCCTTCAATGACTGGAAGGAACTCCAGTTCGACGGCAAGCAGGCCATCCCCAACGACAGCCTTTACTTCCGCCCCAGTACCGTGCGCAATGGATTGACCGTGCAGGATGCGAATATCCTGAAGATCCAGGTGACCTACAAGTACCGGTTGATCGTGCCTGTGATCGACCGGGTCATCGGTGCCCTGTTGGGAACGAAGGACCTGGTCAACACGGTTGCCGAAGGGCATGACGTCTACTACATCCCGATCGTCGCCCAGGCGACGGTGCGCATGCAGTCGCCGATCTACAACGCGGACAACCTCAAGTGAATCGCGCGGCCGCCGGATGCCTTGCGCTTCTGCTGGGTGTTGCCACTGTCGCGGTTGCCGCCGACTTGCCGGACGTCACCGTGCGCGGGGTCGCCAGTGGCGATGGTGTGCGCCTCGGTTACGGGGATGGCGGCAACGCGGTACTTGCCGAGACTGTGCAGCTGAAAGGCGATCGCACCCGGGTGGATGTGGTCTCGGGACCAAGGCGATTCTATGTGCTGCGCAAGGGCGATACGGCCTGGCTCGTCAGCGAGCGCGATCGCTTTGCCTTGCCGGTAACGCATACACCGGCGGGTCGCGACTGGCGTTTGGACAAGGAAGCGCCATGCCGGGATGGGGGTTTTCATTGCGAGCGTGCGCGTGATGCCCGGCGCATCGCCGGCCGGCAGGTGGTGGGGTGGCGTTTTCGCAGCGCGGGCACGCGCGGTCCGGACGGCACCGACAGCGGCACCTTGTGGTTGGACGCCGATACAGGCCTGGTCCTTGCCTATCAGGCCCAGGACATGAACCAGCGCCACCATGACTGGACAGCGACCTCGGTGGAATTCGGGCCCCTTGCGGACGAACTCTTCGAACTTCCGCAAGGGATCCAGCGCGTCCCGGCGCGGAAGCCGGGAACGCGATAACGACGATCAGCCTGCTTTCTTCTTCGCCAGGCGCAGCCAGGTGTCGACCACGGTATCCGGATTCAGCGACACCGATTCGATGCCCTGTTCCATCAGCCACTCGGCAAGGTCCGGATGATCGGACGGGCCCTGGCCGCAGATGCCGATGTACTTGCCTTTCTCGCGGGCGGTCTTGATCGCCATCGCCAGCAGCTTCTTCACCGCCGGGTCGCGCTCGTCGAACAGGTTGGCGACGATGCTCGAATCGCGGTCGAGGCCGAGGGTGAGCTGGGTCAGGTCGTTCGAGCCGATCGAGAAGCCGTCGAAGATGTCGAGGAATTCGTCGGCGAGCAGGGCGTTCGACGGCACTTCGCACATCATGATGACCTTCAGGCCGTTCTCGCCCTGCGTGAGGCCGTTCTTGCGCCAGCACCTCGATGACCTTGCGGCCTTCGTCGAGCGTGCGCACGAACGGGATCATGACCCAGACGTTGTCCAGGCCCATCACTTCGCGCACATGCTTGACCGCGCGGCATTCCAGGGCGAACGGCATCGGCGAAGCCCGGATCGACGTAACGGCTGGCGCCGCGGTAGCCGATCATCGGGTTCTCTTCGTGCGGCTCGTAACGCGCACCGCCGATCAGGCCGGCGTACTCGTTCGACTTGAAGTCGGACAGGCGCACGATCACCGGCTTCGGATACACCGAGGCGGCGATGGTGGCGATGCCTTCGGCGAGGCGGTCGACATAGAAGCTCACCGGGTCGGCGTAGCCGGCGATGCGCTCGTCGATCTTCTGCTTGGTCTCGGCGTCCTGCTTCGCGTATTCGAGCAGCGCCTTCGGATGCACGCCGATATGGCTGGCGATGATCATTTCCAGGCGGGCCAGGCCGATGCCGGCGTTCGGCAGCATGCCGAAATCGAAGGCGCGCTCGGGGTTGGCCACGTTCATCATGATCTTCAGCGGCGCCTCGGGCATGGCGCCGAGATCGGCGGTGATCGTCGGTCGAACTTCAGCAGGCCTTCGTAGATGCGTGCCGGTGTCGCCTTCGGCGCAGGACACGGTGACTTCGGCGCCGTCCGGGATGGCATCCAGCGCATTACCGCGTGCCGACCACGGCCGGCACGCCGAGCTCGCGGGCGATGATCGCCGCGTGGCAGGTGCGGCCGCCGCGGTTGGTGACGATCGCCGCGGCGCGCTTCATCACCGGCTCCCAATCGGGATCGGTCATGTCGGCGATCGAGCACGTCGCCCGGCTGCACCTTGCTCATGTCGGACAGCGAGCGGATCACGCGCGCCTTGCCCGAGCCGATCTTCTGGCCGATGGCGCGGCCTTCGGTCAGCACCTTGCCGCGTCTCGTTCAGCTGGAAGCGCTCGAGCTGCGGTGGCGTGCGCGCGCGATTTCACCGTTTCCGGGCGGGCCTGCACGATGTAGAGCTTGCCGGTGTTGCCGTCCTTCGCCCACTCGATGTCCATCGGGCGGCCGTAGTGCTTCTCGATGATCAGCGCCTGGCGCGAGAGTTCTTCCACGTCCTCGTCGTCGATGCAGAAGCGGTTGCGCATCGGCGGCCGGGGTTTCCTCGATGCGCACACGCTCGCCGGGCTGGTCCGAATAGACCATGCGCTGCTGCTTGGCGCCGAGGCTGCGGCGCAGCACGGCCGGCTTGCCCTGCGCTGCAGGGTCGGCTTGAACACGTAGAACTCGTCGGGATTGACCGCGCCCTGCACGACCATTTCGCCCAGGCCGTAGCTGCCGGTGACGAAGACCACGTCGCGGAAACCCGATTCGGTGTCCAGCGTGAACAGCACGCCGGAGGCACCGACGTCGGAGCGCACCATCAGCTGCACGCCGGCGGAGAGGAACACGTCCTCGTGCTTGAAGCCCTGGTGCACGCGATAGGCGATGGCGCGGTCGTTGTACAGCGAAGCGAAGACTTCCTTCACCTTGTGCAGCACGTCGTCGATGCCGACCACGTTGAGGAAGGTTTCCTGCTGGCCGGCGAACGAGGCGTCCGGCAGGTCTTCGGCGGTGGCCGAGGAGCGCACGGCGACGGCGATATCGGTCGGCGCCGGCGTCCTTGCAGAGCTTGATGTAGGCCTCGCGGATGGCCTGTTCGAGGTCGGCGGGCAGGGCGGTATCGACGATCCAGCCGCGGATTTCCTTGCCGCCGCGTGACGAGGGCGTCGACATCGTCGACGTCCAGCGTGGCCAGGCGTTCCTGGATGCGTTTGGCCAGGCCGCTCTTTTCGAGGTAGTCCTGGAAGGCGTCGGCGGTGGTGGCAAAGCCACCAGGCACGGACACGCCAAGCTTGGCCAGGTTGCCGATCATTTCGCCGAGCGAAGCGTTCTTGCCGCCGACCTTGCCCAGGTCGGACATGCGCAGCGCGTCGAGCCAAAGCACCAGATCGCTCAAAGGGAACTCCTCAGATCTCGAATCGTGCGGTGTGCGGGCGGGCCGCGCGAAGAAAGTCCGCTATTGTCGGCGGCCCGGCTGAGCGAGACAAGGCAGGCCGCCGCAAGCGTTCAGGCGCAGCGGCGGGTGGCTGGAGGCTATGCAAAGGCAGCGGACTGGCTCTAAGGTGCGCCCATAGAGCCCCGGAACCCACGGAAGACGTATGCGCCGCACGGTTTTCTTCATTTCCGACTCGACCGGCATCACCGCCGAGACGATCGGTAACAGCATCCTGGCCCAGTTCGAGGGGGTGCAGTTCGACACCCACCGCCTGCCGTTCATCGACTACCCCGCAAAAAGCCGAGGCCGCGGCGCTGCGGATCAAGACCCGCTACGCCCAGGACGGGCAGCGTCCGATCGTGGTCAATACCATGGCCGAGCGCCTGCTCTGCGACATCGTGGCGGAGAGCGGCGCACTGATGCTGGACGTGTTCGCCCCTTTCATCGGCCCGCTGGAGGACGAACTGGGCGCCAAGCGTTCGGGCGCGGTGAACCGCTCGCACGGCATGGTCGATTTCGAGCGTTACGAGGCGCGGATCAACGCGACCAATTACGCGCTGGCCCATGACGACGGGCTGGATGTGAACTACAACGAATCGGACCTGGTGCTGGTGGGTGTATCGCGCTCGGGCAAGACCCCGACCTGCCTGTACATGGCCTTGCATTACGGCGTTTCCGCCGCCAATTATCCGCTGACCGACGACGACCTGGACAAGCTGGAACTGCCGGTGCGTCTCCGCCCCTACCGCAGCCGCCTGTTCGGACTGACGATCGATCCGCAGCGGCTGGCGCAGATCCGTGAGCAGCGCCGCCCGGGGAGCCGATACGCGACCTTGCAGCAGTGCCGCTGGGAACTGGAGCAGGCCGACAAGCTGATGCGGCGCGAGAACATTCCCGTGCTGAATACGACGCATACTTCGATCGAGGAGATTTCGAGCAAGATTTTCGAGTACCTCGGCATCGAACGGCATCATGTTCTGAGCCAGGGTTTTCCTTCCAGGCATGAGTATCGAACCGAGACAATGACCGCAGTCGTCGAACGCCCCTCCGCCCTCCTGCCAGGCCGCTTCGGCTTCCTGATGGGGTTTGTATGCGGAAAATTATCACCGGTTGGCGCGGCTGTTCGCGCCGCAGCGACTGGCGCCGGGGGTCTACGTGTCCGACGTCGACGATGGGTTGAACGTGCGGCTGGAGATCCAGGAGCGGCACCCGTACACGCTGGAACTGGAGCTGACCTACGCCTTCGTCGATGAGCAGACCGGCCAGCCGTCGCCGTCGGCGCAGCTGCGCATGTATACCGACGCGCATGTCGCCGAGGCCCTGCATTGCCATCCGGGGCGCCGTTTGTGGCAGGTGCTCGGCCCCTTTCCGCCGGCGCATACGGTCCTGCAGCATCGGCTGCGGATGAACGGGTTCCTCAGTCGCTGGCTGGAATACCTGGCCGAGCAGGGCCATTCGATCGGGACGTTGACGCGGATCGGGGATCCAGAAGACAAGCCGTAAGCGCCCGGGGCAAAAATACCGGGCGAAAAAAAACCCGCTAGAGGCGGGCTTTTTTACAAGAACAAAAGTGGCGGAGCGGACGGGACTCGAACCCGCGACCTCCGGCGTGACAGGCCAGCATTCTAACCGACTGAACTACCGCTCCACATTTTTTGCTACTTCTTCCAGCGTACTGCCAACTTTCCCACTCTCCGGTGACCAGGAAGAGTGGCGTCCCCACGGGGATTCGAACCCCGGTCGCCACCGTGAAAGGGTGATGTCCTAGGCCTCTAGACGATGGGGACGTATAGAGTTGGTGGAGCCAGGCGGGATCGAACCGCCGACCTCCTGCATGCCATGCAGGCGCTCTCCCAGCTGAGCTATGGCCCCGCCGCTGGAAGCCGCAAAGAATACGTTCGGTTCAGGTATTCGTCAAGCATTCGTGACAATTTTTTTTAACGCCGTGCGGGCGTGACGATGGGCACCGCGGGGTAACCTGCGAGTACGCGCGAATCAGGGAGCCGCATGCACGAACTGACCTTCATTCAGGACCTGGCGACGGTGATGCTCGTCGCCGGCCTGACCACGGTGATCTTCCAGCGCCTGCGTCAGCCGGTGGTGCTCGGCTACATCATCGCCGGCGTGGTGATCGGTCCCTACACCTGGCCGGTGGTGTTTATCCACGAAGAGCAGACCATCCGCACGCTTTCCGAGCTCGGCGTGATCATGCTGCTGTTCGCGCTGGGACTGGAATTCAGCCTCAAGAAGCTGCGCAAGGTCGGCGGCACCGCCCTGGTCGCGGCCTTCGCCGAGATCGTGCTGATGATCTGGATCGGCTATGAGATCGGTCGTTTCTTCGGCTGGGGAGCCATGGATTCGATCTTCCTCGGCGCGATGATGTCGATCTCCTCGACCACCATCATCATGAAGGCGCTGGAGGATCTCGGGCTCAAGCGCGAACGCTTCGCCCAGCTGATGTTCGGCATCCTGATCGTCGAGGACGTGCTGGCCATCGTCCTCATGGCCTTGCTGACCGGTATCGCCAGCACCGGAGGCGTCGAGGCCGGCGAAGCCTTCGGCGCGGTCGGCAAGCTGGCCCTGTTCATGGCGGTGTCGCTGGTGGTCGGCCTCTTGCTGGTGCCACGGGTGATCGACTACATCGCGCGGGTCAGCCGTAACGATGTGCTCCTGGTAGCGGTGCTTGGCCTGTGTTTCGGCTTCTGCCTGCTGGTCACGGAGCTGGGCTACAGCGTGGCGCTCGGGGCCTTCATGATCGGCGCGATCGTCGCCGAATCGAACAGCGTCGCCCGGGTCGAGCGCATCATCGTGCCGGTGCGGGACATGTTCAGCGCGGTATTCTTCGTCGCCATCGGCATGCTGATCGACCCGCATCTGCTGCTCAGGTACGCCCTGCCGATCACCGTGGTGACGGTCGCCGTGGTCGTCGGCAAGGTCATTACCTGCAGCTTCGGCAGCTTCGTCGCCGGCAATGGTGGCCGCACCTCGCTGCGCGTCGGCATGGGCCTGGCCCAGATCGGCGAATTCTCCTTCGTGATCGCCTCGCTGGGCCTGACCCTGAAAGTCACCAGTGACTTTCTTTACCCCGTGGCGGTGGCGGTCTCGGCGATCACCACGTTCCTGACCCCGTACCTGATCCGGCTGGCCGACCCGCTTGCCGGCGTGTTGGGACGACGCCTGCCGGCGCGGCTCAGCGGCAGCCTGCAGGCCTATACCGACTGGATGGGCAACCTGGGCCTGAGCGAGCAGGGCGCGATGGTGATGAAGATGATCCGGCGCCTGGTCTGGCACGTGATCATCAACATGATGCTGGTCATCGCCGTCTTCATCGCCATGGCCTTCGCCTACCGGCGCGGATTCCTCCATGTGGACCTGTTGGCCTCGCATCCGGCGGTCCAGCGCAGCCTGGTCTGGTCGGTCGCGGCCCTGCTCTCGCTGCCGATGATCGTCGCCGCCTATCGCAAGGCCGGCGCGCTCGGCATGCTGCTGGCCGAGATCAGCATTCCCGAACGGGTCGGCGGCTCGCGCAACCTGGCCATTCGCGGCGTGCTCGGCCGGCTCATCCCGCTGATCGTGATGCTGGCGCTCGGCGTCCTCGTCGCGGCCCTGGCCTCGACGATCCTGCCGCCGCGCGAGGTGGCCCTGGTCCTGGTCCTGATCGGCATCGTGCTGACCTGGCTGCTTTGGCGTCTGCTCGTTCAGGTTCATGCCCGACTCCAGGCCGCCCTTCGCGACACCCTGGATAGTCCCGGAGAGGGCCATGAGGAGTAATCGGGCATTCCGTGACCGTCTGCCACACGGTTTTCATCGTCGCGGCGCTAGAATCCATGGTCGGGTGGGTATCGTCTGAACTTTACGACAGGGCGATTGTCCATCGACCTTCGTCGTTGCAAGGTGCTGGGAAGCACCGCACAATGGCGTTTCTGCCTCCATTGGGGAGGTTCTAATCCGGCGTCGCCGACTTTCAAAGTTATGAGGGAGTATCGAATGAAGCACTTTTTGCGTCCCACGATGACGGCCGCCGCGCTGGCTGTTGCGCTGGGCATGACCGCGGGCGCATATGCCCAGGCCGCCAAGACGGCTCCGGCTCCGGCTGGTGGCGTCGACAAGATGAAAGCCAGCTACGTCGTGGGTTGGGACCTTGCCAGCTCGCTGCCGCCGCTGGTGCGTGACGAAGTGGACGCCGCTACCGTCGCCAAGGCCCTGCAGGCCGCCCTGTCCGGTCAGAAGCCGACCATGAGCGAGGCCGAGGCCAAGCAGGTTCGCGAGGCCTTCGTCGCACAGCTGAAGAGCAAGGCCGAAGTCGAGTACAACCAGGTCGCCTCGAAGAACAAGACCGAGGGCGACGCCTTCATCGCCAAGAACAAGACCGCACCTGGCGTGAAGGTGACCGCCTCGGGCCTGCAGTATGTTGTGGTCCAGGCCGGTACCGGCCAGCGTCCGGGCCCGAACGACACCGTGACCATCAACTACACGGGCACGTTCGTCAACGGCGAGAAGTTCGATTCGTCCGCCGACCACCAGGGTCCGGCCCAGATTCCCCTGGCCGCCGTGATCCCGGGCTTCCGCGAAGGCCTGCAGCTGATGCAGACCGGTGGCAAGTACAAGCTCTTCATCCCGTCGAACATCGCTTATGGCGCCAAGCCGGAAAACGGCTTCCCGCCGAATGCGACGATCATCTTCGACGTCGAGCTGCTGAAGACCGGTCCGACCGCTGCCGGCGCCGCCGGTCCGCAGGGCGCGCCGGGTGGCGCACCCAAGGGCAACTAAGCCCGGGGGTAGTCCCGAACGTAGTACCTGAAAAGGGCGCGGAGCGATCCGCGCCCTTTTTTTGCTCGTTCGTGAAACCAGTTCCACTACAATCGCCCGCTTGTCGAACGAAGAGCGGGCTGCGCGATGAAAGTGACGATTTTCGGAACCGGCTACGTCGGGCTGGTCACCGGCGCCTGCCTGGCCGAAATGGGCAACCATGTGATCTGCGTCGATATCGACGCGGGCAAGGTCGAGCGCCTCAAGCGCGGCGAGATCCCGATCTACGAACCCGGCCTGGAGCCGATGGTCGAGCGCAACCACGCCAGTGGCCGGCTCGATTTCACCACCGAGGCGGCGCCGGCGATCGCCCATGGCGACATCCTGTTCATCGCGGTCGGCACGCCACCGGACGAGGATGGCAGCGCCGACCTGCAGTACGTGCTCAAGGTGGCCTCGACGATCGGCGACCACGTCGACCGCTATGCGGTGATCGTCAACAAGTCGACCGTGCCGGTCGGTACCGCCGATCGGGTGCGCGGCGCCGTGGCGGCGCGGCTGCAGGCGAGAGGGGCGACGACCGAATTCGACGTCGTATCCAACCCGGAATTCCTCAAGGAAGGCGACGCCGTCGAGGATTGCCTGCGCCCGGATCGCATCGTCGTCGGCGCATCGAGCCAGCGCGCGGTCAGCATGCTGCGCAAGCTGTACGCGCCGTTCAACCGCAACCACGATCGCATGGTGGTGATGGACGAGCGCTCGGCCGAGCTGACCAAGTACGCCGCGAACGCGATGCTGGCGACCAAGATCAGTTTCATGAACGAGATCGCGAACATCGCCGAGCGCGTGGGTGCCGATGTCGAACTGGTGCGCCAGGGCATCGGCTCGGACCCGCGCATCGGCTACGCCTTCATTTATCCCGGTGCCGGTTACGGCGGCTCGTGCTTTCCGAAGGACGTGCAGGCGCTTGGACGCACGGCGCATACGTACGGCTACGAGACGAAATTGCTCGATGCCGTCGAGGCGGTGAATGGCGCGCAAAAGGAAAAGCTCTTCGAACTGATCTCGCGTCATTTCGATGGTGACCTCGCTGGCCGGACCATCGCCATCTGGGGCCTGGCATTCAAACCGAATACCGACGACATGCGCGAGGCATCCAGCCGCCGCTTGATGGAAATGCTCTGGGCCGCCGGCGCCACCGTGCGCGCGTTCGATCCGGAGGCGGCCGAAGAAACCCGGCGTATCTACGGCGACAGTGCCGACCTGGTGCTCTGCGACGAGCCTTACCAGGCGCTCGACGGCGCCGATGTGCTGGCCATCGTCACCGAATGGAAGGCGTTTCGCAGTCCCGATTTCGCGCGCATCCGTTCGATGCTCGGCAACCCGGCGATCTTCGACGGTCGCAACCTTTACGATCCGGCAACGGTCGAGGAAGCCGGCGTAGCCTATTACGGCATCGGTCGCGGCCGTAGCCTGACCAGGGTCGGACAGTGAGCGACCAGGCCAACCTCGATGGACGGCTTACCGAGCTCGAGGTGAAACTCGCCTTCGTCGATGAGACCGTGCACGGCCTGTCGTCGGCCGATATCGAGCTGTCCCAGCGGCTCGCCGCGCTCGAGCGCGCGGTGCGCGACCTGCGCGGGGACCTGGCCAGCGTGCGCAATGGCCTCGCCGCCGATCCGCAGGCCGAACCGCCGCCGCCCCATTACTGATCCGACCCACGCACCCGAAGAGTCGTACGTACCATGGTAGATTCCCTGCGCGACCTATTGCTGAAGAGCGGCATCGTCAAGACTGTCCAGGACGAGAAGCGCCAGCAACAACCCGCCCCGGCACAACGCGGTGGGCGTCCGGCGACCGCCGGCGGCAAGCCCGGTCAGCGTCCTGATGGCGGGCGTCCGAATAGCCAGCGTCCGACCGGCGGCAAGCCGCCTTCGGGCAAGGGGCCACAGCATCGTCCGCCGCAGCGTCCGGCGAGCAGCGGCGAGATCGATCTGGCCAAGGCCTATGCCATCCGCGCGCAGACCGAATCGAGCGAGCGCAAGCGCGCCGAGCAGGAGGCCGCCGAGCAGGCGCGCCTGCGCAAGGAGCGCAAGCGGCAGTTGCAGGAGCTGCTCGACGGCAAGGCGTTGAACAAGGCGGATGTCGATCAGGTGCGGCATTTCGAGTACGCGGCGAAAATCCGCCGCGTGCATGTCGATGCCGACCAGTTGGCGGCGATCAATGCCGGCGAGCTTGGCGTGGTGCAGTACGCGGGACGTTACCTGATCTTCGATCGTGCGACGATCGAGAAGGTACGTGAGATAGCGCCCGACCAGATCGCCCTGGTGGTCGAGCCGGGCACTGCCGGCGTTGGCGACGATGGCGTTCCTGACGACCTGATGTGGTGAGAATCTAGCGTGGTCGCCACTGGATTCCGGCCTGCGCCGGAATGACGGATAGGTAGGTTTTCGTCATTCCGGCGCAGGCCGGAATCCAGTGGCGGTGAGCCGAATTTTCGCGTTAGCCAACGAGCGCTGAAGGTGCGGCAAGCGCTGCCGCATTCCACCCGCTCTTTGGCGTAAACCGTTCGCCGTAACGCTGGGCGAGTTTCTCCAGCTTGGCGCGGACCACGGTCGGTCCTTCGCTGCGTACGTACTGGATCGGGCCACCACGGAATGGCGCAAAACCGGTGCCGAAGATCACACCGGCATCGAGCAGGTCGGCATCGTCGACCACGCCTTCGGCCAGGCAGGCCACTGCCTCGTTGATCATCGGCAGGATCATGCGGTCGATGACATCCGGCGGCAGCTGGTAATTCGGATCGACTTCCGGCTTCTGTGGCTTGCCTTCATGCCACACGTAGAAGCCCTCGCCGTCCTTCTTGCCGCGCTTGCTCGCCTGCAGCTTGTCCTCCAGGCCGGGCGGAATCTCCAGGCCGAGGAAGGGCGCGAGTTCCTTGCCGACCGATGCGGCGACGTCCAGGCCGACGGTATCGGCCAGTTCGATCGGGCCCATCGGCATGCCGAACTTTTTCGCCTCGCGATCGAGGACCGGACCGGGGACGCCCTCGTTGTAGAGGCGCATCGCTTCCATCAGGTAAGGCATCAGGATGCGATTGACCAGGAAACCCGGCGTGCCCTTGACCGGTACCGGCAACTTGCCGATGGCCTTGCAGAAGGCCAGCGCGCGCTTTTCGATCGCAGGGTCGAGCTTGTCGTGGCGGACCACTTCGACCAGCGGCATCTGCGCCACCGGATTGAAGAAGTGCAGGCCGAGGAAGCGCTGCGGCGCCTTCAGCCCGTTGCGCAATTCGTCCAGCGGGATGGATGAGGTATTGCTGGCGAGGATCTCGTCGCCCTGGAACTGCGGTTCGACGATGGCGTACAGGGCGTGCTTGGCCTCGGCGTTCTCGAAGATCGCCTCGATCGCCAGGTCCGCGTCGGCGACGCCCTTGCCCTCGACGTCGGCGCGCAGGCGTTTCAGTGCCGCGTCGACCCTGGCGGGGGTCTTCAGTTTTTTCTCGTACATCGTGCGTGCGCGTGCCAGCGCCGGCTCGATGTACTTCATCTCGCGGTCCTGCAAGGTGACCTCGAATCCCCTCAGCGCGGTCCAGGCGGCGATGTCGCCGCCCATCACGCCGGCGCCGACCACGTGGACATGCTCGATGCCGTGCTCGCCACCGCCCAGTCCCTTCAGTCGTTCCTGCAGGAAGAAGATGCGGATCAGGTTCTGCGCCGTCGAGGTTTCGGCGAGCTTCGCCACCGACCTTGCCTCAAGCTTCAGCCGTTGCTGGATGTTTCCGCCGCCACGGCGCCAGACCTCGATCAGGGCGAAGGGTGCCGGGTAATGTTCCTTGCGCACCCTGGCCGCCGTCTGCTTGCGCACCATCGGGGCGATGATCTCGCGTGCCGGCCAGATATTGGTCGCCCAGGCCCTGGCGCGCTGTGCGAAGGGCCGCTGGCGCGGTCGCTTCAGCAACAGCCTGGCCTCGGCCAGCAATTCGTCGGCGGCGACGACACGGTCGACCAGGCCGACCGCCAGCGCACGTTGCGCGGAGAACGGCTTGCCGGTCAGCATCGCCTGCAGCGCGTCGGGTGCACCGATCAGGCGCGGCAGGCGGGCGGTGCCGCCCCAGCCGGGATGGATGCCGAGCTGGACCTCGGGCAGGCCGATCTTCGTCTTCTCGTCGTCGACGGCGATGCGCTGGCGGCAGGCCAGGATGAGTTCGGTACCGCCGCCCATGCAGGCGCCGTGGATGGCCGCGACCGTGGGGCAGGGCAGGCGGGCCAGGCTTTCGAAGACACGCTGGCCGTTCTCGATGTTTTCCTGCACCGTGCCGGCCCTGGCGTATTCGACGAACTCCTTGATGTCCGCGCCGACCGCGAAGCCGGCGGCCTTGCCCGAATGGATGACCACGCCGGGCGGGTTCTCGATGGCGAGCCGCTCGACGATCTCGGCCAGTTCGTCCAGAACGGCCCGCGACAGCGCGTTGACGCTGCTCTTGTCCCGGTCGAGGGCGAGGATGACGATGCCTTGCTCGTCCTCGCTCGTCTTCCAGTGATTGAAGCGCAATCCTTCGAACATGGCGATTTCGGTGTGGGGACGGAGCGCATCACCATACCGTTCCGTCGGGACGATTGCGAGATGGCGGGGCGATGGTTAAAACGGTGTGAGTGAGCCCTTTCACGAATATCGCTTCCGGGGCGCCCAGCCATCTGGCGCGCGCGCCGGATTGGCCCAATACTTGACCAGCCGCAGCCGCTCCGAATCCCAATGCCTACCGCCGCCAACGCTGGACTGGAAGTTTTCGAGCGCATCATCGACGCGCCCGGCTCGCTGGTCGCCCTGGATACCGATGACGGGGCCCAACTGATCGAGCAGTTCCGCCTGATCGCGCGGCGCAGTGGCCAGGCGATCTATATGTGGCGTGGCAACGAGGGCCTCACCGGCCTGCGCGAGGCGCAGATGAAGGTGCCAGGTTGCCTGCGGCTCGGCGATGCCCTGCGCTACATCCTGCAAAGCCTGCACTTCGGGGTGTATGTGCTGTTTATTGGCGACCTGGTGCTGAGCGCTACCGACAGCGCGCTGCTGCGCCAGATATCGCGCACGCCGACCGAGCATGTCCGTCGCGTGGTTCTGGTCGACGCATCGTCGCTGGCGATCGGCGCCCTGGAAAATACCCTGGTCCGCCTGGGTGGCCAGACGATCCTTTCGCGAACCCGGCCGCGCTTGCGCGATGGCCGTTGGGTTACCTGAAGAGACCTGCGATGACCGATGCCACAGGGGTTCTGATCGTCGCCGCGCAGCGTGAGCGAAGACGGCGGCTGTTCGATGCCCTCGATGGCCATGGCGGTTTCGCCATCCTGTCCGCGCGCGACACCGCCCAGGCCGACGCCCTGCTTTGCGAGGAGCCACCGATCGCGCTCGCGGTGGTCCTGTTCGAGGGCGACGCGGGCGACGCCCGGGCGTGCTGCGAGTTGCTGCGAAGCATTACCGGTTACGCGCGGGTACCGATCCTCGCGGTGCTCGGCGACGACGAAGGACGGGGCCTGGCCGATCTGCCCGGCTTCGTGGCCGACTGGATGCATGTGGCGAACGTGCCGAGGGAGCTGGTGCCGCGGGCGCTGAAGACGATCGGCGCGCCGGTGCTCGCATGGGCCACCGGCTCGGCTGGCGACTATCGTTTCGCCTTCGACCGGGCCAGTGGCGACTGGTGCCTGGCGCGGGCGGATACGATGCGCGTCGTCGATGCCGGTGCGTCGTTCCTGGATCGCTGGGGCGGTAGCGAGGTCGACCTGATCGGCCGTCCGCTGCAGGACATCTTCCGCTTGCGCGATGTGCCCACCGGCACGCTGCCGACCAGCGAATGGCAGGCGACGGCGTGTACCTGCCGGCATGCCGATGGAAGCCTGGAGGCCGGTGAGCTGGATGTGCGCCGCATCGTGCACGGCGGCGAGCGGATGCTCGCCATCGCCTTCCGCGGCGATCGTCGCTATGCCACCGCCAGTCGCGCCCTGTCCCTGCTGGCCTCGATCCAGGCCTGCCCCAGCGACGACGAAGGCATGGCCGAGACGGCGGCGATGGTCGCCGATGCGCTGGAACTGGATTTCGTCGAGGTCTGGGCCGCGCTGCCGGAAGAGGAATCCTCGCCGCAACTGCTGACGCGTGTCTGGCATGGCGATACGGTCCTCGCGTGGCCGGAGGCCGGGGCCCAGCCCCTGCTCAAGCTCGCGCTTGGCGGGGAGGCCGCGGTCGACCTGGCGGACGCGGCACGGCTGGCTCCCGTCGACCCGCTGATCGATCTGCTCGGCCTGCATGCATTCGCCGGCCTGCCGCTGGTCGACGAACGCCAGGTCGTGCTCGGTGCGCTATTGGCCGGCAAGCGCGGCCTGCCGACCGAGTCCCGCGTGCTGGAACCGGCCTTGCGCGCCGCCGCCTCGCGTTTCGCCGCGGCGCTGGAACTGCGCCGCGCACGGGAGCAGGGTCGCGCCAAGGGCTTGCTCGACGCATTGACCGGCCTGCCCAACCGGCTGCTGTTCAACGACCGCCTCGATACCACGATCCGCGAGGCCCAGCGCACCGGCGAATGCTTCGCCGTGCTCTTCGTCGACCTGGATCGCTTCAAGAGCATCAACGATTCGCTTGGCCATTCGATCGGCGACCAGGTCCTCACCGCGGTGGCGAAGCGCCTGCGCGCCAGCGTGCGCGCCTCGGACACCGTGGCCCGTTATGCCGGCGATGAGTTCACCCTGATCCTTCGCCACATCATCAAGCGCGACGATGTGTTGCGCATCGCCGAGAAAATCGTCCAGGTGATGGAAAGCCCGCTCTCGCTCGATGACGGTTCGGAGCTGCAGATCACCATTTCGATTGGCGTCAGCTTTTTCCCGGACGACGCCACCAATGGCGAACACCTGCTGCGCCATGCCGACGAAGCGATGTATGGCGCCAAGAGCCTGGGCCGCAACAACTTCCAGATCTACGCGCAGAATTCCGACCTGTCGCAGCAACAGCATGTCGCGCTGAAAGCGAAGCTGCGCCATGCCGAACGCAACAACGAACTGCGCGTCTTCTACCAGCCCCAGGTCGACGCGGTCACCGAGGATATCGTAGGCATGGAGGCGCTGGTGCGCTGGGAGCACCCGGAACTGGGCACGATCAGCCCGGCGTTCTTCATTCCACTGGCCGAGGCGAGCGGCCTGATCGTTTCCATCGGCGAATGGGTGCTGCGCACGGCCTGCGCCCAGGCACATGTGTGGGAGCGCATGTTCGGGCTCAAACTCAGGCTTGGCGTCAATCTTTCCGCGGTGCAGTTGATGCAGCAGAACCTGGTGTCGATGGTCGCCAACGCGCTCAATGACACGGGGCTGGACCCGAGCTGCCTGGAACTGGAAGTCACCGAGAGCATCAGCGTCAAGACCGTGCCGAACCTGGTCGAGAACCTCGATGCGCTCCATGCCCTGGGTTGCCGCATCGCGATCGACGATTTTGGCACCGGTGCCGCGTCCCTGGACTATCTGCGTCGCCTGCCGGCCGACCGGATCAAGATCGACCAGAGCTTCGTGCGTAACATCGGCGTCGACCCCGACGACGAGGCGATCGTGCGCGCCACCATCGAGATGGCTCACAGCCTCAAGCGCGGCGTGGTCGCCGAAGGCGTCGAAATCGAGCAGCACCTGGAGTTCCTGCGCGCCAACGGCTGCGACGAATTGCAGGGCTATCTCTTCTGCAGGCCCTTGCCGCAGGCGACCTTCGAGAAGCTGCTCGCCGAGCGCGAGCGTGTGCTTGCCTCGGGCCTGTCCCCGGTCGGCAGCGCCTGATGACAACCGTATCCGATGACAGTCCGGCTTGATGACCACCCGGCTTGGATGACAACGGGGGCGCCCCCATCTGCGTTATAGGCGTTCGATCATCAACGTGAACTTGCTGGCCCCGCGCCGGTCACAGCACAGCCCGAACGGCAGGAGTGGCCTCCTGGACTTTGGCGACCACACGACAGGAGAGGGCCCGGATGGGCGATAACGAATCGGATCAGGCACTCGTCGAGCGCGTGCAGAGCGGCGACAGGCGGGCGTTCGATCTGTTGGTGCGCAAGTACCAGCACAAAGTGGTGGGGCTGATCTCCCGATACGTGCACGACTGGAGCGAATGCGAGGACATCGCCCAGGAAGCCTTCGTCCGCGCCTGGCGGGCCATCGGCTCGTTCCGTGGCGAAAGCGCCTTTTATACCTGGCTGTACAAGATCGCCGTCAACACCGCCAAGAACCATCTGGTGGCCATGGGCCGCCGTCCGCCGACCGGCGATATCGACATCGAGGATGCCGTCTACGTCCCGGGTGCCACCCGCATGCACGAGAGCGGCACGCCCGAGCGTGAACTGATGCGCCAGCAGGTGGAACAAACCGTGTTTTCGACGGTCCAAGCCTTGCCTGAGGAACTGCGCGCCGCGATCACCTTGCGAGAGGTGGACGGTCTCAGTTACGAGGAGATTGCGGAAAAGATGGCCTGCCCGATCGGTACGGTCCGTTCCCGCATCTTCCGGGCCCGTGAAGCCATCGATGAAAAATTGCGGCCATTGTTGTCCGACCGCTAGGAATTGAAGCCATGAGCGAAGTCAACGAAACCCTATCGGCCTGCCTCGACGGCGAGCTTTCGCAGGAGGAAATGCGTTTCCTGCTGCGCCGCCTCGAGCATGACGCCGCGCTGCGCGATACCTGGGCCAGCTACCAGGTCGGTCGCGATGGTTTGCGCCGCCAGGTTTCCGTGCTGGCCTCGCCCGGCTTCGCCAACCGCGTGATGGCGGCGATCGATGCGATCGACCAGGAAGTCTCGCAACCGGCTGAGATGAAGGTTGTCGGCAAACGGCGTCACTGGCTGCACTGGTCCGCGGGTAGCGCGATCGCGGCGAGCGTGGCGGTGGCGGCGCTCATGCTGACCCAGCCGGCGGGACATCAGGCGGACGTCGCCACCGGCGTCGCCTCGTCGGCAAGCCCGGCGAGCAGCGATGCGGCCATGGCCCAGGTGGCGGCGAACGCGCCCGTGGTGCCGCAGTGGCTGAACGCCACAACGGCGGCCCAGTTCACCCAGAAAGCGGCCTTCGGGCCGTCCGACGATGCGGCGGCCTACCTGCCGCAGAGCACGCCTTATCAGAGCACGCCTTATCAGGTACAGCGTGGCCAGCCGCACCGGCTGCGTTCCAGCGCGACCGGCGGTCGTTATCTGTTGATGGTGCGTCCCGATGGCTATGTGCAGCCCGTGCCGGCCGCTGCGGGCGACGCGCGCTGAGCGCCGGCCCGACCAGCAGGTAACCGGATAGCGCACCGTGATACCGTCGCGTCGATTTCACCGATGGCGCGACATTTCCAGGGATTCTCTTCATTTCGGCCGGACCGGGCGGTTGCCCGGGCCGTACGTGCAGCCTTGTGTGGCATCTGGATAGGAAAGGAGAAGCTATGACCCGCGTGAAAGCCCGCGTAGCCCTGTGCTGCGCGCTCGTACTGACCTCGATCGGCGTGCAGGCGCAATCCCTGCCGGACTTCACCGGCATCGTCGAGAAGAACGCGCCCGCCGTGGTCCACGTCGAGGCCAAGTTCACCGGCAAGAGCATGGCCGCGCGCGGCATGCAGGGCATGCCGGACGATCAGGCCGAGTTGTTCCGCCGTTTTTTCGGTATGCCGATGGTGCCCCAGCAGGAGCAGGCCCGGACCTCGCTGGGCTCCGGCTTCATCATTTCCAACGACGGCTATGTGCTGACCAATAACCATGTGGTCGAGGACGCCGACGTGGTGCAGGTCCGCCTGCAGGACCGCCGCACCCTGACTGCCAAGGTCGTCGGTACCGACCCGCAATACGATATCGCCCTGCTCAAGCTCGATGCCGGCCAGTTGCCGGCGGTCAGCATTGGCGATTCCCGGCAGCTGAAAGCTGGCCAGTGGGTGCTGGCGATCGGCTCGCCCTTCGGCTTCGATTACACCGTCACCCAGGGCATCGTCAGCGCGGTGGGGCGCAACCTCGGTAGCGGCGACCAGCCTTATACCTCCTTCATCCAGACCGACGTACCGATCAACCGGGGCAATTCGGGCGGTCCGCTGTTCAATCTGCAAGGCCAGGTGGTCGGCGTGAATTCGCAGATCTATTCCAGCACCGGCGGCTACCAGGGCGTCGCCTTCTCGATCCCGATCGACGTGGCGATGAACGTCGTCCAGCAGATCAAGACCAAGGGCTACGTCTCGCGCGGCATGCTCGGCGTCGCGGTGCAGCCGGTGGACCAGTTCGTGAAGAACCTCGACCTGCCGAATGCGAACGGTGCCCTGGTCGGTGGCGTCACCGCGGGCAGCCCCGCGGAGAAGGCGGGCCTTCATGAGGGCGACGTGATCCTCGCCTTCAATGGCCAGCCGATCAATCAGGCCGCGGACCTGCCGCCGCTGGTGGGCATGACCGCGCCGGGTACCCATGCCAAGGTCGATATCCTGCGCGACGGCAAGAAGCAGACCGTGAATGTCACGATCGGCGAACTACCTCGTGACAAGAGCGCGGTCGGAGCGGCGATGGCCGGCAAGCCCTTGGGACCGGCGGCCTCGGCGGCGCTGGGGCTTTCCGTGCAGGATATCGACGCCGATGCCCGCCAGCAGCTCGGGCTTCCGGCCGGGCAGGGCGTGGTGGTCAGCCGCATCGATGGTCCGGCGGCGGCCAGTGCCGGCTTGCGGCCGGGCGACGTGATCCTGATGGTCAACCAGAAGCGGGTCGCCAGCGCCGCCGCCTTCCGTGCGGCAACCCAGGGCATCAAACCCGGCGACACCGCGATGCTGCTGGTCCGGCGCGACGAGGCGACCAGCTTCGTCGCCATCACGGTTCCCACGAACCGCTAAAGCGAGCGGGGCCGGGCGTTTACTCCGCTTCGGGCCCCCTTCCATGCGATAATGGCCAATTCGCGTCACCGGAAAGGTGGCGCGACATCGTTCGCGCCGCGGGCGATGGTGCACGCAATTACGGCGCTCCATGGACCTCATCCGCAACTTCTCCATCATTGCCCACGTCGACCACGGCAAGTCGACCCTGGCCGATCGCATCATCCAGCTCTGCGGCGGCCTCGACCGAGCGCGAGATGGAAGCGCAGGTGCTCGACAACAATCCGATCGAGCGCGAGCGCGGCATCACCATCAAGGCGCAGTCGGTCTCGCTGCCGTACACGGCGCAGGACGGCAAGACCTACCAGCTGAACTTCATCGACACGCCGGGCCACGTCGACTTCAGCTACGAGGTCAGCCGCTCGCTGGCCGCCTGCGAGGGCGCGCTGCTGGTGGTCGATGCCGCCCAGGGCGTCGAGGCGCAGTCGGTCGCCAACTGCTACACCGCGGTCGAGCAGGGCCTGGAAGTGGTGCCGGTGCTGAACAAGATCGACCTGCCGACCGCCGACATCGGAAAAGGTCAAGGCCGAGATCGAGGCGGTGATCGGCATCGACGCCGACGATGCCATCGCGATCAGCGCCAAGACCGGCCTGAACGTCGTCGACGTGCTCGAGGCGATCGTCGCAGCGCATCCCGCCGCCGAAGCCGCGCGACACCGACCGCTGCAGGCGCTGATCATCGACTCGTGGTTCGACAACTACCTGGGCGTGGTCTCGCTGGTGCGGGTGATGCAGGGCGAGATCAAGCCCGGCGACAAGATCCTGGTGATGTCGACCGGCCGCACGCACCAGGTCGACGAGGTCGGCGTGTTCACGCCCAAGCGCAAGAAGCTGCGAAAAGCTCGGCGCCGGCGAAGTGGGCTGGATCAACGCCTCGATCAAGGACGTGCATGGCGCGCCGGTCGGCGACACGCTGACGCTCGGCCGCCAATCCGGCGCCGAGCATCCGCTGCCCGGTTTCCAGGAAATGCAGCCGCGCGTGTTCGCCGGCCTGTTCCCGGTCGATCGCCGACGACTATCCGGCGCTGCGCGAGGCGCTCGACAAGCTACGCCTCAACGACGCCGCGATGCTCTTCGAGCCGGAAAGCTCCGAGGCGATGGGCTTCGGCTTCCGCTGCGGCTTCCTCGGCATGCTGCACATGGAAATCGTGCAGGAGCGCCTGGAGCGCGAATACGACCTCAACCTGATCACCACCGCGCCGACCGTGGTCTATGAAGTGCTGAAGACCGACGGCAGCGTGTTGCCGCTGGACAACCCGGCCAAGCTGCCGCCGGTGAACCAGATCGAGGAGATCCGCGAGCCGATCATCCTGCGCCAACATCCTCACGCCGCCGGACTACGTCGGCAACGTGATCACGCTGTGCGAGGAAAAGCGCGGCGTGCAGCGCTCGCATCCAGTACCTGGCGACCCAGGTGCAGATCAGCTACGAGCTGCCGATGGCCGAGGTGGTGCTCGACTTCTTCGACCGGCTGAAGTCGGTCTCGCGCGGCTACGCCTCGCTCGACTACCACTTCGTGCGCTTCGAGGCCGGCCCGTTCGTGCGCATCGACATGCTGATCAACGGCGACCGCGTCGACGCGCTGAGCCTGATCGTGCATCGCTCGCATGCCGACCGCCGCGGTCGCGAACTGGTCGAGCGGATGAAGGAACTGATTCCGCGCCAGCATGTTCGACGTCGCCATCCAGGCCGCCATCGGCGCGCAGGTCATCGCGCGCTCCACGGTCAAGGCGATGCGCAAGAACGTGCTGGCCAAATGCTACGGCGGCGACGTCTCGCGCAAGAAGAAGCTGCTGGAGAAGCAGAAGGAAGGCAAGAAGCGCATGAAGCAGGTCGGCCGCGTGGAGATCCCGCAGGAAGCCTTCCTCGCCGTGCTGCAGGTCGACAAATAGCGTAAGCCCCGGCTTTGCGGCCGGTCTCCTTCTTGCGGGGCGGCCGGTGGTACCGTACGCCCGCCACGGTGGGCAAGGCTCGCCACAACAGTATTCGCCACAATCAGCAATGGAGTTGGCATGGAATTCGATTTCTCGGCGATCCTGCTCGGCCTGACCGTCCTGTTCGGCGTGGTCTGGCTGCTGGACCGGCTGTTCTTCTCCAAGGCGCGCAAGGCGAAGGCCGATGCGTCGACGGGCGAGATGATCGAGCCGGTGGCCGGTCGACTACGCGCGCTCGTTCTTCCCGGTGATTCTGGTCGTGCTGATCCTGCGCTCCTTCGTCGCCGAGCCGTTCCGCATTCCGTCCGGCTCGATGATGCCGACGCTGCTGACGTCGGCGACTTCATCCTGGTCAACAAGTTCACCTACGGCCTGCGCCTGCCGGTCTTCAACAACAAGTTCGTCAGCCTCGGCGAGCCCAGGCGCGGCGACGTGGTGGTGTTCCGCTTCCCGGGCTACCTGTGCAACGTCGATGGCAGGCTGGTCCGCAGCGGCGACCAGAGCTGCGCCGATCCGCATGCGGCGGTGCCCGGCCAGAACTGGATCAAGCGCGTGATCGGCCTGCCCGGCGACCGCATCGAGACCCGCGGCAGCGAGCTCTATATCAACGGCGAGCGGGTCGGCAACAGCGAGATCGGGCCGTACAAGGGCGATCCGCGCCGCCCCGAGGACCAGCTGATGCTGACTTACGGGGCGAAGGTCTATACCGAGCACCTGGGCAGCGTCGACCACACCATGGCGCTGATGGACGCCGGCTCCCCCAATGACATTCCCAATGCGGTCGTCCCTTCGGAAGTGCCAAAGGGTTGCTATATCGTCATGGGCGATAACCGCTATAACAGCACCGACAGCCGCTGGTGGGGCTGCATGCCCGAAGCGAACCTGGTCGGCAAGGCGTTCTTCGTCTGGCTGAGCTGGAAGGGCATGAGTACGGGGGGTATCGACTTCTCCCGCATGGGCAAGACCATTCACTGATCGCTTGCGACGGCCGGCCGACGCGGTACGTCTCCGCCCTGAGACGGGCGGATGGCCGCCGGCGCAACGATCCATCCAATCGGGGAGCCGCGGCAGCGGCGGGGGCAGGGGACTATGAAAGCAAAGCAGTCGGGCATTACGCTGATCGGGTTCGTCATGGTGCTGGCCATCCTGGGCTTCTTCGCCTTCATGGCGATGAAGCTGGTGCCGGCCTATATCGAGTTCATGGGTGTCAACAAGGCGATGAACCAGATCGCGACCGGTGGCATCGAGGGCAAGACGCTCGATGACATCCGCCGCGACCTGATGTTCAAGATGGGCTTCCAGTACGTGGACGACTCCACGATCAAGCCCAAGGACATCACCATCTCGCGCGCCAACAACGCGGCGACGCTGAATGTCGTTTACGACAAGCAGATCCCGTTCATCTACAACATCGATTTCCTGCTGCACTTCGAAAAATCCGTGCAACTGCAGGGCAACGTACTTCAATGAGTGACCGTGGAATTTTCCTACCGCTTTCGTGATCCCAACCTCGCCGACGCTGGCGCTGACCCACCGCAGCGCCGGGCGGCCGAACAACGAGCGGATGGAGTTCCTCGGCGATGCGCTGCTTGGCGTGCTGGTCGCCGAGCTGCTGTTCGAAGCGCATCCGAATGCCAGCGAAGGCGAGCTTTCGCGTCTTCGCGCACAATTGGTCAACGGCCAGGCACTGGCCGTGATCGGCCGCGAACTCGAACTCGGCGACGACCTGAAACTCGGGCCGGGTGAACTGAAAAGCGGTGGGTTCCGCCGCGATTCGATCCTGGCCGATGCCTTCGAGGCGCTGGTCGCCGCGGTTTACCTCGATGCCGGCTACGAGGCCTGCCGCGAGGTGGTCCGCGAACTGTTCGCGCCGCGCGTCGCGGCCCTGAAAAAATCGAGCAAGGATGCCAAGACCCGTTTGCAGGAATGGCTGCAGGGCAAGGGCTTGCCGCTGCCGATCTACGAACTTACCGACAGTCAGGCGAGGACCACGCCAAGACCTTTGATGTCCGCTGCACGATCGCCGAGCCGGAGTCCATCCGGGTCGACGCCCGCGGCAGCAGCCGTCGTGCCGCCGAGCAGGATGCGGCCGAAGCCGTGCTGCGCCGTTTGCTGGAGTTACCGAAATGAATGAGACACCGAACGTTCCCACCGAGACGGACAGCGATTTTCGCTGCGGCTACGTCGCCCTTGCCGGGCGTCCGAACGTCGGCAAGTCGACCCTGCTGAACGCCCTGATCGGCTTCCGCCTGAGCATCGTCAGCCATCGTCCGCAGACCACGCGCCACCGCATCCTCGGCATCGCCACCAAGCCGGAAGGGCAGATCCTGCTACGTCGACACGCCCGGCCTGCATCGCGGCGCCAAGCGGGCGATGAACCGCAGCCTCAACCGGGTCGCGCGCGCGACCATCGCCGAGGTCGACCTCGCCGTGCAGGTGATCGAGGCCGGTCGCTGGAGCGACGAGGACACCGCGATGTACGCGGCACTGGCCGAGCAGGACGTGCCGCGCCTGCTGGCGATCAACAAGGTCGACCTGCAGAAGGACAAGACGGCGATGCTGCCCTTCGTCGCCGACCTGATGCAGAAGCATCCGTTCGACGAGCGTCTATTACGTCAGCGCGCTGAAGCAGCAAGGGGCTCGAGGCGCTCGAAGAGGGCATCCTGCAAGCGCCTGCCGCGCAGCCGCCGCGGTCTACGGCGAGGACGAGATCACCGATCGCAGCGAGCGCTTCCTCGCCGCCGAGATGGTGCGCGAGCAGCTGATGCTGCGCCTGGACCAGGAATTGCCGTATGCGACCACGGTCGAGATCGAGCAGTTCGAGGATCGTCCGCGATGGCATCGCCGAGATCGCACGCGGTGATCTGGGTCGAGCGCGACGGCCAGAAGGCGATCGTGATCGGCAAGGGCGGCGCCCAGCTGAAGGCGATCGGCAGCTCGGCGCGACGCGCGATGGAAACGCATGTTCGAGCGCAAGGTGTTCCTCAAGACTCTGGGTGCAAGGTCCGCGAGGGCTGGGCCGACGACGAGAACATGCTCAAGCGCTTCGGCTACGAATGAGCGCGCCCCGCTAGGCGATCGATCGCATGCGCCTGGAGCAGCAACCGGCCTACGTCCTGCACGCGCGAGCGTATCGCGAGACCTCGTTGCTGCTCGAATGCCTGACCCGCGACCACGGCCGGATCGGCGTGGTCGCCCGTGGCGTCAGGCGCGAGCGGGCGAAGCTGCAACGGGCCCAGCTCGAACCGTTCCAGCCCATCGCGATGGACCTCGTGCTGCGCGGCGAACTGGCCACCCTGCGCGCGGCCGAGCCGGTCGGCCTGCCATTGCGGCTGACCGGCGATGCCGGACTTGCCGGGCTCTACGTCAACGAACTGGTGGTGCGCCTGACCGCGCGCCAGGATCCCCTGCCGGAGCTGTTCGAAGCTTACGCTCGCACACTCGGGCGCCTGCACGCGAACGAGCCGCTGGCCTGGACACTGCGCCGCTTCGAGCGCGACATGCTCGAGGCGATCGGCTACGGCCTGCAGCTGAGTTTCGATGGCGAGCACGGCGAGCCGCTCGATCCGGAAGTGAACTACCGCTACGAAGCGGAGGCCGGTGCGATCGCCAGCGGTCGCGACGAGCGGCATACCGTGCGTGGCGAGGACCTGTTGGCGCTTGCCGAGGACCGCTGTCCGGGCCCCAACGGGTTGATCGCGCTCCGGCGCATGATGCGCCAGGTCATCGGCTTTCACCTCGGCGGTGGGGAGCTGCGGGCGTGGCGCGTACTCGGCCAGGCCCTGACCCGGCGCTAGGGAGCCTCTGATCTATTCGCCTGCGTGGAATAGATCGGAGGCTCCCCTAGTCGGCTTCGGCCGGTTCCAACGACGCGATGGTCGCGTCCAGCACATGTCGGAAATGTTCGATGGCGGCGGCGAAGACCACGTCCGCGCCCTCGGCGGCGGCCTTCTGCAGCGCGCGGGTGCGTACCAGCAAGCGGGTCGCGCCGCAGAAGCCGCAGGCCGAACGCAGGCGGTGCAGGCGTTCGTCCAGGGCCTTGGGCCGGGTTTCCAGGCTGGCGAACTCGTCGCGCAGGTTGACCAGTTCGTCATGCAGAAGCGTACGCAGGGCATTCATCGTCGCCGCATCGCCGCTACAGGTGAGGGCCGCCTCGTCGTCCAGGACCGGCGGCATGATGTTCTCCGGCAGCGACGCCAGCACGATCTGGCGCAGGCGGGCGATCTCGCACGGCTTTTCCAGCACGGCAGCGAAACCCTGGGCCACGAGCTGGGCGCGGATCGCCGGCGGCACCTCGGCGCTGGTCGCCACGGCGCGGCTGCGCTGGGAACTGGCCTCGGGATTTGCCCGCACCCTGCCAAGGACCTCGGCGGCACCCGCGCCGGGCATCCGCCGATCGAGCAGAAGCAGGTGGAAATGCTCGGCCGAGGCCATGTCGATCGCCTCCTGGCCGTCCGCGCAGCTGCTCACCTCGCAGCCAAAACCACGCAGGGCTTCGCTAAGGAAGAACCGGCTGCTCGGATCGTCGTCCGCCACAAGGATCCGTACGCCGGACAGGGGTACGGGTGTCGGGGAGGCTCCGGTCGATGGCACGTGCTGCATGAACGTTCCGTGTTGTTCAGGTCCGTTTGGCAGAATGACGCCTCATGCTCCGCGTATCAAGCCACCGCTTCGTCTTCCTGCTGGTCCTGATCGTCTCTGTCGGTCGGGTCGGACCGGCGTGCGCCGGCGTGGTGGTCACCGCCGCGGAGGTGGCATCGGCGTCGGCCGGGATCCGGCTCGAACGGCTGCAGGCCGACATCCAGCCGGTAAGCGACGGCCCCGGGCTGCGGTTGCACCTGGTCGCCGCCAGGGCCGACATTCCCATGCTTGGCTGGCGACGGATCGGGCTGAGCATGGATGGGGTGCTCAACCGCGACGAGCGTGGGCGCTGGTTGTTCGATGGCCCGCTGAAGGTACGTGGCGCGCCTGGCGCGGCCCTGGCCAACGGTACGCTGCACCTGGTCATCGACGAAGAAGCCAATACGCTCGAGGCCACCTTTGGCCAGGGCAAGGCGATCGCCGGCGTGGCCCTGCCGATCGACCAGCCGACGCATGCGCAGATCACCCTGAAAAACCTTCCCGCCGGCTGGCTGCAGGGTTTGCTGGCCGGCGTGTGGTCAGGCAAGGCGACCACGGGCCAGGTCGATGCCGAGCTGGCCCTGGACGTGCTCGACGACGGCTTGCAGACCTCCGGGCAGTTTGGCCTGGCCGGGGTCGGCTTCGACAACCCGGCCGGCAACCTGGCCGGACAGAAGCTGGACGCGAGCGGACGCATCGGCATCGACACCACCGGCCGCCGGGCGACCGTCGACCTGGATACCACCTTGCGCGGTGGCGAGCTCCTGCTCGGCCCCCTCTACGCACGCCTGCCCGCGCACCCGGTGCAGTTATCGCTGGAGGCGCGCAGCGGTCCGGCCGGCATCGACATCGGCCGGCTGCACCTGGTCGATGCCGATGCCCTGCAACTGGACGGCGCGATGAGCTTCGCCGGCGATGGCGCCTTGTCGACCCTGAGCCTGGACAATGTCCAGGCGCATTTTCCCGCCGCCTACGACCGTTACGGCAAGACCTGGCTGGCCGCCCTCGGCTTCAAGGACATGCATACGGCAGGTTCCCTCAGCGGAAGCTGGCAGAGTACGACCGAGGGGCCGCGCGCCTTCGCCTTCACCACGCAAGGCCTCGATCTGGTCGACGGCGAGGGCCGGCTCGGCGTCTCCGGCCTGCACGGGGGCCTGGACTGGAGCGTTACCGGCACCCGTCCGGCTACCCGGCTGGGCTGGCGAGCGCTGCAGATCTACCGTATTCCCAATGGCGCGGCGCAGGCGGGCTGGCGTAGCGACAACGGCACGCTGGCCCTTTCGCAACCGCTGGATATCCCGGTGCTCGACGGCAAGCTGAGCGTGCGCTCGCTGACACTGGATCCGGCCAGGGCGCGCGGCAAGCGGCTGGAAACCTCGCTGGTGCTGACCCAGGTCGATATGGCGGCGCTCTGCCGCGCGCTGGGCTGGCCCGAATTCGGCGGCACCATCGCCGGCGCGGTACCGGCGTTGCGCTATGTCGACGACCGCGTCGAGCTCGATGGCGGCCTCTCGCTCAACGTCTTCGACGGCTTTGTCGACGGTGACCCGCATGTCGCTGCAGCGACCGTTCGGCGATACACCGGCCTTCGTCGGCGACGTCACCCTGGACCGGCTCGATCTTGGGACCCTCACCGGGGTCTTCGATTTCGGCAATATCACCGGCCGCATGAACGGCCGGATCGACGACCTGCGCCTGGTCAACTGGAACCCGGTCGCGTTCAAGGCCAGCCTGCTCGCCGACGGCGGTGGCCGGATCAGCCAGCAGGCGGTGAACAACCTCACCGCGGTCGGTGGCGGCGGTGTCGCCGCGGGCCTGCAAGGCGCGGTGCTGAAGCTGTTCAAGACCTTCGGCTACAAGCGTATCGGGCTCACCTGCACGCTTGCCGGCGAGCGTTGCAGCATGGGCGGGCTCAACGATGGCAAGGACAGCTACACTATCGTCGAAGGCAGCGGCCTGCCGCGGCTTACCGTGGTCGGCCACCAGCGCGACGTCGACTGGCCGACCCTGGTCCGGCGGTTGAAGTCCGCCACCGAAGGCAACGCGCCGCTGATTCAGTAATGCCCGTGACCCAGTAACGGCAACGATGCCAGGCGACCCCGTTCGGAGAAATGCAGATGCATAAGACATTCGTCGGCCTGCTCGCCGCATTCGCCATCGCCCTGGTCGGTTGCGTCACGATCAACGTGTATTTCCCGGAAGCGGCCGCGCAGAAGGCCGCCGACCAGTTCATCGGCACGGTGCTCGACGAAGGTGCCGCGGCTACGCCACCGGCCCGCGACACGAAACCGGCGGACAAGCCGCCGCCGTCCCCCCAGCAGCCGTCGGCGAGCCTGCTCGACCTGATCGTGCCGGCCGCCTATGCCGCCGACACGCCGGACCTGCGGGTGCAGACCCCCGCCACGGCGGCGATCCGCGAACGGATGAAGTCGCGCTTCCGCGACTCGCTCAAGCCCCTGTTCGACAGCGGCGCGGGGGGCTTCACCGCCGACGGCCTGGTCGCGGTGCGCGATGCCAGCGTGGTGCCGCTGCCCGACCGTGCGGCGGCCAATGCCGCGGTTGCCGACGAGAACCGCGACCGCGCGTCGCTGTACCGCGAGGTGGCCAGCGCCAATGGCCATCCGGAATGGGAGCCGCAGATCCGCGCCACATTCGCCAAGGGCTGGATCGAGCGCGCGCGCGCCGGCTGGTATTATCGGACGCCTCGGGCACCTGGAAGCGCAAGTAGGCGCCGGTTTCCCATCCTATCGAACGCCCCGGTCCCGCGCCCGGGCGCGAGCTTTTGAACACATGAAAGAACTCGAAGCCACCATTACCGGAACTGAGCCACGACGGCCGCGGTGTCGCCCGGATCGACGGCAAGGCGGTCTTCGTCGCCGGCGCGCTGCTGGGCGAGCGCGTGCGCGCTGCGCCTGCTCAAGCGCCATCGGCACTACGACGAAGCCGACGTGGTCGAGGTGACTCGATCCCTCGCCCGATCGCGTCGAGCCGCGCTGCCGGCATTCGGCCAATGCAGCGGCTGCTCGCTGCAGCACCTGGACGCCGCCGCGCAGATCGCCGCCAAGCAGCGCGTGCTCGCCGAAAACTTCGAGCGCATCGGCAAGGTCGCGCCCGCCACCTGGCTGCCGCCGTTGACCGACGAGCCCTGGGGCTACCGGCGCAAGGGCCGTCTTTCGGTGCGCTACGTGGCCAAGAAGGAGCGCGTGCTGGTCGGCTTCCGCGAGGAATCCAATCCGCGCTTCGTCGCCGACATCACCCATTGCGAAGTCGTGCATCCGGCGCTCGGTCCGAAGATCGGCCTGCTCGCCGACATGCTCGGCACGCTCGATGCCGCGCGCGAGATCGCCGCAGGTCGAGTTCGCCGCCGGCGACGACACGGTGGCCCTGGTCTTCCGCCATCTCACGCCACTGTCCGGACGCGATCGCGAGACGCTGATCGCGTTCGGTCGCGAGCACGGCTTCGCCATCTACCTGCAGCCCGGTGGCAACAGCAGCGTGCAACCGCTCTGGCCGGAGGAGCCGCGACTGGCTTTCGCAATGCCGGCCGACAACGTCGAGATCGAATTCGAGCCGCTGGACTTCGTCCAGGTCAACGCCGGCATGAACCGGCGCATGATCGCCCGCGCGCTGGCGTTGCTCGACCCGCAGCCGGCCGATCGCGTGCTCGACCTGTTCTGCGGCCTCGGCAACTTCACCCTGCCGATCGCCCGTCACGTCGCCGAAGTCGTCGGCGTCGAGGGCGAGCACGGCCTGGTCGAACGTGCGGCGGCGAACGCCGCGCGCAACGGCATCGCCAATGCGCGTTTCGCCGTGGCCAACCTGTTCGAGGACCAGCGTCACACCGACTGGGCAAGGCAGGCCTGGGACAAGCTGCTGCTCGATCCGCCGCGCGCCGGCGCGGACAAGGTGCTCGAGTATCTGCCGCACAAGGCGACGAAGCGTATCGTCTATGTGTCCTGCCATCCCGGTTCGCTGGCGCGCGACGCCGGCATCCTGGTCAATCGCCACGGCTTCCGCCTTGCCGCGGCGGGTGTGATGGACATGTTCCCGCACACCGCGCATGTCGAGTCCATCGCGCTGTTCGAGCGCGACTGATGGCCATCGAGATCGAACGCAAGTTCCTCCCCGTCGACGACAGCTGGCGCGCCGATGTCGTGCGTAGCGAGCAGATCGCGCAGGGCTACCTGATCGGCGCCCGCGCGCTGGCCGACGGCACGGCGAAATGCTCGGTGCGCGTGCGTCGTCCGGCGACGAGGCCTGGCTGAACATCAAGTCGGCGACGCTCGGCATCCAGCGCCACGAGTTCGAATACCCGATCCGGTTCGACGATGCCGGGGCCATGCTCGCCTCGCTGTGCGATGGCGTGCTGGAGAAGATCCGCCACCACGTCGCCGTCGAGGGGACCCTGTTCGAGATCGACGAGTTCCTCGGCGACAACGCCGGGCTGGTCGTGGTCGAGATCGAACTGCCCACGGTCGACACGCCGTTTCCGCGCCCGTCCTGGCTCGGTCGGGAGGTGAGTGACGACGTGCGCTATTACAATGTCAATCTGATCGCGCATCCTTATATCCGCTGGTCGCGGGTCGAACGCGGGGAGAACGAAGCATGTTGATCATCGGTGTGGCCGGCACTCCAGTTGAGCGAAACCGAACGCGGCTGGCTTACCGCGCACGGCGTCTGCGGGGCGATCCTGTTCTCGCGCAATTTCGCTTCGCGCGAGCAGGTACAGGCGCTGATCGAATCCATCCGCGATGTCGGCGGCGAGGATTTCCTCATCTGCGTCGACCAGGAAGGCGGCCGTGTCCAGCGCTTCCGCGAAGGCTTCACACCGCTGCCCGCGCTTGGCCGGCGTCGGCGAGGTCTACGACCGCGATCCTGGCGAGGCCGTGCGCCTGGCCGAAGAGCATGCCTGGGTGATGGCCAGCGAGATGCGCGCGATCGGCGTCGATTTCAGCTTCGCGCCCGGTGGTCGATCTGGCGCGCGGCAACCACGCGATCGGCACACGCGCCTTGCATGCCGATCCCGAGGTCGTCGCCGAGCTGACCCAGGCCTATGTGCGCGGCATGCACCTGGGCGGCATGGCCGCGATCGCTCAAGCATTTTCCGGGACACGGCTCGGTGGTCGCCGGACACCCACAACGACTCGGCGGTCGATCCGCGCCCGCTCGACGATATCGCCGCGAACGACCTGATGCCCTTCGTCGCCGGCATCGAGGCGCATGCCGAGGCGGTGATGATGGCGCACGTGTCTATCCCGCGGTCGACGACCAGCCGGCCGGTTATTCCCGCGTCTGGATCGAGGACATCCTGCGCGGCGAGATCGGTTTTCACGGCGTGGTGTTCGGCGACGACATCAGCATGGCCGCGGCATCCACCGTCGGCGGCGTCGCCGCGCGCGTCGCCGCGCACCTCGATGCCGGCTGCGACCTGGTCCTGGCCTGTTTTCCGGACGTGGTCGAGGAAGCGATCGCCGCCGTCCGCGATCGTCCGGCCATCGCCGACGAGCGGCTCGTGCCATTGCGCGGCGCGATCGGCTCGACCTGGGCCGGGCTCACCGACAACCCCCAGCGCGACCGCTTCGTCGCGCGCGTCACCGCATTGAACGGAAACCAGACCCCATGACCCTGCCACCCCTGCTCGCCGACGCGCTTGCCGAACGCCGATCTGCTCTTCGACCGCGCCGCTTTGGACAAGGAGATCGCGCGCATGGGCGCGCCAGATCGACGCTGCCCTGGCCGGCGAGCGCCCGGTGTTCCTCACCGTGATGCACGGCGCGCTGATCTTCGCCGGCCAGCTCGCCCTGGCCATCCGCAGCGACCTCGAGTTCGACTACGTCCATGCCACCCGCTACCGCGGCGCAGACCGTCGGCAACGACCTGCACTGGTTGCGCGAGCCGCGGGTCCCGCTCGACGGACGCACCGTGCTGCTGGTCGACGACATCCTCGACGAAGGCCATACGCTGAAGGCGGTGCGCGATGCCTGTCTGGCCAAGGGCGCGGGCAGCGTGCTGGTGGCGACCCTGTGCACCAAGCAACACGACCGCCGCGCCGACGGCATCGTCGCCGACTTCAACGGCGTCGAAGTGCCGGACCGCTACGTGTTCGGTTACGGCATGGATTACTACGAGCAGGCGCGCAACCTGCCGGGCATCTACGCGCTGCGCGACTGAGCGCACCGTTTCTGTTTAGATCGAGGAACCTTTCCCATGTCCATCGACCTTGCCGTCATCGGCGGCAGCGGCCTCTACCAGTTTCCCGGCCTGACCGACAGCGAACGCCGGCGCGTGGATACGCCCTATGGCGAGGCCTCCGGCGACATCGTCACGGGCGACTTCCAGGGCCGCCGCGTCGCCTTCCTGGCCCGTCACGGCGAGGGCCACACGCTGCCGCCGCACCGGGTGAACTACCGCGCCAACCTGTGGGCGCTGCATGCGCTCGGCGCGCGCCGCGTGGTCGGCGTCAATGCCGTCGGCGGCATCCGCGCGGACATGGGCCCGCGCGTCATCGTGGTTCCCGACCAGGTCATCGACTACACCCATGGCCGCTACACGAGCTACTGCGATGTCGAGGGCGCCGAGGTCAGGCATATCGATTTCAGCGAGCCGTATACCGCCTCCCTGCGCCACGCGCTGATCGCGGCGGCGACGCGTGCAGGCATCGCTGTGATCGATGGCGGCTGCTACGGCGCCACCCAGGGGCCGCGGCTGGAAACCCGCGCCGAGATCGCGCGCATGCGCCGTGACGGATGCGACCTGGTCGGCATGACCGGCATGCCCGAGGCGGTGCTCGCGCGCGAACTGGAGCTGGAGTACGCCTGTGTGGCCCTGGTGGCGAATTTCGCCGCGGGCTGCGGTGACGAGGAGGAGATCAGCATCGAGGAAATCTTCGCCCACCTGGCCGCGGCGACCGCCTCGGTGCCGCCCATTCTCGCGGCCCTGCTAGCTGACAACGGATAAGCAAAAAAGTTGCGTTTTCAAAAAAAACGTGCTGATACTTTGGCGTGCCAAGGGGGCGGGCCCGGGGGATCGATTGAACCGCCTTTCGACTTGGTGCATCCAGTCCATGTCCAGAGGTTTCCGCAATGCGTTTCGGTACGGTCAAGTGGTTCAACGACGCCAAGGGTTTCGGTTTCATCGCGCCCGAGGACGGTGGGGAGGACGTTTTCGTCCACTTTTCTGCGATCAATTCAAAGGGCTTTCGTAGCCTGGCCGAAGGTCAGCGAGTCAAGTTCGAAGTCACTCAGGGGCCCAAGGGCGCCCAGGCTTCGGGCGTGGAAATCGCGGCCTGAAGCAAACTGTCATGCGTAACCGGAAAAGCCCCGCGGAAGCGGGGCTTTTTTTATCAGGGGAACGGGGAACAGGGAACAGCAGGGTCACGAAGAACCTGTAGCCCTGAGGCACGGGGCGAGGCAGGAGAATCCGTGCAATCGCAGACTCTCACGTTCCCCGTTCCCAAGTCCCCCAGCGCCCCCGAGGACGACAGCCAGTCGAGTGATTCCCTGACCGTCGATCGCCGGTCGTTCCGTTAGCTTGCATCGGTCGAAGGGGCAAGTCGGGGCAGGGCGACAGGATGCGCGGAATATCGTTGATCGAGGTGCTGGTGGCGCTGCTGGTCTTCTCCATCGGCATGGTCGGCCTGGCAACCCTCTCGGTGCTGGCGGTCCAGGCCAATCGCGGCGCCCTGGTACGCACCCAGGTGAGCTTCCTGGCCACGAGCATGATCGAGCGCATGCGGGCCAATCCGGTCGGCGTCTGGCGCGGTCTCTACGACCATCCGGATTATCCGACGAGCGAGCCGTTCGAACGCTGCGATGCGAGCCAGTCCTGCACCCCGGCCGACGTCGCGCGGCGCGATCGTGGGCTGTGGAGCGATGCGTTGCGGACCCACGTGCCGGGCGTCGCGCGCAGCAGCATCGCCTGCGACGGCGATCGGGCCGGCTACACGCCCCGGGCCGACGAAGTCGCCAGGCGGCCACCTTACGGTGGGAGCTGTCGCATGATCGTCCGGTGGGTGGAGCATGGCTTCGCCGATCACGATGAACGACTCGACGACGATCGGTTGCGCTCGTTCACCTGGGAATTCCAGCCATGAACCCGTCGCGCGCGGCCAGGGGCTTGTCCCTGATCGAGATCCTTGTCGCGCTCGCGTTGGGGTTGCTGGTGAGTGCCGGATTCCTGGCCGCCTTCCTGACCGGAGCCGGCGCCTGGCGTGCGCAGACACAGCTGGCGCGGCTGCAGGAAGAAGCGCGCTTCGCCCTGACGACGATCGCCGCGGACCTGCGTGCCGCCAACGGCACCTGGTGCAACGGTAGCGGCGGCTGGGCGGAACGAGGGTCCGATGGCGTCTATCTGGATGGACTGCGCAGCCCGACCGTGTATGCGCGCGAGCTCAACTCCAACTTGCATCTGCCTCTCAACAGGACGCCCTGGGGTGCCGGCAACTATCCGGCGAAGCCTGCCGGGCGCTACGCGATGCCTTCGTTCCTTTTCATGCGAGGCCACGATTGCCGGATGGGCGACTGCCGGCCCGGGAGTACCCCGAACGGCATTCCGGTCATGGGCCTGAAGGTCGACGATCGGGTCAAGGGCACCGACGTCCTGGTCATGCGCTACCTCGCTGGCCGCGGATGGGCGCTGGAAGAGGTCGTTGCGGATAAACCCGGCAACCTGGTCAGCCTCGCATTCACGTCGCAAACGGGAGAACACCCAGCCAGTTACCTGCGGTCGTCCGATCTTGTCATGCTCGCCAACTGCCATGGTTCGCAGGTGTTCGCCGCGAAGCGAACCAAAAACACGGTCGTGCCGCTACCGGGCGACAATCTCGGGACGCCTCTTGCACCCGAGGCCGGTCACGGCATGCGCTTGTTCAATTTCACCAGGCAGTTCCGCACGGTCGGCTATTTCGTGAAGCTGACGAGCGATGAGGAGGCCTCATCCGGCCATCCGGTCGGTGCGCTCATGCGTTGCACGCCCGAATGCCAGGAAGTCGCCCGCGGCATCGAACGGCTGGATTTTCGCTATGCGATCGAAGACGCTGCCGGCGGCACGCGCTATTTGACCGCCGACGAGGTCGACACGCGAGCCGGTGGCGCCATCGCCTGCCCGCGCGGGCCGCCGGATGCGCCGATGCCGGATACCGGCTGCCTGTGGCGAGCGATCAAGAGCATCGAAGTCAACCTGGTCGTCAGCGGACAGCGGCCGGTCCATGCCTTGTCGTCGACGGAATGGGCATTCCCTTATGTCGTCGACGGTATCGGCGCAGCCAGGCATCCCGACGACCGGGGACCGAGGGGTATCCGGCCCGCCTTGCAAGGTTTCCCGGTGCCGATGCTCCGCCGCGAGTTCGCCATCCTGGTCTCGCTGCGCAACTACAACCCTTGAATCGTTCATGGATAAGGACATCCGATGCGCTCTCTCATGCCCGTCGCCGCACGAGGTCAGGCCGGTTCGGTATTGCTGGCGGCCCTCGTCTTCCTGGTTCTGCTGAGCTTGCTCGCCATGGGCATGTCGCGTGCAGGACTGCTGCAGCAACGGCTTGCCGGTGCGCTGCGACAGAGCCAGCTGGCCATGGTCGCCGCGGAGTCGGCCTTGCGCGGTGTCGAGTGGCGTCTCTGGCGCGATGGCGCCATGGACAGGCCGATCCATTGCGACGACCAGGGGTCGGAAGGCTGTTTCATCCATGGCACGCAGGGCAGCGATCCGAAGGCCGAGGCTTTCCGTCGCGCGCGCGGATGGGTGACCGGGGGTGCGCTGGCTTACCGACCGGAAGATTACGCAAACGGCAGCGAGGACGGGACATTCCGGCTGGCCTCGGCGCCTTACTACCTGATCGAGGACATGGGACCGGAGTTGGCGCCGGGCATGCACAGCCGGGCAACCGAATCGGGCTCCCACGGCGGAGGCCGGCCGCACCTGTATCGCATCACGGTTCGGGCGCGTGGTGCCGGCGAGGGTGTCATTCGCGTGCTGGAAAGCAGCTTCGTCGCGCCGGGGATCTAGCATGGAGGCAGGCATGGGCATGAGACGGGTTGCCATCGTTCTGCTCGGTGCGTTCGCGGCCATGGCCGAAGCACGGACCGTGGACCTGAGCCGGACGCCACCGGACGTCACCCAGGCGGTGGCGCCGAACCTGGTCATCACCTTCGACGATTCCGGTTCCATGGCATGGGACTACATGCCGGATCGGATGCCCTACACATCCGCCGCCTGGGCCAATCCGTACAAATGTGCCGCGGTCATCGACCCGCGCGTGCAGGCGGCGGACGATCTGCGTGCGCTCTCGATCAATGGCGTTTACTTCAACCCGAACCATACCTATGCGCCGCCCGTGGACAGGCAGGGCAAGCCATTCGCGGATGCGGATTTCGCCAGCGCCTGGGACGATGGCATCGTTGCGAACCGGCCGGCCGCACCGGTCGCCGTTGCACGTCGCCATCTGGCCACCCATGCCTTCTGCGGCAAAGCTGGCGCCGGATATTTCCGGCTGAAAGCGGGCATTGCCCTGAGCGGTGCCATCGGGACGCCGGACGCCGCAAGCCTGGGCAGGATCCATGCGGCGGCGAACTGGGAGTGGGTCAGCCTGGTGAACGCGGACGCTGAGACGAAACGCAACTTCGCCAACTGGTACGCGTATTACCGCACGCGACGGCTTGCGGCTATCTCGGCGGTTTCACGTGCCTTCGCCCCCTTTGCCGAGAATGTCCGCGTCGCCTGGCAGAACATCAATAGCCACTCTATCGGCGCCTCGACGAAAATACTCCCGTTCATCGACAGCCCGGCGACGGACAACGTGCGTCGAGGTTTCTACGACTGGCTGTTCGCCATCCCGGCAAGCGGCGGTACGCCGAACCGGTCGGCAGCCATCCGCGTCGGCGAATTCTTCCGCAGAGCGGGGCGCGGCGACACCAATCCCTACTGGGACAGCGGCCTGGGTCGTGAACTGAGCTGCAGGCAGAACTTCCACATCCAGATGACCGATGGCCTCTGGAACCAGGATGCCTCGGTAAGCATTCCGACGCGCGATACCGCATCGAGGCGATTGCCCGATGCTCGTAGCTTCCGGGTTGGCGAGGCGGAAAGCTCGGTGATATGGAAGGAAGCCGCGGCATCGACCGTGACCATGGCGGATATCGCCTTCCACTACTGGGCGACCGATCTTCGCCCGGATTTTCGCGCGAATCCGCGCACTTCGCTGCGCGTTCCGCCGCGCATGGCGGACCGGTCCACGGCGCTGTTCGGCAAACCGCACAAGCCTGGCGAGGACCCACGCGACAACGCCGAGATCTACTGGAATCCCGGCAACGATCCGGCCAGCTGGCCACATCTCGTGCAATACATGATCGGCTTCGGCGCGCCGGGCACGCTGCCGGTCAACGATGAGGTCCGCACGCGACTGCGCAAAGGCAGCCTGAGCTGGCCGGCACCGGAGCCGACGACCGACGACGGCCGCAAGATCGACGATATCTGGCATGCCGCGCTGAACAGCCGCGGTCGTTTCTTCGCCACGTCCAACCCCGCGCAGCTGGTCGCCGCGCTGACCGGGATCATCACCGGCATCGTCGCCTCGACCACGGCCGCGACCGGTGTGGCGGTGAGCGCGCCGGTGCTGCACGAAGGCCTGCTGGCCTATCGCACAGGGTATGACAGCGGTGACTGGTCCGGATCGCTCGATGCGCTTGGCGTGGACGCCGCGGGACGACTGGGCGATGCCGTGTGGAGCGCAACGGCGAAACTCGAACAGCGACCGTCGGGGCGCCGTGTCATCTTCACCAGCGATGCGCGTGGCGCTGGCCGCCCGTTTCGCTGGGCCGATGTCGGTGACGCGCTCCGTGCCGTCGATCCTGCCTTCGAGCCGGGTCTGCTCGACTATCTGCGTGGCGAACGTCGCGACGAGGGGTTGGGTTATCGGCAACGCCGTGGCCTGCTCGGTGCCGTGGTCAACTCGCAGGCGGTCTATGTCGGTCGTCCCTCGGCGCCCTACAACGACAGCTTTCCGCCGACGGGTGGCGTGGTCGCCCCGGAATCCGAGATGAAAGGTGGCATCCGGATCCATAGCTACCGCCGCTTCGCCGCCGATCGCCGCATGCGCGCGCCCACGATCTACCTCGGCGCCAATGACGGGATGTTGCACGCCTTCGATGCGACGGCACCGGGCATCTCGCCGGGCGAGGTCGACGTGCACCCTGATCCGGGCGCCGAGCGCTGGGCGTACGTGCCACGCGCGATATGGCGCAAGTTGCCCGGACTGGCCCGGTCGCGCGATGTCGCTTTCGATCCCAACGTCGACGGGACGCCGGTCGTACGGGACGTATTCTTCGCCTCGGGCGCGCGCAAGGGCTGGCACACCCTGCTTGTCGCAGGATTGCGCTATGGCGGACGCGGTATCTACGCACTGGACGTGACCGACGCGGCGGCAAGCGAGGGCGATGCGCCGACCAGGGTGCTATGGGAGTTCGACGCGACAAGCAGCGGTGGCGGCGAACTGGGCTACACGTTCGGGCAACCCGCGGTCGCCCGGCTCGCCCACGGCCGCTGGGCGGTCTTGCTGCCGGGCGGCTATTTCCCGCATGGCGATACCGATCCTGCCGCAAAGCGGACCACGGCCTCGCTTTATGTCCTGGATGCGCAAACGGGGGAGCTTGTCCGTGAATTGAAGACGCCCGACGGCCTCGCCGGTTACGGTCTGGGTTCGCCCGTCCCTGGCGACTACAACGGCGATCAGGTCGACGATGTCGCTTTTGCCGGCGACCTGGCCGGAAACCTCTGGCGTTTCGACCTGGGCAGCGCCAATCCGGCCAACTGGTCGGTGTCACCCGTGTTTCGCCCGAAGACGGTCGGCGAACGCTCGGTGACGACCATGCCTCGTCTGTTCGCCGATCCCTACAGTGGGGCATTTACCGTGGTATTCGGCACAGGCCGATACCTCGGATCGAGCGACGTCGATCCGCGCACCGGAACGGTGCGGCAGGCGCTGTATGGCATTCGCGAGATGACGGCGCGCGGTAGCCCAGTCGTCGAAGGCGATGCAAGCCTGGTCCGGCAGTCGATGATCGAGCGCGAGGGGCTGCGAGCGTTGACCCGGCACCCGGTGCCCGCGACGGCCAGCGGCTGGTTTGTCGAACTCAATCCCGACGATGGCAGTGGCCCGGCCGATCGCGGGGAGCGCGTCGTGGTAACGCCGCGGGCCGAACCGGCGACGAACAGCGTCGTTTTCGTCACCCTGATTCCCGGCACGGGGGACCCTTGCAACCCGTCGTCGACGGGCGCCGTGATCGTGCTCGATGCGGCGACCGGCGGACCGGCCAGCGGGGAGAGCTTCGGCGACCATCCGCCCTGGTCCGACGGGTTCGAGACGGCTGGCAGCGTGGTCGTCAATCCGCCCACGGGCGGCTCACTGCCCGGAGTATCGTCTCCCGGCGGCGGCGTTCTGCTGCTTCCCGACATCCTTCGGCCGAACGGAGAAACGGTGGAGGTGCCGGACCTCTTGTGGCGGCGCCGTGCATGGCGGGACCTCGGCCATGAGGATTGATCGCCGCCCGCGGGGCTATACGCTGGTCGAGCTCATGCTGGTCGTGGTGGTGATCGCCATACTCGCGGCTGTAGCGATTCCCGCTTACCAGCGCTACGGCTATCGTGCGCGCCGGGTCGAGGCGCAGGAAATGCTGCTGCGCGTGCGCCACGCCCAGGAGCGCCATCATGCGACCTACCATCGCTACGCCCAGACCACCGTCGAGCTCGGCTTCGCCACCGATACCACGCCTCGCGGCGTTTATCGGCTGCGTATCGACGATTCGCCGAAAGCGCCCCCCGGCCAGGGCTTTGTCGCCACGGCGGTGCCCATGGGCGTGCAGGCGAACGACACCTGCGGTGAACTGTCGATGGACCATCGCGATACCAGGCTTCCGTCGGGCGCCGACCCGGCGCGGCAGCGCAACGGGGCCTGCTGGTAGCGCCATGTGCGCGGACGTGTCGCCTTGGACCCCGGCCGTCGTCCATGCGAGGATGCGACTTTGCCGCGGGCGCCTCATGCGCCCGCGAGGGCATCCATCAAGGGGCGGGTTCCATGGTCGATCGCAGGCGGTTTCTGAAAGGCTCCATGATCGCGTCGACGCTGTTCGCCGCGGGCGGCATCAAGGCCGCGGAGAAGGGTGACACGAGTGCGGCCGGCAGCGCGCCCATGCAGCCACGCGTCGTCTCGACCTGGGATTTTGGCGTGGCCGCGAATCAGGCCGCATGGAAAGTCCTCAGTGGCGGCGGTCGCGCCCTGGACGCGGTCGAAGCCGGCGCACGCGTGCCCGAAGCGGATCTGCGCAACCACAGCGTCGGCCGAGCCGGTTATCCGGATCGCGACGGCAAGGTCACGCTGGACGCCAGCATCATGGACGAAGAGGGCAATTGCGGCGCGGTGGCGGCCATGGAGCATATCGCCCACCCCATCTCGGTGGCGCGTGCGGTGATGGAGAAGACGCCACATGTCTTGCTGGTGGGCGACGGTGCATTGGAATTCGCCATGCAGCAAGGCTTTCCCAAAGAGGCATTGCTGACGCCCGAATCGGCGAAGGCCTGGCATGAGTGGCTGAAGACCGCGAAGTACGAACCGACCATCAATAGCGAGACCATCCCGTTCCGTACCGGGTCGCCGGACGCCATGCCCGGCGGCGCGAAGAACCACGACACCATCGGCATGCTGGCGATCGATGCGAAGGGCAATCTTTCCGGTGCCTGCACCACCAGCGGCATGGCCTGGAAACTCCATGGCCGGGTCGGCGACAGCCCGATCATCGGCGCCGGCCTGTATGTCGACAACGATGTCGGCGCGGCGACCTCGACCGGTGTCGGCGAGGAAGTGATCCGCAATGTCGGCAGTTTCCTGGTCGTGGAACTGATGCGCCAGGGCCGTTCGCCGGAGGACGCCTGCCGCGAGGCGGTCGCGCGCATCGTCAAGCGCAAGCCGGCGACGGCGAAGGATATCCAGGTCGGCTTCCTGGCCATGAACAAGCAAGGCGAGGTCGGGGCCTGGGCGATCCAGAAGGGTTTCTCGTATGCCCTTTGCGATGCGACGAAGCAGGATGCGCTGATTCCCGGCAAGAGTTTCTATTGAACGCCTTCCTGCTCGAGGTCGCGGCCAACTCGCCGGCGTCCGCGCTGGCGGCGCAGGACGGTGGTGCCGGCCGGGTCGAGTTGTGCACGGCGCTGGGTGAGGGCGGACTCACGCCTTCCCGCGCGCAGATCGCCATCGCGCGCGAGCGCCTGCATATTCCCCTCTATGTGTTGATCCGCCCGCGTGCCGGAGATTTCCTTTACGACGCGCTCGAACGCGACACCATGTGCCGCGATATCGAGCAATGCGTGCGCCTGGGCTGCGATGGCGTGGTGCTCGGCGCGCTCGATGCCGACGGTGGCGTCGACCGCGCGCATTGCCGCGAGCTGCTCGATGCGGCGGGGTCGCTTGGCGTGACCTTCCATCGCGCTTTCGACGTCGCCCGCGATCAGCGCGAAGCATTGGAAGACGTGATCTCGCTCGGCTTCGAACGTGTGCTCACGTCGGGGGCGAGGCAGGCAGCGATCGAAGGTGCCGCGCTGATCCGCGACCTGGTCGTGCAGGCCGGCCAGCGTATCGTGGTGATGCCCGGCGCGGGCATCGACCCCGGCAATATCGCTTCCCTGCGGGATGCGACCGGCGCGCATGAATTCCATGCCTCGGCAAAAAGCCGCCTGCCCTCGGGCATGGCGTATCGCTCGCCTTACGTGCGTGGCATGGAAGAGGGCGAGGAACGCAGCGACGTGGAGCGCGTCACCGCGATCGTCGAGGCGCTCGCTCAGGGTTGAGCGGACGCCAGCCGGCGAAGCTCGTCGAGTTTGTCGGCGTCGCCGATCGCCAGGTCGGTGCGCCAGCGCAGGATGCGGGGGAAACGCACCGCCACGCCGGCCTTGTGCCGTCCCGAGGGCTGGATGGCTTCGAAAGCCAGTTCGAAGACATGGGTGGGTTCGACCGAGCGGACCGGACCGAAGCGTTCGATGGTGTGGGCGCGGATCCAGCGGTCGAGGGTGGCGATCTCGCTGTCGTCCAGTCCCGAGTAGGCCTTGGCGACGGGCACGAGTTCCTCGCCATCCCACACGCCGAAGGTGTAATCGGTGAACAGGCCGGAGCGACGGCCATGCCCGGGCTGCGCATAGATCAGCACCGCGTCGAGCGTGTACGGATCGATCTTCCACTTCCACCAGTCGCCACGCTTGCGACCGACCCGATAGGGAGAATCGAGGCGCTTCAGCATCAGGCCCTCGGTGTGGCGTTCGCGCGATTCGCCGCGGATGGCCTCGAGGGCTTTCCAGCCGGTCGCCGTCACCGCCGGTGAAAGCATCAGGGCGTGGCCATGCCCTTCCAGCAACCGGGCGAGCAGCGCGCGGCGATCGTTCAACGCCTGTTCGCGCAGATCGCGTCCGTCATGCTCGAGCACGTCATACGCCATGAAACGCACCGGTACATAGGAAAGCAGTTTCGGCCCGGGCTTCAGCTTGCCGATGCGTCGCTGCAGGCCGGTGAACGGCATCGGCCGGTCGCTGTCGACGGCCCAGGCGAGGATCTCGCCATCGAGTACGCAGCCGTCTGGCAGGCTCAACGAAGCCTGTTCGATTTCAGGAAAGCGGCCATCGAGGCGTTCCTCGCCGCGCGACCACAGGCGCGAACTGCCGGCACGACGCATCAGCTGCGCGCGGATACCGTCCCACTTCCATTCGGCCAGCCAGTCCGCCGGATCGCCCAGCGAGGCGACGTCCTGTTCCAGCGGCGAGGCGAGGAAGAACGGGTAGGGACGATCGCCGCCATGTTCGTCGGTGCCCGCCGGTTCGGCCAGCGCCAGGAAAGCCTCTTCCTGCGGTTTCCAGTCGCCGCTCAGTCGAAGCGCGATCAGGTCGGTGGGTAGCGCCGCCCATTCGGCCAGCGCCTGCACGACCAGACGGCGCGAGACGCCGACGCGCAGCGCGCCGGTCAGCAGTTTGTTCAGCAGGAAGATCTGCTCGCGTGGCAGCGCCGTCCACCAGTCGCGCAGGGCTTGCTGGCGAAGCTCGGTATCCAGCCGGGCCAGATCCGGCAGGCGCTCCTCCATCCATGTCCGCAAGTTCACGTCCGCCTGGGTTTCGTCGCCCGGCGGCAGGATCAGCGCCACGGTTTCGGCGAGGTCGCCCACTTGCTGGTAGCAGTCGTCGACCAGCCACCCGGGGTAGCCGCTTGTCGCGGTCAGTGCCAGGCGCAGCTCGGTCGACGAGGCGGTGCGTTTCAGTTTGCCGCCGGCCAACGCGTACACCGCCCATGCCGCGTCCCTGGCCGGCGCATCGCGAAAGTAGGCGGCCATGGCCTCGCGCTTGGCCGTCGTCGAGGCGGTGCGGTCGAGGGCTTCGTAGAGCGCGGCGAAGCGACGCATCAGGCCTGGCCCAGTTCGCGCAGCGATCGTGCGTCGCTGCCCTGTTCGCCGAGGTAGCGGATCAGGGCATCGCCTTCGCCGTGGGTGACGTAGATACGGCTGGCGCGGCTTTCCGCGACGCTGAGCAACAACCCCGGCCAGTCGGCGTGATCGGAAACGACGAAGCCACGATCGAAACCGCGCCGCCGCCGCGCACCGCGCACCTGCATCCAGCCCGAGGCGAAGCCGGTCGATGCCTTGCCGAAGCGGCGCATCCAGGGCGAGCCTGCTGCCGAGGGTGGCGCCATGATCAGTTCGCCGGCGAAATCGCGGCCTCGCGCCGACTCGCCGACCGCTTCGGTGGGCGACATGCGCACACCGGCTTTGCGATACGCTTCGATCAGTCGGGTCAGCGCGCCATGCACGTATACCGTACGCTCGCTGCGCAAGACGAGTTCGGCGAGGATGCGCTGGGTCTTGCCGAGCGCGTAGCAGAACAACACGGCCGGCCGCTCGCGTGCGGCGCATTCGTCCAGCCAGGCCAGCAGGTCGGCGATCACCTCGTCCATCGGCGGCCAGCGATAGATGGGCAGGCCGAAGGTGGATTCGGTGACGAAGATATCGCAGGGTACCGGCTCGAACGGCGCGCAGGTCGGATCGGGGTCGCGCTTGTAGTCGCCGCTGACCACGGCGACCCGGCCGGCGTATTCGATGCGCACCTGCGCGGCGCCGAGGATGTGGCCGGAGGGATGCAGCGACACCTTCGTCTTGCCGAGGTAAAAAGGCAGGCCGTAGTCGTGGGCGTCGATCGTGGCGTCGGCCAGGCGCTCGCGCAGCAGGCCCATGCCAGGCGTCGCGACGTGGTATCGACCACTTCCCGGGCGGGCATGGTCGCCGTGCGCATGCGTGATCACGGCATGGGCCACCGGCAGCAGCGGGTCGATGAAGAAATCGCCCGCCGGGCAATACAGGCCTTCAGGTCGCGGCAGGATGAGGTCGGCGTCGTTCATGGCCCGAGGCTAGGCACATGGGCGTCAACGAGGCGTAGCGACCCTTAAGGAGCCTCAGGCGACGAACTGCAGCCTTGCCAGTTCCGCGTATAGCCCACCTTCGCGCAGCAGGCTCTCATGTGTTCCCTGGGCGACGATGCGGCCGCCGTCCATCACCACGATGCGGTCGGCGCGCTGCACGGTGGCCAGGCGATGGGCGATCACCAGGGTGGTGCGGCCGCGCTCCAGGCGCTCGAGGGCCTGCTGGATGGCGGCTTCCGATTGCGCGTCCAGTGCCGAGGTGGCTTCGTCGAGCAACAACAGCGGCGCATCGCGCAAGATCGCGCGCGCGATCGCGATGCGTTGGCGCTGTCCTCCGGACAGACGCACGCCGCGCTCGCCCATGGTGGCCTCATAGCCATCGGGAAGGGCGCGGATAAAGCCGTCCGCTTCGGCCAGCCGGGCGGCTTCGCGCACGGCTTCATCGTCGGCATCGGCGCGGCCGAAGCGGATGTTCTCCGCCGCGGTGCCGCCGAAGATCACCGTTTCCTGCGGGACCAGGGCGATCGCGCCGCGCAGGTCCGGCAAGGTGATCGCGCGCAGGTCGACCCCATCCAGGCGGATGCTGCCGGTGCTCGGGTCGTAGAAGCGCAGCAGCAGGGCGAAGACCGTGCTCTTGCCCGCGCCGGAGGGGCCGACCAGGGCGACCGTTTCGCCGGGCCGGATGTCCAGATCGAAGTCGTAGATCGCTGGTGTATCCGGACGGCTCGGATAGTGGAAGGCAACATTGTCGAATCGCAGCGCGCCCGTCACCGGTCGCGGCAGCGGCGTCGGTTGCGCGGGGCTGGCGATGTCCGCGTGCTCCTGGAACAGTTCGCCGATGCGCTCCATCGCGCCGGCCGCGCGCAGCACATCGCCCCAGACTTCGGAAAGCGCGGCCACGGATCCTGCGGCGAAGAACGCGTAGATCACGAACTGGCTGAGTACGCCCGGATCGAGCGTATGTGCGGTCACGTCGCGCGCGCCGGCCCAGAGCACCAGGGTGATGGCGCCGAAGACAAGCGCGATGATGGCCGCGGTCACCAGCGAACGCACACCGATGCGTTTGCGCGCGGTGGCCAGGGCCCGGGCGATGGCGTCGCTGTAGCGGTCGCTTTCGATGTCCTCGCGGGCGTAGGCCTTTACCGCGGGCGCGGCATTGAGGGTTTCGTTGGCGATCGCCGCGGCATCGGCGAGCCGGTCCTGGCTGTTGCGCGAGAGTTTCTGCACGCGCCGGCCGAAGACCAGGATCGGCAGCATCACCGCCGGGATCACCAGGGCGGTCAGCCCGGCCAGGCGCGGGCTGGTCCAGACCATCGCGGCGGCGGAGCCGACCAGCATCACCACGCTGCGCAAGGCCACCGAAATGCCGGAACCGACCAAGGTTTGCACAACCTCGGTGTCGGTGCCCAGGCGGGAGATCAGTTCGCCGACGCGAGTACGCTCGAAAAAACCGACGTCGAGCTTGATCACGTGACCGTAGAGTTTCTGCCGCAACGAAGCCAGCGCGCGTTCGCCGAGCAGGCTGATGCAGAAATAGCGAGCCGCGGTGGCCACGGCCACGACCAGGGCCACGCCGAACAGGCCGAGGAAGGTACGGTTGATCGCGGACAGATCGGAGGCGGCGAAGCCATTGTCGATCATGTGCCTGACCGCCACTGGCAGGACCAGGGTCGCGCCGGAGGAGAGACCGAGGAAGACCAGCCAGCCGATCGCTAGCGCGCGATGCGGTTTCAGATAAGGCCAAAGTTCGCGCAGCGCGCCGATCTGTCGCGGCGTCTTCGGTGGGTCCCTGCGATCCGCGGCGTCGCTCATGGTGTTTCGCATCCATTGAACAGTCCGATGCTGGATGGGGCCCCGTGAGGGGGGATTCAATGTGCCTCGTCCAATCGCCTCGGGACGACCCGGCCGCGACCGAGGTCGGCGAGCCGCGCGACGACCTCGTCCACGCGGTCCGCGGGCAGGCTGACCACGAGCCCGGCGCCGTCGGTGTCGAAGTCCTCGCTGTCGATGACGGTGTCCATCTCGCGCAGACGCGCCTTGAACAGGGCGAGCTCGGCGAACGGGCAATGCATGGCCAGGCGAGCCATCGTCACCAGCGGCACGCGTTCGGCAAGACGCAGGCATTCGGCGGCGGTGCCGCCGTAGGCGCGGGCCAGGCCGCCGGCACCGAGCTTGATGCCACCGTACCAGCGGGTGACCACCACCAGCACGCGGTCGCAGTCCTGGCTTTCGATCGCCTGCAGGATCGGTCGTCCCGCCGTACCGCCGGGTTCGCCGTCGTCGTTGAACCGGTAGACCTGGCCGAAGCGGTACGCCCAGCAGTTATGCGTCGCCGCCGGGTCGCTGGCCTGGCGCACGAGATCGAGCGCGTCGGCGGCATCGCGTAGCGGCAGGGCCTGGGCGAGGAAGCGGCTCTTGCGGATGTCCTCGGTGTGCGTGGCCGGATGCGCGAGGGTGTACGTCGCGCTCATCGCAACAGCGGGCGGAGGTCGTCGGGCAACGGATAGTGCGGATAGCGCTCGCGCAGGGCGCCGAACGCCCGCTCGGCGCCGTCGCGGTCGCCGGCGCGTAGCCTGCGGCGGATCTCGTCGATTCGTTGCTCCGGGCCTTCCGTCGCATTCATGTAGCCCGCGGCCGGAGCGGATGTTGCCTCCATCATCGGAGCGGGAGCGGGTGGTGCCGGTGGCGCGGGCGGGGGCGCCGGAGCGAGGGCTTGCGCCGGCGCGGGCGTCGCGTAGCTGTCAGCTCGCCGGCTGCTGACGACACGCGATGCCGTCGCCTGGGGAACGATCTTCGGTGCCGCGCGCGCTGGCGCCTGCCGCAGGACTGGCCTGGCACTTTCCGCTTCGGCTACGGCCTTTGCCGCCATCGTCGGTGCCGCGGGCGCTGGCGCGGCGACCGGGCTATCGGCCGGTTCGGTCTTCGCCGAGGCTATGGGAGGGGGCGCGACGGGCGCTTCCTGACGCATGCGCCAGGCCAGCCCGGCGGCAAGCACGACGGTCGCAGCCGTCGCCAGGGCGACCGGCCAGCGCGCGCGACGACGAACGACGGGGGCCACCGCCCGCGCCGCTTCGCCGAGCACGGCCTCGTCGAGCGCCGCATCGGGTCCGGCATGCGGCAGGCTGCGATACAGCGCGGCCAGTTCGCGTTCGTCGTCGTTATGGGGATCGTGGCTGTTCATGGTGTTTTTTCGTCGAGCAGTTCGCGCATGCGCGCCGTCGCGTAACGCAGGCGGGATTTGGCGGTTTCGCGACCGACGCCGGTCACCTCGGCGATTTCCTCCACGGAGAGTTCGTTTTCCATGCGCAACAGGAAGGCGATGCGCTGTTCGTCTGGCAGGCTTTCGATGGCTCGCTGCATACGGCGCCGCCGTTCGAATTCGGACAGTACCTGCTCGGGCTGTTCGTGCTCGGGAATGGCCTGCGCCGCGAATACGTCGGCGGCTTCTTCCGGCCCTGCTTCGGGACGCCGCCGGCGAAAGTTGTCGACGGCGAGATTGTGCGCGATCTGCAGCAGCCAGGTACTGAACTTCGCCTCGGGCCGGTAGCGCGATCGCGCGGCGATGGCTCGACTCCAGGTTTCCTGGAACAGCTCGTCGGCGATGCCGCGGTCATGCACCGAGCGAAGCAGGAAGCCGTAAACCGTGTTGCGATGGCGGGAGTACAGGCTCCGGAACGCGACCATGTCGCCGCCGGCATAAGCCAGCATCAGCGTCGCGTCGTCGTCGGTCACGGAGGCATCCATGACCGACGAGGATACAGACATTCGGTCAGCGGAGGATGCTGACGGCATCGCCGTTATCCGGCGCATGCGTGCGCAGTCCATCGGCCAGCCGGACCAGCTGGACGAAGCCGGCCTTGTAGCCGCTGTCGTCGCTGCCACGCGCGTGCGCGGCGAGGTCGGCGATCTTCGCGTAGTCGTAGCCGTCGAGGTACTTGCCGCCGCGCAGGGCATCGGCAAAGGCGGCGACGGACGCGGCAAAGCGCAGGCGTTTACTGGAGCCGCCGACGTGCCGCGACAGCGGTTGCTCGATCAGCTGGCTGGTGCCACCGTCCGGGCCCTTGTAGCGCAGGCGCAGGAAGCCCAGTTCGTCGCCCTTGACGGTAGCCGCTGCGGCCTGGCCGTAGCGCAGGGGATCGACGCGCGCCGCGCCCGAATCCTTCATGGTGATCTCGTACAGCGCGGTGACATTCGCGCCCGCGCCGATATCGCCGGCATCGACCGCATCGTTATTGAAATCCTCGCGGGCCAGCGTGCGTTTCTCGTAACCGATCAGCCGATATTCGGCCACCACGGCCGGATTGAATTCGACCTGGATCTTCACGTCGCGGGCGATCGTCATCAGGGTCTGCGACATCTCATCGACCAGCACCCGACGACCTTCGGCGAGGCTGTCGATGTAGTGGTGGCTGCCGTTACCGACATCGGCAAGCTGCACCGCCATGGCGTCGTTGTAATTGCCCTGGCCGAAGCCCAGCGTGGTCAGGGCGATGCCGCTCTTGCGCTTGTCGACGATGCGCGTTTTCAGCTCGTCGATGCCGACCGTGCCCACGTTGAAGTCGCCATCGGTGGCCAGGATCACGCGATTGACGCCGCCCTTGATAAAGCCCTGCTGGGCCTGCGCGTAGGCCAGGTCGATACCGGCGCCACCATTGGTCGAACCGCCGGCGCCCAGCTGGTCGATGGCCGCGGCGATCGTCGCGCGCCTGTCGCCGGGCGTGGAGGGCAAGACCACTTCCGTGGATCCGGCATAGGTGACGATGGCGACATGGTCGCGGGCACGCAGTTGCGGGACCAGTTGTTTCAGCGAGGCTTTCAGCAGCGGCAGCTTGTCAGGCTCGGCCATCGAACCGGAGACGTCGACCAGGAAGACAAGGTTCGAGGCGGGGATCTCGGCGGCGGGCACGCGATAGCCCTGGATGCCGACAAGCAGCAACTGGCGCTTCGTATTCCAGGGTGCGGCGGCCAGTTCGGTCGTGACGCTGAAGGGGCGCTCTCGCGACGATGGCGGCGTATAGCCGTAATCGAAGTAGTTGATGAATTCCTCGGCGCGCACGGCATCGGCGGGCGGTAGCTGGCCCTGGTCGAGCATCCGTCGCACATTCGTGTACGAGCCGGTGTCCACGTCGATGCCGAACGTCGAGACGGGTTGTTCGGCGGTGAGATGGACCGGGTTGTCCGCGTAATGCGCGTAGTTCTCCCGATCGACCGGGAGGGCGGGCATCGGCAGGGCGATATAACCCCCATTGCCGCGAACCTGTGCCACCAGCTTTGGTGCCATCCGCAAGGCTTCGGCCTGCATGGGGGCCGCTGGCGGTGCCGGCGGGGCAGGCGGCATTGGCGCGGGGGCGCTGGTGGCCTCAGGGAGATCGGCGCTGGCCTCGGGTTTCGCCGTGGCGGCGGGATGCGCTTCGTTTTCGGGCACCGCGTGCTGAACCTGGGTCCCGCATCCGGCCAGGGCGGTGAAAAGCAGGATCAGTGCGGTGGGGTTTCGCCTGGTGTTCATCGACTTCGCCTTGTTGTGGACGTATCGATGAAACGCAGGTCAAGGGCAAAAGGGGTTAACCCTGATTCGCCTTGGGGCCCCTCCGATGGCACAATTCGTCTGATTCAGTATGGGACGGTAGCGATGATCGAGCTGGACGGAAGCAAGCCGGTGGCCGTCGGGCACCTGCGGTATGTGTTCCAGCATCCGACCGAGCCCGATTTCCTGATCAAGATCATGCGCGCGGATGCCATCGAGGAGCGCTGGACCAACGGCCCGTGGTATCGCCGGTTCTCGCGGATGAGCTACTACAACGGTTTCGTCCGCGAATTCAAGGAATATGTCTCCTCGATCGCGGCCTCGCCGCACGGCGTGTCGCCGCTGGCGCGCATCGTCGGTGTGGAGATGACCGACCTCGGCCTTGGCCAGGTGGTCGAGAAAGTCCGTGGCCCCGACGGCGCCCTGGCTCCGACGCTCAACGCCTGGGTACGCAAGGAAGGCTTCACGCCCGCGGTGGAAGCGGCGATGAACGATTTCCTCGCGCGCCTGCTCGAGCACAATGTGATCGCCGCCGACCTGCATGAATGGAACATCGTCCAGGGCTCCGATTCGCGTGGCGGCCCGCACCTGCTGATGATCGACGGTTTCGGCGAGAAGAACATCGTGCCGCACAGTTCGATGAGTCGGGGCCACAACGCCAAGCGCACCCTGAAACGCTACGCGCGCATGCTGGCGCGTGTGCGTTCGACGCAGAAGGATGGCGGCGAGGCGCCGGTCTCGCACCCGCCGGTTCAGGCCTCCGGTGGCGGCGCCATCGGCGCGCCCTGATCGCTTCCGGGAGCCTTGCAGCCCGGGATCAGCGCCTCGGCGCGGAACATCCACCACTGGTAACGGTTGACCGTACCGAGGTTCACCGCCCTGGCGCGGTCGACGCATGGCCATAGTGCCTCGCCGTTGAGGAAGATCCAGCGATGCTCCGGCGCACCGGCCTGCCAGGCCAGCGCGCGCTGGATCTGCACGGGCCAGGCCTGCGCGAAGCCGAACTCCTTCACCGGTCGATGCGTCTGCAGCAGGTGTTCCTCGCGCCACGCGACCAGACCGACTTCGCCGTCCGGGCCGACCCGCTGGTCGACCTTGCGCATCAGGCCGGCGGCGGATTCCGAATCGTTGAACTGCGGATAGACCAGCAGGCTCCAGCACACCCAGGCCGCGCCCATGCCGACAAGCAGTGCGGCCGGCCCGCGGCGCAGGCGCATCCAGGCGACGGCGGCGAGGAAACACGCGCCCATCAGGGTCAGTGCGGTCCAGAACATGCGTCCGCCGTCGGCCAGTTCGCGGTCGGCCAGCCGCGCGGCGAAGCGGGGATGCCCGAACAGCGCCCACAGGCCGCCGCCGAACAGCACGACGCCGGCGATCGCGGCGAGCGCGAGGCAGAGCGTGCGCAGCCAGCGTGTCCGTATCCATTCGGGCAGGTAGACGGCCACCGCCAGCGCCATCATCGGCAGGCCGGGCATCAGGTAGACCTCGCGCTTGCCGCGCGGGATGCTGAAAAAGATCAGGATCAGCAACAGCCAGGCGACCGGCAGGAAGACCCGCGCGTCGCGCTCGCGGAATGACTTCCACCAGCGTGGTGCGGCGGCGATGTAGAGCAGGCACAGCGGGAACCAGTCGCGGATCAGTACCTCGCCGAAGAACCAGAACGGCTCCTCGTGCTGCCAGGAGTTGGCGTAGCGCTCGGCGGTCTGGCGGAACAGGATGTCATGGACATAGGCCATGTAGCGCGGCTCGCCGCTGGCGTACGCGCCGATCAGCATCGGTGCCAGCCATACGGCGATGGCGAGGAAGAACGCCAGTGCGCCGCCGGCCCAACGCCAACCCTCGCCCCGGGTAATCGTTACGCCCTCCCAGCGCTGCTTGCGCGCATAGAGGTACGGCAACACCATCAGCAGGGCAAGTACGCCGACGCCCTTGGTGATCACACCGATACCGGCGGCGAAGCAACCCAGCCAGTAGGCGCGCCAGTTCGGGCCGCGCAGGAAATGCACGATCAGGCCCCAGTTGCCCAGCGTGATCCAGAACATCACCAGGGGATCGATCTGCGCGCGCTTGACCTGCTCGACGAACTGCAGCGAACTCAGCAGCGCAATCGCGGCGAACAGCGCGACACGCGGATTCCACAGCCGGCGACCGAGGTCATAGGTCAGCGCCAGTGTGCCGAGTCCGGCCAGCAGCGACGGCAGCAGGAAGGCGATGCGCCAGTTTCGCAGCAGCTCGAAGGCGCCGGCCTCGAGCCACATCAGCATCGGCGGCTTGTCCGAGTACAGCTCCATGCCGCGATGCGGGAACAACCAGTTTCCCGACTCGACCATGTGCCGCGCGATCAGGGTGAAGCGCGGCTCATCCGGTGGCCAGGGATCGCGCAGGCCCATGCCGGCGGCGAGTACGACCAGCGCGACCAGCATGAAGAACCAGAACTGTCGGCGGTCGTCGCGGCTGAGAATGTCCATGCCCGGTCGTGGTATCGAGGAAGGGGCAAGTTTAAGGCCAATCGGCGACGCCGAACTTAGCGTCGCCTTAGCCGAATCGCGCGACCGCCAGATATCCCCTGGTCCGCTATTTCGTCGGGAACGCCATCGCCAGCGGCGCCGCGTTGCCGGGCCGGGTCCAGATCGCCACGTAGTCGACCGTCATCGGTTTGCCGGGCTGGGTCGCGGGCACGGGCGTCCTGATCGGCGCGAAGGCGTCGGGAAAGCCCGAGCCCATGGCGACATTGAGCAGGAGGAAATAGCCGCGATGGTCGCTGATCTGGTCCCATGTCTGGGTCGGCAGTTGCTCTTCGCCGACATGGTGGAACAGCACGCCGTCGACGTACCAGCGCAGCTGCGCCGGCTTGACGCTGCGATCCCATTCGAAGGCATAGACATGGAATGCCGCCTGGCAGGCCGTATTCGGACACGGGATCTGGCCGGCGATACCGGCCGGTTCGCCGCATGGGCCGCCGGGCAGGCTGCCGCAGTGCAGGGCGCCCCAGACGCGGTTCTCGCCGTTGACGCCTTCCATGATGTCGAACTCGCCGACGGCCGGCCAGTTCAGCAGTTCGCGATAAGGCCCGCCGACCATCCATAGCGCCGGCCAGTAGCCGAGCGCGCCCAGGCCGCTGACATCGGGCATGCGGATGCGCGCCTGCACACGCATCATGCCGCCTGCCGGTGGCTTGAAGGTGTCGACGTTGGTCTCGATGCGCGCCGATGTCCAGTTGCCTTCGGCATCCCGGCGCGGCGTGATCAGCAGCGAGCCATTGCCATCCAGGCTGACGTTGGCCGGATCGGCGGTGTACGCCTGGACTTCGCCGTTGCCCCAGTCGACCGGACCGCCGGGATAACCATGGCCCAGGGCGAACCGCCAGCGGCTGGTCGCCGGCAGCGAATTGGCCGGGCCGGTGAAATCGTCGGCGAACTGCAGGGTCCAGCCATCCGGCGTGGCCGGGACTTCGGCGTGGAGCGGCTTGCCGGGGATCAACGCGAGCAGGGTCGGGAGGAGGATGGCGATGGTCAGTGAAGCCCATGACGCGCGAACCGCACGGTACTGATTCAAGTCCTTGTCCCTGCTTTTACCTGCATATATCCGCGTAGTTTAGCGTGCCAGGCGCTGGCTTGCCTGTTCACGGGATTTCCCGGCCCGGCACCGGCGAGCGGAAGTCGGCGGGTGTCAGGCGGGTGACGAAGCGGAATACGCCCTCATGCACCTTGCGCGAAAGCACCACGTCGAGCACCGTCGTTTCGTGCGGCCCGAGCACGTCCAGGAAATCGTCGTCGGCACGGCTGGCCGCGATGGTGTGATGAATCAGCCCTTCCAGATCGGCGGGGACGACCTTCGCGCCGTAAGGGCGCCGCGCCTCGACCGCCGCGCGCAAGGTATCGCGTGGGTCGCGCGGGTCGGGTACCGCCGGATCGCCCGCGAGCACCGAATAATCGAGGAACAGGGTGACCACGCCGGTTGCGCGGGTATTGGCCTGCCGGTCGAGCATGAATCCGCGCGGCAGATAGTCCTCGCTCGCGGCGGTGCCGGCGGTCAGCATGAACTGGGCGGCATCCAGCGCCTCGTCGCGGTCGTCGCGCAGGCGAATGACGAGCATGGACCGCGGATCGTGGATATGCACGCGCGAAGGGAAGGGACCGACCGCTTCGAGTTCCACCTTGTCGGTGTCGCGCAGCAGGTTCTCCGTGGCGAATGCGTCGCAGAGCGCGGCATAGGTCCGGCCGTCGGTAACCGCGAGGCAGCGCAGGATCGCCGCCACGGTGGCTTCCGCGGCGGCGGCCATGATGCCCCGATCGCCCGAATGCGCCGCGCCGGCGATCAGTTTGAACGCCGTGCGTGGCGCGCGTTTCGCCTGTACGGCGAAGCTGCCGCCGGCGTCCTGGGTCATGACCGCATGCCGGGCATTGAGATTGGCCGCGGCGATGCGCACCACGCCATCGGAGCCGTCCTCGCCGGTGTAGGAATTGATGTGGTCGTAGAGCGCGCGGTCGGGGCGATCGCCGGCGAGCACGAAAAGGCAGGTACCCGAGGCGGCCGGATCCGGGCCATGGATATGCGCGAGATTCTGCGCCAGCGATTCGGCGCTGCCCAGTTCCAGCCAGTCGAGGATGCGCCGGCCCGGTTGCACGCCATGCCACCAGGCCTTGACCCGACCGAGCGCGCCCTTGCCCAACTGGGCGAGGGCCGAGCCAAAGTTCGCCGGTGCCAGCATCACCAGGTGGCCGAGCTTCAGCGGCGTGTGCGCCGCCGGGTGCGCACGCTGCGCCTGCAGCCAGGCGAGCACCACCGGGCCGCCGGTGGAATGGGCAATGCAGTCGAAGGCGGGGCCATCCAGGTCGAGCCTTCGCAGGGCATGGTCGAAGGCGCGGACCAGGTCGTCCATGGTCACCGTGTCGATGAAGCTGACGTATTCGGCGAGAAAGACATGCCGCGTGCTCAGCCCCGGGAGGCGTTGGCTGAGCGTCGCCGGCAGGTCGCCGTAGGTGGAGGTGCTGGTGACGCTCCAGCCATGGACGAAAACGAGGGTGGCCATCGACAGCTTCCAGAATCCGTTGCGCGACACACCATACGCCGAGTCGCGAGGCTGCTATGCGTCACACGTCGCGGATCACCATCAAGCGGATCTCGGTCATGTCCTCGATGGCGTAGCGCACGCCCTCGCGCCCGATCCCGGACGACTTCACTCCCCCGTAGGGCATATTGTCGACGCGGAAGCTCGGCACGTCGTTGACGATGACGCCGCCGGTCTCCAGTTCGTCCCACGCGCGCATCGTATGCCCGAGGTCGTTGGTGAATACGCCGGCCTGCAGGCCGAAGGTGGAATCGTTGACCCTGGCCAGTGCGTCGCCGAAATCGGCGAAGCGGTCGAGCAGGGCAACCGGACCGAAGGCCTCCTGTCGGCTGATCCGTGCGTCCGAGGGCACGTTTTCCAGGACCGTCGCCTCGAGCATCGCGCCCTTGCGCTTGCCGCCGGTGACGATGCTCGCGCCGGCTTTCTTCGCCTCGGCGATCCAGCCTTCGAGGCGTTCGGCGGCGGCCTCGTCGATCATCGGGCCGAGGAAGGTGTCTTTTTTCTTCGGGTCGCCCGCCTTGAGCTTCTTCACCGCCGCGACGAATTTCTTTCGCAGCGGGTCGTAGAGCGATTCATGGACGAGGATGCGCTGCACGCTGATGCAGCTCTGCCCGGACTGGTAGTACGCGCCGAAGATCAGCCGTTCGACGACATGGTCGAGCCGGTCGCCCTGGTCGGCATCGACGATGCAAGCCGCATTGCCGCCCAGTTCCAGGGTGACCTTCTTCTGTCCCGCGCGGGCCTTCAGGTCCCAGCCGATCAGGCTGCCGGTGAAGGACAGCATCTTAAGTCGCGGGTCGGTGACCAGCATGCCCGAATCCTTGCCGAGGATCGGCAGTACCGAAAATGCCCCTTTGGGCAGGTCGGTCTCGGCGAGAATCTCGCCCATGATCAGGGCGCCGAGCGGCGTCCGTTCGGCGGGCTTGAGTACGAACGGGCAGCCGGCGGCGATGGCCGGGGCGACCTTGTGCGCGACCAGGTTCAATGGAAAGTTGAATGGCGTGATGAAGGCGACCGGACCCAGCGGCACGCGCTTGGTATAGCCGTGATAGCCGGCGACACGCGAGGAGATTTCCAGGTTGATCGTTTCGCCGTTGATCCGCACCGATTCCTCGGCCGCGATCTTGAACGTCTCGATCAGTCGGGTGACTTCGCCGATCGAATCCCTGATCGGCTTGCCGGCCTCGACGCAGAGCGCATGGGCCAGTTCGTCGCTGCGTTCGCGAAATCGCGTCACGCAATGTTCGAGTACTTCCTGGCGTTGATAGGGTTTGAAAGCGCGCATCGCCGGCGCGGCTTTTTCGGCCGCGGCAATGGCCTTTTCAATCGCCCGCGCATCCGGCATGGCCACGCGGGTGGCGACCTTGCCGCTGTACTTGTCGGTCACCGGCAAGTCGGTATTGGGCTTTTGCGCCTTGTTGGCGACGTAGTAGGGGTAGCTTTTCCTGAGCATGTGACGGGTTCACCTGATCGAAGAGACCGGAATGCTCGCGCGAGCGGCGTTCAAAACGTGTGAGGTGTCATGCGTCGACATGGGAACAGGGAACGGGGAACGGGAGAGATTGAGGTTGGCTGGATGTCATTCTCCGGGCCATCCTCTGAGCGAAGGCTCTCCTCGCCCTGAACTGTTCCCGTTCCCCGTTCCCCGCTATTTCTCTGCCCTTGCCTTCAGTTCGCCCTCGGACAGGCGAATCCGCAGCGCATCGCCGGACGAAACGTCATCGGCCCGCTTCACCACCTTGCCACCCTCGTCGAAGACGATGGCATAGCCGCGTTCGAGCGTGGCCAGCGGGCTGACCGCGTGCAAGGTGCGGCCATGCTGCAAGGTCCGCAGGCGTTCGCGTTCGATCCGTCGTTCGATCGCCGCGACCAGGCGCAGCCGCATCTCCAGCAAGCGTCGCTGCCAGGGCTGCAATTTCAATCTCGGATGCTGGGCAAGCAATCGCGCATGGATGCGATCCAGCCTCGCCTGCCGTTGCTGCCCGGCCTGTCGCGCGGCCAGCTGCAGGCGCTGGCGCAAAGCGTTCAGCCGCTGCCCGTCTCGCGCCAGGCGCGCCTGCGGTCGCTGCGACTGCAGGCGCGCATGCAGGTGATCGGTGCGTTGCGAGGCGGCCTGCAGGCGGCGACCGACCAGGGTCGCCATGCGATGGCGCTGGCGCTCCAGCTGGCGTTCGATATCGGCCTGGTCCGGCACCAGCAGTTCGGCCGCGGCCGACGGTGTCGGCGCGCGCAGGTCGGCGACGAAGTCGGCGATGGTGAAGTCCACTTCATGACCGACGGCGCAGACCACGGGCACCGCGCTGGCGTGGATGGCCCTTGCGACCTGTTCGTCGTTGAAGGCCCAGAGGTCTTCCAGCGAACCGCCGCCGCGGGTCAGCAGCAGTACGTCGTAGCGACCGCTCGCCGCGGCGCGCCTGAGCATGGCGACGATCGCCGGCGGGGCTTCGCGGCCCTGCACGGGCACCGGCAGGACCTCGACATCGGCAAGGGGAAAACGTCGCGACATCACGCTGAGCACATCGCGCACCGCGGCTCCCGTGGGCGAGGTGATCACACCGATACGACGGGCGAAGGCGGGCAGGGGACGTTTGCGTTCCTGGTCGAACAGGCCTTCGGCGCCGAGGCGCGCCTTGAGCTGCTCGAACTCACGTTGCAGGGCGCCTTCGCCGGCCGGCTCCATATGCTCGGCGACCAGCTGGAATTCGCCGCGTGCCTCATACAGCCCGACCTTGGCCCGGATCAGCACATGCTGGCCGTCGGCGGGCTTGAAGCGCAGGCGCATCGCCGCCGTGCGGAACATCGCGCAGCGAACCTGGGCCTGGGCGTCTTTCAGGGTGAAGTAGATATGGCCCGAAGCCGGGCGTGCCACATTGGACAGCTCGCCCTCGATCCACACCATCGGCAGCGCGTCCTCCAGCAGGTCGCGCACCAGCCGGTTGAGGGCCGACGGCGTGAGTATCTGTGCGGGGTCGACGGAACTGGGCATGGTCTGTGAGCGTAGCACGCTTCACGAAGCCTTAGGAAACGGTGCCTTAGCCGATATTCCTCGTGTGCTTTGCGACCAGGCCCCGGGGATGGCCCTTACATCCGGAAGACGCCGTACCGCTGCGGTTCGATCGGCGCATTGGCCGACGCGGAGATCGCCAGGCCGAGGACGCGGCGGGTGTCGGCGGGGTCGATGATGCCGTCGTCCCACAGCCGCGCGCTCGCGTAGAACGGATGGCCCTGGCGCTCGTACTGGTCGCGGATGGGCGCCTTGAACGCTTCCTCGTCGTCGGCGCTCCAGGCGCCACCGCCGGCTTCGATGCCGTCACGGCGAACCGTGGCCAGGACCGAGGCGGCCTGTTCGCCGCCCATCACGCTGATCCGCGCGTTCGGCCACATCCACAGGAACCTGCCGCCATAGGCGCGGCCGCACATCGCGTAGTTGCCGGCGCCGAAACTGCCGCCGATGACCACGGTGAACTTCGGCACATGCGAGCAGGCGACCGCGGTGACCATCTTCGCGCCATCCTTGGCGATACCGGCGTTCTCGTATTTTCTTCCCACCATGAAGCCGGTGATGTTCTGCAGGAACACCAGGGGCACATTGCGCTGGTTGCACAGCTCGATGAAGTGCGCGCCCTTCAATGCCGACTCGGCGAACAGGATGCCGTTGTTGGCGATGATCCCGACCGGGTAGCCGTGGATATGCGCGAAGCCGGTGACCAGGGTCTTGCCGTAGCGCGCCTTGAATTCGTGGAACTCCGAGCCGTCGACGATGCGCGCGATGATCTCGCGGATATCGAACGGGCGACGGGTGTCCTCGGGAATCACCCCGTAGATTTCCTCGATCGGATAGCGCGGTTCGGCGGGCGCCTTGAGCGCCATGGCCATCGGCTTCTGGCGATTGAGGCTGGCGACGATATCGCGCGCGATCGACAGTGCGTGCGCGTCGTTCTCGGCGAAATGATCGGCAACGCCGGAAACCGAGGTATGCACGTCGGCACCGCCGAGCGCCTCGGCATCGACTACTTCGCCGGTCGCCGCCTTCACCAGCGGCGGGCCGCCGAGGAAGATCGTGCCCTGCTCGCGGACGATGATCGTCTCGTCGCTCATCGCCGGCACATAAGCGCCGCCGGCGGTGCACGAACCCATCACCACGGCGATCTGCGCGATGCCCTGAGCGCTCATCCTCGCCTGGTTATAGAAGATACGGCCAAAATGCTCGCGGTCCGGAAACACTTCGTCCTGCAACGGCAGGAAGGCGCCACCGGAATCGACCAGGTAGATGCAGGGCAGCCGGTTCTCCATCGCCACTTCCTGCGCGCGCAGATGCTTCTTCACCGTCATCGGGAAATAGGTGCCGCCCTTGACCGTGGCATCGTTGGCGACGACCACCACTTCCTGGCCATGCACCCGGCCGATCCCGGTGAGGATGCCCGCCGCCGGCGCGGCATCGTCGTACATGCCATGCGCGGCCAGGGGGGACAACTCGAGAAAAGGCGAACCGGGGTCCAGCAACGCGCGGATGCGCTCGCGGGGCAATAGCTTGCCGCGCGCCTCATGCTTCTCGCGCGCCTTGGGGCCGCCGCCTTCGGCGGTACGCTGCAGCTCGGCACGAAGCTCGTCGGTCAAGCCGCGCAGATGCGCGCTGCTGGCCTGGAACCCGGGGGAACGCGGATCGATCTCGGAGACGATGACGGGCATGAGTGGCCGCTGGGAAACGAACGAAGCGTCCATGATAGCGGGCTGAGCGCCAGGACTAACGCTGCGGGTGCACACGAGGGGAACGGGGAACGGGGAACGGGGAACAGTGGAGGGTGAGGAACGCTTTGGCTCTGAAGGCATGCGCAGGAAGTGACACCCAGACTACGTCAAACTTTCTCGCTCCTCGTTCCCCGTTCCCCGTTCCCCGTTCTCTATCCCATTCCCATTCCCCATTCCCTGCTCAATAAAAAACCCGGCCGCACGAATGCGGCCGGGTTTTTTATTGCAAAAGAATGAAGGCGTGAGCCTTAGTTCTTCTTGGCGTCGTCGGCAGCGCTCTTGGCGTTGTCGGCGGCGTCCTTGGCGGCATCGGCAGCCTTGCCGGCCTGATCGGCGGCGTTGGCAGCAGCCTGGTCGCTCATGGCGCCGGCTGTCGAGGTGGCACTGGCGGCGGCGGACTGGGCCTGGCCGGCAGCGGCGTTAGCCGAGTCGGCGGCGGTCTGCGCCTGGGAAGCAGCCTGCGAGGTTGCCTGGGTCTGAGCCGACTCGGCAGCCTGCTGCGCCTTGTCAGCCTGCTGCTGGGCATCAGCAGCCTGCTTCTGGGCGTCCTGCGCGGAATCCTGCGCGCCGTTGCTGCAAGCTGCCAGAAGCGCGACGAGCGCAGAGGCGAGAAGGGTACGCGTCAAATTCATTGTGTTTCTCCTTAGCCGTGGAATGCCGTTAGGCGGCGTATTAATAGCGCGTTCGTTCATACTTCGCCAGCAATTTACCTTGCCCGCTTCAGGGGACATTAAAGCCACCCCTTTAAACCCAACGTTAGTTAACCGGCGCGTCCACTATTTATTCGCAATATGCCGATTAATCGACGTCAGCTTCACAGTCGCTCAATGGCGATGGCGGTCGCTTCACCGCCGCCAATGCACAGCGAGGCGATGCCCCTTTTTGCGCCACGGACCGTCAAGGCATTGAGAAGGGTGACCACCACGCGGGTACCGCTGGCGCCGATCGGATGACCCAGGGCGCATGCGCCGCCATTGACGTTGAGCTTGTCGTGGGGGATCCCGATCTCGCGCATCGCCGCCATCGGGACCACCGCGAAGGCTTCATTGATCTCGAAAAGATCGACATCCTCGACTTTCCAGCCGGTCTTTTCCAGCAGCTTCTGGATCGCCCCTACCGGCGCGGTGGTGAACCATTCCGGCTCTTGCGAATGCGTGGCGTGGGCCACGATGCGGGCCAGCGGAGTAATCCCGCGAGCCTTCGCGTTTTCTTCCGAAAGCAGCACGACGGCTGCTGCGCCGTCGGAAATGCTCGACGAACTGGCTGCCGTGATCGTGCCGTTTTCCTTGCGGAAGGCGGGCTTGAGCGACGGGACCTTGTCCACGTCCGAACGACCGGGCTGCTCGTCGGTGTCGACCTCGACCGTGCCCTTGCGCGTGGTCACGCTGACCGGGACGATTTCGCCGGCGAAGGCGGCGGACTGCTGGGCAGCCTTGGCGCGGTTCACCGAGGCGATGGCGAAGGCGTCCTGCTCCTCGCGGCTGAAGTGATACTTGTCGGCGCACATCTCGCCGAAGACGCCCATGGCCTTGCCGTCGTAGGGGTTGGTCAGACCGTCCCATGCCATATGGTCGACCAGCTGGCCGTCGCCGTAGCGGATGCCGGTGCGCGCATTGACCATATGCGGCGCATTGGTCATCGACTCCATGCCGCCGGCGACGACGATCCCGACCGAACCGGCCTTGATCAGGTCATGGCCGAACATGATCGCCTTCATGCCCGAGCCGCAAACCTTGTTGACCGTCGTGCAGGCGGTCGAGGTCGGCAGGCCCGCCTCGAGCGCGGCCTGCCGCGCCGGCGCCTGGCCGAGATTGGCCGGCAGCACGCAGCCCATGATCACTTCGCCCACATCGGCGGCGGCAATGCCGGACTGTGCCAGTGCGGCGCGGATCGCGACGGCACCCAGCTTTGGCGTCGGCACGCCGGTGAACTGGCCGAGGAAGGAACCGATGGCGGTGCGCTTGGCACCGACGATGACAACGCTTGCGTCGGACATGGGGACTCCGTGGGGCTCGGGTGACCGCGATTTCGGCACGGTAATTCCTATAAGTATCGCGCTTTGCCCTAGATGGGGGCAAATGATGAACTTTTCGACATTCGTGACTTCTTGTTGTTTTTCCGTTGGCCAGCTGTGGCAGCATCGCGATGGGGCAGCAGACTCGGGGCGCCGTGCCTGCAACGACTTCAATGGGGAAAACGCGATGCATAAGGGAATCGATGGCCTGGCGCGCCGCGAAGCGGTGCTGGCGATCTGTCTTGCCATGGGGCTGTCCGCCTGCGGTGGCGGAGGCGGCAATAGCAATGTCCGCAACAACACACCGGTCACGACGCCTCCACCGCCGCCGGTCGCCCCGCCGACCGATCCGACGCCACCGCCACCCCCGCCGCCGAGCGCGCCGACGGATCCGCAACCGTCGCTGGATGCGCAGTTGAGCCTGACCAATACCTATGCCGCACATGCCGCGGGCCTGGATGGCACGGGCCGCACCATCGGCTTCGTCGATACCGGCGTCATGAGCACCCATCCGGCGCTGGCCGGACGCGTGCTGGCGGAACTGATCTATGTCGATCCGACAATCAACAACACGGCGGTCGACGATGTCGTCGGCCATGGCACGGCCGTCGCCGAAATCGCCGCCGGCCAGCCGTTCGGCCAGTTTGCCGGCGGTATCGCGCCCGGCGCCACGATCGTCTCGGCGCGCATCATCAACGACCAGGAACCGACCGACGACGGCTCGGGCCAGGGCAACCAGGTGAGTGGGGCCGATCCACTGGGGCAGGTGAGTACCGACCTGGCGTCCCATGGCGTGTCGATCATGAACAATTCGTGGGGCGGCCTCTATTGGGACGCATCGCAGACCGCGGTGACCCAGAGCTTCCATGACGCCTATGCGGGATTCATCGCCGGCGGCGGATTGGTCGTTTTCGCGGCAGGCAACTCGTCGGCGGCCAATCCTTCCGACGTGGCCGCCTTGCCGAGCCGTGCGCCCGACCTCGAGCGCGGTTGGCTTGCCGTGGTCGCGCTCAACAGCAGCAATCCGACGCAGCTGGCCGCCTATTCCAACCAGTGCGGCATCGCCAGGAACTACTGCCTGGCCGCACCCGGCGACGTCATCGTCAGCGGGCAGAACGATACCGCGACCAGCCAGAGCTATTACGTCTATGAAGGCACCTCGCTGGCCGCGCCGGCGGTGTCCGGCGCCGCGGCCGTGGTCTGGCAGGCCTTTCCCGCCTTCACCGCGGATCAGGTCCGGCAAACCCTCCTGGGTACGGCGACCGATCTTGGTGCCGCGGGTCCCGATACGGTGTTCGGTTATGGCGCGTTGGACGTGGGTCGCGCCGTACGTGGCCCGGGTCGTTTCGACTGGGGCGATTTCACCTACACCGGCCAGGGCGACAGTGTCTTCGCCAATGACATCGCCGGTGCCGGCGGCCTGGTCTACGACGGGCAGGGCACGCTGACGCTCAGCGGTACCAATACCTATCAGGGCATCACCAGTGTCGGCGACACGCAGGCGACGCTGGACGCGGTGAACATGATTCCAGGCGCCGCCACGGCGTTCCAGGGCGGCACGCTGATCGTCCGCACGGGCGTGGCCGGCAACCTCAGCAACAACGGCGGCGTCGTGCAGACCGGCGACGGCCCGGTCACCGTCGGCGGCAACTACGTACAGACTCCGGCGGGCCGTCTCGCCGAAAAACTCGGTGCGCCCTTGCGGGTTGCCGGCACGGCGAGCCTGGCCGGCGACCTGACCATCACCGGTGCGATTTCCGGCTACGTCGCCTCGACCCAGCAGGAAGTCCTCAGCGCGGCCGGTGGCATCAGCGGTACCTTCGCGACCCTGACGGCCGGCAGCGGCGTCATGATCAATACCACGCTCAATTACCTGCCGAACGAAGTCTGGATCGACGCCACGCGAGTCAATGTCACCCAGGTCCAGGGCATGAGCAGCACCCCGTTGATGCTCGGTTCCGCGCAGCGGGTCGAAGGCGCCTTCCAGCAGATCGACCATGCCTTATCGCAGCCGAAAACATCGGGGACCATTTCCGACCAGACCCTGATCGGCGCGGCCAGCATCCAGCAGGCGAGCACGACGGCGATTGCGCAGAAATCGATCGCCTCGCTTTCTGGCCAGTTGCACGCGGCGAGCGCGGCGATGACCTTCGAGGCGATCGACGCCGGCACGCGCGCGCTGTCGGACCGCTTCGACGCGCTGGCCGAGCATCGCGACGTCGGCGCCTGGACGCAGAGCCTCGGCTACCACGGCAGCATGAGCCGCTCCGGTTACAGCAATGTCGGCTATGACCTCGGTGGCACCATGATCGGCCAGGACCTGCGTATCGGTGCGAATGGTTTTGCCGGCTTCGCGCTCAGCCAGGCCGAAGGCCTCGGTCGCCTGGCCGAAAGCGTCGACCAGGGCCATAGCCGCTCCGTCGAAGGCATGATCTACGGCGGTATGACCAGCGGGCAGTGGTATTCGATGGGCCGCGTCGGCCTCGGCAATTACCGCGAGGACATGCGCCGCGGCCTGCTACTCGGCGATAGCGAGCTTCCGGTGGGCAGCCAGCAGAACGGCCGCTACACCGTCGCCTACGGCGAAACCGGCTTCCGCGCCTATGCCGGCGCGATGAAGCTGACCCCGTTCGTGAACCTGCAGTACGCCGAGATCGACAACGGCGGCTTCAACGAAGTCGGTGGCGACGGCTTCGGCCTGGCCGCCGGCGCACAACGCACATCGCGCTGGCAGGGTGGCGCGGGCGTGCGTCTTGCCCGCGAATGGGCCCTGCCTTCCGGCGGATCGTTGAGCCTGCGCAGCGATGTCGGCTGGCAGCACTCCTTCGCCACCCGCGGCGAAGTATTCGCGGCGAGCTTCACCGGCATCCAGCAATGGGCACCGGTAGGCGGCATCGGCCTGTCACGCTACGGCGGCTTCGCCGATATCACCCTCGACTGGCGTATGACCGACCGCGTCGGCATGGCCTTCGGCTACGACCAGCAGTTCGGCCAGCTGGTCGACGGCCGCACGGCGACGGCCAGTTTTCATATTGATTTCTAGGTTCACCAAGGCGGGCGGTTGCCGGGCCGGCAGCGCTCGCCTAGGATGGCGTGACCCACGCGGCGAAATACCCATGAAACCATCGATGGCCCTTGACCTCCAGCGGGTTGCGGTGCGCGAAGCGACCAGTCGCCATCGTGCGGCGAACCCGCGTGTCTTCGGGTCCGTCCTGCACGGTACGGACAGGGACGGCGGCGATCTCGATCTGCTGGTTGACGCGCTGCCCGGTGCGACCTTGTTCGACCTGGGGGGGCTCCAGGTTGAGCTGGAAAATCTGCTTGGCGTGCATGTCGACCTGCTCACTCCCTCGGATCTGCCAACGAAATTTCGCAGCCAAGTGCTGGCGGAGGCCGTGCCGGTATGAAAACCGGCTTCCCGATTACCTCGATCACATGCAGGAAGCCGCATCCGACGCACGCAGTTTCGTCGAAGGATTGAGCAGGGAGGACTTCTTCACCGACAAGCGAACCCAGCAGGCCGTCGTGATGAGCCTTATGGTCATTGGTGAAGCGGCTACCAAGGTGATGGACAGGTAGCCCGATTTCGCCGCACGACATGCCGACGTCCCATGGCAAAGCCGGCCTTTCGTACGGAAGGCCCTCGTCGAGGATCGTTACGACTTCCCGTGAAACAGCTCGCGCCCGATCAGCATGCGACGGATTTCATTGGTGCCGGCGCCGATCTCGTAGAGCTTCGCGTCGCGTAGAAGGCGGCCGGCGGGAAACTCGTTGATATAACCATTGCCGCCCAGGGCCTGGATCGCTTCCAGGGTGACTTTCACCGCATTGGTCGAGGCATTGAGCAGGCAGGCGGCCGGATCGATGCGCGACTTCACGCCGTCGTCGAACTGCTGGGCAACCATATAGGCGAAGCCACGCGAGGACTGCAGCGCGGTGTACATGTCGGCGATCTTCGCCTGCATCATGCCGAAGGTGCCGATCGGCGCGTTGAACTGCTTGCGCTCGCGCACGTAGGGCATGGTCAGGTCCATCGCCGCCTGCATCAGGCCGATCGGGCCGCCGGAGAGCACCAGCCGCTCGGTGTCCAGGCCACCCATCAGCACGCGTACGCCTTCGTTGACCTCGCCGACGATGTTTTCGGCGGGAATCTCGCAATCGGCGAAGACCAGTTCGCAGGTGTTCGAGCCACGCATGCCGAGCTTGTCGAGCTTCTGCGCGGTGGAGAAGCCCTTCATGCCTTTTTCGACGATGAAGGCGGTCATGCAGCGGCTGCCGGCCGCGCGAGGCGCGGTGCGCATGTAGACCAGCAGCACGTCGGCGTCCGGGCCGTTAGTGATCCACATTTTCGAACCGTTGGCGACCCACACGTCGCCCTTCAGCTCGGCGCGGCAGGTCATCGATCCGACGACGTCGGAACCGGCGCCGGGCTCGCTCATGGCCAGCGCACCGACCCACTCACCGCTGGCCAGCTTCGGCAGGTACTTGCGCCGCTGGGCATCGTTGCCGTTGTGATAGATGTTCTGCACGCACAGGTTCGAGTGCGCGCCATAAGACAGGCCGACCGAGCCGGACGCGCGGGAGATTTCCTCCATGGCCACCAGATGGGCGAGGAAGCCCAGCCCACTGCCGCCGAACTCCTCGGGGATGGTGATGCCGAGCAGGCCCATGTCGCCAAACTTGCGCCACAGGTCCTCGGGGAAATGATTGTCGCGATCGATGCGATCGGCGCGCGGCGCGATCTCCTTTTCGGCAAAGCCGTGGACGCTTTCGCGGAGCAGGTCGAGGTCTTCGCCGAGGGGGAACGGACGCATGCGTACAACTCCAATAGGACCAAACCTGTCGATAGTAACGCGGCGGCCCGGCCAAGCCTTGGCGCGTCGCACCAAAAGCTTGCACCGGCGGTTGTTGCCGGACGGTTAATCGGTCTGGCGTTGCCCGACGGCAGGCAGCAGCTCCACCAGCCGGGCTCGCTGGGTGGCGAGGAGGCCGAGCTGCGAGGCGACCAGTCGCCCCGTGGCATCGTCGGCGCGATCGCTGGCCGCGGCCAGTTCGTCGATAAGCGTGGCCTCGTTGGCCGTGGGCACCGGTTTGCCCGCCTCGATCGCGATGGCCAGCGCGTCGAGGTCGGTCGCCAGGGCCGTGCCGGCGCTTTCCAGCAGGGCGCGACGTTCTTCGGACACCAGCAATTGCCGGTGCGCGCCCAAAGTGGACAGGTGGCCGAGCAGGCTATGCGACACCGCGAGGAAGCGCAGTGCCGTATCGGTGCCGCGGCGCCGGCGGCCGGGCTCGCTCAGCATGTTGGCCAGCAGGCCGCTCAGCGAGGCATCCGCGTTGTGCGCGTCGCGGCGCGCGATCCGGTAGTCCAGATCGTCGCGCTTGCCACTGCCGTACTGGGCAAGGATCCGCCTGAGGTAATTGGCATGGTTGCGCAAGGTTTCGGCAAGCATGCCGTCCAGCCGCCGGCCCTGCCAGTCGGGCATGACGAAGCGGATCGCCAGCGCCGCGATGGTCGCGCCGATGAAGGTATCGAGCAGGCGCGGCCACATCACGTCGTAGCCGCTGCCGACCTGGTTGAAGCAAAGCACCACGAACAGGGTGATCGACGCGGTGGCGATGCCATAGCGGCGCAGTCGCGTGGCAAAGAAGAGCACGCCGGTAAGCACGACCAGGGGCAATTGCCACCCGGTCATCGGCAGCACCTGCAGGACCAGCCAGCCGGCGACAAGGCCCGTTACCGTGCCGGCGACACGCTGCAACAGCCGGCGGCGCGTTGCGCCATAGCTCGGCTGGCAGACGAACAGGGTCGTCAGCAGGATCCAGTAGCCGTGGTTGGGGTGAATCGCCCGTAGCACGGCGTAGCCGGCGAGCAGGGCGAGTGCGAGGCGCAGTGCGTGGCGGAACCGGAACGAGCGCGGTGTCAGCTGGATGCGGATGCGCTTCCATGCATCGAGCGGCGAGCGCGGACCGGGATTCTGCAGGGCATGGTCCTGCGCCGGGGTTGCCAGCGGCGTACTGCCGTCGAGCTGGGCCTGGATCGTGGTCACATTGGCGAGCAGGGCGTCCAGGGAGCGCAGCAGGTGGGCGGCCGGCGGGTTGGCCTGGGCGCGCAGAGAGGCGATCGACTCGGCGAAGTCGTCCAGTGCCGCGGCCGGCATCGGGTCCTCCGGCATCGCGGTACGCAGCCGCAGGCTATCGGCACGCTGGTGGCATAGCCTCGCTTCCAGCCCGAGCAGGCGTTGGCAGCGAAACATGGTGTCGTGATGGAACAACGCATCGGCCAGGGCCTGATAGGGGTAATGCGCCGAACTCACCCGCTCGTGGATGTCCTGCACCATGAAGTACAGGCGCAACCGGCGTGCGGTCGCGCCGCGCGGACGACGGCCGCCGATGCGATCGATCAGCACCAGTCGCGTCGCGTTCATCGCCTCGACCACGCGCTCGTTCTGCATGGCCAGGGCCAGCTCGAGCCCGTCGCGATCGATCCCGCGCACCGGCTCGAACAGCGCGGCCTTGCATTCGACGTACGCGCCGAGTTCATCGAAGACGCGGGCCAGCGCATGGCGCACCGCGCGCTGCGGCGAGATGGCGCTCCATAGCAGTGAAAGCAGGCCATACCACGCCGCGCCGGCTAGCAGCAGCACCGGCTCGTGCCAGAAGTCCGTGGGCGTGCCGCCCGCGGCGTCGACGACGATCATCGTATAGACCGACAGAATCAGGGTGCCACCGGCGACGGTGCCGTAGCGCGCACTGGCAGCGCCGAGCATGACCAGGCCGAAGGTCGCCAGCGGCAGGCCGAAGGCGAACAGCCAGGGCCAGGGCATCAGCCATTGCACCGCCGCGGTGGCAACGGCAAAGCAGGCCAGGGTCACCAGCAAGCTGACGATGCGATTGCGCCAGTGGTCCTCGGTTTCGGCCAGCGCGCAGGCGATTACGCCAAGCAGGCTGGGAATCACCGCGTTCGCTCGCCCGGCCGCTTCGCACACGAGTACCGCGCCCGTGGTTGCGGCGAATACCAGCACGCATTCGGCGTAGCGGTCGGAGCCACGGATGCGACGGAGCAGGTCGAGAGGGCGCATGGCGCAAGGATACAAGAAGTGCTGCATCGCAGCATTGCGCATGAAAAAAAGCCGCCGGGGCAAACCGGCGGCTTTTTTTGCACAGCAGGCGACGATCAGTTGCCGCGCATGCGGCCCTGGAAACGCGGTGCGCCGTTGCCCATGTGCGGCAGGCGGATCTTGCCGATGGCCGAGATGCGCTCTTCGGCCATGCGGTCGGCGGCCTGGTACGCGGCGATGCCGTCGCGCTTGGCGATCTCGAAGATGCGACCGACGTTGTAGTAGATCGTGCGCATCATGCGCATCGCGCGCTCGCGGTTGTAGCCGTCGATTTCCAGCGAGACGTTCATCACGCCGCCGGCGTTGACCGCGTAGTCCGGGGCGTAGAGCACGCCGCGACGGGTCAGCTCGTCGCCGATCGCGTCGGTGGCCAGCTGGTTGTTGGCCGCGCCGCAGATGATCGTCGCCTTGATCCGGTCGATGGTCTGCTCGTTGAGCGTGCCGCCCAGCGCGCACGGGCTGTAGACGTCGGCGTCGACGTCGTAGATCTCGTCCAGGCCCACGGCTTCGCAGCCGCAGCTCGTCGACGCAGCGCTGCACGGCATCCTTGTTGATGTCGGTGACGAACACCTTGGCGCCCTGTTCGCGCAGCAGCTTGATGAACTCGCTGCCGACGTGGCCGCCGCCCTGCACGGCGTAGCTGTACTTGCCCACGTCCTCGTTGCCGTGCTTGGCCTGCAGCGCGGCCATCAGGCCCTGCAGGGTGCCGAACGCGGTGAACGGCGACGGGATCGCCCGAACCGCCGTGCACCTGGTGCACGCCGGTCACGTATTCGGTTTCACGGAACACGTATTCCATGTCGTTGACGTCGATGCCGACGTCCTCGGCGGTGATGTAGCGGCCGTTGAGCGAGTTGACGAAGCGGCCGAAGGCGCGGAACAGCGCTTCGGACTTGTCCTTGCGACGGATCGCCGATGATCACCGCCTTGCCGCCGCCGAGGTTCAGGCCGGCCACGGCGTTCTTGTAGGTCATGCCGCGCGACAGGCGCAGCACGTCGTTGACCGCGTCCTGCTCGGTCTTGTACGGCCACATGCGCAGGCCGCCCAGCGACGGGACCGAGCACCGTGTTGTGGATCGCGATGATGGCCTTCAGGCCAGCGTCCTTGTTATGGCAGAAGACGACTTGCTTCGTGACCCGTGTTGGCGATGGTTTCGAAAATCATCGAACGCAGACTCCAGTGAACTATGACGGCCGTTGGTGCCGCCAGCAGGTGATAGCCGGTGATGGGATCCGGCCAAGGGTGGGACCGTCGAAAAAAACTCGCCCCAGTGGGGGACTGGGGCGAGCTGTTAGTTCCCTAGTTTAGTACCTCGCGCCGAATGGTGTCGTTGCGGCGCAGCAAGCAGCGTTCAGTGATGGTAGTAACCGCGGTCGTGGCGGACCCAGGTTTCACGCTCGAAGCGCCAGCCACGGCCGGATTGCACCCAGCGCGGGGCGTTGTAGTAATAGCCCGGGCGCGCGGGGAAGTAGCGGCCCCCGACCCAGACATAGCGGCCACCGGCCCAGTTCCAGTAGCCCGGGGCCCAGACGTAGCCGGGGCGGACGATGACGCGCTCGAAGCGCGGCGGCGGCGGGCGGGTGCCTACGGTGACCGAGACATAACTGGCGGCGGGCGCGGGCGGGGCATAGGCGAATGCGCCGACGGCCAGGCCAAGGCCGGCGAGCAGGGCCAGTTTGTGGGTGAGCTTGGTCATCGTCTTCCTCTCCGGGGCGCCACGACGGTGGCGTTACTGGTGTAGAAAACGGCGATCGTAGGTCCTTGTTGACCGTCTTCGCCAGCCTCGTTCAGGTTCGCTTAGGACTTTAAAAGAACGAACGGTCGTGCTATTTTGGGTGCATGACTACGGTAAATCCCACAAAAGGCGAGTCGACTCGCGAGCGAATCATCGAATCCGCCTACGGCATGGCGCGCCGGGAGGGGCTGGAAGGCCTGACCATCGGCAGCCTTGCCAGCGAAGTGGGCATGTCCAAGAGCGGTGTCTTCGCCCACTTCGGCTCGCTCGAAGACCTGCAGCTGGCCCTGCTCGAAAGCGGCGCCCGGCGTTTCGTCGAGCACGTTTTCCTGCCCTCGCTGGAACAACCTCGTGGTCTGAAGCGCCTCGCCGCCGTGGTCGACGCATGGTTCGGATGGGTGCATTTCAATGGCGGGAGTTGCGTCCTGCTCGGCGCGGTCAGCGAGTACGACAGCCGGGAAGGCGTGCTGCACGACGCCGTCCTGCGCCAGCAGACCGATTGGCGCCGCGCGCTGGCGAAGTCAGGGGCCATGGCCATCGAGACCGGCGAGTTGCGTGCCGACACCGATGTGGAGCAACTGGCCTTCGAGATCTATTCGGTGGTGCTCGGCATGAACCACGATGCCGGGCTGTTTGGTTACGAGGCGGCGCGTCAGCGCGCCGAGCGTGCCTTCACGCGTCTGGTCGGGAGTTACAGCGCATGAACCTGAAATTATCGTCATTGCGTGTCGGCTATGCGCTGGGCGGCCGGCTCGCGCCGAAGCGCACGGTCGAGCACGCCGCGAGGCTGTTCTCCACGCCACTGTCGAGCAGTCGCGCGCGGGCGACCGCGGCGATCGCCACAACCGATGCGCGTCGCGAAACCCTCACCGTCGACGGCGAGCGCATCGCGACCTATGTATGGGGCGATCCCTCGATCCGGCCGTACGTGCTTCTCGTGCACGGCTGGTCGAGCTTCGGCCTGCGTTTCCAGCCCTGGGCCGCGAAACTGCGCGCACTCGGCTATGCCCTGGTCAGTTTCGACCAGCCCGGGCATGGCATGAGCACGGGAAGCCGCTGCCTGCTGACCGATTTCGCCCGCACCGTTCGCGAGGTCGGCTGCCACTACGGCAATGCCGCGGCGGTGATCGCGCATTCGATGGGCGGTGCCGCGGTGACCATGGCCATGGGTGCGGCATGGCGCGCGGAACGCGTCGTACTGATCGCGCCGGCATCCGATCCGGTCGACGCGACGCGACGCTTCGCACGCATGGTCGGCCTGAGCGAGCACCTGCGCGAACGGATGCACGCGACCTTCGAGCGGCGCACCGGCGTGAGCATTCACGACCTGCAGGCGCATCGGCATGTGCCGGCGTTTTCGCAACCGGCGCTGATCGTGCACGACCTGGACGATCTCGATGTGCCGTGGGAGGAGGGCGAGCGCTACGCGCGGTTCTGGCCGGGTGCGCGCCTGCTGACCACGCAGGGCCTTGGCCATAGACGGATCCTCGAAGATACGTCGGTGATGGATGCATCGCTCGCCTTCCTGCAAGGCGAGACGGTCGGCGACCGCGTCGTCTCGACCCACGCGTTGCCTTTCGGCCTCGTCTGACATGTCGCCACTGGATTCCGGCCTGCGCCGGAATGACGAGAACCCTACCTACTCGTCATTCCGGCGCAGGCCGGAATCCAGTGGCGACTGCGCCAGTCAATGCGAGGCGTGTTCGCGTTCGCCTTGTCGCGTGCATTCCGGCAGGGCTTGAATAGCGCCCCCGGCACACGCGCTACAATATGGGCTGCCCTGCATGATGTTCGGAGTCCCCCATGAGCACCCCCGCCAAGCACGTTCCTGCCAGCGACACGGCCGAGCGAGACCCGCCCGCTGCGCTTCGTCACCGCCGCCAGCCTGTTCGACGGCCACGACGCCGCGATCAACATCATGCGCCGCCTGATCCAGGCGCAGGGCGCCGAGGTCATCCATCTCGGCCACAACCGCTCGGTCGAGGACGTCGTGCGCGCCGCGCTGCAGGAAGACGCCGACGCGCATCGCGCTGTCGTCCTACCAGGGCGGCCACGTCGAGTACTTCAAGTACATGGTCGACATGCTGCGCGAGCGCGGCGCCTCGCACATCCGCGTGTTCGGCGGCGGCGGCGGCACGATCACGCCGGAAGAAATCCGCGAGCTGCAGGCCTACGGCGTCGAGCGCATCTACCACCCGAACGACGGCATGCAGCATGGGCCTGGTCGCGATGATCGAGGACGTCGATGCGCGCACGCGCAACGCGGCGCGACCAGCGCGCCGACGCCGACGCACGGACCGACGCGCGGCGCCGTCGACATCGACGACGAGATCTCCATCGGTCGCGATGCTCTCGGCGATCGAGGAAGGCGCTGCTCGCCGAAGCCGAGCTGGCGCACCTGCGCAAGCAGTGGCAGCTGGCCGGCAGGCAAGACCCCGGTGCATCGGCATCACCGGCACCGGCGGCGCCGGCAAGTCGCAGCGTGGTCGACGAACTGCTGCTCCGCTTCCTGCACGCCTTCCCCGAGATGCGCATCGCCGTGCTCGCGGTCGACCCGACCCGCCGCCGCACCGGCGGCGCGCTGCTCGGCGACCGCATCCGCATGAACTCGCTGCGCAGCCACGCGCGTGTACATGCGCTCGATGGCCACGCGCCGCCAGCACGCGGCGACCAGCATCGTGCTGCAACGACTGCATCGCCTTCCTCAAGGGCGCAGCGGCTACGACCTGGTCATCGTCGAGACCGCCGGCATCGGCCAGAGCGATTCGGAGATCGTCGACCTGGTCGACTTCCCGATGTACGTGATGACCAGCGACTACGGCGCGCCGAGCCAGCTCGAGAAGATCGACATGCTCGACTTCGCCGAGCTCGTCGTGCTCAACAAGTTCGACAAGCGCGGCGCCGAGGACGCGCTGCGCGACGTGCGCAAGCAGTGGAAGCGCAACCGCATCGCCTTCCAGACTGAAGGACGAGGACGTCCCGGTCTACCCGACCATCGCCAGCCAGTTCAACGATCCCGGCATCACCTGGATGTTCGCCAACCTGTGCCGCCTGCTGCGCGAGAAGCTCGTCGCTGCCGGCGGCGAAGTGGACGCCGGACCTCGACACCTCGCTGAAGGAGCCGCGCGCCACCGTGCTGATTCCCGGCAGCGCGCGTGCGCTACCTCGCCGAGATCGCCGAGCAGGGCCGCGGCGTCAACGCCGGCATCGCCACGGCAGGCCGAAGCGGCGAGCAAGGCCCAGCATTACTGTGAGTCGCTGCAGGACCTCGGCGACGAGCGTCTGCCGCGCGGCCTCGCTCTCTACGACCCCGCCGCGCTCACCGTCGGCCGGCGACCGCTCGCTGGCCGACGCTGCGCCAGCGCTACAACGACGCCGTCCAGGCGCTCAGTCCACCGAATCGCTCGCACCTGCTGCGCGACTGGCCGGCGCGCCTACGACGTCGGTCACCGACGAGTTCACCGAATACCAGGTGCGCGGCAAGGTCATCCGCGTCGAGAACTACCGCGAGTCGCTCAGCCACCAGAAGATCCCGAAGATCGCCGCGCCGACCTACAAGAGCTGGGGCGAGCTGCTGACGCTTCCTGCATGCAGCGAGAACCTGCCGGGCTCCTACCCGTACACCGGCGGCGTGTATCCCGTACCGCCGCACCGGCGAGGACCCGACCCGCATGTTCGCCGGCGAGGGCACGCCCGAGCGCACCAACCGCCGCTTCCATTACCTGTCGCGTCGGCCAGCCGGCCGCGCGCCTGTCGACCGCGTTCGACTCGGTCACGCTGTACGGCGAAGACCCGGCGCCGCGCCCGGACATCTACGGCAAGATCGGCAACTCCGGCGTCACCATCGCCACGCTCGACGACATGAAGAAGCTGTACTCCGGCTTCGACCTGTGCGCGCCGAGCACGTCGGTGTCGATGACGATCAACGGCCCGGCGCCGATGATCCTCGCGATGTTCATGAACACCGCGATCGACCAGCAGGTCGAGAAGTACCTGCGCGCCGACGCAGGCGCGCTGGGACGCGGCGCACGCGCAAGCATCGAGGCGCTGTTCGAAGGCCGCAAGCGCCCGCGCTACAGCGGCGTGCTGCCCGAGGGCAACGACGGCCTCGGCCTGGGCCTGCTCGGCGTCACCGGCGACCAGGTCGTCGACGCCGAGACCTACGCGCGGATCAAGGCGCGACACCCTGGCCACCGTGCGCGGCACCGTGCAGGCCGACATCCTCAAGGAAGACCAGGCGCAGAACACCTGCATCTTCAGCACCGAGTTCGCGCTGCGCATGATGGGCGACATCCAGCAGTATCTTCGTCGACCACAAGGTGCGCAACTTCTACTCGGTGTCGATCTCCGGCTACCACATCGCCGAGGCCGGCGCGAACCCGATCAGCCAGCTCGCCTTCACGCTGTCGCAACGGCTTCACCATCGTCGAGTACTACCTCGCGCGCGGCATGAAGATCGACGACTTCGCGCCGAACCTGTCGTTCTTCTTCTCCAACGGCATGGACCCGGAGTACACCGTCATCGGCCGCGTCGCCCGCCGCATCTGGGCGCGCGCGATGCGCGAGCGCTACGGCGCCAGCGCGCGCAGCCAGATGCTGAAGTACCACATCCAGACCTCGCGGCCGCTCGCTGCACGCGCAGGAGATCCAGTTCAACGACATCCGCACCACGCTGCAGGCGCTGTACGCGCTGTTCGACAACTGCAACACGCTGCACACCAACGCCTACGACGAGGCGATCACCACGCCGACCGAGGAAAGCGTGCGCCGCGCGGTGGCGATCCAGCTGATCATCAACAAGGAGCTCGGCCTCAACTTCAACGAGAACCCGTGGCAGGGCAGCTTCATCGTCGACAAGCTCACCGACATCGTCGAGGAAGCCGTCTACAAGGAGTTCGAGGCGATCAGCGAGCGCGGCGGCGTGCTCGGCGCGATGGACACCATGTACCAGCGCGGCAAGATCCAGGAAGAGTCGCCTGTACTACGAGCACAAGAAGCACGACGGCTCGCTGCCGCTGATCGGCGTCAACACCTTCCTGCCGAAGGAGCACGGCGGCGAGATCGCCACCGAGATCGAGCTGATCCGCTCGACGGAAGAGGAGAAGGGCCAGCAGATCGAGAACGTCGCCGGCTACCAGGCCGCGCCCGCAACGGCCTCGCGACCGAAGAGCCTGAAGCCGCTGCAGGCCACGGCGCGCGAGCGCCGCAACGTGTTCGAGCAGCTGATGGAGGCGGTGAAGACACACTCGCCTGGGCCAGATCAGCCATGCGCTTGTACGACGTGGGCGGCGAGTACCGCCGGAACATGTAAGGGTTCCGGCAGCCCGACTTTCCTGAGGCCTCCTGGGTTACGATCCGGTCCAGCATAGACTGGCCGACAGGGGGCCTTCGATGGACGAAGTCATAGGGGAAGCGGCGCCGCAGGTGCGCGTCGCGGGGTTCTGGCGCCGGCTCGCGGCGCTGGTCATCGATCTGATACTGCTGGGTATCGTCGGGTCGATCCTTGGGGTGTTCATGTTCGACACCCTGGCGGAGCTCGGCGGTTACGGCCGGGTGCTCGGCTTTGTCATTGCGCTTGGCTATTTCGGTGTAATGAACAGCCACATCGGCGATGGCCAGACACTCGGCAAGCGTGCGCTGGATATCGAAGTCGAGGGCATTGACGGTCAGCCGCTGACGTTAACGCGCTCGCTGATCCGTTATGCCGTGTTGGGGATCCCCTTTTTCCTCAACTATGCGCCGCTCAATGATGGCCTGTTGGCCGGGCCGGCGGGGTATACGGTTGCCCTGCTGGTATTCGGCGGCACATTTTCTATCGTCTATCTCTACATATTCAACCGACGGACCAGGCGGTCGTTGCACGATCTTGTCGTCGGTTCGTGGGTCATCCGCACGGAACCGGTTGCCCCGTCGCCGCCGCCGATACCCTTGTGGCGAGGGCATCTGGTGGTCATCGGTACCCTCTGCGTCCTGACGCTTCTCATTCCTTCGGTCGCGGGATATTTCCTGCGAGGGGAGTTATTTTCGAGTCTGCTGGCCGCCTATCGCGCGATCGCGCAGGAGCCCGGCGTGCAACGCGCGTCGCTCAGCACGAATACGATGTTTTCATCGAAGAGCAAGGGCGCCACGACGCTCGCCGCCCAGGTGGTCCTCGATGGACCACGCACGGACGATGCAACATTCGCCCGGCACATTGCCGAGGTGATCGTGCGGCAAGATCCCGATGCGTTGAAAGCCTCCATCATCGATATCCGCCTGGTTTACGGCTTCGATATCGGCATAGCATCACGGTGGCGGGCGGGAGTCTATCGTTACGCGCCGGACGATCTTGTATCTCATTGACCTGTTTGTCGGATCCGGTCCGCCATTCCGGTGGACCGGATCCACTCCTGCTGCATCAGCGATCGACGAAGTCGATCTTGCAACGTCGAACAGCGCCTGTTCATCGCCGCTGTTCGACAATAAATCTTTCTTTGGCAAGGATATTCGGGAGGTTTCCCATGGCTACTGGCTGGGCAGGCGACGGCGCCGTACAAGATCAGATCGACGCCACGGTCAACGACGCGGTACAGCGCGCGCGACGTCAGTTGCAGCAGGGTCCGGGTCTCGAACGCTGCGAAGAGTGCGACGCCCCCATCCCCGTGGCACGACGCAAGGCCGTGCCCGGTGTACGCCTGTGCGTGGCCTGCCAGGAAACCCACGACGCCGAACGCGCCGCCAGCCTCTTCAACCGCCGCGGCAGCAAGGACAGCCAGCTGCGCTAAGGCTGTTCCGTCGGCGTGGCGTAACGTATTGCGTTATATAACGTAAGGCGTTATGGTCCGAGCATGATCCGGAGCTTTATCGACAAGGAAGCCGGGAAAATCTGGGCGGGTATGCCGTCCAGGCGCTTGCCTTTTGATATCCAGAACGTGGCCCGGCGAAAACTGAGGATGATCGACAACGCGGTCAACTTGAACGACTTGCGCGTTCCTCCTGCAAATCGGCTTGAGGCGCTTACGGCAGATCGTAAGGGGCAGCACAGCATTCGCATCAACGATCAATGGCGGATCTGCTTTCGTTGGAAGAACGATGAGGCTCATGACGTGGAAATCGTCGACTACCACTGAGAAGGAGTGACCGTGAAAAGGCTGGCCAATATTCATCCGGGAGAAATTCTTCTCGAAGAGTTCCTCATTCCACTTGGCATCAGCCAGAATGCTCTTGGGCGCGCCATGGGTGTCGCGCCGCGTCGTATCAATGAGATCGTGCTGGGCAAGCGCGGTATCAGCGCGGATACCGCTGTGCGTCTCGCGGTGGCACTCGGCACGAGCGAGCGGTTCTGGTTGGGGTTGCAGGCGGATTACGATCTGGAAGAGGCCCATCGAGCCATTGGCAAGGCAATTGGCCGCATTGAGCGGCTGGCGGCCTGACCGGTGGTGAACCATCGTCGCTGTAACCAGTCGTATACCTGACTGGACTGTCCAACGGATCGCGTAGTGAGCAAAAAATCATCGGCAACACAGTGGCTTTGGGCCACGGTCGTCATCGCGGCGGCCATTGCGGCGGGCATCGTCATCTGGCGCAAGCTGCCGCATGAATCGACGCCGGCTTCCACGGCGGTCGCAGTGCCGCCTGCTTCCTCGACGGCCATCGCGTCTTCGGGCGAGACGCTGATACGCCATCCCATCGAGCAGGTGCAGCCCGAGCCGGCCGGATCCTCGACGGTCGCCTTGCCGTCGCTCGATAACAGCGACACCAGCATGGTCGATTCGCTGAAGGGATTGGCGGGCGATGGATTGAGTGGCCTGTTGCTGACCGATCGGGTGGCGTTGCGTATCGTTGCTACCCTCGATGCCTTGCCGCGCCAGGATGTCGCCAGCGGCATCCTTCCGTTGCGCACGCCGACGGGCAGTTTCCTCGTCGACCAGGCCAATGGCACGACGACGATGAGCGAACGCAACGCCGAGCGCTATGCGCCGTATATGCGGATCGTGGAAAACGTGGATACCAGGGCTGCGGTGGCCTGGTATGTGCACAACTATCCCCTGTTCCAGGCCGCGTATCGCGAACTCGGTTACCCGCATGGTTACTTCAACGACCGGCTGGTGCAGGTGCTGGACGACCTGATCGACGCGCCGGCGCCGAACGGGCCGATCATGCTGGATAAGCCGAAGGCGCTATATGTCTTCAGCGATCCGGGACTGCAATCGCTGTCCGTGGGACAGAAACTGATGGTGCGCCTGGGACCGGACAACGAAGCGAAGCTCAAGGCGAAGCTGCGCGACATCCGCGCCGCGCTGACCGGTGCGCACCTGCCGCCGAAATGAATGCCTCAGCCAGCCGGTGCCGGAAGCGGCGTGGCGTCCCTGACCGGCTCACCGAAATCCGGCGTGCCGTCGGTGCGCCAGTGGAAGGGCTGGATACGTGGCGCGCGCCGGGACGTGCATTTCCAGCCGGCGCCGCCGTTGGCGTGGTAGATCAGCCAGTCCTGCTTGCCGTCGGGGGATTTGAAGAAGGCGTTATGGCCGGGTGCGTAGACGCCGTTCTTCGCTGACCTGGCAAAGGCTGGATTCGGCGATTTGCTCCATGAGGCCGGATCAGTCAGATCGCTGTCCGCCCTGGCGGTGAGCAGACCCAGCGCATAGTCATCCGACCAGCAGGCGCTTGCGGAGTACGTCAGGAAGACCTTGCCGCCGGGGCCCTCGAGAAACTCGGGCGCTTCGAGGATCTTGCGGCCGCCCTGCATTTCCCAGTCGCGCGTGGGCCCGGCGATGTCGACCTGGCGATCCGATAGCGTCCACGGGTTGCGCATCGGCGCGATGATCAGGTCGCTATGGTCGCCGATATAAGCGGAATAAACGAAGTAGCGCTTGCCGCGCAGATCGAACACGGTGCCGTCGATGCCGTTGTGTGCGGTGCGCAGCATGCCTTTGTCCAGCCAGGTCCCCATGGTGGGATCGGCCGACGCATTCTCCAGCACGAACACATGGCGATGCGCGTCGTCATCGTGGCCTTTTTCGGCGGCGGTGTAATACAGATACCACTTGCCGTCGAGGTAATGCAGTTCAGGGGCCCAGATCGAGATCGCATTCGGGCCGCTGGCCGGCGGTGTCCAGACCGTGACCGGGGTCGCCTTGCCCAGCGCGGCCATATCGCGCGTCTTCCAGATGGCGATGCGATTGCCGAGTGTGTGCATGTAGTAGTACCTACCGTCGCGCTGGGTTACCCAGGGATCCGGTCCGGACGGCAGCAGGGGATTGGTATAAGTCGCCTCGGTGGCGAAGATGTTCGGCACCACGGCGCCAAGGCCAATGGTCATGACCATCGCCCCGATCATGGCCAGGTTCTTCATGCGCATGCTCCGATCTCCCATGGCCGTGCGGCCGCTTCGAGATGAATAGTCATACAATATGATTCACTTGCGGGCAACCGGTATTCGGTCGCTGGATGTAAGGTAAGCAGCGGCGCGACGCCTGGGGGCAGGGGTTCATGACCGGCTCGTGCATGATCGGCACACGATCGCTACCGGGGAAAGCGTATGTCCGTCGAACTGAAGATGCTGTGCTGGTCGGTGCTGCTCGGTCTGGTCCAGGTCGCACTGGCCGCGACGCTGGTGACCTGGCAGCGCGGTCTTCGCTGGAATATCGGCAACCGTGACGGCGCGCAGCCGCCAGTGACAGGCGCCGCCTCGCGCGCGAGTCGTGCCAGCCGGAATTTCCTGGAAACCTTCGTGTTCTTCGCCGTCGCCGTGTTGGTCGTCGAGATGACCGGGCGGGCAAATGCGTATACCGCGATCGGCGCCCAGCTGTATTTCTGGGCACGCCTGGTCTACGTGCCGGTATATGTCGTCGGCATTCCCTATCTGCGCACGCTTGTCTGGGCCGTGTCGGTATGGGGCCTGCTGCAGGTTTTCTCGGCGCTGTTCTGATCGACTGCCGCACGGATATGATCCTGCCGGGGCATCTCGTGATGCAGGGGGAACCATGAGCCGAAACGAGATTGTCAGTCGGCGGTTCTTCCTCGAACCATGTTGAACACGAATCCGGCTGCAAGCAGGACCACCACGCCCACCTGGGCCAGCACGGTCTGCCAGGTCGGGTAGATACCAAGCAGCTCGATATGCGGCGCCGGGACGATGCTTACGGAGACCCAGCCCGCTTCCTGCAGGGCGGCGACGCCCTTGCCGGTGAGTACGACGGCCAGCACCGCGATAAGCGCGGAGCTGGCCGAGAAGAAGGTACCGATCGGCAGGCGGCGACTGGTGCGCAGCAGGACCCAGGCGATGCCGGCAAGTACGGCCGCGCCGGCCACCAGGCCGGCGAGCAGCCAGTGCCCCTGGCCCTCGCTCCACAGCGCGGCGAAGAACAGGATGGTTTCGAATACTTCGCGATAGACCGAGAGGAAGGCCAGGCCGAACAGAAACCACATCGAGCGACGGCCGAGGGCCGCGGCCATCTTTTCCTTCAGGTAAGCCTGCCAGCGTCCGCCGATACTTTTCTGGTGCATCCACAGGCCGACACTCAGCAGGACCGCGGCGGCGAACAACGACGAGAGCCCCTCGGTCAGCTCGCGTCCGGCACCGCTGATGGCGATGGCGTAGCTGGCGATGGCCCAGGTGATGGCGCCCGCGACCAGGGCGAGGATCCAGCCGGCATGCACGTAACGCGCGGCATCCGGCCTCTCGGCCTTGCGCAGGAAGGCGAGCAGGGCGACGACGATAAGCAGGGCCTCCAGCCCTTCGCGCACCAGGATGGTGAAGGCGCCGAGGAACGTCGCGGCGGGATCGCCCGCGACGGCGGCGGTGACCGCGCTGGCGCGCACCAGCAAAGCGTCCACGGCGGCGGCTTGCGCGGTGACGTCGGCGAGCGGTGCGCCCCGCGACAGCGCGCTTCGATACGCACCCATGGCCGTTTCGATCTCGGCGCGCAGTGGTGCATCGCGCGCGTCGAGCCGCGGCTCGACCGGCTCGACGCCGTCGAGGTAGGCCGAGAGCGCGAGCTGGGCCGCCTCGGCCTTGTCGCCGTTGCGATAGGCGGCGAGGCTTGCGGCGACGCGACCGCGGGCCAGGGGAAGACCCTGGAGCGATGCCGACAGGGCCTCGGGATGCGCACGCAGATAGCCGATGACCTGGCGCGCCTGCTGCTCGCCCAGGGTTGTCGACCACTGCGAGACGCGCGCGCCGGAAAGGTCCTTGAGACTGGCGAAGGTTGTCCGCGCGGTGGCTTCGTGCCGCCAGCGATCGGCGCCGGCAACGGCTTCGCGCTGGTAGGCCAGCGAGCCGACGTAGTACGCAAGCGCCCAGCGGTCGTCGAGCGGAAGCTGGGCATAACTGGCCATCGGCGTGCCCTCGAGCCCCTGGCTGACCACTTCGAAGAGCGACAACGTGCTGCGCTGGTCGGCGCGGGCCTGATTGGTGAAGTCGACCGGTCGCGGATCGAGCTGGAGGCCGGCCGGTCCATCGCCATGGCCGGTGGCCCCATGACAGGCGGCGCAGGTCGACTGGTACAACGCAGCGCCGCGGGCGAGGTCCGGCGTTTTTTCCGGCGCGGTGGGTACGGGGTAGGCGACCAGCAGCGCATCGGCGAGGGTATGCGCCAGATGGGCGACATCCGCCGGTGCGGCCTTTGCCTCGACGGCGTCGACAAGCGTGTCGGCCTGTTTCTCCAGCGCCGCCTGCTGCGCCGTCGCGGGCAGCGACTGGATACGCGCGCGCGCGGTGGCGACGAATTCGCGCATCTCGGCATATTCCGACGCGCTGATGACCGTGCCGTTCTGCACGGCGCCGGCGTAATCGGTGGCCAGGTAATCGAGTATCTGCCAGGTCTGCGGGACCGTGATCGCGACGTCGGCTGCGCGGGCGTCGGGCACCCCGAATGCCAGGAGCACGATCAGCGTGGCGCTGCGAAGGAGGCTGCGGATGGGAAGCGTTAGCATCGGCGGAGTCTAGCGGAGGACGGCGTCCGGCGTCGCCGCTTCCCAGATTCACCCTCATCCGCCCTACGGGCACCTTCTCCCTCCGGGAGAAGGGACAAGCCTGCGTTGCCTCAACCTGCCCCCAACGGAGCGCGCCGTTGAAGATGCATCAATCGCTGGGACTGGTACATGCCGCGTAGCGCTTGCCTTCGATGCGCATGACCTCGCCGCGGTCTTTCAGCGACACGCTGGCGGTGTAGTGCTCGGCCGAATCGAAGGACACGCGGCCCTGGCCGGTCGTTGCCTGAGGTCCGCTGCAGGAAAGTGTCCATGCGAGGGTGGTGCTGCCGCGGTGCTTGTCGTCAAGGTCGCACTGCGGATGATCGGGCACGGCCAGGGTCGCGAAGGCCACCCAGGGGTCGGCGCCTTCATCCACGCAGTGCCACTGGGTTGTCGGTGGACCGGGCTGGCCGTGGTTGACCAGGCGCGTCACGATCTTCCACAGACCGGGCATGGCGCCGAAATCGCCGGGATCGGCCTGGCTTATCGGGCTGACGAGCAGCGCAAGCAAGAGGCCACGGCGAAAAAAGAGGGATGTATTCATCGCTGGAGGAATCTCCATGAGCGGGGTCATGCACAAACGCAGAAAGCCCTGCCCGCCGAAGCGGACAGGGCATGGTTCACGCGACGATCAGTCCTTGATGGCCGCGGCGACGTCTTTCGGGAAATGGCTCTGTCCGAAGTCGAACATATCCATCATGTTGCCGATCGCCGGCGCGTTGACCGGCACGTACGGATCGCGGGGCAGCGAGATCGGGTTGGGCAGGTTGTCGCGGCTGCGCGCCGAGATCGCCTCGTTCAGACCCCAGTTGGCCTCGACGAATTTGTCGAAGGAAACATGGTCGTAGTACGTGTGCACGATGCGGCCGCCTTCGGAGTAGCGCGAGATCACCAGCATCGGGATGCGCGTGCCGTCGCCGAAGAAGTCGATCGGCTGCACATAGCCCGAATCCCAGTAACCGCCACCCTCATCGAAGGTCACCATGATCACGGTGTCGTCCCAGACCTTGGGGTTGGCCTTGGCCATGTCGACGATCTTCTTTACATAGCCTTCGAAGAGTTCGAGCTTGGACGAAGCCGGGTGGCCATCGATGATGCCGTCGGGTTTGGCGATGGAAACGGCGGGCAGCGTGTCGTTCTGGATATCGGTGTAGAGGTCGTTGATATCCTGATTTTTGGCGCGCAGGTCCGGGTTGGTCATCACCTGGGTGGAGTACAGGAACGGATCGCAGATGTTGCAGAAGGTACCCGCTTCGCCGTTCTCCTTGCCATCACCCCAGCCTTCGCCGTAGTACTTCCAGCTGACGTGGTGACGCTCGAGCAGCAGGGCGATATTGTCCTGCGTCGAGGGCGGGATGGTGAACAGCTGGTCGCCCAGCGGCGCCGGCGTACCATCGCCGAGGTAGCCCGGGTTGTAGTTGTTGACCAGGTAGTAGGCCTTCTTCTGGCAGTCCGTGCCGCGGAACGTCTGGTAGGGCAGCGAGCGCAGGTAGTCCTTCACCGAAGCGACGCCGGGCTGCGACTCATCCGCGCAGTTGACGTAGGAACCGCCACCGTACCCGTCCTGTACGTACCAGTTGTTGGTGCCGAACTGGGCGTCCGGATTCTCGATCTGGTTGGACGGCGGCGTGGCCGGATTGCCGTTGGCGTCGGCGTAGAAGATCAGGCTGCCGAAGCCGAGCATGATGTGGTTGGCACCGGTGCCACCCATCACCGACTGGTGGAAGTTGTCGCTCATGGTGTAGTTGCGGGCGAGATCGGCGAAATACGGCGCGTCACCCTTGGCCATGTTCAGGAACTGCATGGCGGTCGAGCCTTCGCCGGTACTCTGGTCGGTGAAGTTCGCCGGCAGCTGGGCACCATTGTTGCCGGCACCGATCGTGGTCTCGACCCACGGGAACAGATCGTTGCGGCAACCGCTCGGGTTTTTCGGCGTCGCGCTCTTGATGTTGCAGTCCAGCTGCTGCCACATCTGGAAGAAGCGATGCACGGGGCTGTTGGCGTAGTCGTTGTAGCTGAGCGACGCGCTCATATCGACCGGAGCGTTCGGCAAGGTCGTCGGGAAGCGGGTGTCGACGACGCCGGTGGGCAGGCCAGTGCCGCCTTCAGCGAGTTTCGCGTAGGTATCCTCCGGGAGGGCGGGCTCGATCGACTGCGCCTGTGCCGCCGAGGAGAACGGGGCCTGGGTCGGCGCGCCGCCGGTATTCATCGACGGCAACACGTCATAGGCGCCCGTGCGCTTCGGTGCGACGGCGAAGGCACCGGTGTCGGCCGCGGTGAACTGGCGTGCGGCGGCGACGTTCGGGCCCGCCGTGCCATCGGCGTTGACGATGCCTTCGGACAACAGGTTGCGCACGGTCTGTCCGTGCGGCGGCGTGTAGGTGGCGTACACGTGGTCGAAGGTGCGGTTTTCGCCGATCAGCAGGATGACGTGCTTGATCGGAGTGCGGGTCTGGTCGCTACGATCCTCGCCCTTTCCCGGGCGATGCAGGGTGACGATGCCGCCCGGCATGCCGCTGCGGTTCTGGACACTCGCATCCGGAATACTCTTGCGGAAGGCGGCGTCCTTGTCGGGTGGAGTGGTGGTCTGGGCGCTGACGACGCTGGCAAGGCCAGCGGCGAGTACGCCGATGAGAAGCGGTTTGAGCCTCATACGGCCGAACAGATCGGACATGGTGTGTACCCCTGCAACCCACGTGGGGTTGCCTCACGTATTACCCCCTGGTTAACCGGTCGGGCATTGACTCCCGGCCGGCTGTATACAGTTGGCTCCGCGCGGATGACGATCTGGCGACAAGCGCGCGACAAGGTGTCAATACAAGATGACAGAGCACTTACAATCTCCCGTCCTGTGCGACGTATCACATAGGCAATTTCTTACGATGGCAGCAGCTGGTACGGCCGCATCATTTCGTTGTCCTCGTGCTCGAGGTAATGGCAATGCCATACATAGCGCCCGGGCTCGCCTTCGAAGCGCATGGCGATGCGCGTGACCATGCCCGGATCGGCGCGCACGGTGTCCTTCCAGCCAGCCTCGTGCGCCGGCGGCGGTTGCGCGGGGCCGGTGTATTTCACGGTCTTGTGCGCATTCCATGCATAAAGATCGAAGGGGCGGCGATCGAGGATCTGGAAACGCACCAGATGCAGGTGGATCGGATGCGCATCGCCCGTGACGTTGACGAAGCTCCAGGTCTCCGTGCTGTTCTGCCGCGGCTTCTCGGTGATCGGGTCCGACCACGATTTGCCGCCGAGCAGCATCACCATCGGGTTGCCACCGGCGTCGTCCTGTTCGCCAAGTGCCAGCACGCGATCGCGCGTCACGCTCGCAGAGTCGATGCGGGGCACAGCGCGCAAGGTCGCCGGCAGCACCGAGGTATCGCGCCGGCCAAGATCGCGTACGCGGAACTCGAGGATCGCGTTCGACTCCTGGCGCAACTGCACGGCCTGGCCGGCCAGGCCGGTGAAGTCGACGATGACTTCGGCGCGCTCGGCGGGGTACAACTCGACCCGCAGGCGTTCCGCAGGCGCCGCCAACAGGCCCTGGTCGCTGCCGATCTGCTGGAAGGGACGGCCGTGCGAGAGTGACAGGTTGAAGAAGCTGGTGTTGGCGACGTTGATCAGGCGCAGGCGGTAGCGTCGCGGCTCGACGTCGAAGAAGGGAAAAAGCTTGCCGTTGCACAGGATGGCATTGCCGCGACACTCCGCCACCCACGGCGCCGACGGATCGTCGGACACCGGGTAGTACAACTGGCCGTCCTTGCCGATCAGGCGATCGCAAAGGACCAGCGGCAGGTCGTACTCGCCGGAGGGCAGGCCGAGCGCCTGTTCCTCCGCGTCGCGGATGTTGAACGCGCCGAACAGTCCGGCGTACATGTTCAGCCGGGTGATGCCCATCGCGTGGTCGTGGTACCAGAGCGTCGTCGCGTCCTGGCCGTTCGGATAGTGGTACACCAGCGAATGCCCCGGTACATACCAGTCCTCGGGCCAGCCGTCGTTGTCCGACGACACCCGGGCACCGTGCACATGCGTCACCGTGCGCACGGCCGGCTTGTCGCTTTCCGCGCCATGGATGTTGTGGTCGATCGGCAGGAAGTGGGCGGTCGGCAACGCATTGACCCACTCGACCAGCAGGGGCTCCCCGCGCATGGTCTCGAAAGTCGGGCCAGGCGACTGCCCGTCATAACCCCACATCGGCGTCGCCGGCAGGTCGCGATGCAGTTTCGCGCTGAACGCGCGCATCTCCATGCGGTAATACGGCAGCATCTTGCCCGGATGGGCCGGATGACTTTGCCGTTTCGTCGGGCGCGCGACGGGAGGCACCGGCAGCGCATCGACGAAGCGGGCCAGCGTCGTCGGGTTGACCAGTGGCACGTTCGGCGCCGCGAGCCCCGGCATGGCCATGCGCTGGTGCATCGGCATGGCCATCGGCCTGGTACTTGCGGCGGCGACGCGCAGGGCATCGCCCAGGGCGCAGAAACCGAGCAGCCCGCCCGCGCCATGAAGAAAACGACGACGGGAGAACGTCATGATCGACCACTCCGGTCGACGAGATGCGCCGCGCAGCGGCGTAGGGAACCGGATTCGCGTGTCATCGGTTCACCGTAGGCACCGTATGTGACAGGCAGATGGCAGGCTATGTGACAGATGTCCCAGGCCGGTCGAACAACGTGGGACAGGCCTGCTCAGTCGGACTTCCCCGCGGGCGGCTGGCCCAGGACGGGCTGGTCGGCCCGAAACGATTCGGAGGTCTCCGGGTGCCAGGGGAAATGACCTTCGCGCGATGGCCACACGATCTGGCACATCGGAAACTGCTGTCCCTGGTAGTACCAGAGGCAGAATCCAAGGTAGTTCTCATAGGCGGATTCGGGTACGGGAATGAACAGGCAGGGATAGTTTTCCAGTAGCTCGTCCGTCGGTGCGGACATGTCAAGTGGGGTTCCGCTCTGGATCTTTTCGACCACGATCGCGAGTACCTGATGAGCCACGATGCTCGGAAGCCCGAAGATCACCAGTTCCGGGAGTCGATAGGTCTGGAATACGCCGATGGTGAACGAGAAAGGTCCGCCCCTGTCGTCCGCAAGCACGTTCACGCAATGCCATCCGTATCTGGCGATGTCATCGATGACCTTTTGTTCGGGCGCGTCTTTGCCAATTGTGCGAACCATTTGCGACTTACTCCGATTACGCGGTCGTCTGGCTCCAAAGGACTTGCCACGGACCTGTGGGCGAACCCGGTTCGCGAGTCCGTTGGGGCCGGGCACTAAAGGTTCCGGTCATTGCTTCTGACAGCTTTGGAAGCTACCTGCTCGATGGTAGCGCGTGATCCGGAAACTGGCTCTCCTCTGCCCGGATTTCGTCAGGCGAGGCTGTCTCAATGATGTCCTTCCTGTTCCTGGAGCTCGCGATGAATACCAGATATGCCATACGTCGCGCTGTCATCGGCGATGCCGCTGATATCGCGGCATGCCTTTCGGTGCTGGGCTATGGCACGTCAGTTTCGCTGGCGCTGGAGAGGTTGGCCGCCATGGTGTCGAGTGCCAGCGATGTAATTTATGTCGCCCACGAGGAAGTGGGCCGCTGTGCGCTTGGTGTTGTTGGTGTCCATCTCACACCGTTGCTCCATGCGCTGTCGCCATTGGCACGGATCACCGCGCTTGCCGTGCGAGATGACGTGCAAGGCCGGGGCATCGGGCGCGCGCTGGTCGAGGCCGCCGAGGCATGGGCGTGGGCCGCGGGAGCGACGCGCATCGAAGTGACCAGTGGCGACCATCGGCTGGCAGCACACGCTTTCTATCGGTCGGCCGGCTATGCGGTTGATTCGCGGCGCTTTCTGAAACAGGCTCCCTGACCCAGGGGCACAAAGCGCGAAATGCTGCACCGCGCTAAAATGAGCGACTTTGCCGTCCCCATGAGTCCAGCCGCCGCCATGACCACGATCAAGCAGGATGACCTTATCCAGAGCGTCGCCGACGCCCTGCAGTACATCTCGTACTACCACCCGGTCGACTACATCAAGAATCTCGCCGCCGCTTACGAGCGCGAGGAGTCGACGGCGGCGAAGGACGCCATTGCGCAGATCCTGATCAATTCCCGCATGTGCGCCGAGGGCCACCGACCGATCTGCCAGGACACCGGCATCGTCACCGTGTTCCTGAAGATCGGCATGAACGTGCGCTGGGACGACGCGACCATGAGCGTCGAGGACATGTGCAACGAGGGCGTGCGTCGCGCCTATAACGATCCGGACAACAAGCTGCGCGCCTCGGTGCTGGCCGATCCGGCGGGCAAGCGCATGAATACGCGCGACAACACCCCGGCGGTGATCAATGTGTCGGTGGTGCCGGGCGACAAGCTCGACGTGATCGTCGCGGCCAAGGGCGGCGGCTCGGAGGCGAAGTCGAAGTTCGCGATGTTGAATCCTTCCGACTCGATCGTCGACTGGGTGTTGAAGACCGTGCCGACCATGGGCGCCGGCTGGTGCCCGCCGGGCATGCTCGGCATCGGTATCGGCGGTACCGCCGAGAAGGCGATGCTCCTGGCCAAGGAGGCGCTGATGGAGCCGATCGACATCACCGACCTGATCGCCCGCGGTCCTTCAAACCGCGCCGAGGAACTGCGCCTGGAGCTCTACGAGAAGGTCAACGCGCTCGGCATCGGCGCCCAGGGCCTGGGTGGCCTGACCACGGTGCTCGACATCAAGGTCAAGGATTACCCGACCCATGCGGCCAACCTGCCGGTGGCGATGATTCCCAACTGTGCGGCAACGCGTCATGCGCACTTCGTGCTGGATGGCTCCGGTCCCGTCGCGCTCGATCCGCCGTCGCTGGAAGACTGGCCGAAGCTGACCTACGACTCGTCCAAGGGCCGTCGTGTCGATCTGGACACGGTGACCCGCGAGGACGTCGCCGGCTGGAAACCGGGCGAGGTGCTCCTGCTCAACGGCAAGCTGCTGACCGGCCGCGACGCGGCGCACAAACGCATGGTCGACATGTTGAACAGGGGCGAGACCCTGCCGGTCGACTTCACCAACCGCTTTATCTACTACGTCGGCCCAGTCGATCCGGTGCGCGACGAGGTGGTCGGCCCCGCCGGTCCCACCACGGCCACGCGCATGGACAAGTTCACCCGGCAGATGCTCGAGTCGACCGGCCTGCTCGGCATGGTCGGGAAGGCCGAGCGCGGCCCGGCAGGCATCGACGCGATCCGCGACAACAAAGCGGTGTACCTGATGGCGGTCGGTGGCGCGGCCTACCTGGTGTCGAAGGCAATCAAGGCTTCGCGCGTGCTCGCTTTCGAAGACCTCGGCATGGAAGCGATCTACGAATTCGATGTGCAGGACATGCCGGTGACCGTGGCGGTCGATTCGGCCGGCACCTCGGTGCACCAGACCGGCCCGAAGGAATGGCAGTCGCGGATCGGCAAGATTCCGGTCGTGGTGGTCTGACAAGACTGTCGCGCCACAGTGCCCGCCTGGCGCGACTCAAAGGAGACCGGTCCGGTGAACGTGCTTTTCGTCTGCGGCAAGAACCGGCTGCGCAGCCCCACGGCGGAGCACGTCTTCGCCGACTGGCCGGGTGTGAAAACGGCAGCGGCGGGCGTCGACCGGGACGCCGATGTACCGGTCACTGCGGAGTTGCTGGACTGGGCGGAACTGGTGCTGGTCATGGAGCAAGCGCACAAGCGCAAGCTGGCCGCGAAGTTCCGCGCACAACTGGGCGGGAAACGCGTGGTATGCCTGCGCATCGCCGACGACTACGACTATATGGCGCCAGCCCTGGTCGCCTTGCTGACGACAAGGGTTTCGCCTTATCTGCCTTGTCGCTAAAGCGCCAGTGCACCCAGTGACGACGGCTCCTCGATGACCCGGCCGTTCTGCCTCGCGCGAACCTCGGCCATCGTGTTGTAGATCTCCCGACGCACCCGCATGATCGAGCCGATCGGCCGGTGCGCGGCGATGCCGTGCCAGGGGCTGAAGGACAGGCCGTCGTCGATCGCGGCCGCGCGGGCCTCGTTCCACGCCGGCTGCGGAGGCACGACGATCCGCGCCACCGGCAGGAAGGGGCTGACGTCCTCGGGCCAGACGACCGAAGCGTCCTCGACCGGCATGGCCGCCAGGTCGGTACAGAACTGCACCCGTACCTCCCACTCACCTGCTTGCGTGGCGAAGTAGTCGATCACCGCTTCACGCAAGCCGTTCGGCTTGTCGCGCAGGTCGACCGTGGCGCCGGTCAGCGCGGTCAGGCCGGGTGACACCGGGGTGACGGAGACCTTCACCATATACAGCCCATGGAGCAGGGGCGCCTGGCTGTAATAGGTTTCGCCAAGGACATGGGTTTCCGGGTGGCCGCCAAGGGCGAGCAGGGTAGGGCTCTTGCCGCCGAAGCTCTCGACCACTTTTTCCGCACCGCGGGCGAGTGCCGAAAAGGCTTTCTTGAGGCCTTCGCCCTTGTCCGTGGTGGCCGCGACCAGCTTCAGGTTCTTCAGGAAATGCCCGGCATCGGGGGCGCCGAAGGCTGGCCCGTTGACCAGGACGAAGTCCTGGGTCGACGCCCCCTCGCTGCCGGGCAGGCGCTCGCCGGCCACGCCGAAGACCTTGATCGCCAGGCCGCGGGGGGTCGACACGCTGTCGTCGAGCAGGTCGCCGGGCACGGTCGAGAAGCGCAATACGACCGGGTAGTGCCCCGGGGTGGCGAACAGGCCCTGGGCCAGCTCGTCCGGCAGGCCGTCCATGACACGCAATTCCCCGGTCAGCAGGCCGTGGCTCTTGGCATGCACCGAACGCAGGCCATGGCCGGTGTCCTTGAAGGTGATCGAGTTGATCTTGCGCAGGCTGTCGAGCAGTTCGGCAGTGATTCCGGCCTCGTCCTCCTCGGATTGCTCGAACGAGGATTCGTAGCGCAATGGCATGGCCTGGCTGGGGGGCTGGGGTTGCATCTGGACAGACATGGCGGCTACTCCGGCGGGAGGAGCCCCTAGCAGGACACAGGTCGTATCAAGGGCGGGTGTAGGACAATCCTGTCAGGACAGGCAAAAGTACGCTACCCAGTCCTCACCGCGGACGCCTGGCGATTGCTCTAAACCCCCATGCCCGGTAAATTCGCGCGTTCTACGGGGATGGGGATTGGAAATGAAATATCTGCTTGCCGCTTCGGGCATGCTGCTGCTCACCGCTTGCGGCGGGAATACGCGCGTTCCGGTCCAGATGGACAACGTCGTCGCCGCCAATGCGCCCTGGTTGACGGTCGAGGAATCGCGCAACGTGGTGCCGGTAAGCGGCCTGGAGCGCTCGGTGAAGATCGAGCCGACGCCGACGATTTCCGGCGCGGTGGAGGCCCAGCTCCGCCAGCAGCTGAAGTCGAAGTACTCCACCGACCTGATCGTCCGCTGCCGCGACGTCGAGGCCAGCATGGCCGTCGATACGGACCAGGCGCCGGGCACGATCAGCATGCAGCTGGCCACCAGTTGCCGGATCAACGCCCGCGGTTCGGAGTCGTCGCACAACTACCGTGCACGCGAATCGGTACCGGCCACCAGCAATGCCGAGGGCGTGAACTACCAGGCAGCTTTTCCGCAACTGGTCGCGATCACCTCGAAGGAGATCGCCGGCAACCTGGCGACGGACATCGTGGCCAGCAACAAGCGTTGAATCTCTACACCCAGGTCAGGGCGTCGCCGAGAAGACCCAGAACGGCACGCCCTGGTCGGCCCAGGCGATCGATGCCTCGTCGAGGATGTCCAGCGCGGTCTGGAAGTCGTCATCGGCCTGGCCCTGCAACTGGTCGGCGTGCTCGATGAGCACCACGTAGCCCCGGGCCGACAGCCAGCCCAGATCGCGCAGGCTGTCGGCCAGGGCGTCCCAGTTGCGCCCCAGATCGGGGGGGAACCGCAGGCCGCGCGAGATGCGTTCGAGCAGGCCGCGCTTGTCGGCGACCCCGGCCAGATCCACGCGCTGTACAGCCAGTCCCAGTGTTGTCGCCGAATCGGCGATCGCGCTGAAGTCCTCCGCCGGCACCAGGAAGACGCCGGCCTGGTCGGCGTCGGCCAGCGGGTAGTTCGCATCGTCAGCGGTCATGGGCCAGCCTGGAAACGCCGGAACGTCTCGTAGTGATCGTCGGTGTAGTAGTAGACCAGCGGCGGCGTGCCGCCGGTGATGATGCGTCGCGTGCCGCGGTTCGATGCGCCCGGGGTATTGACCGTGTACTCGTGGTAGTAACCCCGAGGCTGTTCGGGAAGATGGCCTTCGCGGTTGCCGAAGACGACACCGTCCTGGCGATAGGGAAAGGGACCGCCGTCGGCAATCAGGCGCAAGGTCTGCCTTGCCTCCGGTGGCAGGAACGCGGGCAGGTCGCTCGTACCCGTCGTACGGTCCGCCGCCCGCTCGTGGCCGCTGCGCAGTGAAGGGGGTTCGGGAGCGGTCGCCTGGCGCTCCGGCGGCCGGTGCGCCCACCATGCGGCAACGCCGATCAGGAGCAGGACGATAAGGCTCAGACCTTGCTTCCGCACGATGGAACTCCTGCGAGGGGGCGCCTCAGGCGTCTTGTGGCGCGACCTCTTGTCGCAATCGTTCGCGGCAGCGTGCCAGCAAGTCGGCGGAAAAGCGATCCTCGGCCAGCACGCTATCCTGGTCGGCCAGCCCGTGCGTGACCAATACCTCGAGCATCGCCAGCCGGCTGGCCGTTCGCAACACGCGCCCCAGCGGCGTCTTCGCACCGGTATCGGCCGGGTCGGCGCGTTCTGCCAGGGCCTGCTGTACACGCTCGGGGAATTGCCAGTGACGCGCGGCGTGCAAGGAGAGCCGGTCGCCCCATTGGGCATAGGCCCGCAGGAAGCGCGCCGAATGCGGCGCATCGGTATCGCCGCCTTCCTGATCGATGACGCCGATCACGGCGATCGCGCCGGTGTTGCAGACGATACCGGCGAGGTAGGCCTCGAACGGATCGCAGCCATCCTTGCCCAGGACGGTGCAGGCGATGGCGCAGCGTTCGGCGTGGCCCCACAGGCGCGGCCCGGCGACGCGGCCGAGGCGACCGGTGTCCGTGCGCAGGATCGGGCGCATCACCAGCTGCATCACCACGCGGCGCAGGCCGTCGTGGCCGAGCATGACGATCGCCTGGGCGAGGCTGGCGATCGGCTTGCCGGTGCGATAGTGCGCGGTATTGGCAACGCGGATGATCTCGCCGACCAGGACCGGATCGTGGCCGATCTGTTCGGAAAGCTGGCGGCTGTCGACGTCGTCGTTTTTCAGCGAGCGCAGCAGCTGGGGAACGACCGCGGGCAGCCGGGGCAATTGGCCGACGTCGAAACGTTCGCCACCGAAGGCGTCGCGCAGGCGTTTGAGCGTGGCCTGCTCGGCGGCGCTGGGCGCATCGTCGGTCGCGGCCTCGACGCCAAGCACGCAACGGTGAAAGGAGTCCTCGACCTCGGCAGCCGCCATCGTTTTGCCAGTCGATACCGACGGGGCAGCGGGTACCGGGGCGAACGGTCCGGACGGCCCGGCCAACGGACGCGCGGGCAGGTCTTTTGTCCGACTGCCGAATAACCGGCGAAAGAGTGCGCGCATACCTGCTGTCGTTCCCCAAGCCGGCACCTCGTGCCCCGTGCCCGCATGTCCGGCGTGGCGCAGTGTAAGCGAAGTAGGGCGTCTAGAATGGCCGTCATGGATCGATCCCCAACGACGCCAGGCGTTGCCGCCAGCACTGTCCACCTGCCGCCTGGCCGCTGGACCACCGTGCTCGAGGCTCTGTGTGCGCTATTCCCGGCCATCGATCGTGGACGCTGGATCGATCGCATGGCGCGCGGACGGGTACGCGATGGCGACGACCGGCCGCTTGCGGCGGATGCGCCCTACCGGTCGGGTATGCGCGTGCGCTACTTCCGCGAGGTGCCCGCGGAGATGCCGATACCGTTTACCGAGACGGTGCTGCATGTCGACGAACACCTGGTGGTGGTCGACAAGCCGCATTTCCTGCCGGTGACGCCGGCGGGCGGGTTCGTCGAGGAGACCTTGCTGGCCCGCATGGTCCGTCGTTTCGACAATCCGGCGCTGGTGCCGTTGCACCGTATCGACAGGCTGACCGCCGGCCTGGTGCTGTTCTCGACCAATCCCGATTCCCGTGCCGCGTACCAGGGTTTATTTCGCGAACGCCTGATCGGGAAGCGCTATGAAGCGTTCGCGCCGGGCTTGCCCGGGACCGTGTTCCCACTCGTGCGGCGCAGCCGGATCGTCACGGGCGAGCCATTCTTTCGCATGCGCGAGGCCGAAGGCGACCCGAACAGCGAGACGCACCTGGACGTCATCGAGCAGGGCGATACCTTCTGGCGCTATGCACTGTCACCGGTGACGGGAAAGAAACACCAGCTGCGTGTGCACATGGCCGCACTCGGTGCGGCCATCCTCGGCGATCCCCTCTATCCGGCACTGGGCGAGCAGATCGACGATTACGCCCGGCCCCTGCAACTATTGGCACGGTCGCTGGCTTTCGCCGATCCGCTGGACGGGAGGCCACGCTATTTCGAAAGCGGCTTGCGACTGGCTTTCTGAACATCGCCGCCTCGCGACAGTCCCCCCGATGCGCTTAGACTTTACCCAGCACCCGTCCGGAACCATCCCCATGTCCAGCAAGCCCATCGACCACGCCAAACTCGACCGCATCGTCGCCGAAGCCCGCCGCGACGCCGAACAGCGCAACCAGGGTTATCGCGAGCGCGCGCTCGGCATGTATCCGTGGGTCTGCGGCCGTTGCGCGCGTGAGTTCACCCGGGCGAACCTGCAGGAACTGACCGTGCATCACCGCAACCACGATCACGATTACAACCCGCCGGACGGCAGCAACTGGGAGCTGCTCTGTGTTTATTGTCACGACAACGAGCATTCGCGCTATATCGATCACAGCGCGGGCAACGTTTCAGGCGAGGGCGCCGAAGCGGCGGCGACAGGCAATCCGTTCGCCGATCTGAAGGCCATGCTCGAGCGCGGCAAACGCCGATGATCGCCTACCCGGATGCGTTGTCGCGGATCCTGGCCGAATGCGTGCCGCTGGATTCGGAGCCGTGCGCGCTCGGCGACGCGATGGGCCGCGTGCTGGCCGCGCCGGTGATCGCCGAAGCCGACCTGCCTCCCTTCGACAACGCGGCGATGGACGGCTTCGCACTCGCCGGCGACGACGCGCCGCTCGCGGCGGGTTCCGTGCATGCCGTCGCCGGACGTCAGGCTGCTGGCGACGCGCCGAGCGATTCGGGCGGACTGGCTTTCGAAATCATGACCGGTGCGCGCATGCCCGACGGCCTCGATCGCGTCGTTGCCGTGGAGCGCACGGAAAACCTTGCCGGTAGCGACGAGGCGGCAACTATCCGTTTGCTCGACGCCGTGGCGCGCGGGCAGAACGTGCGCTATGCCGGCTCGGACATGGCCATCGGCCAGACGGTGCTGGGGGCGGGCCGGCGCATCGATCCCAGTGCGGCGATGCAACTGGCGGCACTCGGCGTCGCCCGGATACCGGTGATGAAACGGCCGCGCGTGGCGATCATCTCGACCGGCAAGGAACTGTCCGACGACCCGTCCCAGCCGCTGGCACCCGGGGCGATCCGCAATTCCAATGGCCCGTATCTCGAAGCTGCGCTGCGCCTGGCCGGCGCCGAGGTGGTTTCGCGGGTTACCGTGGACGATACGGTCGATACATTCCGCGTCGCGCTCGGTCGTGCGCTCGATGCGGGCGTCGACATCGTCATCAGTACCGGCGCGGTGTCGATGGGGCGCTACGACTTCATTCCCGATACCGTGCGGGAGCTCGGCGCCGGGGTGCTCTTCCACAAGGTCGCGATCCGTCCTGGCAAGCCGTTGCTTTTCGCGCGTTTCGCGCATGGCCCCTTGCTGTTTGGCTTGCCCGGCAATCCGGTTTCCACGGCGATCGGCATGCGTTTCTTCGTTACGCCGGCCCTGCGCGCGATGAGCGGTCTGCCGGTGGAGCGCCCGTTGCGCGCCGTACTGGACAGCGCGCCGCGCGCGCCCTCGGCCCTGCGTCATTTCCTCAAGGCGACGGTGCGCATGGACGACGACGGTCGCTTGCGCGCCGCCTTGTTGGCCGGGCAGGAATCATTCCGCATCCGCCCGCTGGTCGAGGCCAACGCCTGGGCCATCGTGCCGGAAGAGGGCAGTGGCGAGGTGGTGGACGTCTATTCGCTGGACGCGAACGGCATGCTGATACCCGCGCCATGATCGCCGGCGTCGTCCTCGCTGGTGGACGTTCGAAACGCATGGGCGTCGACAAGGCCTTGTTGCCCTGGCATGGGCGTCCATTGATCGAGCATATGCGCGGCTTGCTGCTCGAGGCCGGGGCGAGGACCGTGGTTTTCAGCGGCGAGCGCGCGGACTATCCGGGCATCGCCGACCGCTGGCCCGATCTTGGTCCCGTCGGTGGATTGGCCAGCGTTGTCGCCGGGCTGGACGATGGCGAAGTGCTGGTCGTGCCGGTCGACATGCCCTTGCTTACCGTCGACATGCTGCGGACGCTGCTGGCGACGACCGACCGCGCCTGCACACGCCTGGCCGGTGCGATGCTACCGATGCGAATGCGCCTGGATGCGGCGTCGCGGGCGGTGCTCATGGAGATGCTTGGCCGTCCCGGCAAGGTATGCTCGATCAGAGCGTTGCAGCAGGCACTGGGCGTGACCGAAGTCGAAATCACCGCCGACGATGCGGCGCGCCTGATCAACTGCAATACCCCGACGGAATGGCAGGAGGTGTCCGGATGAAGGTCCAGTTGCAAGGCCAGCAGATGCGACTGCGTGTCGACGAGGACGAACTGGCTGAACTGCTCGATGGCGGCGAAGTGTTCGATGCCACCGTCATCGACGAGGCCTTCGCGATGCGCCGCGGCGTGGTCCTCGGCGATGACGCCGGGGCCAGCCTGCTTGGCGATGCGGAAAGTTGGCGCATCGCCCTGCCGCATTCGGACGTGCGCGCCCTGGCCGCGCGGCTGCCCAGCCGCGACGGCCTGCGTTTCAGCCTTCCAGGCTCCGGGGAGCCACTGGAACTGCTTTTCGACGTCGATGTTCGCGACAGCGTGCGTCGGCGGCATTCCTAGCAGGGAACAGGGAACAGGGAACGGCGGAGGTCGTGGAATAGCCTGCGCTCTGAGGTCTCATGCGGGCAAGAAATCCCAGGAAACCTCAAACTCCCCGTTCCCCGTTCCCCGTTCCCCGTTCCCCGTTCCCTGCTAGCCACCGTGATCGTGTCGCATGCGTTCCGGGTGCGTGTAGATCACATGCCGGCCAGGCCGGGCGAAGCCGACCAGGGTGACGCCGCAGTCGCGGGCCAGATGCACGGCCAGCGCGGTCGGTGCCGAAATCGCCGCCATCAGCGAGATGCCGGCGGTGGCCGCCTTGGTTACCATTTCGTAGCTGGCGCGGCTGGTGATCGCGAGGAAACCCTTCAGGGGATCGGTCTCCTTGCGCAGCATCGCGCCGATCAGCTTGTCCAGCGCGTTGTGCCGGCCGACGTCCTCGCGGACCAGCACCACGTCGCCATAGGGATCGGCCCAGGCGGCGGCGTGCACGGCACCGGTCAGCGCATTGACCGGCTGGCGCTCGCCGAGCATGGCCAGCGCGCGTTCGAGCGCCTTGATCTCGACAGTCGGGCCACCGGCGACCTGGCGGGGATGACGGACCACGTCTTCCAGTTCGCGGCTGCCGCAGATACCGCAGCCACTGCGTCCCGGAAGGCTGCGCTCGCCGGGGCCGCGCTCGGCCTTTGAACGCGGTACGACGGTGGCGATGTTCAGTTCCACGCCCTCGAGTACTTCGCGGATCGTCACTTCACGAATCGCGTCGCGATGGATGACCAGGCCTTCGCTCAGCGCGAAACCATAGGCAAAATCCTCCAGGTCGTCCGGCGTGGCCATCATCACCGCGAAGGGTGCGCCGTCAATATGCACGGCGATGGGCACTTCCTCGGCCAGCCAGTCCTCGGCGGACGTCGCCACGCCGCGCTCGACGCGCAGCACCGCACGCTTCGCGCTGCCATTGGCCTTTTGCGCGTCAGCCTTCATCGGTCATCGCCATTTCCGTCGCCAGCAGGTGGACCGCCGGCCGCGCCGCCGTACCGATCCACGCCGGGAACCTTTTTGTCGTCCATTGCCTTGCCTCGAATCGTCGAACCTGGATGCGATGCTACCCTCAACGTATGTTGTCGTCTTGTCGTCAGGTGAGTTGATTGGCAGGAGTACACAGGTGCGCTCCAACAGTGCGCCCGCGATTAATTCAACCGATACCGCCCATCGTCCATCGGCGTCATCGGCCAGGTCTGGCGCAGATCGGGCATCCGCTGCGGCATGGCCGCCGGCAAGGCGAGGCCGGGAGGCAGGGGCGGGGTTGCGTCGCCGACAATGGTGACCACACAAGGGCCGCTTTCGGCCGAGGTGCCAAAGGACAGGCGACCCCAGGGGGTCTTCGTGACCAGGTAGCTGTTCGGCAGCGACGGCGGTGCCATCGGTAGCACCGTGGTCGACTGGACCCCGCGGAACATGACCGCCGCGTCGGCGCGGGCGAAGCAGGGTTTGTCGGCCATTTGCAGGCTGGTGAAGCGGACGGTCGGGTTGACGCCTTCCTGGGGGGCGCTGCGCGCCTCGAAGGCGACGATGCGGTAGCCGTCGCGGGTCAGGAAGGGCGCGCTGCGCAGGATCATCGGCGGCGCATCGGTGGTGCTGGCGAGGCCGCCGGGCACCGTGCTGTCCAGGGTTTCCAGCGGTGCCGGCAGCGAGGCCATCGTCGCGTGGATCAGCTCGACCAGGGTCTTGTCGCTGCGCGGCAACGTCTCCGCCGCGGCGCTGGCGTCAGCGCTGGCTAGGAGGACGAGCAGGGCCGGGAGCAGGCGTCTTCGCATGGTTTCGCTAGGGGGTGGCGTCAGACCGTACATAGTGCCTCAAGTCCTCACCTCAGTGAGCGATGGCGGACGGCCTTGTGCGCTTGCCGGTAAGCCCGGATATAGAGTGTCTCGTTCCCCTTTTGGTTCGCCCATGCCGCCGCTCCGATTCGACAACCGCTTCGTTCGCGAGCTTCCCGCCGATGCCGAGACCGGTCCGCGCCTGCGCCAGGTCGCCGGCGCGCTGTTTTCACGGGTCGCGCCGACCCCGGTGGCGGCACCGCGCCTGCTGGCATGGTCGCCGGAAGTGGCGGCCCTGCTGGGTCTGGATCGCGATTTTGTCGAATCGCCGCGTTTCGCCGAGGTTTTCGGTGGCAATGCCCTGCTCGAGGGTATGGTGCCTTATGCCGCCAACTATGGCGGCCACCAGTTCGGCCACTGGGCCGGCCAGCTCGGCGACGGTCGGGCGATCGGCCTGGGGGAGACGATCAACGCGGCCGGCGAGCGCTGGGAATTGCAGCTCAAGGGCGCCGGTCCCACCCCATATTCGCGGGGAGCCGATGGCCGGGCGGTGCTGCGTTCGTCGATCCGCGAATTCCTCTGCAGCGAGGCGATGCACCATCTGGGTGTGCCGACGACCCGTGCGCTGTGCCTGGTCGGTACCGGCGAGGAAGTGCAGCGCGACATGTTCTACGACGGCCGGCCGGCCTATGAGCCCGGCGCCGTGGTCTGCCGCGTCGCGCCGTCCTTCATCCGTTTCGGCAACTTCGAGCTGCCCTGGTCGCGTGGCGAGAACGACCTACTCGCCGCGCTGGTCGACTTCACCATCGATCGCGATTACCCGCACCTGGTCCGGCTGGGTTTGCCGGCCGGCGAGGCCTTGCGTGCCGCCTGGTTCGCCGAGGTCTGTGAGCGCACCGCGCGGATGGTCGCGCACTGGATGCGGGTCGGTTTCGTGCACGGGGTGATGAATACCGACAACATGTCCATCCTCGGCCTGACCATCGACTATGGCCCCTACGGCTGGATCGACAATTTCGATCTGGACTGGACGCCCAACACCACCGACGCCACGCACCGCCGTTACCGATTCGGCCAGCAGCCGCAGATCGCGTACTGGAATCTGCACCGGCTGGCGCAGGCGCTGTCGCCGTTGTTCGCCACCGCCGAGCCCCTGCAGGAAGGGTTGCAGCACTATGCGGATGTCTTCGGCGCGACGGACCGCGAAAACACCGCGGCGAAGCTTGGCCTGGCCACAGGCACGGACGACGACGAGACGCTGATGCAGGATCTTCGCGGCTTGCTGCAATCGGCCGAGGTGGATATGACGATCTTCTTCCGCACCCTCGGCGAGGTCGATCCCACGGCGGCTTCGCTGGCGCCGTTCCATGAGGCGTTTTACGACGAGGAAAAGCGTCTTGCCGCCGAACCGGCCTTCGTCGCCTGGCTCGCGCGCTACGCGGCACGCGTCGGCACCGATACACTCGATGCCGACGAACGCCGACGGCGTATGCGCGCGGCGAATCCACGGTATGTGCTGCGCAATTACCTCGCCCAGCAAGCCATCGATCGCGCGGAGCAGGGCGACCTGGCGGGTGTGCACGCATTGCTCGACGTCATGCGCCGTCCTTACGACGACCAGCCCGGTCGCGAAGCCTTCGCCGGGCGCCGACCCGACTGGGCCCGTAACCGCGCCGGCTGCTCGATGCTTTCGTGCAGTTCCTGATCGACGTTACGATAATGCGTAAGGGAGTGGCCACACGCGAACAGCATGGCTCCTTTCGGCCAGTGCGATTCACGCGTTCCATGGTTTCGGTAGTTATGGATATATACCGGGGAAATGGAACGGCAGGAGGTGTCCGGTGCACGGCCTGGGCAGCAAGAATGCAGCGGTCATGGGATTTCGCCATACTCGCCGGCGGGAATCCTGGCCAGGCGGGCGCCTGAAGACAGATTTGATCGTACCGGGCGTCGTAAATGACGACGTCGGAAGCTTTGTTGCGAACATCATCGGGGTACGGCTTGGAGCAGGATCATTGGGAGCGCAAATACCATCTTGCGCTCGCACGGATGGAGGGTGACGAGCGGGCATTTCGCTCGCTCGAGGCATGCCTGCGCCGGCTCGTTTCGCGGGTTGGCCTGTTAGGCCGCGGGCAGAGCGCCGAAACGGACGCGTTGCTGGAGCGGCTTGCCCAGGCGATCCGCGAGGATGCGCCCGCCGAGGTCCTGGAACCGTTTCTTTCCGCCCTGGGCGAGGCGATCTCCCGGCTCGATGCCAGCGCGACGCAGCCGCTCGCGGCAACGCCGGTCGCCGATGCCGACGGTGCCGCCGAGATACTGCGCCAGGTACTGCTTCGCATCGTGCTGGTCCCGGCGCTCGCCGGGCACGCGGTCGAGCTGCGCGCCGCGCTCGCCCAGGCTACCGATGTCGACACCGTATCGCGGCTGGCCGCCCAGGTCGCCGACCTGGTGAACCGCCAGCGCGAAAGCCTGCGTGCGGACATGGCGGCGCTCGAGGCCTTGTTGCACGAGGTAAGTGGCCGGCTCGAGGAGATGACCCATTACCTGGTCAGCGAGCTGGAAGGCCAGGACCTTGGCAGGGCCGACAGCCAGAAACTGGATTCGACCGTTCGCGAGGAAATGCGGCTGCTGGGCGAACAGACCTGCGAGGCCACCGACCTGACCGCCCTGCAACAGCAGGTCAGCTCGCGGCTGGAGCAGATCGACCGGCATTTCAGGGACTATCGCGATCGCGAGGAGGCGAGGCTGGCCGCATACCGCGACCGCGCCGAGCGCATGCGCGACCGGGTCGAGGAACTGGAAACGCAGGCCACATCGCTGCAGGACTCCCTGCAGCGCGAATACGAGCGCTCCCTGACCGATCCGCTCACCGGCATGCCGAACCGGATCGCCTTCGAGCGGCATATCGAGGAGGGTCACCGTGACTGGCTGCAGGCGAAACGGCCGCTATGCGTTGCCGCTTTCGATATCGATCATTTCAAGAGTATCAACGACGGATACGGCCACGGCGCCGGCGACGCGGTATTGCGCATCGTCGGCCAGGCGCTGATGGGCCATGCCTCGACAGAGCTGTTCGTCTCGCGCTATGGCGGCGAGGAGTTCGCCGTAATCTTCGGTGGCATGGAGCTGGCCGAAGCGATGCGCGCGGCCGACCGGCTGCGCGCCGCCGTCGAGGGACTGGCCTTCCACGCCAGCGCGCGCCCGGTGAAGGTCACCATGTCCGGCGGTGTTGCGCTCCTGCGCGAAGGCGACACCCCGGGCAGCGTCTTCGAGCGCGCGGACCGCGCCCTCTATGCGGCCAAACGCTCCGGTCGCAATCGTTGCGTGGCGGCCTGAGGGTTTTTTTGCGCGGGGAACAGGGAACAGTGCAGGTCGCGGAAAACCTGGGCTCCGAGGGCGCGCGCAGGGAGTGACATCCAGGCTCGCTCAAACTCTCCCGTTCCCCGTTCCCCGTTCCCCGTTCCCCAGCCACTCCATACCCACGAATCACCCGAATCCGTGACGAAGCTTCTTTATTCCTCGCCAATCCAGCGATGCCGGTCGGCCATCGCGAGCGCGAGCCTGGGGCCACGCCGGGCACTGCGCTCGCGCTGTTCGCGTTCCTTGCGGACCTGCGGCCAGCGTTCCAGATAGGCGGCCAGCACGTCGGCGTCGCAGTCATAGCGCGAGAAGGCCTCGGCATGCGCCGAACGCAGGGCCACCGCGCCGTTGTAGCCGCCGAAGCCCTGCGTGACACAGAGCGCGCCGCTGTCGGGGTTGCCTGGTAGCGGCGCCGCCTGCAGGGCGAAGGATTCCTCGGCGGTGGCGAGGTCCGGGTCGGGGCGACGCAGGGTCGGGACACCGGGCGCCGGCCGGCCGAGGACATATTGCAGCGCCTGCGAGATGGCTTTCAGGCCGGTCTCGCCCATCGTGTGACCGTCGCCGACCGCCTTGGGCGTACCGACGAACATCGTCGGCAACGGATCCTTGAAGCCCTGGCGAATCGCGGCACCGACACGGCCCGCGTAGGCAGTGGCCAGATCGGTCTTCGAATTGGTCCGGGTTCCGGTGGCATGGGCCGCCAGATACTCGAAGTCGTCCACGCCATGGCCGTGCGCGAGCCAGGCCATGTCCAGCGCCTGGACCACGGCGTTCTCGCCGCCGAAGCCAACGCCGGCGAAGTGCGCCTTGCCACCGGCTTCGCCGCTCTGGCCCCAACCGACGATGATCGAGGTGATATCCAGGAAGTTGCGCAGGGCGAAATCGAGCGTGGTGATCAGCAGGCCCGAGCCGGCGTTGCCGACCACGGTGCCGTCGGCGTCGATGTCGAACGGTGCCATGCAGTCGCCGACCGCGCGCTGCTCGGCCGGTGCACGACCCTCGTTCTTCGCGGCCAGTTTCTCGCTGGTCATCAGTGCGCCACCGCCGAAGGCCTCGAGGATGCCGAACTGCGGCTGCAGGGCGGCGTCCGCGGCGGTCAGCAGGGCGACCTTCGGGCGTTGGAACCCGGGGTAGTCGAACAGCAGCTGCGGCGCGATATCGCACAAGGCGATCAGGCTCGACGCGCAGGCGCCGACCGCGGTGGCCGGGGTCTGCGGCACGCGCATATAGCCCGGGTCGTCCGAGTGCAGCGAGTCGCGCAGGGCGGGATTCTTCAGCGTGCGGCTGATGCTGTAGGAGGGCGCCAGCATGGTCGAGACCAGGGCCGGGCCGTGTGAGCCGAGCGAATTGGCCAGGCGTACGGCGAACTTGTCCTTGGGCAGGCCGCCCTCGGGCAGCGGCGCGTCGGGGCGGACCCAGGTACCGAGCGAATCCAGGCCGGGGAACGCGGTGGCCGAGGCCACGCGAAATCCGAACGGGTTGCCGACGATCTCGGACAATGGCCTGGGCAGGCCGGCCAGTGCGCCCAGGCCGCCATAGATGAATAACTGGGACTGCAACGAGGGCGACAGCAGGGGCTCGTCCTGGAACAGGCCGTACATGTCCTTCAAGGGCGATTCGCGGATGTCGCCGTAGCGGATACCGGCCAGACGGCGCAGGCCGCCGTCCTCGAGATCGTGCGGCAGGGGCGCGGCGATGTCCGTGACCGCCTTGGTCGTGGACGGCAGGCGATCGTCGATCCGGCGGATGCCAAGATGGGTGCGCAGCGCGGTGCCATGCAGAACCTCGATTTCGGCCGGGGTCGTTTTTTCGCCGGCGCCATCGCCGGTCGCCCAACGCAGGTCCTCGGCCGAGCCGTCGGCGCCGAACTCGACCAGGCCCGCGTCGAAGGCGGCCAGTGCGATGAATTCCGGCGAACCGCTGACCAGGGCCTGGTAGGTTTCGGTGGAACCGACAGCGGAGATCGTGCAGGCCGTGCCCACGGTGACCAGTACTTTGTCGGCGCTCAGCATGCGCTGCTCTCCCTGGGTTCAACAGACTGGCGATACGGCGACACGGGCGTAAAGCCCTTGAAAAAGAAAGGCATGGCTTGAGTCATTCGCTACGAGGGGCCCGGGCGGGCGCTGCGGTGGGATGGTCCATCGGGCAAGTTACCGAATCGGCGTCGGCGGCGCCAGCCGTGCAGGGTAAGGCCAATACCGTGTGCTGGCTATCCTGTGCGAAAGCCAGTGGCGATGCAGTCGGCTTTCAGGGACGACACCCTTGTCCGGCTGTCCATGCCAGGACTGTCCGCGGACAGCGATACATCGTGCCCGGATGTCCTGGATCGGTACCCCGTCCCGATCGGTAGCTGGCACGGCACTTGCTGACTTCGCAGCCGAGCCAATGGAAGGACCCCGCGTGAAGGCATTCGCCTCGATCATTCGCCGGCCGACAGGCATGAGCCTGCTCGCGCTGGGCCTGGTGCTTGCCGGCGCCATCGCCTATCGCCTGCTCGGTGTCGCCGCCTTGCCGCAGCTGGATTCGCCGCGGGTCTATGTCAGCGCGGTCTTCCCCGGAGCCAATGCCCGGACCATGGGCGGCACCGTGATCGCGCCGCTGGAGCGGCACCTGGGCCGGATCGCCGGCGTCGAAGCGATGTACTCGAGCAGCACCGAAGGCAACGGATTCATCCAGGTCAGCTTCGTCCTCGGCACGAATATCGACAAGGCCTGTCGCGATGTCCAGGCCGCGATCAACGCCGCCGCCCCGGACCTTCCGTCCGGCATGCCGGCGCCGCCGCAGTACTTCCGCTATGACTCCGGCTCGATCCCGGTGCTGCTGATCTCGATGACCTCGGCCAGCCTGCCGCCGGAGGAACTCTTCGAACTCGCCGACAACGTGCTTTCGCCCGCCATCGCGCAGATACCGGGTGTCGCCCGCGCACAGGTGTTCGGCTCGTCGCCGCGCGCGGTGCGCATCGAGCTCGAGGCCAGGACCCTCGCTGCCAAGGGCCTGGTCACCAGCGACGTGGCCAACGCGGTACAGGCGGCCAATGTCACCGCGCCGCTGGGCATGCTGCACGGCGGTCGCGGCCAGACCACGGTGATCGCCAACGATGCGCTGACCCGCCCGGCGGAGGTCGCCGCGCAATTGATCGCGATGCGCCATGGCGTGCCGATCCGGCTGGGCGATGTCGCCACCGTCGCCAGCGGCCCGCTCGACCCCTACCAGTCAGCCTGGTTCAACGGTGCGCGGGCGGTGACCATGCAGATCAGCAAGACGCCCGATGCCAACGCGATCGCCACTGCGAGCGCGATCCGCGATGCCTTGCCGATGCTCCGCGCGGCCATGCCCGGCGATGTGACGATCACGCCGGTTTTCGACCTGACCCAGACCACGCGTTCGGCGCTGCGCGAAGTCGAACTGACCCTGCTGGTCAGTATCGGCATGGTGATCCTGGTGATGGTGGCCTTCCTGCGTCGCACCGGACCGACCCTGATCGCCGCGATCAGCGTGCCGCTTTCCCTGGCCGGCGCCTTCGTCGCCATGCTCGCGCTGGGCTACACACTGAACATGTTCACCCTGATGGCGCTCGTGCTCTCGGTCGGCTTCGTCGTCGACGATGCGATCGTGATCATCGAGAACATCGTGCGCCATATGGAGCAGGGCGAGGCGCCGTTGGAGGCGGCGGTCAAGGGCGTGCGCGAGCTCGTCTTCACCGTGGTCTCGATCACCCTGTCGCTGATCGCGATCTTCATGCCGATGTTGTTCGGCAACAACGAGCTGTTCGCCCTGCTGCGGCAGTTCTCGGTGACGCTGGCGGTCGCCGTGCTGATCTCGGCGATCGTTTCATTGACCCTCACCCCGGCATTGTGCGGCCGCTACCTGCGCATGGGCGACAGGACAGCGAGACCGCGCGAGAACCTCTTGCAGCAGGGCTATGCGAAGGCCCTGGACTGGTCGTTGCGACACCGGCGCATCATGCGCTGGCAGCCCCTGCTCATGCTTGCGCTGACCTGGGGCCTGGCCCAGGCCGTGCTGGCAACCGCGGGCGGCGGCTTCATGCCGCAGGAAGACACCGGCATGCTCCAGGCCCGCGTCAACGTCGACGCGAACCTGTCCGCCGGGGTGTTCGGCGAGCGTTTGCAGCGGGTCAGCGACCTGGTTCGCGCCGATCCGGCGGTGCGCGATGTCGCGACGATGATGAATGGCGGTGGCGGCGATCTGTTCGTGGATCTCAAGCCGCGTGGCGATGGCGTCGATGAGCGGCGCGAGGGTATCAGGCAGGTGATCGAGCGCATGGTCAGGGCCGCCGAAGTCATCCCCAATGCGGATGTCCATGTCAACGCCGTGCAATTCCTCGGCGGCGGCGCCAGCGCCGGCCCCAATCGCCAGGGCCTGCAGTACTCGTTTCAGTTGACCAGCGTCGACGGCACCGAACTGGAACCGTGGACGCTCAGGATGACGCAGCGACTTCGCCGCATCAAAGACATGCGCGATGTCGGCGCCGGTGACGGGTTCGCCGCCAACCAGCAGATGGTGGCGGTCGACCGTGACGCGGCAGGCCGGCTCGGCGTCGGCATGGGTGCGATCGATTCGGTGCTGTACGACGCCTTCGGCCAGCGCCAGCTCTCGCTGATGTATTCGGACATCAACCAGTACTGGATCGTGCTCAGCGCGGCGGCGGCGCGGACGCAGAGTCCCGAATCGCTGCTGACGACCTATGTGCGCAGCGAGCGCGGTGCGATGGTTCCCCTGTCGGCACTGGCGCGGATCGCGCCGATGCCGGCGACGGCGAACGTGGTTCACCAGGACCAGATCGAAGCGCGCGACATCGGTTACAACCTTGCCGATGGGGTGGCCGCCGACAGGGGCATCGCGCTGGTCGGGCAGGCCGCGCGCGATGTCGGCCTGCCGCAGGGCATCCGCGTGGTGATGGCGGGCGAGGGGCGCCAGATTCAGCAGGCCCGGACCAACGGCACGATCCTGCTGGTGACCGCGGTCATCGCGGTCTACATCGTGCTCGGCATGCTCTACGAAAGTCTCGGTCATCCGCTGACCATCCTCTCGACGCTTCCGGCAGCTGGCGCCGGCGCCTTCCTGGCGATGCTGGTGACCCAGACCCAGATCACCTTGATGGCGGTGATCGCGATCCTGCTCCTGGTCGGTATCGTCAAGAAGAACGCGATCCTGATGGTCGACTTCGCCCTGACCGCGCAACGCGAGCGCGGACTGTCGCCGCCCGAAGCCATACGCGAGGCGGCCCTGGTGCGGTTTCGCCCCATCGCCATGACCACCCTGGTCTCGATCGGCGCGGCCCTGCCCCTGGCGATCGGTTTCGGCGTGGGCTCGGAAATGCGCCGGCCCCTGGGCATCGCCATCGTCGGAGGGCTCGCGGTCTCGCAATGGCTCACCCTGCTGAGCACGCCGGCGATCTATCTGTGGAATCACGATCGGCTGACGCGGCGTGCCAGGCGCGGTGGGGGCTTCGGATTTTTCGGCAGGCGGATTGCAAGAGCATGAGTGCCGGCTTACAGGCCGCGCAGCGGCCGACTCACGGCCGGACAGGCCATACCCTCTGGCGCATCCAGCAGGCGATGCTCAGGCGCGTGCGTGTCGCGGGCAGCACTTCGTGTTCGAAGTCGCCGGACAGGAACAGCACAAGGGTGCCGGCCTGCGGTGCGATATCGCATTGGCTGCCGTCGGCCATATGCAGGCGAAGCGCGCCGCCCTCGGAGGCTTGCCAGGCATCATTGAGATAGAACACCGCCGAGACCACCCGCGCATCGTTCCCCCGCGGGCGGTCCAGGTGCCGTGCATAGCCGGCCCCAGCCGGATAGGCCGCGTAATGGGCTTCACTGTCTACCAGGCCAAGCATCAACTCGCGGTTGAGCGCGACCCGCAATGCCTCCATGCGTTCGCCGAATACACGCTGTGGCGCGGTAGGTGCGTCGGCGGCGAACCAGTGTGTGCTGTCACCGCGCAGCAGGGTCGATGCGCGGTCGGCACCGACCAGGCCGGGGCGTAGCAATTTTCCATCGCGGAACTGCGTGCATTCATCGCGAAGTGCGCGCGTCTGGCCCGGTGTCAGCAGGTCGGTGACGATGCACCAGCCATGGTTGGCCAGGGCGGTGGCCGCGGGCAGGAATTCGTCGGGCATGGATGCCATCGGTCGATAGCTCCCTACGGCAAAGGCGTGTTTTTTCCAGCATACGCCGGAATGGTCACCACGTCGTTCGCGGCCATTTGCCGGCGCAGGAACTCCGGGACCTTGGCCGCGCTTTGCCGGTTGATCGCCGCGAGCATGCGCGGCGCGATCGGCGGACAGGCATAGGTGCGCCGCAGGTGCCCGCCGATATGCAGGAGCAGGTGTGTGGAAACCTCGGCGTCCGCCTCGGCCCGATGCGCGCTACCCATGTAGCGAATACCCAGGCGCCGGGCCAGGTCGCCGAGCTTGTAGCTGCCCATGCCGGGCAGGACCCGCCGCGAAAGCTTCAGCGAACAGATCAGCTCGTCATGGCGTGGACGCATGCCCAGGCGACGGCTTTCGTCGATCAGGAACTTCAGGTCGAAGCTCGCGTTGTGCGCGGCCAGCGCATCGGTGCCGATGAAATCGAGCAGCTTCGGCAGCACCCGTGAGACCGGCGGCGCGCCGTCGACCATGGCCTGGCTGATGCCGGTCAACTGGGTGACGAAGGAGGGGACGCGCACGCCGCAGTTCACCAGCGAGACGAAGCGTTCGGTAATGCGCCCGTCGACGATGCGCAGGGCGGCGACTTCGGTGATGCGGTCGCCACGCCCCGGACTGAGGCCGGTGGTTTCGAAGTCGAGCATGACGATGGGCTGGTCGAACACGGCGGGCCTTGGCAAGGCCCGCCATGCGCGCCGGTAGCGGTTATCTTACGGCACCGGCAGTCAGGCAGCGACCGCGGAAGGCGCGATGACCTGGGCGGCGAAACGCTCCATTTCCTCGAACTGCGGACTCATCTGCAACAGGAGCAGGTCGAGGCCGGCGGCCGAGAACTCCTCGATACGCGCGCGAACCTGTTCCGGCGTGCCGACCAGGCCGGGACGCAGGCCACGATTGGATACCGAGTATTCCTTGATCTTCAGCTCGCGCTCGAGCTGGGTACCCGAGAGCCACTGGTCGAAGTTGGCGAAACCCGGCGCCTCCGGATCGAGCGTGGTGATGCGCTCGACCTCGGCCTGGGCTTCTTCCTCGGTGTCGCGCACGATGGCGTACGCCGCCATGCCGTAGATCATCGGCGGCAGGCCCGTCGCTTCTCGCGGCGGGCACGCATGTCGGCGATCTTCTCGGCAATGAAGGTCGGCTCATCGCCATGCATCACATAAGCGTCGCAGCGACGCGCGATCAGGGTCTTGGCCGCCTCGGATTCGCCGCCGGCATAAATCGTCGGGCGCGGCGAGGACAGCGGCTTCGGCTCGCAGATGGCGTCCTTCAACTGGTAGCGCTCGCCCTCGAAGGTGAACGGGGTCTGCGACCACAGGCCGTCGACGACCTGCAGCCATTCGTTGGTGCGGCCGTAGCGATCGTCGTGCTGGTCGAACTGCAGGCCATACTGGGTGGCCTCGTCGGCCCACCACGACGACACCACGTTGAGCGCGAGGCGGCCGCCGGAGATGCGGTCGATATTGGCGGCCTGCTTGGCGAACAGGGCAGGCTGATGGAAATTCGGCCGCACCGCGACCATGATCTCGAGCTTCTTCGTCACCGCGGCCAGCGCCGCGGCGCTCGACCAGGCATCCAGCGCGGGCTCGGTCACACCCTTGATGTCGTTGAGGTTGAGCTCCGCGATCAGGGTCAGGTCGTAGCCGATCTCCTCGGCGCGACGGCAGAGCCGGCTGAAGTAATCCCAGCTCGCTTCCATGTTCTCGTCGCGCACGTTGCGCAGCCAACCGCCGAAGACCGGTGCCCAGAATCCATATTTCATGCCGCTTTCTCCTGCGTGGAGGCGATGACGCCGGTCAGGTAATCGACCAGGTTCTCATGCGGATCCCAGCCCAGCACATTGAGCGGGTCGGCGACGAAATTGGAAAGGCCGTTGATGTCGTAGAAGCGTCGCACGCCATCGCGCTCGTCGATCATGAACTCGATGCCGCCGATGTCGAGCTTCGCCGCGCGCGCGATCGCCTCGGCGGCGCGAATGGCCTCGGCGTCCGGCGTGAATGCCTGCGCCGTGACGGTCGGTTTGTCGATCAGGCAGACGTCGGCGGGACACAGGTCGAAGGTGCCGCCGTCGGTATTCAGCGAGATCGCATACAGGAACTTGCCGTTCAGGGTTTCCATGCGAACGATGCGCTGGTCGCGTGCCGGCACGTATTCCTGGACCAGGGTGACCGCGTCGATGCCCTTCGGCGTCGTCCCGTCGGCGACCGCCTGGCGGAGTTCCTCGACGCTGTCGTAGCGCACGACGCCGCTGCCCGAGCCGCCGATGTTGACCTTGACGATCACCGGGAAGCGCAACCCTTCGGTGGCCGCGACGATGTCCGCCTGGCGGTGGACGACGCGGGTCGGCGGAATCGCCAGGCCCAGCGACTGGATCACCGACATCTGCCGCGCCTTGGAAGCGTCGACGGCGAGCGCGTGGCTGCCGTTGATCACCCGCGCGCCGTTCAGTTCCCAGTGCGCATAGAGCGACTGCGCATAAAAAATCGGGTGCTCGTCCTGGCGCAGGAAGGAACTCATCGCCAGGCGACTGAATACGACCGGCGCCGGCGGATGCCGGTCGGCCAGGTCGAAGCGGTGGTTCTCGAAAGGAATCGCGGTATAGGCGATGCCGCGTCGATCGAGCGTGGCGAAGAGCGGCTTGAACCACTCCGGGTGCTCGTAGACGATGGCCAGGGACGGCTGGGTCGACATGGGAGGGGATTTCGTTGGGAACAAGTCGTCCATGGTCGGCACGGTACCCCGGCGTTGTCAACTTAAATCGATGTCTGGACGTCTGAACGTGCGCTCGTGCGCGCTCAAGGCCCGATGCGCTGAAAAGCGATCCTGAAAGGCCGCGGAAACGCCGGACGGCCCGGGGTCGGCGGAGCCGCCTTCGGGTGCGCACACCGTGTAATCTTGCGATCGGGTATCGACGCGCTCGACCGCCACGGGACCGGGGATTGCCAACGTGACCAGCCTTCTTCGCCGGGCGACCGTGCGACCGCCCTGGGGCGTCGCGCTACTGGCCTGTGCCCTGGCCGGAGGCGCCTGCGCCGTTCCGGCGATGGGTGCCAGGGGCGGAGCGATGGGTGCCGATACGAGCCCGGCCGGGGAAATCGACGACCACTCCCAGGCCGCATGGAGGCCTGGGAGCGTCGCTCCGACCGGTGTCCGGGCCATGGCGCGGACACCGGATGGCTGGCTCTGGTTGGGATCGTCGACCGGTCTGTACCGCTTCGATGGGGCGCGCTTTGAACGACGCGACCTGCTGCCCGCCGGCAGTGCGGCCTCGCCCGCGGTAAGCGTGCTCTATGTGCGGCGCAACGGTGACCTGTGTGTCGGCTATGCCCATGGCGGTGTGGGTCTTATCGTGGCGGGAGACTCGGTCGTCACCTACGCCGGTCTTCCCGAGGGCTTGCCGGTCAACGATTTCCACGAAGACGGCGACGACCGGCTCTGGGCCAGGACCGACAAGGGTCAGTTCCTGCTCGATGGCCAGGTCTGGCGGCCGGCGGGCTGGGGGCTGCCTGGGGGATTGTCGAAGGATGACGGGCAGACGCCCTGGGTAGCCGAGTGGTTTATCGCGCTGTGTGTGGCCGGTGTCATGCTCGTGCTCTGGTTTGCCTATCGCCTTCACCTGCGTCGGACGACCTTGCGCCTGCGCCAGCGACTGGAAGAGCGGCATGCCGAACGCGAGCGTATCGCACGCGAACTGCATGACACCCTGTTGCAAGGCATCCAGGGACTGATGCTCCGATTCCATGTCGCTGCGTCGCACCTGCCCGAAGGGGCGGCGCGCGAAGGCCTTCGCCAGGCACTGGATGCGGCCGATGGTGTGCTGGTCGAGGGTCGCGAACGGGTGTCGGAACTGCGCGCGTCCAGCGACGAGGTAACCGACCTGGCGGCGTCGTATGCCTTGCTCGCGGCCGAGTTCGGTGTCGGCGACGCACCGGTGTTGAGGCTGGTTGTCGAAGGTGATACGTGCCAGCTTGACCCACTGGTGTCCGATGAGTTGTATCGCATCGGTCGTGAAGCGCTGTTCAATGCCTTCATCCATGCCGGGGCGCGGGAAATCGAGGTGGAGATATCGTTCGATGTGGACGCGCTGCGCCTGCGCTTCCGCGACGATGGTCGCGGCATCGAGTCGCCGATCCTGACGGATGGACGGGGTGGCCATTGGGGTCTGCGTGGCATGCGCGAGCGCGCGGAGAAGATCGGGGCCAGCCTGGACATCCTCAGCGGCGAGGGGCGCGGCACGGAAGTGGCCTTGTCGCTGCCCGCACGCCGCGCCTATGTGCGCGGTACGCGCGGTGGCTGGCGCCGCCTGCTGCACCGCCTGTCGCATATGCATTAGGGAGCCTCTGACTCACTCCTCGCTGGCCACGCGAAGCACGAGCTTTCCGCGGCTGGTGCCTTCGAACAGTTGATTCAGGACGATGGGCGCGTTTTCCAGGCCATCGGCGACCGTTTCCTCTGCCTTGATGCTGCCCTCGCGCACCCAGCCGATCAGTTCCTGCACGGCTTTCTGCGTGTCGCGATAGTCGAAGGCGAGGAAGCCGCGCACGATGAGGCGCTTGACGATGATCACGCTGTAATCGTCGCCGGGTCGGGCCCCGCTGGTGTAATTGGCGATCAGGCCGCAGAGGGCGACACGGCCGCCGTTGACCATGCGCGAAAGCACCGCGCGCATCACCGGGCCGCCGACGTTCTCGAAGTTCACGTGCACGCCATCGGGCGTGGCATCGTGCAATGCCTGCTTCCAGTTCTCCGCCTTGTAATCGACGGCGGCGTCGAAGCCGAGTTCGTCGATCAGGTAAGCGGCATTTGTCCGGTCCGCCGGCGATGCCGACCACGCGCGCACCGCGCAGTTTGCCGATCTGCCCGGCGATCGAGCCTACCGAGCCGGCCGCGGCGGATACCACCAGGGTCTCGCCCGGCTGCACGGGAGCGATCTCGGTAAGCCCGTAATAAGCGGTGACGCCGCTGAAGCCGCAGGCGCCGAGCAGGGTGGGCAGGGGCAGTTGCGGCTGCCCTGGCAGCATCACGTAGTCCTTGCGCCGGGCGTCGGCGATCACGGCATAGTCCTGCCAACCAAGCAGGCCCTGCACGAGGTCCCCTTCGGCGAAATGCGCGGAACGCGATTCGACCACGCGACCGATGCCGAGCCCGCGCATCACCTCGCCGATCGCCACCGGTGGCATGTATTGCGGAATATCGCTCATCCACACGCGATTGGTCGGGTCCATCGACAGGTACAGCACGCGCACCCGTACCTGCCCGTCGGCCAGTTCGGCCAGCGGTTCTTCGACGAGGTCGAAATCCTCGCGCCTGACCAGTCCTTCAGGGCGGATCTTCAGTCGTAATTGGCGGTTGATCGATGGCATGGGTTCACCTCGGGTAATCACACGGCGCAGGCGCCACCGTCGATCACGATTTCGGCGGCGGTGACGTAGCGGCTTTCGTCGGAAGCGAGGTAGAGCGTGGCATAGGCCACGTCGTCGGGTTCGCCGAGCCGGCGCATCGGGATGCCGCGCACCAGCATGCGCGTGGCTTCCTCCTCGCCCAGCGCCTCGAAGAACGGGGCGACGATGCCGGTGCGGATAAACGCCGGATGGATGGAATTGCAGCGGATGTCGAGCTTCCTGCGTGCGCAGTCCACCGCCACCGACTTGGTCAGCATCGCCACGGCGGCCTTGGATGTGTTGTACGCGGTGTAATCGGGTTCGACCTTGAATGCCGCAAGCGAGGAGATATTGACGATCGATGCAGGCTGGCAGTCGCGCAGATAAGGCAAGGCATGTTTGCAGCCGAGCAGGATGCTCTCGAGGTTGATACCCATCACGCGGCGCCATTCCTTCAGCTCGATCTGTTCGACCGAGCCGAGCGAGCCGATGCCGGCGTTGTTGACCAGGATGGAAAGCCCGCCCATGGCGGCGGCTGCTTCGCCGAGCACGGCCTGCCAGCGCTCCTCGTCGCGTACGTCCTGCGCGGCGGGCCAGGCGACCTGGGTGCCGTGCTCCCGGTTGATTCCCTCGGCGACGGCACGGACGGCCGTCTCGTCTATATCGGTGACGAAGACGCTTGCGCCGTGACGCGCGAGCATGCGCGCGATCGCGGCGCCGAGGCCTCCGGCGGCGCCGGTGACGAGGGCACGCTTGCCGGCGACGCGGTGGGCGGAAGGTTCGGTCATGGCGGGATTCCAGTCGTGGATTCAGACGGCGAGATAGCCGCCATCGACGTTGAGGATCGCGCCGGTGGTGTACGAGGCGGCATCGGAGGCGAGATACAGCACGGCGCCGGCCATTTCCGACGGCCGGGCGACGCGGCGCATCGGCACATGAGCCAGGGCCTGTTTGAGGATCGCCGGGGTGTTGACCAATACCGAGGCGAACTTCGTATCGGTAAGGCCGGGCAACAGGGCATTGCAGCGTACGCCCGCTTCGGCGCACTCGACCGCGAAGGCCTTGGTCATCGAGATCACCGCCGCCTTGGTGATCGAGTAGATGCCTTGCTGGAAGCCGGGAACGACGCCGTTGACCGAAGCGACGTTGACGATCGCGCCGCCGCCGTTCTTCGCCATGGCCTTCGCGGCATGCGTGGACATGTAGAAATACCCGCGGATGTTCACGTCGACGGTTTTCTGGAAAACGCCCGGGTCGGTGTCGACGATGGGGCCGAAGTACGGATTGGTCGCGGCGTTGTTGACCAGGATGTTCAGGCGGCCGTGGGTGTGTTCGACATGCGCGAACAAGGCCTCGATCTGGTCCATCTCGCCGATATGGCAGGCGAAGGCCTCGGCCGAACCGCCTTCGGCGAGGATGGCGTCGACCACGACCTGGCAGTCGGCCTGGCGCCGGCTGGAAACGATGGTATGCGCACCGTGCGCGGCGAGCAGCCGCGCGATCTCCGCGCCGATGCCGCGACTGGCGCCGGTGACGATGGCGATCTTGCCGTTGAGGTCGAACGTCGTTGCAGCGGTCATGGTGGAAGCCTTAGCGGAGGGTGATGAGGTGATGTTCGCTTTCGCGTTCCAGGTGCGGCCAGCTGTTGTAGGTGACCAGGCTGGGCCGTTTCTCGCCGAGCTTGATGCGGGTCATGCCGGTATTGACCAGCGGCCAGCTCAGGCGGAAAGCCTGCGCGGGTGGTGCATCCATCAAGGCATTGGCGATCACCGCGATCGGGCCACCGGATGTGAAAGCCCAGATCGTACGCGCGGGGTGTGCTGCCAGCGTGGCCAGCGCTTCGAGCGTGGCGGCACGGAATTCGGGCCAGGTACGCGTGTACTCGCCATCGTGCGCGCCACCGACCCAGCGGCCGACGGCTTCGGCGAACAGGCGATGGAAGGCGCGATGCGGGTCGGGCAGCTGTTTCAGTTCGGCCTTCAGCGTGGCGGCGTCGGGCAGGTCGGGGCGCAGGCGCGCAAGCACTTCCAGATGGTCCAGTTCGTCCAGGCCGTCGAGCATCACGATCTCCGGGTCGAGCCCGGCCGTGGCCAGGCACAGCTCGGCCGTATGCCGGTGCCGCCGTCGCGGACCGATCGCGACGAGATCCGGTGACGTGCCGCCGGCCGCGAGCCATTCGCCGAGCCGGCATGATTGCTCCTCGCCGGTGGGCGACAGGCAGTCGTAGTCGTCGGCGCCGAAGCTGGCCTGGCCATGACGTATCAACAGCAGGTTGCGCATGTTCAAAGGCTTGACGCCGCAACGCTGCGCCGGCAGCGCTGGCCCAGATATGCCGCCGCCTTGCCGAAGCCGGCGAAGCGCGGGTTGCTGGTCTGGCCAAGAACGACGCGGCGGTAGATCTGCTGGATGATGACCATCAACCGGAACAGACCGAATACCTCATAGAAATCGAAGCTGTCGACATTCCAGCCCGTGCGCTCACCGTAATAGTCGATGACTTCGCGGCGGCTCAGCATGCCCGGCACCTGGGTCGGCTGCAGGCGGATCGACTGGAAGCCGGCATCGTCGTCCGCCTGTACCCAGTAGGCCAGCGACGCGCCAAGCTCCATCAACGGGTCGCCGATGGTGGCCATTTCCCAGTCGAGTACGCCGACGACGCGTAGCGGGTGATCGGGATGCAGTACGACGTTGTCGAAGCGGTAGTCGTTGTGGATGACGCAGCTGGCGTTGTCCGCGGCCGGCTGTTTTGCCGCCAGCCACGCAAGGATGTCCTCGCAGGGATCGGTGCCGTCGGTAAGTGCCTTGCGCCAGCGCTCGCTCCAGCCGGCGACCTGGCGGGCGATATAACCTTCGCCCTTGCCGATCCGGTGCAGCTCGCCGAACGAGGTGTCGACCTGGTGAAGCGCCACGAGGCGGTCGATAAAGCCCTTGCACAACTGGCGCACGCCGTCCTTGTCCAGGCCGAGGTCGTCGGGCAACTCGCGCCGCAGGATCGTGCCGCGCAGGCGTTCCATCACGTAGAAGTCCTGGCCGATCACCGAGGCGTCGTCGCAGGTGGCAAGGATGTCCGGCACGTACGGGTAATACGGTTTCAGCGCCATCATCACGGACGCCTCGCGCAACATGTCGTGCGCGGATTTCGCGTGTGCGCCGGCCGGCGGGCGACGCAGCACGAGTTCGCGATCGCCGTAGCCGATGAGGTAGGTCAGGTTGGACGCGCCGCCGGGGAACTGCGCGACCGTCGGCGTGCCGCTGAGGCCGTCGATGCGTTGCTTCAGGAATGCATCGACGCGCGCCAGATCGAAGGCATCCTCCTCGCGCAGTGGCCGTGCCTGGTCGAGCGTCGTCATCGTGCCTGCTCCTTCGCCTCGATGCGCGCGATCACCGCGCGATGCACTTCGTCGGGGCCGTCGGCCAGGCGCAGCACGCGCGCGTAGGCGAACAGGCGGGTCAAGGGGAAATCGTCGGAAAGGCCCGCGCCGCCATGGATCTGGATGGCGGCATCGGCGGCCTGCTGGGCGATCGCCGGCACCACGACCTTGATCTGCGAGATCAGGCTGAGCGCGGCCTTGATCCCATGCGTATCGAGGGTCCACGCGGTCTTCAGCGTCAGCAGGCGGGCCTGTTCGATGCCCATGCGCAGGTTGGCCACGATATCCGCGTTGCCGCCGAGCTCGAGCAGTGACTTGCCGAAGGCGGTGCGCGAGCGGGCGCGCGTGCAGAGCAGGGCGAGCGTCCGCTCCGCCGCGCCGATCGCGCGCATGCAGTGGTGGATACGCCCTGGACCGAGCCGACCCTGGGCGATCTCGAAGCCACGGCCGGCGCCAAGAATGATGTTCTCCACCGGCAGACGCACGTTGTCGAAGCGGAGTTCGCCGTGGCCGGACGGTTCGTCGTAATGATGGAAGACCGGCAGCATGCGTTCGATGCTCACGCCGGGCGCATCCATGGGACAGATCACCATGGTGTGCCGCCTGTGCGGTTCGGCGTCCGCGTCGCTCTGCCCCATGAAGATCGCGAGGCGGCAGTGCGGATGACCGGCGCCGGTCGTCCACCACTTGCGGCCGTTGAGGATCACATGCGCGCCCTCGATGGTCGCGGTCGCCTGCATATTCGTCGCATCGGACGAGGCGACGTCCGGTTCGGTCATGCCGAAGGCCGAACGGATCTCGCCGTTGAGCAGGGGCTTGAGCCACGCTTCCTGCTGGGCCGGCGTGCCGTAGCGATGCAGGACTTCCATGTTGCCGGTGTCGGGCGCGCTGCAGTTGAAGACTTCGGGCGCGATGAAGGAGTGGCCCATGATCTCGGCAAGCGGTGCGTACTCGGTATGGCCCAGGCCGGCGCCGTGCCGTTCGTCGGGCAGGAACAGGTTCCACAGGCCGGCTTCGCGAGCCCTGGCCTTCAGGGTTTCCATCACGGCCGGTTGTCGCCAGAGGCGATGGTCGCCGCCACCGCCGAGCGCGGCGGCATACTCCTGTTCGGCCGGCGCGACTTCGTCGCGCATGAAGCGGGTGAGGCGGTCGGCCAGGGCCTGGGTGCGCTCGGAGGGGGCGAAGTCCACGGGGTTTCCTTGACAGTTCCGGCCAGCGTACGCCCTTGCCGGGCAATCATTGAAATGAATACGCCTTATGTATATATATTCACCACACGAATGGGTTGGCTCCGGGAGAACCTGATGGATCGCACCGACGACCGTATCGACCTGAACCTGTTCCGCGTACTCGATGCGATCCACACCCAGGGCGGCGTCAGCGCCGCCGCGCGCGTGCTGCACCTGACCCAGCCGGCGGTGACCCATGCGCTGAACCGGTTGCGCGAGCACCTTGGCGATCCCCTGTTCGTGCGGCAGGGCAATCGCCTGATACCCACCGAAAAAGTGCGCGCGATGATGCCGGCGGTGCAGGCCCACCTGAAGGGATTGCAGGAGAGCAGCCATGCGCAGGCCCGCTTCGACCCGGCGCATCTTGACCTCGAATTCACCATCGGCTTTCGCGACATCCTCGAGTCGATCGCGCTGCCCTCGCTGCTTGTCGGCATCGAACGCGACGCGCCGCTTGTGCGCGTGGTCAGCCGGCGCGTCGCTGCCGGCGAGGTCGAACGGGAATTGCGCGCCGGGACGCTGGATCTGGTGGTGGACCGGCCCTTGCCGGTCGGGCCGCGCATCGCCCGCCAGTACCTGATCGACGAGTCGCTGGTAGTGGTCATGCGCCGGAACCATCCCTTGTCGGCGTTGTTGCGCCGGGCCGATTACATGGCCGCGCACCATGTTTCGGTATCGCCACTGGGCGAGCCCGGCGCACTGGACCTGCTGCTTGGCCAGAACGGCGACTTCCGCCGGATTCGCCTGGTGTGCCAGCACTATTTCTCGGCCTGCCAGATCGTCGCCGGCACCGACCTGCTGCTGACCATGCCGCGTTCCTATGCCGGTCATCTGGCCCGGATCCTGCCGATCGCCGTGCAGCCGCTACCGATCCGGGTGAAGGATTTTCCGATCCTCGCCTACTGGTACGAATCGAAGGCCGACGATGCTTCCCACGCATGGTTCCGTCGACGCGTCGCCGAATCGATCACCGCGGGCATCGCCCCTGACGCCTGACTCAGGAGCGCACGACCAGCACCGGGATGTTGACGTTCAGGATGACCTTATGGGTCTCGCTGCCGAGCAGCAGGTGGTCGAAACCGCGCCATCCGTGCGTGGCCATGACGATCAGATCGCAATGCTGTTTCGCCGCCGCGCCGACGATGGCGCAATAGGGGCGGCGATCGATCGAATAGCCGGTGTCGCAGGGCACGCCGGCCGCATCGGCGCGTTCGCGGACGCTTGCAAGGTAGCCCTGGGCGCGATGCTCGGCGCTACTGGTATAGGTCGCTTCCGGCATCTGCAGCAGGTCGGCGAAATATCGCACGGCGGGCAGTGGCGGGATGACGTGGAAGGCATAAACCTTCGCACCGATCTTCGCCGCGAGTGCGATGCCGGTGTCGATGGCATGCAGGGACAGTTCCGAGCCGTCCGTGGGCAGGAGAATATGGGTGAACATGGCAGGCTCCCTTGGGTGCAGCCAGCGCTCACCCCAGAGCTTAGTCCGATGCCTGCCGGAATCAATGCCGCGCGTCAGCCGGAACGGCGCATCGCCGGGCGCGTCCAGCTGCCATCGAGAGCGGCACGATCGGGATAATAGATACGAAGAACCGCGTAGAACGGTCCCCTTGGCGATGGCAGCCAGTTGTTTTCCTTGTCCTTGCCCGGCGAGTCCGCCTGCAGGTACAGGGTGATCCCGCCGTCAGGGTCCACCGCCAGGTCCGGCAACATCGGCGAGTTGATCTGATAACGGTCGAGCGGATTGTCGACCAGCAACTGGCTCCGGCCGTCGTACATGGTCAACGACCAGAACGCCCTGGTCGGCGGTAACTGGCCTTTGTCGAAATGCACCGTATAACCACCCGCCGAGGCATCCAGCGCTCGTCCCGTGGCATCGACGAAATACGCCGGGTACATGGCCTCGGCCTTGGAATTGCCGAAAATGCCGAGCGTTGCGCCGGCGAACCGGCACAAATAATCGTCCTTCAGTTCGGCGCGTGAACCGAGCAGGGCGCCGCTGTCGATTTCGTGCGTGTCGATCCGGGCCTTCTTGAAATCCGTGAAGGTCCGCCTCGCATCGGCAATGCCATCGAGCAGGGCCTGGCGGATATCCGGCGCGAGCCCGTCCGTAACGAAACGTTTGCCGGGGACGACGCCTATCCGTGTGAAGCGCTCGCGCAACGTCGCCTCCGAAGGATGGACCGGCGCGAATTGCAGGAGGAACCCGAGGTAGTGGAAAAAGCCCAGCGCATGCGCGCTCTGGGCCTCGTACGGCGGAAACGGGATGCGTTCGGCCGCCGGTGGCGTCGGTTGCCCGAGGAACTCGCTGAGCGGCTGGACCCGATAGGTATCCTGAATCCTGCGCACATGGTCGATGTCCTTCGCGCCGAACAGTTGCGTGCGATAGATGGCATAGGCGATCCAGGTTTCCGAACGGATGACCTTGTCGACGCCCGCTGGCGTTTCGCCCTGCCAGCCCGGCCCGGCAACCATGTACACGCCACCGCCGTTGCCGGTGGTCCGCGTGCCCAGGTAGTCGAAGTTATAGGTATAAAGGTCGACCAGCTGCACGGAAAAATAACGTTTTGCATCGATGGTCGGCAGGGTCAGTACCAGCGGTTCGGCGCGCAGGTCCATCCACATCATCGAGTAGGGCGTATCGGTATTGGGCGTGACGATCGCGGTGTCTGCCGGCGTGAAGACATTGGCCGCGCTGCCCAGCCGGTTCATCGGCGCGCGGAAATTTTGCCCGCCGACTTCGACCGCCTGTGCATACAGGGTCTTGTAGCTTTCGACCATGGGGAAGCCCCACAGATAGGCTTCGCCGGCGATCTGGCGGGTTTCCGCCGGTGTCGCCGCGGTGGCCGGCAGGGCGGCGCCGGTCCCCGCGACGAGGGTGAGCATCGACAGGCTGGTCATGGCGGACTCGCTGATGGACGTTCCAGCTATATGCCACGCCAGCCAGTCGCGCGCCTCAGCAGTTTTACTGTACTGGCCTGTCCGGTCCGTATTACCGGACGACTCGATCCTGCCGGCTTCTACGCGCGGTGACGTTGACGCGGCCAGGCCGTCGCCAGCCCATGCATGGCGACAACGAAAACGATACCGATCAGGCAACCGAGCAGGACATTGCCCGCGCGTTCCGCGGCGATGAGGGTCGACTGGCCGGCGAGCATCAGGACAAGCGCGGCACAGGCGCAACGCAGGCCGAAGGCGAGCACATAGCGGCGGATCGCGACCAGGCTCAACATGGCGACCACGGTTACCAGGGCGAAGCTGAAGACGTCGTGCGGCAAGATCAGGCCAAGGGCAATTCCCACGGGTACGCCGACGATCGCGCCCGTGGCGCGGTCTTGCAGCTTCCGTCGTCCGCTGGCGACATCGCCGGTGACCACGCTGGCGGCCGACCAGACGATCCACTGCATATGCCCCAGGTGCAGCCATACGGCGACGCCTGCCGCGGCGGCGACCGCCAGGGCGATGGCCGCCATCGCCTCCCCATAGGCCAGGCGTCCGCCAAACTCGTTCGTCCGCAGGAATCGTCCCAACGATGCGAAACGCCCCATGCGTGGATCATGGCGGCGAACATGGTCGATCGATGAAAGCACGAGCACCGGCACCATGGCGACGGCGAGGAACGGAAGGAAGTCCAGCCCAAGGCGCAGGTATTCGCCTGGCGCCACGCCTTCGGCGATGTCGCAGGCGAGATAGAGCGCGGGGATGAAGGTGAAGTTGCCGAGCGAACGCAGACTGGCGTCTTTGCCGGTCAGCAGGATCGCCACGGCGGCCAGCAAGGCTGCACCGGCCACGAACAAGGGCGGCACGATAAGCGCAAGCAGCAAGGCGAGGAACGCGATGGCGATCGCGACGCCATGGAGGATGACGCCGAGCGGCGCCAGGCCCGAGCGATCCATCGCGATGTAAGCGGACATCGTGACGATCGCGGCTTGCAGCCAGGCGTTCTGGCCGGTCACGGCGGCCAGCGCGATAAGCGGTGCGAGGACGAGAGCGGCGCGCAGGAGCGAGCGCATATCGAGCTCCCCACCATCCAGTGCGGGTTTCACGCAGGTTCCTCGCCGGCGTAGGTCGCGATGCGTTCGATCAGCGCGCCGGCTGCCACGAGCAGGGCGCTTTCCTCATCGCTCAGGCAGGCGCCCATGGCGCTGGCGAGCCAGTCTTCGCGGCGGGCGCGGCTGTCGCGGAGCAGGGCGCGGCCGGTTTCGCTGAGCGCCACGCGCACCTTGCGCCGGTCTTCGCTGTCCGGCGTGCGCGCGATCAGCCCTTCGGCTTCCAGGTCCCTGAGGGCGGCGGCAAGGTTGGACGATTGCATCCCCTGGTCAGCCGCCAGGGTCGAGGGCGTGGCCGCGCCGCCATGGCGGTCGATGGCGCCAAGCAGCAGCAGGCGGGCCCATGACTGTTCGTCGCTATGCGCTTCGCGGCGCAGGCGGCGGGCCAGGCTCATCAACTGGATGCGCAGGTGGGTGACTTCGGTCGGGCGGATGCGCTTGCTCATTTAGCTATTTTACAATAGCTATGCACTTATAGGTATAAACGTTTCGTCATGTTTTCATCGGCCGGTCACAAAGCCGCCATACGCTCCGACGTTTCCGAGCTGCGGCCGGGCAATCGCCCGGCGGCGCCTGATGGCGGCCTTCGTGACGATCGAAAAGCACAAGACCTGGACGCGGCTGTTCGCCGAAAAGGGCGCTTCGCTGAACAGCTATTTCCTGCGCAAGGTGGCGCATCGCTGGGATGCGCAGGACCTGGTACAGGAGGCCTACCTGCGCATGCTGCGGGCCGATCACGACGAGGAGGCGCCGATCCGCAATCCGGAGGCCTACCTGTTCACCATCGCCGCCAACCTGGTCAAGGAACATGCGGTCGGCAGGCAGCGCGCACCGGTCAGCAGCGAGGGCATGGAAGACCTGATCGACCGGCTCGCCACGCCTTGCGAAGCGGAAGGTCATATCGACCGCGACCTGCGTCGGCGGCGCCTGGGCATGCTGATCGAACGGCTGTCGCCCAAATGCCGCGCGGTACTGGTGATGCACTATCGCGATGAACTGCCGTACCGCGAGATCGGCGAAAAGCTGTCGATCTCGACCAACATGGTGAAGAAATACATCGTCAAGGGACTGACCGCATGCCGGCAAGGAATGGCGCTTTATGACTGATATCAGCGTACTCACGCCCGATCGCCGCCGCTCGCGCCATATCACCGAGCAGGCCGCTACCTGGTACATCGATCTTCGCGACGAGGCCAGCGAAGCCTCGCAGCAGGCCTTCCTTGCCTGGCTGCGCAACTCGCCTGCCCATGTCGCCGAGTACCTTGCCATCGCCCGGATGCATGGCGACATGAAGGCCGCGGCCAGCCTCGAGGCACTGAATGCCGGGGAGCTCGTCGACCTTGCGGCCACCGAGCGCCAGGTGGTGCCGCTGCGTCTTGCCAAGAGCGATCCGCGACTTGCATCGGGCCGTCGTCGGCGCCGGGGCTGGGTCATCGCCGCCTGCGCAAGCCTCCTCCTCGCAACGATACTGGCAGGCGGCGCATGGTGGGCACTTAACGAGAGCCCGGCGCAAACCTATGCCGCTTCGGCCGATGCCACGCGTACGGTCGAACTGGCCGATGGCAGCATGATCCAGCTGGATCGCGGCAGCGCGATCGACGTGCGCTTCGATGAGCGCCAGCGCCGCATCGAACTGCTGCGCGGCGCGGTCGTGGTCGACGTGGGCAAGGATCCGGGGCGACCCCTGCTGGTGACGGTCGGCGATCATGTCCTGCAGGATATCGGCACCGTCTTCGACGTGCGCCGCGACGGGGAGGACACCGCGGTCACCGTGATCCATGGCCGGGTGATGGTCTGGGACCAGCCACATACCTGGTTGAGCCGGATCAACCGCCGGTTCACCGGAACGACGATCACCGGCAATGTCGTCGCCGATCTCGGCAGCGGCCAGCAGGTACGTGTCGGCAAGCACGGTGGCGGCCGGGTGTCGGCGGCGGATATCGCGCGTGTCACCGACTGGTTGCCAGCCACGCTGAGTTTCCAGCGCAGCACGGTGGGCGAGGTCGCTCGCCGCTTCAATGCCTATACCACCACGCCGCTGGTGATCGAGGACGAGCGCGTGGCGGCGACGCTTATCAGTGGTGTGTTTCATGCGCGTGACGAAGATGCATTCGTTGCCTACCTGGCCACGCTGCCGTCGGTGACAGTGCTGCGCGAGAGCGATCGCGTACGCATCGTGTCGCGTACGAACGGCGCACAGAAGGCGCTGTAAGAAAAAATTCATCGAATCGGCGGTACCCGAATGTCGCGCCGGGGACTCTTGGATAGGTATCGGGCAAAACGCGAGCGATCGCAGCGCCTGGCCTCTTCCTCTTATCCCATCGAAGGTCTCGCTCGTCATGCGGAAGTATCTGACTCTATCCATCGCCCTCGTCCTCGCCGGCGGCGCCCCGTCATGGGCTTTTGCCGCGGCACCCCAGGCGGAGCACACCGAAACCATCGCGGCCATGCCGCTGACCCAGGCGCTCGACCGTTTCGCGCACGACACCGGTATGCAGGTCGTCTACGGCTCGGAGATCGCCGATAGCGTGCGTAGCGAAGGCGCGCCGGGCGGCCTGCCGGCCGAGCAGCAACTGCGCCGCCTGCTGAAGGGTACCGGGCTGACCTATCGCTTCGTTACCCCGACCACCTTGACGATCATGCCGGGAAACGTCCCCGCCGCCGCAGCGCCCGGCACCCGCGCGCTGCCGCCGATTGATACGCACGGCGATGACACGATGAACCTGGCGCCGATCAGCGTGCACGCCAATGCGGTCGACACGCTGGCGCCGAGCGCACCGCCGCTGGACGCGACCCAGCCGACCTCGGTGATCGACGAGCGCTTCATCCGCGACGGCCTGCGCTTCAATGCGAACTTCGACGACATCATCAAGTACGCGCCCAGCGTCACCGTGACCTCGCCGGAAGGCCCGGGCCTGGGCAAGAACGAAGGCATCAGCATCCGTGGCTTCCAGGACGGCCAGTTCAACATCACCTTCGACGGCATTCCGTTCGGCGATGCCAGCGACCTGCACCACACCACCTCGGCGTATTTCAACAACCATGTGCTCGGCCAGGCGGAGATCGATCGCGGCCCGGGCGGCGGCAGCACCATCGGCAATGCCACCTTCGGCGGTACGGTTGCCTTGCGCTCGCGCGATCCCAGCGACGAACCGGGCATCACGCCTTACCTGACCATCGGTAGCTGGGACACGAAGGCCGGCGGCGTCACCGCCGACGAGAGCTTCGGCAATACCAAGGTGTTCGCCGATATCTCCAAGGAATCGAGCGATACCTATCTGAAGGGTACCGACGATCGCCGCGAACATATCTTCCTGAAGACGATCACGAAGCTCGGCGAAGACACCAGCCTGACCTTCGTCACCAGCTACAACCGCGAGCACCAGAACACCGTTCAGGGCGCGACGAAACAGGAGATCGCCGATTTCGGCTGGCGCTACGGGTTGACCAACAACCCCGCGTTGCAAAGCTATACCGGCTACAACAATGCCGCGTATTACTCGAGCTTCACCTACGTCGACCTGGCCAGCAAACTCGGCGATTGGGATGTCGACAACAAGGTCTACCTCAATACCTTCGACCACTGGGCGCGCAAGGCCAACGACGCCTCGGACAACGATCCGGCCGACAACGGCGTGACCTTCTATGACGCGAAGGGCAAGAAGATCGCCACCAGCAAGACCGACGTGCCGGGCAAGCTGGCCGATTCGGGCTTCCATTCGTTCGGCGACGTGCTGCGCCTGGGTCGCGACCTCGGTCCCGGTACGCTGCTGACCGGTGTCTGGCTCGAGCGCAGCCTCGACGCCCGTTACCAGTTCCCCGTGGATTTCACGACCAACCAGAAGACCGGCACCAAGTACGGCCCGATCGACAATTACCTGCTCGACGACCGTACCGATACCGTGCAGCCCTACCTGCAATACGACTGGAAGGTCAGCGATACGATCACGGTCAGCCCCGGCGTGCGCTATTCGGAAGTGACCCGCAGCCTCGACGCGCCCCTGAACAAGGTATCCCCGCCGGTGCCGGCGCATGACGAGGCTACTTACCACGCGACCTTGCCGAGCATAAGCGTGCACGATCGCCTGAGCGACTCGTGGAGCGCCTATCTGCAGGCGGCGAAGGGCTTCCTGGCGCCGCCGATCGACGTCATCCAGGTCAACGGCTCGAAGGGACTGAAGCCCGAGCTCACCACCAACTACCAGTTGGGCACGGCCTTCGCCTCGCGCGAATTCACCTTCGGCGCCGATGTCTACTACATCGATTTCTCCAACTTCATCAGCGAGACCGAGGTTTCCACGCCGGAAGGCAATGAAGACACATTTATCAATGGCGGCGGCGCGATCTACCGTGGCGCCGAAGCGGAGGGCACCTACGCGCTGACCCATGAGCTCAGCCTGTATGGCAATGCGAGCTACAACGAGGCGACCTACAAGCACAGCAACGTGCAGGTCGCCGGTACGCCGAAGATCACCGCGGCGCTTGGCCTGCTCTACAGCAGCGACCAGGGTTACTTCGGGTCGTTGATGGGCAAGTTCCTCGGCGAGCAGTACGGCCTGGACAACACCACCAACGATGCCGGGGATACCGTGTTCCAGAACAGCCAGCGTATCGCCGGCTACGTCAGCGTCGATGCCGCCGCGGGCTACCGTACCGATCACGGTCCGCTAGGGACCAAGGGATACTCGATCAGCGTCGACGTCAACAACGTGTTCAACGTGCACAAGTTCACCGCCTATGCAGGCACCCAGGCGGTGAGCGGCGATGCGCTGTACTTCGGCCTGCCGGGCCGCGGCATCTTCCTCGACCTGTCGGTGAAGCTGTAATGAGGACCGCTTTTCGTTTTGCGCTGCTGATCGCCGGCGTGCTGCCGGCGCTGGGCTACGCCGCGCCGGTGGAACATGTCCGCCTGGAGGTCGTGCTGATGCGGCACGGCGTACGCTCGCCGACCAGCGCGCCGGAGAAACTCGGCGTGTATGCCAGCCAGGCGTGGCCCGCCTGGCCGGTCGCGCCGGGCATCCTGACGCCGCATGGCGAGGAGGGGATGCGTGCCCTGGGCGAGAGCTATCGAAAGCGGCTCGTCACCGAGGGCGTGCTGGCGAAGGCATGCGCAACCCCCGCGGGTCTGGATGTGATCGGCGACAGCACGCCACGCAACCGCGCCAGTGCGAAAGCCCTGGTCGCGGGCCTGGCGCCGGGTTGCGGCCTGGCTTTCCGTGGACTGCCCGCGGGAACCAATAACCCGCTTTTCCACTATGGCAAGGGCGATGATGACGACAGCGACGCCGCCGCGCCGGCGTCGCCCGTTCCGCCGGCCCTGGCCGAACTGCAGCAGGTAATGCTCGGCTGTAACGACGTTGCCTGCCTTGCCGCGGCCCGCGACAACGGCAAGAAGCCACTGGACATGAAGAGCGCCGGCTCGTTGAGCGAGAACCTGATGCTGTCCTACGTGCAAGGCATGCCGCTGGCCGATGTCGGCTGGGGGCGCGCGGACGTGGCGAGCATCGGTCGCCTGATCACCTTGCACAACGCGCAGTTCGCGGCCTCGAAGAAAAGCCAGCCTGCCGCATCGCGTGCCGGTTCGAACCTGATGGCGCACATCCTCGCCACCCTGGAAAACGCCGCCGGCAAGAAACCTGGCGTCGAGGTGCTGACGCCGTCGTCGACACGCGTCCTGGTCCTCGTCGGCCATGACACCAACCTGGCCAATGTCGCCGGGGTGCTCGGTGTCGACTGGCACGAAACCGATCGCCCGGACGATTACCCGCCCGGCGGTGCGCTGGTCTTCGATCTGGTCGAGCAGGCCGGTCGTTACGTGGTACGCACGCGGACGCTCATGCCGACGCTGGACGACCTGCGCCATAACCGGTTCGATGCGCTGACGGCCAGGCCGGTGTCGATGAGCGGTTGCGGCAAGCCGACGGAATGCACGTTGGACGAATTCAGCCATCGGATCGAGCGGAGCCTGGACGCCTCACGCATCGACGCCACGGTTCCAGCGATGGCTCCGCAGACCTAAACCGGGCGCGGCGGCACGACGGGGTGGCAGATGGGGCAGGGCTCGCAGACGCGGCAGCCGACTTCCTCGTCGATATAGCAGACTTCGCCGTCGCCGCCGCAGATCGGGCAGCTGTCGTCGCCCGGCTCGGGTTTTTCCTGGGGCGTGTCGCTCATGCCGTTGCTCCCGTCATGTCGAGGGCCAGTGCCTCGGCGACGCGGATACCGTCGATCGCCGCGGACATGATACCCCCGGCGTAGCCTGCGCCCTCGCCGGCCGGGTAAAGGCCACGCGTATTCAGGCTCTCGAGGCTGTGGTCGTCACGCCTGATGCGTACGGGCGAGGAGGTCCGGGTTTCCACCCCGGTGAGCACCGCATCGTGCATGGCGAAGCCGCGGATCTGCTTCTCGAAGGCCGGGATTGCCTCGCGGATGGCCTCGATCGCATAGTCGGGCAAGGCCTCGTCGAGGCTGCCCAGGCGGACGCCAGGCTTATACGAGGGCTCGACCGAGCCCAGCGCCGTCGACGCGCGCCTGGCGACGAAGTCGCCGACCAGCTGCCCCGGGGCGTCGTAATTGCGGCCGCCCAGTTCGTAGGCTCGCGATTCCCAGTGCCGCTGCAGGTCGATCCCGGCCAGCGGATGGCCCGGATAGTCCTGTTCCGGGGAAATGCCGACGACGATGCCGCTGTTCGCATTGCGCTCGTCGCGCGAGTACTGGCTCATGCCGTTGGTGACGACGCGGCCGGGTTCCGAGGTTGCCGCGACCACCGTGCCGCCGGGGCACATGCAGAAGCTATAGACCGAGCGTCCGTTCCTGCAATGGTGCACGAGCTTGTAGTCGGCGGCACCGAGTAATGGGTGCCCGGCGCTGGGGCCGAAGCGCGCGCGGTCGATCAGCGATTGCGGGTGCTCGATACGGAAGCCCAGCGAGAACGGCTTGGCCTCCATGTACACGCCGCGGTCGTAAAGCATCTGGAAGGTATCGCGCGCGCTGTGGCCGATCGCCAGCACGACATGCGAGGCGGCGAGCGTCTCGCCGCCGGCCAGCACCACGCCGCGCATGCGACCGTCCTCGATCAGGACGTCGTCGACCTTTTGCTGGAAACGGAACTCACCGCCGAGCGCCTCGATGCTGGCGCGCATCTGCTCCATCATCTTGACCAGGCGAAAGGTGCCGATATGCGGCTTGCTGACATAGAGGATTTCCTCCGGGGCCTCCGCCTTGACGAACTCGGTCAGCACTTTGCGGCCGTAGTGCTTCGGATCCTTGATCTGGGTCCACAGCTTGCCGTCCGAGAAGGTGCCGGCGCCGCCTTCGCCGAATTGCACGTTCGACTCGGGCGTGAGTTCCCGTCCGCGCCACAGTCCCCAGGTGTCCTTCGTGCGCTGGCGCACCGAGGTGCCGCGTTCGAGCACGATGGGGCGGAAGCCCATCTGCGCAAGGATCAGCGCGGCGAAAATGCCGCACGGCCCCATGCCGATGACGATCGGGCGCGTCGGGAGGTTCGCCGGCGCCCTGGTGACGAATTGGTAGTGGGTGTCCGGTGTCGGCATGACCTGCGCGTGGCCGGCCGCCAGCACGGCGGCCTCGTCGCGGACGTCGACATCGACCACATAGGTGAGCACCACGGCACTCTTCTTGCGCGCGTCGTAGCTGCGTCGTGCCAGGGTGACCGAGAGCAGGTCGGCGTCGGCGATGGCCAGGCGCTTGAGGATCGCCGCGCGCAGGGCGCCTTCGGCATGATCGAGGGGAAGCTGGAGTTCGGTGAGTCGAAGCATCCGCGTAGTTTGACAGATGGCGGCGGACGGCTCATCGGCTGGATGTAGAATCGCCTGTTCTCACGACCCCACAGGCGCACTTCTGGTGGCTTTCCAGGCAGCGGACCCGGCGCTCGACGCCCTGTTCGTCCCCTTCGACAACGGCGAGCTGGCCTGGCCGGCGGACGGGCGCGTGCTGTTCCTGCGCGCGCGCGACGGTTTCGTGCTGCGCGAACGGCGGCAGGCGGGCTGGGTGTTCGCGCAGAGTTTCAAGCCGTTCGCCGATGCGCTGGCGCGTTCGGGCTTCCACGCCCTGGAACGCGCGCCCGACGAACGGTTTCCGCTGGTCCTGGTGCTGCCCCCGCGCCAGCGCGATGAGGCCCGCGCGCTGATGGCGCGGGCGATCGCGCATGCCGCCCCTGGCGGTATCGTCGTGGCCGCCATGCCCAACGCGGAAGGGGCGAAGTCCGGCGAGGCCGACCTGGCAACGCTGGCGGGTAGCGTGCAAAACCTGTCGAAGTACAAATGCCGCGTGTTCTGGACGCCACCGCTCGACGGCGTCCCGGAGGCGGTTCAGGCGTGGTCCGCGCTGGACGCGGTGCAGCCGATCGGCGACGGGCGCTTCGTCAGCCGACCCGGCCTGTTCGCCTGGGATCGCGTCGACGCCGCGTCTGCCTTGTTGGCGACGCATCTGCCGGTTTCGCTGAAAGGTCGCGTCGCCGACCTCGGCGCCGGTTATGGGTACCTGTCGTGCGAAGCGATCGCGCGCTGTCCGGGCGTGACGGCGATCGATCTGTACGAGGCCGAAGCGCGTGCCCTGGAGCCGGCGCGGATCAACCTTGGGCGAGCCGGACGCCAGGTCCCCTTCGAGGTGTTCTGGCACGACGTCACCCAGGGCCTGCCGCATCGCTACGATGCCATCGTCAGCAACCCGCCGTTCCATCAGGGCAGGGCCGACCTGCCTGAACTCGGTCGCGCCTTTATCGCGCGCGCCGCCGATGCGCTGCTCCCGCACGGCGAATTCTGGATGGTGGCCAACCGCCATTTGCCTTATGAATCGATGCTCGCCGCGCGCTTCGACGACGTCCGCGCGGTCACCGTGCAGGATGGTTTCAAAGTGATCGCGGCGAAGGGAGTGAAAACATGAGACTGGTACGACTGATCGCCAACCTGGGCTATGGCAGCCGCAAGCAGGTGACCGCGATGTTCCGCGAGGGCGCGATCACCGACGTTCGTGGCGAGGTGCTTTACGCCGACGACAAGGCCGGGCATGAGGACATCCTCGTCGATGGCGAGCCGCTGGATCCGCCGGTCGGGCTGACCCTGATGCTCAACAAGCCGCTCGGCGTGACCTGTTCGCGCAAGGACACCGGGCGCCTGGTGTATGACCTTTTGCCGCCACGGTACGCCTTGCGCTCGCCGGTGCTTTCCACGGTCGGCCGGCTCGATCGGGAGACATCCGGCCTGTTGTTGTTCACCGACGACGGCCAGTTGCTGCATCGGATCATTTCGCCCAAGGCGAAAATCGCCAAGGTTTATGAGGCGACCCTGGCCGACGATCTGCGTGGCGACGAGGGCGAACGCTTCGCCAGCGGTACGCTGATGCTGGAAGCGGAGACCGAGGCGCTGGCGCCGGCGATTCTGGACGTCCTCGGCCCGCGTCGCGCGCGATTGACCGTGACCGAAGGCCGCTACCATCAGGTGCGGCGGATGTTCGCCGCGGTGGGCAACCACGTCGAGACGCTGGAGCGCGTCGCTGTCGGTGGGTTGTCGCTGGATGGCCTGCCATCGGGTGGGTGGCGTGCGCTGGACGCCGCCGATATCGCCCGCATTTTTTCCTGAGATTTCCATGACACAACAACTCGGTGCCTTCACCTACCTGGTCCGCGAGTACGACGAGGCGATCGCGTTTTTTGTCGACGCGATGGGTTTCGACCTGCTCGAGGACACCGTCATGTCACCGGAAAAGCGCTGGGTGCGCGTGGCACCGCGCGGCTCGGTCGGTGCCTGCATGCTGCTGGCGCGCGCCGACAAGCCCGAGCAGGTGGCGCGCATCGGCGACCAGGGCGGCGGGCGCGTCTGGTTGTTCCTCAACACCGACGACTTCCATGCCGATCGGGCGCGCATGGAGGCCGCGGGTATCCGCTTCCTTGAGGTTACCCGCGAAGAACCTTACGCAACCGTGGCGGTATTCGAGGATTTATACGGTAACCGCTGGGACTTGTTGCAGCCACGCTAAAACCAATCGCGACGAGTGCGGGTTTCACCTACTTGTGGTCGTCGTTCTTGCCGTCGTCACGATTTGGCGCAGGACGCGCCTGCTGGTGGTTTTCCTGTGGGCGTCCGCCCGGTCCATGCCCGCCTTCCGGTGGCCGACCCGGTCCATTGCCGCCCGGCGGGCGGCCGCCACCTGGCGGTCGGTTGTCACCACCCGGATTCGGGCGCGGCGGCGGCCGGTTTTCGCCACCCGGATTCGGACGTGGCGGCGGTCGATGATCGTTACCGGGATTCGGACGCGGCGGCGGCCGATGATCGCCACCCGGCGGACGGTAGTCGCCACCCGGGCGATGATCCCAGCCCGGCGGGCGCGATGGTGGGCGATATCCCGGCCGCGGCGGCGGCGGGCGATGCGGCATCGGCCGGCTGTACCAGTAATCGCGCTGGTGATAGAACGAACGGTTGCGGTAATAGTTGCCCCAGTAGGTGCCGATAACGAAGGTCACCACCGGGATCCCCAGGCGCGGGCCGTAATCGGGCACGTAGACGCGCTGGTCTTCATACACGTACTGGATGTAATTGCCGACGACCCAGCCGCGGTTCCCGGCGACGATCACGTCGCACCAGCTGTAATCGTCCAGGCAGCCCTGGATATCGATGTCGCTGCCCGTCGGCACCGTCATGATGGGCGGATACCCCAGGTCCGGACCGGCGCGAAGGTTGACGTTGCCGGTGACGTAGCCCTGGGACGCGGAGGCGGCCAGCGGCGCGAGGCAGAGCAGGGCAAGCGCGGCGAAACGGGAACGGTGACGCATGGACGCTCCTAGGGAAGGGTGGCCGTAACAGGCCTGAGGGTTACATTGGCCTGCTTCCCGCGCACGCACAAGACAGTCGCGCATGCCCGTTAGGCGGCCAGCAGGAATTCGCGGGCGTGGACACTCCCTCGACATGGAGTGCAGTATCGAAAGTTCTTTCGAAGAGGAGACGAAGCCCATGAAACGAATCGCCTGTGCCGTTATCGCCGCGCTCGGATGTGTCGGCGCGCAAGCCGCCACGAACTCGCTCAGCGTGCGCATGAATGCCGTTTCCGCCGATGGTATCGGTGCCCCGGCCGGCACGATCACCGTCACCGAGAGCAAGTACGGCCTGGTCTTCGCCCCGGACCTGCAGGGGCTCGCGCCCGGCGTGCATGGCTTCCATCTGCATGCGAACCCGAGCTGCGATCCGGGGGAGAAGGATGGCAAGAAGGGCGCGGCCCTGGCCGCCGGCGGCCATCTGGACCCGGGCAAGACCGACAAGCATGAGGGGCCCTATGTCGATACCGGCCATCTGGGCGATCTGCCGGCCCTGACCGTCACCGCCGATGGCAAGAGCACGACCGAGGTGCTGGCCCCGCGGCTGAAGCAGCTGAGCGAGCTCAAAGGCCATTCGCTGATGATCCATGCCGGTGGCGACAACCACTCCGACCACCCCGAGGCGCTGGGCGGCGGCGGGGCGCGAATCGTTTGTGGCGTCGTGAAGTAATAAGAAGTGCAAACCTGGTGTCGCGAGCGCCCTCGATGCCGTCAGTGGGCGCTCGTGCACCCCCATCCGCCCCTCGGGCACCTTCCCCCTGGAGGGGAGATGGGATCTTTCTGCGGTATGATCCGCGCTTCGTTTCTCTGATTATCGTCGGCTCGCCATGTTCGAATCGCTCAGCACGCGCCTTTCCGCCACCGTCGACCGCTTGCGCGGGCGCGGTCGGCTGACCGAGGAAAACATCCGCGAGAGCCTGCGTGAGGTGCGCATTGCCCTGCTCGAGGCGGATGTGGCCCTGCCAGTGGTGCAGGCGCTGATCGAACGGGTCAAGGTACGCGCCGTCGGCCAGGAAGTGCTGAAGAGCCTTTCGCCGGGCCAGGCCCTGGTCAAGGTGGTCAGCGAAGAGCTGACCGCGGTGATGGGCACGGTCAATACCGAACTGAACCTTGCCGCCCAGCCGCCGGCCGTGGTGCTGATGGCCGGCCTGCAGGGCGCGGGCAAGACCACTACAGTGGCCAAGCTGGCGCGCTTCCTGAAGGAACGCAAGAAGAAGCGGGTGATGGTGGTCAGCTGCGACGTTTACCGTCCGGCCGCCATCGAGCAACTGCGCACCCTGGCCGCACAGGTCGAAGTGTCGTTCTTCCCGTCGGCCGCCGGCCAGGATCCGGTCGCCATCGCGCGCGCCGCCATGGATGCGGCGCGCCGCGAAGTGATCGACGTGCTGATCGTCGATACCGCCGGTCGCCTGCACGTCGACGAAGCGATGATGGCCGAGATCAAGGCGCTGCACGGCGCCCTGGACCCCATCGAAACCCTGTTCGTGGTCGACTCGATGACCGGCCAGGACGCGGCGAATACCGCGAAGGCCTTCTCCGAAGCCCTGCCGCTGACCGGCGTCATCCTGACCAAGACCGATGGCGACGCCCGTGGCGGCGCCGCGCTATCCGTACGCTATGTCACCGGTCGCCCGATCAAGTTCCTCGGCGCCGGCGAGAAGACCGACGCGCTCGAGCCGTTCCATCCCGAGCGCGTGGCCCAGCGCATCCTCGGCATGGGCGACGTGCTGTCGCTGGTCGAGGAAGTCGAGCGCAAGGTCGACCAGGAAAAGGCGCAGAAGCTCGCCCAGAAGGTCATCAAGGGCAAGCGCTTCGATCTCAACGACATGCGCGACCAGCTCGAGCAGATGAACAATATGGGCGGCCTGGCCGGCCTGATGGACAAGCTGCCCGGGATGTCGAGCATTCCGGACAGCGTGAAGTCGAAGGTGAACGATGGCGAATTGAAGCGCATGGTCGCCATCATCGGCTCGATGACCAAGAAGGAGCGCCGTCATCCGGATCTCCTGAACGGCTCGCGTAAAGCCCGCGTCGCTCGCGGCTCGGGTACCCAGCCGGCCGACGTCAACCGTCTCCTGAAGCAGTTCATGCAGATGGAAAAGATGATGTCCAAGCTGTCCAAGGGCGGTACCAAGGGCCTGATGCGGCAGATGCGCGGCGCCATGAAGGGCATGGGCGGCGGTTTCCCGCCGATGCGCTGATCCTGAGGGGTTTTCCTGGCCCAGGTGGGCCAACCCCTTCCATTTTCTGCAATATCCGTTAAAATGCCGCGTTTACCGCGCCCGCATCGCGTGCGCCTGCCGGCACCCGGCAACTCTGGAGCTCGTTACTATGGTTAAGATTCGTCTTGCGCGCGGTGGCGCCAAGGGCCGTCCGTTCTATCACATCGTCGTGACCGACCAGCGCAACAAGCGCGACGGTCGCAACATCGAGCGTGTCGGTTACTACAACCCGGTCGCTTCGGGCGCTGACAAGCGTCTCGAGCTCGACGTCGCCAAGGTCCAGTCCTGGATCGGCAAGGGCGCCCAGCTGACCGACAAGGTCCGCGCGCTGGTGAAAGAAGCCGGCAAGCTGGCTGCTTGATGTCGTCGGGGTCCGGTAAGCGCGTCCGCGTAGGGCGCATTGTCGGACTCTATGGTGTGCAGGGCTGGGTCAAGCTGGAATCGTGGACCGAGCCCCGCATACGTATTTTCGACTACCAACCCTGGCAGCTCAGCGCGCCGGGCGTGGAGAAGGAGATACAAGGGATCGACGGTCGCGCGCAGGGCAAGGGGCTGGTAGCCCGTCTGCCCGGTATCGATGACCGCGAACAGGCAGCCTTGCTGGTGGGATGCGAAATCACCGTCGCCCGCGAACAGTTGCCCGCTCCCTCCAAGGACGAGTTTTACTGGACCGATCTCGAGGGTCTCGAGGTCGTCACCCTGAACAACGAAGTGCTCGGTCGGGTCAGTCATCTGTTCGCGACCGGTGCCAACGATGTCATGGTGGTGCGGAACGGCGAGCGCGAGCGGCTGATTCCCTTCGTCCAGGGGCCTTATGTGCATTCGGTGGACCTTTCCGCCGGGCGCCTGACGGTCGACTGGGACCCTGAATTCTGAGGCGGTATCGATCGCAGGTGGCTTGAAATCATGCGTATCGATGTCGTCACGTTGTTTCCCGATTTCGTCAGCCAGTCGGCGGCGGTCGGTGTGGTCGGAAGGGCGCAGCAGCGCGAGCTTTTGCAGGTGAATACCTGGAATCCTCGCGACTACGCCACCGACAACTACCGTACCGTGGACGGCCGCCCCTTCGGCGGTGGCCCCGGCATGGTGATGTTGATCGACCCGTTGCGCGCGACCCTGGCGGCCGTGCGTGACAGTGCCCCGGAACCGGTGCATGTGATTTATCTCAGTCCGCAAGGTGCGCGACTGACGCAGGGCAGGGTGGAAGCGCTGGCAGGCATGCCGCGAATCGCCTTGATCTGTGGGCGTTACGAGGGAGTGGACGAACGTCTGCTGGCCCATGAGGTCGACGAGGAGCTCTCGATCGGCGATTATGTGCTGTCAGGTGGTGAGCTTGCCGCGGCGATCGTGATCGACGCGGTGGGTCGTCTACAGGAGGGCGCGTTGAACGACGCGCTTTCCGCCCAGCAGGATTCGTTTTCCGACGGTCTGCTGGATTGCCCGCATTACACCCGTCCCGTACAGCACGACGTATGGGGTGGCGTGCCGGAGGTGCTGCTTTCCGGTGACCACGCGGCGATTCGCCGTTGGCGCCTGAAACAGTCGCTGGGTCGAACCTGGCTGCGCCGGCCGGATTTACTTACGCGGCGTGTACTCGATAAGGAATCGCGTGCATTGCTGGATGAATTTCGCCGTGAATACTCGCGGCTAAACGGTGCGGCCGGGAACGACCGCAGCAACGAAAATTGACAGGTGTGCCATGAACAAGCTTCTCCAACAGTTCGAAGCCGAGCAGATTACCCGCCAGCTGCCGGATTTCGGCCCTGGCGACACGGTGATCGTCAATGTGAAGGTGAAGGAAGGCAATCGCGAGCGCGTCCAGGCGTTCGAGGGTGTCGTCATCGCCAAGCGCAGCCGCGGCCTGCACTCCGCCTTCACCGTGCGCAAGATCTCGCACGGCACCGGCGTCGAGCGCGTGTTCCAGTCGCATAGCCAGGCGATCGATTCGGTCGAGGTGAAGCGCAAGGGTAAGGTTCGCGGCGCGAAGCTTTATTACCTGCGCGGCCTGGAAGGCAAGGCTGCCCGCATCAAGGAAGACATCGCCGCCGCCGCTGCCGCCAAGGTCGCCTCGAAGGCTGCCGCGGCTGCTGCCGCCGCCAAGTAATACGGGCGCGCTCCGGCGCGCTGCGTATAACGAAAAGCCCGTGGACGTTTACGTCCGCGGGCTTTTTTGCGTTCGCTGAAATCGGATACTGTCGCCACTGGATTCCGGCCTACGCCGGAATGACGAAGTGGTGGGTTGTCGTCATTCCGGCGTAGGCCGGAATCCAGTGGCGAGGAGGCGAGGTTCTCGCCTCAGGCCATGCTGAATTCGCGCGCCATCACCTTGGCCGGCTCCTGCAGGAAGTTGCCCTGCACGAAATCGACGCCGCAGGCGAACAGCAGCGAGGTGCTGACCGCGTCCTCGACCCATTCGGCCACCGTACTCTTGCCGAGGGTGTGGGCCTGGGTGCAGATCTCCGCGATCTTTTTCTGGTTTTCCGGGTGCTGCGGCAGGTCCGTCATGTAGCTGCGGTCGATCTTGAGGAAATCCGCATCGATATGGGTCAGTAGCTGGAACGAATTCAGGCCCGAGCCGAATTGCTCCAGGGCGAACTTGCCGCCGACCTTGCGCCAGCCGGTGACGAAGTCCTGCGCGGGACGCAGACTGGTCAGCACCTTGCTCTCCGGCATCTCGATGACCACGGTGCTGCGGCGCAGATGCGCGCTTTCCAGACGCCGCTGCAGCCAGGGCAGCAGGTCCGGGTCTTCCAGCGAGGGCAGGGTGAGCTTGACGAAATACGTGGTGGTCAGGCCCTCGCGCTCGCGTTCGACCAGGGTGTCGATGGCATGGCCGAGGACCCAGCGGTCGATCGCCGGCAGCAGGCCGTTGCGCTCGGCGATCGGCATGAAGTAACCCGGCAGCACGTCGCCCTTGGGTCCGCGCAGGCGGACCAGGATCTCGTAGAACTCGCCGTTGGCGTCCTGCAGGCTGATGATCTGTTGGTGATACAGGCGCAGGCCGTCGGTGGACAGCGCATCGCGGACCAGGCTCAGCCAGTAGCGCTCGCGCTCGGCGTCGGCCTTCTCGTGCGCGGTCGGATCGAACACCTCGCTACGGTTGCCACCCTGGTTCTGCGCGTTGCGCAGCGCGCCATTCGCCTGTTCGAGCAGGATGTCGGTCTTGGCGTTCTTCTCGGCGAGCAGGCTGCCGCCGACGCTGAGGCTCATCGTCAACGAGCGTGAGCCGGCGTCGAAGATGCTCTCGGAAACCGCGCCACGCAGCTTGCCGATCAGGGTCTGGAGGTCCTCGTCGCTACGCGGGCCGAGGACGATGCCGATGGTGTGGTCGCCGAGCACGCCGGCGCTGTCGGTGTCGGCGATAACGCTGGCGATCTTGGCCGCTATCGCGGCGAACAGGTTGTCGGCATTGCCGAGGCCGATGCCGGCGACGATCTCTTTCCAGTTGTCCGGCTCGATCATCAACAGGGCCAGGCCTTCGGTGCCGCTCATGGACGCGGCGACCGCCTGGTCGATCATGTCCATGGTCCGCGCGCGGTTGAGGAGGCCCGTGACCGGATCGCGCTGCATCTGGGCGACCATGGCCGCGTCGACCATCTGCTGGCGGAACACGATCTGCAGGCAGGGCTCGCCTTCGAAGGTCGCGTGGGCGAACTCCACCGAAGCCTTGAACGTCGTGCCGTCGGTATGGCGGGCCTGCAGGTCGACCCGTGCCGGCGGCTTGTCGCCGCGGGACAGGGAGCGCAGCAGGCTCTTGAAGTCGTCGGCATGCCCGCTGGCGATCATGTCGAGGATAGGCAGGCCGAGGATGTCGTCGAACTCCTCGAAGCCGAATGTTTCCAGATAGGCCTGGTTGGCGCGCACATGCATGCCTTCATGCACGTAGGCGATCGCATCGCGCGAGGAATCGAGCAGTGCGTCGCAGCGGCGCTCCGATTCGCGCAGGCTGGTCTCCAGCTTGCGCACCTGGCGGCGCGTGCTCAGGGCCTCGAACTCGCGCTGGACCACGGCCAGGGTCTGGTCGGCGCGGTGGCGCAGGGCGACGCCGCGGGTACCGCTGGCGAAGAGGTCGGCGACCAGGTTGTCCGAAAGGCTGTCGACCACGCCGATCAGCGACAGGTCGCGGCCGCTGGCATCGAGCTGGCGGACCACGTCGGCCGCGTTCAGCGACGTCACCGCGGGGTTCAGCATGACCAGGTCGGGCAGCAGTTCGTCCAGCGCGGTCTGCAGCTCGGCGGCCGTGGTCGCCCGTGCCGGGCGCACGGCGATACCGCCGTTGCGCAGCACGTTGATGAGCTGCTCGGCGTCTTCGACCGAGTCCTCGATGAAAAGAACCTTGATGACGTTATCGTGTTTCATGGCGACCCGCCTGCCGACCCGGTTGCCCGAGTCCCAGTGCTTTCATTGCAACGTTTCATATCGCCGCCGTGCGCCGCGACACGTCCCCGTTGACCCCGTTCTTCGGTTTTACACCTTCCATCTGGCCAATGCTACCTGCCTAGGCCATAAATAGGGCGTTTAGATGGATCGCCGGGCAATTCACGGACAAGCTTCGGCACCAGATATCCGGGCAAGGTGGTGCGCATGCCCTCGACGAGATCCAGTGCCCGCTCGTCGTCGACCTCGAAATGGGCCGCGCCCTGGACCTGGTCCAGCTGGTGCAGGTAGTAGGGCAGGACGCCGGCGGCGAACGCCCGTTCGGAGAGCCCGGCCAGGGCCTCGGCGCTGTCGTTGATGCCGCGCAGCAGGACCGACTGGTTGAGCAGGGTCGCGCCGGCCCCGCGCAACCGGGCGCAGGCCGCGTCCACGGCGCCGTCGAACTCGTTGGCGTGGTTCGCATGCAGGACCACGACCTTCTGCAGCGGCAGCGCGGCAAGCCAGTCGACGAGGGCCTCGTCGATTCGCTCGGGCAGGACCACCGGCAGCCGGGTATGGATGCGCAGGCGCACGACATGGGCCAGGTCGGCCAGGCCCTGGGTCAGTTCCTCGAGCTTGGCCGTGGCCAGCGACAGCGGATCGCCGCCGGAAAGGATCAGTTCGCGGATCGACGGATCGGCACGCACGTGATCCAGCGCCTCGCGCCACTGGCCAGCCGCCGCGATCTCGTCGGCATAGGGGAAATGGCGGCGGAAGCAGTAGCGGCAGTTGATCGCGCAACTGCCGCTGGCGATCAGCAAGGCGCGGCCGTCGTACTTGTGCAGCACGCCGTGCGCTGCCCGCGAAGCCATGTCGCCGACAGCATCGAGGGAGAAACCCTCGGCCTGTCCGGTTTCGGCCAGTGCGGCAGCACCTGGAGCAGCAGCGGGTCGCGCGCATCGCCATGGCGCATGCGGGCCACGAAGCCGCGCGGCACGCGCAGCGGAAAAGCCGGCGTCACCGTCGGGAAGGCGATCGGCCAGATGTTCCAGCCCGAGCAGGGCGAGCAGTTCGCCGGCATCGGTGACCGAGTCGCGCCAGGCCTGGCGCCAGTCGATGGCGTCATGAGATAGGCGGGCACCGGGGCTTGCGGTTATCATGGTCGGCCTTGGGTCGGGCATTACGGCCCGCGAAGCCGACATTTTAACCGCTGAACGCAGCGGTTTTTTACTTCTGGAGCGAAACGCATGGCCAGCTTACGGCATGAACGACGTCAAGAACGGGATGAAGATCCTGGTCAACAACGACCCCTGCATCATCACCGACACCGAGTACGTCAAGCCGGGCAAGGGCCAGGCGTTCACCCGCATCCGCATCCGCAACCTCAAGCACGGCCGCGTCATCGAGAATGACGCATGAAGTCCAGCGACTCCTTCGAGGCCGCCGACGTGGTCGATACCGACATGCAGTTCCTGTATTCCGATGGCGAGTACTGGCACTTCATGCACCAGGAGTCGTTCGAGCAGGCTCCAGGCCGACAAGAACGCGCGTCGGCGATGCCGCCAAGTGGCTCAAGGGCGAGGAAGAGTGCGTGGTGACGCTGTGGAACGGCACACCGATCGTCCGTGCAGGCGCCGAACTTCGTCGAACTGAAGATCATCGAGACCGATCCGGGCGTGCGTGGCGACACCTCGGGCGGCGGCGGCAAGCCGGCCACGCTGGAAACCGGCGCCGTGGTCCGCGTGCCGCTGTTCGTCGGCCAGGACGAAATCATCAAGGTCGACACCCGCACCGGCGAGTATGTCAGCCGCGCGTGAAGTGACGTCACTGGCGCGTGCGCAAGCGCACGCTGCCAGGACGTCATCCCAGCGAAGGCTGGACGCCGGTCGCGAAGCGGGCAAGAACAGCGGAGCTGGCCCGAAGGGAGAGCGCCGTAGGCGCGAATCATCCAGTGAGATACCGGGTGAGCACAGCGAACACGTAATCTCTCGCAGGCGGGAACGTCGCATGGTTCCCGCCTTCCCCGCGACGAACTCCGCAAGGGACACCCCTCCGTGACCACGACCACCCCGACCCCCATCGACCTCCTGATCGAAGCCCGCTGGGTCGTGCCGGTCGAGCCGCACGGCGTCGTCCTGGACGACCACGCCGTCGCCGTCGACGGCGGCATCATCCGGCGTGCTGCCGATCGCCGAGGCGCGCGCGCGCTTCGCGCCGCGCGAGACGCGTCGTCGCGCCCGATGAGCACGCGCTGATCCCGGGCCTGATCAACGCGCACACGCACAACCCGATGACGCTGATGCGCGGCCTCGCCGACGACCTGCCGCTGATGATCTGGCTGCAGGAACACATCTGGCCGGTCGAGGCCGCGGTGATCGGGCCGGAGTTCGTCGCCGACGGCGTCGAGCTGGCGATCGCCGAGATGCTTCGCGGCGGCACCACCTGCGCCAACGAGAACTACTTCTTCCCGGACGTGATCGGCCGCGACCTATCGCCAGTTCGGCTTCCGCGCGCGGGTCGGCCTGCCGGTGATCGATTTCCCGACGCGCCTGGGCGAAGACCCGCGACGAATACTTCGAGCGCGCCTGCGAAGTGCACGACCACTTCCGCGGCGAGCCGCTGATCGACCACCGCCTTCGCCCCGCACGCGCCGTACACGGTGTCGGACGAGAACTTCGAGCGCATCCGCATGCTCTCCGACCAGCTCGACATGCCGGTGCACCTGCACACGCACGAGACCGCGCACGAGGTCGAGGATCGCAAGCGACAAGCATGGTCAGCGCCCGTTCGCGCGCCTGCGAGCGCTCGGCCTGGTCAACGACCGCCTGATCGCCGTGCACATGACCCAGCTGACCGACGCCGAGATCGCAGCTCTGCGCCGAAGCGCGGCGTCGTCGGTGGTGCATTGCCCCGAATCCAACCTCAAGCTGGCCTCCGGCTTCTGCCCGGCCGAGAAGCTGCGCCGCGCCGGCGTCAATGTCGCGCATCGGCACCGACGGTTGCGCCCGCAACAACGACCTGGACATGTTCGGCGAGATGCGCACGGCGGCGCTGCTGGCCAAGGCGGTGGCCGACGACGCCGCCGCGTTCGATGCCGCGCAGCGCGCTGCGCGCGGCCACGCTGGGTGGCGCGAAGGCGATCGGGCTTCGACGACCGCGTCGGTTCGATCGAAGCCGGGCAAGCAGGCCGATCTGGTCTGCGTGCGCCTGGACGCGCTGGAAACCCAGCCGCTGTACCATGTGGCTTCGCAGCTGATCTATGCCACCGGCCGCCACCAGGTCAGCGATGTGTGGATCGCCGGTCGGCGCAAGCTGGACGACGGCAGGCTGACCGACATGGATGTCGCCGAGGTGCGCGCCAGGGCACGCGCCTGGCGCGAACGCATTGCCGCGATCTGACCCGGAGCCGACGATGAACCGCTTTCTCATCATGGTCATGCGCACGCCAAAGTTCGACGAGTCGATCGTCGGTCCGCATCGCGCCTTCCTCGACGACCTGCGCGCGCGCGGGCAGCTGGAGATGACCGGGCCGTTCACCGATGGCAGCGGCGGGGCCTACCTGCTGCTCGCCGAGGACATGGAGACCGCCATCGCGATCGCGCATACCGACCCGGCGCACCTGACCGGCGCTTCGAAGATCACCATTCACCAATGGCAGGCGCGCTGAGGCGCGACGCCGAAGAGGGCAGCATCATGTCGACCCATGCCAATGTCAGTGCCGAGGAAATCGCCCGTTTCGACAAGCTGGCCTCGCGCTGGTGGGATCCGGACGGCGAGTCGCGTCCGCTGCACGATCTCAATCCCGTGCGTGCCGCCTATGTCGGCGGACACACCACGCTGCGCGGTGCGCGCGTGGTCGATGTCGGCTGCGGCGGCGGCCTGCTCAGCGAGGCGCTGGCGCGTGCGGGCGCGGACGTGACCGCGATCGACCTCGGCGACAAGCTGATCGAGATCGCGAAACTGCACCTGTTCGAATCCAACCTCAAGGTCGACTACCGCGTGCAGTCGTCCGCCGATCTGGCGGCGGCCGAGCCGGCATCGTTCGACGCGGTCTGCTGCATGGAAATGATCGAGCACGTGCCCGACCCGGGCGAGCTGATCGGCGACCTGGCGCGCATGCTCAGGCCCGGCGGACAGTTGTTCATGTCCACGCTCAACCGCACGCCGGCCGCGTTCGGCGCGGCCATCGTTGGCGCCGAATACCTGCTGCGCCTGCTGCCGCGTGGCACGCATCACTACGCGCAATTCCTCAAGCCCTCCGAGCTCGCCGCGATGCTCAGGCACTCCGGCCTGGAACTCGAAGATATCAGCGGCCTGGCCTACAACCCGCTGACGCGCAATGCGCGCCTGTCGTCCGATACCTCGGTCAACTACGTACTCGCCGCACGGAAGCCAACATGAGCCGCATACCTTTCGCGCCGACCGGCGTGCTGTTCGACCTCGACGGCACCTTGCTCGACAGCGCCCCGGATCTTTACGCCGCCCTGGTCGAACAATGCGTGGAGGAGGGCGTCGTGCCCCCGCCGTACGCGCCGATGCGCGAGGTTGTTTCGCGCGGTACGCGCGCGATCCTGCAAGTGGGTTTCGCCGATGCCGACGAGGATGCGATCACCGCGCGCGTACCGCGCTACCTGGCCATTTACGAAGCGCTGATGTCGCGCCATACAAAACCTTTCGACGGCATCGAGGCCCTGCTTGCCGGCCTGGACGCGCAAGGCGTGCGCTGGGGCATCGTCACCAATAAGCCGGGTTTCCTCACCGACGGGCTGCTCGCCCAACTGGACCTTGGCTGGAACACGGTCGCCGTGGTGTCAGGCGATACCCTGCCGGTGAAGAAGCCCGATCCGGCGCCCGTCCTGCATGCGTGTCGCCAGGGCGGCCTTGATCCGGCGCGCTCCGTCTTCGTCGGCGACGATCGCCGCGACGTGCTCGCGGGCAGCGCGGCCGGCCTGTACACCGTCGCCGTCGCCTGGGGTTACCTCGACGGCGGCGATCCGCACGGCTGGGGCGCCGATGCCGTGGTCGACTCGCCCGCCGCGCTGGCCCGGCTGCTCGGGGTCGGCGAGGTCGTGGTGTGAGCGACAATGCGCTCGATAGCTATATCGACAAATGGCTGGCGATCCAGCCCCAACAACGGATCGCCTTGACCTTCGTCGAAGGCGAGGGGCGTGACGGCTATGTCGCCCTGGCGGCGCTCGAGCAGGAACTGATCGCCGCCGCCTATGGCATTCGCGAGCCCCAGGTTGCCCTGGCCAAGCTCGGCTGGTGGGCCGAGGAACTGTCCGGCGCCGCGGCCAGTGGTGGCCGCCACCCGCTGACCAAGGCCTTGTTCGCCGATCCGCGCGCGCGTTGCGTGCCGGGCGATCGCTGGGTCGCGCCCGCGCTCGCCGCGATGGAACAGCTCGACGAAGGCACCGCCCCCCATTTCGAGGGCCAGCTGGCCGCGGCGACCGCTATGCACGGTGCGCTGGCGTCGCTGGAAACCGCCTGGTGGTTCGGCCCGGAGGCCTCGGCGGCGAAGGCCAGCCGGGTCGCCGCCTTGTCGCACCTGCTGTTCGCCTTGAGCCGGCTCGAGGAAGACGTCGAGCGTGAGCGTCTGCCCCTGCCGATGGCGCGCCTGGCGCGGTTTGGCCTCAGCCGTGAACAACTACGTACCGACAACGCGCCACGCCGCGAGGCGCTCCGCGCGCAACTGGCTGAAATCGCCTCGGGCTTTCGCGAAGCACTGTCGATGGACGGACCGCTCAGCCTGTTCCGCGGCCTGGAAGCACGTACCGGAGCCGCGATCGCGGCGAAGACGAGACGCGCGGCCGAGCCGCTGCGGGCGATCCACCTGGGTCAGACGAAGACCGGCCTGCCGACCGCGTTCAACGCCTGGCGCGCGGCCCGGGACTGGCGTCGTCGCGCAGCATGAACGCATCGTTTCATCGTCGTTTCTATTGACGGTTGGGGTTCCGGACCCCATTGAGCCAGGTAAGTCGCCGTCATGGCGGGGGATTTCCTATGTATACCCAAGATCACAAAGCCACCCGTCTGCTCCCGGACGTCGCCTCGCAATCCCATGCGCAAACCCTCGGCGCGCTGGACTGGGTGGGCATGGACGGCATCGAGATGCCGGTCCGCTATGATGCCGGCGATGGCGTCGTCCAGCACACCAGTGCGCGGGTCGGCGCCTGGGTCAATCTCAACAAGCCCGAGGTGCGCGGGATCCATATGTCGCGCCTGTACCTGCTGGTCGAGAAGGCGCTGTCCGCCACGGTCGTCGACAGCGCGTCGCTGAAGGCGCTGCTCGCCTCCTTCCTCGACTCGCACAAGGACCTTTCCGACAGCGCGCGCCTGACCATCTCGTTCGATCACCTCGTGCGCCGTCCGGCCCTGAAAAGTGCGAACAGCGGCTGGCGTGCCTACCCGGTCACCATCGACGCGATGCTCTGCCGTGGCGCCTTCGCCATCGAGCTGACGACGGAAGTGGTGTATTCCTCGACCTGCCCGGCATCGGCTGCGCTGTCGCGCCAGCTGATCCAGCAGCGCTTCGCCGAGGAATTCGCCGACAAGGCGCTCGACCGCGAGGCGATCTTCGCCTGGCTGGGCTCCGAGCAGGGCATCGTCGCCACGCCGCACGCGCAGCGCAGCACCGCCGAGCTTCGCATTCGCCCGGCCGGCGACCAGGGTCCGAGCCTGATCGAACTGGTCGACCGCGTCGAGGACGCGCTGGGCACCCCGGTGCAGACCGCGGTCAAGCGCGAGGACGAACAGGCCTTCGCCCTGGCCAACGGCAGCAACCTGATGTTCTGCGAAGACGCCGCACGTCGTATCCAGAAGGTGCTGGTCGCCGACGAACGCATCGCCGATTTCCATGTCCGCGTCGCCCACCATGAAAGCCTGCATCCGCACGATGCGGTCGCTTATGCGAGCAAGGGTGTCGCCGGCGGCTACGGCACGGTCTGCGGCAAGGCGCTCTGACGCTCTTCAGAAAATCGCAGCGCGTCGCCACTGGGCCCCGGCCTGCGCCGGGGCGACGAAAACCTACCTATCGTCGCCCCGGCGCAGGCCGGGGCCCAGTGGCGTTGCAAATCGATGACGCCTCAGCGATCAAATGCCAGGCGCTGGCCGCGCACGCTGTCGTCGATCCGCGTACCGTCCCAGACCCGGCGTCCATTGACGAAGGTGGCGGCGATGCTGCTCCTGAAGGTCTCGCCCTCGAAGGGTGACCAGCCGCACTTGGACAGCACTTCCTCGCGACTCACCGTATGCGGGCGAGTCGGGTCGACCAGGACCAGGTCGGCGGCATAGCCCTCGCGCAGGAAACCGCGGTTGGCCACGTCGAACAGCTCGGCCGGCGCATGGCAGACCGCCTCGACCACCCGCTCCAGGGTCAGCTTGCCCTCGAACACGCGCTCCAGCGCCGCCTGCAGGGCGAACTGGACCAGGGGCAGGCCGGAGGGCGCCTTGTCGTAAAGCTGGGCCTTCTCGTCCAGCAGGTGCGGCGCATGGTCGGTGGCGAGCACGTCGATACGCTTCTCGGCGAGCGCGCGGGTGATCGCCTCGCGGTCGTCGGTGGTCTTGATCGCCGGGTTGCACTTGATCAGGAAGCCGAGCCGCTCGTAGTCCGCGTCGCTGAAGTGCAGGAAATGCACGCAGGTCTCGGCGGTGATCTTCTTGCCCTTGACCGGGCCGGGCTCGAACAGGGCCAGCTCGTCGGCGGTGGAGATATGCAGCACATGCAGGCGCGTACCGTGCTTGCGGGCCAGCGAGATCGCCAGCCGGGTCGACTTGATGCAGGCTTCGCGGGAACGGATCAGCGGATGCTCGCGCGCCGGGATGGCCTCGCCGAACTGCTCGTGGGCACGGGCCAGGTTGGCGTCGATCATCGGCGTGTCTTCGCAATGCGTGATGATCGGCGTGGGACAGTCGCGGAAGATGCCGTCCAGCACGGCCGGGTCGTCGACCAGCATATTGCCGGTCGAGGCGCCCATGAACACCTTCACGCCGGGCGCGGCCTTCGGGTCCAGCGCGCGGATCGCCTCGAGGTTGTCGTTGCTGGCGCCCATGTAGAAGGCGTAGTTGACCGCCGAGGTCTCGGCGGCGCGGCTGTACTTCGCCTCCAGCGTCTCGCGGTCCAGCGCCGGTGGCTTCGTGTTGGGCATTTCCATGTAGCTGGTGATGCCACCGGCCGCGCAGGCGCGCGACTCATGAAAGATATCGGCTTTGTGCGTCAGGCCCGGTTCACGGAAGTGCACCTGGTCGTCGATCATCCCGGGCAGCAGCCAGAGGCCGCTGGCATCGATGACGGTCTCGCCGGCCATGGGTGCCAGATTCTCGCCGATCGTCCGGATCAGGCCGTCGGCGACGCGCAGGTCGGCGCGGCGGCGCTGGCCCTCGTTGACCAGTTCGGCGTTCTTGATCAGCCAGGCATCGCTCATGTCGGGTGTTTTCCTTGCTCGCCGCAGCGGCGCAGCTCGAAGTGGTCGGGAACGGGGTCGGCGCCGCCTTCGCACAGCGGCTGGCACCGCAGCAGGCGCCAGAGGGTCATGACACAACCCCGCCACGGGCCGAAGCGTACGATGGCAACACGCGCATACTCCGAACAACTGGGGTGAAAACGGCAGCGTTGCCCCAGCAGAGGACTGAGCAGACGCTTGTACAACCACAGCAGCGAGAGGAGAAGGCGGGTCACGATATCCGTCGGGCCGCTTGGGTATCGGCCAATACCCGTCTAGTATTCCAGAAAGACAGGTTGCTGGGGTAACACATCTGGGCTATAACACCCCGCCGCCGGGCCACAATGGTGAAGGACATGGCGAAAAGCACACGCAGTTCCGCAACAGCCAAAGCGCCAGCGAAGAAGGCTGTATCGAAAGCCGGCGACGGAAAAAAGGCCACGCCGGCGGCCACCGGGGGGAAGTCTGTGAAGGCAGCGTCGAAGAAAGTCGCAAAACCCGCAGTGAAGTCCGCGAAGAGCGCTGCGAAATCCAAGCCGGCGGCGAAGAAAGCCCCTGCGAAAAAGGTCGTGGCCAAACCGGTCGCCAAGAAGGCTGTTCCCGTGAAGAAGCCGGTCGCCAAGACCGCGAGCAAGCCGGTCGCCGCGGCGAAGAAAGCCGCACCTGCCGCCAGGAAGGCCGTCAAGGCGCCAGCAAAGGCTGTCGCGAAGAAGGCTACCCCCGTCAAGCCGGTGGCGAAACCCGCATCCCATGCCGCGGCCAAACCGGCTCCCAAGCCGCCGGTGAAGCAGGCAGCATCGAAACCCGCTGCCAGGGCCCCCGCGCCCGCGCCGCAGAAAACCGTAGCACCCGTCGCCGCCAAGCCGCCCGCCGGCAAGACCGCGACCGCCGTTGCCGCTACGCCACCGCGGACTGCGTCCGCCGTGCCGGGCCGCTCATCCCACAAGAATGAAAAGTTGTCGCAATCCCGAATGAATAGCCTTGCCTCATCCGCATCCGAATCCGGCGTCACCCGCGAAGACGGCCGTTACGCCTTGCCCGCCACCACCAACGTCGAGTTGCCCAAGGGCTATCGCCCGAACTCCGACGAGGAGTACATGAGCCCTCGCCAGCTCGCATACTTCCGTAACAAGCTGCGCGACTGGCGCGACCAGCTGGTCGAGGAATCGCGCCAGACCATGGACAACCTGCGCGAGGAAGTCCGCGACGTCGGCGACGAGGCCGAGCGTGCCACCCGCGAAACGGAAAACTCGCTGGAACTGCGCACCCGCGATCGCTACCGCAAGCTGATTTCCAAGATCGACAAGGCCCTGCGCCGCATCGAGGAAGGCCGCTACGGCTTCTGCGAGGAAACCGACGAGGAAATCGGCGTGGACCGCCTGGACGCCCGTCCGATCGCCACGCTGTCGCTCGATGCCCAGGAACGTCGCGAGCATCTGCAGAAGCAGATGGGCGACTGACCGCGGCAGTTATATGCGCTCGACGAGGGGCCCCGCTTATGGCGGGGCTTCTTCGTTTGTGGGCAAGGGATCAGGGAAGAGTAGCGAGGGCGCGAGCTCTGACGCCCATGTAAACGGCTGCACAAGGACCTGCGCCCTCGCTACTAAACCCTCGTCCCTCGGACGGCTCAGCCTGCCGAGAGCGCAGCGGCTGCGTATGCCTTCAACCGCGCCAGCATCGCCGCCAGCCCGTTCGACCGCGTTGGCGACAGATGCTTGGCCAGGCCGATCGCGTCGATAAACTGCGGCTCGGTATCCACGATCTCCCGCGCCGAGCGGTCCGAGTAAACCCGCAGCACCAGCGCGATCAGCCCCGAGACGATGGCCGAATCGCTGGTTGCGTCGAAATGCATGCGTTCGACGCTGCCGCTGGGCACCAGCCAGACCATCGACTGGCAGCCATGCACGCGGTAGTCCTCGATCCGACTGGCCTCGGGAAATGGCGGCAGTTGCCGCCCCAGGTCGATCAGGTACTGGTAGCGCTCGGTCCAGTCGCCGAAGAAGGCGAATTCCTCGACGATGGCGTCCTGCGCGGCGGCGGCGGTGTTTTCAGTGGCGACGTTCATGCCTTAACCATGCTCCACCTTGTGCCCTGAGCGCCATCCTCAATGGCGATGCCGAGGGCCTTCAGTTCATCCCGGATGGCGTCCGAGCGGGCGAAATCCCGTGCCGCGCGTGCCGCGCGGCGCTGCTCGAGCAAATCCTCGACGAAATCCGCATCGACGGTCTGGCCGGCATTGCCCTGCCTGAACCAGGTTTCCGCATCCTGCTGGAGCAGGCCGAGCAGGTTGCCGGCGCCGAGCAGGGCGGCCTTGGCCGGCCCGCGTGCATCGCCGGTGGCCTGGCGCGCCGCGTCGGCGAGCTGGGACAGTTCGGCCAGTGCCTGCGGGGTGTTCAGGTCGTCGCAGAGGGCTTCCTCGACCGCCGCGGGGATGATGATCGCATCGACGGCGACATCGGCCAGGTCGCGCAGCACGCCATACCAGCCATCCAGGGTGCGGATCGCCTGGGTCAGGGCACCGTCCGACCAGTCCAGCGGCTGACGATAGTGGCCGCGCAGCAGCATCAGGCGCAGCGCCTCGGCGGGGTACTGGCGGAGCAGCTCGTGCAGTTGCAGGACATTGCCCAGCGACTTGGACATCTTGCGGCCGTCGAAGGTCAGCATGCCGTTATGCAGCCAATAGCGGGCGAAGGTATGGCCGCCGTGCGCGCAGGTACTCTGGGCGATCTCGTTCTCGTGGTGCGGAAAGACCAGATCCACGCCACCGGCATGGATATCGATCGTCTCACCCAGATGGGCGTCGCTCATCGCCGAGCACTCGATATGCCAGCCCGGCCGGCCATGGCCCCATGGGCTGTCCCAGCCGGGCAGCGAGGCGTCGGAAGGCTTCCACAGCACGAAGTCGCCCGGATTGCGCTTATACGGAGCGATCTCGACGCGCGCACCGGCCAGCAGGTCGTCCGGGTCGCGCCCGGACAACCGCCCGTAATCGGCGAACGAGGACACGTCGAACAGCACATGGCCCTCGGCGGCATAGGCATGACCACCTTCGATCAGCCTGGCGACCATGGCGATGATCTCGGGGATATGGTCGGTCGCGCAGGGCTCGATGTCCGGCGGGGCGACGCCGAGCGCGGCCATGTCCTCGCGGTAGGCATCGGCGAAACGGTCGGCGATCGCCGAGATGGGCACACCCTGGGCCAGGGCGGCCGCATTGATCTTGTCGTCGACGTCGGTGATGTTCCGCGCGTAGACCAGGTTCGGGTAATGGCGGCGGAGCAGGCGGGCCAGTACGTCGAAGACCACCGGCGGGCGGGCGTTGCCGATATGGATGTAGCTGTAGACGGTCGGCCCGCAGACGTACATGGTCACCCGTTCCGGATCGAGCGGTACGAAGGCCTCGTTCTGGCGTGTCAGGGTGTTGTGCAGCGTGATCGGCATCGGGGGTCCGGGAAGGGCGGGGGTGGGGCCAGCTATCGATTTTAAACCGGTTGACACGATCCGGCGTGGCGGCGATTTCATTCTAAGCGTGGATTCAGCGTGAAGTTGTTGAAATGGGCGCGAAAAGCGCAACCATTGCGCATCCTCGGAGAGCGTTCGCATGTCCCGTTTGGTTATCCCGGCGCTGATCCTGGCGCTTTTCGCCACCTCCGCCTTCGCCCAGGACGACCGTCCGCCGCCGGGTCCTCCTGCCGGTGGCGACAATACCCACTATGGCTGGGCCGACGTGCTGCGCGTCGATCCGGTGTACGGCATCGCCCGGACCGAGACCCCGCGCCAGGAATGCTACGACCAGCCGGTCGTACGCCAGGCACCGAGTTCCGGTAGCGCGGCCGGCACCATCCTCGGCGCCGTGGTCGGCGGCGTGCTGGGCAGCACGGTCGGCAAGGGCGACGGCCGTACGGCCGCGACCGTGGTCGGTGCGGTCGCCGGTGGCGCCGTCGGCAACAACGTCAGCCGCGGCAGCGACCAGACCTACCAGGGCACCGAAACCCGCTGCCGCGATGTCAGCACGGTCAGCGAGCAGCGCCGCATCGCCGGCTACGACGTCGAGTACCGCTATCGGGGCGAGGTCTACGTCTCGCGGCTGAACTACGACCCGGGCGAGCGCCTGCGGGTCCGGGTCAACGTGTCCCCGGCCGACTGACGGGCAGGGCGGACACCGGTTTCGCCGGTGCCCGCAAACTGTTGCGCGTCGCAACAAATGCCGGCATGATGCCCGTTCGCCACCGGAACCTCCCTTGTCCATAGCCGTCTACACCGCCAACGTCCTGACCAGCGCCCGCATGGCCGCAGGGATGACGTCGCGTGCTCGTCGACCGCACATCGGACATTCGGCCGGGTAGGCTGTCGCACGCGTTTCATCCGTATCGACTAAAAACCCGGCTTCGTGCCGGGTTTTTTCGTTTCGGATTTGTCCTCCGCCGATTCAGCCCGTTCTTTCGACCGACGTACCGAACCCGGAAAGCCCATGACTCTTCGCCACTTCCTCACCACCCAGGACTACAGCCGGGCCGAGCTGGACGCTCTGCTCGAGCAGGCCGCCGAGTTCAAGCGCTCGCCGGCGGGTCGCCAGCTGGGCGGCAAGTCGATCGCCCTGCTGTTCTTCAACCCGTCGATGCGTACGCGGACCAGCTTCGAGCTGGGCGCGTTCCAGCTGGGTGGCCATGCCGTCGTGCTGTCGCCGGGCAAGGACGCGTGGCCGATCGAGTTCAAGGTCGGCAGCGTGATGGATGGCGATACCGAGGAACACATCGCCGAAGTGGCCCGCGTGCTGTCGCGTTACGTCGACCTGATCGCGGTGCGCGCCTTCCCGAAATTCGTCGACTGGGCCGAGGATCGCGAGGACAGGGTGATCAAGGCTTTCGCCGAGTACGCCACGGTGCCGGTGATCAATATGGAGACGATCACCCATCCCTGCCAGGAGCTGGCCCATGCGCTGGCCCTGAAAGAGCACCTGGGCAACCTGCAGAACCGCAAGTACGTACTGACCTGGACCTACCATCCCAAGCCGCTCAACACCGCGGTGGCCAACTCGGCCCTGCTGATCGCGACGAAGATGGGCATGGACGTCACCCTGCTTTGCCCCACGCCCGAATACGTGCTCGACCAGCGCTACATGGACTTCGCGAAGCAGAACGCGGCGCAGAACGGTGGCTCGCTCAAGGTCTCCCACGATATCGAGGATGCCTACCGCGGCGCCGAGGTGATCTATGCGAAGAGCTGGGGCGCCCTGCCTTATTTCGGCCGCTGGAACGAGGAGAGGGCCATCCGCGAGGCCAGCCGCCACTTCATCGTCGACGAGGCGAAGATGGCGCTGACCAACCATGGCCTCTTCAGCCATTGCCTGCCGCTGCGTCGCAATATCAAGGCGACCGATGCGGTGATGGATTCGCCCGCCTGCATCGCCATCGACGAGGCCGAGAACCGCCTGCATGTGCAGAAAGCGGTGATGGCCTCGCTGGTTTCTTCTTCGTCGGCCGAAAAGTCCGGCCTCGGTTTCTGATTCGCGTCTTTCCCCTACGAACCCTTACCCGGAGCATCCATGTCCAGCCCAGCCGTTCCCGCCGACAAAGACATCGTCCTCGCCTTTTCCGGCGGCCTCGACACCAGCTTCTGCGTCCCGTACCTGATGGCGCAGGGTTTCAACGTGCACACCGTGTTCGCCGATACCGGCGGCGTCTCGGCCGAAGAGCGCGAATACATCGAGCAGCGCGCGATCGAACTTGGCGCGGCCTCGCACCGCACGGTCGACGTCGCCCAGCCGATCTGGGACACCTTCGTCACCCCGCTGATCTGGGCCGGCGAGTTCTACCAGGGCCAATACCCGCTGCTGGTCTCGGACCGCTATCTGATCGTGCAGGAATCGCTCAAACGCTGCGACGAACTCGGCACGAAGTACTTCGCCCACGGCTGCACCGGCATGGGCAACGACCAGGTCCGCTTCGACCTGACCGTGAAGGCGCTCGGCGATTACACCATCATCGCGCCGGTTCGCGAGATCCAGCGCGAGCACACCCAGGTCCGCGCCTACGAGCAGAAGTACCTTGAAAACCTCGGCTTCGAGGTCCGCGCCAAGACGAAGCACTACACGATCAACGAGAACGTGCTCGGCGTGACCATTTCCGGCGGCGAAATCGACGCCTGGGAAATTCCCGGCGAAGGCGCGATCGGCTGGTGCGCGCCGCGCGGCGAATGGCCGTCCGAACCGCTGCAGGTCAGCCTCGGGTTCGAGGAAGGCGTGGCCGTGGCGCTGAACGGCAAGGCGGCCAGCGGACCGGAAATCCTGAAGTTCCTCAATACCGAATTCGCGAAGTACGGGGTCGGCCGCAGCCTGTACACCGGCGACACCAATATCGGCCTGAAGGGCCGCATCGTGTTCGAGGCACCGGCCCTGGTCACCTTGCTGACCGCGCACCGCGCGCTCGAGGAAACCGTGCTCAGCAAGCAGCAGAACCGCTTCAAGCCCGAGATCGGCCGCAAGTGGACCGAGGTCGCCTATGAGGGCTTCTTCAACGACCCGCTGAAGACCGACCTCGAGGCCTACCTGGTCTCCAGCCAGCGCAAGGTCAACGGTACCGTGATCGTCGAAACGCGTGGCGGTTCGGTCTATGCGGTGAAGGTCGCCTCGCCGCATATCCTGCAGTCGGCCAAAGCCACTTATGCACAGGCCGCCGACTGGGGCGTCGCCGAAGCCGAAGGCTTCATCAAGCTCTATGGCATGAGCTCGACCCTGTGGGCCGAGGTCAACCGATGACGGCCGCTTCGACCGGCAACGCTCCCGCCACGCTGCTCGAAGACACCCTGGTCCACCTGCGTGCGCTGGTCGGGTTCGACACGCGCAATCCGCCGCGTGAAATCGGCACGGGTGGCATCTTCGATTACCTGCATTCGGCCTTGCCCGGCTTCGCGGTGACGGTGACGGATTTCGGCGCCGGCGCGGTGAATCTCCACGCCGTGCGCGGCACACCGAAATACCTGTTCAACGTGCATATGGACACGGTGCCCGATTCGCCGCACTGGACGGCCAGCCCGTTCGAACTGCGTGTCACCGACGACCGGGCGATCGGCCTCGGCGCCTGCGATATCAAGGGTGCCGCGGCCGCGCTGGTCGCGGTGGCGAATGCGACGACGGGCGACATGGCCTTGCTGCTGTCCACCGACGAGGAAGCGAACGACGCACGTTGCATCGACGGGTTCCTCGAAGACCTCGCCCCAGTACGAGGCGATCATCGTCGCCGAGCCGACCAAGGGCGAGGCGGTGCTGGCGCATCGCGGCATCCATTCGGTGCAGATGCGCTTCAAGGGGCGCGCCGGCCATGCCTCGGGCGAGCAGAAGCCGACCGACAGCGCCGTCCACCAGGCGATCCGCTGGGGCGGGGCGGCGCTGGATTTCGTCGCCGCGCAGAGTCATGAGCGCTTCGGCGGCCTGACCGGCCTGCGCTTCAACATCGGCAAGGTCGAGGGCGGGATCAAGGCCAATGTGATCGCGCCGACGGCGGATGTGCGCTTCGGCTTCCGGCCGCTGCCGTCGATGGACGCCGACGGCATGCTCGAAACCTTCCGCACCCTGGTCGAGCCGTATCCGGTCGAGTTCGGCGAAACCTTCCGTGGCGATTCGCTGCCGGCGGGCGACACCGCGACCGCCGAGGCACGCCGCCTCGCCGCGCGCGACCTGGCCGACGAGCTGGAGATTCCGATCGGCAACGCGGTCGACTTCTGGACCGAATCGGCGTTGTTCTCGGCGGCCGGCTTCACCTCCTTCGTCTATGGCCCCGGCGACATCGCGCAGGCGCATAGCGCTGACGAATGGGTTGCCCTCGACCAACTGGCGCGTTACGCGCAAACCATCTACCGGATCGTGGACAGTGGAAACGCATAAACACACCCGTAAGACCATCGTCCGCCTGCTCTCCAGCATGGGCAGCGCGCGCGAGATCCAGCAGTACCTCAAGCGCTTCTCGCAGCTGGACGCCAAGCGCTTCGCCGTGGTCAAGGTCGGCGGCGCGGTACTGCGCGACGACCTGCCGGCGCTGACCTCGTCGCTGGCCTTCCTGCAGCAGGTCGGGCTGACCCCGATCGTGCTGCATGGCGCGGGCCCGCAGTTGGACGAGGAACTCTCGGCGGCCGGTATCGAGAAACACACCGTCAATGGCCTGCGGGTGACCTCGCCGCAGGCGCTGGCGATCGTCCGGCGGGTCTTCCAGGCGCAGAACCTGCGCCTGGTCGAGGCGCTGCAGGAAGCCGATACGCGGGCGACCTCGGTACCCTCAGGCGTATTCACCGCGGACTTTCTCGACCAGCCGACCTACGGCCTGGTCGGGAAAGTGCGCGAGATCAACCTGGCGCCGATCGAGGCCAGCCTGCGCGCCGGGTCGATCCCGGTGATCGCCAGCCTGGGTGAAACCGACGGCGGGCAGATCCTCAATATCAATGCCGACTTCGCCGCCAACGAACTGGTCCGCGTGCTGCAGCCGTACAAGATCATTTTCCTTACCGGTACCGGCGGCCTGCTGGACGGCGAGGGCAAGGTGATCGATTCGATCAACCTGTCCACCGAGTACGACCAGCTGCTCGCGCAGGAATGGCTGCACTCGGGCATGCGCCTGAAGATCGAGCAGATCAAGGACCTGCTCGACGACCTGCCGTTGACCTCGTCGGTGTCGATCACCCGGCCCTCGGAGCTGGCCAAGGAACTGTTCACGCACAAGGGCTCGGGCACGCTGGTCCGTCGCGGCGAGCGCGTGTTGAGCCTGACCTCGTGGGACCAGGTCGACAAGGCACGCATGCGCGAGCTGATCGAGTCGAGCTTCGGCCGCGTGCTGCTGCCGGACTACTTCGAGCACACGAATCTGTATCGTCTCTACGTCAGTGAGAATTATCGCGCCGCGATGATCCTCACCGAGGAGGAAGGCTTCGCCTATCTGGACAAGTTCGCGGTACTGGACGACGCCCAGGGCGAGGGCCTGGGCCGCGCCGTGTGGCAGGTGATGCGGGACGCCAATCCGCGGCTGTTCTGGCGCTCGCGCCACGGCAATGCGATCAACCATTTCTACTATGCCGAGTCCGATGGCTGCTTCAAGCAGGATCGCTGGAAGGTGTTCTGGTACGGTCTGGACAACTTCGCCGATATCGAACGCTGCGTGGCGCATTGCGCGACCCGGCGGGCCACCCTGAAGGATTGACGATGAGCAAGAAATCCATCGGTATCGTCGGCGCGCGCGGCCATACGGGCGCCGAGCTGATCCGCCTGGTTGCCAACCACCCGGGTCTGGAGCTGGCCTTCGTCTCCTCGCGCGAGCTGGATGGCCAGCGCCTGGCCGATCAGGTCGAGGCATATACGGGCGACCTGCGCTATGCCAGCCTCGATGCGGACGCGGTGGCCGCGCAGGCCGCCGACGTCGTCATCCTGGCCTTGCCCAATGGCAAGGCGGCGCCGTATGTCGAGGCGATTGCCAGGGCGAAGCCGGATACGGTGATCGTCGACCTTTCGGCCGATTACCGTTTCGACGAGCGCTGGTACTACGGCTTGCCCGAGTTGTACCGGGAGCGCTGGCGCGGCGAGAAGCACATCAGCAATCCCGGCTGCTACGCCACCGCGATCCAGCTCTCGATCGCGCCGGTCAAGGACCTGCTGGCTGCACCGCCGGTGTCCTTCGGCGTTTCCGGTTATTCCGGCGCCGGGACCACGCCGTCGGATCGTAACGATCCGGAAAAGCTGCGCGACAACCTGATGCCATACTCGCTGACCGGTCATATGCACGAGCGTGAAGCCAGCCGTCATCTCGGCATGCCGGTCGAATTCATGCCGCATGTCGCGCCGCACTTCCGCGGACTGACGGTAACGACGAACCTGTATCTTGCGCGTCCCGCGAAGCGCGACGAGATCGTCGCGCGTTACCACGATCGCTACGACGGCGAGCGGCTGGTCAGCGTTGTCGACGAGGCACCGTGGGTGAGCCACATCGCCAATCGCCACCATGTCGAGATCGGCGGCTTCTCGATGGCCGCCGACGGTCGCCGCGTCGTCGTCGTGGCCACCCTGGACAACCTGCTCAAGGGCGCCGCCACCCAGGCCATGCAGAACGTCAACCGTGCGCTCGGTCTCGATGAATACACCGCCATTCCGTTGGAAGGAGTTTCGGCATGACGCAACCGCTGTGGCAGAAATCCGATAGCAAGGTCGACGCACGCATCATGCGTTTCCTCGCCGGTAACGACGTGCTGCTCGACCGCGAGTTCTTCCTGCACGACATCCAGGCCAGCAAGGCGCATGTCGAAGGCCTGGCCCATATCGGTGTGCTTTCTGGCGAGGAGCGTGACGGCCTGCTGCGCGAACTCGATGCACTGGCCGCGGACTTCAGCGCCGGCAGCTTCGTGCTCGACGAGCGCTACGAGGACGGTCATTCGGCGATCGAGGCACGCCTGACCGAGCGTCTCGGCGATGCCGGCCGCAAGGTGCACACCGGGCGCAGCCGCAACGATCAGATCCTGGTCGCCACGCGCCTGTGGTTGAAGGAACAGCTGGCGACGCTCGAGGGTCATTGCCGCCGGGTCGCCGAGGTCTGCCTGGACAGGGCGGGCCGCGAATCGCTGCCGATGCCGGGCTATACGCATCTGCAGCGCGCGGTCGTCTCGTCCACCGGCATGTGGTTTGCCGCCTTCGCCGAAGCCTTCATCGACAACACTCTGCGCGCGCGCCAGGCATCGACCTGGATCGACAGCCAATCCTCTGGGCACCGCTGCCGGTTACGGTGTGAACCTCGGCGCTGGATCGCGCCCACACCACGGCGCGGCTCGGCTTCGGTCGCATGCAGGTCTCGCCGATCTATGCCCAGCTTTCGCGCGGCAAGTTCGAGATGGCCGCGCTCGATGCGGTCGGCACCGCCTTGCTCGACACCCGCCGGCTGGCCTGGGACCTGTCGCTGTTCACCACGGCCGAATTCGACTTCGTCAGCCTGCCGTCGGAGTACACGACCGGTTCGTCGATCATGCCGAACAAGCGCAACCCCGACGTCGTCGAACTGCTGCGTGCCAGCTATGCCAGCGTGGCCGCCGCGCGCACCGAGATCGAGCAACTGCTGTCGCTGCCCTCCGGTTACCAGCGTGACCTGCAGTTCTCCAAGGGCTCGCTGTTCCACGGGTTCAGCCATGGCCTGCAGGCGCTGGAACTGTTGCCGGACATGCTCGCACGGATGCGCTGGAACGAGGCGCCGATGCGCGCCGCGATCGAGCCGGCGATGTATGCCACCGACGTGGCGATCGAGCAGGCCGTCGCCGGCGTGCCGTTCCGCGATGCCTATCGCGCGGCGGCCGAGACGGCATCGTCGGCCGGCGAGGGACGTACGCCCGAATCGAGCCTTGCCGCGCGCATCTCGCCGGGCGCCGGTATCGATCTGCAGCTTGATGTCCTGTGGGAGCGATTGCGTAACGTGTAAAGGCAAGGCCTTTGGAGGCGCATGCAAGCGGAATTTGGCGAACAACCGTTGCCTTCGTGGCGGCGCGCGGTACTGAAAGTCGGCAGCAGCCTGCTTGCGCCCGATGGCGGCATGTTGAGCGATCGGCACGCCGCAGGGCTGGCGCGCTTCGTCTCGGCCAGCCTCGCCGCCGGACGCGAAGTCGTCGTGGTCTCCTCCGGTGCGGTGGCGGCGGGGCGTCCGCTGGTCGGTGCACGTTCGGAGCGTGCCGCCGGTATCGCCGCGCGGCAGGCGCTGGCCGCGCTCGGCCAGACCCGGTTGATCGCCCTGTGGCAGGGTTTCTTCAGCCAGCCGGTCGCCCAGGTCCTGCTTACCCACGACGACCTGCGCAACCGGCGCCGCTATCTCAATGCGCGCTCGACGCTGCGCGAACTGCTCGCGCTTGGCGCGATCCCTGTCATCAACGAGAACGACACGGTCGCGGTCGATGAGCTCAAGCTCGGCGACAACGACAACCTGGCGGCGATCGTCGCCGCTCTGGTCGACGCCGACCTGCTGCTGATCGCCAGCGATATCGGTGGCCTGTACACCGCCAATCCACGCATCGATGCCGACGCGCATCCGCTGGACCGCGTCGACGCGGTGACGCCCGGGATCATGGCGATGGCCAGCGGTAGCGGCAGCGCACGCCGGCACCGGCGGCATGCTGACCAAGCTCGAAGCGGCGCGGAAGGCCGCCGCGGCCGGTATCGAGACGATCCTCTTCGACGGCACCGATGCCGGCGTCGTCGGTCTGCTGGCGAACGGAAGTTTCCGCGGCACGCGGCTGTCGGCCTCGCGCACGCGGCTGGCCGCGCGTAAATACTGGCTACGCCACGCACCGGCGGTGGGCGGGGGTATCCTGATCGACGAAGGCGCGGCTGCCGCGCTCTCGTCGCGCGGTGCCTCGCTGCTTCCCGGCGGTGTGCTGGCCGCCGAGGGCGATTTCGCCCGTGGCGACATGGTCGAGATTTACCTTGATGGCGAGAGGCGGATCCACGTCGGTCGCGGCGTCACCCAGTATGCCGCTGTCGACATCCGTCGCATTGCGCGCCGGCATACGCGCGAGATCGAAAACATTCTTGGCTACAGCTACGGCGAGAACGTCGTCCATCGCGACGATCTGGTCGCCGGCGAATGAGGTAACGGTATGGCCAGCGACATTGAAGCCCTTGCACGCGCCTGCCGCGATGCCGCTGTGCAGGTGGCCGCGCTGGGCACGGATGCCAAACGCAGGCTGTTGAACGCCATGGCCGACGCGCTGGCGAGCGATGCGCCGCTCGTGCTCGCCGCGAATGCCCGGGACATGAGGACGGCCCGGGACCGCGGTATCGCACCGGCGATGCTCGACCGGCTGCGCCTGGACACGGATCGTCTTGACGGTATCGTGGCCGCGCTTCGCCATGTGGCGGGGCTGGACGATCCTGTCGGCAAGGTGACGCGTAGCGAGTCGCGACCCAATGGCCTGGTCGTCGAGCGCATGCGCGTGCCCCTCGGGGTGATCGCGATGATCTACGAGGCACGGCCGAACGTCACCGCGGATGCCGCGGCGCTGTGCCTGATGGCAGGCAACGGCGTGATCCTGCGCGGCGGCTCGGAAGCCGTGCACTCCAACAAGGCGATCATTGCCGCCCTGCATCGCGCCATGGACGCCGCCGGCGTGCCCGCGGCGGCGGTGGTCCTGGTCGAGGATCTGCGCCGCGAGACCATGGTCGAACTGCTCGGTCTGACCGATATCGTCGATCTGGCGATACCGCGCGGCGGCGAAGGGCTGATCCGTTTCGTCGCCGAACATGCGCGTGTGCCGGTCATCAAGCACTACAAGGGCGTCTGCCATTTGTATGTCGACAAGGACGCCGACATCGGTGTCGCACTACGCTTGCTGATCGACGGCAAGACCAGCCGGCCGGGCGTATGCAACGCCCTGGAAACCCTGCTGGTACACGCCGACATCGCGCCATCCTTCCTGCCCGTGGCTGCCGAAGCATTGCAGGCGCATGGTGTCCAGATGCGCGGTTGCGAGCGCAGCCAGGCGCTGCACGGCGGCATCGGCGCGGCCGACGATGCCGATTACGCCGCTGAGTTCCTCGACCTGGTCATCGCGATCCGTGTCGTCGACACGCTGGACGATGCGATCGCCCATATCCGCCAGTTCGGCTCGGACCATAGCGAAGTCATTGCCACGCGCGACACCGACGCATCGGAGCGATTCGTCCGCGCCTTGCGTTCGGCGGTCGTCCTGGTCAATGCCTCGTCGCGCTTCAGCGACGGAGGCGAACTCGGCCTCGGCGCCGAGATCGGCATTTCAACAACGCGGCTGCATGCCTATGGTCCGATGGGCGCCGAGTCGCTGACCATCGAGCGCTTCGTCGTTCGCGGCGAAGGCCAGATCCGCCACCCCTGCTGATCTACGCTGTGCCGGCCAGCGATGCTACATGGCGGGCAATGGCGTCCAGGGCGTCGTATCCGGCAAAATCGGCTCTTATCGTCGCGGCGCGCTGTCGATAATCCGGCTGGAAAACCACTTGCCGCACCGCATCGCGAAGTTGCGTTTCATTGGGGAAACTGGTCTTGAGATCGACGCCGCAGCCGGCCCAGACGACTCGTGTCGCTGTTTCCTTCTTGTCTTCGCCGACACCGGCGACGACCAGCGGCACACCGGCATCGAGCGCCATCTGGATCGATCCGTAGCCGCCGTTGGTCACCAGCACCGATGCTTCGCCCAGCCAGTGGCTGAAATCGTCGAATGCCGTGAGGCGGGCGTTCTCCGGCAGATGGCCTGGATCGAGATCGGATCGTCCGCCGGTGGCCGCCACGACACGAACAGGCTCCTCGGCGAGCGCGCGCAGGGTAGGCGCGATCAGCTCGGACAGGTCGACATTCGCCAGCGTGCCCTGGGTGACGACGACGAGGGGGCGCCGGTCGTTGTCGTCGAACAGGTTCGCCGGCTCCGGGCCTGGCGGCCGGAGCCGCCGCAATGGCCCGACGAAACTTACCGATTCGGGCAAGTCCTTCCGCGGGTATTCAAAGGCAAGGGTGGATAGCTGCAGGAACCGTTCGGGCCGGACGATCATTTCGTCGTGGAAGGGAAGCTCGAGTGGAGGACGGCCCAGGTCGAGCAGGGTGGCATCGAAACTGGCCTGCACTTCGTCGATCATCCGTTGGGTGACATGGTCGACCAGTTGGCTGCGTGTGAGTGTTGTCGGCAGTACCGCCGGCGGAATGCGCGGACCGTAAAATATGGAATCGGTCGACGAGAAGGCCAGCGGCATCACCCCGACGCAAACAACCGGCGGCCGTGCGGAGGGATCGTTGAGCAGCGGCAGCAAGCCCAGGAAGCCGTTCTCCACCAGGATCAGATCTGGCTCGATCGAGGCGAGTGTCGAGCGTAACTGGCGATCCAGCACGGCGATGGCCCCGGCGAAATACGTCCTGAAAGCAAACGCCATGCGCGCGTTGCCTGGGGGCTGCTGCCAGAGCTCGGGAAAGTTCGTTTCGAGGTGGCGATAGTCGTAATCCACCTCGGCATCGAACGGCAGGAAGTCCGCGCCGGCTCGCTGCACCTGGTCACGGAACAGCTCGCCCGTCAGCACATGGACTCGATGTCCGCGTCCGATAAGGTCCCCGGCGATGCCCAGCATGGGCATGACGTGGCCCGGTGTGGCCGTCGCGGCAACAAGTATGCGTGCCATGTTCCTTTCCCTGGATAGTCAAAATTGATTCGTCATGAGACCGTGGTTCACATGAACCGGCGAGGCCTGGATATGCGCGCGCTGAAGATGCCTGCCGGATCGTGTGCGGAATGCCGTCCGACCGTGCAAGAGCGAGAAGTTGTCGGCGAGGACGATATCGCCTGGTTCCCAGCGATGCGCGTAGCGGTAGCGCCGGTCGTCGAGCACGTCATGCAAGTCGCGCTGGAATGCGGGGACATCCGACGGCCGGATGCCGTGGTATGTAAGCGAGTGCCGGTTGAGAAAGCCCTCGCCTTCGGAGGCGGGCTCGTTATATCGCATGGTGGCCGCGCCACTGACCGGATGCTCTACAAGCAGAGGCGATCGGATTTCACCGCCGTAATGGGCGACGCGTGCGATGCGATAGGTCACCGCGACATCTTTCCAGGCGTCCAGACGTTCGCGTGCGGCATGCGAGAGCAGGCCGACGGTATCGAAGAAGATGGTGTGGCCGCCCTCGTCGGCCGCTGGCGCATGCACGCAGCGAAAAATCTGGAACTCGGGGATGGCTTCCCTGAACATGCCGTCCCAATGCAAAGGGACCCGGCGATGGTCGAAGATCTGATCGGCCATGCTCTCGTCTTCACGAACGTCCAGTACGGCGCCGCACGGCCACATCAGGATGTCGCCCCAGCACGCTGCGTATCTGGCCAGCGCGTCCGGGTCTTGACGACGCGAGGAAAATCCACGCAGCACGACCAGTCGCTCGCGCCTGACCATGTCGCGGAGCCGGTCCACGGGCAGGTCCTCGTACACCTGTTTCGGCTGCAGCGGATGGAGCGTCAGCCCGAATGGTACGTTCCTGCTCTGTCTTATGGACATCATGGAATGCTCCCGTCGTCGATGACGTAGTGGCTGGGCGCGTCATTGACCTCGATAAGCCTGCCGCCCATCCGTTCCGCTTCCTCGCGCTTCATCAGCACGAAGCGGCCGTTCATGCGAACTGCCACGCCATGCCATGGCGTGAGCCAATCGTCGCGGGTCGGCATCATGTGGATGCCCAGCTTGAGGCTCTGGGCGGGCTGCGGATGAATCGACAGGCGGATCGCGTTGGGAAAACGCCGGTCGAGCAGCTGACCCCACGCCCAGCTGCGCTGGATGACGCCCATGGCGCGTCGCCTGGCATCGCGCTGGAGCGCCGTGCGAGAGCCGGAGTATCCGGGCAGGAGCCCGTCTTCGAAGAGGAAGCGGGTGATCGACCGGTATAGCTGAAGATCCTGCCCGTGGTCCGTCAGGCGGGCCTCGATCAGCTCCAGCGGCTCGGCATGCTCGTCGACAAGACGCTGTCGAAGCGTGTCGTGGCCGACAACGTTCGCGGTATCGAGGTCGGCAAGGTTGAACAGTCCCAGGCAGTTGTCGTGCGTCATATCGATCAGCCGCTTCAAGGCCTTCTGGTAGGCCTCGACGGTGTCGTCGCTTACCTTGATCAGGTCGGCGAAAACATGGCCGTCGGCGCAGACGACGATGCGTGCCCCGGGCGCATGGTGCGACTGGATATGCCGGCACAGCTGTGCGAGGAACTGCAGGGAGATCTTCTCGGCCATGTCGGGAAGATGGCCAAGAACCTTGCGTGGATTGGGCGATTTGACGGGAAACGCGGGCAGGACGAAGTCGATCGCGGCATCCCGTTCAATGAAATGACGAAGTCGCGGCAGCTGTGTCGCGGCGACGAGGTTTTCCTCGTCGGCCATGGATGCGCTGCTCCGCCGGAGCTGTCGCCGGTAAGTCAGTAATTCGTGAAGAATGCGTCGGGCTACGCTGTCCCCCGCATCTTCCCTGCGTTGTATGGCCATTGGAATCCTGTCCGTCGATGTCCTGTCGCGTTCCTGCGGGAGAGGAGACTAATGACGGAGGAAACTTTCGAATGTAGGCCTTGGCCGCTGATCCTTTCAGCGAATGACTTGTCGCTCTCCTGCCGCGGGTGTGGCCCCATCGAGAGAGCGAATGATTGGCCTTGACTTGCAAGATGAAATTGGCTTCATCAATTCGCAAAGAATTGGTTATGGATTCGCATAATTTTGCGTAGATATTCTGTAGCCGTAAGGTTGCTCCCAATGTCGGCGGTTCCCCAAACCTGCCGCCGACGTTAACCAGAGTCGATGCCGCGCACGCTGCTTACGTTTCATCGACCCGTTCCACGACCTTGACGACAGAGGCCAGTTTCCCCTGCCGCGGGCCGGCTCGTACCCGCGAGTCCTGTGTCCGCGGCATTTTTCGAAATTAGCGTTTACCACAAGCGGCGTGCCCGGTCGGGCGAGGTCGTAGGTCCGCTATTGCCCGCACGGTACGGCGAGGAGGGTCGTGCCGGGCGCGGGCGTATACCGAAACTCGGAGAGCGTCATGAAGCGCACTTTCCTTTCGACCCTGATAGGCATCGCCCTGGCGTCGGCCAGTGGCTACGGCATGGCGCAAAATCCGCCACAGCCGCCACCGCCCGCGCAACCCGCCCCGCAAGCGCCGCCGGCAAAAACCTCGACGCAACTGGAAACGATCACCGTGACGGGTTCGGCGCTGCCGCGCGTCGATGTCGAGACGCCGTCGCCTGTCTCCGTCATTACCGCCGTGGATATCCAGCGCAGCGGCCTGAAGACGGTCGGCGACGTGATTCGCGCGGTTTCGGCGGACAACAGCGGTTCGATCCCCAACGCGTTCACCGCCGGCTTCGCCGCCGGCTCCTCGGGTGTCGCCTTGCGCGGCCTGACCGTCAATTCCACCCTCGTGCTGATCGACGGACGGCGTAGCGCGAACTACGCGCTGGCCGACGACGGCCAGCGCTCCTTCGTGGATCTGAATACCATTCCCGTCAATGCGATCGAGCGCATCGACGTGCTGAAGGACGGCGCCTCCTCGCTGTACGGTGCCGATGCGATCGCCGGCGTGGTCAACGTGATCATGAAGCCGGGCTTCAGGGGGGGCGAGGCCACCCTGGATGTCGGCACGTCCCAGCACGGTGGCGGTTTCACTCGCCGCGTCACCGGTATCCTCGGCGGGGGCGACCTGCGGACGGACGGCCACAACGGATACATCAGCGTCGAGTACCAGAAGGACAACGCGATCCACGTTCGCGACCGCGATTTCCCGTTCAATACCGCCGATCTGTCCTCGATCGGCGGCGTCAACGGCATCGGTGGCCAGCCGTCCACGCCGTCCGGCTCGACCTTTGGCACGGTGACGCCGGCCACCTTGCTTCGTCCCGGCGACCTGACCAGCGGCGTGCCGCTCGATGGCGCGGTCTCACAAGTGCTGACGCCCTGCGGCGCCGGAACGACCTTCATCGACAACGATCCGAACAATCCGGGCAGCTATTGCCGGCAGAACTTCGCCCTGTACGGCGATGTGCAGGCCGAGCAGGAGCGCGGCAATGTATACGGCCGGTTTTCCGTCAAGTTGAATGAGGACACCACCGCTTATCTCAGCGCCAGTTACTACCAGAATGAAACAACCGTCCGTGCGCCACCGACCCAGATCAATGTCAGTTCGCCGAACAACACCAATGCGATCACCTTGCCGCCGACCTTGCCGGACGGTTCGCTCAATCCGAACAACCCGTTCGCCGCACAAGGCCAGTACGCGCTCATCAACTACGCCTTTCCCGGTATCACCGCGGGCGCCGCCGATCTGAAGAACCACAACCTGCGCGTCGCCGGCGGGGTGAAGGGACGCATGGGCGAGTGGGATTACGACACGGGCGCGGTCATCAACCATACCTGGCTGAATGTGACGAACTTTGGCTTCCTCAACTTCAACCAGCTGATCACCGCGATCACCAATGGCACGTACAACTTCCTCAATCCGTCGGCGAACTCGCAAGCCAGCCTGGCCGCGCTGGCGCCGCCGCTGAGCAAGGTGTCGACGACCAATATGGACTCGATCGATTTCCGCGCGTCGCGCTTGCTTTGGGACCTGCCCGGTGGCGAACTGGGCCTTGGTCTGGGTGGTGAATGGCGCTACGAGTCGCAGAACGACACCGACCTGAATCCGAATGGCGCGGCCCAGGGCCTGGGTATCGCCCATACGATCGGCCGGCGTACCGTCTTCGGCGCTTATGCGGAATTGAACGCGCCGCTGCTGGAAAACCTCGAGGCCAATCTGTCCGGTCGTTACGACCACTATTCGGACTTCGGCAGCAACTTCTCGCCGAAGTTTGGCGTGAAGTGGAAGCCGTTCGAGCAGCTGGCGATCCGTGGCACCTATTCGAAGGGCTTCCGTGCGCCCGGCTTCGCCGAGAACGGTTCGAGCGCGGCCGGCGGTTTCGTTGTCCGCACGCCGCCGCTGTCCTTCCAGCAGGAACACAACTTCAACGGTTACGTGCGTCCGTTCCCGCTCGAGTTGCTCTCGGCGGGTAACCCCAATATCAAGCCGGAGAAGGCGCGCAGCTACACCCTGGGCGTGATTTACCAGCCGACGCCGGAACTGAGTGCGTCGGTGGATTACTACGACATCAAGAAGGACGACGTGATCCAGCCGCAGAGCGCGAGCGCGGCGCTGGCGGCGTACTACGCCCGCGAGCCCTTGCCGCCAGGCACGGTGATCACGGTGGACAATCCGGATCCGGAGTTCCCGAACGCGCTGCCGCGTCCGGTGATCGTCGCCGCCGGCTACGTCAACGAAAGTTCGCTCGAAACCAAGGGCGTGGACGTCAACCTGATCGGCAACTTCGACTTCAACGGCACCAAGTGGATCAGCCAGATCAGCGCCACCGATATCTTCACCTGGAAGGTGAACCTTGCCGACGGCACGACCCAGCAGTTTGTCGGGACACAGGGCCCGTACGCGCTGTCATCGGGTGCGGGTACGCCGCGCTTGCGTGGTTCATGGGCCAATACCCTGGTGTTCGGTCCGGCCACGGTCACGGCCACGGTGTACTACACGAGCGGTCTGTTCATGTCGACGCCCGACCAGAGTGGCAATGTCTGCGCTTCGGTCAACACCACGACCGGCGCGAACTTCCCGGAAAGCTGCCGCATGCCCTCGTCGACCTATGTCGACCTGACCGGAAGCTATGACATCAACGAACACGTCACCCTGACCGGTTCGATCCTCAACCTGTTCGATCGCGATCCGGCGTTCGATCCGCTTAACTACGCCGCGCTGAACTACAACCCGACCTGGGGCCAGGAAGGCATCGTCGGTCGCTTCTTCAATCTTGGCGTGAAGGTGAAACTCGACTAAGCGGGGTGTCCGGCAAGCGCGGGAAACGCCGCGCGCAGGCGGCCGGACGGTTCGAGCATGGCATCGAAGGCCTGCTCGAGCCGTTCGGCAAAGGCCTGGCGATCGATCGCCACGGTCTCGCTCCGGCCGGTGTCCTCGACGATGTATTCGATCAGCAGCCGGCGGCCGTCGAGCCAGGACTGCGTGCCGAGCATGAATTTCGGTTGGGCATATGGCGATTCGCCGGGCGCGGGCGCGAAGGCCAGCGGCGTGCGCGCATCGAACGGTGCGCTGCGTAGCAGGTCGAGGCATTCGCGATAGTCGCTCTCGGCCATCAGCAGGTCGTCGAGCAGGTCGAAGCGGGTGTCGCCATCGTGCGCGACATAGATCTCGACCGTGCCTTCCAGGATCAGGCTGCGTGCATAGCCGTCCAGGCGGACGTTGCCGCGCGCGAGTGTCTTGCGCAGTTCGTCGATATACGCCTGGAAAGCCTTCGCATGGCCCGCGAGCCAGACGCTGCTGACGTTGTCGCATGAGACCGTATAGCCGTTGGTCACCGCGCGCACGCCGAACGCCGAAACGCCGTCGGGCAGGGCGGGTAGGCTCACTTTCGCGCTGCCGGCGACCAGACCGAGCATGCCGCGCGCGGGAACCGCTGTGAGCAGATGGGTGACGGCCTGGATCCGAAAGCCTTTATCGCCGGCGCTGTAAGGCGCGGCGAAGACGTGGGGACGATGCATGGCCTCAGGCTCGCTCGCGCCAGGTGTCGACGGCGTCGACGAAACCCAGGCAATCGGTGTGGCGGTTGTACAGCGGCGTCGGCGAGATGCGGATGACGTCCGGCTCGCGCCAGTCGCCGATGATGCCGTTCTCCACCAGGTATTCGAACAATGCGCGACCACGTTCGCGGCCGGCCTTCACCCGGATCGACAACTGCGCGCCCCGACGTGCCGGATCGGCCGGCGTGACGACCTCCAGCGTATCGGCCAGCGAGGTCTGGATCAGCCACTCCAGATACCCGGTGAGATGGATCGACTTCGTCCGCAGGCGATCCATGCCGGCACGGCGGAAGATCTCCAGCGACATGCGCAAGGGCGCCAGGGCGAGGATCGGCGGATTGGACAGTTGCCAGCCGTCGGCGCCAGGCGTCGGCACGAAGTGCGGGCCCATCTGGAAACGCGATGCCTTGTCGTGCCCCCACCAGCCGGCGAAGCGCGGCAGGTCGGTGCGTGCATGGCGATCGTGGACGAAGGCGCCGCCGACCGCGCCGGGACCGCCGTTGAGGTATTTGTAGCTGCACCAGATGGCGAAATCGGCGCCGGTGTCGTGCAGGTTGACCGGCAGATTGCCGACCGCAGTGGGCGAGGTCGAAACCGACGATGCAACCCTGTGCATGACCGAGCCGGGTGATCCCGGCCAGATCGAAGGCCTGGCCGTTGCGGTACTGGACGCCGGGCAGCATCACCAGGGCGATGCGCGATCCATGCTCGGCGAGCACGCGTTCGATCGCCGCCATCGGACAGGCCGCCGTTCGCCTCGTCGCCGCCGATCTCGATCAGCGAGGTGGCCGGGTCGAAACCGTGGAAGCGGATCTGCGACTCGACCGCGTAGCGGTCGGTGGGGAATGCGCCCGGCCTCGATCAGGATGGCGTGGCGCTCCGGCGGTGGGCCGATAGAAGCTGACCATCATCAGGTGCAGGTTCACGCCCAGGGTGTTCATCGCCACCACTTCGGAGCGGCAGGGCGCCGACCACGGTGGCCAGGTCGTCGCGCACGTACTCGTGGTAATCCAGCCATGGCAGGCGGCCGCGGAAATGGCCTTCGACAGCCAGCTCGCCCCAGTAGTCGAGTTCCGAGTCGATCGCCGCGCGCACGCTGCGCGGCTGCAGTCCCAGCGAATTGCCGCAGAAGTACAGGCTGTCACGTCCCTCGTGCGGCGGGATCAGGAACTCCGTGCGGAAATCGCGCAGCGGATCGGCCGCGTCCTGGGCTTCGGCCCAGGCGAGGGAGTGTTCGTAGTGCGTCATTGGATGGTTTCCAGGCGGCGGCCGTCCACGGCCGCCGCCCATAATACTAGAGCCGTCCTGGATCGATCAGGATTGCAGCTTCGCCGCGATCGCATCGCAGCCCGATCGAAGGCGGTGTTCCAGGCCGGCCCCGACGCACTTGCCGCCGGTCGTGCGCAGCGCAGCTGCACCGCGTGGCCGCGGCTGAACCAGTAGCGTTCGCGGTAGTTCAGGCGCTCGCCGCTTTCCTGCGCCGTATAGGCGAAATCGTTGGGCGCGCCACTGGCGGTGCCCGCTGCATAGCCGGTCAGGCCCTTGGCGCGAATGGTCGCACCGGTCACGTACTGCTGGAATTCGTCGAGGCTGGCGACCTGCTTCACCGTGACGGTGACGCGGGCGAGGGTGGTATTGCCGGTCGCCGAACTGTCCGGTACCTGGAAAACCTGGGCCTCGGGATCGCCCTGGGTCTGCATGATGCCGACCCAGTTGTCCGGGGTGGTGAACTGCACGGCGCCACCGGCCATGCTGACCTCCCCGGCGAAGGCACTGGCGCCGATGCCGCCGCTGGCGACGAGCATGGCGGCGAGGATAAGGGTACGGGCGCGGGTCATGCGGTCTCCTGGTTGCGGGTAGGACGCTCGAAACGGGATCGGGGGAGGCCGAGCCATTCGAGCGCGGTGCCATGAAACAGCCGCGCCCGATCGACCTCGTCCAGATCCAGTGCCTCGATCCCGCTTCCCGGCACCTGTTCCCCCAGCGGGAAAGGATAGTCGGTTCCGAGCATCACGCGCTCGACGCCGGTCACATCCAGCAGATAGCGCAAGGCCTGCGGATCGTGGACACAGGAGTCGAAATACAGCCGTTGGAGGTATTCCCGGGGATTGCGCGCATTGTCCGTGGCGACCAGGTCCGGCCGCATGCGGAAGCCGTGCTCGATGCGGCCGATCGTCGAGGGGAAGCTGCCGCCGCCGTGGGCGAGCATGATCTTGCAGTTTCGGCAGGCGCTCGAGTACACCGCCGAAGACCAGCGAGCAGGCCGCGCGCGACTGCTCGGCCGGCATGCCGACCAGCCAGGGCAGCCAGTACTTGGGCATGCTCGCCGTGCCCATCATGTCCCAGGGGTGGATCAGGATCGCGGCCTCGAGATCGGCGGCCGCCTCGAAGAACGGGAACAGTTCGGGCGCGTCCAGGTTCCAGTCGTTGCAGTGCGAGCCGATCTGCACGCCCTGCAGGCCGAGCTCGTCGATGCAGCGCTCCATCTCCTGGATCGCCAGGGTCGGCGACTGCAGGGGCACCGTGCCGATGCCGGCATAGTGATGGCGGATGCTCCTCGCAGACCCGCGCCATGTCGTCGTTGAGGTGACGGTGCAGTTCCAGTGCCTGATTGCCCGCGCGCCCAGTAGGAGAACAGCACCGGCACGGTCGAGATCACCTGCACGTCGACACCGAAGCGTGCGTAGTCGTCGATGCGATGTGACCGGGTCGAAGGCGGACTCCCATACCTCGCGGAAGAACTTGCCGTCCTTGTAGATACGGTGGTGGCCGCCGGTATGGGTCATCACCGGAAAGCGGTCGTCGCCGTACTTGGTCGCCAGGTCGGGCCAGTCGCGGGGCAGGATATGCGCGTGCGTATCGATTTTGAGCATGCGCCGAGTGTAGCCAGATCGGCTCCGGACCTCCTTCCGCGCCGCAGCAGGCGAGGCTGGGGCTCAATCGGGACGGTTGGCCAGGGCGTGGTTCAGGGTGTCGATATTGTCGGTGAGGCGGTCGGCGACCTTGACGATCGCCTCGGCCAGGTCGCGGTCGTCGGCGGAGGCCAGTTTTTCGGCCAGCGCGCGCTGGAGGCCGCGAAGGTCGGCGATGGGTTGCGGATGACGTTGCTCGCGCCCGGCGATGGCCAGTTCGTGCAGGCTGGCGGCGGCCTGGCGCATATAGTCCCCGGTCGATGCCCATTCGGCCGGGATCTCGTCTTCGTGCAGCAGGGCCTCGAAGGTCATCGCGCTTCGCGCCAGGCGGTTGCCGTTGGCGAATACCGTTTCGGCGAGTTTCAGCAGCGGCGGCGGCGTGCCCGGTTCGCGCGCATGCGCTCGAGCGAGGCCAGGGCATTGGTGCGGGCGGTGCGCACCGCGCTGCGGGCATTGCGTCGCTGTGCCGGCGGCGCCGGGTTCGGCCAGGGCGGCAAGGTAATTGGCATAGGCGTCGAGCATGTCGGCCAGCGCGGCGCGCGCACGGCTGCGTTCCCAGGTCGGCCACAGCACATAGGCGATCAGCGCCATGCCGCTGCCGAGCACGGTGTTGAGCACGCGATCGGCCATCGCCGAGGAGGAATCCACGCCCTCGAACGAAAGCAGGATCACCACGGTGCCGGTCAGTGTCGCCACGGCGATGCCGTAGTGCGCGGTGGCAAGATAACGAAAAGCCATGCAGAGCACGCCCATCAAGGCCAGGTGCGCCCACGGCGCATCGGGCGTAAGCCTGCAGCAGCAGGGTGGTCAGCAACAGGCCGAGGATCGTGCCGACGACGCGCAGCAGGCCGAAGTTGAGCGTGGCGGCGAAGTCGGGACGCAGCACGATCGCCGCGGTCATCGGCAACCAGTAACCGTGCGGCAGGTTGGCGTAGCGCGACACGGCCAGTGCCGCGGTCAGCACCACGCCGCAGCGCACCGCGTGGCGAAAGGCCACCGAGTCGGGCGTCAGGTTGGCGCGCAGGGTGGCCAGGGTCGAGGCGCTGCGCAGTGCGTCGGGCAGGGTCGATTCGGCGGCCTGCGCGCGGATTTCACCTCGGCTGCCGGCCCAGTTCGCGTTTCGCACCACCGCGGCAAGCTGACCGGATAACGCCGCACGTGCGCGGCCATGCCGTTGGCCGCCCGGTCGCCGCCGAGCAGGGCCTTCTCGCTGGCCTGCAAGGTGCCGAGCGCACGCTCGGCACGGGTCGGCGGCTCGGCGGCGTCAAGCGCATCGGCCACCGCGGCGAGCACGCGGCCGGCGTCGGTGCGAAACATCTCATGCATGCTGGCCTGCGCGCCGCCCAGTTCGCTCATCGCAGTCGAGCTCGAGGCGGATACGCTCGGCGAGGTCGAGCAGGACGCGGAAGGCCTCCATCGCACGTCCGCGCGAGCGGTGCCGGCCGAGCAGGGTGTGTTGCAAGTTGGTCATCGCATCGGTGAGTGCCGGCGCATCCGCGCCGTCATGGTTGCGCTGCCGGGCCAGCGTGGCCAGGCCGCGGAACACATCGGCAAGCGCAAGGCGTTCGGGCCGGTAGCGTTGCAACGGCCACGCGGCCACCGAGAACAGGGCGAGCAGCAGGCCGCCGGAGAAAATCAGGCCGGCACCGATCAGCGCCCCGGAGATGTCCTTGGGCGTGGCCGCGGTTATCACCAGCAACAGCATGCTGGTCATGCCGACCCGTGCGATGTCCACGCCGAAAACCACCAGCAGGCCGCCGAAGAAGCCGCACACGGCGGCGGCGATGGTCATCGGCAGGGCGAGGTCGCCGATCAGGAAGCCGACAAGGGAAGCGAGTCCGGCGGCCAGAGCGGCCAGTAGCAGTCGCGTCAGCCGCTGCCGGTAAGGGCCAGGCTGGTCGGAGAACATGGTGTCCAGCGCACCGGCGGCGATGCCGATACCGACTTCCGTATACCCCGTCGCCATGCCGATCGCCATCGGCAGCACCACGGCGGCGGTGTTGCGCAGCGCGACGGTCATCGGCACATCGGGCCGCTTGATCCGGGTCAGGCTGTCCAGCACGCTGGCGCGGAGCGAAAAGCCGGCCGTGGTCATGGTCTCTCGTCATTCGTCCCTGGGCAGGACATTGTGCCGTAGCGTAGCTGTCTGGTGGCTAGCCGTGGTGATAGTGAAGCTCGTTGTGAAAACCGATGTCCATCGCCACTGGATTCCGGCCTGCGCCGGAATGACGGATAGGTAGGTTTTCGTCATTCCGGCGCAGGCCGGAATCTAGTGGCGTCAGTCGTCAGTAGTGCGATGTTTACGCCCTCCCGGCGAACTCACCCGTCACCGTGTTCACCGTCACCTTCTCGCCCGTCGTGATGTACTCCGGCACCTGGATTTCGATGCCGGTCTGCAAGTTCGCCGGCTTGCTGCGCTTGGTCGCGGTGCCGCCCTTCAGTTCCGGCGCGGTGTCGATCACCGTCAGCACGACGCTGCTGGCACCTGCAACGCGACCGGTGCCTCGTCGATCATCTGCACGTAGCAGCCTTCGAGGTCCTCGACGATGTAGCCGGCGTTGTCGCCGACCACGTCGGCGTCGAGCGTGTACGGCGTGTAGTCCTCGTCGTCCATGAAGACGAACGCGTCGCCGTCCTTGTACGAGAACTTCGCCTGGCGGCGACTGAGTTCCACTTCCTTCAGCTCGTCCTCGGCGCGCAGGCTGAGGTCGAACTTGCGGCCGCCGGGCACGAGTACAGGGTGAAGCGGAAGGTGACGTTGCCGCCGCGGCCCTGCGGCGAGCTGCGCTCGATGTCGCGCACCTGGTAGACGGTGCCGTTCGTGCTCGACGACGTTACCTTTCTTGATATCGGATGCTTTCATGGCGATTCGGGTTGCTGATGCAGTGGGGGGGATTACTTCGGCTGCCAGACGCACCGCGCCGTCGAGGCGGATGGTTTCGCCGTTGAGGTAGCGGTTGCCGCAGGATGAAGGCCGACCGTGTCGGCGAATTCTTCCGGCTTGCCCAGGCGCGACGGGAACGGGATCGAGGCGCACAGCGACTCCTGCACCTGCGTCGGGCATGCCATCGACCATCGGCGTCCAGAAGATGCCCGGCGCGATGGTGATCACGCGGATGCCGAAGCGCGACAGTTCGCGCGCCATCGGCAGGGTCATGCCGACCACGCCGCCCTTGGAGGCGGAGTAGGCGGCCTGGCCGATCTGGCCTTCGTAGGCGGCGACCGAAGCGGTGTTGATGATCACGCCGCGCTCGCCGTCTTCGCCGGCGTCGTTGTGCTGCATCAGCGCGGCGGCGGCCTTGGCGACGTTGAAGCTGCCGACCAGGTTGACCATCACCGTGGTCGAGAAATTGCGACAGCGGCATCGCGCCTTCCTTGCCGAGCACGCGGCCGGCGCCGAGGATGCCGGCGCAGTTGACCGCGACGTTGAGGCCGCCCATCGCCTCCTGCGCGGCGGCGACGTTGGCGGACGACGCCTTCCTCGCCGGTGACGTCGGTGCGGAAGAAACGCGGCCTTGCCGCCGAGCGCGGCGACGGCGGCCTGCGCCCTTGTCGTCGTTGACGTCGAACAGCGCGACCTTGCGCGCCGTGCGCGACGAGGTGCTGGGCGACCGCGTGGCCGAGACCGGAGACGCCGCCGGTGATGATCGCCTTGACTTGATCGAGCTGCATGGAGGGATGACCTGGTTGGTAAAACGACTATCTTACCCGACGTCGGACGAGGCCTTCTGCAGCAGGCTTTCCAGCGCCGGGTCCTCGCGCAGCGCGGCAAACGAGCGTACCGGCGAGGGCGGGTTTTCGGGAGGCTGCAGGGTCAGTTGCCAGAGGCCGACGTCGTACCACTGGCCGAGCTTGTAACCGGCATGCTGCCAGATACCGGCCGGGACGAAGCCCAGCGCGCCATGCATGGCAACGCTCGACTCGCCGGGCAGGGTGATGGCGCCGACCGCGGCATTGATGCCCTGTAGGCGCATCACATCGAGCAGACAGGTGTAAAGGCGACGGGCGATGCCGCGGCGGCGCGCGTCGGCGTGCACGTAGATCGAGGTTTCGGCGATCCAGTCGTAGGCGGCGCGTTCGCGAAAACGCGCCGCATAGGCATAGGCCAGCACGCGGCCGTCCTCTGCCCAGACCAGCCAGGGGTAATGCTGCAACCGGCCGAGCATACGTTCGCGCATGACCTCGACACCCGGCAATTCGGTCTCGAAGGTGATCGCGGTGTCGATGACCGACGGTGCGTAGATCGCGTGGACTTCGGCCGCATCGGCGGCGGTGGCGATGCGAATGCTCATGGAGAGGTCGTGCTCACTTCTGGTATTTCCAAAGACGTGGTTTGCCTTCGGCCAGCCATTCCAGGGCGGTGGCGAGGCGTTTCTGGCGTGTCGCTTCGGTTTTCGCCTCGGCCAGCCAGTCGACGTATTCGCGCTGGTTGCCCGGGCTGAAGGCATCGAAAGTCTTGCGTGCATCCTTGTTCGCTTTCAGCGCGGCGGCGAAGAACGGTGGCACTGCCGGTGCCGGCCTGGCCGGGGCCCTGGCGCGCGCCGGCTTCTCGCCGGATGCGTTGAAGGCCACGGCCTTCCTGATATGGCCGGCCAGGACCTTGCGCGAAGGCAGGTCCTTGAGCGAGGTGATCTTGCCGAACTGCCCCATCGCGTCTTCGGAGGCGCTGCCGGTTACCTGCGCGCCGCGCCAGAAATGCAGGGCACAGTGCGCCTTGAACGCGGCCATGCTGAAGACGATGCCGTGATGGACGAAATGCGGAAACCCCCACTTGATGGTTTCCTCGATGTCCGGACAGGTGTCGTGGGCCAGTTCGCGCAGATAAGTGAGTACCGGGCGGGCAAATTCCGCCGACCTGGCGATATACGCATCGATACGCGGGTCGTGGCCGGACATGACGTCACCTCATAGTTCGCGGATGAAGAAACTGTCGCAGGAAAAGTGACCCGTACCGCCCATCGGTCCGGCCAGCGGCTCGAAGCCGCTGCGCTTGTACAGCGATTTCGCGCCGTCCATACCGGTCAGCGTTTCCAGATAGCAGCGGCCGAAATGGCGCTCGCGGGCGGCATCCAGGCAGCGTTCCATCAGCGCCGTGCCGGCACCGATGCCGCGCGCGGCGGGCAGGAAATACATCTTGCGCAGTTCGCACACATCCGGGTCGCCGTTCTCCAGCGGCGCGATGCCGCCGCCGCCCAGGACCACCCCGTCGACCTCGACGACGAAGTACGCGGCATCGTCCTGATGGTAGGACTCATACATGGTGTCCACTTCGGTGTCGTGGATGGCGAAACCCGGGCCGTCGGCGCCGAACTCCGGCATGACGGTACGGATGATGCGGGCAACGGCGCCGTTATCGCGCAGTTCGATGGGACGGATGATGAATGAGGGCATGGGGATTCACTGATGGTCGTGACGCGCGATGGCGCCGTGTTTCATGACGAAAACAGGGTGTTGAATGGCATCGATGTTCTGGGTCGGGTCGCCGCGGAAACCGGCCAGATCGGCCTGCAAACCGGGCGCGATCCGGCCGAAGCGGTCCGACTGGCGCAGGATGCGCGCGGCGATATCGGTGGCGGCATGCAAGGCCTGCACCGGGGTCATGCCCAGGCGCACCATCCAGGCCAGTTCGCGCCAGTTGGTGCCGTGCGCGAACACGCCGACATCGCTGCCGCAACCGATCAGCACACCGGCCTTGCGCGCGCGGGCGAAGGCGGTGGCGGCTTCCTGCATGCGCGCCGTCGGCGGTGTCTGCCCGGCGACATAGTGTTCGAAATACTGCGCGGTCGCCTCGACCGCGGTCAGCGTCGGCTCATAGGCGATGCCGCGCTCGCGCATCAGCTTGAACGTGGCCTCGCTGCCGCCGTAACCGTGCTCGATGGTATCCACGCCGGCATCGATCGCCATGCGCATGCCGGCATCGGTCGAAGCGTGCGCGGCCACCGGCCGTCCGGACACATGCGCCGCCTCGACCAGCGCATGCAGCTCGGCGGCGGTGAAGGTCGGCTGCGTCGTGCCGTCGGGGCCGACGCGGTAATCGGTATAGACCTTGATCCAGTCGGCACCGTGGCCGGCCTGTTCGCGCACCGCGCGGATGACCTCGTCGACACCGCTGACTTCCTGCGCGCCGCTGGGCAGGTCGATATCGGGGCGGAAGCCGCGCGGCCCCGGGCCATAGCTGTCGGTGGCGACGATCGCACGGGTGGCGACGAAAAGATTCGGTCCCGGAATCAGCCCTTCGTCGATCGCGTGCTTGACCGACACATCGGCGAAGCCGGCACCTTCGGTGCCGAGGTCGCGCAAAGTGGTGAAGCCGGCCTGCAAGGTATCGCGCGCATGGGCGGCGGCCTCGAGGGTGCGGTAGGCCTCGGGCTCCTTGAGTACCTGGTCGTTCCAGGACGTCTCGTTGTACGGATGCAGGAAGACGTGCGAATGCAGGTCGGTCAGGCCGGGTGTCAGCGTGGTGTCCGGCAGTTCGATGCGTTCGGCGCCGGCCGGCGTGCCGATGCGTTCGGCGGGTCCCACTGCGTCGACCTTGCCGTTGTCGACCAGCACGGCCCAGCCGGTATGCACCGCGTCGCCATCGCCGGTCCAGACCCGTGCCGGCAACAGGACGACAGGGGCGGCTGCCGCGGACACGCAAGCGGACAGGCCAATGGCCAGCCCGACGAACCACCTGCCTGGTCTGATCACGCGGACGCTCCCCTGGACAAACCCCTATCTTAGGACCTGAGCGCCCTGGCGACACGGCTGGAAGTCACCCGTCCGAGCTCAGCGGACAGCCACATGCCCGGTATCGATCAGGCTTTCCAGGTCGACGCCGGTGGCGATGCCCATGCCGTGCAGCATGTAGACGACGTCCTCGCTGGCGACATTGCCGCTCGCGCCCTTCGCGTACGGGCAGCCGCCGGTGCCGGAGACGGCGCTGTCGACCACGGACACGCCTTCTTCCAGGCAGGCGAGGATGTTCGCCAGCGCCTGGCCGTAGGTGTCGTGGAAATGCACGGCCAGCGCATCGATCGGCACCGCGGCGGCGACCGCGCGCAGCATGGCGCGCGCCTTGCTCCGGCGTGCCGACGCCGATGGTGTCGCCGAGCGAGATCTCGTAGCAGCCCAGTTCGTGCAGGCGCTGCGCGACGCGCACCACGTCGCGCAACGGCACTTCGCCCTGGTACGGGCAGCCGAGCACGGTGGAAACATAGCCGCGCACTTGCACGCCGTCGGCGCGCGCGCGTTCGATCACCGGGATGAAGCGCTCGATGGACTCGTCGATGCCGGCATTGATGTTCTTGCGATTGAAGGCTTCGGATGCCGCGGTGAACACCGCGATCTCCTCGACGCCGACCGCGCGGGCGCGCTCGTAGCCCTGCACGTTCGGCACCAGCACCGGGTACGCGACGCCGGGACGACGGGCGATGCCGGCGAAGACCTCGGCGGCATCGGCCAGCTGCGGCACCCACTTCGGGCTGACGAAGCTGGTCGCCTCGATCGTGCGCAGGCCGGTCGCCGACAGCCGGTCGATCAGCTCGATCTTCATCGCCGCCGGCAGCAGGGTCTTTTCGTTCTGCAGGCCGTCGCGCGCGCCGACTTCGACGATGCGGACGGAGGAGGGATAGCTCATGACAGGATCCAGGGCTCAGGCGACCACGAAGCGGACGAGTACGGCATCCGCCTCGACGAAGTCGCCGACGGCGGCTCCGATGTATTCGATGGTGCCGGCGCGCGGCGCCTTCAAGGCGAGTTCCATCTTCATCGCCTCCATCACCAGCAGTTCCTGGCCTTCGGCGACCACGTCGCCCGGCGCCGCCTTGACCAGCACGATACGGCCGGGCATCGGCGCGGCGACCTGGTTGCCGCCGGTGGCCTCGCGTGCTGGCCCAGGCGAACGGCGCCGCGCGGTCGAAGACATGACGGTAGCCGGCGGCGTCATGGACGATGACGCGATGCTCGTCCACGGTCGCCGGCAGCGCGACGCGCGGCCCCGTCGAAGCGGGCGCTCAGCGCTTCGTCATCCAGGCGCGCGCCGGTGACCTCGCCGGTGGCTTCGCCATGGCGCAGCTGGTAGTCGCCGTCATGGCCATGCGCTTCGATTTCGTAGCGCTGCTCCTTCACCGCCAGCGCGACCAGCCGTTTGCCGGCATGGCCGAGCACGCCAGCCGTCGGCGCTGGCCCAGGGCGAGTGCGGGTCGCCCGAGCCAGTCGCGGCAACGCTCGCGCGCCTGCTCCTCGCGCAGCAGCGACGGCGGTGGCGGCGGCGAACAGCAGGTCGTCCGCGGGGGCCAGCGTCGCCGATCAGGAATTCGTCGAGGTGACGGTCGAGGTAGCCGGTGTCGATGCGGCCTTCGATCACCACCGGGTGGCGGACCAGGCGCTCGAGGAAGTCGATATTGGATTTGGGCCCGACGATGTCGCAGGCGGCCAGCGCTTCGCGCAGGCGCTCGAAGGCGCAGTTCGCGCGGTCGCGTCATGGACGATGAGCTTGGCGATCATCGGATCGTAGAAGATCGTGACCGTGTCGCCTTCGATCACGCCGCCGTCGATGCGCACATGCGGCGAGCGCGCCGGCAGACGCAGCTTCACCAGCTTGCCCGAGCCCGGCAGGAAGTTCTGCTCGGGATCTTCGGCGTACAGCCGCACTTCGATCGCATGGCCATGCGCGTGGATGTCGCTTCTGCGCCAGCGGCAAGGCTTCGCCGGCGGCGACGCGCAGCTGCCATTCGACCAGGTCCAGGCCGAGCGATTACCTCGGTGACCGGATGCTCGACCTGCAGGCGCGTGTTCATCTCCATGAAGAAGAACTCGCCGTCCGGACCGACGATGAACTCGACCGTGCCGGCGTCGACGTAGTCGATCGCGCGCGCGGCCAGCCACGGCCGCCTCGCCCATCGCGCGCGCGTCGCGCGGCGTCGAGGAAGGGCGAGGGCGTTTCCTCGAGCACCTTCTGGTAGCGGCGCTGCGCCGAACATTCGCGTTCGTTCAGATGGATGACGTTGCCGTGGCGTGTCGCCGAACACCTGGAACTCGATGTGCCGCGGATGCTCGACGTAGCGCTCGAGGAGACACGCGGTCGCGGCCGAAGGCATTGGCTGCTTCGCGCTGGCAGCCGAGGCCAGCGCGTCGGCGAACTCGCCGCTCGCCGCGCACGATGCGCATGCCCTTGCCGCCGCCGCCGTGCGCGGCCTTGATCATCAGCGGGTAGCCGATGCGTTCGCGCCTCGCGCGGCGAGCGTGCTGCGGCGATCCTGGTCCTCGCCGGTGTAGCCCGGCACCACGGCACGCCGCGGCTTTTCCATCAGCTCCTTGGCGCCGGCCTTGCGTGCCCATCTTGCGCATCGATGCTTTCCGGGCGCGGCCCGATGAAGACGATGCCGGCCTCGGCGCAGGCGTCGGCGAAGTCGGCGTTCTCGGATCAGGAAACCGTAGCCCGGATGGATCGCCTGCGCGCCGGCCTGCTTGCGCGACCTCGAGGATCGCGTCGCCGCGCAGGTAGCGATTCGGCCGGACGCGGTCCGCCGATCGGGTAGGCCTCGTCGGCCAGGCGCACGTGCTGGGCATCGGCATCGGCCTCGCGAATACACCGCGACCGTGCGGATGCCGAGCCGGCGGCAGGTGCGGATGACGCGGCAGGCGATTTCGCCGCGGTTGGCGATCAGGATGCAGTCGAACATGCTTGGCCTTGCCGTGATGGAGCAAACCGCGAACGCTACCAGATTCGGCGTTTCCGAGGGGTTGCGACGCAGCATGCCCGGACCGGCAGTGGCGTGCCGACGCTAGCTTGTCGTATCGTCCGCGCTCATCGGACAGACCGGGGGGGCTGAAATGCAGACAGGGTCTGAAATCACCGGGGGCCATGACCAACCTGCCTATAAGCGGACCAGTCGCCGGGCCACCGTCGGTATCGTTCTGGCCATCGTCATCTTTGCGGGTCTGCTGTTCCTCGGTTTCAACGCACTGATGGACATGTTCAGGGACTCCGATGCCTATAAGCTGGGCTACGCGCGGCTCGAGGCCGATCCGCGGGCGATGTCCGTGCTGGGGCCGCCGCTCGTCACGAGAATCTCATGGGCAGCATCAGTACATCCGGTGACAGCGGCAAGGCGCGCTTGAATGTCGAGGTCACAGGCAGCAAGGCCAAGGGTACGATGTCCATCGTCGCGGAGAAGACCATGGGTCAATGGGCCATCAATCGGGAAACGCTGAAACTCGACGGCGACGATAAGCTCATGGACATCGAGGCTCAACCCTCGGGGCAGTGACAGACCGCCTCGATGTTGTGTCCGTCAGGGTCGCGCACGAAGGCGCCATAGTAATCGGGATGGTAGTGCGGCCTGAGGCCCGGACCGCCGTTATCGGTGGCGCCCGCGGCGAGCGCCGCCTTGTAGAAGGCATCCACCGACGCGCGATCGCCAGCGGTAAAGGCGACATGCACGCCCGCGCCGACGGTGTCCGCCTCGCCGATCCAGAAAGCCGGCTTGCCGGCGCTGCCGAAACCGCCGGCATAGCCGTCGCCGGTCTGTTCGGGCGTGACCTCCATGATCAGCCCGTGACCGAGCGGCGCCAGGGCCTTGAGGTAAAACGCCTTGCTGCGAGCGTAGTCGATGACCGGGATTCCGAGATGGTCGAGCATGTGTGCATCCTCTTAAGACTGGTCCATCCAGGGCGCGTGGGTCTTGTCCAGGAACGCGCCCAGGCCTTGCTGGCCCTCGGTCGAGACTCGCATACGCGCGATCAGCGCGGCATTGGCCGCATCGATGGCAGCCGCCTGCTTTCTCATCCATGTGGCCCATGCGCAAGGCCAGTTGCTTGGCCTCGACCTGGGCTTTCGGTCCGCCCTTGGCGAGCAGGGCGAGGGTGTGCTCGACGGCGTGGTCCAGTGCACCGGCCGCCACGACCTGGTGGAGCAGGCCGATCGACCGGCCCGTTTCCGCGTCGAAGGCCTCGCCGGTGAGGAACAGCCGCCGCGCATGACGCAAGCCGATCGCCGCGACGACATACGGGGAAATCACCGCCGGCACCAGGCCGAGCTTGACCTCGGTCAGGGCGAACTTCGCCGTGTCCACGGCGATCGCGATATCGCAGCAGGCAATCAGGCCGACACCGCCGCCATAGGCGGCGCCGTTGACGCGGCAGACCGTCGGCTTGGGCAGGAACTGCAGGGTACGCATCAAGGTGGCGAGCCGGAGCGAGTCGGCCAGGTTCTCTTTCTCGCTGGCAGCGGCCATGCCACGCATCCACTGCAGGTCGGCGCCCGCCGAGAAGCTCGCGCCTTCGCCGCTCAGTACCACGGCGCGCACGGCCGCGTCGTTGCCGACGGCGAGCAGGGTATCGGTCAGCTCGGCGATCAGCCGGTCGTCGAAGGCGTTGTGCACCTCCGGCCGGTTCATGACCAGCTCGGCCACCGGCCCCCTGCGTCTCACGGAAACGAAACCGGTCATGACCACCTCGTCATTCGAAAGAATCTCATCTTACCGCGCCCGGCTTTGTGCCTACGGGGTGGGAACGGGGAACGGGGGCGCTTGAGGTTGCTGGGGTTGTAACACCCTTCGCGCGACCTCAGAGCTCAGGCTCCCGCAGCTTCCACTGTTCCCCGTTCCCCGTTCCCCTGATCCTCGCAATTACCTGCCGTATGCACCGCCCCCGGCGACGCGATACAATGAGAACTGTTCTTATTTCCGAGTAGCCCTACGTGCGCCTGTCCGAGGTACCCAAAGGTGCACCCGCCGTGGTCCGTGACGTCGAAGATGCCCATCCCGCCGATCTCATTGCGCAACGCCTGCGCGATTTGGGCTTCGTCCCGGGAGAGCCTGTACGCATCGTCGCCCGCGGTCCGCTGGGTGCGGACCCGTTGCTGGTCCAGATCGGCTCGACCCGCTTCGCCCTGCGGGGTAGCGAAGCGGCGCGCGTCACGGTGACCCTGGAGCATCACGCATGAGCGCATCCACCCTGCGCATCGCCCTGGTCGGCAACCCGAACTGCGGCAAGACGGCGCTGTTCAACCAGCTCACCGGCGGCCGGCAGAAGGTCGCCAACTACGCCGGCGTTACCGTCGAGCGGAAGGAGGGGCGTTTTGTCGCGCCATCGGGCCGCACCCTGCACGTGATCGACCTGCCGGGCGCGTACAGCTTCGAGGCCACCAGCCCGGACGAAGCGATCACCCGCGATGTCTGCCACGGCCGTTATCCCGGCGAGGCGGCACCCGACCTGATCGTCTGCGTCGCCGACGCCACCAACCTGCGCCTGCACCTGCGCTTCGTGCTCGAAGTGAAACGGCTCGGTCGCCCGGTGGTGCTGGCCTTGAACATGATCGACGCGGCCCGTCGCCGCGGCATCGTCATCGACACCGTCGAACTGCAGCGCCGGCTCGGCGTGCCCGTGGTTGAAACCATCGCGGTGAAACGCGGCGGCGCGAAGGCCCTGGTCGAGCGTATCGACGGCGACGTACCGGCCGCGGCGGCGGCGGAAACCTCGCTCGCGGACAAGGCCGACCTGCATGCCGAAGTGCGCGCCCTGCTGGACGCCACCGTCACGGTGCCGCGCCAGACGGCCGGGATCGACGACGCCATCGACCGCTGGGTGCTGCATCCGGTGTTTGGCCTGGCGATCCTCGCCGCCTTGATGTTCTTCATTTTCCAGGCCGTGTTCTCCTGGGCGCAGCCGGTGATGGACGGCATTACCGCCGGTATCGCCGCGCTCGGCGCGGCGGTCAGCGGCTTGTTGCCGGCCGACAGCGCCCTGCACAGCCTGGTCGCCGACGGCATCTTCGCCGGCCTCGGCGCTGTGCTGGTCTTCCTGCCGCAGATTCTGATCCTGTTCCTCTTCATCCTGGTGCTGGAGGAGTCCGGTTACCTGCCGCGCGCGGCCTTCCTGCTCGACCGGATGATGTTCAAGGTCGGCCTGACGGGTCGCGCCTTCATCCCGCTGCTATCCAGTTTCGCCTGCGCGATTCCCGGGATCATGGCCACGCGCAGCATCCCGATCCGCGCGACCGCCTGACCACCATCCTGGTTGCGCCGCTGATGACCTGCTCGGCGCGCCTGCCGGTGTACACCTTGCTGATCGCGGCTTTTATCCCGAACCGCGCGGTATGGGGCGTATTCAACCTGCAGGGCGTGGTGCTGTTCGCGCTGTACTTCGCCGGCATTGCCAGCGCGCTGGTCGTGGCCTTCGTGATGAAGCGCTTCCGCCGCGACAAGAGCGAGCATGCGCTGATCATGGAACTGCCCTCCTACCGCGTGCCGCACGTGCGCGACGTCGCCTTCGGCCTGTGGGAGCGCGCCAAGATCTTCCTCAAGCGCGTCGGCGGCATCATCCTCGCGCTGACCGTGCTGCTCTGGTTCCTGTCCAGCTTCCCGGGACCGCCGGCAGGCGCCACCCAGCCGGCGATCGACTACAGCCTCGCCGGCCGCATCGGCCACTGGCTGGAATACGTGTTCGCGCCGATCGGCTTCAACTGGCAGATCTGCATTGCACTGATTCCCGGCCTCGCCGCCCGCGAAGTCGCGGTCGCGGCACTGGGCACCGTCTATGCGATGTCCGGCACCGACGACGCGGTCGCCGCGCAGCTGGGGCCGCTGATTTCGCACCAGTGGTCGCTGGCCACCGCCTTGTCGCTGCTGGCCTGGTACGTCTTCGCGCCGCAGTGCATGTCGACGCTGGCGGTGATCCGTCGCGAGACCAACTCATGGCGCAACGTGGCGATCGCCGCGGGCTACCTGTTCGGCCTGGCCTATATCGCCTCGCTGGCTACTTATCAGATCGCGAGGGCCTTCGCGTGAGCACCTTCGCCATCGTGCAGGCCGCGATCATCGCCCTGGTGGTGCTGGCCAGCGCGGTCGTCGCGTTCCGCAAGCTGTTGCCGAAGACGGCGACGCGGATGCAGGCTCGCCTGGCGGCAACATTGAATCAGCCGTCGCGGCCGCACTGGATGCGTACGTCTGTCGCGCAGCTTGCAACCGGCGACCGCGACCGGCAGTTGTGGCGACGGTTGCGGAAGCTGTGGCAGTTGCGGTCCCGCACCGCAGGCCGACGTGCAGCCATTGCATTTCAAACCGCGCCTGCCGAAGTAGCCCATTGGCGTTAGTGCCCGGTCAGAGCGAATCGTCTTCTTCGTCATGACGCCGGCGTTTCGCCCGTAGCCGCCACCAGCGGATCCCCAGGTTCAGCGAAAACCACAGCGCAATGACACCGAGCGGCCAGGCAACCACCGCCGGCCATAGCAGCCCGATAACTCCCAGTACCAACAGCCCGATCGTCCCCGTCAGCACCGGCCCGGTCTCCGTGTCGCCGAGTACGCGCCGATCGCTCAACGCGGCGCCGACGGTATTGGCAATGCGCAAGGCACCGGCGGCGGCACGTCCGGAACTGCCGCCGCCGTAACGCGCTGTTCGCGGTGTATCCACGCTTCGCGTGACCCGCTCCGAAGCATGCCGCCGCCGTCTCGGCGTCAGCATGATTTCCGTCGCGTTGTCGAGGTCGCGCTCGTACTGCGCCGCCAGTTGCGCGGCGAACCCCGGATCCTCGATGGCCACGTCGATCTCGCGGTTGCTCAGCCAGCTGGCGACATTGAGGTTGGAGGAACCCACACGCGCCCATTGCCCGTCGGCCACCGCGGTCTTCGCGTGCAGCATCGAGCCGTTCCACTCGAAGACACGGATGCCTGTCTTCAGCAGTGGCTTGTAACCCGAGCGCGACATGCTGGCGACCATCGGGATATCGCTGCTGCCTGGCACCAGCAGGCGCACGTCGACACCGTCGCGCGCCGCGGCGGAAAGCGCCTGCACGTAAGGCGCGATACCGACGAAGTAGGCATCGGTCAGCCACAGCGTCTTGCGCGCCATCGCCGCGATCATCTGGTCCAGCCGGTACATGCCGGCCGTGCTCGGCTGGGTGGCGATGACGCGCAGCGCAATCTCGCCGACCTCGGGATACTCCATCGACTCGTCCAACGCCAGCGGCGTGCCTTCGCCACTGCCGGCCCAGCTGTCGGCAAAGGCATGTTCCAGTTCGAACAGGGCGGGCCCGCGCAGGGAGACGCCGGTATCGCGCCATGGCGGGATGTTCCTCGAGGCGTTGCCAAGCCACTTGGCGCTGATGCAGACGCCGGACAGAAACCCGATCTCCCCATCGATCGCCAGCAGCTTGCGATGGTCGCGACTGATCCAGCCGAACGGACTGCCGAGCCGCGGGGGGTTATGGATGCGCACCTGTCCGCCGGCCGCGCGCAACGGCGCCCAGTACGAAGCGCGCGACTGGCCGAAGCAGCCCACCCAGTCGCAGACCACGGCGACCGTAACGCCGGACCGGGCACGTTCGACCAGCGGCATCGCGGAAGGTCCGGCCGACCTCGTCGTCGCGGATGATGTAGTTCTCGAGGAAAATGCGCTTCTTCGCCCCCCGGATCGCCGCCAGCCAGGCCTCGAAATGCGCCTCGGCGTCGATCAGCAATTCGACCGCGTTGCCCGCGATCAATGGCGCGCCGGCGGCGCGGCTCAGCGCCTGTTCGGCGAGGACGCGGCCGGGCAGGCCAGGGGAACTGTGGGGAGCGGTCATGGAGAGGCCAGTGGCGCGATGGGCCGAGTGTAGCGACTCGGGGCTTCTGTCATCATCGGCGCCATGCCGTCATTACAACGTCTAGATGATACGGGGGCGTGCGTTGCGCGCATTCTTGAACATACCGGTAGCGAGTCGAGGGTTGCCGCGCCGCTCGGGCTCGGCAAGCCGCACGGGCTGCTGAACGCGCTGTACCGGCGCATCGTCGCCGAACCGCAACGTTCAATGACTTTGTTCACCGCGCTGTCGCTGACCCGGCCGTCGTCGGCGCCGGGACTGGAGGCGCGGTTCCTCAAGCCCTTTCTCGAGCGCCATTTCGGTGCCGACTTCGAGGATCTCGACTACTCCCTGGCCCAGGCACGGGACGCCTTGCCGGCTAACGTGCACGTCCACGAGTTCTATATGCAGTCCGGCGCGCTCTTGCATTCGGCGGCCGCGCAGCAGGATTACATCAGCCAGAACTACACGCATGTGGCCCGCGACCTGGCCACCCAGAGGATCAATGTGCTCGTGCAGCTGGTCGCGGTGAAGGAGGACGGGCAGGGCGTGCGCATCAGCCTGTCCTCCAATCCCGACCTGACCCTCGATCTGCTCGATCGCCTGCGCGAGGCGGGCGAACCGCTGCCCTTGATGGTGGCGGTGGCGCACCCCGACATGCCTTATGTCAGCGGCCATGCGCAGGCGCCCGAAGGCATGTTCGACGTGCTGCTGACGCCGCCGGCCTCGCCGCCATTGTTCGCCCTGCCGCGCGCGCCGGTCGAGCTGACCGAATACGCACTGGGCCTGCATGCCAGCGCCCTGGTCAAGGACGGCGGTACCCTGCAGATCGGCATTGGCGCGCTGTCCGATGCGCTGGTCCAGGCGCTCCTGCTCAGGCATCGGCACACCGAGGCCTGGCGCCAGGGCGTGGCCGCGCTCGATCTGGCCGGCGGTACCGCCGCCTTGCGCGACCGTTGGGGCGGTAACGGGCCATTCGAGGCGGGTCTGTATGGTTCGAGCGAAATGGTCATGGATGGCTTCATGCACCTGCAGCAGGCCGGTGTACTCAAGCGCCGCTCCTATGACGATCTCGCACGTGAGCGCGCCTCGGTGGCGGGCGAGGCGCAGGGCGATGCGGGCGGGCATTACCTGCGTGGCGCCTTCCTGCTCGGATCGCGTGAACTATACAAATGGATGAACGATTCGGAAGCCAGCGATCCGGACGCGATCGACATGTGCAAGGTGTCGAACGTCAATCATCTTTATGGCGATCACCAGGAACTGGCGGTACTGCAGCGACGCGGCTCGCGCTTCTTCAATACCTGCATGATGGCCACCTTGCTCGGTGCCGCGGTCTCCGATGGGCTCGAAGACGGCTCCGTCGTCAGCGGCGTGGGCGGCCAGTACAACTTCGTCGCCATGGCGCATGAGTTGCCCGGTGGCCGCTCGGTCCTGTTGCTGCGCTCGACGCGGCGCACGCGCGGCAAGCTCGAATCGAACATCCGCTGGAACTACGGCTACCAGACCATCCCGCGGCACCTTCGCGATATCTTCATCACCGAATACGGTATCGCCGACCTGCGCGGCAAGAGCGACAGCGAGTGCATCGCGGCGATGATCGGCATCGCCGATGCGCGCTTTGTCGATGGCCTGGTCGCCGAGGCGAAGAAGGCCCGCAAGCTGCCGGCCGGTTTTCAGGTTCCCGAGGTCTGGCGCCGCAATACGCCCGGGCGGCTGCGCGAAGCGCTGGAGCCGCTGCAAGGGCAGGGCCTGCTCGACGCCTTTCCGTTCGGTAGCGATTTCAGCGAGGTCGAGCAGCGTCTGCTCCCGGCGCTCGGCTGGTTGAAGTCGCAAAGCGCCACGACAGGCGGCAAGCTGGCGATCCTCGGTGCCTTGCTGGCGCCGGGTCCGGCGGTGGCGGGGGAGGCCGAGGCGCTGTCGCGGATGGGCTTCGATCGGGTGTCGAGCGTCGGCGATCGTGTGCAGAAACGCCTGCTTGGCGCCGCTTTGAGGCGCCAGAAGGGCCGCTGAGACTGGCTCGAAAGACGCCGGTAACGGTCAATCGGGTATCCTTGAGGGCATGGTCGCCGTGTCCTGGCGCTTCCCCTATTCACTCGTGCATGCCATGAACCAGCCAGCTTCATTTTCGCCGCGCGTCGCCGAATCGGCGCGCCGCCGTGACAGCGTCGCGGTACGCATCGACAACGTCGTGGTCGGTGGCGGCGCACCGATCGTCGTTCAGTCGATGACCAATACCGACACCGAGGATCCGGCCAGCACCGCGAAACAGATCGCCGAACTCGCCCGCTCCGGTTCCGAACTGGTCCGCATCACGGTCAATACCCCGGCCGCCGCCGCCGCCGTGCCGCGTATCCGCGAGCGGCTGGACATGATGGGCATCTCGGTGCCGATCATCGGCGACTTCCATTACAACGGCCACCAGTTGCTGGAAAGCGAACCGGCTTGCGCCGAGGCACTGGCCAAGTACCGGATCAATCCGGGCAATGTCGGCTTCGGCAAGAAGAAAGACAGCCAGTTCTCCTCGATCATCGAGATGGCGATCCGCTACGGCAAGCCCGTGCGCATCGGCGCCAACTGGGGCTCGCTGGACCAGAGCATGGTCGCCGCGCTGATGGATGAGAACGCGAAGCGTGCCGAGCCGTGGGACGCCTCGCATGTCGCCCGCGAAGCGCTGATCCGTTCGGCGCTCGATTCGGCCGCGCGCGCCGAGGACCTCGGCCTGCCGCGCGATCGCATCATTCTGTCCTGCAAGGTCTCCGGCGTGCAGGAGCTGATCGCGGTCTATCGCGACCTGGCCCAGCGTGCCGACTATGCGCTGCATCTTGGCCTCACCGAAGCCGGCATGGGTTCGAAGGGCATCACCGCCTCCAGCGCCGCGCTCGCCGTCCTGCTGCAGGAAGGCATCGGCGACACCATCCGCATCTCGCTGACCCCGGAACCGGGCGCCTCGCGCACCGGCGAAGTGATCGTGGCGCAGGAGCTGCTGCAGACCATGGGCCTGCGGGCCTTCACGCCGCTGGTCACCGCCTGCCCGGGCTGCGGTCGCACCACCAGCGAATTCTTCCAGGAACTGGCCAAGACCGTGCAGGAACATGTGCGCGAGCAGATGCCGGTCTGGCGTATCAAGTACGACGGCGTCGAGAACCTGACCCTTGCGGTGATGGGTTGCGTGGTCAACGGTCCGGGCGAATCCAAGCACGCCAATATCGGTATTTCGCTGCCGGGCAATGGCGAGGCACCCTCCGCGCCGGTCTTTATCGACGGCGAGAAGGCGATGACCTTGCGCGGCGAGAACATCGCCAACGAGTTCGTCGGCATCCTGGACAACTATGTCGCCACGCACTACCAGGCGCGCGCTGACTGATGGGGGTAGGACGCAAGATGTCGGATGCTTCCGAAGCGGCAATCATCGAATCCTGGAAACACAACGCCGCACCGTGGACGAGCGCGGTGCGCGAACGGCGGATCGAGAGCAGGCGCCGGGTGACCGACGCGGCGATCCTCGAGGCCATCCAGGCTTTCCAGCCGAAAAACGTGATCGACATGGGCTGCGGCGAGGGCTGGCTGGCACGGGCGCTTGCGGAGCGGGGCATCGATGTCCTCGGTGTCGATGCGGAGCCCTCGCTGGTCGACGAGGCCAACGCGCTGGGCGGCGGCGACTTTCGTACGATGAGCTACGCCGACATCGCCGCGGGCAGGCTCGAGGCGAAAGCCGATATGGTCGTGTGCAACTTCTCCCTGCTGGGCGAACGCTCGGTGGAACTGCTGGTGCGGGCGGTACCGGCGCTGTTGTTGCCGCGCGGCGTACTGATCGTACAGACCCTGCATCCGCGCGAAGCTTGCGGCGAGCTTCCCTATGAAGACGGCTGGCGCGAGGGCTCGTGGAAGGGTTTCGGCCCCGAATTCAGCCGCGCCTCACCCTGGTATTTCCGTACCTTCGAAGGCTGGGCGAGGCTTTTCGAGGAAGCCGGCCTGCCTCTGATCGCCACCTACGCGCCGACCGACGAGAGTACCGGCAAGCCCATGTCGGCGATCTTCGTGGGTGCCATCGGACACGGCGAGACCGGGGATTGATACGATAGGGTACCTATCGTATGCGAGGTACCGGTCATGACGCTTCAAGGTAGCTGTCACTGCGGTCGTATCGCCTTTACCGCCGAAGCCGAGATCGGCGAGGTCATTGCCTGCAATTGCTCGTACTGCAGCCGGCGCGGCTCGCTGCTGTTCTTCGTGCCCGCCGACAAGTTCACGCTGTCCGATCCGGACGCCGGGATCGGTACCTACCAGTTCAACCGGCATAAGATCGACCATCATTTCTGTCCGGTCTGCGGCATCACGCCGTACTCCGAAGGATCGGGGCCAAATGGTCCGACCGTCGCGATCAACGCGCGCTGCCTGGAAGGCGTCGATCTGGATGCGCTTACCGTGAAGCACTACGACGGGCTGCACCACTGAACATACGCCGACGTCGTACTATCGAGGTCATTCGCCCCTTGAAGCGGCGGCCATCGTCGCCATGACAAGTCCTTTGGCCTCGATGGAGACATGGCATGCAGCACCCGATTCCCTCGCTCAAGCTCAACGATGGCAAGCAGGCCCCGCAACTCGGCTTCGGCGTCTGGCAGATCGACGACGCCCAGGCCGCCGATGCGGTCGCCACCGCGCTCGAGTCCGGCTACCGCTCGATCGACACGGCGGCGATCTACAGGAATGAGAAAGGCACCGGGCAGGGCATCGTCCGTTCCGGCGTTCCACGCGGCGAGATTTTCCTCACCACCAAGCTGTGGAACGCCGACCAGGGCTTCGACGGCACGCTCAAGGCCTTCGACGCCAGCCTGACGTTGCTCGGTACCGACTATGTCGACATGTACCTGATGCATTGGCCGGTCCCGTCGAGGGACCTGTATGTCGATACCTGGAAGGCCTTCATCCGCCTGCACGGGGAGGGTCGTATCCGCTCGATCGGCGTGTCCAACTTCCAGCCGGACCATCTGGACCGGCTGAAAGCCGAGACCGGTGTGATCCCGGTGGTCAACCAGATCGAACTGCACCCGGATTTCGCCCAGCGCGACGTGGTCGCCTATCACCAGGCGCACGGTATCGTCACGGAGTCATGGAGCCCGCTGGGCCAGGGTGGCGAGCTGCTGCAGGATCCCGTGCTGACGGCGCTGGCGAAAAAGCACCATCACACCGTCGCCCAGGTCGTGCTCCGCTGGCACCTGCAGAAAGGCTTCATGGTCATCCCGAAGTCGCAGACCCCATCGCGCATCCGCGAGAACATCGCGGTCTTCGATTTCACCCTGGACGATGGCGATATGAAGGCGATCGACGGCCTGGACGCAGGCAAGCGGATCGGGCCGCATCCGGATAACCTGGCGTAGTAAGTCGCGTGTTTCGCAGCAGTATCTGACTGGATTCCAGCCTTCGCTGGAATGACGTTTCCTCACCGTCATCCCAGCGCAGGCTGGGATCCAGTAAAGAACATCGCGCGCGCAGCACGCCTCCTCTCAGAAAGTGGCGGATACCTACGTAACCAAGTGGAGAACGCACCTTCTTTACATTGTGTGCTTCGCACCAGTATTTCACTGGATTCCAGCCTTCGCTGGAATGACGCTGAGGGTTAGTGGACGCCTTTTCCCCACCTCACCGTCATCCCAGCGCAGGCTGGATCCAGTAAAAGACACGGCGCGCGCAACACGCCTCCATATTGAAGGAAGCCCATGGAACGGATTCCATGCGTCTACATCATGGCCAGCGGCCGCAATGGCACGCTATACGTAGGCGTCACCTCCGACCTGCGCAAACGCGTCTGGCAACACAAGTCCGATCTCGTCCCCGGGTTCACCGGCCGTTATCAAGTCCACTCACTTGTCTGGCTCGAGTGCCACGAAGAAATGGCGTCAGCTATCGCGCGCGAGAAAGCCATCAAGGCCTGGCGGCGAAGTTGGAAGTGTCGCCTGATAGAAACCGCCAATCCCGTATGGGCGGACCTCTACGAAACGCTGCCGTAATCGAGCGAAACCTGCGCATCGCGCCACGCCCCTGTATCCGGCGCTGCAGCCTGCACCAGCACCTGCACGCTCTCCAGAAACGTCGCACGCGGAATCTCGATCGCGCCCAGGCTCAACAGGTGGCTGTTGGTCACCTGTGCATCGAGCAGCGGAAATCCCCAGCGATGCAGTAATCCGGCGAGTCCGACCAGTGCCGCCTTCGAGGCTCCGCTGCGCCAGCTGAACATCGATTCGCCGCAGAACATCCGGCCGATCGCCACGCCGTAAATGCCACCCACCAGGGCACCGTCCTCCCAGACCTCGACGCTATGCGCATGCCCGCGCCGATGCAGTTCATCGTAGGCATCGATGATCTCGCGGCTGATCCACGTACCCGGCTGGCCTTCGCGCGGCGCCGCGCAGGCGCGCATGACCTCGGCGAATGCGCGATCGACCGTCAACGTCCACGGCACCTGGCGTAGCTGCCTGGCCAGCCGTCGCCCCACATGCACGTGATCGGTGAGAAACACGCAGCGCGGATCCGGCGACCACCACAGGATCGGCTCGTCGGCGTTGAACCACGGGAAGATGCCGCGCGCATACGCCGCCAGCAGGCGATCCGGCGACAGGTCGCCGCCATAGGCCAGCAGACCGTTCGGTTCGTCCAGTGCGTCGGCCGGATCGGGAAAACGGTCGGTGATCGCGGCGTGCAGGCGAGGCAGGTGGATCATGCGGTAGGAATCAGCGTTCCGTGTGGGCGGTGTAAGACTCACGCGCGTCGGCTCGCGGCGCAAGCCCCGCCTGCTGATTCAATCGACGGCCGTTGCCGACGTCGACCAGCCGATGCGCATGTGTGTACTCGCCGGAACGAACGTTCTGGCCAGGGCTCGCCAGCAGCCCCGTCGACGTCAATGCCAGAAGCCGCCATCCCTTCGCGTACCTCATGCGCCCCTCCCTGTGAATTCAGCGCTCCAGGATCATCGGCCCGAAGTCGACGCTGGAGAATCTTTGCTCCACATAGGGCGAGTGCGCAAGCAGCTCCGCGCGGTAGGCCTCACGGGCCTCGCCTTCTTGCGTGAGGGCCTCGGCAACCGCACGGCGGAAACCATCGTGCGCCAGGTAGTGGCGCGAATGCGTGCGCGTGGGCAGGAAGCCGCGCGCCAGCTTGTGTTCGCCCTGGGCACCGGGTTCGAAGCGATCGATGCCGTTGGCGATGCAGAACTCGATGCCCTGGTAGTAGCAGAGCTCGAAGTGCAGCCCGGAAATCTCCTCGCTCGCGCCCCAGTAACGGCCGTAAAGCGCATCGCCACCGTGCAGGAACAGGGCCATGGCGACGATCCGGCCGTTGTCGCGGGCCAGCGCGACCTGTACCTGGTCGCCCATGCCGCGGCCCAGGTGCTGGAAGAAGCGCAGGGTGAGCGCGGCATGGTTGCCCTTCATGTCGAAGGTCAGTTCGTATAGCGCATGGATCGCCCGCCATTCGGCGTCGTCCAGTTCGCTGCCGGCCTGCATGCGGATGTCCAGGCCCGAGCGCGCCGCGTGGGCGCGCTCCTGTCGTATGTTCTTGCGCTTCTTCGCGGTCAGTGCGCCGAGGAAGTGTTCGAAATCGGTGTAAGCCTGGTTATGCCAGTGGAACTGCCAGTCGAAGCGGCTCAGCCAGCGATCGTCGAAGGCATCCAGGTCCGCTTCCAGCAGGAAATTCGCATGCAGCGAGGAAAGCCCGAGCCGGTCGGTTTCCTCGAGCATGGCTTCCACCAGCTGGTTCTTCAGCACGCCCGCCATGGCACCGTTACCGGCCAGCAGGCGCGGGCCCGGCACGGGCGAGTAGGGGGAGGCCAGCAGCAGCTTGGGGTAATACTCGCCGCCGGCCTGCTCCCAGGCGTGCGCCCAGCTCCAGTCGAAGACGAATTCGCCGTGCGAATTGCCTTTCAGGTACAGCGGCGCCGCTGCCAGCAGCCGGTTGCCCTCGTGGATGACCAGATGGTGCGGCTGCCAGCCGTAGTCGGGCCGCAGGCAGCCGGCGCGTTCCATGCCGTGCAGAAAGGCATGTGAAACAAAGGGATTGCCGTCCGGGACGAGGGCGTCCCAGGCGGCGGGATCGATGCCGGCCAGGCTATCGATGAACCGGATCGTGGTCATGGCCGGCGGGCGGGCCTCAGCCCACCAGGTTCTGCTGGTCAAGCCAGCGCTCGGCATCCAGTGCGGCCATGCAACCGAAACCGGCCGAGGTCACGGCCTGGCGGTACACATGGTCGGCGACGTCGCCGGCGGCGAACACGCCCTGGACCGAGGTCTGGGTGGCCATGCCTTCGATGCCCGAGCGGATCTTGATATAGCCGTTATGCATGTCCAACTGGCCATCGAAGATGCCGGTGTTCGGGGTGTGGCCGATGGCGACGAAGAAGCCGTGCGCCACGATCTCGCGGGTGTCGCCGCTGTTGACGTCCTTGACCCGGACGCCGGTCACGCCGGAGTCGTCGCCGAGCACCTCGTCCACCGAATGGTTCCAGATCAGCTCGATCTTGCCGGCGGCGGCCTTCTCGAAGAGCTTGTCCTGCATGATTTTTTCGGCGCGCAGCTTGTCGCGGCGATGCACCAGGTAGACCTTGCGGGCGATATTGGCCAGGTACAGGGCTTCTTCGACCGCGGTATTGCCGCCGCCAATGACGACCACGTCCTGGTCGCGGAAGAAGAAGCCGTCGCAGGTCGCACAGGCGGACACGCCCTTGCCCTTGAACTTCTCTTCCGAGGCGATGCCCAGGTATTTGGCGGTGGCGCCGGTGGTGATGATCAGGGCATCGCAGCTGTATTCCCCGCTGTCGCCCTTCAGGCGGAACGGGCGCTCGTTCAGGTTCACGCTGTGGATATGGTCGAACACCATCTGGGTCTCGAAGCGCTCGGCGTGCTCGGCCATGCGTCGCATCAGATCCGGACCCTGCACGCCCTTTTCGTCGCCCGGCCAGTTGTCGACGTCGGTGGTCGTCATCAGCTGGCCGCCCTGCTGCAGGCCGGTGATCATGGTCGGCTTCAGGTTGGCGCGCGCCGCGTAGACGGCGGCCGTGTAACCGGCGGGGCCGGAGCCGAGGATCAGCAGGCGGCTGTGCTTGGGGGTGCTCATGTATAATCCTTCAGGTTTGCTGGCGGCTTGTTTAGGTCGTCCTGCTCGCCTCTTGCGCCGCCTTTGTAAAGCGCGTTCGAGGTTGAACGATGGATCGTCGGACCCGGAAGAATGGGGAAGGCAGGGTCGCTAATCAAGCCATCAGCGCAATGAGGCATCGCCGCGGCCCCACACGGCGGTTTTTTTCGAGAACCCCACAGGATTTTGCAGATGCGTATCGGTATCCCCTCCGAAACCAAGACCCTCGAAGGCCGCGTGGCCCTCGTGCCCGCCGCCGCCGCCGACCTGGTCCGCCGTGGCCACGAGGTGTTCGTCCAGTCCGGCGCCGGCACCAAGAGCGGCTTCAGCGATGCCGACTACACCGCCGTGGGCGTGAACGTGGTCGCCGACGCCGCCGCGCTGTATGAGGCGGGCGAGCTGATCGTCAAGGTGAAGGAGCCGGTCGAGGGCGACCTGAAGCTGCTCAAGAAGCACCACCTGCTGTTCTGCTACCTGCACCTGGCCGCCGAACCGGAGCTGACCCGCCACCTGCTCGACATCGGCCTGACCGGTGTCGCGTTCGAGTCGGTCGACGAAAACGGCGTCCTGCCGCTGCTGCTGCCGATGTCGGTCATCGCCGGTCGCATCGCCACCCAGATCGGCACCACCCTGCTGCACCGTCCGAACGGCGGCAAGGGCAAGCTGCTCGGCGGCATGGCATCCACCCCGCGCGGCAAGGTCGTCGTGCTCGGTGCCGGCGCCGCCGGTGGCAATGCCGCCGCGCTGGCCGCCTCCGCGGGCGCCAACGTGGTCGTATTCGACAAGCGTCCGGACCGCATGGCCGAAATGATGGCGATGGGCCCCAACGTCACCGCGCTGTATGCCTATGAATCGTCGGTCGCCGAAGAAGTCGCCAATGCCGACATCGTCGTCGGCGCCGTGCTGATCCCCAGCGCCAAGGCCCCGCGCGTCGTCACCGAGGCGATGGTCAAGACGATGGAGAAGGGCAGCGTGCTGGTCGACATCTCGATCGACCAGGGCGGCTGCTTCGAGACCTCGAGGCCGACGACCTGGAAGGACCCGACCTACGACGTGCACGGCGTGACGCATTTCTGCGTGACCAACATGCCCGGTGCCGTGCCGCAGACCTCGTCGGTGGCGATCTCGGCGGCGATCCTGCCGTACGTGCAGCGTCTGGCCGCAGGCAAGGAATGGCGCGATTACGCCCCCTTGGCCGGCGGTATCAACATCGAAGGCGGCAAGATCGTGCACCCCGCTCTCCACGGCGTGGCATGATGCGTCGCAATCCCCAAAAGGCTGGCTGATACGTGGCGCGAAGCGCGAAGGTCAAGGAAATACCCGGTAAAGGCCGCCCGAACACCAGGGGCGGCCAGGGCACGGGCGGCGGTCTCAGCGAAGAGCTGAAACGCCGCCTGCGCGAAGCCGGCGCGCTGCTGCTCCTGCCGCTCGCGCTGTATCTGCTGGTCTGCCTGCTCAGCTATAACGACCAGGACCCCAGCTGGGGTCATATGGGCGTGGCCGAGCACGCGACCAACTTCGGTGGCGCGGTGGGCGCGAATATCGCCAACCTGCTGCGCTACATCTTCGGCATGGTCGCCTACTGCTTCCCGCTGCTCCTGCTCGCCCTCGGCGTGCAGGTGCTGCGCAACCGCGGCGAGCGCGAAGTGGCGCCGTGGGAGCCGTCGTTGCGGCTGATCGGCTTCGTCTTCTTCTTCATCACCGGCCCCGCGCTGGTGTACCTGAATTTCCACGACGCGCAGGTGCTGCCCGAAGGCGTCGGCGGCATCGTCGGCCGCTGGGTCGGGCACGGCCTGATGAACGCGTTCGGCGAGAAGGGCGCGCCGCTGCTCCTGCTCGCCGTGTTCCTGATCGCCGTCACCCTCGCCACCGGCCTGTCCTGGTTCCGCGTGATGGACCTGACCGGGCAGGGCGTGCTGCGCCTGGGCAACTGGTTCGCCGGCAAGCTGCGTAAGGCACCGGATACCTTCGCCGCCCGTGCGGCGCGCGTCGAACGCGACGTGGTCAAGAGAGCCGACGCGGTGCAACAGGCCCGGCGCGAGCCGGTGCGCATCGAAGCGCCCGCGGCACCCGTGGTCAAGAGCGAACGCGCCTCGCGCGAAACGCAGATCCCGCTGTTCTCCGGCCCGGCAAGCGAAGGCGAACTGCCGCCGCTGGCCCTGCTCGACGAAGCGCCGCCGCAGGGTCCGGGCTACTCGGAAGAAACCCTCGAGGTGCTCTCGCGCCAGGTCGAGCTGAAGCTCAAGGATTTCCGCATCGAGGCCAAGGTCGTCGGCGTCTATCCGGGGCCCGTGATCACCCGTTTCGAAATGGAACCGGCCGCCGGCGTGCGCGGCAGCCAGGTCTCCAGCCTGGACAAGGACATCGCACGCGGCCTGTCGGTGGTCAGCGTGCGCGTGGTCGACGTGATTCCCGGCAAGAACGTGATCGGCCTGGAAATCCCCAATACCAAGAAACAGATCGTGTACCTGTCCGAGATCCTTCGTTCGGAACGGTATGAGCAGGTCAAGTCGCCGCTGGCGCTCGCGCTCGGCAAGGACATCGGCGGCAAGCCGGTGGTCGTCGATCTGGCCAAGATGCCGCATCTGCTGGTTGCCGGTACCACCGGCTCGGGTAAATCGGTCGCCGTCAACGCGATGGTGCTGAGCCTGCTGTACAAGGCCAGCCCGAAAGACGTGCGGATGATCATGATCGACCCGAAGATGCTGGAGCTCTCGGTTTACGAGGGCATCCCGCACCTGCTGGCGCCGGTCGTCGTCGATATGAAGGAAGCGGCCAATGCGCTGCGCTGGTGCGTCGCCGAGATGGAACGCCGCTACAAGCTGATGGCCGCGGTCGGCGTGCGCAACCTTGGCGGTTTCAACAAGAAGGTGCGCGACGCCGAAGCCTCCGGCCAGCCCATGCTCGACCCGTTGTTCCGCCCCAATCCCGAGATGCCGAACCTGGCGGCCGAGCCGCTGGAGCCATTGCCGTACATCGTGATCATCATCGACGAATTCGCCGACATGATGATGATCGTCGGCAAGAAGGTCGAGGAACTGATTGCCCGCCTCGCGCAGAAGGCACGTGCTGCCGGTGTGCACCTGGTGCTGGCCACGCAGCGCCCCTCGGTCGACGTGATTACCGGTTTGATCAAGGCGAATATTCCGACCCGCATCGCCTTCCAGGTGTCCTCGAAGATCGACTCGCGCACGATCCTGGACCAATCCGGCGCCGAGGCCCTGCTTGGCCACGGCGATATGCTCTACCTGCCGCCCGGCACCGCCACGCCCGAGCGCGTACACGGCGCCTTCGTCGACGACCACGAGGTGCACAACGTGGTCGAATGGCTGCGCGCGCAAGGGCGGCCGAACTACATCGAAGGTGTGCTCGAGGACGTCCAGTCCACCGGCGACGGCAAGGTCATCAACGACTCCGGCCTGCCGCAGGACGTCAGCGACGATGCCGCCGGCGACAATGCGCTGTACGACCGCGCCGTGCGCATCGTCACCGAAACCCGGCGCGCCTCGATTTCCGGGGTGCAACGTCACCTGCGCATCGGTTACAACCGCGCCGCGCGCCTGGTCGAGCAGATGGAGCAGGACGGCATCGTCAGCGCGCCCCAGCACAATGGCAACCGCGAAGTCATCGCGCCGCCACCGCCACGAGACTAGAAGACCATGCAAGTGAAGTTGGATGGAACGGTGCGCCAGCGCCCGTGGCAACTGCTCGTCGTCGGGGACTACGCGCCGAGCGCCGAAGTGCTCGAGGAAGTCGAGACGATTTTTGAGCTGTATCCGGCCATTCCCGGCGTCGAGCTGCATAGCGAGGAGGGCCGCTCGTGCAATGTCACCCGCGACTATCCGGCCGGCCATACCGACTGCATCGACGATGCCTTGCAGGTGATGTTCGCCGAGCAGCCGGAACTGGTCGAAGTGCGTTTCTTCGGCAGCGAGGCGCGCACGTCGCACGTCGCGACGCGTGCCGAGCCGTACTGGCATCGCGACGGCAAGGCGGTCGCCGAAATCCATGCGCAGATTCAGGCGGGCGACATCACGCCGAGCCAGGCGATCGGCCTGCTTAAGAGTCTGTTCGAAGCCGAGCACGCATAATCGCGTCCGCACTCACCGGAACCCAAGCCATGAAACGCCTGCTCCTGACGCTCGTGCTCTCCCTCTGCAGCCTGTCGAGCCTTGCCGCCGGCACCGCACGCGCCAGGCTGGACAGCTTCGGCCACGACCTGCACGCGCTGAGCGGCCAGTTCAGCCAGACCTTAAGCGATGCCAACGGCAACCCCGGCGCGACCAGCAGCGGCACGCTCGCCCTCCAGGCCCCGCGCCAGTTCCGCTGGGAAATCCTCGCGCCGAACAAGCAGACCATCGTCGCCGACGGCAGCCGCGTTTGGATCTACGACCCGGACCTGGAGCAGGTCACCGTGCGACTGCAGAGTTCGGAGGAATCGCATAGCCCGCTGACCGTGCTGACCGACCTTGGCCAGCTCGACCGCGAGTTCAAGGTGGCCGAGCAGGGCGAGCGCGACGGCTTGAGCTGGTTGCGCCTGACCTCGACCTCGAAGGACCCGCAGTTCGATTACGCCGACCTTGGCTTCGATGCGAACGGCCTGGCGCGGATGGTGTTCAAGGACCAGCTCGGCAACACCACGCAGATCCGCTTCTCCAACTGGAACCGCAATCCTTCGCTGCCGCCGGCAACATTCACCTTCACCCCGCCGGAAGGCGCCGACGTGATCGGCGATGCGCCGGTCATCACGACGCAGCCGATCGGGAATTGACCCACAGGTACGCGCATCCGCACCGGGCAAAAACAGCACGGTCGAGGCCGGTGACGAACACGGGAGTCACCGTGATTTCCGCCGCTGTGTGAATCGCCGCAGCGATCTTCGCGATCTTCGCCAGGTCCGTCGGACACACATCCGGACACGCGGTAAAACCGAAGTACAGCCTACAGGCCCTCCAGCTTCTCCCCACCCCCCATCCATGCCAGACTCGCGCCGGGGGAACGTGTAAGCAAAGGAGGGGCAGGGGATGTCGTTTATCGTCTGGGCGGTCGTTGGACTGCTGTTGGGACTGGCTGTCGAGCAGACACCATTCGGCGCGGTCGCGGGGGCGGTATTCGGACTGTGGTGGGCGCGGATGTCGATCCTGCGCAGGGACCTCGACGCCACTCGCCGTGAACTGGCCGAACGGCGCGCCGGCGAGCCCGGTGCCGTGGCGCAGCCCTTTACGCCGCCGGTCATGCCGGATTTCACCAGACAGCCTGCGACGCCGGTCGATCCACCGTCGCGCGTCGTCGCTGCGCCCGTCGCGGCTCCGGTCGTCGTCCCGACACCCATGCCGCCACCCCCGCCACGTGCCCCCGCCGGCCCCAGCGGTATCGAGATCGCCCTTGGTCGTATCAAGGGCTGGTTCTTCGAAGGCAATGTTCCGGTGAAGATCGGCATGCTGGTGCTCTTCGCCGGCGTCGCCGCGGCACTGAAATACGCCGCCGACGCCGGCATGCTGCATGTCTCGCCGAGCGTACGCGTCGGCGCGATCGCCCTGGCGGCGATCGCCGCCCTGGTCTTTGGCTGGCGCAAGCGCAACAGCCATCGCATCTTCGCCCTGTCGCTGCAGGGCGGTGCGATCGGCGTGCTGGTGATGACGGTCTTCGCCGCGTTCCGCCTGTATCTGCTGATTCCACCGATGCCCGCATTCGCCTTGCTGATCGTGCTGATCGTCGGTATCGGTATGCTCGCCGTCCTGCAGGATGCGCTGGCGCTGGCCGTACTCGGGCTGGTCGCCGGCTTCGCCGCGCCGATCCTGATCGACACCGGCAGCGGCAATTACGTCGGCCTCTTCAGTTATTTCGCGGTATTGAACCTCGCGATCCTCGGCATCGCCTGGAAGAAGTCCTGGCGCGTGCTGAACCTGCTCGGTTTCATCTTCACCTTCGGCATCGGCACCGCCTGGGGCGTGCTCAGTTACAAGCCGGCATTCTTCGCCAGCACCGAACCGTTCCTGATCCTCAATTTCCTGTTCTACCTGGCCATCCCGCTGCTGCACCTGCTGCGCGCGCCGGACGGCAAGCGCACGGTGATGGACGGCTGCCTGCTGTTCGGCAATCCGCTGGTCAGCCTGTTGCTGCAAGGCGCGCTGCTCGACTGGAAAGGCACGCCGCTGGCGATCTCGGCGCTGGCCGCCGCGGTGATCTACCTCATCGTCGCCTTCAGCATCCGCAACCGTCCGGGCATGCATCTGCTGCGCGATGCCTGGGCCGTGCTCGCCGTCGCCTTCGCGACCCTGGCGATTCCGCTGGCGCTCAGTGCCAGCCTGACCGCAAGCGCCTTCGCGCTGGAAGGCGCCGGCATGATCTGGCTTGGCCTGCGTCAGCGCCGGCGCCTGCCGCGCTGGAGCGGCCTGGCCTTGCAACTGTTCGCCGGCATCGCCTTGCTGTGGAGCGCCAGCAACGGTTACGACAATGATCTTCCCATCCTCAATCGCGACTTCGTCGGTGCCTTGCTGGTGATCGCCGGCGCCCTGGTCAGCTGCTGGTTGTATGGGCGTTACGGCAGCGGTGCGCCGAAGCAGCGCATCGCTGCCGTCGCCCTGTTCGTCTGGGGCATGCTCTGGTGGTTCGGCGCGTCGATCGCCGAAATCGAGCGCTTCGTGCCGTTCTCCGGGCGTACCGCCATCATCTATGCCTTGTTGGCCTTCACCGCCTGGGCGGTCGCCGAGGCGGCGAGGAGACGCCCACGTTTCGAAATCGCGCCGCTCACGGCATTCGCTGTTCCGTTACTTCTCCTGCTGTCCGCGACCGCCGTGGTCGGACATATCGGCGACCAGCGCCAGCTGCTGTCCGGCTGGATGCTCGTCGCGATCGTGTTCGGCGCGGTCGTGGGTTGGCGTTCGCTGATCTGCCTCAAGGAGTATGCAGCGGCCGCGACCATCGCCCAGTTCGTCTGGTTGTGGCGCTGGGTGCTGATCTTCGTCGGGGCGATCGCGATCGCCTTCCTGCACGCGCGCTGGATGTCCGAGGCCTGGCTGACCATGCTCGGAGCGTTGCCGTTCCTCGCGCTGTGGTTGCTCTTCTACGCCCGCCCGCGACTGGGTTGCCGCGCCACTGGCCGCACAGTGGCCCTCGTTGCGCGTGACCCATGCTGTACTCGCTGACCGGTGTCGGCGTGCTGCTGTTTATCTATGGCCTGTTCGCCGAAGGTGGCGCCGAGCCGCTGCGTTTCGTTCCGGTCATCAACCCGCTCGAACTGCTGATGCTCGCCGTCGCGCTCGGCGCGGTGCGCTGGTTCGGCGATCCTGCGGCCGCCCCGGGCGCGAATCGCCTGCGCCCACTGCTACTCGGCATCGCCGGCATGGCCTTCGCCACCAGTGCCACCCTGCGCGCCGTGCATCACCTGGGCGGCGTGCCGTGGACCGGGGCGATGGCTTCGTCGAGCCTTGCGCAGATGTCCTTGACCGTGGTCTGGAGCGTGCTCGGCGTGGTCGCCTGGGTGGTGGGTTCGCGGCGCGGCCTGCGCATGCTGTGGCTTGCCGGCGCGGTGACCATGGGCGTGGTGCTGGCCAAACTCTTGCTGGTCGATCGCAGCCATCTGGGCAATCTGTTCGGTATTGGTTCGTTTATCGCTTACGGCCTGCTGTGCACCGCGATCGGCTATTTCGCGCCGGCGCCGCCACGCTCGCCTTCGTCTCCCGGGGAAATCGCCGATGCGTCCTGAAATCCGTGCTGTCCTGTTTGCCCTGGCCATCGCCGTTACAGGCGTTGTCGAGGCGTCGCCGCCCGACGACTACGCTTACGCCTTTCCGCTGCAGATTCCCGCCGAACACGCGGCTGTGCGTGTCGACCTGACACCCGAGGTCTATGCGGCGTCGCGCCGCGAGGCCGCGCTCGGCGACATCGTGGTGATCAATGCCGAGGGCAGGGCGGTGCCGTTCGCGCCCTTGCCCGAAGCGCCGACCATCGCCCATCCCTACGAACTCAGTACGCGCCTCCTGCCCGTGCCCGCCACGGCGGAGAACCCTTCGGGCGTGCGCGTCGAGCGCACCGCCGCCGGCGATATCGTCATCGACCAGGGTCATGCCACCACCGCCAACGCGAAACCGAATGTGTGGCTGATCGACGCGCGCCGCGAAGTACACCTGGACTCGCTCGAACTGCCGAGCCTGCCGGACGTGGACACCGAGATCCACCTGGCCATCGACGCCAGCAACGACCTGCAGCACTGGGCGGAGCGCAACGACGACGCGGTGATCGTCAGCGTCAAGCGTGGCGAGGACGGCGTCGACCTGCGCAAGATCACGGTCGACGGCGAACCGGCGCGCTACTACCGCATGCGCCTGACCCAGGGCGCGGTCAGCTGGGATGCGAACAATACGCCCGACGTGCATCTGGTCGGCAGCTTCACCGACGCCGAGGCCGACCGCAATGCCCTGCGTCGCTGGGTCACGCTCGAGCCTGTCGCCAGCGCCTCCGCGAACGGCGGCACCGACTACGACTACCGCCTGCCGGCCGTGCTGCCGATCGAGGCGGCGCGGGTGGAACTGGCCGATGCCAATACCGCCGCGCGCTTCGAATTGCTTGCCGCCGATGAAGGTGCACCGAAGGTCTCCTGGTCGTCGCTGGCGGCGATCACCGCCATCCATGTCGGCAGCGGCAAGCCCGACGAAGCCACGACGTTCAGCGCACCCGTGCGCCGCCAGAGCCTGCGCCTGCACACCACGACGCCGCTGGCGCAGTCGCCGAAACTGGTCATTGCCTGGCGTCCGGACGCCTTCGTTTTCCTTGGCGAGGGAACAGCACCGTATCGGCTGCTGGTCGGCAGTTATTCGGCGCGCCGCGCCGACTACCCGATGGGCCCGGCGATCGACGCCCTGCGCGCGCAGAACAGCGAGGACTGGGTGCCGGCAACCTCGACCATCGGGCCGCGCGTCGACGCGGCCGGCCCGTCGCTGCTGGAGGCCCCTGAAGTGCCCTACGACTGGACCAGACCCTTGCTCTGGCTGGTCCTGATCGGCGGCGCCCTGCTGGTCGGTGGCATGGCCTTCAGCCTGCTCAGGCAATCGAAGGCGGATAATAGCCAGCCCTGACCGTCATGCTGTCCCCTCATGCCTAGCCAGATGTCACCCGGGCTCTTTCCCGAGCCCGAAGCACTCAAGCCCCTCGCCGAGCGCATGCGTCCGCGCAGCCTCGACGAGATCGTCGGGCAGTCGCGGCTGCTCGATGAGGGCAAGCCGTTGCGTCGCGCGCTGGAAGCCGGTCGCGTCCACTCGATGATCCTGTGGGGCCCGCCCGGTTGCGGCAAGACCACCCTGGCCCTGCTGGTGGCGCGCTACGCCGATGCCGACTTCAAGGCGATCTCGGCGGTGATGTCCGGGTTGCCCGATGTACGCAAGGCCCTGGCCGAAGCCGAAGGCAACTTCGCGCAAGGCCGGCGCACCGTACTCTTCGTCGACGAGGTGCACCGTTTCAACAAGACCCAGCAGGACGCCTTCCTGCCGCATATCGAGAAGGGCGTCATCATCTTCATCGGCGCGACCACGGAAAACCCGTCGTTCGAGTTGAACTCCGCGTTGCTGTCGCGCTGCCGCGTGCATGTGCTCGATGCGATCGGGGTCGACGACATCGCCAGCGCGCTGCGCCGTGCACTGAACGACACCGGGCGTGGCCTTGGCGAGCTGAAGCTCGAGGTCGACGATGCGTCGCTGAACCTGATCGCCTCGGCCGCCGATGGCGACGTCCGCCGCGCGTTGACCCTGCTGGAGATCGCCTCCGAACTCGCCGACGACGGCAAGATCGACCAGGTCACCCTGACCCAGGTACTCGGCCGACCGCACACGTCGTTTCGACAAGAGCGGCGAACAGTTCTACGACCAGATCTCCGCCCTGCACAAATCGGTACGTTCCTCCGATCCCGATGCCGCCGTGTACTGGCTGACGCGCATGCTCGACGGCGGTTGCGATCCGCTGTATCTGGCCCGGCGCATGACCCGCATGGCGATCGAGGATGTGGGACTTGCCGAACCGCGCGCATGGCGCATGGCGCTGGATGCCTGGGACACCTACGAACGCCTCGGCAGCCCCGAGGGCGAACTCGGCCTCGCCCAGCTGGCGATCTGGCTGGCCATCGCACCGAAGAGCAACGCCGCGTACATGGCCTTCAACAAGGCCCGCGCTACAGTGCAGCAGATGGGCACACTGGAAGTACCGATGCATCTGCGCAATGCGCCGACCAAGCTGATGAAGGGCCTGGGCTACGGCAGCGGCTACCAGTACGACCACGATGCCGAGGGCGGCATCGCGCTCGATCAGCAGTGCATGCCCGATGCCCTGGTCGACACCGTGTTCTACGAACCGGTGGAGCGGGGCATGGAAGCGAAGGTACGCGAGAAACTGGATGCGCTGCGGGCCGCCCGCAAAGTCGCGCGTGACAAGTAAAGGATGATTCGCGCCTGCGGCGCTCACCCTGCGGGACACCTTCGCTGTTCTTGACCGTCATCCCAGCGAAGGCTCACTGCTGTCCGGGGAAAAGATCGAAGAACGCCGATCCGGTACTGGAGGGGAACGCGAAACCCCTCACCGTCGCCCCTGCGCAGGCAGGGGCCTGGTGGCCGCCGTCCTCATCGAGCGATAGCGCGGGGAAAATTAGCGGCTTTGCTGGCGCGAGGCTGGCGACCGAACACTGAGCCCACTGGGCCCTGGCCTGCGCCGGGGCGACGAGCAAAAGCCCGAGGCCTCGCTTCACGGGCAGCCGTCGCCAACGAGTCACCAACCGATCTTCCTGTCCATGGCGCCATATCTCGCAACGGATAGCCGCGGATGACCCGGATTTTCCCCGGACAGCAGTGAGCGAAGGCTGGGATCCAGTAAAAGACACTGCGCGAAGCGCACCTTTCAAAAAAAGGGCCCGACCACTCCGGCCGGGCCCATCACACAAGCTGACCGATGATCAGTTGGTCCACGTCGCCTTCAGGGTGACGCCCGTGAACGCGGCAAACCCATTCAACATGACGTAGTAAGTACCTGCCTGTGGATTGGTCACCGAGCAGCTTTCGGTGTTGCCGGTCACGAAAGGACGGCAATCGTAGGTGCTGGTGGTCGGTGCCGCGCCGAACCTTGTATACAGATCCGCGTCGCCGGTACCGCCGGAGATCGCGATCTTGAGGTTATGCGCGCCGGATGGAATCACCACGGTGTAGTTGAGCTTGCCGTTGCGCGCCGCCGACAGGCCGGTGACCGCCACGCCGTTCTGCAGCACGTTGCCACCGCCGCCACCGCCCGAGGTCACCGTCACCGATGAGGTCTTCGCATTGGTGGCGCCGCCGTTGTCGGTCACCGTCTCGGTGACGCTGTACGTGCCGGCCGCGGCATAGGTGTGGCTCGGGCTGGCCGCGGTCGAGGTGCCGCCATCGCCGAAGGTCCATGCGTGCGAGGCGATCGAACCGTCGCTGTCCGTGGAGCTGTCGGTGAATGTCGCGGTCAGGCCGCTGGTGACGAAGCCGAAGTTCGCGACCGGCGGTGCATTGGTGCCGCCGCCGCCCGTCGCCCAATGGGCCTGGGCATAGGTGTTGAGCTTGGCGATATCCAGGCTGCCGAAGCCGGTGGTGTCGTCCCAGCCGGTGCCGGCGACATAACCATGACCCTGGTAGCCGTTATTGCCCGAGGTCACGTCATGCAGCGCCGTGGTGGTGGTCGGGAAGGTCTGGTAGAAATTCGACGCGGGGAAACCGATGGTGTTGTTCGCCGCCGATTCGATACGCGCCCACACGCCGACGAAGATCGGCGAGGCCAGGCTGGTCCCGCCGTACTGCGCCTGCTGGCCGTTGACGATGATGATCGCGCCGGAAGAGCCGGCCGCATCGAAGGCCACGTCCGGACCGACGCGCTTGCTCGCGCCGAGTGCCGAGGCCTGCCATGACGGCGCGTTCTCGAACAGGCTGACGCCGCCGCCGGTTGCCCAGAGGCGCTCGTTGGTATCGCCGCCGCCGACCTGGGAAAGACCTTCGTTCCACACCGTCTCGCCGGTCCACGTGGTACCGGTGGTCGAGAGCGTGGTGCCGCCCACCGCGATGACATACGGCGAGGTCGAGGGTTCGCTGACGCCGTAATGGGTGAGGTCGATCTTCACCGTGCCGGCCGAATTGGCCACGTAGCCCGGCGAGCCGAACGAGTCGGTCGACCACTGGTAGACACCGGCATCGCCTGAGGATACCGAGAAGGTCTGGCCCTGCGCCATGGCCTGCTGGAACACGGAGTCGTCCGCGGAAAGCACGCCCGACTGCTCGGCCGCGGTCTCGTCTTCGCCGAGCGACACGTTGATCACCTTGGCGATATTGTCGACGACAGCCTGGTTGTAGGTCGCGGTAATACCCGCATCGGTAATGCCGGAACTGGAACTGTTGCCGTTGGCCGAGGTGTAAAAGATCAGCTGCTTGACCGCGCCGGCCGTGCCGATGATGTCCTGGCTGTCCAGCGACCACTCGCCGTTGCTGTCCGGGTCGTTGGCGAAGGTGCCGCTGCCGACTTTCTTGATCAGCGTATTGACCGTGGGCAGGCCGGCTTGCGAGGTGAAGCTGTTCAGATCCGTCACTGTCTGCGTGATCGAACCCCAGGTAATGATGCCGACCGCAGTATTGGTTGCCGTCGGCGTGCTGCCGGCGTCGTAGATCGTGGCAAAGTCTTTCGGGTTATGCCCGGTGACCGTGCCAGCGGCTTGCGGCGTCGAGCTCGGCGAGACCACGTTTTCCGGTTTGTACGGATGATTCATGGTGTGCTTCACGGACACGTTCTGCAGACCGAGCACGGCGCCGACCGTGTCGCCGAGCGCGGCGGGCACCAGGGCCGGCGTGTCGTTGGCGAAGAACTGCTTACCGTTGGCGGTGAACTGCTTGAGGCTGGTATGGAAACCATTGACCGCGGTGGTGGCGGTGCCGTCGGCCGAGACCAGCAGGTTGTTCGGCGCCACGTCGATATCGGTGAAACCGGCCTGGGTCAGGTGTGCGACCACGGCTTGCACCTGCTGGTCTGTCGGCGCGTAAGCCGCCTTGAACTGCGCAGGCGTGAGGAACTTGCCGAACTGCGCATTGCCCGGACTGTTCTGCGCGTCGATCAGCGCGCTGAGCTGGTCGGGATGACGAAGTTTCAGGCTGACCACCACATGCAGGGGGTGGTTCGCTTCCAGCGCCGAGACCAGTGCGCCGTTGAGGGACGGCGTGCCGGTGACATTGAGCGCATAGCTGCTGACGGCCGTGCCGGCGTTAGCGGGATTGGCCGGGGTGGGCGCCGGAGCGATCAGCGCGGCCCTGGTGTTGGTGGAAACCCAACTGTCGGCGGCATGGGCGGAAAGCGAAACCATGGCCATGGTGACGGCGAGCGAGAGCAGTGATTTCCGCTGCGCGTGGATTACTGTCTTCATGTGCTGTTCCTGTTGGCAACATCCTTAGACGTGCCTCCGGCGACGCCGGAAGCTGCGGTGACTTCGTAACAGTCGTACGTCCAGCGGGATAGGACAGCGGATCATCATGCTCAGGAAAAACAGAGGCTTGCAGTCCCTTTTCGAACGGATTTCAGCCGTCGGCCAGTCGACTGCGAGCGGTTTTCCCTCAGACCCCGATGCCCCCTGCCGATGCCCCTCTCCCGGAGCCACAGTGGTTGCGCCAGCCTTTCAGTAATCTTTCTTTGGGCCGTTAAGGTGCCGAAACTGTGTGCTGGGTCCGGTATTTGACACTTGCCAAATATTTTTTTGCGTGGAATTCGCAATAACTTGCTGCCGATCCGGGCACCGGGGTAGGCTGGCCCCACATTGGCCTTGGGGAGGGGCGTCATGCGCATACTTATCGCGGGTTTGCTCGGCGGCATCGTCATGTTTATCTGGGGCGTCGTTGCCCATATGGCCTTGCCCCTGGGCCAGGTCGGCATCAACCAGCCGGTTAACGAGGACGTGGTCCTGGTCGCCACCAAGACCGGCCTGCCGCCCGAGGATGGCATCTACATGCTGCCGTCGTTCGACATGGCCAAAGAACACGGCCCGGCCGACTTCGAGGCTTTCTCGCGCAAGAACGAGGCCTCGCCCTACGCCTTCATCGTCTATAACGCGCAGGGCAAGGATCCGGTAAAGATGGGCGGCAATATCGCCAGGCAATGGGCTTCGGACACCCTGGCCGCCCTGGTCGTTTCCTTCGTTCTCGCCTTTACCCTGGTGAGTTTCGGCAGGCGGGTACTCTTCGCCGGCCTGTTCGGCGTCTTTTCCTGGCTGACGATCAGCGTGCCGTACTGGAACTGGTACCGCTTTCCCTTCGATTTCACCTTCGCCAGCCTCATCGAACAAGTCGTCGGCTGGCTGCTCGCCGGCGTCGCGATCGCCTGGTGGCTGGGCCGTGCACCTCGCGGCAGCGAACCGGTAGGCGCCCGCCAGGTCAGAGGTATTTAACAGGGAAGCGCTGCGCGCCCGAAGGCAAGGCGCGTCGCTCCTGCCCCTCATCGTCGTCCCTGCGCAGGCAGGGACCCAGTGGCCGCTGCCTCGATCATGGCGATATCACTCGCAGACAGCGGTAGCAGGTGTGCGGGGACATGGGTAACAGCCTCGCATTGCCCGCTACCCCCACCCCCAGCGATAATCACCGATCCACCCGCAGGTTCATGGAATAACTCATGCTGGATCCCGCACTGTTGCGCGGACGCCTGGCCGAAACGGCCGCCCGTCTCCAAGCCACCCGGAATTACCCGCTGGACGTCGCTACCATCGAGCGGCTGGAGTCCGGGCGGAAATCGCTGGCGACCGAGACCCAGGAGCTGCAGAACCTGCGTAACACCCGTTCCAAGTCGATCGGCCAGGCCAAGGCCAAGGGCGAGGACACCGCCGTTCTGATGGCCGAAGTCGCCGCGATCGCCGACAAGCTCAAGGCCAACGAAATCGCCCTGGCCGACGTCCAGGCCAAACTCGCCGAGATCGCCCTCGGCGTTCCCAACCTGCCGCATGAATCCGTGCCCATCGGCAAGGACGAAAGCGAGAATCTGGAAATTAGCCGCTGGGGCGAACCGAAGCATTTCGGTTTCCCGGTGAAAGACCACGTCGACCTCGGCGAGCGCCACGGCTGGCTCGACGCCGCTGCCGGCACCAAGCTCTCCGGTGCGCGTTTCACGGTGCTACGCGGCCAGCTCGCCCACCTGCACCGCGCACTCGGCCAGTTCATGCTCAACCTGCAAACGCAGGAGCACGGCTACCTCGAATGCAACGTGCCGCTGATCGTCAATGCCGACAGCATGCAGGGCACCGGCCAGTTGCCGAAGTTCGAGGACGACCTGTTCGCCACCGAGGTCGGCGAAACCCGCCGCTACCTCATTCCCACGGCCGAAGTCGCCCTGACCAACCTGGTGCGCGACAGCATCGTCGACGCCGACGAACTGCCGATGCGCCTCACCGCGCACTCCATGTGTTTCCGCGCCGAAGCCGGCAGCTACGGTCGCGACACCCGCGGCATGATCCGCCAGCACCAGTTCGAGAAAGTCGAAATGGTCCAGATCGTCGCCCCGGCCCACTCGCACAGCCAGCTCGACGAAATGGTCGGCCACGCCGAAGTCGTCCTGCAGAAACTCGGCCTGCCATACCGCAAGCTGCTGCTGTGCACCGGCGACATGGGCTTCTCCGCCGCCAAGACCTTCGACCTGGAAGTCTGGCTACCCAGCCAGAACACCTACCGCGAAATCTCCTCCTGCTCGAACTGCGAAGACTTCCAGGCCCGCCGCATGCAAGCGCGCTGGCGCAACCCGGAAACCGGCAAGCCCGAGCTGGTCCACACCCTCAACGGCTCCGGCCTGGCCGTAGGCCGCACCCTGGTCGCGGTGATGGAGAACTACCAGAACGAGGACGGCTCCATCACCGTCCCCGAAGCCCTGCGCCCCTACATGGCAGGGATCGAATCGATCGCCTGACGGGTTACAATCCCGGACGGTAACGGCGCACCTGCGGAGCAGGGCGCCGACAATTCAAGGAGAGATGGCCGAGTGGTTTAAGGCAGCAGTCTTGAAAACTGCCGTAGGTGTGAGCCTACCGTGGGTTCGAATCCCACTCTCTCCGCCAATTCCCAGGCTGTCGCGGACCGACGGATGCGCCCGTTCGCCCTGCGACTGTTCGCGGTTGATCGGGCAATCGACTCGGGCCGCTAGCCTGGGTCGCTGCAATCTAGTTTCAGCCTACCCATAGTTCGAGTTCGGAATTTTCTTATGGCTCTGCGGCTACTTGAGCTATTTTTGATGCAGCTTCATGTTGCGCAACTGATACCATCAAGAGAACCCCGGATATTGGAGCTGCAGTGACTGCACCGCCGTTCATTACACGCGTGATTCTTCGCAATTATCGAAGCATCGGCCAATGCGACGTGGTGCTCGGTCCGCTTACTTACCTGGTGGGTGCTAACGGCGCGGGTAAGAGCAACTTCGTAGACGCCCTTCATCTCGTTTCAGATGCACTCACGAGCTCGCTTGATCAGGCATTGAATGTCAGAGGGGGACTGTCCGAAGTCCGCAGGCGTTCCGCCGGACACCCAACGCACTTCGGAATACGGCTTGAATTTCGGCTCGGCGGCGAGAATGGGTACTACGCATTCAACGTAGGCGCGCTGAAGAATCGTGGCTTTGAGGTTCAAATCGAAGAATGTAGCGTGGGCTCACCTGGAAAGGGGCCGTCCTACCGAATTGAGCGAGGTCATGTTGTCAGCAGCAGCGAATCCACGTTGCCGTCGCTCACCAAGGATCGTCTCGCTCTTGTGGCACTCTCTGGATTGAGCTCATTCAGGCCAATCTTTGACGCGCTCACGTCGATGGGCTTCTACAACCTCAATCCAAAGGTCATGCGCGACCTGCAAAGTCCACAAGAAGGTCGTTTCCTCAAGTCGGTCGGTGAGAATATTGCCGCCGTCATCGGCCATCTCGAGCGAGTGAATCCGGATGGCCTGCGCGTCATTGAGGACTACTTGCGAACGGTCGTGCCAACGGTTCACGAAGTGAAGCGAATGCCCGTGGGGCCGATGGAGACTCTTGAATTCAAACAGGACGTGCCAGGAGTCAAGGACCCTTGGCGATTCCATGCCCAGAACATGTCGGACGGCACACTCCGTGCGCTGGGCGTGCTCACCGCGCTCTTTCAGGGAAACCATGATCACTCACCAAGTCTCGTGGGAATCGAGGAGCCGGAGACCGCGCTCCATCCTGGCGCTAGCGCTGTACTGCGTGAGGCACTAAGTCGAGCCTCGAAAGTGACCCAGGTCATTGTAACGAGCCACAGCCCTGATCTTCTTGACGACCACTCAGTCCAGGATGATCAGATTCTTGCCGTTGTATCACATGCAGGCGAGACGAAACTTGCTCGGCTGGACGTTGCGTCCCGCGAAGCCATTCGCAATAACCTGTTTTCGGCCGGAGAGTTGCTCAGGTTAGGGCAGCTGGAGCCAGACCCTGCACAGATCGAAGCGTCTTCAGCGCAGCGGGATCTCTTTGGAGGAAGTAACGGTTGACCGGTATTGCTTGCATCGTCGAGGGTCACGGTGAGGTGGCTTCTGTTCCTAACTTGCTACGGCGCATAGCCGAATGGCGCCCCCCAAAGGTCTACCCGCTGATTAGTGTTCCTATTCGAGTTCCGCGGGACAGATTTCTGAATCGTGAGGAAGAATTTGTACGCTATCTCAAGCTCGCTGAGTTAAAAGCAGGGAAGGATGGCTGGATACTCATCCTTCTAGACGCCGATGATGACTGCCCGGCTCTTTGTGGGGCAGAGATACTGGCGCGTGCAAAGGGAATTGTCCTCAATCAGCGGGTGTCGGTAGTGCTGGCGAACCGTGAATTTGAGGCTTGGTTTATTGGAGCTGCCGAGTCGTTGCGTGGAGTTCGGGGACTGGAAGTTACCGAGGCCGATCTCATCCAGCCCGCGGAAACGCCGCGTGACGCAAAGAATTGGCTCGCCACGCGAATGGGAGGGCGTGGATACGGGTCGACGACTGATCAGCCAGCATTTGTTGCACACATGGATCTTTCCCAGGCACATCGTCAGTGCAGATCATTCCGAAAGCTTTGTGCTGAGTGGGACAGGTACGTTGGCTAGGACCCATTTGTGATAGCCAAGCACCTCGAAAAGGTATTGAAGCAAGCGAGTCGCAGAAATTGATTTTTGCTAGCGCGCTTGCTCAGAGGATGAAGCAATGGTTACCGTGATCTCATGCATCGTTTCTATATTGGTCGCCGTATCGGTAGTAGCCTTCGCGGTGCTGTCTCGCGCACGGCTCAGCGCGTGGCGCAGCATCGAAGAGGTTTACCGGCAGGCCACACGGAATATTGGTGCGGTCCTGAACGATCCGGAGGCGCCCGATATCGTGAAGCAAAAGGCAATGATGTGCTTGGTCCTCTTGCGTGAGGACAGGCTGCGCGATGCAGTCGTCGGCCGTGCAAGCATTGCTCCCTCCGATTCCGCGAACGACCAATCGCTGCAAGATGGAGCGCTTGACCGCCACGACTTTAGCTCTGGCAGCTAACTCCGCGCTCATGAATCCTGAAATTGCCGTCAAACGCTGGTGGGTTCTTGGCGTCCTTCGGATGCTGAAGACACTTCAGTGGCACCTTCTTTCTGCAGCGGACGCTACGAATTTGCATGAGGCCAATATCGTTACCCAGCAAGATAGAGCGGCATCGGTCGAACTTGATCATCGCCTTGATCTGCTCGTTCGTCACACTAACAATTCCGTCAGCTGCTGATGGGTTTGCAGGTATCAATGGATTCGACCTTCAAGGAAGAAGTGCTGGAGCTTCTGCGAGAGGCTGCACGAGGTACTCACGTCGAAGTACGGTTCGACATGTCGGCTCCTATAGCTAGCCACGTCACCGTCGATGCCTACTTCTCTGCGAAAACGCCGCTGGCGGTGATCGTTGCGGAGTGAATCGCCCCGGGTTTTGAGGAGGCTCCAACTCTTGAGAAGATGGAGCCATGAACAAGTCGAACAAGTTTTCACCTGAAGTCCGCGAGCGAGCCGTACGCATGGTGCAAGAGCATCGGGGAGAGTATCCATCGCTGTGGGCCGCCGTGGAATCGATGGCGCCGAAGATCGGCTGCGTGCCACAGACGTTGCTGAGCTGGGTGCAGCGGCACGAGATTGACACCAGAACGGAGAACGTAGCTTGCGAAGGAAGCGTTTGACGATACTCAGAAACGTCAGGACTTCGATGACACCGGGCTTTCGCTTGCCGGAGCAAGGCGTCCGATCTCAACTTTGGCATGGCCGATGATCCCGGCACGCCTCATCGAGGATGATCGTCGACGGTTTTTGATGGAAATGCCCAGGATGGGCTCGACAGGGTCGACGTCGGAGTTCCTGACAGTGAAGCTTGACACGACATACGCTTGGGTTGCCAGCGAGGATGACAGGAGGAGCGGAGGTTTTGCTGCCATACCGCTGGATTGGCGCCCTTCGTCCTGAGCTTGCCTATCTTCGCCAGCACGGTCGATGCGAGCCCCTGCAGTCGACGCAGCAGCCCGATTTCCAGCGCGAGTTGGCCTGACTTAGGCGGTGTGACGTAGATCTGAAAGGCAATCGAGGTCGCGCGGAAGGTGGACATTCGGATCCCGAGGTTACCCAGTTAGCGAATGTCTTCCAGAGATCCTTGGCTCGGTCGCCGAGTGGCTTCAGCTGTCAGGGAGATATTCGGTTGTTGAGCAGGGATCGCTGGAAAGCGTTCAGTCGAGAGCATCGCGGCTCTCGACTTCACTAGCAGGTCTGGCTGAAGGAAGCACTGGCAATTGGAACAATGATTACCCTGATTCTGATCGAAGGTCGGTCTGGTCAATTCCGCTCGTTCCATCGCCGAGACCCCACCTACAGAATTCACCGCCCCCTCGGCCTCAAGCCTCACCGTCATCCGCTGTAAAAGCCCCCTCGTCGTCATTGATGTCAAAGACATTCTTGAACCGGATCACCTTCCCGCAGGTAATCGTCAACTTCAGAATGCCTTTGTCGGCCCAATTCAGGGCCACCCCATCACGGGCGTTCGTGCGAAACAGTTCCTCACCGCCTTCTTCCTGCGCGATAGGGGCCGCATAAACCCGATAGATATTCGCCGCGTCCTTGGTGACCATGACCTTGATCGACTGGTCGAAGTCGATCTTCTGGTCTACTTCTTCGCCGACCATCGCATCCTGTCGACACCCGGTGACCGCGGCAAGCAGGGTCATATGCACGACGACCCGCTTACACCTCATGCCCACCTCCGGCATAACGCTGCACGCAACACATCAGCCGCCCATGGACCAGCAAGCCGCGCAACGAATGCAGGCCCAGCAGATCGCCGGGATCTCGAGCGAGCGGGCTGTTGGTCAAGGTGTCGACCAGGTTCAGGGCGTCCATCAAACACGCATCGACGGCACGGTCGACATCACCGGTGTCCTCGTTGAAGGGGCAGTGGCCGCAGTGGCAGTCGAGGCGGGACGACGGCTCCGAATTCCGGATGTGGCGCAAAGCCTGCGCGAGGGGTGGTTCGATTGCCGGATGGGCAGGGGAGGGATCGATCGGGGGCATGGCGGTTTCCTGTGGTGGACCGCCAACCCGCATCAGTGCGGGTGGCGGGCGTGCCAGGGTAGAAAACCGGTTGTTTACGATGAAATTTCCCGGCAAGGACAAAGCCTTCCCGACACGCCCGCCATAAGTAGTATGGCAGCGGGGCGCCGCGACGTAAAAATGGCGTCGCGACGCCTTTTTGCATCACCGAAACAAAACGGGTTTCTACGCCCGGTCGCCGTTTTTGGCGGCGACCCGGAAAGGATGCGTCGACAGATCACAGAGGAAAATAGGAATCGTCCGAGTTCGGCGCACGAGTGAGCTACCTGTGTGTGAGCAGATCCCGTCACGGCTTTTGACCCTCAGGCGTGTTACCCGCGGTGCAACAGAATTTTTCTCCGTCGCCGGACTCTCAAAGCAGACGTGTTGCCCATTCCCTTGCGCTGGACGGCATGCGCAACGCTTGCGGCCCACCGCAACCATTTTTCGATAGCACGCCGAAGAGCCCCCGAGCAATCTCTGCGGTCCCAGGTCGTGGCGCCGGCGTCAGCATTGCAGTCCGAAAGTGGCCAGGCAGCGTTGCGGTTCGCAGCTCATCGTCAACGGAGCTGACCAAAGGGTAGGTTGACGATGAAGAATACGCCGGCATTGGTGCCTGCGCAGGGGGACGACCGTAAAGGTGGTCGCACGAGGTGGAATGTCAGTCCGGTTCGTCGTTCCATCCTTGGAAGCAAGGATCCGCAAGGACTTACGCCAGCGCGCGGGTAGCTATTCCGGACAGTGCCTGCGCAGGGGGGACGACTGTGGAGATGGCTGCGCGAAGTGGTTCGGGTACTTCGTCACTGCATTTATTTATGTCTTTTTTACTTCGATGTGTGCTTGCTGGATTTAGACGTCTAAATTTGGCAAAGCCAATGCGTGGTGCGTCACAAATCCCAAGCGTGGTAATGAAAACAGGGCAAAAGCTCTCTTATTTTCATTGCAGTGATCGTAAGCGACGCGGATGATTCAGCCTTCCCGTCAGGGGGACATTCGGAACTAGTCCATGGAACACGATTCGTTCGTGACCATGATGGCTGCTGTTCGCCGAAGAATATTTACCGCACCAAACACTTGGCTATCTGGAATCAGTGTTGGCAAGGCCAATGCCGATTCCCGAGGCCGCCGATCTAGTTGTGTCATGGGGAACAACAGTGAGACTGCATACTTATTGGAAATTCATGGCGTCGAGGTGCAGTCTTGCCCTTGATGGCGGCGGCGCAAGACGCGCCAGCTCAATAAGGTCAGGCGGGGCACGGACGCTCTCCATGATGCTTCTTGCGATGTTGGGGGCGATAAGCGCCCCATACGCGCTTGGCCAGCAAGCAGAACCGACGCTGCCAAGTTCGCCGCGCTTCACGATTAATCTGGCCGCTGGCGTTCCGCAATATATTGCGAATGCGAGCCAGGCTTCGAGCGCCCCGCAGAGTGCCTGGTGGTTCGAGAACACCAATGATTCGGCGTCTTATTCGGCGGCCGGTTTCAAAGAGAGTTCCGACTCCAGCGCCAGGTGGACTCAAGTAGGCTTGCCCTACGATGCGAATGTCCCGCGTACCTTCATTAATCAGGACTCCGGCGGTGGCCAGGGTTCCCTGACGGGAAACAATAACTGGTACCGGCTGCACTTCAAGGTGGACTCGAAGTACGCCGGACAGAAGTTCCTGCTGAATATCGAAGGTTCTCACACCGGTGTCCAGGTCCTGATAAACGGCACCTTGTTACCCGGCGTCAGCGCTGTAGCTGCCGATTCGCAGGCGACGCACGTCGTCGGCTTCGTCCCGGTCATCGTCGACCTGACACCGTATATCCATGCCGACGGCAGTACGGACAATGTCATCGCGATCGATGTCTCGCGCGGTGCGCCATGGTTTGAGCAGCCGAACTTTTCCGGCGCCTTCCGTTTCGGCCAGGCGATGGCGGGTTTGTTCCGCAATGTAAAGTTGTACGTCACTAACCCGGTTCATATTGCACCGAACGTCTATTCAAACCAGCAGACCTGGGGTACCTATGTCGGAACGGTCTCGGAGGTTCCGGCCGCGCAGGGAACGGCAACGGCCGCTTCAGCGGTCGTCCGGGTGCAAACCAATGTATTGAATGAAACATCGACGGCGCAGCAGGTCACCCTGACGACGCAGATCGTGGACGCAAAGGGCAACGTGGTTGTCACCGCACCGCCGATCACGCAGTCCGTGCCGGCCATGACGCCCAAGACCTTTCCGTCCGGCGCAACGCCGATGTTCGACCAGGTGATTACGGTTCCCAACCCCACGTTGTGGTATCCGAATAACGCGACCTGCGGAAACCCGGCGGTATCGTGCGGCTCGCCCTATCTTTACAAGGTCTACCACATCGTCAGCGTGAACGGGGTCGTGGTCGATTCGACGCAGGACACGCTGGGCATTCGCACCATTACCTGGGATGCCAACTTTCCTTACTTTAACGGTCACGCCGTCTATCTTTGGGGTGGCTCGGGCCGTTACGACTATCCGGGGCTGGGATCTTCGGTTCCCGACGAGCAGGTGTGGCGCGACATGGCACAGATCGCGGCGCAGGGCGGCAACGTATGGCGTCCTGGCCACTCGACCAGCAGTGAAGAGCTGGTGGAAGCGGCCGATGCCTACGGCATCATGATCGACCAGCCCAGCGGTGACGGCGAGGGTAACTGGAGCGCCACGGCCAATCCGCCGCCGACGCCCGACGACATGCAGCTGAAGCAGGAACTGCATCGGGACATGATCATCCGTGACCGCAGCCATCCGTCCATTCTCGATTGGGAGAGGGACAACGGAGGCATGAACCCGCAGCTTGCCGATGAGCTTGGGACCATCGAGACGACATGGGACAGCATCAATCCGCGGGTAAGCGCCGATCGCGCGTTCAAGCCCTCATTCGGTTTAATCGACGAATGCGACGGTGCCGGTTGTGAGGTCGGAAACAAACAGCAGAACCCGAACAGTCCGGCCTTTGGCGCGGAGTACTGGGACAACATGGGTACGGGTCGTGGCCTGGCCTATGACTACGAGCTCGCGTTCGCAGCCCCGTATCTTGATGACTGGCGCCGGGGCAGGGCGGCCAATGCCTTTGGCATGGCGCAATGGTATTTCGCCGAGTCCCCGGGCGAGGACAGCCTCTGGGCCGAATATCAGAACCAGCCGGCGATGCAACACCTTGTGCGCTCGTTGGGTTACTCCTCGACCGACGCCAATCGTTTCCCCCGCTTGCTTTACTACATCTACCAGGCCAACTGGATCCCGTATTCGGTCACTCCCGTCGTTCACCTGGCGCATCACTGGAACCGTGCTTACGAGTACACCCCGGGCACTCCGATTCAGGAGAATGCGTTCAGTAACTGTCCGGCGGTACGTCTGCTCATCAATGGCGTGCCCAACGATCCGGTCACGGGCGTTCCGCTTGACGACCAGACGCCCAATCCGTGGAACATCAATTCCAGCACCAATCTGAATCAGAACACGACGGTCATGTCTGGCCAGGTTCACTGGATGGTGAACTGGGCTCCCGGCACCGTGACCGCACAGTGCCTGGATGAGAATCACAACCCGGTTGCGAACGTGAGCGATGCATGGACGACAGCCGAGGCCGAGAGCAAGATCGTCCTCAGCGTCGTTCCCAATGTCACCAAGCCGGACGGCACGAGTTTTCAGTGGACCGCCAACGGTTCGGACGCTGCTTTCGTGATCGCACAGGTGGAGGACGCCCATGGCAACCTCGTACCGACGGCAGCGGATAACGTGACCTTCTCCGTCACTGGCGCTGCCACCTATATGGGCGGCACGCAGCAGCTGGTCGCCGATCCGACGTGGACCGACTACTACCAGGACGCGTTTTCCAAGGCGAACAGCAATGTCATTCAAGGCGTGCCTTACGCTTTCTTCCATGCACCGGGCGATCCGGAGCTGAATTTCGAAGGCGGCTTGCAGAAGATCGCGCTGCGCAGCACGTTTACGCCCGGAAGCGTGACCGTAACGGCGACCGCGCCTGGTCTGGCCAGCGGCAGCGTTACCTTTAGCTCGGTTACACCGCCGGTTGCCGTGCAATCGCAGGCGCCTGCCATTATCGTTCCCCCCGTGGGCGCGGCGACCACGTCGGGCTTCCCGGCCACCTTCAGCGTCGTGGCTTCAGGCTCGGGTAACCTTCAGTACCAATGGTCCGACAAGGGCGGCCCGATCGCCGGCGCAACCAGCGCCACGTACACCACGCCTGCAACGAGTGCCGCTAACGACGGCGACACCTTTACGGTGACGATCGCCAGCAGCTTCGGTACCGTGACATCGACGCCGGTTGTGCTCAGCGTCGATGCGCCGGCCAATGTTGTCATCACGACGCAGCCCGCCTCCCAGGCTGTGGTGGATGGTCAATCGGCCACGCTGACCGTGGCGGCGACCGGCTCGCCGACGCTCACCTACCAGTGGTATCAGGTTGGCTCGGGCAAGATTCCCGGCGCAAACCAGGCCTCGTACACCACGCCTGTCTTCACCGCCGCTGGAAGTGCAAGCTTCTACGTCGTGGTGGGCAACGTGCTCGGCTCGGTTCAATCCGCTACCAGTGTGGTGACGGTCGATTCGGCCGTGCCGGTGACCATTGCCACGCAGCCGGCCAGCGCCATCGTCCCGGTCAACAAGCCAGCCCAGTTCACGGCTGTCGTTGCCGGCTCCGCGCCATACAGCTATCAGTGGCTGTTCACGCCTCAGGGCGGTTCGGCGATCATTCTTGCCAGCGGAACGCAGCTGTCGAATACGCTGACCTTTACCATCCCTGCGGTGAGTGCGGCCAATGTCGGTGCGTACACGGTTATCGTGAATAACGCAGCCGACGCGCAGGTTGGCAGCAACGCGGCGAACATCACGCTCGCGCCTCCTGGCGTCAATCTGGCCCTGAACACGGTCGCGACCTCGAGCAGTACGCAGGGCGCGTGCGCCAATGGCTTGCCGGGTACCGGATGCCTTGGACCGCAGAATGCCGTCGATGGACAGCTTCTCACGCGCTGGGGTTCGGCCACGGCCAATGCGCCACCGACGCCTGCTGTTCCGGGCGTCGATCCCTCCTGGCTGCAGATCGACCTCGGTTCAGTGCGCTCCTTCAATACCGTCATCATCAACTGGGAAAACGCCGCCGCATCTCAGTATTCGATTGAATATACGGATGCCGACCCGGCAACTAATCCGGTCTGGAAAGTTGCCTCGACCAACAACGCTGGTGCGGGTGGAACGGAAACACTCAACTTCCCGACCGTGAGCGGGCGCTTTGTCCGGCTGAACGGGATTCAGCGTACAACGCAGTACGGCTACTCGGTCTACGAGTTCCAGGTCTACAGCGTGGCGCAATGCGGCAACGCGTCGGAGCGCTATACCGTCAGCACCTCGAACTCAAGCTTGGTGAAAGATAACCTCACTGGCCTGACCTGGACCCGCACCGTCATGACGGACACGACGCCCGGTTCGCAGTTCACCGGCGTGGATGCGCAGAACTTTTGCGCAGCCATCAACATGCGTCTGCCCACGAAATCGGAAGCGCAGAGCATCAGCGGCGTTAACAATGCCACCTGCGCCTTGTCGGGTACCTGGAGCACGTGGACGTCAACGGTGGACCCGAACGATGCTTCGAAGTCCGCATTGGTGAACTTCGACGGCACGTCGGCCGACCAGGTAACAAACAACTATCCGGGCGCGACACTTTGCGCGGCCGGTACCGATGCGGGGACGGTGCCTGCCATTACGGTGCAGCCAGCCAACCAGTCGGTAGCCGCTGGCCAGACAGCAACCTTTAACGTGGCGGCTACTGGTCTTGGCGACCTGAGCTACCAGTGGTCTGAGAACGGGACCCCGATCACCGGGGCAACCTCGCCCAGCTACACGACACCGGCTACCTCGCTGGCCGACAATAACGCTGTCTTCAGCGTGGATGTCAGCGACGTATTCGGGGCGACCCCCAGCAGCAGCGCCGCACTCACCGTGCAGCAGAACAGCTGCAGCGTCGTGCCGGCTGCGCCAGGGACGTTGATTGCCGGAACCAACGCCGCTACCCAGGTGAACCTGACGTGGGGCGCAAGTGCGGCGGCAAACGGCTGCACCGTCAGCTACATCATCTATCGTAGCCTTACAGCCGGGTTCGTCCCCTCCAGCGCAAACCAGATAGCCACCACGGCCGGAACGACGTATTCGGATACGAGCGTGGCTGCCACCACCACCTATCACTACATCGTCAAAGCCACGAACGGGGCAGGTGCCTCGGCGGCCTCCAACACCGCCACGGTGACCACGTCCGGCGCTCCCTGCACGACAAATTGCAGTGGTCCGGATGATGCCCTCGCGATCAGCGCGGGTGGCCCTGGTGCGGGCAACTTCGTCGCCGATCAGGATTTCGTTGGCGGCAGTGCGTCCGGCGGCAATGCAACGATCAACATCAATGGGGTGACGAATCCCGCTCCGCAGGCGGTCTACCAGAATGAACGCTTCGGTAACTTCACCTACACACTTCCTGGTCTGAAGGCACAAACCAACTACGTGGTGCGTCTGCACTTCGCCGAGACCTACTGGACACAGCCAGGGCAGCGCGTCTTCAACGTCAGCATCAACGGCACACAGGTACTGACCAACTTCGACGTCCTGGCGGCAGCCGGTGGGCAGGACATTGCCATTGCCGAGCAATTTGCGGCAACGGCCAATGCTCAGGGGCAAATCGTTCTTCAGTTCGCCACCGTCAAGGACAATGCCGAAGTCAACGGCATTGAAGTTGAAGCGGCGACGGCGACGAATACGCCGCCCAATGCACCGTCGAACCTGGCGGCAACCGTGGCTTCCTCCAGCCAGGTCAACCTGAGCTGGACGGCATCGGCGACGTCCGGGGTGACGTATTCGGTCTTCCGCAACGGTACTGCCGTGAGCAGCGGCCTGACCGGAACAACCTATAGCGACACCGGTCTTGCGTCCTCCGTCACGTACTCCTATACGATCAAGGCAATCGATTCGGCGGGTACATCGATGGCCTCCAACACGGCCACGGCAACGACGTTCGATGTCAACTGTGCGTCGGGTTGTGGTTCGGATGTGCTTGCGATCAGTGCAGGCGGTCCCGCAGCAGGTAGCTATGCCGCCGATGAATTCTTCACCAGCGGTGGTGCATCGGGTTCAGGCGCGACGGTCGATACCTCCAAAGTGACGAATCCGGCCCCCCAGTCGGTCTACCAGAACCAGCGTTCGGGCAATACGTTCAGCTATACGCTTCCCGGTCTGACCGCGGGCGTCAGCTACTCGGTGCGCCTGCACTTCAACGAGTTCTACTGGACCATGCCGGGACAGCGCGTGTTTAACGTCAGCATCAACGGTACGCAGGTGCTGAGCAACTTCGATGTCCTGGCGACTTCTGGCGGGAAGAACATTGCGATCGTCGAACCGTTCACAGCGACCGCCAATGCTCAGGGTCAGATCGTGCTTCAGTTCACCACGATCAAAGATAACGCCGAGATCAGCGGTATCGAGGTGCAGGCTCCTCCGATCGGCTCACCGGGCAACCTGACCGCGACATCCGCTTCCACCAGTCAGATCAACCTGAACTGGACGGCTTCGTCGGTCGCGGGCGTCGTCTACGATGTCTTCCGCAGCACGACGCCAGGCTTTACGCCTTCCAGCGATAACCAGGTTGCCACGGCAAACGGCACGAGCTACTCCGATACCGGTCTTGCGGTGAACACGACCTACTACTACACGGTCGAAGCATCCAACGCCTCCGGCACGTCGGCTCCAACCCCGCAAGCGTCCGCTAAAACCGTCGCAACCACGCTTGCGCCTACCAACCTGACGGCGACATCTGCTTCCACCAGCTCGATCAACCTGAGCTGGAGCGCATCGGCGACGTCCGGAGTGACATATACGGTCAATCGCAACGGTGCCAGCGTGGCGAATGGTCTGACTGGCACTTCTTACATCGATAATGGCCTGACGGCTTCCACCACGTACTCCTATACCGTCCAGGCAGTCGGCACGGCGGGCGCATCGATCGCTTCCAACGCCGCCGTCACCATGACTGCGGCAGTGACGACGGCGACGGCACCGGTCATTTCCACGGCACCGGTAAGCCAGACAGTCACGATTGGACGCACTGCCACCTTCTCGGTAGTGGCCAGCGGTACTTCGCTGACGTATCAGTGGTACAAGAACGGCGTGATCATTCCTGGAGCAGGCGGTGCCAGTTACACCACGCCAGGTACCACGGCCGTAGATGACGCCAGCACGTTCGCAGTCACGGTCAGTAACCCCACAGGTTCCGCTCCGCCTTCGACGGCAACGCTGAACGTCAACGTTTCGCCCAGCTACACGGTTGTTCCGGACGTTATCGTTACCGACCTCAACAACAACACCAATGGCACCTGGGCGGACGACCAGATCTATGTCGAGATCCTCGGCAACGACCCTGTCACCGGTGAGCTCTCGTGGGTTAACTTCAACGGCGCTGTCATACCGGCCAACGTAGCGGACAACACCGCTGCAAACGCACTGGTCGGACCGGACGGGAAGAAGTATCCGAACTACGCTTTCACGCTTGCCCAGAGCCATCAGCTCATGTTGCCGGCGCTGACATCCGGGCGGATTTACATCTCCGAAGGCAGCCCGCTTTACATGCCGGTCATGCCCGGCGCGAACGGCGGCAACAATGGATACGCCGGGCCGAACCCGCTCAACGGCACCGATCCCAACATCAACGTTCACTTCGACTGGTACGAGTTTGACTACGCCTCGGGCGGTGGCATCTTTATCAACACCACCCAGGTCAATCAGTTCGGCTTGCCGCTCTTGCTGGATGTGTGGGGAGCCAACGAGACCTTCCACGCGCAGGTAGGTATCAATGAATCGATCGCCAACCTTGACCAGGAATACATCGAGCAAACGCCGGCGGCATTCAACACACCCGCGCCGACCAACCTGCGCATCCTGTCGCCCGCGGAAACCACCTTCTTTGACGGTGGCGCCAACGGCAACTACTTCGATAATTACATCGCAAGCGCGTGGGCCGGATACGCCAGTGCGCCTCTGACGATCACCGTCAGCGGTCGCCAATTCAGCGGCAGGGCCTCCGGAGCGACCCTTACCTTTACCGAGGTCAACCCAAATAGCGCCAATGCTGGAGAAACCTTTGTCGTCCAACGACCGTCCACCCAGGATGTATTGGAGTGTGCCGGTGCCATGGCCAATGGCGTTGCGGGCACTTCGCCCCAGCTCGTGGACGAGAACGCCATCCAGTTGCAACTGGAAAACCAGATCTGCGCGGCGACCAACCGTGGCGTGCTACTCACACCATCGGACTGGGCGAATGCTTCAGCCTATTACCAGACCTCGCCAGCCAACTTTTATTCACAGTTCTGGCACCAGCACTCGGTCGGCGGAATGGCTTACGGCTTCTCCTATGACGACAACAACAACCAGAGCACCACCATCACGACGCAAAAGCCGGAACACATGGCATTCGGCATAGGCTGGTAACGTCTTGATAAGCAGAAAGTCGGCTATGGCCGCGCGACGCTGACCCGGATTGGAGCTTTCCTGCTGATAGTGATCAGCAGGAAAGCCGGGAACGCGTCGCGGGGTCCAGGCGCCTGGGGTCTGTGGAAGTGTGCATTGCACGTCTCTTAGCCGCGGTATGGAATCTCCGCTTCCACTGAACTTCTGATCGTTGCGCTACCCATTCCTGTAGGTACACTCTGCCCCCATGGCATTCATGAGCTCGGGGTCAGGTCCTTTACTGAACGGCTACGCGCTTGGATGGCGGCCAGGCAAGGACGCGATCCCCCTTTAGCCACATCCACATCCGGCAACAGTGGTGCTAAGTTGCGCGATTACCCACTCGTTTGCCGGAGCCATCATGTCCCGTGTCCCTCTCGCTGGTTCGCCGGCTACCACGCATCGTAAGTTTTCGCGCCTTGCTGTGGCCCTGGCGATGGCACTCGCGGCCGGCGCTGCCGGTGCGCAGCAAGCGGGTTCTGACAGTGTGCCGCCACCGCAGGACACTCCATATGCCGGAACGGTGGCACTGCATGTCGATGCCAACGATACGCTGCAGGGCATTTTTCGCGTCCATGAAACGATACCGGTAAAGGCCGGCGCGTTGACGCTGCTGTATCCGCAGTGGATTCCCGGCGACCACTCGCCGACCGGCCCGATCGCGATGCTCGCTGGCCTCAAGCTCAGCGCCAACGGCAAGCCGCTGAAGTGGATGCGCGACAAGTACAACGTGTACGCCTTCCATCTCGATGTACCCGCCGACGTCTCCTCGATCGATGCGGAATTCCAGTACCTGTCCAGTCGCGCTGACGACGGCGGCTTCGAGATCACCGATCGCATGATGGACATGGAATGGAGCAAGGTGGCGCTGTATCCGGCCGGCTATTTCTCGCGCGGCATCACCTTCGCGCCCAGCGTGACGCTGCCGCATGGCTGGCAGTTCGGCACCGCCCTGGAGACGGCTTCGCAGTCGGGCGACACCACCACCTTCAAGCCGGTGACGTTCAATAACCTGGTCGATTCGCCGATCTACGCCGGCCAGTACTTCAAGCGCGTCGATCTCAACCCGGGCGACAAGGCGCCGGTGCACCTGGATATTGTCGCCGACACGCCGAAGGACCTGGAGATGACGCCCGAGCAGGTGACGGTCCATCGCGCGCTGGTCACGCAGGCGGTGAAGCTGTTCGGTTCGCATCACTACGATCACTACGACTTCCTGTTCTCGCTGTCCGATCAGCTCGGTGGCAACGGCACGGAGCATCACCAGTCCAGCGAGGACGGCCTGGGCGCCGACTACTTCACCGCCTGGAACGAAGCCGCGCCGGAGCGCGACCTGCTGGCCCACGAGTACGTGCATTCCTGGAACGGCAAGTTCCGCCGTCCGGCCGACCTGTGGACGCCCAACTTCAATGTGCCGATGGGCGATTCGCTGTTGTGGGTGTACGAGGGGCAGACGCAGTACTGGGGGTTCGTGTTGACCGCACGCGCCGGCATGTGGACGCCGCAGCAATTCCGCGACGCCCTGGCCATGACCGCGGCCAACTACGAACGCAACCGCGAAGGTTTGCAGTGGCGCACGCTCGAGGACACCACCAACGACGCAACTGCCGCCCGCCGCTCAAGCCTGCCGTACCGCAGCTGGCAGATGAGCGAGGACTACTACAGCGGCGGGCAGATGATGTGGCTGGAAGTGGATGCCAAGCTGCGCGCACTAACGAACGATCGGAAATCGCTCGACGATTTCGCGCGCGCGTTCTTCGGTGTCGACAACGGCAGCTATGTAACCAAGACGTACACCTTCGACGACGTGGTGGCCGACCTGAATGGCGTGGCCAAGTACGACTGGGCCAGCTTCCTGAAGTCGCGCGTCGACACGCTCAATCCGCCGCTGCAGAACGGCATAGCCGGTACCGGCTGGAAGCTGGTCTACACCGATCAGGAAAGCGACTACGAGAAGCAGTACAACAGCCGGCCGGAACCCTCCCGCCATCTGTACAACTTCGCCTGGTCGATCGGCCTGACGATGAACGACAAGGGGCAGGTCAACGACGTGCGCTGGGACGGACCGGCCTTCAAGGCCGGCGTCAGCACCGGCGCCACCCTGGTCGCGGTGAATGGCCAGACCTATTCGAAGGATGTACTGAAGAGCGCGATCGCGGCGGCCAAGGACAGCAAGGCACCGATCGAGCTGCTGCTGAAGTACCAGGGCGGCTACCGCACGGTCCCCGTGGACTACCACGGCGGCCTGCAATACCCGCACCTGGTGCGCGTCGAAGGCACGCCCGATTACCTGAGCGAGATCATTGCGCCGCGCAAGTAAATGCCGGGGCTGCGGATCGAGGGGCGGGGCAGTCGATCGAATTAACTACCTCCGTCCCCGATATCCCGTTGGAAAGGTCGGGGAGCAAGCCGCATCGCGGAAGACCGCGCGTGAGATGCCATAGCAAAGGGTTTCCATGGAGCTGAAAATTCCGCCGCCAGTTCTGGCGGTGTCATTGGCGTTCCTGATATGGGTAACCTCGAGGATGCTCCCGCCCTTGTGGTCTCCCGGCGCCTTAGCTTCATGTCTGGCCGTGACTTTAGCGGTGGGCGGAACGGTCATCGATGTAAGTGCGAAGAGGCTGTTTTTTCGTGCCAGAACGACAGTCAATCCGTTAACACCGGAAGCCACTGCTGTGATGGTGCGCGGTGGCGTATATCGGAGGAGCCGCAATCCGATGTATGTAGGTAGGGCGACGCAGCTTTTGGCAATCTCCATATACCTGGCAAGTTGGGTCGGTCTGGTTGGCGTCGCGGTCTTTGTCGTCTACCTGGACCGATGCCAGATCAGGGCGGAAGAGCGAGCTTTGGCCACACGTTTTCCGGAAGAGTATCCGGCTTACAGGGCGGCGACACGACGCTGGCTTTAATCAAAGGCGCCTATCGCGTGCATCGCAATCGGAGTGGGGCGTCCAAAGTTAACCCCGATTCGGCAGGGCCGGCGATATAGAGGGTAGGTGCCAAGTGCGCGAATGCCCGGGCATCGAAAGGTCTGGCAAGCCAGGGAGCCTCAGACCAACCCAATAGACCATGGAAGCGCGGCCGATGAATAAAGTTGTCCTCAAACTCCTCAGCGCGGCGTGTCCGGCGGCGTTTATGCTCGGGCTGCTCTCTGCCTTGGCCTGGGCCGATGCGCCTGCGGTCGCATCGCATTGGGTGATGGCTGTTGGAAAGGCGGATTATGTTCTTGAAGCCCGGGGAAGCGCTCTCGAAGGCGAAGGCGCCCATGTCGAGCTGGCATCGTCCAGGGATGGGACGTCATCGTTTGGCAGCTCGGTGTCGAGCGTGGATGCTGCGGACTATCGCGGCCACACCGTCAGACTTTCCGCGTCGATCAGCACGTTGGATGCACGCGACGGCGCCGGTATATGGATCAGGGCGGACGGCGCCCGCGGCAAGCTCGACTTTGCCAATTCACAGGCTTCGCCCGTAAAGGGTACCTCGTCCCTGCAGGCGCGGGAGGTTGAGATTGTCGTGCCCAATTCCGCGACCGCACTGGTCTTCGGCACGTTTCTGGAAGGCACCGGCCGCTCTACGGTCGAGCACCTTTCACTGGTCCGCGGTGAGGCCATCCCCAGCGCCGGCATCGTGCCGGCGCAGGTCGAGCTCGATGCCGCCATCAAGATCGTCAAGGAGAATGCGCTCCACGCGTCCCTCATTCATTGGAACCTGGAAATTCCCAAGCTACGTGCTCAGGTAGGCAATGCCGATGGGTCCCTGGACACCTATCCGTTGATCGACGGGCTCCTGGTATTGCTGCAGGATCATCATAGCCACATCGTTTCCGCCAGGAATGAAGACGCAGTGCACTCGGCGGCGACGGCGATATCGCTCCCGACGGTCGAGCAACGGCCAGAAGGCGTGGGCTATATCGCATTGCCGCGGTTCAACAATGTGGAACAGCATAACGTCAAGGCCTATGAGGGAAGGGCCTTGACCGGCATCGTGCGTCTCGCGGGCAACGTGAGTACGGGATGGATCATCGACTTGCGGAACGATTCGGGCGGCAATATGTGGCCCATGCTGGCTGCACTGCGTCCATTCCTTGGCGATGGACCGATTGGATACTTCAAGACCCAGCGCAACGTTCCGGATCCGTGGGAGGCGGAGCTCAAGAAACAGCATCCAGAAGCACCGATCGATCTCAGTCGCGTACCCGTTGCCGTGCTTATCGGCCCCCATACGGGGAGCGCGGGAGAGGCCGTGGTCATTGCACTTCACGGTCGCCCGAACACCCGTTTCTTCGGCACACCGACTGCGGGCGTCCCCACCGCCAACAGGGTATTCAAGCTCCCGGATGGAGCCGCGATCGCACTGACCACCAGCGTCGAACTGGACCGCTTCCAGAAGGAGTACGACGGCTCGATTCAGCCGGATGTCACCGTGACATCTGCTGACGCGTCTTCTCGATCCGGCGCTGACAACGCGCTGGCTGTTGCGCAAAAGTGGTTGCTCGATGCCGCCAGATAAGTCCGGATTGTTCGCTGCCGGCCAAACGGGCGTCCAGCCACCGCTGGCCGCGATCATCGCGACCTGATGAAATCAACAAACGCCCTCAGTGGGGCGGGCAGATGGCGGCGTCCAGGGTAGTAGAGAAACGGACCGGCAAACGTCTGCCACCACGGCTCCAGCACCGGCTCGAGCGCGCCACTGTCGAGGTGGGGGCGAAGCCATTCCTCGAACAGATGGATCACACCCAGACCGTCAACGGCGGCGGCAACGGCAAGATCCACCGCGGCGCCCAGGCGGACCAGCAGCGGGCCGGTGGGATCGACGCGTACGATCTCGCCGTTGCGTTCGAACTCCCACGTTGGAATGGCGCCGCTGGCAAACTGGCCGCGCAAGCAGTCATGGCCAAGCAGGTCGCGCGGGTGTGCTGGTCGACCTCTTGCATTGAGATAATCAGGTGACGCGGCGGTCGCGAAGCGCTGGAAGCGCGGGCCGATCGGCACGGCGATCATGTCCTGCTCGAGCCGCTCGTCGTAGCGGATGCCGGCATCGCAGCCGGCCGCGAGCATGTCGACATAGCTGTCCTCCACGATGACTTCCAGCCTGATCTCGGGGTAGGCCTTGAGGAAGGGCGTGACGATCGAAGGAAGCACGAGCCGGGCGACCGTGGCGGGCACGTTGAGTCGGAGCGTTCCCGTCGGTCGGTCCCGGAAACTGTTGACGACATCCAGTGCGGCTTCCACTTCACCGAGCGCCGGCACGAGTCGTTCGACCAGCCGGGCGCCGGCCTCCGTCGGCAAGACACTGCGGGTCGTACGGTTGAGCAGCCGGACGCCCAGGCGTGTTTCCAGGCGCCGCACGGCCTCGCTCAGTCCCGAGGCGGAGGTGCCACTGGCGCGGGCCCCTTCGCGGAAGCCCTTGGCCTGTACCACCGCAAGGAACGCAAAGAGATCCTGGAGATCTGTCGCCATTGTTCGATATTCCGCACAACCCGTGCCGATTTCACCAGATTATCGCCCAGCTCGGTTAGTGCCTATAGTGGCGTCGCACTCCGATCCCGTCCGCACTTCTCCAGGAGCTAACATGACCAACCTTATGAAATCAGGGACTTTTTCGCTGGGTGACCGCAAGGTGACCCGACTGGGCTACGGCGCCATGCAACTGGCGGGTCCCGGCGTGTTCGGGCCACCGAAGGACCGGGACACCGCGATTGCGGTCCTTCGCGAGGCGGTGGCCTCTGGCGTGGATCACATCGATACGAGCGATTTCTACGGGCCTCACATCACCAACCAGCTGATCCGTGAAGCCCTGCATCCCTATGCGCAGAACCTGGCGATCGTGACCAAGGTTGGTGCGAAGCGCGGCGCCGACGCGTCATGGAGTCCGGCGCAGAGCCCTGCGGAGCTGACGAGTGCGGTGCATGACAATCTGCGCAACCTCGGCCTCGATGTGCTGGACGTAGTGAACCTGCGGGTCATGGGGGATGTCCACGCGCCCAGCGAAGGATCGATCGAGAAGCAGTTCACGACGTTGGCGGAGCTGCAGCGGCAGGGGTTGATCAGGCATCTTGGCCTGAGCAACGTGACTTCGACCCAGGTGGCCGAGGCGCAGCGTATCGCCGAGGTCGTCTGTGTGCAGAACCATTACAACCTCGTCCACCGTCACGACGACGGGCTGATCGATGAACTGGCCGAGAAGGGTATCGCCTATGTTCCCTTCTTTCCGCTCGGCGGCTTTACGCCGCTCCAGTCCGACACCTTGTCCTCCGTCGCCCAAAGACTCGGCGCGACGCCGATGCAGGTCGCCCTTGCATGGCTGCTGGCACGCGCACCCAACATGCTTCTTATCCCGGGCACGTCGTCACTCAATCACCTGAAGGAAAATCTGGCTGCAGCCGATCTGGTGCTTGCTGTCGATGTTGTCGCCGAGCTGGAAGAAATCGGCAGGAGTACGGCTGACAACAGTGCTTGAGAGTCTCTGCGAGAAACTTCAGTACCGGTGACACGCGACGGCGTCTCCCCTGGATACTGATTAGCGCCGCGCCTCAGCCGAACTGTCAGCATCTGCTCGTCATTCCGGCGCAGTTGTATGGACCGGGACATCGCAGGCTGGAATCCACGGGCTGTTGATCGTCACCCCGGCGCAGGCCGGGGTCCAGTGGGCTCAGTGTCCGGTCGAATGCCTCACGCCAGCACAGCCGCTTGTTTCACGACGGCTATCGCTCGATGAGGACGGCAGCCACTGGGCCCCTGCCTACGCAGGGGCGACGGTGAGGGGGTTTCGAGTTCATCTCCAGCACCGCCTTGGCGTCCTCCGATATTTTCCCCGGACAGGGGGCCTGCGCTTCGGGGCATGATTTACTCCCGACCCGCACGGCAATAGCGTTCGTTTGGTGAAGATGCCGGGTCGGAAGCGACAGGTTCTGCCGTGATCTGGAGGTAAACCACATGCAGATACCTCAGCTTGTCGGAGTTCTTCATCAGATCGATGGCCACGATCTTTCTGTCGTCGATCTCGAGCGCGGTCGTCGCAAGATCGCCATCGGCCTCGAGCGTAACGAAGCCGGCAATTCGTTGACGAAGCCGCACTGATTCTTCGCGAATGCGTCAGCCGGAGTGCGCCTTTTTTTGACAATTCACCGGAACTATCCGAGCATTGTCGGCTCGAGGACCCAGGCTGTGAATTCGCCGGGCTTCGTCAAGGGGATATCGCTCAACACTCGTAAACGACTGGCGTGCGTGGGTCCTGCGGGAGCAAGGTGCCGCGGGTTTTCCATGCAAGGGTCAGGTTGCTCAAAAGGATTATCGTGGCAGCTCGCTTCCCGTTTCATACGCCGTATGCGCCGGTCGATTCGCGCAGGAAAGATGCCTGTACCGACCAGCCCGTTCGTTCGGGCGCGTTGCGCTACAACGTCGCCTCATCGCTACGTGTAGATGTCGCGGTTCCGGCCGTTACACGGCGCGCACAGCAATGCGTCCGGAACGATGAGGCCGCCTGGATCGCCGCCCTTGATGTTGCCCGAAACCCGGGCACGCACGCTCTGCGGCGATCCATTGCAGCGGGAATTCTTGCGCTTCTGTTGGCTTCGGGCACCGCGCATGCGGACGGAGGCAAGGGCGGCGGCGCGAGCTTTCTGATACCGGGCAGCGTGGGCGGCCTGGGCGGGACGCTGACCTCGCCAAACGGGGGAGACGCAGGGCCTGGATGCGCCGGCACCGGCGGCGGCGGTGGAGGACCGGGGGGCGGCACAGGCGGCGCCGCTAACCATCCAGGCCCCGAATGTACCGGCGTCGGTGGCGTGGGCGTCGATGGCGTGGGCGGCGATGGCGGAGCGGGCGGAACACATGGTTTTGTCGGTTCAATTCTGACGCCAGCCAACTTCACCGGCACGGTGGGTCATGTCGGCGGGGTTGGCGAAACTGAGACTACCACCGGTACTGCCGGTGGCAGCGGCGGCGGCGGCGGCGCGGGCGGATACGGCGCGATCGTTTCGGGCGCCGGCCTCGCCACTTCTTTTGGAGCGGTCGAGGGTGGGGCCGGTGGTGCCGGAGGCGATGGTGGAAATAATCAGGCCGGGGTGGCCGGCTTTGGCGGCAACGGGGGAGACGGTGGGCTTGGCCTGGTGATCTCCGCGAATTCGCTGGATGTTTTCGGCAATGTGAGTGGCGGCGCTGGCGGCGCCGGTGGCGCTGGCGGCCTTGGGACCCCGCTCGGGTTCACCGAAGGTTTCGGCGGCTCCGGCGGGAGCGGCGGCAATGGTGGTGTTGCACTGATGTTCGCGGGAGGTTCTGTGTCGAACGATACCGTTATCGCGGGTGGTAGCGGTGGAGTCGGGAGGATTGGTGTCGACAGTTCAGGCGGAGACGCCAATGGGCCGTCGGCTGGCGGCAATGGCGGCAACGGCGGAAATGGTGGCGCCGGTGTCGTTCTTAGCGCGGGCAGCACCCCCACGTTCGACAACACCGCCATTGGCCATATCTTCGGCGGAAACGGAGCGGCGGCCGGCAATGGCGGGCTAGATGGTCTTAGTGGCATGGGACCGGATCCGAGAAATGGCGTCGCGGGCATCACGGGCGTGGGCGGGGCAGGCCTGGTGATGTTGGCGAGCGGCGGTACCATTCAGAACGAGGGGACCATCCAGGGCGGCATCGGCGGTGGCGCCCCAGGCGGCCTCGGGGTGCGCACGACAGCGGGAGCCGGCGGCGCGGGTCTGAGCATCAGCGGTGACAGCAACCTCATCGTCAACAGCGGTTCGATTAAGGGCGGCGCGTACGGCGCCGGGCCTTCGCTGGCTCCCGCCATCGAGTTACAGGGAAGTTTCAATACGATCGATCTGCATGGGGGCACCGCCCTGACCGGAAGCATCGTGGCTTTCGGTGGTGGCAATGTGCTCAACCTTTACGACACCGTCGATATATCCAGTGACATCGTGGGCCTGTTCCAGGTAACCAACCAGGCCAATGCATCCTGGACACTTCGTGGCGTGATCAGTGGGGCGACGCAGGTTACCGTCGCCGGCGGCACGCTCACGCTCGCGAACGAAAACACGTACACCGGCGGCACCAGGATCACTGCAGGCACACTGCAGCTTGGCAACGGCGGCATCACCGGTAGCGTGGTGGGCGACATCGCGAACGCCGGTGTACTGAGCTTCAAGCGCTCGGATGCTCCCGTGTATGCCGGCAGCATCACCGGTACCGGAAGCGTGACCCAGGAGGGTACGGGCACTCTGACCTTGACCGGCATCAACACCTATACCGGTGCGACCGTTATCAATGCAGGCACGCTGGCACTCGACGGCGCCGGCAGTATCGCGGCGTCCAGTGGCGTGCAGGTGCAGGGCGCAGCCGCCTTCGATGTCTCCAACGTCGGCGGTACCACGGCCAGTGTGCGCAATCTTTCTGGTGCGGGTAGCGTGCACCTCGGCGCGAAAACCCTGGATATCACCGACGCCAACGGCAGCTTTTCTGGCGCTATCGACGGGACGGGGACGCTGGTCAAACACGGTGCCGGCACCTTGGCCCTGACGAATGCCAGCACCTACACGGGTGGCACCTCGCTCAAGGAAGGCCGCCTCGACATCGGTAACAACGCCGCCCTCGGCACCGGCGAACTGGCCATGGACGATGGCACCACGCTGGGGTTTACCGCTGATGGTCTGACCCTGTCGAACGCCTTGCGCACGACAGGACTCAACGATCCGGTCATCGATACGCAGAATTTCAATGCAACGCTGGCCGGCAACATCACGGGTGCCGGTCTCCTCACCAAGCAGGGTGCCGGTACCTTGACCCTCACCGCGGCGAACACCTATACCGGCGCCACCGATGTCGCCGCCGGTACGTTGCGTGCAGGCGCCGCGAACACGTTCAGTGCGTCGTCAGCGCATACGGTCGACAGCGGCGCGACGTTGGACCTGGTGGGTTTCAGTCAATCCATTGCCGGGCTCACCAACGGCGGCACCGTATCTCTGCTGGGTTCCACGCCAGGCACGACGTTGACGGTGACCGGCGCTTACGTCGGCAGCAACGGCGTACTCCGCATAGGCACGGCGCTGGGAACCGACGGCAGTGTGAGCGACCGGCTCATTCTGGATGGCCCCGCGGCAGCGGCCAGCGGCCATACCGCGGTGCAGGTGACCAACATCGGCGGTCTCGGTGGCCTGACCACGGGCAATGGCATCGAGGTGATCAGTGCCGCCCACGGCGCGACGACCACGGCGCAGACGACCGCGGACGCCTTCGTGCTGGCCACTGGTCACGTGGACGCCGGGGCGTACGAATACCGCCTGTATGCGGCGGACGCGGCGGGTTCGGGCGAGAACTGGTATCTGCGCTCCAGCACAACCGGGACTCCGACCAATCCCACTAACCCCACTAACCCCACTAACCCCACCAACCCCGACCAACCCGACCAACCCGACCAACCCGACCAACCCGACCAACCCGACCAACCCGGGCAATCCGGGCAATCCGGGCAATCCGGGCAATCCGGGCAATCCGGGCAATCCGACCAATCCGACCAATCCGACCAATCCGACCAATCCGACCAATCCGACCAATCCGACCAATCCGACCAATCCGACCAATCCGACCAATCCGACTGGTCCGACTGGTCCGACTGGTCCCACCGATCCGACGACCCCGGCCGGGCCGACAACGCCAACGAACCCGGGCACGCCATCGTTGCCGGCGACACCTTCAGACGTCGTGCCCACCTACCGCGGCGAAGTTCCGCTGCTGGCGGCGCTACCCGAGCAGGTCCGCCAGGCTGGGCTCGCGATGTTGGGGAATCTTCACGAGCGCATCGGCGACGACGGCATGCGAGCCGATACCGCATCCGCTCTCGATAGCGACCGTCACAGTTGGGGGCGGTTACTCAACAGCGACCTCGAGATTCGACAGGGCGGCGTGATACATCCCGAGAGCCGCGGTCACCTTAACGGATTCCAGGTGGGTAGCGATATTTATGCCAGCAGGAACTGGCGCGCCGGCGCCTATCTTGGCCAGCTCGACGGCGATATGAATGTCGAGGGTCTCGCCCGCGGCGTGATGAGCCTCGACGTCGGTCGCAACGATTTGCGCAACCGCTACCTGGGCATCTATGGCACCTACGTTAGCGAACGTGGGTTCTATACCGATGCGGTGGTGCAGGCGGGCCAGCATCGATACACGATCGACGCATTCGGCACGTCCAACGTCGATGCCAAGGGAAATAGCCTGCTGGTATCGGTGGAGATGGGGCAGTCGTTCATGCTGTCGGGGCACTGGGCGATCGAGCCGCAGTTGCAGGTGGTGCATCAGAATATCGACATGGACGACGTGTCGTTGACCGGTGCACGGGTACGCCTTGACAGCGACGCGGGCTGGCTTGGCCGCGCTGGCGTGCGGGTCAAAGGTGTGTTCACCACGGGCGCGGGCATGCTTCAACCCTACGCACGGGTCAATGTCTACAAGGCGTCGGGTGGCGAGGACGTTGCAGGTTTCATCGGACCTGCCGCGACCACCGACATTGCCACGCGTGTCGGCAACACGTCCACGGAACTGGCCGCCGGCCTCACCTGGACGATGACCGAAAAGGTAAGCGTCTTCGGCGAAGCTGGCCGGCTCTGGGCTTCAGGTGGCGAGCGCGTGCAGTCGTCGTTCGAGGGTTCATTGGGCCTGCGTGTCCAATGGTGAGGCACGGCGAAGGCGGGCAGCAAGATGGCGGTCCCAGGTGAGGACTCATTCGGCGTATCGGCCTGCTCATTGGCCGTCAGGCGGTTGCCATAGCTCGACCTTGTTTCCCTCTGGATCGATGACCCAGGCAAACTTGCCGTACTCGGAATCGTCGATCTTCTCGAGCACGTTGCAGCCTTCTTCCTTCAAGACCTTGACCAGGGCGTGGAGGTCTTCCACCCGGTAGTTGACCATGAAGGGAGCCGTAGCTCGGAGCAAACTGATCGCCTTCTTCCGAACCGATGGACCAGATCGGTTGTTCCGGCAACCGGCTTGCCCTCGGCGTCGGTCCAGGTGAAGGCCGCTCCGCCCCAGGCCTGGACATCGATTCCCAGGTGCCGCTTGTACCAGGCCTGCAGTGATGGAGCGTCTTTGGCCTTGAAGAAGATGCCGCCGATGCCAGTGACTCGCTTCATGTGACCTCCGGTGCGCGATGATGGTGGGTGGAATGCTTCTTCTGTGGCCAGACTGTCGATAGCCGGTCGCCAGCGTCCGGCTATGCATGTTCTTACGGTTCATTGAATTCGTCCAGTCGCCGTCTTGGGTGTCACTTATCCGGGTCGCTTCAGTGTTCGTGTGGCCACCTCGCTTCTTCGTTTTCTCTCACAAAATACCGCCGTCCGGATAGCTGGCGCGGCGACGCGTGGCATGGGGTTCACCAACGTATAAAGTATGTGCTTACCTGCGAGGCGGAGCGGCTGAGCGGAAGTATCATTTCTTGGGAAACACTTCATGCGCGAGTTTCACGTCTACGAGCCACGCGATGGCCACGGTCTGCCACACGACCCGTTCAATGCCATCGTGGGGCCGCGACCCATTGGCTGGATTTCGTCGATAAGCGGGGAGGGTGTCGTCAATCTCGCGCCCTATAGCTTCTTCAACGCCTTCAACTACAAGCCACCGATCGTCGGCTTTGCGAGTACGGGCTGGAAGGACACGGTGCGCAATATCAGCGAAACGGGCGAGTTCGCCTGGAACCTGGCAACCGTATCGCTTGCCGAGGCGATGAATGCGACATCGGCGATGGTGCCGCCGGACGTGGAGGAATTCGAGTTGGCCGCGTTGACCCGTGCGCCGTCCCGTCATATCAGTGTGCCAAGGGTTCTGGAAAGCCCGGTCTCGTTCGAATGCAAGCTGACCCAACTCACCCAGCTGACGGATCTTGCCGGGCAGCCCATTGAAACGTGGCTGGTACTCGGAGAGGTCGTCGCGGTTTACATCGAGAAAAGCTTGCTGAAGGATGGGATATACGACACGGGGGAGGCCGGTCATATCCTTCGGGCCGGTGGGCCGGCGGATTACTTCACCATTGGTAGTGCCCAACGCCTTCAGATGAGGCGTCCGCAGCAATAGCTATTGGTGGGACCCCGGTTCCCTGTGAACCCCTCAGAAGATGAGCCCGGCTCCGGGCGCCCTGCTACTATTCCACCGGGTACGACCCAGGGGGATGTAACGTGAGACTCAAATACGCGGGTGTTTATCTCTGCTATGCGGCATTGGCTTTTGTCGTCCTTGTTGCTCTCATTGGCGGGCTGATTTATCCAATGCCCATCTCTGGTTACTTGCTATTTGGTGTTGCGGCGGCTGTATTCGGCGCACTGATTCAGATGGGTGTATCGATCTACGGTCGTCTGACGCGCTTGTCGAAGCAATAAGCCCTGTCGCGATGCATGAAGGAGGACGGCGCGCCGTCTGCGACACGCGGAAGAGTAGCGTCTGTGTGGAGCTAGGTCTTGCTAAGCCGTGTCAGGATGCCTTATCAATGCGGGTCGCAGCTTGGCTGCTCCGGATCGGACCCGGGCTACCCGAGCAGGAGACGACGCGAACAGAAATAAGCAATCCGGTTCGTTGTTTCTGTGCCCTGGGAGATTATTTCGTCGACGCTCGGTGGCGAAAATGGTGACCTCGGGTGACACGGTCGCGAAAAATGAACCTGACCCCGGGTGGCGACCCCGGGTGGCGCGTGCTCTGCGCAGAGCATGGAGTTTGTCCGGTTTTTGAGTCACGTTTCGATGCTGCCGCGACGTAGGACTATTCCTATTTTCATTTCTTGTTGCTCGACGCATGCTTTCAAGGTCGCCGCAAAAAACGGCGACCGGGCGTGCAAACCCGTGCTGGTTTCTTTTCGGTGCTTAAAAGGCGCCGTGGCGCCTTTTTTTGGCGTTGCGGCGCCCCGCTGCCATAATCGCTTGCGGCGGGCGTGTCGGGAAGGCTTCGGCCTTGCCGGGTTTTTCCGGAAAGAAACAGCCGGTTTTGCACCCTGACACGCCCGCCACCCGCGACGATGCGGGCTGGCGGTCCTCCACAGGGAACCGTGATGACCGCAACCGATCGCCCCAAACGTCCTGGCCGTCCGCGCAAGCGGCCTGTCGCTCGCGCCTTGCGTTGTGTCCGCAATAAACATCTGGCCGAGCACTACGACATGCGCCGTTCCTGGCATGCGGCCGACGATGCGGAGCGTATCGAACAGGCCATCGATGCCTCGCTGGTGGCTGCGCAGAACACCATCTCGCTGATGGTGATCAATGCAGTGCGCCACGACAGTTGCGATCACATGGCCATGTACATGTTGCAGCAGATGGTCGGTCTTGCGCTGGCGCTGACTCGCCAGCAACGCGCTGCGGTGCATGACGATGCTGCGTAGGCCGGGCCAGGAAGGCGGGCAGCCGGTGACGCTGCGTGGTGGCCTGCAGCTGGTCCTGGACCCTGGCGACCAGGTCCGTATCGGTGAGGGTATCGTGCTGACGGTGCTCGGCATCCATCAGGCTAACGCCGTGCTCGCCGTCGGCAATCCAACCGAAAGCCGGATCGGCACCTCGCCCCTTGTTCCCAATACTGACGCCTGATGGCGTCCGCTCACCCTTCATCCCTCATCACCACACAAGGATATGTGATGACCGAGAACGACCCCTCCGGCCGCACCGTGGCGCTCAATGCACCCGCCATCGCACAGGCCTTGCGCAGCATCCGAAATCCGGGCCCGCGGTATCGCGAATGCCTGTGTGGTCGCTGTCCCTCGGGCGATGAAGCCTTTTACTCCGAGATCGCCCTGGATGCTTGCCTGGTCGGCGCGATGGACATGGTCTACGCCATCGAGAGCGGTGCCCTGCGGACTGATCCGACGGCCCGTCTGGCCCTGCATTCCCTCCATGGGTTGATCACCAATGCCCGTCTGCTGCTTTGCATGCAGCGTCACGAGATGCGGGCGGACGTGGGTAGCCTGCGAGGGGATGATGGCTGATGGCAGGGTGCGTGGTGGCCCTTTGTAGATTTTGCACGTCGTTTGTACGTTCATGCCGCGACGGTTTCCAGGCGGCCGGGTAGCGGGCATTTGGACATTGCGGGTCGATATACGCTCGTAGACAATGCAAGGGAAGCTTGTACTTGGGAACTTCCTGTACGGAGGTGTCGTCCGGGCGGGAGGTTCCGAACTTGAAACGGACTCTATGTGGGGTGCTCTTCTTATGGACACTGGGTACATTTCCGCCCTTGCAGCGCTAGCCGGTTCAGCGATAGGCGGTCTCACTTCATTGGGGGCGTCCTGGTTGACGCAACGTGGGCAGTTCAATGCACAGGAACGCGCAAGCCAGTTGACCAGGCGGGAAGAGCTGTACAAGGCTTTTATAGAAGAGGCATCGAAGTTGTATGCCGACGCGTATGAGCACGATGAGGCGAACGTATCAAACCTTGTTGGGCTCTACGCAATGGTGAGCCGGATGCGGGTTTTGTCATCGCCGGAGATCGTAACGGATGCCGACAACGTCGTTCGTCTCATCATCGATACTTACCTTGCACCGAACAAGACGTTCAAAGACGTGACCGAGATTATGGACGATGAAACACTCAATCCCATGAGAGACTTCAGTAACGCGTGTCGCGAAGAATTGTGGGGTCGGAGAGCAAAAAAGATCGAATGACATTCCGGTCCCTGGCGGCTCGTCTCGCTCTGCATTCCCTGCGTTGACGGCGGAGTGCGCCTCAGTGCAGCGGGCGCGCCTCTGGCAATGTCCAGCTGCCGTCGAGGATGGCTCTGCCAGGGCGGTACAGGCGTACGGTGTAATTCCAACCCAGCGTGATGGGCAGGCAGTTCGACACGCCTTCGGCGCAATCACCGAACTGCACCGTGTAAGAACCCTCGTCGTCGGCCTTCGCGGTCAGGTTGTTTATCGAGTACGCATGGAGGTCATTCTTTTCAAAGAAGCCGTTGGCGTTGTAAACGCTGATCGACCAGAAGCCATCCACGGGGACATCCTTGAGGGTGAGTGTATAAGGCGTTTTGCCATCGTTCTGCGCCGGATACACGCTCACGTAGGTGGCGGCGTAGGGCGGATTGCCACCCCAGCCGATCGCCGTGCCGATGAGGTGACTGATCGGATCCACTTCCTGCTTCGTGCCGAACTTGATTCCGCTTCCTCCCAGTGCGCCCAGCGACGACAAGGCATCGCGCGCCTTGTCTTGTGTGACCGGATCCCAATGAGGCACTTCGAACTGGCCAATGCCATTTTGTGAGGTTTTTACGGCGTCCTGCAGCTGATGTGCCGCCGAGACGTCGTCCGGATTTTCAGGATCCACCAGGGTCCGGATGATCACGTAGACATAGCGCGTGCCGACCGTCGCCTGGTCGTAGCTATGCGCACCAGGTTCATAGGTGACCTCCGTCACGTAGTGGTCTTCGGATATCACCTGCAACGACAGGTAGCGCTTGCCCGCATCCGGTAGCGTGATGGTCAACGCGCCAGCGGACAGATCGAAAACGCCCGACGAATACAGCGTGTCGCGGTTCATCCTGACGACTTTCTGGTCGTCGATGCTCGCCGGCTCGCGGTCGTGATAGAGCTTGCCGAAGGCGCCCAGGCTGGCTGTCTTGGCGAAATAGGTATCGGTTTCGGCGCGGACGAAGTTATCCGCATTGACAGGAATGGGGTTTTCTGGCTGTTGCGCGCCTGACACGGACGTCATTATCCCGACCGATACGATCACAAGCAGTGGCTTGAGCATCGGCCTTTCTCCCCGTGGTGGCTGACCGCCCGTTGGTTTTATCTGACGCGGGGGAAAAAAGACGTGATGCCCGTTAAGCGCGAGGGGTGTCTAGGTAGTTTTACGGAGTCTGCTGTCACGCGGACTGTGCCCGCCATGGGTGCGGACATAGTCGCAACATGCGCGTTCGATCCCGACCGGAACGCTGATCGGTTTCGATCGTCAGAAGTCGGCGTGCAGGTTGACCAAGGCGCTGCGTGGCTCGCCGACGAAGGCACCGGCGCCGTTGGCGGCGACGAGGTAGTGGCGGTCGGTGAGGTTGTGGGCGTTGATATCGATGCCCCAGCCGGGCGCTTCGTAGCCAAGCAACGCGTTCACGATGACAAACGAAGGGATTCGAGTTGACGTTGGTGATATCGCTGTAACTCTTGTCCTGATGGTTCATGCCAAGGCCCTCGCGGAAGCCCGGCATGCCGGCGATACGAAAGCTGTATGTGGTCCAGAGGTTGGCCAGGACTGCCGGGGCGCCCTGGGGGCGATGGCCAACGGAGGTGATGCCCTGCGGGTTGTCGGTGATCACGGCATCCTGGTGGGTCAGGTTGGCCAGGACGTGCCATTGATCGGTGACCGCGGCGTCCAGCGAAGCCTTCACGCCCCTGGTCTTCTGGCTGTCGAAGACGGCCGTCTCGATGCCTTTGATGGTGGTCGCCGTTGCCACGTTGTCGCGCTTGACGTTGAATGCTGCCGTGTTGACGATAAGCCTGTCGTTGGAGGTTGTGCGAAGTCCAGGCGGTGCGATCGATCGCAGGAAATTACGTGTCGGTTGCAGAGGGCAGGCACCGTTCGATCTGATCACTCAGTTCGCGCTGATCAAGTCGACCTTCGACGCTGGAGATTTCTCACTCAGGAGATTTGATCGGACAGCCAGTGGCATAGGCTCAATTTCTTGCGACAGGTATCCGCCTGGCATTTGCGGATACCAAAGGATAGGCTTCTCACCCTGGCTAGCTTGGCCATTTCATCGCGTCATGCGGCGTGGCATGGGCTAACGGTTCTCTGACAATCATCCAACCACAACCATGGTTGCAAGGATGGAACATGTCGCGGTGGGCGGTTACCTGTCTCGTTCTCCTTGCCTGCCAACCGGCCTTTGCCGCGGAAGGTTTCAAGTTCACAGCGGCTTACGGCTCCTACCCGGTGGGCTTCAAGGTCGTACAGCTCCATGACCCGAGTCGAAGCTATCGCGACGGTACCGATGCGATTACCGGCGAAGCGGTGCCAGGGCCTTTGGAGCGTCCCATCCAGACGTTGATCTGGTACCCGGCGGCGAAGCCGGGGCGCCCATTGATTTATGACGATTACCTAGACCTGGCGGGGAACGAAGATCGGTTTGACCTGGATCAGGCGCAGGCTGGCAGTATCGCCGGGTCGGCTTTGCGCGAGTGGATCGTGAATGGCGCGGCCCCGGACGAGGTGGCACGCCTACGAGCTGAGTCCGTGCACGCCACGGGCGACGCACCATCGGCGCAGGGCAAGTTCCCGCTCATTGTTTACGCGTCCAGTGACAGTTCTTCGGCCTTTGAAAACGATGTGCTCTGCGAGTACCTCGCCAGCCATGGCTATGTGGTGATAGCCAGCCCTTCGCATGGCGCACACGTCCGATACATGACGGATGGGCGATTGCCCAACGACCTTGAAAACACGCGTGCCCAGGCTGCCGATGTCGGCTTTCTGATCGGGTACGCTCATGGGCTGCCCGATGTCGATGGCAGCAAGGTGGGTGTCGTCGGTTACAGCTGGGGTGGCATGGCCAGCACCTTTGCCGCCGTGGCCGATAGTCGGATCCGCGTGCTTGTCGATCTCGACGGATCTGTTCGCTACTATCCCAGGCTATTGGCCGCCGCGCCCGATATCACGCCCGACCGAATCCGTGTGCCCCTTCTGTTCTTCGCCGATCAGGAAGACCCTTTGGCGCCGGGGAAGGATTCCCAGCCGAACAGCTTTATCGATCGCATCCATCATGCCGATGTCACCGAAATCGGTCTGCGCAAACTGAGCCATGACGATCTCTCAGCCGACGGCCTGCGCTTTCCCGACTCGACCGACCATGGCGGTGCTACCGCTGACCAACGCAACGACAGCTACGGCTGGGTGGCGCGCTACACCCTGGCGTTTCTGGATGCCCATCTGAAGGATGACGCCAACGCGGAAGGTTTCATGGCGGCTACGCCGGCCGCCAATCACGTCCCGCCGGGCACACTCGCGATCCAGTATCGGCCTTCGCAGGGTCCCGGCGCCTCCTATGCCGGGTTTGCGCAGGCCCTGGCAGAGCACGGCTTTGACCGGGGCATCGAGACCTATGCGGCTTACAAACGGGCTCATCCGGATTTCCATCTCGACGCTGCAACTTTCAATCCCTGGATTTTTTCGCTGATGAATCTGGCGAAATTCCATGAGGCCATCGGCCTGGCCCAACTGGAGGTTCATCTGGTCCCTGAGAGCGCCGATGCCTGGTCGGAATTGGGAATAACCTACGAAGTGGCGAATCAGCCGAAAGATGCATTGGAAAGTTACCTGCATGCGCTCGCGCTCGATTCGCACAATGCATTTGCAGCCAGGCGGATCAGGGTCTTGAAGAATAGCTAGCGCCGATCGCGCCATGCCCGCCGTGCGTCCTGATCGAGAAAACTCCATGCGACGAATCGGCTCTGCTTCTGCCCCTGGGCCATGGTCGTCGTCTGCACGGCCCGTGCACCGGCATCTTTCAGTGCGTATTGCACGTCGCGCAGGTGCTCGGAGCGCGAGACGAGCGTACTGAACCAGAGCGCTTGCTCCGGCATGATGGCGCTCTCATGGATCATGTTGCGGATAAAGGCGAGCTCGCCGCCGGGGTACCAGAGTTCGCCTGGTTGTCCGCCGAAATTCAGTACCCTGGTCTTCTGCTCGAGGTTCCGCCATTTGCGTTGGTTACCCGCGATAGCCGCTTTCTGCGATGTATGAAAGGGCGGGTTGCACATGGTCAGGTCAAAGCGATCGTCCGCGACGACAAGGTTCTTCAGCGTGTGTGCTCGCTGGGTCTGCCGACGCAGTTGTATCGTATCGGCGAGGCCGTTCGCGGTGATGAGCGCCTTTGCCGCCTCCAGCGCCACCGGGTCGATCTCGCTACCGACGAATCGCCAGCCGTATTCGCCGTGACCGATCAGTGGATAGATGGCATTGGCGCCGACGCCGACATCAAGCACGGCGATGCCCGGCCCGCGCGGCGCGACGCCATCGTTGTCGGCAGCAAGCAGGTCCGCCAGCCCGTGTACGTAGTCCGCGCGTCCAGGTATCGGCGGGCACAGGTAGCCCGATGGGATATCCCAATGGGCGATGCCGTACCACAGGGCCAGCAGCGCGCGGTTGAGCGCCTTGACTGCCTCCGGCCGGGTGAAATCGATACTGGCCTCGCCGTGGCCGTTGTCGCGTACGAACTTCGCCAGGGCCGGGCTGGCGCGGACCAGGGCAGGGAAGTCGTAGTGCCCTCGGTGGCGGTTACGTGGATGCAGTGGCGTGGGTTTCATGTGCGCATTGTCGCAGGACGGCAAGCTTGAACGCGCAGCTCCAATTGATCTGCGCACAGGGGCTCTCAGCGCAACCACCATGCCTGGTCCTTCGCCCCTTACGGAGGCAAGGGACCGCTTCGGACATGACCTGTCCTTCAGCCTGAGAAGTGCGCCTGCTTTTCCTGGCTAAAGGCAGGCACCAAGTCATCCTTGCGTCGCTAGGTACGCAGCGATTTGGATCCTGCGCGTGCATGAGAATTCTTTGTGATACAGGAATATCATTTGACACATCAATGTTAATGATATATCAAACGTCCCCAGGGCCATCCATTCGACTACTGGGGAGAAAGTCATGGGTTTACGCTGTCTGCAGCTCGATCGCCGGCGCATTTACACCGCGATCGCGGTTTCTTTGCTGGGTTCGCTGGGTGTTACCGCATCGGCATATGCCGCGGAGGACACCCCCCAGGCAGCGGCGCAGGGCACGGTGTCGGGCAGCCAGGCCGCTCAGAAGAATACCGACAAGACCCAGGCGACCAATCTCGAGGCCGTCGTGGTCTCGGCCAACAAGCGCACGGAGCGGCTGCAGGACGTACCGATGGCGGTGTCGGCACTATCGGGCGACCAGCTGGACCGCGAGTCGGCGAAGAGTTTTGCCGATTACGCCACCCGGGTGCCGGGGCTCAATATCGTGTCGCAGGGTCCTGGCCAGACGCAGCTGGTGCTGCGCGGCATCACCTCCGGTGCCAACACGCCCAACGCAACGGTGGGCACGTATATCGACGACGTGCCCTACGGCTCGAGCACGGTCTATTCCGCGGGCAGCGTGCTGACGCCGGATCTCGATCCGTCCGATATACAGCGCATCGAAGTGCTGCGTGGTCCGCAAGGCACCTTGTACGGCTCGAACACACTGGGCGGCCTGGTCAAGTTCGTCACGACGCCACCTGACAGCACGCAGGTTTCCGGTCGCGTGGGGGCTGGCGTCAGCAGCGTATCGGGGGGTGACAGCGGTGTCGATGCGAATGCCATGTTCAACCTGCCGCTGATCCTGAACAAGCTCGCCGTGCGGGTCAATGCCTATACGCGTGACGATCCGGGTTATATCGACAACGTGGCCACGGGCAAGAAGGATGTCAACGACGCCAAGGTGCGTGGCGGGCGCGCGCAAATGCTGTGGACGCCCACGGATACGTTCTCGCTGCGCCTGTCGGCCCTCGCGCAGAACCTGAGCGGCGATGCCCTGGCGAACGGCGGTGTGGATATCGATCCGGTGACGCGCCGACCGATTTACGGTGACCTGAAGCAAAGTCGCGCGCCAGGGACCGGCTTGTTCAAGGTCAAATACCGGCTTTACGACGCCACGATCAACGCGGACTTCGGTTGGGCCAAGCTGGTTTCGGCGACCAGTTACAGCACGGAGGACACCAACTCCAACGCTGATGTGACCGCCGCCTACGGCCCGATCCTCAACCCCGCGCTCGGCCTGGACAACGGCGGCTACTCGATCACCGACCCGATCTCGCTTGGCAAGTTCACCCAGGAATTGCGCCTGCAATCGCGGGAGGACCAGGTGCTGGAGTGGCGCGCCGGCGTTTTCTACACGCGTGAGCACACCACCAATGTGCAGGACGTGCAAAGTTTCGACGCAACCACGGGCGCGCCCATCGCGCTGCCCACGCTCGGCCACATCTCGGTGGGTCCGGCAGTGTTCACCGAGTGGGCCGGTTATGGCGACGTGACCTGGCATGCCAGCTCGCGCTTCAGCATCATGCTGGGCGCGCGTTACAGCAGCGACCGGACCACGTTCTCGCAGGTTGGCAGCGGCCTCCTGGTCGGAGCGAACGATTTCACGATACGCGGATCGGACAATCCGACGACCTACCTGATCAATCCCAGTTTCAAGTTCACCGACGACGTGATGGGTTATGTGCGCATCGCCTCAGGCTTCCGGCCCGGCGGTCCCAACGTCGGCGTGCCGCCCGGTCTGGGCGCACCGTTGACATTCGGTCCGGACAAACTGGTGAGCTACGAGCTTGGCCTGAAATCGACCATGCTCGACAAGCACATGACCGTGGACGTCGCCGCGTTCTATATCGACTGGACGAATATCCAGCTGACCTCGTTCGCGGGCGGCTTCAGCTTCCTCGGCAACGGCGGCAAGGCCCGCAGCCAGGGCGTGGAGGCGAGCTGGCAGTACGCGGCGGCGCGTGGCCTGATGCTGTCGGCCAACGCCACCTGGACCGATGCCGAGTTGACCGCGGATGCGCCGCCGGGGCTGTATGGATTCAAGGGCGATCGCCTGCCGTACGTGCCGAAGTGGAACGCCAACCTGGGCGTGGACTATGACTTCCCGCTGGGGAACGGCTGGTCCGGCTTCGTGGGCGCCAGCTACCGCTTCGTCGGTGCGCGCAAGACCGATTTCGCGGTGGTGCCCGGCCCGCGCTTCGACGTGCCCAGTTACGACGGCGTCGACCTGCGCGTGGGTGCCAACTTTGCCAACTGGACCTTCAAGGCCTACGTCAAGAACCTGACCGACGATCGCGGCATCTCTTCGATGGCCACGGAAACCACCGATCCCCGGGGCTCCCCGTTCAGCGCGGTGTATGTCACGCCGCGCACCGTGGGCGTATCCGCCAGCGTGAGTTTCTGAGCATGTCCATCCAACCCAACCTGTCCGGAGTGCTCATGAAACGTCTTGCAAAGATGGTGGCGGCGTTCGCCTTGACCTGTGCCACGGGCCTGGCGATGGCGCAGGTGCCGCCGGCGCCGCAGCCGATCGCTCCCGCGCAGGCACCGCCCGTCGCGGCTGTGCCGGGCTCGACCGAAACCTCGACCCATCCGCTGACCGCCGAGGACCTGTCGACATTCTTCGACGGGCTGGTGCCGTTCGCGCTGGATCGCGGCGATGTCGCCGGCGGCGTGATCTCGGTGGTCAAGGATGGGCAGGTGATTTTCGCCAAGGGCTACGGCTATGCCGACCTGAAGACGCGCAAGCCGGTCTCGACGGACAGTTCGCTGTTCCGGATCGGCTCGACGTCAAAGCTCTTCACCTGGACGGCGGTGATGCAGCTGGTGGAGCAGGGCAAGCTGGATCTGGATAAGGACGTCAATACGTACATCGACTTCACCATCCCGCCGTTCGAGGGCAAGCCGATCACGTTGCGCAACGTGATGACGCACACCCCCGGCTTCGAGGATGTCGCCCGGGACCTGATCGCGGACAACGAGAAAAACGTCAACCTCGAGAATTACCTCAAGACGCATCTGCCGAAACGGATCTTCGCGCCCGGCACGGTGGTTGCGTATTCCAACTACGCCTGCGGACTGGCCGGTTACATCGTCCAGCGCGTTTCCGGGCAGGAATTCAACGCCTATGTCCGCGAGCACATCTTCGCGCCGCTGGACATGCAGCGCACGACCTTCGACCAGCCGCTGCCGGCAGCGCTGTTGCCGATGATGGCCGTGGGTTATCAGACCGCCTCGGACGGCAAGCCGAAAGGCTTCGAGTTCGTCGACCCGGCGGCCGCCGGATCGGTCAGCACGACCGCGATGGACATGACCCACTTCATGATCGCCCAGCTGCAGAACGGCCGCTTCAACGACACGCGGATCCTGCGGCAGGCCACCGCCGAACAGATGCATACCACGCAGCGCAGCGAGGCGCCGGGCCTGAACGGCTTCGCCCTCGGCTTCTACCAGGAGGACCGCAACGGCCAACGCATTATCGGCCATGCCGGCGACCTGAATTATTTCCATTCGGACCTGCACCTGATGCTGGACGCGAACGTCGGCATCTTCATGTCGTTCAACAGCGCGGGTAACGAGGGTGGCGCACATGTCATCCGCGGCGCGGTCTTCGATGCCTTTCTCGATCGCTATTTCCCCGTCGATCCGCAGGCGCTGCCGACGGCCTCCACGGCAGAGGCAGACGCGGCGCGCGTGTCGGGCTGGTATCTGGCCAGCCGCAAGAACGACAGCGCGATGCGCATGTTGTACGCACTGACCCAGACCAGCGTTTCGCCGCTTCCGGACCATTCGATCATGGTGTCGGCGATCAAGAACGCCGCGGGCACCCCGGTGCATTGGCGTGAGATCGGACCGTTGCGCTACCAGGAGGTCAATGGGCCGCATCATCTGGACTTCGTCGCCGACGAGCAGGGCGCTATCCGCTACTGGGCCACCGATGCGGAGCCGCCGGTGTTCGTGTTCCAGCGCGTGCCCGGTGGGAAGACCCTCGGGGCGTTGAAGCTCTGGATTCCACTGGCGATGGTATTTGCCCTGGCGACCTTGCTGAGCTGGCTGTTCGGCTGGCTGGTGCGCCGGCACTATGCGCGGAGCCTCGATCTGAGCGACGCGCAGCGCCGCACCCGCCTGTGGTCCCGGCTGGGTACCCTGGTCCTGTTCGCCGCGTTCGCGGGTTGGCTGACCTTGCTGATTGCCGCCAGCGCCGACCAGTCCTTGCTGCTTGGCGGCACGGCCACGCCCTGGATGTATGTGCTTTACGTGCTGGGAGTGATTGCACTGATCGGTGTGCTGGCGATCGTGTTCCATACCGTCGGCTGCTGGCGGACGCCGCGACGCGGGCGCTGGGTTCTCCTCGGCGAGACCTTGCTCGCGCTCGTTGCGATCTACCTGGCGTGGATCATCGTGGTGTTCGGAATGATCACCTTCAACGTGAGGTTCTGACCTCATTCGCGTGGCGGCGAACCCCGCCGCCACGCTCCCAGGCAACAGGAGCGATCATGAATACCCAGGTAAGCGGGCGGCTGCGTTTGCACGCAGAACTCAAGAAGTGGCCGACCAAAGCACCGTTTCACATAACCGGTTACACCTTCACGGCGTTCGAGGCGCTGGTGGTCAGCCTGGTGGATGAGGACGGTTTGCAGGGGCAGGGCGAAGGGCTCGGCGTCTACTATTTCAACGACACGCCGACCACGATGCTGGCGCAGATCGAGGCCTTGCGCGGTCGGATCGAGGCCGGGGTTACGCGGCTTGAACTGCAGGAGCTGCTGCCGGCCGGTGGCGCGCGCAACGCCCTGGACTGCGCATTGTGGGACCTGGAAGCCAAACGCAGCGGTCAGCCGGTGTGGGTGCTGGCAGGCATGAAGCCGCCAAGGCCCTTGCTGACGACCTTCACCCTCGGCGCCGAAGACCCGGACATGATGGCTGAGCGTGCCCTCGGCTACAGCACCGCCCGCGCGCTCAAACTCAAGCTCACCGACGACGATCTCAATGCCGGGCGCGTGCTTGCCGTGCGCGCGGCCCGTCCGGACGTATGGCTCATGGTCGATGCCAACCAGGGCTTCACGCGCGATTCGTTCGCGCGTCTGCTTCCCACCCTGGTGGACGCCAGGGTGTCGGTGGTCGAGCAACCCTTTCCCGTGGGCAACGATGCCTGGCTGGATGGGCTGAAGCGTCCGATCGCCCTGGCGGCCGACGAGAGCGTGCAGGATCGTCGCGACCTGCAGAAGATGGTCGGCCGCGTCGACATCATCAATATCAAGCTGGACAAATGCGGCGGCCTCACCGAGGCGCTGGCGATCGCGGAGGAGGCGCGCAAGCTCGGTTTCGACCTGATGGTCGGCAACATGTCCGGCTCCTCGCTGGCGATGGCGCCGGCCTTCGTGGTCGGCCAGCTGTGTGACGTCGTGGACCTGGACGGACCGGTGTTCCTGACAACCGACCGTTCCCCATCGGTGTCCTACGAAGATGGCAGGATCTGGTGCGCCGACGAGGTGTGGGGCGGTCCTCGGAACGCAGTGGCATAGTGGCAGGCAACCACGGGGAATCCAGGCGCATGTCCGACACCACGAACACCGTAAGGAACCGGGACTGGTTTGGCCACCCACGTGGCCTGAGCATCCTGTTCCTGACCGAGATGTGGGAGATGTTCTCCTTCTTCGGCATGCGCGCGATCCTGGTCTATTACATGACCAAGCACCTGGACATGGGCCAGGAATACGCCTCGCTGGTCTACGGTGCCTATGCGGCCTTCGTCTATTTCACGCCGGTGTTCGGCGGCATGCTGGCCGACCGCGTGCTGGGCAAGCGCAATGCCGTGGTGATAGGCGGCGCCACGATGGCGCTTGGTCATTTCATGATGTCCTCGGAGGCGCTGTTCTATCCGGCGCTGATCATGATCGCGCTGGGCAATGGCTTGTTCCTGCCCAGCCTGGCCAGCCAGATCCAGGGGCTCTACCGCGATGGTGATGTACGCAGCAAGACGGCGTACAACATCTATTACGTCGGCATCAACCTGGGCGGATTCCTGGCCCCGCTGGTCTGCGGCACCCTGGGCGAAGTCTATGGCTGGCACTGGGGATTCGCGGCGGCGGGCCTGGGCATGTTGCTGTCGCTGGTCATCTATCTGGCGGGCGGCCGTTACCTGCCGCCCGAACCGGCGCGTGGCGCCGAGGCGCGCGCGGCCAGGCCACCGATGGATCGCGCGGCGCGCGACCGCTTCGCCTTGTTGATCGGCATTGCCGCGATCGTGGTGGTGTTTCGCGGTGCCTACGAGCAGAACGGCAACACCATTGCCTTATGGGCCGACACCGGTATCGATCGTCAGTTGGCATCGGGCTGGGTGATACCGATGACCTGGTTCCAGTCGATCAACTCGCTGGCGGTGTTCGCCTTCACGCCCTTCCTGGTGGCACGCTGGGCGCGGCTGGCCAGGCGCGGTATTGAAACGCCGTTGCTGGGCAAGATGGCGTTCGGCGCCGCCATCGTGGGTCTCTCCTTCGTCGCGCTGGGTGCCGTCGCCGCATGGAGCGAGGCGCATGGCACGCGCGCGAGCTGGCTCTGGTTGTTCTTCTGGTTCGTGATGTTCACCATCGGCGAGCTCTATATCCTGCCGGTTGGCCTGGCCTTGTTCGGGCGCCTCGCGCCGGAGGGTTTCCGCGCCACCAGCATCGCCACATGGTTCTTCGCCGGCTTCTTCGGAAACCTCCTGGCCGGTGCCTTGGGTACACTATGGAGCGTGTTCTCCCACGGGTGGTTCTTTGTACTGATCGGGGCGGTTGCCGGTGTCGCGGCGCTGCTGCTGTATCTGTTGGGCCGCCGTCTGGGCGATGTGGAGAGCCATGCAACCGCGAGCGCGATTCCCGCGCTGGCCTGATGAGCGGGCAACGATGACAAAGGATTTGCAGAAAAAACTGAAGGGACGGTGGGAGACGTTCACCACCTCGGAGCAGAAGATCGCGGCCCATCTGCTGCACAATATCAGTGGCATACCGTTCGAGACGGCGGCATCGCTGGGTAAGCGCGTGGGCGTCAGTGCGATGACGGTCAGCCGCTTTCTGCGCAACCTCGGCTACGCCGGCCTGAACCAGTTGAAGCAGGAACTTCGCAGCGATGCGCCCCTGCTGCAGCTCTACAACAACCCGGACCAGGCCGGTGATACCGACGCCGTTTTCCGGAGCCAGCAGGCGGAGATCCGCGGGCTGACCACGGTGCACGCGCTGGCCCGGACAGAAGAATGGAAGGCCATCGTGACGATGCTGGTCAAGGCCGATCGCATTTCGGTGGCCAGCTTCCATCACGGCCGTTTCCTCGGGCTCGGGTTCGCCAGCCTGTTGCAGCACGTGAAGCCGCGTACATCGTTCGCCGATGGGCTCGACGGCGCCTATGCCGACGTGCTGCTCGATTCGACCACGAAGAGTTGTGTCGTGCTGATCGATTTCCGGCGCTATTCACGGCACTTCCGCATCCTGGCCGAGGAAGCGGCGGCGCGCGGCATACCGCTGGTCATCGTTACCGACGTGGAGTGCTACTGGGCCCGCCAGCTGACCGACAATGTCTTGATGCTGCCCATCGACCCCGATCGCCCCTGGTACAACTTCAGCGCCGTCACCAGCCTGCTCAGTCACCTGATCGGTGCGGTGATCCGCGAGCAGGGCGATGTGTTCGAGAGGATTGGCGACACCACCCAGTTGCGGCAGAAATTCGTGGGTTATGTTGAAGCGCCGGTTGCCGATAAGCCAAGGGCAGCTGGCAACGCGAAAGGGAAGGGCAGGGCAACAGCGAGCAAGCCGCGCGGTAAATCCGGGCGTTGAGGCCTGACTGATGTCGGGCCTCAGCCGTGCCTCACCGCCGGGATGACGAGCAGAATCTGGTAGCGAGGGGAGTCATCATGGTTGGACGGATTTGCGGGAAGTCAATGCGTGGCACGAGGCGCTGGTTCCCCGGCGTACTGGCCATCATCCTGATGTTGGCGTGCGCACCGGCGATGTCGGCGGAGCCGCCGGACGGCGGATCGCTGGACAGCTTCGCAAAGCAGGCGATGCAGACCTTCGATACGCCGGGCATGGCCGTGGTGATCGTCGACGGCGACAAGGTCTCGACGCATGCCTACGGCGTGCGCAGGCTTGGTTCGGCGGCACTTGTCGATGCGCATACTATTTTTCCGCTCGGCTCGAATACCAAGGCGTTCACCACGGCGGCGCTGGCCATCCTGGTCGACGAGGGCAAACTGCATTGGGACGATCGGGTCGTCGACAAGCTGCCCGGCTTTCGCATGTACGACGCCTATGCATCGAGCGAGATGACGGTCACCGACCTGCTGGTGCACCGTAGTGGCCTGGGTCTGGGGCAGGGCGACCTCATGTTCGTGCCCACGACCAATCGTACGCGGGCGGAACTGGTCCATGCGATCCGCTACCTGAAGCCGGCCCGTTCGTTTCGCGGCGGCTATGACTACGACAACGTGCTGTACACCGTGGCCGGGCAGCTGATCGAGGCGGTATCGGGTCAGCGCTGGGAGGACTTCATCCAGCAACGCGTGCTGAATCCTCTGGCGATGCGCGACACCCAGGTCAGCATCGATGCACGCGTGAACGACCAGGCTTCATTGCATGCGAAGACCTCCGGTCCGCTGCGTGGCGTTGGTGCGCAGTCGGTGCAGACCGAGGTCATGACGGGGGATGTGTTCGCGCCGGCGGGCGCACTATCGTCCAGCGCCTCGGACATGGCGCACTGGCTGCGCGCGCAGTTGGCCCACGGCGCCCTGGACAACGGCAAGCGACTGTTTTCCGAGGCCGCGTCAACGGCGCTGTGGACGCCGCAGACCCTGATCCCGATCCGTCCCGCACCGCCGGAGCTGGCCCTGGCGCAGCCGCAGTTTCAGGCCTATGCGCTGGGCCTGGAGGTCAGCGACTACCGTGGCCACAAGATCGTCACTCATCTGGGCGGGGTGCTCGGTGGGATTTCCGCGGTGGTGATCATGCCGGACCGGAAGGCGGCCTTTGCGATCATGGTCAATTCGGAGGATGTGGGCACGCTGTTCGCCATGCGTGAGCATCTGCTGGACACTTACCTGGGGTTGCCTTCCCCCGACTGGATTGCCAGTTACCAGAAAGTCTTCGATCAATCGAACGCGAAGGCTCTTAAGGCGTTGGCGGAAAGCAAGACCAGCTTCCATCCTGAGATCGGCCCATCGCTGAAGGTGTCCGGGTATGCCGGCGTCTATCGCGACCCCTGGTACGGCACGGTCACCATCACCGAAGCCAGGGGCCGATTGCGGATCGACTTCAACCGCTCGCCGGGCATGCACGGAACGCTGGAACATGTGCAGTACGACACGTTCCGCACGCATTTCGAAACACCAGGCCTGGAGGACGCCTATGTCACCTTCAGCCTCGCGGCCGGCGGCACTGTCGACACCATGACGATGGAAGCCGTTTCACCCGCTGCCGACTTCAGCTGGGATTACCAGGATCTGCACTTCACGCCGGAGAAGAGGGGCGTTAGCCCTGCCTCGGAGTGAATGCGTCAGGGGAGGCGCTTCGCGCCATGTTCTTTACTGGATTCCAGCCTTCGCCCACTGCTGTCCGGGGAAAAGATCGAAGAACGCCGATCCGGCACTGGAGGGGAACTCGAAACCCCTCACCGTCGCCCCTGCGCAGGCAGGGGCCTGGTGGCCGCCGCCCTCATCGAGCGATAGCGCGGGGAAAATAAGCGGCTTTGCTGGCGTGAGGCTGGCGACCGAACACTGAGCCCACTGGGCCCCGGCCTGCGCCGGGGCGACGAGCAAAAGCCCGAGGCCTCGCGTCACGGGCAGCCGTCGCCAACGAGTCACCAACCGATCTTCCTATCCATGACGCCTTATCTCGCAACGGATAGCCGCGGATGACCCGGGTTTTCCCCAAACAGCAGTGAGCCTTCGCTGGAATGACGGTGAGGGTGCTGGAACTCGACGAACATCCTATCCCTCTACGTCATTCCAGCGAAGGCTGGACGCCGGTCGCGAAGCGACCAAGCACAGCGAAGCTGACCCGAAGGGCGAGTGCCGTAGGCGCGAATCATCCAGTGAAAACACGGCGATCAACCGGCTCCTCGCTGTTCGCCTGCATCCGATAAGGGCCAAGGACCTGGTCTCAACACGCACTTTCCGCGCATGAACTACCATGCGCTTACTTTCCCTGAGTGCATGCCATGTCCCCTGAGTCACCCCGTCGCACGGCCGAGGCCGTGCGGCCCCCTCCTGTGGACGGCACTACGGATAAGCTGAAGTTCGCGGGCGACAACGCATTCCATCGCGAATTGCGGCGGCGTGTGGACGACTATTTCAGCCAAGGCGAGCGCAAGCAGCGCGACAGCCACCGCATGTACCTGAAGACCGCGATCATCCTCGCTGCTTTCATCGCGTCGTATGTTCTCCTCGTGTTTTTCGCGGCGACATGGTGGCAGGGTCTGTTGCTTAGCGTCGCGCTTGGCATCTCGATGGCTCAGATCGGCTTCAACATTCAGCACGATGCCGGTCACCAGGCGTATTCGGAACGCCGTTCGGTCAACAGGTGGTTGGCCAGGACGCTGGACATGGTCGGCGGCAGTTCGTACATCTGGCATTGGAAGCACGCTCACTTCCATCACACCTACGTCAATATCGACGGCTACGACAGCGATATCAACCTTGGTGCGCTTGCGCGGTTCTCACCGAAGCAGAAGCGCCATTGGCATCATCGCTGGCAGCACATTTATCTGTGGGTGCTCTATGGTTTCACGGCGCTGAGCTGGCATCTGCATGACGACTTTCGCGATGTTATTACCGCCACTATCGGCAAGCGTCCGATGCCGCGGCCGCGGGGCAAGGATCTGGCCGTGTTTGTCCTCGGCAAGCTGGTCTTTTTCGGCCTTGCTTTCGGGCTACCTCTGGTATTTCATTCGATCGGCGCCGTCCTGCTGTACTACACCGTTGCCACCATGGTGGCCGGCTTGTTGCTCGCGCTGGTGTTTCAACTTGCGCATGCCGTGGAAGAAGCCTCGTTCCCGGCCCCGACTGAGCCCGGGCGCATGGATACGCCCTGGGCCATCCACCAGCTTCAAACCACGGTGAACTTCTCGCGCGACAGCCGCGTGATCACCTGGCTGGTCGGTGGCCTGAACTTCCAGATCGAACATCACCTGTTTCCACGCATCTGCCATATCCACTATCCGGCCATTGCGCGCGTGGTCGAAGCAGCCTGCCGCGAATACGGTGTGCCTTACCATGCGAATCGCTCGTTCGGCGCCGGTATCGCCTCGCACTATCGTTGGCTGCGGCACATGGGCCGAATGCCGATCCCGATGGCTACCGATTACCAGGTCGCGCCGATCTGAATGTTGAACGCCTGCAGGGACGCATTGACGTCTTGCCTGCCGGCGACATGTATCAAGGTTGTTACAGCTTGATCGGCAGGTCGGGTCGCGATGGCGGACTCGATGATTTACCGCGTTGACACCCCCCAACACCGGGCGTAGCGTCGCCCGTGCTACACATACGTGCAGCCTCGCCAAGGGGAACACCGTGAAACGTTTCTCGATGCTCGTCGTGTCATTGCTGATGCTCGCGGTCCTGGGAACGGCATTTGCGCAGGAAGCCAGGCCCTATAAAGAGGGCCCCGTTACCCGGGTCAACTTCATCAAGATCAAGCCTGGGCAATTCAACAATTACATGAAATACCTGGACGGCCCTTACAAATCGAACATGGACGCGATGAAGAAGGCGGGCCTGATCACCGGTTATGCCGTCTTCCAGTCGGAGGCACGCTCCCCACAGGAAGCCGACGTTATCCTCACCATCACTTACGCGAACATGGCGGCACTCGACCGGGTCGATGAAGCCGATGCGGTCTCTACCAAAGTGTTGGGCGCCCGGGACGCGCGCGATAAGTCCGCCATGGACAGGGAATCCATGCGCGAGCTGATCGGAGGCCAACTCATGCGTGAGCTGGTTCTGAAGTAAGGCCTGGCTTCATCCGTGCCCGATCGAGCGCCGACGCTCCCTACGGAAATTGAAGCTGTCGACGTAACTGCGTCTGGTCGACATGGTGATTCTGGAAAACCACCTCGAAGGGTTCCTGCCGGGACTCGTTGACGAGCCTCGTACTGCCCAGCGGCTCGTCGCCTTCCCAACTCACCTCGTCATTGAAGGTGGCGGTGGCGGGAGCCCAGCCGGATAGTTCGAAGATGGAAAAGTCGCCCGACTCCGTAACGACCGCGACCTTGCCTTTGGTTTCGTTGATATACGCAATCACGCCTTTCATCGATATCTCCAGGGTCGAAGGCAGACTGGGATGTTGATCTTGGCACGGTTCGGGGCGGTTCGGCAGGGGGCTCGCGATGCGATTCGGAGTTTCTCCGCTTGCGTGCCCTTGGTCGATAACACTCTTTTAACCGACCTGCTCCAAGCCCTTGTTCGATAACGGCTACCGTGCGATGCGACCTGACGGGTGACGATGGCCGCCAGCTTCTTCGGGCTATCCGGATCGGTGCGGGTGGCGACCATGATCTGGAACGATGTTTGCTTACAGCTGCCGCAGGCCGTCGTTCCCCGAGGGCATCCTGTTATCTACACCTGGTCGCGGTCCATCGGTCAGGACAGTGCGATGGTTCCCACGGCGACAGCTAACACGCCGGCGGCCCACAGGCCGATCAACGGCAGGTAATAGCGGGTCTGCCTGATCGCGACAAAGAGGTAGCCGGGAACAACAAGTGCAGCAACGCCTTTCATCGGGCTGACGCCAAAAGAAAGGATGGCCGCGCTGAACTGCGCCAGCATCACGATGCCCAGGCCGGCCATGAGGAATAGTGCCCACGTCTCTTGCATGCCTTTTCTCCTGCGAACGATCAATCGGATAGGCGATCAGGGCCAGGCGGATCATTGCTGATGCCCGTTCCTGGCGGAGGCCCAGTTTGCTGGGAGTGTAGCGGCTTCGCAACAAAGGCAACAAAGGGGTCAGAGTCATTTTCCGCGCCGACTACAGTCGTTTTCCGCGGCTAGCCGCTCGCGGAAAATGACTCTGACCCCTTTGTTGCAACCCCTTTGTTGCGCAGGTTTAGTTATCGTTGTCCCTGATTGCTCTCAGAAAATTCCGCGGACAGACGCAGGCCTACGGCGCCAAAAACTCGATTGATCGTTTCGAACTTGGGGTGCGCACCTGGACGAAGCGCTTTGTAAAGACTCTCACGTCCAAGCCCCGAGTCCTCTGCGACTTGCGCCATGCCACGAGCCTTTGCAATGTAGCCGAGGGCGCGAAGCATCTCGTCGGTGTCGCCATCGTCGAGTACCTGCCGAATGTATTCGAGCATCGCCTCTTTGCTGTCGAGGACGTCGGATATGTCGAAGGGAATGAGTTTCTTGTTCATAGGTATTTCTCAGGGCCCCTTGGGTACCCGTAGCATCGTTATTGAAGGTTCCTGGCGATTTCCCTGGCTTTCTTGATGTCGGCCTTCTGCGGCTTCTTGTTGCCCCCGCACAACAGGATCATCAGAGTTTTGCCTCGAGTCAGGAAATAGACGCGATATCCAGCACCAACATCGACGCGCATTTCCGATACGCCTTCACCCACTGGTTCGCAGTCTCCGAGATTTCCTCTCGAGGCGCGCTCAATACGACGAGCGATTGCGATGCGTATTGAGGTCCCTTACATCCCTGTGCCAAGCAGCAAACGTCGTCGTTTGCTCAATGTTGAAGTCCATGGATGGAAGTGTATCCTTGTGGATACAGAATTGCAACGCTGCTATGAGCGCATACGGCCGAAAAATTCCCCTATACCGTCGGCGATCTCAGCTGGATACGAGAGCTCGGCTTTACCCATCAACTGACGCGACCGATCAATAGATCGTTCCGTTTTTGCCTTCCGCAGCGAGGGCCGGGCTCAGGGAGTCGGCAGCAATCAGCAGTGAACGCGCGAGAAGTTTCGTTGGCAATGCGCGAAGCCTAGTGGCTCAATTTTCCTATGACCACCAGAAGTACCGTCAGCAGCATCCCCAGAACGAAGCAGAACACGAGCGAGGACGCCACGGCGCGTATCAATCGTGTCAGGAAGGAGAACAGGTTGTCTGGTTGCTGGGTTGGAGCGGGTTGATCCGCGGTCCATACATCGAAGCGCACATGGGGCACGGACCCTCCGGCACGCAGGCGTCTCTTCAGCCAATGGCGCAAACGCGAAGTCATAAGCCATCCCTCCCCGGGTGGATGTCGCAGTCTGACGTCAGCAGGGAAGCTTCGCAACATCTGTAACGGCCGAGGGGAAACAAAGGGGTCAAAACAAAGGGGTCAGAGTCATTTTCCGCGCCGACCGCAGTCGGTTTCCGCGGCTAACCGCTCGCGGAAAATGACTCTGACCCCTTTGTTTCCCTTTGTTTTCGTGCCGGCATGTGAGTCGCCGTCATGGAATTGCCCCCGCCTTTGAACTAACCTCGGCCCGGGATATCCGGGGGAAAGGGATGCTTGGTTACTACGCGCGCCTGGCCTTGCGCAGCTTTCGGGATAGCAAGGCCGTGACGGTGCTGATCGTCGTGTTGATAGGGCTTGGCGTGGCGACCTGCATGGTGGCTTACGCGATGTTCCGGGTAAGCGCGGGCGACCCCATGCCGGGACGGTCGGCGAACCTGTTCGTCCCGCAGATCGACAACTTTGGACCGACGCGCAACGCCAAGGGCGAGCCGCCGGACATGCTGAACTACACCGATGCCATGGCCTTATGGCGGGACCGCCAGGATGTTCGCCTTGCGCTGGTCTATCCGCTTGGCTTCGTGAACGACCCGGGCGACGGTCATTCGAAACCCGCGTCCCTGACGGGCGATGCGGTGACGCGTGATTTCTTCGGGATCTTTGGCGTGCCGTTCCGCTATGGCCGTCCCTGGTCGGAGGCCGAGGATCAGGATCGTGCCAGCGTGGTCGTGATCAGCGACAAGCTCAACCAGAAATTATTCGGCGGCGTGGACAGCACGGGTCGCGAGATGGTGCTCGATGGACATGTCTTCCGGGTGGCCGGTGTCCTGTCCGATTGGCTCCCGAGGCCGCGCTTTTACGATGTGGCGAGTGTAGGTCAGCCGTTTGCCGATACGGGCCAGATCTTCGTGCCGTTCGGGCGTGCGATCGATCTGGCCAAGAACGGTAGCTCGGGTTACTGCAGTTCGGTCGGTGCCGATCCGAACATTCCCGACTGGAATGCGTGGCTGCACAGCGAGTGCGTCTTCATCGGTGCCTGGGTGGAACTGCGCGGACCGGCTCAGGTCGAGCGTTATCGGCGCTATCTGACCGCCTATGCCGACGCCCAGCGCCAGATGGGCCGCTTCGCCTGGGCCCCGAACATACGTTTGCCGGGTCTCGGTCAGTGGCTTTCGCAGCTGCGCATCATTCCCAAGGCCACCACGCTTTCCATGATCGTCGCGGCGAGTTTTCTGCTTATTGCCATCGTCAATGTCGTCGGCCTGATGCTCGCCCGGTTCATGCGTCGCGCGGGGGAGATCGGCGTGCGCCGTGCCCTCGGTGCCTCGCGTCGTGCGATCTATGGCCAGTTTGGCGTCGAAGCACTGGTCATCGGTCTGGCAGGCGCCGTCCTGGGTATTGCGCTCACCTGGTTGGGTGTCGGCTACGCCCAATCGATGTTCGACCCGGCCGTTGCCGGCCTGGCCCGGATGGATGCCGGCTTGTTGGCGTCCACGGTTGCGGTCGCGGTGCTGGCAACCCTCATCGCCGCGTTCTATCCAACCTGGCGCGCCGCCCAGGTTCAACCAGCGTGGCAGATCAAGACCGATGACTAGGCGCGGCTGGCGGCAAGTCCGCCCGATCCTCAGGGCTCTCATCCGGCACAAGACCTCGGCCGTACTCATCGTCCTGCAGGTCGCCCTGACCCTGGCGGTGGTCAGCAACGCGATGTTCATCGTCGCCACCCGTGTCGTGCACCTGTCGCGCCCGACCGGCACCGACGAAGCCAACATCTTCGTCATCGTGAACCAGTGGCCCGCGGGCGAAAAACCCGACGCTATCGGCGCGCGCATGCGCGGTGATCTTGCCGCGCTGCGTGCGCTGCCGGACGTGTACGATGCGTTCGCCAGCGAAGCCTATCCGCTGGAGGGCGGCATGGGCGTCCTGGCTGGTCTGAAGCTCTCGGCGGAGCAGACGACCAGGCCACAGTTCGGGATCATGTACTTCGCCGACGAGCACGCCATCGAAACCTTCGGCACGCATCTGATCGCGGGGCGAAACTTCAGGGCGGAGGAGGTGATTGCCCTCGGGCCGTTCGATACGACGGCGGCGCCGGTGATCATCGTGACCGGCAGTCTGGCGCATAAGCTTTTTCCTGCCACATCGGCCCTGGGCAAGACGGTCTACCTGGCCGATGGTCCGGCAAACATCATCGGTATCGTCGACAGCCTGCAGGGCCCCTACGCGGGCAGCACGACGCGATCGATCGACGAGGACAGTGTCCTGTATCCGGCACGCTCGGCCAATCCGGCGATGGGCACGGTCTACATCGTGCGCGCCAGGCCCGGCGCCATCGCCGCGGCCATCCCACCGGCTGTTGCCGCGCTCTGGGGCCAGAGCCAAAAGCGGCTTATCGATCCGGAGACTGGTGTCGTCACGCTTGCCCAGGCACGCGAGCGAGGCTATGCGACCGACCGGAGCATCGCGCTGATGATGGGCCTGGTCTCGGTATTGCTCCTGCTTGCCACGGGCGCCGGCATTGTCGGCCTGAGCAGCTTCTGGGTAAGCCAGCGGCGCCGGCAGATCGGCATACGGCGCGCGCTCGGTGCCTCGCGCGCGGACATCCTTGCCTATTTCCAGACCGAGAACCTGCTGCTCGTCAGTGCGGGCATATTCGCCGGCGGCATTCTTGCCTATACCGGCAACCTGCAGCTCATGAAAGCGTACGAGCTGACGTTGATGCCGTGGTACGTGGTGCCTTGCGCGGCCGCGACGCTATGGCTGCTTGGGCAACTGGCCGTCTTCGGTCCCGCGCGCCGGGCGGTGAATACCGCGCCGGTCGAAGCCATTCGGCGGCGATAGGCCATGGTCCTGAGTGCCGACATTTGGCCAGAACGACCCTTGTCGCGGATGGCCGGGGCCGACATGCTTGGATTCGCCGCTTTCGACCCGAAGCGGCCGAACAGCAGGGGGAGGGTAAATAATGCGCGGGATTGCCACGCTGACAGGCATGCTCCTGTCCATCTTTTTTTGTGCCGCGAACGCGGCATCGCCGACACCGGCGGCCGAGACCGATGGGCTGGCGCCCTGGCATTTCCACATGACGCCGCAGGAGGTCATGGCTTTCGCCGACTACGGGCCTTACCGGTCCTTCAGTAACGGCGATCTGGAAACCTTCACCGGCCTGTTCGACGGGAAGAAGGAGAATGTGCAGTTCTTCTTCAAGGATGGAAAGCTGGCGCGGATCGGCATCTATCTCTACGAAGGCCAGGACGTCAGGGCGGCCGCGGACACATGGGCGCGAACCTATGTGACGTTAAAGGCCAGGTTCGGCGAGATCGAACTTCCCGACATACAGGTCGACCCGGCAGGTGCTTCGATGGATCCGTCCATCATGGCGGCTGCCGCGGGTGCGAAGGTTGAAGCCAAAGGCAAATCGCAGATGGCCCCGGTCCGCCAGCCCGCGGACAAATTCGTTTTTGCCAGTTTCCGTCGTGCACAGGTGCGCGGCCAGGTGTTCTATTACGTCACGGTCAACTACGACCCGCCCCACGGCTGATCGCGCGATTCGTCCGTATTTTTACGCAGTACCCGCGAGTGAAACTTCGGTTTCGTCATTTCCGCAGGCAAATCATGCTTCAGGCTTCCGACGAGACGATCTCCGGTCCTTCAGGGCGAAAGTAATAATGAGGGCGGCACCATGATCGATTCGACGTCAGACCCGGTGGGCTGGTCTGCTTTCATGTTCGAACTGAGTGATGCGCATGAGCATCTTGGCGAGCTGATCGCGGAGCTCGATGGGGGCGCTTGCGACGAGGTCGATCTGCGCATCTGCCTGGGTCATATCTACGCTCACCTCAATCGCGCCTGGTTTCGCCGAAACGTGAAGTGGTCGGACGATCTGGACGGGGCGCGTCGGGAACTGGCCAGCGCGTTCCCGACGGATATCGAGCCCGTCGGCTAAACGGCGCCGAATCGTCGCCGATCGTTGGCTGGCGATCAGAGCCGCATCAGGATCGTAGCGCCAGCCAGGTCGGCCAGGGCCATCTGTTCGGCGGTCGCTTCGGTCGTGTTCGACGTGGCAAGAACGGTTCTTACGAGGACCGAGCCATCAGGTACGCGCACCTTGAACTGGAATACCTGCTTCGCCGTATCGTCCGGCTGTTTCACCAGCGACGTCGCGTTTGCCTGAAGGCACCGGCTGAAAGCCGGGCTTTCGAGCGAGCACGAAGCGAGCAATGGCGACGTGGCGGTGACCATGCCCGGTAGCGGCCCGGGTGGCGTCGATGAATTGACGACCGATCCGGCGATTCTCGATATCGACTGGGGCGTTGCGGCTTTCGCGCCGGGGGCAAAAGCTGTTACGCAACAAACGACGATCAGGGCGGTGGTGACAAAGCATGCTTTCATGATGCTGCTCCATCTTCGAACGCGTGCGCCAGGTGTCTGGTGCGCTGGCGACCCGGCGGATTGGCAAGCAGCAAGATTCCGCAAGAAACTTGAACTGCTTCAACGTTTCGCCGTGTCGGGGTGTCATCTGCTTTTTGCAATCCTCAAGCTGCGTGGAAACTTTCCTTTGTGGCATGATTTGTTTCAAGCGTAGTTCTACGTATCGGCCGTACGTACTTTCGCTTCCCGGACGCTCGGGTCGGCCCGATGCTCCCTCTGTCGCTCCGGGCGCGCCTTCCTATCGAGCCTTTCACTCTATTCATGCCCCTTGTCATGCTAGATTTGGCCGCAGCCTGCGCCTGGTCTTCACTCCCGGACGCATGCTGGAAGCGGAGCAGGCGGCGCATGCGTCGCTCGTCGAAACGGCCGGTTTCGCATGCTTGCTGCCTCCCCATAACGACGGCCACAGTGACTCAGGTCAACCGGATCAGGAGATAAACAGATGAACATGTCCATGTCGCGCCGCGCCAAGATGGTGCTTGCCGGTCTTGTGTTGGCCGGATCGATGTCCCTGGCGTATGCCGCGCCCGTCACATTTACCGTGCCGCTCACCGGTGCACAGCAAGTTCCCGCGGTTCAGACCTCGGCGACCGGCTCAGCCGATCTGTCCTACGACGCCAGCACGCGGGTCGTCACCTGGTCGATTACCTTCAGCGGGCTGTCCAGCGATGCCACCATGGCCCATTTCCATGGCCCCGCCGCGACCGGCAAGAACGCTGACGTGAAAGTCTGGCTGTCCCAGAAGGGCTCGGCGATCGTCAGCCCGCTCAAGGGCCAGGCCACGCTGTCCCCGGAAGATGCAAAGGAATTCGCGGCCGGCAACCTGTACATCAATATCCATACCAAGGATCACCCGGCCGGCGAGATCCGCGGCCAGGTCATGCCGCCCAAGGGCTGAGATCACAGATAGTTCGCGATCGCCATGGACGTGGCGATCGCGATGATCAGAAGGATCGCCGCCCGTACCGCGGGCGCCCGCCGCGGTGCGGCGATATCCTCGGGCAAGGTCTTGCTCCCCGTCAGCATCGGACGCAACAGGTTGTGTCCCTTGACTGCTGCGTATAGCGCGATGACCAGCACGTGCAAGACCACCGCCGCCAGCAGTACATCCCAAAGGATCGAATGCAGCGCCGCGATCGCATTGGCGACCGGCGCGGGCATCCATTCGGTGAACGGTCCTTCGTTCGCGATGTCGTTGTTCATATAGAGGCCGGTCAGCGTTTCGACCAGCAGCAAGGCGAGCAGTAACAGCACCATCCATCCGCCCGCCGGGTTGTGGCCTACCTGGGTGTCCGGCTCGCGACGGAATGCATGGCGTAAATGCTGGAACGCGGTGGCGGGTGACGCCATGAAATTGCGAAACCGCGCGGTCTCGCTGCCGAAAAAACCCCATAGCAAGCGGAAGACGACCAGCGCCAGCAGCGCTTCGCCAATACGGACGTGCCAGTCCATCCAGTTGAGCCGCCAGGTCACATAGGCCGCGGCCACCAGCACGACGACCAGCCAGTGAAACAGTCGCACCGGCGCATCCCAGACCACGATCGGGCGGAGCCTGGATGGTTCGTCTGTGTGCATAAGTCAGTTCTCGACGATCGCTTTCTATGCCGCCATACGATACTCGTAGTGGGGTCGTGCGCGGTCGTCCAGGATCGCGTAGAGCGCAGGGAGATTGCCGGGGTGAGGCGTGAGCCATGCGTCGATGTTCTCCGGCTTGATCGCGATGACGAAGCGGTCGTGGCCTGCCGCCGCGACTTCGGCGGGTGGGTCGTCGGTGATCGCGGCGAAGGAAAGCAGGTTCGGTTGGCCTTGTTGGTGCCATTCGGACCAGAGGCAGGCGACCAGCATCTCCTGCGGAGGGCTCGGCCGGAACTCGAGCACGACGTTTTCTACCTTCTCTCCCGGTGTCAATTCGCGATGTTCCATCGCGTGGCGGGCGACGTTCTCCCAGAACACGCTTGCGACCATGATCCCGTGACGACATCCGAACAGTTCGCGCCAGAAACCTTCCAGGCTGTCGCGACGCGCGTTGTAGGTGCCCGGGTATTTGCTATCGTAGAAGGCGGGCTTCCCTGCCGGCCGGCACTGGTAGCGCATCGGCTTCACGACGCGCTTGCCGTTCTCCATGACCATGACGGGTGCATAGCCGCCCGGGAAGATGCGCGAATCCCGCTCGATGAGTTCGCTGCGCTGCAGGTCAGCGATCCTGCCGATGGCCAGCTCGATCTTGTTCGTTGCGATGCGCTTGTCCTCGGCGGCCTTCTTGGTGGGCTTGGTTTGCAGCGTGCGCTCGGCACCGACAAGCCTGGATTTCTGGGTGAACAGTTCCTTCTCGAGCCTGGTTACCTGTCCGGCATGCCATTCGTCGATAAGCGTCTTGATACGTCGCTCGTCGTCTGTTTGCGGGTCCGCGAAAGGCGCGTCCATGGCCTTGGGCAATTTCGCCTTGCCGCCCTGACTCCGCAGCCAGTACAGATCCACGAACTCACCGATATCGATGATCGCCCCGAACAGCTTCGTGAACTTGCGGTAGTCGGCCCAGATCTGCGCTGAGTAGCACATGAGTAGAACCTCCCGGTGAGGTTTTGAAAGCATCATGCGTTCCGTGCATCATGCGCAATACGCCGGAAGGACAGGGAGCCTTGTCTCATCCGTTGCTATCCCCGGACCTGCTTTCTTCATCTCGAACCTGAATGGGCCGGCCCGATGCTCACGACCGGCATGCACCCCAAGGCCCAGGGTGCAGCGACGCAAAGCTTGCGCGCTTCGGGCCCATGGCCATGGTTTCCTTCGATGTTCGCTTCGCCGGCTCCGCGCCGCCAGGCTGGCTGGTGCGCGAGACGGATGGGCCCGACCGTTGGTTTTCATCGCGATTTGCCGCCATCCGGTTCGCCATGGCCCGCGCCAGTACGTTTGGGCTGGGTGCCCAGGCCAGCATCGAGGGGCAGGATTCGGTGTGGCGGTCTTTCGATCATGCCGGTCGTGCCGCAACGAGGCAGGGGAGGTAGGGAGCCAGAGCGATGGCCGGAGCCAGTCGCTGACGCTTCCCTCCGTCAAGGGCGAGGCAACGGCGCCCGTCGAAGTCAGCCGTGACTCGCTGGTGAGCCCTACGCCATGCGCGTGGAGATCATCCCACGCGCCTTTTCTCAAGGGGCAGGCGTTACCGGTGAAGGTGGCAATGGTTTCATTGTCGAAGCCGCCGTGGCTTCGTACCAGGGTCTTGTGCGTTGAACGATGCGTACCACCGACAACATGATCGGGACTTCGACCAGCACACCGACCACCGTCGCCAGCGCGGCACCGGAGCGTAATCCGAAAATGCTGATGGCCGCGGCGACCGCCAGTTCGAAGAAATTGCTCGCGCCGATCAGGGCGGCCGGTCCGGCGATGCAGTGCGGCACCTTCATCCAGCGGCTAAGACCGTAAGCGATACCGGCATTGAGGTACACCTGGATCGCGATCGGCACGGCCAGGAGCGCGATCACCAGGGGCTGGGCGATGATTTCCTCGCCCTGGAATCCGAAGAGGAGGACGAGCGTTGCCAGCAAGGCGCCTGTCGACCAGGGATCGAGGCGACTTAGCGTCGTTTCCAGTGCGCGCTGTCCATGCCTGCGCAGCAGGTGGCGGCGCCATAGTTGCGCGACGACGACCGGCACGACGATGTATAGCAGCACGGATAACAGCAGGGTTGCCCACGGTACGTGGATCGACGCCACACCCAGGAGCAAGCCCACGATCGGCGCGAAGGCCACCACCATGATGGTGTCGTTCAAGGCAACCTGTGCGAGCGTGAAGTTGGGCTCGCCACCGCAAAGCCGGGACCAGACGAAGACCATCGCGGTGCAGGGCGCCGCGGCAAGCAGGATCAGCCCGGCGATATAAGCATCGTGCTGTTCGCCCGGTAGCCATGCAGCGAACACATGCCGGACGAACAGCCAGCCGAGCAGCGCCATCGAAAACGGCTTGATCAACCAGTTGACCAGCAAGGTGATGCCGATGCCTCGCGCCTGATGGCGCACGCCGGACAGTTGGGCGAAATCGACCTTCAGCAACATCGGCACGATCATCAACCAGACCAGGATGGCCACCGGCAGGTTGATCTGCTGGACCTCGGCCGCGGCCAGGATAGCGAACATGCCGGGCATGGCATGCCCCCAGGCGATGCCGGCAACGATGCATAAGCCAACCCATAGGCTCAGGTAGCGCGCGAACCCACCGATCGTCGGCGCATCCGGCAGCTGTTCGGTGAGTTCAGCGCTCATCGGACGCACCCACTTGACCAATAGCGCGCAACTCATGCTGGGTCGCAACGCGGTCGAGTTTGTCCAGCGGCAGTGCCAGGAGCAGATCGATCCGTCGCCTGAGCATCAACCACGCCGATCGAAACGCCGCTCGACGCTCGCTTTCCGAGCCCGACACCGCGACGGGATCTGGCACGCCCCAATGGGCGGTCATCGGATGACCCGGCCAGATCGGGCAGGTCTCGCCGGCGGCGTTGTCGCAAACGGTGATGACCATATCGATGGGCGGCGCATCGGGGTGTGCGAACTCGTCCCAGCGCTTGCTGCGCAAGGGCTCGGTGTAACCAAGTTCCCGGGCCAGCTCGATGGCGATCGGTTGCACGGTGCCGCTGGGGAAGCTGCCCGCGCTGTACGCGGTGAAACGTCCGGCACCGAATACATTCAGAAGCGCTTCGGCCATCACGCTGCGGGCCGAATTGCCCGTGCAAAGGAACAGCACGTTATAGGGATGGTTGCGGGCACTCGTCATCGGGCTTTCCGGGTGGGCTTGCAGGCGGCAGTGGGAGCGCATTCGTCCGATGCGGAGCCGGCGCAGCAGTTTTCTGTCAGGAAACCAAGCAAGCCATTCATTTGCGTGTAGTTCGCCCGGCATTGAATAACGCGGCCGCGCCGTTCATCGCTGACCATGCTGGCGCGGCGAAGAATGTGCAGGTGATTGGTCAGCGTGGCACCGGCCAGGCCAGTGACTCCGGCCAGTTCACCGACGGACATGCCCTCATCGCCCGCCTGCACAAGCAGGCGGAACAGGTTCAGGCGGTGTTCCTGGGCCAGGGCACCGAGGCAGGCGAGGGCGTCATGTGATTTCATATTTCTAGAATTATAGAAATATGAAATCAAAGTCAAGCCCGTAACGCGGGCCCAGGCAAGCGTCGCACCAGGTAACTTCGAGGAGCATGAGGTTCACCCGCGCAACGGGTGACCGCATGGCATTCAATCTCCGTCCGTTGTCGTCGACTCAAAGCGCGGGCATCAGCGCGCCAACGCCTGCTTTCGGTCGGATCTTGTCCCGGAAGGCCCAGACCAGGAAGAGCGCGATGGCCGCGCTGGCGATTCGCAGCAGGTTGCCGGTCCATCCGGTTGCGGCGGTGGGGGCGACGTCGTAGAAGTTCCATGCCGCATTGAGCGAAACGTGGAGCGCCAGTCCGCTCCAGATGGTGTATCGGTTCATGGCGTCGAGCGCCACGAAGACGACCGCGCCGGTCAGGGTGATGAGGAAAACCTGGATGGCCACATCGCTGCCGCGCAGGCCGTACCAGTGTTCCCATCCAAAAATGAGGGCTTGCACGGCGACGGCGGGAATGAGGCGCCAGCCGAGTACGCGGCGTACGAACAGGAAGCCGAAGCCGCGGAAGACGATTTCCTCAGCGAGCGGGAAAAGCAGGGCGGTGTAGAACATCGCCTGGAAGTCGATATCGGTCTGCAGGGTGCCGACAAAGGCCAGACCTATCCAGTTGGGGATGGTGGCAAGCAGGACCAGTAAGGGCGCCCACCATCCGGGCGAGCCCAGCCCGAGCAGGTGGACGAGGCTCGGCGAATCCTTGCGTCGGAGCAGCGCGGCGGCGGCCACGACGACCAGTACGGCCGATACATTGTCGAAAAGCGAGCCGCCGAAGGGTATGTGAGGTAAGGGAATGGGTATGCCAAGGGTCTCGGCGATGAAGCGTACATCGATCGCGATCAACAGTATCAGTGGCACGGCCAGTGCCGTGGTTAGCATACGTATTTTCGACATGGGCAAGCTCCCTTCGCTTCATGGTTTCTGGACTACGGATTCATCGCCACCGGATGCTCTGGCGTATCGAAAACCGGATGGGTCATCCCCGCAAGGCTGTGCGTGTGCCGTGCGTATGAGGCGACGGCGAAGCGTGCGGGTGCGGCTGCAGGCGATGCCTGGGCAGCGGAGATAGCAGGGCGAGACAGGCCAACAGGAGCGACGAAGAGCGCTTCACAAGCATGATCCCCCCGGACGGATCAGTGAAGGAAAGCAGGCTCGAAGCGGTTTGACAATGGGTCGGGGTGATTTTCGCTCAACAGGGAACCGATGGCGTTACGTCTCGCGCGAACTCGACGCTTCGCAGTCCGGGTGGCCACAGCCGCAGTGGAGAACCGGGACACCATCCGCGGCTTCGCGGGCATCGGCTTCCTGGCAATAGCTGCCGCAGTATTCGCCGGTCTCCGGCTTCGGGCAGTTGCAGAATGCATGGGCACACTTGTGATCGATTTCCACGGCGGTTCTCCGGCGACGAGGTTGCCCGAGGGCTTCGATGAGAGTGTGCGCCTTCGGTGGTAAGTGCGTGTAGTGGCCTGTGTCGACGTGTCGTTGACAGTCCCCGGGATGGCCGGTGGCTTGCGAGGAAGATACGCACGAATTCAACGAAGGCTGCTTGTCGTGACTGGCAGTGATGCTGGAGGTCGTGGAGGCGGGACAGATGAATCTCGCCGGGCCGGGAATGTCGCGCTCGGTGCGGGAGGGTAGCCACGGCACGCTGGTGATCATCGATGTTCCATCGCCGGGATAGCGTTTCTACGCGGCAGGACCTACGTAGATTTGCGATCTTTCAGCCAGGCCGTCCGCATTGATAGGCTTGCATCGGTCAGGTGGGCGCGCCACTTCCCATGGATGCCGCCTGCCTTGCCGCCGGCGAGGTTCGCAAAGGCCTCGCCGGCTTTCTTTGCAGACGCTTCGGGTCATATAGTTGCGTATACACAATTATATGGAAGTTGTGTACTATTGCGTCCATGCACCGAATCCCGCCAGGCATGGACCCTCTCGCCGTCGATCTCCTCGGCGCGATCGTGCCGTTGATCAAGGCCGGCCAGACCGATGTCATGGCCGCCACGGCGCGGTTCGAACTGACCCTTTCGCAACTGCGGATGCTGTTCGTGCTCGACCACGCGCAAGCCGATCTGGCGGTCAATGAACTGGCCGATCAGGTCTCCCTGTCGATGGCAGCGGCGGGACGCGCGGTGGATGCGATGGTACGCAGCGGCTTGCTTTCGCGTCGCGAGGACGAGGAAGACCGGCGCGTGAAGCGCATCGGGCTCACGACCGAAGGCCACCGCACGATCGAGCAGATCGGCACGGCGCGTCGACAGGCGACCGAGCGTTTTGTCCTTTCGCTTACCGAGGACGAGCGTGCCGCGCTGGCCAGTGCGGTGGCCACGCTCGGTGCGCTGACCCGCGCCCATTTTCCTGGGGCGTTCGCCAACGTTTCTAGTTCCCCATCGGATACCTCAGCATGACCTCTCCCGCCAAGGCGGGCGCCGTTACGGCGCTCGACCGTCGCCTGTTGCGTATCGCTTCGGTGGTTGTCCTCGGCAGCTTCATGTCGATCCTCGACACCACCATCGTCAACGTTGCCATCAAGGAGCTGTCGCGGTCCTTCGGCGTGTCGCTCACGGTCACGCAATGGGTATCCACCGGGTACATGCTGGCGCTGGCCACCGTGATTCCATTGACCGGCTGGGCGGCCGACCGCTTTGGTACGAAGCGCTTGTACATCGGCTCGATCCTGCTTTTCGTCCTGGGCTCGGCGTTATGCGGCATGGCGTGGTCGGCAACCTCGCTGATCGCCTTCCGCGTGCTGCAGGGATTCGGCGGCGGCATGATCATGCCCGCCGGCATGACCATTCTTTCGCATGCAGCCGGGCGCGACCGCATGGGCCGCGTGATGGGTATCGTCGGTGTGCCGATGTTGCTGGCGCCGATCGTCGGTCCGATCCTCGGTGGCTGGTTCGTCGACGATCTCTCCTGGCGTTGGATCTTTTTCGTCAATCTGCCGATCGGTGCCATCGCGCTGTTCGCTGCCTCCCGGATCCTCGAGCGCGACGAACCCAAGCCGCATCATTCGCTCGACTGGGCTGGCCTGCTGATGCTGTCGCCCGGACTGGCCCTCTTCGTTTATGGCCTGGCCCAGACCGCGGCCGGTGGCGGCCTGCAATCGATCGGCGCGCTTGGTGGCGTGGTCGGTGGCCTGGCCCTGGTCGCGGCCTTCATATGGCATGCGCGGCACAGGCAGGGTGCGCTGATCGATGTGCGCCTGTTCGGGCGGCGTACCGTGGGTGCCGCGGCGCTCACGTCGTTCTTCTTCGGCACGGCGTTTTTCGGCATGGCCCTGCTGATGCCGCTTTATCTGCAGCTCGTCCGTGGCGAGTCGGCGCTCGACGCTGGACTATTGCTGGCGGCGCAGGGTTTAGGGGCGATGATTTCGATGCCGGTCGCGGCGAACATGACCGACAAGACCGGCCCGGGCCGTATCGTGCTGGTTGGCCTCAGCCTGGTGGGACTGGGCATGCTTGGCCTGACCCAGATCCAGAGCGACACGCCGATGTGGATCATCGAAGGCATGCTCTTCCTTACCGGCCTGGGCATGGGCTCGACCATGATGCCGGCGATGAGTGCGGCCCTGGGCAGCCTTGAACGTCATGAAATCGCGCGCGTTACGAGCGGTATGAACGTGGTCCAGCGCGTCGGCGGTTCCCTGGGCACGGCCTTGCTCGCCGTGGTGCTGTCGCATCAGATAGCGCGGATCATTCCGGGCACGGCCGGCGGCATCGCTGGCATTCGTGAGGCTGGTCACGCTACCGGCGCTGTGCCTGGGCCGGCGCTGGCCGCGCTTGGGCGCGCCTTCGGACATACCTTTGTGTGGGCGTTGGGCATTATCGTGCTGGGCCTCGTGGCGGCGAGCTTCCTGCCACGGAAGAAACTGGCGAGGCCCACAGGGCAGCGCAACGAAGCGATCGTGGTGGAGTAGTACCAGGCTTCGAGTCGTGCGAACCCGTGCGGACCATGTGTGCGGCCGAGGGTGGCTCGCTTTCGTGGCCGCGTGCCCACGTGGAATCGATCAGAGGCTCCCTAATCGTCCTGGTTGTGTTCCTTGCCGCCGATAAGAAGATCGTCGAGCATCGGGACGATCGCCAGTACGAAGAGCATCATGGCCAGGGCCAGTGCCGAGGCGTAGCCGAAACGTTCGAAGGCAAAGGCGCCGCAGATGCCGCCGATGAAGAACAGGCTGACCAGCGAGCCGAGGAGGAACAGCTTGTCGCGGTCGGCTCGGACGGGGGCGAGAGGCGAGTTGCGTTCGTTGACATAGACCAGCTTTCCCAGCTCGATGCCGATGTCGGTGACCATCCCGGTGATATGGGTCGTGCGGACCACGGCCTTGGAGATCTTCGTCACCATCGCGTTCTGCAGGCCCATCACGTAGCTGAGGAGGGCCGTCCATAGCAAGGTGCTGGCCTCGCCGACGGCATGACCGGAGTTGAAGGCGAAAACCAGCAGCAACAGGCCTTCGAGGAAAAGAGGCAGCGCGTACTGGCTACGGAGTTCGCGACGCCGGCCGAAGTTGACGAGGAGCGCAGTGGTCGCGGCACCAGCAAGGAAGGCCGCGACGGCGATCAGGCCGATTGCCACGATGTCCGTGGCGGCACCCAGGACCATGTCGTCCGCCATCGCCGACACGATGCCGGTCATATGCGAGGTGTACCGGCCGACAGCGATAAATCCCCCGGCATTCGCGGCGCCGGCAATGAAGATGAGATACCTGGCCAGGCGCCGATCCGCCTGCGGCGTCCGGTTTCGGTCGGTCAGGCTGCGCAAATAGGGGATGGGCATGCGGCCATTCTATGCCCACCCTCGTCCGCTGATGGGCCGGGCAGCAGAATGAAGCCGGTCGTGGCGGAATAGATCAGAGGCTCCTTAAGCCTCGAGCCGCAAGGCGATGCCGAGTGCGATGCGATAGCTGGTGGCCAGGTCGCCGTTGATGCATACGGTCGCGGGGGCGGGCTTGTGCGGACCGTGGGTGCGGCCCAGGGTGGCGTCGCTATCGGCATGCACTTCGATGTATGGCCTGGATAGCTGGTCGAGGGCGTCGTCCAGGCCCTCCTCGGGATGGTCTTCTGCCTGCTGGGCCAGGTCGCCCGGGGCGAGCAGCATGACGTTGTCCTGGCTCTGCCTGATCGCGCGGATGTTCGCGACAAGATCCTTCAGTCCGGAGCAGGTGAATACGACCAGGGTCTGGCCCGCGGCGCGGGCTACGCGTTGAAGATCGGCCAGAAGGTCGGTGCCGACGATGCCGGCGCTTGCGCTCGGGCCCTGGATGATCGCAATGGTCACTATCGAATGCCTCATACGCGGTATCCGCGGTGAGCGCATCTTCGGCCCGTGGGGCGTAAAGAGGTTACGGGGCGTATCGTCGCCGGCGTAAAACCTTCGCAAAGACTTCGAGCAGCCCACCGGCGGTGGGCTGGCCGGCGGAATCACGACAGGGCGACTTTTTGCCGGATAGACTGACGCCGCTCTTCGGGAGATCGCGGCCGACGGGAGGTGTGATCGTGAAAGCCTATGTCATAACCACTGGTGTCCTGTTCGGACTGATCGTCGTGGCGCATGTATGGCGATTCATCGCCGAAGGCGCGGCATCGGCGCGGGATCCGGTCTTCATTATTTTCACTATCCTGGCCGCGGCGCTTACCCTTTGGGCGTGGCGGGTATTGCGGAGTCTGCCTCCGGGGGCGCCGCGGTAGGTAGCCTGATGTCAGCCGTGGAAGAACAGGTAGACGGCCGTGTACGGCACGCGCAGCTCGGTGTTCGCATGGCCGGCATCGCAGCCCGTGGCCGGTGCGACGCCGCCTTCGGTCTGCGTGCGGACGATATAGGCCACGCTGGCCATGTCGCCGCTGCCGTCGTGCGATTTGGCATGGAGTACCAGCCAGGGAATCGCTCCCTGGTTGGGCGACGGCGATGCATTCAGCGGCTCGCCGACGACCGTGCTGCCATCGTTGGCGCGCCAGCTCGGACCGGCGAAATGCTTGCCGATAACCTTGCCGTGCGCGTCGCTCAAGGTCGCTTCGGGGGCTTTCAGGTGCCACGCGTAGTCGTTGCCGGTGGCCGTGCAGGTGTAGATCTGCACGCCCTTGCCGAATGCCTGCAGGGCGGGCGTGGCGCCAGCCGCGTTGGCGAATCCCGGTGCGATGGCCGCGAGGCTGGCCAGGGCAAGGACGAGATGCGTCTTGCGTCGATTGAACATGATGCGAATCCTCGTTGTTTCAGTTCTTGGGGGTAGGACCTTTGACTGCCGTGACGAAGGCATCGGCACGAATATGCCTGGCGTAGGCCTGCTGGATGTCCGGCGCGGTAAGGTCGAGGTAGTGTTGTCCGGCGATGATGCTCTGGTTCAGCGGCAGGCCCCAGTTCGTATAGGCGAGCAACTGTCCGGCGATGCTGCCGAAGCTGGATTCGCCAAGCGGTATGCGCCTTAGCAGGATGCCCTTGGCACGCCGCAGGTCGGTATCGGCAATCGGTTCGCTCTGGATCCGCCGGAGGTCTTCCAGGATCAGCGCGCGGGCAGGCTTCACCTTTTCGGGGTCGGCGCCGTAGCTTATCGAGTAGACGCTGCGGTGCTTGTCCAGGTCGAAGGAGGTGTCGACGCTGTAGACCAGGCCGGTCTTGTCGCGCAGATCGCGGAACAGCCAGGAGGCATAGAACCCGCCGCCCAGCACTTCGTCGCCGAGCCTGAGCGCGTAGCGCGCCGGATCGTCGCGGGTGACGTCGATGACCTCGGCCATGCGCACGCTGTCCTGCCTGGCGCTCGTATCGGGCGTATGCAGTTCGCCCGCGCGGTTGTTCGGTACGGCGGGGTAATCGACATCTGGCTTCGTACCGTTGGCCTGCCAGCTGCCAAAGGCCTGTTCGACGAGGGTCCTGGCCTGTTCCGGTTCGATCTTGCCGACGATGACGATGGTGGTCATGTCGGGACGGAAGACCTGCGCGTAGTACTGCCTGACCTTGTCGTAGGTCAGGCTGGAGATGCTCTCGGGCGTGGCATGCCGAAGCTGCGGGTCGCCGGCGGGCAGCAGGGCCCGGTCCATGCCCAGTTCGTCGAGGAAGGCCGGTGACTGGATTTCGCCGGCCCAGAGCCCCGCCTGCTGCTTCTGCATCAGGCTGAAAGCCTGCTGCGGCAGGGCCGGATGCAGTTCGTTGGCGGCGAGCAGCTTCAGGCCTTCGGCGAAGTGTCCGGCGGGCACGCCAAGGGAGAAGTGTTCACCGGCCGACTCGCGCGCGGTGATCGCATCGAGGGCTTGCTGGAAGCGAAGCCGGTCCAGGTCGGTGGTACCGAACTGGAACATGCCGTCCAGTACCTCATTGGCGCCTTCCTCGCCTTTCGGGGTCTGCAGATCGGCGTTGGTCTGGATCTGGCCGATCAGTTCGACGGTATCGCTCACCGACTCCGGCTGCACGATCAACTTCAGTCCGTTGGACAAGGTATAGGCCGTCGGATGCAGCATCGAATGCGGGACCTCGAGCCGGGCGAAGGCCTGCTCGGCCCAGGCCGGTAGCGCGACGGGCTTGTCCGGGCTGCTGGCGAAGCTTTCCGCGCCGCCGAAGCCCTGGCTGGCCACGGATTTGCCCGAGCTTTCCGGGGTAAGGATCGCGGTCACCGCGTGGGTCGGATCGAACGTGCTTTTGGCGAGCGCGTCGACCGCGGCGGGAGTGACTGCCTCGATTGCCTGCTTCATCGCATCGGGCGAAGCCAGTCCGTCGAAGGCGAGGGCGTCCGACCAGGCGTTGGCCAGGCCGCTTACCGAGTTCTTCTCGAATTCCAGGCCGGCGATCGCCTTGCGCTTGGCCGATTCGACCAGCGCCGGGTCGATGCCCTTGCTGGCCGCCTCGGCGAGGATCGCCTGCATGCGCTGCAGCACCGGTTGCGGTTTGCCGCCGCGCGGGAAGATGCCGACGGCCATGCCGACGCCGGCCTCGGGCATCGTCGAATCGCCGAAGCCGCCATACAGCGCCGTGCCATCCACGCCCATGCCATACAGCGCAGCGCGCTCCGAACCGAGCGCGCTGGTCATGACCAGGGCCGTCGCGTAATCGCCGGAGCGTTTGCCCGGCATGCGGTAGCCGAGATACACCGAACCGTACGGGCTGTCCGTCGGCAGGTTGATCGTTTGCGTGGTGGTGGGTTTGAAGGCGAAGTCCGGCCGGGTCGGCAGGTTCTTGCGCGGGATGTCGCCGAAGCGGGTCTTTACCTCCGCAAGCGTGGTCGCGGGGTCGACATCGCCGGCGATCACCAGGATCGCGTTGTTCGGCGCGTACCAGGTGTCGTGGAATTGCTTGAGCATCGCGCCGGTGGTCTTGTCGAACGAATCGCGCGTGCCGAGCGGGGTATGCGCATAGGGCGTACCGGCGAACATCTGGCTGGTCAGCTGGGTGAAGAACTTGAAATCGGGGCTGGAAAGATCGCGTGAGACTTCCTGCTCGATCGCATTGCGCTCCCTGGTCCACTCGCCCTGGTCCATGTCGACGCCGCGCATGCGCGATGCCTCGACATGCAGGGCCACGTCCAGGTCGCTCGAGGGCGTGACGAAGTAATACTGGGTGACGCTTTGCGTGGTCTGTGCATTGAAGGCACCGCCCATGTTCGCCGCGACGGCGGCCAGCTGATCCTTCGACAGGCCGGGTCCGCCCCGGAACATCATGTGTTCGACCGCGTGCGCCGTGCCGGGGAACCCGGCGGGAACCTCGTCCGAGCCGGCGAGATAGTTCATCTCCGTGGTCACCACCGGCGCCAGGGCGTCGCGCACGATGACGACGCGCAAGCCATTGTCCAGCGTGGCGCGGGTGACGTCGGTGTCAGCGGCCTTCGCCGATCCCGCACCGACCAGGGCCAGGGCGATCGCGGCGGATATCACATGCTTTTTCACGGAAACTCCAGTCACACAGGCCGAGAGGGACGTCGGATCGCCAAGGGTTTCCTATTTCACGGGTGGCGGCAAGGCGTTCAATTGCCGCAGCGAGCAGAGGTGGCGTCCGCGGCGGTGTCTTGGACAGGATGGGCGGGGTTTTGTTCACGCGAGGCGCGATCGCGTATTTACTTGCGAGTGGCGGCAGGGTTTCTCGCAAAGTCGCCCATGCAAGGGGAGGCTACGGCGACGGCGACGGCGACGGCGACGCGGTCAAGCGGATCTCGAAGAGCTTCGGCCAGCGTTTGCCGGTGACGAAGAGGCGGTCGTGCTTTGCGTCGTATGCGATGCCGTTGAGTACATCGTCGACCGGATCGGGCAGGCTGGCGTGGTCGAACAATCCACGAAGATCGATGGCGCCAACGACGTGGCCATTGGCGGGGTCGATACGGACGATGACGTCGGTCTGCCAGATATTGGCGTAGATCTCGCCTTTCACCCATTCCAGCTCGTTGACATTGTTCACCGGCGCGCCGTTGGCGGTGACGTGGATCGATCCGACCTTGGCCAGGGTGTGAGGATCGAGAATCCGGATGTCCGGCGTACCGTCACTGAGATAAATATGGGCATCGTCGCGGGTCATCGCCCAGCCTTCGCCGGTATAGGTGAAATCGCCCGTTTTCTTCAGGGTGGCGAAGTCGTAGATGATGCCGACCTGCTGGCGCCAGGTGACCTGCAACAACCGGTGATCCCAGGCGACGATGCCTTCGCCGAAATACGTCGGCGGCAGGTTCGTCCGGGTCAGCACCTTGCCGGTCTCCAGCTCGACCTTGCGCACCGTCGATTCGCCCGGTTCACCGGTGCTTTCGTACAGGTAGCCGCCGTCGTAGAACAGTCCCTCGGTAAAAGCCTGCGTATCGTGCGGATAACTGTGCACGACCGTGTATCCGTAGACCTGAATCGGCGCGGCAGGGGCATCGGTCGTGCCGACGGCGAGGAGCAGGGCGGTCAGCGATAGCGCGACATGGCGCGCGCTTGCACGAAGCGGCATTGGGGGTGTCCGGTGGTTCGATGGCCGTGATGAGGACGGCCGGGGAGGGGCCGCGGGAATATCGCGTGGCGGTCCGGCGCCGTCAAGTTCGCGGCCTTCGATAGGCGCACGCCGCCAGATGCGGCATGATTCGCCCGGGTGCGTACTCAGGGGAGGGGTGCATGACGAACGTCGTGCAGCCGATCGAGGATCGGCAGACGGGTCGGAAACATCGCGCACGCCGCAACGGTGAGGTCTGCCTGGAATCGATTCGAGGCTCCTCAAGACCGACACTATGGTTGCTGGCATAGGCCTTGCTTCATACTTCGCGACTTTTAAACAGGGGTGGTAGGGTGATGGGTGGTTCTCAGGCGAAGGGACTTGCGTTTGGCGGGCTCTTGAAGCTCGTGTACTTTCTGGTCGGCGTGCTGCAATTCGCCGCGATCATGTCCGCCGCCCACGTCTGGTGGGGCCTGGAGACAATCTGGTCGATCGTCGTGGCCGCCGTCCTGGCTTTCATCCCCTTCGTGGGGACGGTCGCCGGCATCCTCGGGGCCCATTCGGGCTGGGGCTGGGGCTGGCTGGGGTCGCTGCTGCTCTTCCTCTGGCCTTACGTCCTGGTGCTGGCGCTTTCCCTGGCTGGAGCGTCGGCCAGGGCGCGAACCTGACGTTTTGCGTCAATTAGCTGCCGTCCGCGTATCCGATCCGTCGCGGCGTGGCGTCAGTTGCGCATGACAACCCGGGCAATCCAGTTGCGCTTGCGCCGGGCCAGGCGTTCGTCCCCGGTTTCGCCATCGAGTGACGAGGGCGCCCGGCGAAGCAGCGAGGGCTCGACGCCTTCGAATGCGTTGACGTTGACGACCGCGTAGAGGCCATCGTCGATGCGGCTGGTGACCAGCGGCACGACGCCGCAGACGGCGCAGATGTGAAAATCCGCCGTCTTCGTCTCGAACGCATACATCGATACCCGCGACGGGTCCTCGACAGTCACCTGGAGCGAGCCCGTCGGGCACGCCGTCCAGACCCCGCCATGCTTCGTGCAAAACGCGCAGGTGCAGGCGCGTGCCGGAATTTCCGCTGGCTCCGGCGTCCAGTCGAGAGTGAAGGCGATATTGCCGCAGTGGCAGCGCCCGTGGATCAGCATGGGGTCGTCCGGATCGTAAAAGCGTGACTTTCAGCCGGCGAGGCTGGGGGCGTCAATGCCAGCGGTCAATCGACGGTGCGGAAGTTGGCGTCGAAAAGGCGCCAGCGGCCATCGGCGCCCTCCAGGCTGATATAGGTGACATGGCCCAGCGTTTCATCCTGCTTTCTGGCCAGGTCCATGGCGAACCGCAACGCCGCATGCCTCTCGGCGAAGATGCGCATGCCTTCGCCGGGCACGGGTATACGCCAGCAAGCGGAGGCGTCGGGTTGGAATGGAATGTCGAGCAAGACCATGAAACGGTTTTCCCGCTGGGGAGCACGGTTGAATCCACTGCAAACCGCAAGGTCCGCCAGGCGTAAGACCTTGCTATACGCGACTTTGTCGCCTGAATCTTGCGGATTCAATATCCGAATATTCACCTTTCGACCGCCCTGGCCGCGAAGGGGCGATCATGTTTCGCTGTCGTGGGTGGCGGACAGTTCGGCAAGCGGCAGCGTAACCACGAACTGGCTGCCAAGTCCGGTGCCCGCGCTGGTCGCGACCACCTGGCCGCCATGCGCCTCCACCAGTTCGCGGACCACGGTAAGGCCGATACCGAGGCCGTCGCCATTGAAGGCCACCGCCTGGGGATCCTGCACGAAGGGCTCGAACATCGATGCGAGCGAGGCGGCTGTCATGCCGATGCCGCTGTCGATCACCGAGATGACCAGGTTATTGCCGGTATGCGCGACGGCCAGTTCGATCACGCCGCCCTCGGGCGTGTACTTCGAAGCGTTGTCCAGCAGGTTGACGAAGACCTGCGCCAGGCGCACCGGATCGCCATGGATCATCACCGGTATGGGGGACAGGTTTGAATGAAAACGCTGCGCGCGCGCGTCCATGGCCGGCACACAGGTATCGACGGCCTGTTCGAGGATCCCGGCGATATCCAGGACCTTCTTCGCCAGGCGCAGCTTGCCCACGCCCACGCGCGAGACTTCCAGCACGTCGACCAGCAAGCGGGTGATATGCGTGACCTGGCGTTCGATGACGGCCTTCATCTTCGGCAGGTCACCGATACGCGTTTCATCGAGCATCGAAGCGGCAAGACGGATCGGCGTCAGCGGCGTGCGCAACTCATGGGCGAGTACCGCGAGGAAATCCGCGTGACGAACGCGGGCCAGTTCGGCCGCGGCCAGAAGCTCATGCGCGTCGAGTGCCGCCAGCACCAGCTGCTCGTTCGCCTCGCGCAGCTGTTTGTGGTGCTGCTCGTGCGCAATGATGTCCAGTCCGGCGGAGAGCGAAAGCGACTGCAGCGCCTGAGTGGCCGTATCGGCTTCGTCACGCATCAGCAGGGAAGACTGCACGAGCGCCTCGTTCGCGGCCACCAGCTGGGCGACACGCGCGGCAAATGCCGAGCCGCTGCCCGCGGCCAGTGTCCCGGCTTCGGCCACGAGCGCGACCCTGGCCTCGTCGCCGGTGCCGGAGACGTATTTCCCGGTCATATCGCGTTTCTTCACCACGGACTAGTCATCGGATTGGCCCTGCGCGACGCCGGACGGATGCTTTCGCGCGGGCCGTCCGCCGAGAAGACCTTCCTGCTCGGGCAGGGTGGCGCCGATGTGGATGCCTTCCTCGTCGATCTCGTAAACGCACAAGGCGTTGGAGTGAGCGCTGGCACGCACCTTGACCACGGCTATGACGCGCAGAAGCCGGCTTTCGACTTCGATGTAGCGTTGCACCACGATCGCATCGGTCATGAACGCCGTACCGTAGGGGCTGAAGCGCAGGTCGGTGTAGCGATCCTCCAGCTCGGAGGTCATCAGCACGGTGACGCCTTCGGCGGCGAGCGCGGCAACCATGCGCGACAACGATTCACGGAAATCCGGCCGGAAGGTCGGCGCCAGGGCCAGCTCGAAACCCGAAAGCGAATCGATGACCACGCGCGTGGCGCCGAGGCGGCGGATTTCGGTGATGAGCAGAAGGACGATTTCGTCGATCGAAAGATCCGGTGCCTGCGTGTCGACGAGGCCGACCTTGTCCTGCTCGATCAGTCGTGCGAGCAGCGGCGAGCGTTCACGATTGGGGACTTGTTCGAAAGCGGCGATCACGCCGGTTTCGCCGTGGCTTGCCCCTTCGACCAGGAAAGCCGCCGCCAGGATGCTCTTGCCCGATCCGGAGGGGCCCGCTACCAGTAACGAATAGCCCCGGGGCAAGCCGCCTCCCAGCATGGCGTCCAGCTTCGATACGCCGGTGCCCAATCGGGAACCGGGTTTGCTGCCGGTCGCAGTGGGGAGGGCGGGAGCCAGCACGTGGGCGGGCGCGAATACCTTGATGCCGGCGGCATCGATCCGGAAGGTATGCAGCCCGGGCAGCGTTGGCTGGCCGCGCATTTTCATGATCTCGATCTTGCGGACCATCGAATTGCGCTGGACGCTCTGGCGAAGCCAGATCAGCCCATCGGCCACGGTGAGAACGGGATTGGCGTCGGTTTCGGTGAAGTACTCGCCGATCAGGAAGGTGGTGGCCTGCCAGCTGGTCATCACCATGCCCAGTTGCTGGACGAACTGCTGCAGGCTGTTGCGCGCGTTGCGGTCCGCATTGTTCGCCAGGACGACGGAGCGGAACGAGTCGACGAAGATAAGCGCCGGGTTGTGCTTTTCGACCTCGACGACGATACGGTGCAGCACCTGGTCCAGGTCGCCGGCGAGCGTGTCGTCGGTCAGGTTGATGAAATGGATCGAGCCGTTGACCAGTTCCGTGTCGAAGAAGGCGAACTGTTGCTGATAGCGCAGCATCTTGAGGGGCGGCTCGCCGAATACCGTGAAATAGAGCGTCGGTCGTTCCGGCGTGGCCAGCGAGAACATCATCTGGTGGGCGAGCGTGGTCTTGCCGCAACCCGGCGGTCCCGCGATGAGGTTGAACGAGAACTCGGGCAGGCCGCCACCCAGCACCTCATCCAGGCCCGGCACGCCGGTCGCCAGGCGAGTGATTGTCGATCGGGTGCTCATTGTGGAATGTCCTGCATGAACCGGTTTAGCTGTTGTCCCAGATCGGGCGGAGCAGTCGCTCCGTCAACGAGGGGCCGACCAAGCTCGATAGCAGCTCGTAGAACGTTCGAAAAAGTGCGCTGCCGCCATCGAGGGCGGCCGTGTTGCCTTGCTGCATCAGTGCTGCTTGCAACGGCGCCAGATCCAGCGCGGTGGGCATGCCCAGGGCGGCGCCGGGCATCCAGCCATGAGTCGTGGCGGTGAGGAACAGGCTCCGCTTGTAAAGCATGGCGACTCCGCGCTGCCCGAGTATGGGGCATAGCGTCGTATCGATCTCGTGCCAGATGGAAACGATGGACTGGACGACGCCGCCAATACCGGGATCGTCGCCGGCGCGCCGTCCGAGAGCCTCAACGATCCGATCACTCTCCAGATTAACCACAGGAATAACCTGCCCGATCGTTGTGACGTAGCCAACTACAGTACGCTCTTATGTGGCATGCCGTCGGATTGGTTTCAGCGAAGGAGCCTTGAGGGTCGCCGGCCGTCGACAGCGGTGCTGTAACGTCGCCCTTGTCCAATAGCCACGCCATGCCTTTCCACCGGAGCGTCCACCATGAATGCGCGTGCCATCACGATCCGCTCGGGCGAACTCGTCGCGCTGCGCCTCTTCGACATTGCCTATGCGATCGATCTCGGCCAGTCCGAGTCCTTGTGGACCGCGCATGTCGGTGGATCGACCAGCCGCACCCAGCTGGCCAGCACGCCGACCAAGGCGGTCGCCTTCGGTGTGCCGCCGCTGCGACTTTCCCTCGACCCGGTCACCCTGACCCTGGGCTCGCTGGAGGTCGTCGCCGAGGTATCCGTGCGGCTGCACGATTTTGGTGTCGCGGCGCTGGCGGTGCGCGTGCCGGTCGTCGATGTCCCGTGGGATACCTTCGTGGCGCGATTCAACGCGCTCGACCAGGCGGTGGGACCGAACGACCCGGCCGAGTTCTGGACCGAACTGCTCGGCCGCGTGCGCGCGGTGATCGCCTCGGCGCTGGTCCGGCCCGCGCTGGATATGCGCCTGCAGGAGGATTACCTGATCGGCACGGTGCATGCGCTGGACGAACCGCTCGATGCCGCGGCGCTGAGTGAGCGGGTCGACCTCGCCGGCCTGCTTTCGGGCGAGACCCGGCCGCTGTCGGCGGCCTCGCGACGCGATCTGCTTTCGCGCAGCTTTTCGTATTACGACGACGACCTGGTGGTGCTGACCTGGGATCGTGCCTTCGTCTATGAGCCGCGCGGCGATTCGGACGTGGCGGACGTGATCGAGGTGGCCAATGCGCAGCTCGTGGAATTTCGCTACTACGACACGCTGCTGGACGACGAGCTGCCGCGCATGTACGAGCGTGTCGAGGCCGCCCGGCATGCGGTGTCGCTGTTGGCCTCTCGACGATTCGCCCATCTGGCCCGGCACCTGTACACGCTGGTGGCCGAAGTCACCCAGCTGACCGAGAAGGTCGACAACGCCCTGCAGGTGACCGAGGATGTTTATCTCGCGCGCGTCTACACCGCCGCGTTGAGCGTCTTCCGGGTGCCGACCCTCAGCGCCTCGGTGGACCGCAAGCTGTCGATCATCCGCGACACGTATGCCGCGCTTTACGACGAGGCCTCCAGCCGGCGGGCCGAGCTGCTGGAAATCACCATCGTGCTGCTTATCGCGGTCGAGATCGCGTTGTCATTGCTGCTGCGTTGACGGTTGCCGACGGCCCGGCGCGTTACAGGGTCAGTTCCGCATCCACCGGGAAATGATCGGACGGGTAGCGGCCATCCTCCGATGTCGTGATGACGCGGACGCTGTTGGCCTTCACGCCACGGAACAGGATCCAGTCGATGCGCTTTTCCGGCTTGCCGGTGAAGGCGTGGAACGTGCCTTCGGGTCCGCTTTTCCGCGGAGCGGTCAGCCATGCGTCCTGCAGTTCGCTGGTCAGGGTCTGGTGGACGAGGCTTTCCGGACCGGTGTTGAAATCGCCGGTCAGGATCACCGGCACGTCCCTGGGCAGCCTGGTCAGGCGCGCCAGGATTTCCTTGCCACCCTTCACCCGCGCCGGTTCGTCTTCGTCGCGATAGGGCAGGTGGGTATTGAAGTAATAGAAGCGCTTGCCGTCGGCGATGCGCTTGAACAAGGCCCAGGTCACCATGCGCGGCAGGGGATGGCCCCAGGTGATGCTGCCGGGCACGTCGGGTGTATCGGAGAGCCAGAAGTCGCCGGACTCAAGGACCTGCAGGCGGTCGCGACGATAGAAGACGCCCATGTGTTCGTCGCCGTCGTCGCCGTAGCGGCCGCGGCCGAACCAGGTGTATTCCGGAAGGCGCGCGACGAGGTCGTCACCCTGCAGGCGGAAGAGTTCCTGGGTGCCGAAGAGGTCTGGATGCGCTTCGCGGATGACGCTTGCCATCAGGTCGCGTCGTGCTTCCCAGCGATTCGGACCGTCCGCGGCAACGGGCAGGCGTACGTTGAACGTCATGACGTTCAGATTCTGAGCCTGCGCGGGAAGTCCGACGGCGATCAGGATCGCCAGAAGGGATAGCAGCAACGGACGGCGGAAAGAGAGCATCGCGCGGTTTCCTTAGCGGGAACGTCGTGCCTCGCACTGTACCCGACTGGCCATACCGGAAAAAACCGCTGGCGCCACAGATCGCGAGCCTGTGCCGCGGCGTGGCGCTGTTATCGGTTGATCCTGGCTTGATGTCGCCCGCGACCCGGCGACGGGTTATAGCCGGGCCAGAACGCGTCATAGAAAAATTGCTCGCGGCCGACGGGCAGGGCATACGGATTGCGCCGGGACCGGGGCGGCGGAAGTGTCGAGCGCAGGTAGGCCTCGTGATGCCGCACATAGGCGTCGACATATTTCATGAGTCGCAAAGCCGACATGCCCAGGCTTTGACGTCCGCGGGAAGGCCCGTACATCCACTGCAACCGCCAGCCTCCGCGCACCGACGTGATGCGCGCGAACACGGCCTCATTGCCATCGAGCGTGGCTTGCCTCAGGTCCCCGTCGTAGCGCCACCGGATCGTCATGGCGCCGACGGTACGCCGCGTGTGTCTCAGCGATCGGGACATGACGAAAGGTCCTTCTGGAGAGAAAGGCGAGGCTTCTCGTTGCCCGATGACTTTCCGTAGACTTGTACGGTGAACTGGACAACTTGGAGAGTGCCGTGAGGGCCATCAACTACTCGGAAGTCCGGAACAACCTGGCTTCCGTCCTCGACCATGTGATTGACGATGTCGAGCCCACCATCATTACCCGGCGCGGAGACCATGACGGTAGCCGTGCGGTAGTGGTGATGTCGCTCGATGCCTATAACAGCATGCAGGAAACGGCTTATCTGCTTCATGGAAGCAATCGCGACCGCTTGATGGCGTCCATCGCGCAGTTGCGCAAAGGCAAGGGCAAGGTACGCAAACTTGTCGACATTGAAGTGGGAGGCGAAGGTTGAGCCGGCGGATTGTGTCCACGCCGATTTGCTGGGGCGAATACCAGCACGGGTTCACCCAGGATAAAAAGACGCCCAACAAGATCAATCGCCCCATAAGCTGTCGATCGCATTACGGCGACACCTGAAGGCGCCCTGGCCCGGCAATGACCCCGGGAGCCCCAGAGGCTCCCTAAAGCTCGATGCTCGTGCTCCTGACCGATGCCAGATGTCCCCTGGAGATACGCCGCGCATCGGCGATGGCGGTGAGCAGGTCGTCGAGGCCGAAGGGCTTGGCGAGGATGCGGGCCCGACCCGGCACGAAGGGATGGTCGCTGTGCGCGTCGCTGGTGACCGCGACAATGGCCAGGGCCGGGCAGGTATCGCCGGCTTCCTGGGCGAACTGGAACGGTGTCTCGTCGCCGGGGATATGGCCGTGGGCAATCAGGATTTCCACGGCCTTGGCATGCACGACACGTTGCGCCGCTTCACGGGTCAAGGCCACCACCGGGAAGAATCCGCGCGCGGCGAGGCCAGCCGCGATCGACTCCGCCACCAGGGGTGCCGGATCGATGATCAGTACCGGTGTTTGCATCTCGCTATCCATACGACCGGTATACGCCGTTTTCACCTCCGCGGTCATTGGCTGTTGGTTTTAATGTCGGCCGGGGGCGCGGACGTCCGGGTTGCGGCCAAACTGTCCGCGGACAATGCCTCGGGCACCCGGGAAGCGCGTCGCATCGCGCTTCGGGATGTTGGCATGACTTATGCTCGAGCCCCTCGTGTCGCGCATGGGAAGCGGCACCAGGGGAAGGGGCGGTTCGATGGGGCAATACTATTTCCGGCTGGCCTTGATCAGCTTTCGGCGCAATCCGGTGCTTACCTGCCTGATGGTGTTGGCGATCGCCTTTGGCGTGGCCATGACGATGACCGCGTTCACCATCCTGTTCGTGATGGCGCGCGACCCGATCCCGCAGAAGTCCGGTCAGCTGTTCGCGGTGCAGATCGACAATGGCGGTCCGCGCAGCCGCAAGTCCGGTGACGACGAGCCTGCCTCGCAACTCACCTACCGCGATGCCATGGCCTTGCTGGGCGCGCAGGCGGCGAGCCGTCAGGTGGCCATGCATCAGGTCTCGGCGACCGTCGCTCCGGAGGATGCCAGCCTGAAGCCCTTCTCCATCGCGGCGCGGGCAACCTCGCCCGATTTCTTCGCGATGTTCGAGGTGCCGATGGTGTACGGGCAGGGCTGGGACGCCGCCGACGAGGCGAAGGGCGCAGCCGTGGTCGTCCTGAGCCGGTCGCTCAACGACCGCCTGTTCGGTGGCGGGAACAGCGTCGGCAAGGCGGTGCGGCTGAACGGCGACGCCTACCGGGTGATCGGTGTCACCGACGGGTGGGACCCGAAGCCACGTTTCTATGACGTCATCAACGGCCAGGATTTCGAAACGGGCGAGGATGCCTACCTGCCGCTGACACTGACGATCGGCAAGCAGATGTCGACGTCGGAGTATGAATTCTGCGATGCCGGTCCGAGGGGCGAGAGTTTCGAGGACCTGCTTCGTTCCGAATGCGTATGGCTGCAGTATTGGGTCGAATTGCCCACGCGCGCCGATGCCGTGGCCTACCGGGATTTCCTGACGAACTACGCCCGCGACCAGCAGCAGGCGGGTCGCTTCGCCTGGGCGCCGAACATCCGGCTGCGCAACGTGCGCGACTGGCTCGTCGCGCGGAAAGTCGTGCCGGACGATGTCAGGCTCTCGGTGATCGTCGCCTTCAGTTTCTTTCTCGTCTGCCTGGTCTGCGCACTGGGACTGATGCTGGCCAGGTCGCTCGAGCGCGCCGGCGAATACGGCCTGCGCCGGGCCCTGGGCGCAAGCGGCCGGCATATCTTCGCGCAGGCGATCGTCGAGTCCGGTCTGATCGGCCTGGCCGGCGGCCTGTCCGGCCTGGGGCTTACCGTGGCCGGGCTGTGGGCGATGCGTACGCTGTTCCCGGATGGCATGGGACGGATCGCCAGCATGGATACCTCGTTGTTCGCGACGACGTTGGTCCTTGCCGCCGTGGCGACCCTCGTCGCCGGGCTCTATCCGGCATGGCGCGCGATGCGGGTCGCGCCCGCTTTGCAACTCAAGGTCGGTTAGGAGCGCGATAGACATGCAAGTCATGCCCATTATGGCGGCGCTGAAGCGGAGCAAGACCGGTGCCATCCTGGTGGTCATCCAGGTGGCGTTGACCCTGGCCATCATCAGTAACGTCATTTCCATCATCGGCGAACGCACGGCCCTGTTCCTGCGGCCGACGGGAACCGATGAGCCCCATCTGTTCGCGCTCGGCTATCGCCTGACCCACGGCGAGGGTAGTCGCGCCGAACTGGAGACCGACCTGGCCCAGGCGCGGGCCGTCCCCGGCGTGGTCGACGTTGTCGCCGTCAACACCTATCCCCTGCGCGGCCCGGGGTGGGTCGAAGGCGTAAGCCTGCAGCCGGGTGCGTCGAGCGTGCGCGACCAGAACGCGAACACGGCGGTGTATGCCATGGACCACCATGGGATCGGCACCCTGGGACTGACCCTGGTCGAGGGAAGAAATTTCACGGCCGAGGAAACCATGGAAGGCCAGTTCAATGCGGAACCCATGCCAGGTGTTGCCGTGGTCAGCAAGGCGCTGGCCTCGCGACTCTTTCCCGACGGCGGCGCGCTGGGCAAGCCGATCTACTTCACCTCGGATGCAGGCAAACCGGTCACCATCGTCGGTGTCGTGGCCCGACTGCAATCCGCGGCGGCCGCGGGCACGATCGACACCTCGGCAAGCGAGAACTCGGTCATCGTGCCGATCGTCAGCGCCGGGCAGTCCGGCCTGTTCGTCGTACGGGTGAAGCCCGGTGTCCTCGAGGCGACGATGCCGGCGGTGCGCGATGCGTTGGTCAAGGTCAATCCACAGCGGATATTCGGCAAGTTCCGTCCATTCGACGAGGTGCGCAGCACGGCGTACCGGAAGGATCGCTCCCTGGCGATCGCGCTCGGCGTGGTGTGCTGTGTACTGGTGCTGGTAACGGCGCTCGGTATCGTCGGCCTGACCAGTTTCTGGGTTGCGCGACGGAAACGGCAGATCGGCATCCGGCGCGCACTGGGTGCGACGCGTCTGGCGATCGTCCGGTACTTCCTGGTGGAAAACGCGTTGCTATGCCTGTCCGGCGTCCTGCTCGGCGTGCTTATCGCGCAGGGGCTGAACATCTGGTTGTGGAGCCACTACGGCGTCAGCCGGCTGCCGACAGGGGAATTGTGGGTATGCGCGTTCGTCGTGATCCTGCTCGGTCAGGTTGCGGCGACCATGCCCGCCTTGCGTGCCGCCAGAGTCGCGCCGACGCAGGCGCTGCGGGCCGTCTAGCGAACGACCTTGCAGTCCTTGAGGTAAATCACGCGCCCCGGGGCGTGCCCATCCCCGGTGTTTTCCTGGTCATACAGGCGGCATAGCGTTTTCTTCGCCCAGATGCGCACCACGGTGAACGTATCGCGCCGCGTGGCGCCATCTTCCGTATACGAGAGTGTGATCGTCTGGCCTTCGGCGATATGCGCGGGGATCGCGACCTTGATGGCGTCGCTGAATAAACCGGGGTCGCGTCCGGCCTTGTCGTAGCTGCCCTGGCCCTGCGTTTCGATCTCGCTCGCCCGGGCACCGTGAAAGTCGGGCACCGTCGACCGGCGCGTGAGGACGAGCGCGGCGATGACGAGGGCGATGCAGACGAGGGCGATGATGCGGGTCGGGCTCACGGCGACTACCTGTGGTTCTTCATGCTGGGGTGGGTGCGATCAGCGGTCATAGAGCGCCTTCATGGCGGTTGCCATGGCGATCATCATGTCGCGCAATTCGGGCGGTTCGAGTGCTTCGACCTCGGCACCGAAAGGCAGCAATGCAGCGCATGCCTGTCGTGTGGAGCCGACCGGCATGACGGCCTTGCGCCAGCCGTCGGCATCGGCATCGTCCTCGAGACGGATCGCCGCTTGCACGAAGGGCGAGAGAAACGCCTCGATCATCCTCACGCCCAATGGCGACAGCCGCACCGTCGCCTGATTGCGGTGCAGGTCTTCTTCCAGGCGTTGCGTCCCGGCCTTCCAGTAACTTTCCAGATCGAAGGCGGCCGGCCGCTCGAAGCGCCGGTCGAGGATGTCCAGGTCGAGGATGCGCGATATGCGATAAGTGCGCGCGCCGCCATCGACCTGGCCGACCAGATACCAGGCGCCGCCCTTGAGCACGATGCCGAGCGGTTCGACGACACGGGTTTTTTCCGCATGCCAGCTTTGGTAGCGGATGCGGACGGGACGCTGTTCCCACACCGCGCCGGCGATGGGGCGCAGATGCGGCGGTTGTTCGGCCTGGGCGAACCAGGTCGGTGCGTCGAGATGAAAACGCATGCGCATCTGCTCGGCGCCGGCGCGCAGCGATGCCGGCATGGCGGACAGCAGCTTGTCGTGTGCGGCGGCCATCACCGAGCCGAGGCCGAGGTCGGTCGCCGGTCCGGAAAGACCGATCATGAAGAGGGCTTCGGCTTCCCGGGCCGAGAGGCCATTCAACCGGGTCCGATAGCCGTCGAGCAGCCGGTAACCGCCCTCGGATCCACGTTCGCTTTGCACCGGGATCCCGGCCGCGCCGAGGGCTTCGACATCGCGGTAGATGGTGCGCAGCGATACTTCGCATGCGGCGGCCAGTTCGGTCGCGGTAACCCGGCCCCGGGCCTGCAGGGTGGTCAGGATCGATAGCAATCGGCTCGCGCGCATGCGGACAGCCTAGTCCAACCTGACAAAAGGTGACAGGTATGCCGGCGCAAGCTGGCCTTGCCGGCCGCGAACCCGGCGCCCTATCCACCTCAGCGGAAGACCGTCGCCATGACCACGAACGATGTCGTCACCCTGTTCCATTGCCCGCAGTCCCGCTCGTCGGCGACCCTGACCCTGCTCGAGGAGCTTGGCGTTCCCTACGATCTGCACGTGCTGAATATGAAGGCTGGCGAGCAGCGCCGGCACGCCTTTCTCGCGATCAATCCGATGGGCAAGGTGCCGGCCATCCTGCATCGCGGCGAACTGGTGACCGAGCAGGTGGCCTGCTTCATCTATCTGGCTGATCTCTTTCCCGAAGCGGGTCTCGCCCCGGCGCTCGAGGATCCGCGACGCGGTCCCTATCTGCGCTGGCTGGTCTTCTATGCCGCCTGCTACGAGCCCGGCATGGTGGATGTCGCCTTGAAGCGCGAACCGGGGCCGCCGGCGATGTCGCCGTACGGCGACTTCGGAACCGTGCTCGACACCTTGATACAGCGCCTTGGCGAGGCGCCCTATCTGCTCGGCGAAAGCTTGTCGGCCGCCGATATCCTCTGGGGCACGGCCTTGCAGTGGGGCATGCTGTTCAAGATCGTGCCGGAGCATCCGGTCCTGGTGGAGTATGCCGGACGGATCGCTGCACGACCGGCGTTCGCGCGTGTCAGCGAAGGAGATGTCGTGCGCGCCGGCGAGCACGAGGCGGCGCTGGCGACGCAGGCATAGATTCACTCGGCGGCTTGCTTGCCGACCCAGAGACGCCGCGGTCCCGGTCCCTCGGCGGCAAGCTTGTCCCCGGGATTGCGCAACCTGCAGCGATCGATGGACAGGCAGCCGCAGCCGATGCAGTCGTCCAGCGTGTCGCGCAGTTTCTTCAGTTGCGCCATGCGCTCGTCCAGTTCCGCCCGCCAGGCGGTGGAGAGCTTTTCCCAATCCGCGCGGCTGGGCGCGGCCGTGGCGGGGAGCGTGGCCAGTGCCGCTTCGACGTCGGCCAGCGCGATGCCCACGCGCTGCGCCACGCGGATAAAGGCGACGCGTCGCAGGACGTCGCGTTGGTAACGTCGCTGGTTACCTTGCGTGCGCTGGCTGCTGATCAGCCCTTTGGCCTCGTAGAAGTGCAGGGTGGACACCGTCACGCCGCTGCGGCGCGCCACCTCGCCGACGGTGAGCGCGCTGGGTAATCCGATGGGTGCGGCCATGACGATACCTATTGACCTCGAGTTTACTTGAGGTTTTATAGTGGTATTTCCACGGCGCCTCAAGCGCAAACCCAGAGGAGCAAGACCATGCCAAGCGAATCGTCGTCGGTTTTCCGTGTCGACAAGTTCGTCGTGCCCGGCCACGCGCTGCCGACCTTCGTCGAGCAACTCCAGCGCACCAAGCAGACACTGGACGCCATCCCGGGCTGCCGGCAGAACCTGGTGCTGACCCAGTTGGTAGGACCGGGCGAATACAATGTGATGACCGTGGTCGAGTGGGCGAACCCCCAGGCCGTCGTCGCGGCCAAGGATCTCGTGAAGAAGAAATATGCCGAAGAGGGATTCGATCCGGCCGTCTTCATGCTGGCGCTCGGCGTGCGAGCCGATATGGGGATCTACAGCAAGGCATGACCTTCGCCGGGTCGGATGCAACAGTCTTCGGCCGAGAACCGTCTGGCGATTTCCGGGCCGATACGAGCCCAGCCCGGCTTGCGGTCGGCGCGATTGGCGCGGACTATGGGTCACCGCACCGATTCGGGAGTACGCGTATGACGGCTATCCGGGACCAGTACACGGCACAGAACGGGCATACCTACACATATACCGGCTTTCTCGTCATGCATGGCGAGACGGCGACCATCCAGAACCTTCGGGTCGTCGACGAAAACGGCCGGCCGGCCAATATCAAGCTGGCCGATATCGCGCATGCCGTCGAAGGGTCGCCCGAGCAGAAAGCGCATCTTTCGATCCACCAGGGGCTGGATCATCTTACCTAGCGGTTGGAGCGAGGCGTGTCATGAGCGTCGTCACCGGCGCGCCATTGCTCTGTCATGCCTGGAGCTCGATAATGGGGATTGGCCAGAACGAGGGCGTCACGGAATGAGCAAGGCGATGATGTCCCCCTGGGCATGGCTTGCGATCGCCGCTGTCGTCATGGCGGCCGGTTGCGACAGCCTGCCGAAGCGCAACGACAATTCGCGCCCGTTGCTCACGATCGGATGCACGGCAGAGGCGACGAGTACCGCTCCTTGCGCCTCCATGGCGCGAACGGCTTGTGGCGGTGACGCCCGCCTTCGCGCGATCAAGTCGCGCGTCGAGTTGCCGATGACCCAATCCGTGGACGACCACAGTACGCCGAGGTATGACTACCAGGCGATTTACGAGTGCACCGTCAAGCGGTAAACCGGGCGATGGCGGGGCGCTGCATTTCCGTTGCGCACGGCTGTATTCGCGCCAGTTTTGCAGGCCATAGCTATAGATGTCGTGGCTTGGAAGTGAGAAGGATCTGGCATGGTCGACGTCGTAACACGGCGATATCCAGGACTTCACTATTTGGTAACTGACTCTTGTTACCGTGTCATATGCTCCGGGGGGACGCACGGGATGGCCGCCGAGCGGGAGGCGGACATGAATACGATTACAACGCAATGCCGCACGATTGAATACCGCCGGCAGCACGGCGAGCGGGCCATCTACACCGTGATTTACGACGCCGACGGCTATCTGGTCCGACGCGGCGACGCCTTGCGCACGCGACGGCAACTCGGTGCCATCTGCTATCTGATGGACACCCCTGAGCGCGAACGGATAGCACGCGACTTCGCCATCGACGATATCGAAAAACTGATCACGATGGACGAATGAGTCCGCGGGTGGACGAAATCGTTTCGCGTACCGGGCGCACCTACAGTGATGCCACGCCGCGCAATGCGAAGCGCGCGGTGTCGCGCAGTTCCGCCATGCTCGCGCCGCCCTTGGCGCTGACTTTCATACCGACCAGGGTCGACAGCAGGAATCGTGCGGCGGCGGCCTCGTTGATATCGGCGCCGATCTCGCCTTTCGCTTTCGACTCGCGCAATGCACGTTCGAACGCGGAGATCAGCGTGCTCCCGGCACTGTCGTTGAGCAGGGCGACTTCGGGGTCGTGACGGCCGAACTCGCAGGTGGCATTGACGCCCATGCAACCGCTGGTACCTTCCGTTTCGAGGCGCGAAGCGAATGCCAGCAGCGCGCCCTCCAGGCCGGCAAGCGGCGATGCCGCCTTGCCGAGCCGGTGGATCAGTTCGCTGGTGCTGTCGGCATTGTATCGACGCAACGCTTCCAGATAGAGCGTTCGTTTGTCGCCGAAAGCGTTGTACATGCTCTGCCGGCTGATCCGCATCGCCTGCATCAGCTCATCGGTCGACGCGGCGGCATAGCCTTTTGCGCAAAAGACTTCGATGGCCCGTTGCAGGGCGTCGTCGCGTTCGAATTCTCTGGGTCTGGCCATGCCGATACCTCGTCGTCGAGCCATTTTAGGCCAGATAGCCGCCGTCGATGGTCAGGCTGGAGCCGGTGACGAAGGCGGCACCGGGACTTGCCAGGTAAGCGACCATGTCGGCGATCTCTTCGCCCGTTCCCAGGCGCCCTATCGGCAACAATGCCTTGAGCATGTCGACGTGCTCGCCGTCGGCCGGATTCATGTCGGTAGCGGTCGGGCCGGGCTGCACGTTGTTGACCGTGATGCCGCGTGGCGCAAAGTCGATGGCCAGTCCACGCACCATGCCGACCAGGGCGGACTTGGTTGTGCTGTAAACACTGGCGCCGGGAAACGCCGAGCGCTCGGCGACCACGCTGCCGATGGTGATGACACGCCCGCCGGGGCGAAGGTGCTTCGAGGCGGCCTTGATGGCGACAAAGGGCGCGCGGACATTGATCGCGATCATGCGATCGAAGTCCTCGAGCGAGAAATCGTCCACCGCGCCGCGAAGCAGGATACCGGCGTTGCTCACCAGGATGTCCAGACCGCCAAAGCGCTGCACGGTGTGCTCGATGGCAAGAGCCACCGCGTCCGCATCGGCGCTGTCGGCAAGTATGGCCACAGCCTTGCCGCCGGCGGCCTCGACGGCGGCCACGACGTCATTCGCCTTGTCAGGTGAAGATGCATAGGTGAAGGCGACGAGCGCGCCATCATTGGCCAGGCGTCGAACAATGGCGGCACCGATGCCGCGTGAGCCGCCCGTGACCAGGGCGATCTTGCCGGTAAAGGGAAGGGAAGATTGTTCCATGGTGGATCCCAATAATTGTGGATTACATGATCTCTAACTGAGCGGGTTACTCCGGCGATGTTGCTTATACTGCGTACATGAGTTTCCCGTTCTCCAAGAACTATCTTATCAGTAATGGATTATATTATCCACTATAAGTGATCGCTCGCGCAGGAAGCCGATGAGCCCGCGCAATCGAGCGCGGATCCGCCGTCGCACGGGCCGCGAGCGGGAAAAAAAGGGAGATGCCGGACGATGAGGCAGATGGCAGTCGTCCGCGTCACGCGAACACAGCGGCCGCGGAGGATCACCCTGGCGCACAGGCGTGCGCCCTCGCTACTCGCCCTCTGACCCCCGCCCTTCGCCCAACCACCGGGTTTTTTTTCACGGCCATCACCCGAAGCGGTGAAGAACCTTTGCTCAAGGATTATTCGCAAAAACTTTCGATCTGGAATTGCCACATTTTCACGCGCCACTGCGATAGCTTTCACCGGTCGGCGAGTCGCGTTGTTTGCACAGGGGGATGCGCCCCGCCGCCATAGGGTCTTTCTTTCGATGCAACGCTTTACGGCCTGGCCGGAAAGCGACACCGCCGTGGCCGCGAGGTCAGGGCAGGTGCCGAAGTACCGGTCAGCTCCATCCGTCCGTCTTCAAGGAATTCCGATGAACAGCAAACTTCATCGCACCGCCCTGGCAGCATCCCTCGCGCTCATTCTGGCCGGCTTCACGACGCTGGCATCCGCCGCCGAAACCCTGCCCAGTACCGACATGGGCACGGCGAGCAACACGCAGACCACTACGGTTACCCTGATGTTGCGCCTGCATAACCAGGACGCGCTGGAGCAGTACATCCAGGACACCGTCACGCCGGGAAACCGCAACTTCCAGAACTTCATCAGCACCGCCGAGTTCGCCAGCAAATACGGCGCGACCAATGCGGAGATCGCGCAGGTACAGGCCTTCCTGAAGAAGCAGGGACTGACCGGCCAGGTACTGGACAGTCACCAGGCGATCCGGGTCACCGGTACGCTGGCGCAGTTCGGCACCGCGTTCCAGACCTCGATCCATGACTATGTATCGCCGACCGGCCAGCGCTTCCACCGACCGGCGAAGTCGGTGGTGTTGCCCTCGTCGATCGCCAACCTGGTCGTGTCCACGTCGGGCTTGAGCAATGAGAGGAAGTACCTCTCGCACCGCGTCAGGTCGCCTTCTTTCCCGAGCACGCCGACCTTCAACGCGAAGGTCGCGGCCAAGGCACCACCGCCGTCGCATCCGACGAGCAATCCGACCGCTACTGGCGAGCCGGGAAGCTTCACGGTCGGCGACGTCGCCGATATGTACGATATCAATCCGCTGTACAAGCGCGGCATCACCGGTCAGGGCAGCACGGTGGCCATCGTGACGCTTTCGGATTTCTTCCCGGCTGATGCAACGACGTACTGGAGCACGATCGGCCTGGCGACCAAGCCGAACCGGATCACCCAGATCCATGTCGACGGTGGCGGTGTGATCGACGGTGGCAGTGGCGAGACCGCGCTCGATGTGGAGCAGTCAGGTGGACTCGCGCCGTTCGCGAACATCATTGTTTACGACGCGCCGAATGCCGGCAATGGGCTTCACCGATGCCTTCGCCCAGGCGATTTCGGACAACAAGGCCGACAGTATTTCCACCAGTTGGGGTTCGCCGGAGATCTTCAACTTCGCCGCGCTGAACGTCGACGGTGCCAGCAATACCGATACCACCGATGTCGGCGACCTGGTCGCGTTCCACCAGCTGTTCATGGAAGCTGCGGCGCAAGGCCAGTCGGTATTCGCCGCGACCGGCGATTCGGGAGCCTTTGACACGGTGCGTGGCCTCGGCACCGGGACCGGCCCGAACGAGTTCAGCGCGCCGCTGACCGTGGATTCGCCGGCTTCCGACCCATACATCACCGGTGCCGGCGGCACGACCGTGCCCTTCACCTTCAGCTTCAGTGGTGGCCCGACCGCATCTCTGACCAAGGAGCAGGTGTGGAGCTGGCGTTACATCCAGGACTACTTCGACAAGAACTTTGGCGCCGGTGCCATCGACCTGTTCTCGACGGGCGGCGGTGGCGGCGTCAGCGTGTACTGGCGGACACCGTTCTATCAATTGTTCACCAAGGGCATTCGCTCCAGCGAAGCGAAGCAGTCGCTGGTGTTCAACGACCCGGCCGCGGGCCCGACCACCTTGCTCAAGCTGCCGGGGAACTTCCACGGCCGCAACCTGCCGGATGTCTCGCTGAACGCCGATCCGGAGACCGGCTACATCTTCGTGTCGACGTTCGACGGCGGCCTGGTGTCCGGCGAAGGCGGCACCAGCTTCGTCGCGCCGCAGCTCAACGGCATCAGCGCCTTGCTTCGCCAGAGCAGCGGCCATCGCATCGGCCTGTGGAACCCGCAGGTATATGCCATGCAGTTGCTGTTCGGCTACGGCAAGTTCACGCCGTTCAACGACATCAAGGCGGGCGACAACTGGTTCTACAAGGGCATCGGTGGTTATGAGCCGGGCGCCGGCATCGGCACGCTCGATGTGGCCAACCTCGACCTGTACATCCGGACCGGGCTGTTCGGCTTCCTCTGAGGTCGCATTGCGGTAGATTCGAGGGCGCGTCCCTTAACCGGGCGCGCCTTCGTCGTTTTCGTCCCGCCACTCCCTGGAGGATACGCATATGCCCCTGGTCAGAATCGACATGGTCGAGGGAAAGTCCGAAAGCTACCGGTCCGCGCTGGGCAAGGCGGTATATGAGGCGATGATCGGCACGATCAACGTGCCCGTGGACGATCGCTTCATGGTTATTACCGAGCATCCGGCATCCGGCCTGGCCATCGCGCCGAGTTACCTCGGCATCGAGCACGGCCCCGACTGCGTGCTGATCCAGATCACCCTGAATGCGGGGCGGACAGTAGAGATGAAAAAGGCCTTCTATCGCGCCATCGTCGACGGTGCCCACGCGCTTACCGGCATCCGCAAGGAGGATGTCATCATCAATCTGGTCGAAGTGCCCAGGGAGAACTGGTCGTTCGGCCTGGGCGAGGCCACCTACGCCTGACCCGCACCCTGGGGCGGACCGCGGTCGGCGCGACCCTGCCATGACTTCCGGCGGTGTCTGGCTACCCATGCCAGGAGTCACTATCGCCCGGGGGGACGAATGGCTGGTTCTCGTCCGTGAATTATTCCGCTGTTTCGTAAACCTTTGAGGGGATGTCATGTTGCGTTGTTACCTGGTTTCCGCGATCGCCCTGGCACTTGCCGGTGCGTCGATGACGAGTGTCGCCGCCGCGCCCGCGCCGTCCACCGCGACGCTTGTCACCACGCAGCTGCCGCGCAGCGTGCGGCCCACCCATTACGACGTGTCCGTCGTGCCGCATGCCGAATCGCTGAGTTTCGACGGCAAGGTGACGGTTGCCATCGAGGTCCTCGAGCCGACCTCCAGCATCACCCTCAATGCGATCGACATGAGCTTCTCGTCGGTAGGCCTGGCACCGGTCGCCGGCAATCTGGAATTCGCCGCGCCCAGGGTCAGCGTCGATGCGGCGGCGCAGACGGCTACCTTCACCTTTGCCAAGCCCGTGCCCGCCGGCAGTTACCGCCTGGCGATGACCTATACCGGCAAGATCGGCACCCAGGCCAACGGCCTGTTCGCCATCGACTACGACACCAAGGCCGGAAAGAAGCGCGCCCTGTATACCCAGTTCGAGAATTCCGACGCGCGCCGCTTCATTCCTTCGTGGGACGAACCTGCCTATAAGGCGACGTTCAACCTCGAAGCGACCGTGCCGAGCGGCGAGATGGCGGTGAGCAATATGCCGGCCGCGTCGAAGACGGAAGTCGGCAAGGGCATGACCCGCGTGACCTTCGCGCCGTCGCCGAAAATGTCGACCTACCTGCTGTTCTTCGGCCTCGGCGAATTCGACCGTGCGACCACGACGTCCGATGGCACCGAGATCGGCGTGGTCACCCAGAAGGGCATGACCGGGCAGGCCAGCTTCGCGCTGGAATCGGCCAAGGCCGTGCTGCATGAGTACAACGATTACTTCGGCGTGCCTTACCCGCTGCCCAAGCTCGACAATATCGCCTCGCCCGGGCGCAGCCAGTTCTTCGGCGCGATGGAGAACTGGGGCGCGATCTACACCTTCGAGTACGCCTTGCTGCTCGATCCGTCGATTTCGACGCTGTCGGACAAGCAATCCGTGTTCTCGGTCGCCGCGCACGAGATGGCCCACCAGTGGTTCGGCGACCTGGTGACGATGCGCTGGTGGGACGACCTCTGGCTTAACGAAGGCTTCGCCTCGTGGATGGCCGGTCGCACCACCGAGAAACTGCATCCGGAATGGCATACCGAACTGGACGCCGTGGATGTGCGCGACCAGGCGATGTCGCAGGACGCGGTGGCGACCACGCATCCGGTGGTGCAGCATGTCGAAACCGTTGAGCAGGCCAGCCAGGCCTTCGACGCGATCACCTACTCGAAGGGTGAGGCGGTCATCCGCATGCTCGAGGGCTATGTCGGCGCCGATACCTGGCGCAACGGCGTGCGCCGTTACATCAAGGCCCATGCCTACGGGAATACCGCGTCGGACGATCTGTGGCGCGAAGTGGAAGTTGCCGCCGCCGGCAAGCCCATCACCCGGATCGCCCACGATTTCACCTTGCAGCCGGGCATCCCGATGATTCGCGTCGAGTCGGCTACCTGCAACGCCGGCAAGACCACGTTGAAGCTGACCCAGGGCGAGTTCACCCGCGATCGTCCGGACAAGACGCCGCTCAGGTGGCATGTGCCGGTCATCGCGCAGACGATCGGCGGTACGCCCGTGAATACCGTGGTCGACGGCCAGGCCAACCTGGTCGTGCCCGGTTGCGGCGCGGCCGTGGTCAATGCCGGGCAGAGCGGCTACTACCGCACGCTTTACGCGCCGGCACAGTTCGCAGCGGTTCGTGACGGTTTCACCAGGCTGGCGCCGATCGACCAGCTCGGCCTGATGGCCGACACCTGGGCGCTGGGCCTCGCCGGGCTGCAGCCGGCGTCCGATTACCTGGACCTGGTCAAGGCCACGCCGGTCGATGCCGAACCCCAGATCTGGGGCGACGTGGCAGGAAGCCTGAGCAGCCTTTATGCCTATTATCGTGGCGATGAAGCACGGCAGGCCAATTTCAGCGCTTTCGCCGTATCGAAGCTGCATCCGGTATTCGAGCGCGTCGGCTGGACAGCCAAGGCGGGCGAGTCCGCACCAACCACGGTCCTGCGCACCCAGTTGATCCAGACACTCGGCCTGCTCGGGGACAAGGCGGTCGTCGCCGAGGCCCAGCGTCGTTACGCGGCGAACGACATGCCTGCCGAATTGCGCAAGTCGATCCTTGCCGTCGTGGCCAACCATGCCGACGCGGCCACCTGGGACAAGTTGCGTGCCGAGGCAAGGGCGGAGAAGACGCCGCTGGTCAAGGACGAACTGTACGCCTTGCTGTCCACCGTGAAGGACGACGCACTGGCCCAGCGCGCGCTCGACCTTGCACTCACCGACGAGCCTGGCGCGACCAACAGCTCCGGCATGATCGCGATCGTCGCCCGGCAACACCCGGACATGGCCTTCGACTTCGCCGTCGCCCATCGTGCGCAAGTGGACAAACTGGTCGACTCGACCTCGAGCAGCCGCTACTACCCGGTACTGGGCAACAGCTCGCTGAACCTGGCCATGGTCGACAAGATCAAGGCCTATGCCGACGCCCATATCGCCGCCGGCTCGCGCCGAGCCGCCGAAACCTCGATGGCCAATATCCGTTATCGCACCAAGGTGCGCGATGAGCGTTTGCCGGCGATCGATGCCTGGTTGAAGAAGAACCAGGGCTGAGAAAGCACGACATCGGGAGGGGCCCTGCGTGCGGGGCCTCTCCTGGTTCGTCATTCCGGCCTGCACCGGAATGACGATCAATAGCCGGACGCGTCAATTACGAAGCATTCGGGCGTACACTGCCGGCACGAATCGATGAAGGGGTCCGGTCATGCGGTTATTCACGATCGTTCTTGCGCTGTCCACGCTCTTTTCCGTCTCCGCCGCGACCGCCGCGGAAACGCGGTCCGACGGCGTCCTGTTCGTCACGCCATCCCAGCTCAACAACAATCCAGCCCAGTACAACGGCAAGCTGGTGCGGGTGCTGGGTTATACGGCGCTCGGTTTCGAGAAAAGCTGCCTGACCGAGGCCCGGCACAGCTACGGCACCAATCATGCCAGCAGCGGTTTCGTCACCCTGGTCAGCCAGGGGCACCTCTTCCACGCCGGGCAGAAATACGACGATAAGCCGGTGATGGTGCAGGGCGTGTTCAAGCGCGACTTCTTCGACGCCCCGATCGGTGGCCGGATCATTACCCGGAACAATGCCTGCAATCGCTCGGTCATCGACGTCAGCGACCAGGCAGAGGCCTAGGAAGAACGCCGCGATGGCCTTCACCATGCGTGCCGTGCAAGCGGATATCACCACGCTGAAGGTCGACGCGATCGTCAATGCCGCCAACAGTTCGCTGCTCGGCGGCGGTGGGGTCGACGGTGCGATCCACCGCGCCGCGGGCCCGGAACTGCTACAGGCCTGCCGTGAACTGGGTGGATGCGATACGGGCGACGCGAAGATCACCCCAGGGTTCCGCCTTCCGGCACGCTATGTCATCCACGCAGTAGGTCCAGTCTGGCACGGTGGCGAACGGGGCGAGCCACGCCTGCTGGCTTCGTGTTATCGGCGCTCACTCGAGCTTGCCGGTCAACACCGACTGGCCAGTATCGCGTTTCCCGCGATCAGCACGGGCGTCTATGGTTATCCGATCGAGCTGGCGACCCGGGTTGCGCTTGCATCGGTCGTCGACGCGGCGGAGAACGACAGCGCCTTGCGCGAGGTGGTCTTCTGCTGCTTTTCAGCAGGAGATCTCGCCGTGTACGAGCGCCACCTCGCCGCATAGGCGCCTTACAGGCGCCGACCTTGCACTAGACACACGCCTTGGGTTATCCATAGGGACTGTGCCTGTCTTCCGATAGCCGACGATGCTCCCCGTTATATCTTACGAGTCGCCATCCTTCCCGAACCAGGGAGGCGACGGGCTGGCCGACGATGGCGCGGTATTCGTGCGCGGTCCATATCGCTTCACGATCCTGACACCCCGGTTGATCCGCATCGAGTGGGATCCCGCACAACGCTTCAACGATGCGAAAACACAGTTCGCGGTGCGCAGGTCATTGCCGTTGCCTGCATTCGACGTGGTGGAGGACGAGCGACAACTGTCGATCGATACGGGCGAACTCTCGCTTGTCCATGCCAAGGGCGATGAAGCACCGGGTGCCGGCAACCTTCGTATCGTCATTCGCGACGGGGAGACCTGGACCCCTGACTCGGTCGACGATGCCAATCTCGGTGGTACCTATCGCACGCTGGATCGCTACGACGGGGATACCTGGACCGATGGCACGAAGTTGCCGCTGGAGGAGGGCATTCTGTCGCGGCGGGGCTGGCATGTGGTGGACGATTCGCGGAGTTTCCTCTTCGACGAAAAGGGCTGGATTGCCCCACGCCCGGATGGCGAGGCGAGGGATCTGTATTTCTTCGGTTACGGGTTCGAATTCCGTGGCGCGCTTGCCGACTTTGCCGCCGTGTCCGGTCCGCAGCCGATGCCGCCGAGGTTCGTCTTCGGTTACTGGTGGTCGCGCTACTGGAATTACTCGGACCAGGAGTTGCGCACCCTTGTCGCCCGGTTCGAGCGCGAGTACTTGCCGCTGGACGTGATCGTGCTGGATATGGACTGGCACACGACGCCAGGCCTGACCCTGCGTGCTGGCGAGGAACAGGTCGACAGCTTTGGCGAGCCGTCGGGCTGGACCGGCTATACCTTCAACCGCAGCCTGTTTCCCGACCCGCCGGCCTTCCTGGACTGGGCGCACGGAGAGGACCTGAAGGTCACCTTGAACCTGCATCCGGCATCCGGCGTGCCGCCGACCGAGGAGCGCTACGAGGCGATGGCCGAAGCGGTCGGCCTCGATCCGTCGACACGCGAGCCGATTCCTTTCGAGGCGGCCTCGCGCCCGTACATGAAGGCGTTGTTCGAAACGATCCTGCATCCGCTGCAGCGCGAAGGCGTCGATTTCTGGTGGCTGGATTACCAGCAGTGGCCCGAATCGAAGGCCTTGCCCGGGCTTAGCAACGTGTGGTGGCTGAACCATGCGTTCTTCAACGACATGCAGCGCCACGATAACGCGCGTGGACTGATCTACCACCGCTGGGGTGGTATCGGAAATCACCGGTATCCGATCGGCTTTTCCGGCGACAGCGTGATCTCGTGGGCTTCGCTGGCGTATCAACCATACTTCACGGCGACCGCGTCGAACGTGCTCTATGGATACTGGAGCCACGATATCGGCGGGCATACCTTCGCCAAGAGCATCCCGCGAAGCAAGCGGCGGCTGGACCCGGAGCTGTATGTGCGCTGGGTGCAGTACGGCGCGTTCAGTCCGGTGCTGCGCACGCATTCGGCGAAAGAGGCGAGCCTGCACAAGGAGCCGTGGCATTTCGGCCCGCCCTACGGCGAGGCGATCAATGCGGCGATCCGCCTGCGTTACCGGCTGGCGCCGTACATCTATGCGGCTTCGCGCGAGGCCTATGACACCGGCGTTTCGCTGGTGCGGCCGATGTACTACGACTGGCCGCGCGAAGACATCGCCTACGAGGTGCCCGGACAGTACATGTTCGGCGACGCGCTGCTGGTCGCGCCGGTGACCGCGCCGACGGTCGAGGATGTGGCCCAGGTCGCCATCTGGCTGCCGCCCGGCGTGTGGTATAGCCGCGATGCGGCGGAAGCCTTCGAGGGCGATCGCATGTTCGAACGTGGTTACACCCTCGAGGAGACGCCGGTGTTTATCCGCGCCGGCAGCGTCCTGCCGCTGTACCGCGATGGCCTGAAACACCTGGCGCGCGCGCCGGCCTGCCTGGTGTTGCGCATTTATCCAGGCGCCGGTGGCGAGACATCGATCTACGACGACGATGGCCTGTCGCAGGCTTACCAGCGCGATGGCTTCGCGCGAACGCTGGTCGAAAGCGAACGGGACGGGGACAGCCATCGGATCTTCATCAGTGCGATGGAAGGCGACTATCGAGGTCGCCCCGATGAGCGGAATTATCTGGTGGATCTGCCGAATGCGGGCTTGCCCGAGGCGATTTACCGGGATGGACAGCGTGTGCCGTACGACGAGGACGGAAGTCCGGACAGCTGGCGCTACGATGCGTGGCGCATGGCGGTGCGTATCGAAATGGATGCCGCGTCAACGCAATGCGCGCATGAACTGACGATTCATTTCGATCCGGGCTGCACGATTGCCGAGGACCTGTTCCATCGGATGAAGCGGGCCAACGAAGCCGGCGCCTATATGAAGAAGGTGTGGGGCGATATTTCAGCCTTGCCCGAGGACATCGAGCTTGCCGCGCAGTGCGCGCAGATCCTGGCCTATGCGTTGTCCGGTGACGATGCCGGACGCGGCGCGCGCTTTGCCGCATGCGTGGCCGCGTTCGACGAGCGCTTCGCCCGGCTGACCGCCCTGGTCGACGCCACGCCACTGGCCGCCGAGCAGAAGCGGCACTTCGGCGAGCTGCTTTACCGGTGAGCCGGGTTCAGAGCATGCCCAGCAGGTAAAGCACGAGCAGGATCACCAGGATCAGGCCTATGCCGCCGCTCGGGCCGTAGCCCCACGAGCGCGAATAGCCCCAGGTCGGCAGGCCGCCGATAAGGGCCAGGATAAGTATGATGATCAGGACGGTGACAAGCATGGTCAGACTCCCTCTGCAATGATGGGCCATGCTGCGCGTGGTCCCTGTCCATACGGTGTGAGGGGCGCGTGGTGCGTGTGTCATCCGCCGAAGCGACGCCAGCTTTCCGCGCCGGTGGCGATGGCGGCGAGGATCAGCACGATGCCGACGCCGCGGACCAGGCCGGTGGTGGAATGGCCACGGCGCTGGAATACTTCGCGCAGCCGATCCGCCGTCAGCGCCAGGGCGCCATAAACCGCCAGCTGGGTCGCCGCGATGATGGTCCACAGGACCACGGCCTGGACGCCGATCGAGCCATACGCCGGTCGCAGGAACTGGGGAAAGATCGCCAGCATGAAAAGGTAAGCCTTCGGATTGAGCAGGGCGGTCATGGCGGCCTGGCGGAATATGCGCCCCCGCGGCATGAGGACCGGCGTCTGTGCTGGCTGGCTTCGCGACGGGCGACTCGTCGTCAGGGTGAAGCCGATATAGGCGATATACAGCGTGCCCGCGGCGAGCAACAGATTGAATGCCCAGGGGTAGGCACGCAGCAGCACGCTGATGCCGAGCACGGTCATGCTGACGTGGCAGATGCCACCGGCGACGATACCGGCGACCGCGAGCATGCCACGCCGCCGCCCACCGGCGAGGGTCGAGCCCATCACGAAGGCCATGTCCATCCCCGGCAAGACGATCACGCCGAGGACGACCGCGAAGAACAGCCACAGGTGTGCGTACTCGGTCATGGCGTAGCGACTCCCCGGATATGGTTGATGGCCATACGCTAAGCCGTTAATAGGACGGTTTGTGCCCTATTAAATCGGTGGGACTATGAGTTGCTGGGGAACGGGGGAACGGGGGAACGGGGGAACGGGGGAGTCTGAGCTTGCCTGAGTGTTACTCCCTGCGCAGGCCGTCGGAGCCCAGGGTTCCGCGGGCTCCACTGTTCCCCGTTCCCTGTTCCCCAAAAAAGCGTTCGATCCCCACGGGACTCTGCCCGTTGCACGGCCGGCGTGCCCCTCCGCTTCTTGCGATCAGGCGCGCCGTGGCGGCACGACGGTCAGCTTGGCCGCCGAATGCTTCGCGCTCGGCGCAAGCAGGCGTTCGATATCGGCCGGCGGCAACGGGCGCGAGAAGAGATAGCCCTGGCCTTCGATGCAGCCGGCGCGGAGCAGGAACTCCTGTTGCGCGAGGTTCTCGATGCCCTCGGCGATGGTGCAAAGCCCGAGCGTTTTCGACATCGCGATCATCGCCTCGGTGATCGCCGCATCGTTGGCGTGGCTGGGCAGGCCGGTGACGAACGACCGGTCGATCTTGAGGAAGGCCACCGCGGGCAACTTCAGGTAGGCCAGCGAGGAATAGCCGGTACCGAAATCGTCGATGGCCACGCCGACGCCGAGTTCGTGCAGGGCGCGCATGGTCGTTTCGGTGTCCTCGCCAAGCCGCAGGATGGCGCTCTCGGTGATTTCCAGCAGCAGGCGTTGTGGCGCGAGACCGGTATCGGCGAGCACGTCGCTGACATGGTCGACCAGTTCGGGATGGGCGAAGGAGCCGGCCGAGACGTTGACCGCGAGCCGGATCGGCGGCATCCGCGCCTGATCCCAGCGACACAACTGCCTGCAGGCAGTGCGCATGACCCAGTTGTCGATATGGCGGATCAGGCCGAGGCTTTCGGCGATCGGGATGAATTCGTCCGGATACACCTCGCCGCGTTCCGGGTGCTTCCAGCGCAGCAGCGCCTCGACGGCGACGATGCGCCCCGTGCGCAGTTCCACGCTGGGCTGGTAGACCAGCCGGAATTCCTCGCCAGCCAGGGCCTGGCGAAGCTCGGCGGCCAGTTGCAGGCGCCGGCGCGCATCGGCGTGCATCTTGGGCGTGTAGAAACGGAAGGCGTTGCGTTCCTCGGTCTTCGCCGCATACATCGCCGCGTCGGCGTTGGCGATCAGGGTCACCGGGTCGCCGCCGTCCAGCGGGTAGCCGGCGATGCCGATGCTCGCGCTCATGTAGATCTCGTAGTCGGCGACCGTGAAGGGCTCGGCGAGGGTCGTCAGCAGGCGACCGGCGACATCGTGGGCACGTTCGCGGATGCCGAGGTTGGTCAGCAGTACGGTGAACTCGTCACCGCCGATGCGTCCGGCGAGATCGGCATCGCCCAGTTCGTTATTGATCCGTCGCGCGACTTCGGTCAGCAAGGTGTCGCCGATCGCATGGCTGTAGCTGTCGTTGACGACCTTGAAGGCGTCCAGGTCGACGAACAGCACGGCGGCGGCGCCGTGGTTGCGTCGCGCTTCGAGGATGGCCAGGGCGCAGCGCCGTTCGAATTCGGCGCGGGTGACCAGGCCAGTCAATGGGTCGTGCGTGGCCAGGTGCTCCAGGCGGAGCTGGTCGGCCTTGCTCGAGGTGATATCGGTGAACACGGCGACGTAATGCTGGGCCACCCCGCGGGCATCGCGGATGCTGCTGATGCTGAGCGATTCGGCGTAGACCGTGCCGTTGCGCCGGCGGCTGTCGACCTCGCCCAGCCAGTTGCCTTCGGTCGCCACGGCCTCCCAGACATAAGCGGGCATCGGCCGACCGTCAGGCATGATGCGGGTATCGTCAAAACGGGTGCCGAGCAGTTCGGCCAGGGTGTAGCCGGTCAACTCGCCGAGCGCGGCATTGGCATTGACGATGCGCCGGTCGGCGTCGGCGATGATCACGCCCTCGGCGATGCTGGCCAGGGCCTCGGCGGCGACGCGGCGTTCCTGCTCCATCGCCACCCGTTCGGAAATATCGCGAATGATCGCCTGGCGTACCGCGAGGTGGCCCCAGTGGGTCTGGCTGCTCTGCGTTTCGACCGGAATCGGCCGGTCGTCGCGGCCGCGCAGCACGCCGATCGCCGATCGATCGCCATGGGGGGCGATGTCCAGGTACAGGTTGGCGAAGTTGCCGCCGACGAGTTCGTCCTTGGCCCGTCCCGTCCAGATCGAGGCGGTACGGTTGACATCGAGGATGCGCCCGCTGGCCTCGTCGACCATGACGATGGCATCGCCGGCGCTGTCGTAGAGCAGGCTGTAACGTTCCTCGGTACCGCGGATGGTCTTCAGGATCCGCCGGGCCATGCTCATCCACAGCAGGGAGGCCAGGGTGGCGACGAGCAGCACGGCGCCGAACAGCACGCGGCCCAGCCAGGAGGCGCCATTGGCGATCTCCACCGAAAAGAGGTTGCTGCGCGGCTCGATGAAGCGGTTGAGCGCCTTGATCCGCTCACTTTGCTGCTCGACCTGGGCCAGCGGCAAATCGCCCCTGGCATAGGCCTTCTGCAACTGGTCGGCGATGCGATCGAATTCGTCGATGGAGGAATCGGTCGAGCGCCAGGCCCGTACCGCTTCCTTCATGTAGGGCATGTCGGAAAAGTATTCCAGGATGAACACCATGCCGGGGATGGCATCCCGGATGACGCTGCCGTCTGCGAATGCCTGTTCGACCTCGGCGCGGTCGAAGTGGCCGCTGGCGATGGCGTCGCGGGCCCAGCGATCGTGGGCGAGGATGGCGGCATTGCGCCGGAAGCTGTCCAGATGGGCCTGATTGCCGTTGCGGGCATAGCCTTCCAGATCGACGACGGCCTGTTTCTGCGCCTTGGACCAGACACTCTCGCCGTTCAGAAATCCGGCGAGAGTGACCTGAATCTGCAGGGCTCCCCAGGTCAGCGCCAGGATAAGCCCCACCACGGCCACAAGCGCGTACGCCAGGGGCATGAGGCGCCTGGAAAGCGGTCGTGGCGAGGTGGCGTGGCTATGTGGCATTGCGTCCTACGGTCAGTAACGCATGAGCTTTCCTTCCGCGCACCTTGCCACGACTTGGCTCCTCAAGCTGCGACGTCGTTGACAGCATTCAGCGAGCGCCAGGCATCCATGCACCGGTCCAGGGTAATACGCATGCTGGTGTAACTACGCCGGATGCACTCGCCGATATGCTCCACTTCATCGGCAGGTGGGGCCATTCCCATGAGGGTACAGACGATTTCCAGGGCCTCCCAGGGATGGGTATCGTCATAGGCGGCATGCAACTGCAACCAGCGCAGGCTGCCCACGCGGGCCTTGGGACTGAAGCTTTCGGCATACGTGGCGCTTTCATAGATCAGCTGGGACCATTCTCCCGTCGCTCCCTCGACGGCGTAATTGGTTGCGGCGATGCCCGCGGCCAGGGAATCCCGGGAGCTGACCTCCTCGCACCAGTCGGCCAGGGTCTGGCTGCCCTGCGGCGGCAGGCCCTCCAGGACGTCATCGCGCTCTACACCCGCGCCTTCGGCCCAGTTCAGCCAGTACTCGGCGTGATTCTGCTCGACGCGGATATTCCGCACCAGCCAGCGACGGGCCAGATTGTCTCCTTCACTGCGACCAAAGCGTGTTTTCAGCAGGTTGTGCGACATATAGCCCGGAAACCGCTCGATCACCGGCCAGACGCCGACCATGAAATGCCGGGTGGTCACCGGATCGACCTGGGCGGCGCGCATGAGAGTCCACAACTCATGGGCGACCACGCCCTGTTTAGCTTCTTCGCAAGAGGCCACCATGTCCTGGGCCCACTGCGGATAGCTGGTCAGTTCAGTCAGGGCACCGGTACGTTCGAAATGCGTGTTCATGTAAATCTCCTGGGTAGGTTCACTACGGGTTGGTGGTGTTGCGACGACCAGGCGGGACATCCGCGCCGGATCGGATCCGGAACCGTCTGGTCCGGAAACCCTGTGAGCGCCTTCGTTGAAGGCGACGACCGGTCGCGGCATGCGCGCGACGGTGGAAAACCGGATGATTACCTGTTGCGATTGCAGGGCGCCCGGCGCCCCTGGCCTTGCCGGGTTGAATGCACGAGCGAGGTCGCCACCGGCCCCGGCCTGCATCGGGGCGACGGTGGGGTCCCATCGGGCGGGTGTCAGAGGTAGGCGGTGACTGCCGGAGGCGATTGCCAGCGGTTATGCCTGCCGTCGGCGTAGCGGACCTCGATGTCGGCCAGCTCGTCCGGGGTCACCTCGTCCAGGGTCGCCAGGTTGACCGAGTAGAAGGCCCCGCCGATTTCCTCGACGTGGCCCTTGCCGAAGGCGTGTACCCCGCAGTGGCGGCAGAACAGCCAGTGCATGCTGCGGGTTCCGAACTGGTAATCGGCGAGCGCTTCCTCCCCGGCCAACAGACGGAAGGCGTCCGGCTTGACCATCGCGCCCCAGTGGCGAAGCTTGGTGCAGATCGAGCAATTGCACTTGCCACTGCCCGAAGCGAGGTCGACGTCGGCTTCGTAACGGACCTTGCCGCAATGGCAGCTGCCCTTGTGGGTCTTCGTACTCATGGTTGCCTCCCGCGTTGAGGATCCCCGCCCGTATCGTAATCGCAACCGGGAACGATGCCGACTAAACTGGTGGACTTGGATGCTGCCGCCTGCCCGACGGCAGCCAGCATCGTCTTACGAGGAAGAACCGCATGAAATCACGAGCCGCCGTAGCCTGGGAAGCAGGCAAACCGCTATCCATCGAGGAAGTCGACGTCGCCGCGCCGAAGGCTGGCGAAGTGCTGGTGCGCAATGTCGCCACCGGCGTATGCCATACCGATGCCTTCACGCTGTCCGGCGCGGATCCCGAGGGCCTGTTCCCGGTCATCCTCGGTCACGAAGGCGGCGGCATCGTCGAGGAAGTCGGCGAGGGCGTGACCACGCTGAAGGTCGGCGACCACGTCATCCCGCTGTACACGCCCGAATGCGGCGAGTGCAAGTTCTGCCTGTCGGGCAAGACCAACCTCTGTCAGAAGATCCGCCTGACCCAGGGCAAGGGCCTGATGCCCGACGGGACCTCGCGCTTCTCGCTCGGTGGCAAGCCGATCCTGCACTACATGGGCACCAGCACCTTCAGCGAATACACCGTGGTCCCGGAAATCGCCCTGGCGAAGATCAATCCGGCCGCACCCCTGGACAAGGTCTGCCTGCTTGGCTGCGGCGTGACCACCGGCATCGGCGCGGTGCTGAACACGGCGAAGGTCGAGCCTGGCGCCAGCGTCGCGGTCTTCGGCCTGGGCGGCATCGGTCTGTCGGTGGTGCAGGGCGCGGTGATGGCGAAGGCCGGGCGGATCGTCGTGGTCGACACCAACCCGGACAAGTTCGAGATGGCGCGCCTGCTCGGCGCCACCGACTTCGTCAATCCGAAGGATTATCCGGATACACCGATCCAGCAGGTGATCGTCGATCTCACCGACGGCGGCGTCGACTATTCCTTCGAATGCGTCGGCAACGTCAACCTGATGCGTTCGGCGCTGGAATGCTGCCACAAGGGCTGGGGCGAGTCGGTGATCATCGGCGTGGCGGGCGCGGGGCAGGAAATCAGTACGCGTCCTTTCCAGCTGGTGACCGGCCGCGTCTGGCGCGGCTCGGCGTTCGGCGGCGTGAAGGGTCGCAGCCAGCTGCCGGGCTACGTGGATCGTTATATGAGCGGCGAGATCAAGATCGATCCCTTCGTCACGCATACCATGGGCCTGGAAGACATCAACCATGCCTTCGACCTGATGCACGAAGGCAAGTCCATCCGTTCGGTGATCATCTACTGATATGACCACGACCCTCGACCTCATCGGCCGCTACTACGCGGCCTTCAACAACCGCGACTGGGCCGGCATGCTTGATGAGCTCAGCCCCGATGTCGTCCATGACATCAACCAGGGTGGTCGCGAGCACGGGCGCGACGCCTTCGCCGCGTTCCTTGCGCGCATGGATCGTTGCTATCGCGAGAACTTGCGCGACATCGCGATCATGGCCAGCACGGATGGCACGCATGCGGCGGCCGAATTCGTCGTGCATGGCGAATACCGGAGCACCGACGACGGCCTGCCGCCGGCAAGAGGGCAGGCGTACGTGCTTGCGGCCGGCGCCTTTTTCGACGTGCGCGAGGGCAAGATCGCCCGGGTGACGAACTACTACAACCTGGATCACTGGCTTGAACAGGTCCGTCGGGTCGACGTGGAGTGATCGGCCCAACGTGGGCGAGCGGGCGTCGATGCGCCCGCTCCGTTCGACCGGGTGCCGGCCGTCTTCACATACGGTGAACGGTCGAGCCGGAATGCTTGTGGCATGCACCCGTCTGGAGTTGCCTTCATGAAGCGTTTCGCCCTGATCCTGATGGCCGCGGGCCTTGCCGCGTGCGGTGCCAACCGCAACGAGCGCCACGTCGAAATCCACGACGCCCTGTCCAGCACGATCTATTCGAACCAGTCGGCCAGCGACGGCGACGCCACGGTGACCATCGTGCGCGATCCGGGCCTGTACGGCGGTGGCTGTTCCAGCGGCGTCTATCTGGACGACAAGGTCGTCGCCAACATGGAGCAGAACGACCGGCTGGTCCTCCACGTGCCCAGTGGCAGCCGCAAGATCGGCTTGCTCGCCCACGGTGCCTGCGAGCGCAACCAGAGCGCGGTCGAGGCCTCGCTCAATCCCGGCGACGACCGGTCGTTCAGGATTTCCTCCGATGGCACGTCGATCGCGCCGGCGGACGGCCAGGCGGCGGCTTCCGCCCCGCCACCGGCCAATACAGCGCCGGTGCCCAGGGCTTCCGGCAGCTGACTATGCCGCAAGGCCTAGGCGGCGGCGCTTGTCATCGGCCCCCCAGCCGGAGAACAATGGCGCCCAAGCCATTCCTACCGTCGCGGCCTTACAGGGGAGAAGGATCGTGCACCGGAAAATCGTCGGTCATTACTGTGTCGAAGTGCGGTGTACCCGCACCCCGGAAGGCGCGTTCAAGTCCGCCTATATCGTCGAGCCGGTGAATTCGCGCGGCCCCAGCGATTTCGTCATGATTTCGCTGCTGGACACCTTCCGCGAGGAGCGGAGCGCGATCGATGCCGCCATGGAGCGCGGCGAGGCTCATGCCGGCTGGCTGAACGCCGCGCGCACCCACGTCGCATCGCGGTAGCTCGCCGGGGCCCGTTCGGGACATGATGCGCTCGCCGGCGGACGCCGTGGGGGCGTCGCCCGGCCCTGTATGGGGAGAGCACATGAAGAAGCTTGCCGTGACACTGTTGTTGACCCTTGCCGCCATGAGCGCGCAGGCAGCCGATACCGTTCGCATCGGCTCGAAGGTCCTCGCTGTCGGCGATTCGGAAGGCAAGGTCTACCAGGTCGCCGGTAATCCACTGCGCAAAGAGCGCGTCGAGAACGTCTATGGCGCCTCCAACGGTTACAGGTTCGATTACGAGCAGAGCGGCAAGACCATCCAGATCTACGTCTATAACGGTCGCGTCTCGCATATCGAGGAAATCTTTGACTGATGTCGCGTCGGCGTGAGCATGGCGGTGGGTGCCAATGACGCCATGCCGACGGTGCGCCCGCTAGCTTCGCTGCGAATGAGGCCTGATTCGGCCCAGCGTACGGGAGGCCCATGCCAGCGCAACGCACCATGCTTTATGTTCCCTATAACGCGTCGCCGCATGGTCAATGGACGGTCCGGCGCGGTGCCGAGGTCGTGGGTACGTACAAGACCCGCGCCGACGCGGTCCGTCATGCGCTGATGCTTGTGTCGGTCGTTCGCGCGCAACTGGGTGGCACGGCCGAATTGCGCGTGGAGGACGAAAGCGGGGTCTGGCGGGTGGTCAACGCCGGCGCGGCCTGACTCGCGACGCCTACGTCTGGCGAGGCGTTCGCCTACTCGCTTTGTAGTCCTTTTCCTACAGCGCTGCTCCGCCTCTCAGTGCTTCACTGGCTGGGCCATCGGGCGTTCCTTGACGAACGTGGCAGGTAGCCCAAGTAACCCTTCCCTTTGCCGGCGCCGTCATCCAGGCGCCGGTTTTTTCTATGCCTCGGCGAAGACGGCAGTCAGTCCCTGCGCGGCTTGCGAGTCGTAAGCAGAGCCGCTTTACTGACGTCTTGCAGCTCGCGCAGCGAGCGACTGACAGGCCGCTCGCGGCCGACTTACGCGTTTATGTCCCGGCGTCGCACGATCTGAGACTGAGTCGCCTTACAAAGGCCCGTCAGTCCCACGAGCAGCCGCATGTCAGCCTATCTCTCGACCCTGCGCAACGACGACACGGACGGTGTCCTCGCCGTACGCTATGACGGCAGGGGGCTCGCCCTGCGCCTGCAGGATAAATATGGCGATCGGGTTGCCGCCGCTTTCACCGTGCCGGGGCGCGACGGCGAACTGGTACCGATGCCAGACGACATGCCACCGTCCCTGGTCCAGGCCCTGCATGCCCGCGGCATCGAGCGCCTGTATCGGCACCAGGCCCAGGCCTGGGATGCGGCAAGGGCAGGGCGTCATGTCGTGGTCGCCACGCCGACCGCCTCGGGCAAGACGCTGTGCTACACGCTGCCGGTGCTGGCATCGGTGCTGGCGGATAAGGCCAAGGCGTTGTACCTGTTCCCGACCAAGGCGCTGGCGCAGGACCAGGTCGCCGAACTGCTGGAGCTCAACCGGGCCGGCGAGCTGGGTGTGAAGGCCTTCACCTTCGACGGCGACACGCCGGGCGACGCGCGGCAGGCGATCCGCCTGCATGGCGACATCGTGGTGAGCAATCCGGACATGCTGCACCAGGCGATCCTGCCGCATCACACCAAGTGGGCGCAGTTCTTCGAGAACCTGCGCTACGTGGTGATCGACGAGATGCATACCTACCGCGGCGTGTTCGGCTCGCACGTGGCCAATGTGCTGCGGCGGCTGAAGCGCGTCTGCGCGTTCTATGGCGTGCGCCCGCAGTTCATCCTGTGCTCGGCGACCATCGGCAATCCCGCCGACGCATGCGCGAGGCGCTGATCGAGGACGAGGTGCACGGCGATCACCGAAAGCGGCGCGCCGAGCGGCGACAAGCACGTGCTGCTGTGGAATCCGCCGGTGGTCAACCCGGACCTCGGCCTGCGCGCGTCGGCGCGCTCGCAGTCGCAACCGGATCGCGCGGATGGCGATCAAGGCGCGGCTGAAGACGCTGGTGTTCGCGCAGTCGCGGACCATGGTCGAGGTGCTGACCAAGTACCTGAAGGACGTGTTCGACCACGACCCGCGCAAGCCGCCGCGCATCCGCGCCTATCGCGGCGGCTACCTGCCGACCGAGCGGCGCGATGCCGAGCGCGCGATGCGCGCCGGGCGAGTCGACGGCATCGTCTCGACCTCGGCGCTCGAACTCGGCGTGGATATCGGCAGCCTCGACGTGGTGGTGCTCAATGGCTATCCCGGATCGGTCGCCGCCACCTGGCAGCGCTTCGGCCGCGCCGGCCGCCGGCAGCAGCCCTCGCTCGGCGTGCTGGTGGCCAGTAGCGCAGCCGCTCGACCAGTACCTGGTGCGGCATCCGGAATTCTTCATCGACGCCACGCCGGAACACGCGCGCATCCAGCCCGACCAGCCGCTGATCCTGCTCGACCATATCCGCTGCGCCGCGTTCGAACTGCCCTTTCTCGCCGGCGAACGTTCGGCCCGATCGACCGCGAGCCGTACCTGGAAGTGCTGGCCGAGAGCGAGGTGTTGCACCGCGAAGGCGACCGCTGGGAATGGATCGCCGACAGCTATCCGGCCAACGCGGTGAGCCTGCGCTCGGTCGCCGACGGCAACTTCGTGGTGGTCGACCGCACCGACGGCCGGCAGACCATCATCGCCGAGGTGGATTACTCGGCCGCCGCGCTGACCCTGTACGAGGGCGCGATCCACATGATCCAGTCGACGCCCTACCAGGTGGAGCGGCTGGACTGGGAAGGACGCAAGGCCTACGTCACGCGCACCCACGTCGACTACTACACCGACGCCATCGACTACACCAAGCTCAAGGTGCTGGAGCGCTTCGACGGTGCCGGCGCCGGCGCGGGCAATCGCGCAGCACGGCGAAGTGCACGTGGTGCGGCGCGTGTCCGGCTACAAGAAGATCCGCTACTACACGCACGAGAACATCGGCTACGGGCCGGTCAATCTGCCGGACCAGGAACTGCATACGACGGCGGTCTGGTGGCAGTTGCCGCAGTCGGTGCTGGATGAAGCATTCGCCTCGCGGCAAGCATGCGCTGGACGGGTTTCTCGGCGCGGCTTACGCGCTGCATGTCGTGGCGACCGTGGCGGTGATGGCCGAAGCGCGTCGACCTGCAAAAGGCGGTGGGCAGTGGCGATGGCGCCTGGTTCGCCGTGGCGGATGCGGCCGGGCGGGGTCGGATCAGCGCCGCCGATGGCACGGCGGCCTTGCCTGACTCGTTCGAACGCTTCCTGCCGACGGTTTATCTCTACGACAACTTCCCCGGTGGCGTCGGTCTCAGTGAGCCGCTTTTCGAGCGCGCCCACGAACTCGTGCGACTGGCATGGTCGGCGGTCGGTCAATGCGAGTGCAAGGCGGGTTGCCCGGCTTGCGTCGGTCCGGTGCTCGCCGCCGATGAGCATCGCGAGGAGACGCCCAAGGCGCTGGCCTTGCGGGTGCTCGCGCTCTTCGGTGCCGCATGAGCGATCTGTCCACCCGGCTCGCCGCGCTGAAGCGGCAGGCCGGTGTCGTCGCGAGGTCGCCAACAGCCGGTTCGATCTTGCCGGCCGTCGACGCCCTGCGCCGTCTGGCGGGCCTGCGCCAGCGGATGATTGCCTCGCCGCGAGCCGCCGCGTCGGACCGCGAGGTGCCTGGCGAGGAAGTGGCACCGGGGTTGCGTTATCTCGAGCAGCGTTTTGCCTGGCCCCATGCGCCGGACACGCTCGACCTCTCGTTCGCCAGGGCGGAGCCGGTGGCGCGCGGGCGATTCCTGCATTTCGACACCGAAACGACGGGCCTGGCCGGCGGCACCGGCACCCGCGCCTTCATGATCGGCGCGGCCGATTGGGTCGGTCGCGAACTGCGCGTGCGCCAGCTCTACATCACGGCGCTGGGCGGCGAAGTGCCGATGCTGCGTCATTTCGCCCAATGGCTCGGGCCGGACACCGTCCTGGTCAGTTACAACGGCAAGTCTTACGACGCGCCCTTGCTGGCGACCCGCTACCGGCTGGCGCGGCTGGCCAACCCGCTGGCCGGGCTTGCCCATGTCGACCTGCTGCACCCCATGCGGCGTCGCTATCGCCATGTCTGGGAGAACTGCCGGATGATCACCGCGGAACGGCAATTGCTGAAGATCGCGCGCGAGAACGACCTGCCGGGCTCCGAGGCACCACGCGCCTGGCTGGGCTATCTGCGCGGCGGTTCGTCCAGCCAGCTGCGCCGCGTCGCCGAACACAATCTGCAGGATGTGCGCAGCCTCAGCGGCCTGCTGGTCGCGGCGCACGGCTGGGCCACCGACACGTCGTCATGACAGCCGCTTTACGACGCGCGTAGCAGTGTGGACGGACGAGAGGCTCGATGGAGGGCCGACGATGAGCCAGGACCAGACCAAGCCCTGCCTGCACGTACCGTGCACCTGTCGGGTCGGACCGGAACAGGATTACTGCAGCGAATCGTGCCGTCTGGCCAGCGAAAGCCAGGGCGGTAGCGGTGCCTGTGAATGTGGGCATGCCGCCTGTGGCGGCCCGCTCGAAGTGAAGGAGTAGACGCATGCCGCGCAAGAGCAAGCCGCTGCCCGAATCGGGCTATCCGCATGAACAGCCGAAGCCGGCCAGGGGTGGAGCCAAGGTCCCCGGGACCGGCAGGCCCGATGAATCGCAGAACATGCCGAAAAAGAAACCCGGCAAGGGCTCGGCGTGAACCCGGCGCCACCTGCCATGGGCAGGTGGCGCCTTGGTGGTCAGGCCGCCTTGCGCAGTTGGACGATGCTGTCCAGCGCGCCGTTCACCGACGCTTCCTTGTGCTCGGCGCTGATCCCCACGCCTTCGGCGCGGACGAACTCGACCTCGGTAATGCCGAGGAAGCCGAACACGGCGCGCAGGTACGGTTCCTGGAAATCCAGGCCGGCCGCCGGCGAGGATTTGTCGCTGTACACGCCGCCGCGCGAGGAGGCGACGATCACGCGCTTGCCCTCGACCAGGCCTTCGGGGCCTTTGGCGCTGTAGCGGAAGGTCTTGCCGGCTACGGCGATGCGGTCGATCCACGCCTTGAGCTGGCTGGAAATCGAGAAGTTGTACATCGGCGAACCGATGACGATGACGTCGGCGGCGAGGAACTCCTCCATGATCTCGTTGCCGAGCAGCGCATTCGGGTCGGTATCGCCGGCCGGCAGGGTCCAGTGGGGAATCGGCTGGGTCGCGGCGTCGCGGTAGGTGACCTCCAGCTGGGGCTCGTTACGGGCGAACTCCGCTACGATGGCGCTGGTCAGGCCGCGCGAGACCGAATAGGTGCCCAGCGGGCTGGTATCGATATGCAGCAGTTTCATGGCGGTTCCTCGTGATTCGGGCCGGGATCGGCGTGGGAATAACGATAAATCCGGAACGATCTGCTGATAAGTAGGGTATATACGCACTATTAGTTCTATTAGGGAAACAGTGATGGCCGTGCTGCTCGAAGGTGCCCTGCAGGACCTGAACGACCTCTATTTCTTTGCCGCCGTGGTCGAACACGGTGGTTTCTCGGCGGCGGGCAGGGCCCTCGGCGTACCCAAGTCGCGCCTCAGCAAGCGTATTGCCCAGTTGGAAGAGCGCCTGGGTGTGCGCCTGCTCCAGCGTACGACCCGCCGTTTCGTGGTCACCGAGGTCGGCGAGCGCTTTTATGGCCATTGCCGCGCCGTCCTGGAAGAAGCCCGTGCCGCCCAGGACGCGGTCGATGAGTTGCGCACCGAGCCGCGTGGCGTCGTCCGGGTGAGCTGTCCGATTGCCCTGGCGCCGCTGCTGGCGCCGATGTTGCCCGGTTTCATGCTGGCCCATCCCAAGGTGCAAGTCCGCCTGGTGGCCACCAATCGCCGTATCGACCTGATCGGCGAGGGCTACGACATCGCCATCCGGGTCCGCGAGAAGCTCGATTCCGATGCGACCCTGGTGCTGCGCAGTTTCGGCCAGTCGCGAAGCCTGCTGGTTGCCAGCCCGGCGTTCCTCGAAGAGCACGGTCGCCCGCAGTCGCCCGAGGCGCTGGCCGCGTTGCCGGCGCTTTCCTGGCACGAGCATGAAGGCGCGCAGATCTGGGAGTTGATCGATGCCCGCGGCCAGCATACGTCGATCGAGGTGAAGGCGCGCCTGGTCAGCGGCGATTTCGCTGTCATCGGCGAAGCCGCGGCGCAAGGTTGCGGCGTCGCCTTGTTGCCGGAGGATTACTGCGCGGGGATGATCGCGCAAGGGCGACTGGAGTGGATCCTGCCCGAATGGACCACGGCGCAGGGAACCCTGCATTTTGTCTACCCGACACGCCGCGGCCTGCTGCCCGCCGTGCGCGCGTTCGTCGATTTCCTGGCCGATAGCCTGCCGCATGCGCAACAGGCGCGAACCGAGGAGTGCAAGCGCGGCGGCGATCCAATGAAAATCCAGAGCGTGCTAGCATGACGAGCCATTTGGCCGTCCAAACCTGAAAGGCATTATGCATATCGAGACCAAGCTGCCCAAGGTGGGCACGACGATTTTCAGCGTCATGAGCCAACTGGCGCTGGAGCACAAGGCGGTCAACCTCGGCCAGGGGTTCCCCGACTACGAGCCGCCTGAGGCGCTGCGCGATTCGATCACCCGGGCGATGGCCGAAGGCAGGAACCAGTACGCCGCCGGTGTCGGCATCCCGAAGTTGCGCGAGCAGATCGCGCTGAAGACCGAACGCCTGTACGGCCACCGGATCAGCCCGGACACCGAGGTCACGGTGACCTCGGGCGCCACCGAGGCCTTGTTCGCCGCGATCGCCGCGACCGTGCGCGCCGGCGACGAGGTGATCGTGTTCGACCCCTGCTACGACAGCTACGAACCGGCGATCGAACTGCAGGGCGCGCGCGCCGTGCATATCCCGCTGACCCTGCCGGATTTCGCCGTCGACTGGCAGCGCGTGCGCGATGCGGTCACCCCGAAGACGCGCATGATCATGATCAACTCGCCGCACAATCCTTCGGGTGCGGTGTTCTCGGCGAAGGATCTTGACGAGCTCGCCGCGATCGTGCGCGATACCGCCATCCTGGTGCTCTCGGACGAGGTCTACGAGCACATCGTGTTCGACGGCGCGGAGCACCAGAGCGTGCTGCGTCATCCGGAGCTGGCCGCGCGCAGCTTCGTGGTCTCCTCGTTCGGCAAGACCTATCACTGCACCGGTTGGAAGGTCGGTTACGCGGTGGCGCCAAAGGCGCTGACCGCCGAGTTTCGCAAGGTGCACCAGTACCTGACGTTCTGCACCTTCCATCCGGCCCAGGTCGCCTTCGCCGATTTCCTCGAAAGCAGCCCTGAGCATTACCTGGAGCTTCCGGCGTTCTACCAGGGCAAGCGCGACAGCTTCCGTCAGCTGCTCGCCGGGTCGCGGTTGAAGCTGCTCGACGTGCCGGGCGGTTATTTCCAGCTGGTCGACTACAGCGCGGTCCGCGATATCGACGACATCAACTTCTGCGAGTGGCTGGTCCGCGAGGGCGGCGTCGCGGCGATCCCGCTGACGCCGTTCTACGAGACCGCGCCGGACACGCGGCTGATCCGCCTGTGCTTCGCCAAGAACGACGCGACCATGCAGGCTGGCGCGGAGCGTCTATGCAAGCTCTGACCGTTTCGCTGATCCAGGGCGCGACGCGCTGGCACGACGCGCCGGCCAATCGTGAGTACTACGGCAAGCTGGTGCGCGGTGTCGCCGGCAGCGACCTGGTGGTCCTGCCCGAGACCTTTCTTTCCGGCTTCACCAACGAGACGCGGGCGAACGCGGAGTCGATGGACGGGCCGAGCGTGGCCTGGCTGCGCGAACTGGCGCGCGAGACTGGCAGCACCCTGGTCGGCAGCCTGGTCATCCGCGAGAACGATACGGTGTTCAACCGCCTGTTATGGGCATCGCCCGATGGCTCGCTCGCGCAATACGACAAGCGTCATCTGTTCCGCATGGCAGGCGAGCACACGCGCTATGGCGGTGGGGAGGAACGGCTGATCGTCGAGCTGAAAGGCTGGCGGATCCTGCCGCAGGTCTGCTACGACCTGCGCTTTCCGGTATGGCTGCGCAATCGTCGTCTCGAGGATGCCGCCGGTGGCATGGATTACGACCTTGCGATCTTCGTCGCCAACTGGCCCGCACCACGTCGCCAGCCATGGCGGACGTTGTTGCGCGCGCGGGCGATCGAGAACCTGAGTTATGTGATCGGCGTGAACCGTGTAGGCGTGGACGGCAACGACCTGCCGTACGCCGGTGACAGCGCGGTGATCGATCCGCTCGGCGAGGCGCTGGTGGAGCTCGGCGCGCAGGAGCAGGTGATCACCGCCACGTTGGATCCGGCGCTGCTGCTTGCCCATCGCGAACGCTTTCCGGCGTGGATGGATGCCGATCCGTTCTCTTTGGGCTGACACGAAAACCCGATGCACCGCCACTGGACCCCGGCCTGCGCCGGAATGACGAGTAGGGTGGGTTTCGTCATTCCGGCGTAGGCCGGAATCCAGTGGCGGGATGTCCCGATTCTAGAGAATAGCCAGCACGGCTTCCGGCGGGCGACCAATAGCCGCCTTGCCATCGCGCACCACGATCGGCCTTTCGATCAGTTTCGGATTGGCGATCATCGCCGCGATGAGATCATCGCGGCCGAGTTCGGCGCGGTCGAGACCGAGCGCGCCGTATTCCACTTCATCGCGACGCATCAATTCACGCGGTTCGATACCCAGCGCGTGGAGGATCGCCGAAAGCTCCGCCGCGCCGGGCGGCGTCTTCAGGTATTCGATGACCTCGGGCACGAGGCCGCGTTCTTCCAGCAAAGCCAGCGTTGCCCGGGACTTCGAGCAACGCGGGTTGTGATAGATGCGAACCCCGCTCACGGTTTAGCGGTTGCCGTTGTTGCCGCCGCGGTTGCCACCGCCGCCAGGACGACCACCGCCGCCGCCGGGACGACCGCCACCGCCACCCGGACGACCGCCAGCACCGCCGGGACGACCGCCCGGACGGGCTCCGCCGCCGGTGCGATTGCCGCCACCGCCGCCGGGACCGCGCGAACGGCCCGCGGCATTGCCTTCATAACGACCGCCGCCAGCGGCGGCGGGCGCGCGATTTCCGTCGGCGCGATTGCCGCCCGGGCCGCGATTGTCGCCGCCGGTGCGATTGCCGGTGGGGCGTGAGTCATTGCCGAAGCGACCGCCCGCGGCCGCGGGACCGCCGCGACCGCCTGCCGGCTTGCCACGTCCGCCACCGCCGGCCGGTCGTGCATTGCCGATACCCGGGCCACCGGGCTTGCGCGTATCGCCGGCGAACCAGGTGCGCACCGACGGCAGTTCCTGGCCCGGAGCGACGCGGCGGCTCTTGCGGACACCGCCGCCGGCACGATCCGGCCGGTCGACGTTGCCGTTCACTTCGCGACCGCCGGCAGCCGGGCCACCGGGGCGACGACGGCCGTTATTGCCGCGGACCGGTTCCTCGCGGATACGGTCGTAGGCGGTCAGTTCGCGCGCCTCGTCCTTATGGCCGCTGGTCCAGGCCGAGCCGGTGCGCTGGTCGGGCTTGTACTCGGTGACGCTGCGCGATGCGCGGCGCTGATGGACGACGGCGCTCAGGGTGAGCACCGGTGCCGGCGCGCCGAGGTTGATCTTGCGGCGCAGCTCCTTGATCGCTTCCTCGTCCAGCGCTTCGCTGTCGCCGCGACGCAGTGCGCGCGGCAATTCGACGCTGCCGTAGCGGATGCGCTTGAGGCGGCTGACCAGGAAGCCCTGCGATTCCCACAGGCGGCGGACTTCGCGGTTGCGGCCTTCGCGGATGACCACGCGGAACCAGCTATGGCTGCCGCCGCGGCTGATCACGGCGATTTCGTCGAAGCGGGCGGGACCGTCTTCCAGTTCCACGCCGGCCTTCAGGCGCTCGATGATCTCGTCGGGCACTTCGCCGTGCACGCGGCACAGGTATTCGCGCTCGAGGCCGCTGCTCGGGATGCATCAGCGCGTTGGCCAGCTCGCCGTCGGTGGTGAGCAGGAGCAGGCCGGTGGTGTTGATGTCGAGGCGACCGACCGCGACCCAGCGCGCACCCTTCAGGCGCGGCAGCTGTTCGAACACGGTGGGCCGGCCTTCGGGATCGTCGCGGGTGGTCACCACGCCCTCGGGCTTGTGGTAGACCAGCACCTCGGCGTCGCTCGCGATTGTCGGTGGCGACGACGAACTGCTTGCCGTCCAGGACGACACGGTCGCCGGCGTGCACGCTGGCACCGATGGTCGCGCCGAGCCGTTGACTTCGACTTCGCCGGCCTGGATGCGCTGTTCGAGCATCCGGCGCGAGCCGAGGCCGGCGTTGGCCAGGACCTTGTGCAGGCGCTCTTCGAGCGGGGCGGCGTCGTCGGGACGGCCGTCGCGCTTCAGGGTTAACAGGGAACGTTGTGGCGCATTCATGCGCGTGACTCCTCGGTATCTTTCGATGCGTCGCCTTCGTCGGCGTCCGCATGGGTCTCTGCCTCGTCGGCAGTGGAAGGTGCCGCGTCGCTCGGGCGTCGTCCGGCTGGTCGTTGGCGGCGACGGGAAGCTCCTCGTGGGAAGCGATTTCCGCGTCGTCCATGGCCTCGCCGGCGGCTGCCGGTTCGGCCTCGTCACCCGCACCGTCGTCGAGAACGACGGCAACGCGGGCGGGCAGGGCATCGTTGTCGCCGTCGAGGCGCAGCTGCGGATTGAGCTCTTCCATGTCGCGGATCTCGGCCAGCGGGCGGCAAGGCGTCCAGCGATTTCAGGTTGAAGTAGTCGAGGAAGCCACGGGTGGTGCCGAACAGTGCCGGCTTGCCGGGCACGTCGCGGTAGCCGACGACACGGATCCACTCGCGTTCTTCCAGCGTCTTGATGATGTTCGACGACACCACCACGCCGCGGATCTGTTCGATCTCCGGGCGGGTGATCGGCTGGCGATAGGCGATCAGCGCCAGCGTTTCGAGCAGGGCGCGCGAGTAGCGGCTGCGGCTTTTCGGACCACATGCGCGAGACCCAGGCATGCACGTCCTGGCGGACCTGGTAGCGGAAGCCGGAGGCGACCTCGACCAGTTCGATGCCGCGTCCGGCGCTGTCGTTGGCGCAGCGCTTCGAGGGCGTGGGCCAGGTCTCGTCGTGACCGACCTCGTCCTCGTCCCGAACAACGCCTCGAGCTGTGCAACGGTCATCGGCTGGGTGCGATGCAAGCAGCGCCGCTTCGACGATGTGTTTCAGTTGCTCGATCTGCATGGGCTCTTGTCTTGATGTACGGGTCGCGCGGCGTGCGCCGGGTCAGGCCAGTTCCTGTTCCTGCTCCGACTCGGTGGCCGGGGCCATCTTCGTCTTCAGGTAGATCGGCCCGAGGGATTCTTCCTGCACGATCTCGACCAGCATTTCCTTGGCCAGCTCCAGCATGGCCAGGAAGGTGACCACCACGCCCAGCCGGCCTTCGGTGACGTCGAACAGCGTCTCGAAACGATGGAAGCTGCCGTCGCCGAGCGAGGTCGAGCAGGTCGCCCATGCGCTGGCGGACGCTCAGCGGTTCGCGCTGGATCGCGTGGTGGCGTGAACAGGTCGGCCCGACCCAGCACGTCCTTGAGCGCGAGCAGCATTTCGCGCAGGTCCAGCGGCGGCGGCACGCGGATCACGTTGCGTTCGCCGACGATAGGCGTGCACCACGGTGGTATCGCGTTCCAGGCGCGGCAGTTCCTCGATATCCGCCGCGGCCTTCTTGAAACGTTCGTATTCCTGCAGGCGGCGCACCAGCTCCGCGCGCGGGTCGTCCTCGAGGCCTTCCTCGGCCGGCGGTCGCGGCAACAGCAGCCGCGACTTGATCTCGGCCAGGATCGCGGCCATCAGCAGGTATTCGGCCGCCAGCTCCAGCCGCATCACCTCGCGCATCATGTCGATGTAATCCATGTACTGCCGGGTGATCTCGGCGACAGGGATGTCGAGGATGTCGAGGTTCTGCCGGCGGATCAGGTACAGCAGCAGGTCCAGCGGTCCCTCGAACGATTCGAGGATGACCTCGAGCGCGTCCGGCGGGATGTACAGATCCTGCGGCATCTGCAGCACGGGCTGGCCACGCACCAGAGCGAGCGGCATTTCCTGTTGCTGCGGCACGCCGACGAAGGCTCCTCCGGCGACAGTCGCACCGTTCTCCGCCTGCTGCGGTGTTTCGACCACCTGTATTTCGGCTGGTTCGTTGCTCATTGGCACAAGTCAGAATAGCCGCGCGCCGCGGCCGGGCAGTGCAACGCCATCACGACGAATCGCCATGTCACTTCAAAGCTTTTTGCGGTCTGGACACGAAGCCTGGGGAACGCCCGATTGCGCGTCCGCTTGGCTGAAGTCTGCAGGATACTCGGCGGGTAAACCCCTGCCGAAGGATAGGATCGTGCGTCCGGTGCCCAACCGATTAGTCGACAGGTTATCGCCTGTCGGCTCGCAAGTCCAGCCCGGAAGGCCATCCGGCGACGTATCCGACGCGGCATAATAAGCCAATGCCGGCCAAAGCGCGCGCGATCATTCATGTAGACATGGACGCTTTCTATGCGGCCGTGGAGGTGCTGGACGATCCCTCGTTGCGCGGCAAGCCGGTGATCGTCGGCGGCCTGGGGCCTCGTGGGGTGATCTCGACCTGTAGCTACGAGGCCCGTCGCTATGGCGTCCGCTCGGCCATGCCGACGGCGCAGGCCCGTCGGCTTTGCCCGGATGGGGTCTATATCGTGCCGCGGCACGACCGCTACCAGGAAATCTCTACCCAGGTCTTCGAGGTTTTCGACGAGGTGACCCCCCAGGTCGAGGGGTTGTCGCTGGACGAGGCCTTCCTCGATGTTACCGCCAGCCTGAAGCTGTTCTCGTCGATCGAGGCGATCGGCCGGCAGCTGAAGTCGCGGATCCGCGAACGGACGGGTCTTAACGCGTCGGTGGGCATGGCCTCGAACAAGCTCCTGGCGAAACTTGCCAGTGAATTGTCCAAACCTGACGGCTTTTTGCGAATTGCGTCAGATGAGGCGCGCGCCTACCTCGATCCGCTGCCGGTCGGCCGGATGTGGACGGTGGGCAAGGTCGCCGAAGCCTCGTTGCACCGGATCGGCATCCGCACCATCGGCGAACTGGCCCGCTGCGAGCCGTGGCGGCTGGAAAAGGCCATGGGCCGGCAGTCCGCGCACCTGCAGGCGCTGGCCCGGGGCGAGGACGAGCGCGAGGTCCAGGCAGCGGTCCGCGAGCAGTCCATCGGCTCGGAATGGACGTTCGATACGGATATCGCCGAACTGGCGCTGGCGCATGCCTGGCTGCTCAGGCAATGCGAAAAGGTCGGCGCGCGGGCGCGCGCCCGCGGCATGATCCCGCGCACGGTCACGGTGAAGCTGCGCGAGCCGCCTTTCGTCACCCATACGCGGCAGGCGCAGCTGCCGGCCGCGGGCAATGCGACGCCGCCGATTTTCACGCTGGCACGGCGTTTGCTTGATACCTGGTGGAATGCCCAACCGCGTCCCCGTTTGCGTCTGTTAGGAGTTAGTCTTTCAGGCTTCGGAGAGATCGATGGAGGGCAGGTGGACCTGTTCGCGCCGGTGAGACCGGTCGGCCAGGCGGATGGTGTGCAGGACCGCGTGAACGAGAAATTCGGTGCCGGCAGTCTGGTTCGCGCGGGGGTATTGAAGACCCGGGGACAGGACTGATGGAGTCGCCGGGGAGTCGGGTCGATCGGCGCGGCGCGCTTTCGTCCCAGGGAACGGGTAGGGAGAACCTTATGAAGATGAAAAACGATGTCCAATGACGACATGGATCGTCTGAAACACGCCCGGCTTCGCCACGCGCGGATGAAGGTCGAGACCGCGGTGCTGATGAGCCGCGGCGGCGAGGCTCACCCTACCGAACTGATCGATATCTCGGCGACCGGCGCGCTGCTGCGCCGCCCACTGGGATGGCGCGGCGAGGTAGGCGAGACCTGGGTGCTCGACATGATCTTCGGCAACGACCTGCATATCCATATGGAAGCCAGCGTCGCCCGCGTCTCCGCGCGGCAGATCGGCATGGAATACACGCGCATCCCCGACGCGAAGCAGACGCAGTTGTGGAATCTGCTCGGCGGCTATGCCGATACGCTCGAAGAGTGGTCGGATAACTAGCGCCCTGTCGATCGTCATGCCGGCGCAGGCCGGCATCCAGTGGCCTCCGTGTACGGTGTCGCCACTGGACCTCGGCCTGCGCCGGGGTGACCTTGAGGGAGTCAGGCGCCCTTCGGCTTCTCGTCGCGCAACTCGCGGCGAAGGATCTTGCCCACGTTCGTCTTCGGCAGGCTGTCGCGGAACTCGATCTGGCGAGGGCGCTTGTAGCCGGTCAGGTTCTCGTGGCAGAAGGTCTTCAGGTCCTCGACCGTGAGCGCCGGATCCTTGCGCACCACGAAGATCTTCACCGCCTCGCCGGAATGCTCGTCGGGAATGCCGATCGCGGCGACTTCCAGCACGCCCGGATGGGTCATCACGACATCCTCGACCTCGTTCGGATACACGTTGAAGCCCGAGACCAGGATCATGTCCTTCTTGCGGTCGACGATATAGAAGTAGCCTTTCTCGTCCATCCTGGCAATGTCGCCGGTACGCAGCCAGCCGTTCGCGTCGAGCACCTTGGCCGTCTCGTCCGGGCGCTTCCAGTAACCCTTCATCACCTGCGGACCGTGCACGCACAATTCCCCGACGCCGCCCGTCGGCAGGCGTTCGCCTTCGTCCGACCAGATCGCGACATCGGTCGACGGAATGGGCATGCCGATCGAGCCGTTATAGGCGGGCAGATCGAGCGGATTGATACAGACCGCCGGTGAAGTCTCGGTCAGGCCGTACGCCTCGGCGAGGGTGCAGCCCGTGACCTTTTTCCAACGCTCCGCCACCACGCGCTGCACGGCCATGCCGCCACCGAGACTGAGGCGCAGATGCGAGAAATCGAGTTTGTCGAAACCCGGCGTGTTCAGCAGTCCGTTAAACAGTGTGTTGACACCGGTCAGCGCGGTGAATTTCACCTTGCCCAGTTCCTTGACGAAGCCGGGCATGTCGCGCGGATTGGTGATCAGGTAATTCAGCCCGCCCAGGCGGGTGAACACCAGGCCGTTCGCGGTCAGCGAAAAGATGTGATACAGCGGCAGCGCGGTGATGATGGTTTCCTCGCCCTGCTTGACGTGCTGGCCGATCCACGCGTCGGCCTGCAGCATGTTGGCGACCATATTGCCGTGGCTGAGCATGGCGCCCTTGGCCACGCCGGTGGTGCCGCCGGTGTACTGCAGGAAGGCGAGGTCGTCGTGCCCGACCTCGACCTTCGGTGGCTTGTGCCTTGCACCACGCGAAAGCGCCGTATGGAAACGCACGGCACGGGCGATGTGGAAGGCAGGGACCAGCTTCTTGACGTGCTTTACCACGAAGTTGATCAGCATGGCCTTGGGGAAACCGATCATGTCGCCCATGCCGGTGGTGACCACGTGCTCGACATGGGTTTCGCCGAGCGCTTGCTGCAGGGTCGCGGCGAAATTGTCCAGCACCACGATCGCCTTCGCGCCGGAGTCCTCGAGCTGGTGCTTCAGTTCGCGCGCGGTGTACAGCGGGTTGGTGTTGACCACGATCAGGCCGAGCCTGAGCGCGGCGAACAGCGCGATCGGGTACTGCATGACATTGGGCAGCATGATCGCGATGCGGTCGCCCTTGACCAGCTTCAGTTCGCCGCTCAGGTAACCGGCAAAACGCGTGCTGAGTTCGTCGATTTCGCCATAGGTGAGCGTCTGGCCGAAATTGCTGAAGGCCGGTCGATGGCGGAACCGCTCGAAGGCTTCTTCCAGTACCGCGACCACCGAGCCATAGGCGTTGATGTCGATCTGGGCGGGGATACCCTGCGGATAATGGTCAAGCCACGGACGCTCGGTGCTCATGAATCGGTCATGCTCCAGGTAGAGACATTGGGGCGACGTTGCGCCGTACCATCAAGGCATTGGAGCATACGCCCGCGTACAGCGGCAAGACGCAACGCAATGCGAAACTCAGGAGCGGTCGATGACGTGGAAAATGGTGGCCCTGCTGGCCTTTGCCCTGTGCCTTGGGGGCTGCCGGCATACGCCGGACGAGACACGGGTACGCGAGGCGATCGCGGCCATGGCGACGGCGGCCGAGGCCGGCAAGGCGGGGGAAGCGACTGAATCGCTGAGCGACGACTTCGACGGGAACGGTGGCGCGCTGGACAAGAAGTCCCTGGCGAACATGATTCGCCTGGTGCATCTGCGCGGTGCGCATATCGGCGTGACCATGGGGCCGATCGACGTGGAGCCACGCGGCGAACGCTTCGTGGCGAGCTTCACGGTGACGCTGACCAGCTCGAGCAACCTGCTGCCGGATCAGCTTGGTGTCTACAAGGTCGAGTCGGGCTGGCGACGCGAGGGTAGCGACTGGCGCTGCTATACCGCGAGCTGGGACAAATCGCTGTAGCAGTGGCGGTGCACCGGGTTTTCGAAGAGGGCGCCGCGACATGGTCGCGGCGCCCGGTGCTTACGCGGCCTTGCGACTGGCCAGCTGGCGCAGCACGTATTGCAGGATGCCGCCGTGGCGGAAGAACTCGCGTTCCTTCGGGGTCAGCAGCAGGACCTTGACGGTGAAGCTCTTCTTGCTGCCATCCGGCGAGGTCGCGGTAACCGTGGCCACCTTCGACTCGCCGCCGTTCAGGCCGGTGATGTCGAGCTTCTCGCTACCGGTCAGGCCGAGCGTCTGCGCGTTTTCGCCGTCCTGGAACTGGCAGGGCAGGACGCCCATGCCGACCAGGTTGGAGCGATGGATGCGCTCGAAGCTCTCGGTGATCACGGCCTTGACGCCGAGCAGCAGGGTGCCCTTGGCCGCCCAGTCGCGCGACGAACCGGTGCCGTATTCCTTGCCGGCAAGGACGACCAGCGGGGTGCGGTCCGCCTTGTACTTCATCGCCGCATCGTAGATCGCCATCTGCTCGCCGGTCGGCACATATCTGGTGTAGCCGCCTTCCACGCCGTCCAGCATCTGGTTCTTGATGCGGATATTGGCGAAGGTGCCGCGCACCATCACGTCATCGTTGCCGCGACGCGAGCCGTAGGAGTTGAAGTCCTTGGCATCGACGCCCCTGGAGATCAGGAAGCGACCCGCCGGGGAGTCCTTCTTGATCGAGCCGGCCGGGGAAATGTGGTCGGTGGTGATCGAGTCGCCGAACAGGCCGAGCACGCTGGCGCCATGGATGTCCTCGATGGTGCCCGCTTCCTTGCTCATGCCTTCGAAGTACGGCGGGTTCTTGATGTAGGTCGAATCGTCCCACTGGTACAGCGCGCCATCGGGCGAGGCGATCTGGTTCCAGCGACTGTCGCCCTTGAACACATCGGCGTAGCTCGACTTGAACATCTCCGGGTTGATCGCGCCGGCGATGGTGTCGGAGATTTCCTTGTTCGACGGCCAGATGTCCCTCAGATACACCGGCTTGCCATCGCTGCCTTCGCCGAGCGGTTCGGTGGTCAGGTCGATGTCGAGGGTGCCGGCCAGGGCGTAGGCGACCACCAGCGGCGGCGAGGCCAGGTAGTTCATCTTCACTTCCGGGTGCACGCGACCTTCGAAGTTGCGGTTGCCCGAGAGCACCGACGCCACGGCGAGGTCGCCATCGGCGATGCCCTTGCTCACTTCGAGCGGCAGCGGGCCGGAGTTGCCGATGCAGGTGGTGCAGCCGTAGCCGACCACGTAGAAGCCGACCTTCTCCAGTTCCTTCAGCAGGCCGGTCTTCTCGAGGTATTCGGTGACGACCAGCGAGCCCGGTCCGAGCGAGGGCTTGACCCACGGCCTGGAGGTCAGGCCACGCGCGGCGGCCTTTTTGGCGAGCAGGCCGGCGGCCAGCATCACGGCCGGGTTGGAGGTATTCGTGCACGAGGTGATCGCGGCGATCACCACCGAGCCGTCGCCGATCTTGAACGATTTGCCGTCCTTCTCGACGACCACGGCATTGCCGTTGACGATGGCGTTGGCCGGGTTGCCGATGGCGGTGGCGCCGCCTTCGTTGGCGAAGTCCAGGGTCGCTTCGGTGCGCGGCTTGCGGCCCGCGGTCAGCGGGCCGACGGCGTCGTGGAAGCTCTGCTTGACGCCTTCGAGCAGGACGCGGTCCTGCGGACGCTTCGGGCCGGCCAGGGACGGACGGACGTCGGCGAGGTTCAGTTCCAGCGTGGTGGTGAATTCGGCGTGCGGGGTGTTCGCGTCATGCCACAGGCCCTGGGCCTTGGCATAGGTCTCGACCAGCTGGATCAGGTCTTCGCTGCGGCCGGACAGGCGCATGTAGTTCAGCGATTCCTGGTCGACCGGGAAGATGCCGCAGGTGGCGCCGTATTCCGGGGCCATGTTGGCGATCGTCGCGCGATCGGCCAGCGGCAGGTTGGCCAGGCCTTCGCCGAAGAACTCGACGAACTTGCCGACCACGCCGAGCTTGCGCAGCATCTGGGTAACGGTGAGGACCAGGTCGGTGGCGGTGACGCCCTCGGACAACTTGCCGGTCAGCTTGAAGCCGACGACCTGCGGGATCAGCATCGAGGACGGCTGGCCGAGCATGGCCGCTTCCGCTTCGATACCGCCCACGCCCCAGCCGAGCACGCCAAGGCCGTTGATCATGGTGGTGTGCGAGTCGGTGCCGAACACGGTGTCCGGGTAGGCCCAGCTCTCGCCGTCGACGTCGGCGGTGAAGACCACGCGGGCAAGATGCTCCAGGTTCACCTGGTGGACGATGCCGGTGCGCGGCGGTACGACCTTGAAGTTGTTGAAGGCCTTCTGGCCCCAGCGCAGGAACGAGTAACGCTCCTGATTGCGCTCGAATTCGATCTCTACGTTCTTTTCCAGCGCGCTGGACGAACCGAAGGCGTCGACCTGGACCGAGTGGTCGATGACCAGTTCGGCGGGCGCCAGCGGATTGATCTGGGTGGCGTCGCCGCCGAGCTTCACCACCGCGTCACGCATCGCGGCAAGATCGACCACGCAAGGCACGCCGGTGAAGTCCTGCAGGACGACGCGCGCCGGCATGAAGGAGATCTCGGTGTCCGGCTCGGCCTTGGCGTTCCAGTTGGCGACGGCCTCGATTTCCTTCGAGGTGACGTTCAGGCCATCTTCCTGGCGCAGCAGGTTCTCGAGCAGGATCTTCATCGAGTACGGCAGGCGTTTCAGGTCGAAGCGCGTGCCAAGCCTGGCCAGGCTGGCAATGACGTAGCGCTTGCCGTTGACGTCGATACTGTCACGGACTGAGAAAGAGTCTTTCATGCTGTAGCTCCTGGCGTGAACGAACTTGGCTGGGGAGGCGGGGCGGCACGAGGTCCGGCGTGCCGTCAAAGAGGACGATTATCGCGCATCGGCGGCTCGCGGGCGACTGCGGGGAAGCACGAAGCCGCTAGAATCGATCGCCGGGGACTCATGCACCGGCCGCCGTCCGGGCGGCGAAAGGATGAGCGGGCGAAGCGATTCGCGCAAACGTATTTCATGGCATGCAGCGTTCGATGATTTCGATGGCACTTTCCGCGGTTTCCCTGCGCGACCTGGCGCTGGTCCAGGCGGTTGCCCGCCAGGGCAGCTTCAACAGCGCCGCGCGGCTGATGCATATCAGCCCGTCGGGCCTGTCCCATCAGGTGCAGAAGGTGGAGCAGGCACTCGGCGTGCCGCTGTTCGAGCGCGGCGGCCGGCGGATCGTGCCCACCGCCAGCGGCGCGCGCCTGCTCGAATTCATCGACCATGTGCTCGGCGCGGCCGAACATCTGGAACAGGCCGCGCGCGCCGGTGCCGTCGCCTTCGGCGGCGAATTGCGCCTGGGCGTGCCCTCGACCCTGGGGCCGTACCTGCTGCCGCACCTGATCGAACCGTTTCCGCAGCATTTTCCGGGAGCACGGCTGACCATATCCGAGGGCAAGCCGCGTGGCCTGCTGCGCCGCCTGTACGAGGGCGAACTGGACGCGGTGCTGGCTGCACCCGCGCCGGCGGTCAACGGCATCGCATCCCGGGAACTGTTCTTCGAGCCGTACGAGCTGCTGCTCCATGCCGCCCATCCGCTGGCGGGGCGCGCGCGCATCGCGCTGGGCGAGCTGGCGACCGACGAGGCCACCTTGATGGCCGAAAGCCACGGCCAGGAAGGGCCGGGCGGCGAACGTATCCAGGACGTCAGCCTGGAAAGCCTGGCGACCCTGGTTGCCTTGCGCGGCGGGCATACCCTGGTGCCGATCCTGGCCCACGATCGGCTGGGCTCGATCCCGAACGTGGTGCTCGCCGCCGTCGACGGCGACGAACCGGGTCGCCACGTCGCCTTGTACTGGCGTAGCGCCACGCCGTGGCTGGAGGATTTGCGTGCCTTCGGCAACCTGATGATCGAACTGGCCGGGAAGATCCCGGGACTGCGTTAACCGCCGTTATCGAGGGTTGCGCCGGTCAACAGGCCGCGCGCCAGCATGCTGCACTGGCGCCGATAGACCAGCAGCTGCCATTGCCGTCCGCCGACCTGTTGCCAGAGCACGGCGGCGCGCACGGCCGCGAGGAGGGCGGCGCGGACGCGATCGACCACGACTTTCTGCTGCAATTGCGCCGGCGTGCCGGTGACCATCACCCGCGGCTTCAGGGTCGACAGGGTCGAGGCGTAGATATCGGCCAGGCGGCTGTTCACCGTCGGATGGTTCAGGCCGAAATGCTCGACCTGGCGCTGGGTGGCGAGGATGCCTTCCTGCAATTTGTCCAGCAGCGCCTTGCGCCGCGAAAGCGTGCGCTCCAGGCGCAGCACGGTGATCGCCATGCGCATCACCGCGGCGTCGCGGGTGTCGTCCTCGAACTGGGCGACCAGGGTGCGCAAACCCCTGCGAACGCCGGCGACACCGCCGAATACCGCAGCCACCGAATCGGCGTCGATGCGGAAAATGCTGGCCAGGCTCGTCTCCATCGCCGCTTCGTCGCAGCGGCCGTCGGTGGCCAGTTGCTGGGCGAGGGCCGTCGCCTGGAAGACGCCGGCGAGGGCAAGGACGCGTTCTTCGTTCATTACTGACCTTGGGGGAGCGGGGCGGTGGAAGCGACGGAAGTGTAGCCGCTTGGCGCGGCCAGGCCGCCGTAGGGTGCATCGGTGGCATCGATCACGGCACCGCCCAGGCAGGTCTCGCCGTCATAGAAGACGACCGACTGCCCTGGGGTGACCGCGCGCTGGGGTTCGTCGAAGCGCACGCGAACTGTATCGCCGCCCCCGAGCTCGACCGTGCAGGCCTGGTCGGCCTGGCGGTAACGCGTCTTGGCCGTGCAGCGGATGTTCGCCGCCGGTGCCGCGCCGCCGATCCAGTGCATGCCGCTCGCTTCGAGCCGGTCCGACTGCAGCCAGTGGTTCTCGCCGCCCTGCGCCACATAGAGCACGTTGGCGTGCACATCCTTGCCGACCACGTACCACGCGGCGCCGCTGGCCTCCTTGCGACCGCCGATGCCCAGGCCGTTGCGCTGGCCCAGGGTGTAGTACATGACGCCCTGGTGCTCACCGATGGTCTGGCCTTCGGGGCTGAGCATGAGCCCCGGCTTCGCTGGCAGGTACTGGGCGAGAAAGCCGCGGAAATCGCGCTCGCCGATGAAGCAGATGCCGGTGGAATCCTTCTTCGCATGCGTCGGCAGGTTGGCCTCGCGGGCCAGCTCGCGCACGCGGGGTTTCTCGATCTCGCCGACCGGGAACAGGGTCGCGGCCAGCTGCGCCTGGCCGAGCGCATGCAGGAAATAGCTCTGGTCCTTGGCCGTGTCGACGGCACGGAGCAGGCGATAGCGGCCATCGCGATAGTCCACGCGCGCGTAATGGCCGGTGGCGATCTTCTCCGCGCCCAGGGCTTGAGCGTGCTCGAGGAAGGTCTTGAACTTGATCTCGCGATTGCACAGCACGTCCGGGTTCGGCGTGCGCCCGGCGGCATATTCGGCAAGAAAATACGCGAACACGCCGTCCCAGTACTCGCTGGCGAAGTTGCGCGCGTGGAAGGGGATGCCGAGGCGGCCGCAGACGGCCACGGCGTCCTTGCGGTCGGCATCGGTGGTGCATGGGCCGTTGCGCTCGTCCTCCTCCCAGTTCTGCATGAACATGCCTTCCACGGCGTGGCCAGCCTGCTGGAGCAGAAGGGCGGCGACCGAGGAGTCGACTCCGCCGGAGATGCCGAGCACGACCTTCATCGCCGCGTCGCCGCCGGCAGCAGGTCGCCGATCACGCCGAGCGGAAGGCGCTGCCCGGCCAGCCAGGCGTCGATGCTTTCCAGGACCAGCGGGCTGCGCAGGCGGCCGTTGAGCGCGGCGATCTCGTCGCGGCGCAGCCAGAGCGCACGCACGATGCCGTCATCGAGTACGCGGTCGGGGTCGTGACTGATCGGCCGGCCGGCAAAAGTGAAGCGGATGACCTGCTCGCCATGTTCGTGGCTCTGCCACTGGTGGATCGCGACCAGATGGTCCAGTTCGATCGTCCAGCCGCTTTCCTCGAGCGTTTCGCGCACGGCCGCCGCCGCCAGCGTCTCGCCGGCATCCAGGTGTCCCGCCGGTTGGTTATAGGCCACCCGGCCGAGGACTTCCTCCTCGACCATCAGGAAGCGCGGGCCGTCGGCGACCACCACGGCGACCGTGGCGCGCGGCCGCCAGACGTCGCTGGTCGCGGGGGTTTCCTGCGTTGTCATCGGACTGCCATCGTTGGAGGAGGGGGTGGAAAAACGGTTATTGTGCCATCACCTAGCCGTGGCAAGCCCGGGCGCAGAAGCCTCCGGCGTATACTCAAGGTCGCGGAATCCAGCTAGCAGACTATGTCCCACGAACCCGAGAACGACCAGGAACACGGTAACGAACACGGCCTTGCGATTGCTACTTCGCGGCCGGAGACAGCCCGTCCGCCGCTCTTTCAGGTGGTGCTGCTCAACGACGATTTCACCCCCATGGACTTCGTTATCGAGGTCCTGAGGGGCTTTTTCGGCATGGATCAGGAGCGCGCCGTCCAGGTGATGCTCCATGTGCATACCCGCGGGAAGGGCGTCTGCGGCGTGTTTACCCGGGAGGTGGCCGAGACCAAGGTCACCCAGGTCAACGAGTATTCACGCAGCCACCAGCACCCACTCTTATGCACTATGGAAAAGCTTTGACGCGAAGCTCAATATGGAGGTGCAACAGTGTGGTGTATTGAAGAGGCTCCAGCGGTCCCCCATCTGAACACCATGCGGCACCATGATCCCGGCAGCGGGGTTTGCCGCCCACATTAACGGAGACGGTCCGTATGTTCAGCAAGGATCTCGAAGTCACCATCGGGCACTGCTACAAGCAGGCCCGTGAGCAGCGCCACGAGTTCATGACCGTGGAGCATCTTCTGCTTGCGCTTACCGAAAACAGTTCCGCGCTGGCAGCTTTGCGGGCCTGCGGCGTGGACCTGCCGAGGCTGGCAGCCGATCTGCAGCGCATCATCGCCGAGACGGTGCCGATGCTGCCGCCGGGCGACGAGCGCGATACCCAGCCTACCCTGGGCTTCCAGCGGGTCCTGCAGCGTGCGGTCTATCACGTGCAGTCCTCGGGTCGCAAGGAGGTCACCGGCGCCAACGTGCTGGTCGCCATCTTCGGCGAGAAGGACTCCCACGCCGTGTATTTCCTGCACCAGCAGGAAATCACCCGGCTGGACGTGGTCAATTACATTTCCCACGGTATCGCCAAGATCGGCGATGAGTCCGCCGCGCCCGCACCGGGCAATGCCCCGGATCGCGACGGCGAGGAAGGTGGCGAAGGCAAGGGCAATCCGCTTGCCGAATACGCCAGCAACCTCAACGAACTTGCCCTGCAGGGCAAGATCGATCCGCTGATCGGACGCCAGGACGAGGTCGAGCGCACGATCCAGGTGCTCTGCCGCCGGCGCAAGAACAACCCGCTCTATGTCGGCGAAGCGGGCGTCGGCAAGACCGCGCTGGCCGAGGGCCTGGCCAAGCGCATCGTCGAGGGCGACGTGCCCGAAGTGCTCGAAGACTGCACGATCTGGTCGCTGGACCTTGGCGCCCTGGTCGCCGGCACCAAGTATCGCGGCGATTTCGAGAAGCGCCTGAAGGCGGTGATCGGCCAGCTGAAGAAGCAGCCGAACGCGATCCTGTTCATCGACGAGATCCACACCATCATCGGTGCGGGTTCGGCTTCGGGCGGCACCATGGACGCTTCGAACCTGATCAAGCCCATGCTCGCCTCCGGTGAGCTGCGCTGCATCGGCTCGACCACGTTCCAGGAATTCCGTGGCGTGTTCGAGAAGGACCGCGCGCTGGCCCGCCGTTTCCAGAAGATCGATGTGGTCGAGCCGACCGTGGCCGACAGCATCGAGATCCTCAAGGGCCTGAAATCGCGTTTCGAGGACCATCACGGCGTCGTCTACACGGCCGAAGCCCTGAAGGCAGCGGTCGACCTGTCGGTCAAGCACATCCCCGACCGGTTGCTGCCGGACAAGGCGATCGATGTGATCGACGAAGCCGGTGCGCGCCAGCGGCTGCTGCCCGAGGCGGAGCGCACGGGTCGGGTCGACGTGCCCGAGATCGAGTACATCGTGGCCAAGATGGCGAGGATCCCGGCCAAGCAGGTCTCGGCCTCCGATCGCGACGTGCTGCGTAACCTCGAGCGCAACCTCAAGATGGTCGTGTTCGGCCAGGATGCGGCGATCGAGGCCCTGGCCTCGTCGATCAAGATGGCCCGTTCGGGCCTGGGCGATCCGGCCAAGCCGATCGGCAGCTTCCTGCTCGCCGGCCCCACCGGTGTCGGCAAGACCGAGGTGACCCGTCAGCTGGCCATGCAGCTCGGCATCGAGATGATCCGTTTCGACATGTCCGAGTACATGGAAGCCCATTCGGTGTCGCGCCTGGTCGGTGCGCCTCCTGGCTACGTCGGCTTCGACCAGGGCGGCCTGCTGACCGAGCAGGTCACCAAGCATCCGCATTGCGTGCTGCTGCTGGACGAGATCGAGAAAGCCCATCCGGATGTGTTCAACATCCTGCTGCAGGTGATGGACCGCGGCGTGCTGACCGATACCAACGGTCGCGAGGCGAACTTCAAGAACGTGGTGGTGGTGATGACCACCAATGCCGGCGCGCAGCTCGCTGCCCGTCGCGGCATCGGCTTCGTCAAGCAGAACCACTCGACCGATGCGATGGAAACGATCCGCCGGATGTTCACCCCGGAGTTCCGCAACCGTCTGGACGCGATCATCCAGTTCAACCCGCTGGACTTCGAGCACATCCTGCGCGTGGTCGACAAGTTCCTGATCGAGCTGGAGTCGCAGCTGTCCGAGAAGCGGGTCAGCGTCGACGTCAGCGCCGAGGCCCGGCATTGGCTGGCCGAGCATGGTTTCGACCCGCAGATGGGCGCCCGCCCGATGGCGCGGGTGATCCAGGACAAGGTCAAGCGCGCGCTGGCGGACGAACTGCTGTTCGGCAAGCTGTCCGAAGGTGGCAAGGTGGCGCTGAAGGTCGTCGACGGCGAGCTGGCCGTGGAGACCGAGGCCGCCGAGCCGGTACCCGCGGTGGTCTGATTCCGGGAAACCCGGGGCACAACAAAAAAGCCGCGAGCGATCGCGGCTTTTTTCATGGGTCAGGCGCGAAGCGCGCCCGGACACCTTATTTCATGCGGTACGTGATCCGACCCTTGGTCAGGTCGTACGGGGTCATCTCCACCTTGACCTTGTCGCCGGTGAGGATGCGGATGTAGTGCTTGCGCATGCGACCGGAGATGTGGGCAGTGATGACGTGCCCGTTCTCGAGCTGCACGCGGAACATGGTGTTGGGCAAGGTCTCCTGGACCGTGCCTTCCATTTCGATGACGTCGTCTTTTGCCATGTGGTCCGGGTCGGATGAACGGCCGGAATGGCCGCAGAAGTCGTTCAATTATGCCATGGATCGGCGTTCGTCAAAAGGTTGGAAACCGGCAAGGGGCCGTCAGGCGAACTTCTCGTCCAGTTTCCGGCGGATCTCGTCCTCGATCGTCCCCTTGAGCGGCGAAAGCAGCATGCCCAGCTCCGCGGTCACATGGACGTCCGACGCGGTCACCGCGATGGCGCCCTTCACCCCGGACCGCGCGAAGCTCAGCGTGTCGCCCTGCCACTGGCCCGTCGGTGCCGAACTTTCGCTGCATGCTGTCGGCCACCTGTTCGACCACGGCGCGCGCGTCGGCGAGCGGGAGATGATGGTTGCGCCGGATATCGATCTTCGACATGGTCGTTCTTCGCCTGTGACAGCGCGGAAGTCTAACAGCAGGTCACGTCGATTCGCTGCGAAAAGCACGCGCGATCGCATGTTTTCGCGCCGATCCCGACATGGCTTCTGTTAGAGTGCGCGCGTCACAGATACGGCATCAGGATGCGCATCGAATTCGCCAATTCGGCCCGCGGGGACTTTCACTGGACGCAGCCTTCGCTGCGCGTCGGCAGTGCCGCCGACAACGACCTGGTGCTCGTCGAGGCGCAGGTCGCCTCGCACCATCTGTGCGTGCACCAGGACCGCCGCGGACTGGTGCTCGATGTGCTTCCCGAGGCGGGGCGTGTCTATGTCAACGCGCGTCCGGTGCGGGAACGCGCGCTGTTGCGCCTGGGCGACAGCCTGAGTTTCGGCGATTGCCGGATGGTCCTGCGCGCCGACGATGAGATCGACCGTCGCGACCGGGTCGCCGCGGTCGATGCCTCGCACTGCACGGTGGCCCTGCGGGCCGTGGCGGGGCCGTTGTCCGGTCGCGTCATGGTCATCGGCGAACGGCTCGAGCTCGGCACGCACGGGGCCCACCCGCTCGAATTGCCGCAGGGCGACCCGGGCATGCTCCTGCTGTCGTGGATCGATGGCGAACTGGTCGTCGACGCCAGCCGCGTGCCGGCAAAGCATGCCTTGCGAGTCAATGGTGTACCCGCTGTCCGCGCCGTCCTGCAGCCCGACGACCAGCTTGGCATCGGTGCCGCATCGCTTCGTGCTCGATGCCCCCGGCTGGGTGGCCGAGCCGGAGATCCCCATGCCACGAACCCAGCGTGCCCGCGCCCTTGCCCGAGGATGTCGCCGGTCCGCGCGGCGAGGTCTGGTGGCTGATCCTCACCGCCGCCTTGCTCGCCCTCGGCATCGCCCTGGTTCTGCTGGTGCATTTCTGATTTCACCCAGACCGGGTGGCAGGAATGATGCAGCGCGGCATAATGCGGGGTTCATCCACGGAGATCACCCAACGTGACCAGGGCTTGGAATTTCAGCGCGGGACCGGCGGCATTGCCCGAAGCGGTCCTGCGTCGCGCGCAGGGCGAGATGCTGGACTGGAACGGCTCCGGCGCCTCGGTGATGGAACTGTCCCATCGCGGCAAGGCTTTCATTGCCCTGGCCCGCCAGGCCGAAGCGGATCTTCGCGAACTGCTGGCGGTTCCCGCCGGGTACACGGTGCTGTTCCTGCAGGGCGGGGCGACCCAGCATTTCGCACAGATCCCGATGAACCTCGCGCCGGAAGGCGGGAGCGCGGATTACATCGTCAGCGGGCACTGGGGCGAGAAGGCGGTCCGCGAAGCGGCGCCCTATGTGCGGGCCCGGGTTGCCGCCACTTCCGAAAAGGATGGCTACCTGCGCTTGCCGTCGCGCGAATCATGGGACCTCGATCCGAACGCGGCCTATCTTCACTACACGCCGAACGAGACCATCCACGGCATCGAGTTCCATGACATTCCCGATGTCGGTGGCGACGTGCCCCTGGTCGCGGACATGTCGTCGAACATCCTTTCCGGGCCGCTGGATGTGTCGCGCTTCGGCCTGATCTATGCCGGCGCGCAGAAGAACATCGGACCATCCGGCCTGGTCGTGATGATCGTGCGCGACGATCTGCTGGCGCGGCCGACGCGGCCGATGGCGAAGATCTTCCACTACGCCGACCACGCCGCCAACGACTCGATGCTCAATACGCCCAATACCTGGGGCTGGTATCTCGCGGGCCTGACCTTCCAGTGGCTGAAAGAGCAGGGCGGCCTGGCCGCCATGGGCGAGCGCAACCTGGCCAAGGCGGCCTCGTTGTACGCCACCATCGATGGGTCGGATGGCTATTACCGTTGTCCGATCGAAAAGACGGCGCGATCGCGCATGAATGTCGCATTCACCTTGCACGATCCGGCGCTCGATGCCGATTTCCTGCGCGAGTCCGAGCAGGCCGGCCTGCTGGCGCTGAAGGGACACAAGGCCCTTGGCGGCATGCGTGCCTCGCTGTACAACGCGGTGCCGCCCGAAGCGGTCGCCGTGCTTACCGACTTCATGCGCGATTTCGCGCGACGCCATGGCTGACCGTAGAGCAAAACCCCTGCGGATCAGGCACTATTCCCAGTTCACGTTTGGACTTCTTTACCACCAGGCAGCACGATCATGACCGACCCCAAAGCCTCGCTCGGGCAAGTGCGCGAGCGAATCGACAGTATCGATCGACAGATCCAGGAGCTGATTTCCGAGCGCGCCAACTGGGCGCAGGAAGTTGCCAAGGTCAAGGGCGAGGGGCTTTCCGCGATCGACTATTACCGACCCGAGCGCGAGGCCCATGTGCTGCGCATGGTGGTCGACCGTAACGGTGGTCCGTTGTCGGACGCGGAAATGGTCCGCCTGTTCCGCGAGATCATGTCCTCCTGTCTCGCCCAGGAAGATCCCCTGAAGATCGGCTTCCTCGGTCCGGAGGGTACCTTCAGCGAGCAGGCGGTGCGCAAGCACTTCGGCCATGCCGCGTACGGCCTGCCGCTGGGCAGCATCGAGGAAGTGTTCCAGGAGGTGGCTTCCGGTAACGCCGACTTCGGCGTGGTGCCGGTGGAGAATTCGGGGCAGGGCATGATCCAGGTCACGCTCGACATGTTCCTGACCTCCGAGGCGCGGATCTGCGGCGAGGTGGAACTGCGGGTGCACCAGTGCCTGCTCTCGACCACCGACAAGCTCGAGAACATCAAGCGGGTGTACTCGCATCCGCAGTCCCTGCAGCAGTGCAAGACCTGGCTGCGGGTGAACCTGCCGGACGCCGAATGCATCGCGGTGGCCAGCAATGCCGAGGCTGCGCGCAAGGCGCGCGACGACCGCGAGTCGGCGGCCATCGCCGGGGAAATCGCCGGTCGCGTCTACGGCCTGATCACCGTCGCGCCGGCCATCGAGGATCGTGCCGACAACACCACGCGTTTCCTGGTGATCGGCCGCAACCTGTTTCCGCCCTCGGGCAACGACCGCACCTCGATCCTGGTCACGGTCCGGGACAAGCCGGGCGCGTTGTACGACGTGCTCCAGCCGTTCGCCACCCATGGCATCAGCCTCAACCGCATCGAATCGCGGCCGGCGCATACCGGCAAGTGGCAGTACGCGTTCTTCATCGACATCTCCGGTCATGTCGACGATGAAGCCCTGCAGGCCGCACTGAAAGAGATGGATCCGAGCGCCGCGCAGGTCCGTGTGCTCGGCTCCTACCCCGTCGCACTGCCATGAACTTCGACGCATCGATCCTCGCCAATCCGGCGACGGCGGCGCTGCGCGCCTACGATCCGGGCCATGACCTGCCGGCGCTGCGCAAACGCTTCGGCAGCGTGCTTGCCGAACTGGGCTCCAATGAAAATCCGCTGGGCCCGAGTCCGCGCGCGTTCGAGGCGGCCGCCCTGGCCATGGGCGAAGCCTGGCGCTATCCCGATCCGGTCGGTGCCTCGCTGAAGCGTGTTTTAAGCGCCCAGCTTGGTATGCCTGTTGCCGGCATAACGCTGGGCAATGGCTCGCACGAACTGCTGATGCTGCTCGCGCAGTGCTTTGCCGATGCCGCGCATTCGGTGGTCTATTCGCAGTACGGCTTCGCGGTGTTCCCGATCGCCACGGCAGCCGCCGGCGCGCAGGGTATCCGCGTGCCGGCGCTGCCGGGCGACGATCCGGAGGCACCGTACGGCCATGACCTGGATGCGATCGCCGCGGCGATCCGGCCCGATACGCGGATGGTCTACCTGGCCAATCCGAACAACCCCACCGGCACCTGGTTCACCGATGCCGCGCTGGAGGATTTCGTCGCGCGCGTGCCGGCGGACGTGCTGGTGATCGTCGACGAGGCCTATCACGAATATGTCGAGGCGACCGGATTGAGCACGGCGCTGCACCTGCTCGACCGTTATCCGAACCTGGTGGTCACGCGCACCTTCTCCAAGGCCTATGCGCTGGCCGGATTGCGCGTCGGCTACATGCTCAGCCATCCGAGCGTGGCCGGCGTGGTCGAGCGCCTGCGCGAGTCGTTCAACGTCAACGGTATCGCGCTGGCCGCCGCGGAGGCCGCGCTGGGCGACCATGAGCATCGCGCCAGGGTCCGCCGGCAGAATGCCGCCGACCGCGCATGGCTTGCCGGGGAACTGGCTGCGCGCGGATATCGCGTGCTGCCCTCGCAGACCAATTTCCTGCTCGTCGACCTCGGCCGCGATGCGACCGGTCTGGAAGCGCACCTGTTCGAGCGTGGCGTGATCGTGCGTCCGATGGGCGGCTATGGCTTGCCGCATACGGTGCGCATCAGCATCGGCGGCCGCGACGAACTGCAACGCCTGCTGGAGAACCTGCCGTGAGCAAGGATTGGCTGAGCCGCAAAAGCGGGCCCCTGACCGGCGAGATCCGCGTGCCGGGCGACAAGTCGGTGTCGCACCGCGCACTGATGTTCGCGTCGCTGGCCGAAGGCACCTCGCATATCCACGGCTTTCTCGAGGGCGAGGACACCCGCGCCACGGCGGCGATTCTTTCGGCGCTGGGCGCGCGCATCGAAACGCCGGCTCCCGGCGAGCGAACCATTCATGGGGTTGGCCTGCACGGTTTGCGCGCCACGGCGACGACGCTCGATTGCGGCAACGCCGGCACCGGCATGCGCCTGCTCGCGGGTCTGCTCGCCGGACAGGCGTTCGACTCGGTCCTGGTCGGCGACGCGTCGCTGTCGAAGCGCCCGATGCGCCGTGTCACCGATCCACTCGGTGCGATGGGTGCGCGCATCGACAGCAACGACGGCTTGCCGCCACTGCGCATCCACGGTGGCTCGTCGTTGCATGGCATCAGTTACGCCACGCCGGTGGCCAGTGCCCAGGTGAAATCCGCGGTATTGCTCGCCGGCATGTATGCCTCGGGGACGACCGAGGTGATCGAGCCGCACCCCACGCGCGACTACACCGAACGCATGCTCGCCGCCTTCGGCTGGCCGATCGACTTTTCGCCGGGCAGGGCGCGCCTCGAGGGCGGCCACGCGCTGCGCGCCACCGACGTGGTCGTGCCGGCGGACTTTTCCTCCGCGGCGTTCTTTATCGTCGCCGCCTGCATCGTCCCGGGCTCGAAGCTGGTCCTGCGCTCGGTGGGGCTCAATCCGCGGCGTACCGGTCTGCTTGGCGCGCTGGAACTGATGGGCGCGGATATCCGGGTGGAAAACGAGACGGAAAGCGGCGGCGAACCGGTCGGCGACCTGGTCGTCAGCTACTCGCGCCTGCATGGCGCGGCGATTCCGCTCGAACTGGTCCCGGACATGATCGACGAGTTCCCCGCGTTGTTCGTGGCCGCGGCCGCCGCCGAAGGCATGACCACGGTGCGCGGCGCCGCCGAATTGCGGGTCAAGGAATCCGATCGCCTGGCCAGCATGGCGGCGGGTTTGCGGACCTGCGGTGTGTCGATCGACGAATTACCCGATGGCGCCAACATCGTCGGTGGTCCCATCGGCGGCGGCACGGTGGACAGCCATGGCGACCATCGCATCGCCATGAGCTTCGCGGTGGCCGGCGCGGTCGCCACGGCACCCATCGCCATCCTTGATTGCGCTAACGTGGGGACGTCCTTTCCCGGCTTCACCGACCTGGCCAACGGTGCGGGTTTCGCCCTGGCCGATCGCACGTAAGATACCGACATGAGCCCGAAGATCCCGCCGTTCGTCGTCGTCATTCCCGCCCGCTACGGTTCCACCCGGCTACCGGGCAAGCCCTTGCTGATGATCGGCGGCACCTCGATGATCCGTCGGGTCGCCGCCAGGGCAGTGGAGGCGGGGGCCGCGCAGGTGGTGGTGGCCGTCGACGACCAGCGGATCGCCGACGAATTGCATGGCTGCGGTGGCGATGTACTGGTGTGCATGACACGCGCCGACCATGCCTCGGGCAGCGATCGCATCGCCGAATCCGTCGACCACCTGGGCTGGCCCGACGATACCGTGGTGGTCAACCTGCAAGGCGACGAGCCTTTCGCGCCCGCCGCCGGCATCCGCGCGGTCGCCGCCGCGCTGGCCGACAGCGATGCACCGATGGCGACCCTCGCCACCCCGATTGACGATGTCGGGGAATTGTTCGATCCCAACGTCGTCAAGCTGGTCCGCAACGACAAGGGGCTGGCCATGTATTTCAGCCGTGCGCCACTGCCCTGGGCACGCGATGCATTCGCCGCCGATCGCACCCGCTTGCCCGACGATGTCCCGTTCCTGCGGCACATCGGCATCTATGCGTATCGTGCCGGCTTCCTGCGCCGTTTCGCCGCCTTGCCGCGCACGCCGCTGGAGACGATCGAGTCGCTCGAGCAACTGCGCGCGCTGGAGCATGGCTATGCCATTGCCGTGCGCCTCTCGCCCGAGCCATTTCCCGCCGGCATCGATACCGCGGCCGACCTGGCGCGGGCTGAGCACTGGCTGGCATCGCAAAAGGCCAGGCTCGGGCGGTAGTCGTAGCGGGCGCCGACACGCCGTCTCGCACCTCACCGGCTCCGCCGCCGGGGATGCGTGTCGATACTGGCGCCGCCCCGTGATTCGATTCGAGCAAGAAGCTCCCCCTGCCCGATGAGCGGTCGATGATCGGGGCACTACTTTCCCCCCGTGATGCCTGATCTGGCAGGCGACACCTACACGATATGAGGCGAGCCCTGACAGCGGCCTCCCTGGCGTCGCTTTACGCTTTGCCACGGTCGTCGGGCAAGACAAGGGACAGGGCGGCCTGCCAGGAAGGCAGTCGACGCGGGACACGGAGGTCCGCGTCGACGATTTTCCCTTCACGGTCGCCGCGGGACAGCGTAACGGGGAATCCAGGCACGAACACGCTAAAATCCTCGCATGGAGCCCACCCATGCAGCCCGCCTTCGACGGCAAAGCCTTCGTCACGCCACCTGACCACGTCGCCCGGCGTCTATCGCTATTTCGACGCGGACGGCGAACTGCTTTACGTGGGCAAGGCGGCCAACCTGAAGAAGCGCGTCGGCAATTATTTCCTCAAGCCGCGCATGGAGCCGCGCATCGCGGCGATGGTGTCGCAGATCGCCCGCGCCGAAGTGACCCTGACCCGCACCGCGGGCGAGGCCTTGCTGCTGGAGTCGCAGCTGATCAAGTCGCTGAAGCCGCGATACAACATCGTGCTGCGCGACGACAAGAGTTATCCGTACATTTATCTTTCCGCCGGCGAGGACTACCCGCGACTGGCTTTTCATCGTGGCGGCGCAGTCGGCGCCGGGTCGCTACTTCGGCCCGTATCCGAGCACCTTCGCCGTGCGCGAAAGCCTCAACCTGATGCAGAAGCTGTTCAAGGTCCGCCAGTGCGAGGACAGCTATTTCCGCAATCGTTCGCGTCCCTGCCTGCAGCACCAGATCGGCCGCTGCAGCGCGCCGTGCGTCAGCCTGATCTACGGTCGACGATTACCAGAACGATGTGCGCCACGCCGAGATGTTCCTCGAGGGCCGCAGCAGCGCGGTGATCGACGAGCTGGCCGGGTCGATGGAGCAGGCCAGCGCGCGCGCTGAAGTTCGAGCGCGCCGCGACGCTTCGCGACCAGGTCGCCGCGCTGCGCAAGCTGCAGGCGCAGCATTACGTGCAGGGCGCGAGCGCGGACATGGACGTGATCGCCTGCTGCGATGGAAGGCGGGCATGGCCTGTGTCAGCGTGCTGTTCTTCCGCAACGGCGTGAGCCTCGGGTCGCGCGATTTCTTCCCGCGCCTGCCGATCGATGCGAGTGACCGCCGACGTGCTCGCGCAGTTCATCGCGCAGTACTACCTCGATCGGCAGGTGCCGCGCGAGCTGGTCCTCGGCGATGCGCTGGAGGACGCCGAAGTGCTCGGCGAGGTGCTTGCCGACGCATGCGGGCCATGCCGTCGCGCTGAAGTCGAGCGTGCGCGGCGAGCGTGCGCGCTTCCTCGAGATGGCCGAGCGCAACGCCGCCGCCGCGCTGACCTCGCGTCTGGCCAGCCGACAGACCATGCTCGCGCGCTTCGAAGACCTCGCGAACCTGCTGGAGCTGCGACGCATCGCCGCGGCGCATCGAGTGCTTCGACATCAGCCATACGCATGGGCGAGGCGACGGTGGCATCGTGCGTCGTGTTCGGTCCCGAGGGGCCGGAGAAATCGCACTACCGCCGCTTCAATATCGCCGGCATCACGCCCGGGCGACGATTACGCGGCGATGCACCAGGCGCTCGACCCGACGCTTCCGCAAGCTGGCCGAGGGCGGTGCGCGGCCGGATGTCCTGCTGATCGACGGTGGCAGCGGGCAGGTGGCGCAGGCGCTGGACGTGCTGCGCGAGCTCGGCGTCGAAGGCATCGTCGTGGTCGGCGTGGCCAAGGGCCCGGGCGCGGCGCGCCGGCGAGGAAACGCTGGTGCTGGCCGATAGCGGCCGCACCTTGCACCCGGGGCCGTCGTCGCCGGCGCTGCACCTGGTCGCGGCGGTGCGCGACGAAGCGCATCGCTTCGCCATCAGCGGGCATCGTCGCCGTCGCGAGGCGGCGCGCGAGCGCAGCACGCTCGAAGACGTCGCCGGCGTCGGTGCGCGCCGGCGTTCGCGCGCTGCTCAAGGCCTTCGGCGGCCTGGCCGGGGTCGAGGCCGCGGGCGTCGAGGAACTGATGACGCGTAAAGGGGATTGATCGCGGGCTCGCCGAACGCATCTATGCAATGCTGCACCCATGACATGGACAGGCATTCGCGCCGGGTTCGTGCCTCAATCAACGACGCTTCCGGAAAATCCTTGATGCGGATCAATTTGCCAACCTGGCTGACCCTGTTCCGGGTGCTGCTGCTGCCGGTCATGGTCGTGGTGTTCTACCTGCCGTTTCGCGGGCACAACCTCGCCGCCGCCGTGGTCTTCGTCACTCGCCGCGGTCACCGACTGGCTCGACGGCTATCTGGCCCGCCGCCTGAACCATGACCTCGGCCTTCGGCGCTTTCCTCGATCCGGTGGCCGACAAGCTGATGGTGGCGGTGACGCTGTTCCTGCTGGTGCAGTCGCATCGTGGCGGCTGGCCGGGCATCCTCATGGCGGTCACCGCGTCGATCATCGTCGGCCGCGAGATCAGCGTGTCGGCGCTTGCGCGAATGGATGGCGCAGATCGGCTCGCGTGCGACGGTGAAGGTCGCCTTCCTCGGCAAGCTGAAGACGACCATGCAGATGGTCGCGCTGGTCGTGCTGCTGTTGCAGCACGATGCGGAAACCCTGCGGCTTTACCACATCGGCGAAGGTCTTTTGGTCATTGCCGGTATCCTGACGATCTGGTCGGGTTTCGCGTATTTGCGGGCTGCCTGGCCCAGTCTTCGCGGCGACCACCCGCCCGGTGGAAGAAAACCGGGAAAATTAGCAGTGAAGGTGCTTGACACATTTTCGATGTGTTCTAAAATGGCCGGACAACGACGCGGGAATAGCTCAGTTGGTAGAGCACGACCTTGCCAAGGTCGGGGTCGCGAGTTCGAGTCTCGTTTCCCGCTCCAGATATTCAACAAAGCCTCGGTCATCCGAGGTTTTGTTTTTTAGGCAAAGCACGGTTAATCTCGCCTTGCTGCGCAAGCGATGGCCTGGTGGCAGAGTGGTCATGCAGCGGCCTGCAAAGCCGCGTACGCCGGTTCGATTCCGACCCAGGCCTCCATCGCATTCCAAGGCGCGCCCGCGAACGCTGGTGCGCCTTTTCTTTAAGCCCGGATGGCGAAATCGGTAGACGCAAGGGACTTAAAATCCCTCACCCTCACGGGTATCCCGGTTCGAGTCCGGGTCCGGGCACCAGTAAAATCAATAGGTTGGGTTGCTTTTACTTGCGTCAGGGACCCGCGCCTCAAAGCCATATCCGTCACATATCCGGCCAGCGCGGGGCACGCGGCCATCACAGTCATTCATTTCATACAGCGGCGAAGTTCGATCCGCAGTATCTGCATTTGGTGGCTTCGCTTCGGACTCGTTCCGCACAGTCAGGGCATTTCTTATAGCCGTCGACGGCATCGCCGTCTGCAAGCTTTTGTGCCCGACTCTTGAGGGAAACAGCGAGCAGGAATGCAAACCCTGGCGCGGAGAGGAACATCCACGCAGTGGGTACAGCGGATCTGCCACTAGCCAATGAGCGCCAAGCCAACTCCGGCAGACGGCGTGCCTATCAGAAACGCCCACCATGGCAGTTTGCGCACGCCGGCAATAGTCGAAATGACCATTATCGAGACAAGAAACAGGATGAATAGCCATACAGGTTCCATTGCGATCCCCTTTCGCGGCGGTGCTTGCTTTCTACGACATGGCGCTAGTCTAGGGCTTATTCGTCCGTCACTTGGGTACCGCCGCCTGCGCTGGGCGGCACGGTACGATGACGCGGTTCTCGGGTGAGCACAGGGGATAGCCGGATGACATACGACATTTTCAAGTTCAGGGCGGCGGTCGATGAGCTGGTCGAGTTCGGCGAGCAAACATTCCGTTTGTTCCTCGAGGCCACGTACGGATGGATGGGATTGCGCCGGGAGTTGACCGCAACTGTGAATTTGCAGGTCTCGCAAGGGCGCAGCGAGCAGCTGGCTCTGGACCATCCGCTGCTCTATTTGGGGGAGGATGGGCCGCCGAGCGAGAAGACAGTCCCGGCGCACAGATCCACCTTCCGGAAAACCCTGGGTCATTGCGCGCCCAAGGGCCCTAACGAGGTGTTCCAGGGCAACATGTGTGTCGTTGCGATCTACAGCTTCTGGGAAACCGTGACGAGAAAAAAGATAGGCAATGCACTCGGTTGCGAACAGGGCCGAGTCTTGTCGAATCTCATGGGTGATCTCAAGGACGTGTTTCGCTTCGGCGCAGTCCAATCCAATGAAGGCCATTAAACCGGCATCGCCTGGCATTCATGATCCACCTCACCGCGTAGGTCAGCCTACGAGATGTGCGAGCCCTGAGTATTCGTCAATGAGCTCAAGCACATCGGCGGGTTCGAAACCAAAGCGGTGAACATCGCGTGCCAGCGAGCCGATGCACGGATCGGCTCGTTACTCGGAATGGGCTATTCCTCCGTAAATCTACCTAGTGCCGCTTGCGTACTTCTGCTGACACACCATGGTTCGATTCGTGCTCAGCGGATCATTTCGGGGGTTCGCGCGCACACCAGACTCCCGGCTTCACATCATGAACAGGAACTTGCGCTCAAAGTTGCCGGCGCAGCGGACGTGGGCCCGCATGTTGGGAGTGGACATGAAGCACCAATTGAAAATCGGAAATGGCCTGATAGTAGGGCTGGTAGTCAGCCTCATCGTCATCGCCCGGCCCCTGGGGGCCGTCGAAATCATCACCAAGAAGGACATCATCGACAACGTCGTCAAGACGGACCAGCTGGTCAAGGTTGCAGACAACGCCATCTTTTTGCTGGACACATCGTCGTCAACCAACAGGGACTTCGCCGGTACGGACACGCCGGTGGTGCAAGTCATGAAAAACGAGCTCAAGAGCAGAAATGCCTACCTTCCTGATCTTGGCTACGAGATGGGCGTCTACATCTATACCAGTTGGAACGAGCTTTATCCGGTGCAGCCGTACGACCGCGAGAAGGTTGATGCGGCGTTGAGCAACATCCCGGATCGCGGCGCTGGCACCACGCCCCTCAACACGGGCTTGAAGAAACTCGAGGACGTTATCAAGCCGTTGAAGGGCAGGACCGCCGTGTTCGTATTCTGGGATGGTGACTACACCGGCGAGAACCCCGCCGACACTGCCAGGAGGCTGGCCAAGGCATACGACGTCTGCTTCTACGTGATCAGCAGCGCCAAGCCGAAAAGGGAAGCTACTCTCGCGCAGGACGTCGCCAGCCTCAACGCCTGCTCGCGGGTCATTCCGTTGGCCAGCTTCTTCAACCGACCCACCTTCATGAGCGGAGCACTGTTCGACGTGAAGGCTACCGAACATGTCGTCACGACCACCGACACCAAGATCGTCGGTGTCAAGGTAGACAACATCAACTTCGCCCACAATGAAACCGAGCTTGCGCCCAAGGACACGGCTGAGCTGGACAAGCTGGCGCAGTTCATGAAGGACAAGCCCAAGTCATACGTCGTGATCGCCGGGTATACCGACAACGTCGGCACCAAGGACCACAACGAAGGCCTCTCCCGTGGCCGTGCCACGATGGTCGCAAGCTATCTGAAGGAAAAGCACGGCATCGACGACAGCAGGATGGTGTTGTTCTGGTATGGGCCCAACAACCCGCTCGTGCCCAACGACACCCCTGCAAACCAAGCCAAGAATCGACGCGTTGAAGTGAACGTGGGGCTTGGGGAAGCATAGTCCGGGCTCAGCATCCTGAGGTTTAGTCCCATAGAAAAGCTTGCGCGGAGGGTCTCCGCGCAAGCTTTTTCGTAGACGCAACATCCGTGGATTTTGCCCAAACTTTGCTGATTGGCGCCTATCAAAGTACGTACATAAAATGCCTCTGTGGAACAGACTTTGATTTTCGGGCCTACACACACTTTGGTGTCATGCCAATAACCACTCCCCGTGACGTTGCTCGCTGGGCGCACTTATCACCACGGAATCGTCTTTCATCTGGCGCCCTCTAGCCAGTACCACTCGGGTCCTGCCAAACGCTGTCGCATCATCGTCAGAAAGCTGCTCGGTGATCGAAAGGAAGTAGCTCCGGCCAGCGGGGTCTTTAACGTCGTAAAGACGGCGATCGGCATGTAACGATCGATATTTGTCCCAAGGGCCGTTTCTCGGCCCGCTTGTAGCAAACGGGAAACGACGTAGCCGCCCCGCTCTCGACCATTAGCAGCCCCTCGCCATTTGGCCCCCGAATACGGTCAGCCGTGGAGCAGGCCGCCAAGGTGAGACAGGCGACCACAACCGCGCCCCTCACTTGGCTACCGCGTACTGCTTGAGTTTGTACTTGCCCCGGATGCTCGACTGGATAAAGGCTACGTCGAATGCCTGGACGCCCTCCGGCTGGCCCTTGAAGCATCGGACCATGAGTTTGCTGTTGGGCTTGACCACCGGGAATATCCCTCCCGTCGAGATGGCGGTGTTCTCGCCGTAAGCCGCCGTGTTGACCGTGACGGCCCCCGTCGTCGCCGATTCCGCCCCGTTGAGGATGGCAAAGTGGTCGCCGCCCAGGGCTTCCGACTTATCCGCTGCCCGCAGAATTGCGAAATCTGATGCCTGCTCGGGCGTCGTGTAGGCATTGGCCGCGAAATTGACCATGAAGGTGTCGGGCGACAACTGAGTTTCGCTGAAACCGCCTGACCAACCCTTTGTCTGATAGCCGGTCGCGCACCCGATCAGGCCGACGACTAGCACGGCAAGAAGTGCCTTCCCCATAATCCGTCCCCCCAGTGAATCACCCCGCCTGATATAGGCCGATCTAGGCGGCCGAGTCGGTGAGTAACAATGGGAGTAACCGGCAAGGTTGCGGCCGGGAAGCCGCATCAGAACGTGGATCTGGATGCCCACTCCGGCACCAGATGTACTCCCCATTCACCGTTGGCGGTGTCGCTCAGGCATTCGTTGGCGTTCCTGCGTTTCGACCGAATTCACCAACGGCCGCCGGGCGGCAATCCCTTACATGGTCTTCCGGAAAGACTGACACGGAGTTACGTGGAATCGACAGCCGTCGCACAGGTTCGCTCACGACCAGGGCATCGATGTCGCTGTAATCTGCCAGTTAACCTGATGCCGGAAATTTATGGCATTGTACGGACGTAACCATGACGGGTTTTCTGGCAATGTTCCGTGCAGTCAACCCATGGAGGGTGGAACGTGATTAATGTCGTGTTGGTCGATGACCATGAACTGGTTCGCACCGGTTTCCGGATGATCCTGCAGCAGCAGGCCGATATCCGTATCCGTGGCGAGGCCGGTACCGCCGAAGAAGGTCTCCGCCTTATCCGCAGCCTCGCGCCGGATATTGCCCTGGTGGATGTCCATATGCCTGGTATGAGCGGCGTGGAACTTACCGAACGGGTGATTCGCGCCAAGCTGCGTACGCATATCGTGATCCTTACCGTGGTCGACGACGCGCGCTTCCCCAAGCGCCTGCTCGATGCCGGTGCGCTCGGTTACCTCACCAAGGGCTGTTCAGCCGACGAATTGCTGAGTGCGGTAAGGCAGGTCGCGGGCGGACGTCGCTACCTTGCGCCAGCTGTCGCGCAGCAACTCGCGCTGGCGACGCTCGATGGCTCCGATTCGCCGTTCGACACCTTGTCCAGCCGCGAAATGGAAGTGGCGATGATGCTCGTGCGAGGCATGCCGTTGACCATGATCGGTGAGCGGCTGAACCTGAGTCCGAAAACCGTCTCGACCTACAAGCAGCGCCTGATGGAAAAACTGCATGTCGATCATATCGTCGGGCTTGCCCATTTGATGACGGTGCATGGCCTGCTCGATACACACAATCACCAGGTCGGCGTCTGACGACCACCGCGGCGAAAGCAGGCTCGCCAATCGAAAAAAATCCCGGCAATGCCGGGATTTTTTTGTGTGACGTCGCCCATCGGGATGGGCGACGTCCGACCAGCGGACTATCTCAGCTCTGCTGCTTGCGTTCTTCCGAGGCGTCATCTTCGTCCTGATCCGGCACGTGGGATGTCGCGGCGGGAGTCATCGGCTCCGCATGGGCGTGCCGTGAGAGAAGGTCGCCTTGTGCCGGCAGATGACGCACCGGTTCATCCGGCGCGGACGCAGGCGGCGTGACGTTCGTTACCGGTGTCGCCGGCGTCGGAACAGGTGCCGGGGTCGGCGCAACAACAACGGTCGCGGGAGCCGCCGGAGCGGGCGTCGCCTGGGGCGGTGCCGCTACGGGTTCGTGCCTCACGGTTTCCGTTGCCACAGGCTCGGCGGGACGGCGGACCTGTTCCACCGGCTGGGCGATCGTTGCGGCAGGAGCGACCGGCGCCTTCGTTTCCGCGACCGGCAACGGAGCAACCGGTGTCGGAGCGGCGGCGGACGGTGCGATCGGTGCGGTCGAGGCCACCGGCATGGCCGGAGCGGGGACTGCGGGTGCAGCGACGACCGGACCGGGCGCCACGGGAGTGTTGGCGGGAGCGGCCGCGGACACAGGAGGCGTGACCGCCGCCGGAGCAACGACCACCGCGGGGGCGACCGGTGCCGGCGTGGCAGCCGGCGTCACGACCGGCGAGGTGGCCACCGGCGCGATCGTGGGTGCGCTTGCCTTCACGGCGACCGGAGCCGTGACGGTGGATGTTTCAGCAGCCGGCGTGGTTGCAGCGGGCAACGGCGGCAGCGGCGGCAAGGTGAACGAGGTCGCCGGTTTCGGGCGATCGGTCTGCCCGGCGCTGACGGCGCGCTCGACGACGGGCGCGGTTTCGGCAGGCGCTGCGACGGGCCTGGCCGGCTCGCTGGGACGCTCATTTCCGGTCGCCGTCTCGAAGACGGGCGGAACGGTCGACGAGGACAGGGCGACCGGTTCGCGGTCGGTCACGGTCGTATCGGCTGCCGGCGCGATCGCGGCACGCGGTGCGGCGGCATCGCGCTTTTCGCGAGCCGGCGGCTGGGCGGTCGCGGCGACGGTCGGCGATTCATCGTCGTCCTCGTCGTCGAAATCGCGGTCCAGCGACGACTCGTCGCCACCGGCCGAAGCCGGTGCGGCATCGTCCTGGCGACGACGGCGACGGCCGCCACGGCGACCGCGACGACGGCGCTGGCCGCTCTCGGCGTCCTTGGCGCTATCGCCGGTCTCCGCTGCCACGACATCGCCGGCATTGACGACGGCGATGTCGGCGGCGTCGAGCGCGACCGCGTCTTTCAATGCGGGATCGGCGACCGGTGCGGCGGGTTTCGCTGCCGCCGGGGTCTGCTGGCGCGGCTGTTGCTGGGCCTGCTGCGCGGCACCAGGCTGGCGCTCGGCCCGCGGCTGCTGCGGCTTGCGCTCATTCTGCCCCTGGGCGTTCTGCTGATCCGGCTTCGGCTCGCGCTTCGGCTGCTGCTGGCGCGGCTGCTGGCCTTCGCCCCGCTCGGGACGCGGCTGCTTGTTCTTCTGCTGCTGCGGCTGGGCCTGACGCGGTGCGCTGGCCTGGTCCCTGGTCCGCTCGCCGGTCCGGCCACCGCTACGCTGGTTGCCGCCCTGGCGCTGCGAAGACCCACGCTCGTCGCGGCGGTTCTGGCGCTGGGCCTGCGAGGATGTTTCCGCCCGCGTCGGCGTGGGGGCGGGCTCGGCGGCCGCGGGGCCACGGAACAAGCCGAACAGGCGCGAGAGCAGACCGCCGGTCGGTGCCGCCGGCACCTGGCGTGCAACGGCCGCGACGGGCGCGATCGGTTCGGGAAGTTCTTCGCGGATCGGAGCCGGCGTGGCCGGCACGACGCCGCTGACCAGCGGCTGTTCGCCACTGCCCAGGGCCTGGCCCATTTTCGGCAGCGCGGTGGCGACGACCGGGGTAACGCGGTCGTAGCTCGGCTTGCTGTGCTCGCCCATGTCCGCTTCGCGGATGCGCTGGATCTCGATATGCGGGGTCTCGAGCTTGTCGTCGGCGACGACCACCACGTGCACGTTATGGCGCAGCTCGATCTCGACGACGCTGGCACGCTTCTCGTTGAGCATGAAGTTGGCGACCGTCGGCGGCGCCTGCACCAGCACCTGGCCGGTGTTTTCCTTCATCGCGTGCTCTTCGATCAGGCGCAGGGTCGACAGCGACAGCGACTCGACGCTGCGGATATGGCCATGGCCGTCGCAGCGCGGGCAGACGATCTGGGTGGCTTCGCCGAGGCTCGGACGCAGGCGCTGGCGCGACATCTCGAGCAGGCCGAAGCGCGAGATGCGCCCGATCTGCACGCGGGCGCGGTCGGCCTTGAGGGCGTCCTTGAGTTTTTCCTCGACTTCGCGCTGGTGGCGCGGGCTGTCCATGTCGATGAAGTCGATCACGATCAGGCCGCCGGCGTCGCGGATGCGCAGCTGGCGGGCGATCTCGACCGCGGCTTCGCAATTGGTGTTGAACGCCGTTTCCTCGATGTCGCTGCCCTTGGTCGCCTTGGACGAGTTGATGTCGACGGCGGTCAGCGCTTCGGTCTGGTCGATCACGATCGAGCCGCCGGAGGGCAGGCGGACGCTGCGTTCGAAAATATTCTCGATCTGCGTCTCGATCTGGTACCGGGAGAACAGCGGGGTCGCGTCCTGGTACAGCTTGAGCTTGCGCAGGTTGTTCGGCATGACCTGCTGGACGAAGTCGCGGGCGTCGTTGAACAGCGACTCCTCGTCGATCAGGATTTCGCCGATGTCGTTGCGCAGGTAGTCGCGCAGGGCGCGGATGAACAGCTTCGATTCCTGGTAGATCAGGAACGGCGCCTTTTGCGAGGTCGCCGCGGACGAGATCGATTTCCACAGCTGGAGCAGGTAATCGAGGTCCCACTGGAGCTCTTCGGCGTCGCGGCCCATGCCGGCGGTGCGCACGATCAGGCCCATGTCGTCGGGTACGGCCAGGTGGTCCAGGGCTTCCTTCAGCGCCTGCCGGTCTTCGCCCTCGATGCGACGGGACACGCCGCCAGCACGGGGATTGTTCGGCATCAGCACCATGTAACGGCCGGCCAGGCTGATGAAGGTGGTCAGGGCGGCACCCTTGTTGCCGCGCTCTTCCTTCTCGACCTGGACGATGACTTCCTGACCTTCCTTCAGCAGCTCACGGATATTGGACTTGTTGGGGTCCAGGCCGGCGGTGAAGTAGTCGCGGGAGATTTCCTTCAGCGGCAGGAAGCCGTGGCGCTCGGCGCCGTAATCGACGAAGCAGGCTTCGAGCGACGCTTCAACGCGAGTGATCCGGCCTTTGTAAATATTGGCTTTTTTCTGCTCGCGGGAAGGTATTTCGATATCGAGATCGTAAAGGTTCTGGCCGTCTACGATGGCCACGCGCAACTCTTCGCGCTGAGTCGCGTTGATCAACATACGTTTCATTGTGATGGTCCTTGGGCTTGCCGCGCGGCCGCTTGACCCTCGGTGGCGCCTCTTGGCGGCCTGCCGGGGGAATCGCGCCGCAGCGGTGAGCTGTGAAGCTACAGTGGTCCGGCACCCTTGGGAGGTCCCGGCGTGATTCGTGGCATCAGCGCCTCGCATCCGATCCGCATCCATGCAGGAAAACGGACAATCGCGATCCGAACCGTTACGATGAAAGGGATCCGCGGCCGGCCAGCCTGTAAGGCTACCGTCGCAAATCCTCGCCGGCGTGACGGGCGGGCGCCCCACGAGAGGGTAGTCCGCAGGCAGGGCATAGCGCCGGCCGAGTATCCTATCTAATTCGGATTTTTTCAATGCAGACGGTAACTTCCACTGGCGGCACGCCAGGCGTACGGATGCTCGACATCGGGCCCGAGCGTGATGGACAGCGGGTCGACAACGCCCTTGTGACAATTCTCAAAGGCGTGCCGCGCAGCATGATTTACCGTCTGCTGCGCACCGGACAGGTCCGCATCAACGGTAAACGGGCCAAGCCCGATACCCGTCTGGCCGCCGGCGATATCCTGCGGATTCCGCCGGTTCGCGTCGCGGAGAAAGATGAGAACGAGGCCCCGCGCAGCGGCAAGGTGAAAGAGGTTGCCGAGGCAATTATATTCGAGGACAAGCATTTCCTGGTCATCGACAAGCCCGTCGGCGTCGCCGCCCACGGCGGCAGCGGGGTCAGCCACGGCGCGATCGAATTGCTTCGCGCGTCGCGACCGGGCGACTCCCTCGAACTGGTCCACCGGCTCGACCGCGACACCAGCGGCGTGCTGGTCTTCGCCAAGACCCGCGCCGGCCTGACCGGCCTCCAGGAACTGATTCGCGAGGGCCAGGTGGTCAAGCAGTACCTGTGCCTGATGACCGGCCGCCCGCGCAAGGCAAAGTTCGACGTCAACGCGCCCTTGTTGAAGTCAACCATGCAGGGTGGCGAGCGAATGGTGCGGGTCGCCGATGGCGGCAAACCCTCGCTGACCTATTTCCAGGAGATGGAGCAGTACCCGGACGCGCGGCTGATGCTGGCGACCCTGGGTACCGGCCGCACCCACCAGATTCGCGTCCACGCCCAGTACATCGGCCATGCGCTGGCGGGCGATCCGAAATACGGCGATCCGGACAAGAACAAGGCCATGAAAAACATCGGCTTGAAGCGGATGTTTCTACACGCTTCGCATATGAGCTTCGATCTGGACGGCCGCTCTTATTCGTTTTCCGCGCCTTTGCCGGACGAACTGAAGACCTTCCTGGACAAGCTCGCCGCTACAGGAAAAAGCGGGCACTGACCTCGAGCGAACGCAAGGCGCCGCCGGCGAGCATCGACTCGAGCAGCAGGGCGCAGGCGGCATGGGCCAGCGCGACCGGGAGCAGGGCGCGCGTGCGCAGGAAGCACCAGGCCCAGCCGAGCTCGGCGACGAAGCAAAGCTGCATCAACAGGCCGTTCGGCGTGTGCAGCACGGCGAACAGCAGGGCGGTCAGCCAGATCGCCAGGTTCCGTGAGGTCGCGGTTTCGAGCCGCCCGAGCACCACGGCGAGCAGCAGCCACTGTTGCAGCAAGGCCCAGCCGAGATAGGTCAACGCGTGACCGGGCGCGATCGGCCACGGCCCATGGCCGAAGGCCAGCGCGACGACCAGCGCGACGGGTACGGCTATGAGTGGCAACGGATAGGCCGCAGGCTTACCCAGCCAATGCCAGTCGCCCAGGCGCCGCACAAAGGCAAGGTGAGCGGCATAGAGCAGTCCGGCGACAAAAGCCGCCAACGGTATCGGTTGAGGCCGCAACCCCAGCTGCAGGCCGGCGATCAGCCAGAACGGCCCGGCGAGACAGGCGGCGACGTCCAGCCAGGCACGCCAGCGGGCCGTCGATGGCCGCCAGGCCAGGAATGCCAGCAAAAGCGCATACACCGTGCCCGCCAGCCACGCCGGGACAAAGGCGACAGGGCGCGGCGCCATGCCTGTGGCGGGCACGACCAGGGCGGCCGGCGTGGCGGCATGGATCTCGTCGCGCCGACGCAGCGTGTCCTCGGCGGAAAGACCGCGTGGCAGCTCGACTGTCGGCACGGCAAATGCCGAAGGCGCGGCCAGCCCCGCGGCGCGCAGGATCAGGCGTGCCTGTGCCGGCATGGTTACGCGCAGGCGCAGCATCGCAGCGTGCTTCGGCATCGCCGCAGGGGCGCCGCTTTCATCGAGCCAGTCGACCCGATCCAGGCGAGCGCCATAAGTCTTTGCCCCAGGTACCAGGTGCAGCGCATCGGGGGCGGTCCGTTGCGGTGTGGCCTCGCCCTCTCGAATCACGAGGGTCGCGGTGGCCGGCTGGTCGGCGGCGATGTCCAGATGCAGGGCGGGCAGCCTTGCGATATCGGCCGTGCGGGCCAGCGGGAAACCGAGCTCGAACGGCGTGCCGTCGAGGCTGGTCACGCCCAGGCCGTCCGCGCCCACGGAAACCGTCGCCGCGCCAAACGCGCGGCCGGCGACCAGGTCATTCTTGCCCGTGAAATGCCACTGCCATGGCGAACCGCCCGCCTGATAGGCCGCCGCATCCTCGGCGGCGGCATGGCCCAGCTCGCTGGCGGTCGACAGCGCCGCGCATGTATGCAGGCCCACGAGACTGACGACGACCAGCAGGATGAATCCCGCGGCGGACAGCAGTCGGCGCTGGCTCATGCTCAGCGTTCCAGCAAGGCTTCCACCCGTGCGGCGCAGATGAAATCGTTCTCCGACAGCCCGCCGACGTCATGCGTGGACCAGAGCAGGTGGCAGTGGCCATAGCCGGCCTCGATGTCCGGATGATGGTCCTCGTGGTTGGCCATGAAGCCGACGGCGTTGATAAAGCCCAGGGTCCGGTGGAAGTCGTCGAAGCGGAAATCCTTGACGATCGCCTTGCCGTCCGCCGTCCGGGTCCAGCCGGGCAGGACCGCCAGTCGCTCGGCGATCCGGGCGTCGTCCAGGGCGTTTTCCTTGCCCTTGCGGGGCTTGCAGTGCTGCGAGGCGAGCGAAGAAAGGTTCATTCCGATTCCCGGGGAGTCGCTATGGAGGATGCGAAGCGTCGAAGTTTGCCGTTGAAATGTCAAAGCGCGGCAGCCATGTCGAATGTGGACTAAAATGGTGCTGTTTCCCATCGCGCGTCCCCGGCGCGATCTTCACGGAGTCAGGCATGATCGATATTACCGAACGCGCGCAAAGCCATTTCCAGCGTCTGCTCTCGCAACAGGGCATCGACGGGCTGGGCATCCGCCTGCGCGTGGTGGCAGCCGGCACGCCGGCGGCGAAGTGCGAACTGGAGTTCTGCGAACCGGACGAGCTCAACGGCGATGAGTGGACCGTCGAATGCACCGGTTTCAACCTGTACATCGAGGGCGCGAGCGTGCGCTGGCTGGATCCGGCCGATATCGACTACGAGACGAACGCGACCGGTGGCCAGTTGAATATCCGCGCGCCGAAGATCAAGGGCGAGGAGCCGGGCGAGGGCGCGAGCCTGGTCGAGCGCGTGCGCTACGTGCTGGAGACCGAGATCAATCCGCAGGTGGCCTCGCATGGCGGCCGCATCTCCTTGCTCGAGGTCGATGCCGAAGGCGTGGTGGTCCTGCAGTTCGGCGGCGGTTGCCACGGCTGCGGCATGGTCGATGTGACCCTGAAGCAGGGTGTCGAGAAAACCTTGCGCGAGCGTTTCCCGGAGATCACCGAAGTGCGCGATGCGACGGATCACAAGACGGGCGAGAAACCGTATTACAGCAAAGCCGAGGGGGCATCCGCCCTGCGCTGAAGGGTCACTGCTCTTCGCCGGGTTGAATCCGTGAAGAACCAAAAAAAAGCCCGCGAAAGCGGGCTTTTTTTCTTGCGATATCCGCGGATCCTAGTTCGAGCCCTGGGTATCGTGTTCCAGACCGTGCAGCTTGGTCGGCATGTTCGAGAAATAAGCGGCGACGTCATCGATGTCCTGGTCGGACATGGTGGCGGCGAAACCCTTCATGATCGGGTTGTCGCGATCGCCGTTGCGATACTCGTGCAGCGCGCGGGCGAGGTAGTCCGCGTACTGGCCGGCAAGGCGCGGGTATTGCGGGTCGACCGAGTTGCCGTCCTGGCCGTGGCAGGCCACGCAGGTGGCGACCTTGGTCTTGCCGCGGTCGATATCGCCCGAAGCCATGACTTGGGAGGCGGACAACGCCAGGATGGCGCCGAACGAAAGCAGGGTAATCGCACGTTTCATGCGTAATCCTCGGGACTTACTTTTCGAGACTGGAAAGATAGGCGGCGATGTCGGCGATTTCCTTATCGGACATGCTCTGCGCCTGCGCACCCATGGTGGGGTGCTTGCGCCCGCCACTCTTGTATTCATGCAGTGCGTTGATGATGTATTGCTCGTTCTGCCCGGCGATATGCGGAACGTGGTACGACGGGTATGCATTCTCGTAGCCCGGCACGCCGTGGCAACCGGAGCAGGTATAGATCAGGGCCTTGCCGGCGGCCTTGTCGCCTTCGGCATGGACGCTGCCGAACGCACACAGGGCGATCGTCGCCAGGCCAAGCAGTTGCAGTCGCTTCATTGGAGATATCCCACGGTTCCGGCGCACGTCCGGGATTAAGAACCGGCGAAGTATAGAGGCTGCGTTCGACAACCGACAACTTCGGATGTCAGGAGGGCCTCAGAGAAGGCTCTTGATGATGTGGAAACCGGCGATGTATTCGCCGGCGATGGTGCCCAGGCAGACCAGGAAGAAGTTCAGCAGGGTCCGTGCGACGCGGTTCTTCCACCAGCCGCTCCAGTGACCGACGTCGTCGCGCAGGGTCTCGAAGTCGGCCACGCGCGGTTTGCGGATCCAGGCCTCGGCCATCGCGCTGAAGCCGCCGGAGGGAATACCGGGGCGGAATGGCTTCAGTGGCGCGGCGACGATCGCGGCGAGGATGCTCACCGGATGGGCTCCGGCGGCGATCGCGCCAAGGCCGGCCAGGCCCGCGGTGAACAGCACCCAGCTCTTCAGCGCATCCGCGCCGAGCCCGGTGTTGCGGTGGAAGGCGAAGCCGATGGCGACGAAGATGGCGAGGACCAGGCCGAGTGCGATCCATTTCGGCCAGCGCGAGGCCGGTGGGGTCCGCGCCAGTTCCTCGGCCAGTGTCGCCGGGTCGGCCTGCTGGGTACGGATCTGCTCGACCAGGCCCTTCAGATGCCCGGCGCCGATCACCACCAGCACCCGGCGCGGCTCGCTGCGATCGACGCGCGCGGCATTCTGCGCGCAGGCGCGCCGCCATGTATTCGTCGCGCTCGCCGATCAGCGCGCGATACAGCGGCGCCGACCCGTTGGCGAATTCGCTGAAGGCGCTTTCCAGCAGGTCGGTCTGCTTGAGCTTCTCGATGTCTTCCTCGGCGATCTCCTCGCGCTCGAACACGCTACCGAGCATGCCGGCGAGCAGGCCGAAGCGCTGGAAGAAGCCGACGCTGCGCCAGGAACGCTTCAGCGTCACGCCGACCTCGCGATCGACCAGCCAGACCGGGAGACCCCGCGCCTCGGCGCCGTCCATCGCGGCCTTCATCTCCGCGCCGGGCTCGATCCCGTACTGGGCGGCCAGCCGCTTCTGGAACGAGGACAGCACCAGGCTGGCCGCGACCATCCCGGCCTTGCCCTGGCGGATCACCTGGAACAGATCCATCTGCTTGAAGGCTTCAGGGTCGCGGATGCCTTGTGCGCGGCTGTCGCACAGCTCGACCGCCACGGCATCGAAGTGCTCCCGTTCGAGCAGCGCATCGACGGCCTCGACGCTGGCGCGCGAGACATGCGCGGTACCGAGCACCACGTACTCGATGCCGTCGCGCACGACGCGCTCGATGGGCTGGCCGGCGAGCGCGGGCGGCAGGGGTGCGGCGGTTTCGGCAAGAGTCATGCGGTCGTCATTCGAAAGTAAATACGGGTCAATCGCGGAAACGCCTGACCAGGTCGCCGTAGGCATCGATGCGGCGGTCGCGCAGGAAGGGCCAGATGCGGCGCACATTCTCGCTGCGCTGCATGTCGACTTCGACGATCAGCAGCTCGCGGCCATCGGTGCCGGCCTGGGCGAGGAACTCGCCCTGTGGACCGGCGACGAAGCTCGAGCCCCAGAACTGGATGCCGTTGCCTACGCCGGACGGATCGCTCTCGAAGCCGGTGCGATTGCAGGCGAGCAAGGGCAGGCCGTTGGCGACCGCGTGCCCGCGCTGCACGGTGATCCATGCATCGCGCTGGCGCGCTTTCTCCGCGTCGTCGTCGCTGGGATCCCAGCCGATCGCGGTCGGGTAGAACAGCAGGTCGGCACCGGCCAGCGCCATCAGCCGCGCCGCTTCCGGATACCACTGGTCCCAGCAGACCAGCACGCCAAGTTTGCCGACCGAGGTCGGGATCGGATCGAAGCCGAGGTCGCCGGGGGTGAAATAGAATTTTTCGTAGAAGGCCGGATCGTCCGGAATATGCATCTTGCGATAGCGTCCGGCGATCGCCCGCGACCGATCGAAGACCACGGCGGTGTTGTGATACAGCCCGGTGGCGCGTTTCTCGAACAGCGAGGCGACGACGACCAGCTTCAGCTCCTCGGCGAGCTTGCCCAGCCGTTCGGTGCTCGGGCCGGGAATGGTTTCGGCCAGGTCGAAGGTGTCGACGCTTTCGCGCTGGCAGAAGTACGGACCGTTGTGCAGTTCCTGCAGGAGCACCAGCTCGACGCCGGCCTTGGCCGCGTCGCGCAGGCCGGCTTCGATGGCGTCGAGGTTGGCGTCGCGGCTGCCGCGATCGGTTTCCTGGAGCAGGGCGACTTTGAGGGTCTTGCGCGTCATCTCTTTCCTTCCCGTCAGCCGGCCAGCGTCGCTGCAGGCAATTGCATGGTGATGCAGTGCAGGCTGCCGTTCTGCCAGATCAGCGGACGGCACGGCACCTGCACGACGATACGGCCCGGATGCGCCGCGCCGATGACCCGCGCGGCCTCGTCGTCGGCCTTGTCGCCATAAGCGGGCACCAGTACCGCGCCGTTGACGATCAGATAGTTCGCATACGAGGCCGCCAGCCGGCGGCCTTCGTCGAGGATGGGCTCGGCCCAGGGCAGCGGATAAAGCTGGTAAGGCTTGCCATCCTTCGTGCGCAGCGCGGCCAGCTCCCTGCCCATGTGGCCGAGTTCGTCGTAGTGCGGATCGGCCGGGTCGTCGCAGGCCTGGAACACGATGCGCTCGCCGGGCGCGAAGCGGGCGAGCGTGTCGATATGCGCGTCGGTGTCGTCGCCTTCGAGGTAGCCGTGGTCGAGCCAGAGGATGCGCTCGGCGTGCAGGTTGGATGCCAGCATCTCGCTCATGTCTTCGCGCGACTGCTCCGGATGCCGCTGGATCAGGCAGCGCCAGGTGGTCAGCACCGTGCCTTCGCCGTCGCTCTCGATGCCGCCGCCTTCCAGCGCCCAGTCGATGCGCTTGTGCCCGGCCTTGCCGAAGACGCCTTCGGACACGAGGCCGGCGATCAGTGCATCGTCCTGTTCGGCACCGAACTTGCCGCCCCAGCCGGTGAAGCGGAAGTCGGTGAGCAAGACCTTGCCCTCGCCGTCGACCAGGGTGATCGGGCCCGAATCGCGCAGCCAGGTGTCGTCGTACGGCAGCTCGACGAAACGGACCCGGGACAGGTCGACGCCCGCGTCGCGCAGCCGCGCGGTCGCGTGCTCGCGCAGCCGCGTGTCGGCAACGACGACGATCAGCGGCTGGAAGCGGGTCACGGCCGCGGCCAGCGCGACATAGGTCGTTTCGACCTCGGCCAGGCGTTCGGCCCAGTCGGTGCCGGCGTGCGGCCAGGCGATCAGGACGGCGGCCTGCGGCTCCCATTCCGCCGGCAGGCGGAAGGCGGCATGGCTGGCGGTGGCGGTCTGCGGGGAGGCGGTCATCGTCGGGATATGGGGATGCGAGGCCCGGTATTGTAGGGCCTGTTCACCATGACCGAGCGGCTGCGGCGCGATGCTACCAGCGAGCTGATGCCGAGCGCAGCGCCGGAACCGAGCCGGCGGGATGCAAGGCGCGACATCGTGGCCTCGTGTCGGTGATCGCCACTGGATCCCGGCCTGCGCCGGGATGACGATGAGGGGATGGGCGGCTTCTGCCTGGGCGCGCGTTAATGGGCGGCAGCGGGATTCGTGTTGTTGCCGGCCGGGGTGTTCAGCACGGTGTGGACGACGTGGCTCTTCTCGAAATAGACGATATAGGTCGGGTACTGCCAGCGGTTGATCACCGGCTGGTGCACGCTGCCGCCGCCGCGCGGGTCGAGCTTGGCTTGCGGGGCGCCGTACTTGCGCTCGACCTCGGCCATGCTCATGCCCTTCTTCGGCAGGTCCATGGTCTTTTCCTGCTGGACGCGATGGATCAGCAGGTCATCGGCATGGGCGGGCGTGGACACGCCAGCGCCAGCCAGGCCGGCCAGCAGGGCCACCATCGGTACGATTGCGACGAACTTGGACATCGTGAGCTTCCCCTGGAACGCCGCTAAGAGCGCAGCGACGTTTTAACAGAAGCCATCGCAAGGCGCTACGGGTGAGCGCGGGCGCGGCGCGCGTCCTGTGGGATACGTCTCCTTTTACCACCGCCACCAGCCGGTAGCCCATCCCGGTTATCATGCGCGGCTGTGCCGTACCAGTTGCCTTGCCTCCCATGATCTCCTTCCGCCACTTCGCCTTGCGCCGCGGCAGCCGCCTGCTGCTCTCGGACATCGACCTCACCCTGCAAAGCGGGTGGCGTCTGGGCGTGATCGGGCGCAACGGCTGCGGCAAGTCGAGCCTGTTCGCCGCCCTCAAGGGCGAGGTCGAGCCGGACCTGGGAGAACTGGAGGTCCCGGCACGGCTGCGCCTGGCCGCGGTCGACCAGGAGACCCCGGCGCTGCCCGATCCGGCAATCGAATACGTCCTGGGCGGCGATGTCGAGGTGGCTGCCGCGATCCGCGAAGAGGCCCGGGCGTCCGCCGCCGGCGACCACGAGGCCGTCGCCGCCGCGCATCACCGCATCGAGGAACTGAACGGCTACGACGCCCATGCGCGTGCCGGTCGCCTGCTGCATGGCCTTGGCTTCGCTCCGGAAACGCATGAGCGCCCGGTCGCCTCGTTCTCCGGCGGCTGGCGCGTGCGCCTGAACCTGGCCCGCGCGCTGATGGCGCCGTCGGATCTGCTGCTGCTCGACGAGCCGACCAACCATCTCGACCTGGACGCCGTGCTCTGGCTGGAAGAGTGGTTGCGCCGTTACCAGGGCACCTTGCTGGTGATCTCGCACGATCGCGAATTCCTCGACGGGGTGATTTCGCACACCCTGCATCTGCACGACGGCAAGGCCAAGCTCTATACCGGCGACTATTCGCAGTTCGAGCGCCAGCGCGCCGAACACCTGCGTCAGCAGCAGATCACCCATGAGCGCGAGCAGGCCGAGCGCGCCCACCTGCAGTCCTTCGTCGACCGCTTCAAGGCCAAGGCGAGCAAGGCCAAGCAGGCGCAGTCGCGCATGAAACGCCTGGAAAAGATGGCCGGCACCGAGGCGGTGCGCGCCGAGCGCGCCTTCCGCTTCTCCTTCGCCACGCCGGACAAGGTGCCCGACTCGATGTTGCGCCTGGATCATGTCGATGCCGGCTATGGCGCGCTGAAGATCCTGAACGACGTCGGCTTCGGCCTGGAGGCGGGCGACCGCATCGGCCTGCTGGGCCCGAACGGCGCGGGTAAATCCACTTTGGTGAAGACCCTGGTCGGCGAGCTGGAGCTGATGGCCGGCGAGCGCACGATGCACCGCGACCTGAAGATCGGTTACTTCGCCCAGCACACGGTGGAAAGCCTGCAGGAAGGCGCGACCCCGTTCGACCACCTGCTATGACAAGGCGCCGCGGGCGACCCAGCAGCAGTTGCGCGACTTCCTCGGTACCTGGAACTTCGCCGGCGAGCGCGCCTTCGAAAAGGTCGACGCGTTCTCCGGTGGCGAGCGCGCGCGGCTGGCCCTGGCCCTGATCGCCTGGGACAAGCCGAACCTGCTGCTGCTCGACGAGCCGACCAACCATCTGGACCTCGACATGCGCGAGGCGCTGGCCGATGCGCTCGCCGAATTCGACGGCGCGCTGGTGCTGGTCTCGCATGATCGCCATCTGCTCGGCATGGTCTGCGACGGTTTCGTGGCGCGTCGCCGACAGCGTGGTCGAAGCCTTCGACGGCGATCTGGACGACTACGCCCGCTGGCTGAAGACACGCGCCAGTGCGCAGGTGCGCAAGAACGCCGCGGACAAGGCGGTGAAAGCGGCGCCCGAGCCGGTCGAGGTCCCGCGCGAAAAGCGCAAGGTGTCGGCCGAACAGCGCGAGCTGGAGAAGCCGTTGCGCCAGCGCGTGAAAAAGATCGAGACGCGTGTGGCGACGCTGGACAAGGAGCTTTCCGCGATCGAGGCGAAGCTGGCCGATCCGTCGACCTACCATGCCGCGACCAGCGAGCTGCTCAGGCTCAGCCAGCAGCAGGGCGAGTTCCGCCGCGAGAAGGACCAGCTCGAGTCCGAGTGGCTCGAGCTGCTCGACCAGATCGAAGGCTGACGGGTGGCGCCGCGCATGTCCGACCTCCATGTGCTGCTGCCGCCCCTCGACCGTTTTGCGCCGGCATCGCCTTTGCGCGAATGGCTGGCGCGCGGCGATCGGCTCGCGGACGGCGAACCGGGAAACTTCGCGGCGCTGGCCGGGTATTTCCAGTGGCCCGAAGGCGGCCTGCCGGCGGCTGCGCTGATCCGCCAGCTGCTGGCGGGCGACGCCGGCAAGGACCAGTGGCTATGCGCCGACCCGGCGTGGATTCAGCCGGAACTCAACGGCGCGCGCCTGCTTGCCTGCGGACGGCTGGACCTGACGATGGCCGATGCGGCCTCGCTGGTCGAGGCTTTGCGCGAGACATTCGCCGATGCCGGCATGAAGCTGGACGTCGGCGACGCCTCGCACTGGCAGCTCAGGCTGCCCGCGTATAGCGAGTTGCCGGAATTCGCCGCGCCTGAAGCCGCGCTGGGTGCCGACCTGTTCGAGCACCTGCCCAGGGGCCCCGAAGGCCGTCGCTGGCGCGCGCTGCTGACCGAAGCGCAGGTGATCCTGCATCAGCATCCGTTGAACGAGCAGCGTCGCCGGCAGGGCAGGCCGCCGATCAACAGCGTCTGGATCTGGGGCGGCGGCATGCTTCCGGCCTCGGTCGAGAGCGGCCTGGGCCGCGTCGCCAGCGACGACCTCATGGCCTGGGCGCTGGCCGCCCGCGCCGGCGTCGATGTGGTCGGTCGCGACGCCTTCGCTCCCCAGGCAACCGCGGCGGTGGAACTGCTCGACCTGCTGGACAGCGATGTCACGCGCATCGATGGGCACTGGTGGCCGATGCTCGAAGCCGGCCTGCGCGGTGGCGGCTTCCATGAACTCCGGCTGGTCTTCGCCAGCGGCGAGCGCTGGTCGCTGCGCGCGCTGCATCGCCTGCGTTTCTGGCGCAAGGCGCCGCGGTGACCGTCAACCGGTTGCGCCGACGCGACATCGGTATCGCGCCCAGCGGCTGGGCTGCGCAGGTACATCCGGTATTGCAACGTGTCTATGCGGCGCGTGGCGTACCGACGCCCGATGGCGCCGAACACCGGTTGGCGCGCCTGCTGCCACCGAACCTGCTGGGCGGTATCGATACCGCGGTGGCACTGCTCGATCAGGCGATCCGCGATAACGCATCGATCGTGATCGCCGGCGACTATGACTGCGATGGCGCGACGGGTGCGGCGGTCGCGGTGCGCGGTCTGCGCATGCTCGGCGCGTCGCGCGTCGACTATGTAGTGCCGAACCGGTTCCTGCACGGCTACGGCCTGAGCCAGGCCCTGGTCGATTCGCTGTCGCCGACACCGGACTTTATCGTCACCGTCGACAACGGCGTCGCCAGCGTCGCCGGGGTCGCCGCGGCGCATGCGCGCGGGATCAAGGTCATCGTCACCGACCACCATCTGCCCGGCGACGAGCTGCCGGCCGCCGATGCGATGGTCAATCCGAACCTGGCCGGCGACGGTTTCCCGAGCAAGGCGCTGGCGGGTGTCGGCGTGATGTTCTACCTGTTGCTGGCCTTGCGTGCGCACATGCGCGCGCATGGCGGCTTCGCCCACGGCGAGCCCGACCTGTCCGGCCTCCTGGACCTGGTCGCACTCGGCACCGTGGCCGACCTGGTGCCACTGGATTTCAACAACCGTGTCCTGGTCGATGCCGGGCTCAAGCGTATTCGCAGCGGTCGTGCCACGCCGGGTATCGCCGCGCTGATCGAAGCGAGCAATCGCTCCGTCGGCACCGTCACCGCCACCGATCTGGCCTTCGCGATCGGTCCGCGCCTCAATGCCGCCGGACGCCTGGAGGACATGGCCCTGGGCGTGGCCTGTCTGCTGACGGACGAGCCGGCGCAGGCGCGTCGCTATGCCGAACAGCTGTCGGCGATCAACCAGGAACGCCGCGAACTGCAGGCCGGCATGGTCGCCGAGGCCGAGGCGATGGTGGCGCGGACGGCCGACATCGACGCGGTCGGCGTCGCCCTGTTCGATCCGGGCTGGCATGCCGGGGTGGTCGGCCTGGTCGCCTCGAAGCTGAAGGAGCGACTGCATCGACCCGTGTTCGCCTTTGCGCCGGCCGGCGACGACAGCGACGAATTGCGCGGTTCCGGGCGGTCGATCGCCGGATTCCATATCCGCGACGCACTGGCCGCGATCGATGCACGGCATCCGGGCATGATCCTGAAGTTCGGCGGTCACGCGATGGCCGCCGGCCTCAGTCTGCGCGCGGTCGATTTCCCACGCCTGGCCGCCGCTTTCGACATCTATGCGCGCGAACAGCTGGACGAGGCGCGTCTGCTTGCATGGCTCTATACCGACGGCGAACTGGCGCCCGCCGATTTCACCATGGCGCTGGCGCTACAACTTCGCGACGGCGGCCCCTGGGGACAGGCCTTCCCGCAGCCGCTGTTCGACAACGTGTTCGACTGCGCCAGCTGGAAGCCGATGGGGGAGCGCCACCTGCGCCTGCAGCTGCGCGACCCGCGCACCGGCAACCTGCTCGATGCGGTGATGTTCAATGCCTATACCGGCACGCCGCCGCCGGCTCGCATGCGCGCGGCCTATGAATTGACCATCAATGACTGGCAGGGGCGAGAATCGTTGCGCTTGCTCTTGCAGCACATGGAACCGGCCGACTGACGCTTTCTACACGGCTAGGGAGCACAATGGAGATCCCCGCCAAGGAGATGCCGTCATGATCGTACAGATCCAGGGACTGCCGCCGGGTACGCTCGGTTTTTCGGCCACCGGCAAACTCACCGCGAAGGACTACGAATCGGTGATCGTTCCCGATATCGAGGCCGCGTTCGCGGTCAATCGCAAACTGCGCATCCTTTTCCAGCTCGGTCCGGCATTCACCGGATTCGAACCTGGCGCCATGTGGGACGACCTGAAGCTGGGTTTCCGCCATTTCAGCGGCTGGGACCGCGTTGCCGTGGTCACCGACCTGGGCTGGATACGCACGACGACGCGTACCCTGGGCTTCCTGGCCCCGGCCGAACTGCGCCTGTTCAGCAACGCGGAATTCGAGCAGGCCAGGACCTGGATAGCCGAGCCTTTCGATTCGGGCGAGCCGGAAACATGAGGCAAAAAGCGGTTGCGCTGACGCCGCGGTTCTGCTCAACTCGAGCCATGTCCACCGTCATCGCCCATCGTTCTGTTCCCAACGCCTGCATGTCATGCGCCGGCGCGAACAATAACGGCCTGAATAATAACGCCCGGAATATCGGGAGGGCCGGCGTGTAGGCGAAGCAGGACAAGCCAACACCGCATACGAAGGCCCGCCCACAAAGCGGGCCTTCGTCGTTTCCGACCGTAAGAAACAACAGAGGGAAGTGTCATGTGTTCGATTTTCGGCATGTTCGGACTGCAGCCGGGCGATGATCTGGGCGCCTTGCGCACGCAGGCACTGGCGCTCTCGCAGCGGCAGCGCCATCGCGGCCCCGACTGGAGTGGCGTCTACATGGACGAGGGCACCATCCTGGTCCACGAACGGCTGGCGATCGTCGATCCGGCCAGCGGTTCGCAACCGCTGCGTTCGCGCGACGGCGGCCTGGCGCTGGCGGTCAATGGCGAGATTTACAACCACCGCGAACTGCGCGCGGCCAGCGACTACGACTTCATCACGGGCTCGGACTGCGAGGTCATCAACGCGCTGTACCGCGAGCATGGTGTCGATCTGGTCGGCAAGCTCAACGGGATCTTCGCGTTTGCGCTCTGGGACCGCGATGCAAAGCGCTACCTGATCGCGCGTGATCCCTTCGGCGTGTGCCCGCTCTATTGGGGACACGACGCGCAGGGCAGGCTGTGCGTGGCCTCGGAAATGAAATCCCTGGTCGGCGTCTGCGCCGACGTGGCGGCGTTCCCGCCCGGGCATTACTACGACAGCAACGGCCAGTTGACCCGTTATTACAGCAAGCCCTGGCGCGACCACGGCTGGACCCTCGGCCGCGAGGTCGCCCCGGAAGCACTGCGCGAATCGTTCGAGCAGGCCGTCCACCGGCAACTGATGACCGACGTACCCTATGGCGTACTGCTCTCCGGCGGCCTCGATTCCTCGCTGGTCGCCGCTTGCGCCATGCGCTTCGCCCGCCATCGCATCGAGGAGGACGATCGCGCTGAAGCCTGGTGGCCGCGTCTGCATTCCTTCGCCATCGGGCTGGAAGGCTCACCCGACCTCGCAGCCGCCCAGATTGCCGCCGACGCGCTCGGCACCGTGCACCATGGTTTCGTCTATACATTCGAAGAGGGCCTGGATGCCTTGCCCGAAGTCATCCGCCATATCGAAACCTACGACGTGACCACCATTCGCGCGTCGACGCCGATGTACCTGCTGGCGCGCAGGATCAAGGCGATGGGGGTGAAGATGGTGCTCTCCGGCGAAGGTTCCGACGAGATCTTCGGCGGTTACCTGTACTTCCACAAAGCGCCCTCGGCGCGCGAATTCCACGAGGAAACCGTACGCAAGCTCGATGCATTGCACAGCTACGACTGCCTGCGCGCGAACAAATCGATGATGGCCTGGGGCGTCGAGGCGCGCGTGCCCTTCCTCGATCTCGAATTCATGGACGTGGCCATGGGCATGGACGCGACGCCACAAGATGGCCGGTGGCGGTCGGATTGAAAAGGCGATCCTGCGCGAGGCCTTCGAGGGGGCTCTGCCCGATGCGATCCTCTGGCGGCAGAAAGAGCAGTTCAGCGATGGCGTCGGCTATGGCTGGATCGACGGGCTGAAGGCCCATGCCGAACGCATGGTCAGCGACCGCGAATTCGCCGCCGCCGCCACGCGCTTCCCGTACAACCCACCCGCGACCAAGGAGGCGTATCTCTACCGCAGCCTGTTCGAAAAGCACTTCCCCGGCGAAGCCTGCGCGGCAACCGTGCCGGGCGGCAAATCAATCGCCTGTTCCTCACCCGCGGCGCTGGCCTGGGATCCCGCCTTCGCCAACCAAGCCGATCCTTCGGGACGCGCTGTCGCCGGCGTGCATCTGCAGGCTTTGTAGTGGTTGCTACAGCTTGTCGTGCAATAGCAGGCAGGAGTGCCGATTGTCGAAATCGAAATAGAAGTCCATGTCCTGAAGCGCGAGATTGCCCATGACATAACTCCAGGGCGAGTTGTCGCCCAGAAGTACGACGAAGCGCATCTTTATTGGCTGTCCGCCTATCACAACGTCGCGGGTGGCGACCTTCATATCAACTTTGATGGCCTGCATGTTCACGTCAAAGAGCCAGCCGTGGCCCGTAGGATCAACGTCATAGTGATCTTTCGCGGCGGCGTTTCCAGTCAGATATGTCGCCCTGCCAGTATTGATCATGACCGGCTGCGCGGTACCGTCGATTGTGACGTTGTGCATCAGCCACAAGCTGTAACCATCGCGCGGGGACGCTGCCAACATCGGGCCGCTGCATGCTGGTCGGCTATCGTTACCGCCATAGACCACCAGCGCTTCTTTGCTGATACGAATTGCGCCAAGCTGCTTCAGTATATTAATGCCCATCAACTCCGGGCCTTTGGGGACAACCTCGACCGGAATATTTTCCATGACGATGCCACCAAGTTCGAGTCGGTCGAGCAAGCCGTGACGGATAGAGATATCTTCGCCGAAGGAACCACCGATGTGCTGGTTTTCTTCGTCCGTGAAGTGAACGCCCCAGTAGTACGCGGTACGTTTGTCCAGTACCAGCCAGGACCCTCCGGTGTCCACTATCAAGCCCCTGCTCACTCCATTGGCGCTCGCCTCCACATAGCGCTGATCCTTATAGAACGACCGGATCCTCTGCTGCAAGGTAATCGTCCGGTCTAGACGGTGCACGCGGAATTCCGGCCGGTCACCAACGTCATCGACACGTTTCCTGAGTGCAATTAGTTCCGCGGCAGGCAACACCATGGCGTAGCGTTGCGCTATATCAAGGTCCTTGCGGTTCGCGTCCTGTGGGTGTCCCTCCATCCGTGCATTGCCGGCGGCGAACAGTGCGCAGTAAGCGGCGATGTCGGGCCGCGATACATGCAGGACTTTTTCACAGGCTGTGGCGTCCTCGGTCGATTTGTCGAGGTTCAGATGCAATCGTTCCAGGGCCATGGCGGCAAGCACATGGGAGACCGGGTCGTCGTGAATTTGGTAGAGGCGGTCCAGGTCACCTTCGTCGGCCTTGATCAGGTCGTTATCGACCCTCGTGGTAAGTGCCTCCGATGGATTGTTCGGTTTGGCAGGCACCGAGATTGTCGGACTCGGAGGCGTCTGGCTAACCGGGGTAGTTGGTCGGGATTCCTGTCCTGTGACGCCATCGAAGGCGGCGGCACCCGAGCAAAGCACGAGCAGAATCGCCACGGCGCCGAGCGCCGGGATCGTGTGTTTCAGCATTGGTGTCTCCCCCTGTGGGCGGCATCCTAGCAAGGCGGGCAGTGGTTTTTTCGTCGGTCGGATGCGAAACTTTTTGCGTCGCGGCCGCGTGAAATCCTGCGGCGAAACGTCACCTGAGTTGCCGGGGCGAGTGCCGGGGACGGACCTGCTGGCCGCGGCCTCCTGGCCGGCTTCCCGCCCGCCGGAACCACAAATCCGCCCCACAACTGGTAATATTCCTTGTTTACTCCGGCGCGTGAGCGCCAAATCAACGAAAGCAGGCTGGCCTGACATGATCGAGACCAATCCGATCCATGCGCAGATCGCGGACCTCAAGGGCCGTGTCGAGTCGCTTAGGGGGTACCTTTGACTACGCCGTCAAGCGCGAACGCCTTGAGGAAGTAAGCCGCGAGCTGGAAAGCCCCACTGTATGGGACGACCCGCAGCGCGCGCAGGAGCTGGGCCGCGAACGCGCCAAGCTCGAACAGATCGTCAACGGTATCGATACGCTGAGCGCAGGCCTCGCCGATGCCGGCGAACTGCTCGAAATGGCCGCCGCCGACGGCGACGAGGACACCGTGCAGTCGGTGGCCGACGATGTCGCCAAGCTCGATGCCGAGGTCAACAAGCTCGAATTCCGCCGCATGTTCTCCGGCCAGATGGATTCGGCCTATGCCTTCGTCGATATCCAGGCCGGTGCTGGTGGTACCGAAGCCCAGGACTGGGCGGAAATGCTCCTGCGCATGTATCTGCGCTGGGCCGAATCGCGCGGCTGGAAGGCCGAGCTGATGGAAGCGAGCGCGGGCGAAGTGGCGGGCATCAAATCGGCCACTTTCCGTGTCGAGGGCGACTACGCCTATGGCTGGCTGAAGACCGAGACCGGCGTGCATCGTCTGGTCCGCAAGAGCCCGTTCGATTCGGACAATCGCCGGCACACCAGCTTCACCTCGGTCTTCGTCTCGCCGGAAATCGACGACGATATCGAGATCGACATCAATCCGGCCGACCTGAAGACCGACGTCTACCGCTCCTCGGGCGCCGGCGGCCAGCACGTCAACAAGACCGAGTCGGCGGTGCGTATCACCCATGTGCCGACCAATACGGTGGTCGCCTGCCAGACCGAACGCAGCCAGCATGCCAACCGCGACCGCGCGATGAAGATGCTGAAGGCGAAGCTGTACGAGCTGGAGGTACAGAAGCGCAACGCCGAGCGCGACGCGCTGGAAGCCTCCAAGTCGGACATCGGCTGGGGCAGCCAGATCCGCAACTACGTGCTCGACCAGTCGCGGATCAAGGATCTGCGCACCGGCATCGAGCGCACCGACACGCAGAAAGTGCTCGACGGCGACCTCGACGAATTCGTCGAAGCCAGCCTGAAGTCCGGCCTGTCCGGCTCCAGGCGCCTCGATGCCTGATCGCCTTCCATCCACAGAAGCTTCCCAACGGAAACCGCGCATGACCAGCGACAACGCAACGCCCGCGGCGGCACCTGATGTTATCCAGGACGAGAACAAGCTCATCGCGGAGCGTCGCGAGAAACTCAAAGGCCTGCGCGGGCAGGGCATCGCATTCCCCAATGACTTCAAGGTCGACAGCTTCGCCGGGGACCTGCAGGCCGAGTTCGCCGACGCGGAGACGTGTACCGCGGAAGCCATCGAGGGCGCACCGCGCCGCGTGGCCATTGCCGGTCGTGTCGTGTTGCGCGCGTGCAGGGCAAGGTCAGTTTCGTGCAGACTGCAGGACGGCACTGGGCGCATCCAGCTGTTCATCCACCAGGGCACGCTCGGCGAGAGCCTACGAGGCGTTCAAGGGTTGGGATGTCGGCGATATCGTCGGTGCCGAAGGCCTGCTGATGCGGACCAAGACCGGCGAGCTGTCGGTCAAGGTCGATGTGCTGCGCTTGCTGACCAAGTCGCTGCGTCCCCTGCCGGACAAGTGGCACGGCCTGGCCGATGTCGAACAGCGCTATCGCCAGCGTTATGTCGACCTGATCGTCACGGAGGAATCGCGTCGTACCTTCGCGCTGCGCTCGAGGATCATCGGCTTTATCCGCAAGTGGCTGGAGGAGTCGACCGCGCCGCTTCATGGAAGTCGAAACGCCGATGATGCACGTCATTCCCGGTGGCGCCACCGCGCGGCCGTTCGTGACCCATCACAACGCGCTGGATATGTCGCTGTTCCTGCGCGTGGCGCCGGAGCTTTACCTCAAGCGCCTGGTCGTCGGCGGTTTCGATCGCGTGTACGAGATCAACCGCAATTTCCGCAACGAGGGTGTGTCGACCCGGCACAATCCCGAGTTCACCATGCTCGAGCTGTACCAGGCCTACGCCACGTACCACGAGATCATGGACCTCACCGAAGAGATGATCCGCGAGTCCGCCCGCGCGGTGCTCGACACTACCGAGCTCGTCTGGGATGGCGCGGCCGTCGATGTGGGGCCGGCCTTCCGCCGCTGGCGCATGGAGGACGCGGTGCTCGAACTGAATCCGGAAATCCATCCGGGGGACATCCGCGACCGCGAGAAAATGGCCGCGCACGCCGCACGCCTCGGCATCCATGTGAAGAAGGATTTCGGCTGGGGCCGGCTGCTGCTGGAAGTCTTCGAGAAGACCGTCGAGCACACCCTGGTCCAGCCGACCTTCATTACCGCCCATCCGGTCGAGGTCTCGCCACTGGCGCGCGAGAGCGATACCGATCCGGGTATCACCGACCGCTTCGAGCTCTTCGTCAACGGTAAAGAGCTGGCCAATGGCTTCTCCGAGCTCAACGATCCGGAAGACCAGGCCGCGCGCTTTCAGGCCCAGGTCGACGCCAAGGATGCCGGCGACGACGAGGCCATGCACTTCGACGCCGACTACATCCGCGCGCTGGAAGTCGGCCTGCCGCCGACCGGCGGCCTTGGCGTCGGCATCGACCGCCTGGTCATGCTGCTGACCGGGTCTTCGTCGATCCGCGACGTGCTGCTCTTCCCGTATATGCGCCCCGAGGCCTGAGCCATGCGTTGGCATCTTCTTGTACTGACGGTTGCCATGCTGGCGATCGCGGGCTGTTCGCATGACGACCAGGCTGCCTCGTCGGGCACGCCGGCGAGCGCGGCGTCGGTCGCCGAGGCCGAGGGTCCGCCGAAGCCCGTCGTGGCGACGGAGGACGACGCGGTGAAGCTGGTCAGCGCCGCGATCGCGCGCAACAAGCTGAGTACCCTCGCGCCCGAGTGCCTGAGCTATATCCATTACCCGAGCGACCAGCAAGGTTATGTGGTCGACGTCCACGAGTTGCATGACGCGCATTGCGGCGGCGACCCGAATGTTTCGCCGCGCCTGTTCACGGTCGAGGTCGACCGCATGAGCGGCCGCATGGAAACCGATGCCGCCGACCCGGCGGCCGGGCTTTTCCATCCCATCCAGTGATCAGGAGTCAAACATGCTGTACGTGATCGTTGCCCTCGACCATCCCGGTTCGCTTGAGAAACGCAAGGCGGCGCGGCCCGATCATCTGGCCCGCCTGAACGCCTTGCAGGCGCAGGGCCGGTTGACCCTGGCCGGTCCGTTCCCCGCGATCGATGCGGAGGACCCGGGTGAAGCCGGCTTCACCGGCAGCATGATCGTCGCCGAGTTCAGCGACCTGGCCACGGCCAGGGCCTGGGCGGAAGCCGATCCCTTCGTCGCCGCCGGCGTCTACCGCCAGGTCGAGGTCCGGCCGTTCCGCCAGACCCTGCCGTGAGCGCCGCGAAAGTCGAGCGCATCCGCGGCCTGATCGAGGCCGCGCTGCAGCCGTCGGCCCTCGAGGTGATCGACGAAGGCCACCTGCACGTCGGCCACGGCGGCGAGGGCAAGGGGCATTTCCGGGTCCGGATCACCAGCGCGGCCTTTGCCGGGCTGACCCCGATCCGGCGCCACCGGCTGGTTTATGCGGCCGTGGCCGCTATGATGGAGGATGGCATCCACGCCCTGGCTATCGAAGCCAAGGCGCCGGGGGAATAATACTTTTGTTAACAATGAGATGCGGTAGAAGCCTCATCTCGTTGCGAGCCACGGACACTCAATGCGCCTGACCACGATCAAGCTTGCCGGTTTCAAGTCCTTCGTGGATCCGACCACGCTGCACCTGCCCACCAATATGACCGGCGTCGTCGGCCCGAACGGTTGCGGCAAGTCCAACATCATCGACGCGATCCGCTGGGTGATGGGCGAGAGCGCGGCCAGCCGCCTGCGCGGCGATTCGCTGACCGACGTGATCTTCTCCGGCTCCAGCGCGCGCAAGCCGGTCGGCCAGGCCATGGTCGAGCTGATCTTCGACAACGGCGACGGCACCATCCAGGGCGAATACGCACAATACGCTGAGATCTCGGTCAAGCGCGTGGTCAGCCGCGATGGCCAGTCCTCGTATCACCTCAACGGCGCGCGTTGCCGCCGCCGTGACATTACCGACCTGTTCCTCGGCACCGGACTCGGTCCGCGCAGCTACTCGATCATCGAGCAGGGCATGATCAGCCAGATCATCGAGGCGCACCCGGAAGAGCTGCGCACGCACCTGGAAGAGGCCGCCGGCATCTCCAAATACAAGGAGCGTCGCAAGGAAACCGAGAGCCGGATCAAGGCCACTCGCGAGAACCTCGATCGCGTGCGCGACGTGCGCGACGAAGTGGACAAACAGCTCGATCACCTGAACCGCCAGGCGCGCGCCGCCGAGCGCTGGAAGGCGTTGAAGGAAGAGCAGACCCGCCGAGAGGCGGAGCTGCGCGCGCTGGAGTACCGGACCCTGCATCGCCAGCACGAAGGCGAGGGCTGACGGTCTGCGCCATGCCGAACTCGAGATCGAGCGGCACCTGGCCAGCCAGCGCCAGGTCGAGGCGCAGCTGGAAAGCGTGCGTGACCGTCACCAGGGCGCGTCCGAGCATCTGAACAGCGTGCAGGCCGACGTCTATAAGGTCGGCGCCGAGATCGCCCGCGTCGAGCAGCAGGTACGGCACAACCGCGACCTGTCCGACCGGCTGCTTCGCGCGCAGGGCGAGACCGCGCGCGAGTTCGACGAGCTGCAGGGGCATATCACCGCCGATCGCGAACAGATCGAAACCCTTCGCATGTTCCTGGCCGAAGGCGAGCCGAAGCTCGAATCGCTGCAGCAGATCCAGGATGAGACCGGCGAAACGCAGCGCAGCACCGAGGCCAAGCTGGCCGACTGGCAGTCGCGCTGGGACGTGCACACGCGTACCGCCGGCGAATCGGCGCGTGCCGCCGAGGTCGAGCGGACCAAGCTGGCCTACCTCGATCGCCAGAGCGTCGACCTGTCGCGCCGTCGCGAGGCACTGGAGAGCGAGCAGAAGGCGACCGACGTCGCCGCGCTGGACGCCGCCGCCGAACAGCTCGATACCGAACACGACACCCAGCGCGAACGCGTCGAGACCCTCGGCGGCATGCTCGACCAGCACAAGGTCGCGCATGAGCGTGTGCAGGACGAAGAGCGCCAGGTGCAATCCTCGTTGAACGAAGCGCGCCAGCAGCTGCAGACCGCGCGCGGTCGCCAGGCATCGTTGGAAGCCTTGCAGCACGCCGCGCTTGGCCAGGAAGAATCCGCCGCCAGCGGCTGGCTGGCCCGGCTCGGGCTGGACAAGTCGCGCCGGCTTGGCGAATCGCTGCAGGTCGATGCCGGCTGGGAAGCGGCCGTCGAGACCGTGCTTGCCGGTGTGCTCGACGGCGTGCTGGTGGATTCGCCGCTGTCGCTGACCGGCGAGTTCGCCGGCCTTGGCGAGGCCGATGTCGCCCTGTTCGCCCGCGCCGAGGGCGGTCCGGCACCGGCCGGCACGCTGGCGGCGCATGTGCGTGGTCCCGCCGCGGCGCTGGCCCTGCTGTCCAACGTGCATCATTGCCGAAACGGTCGAGGAAGCGCACGCCAGGGTCGGCTCGCTCGCCGCCTACCAGTCGGTGATTACCCGCGACGGCGCCTGGCTCGGCCCGGACTGGGCCCGCGTGCGTCGCGCCCAGGGCAACCAGGTCGGCGTGCTCGCCCGCGAGCGCGACATCCGCCAGCTCGCCGAACAGATCGAAACCCTCGATGCGCGCACCGAGGAATGGACCGAGCAGCTCGAAGCCCTGCGCACCAGCAAGTTCGAGACCGAGCGCCAGCGCGACGACGCCCAGCGCGACCTGTACGCCGCGCATCGCCGCCTGTCCGAGCTGGCCGGCCAGTTGCAGAGCCATCGCGGTAAGATGGAAACCGCGCGCGCCCGCTCCGAGAAGGTCAGCGGCGAAATCGCCGAGCTCATGGTCCAGCTGGACGAACAGGAAACCACGACGCGCGAAGCGCGCGCCCGCCTGGACGAATCCGTGCTCAGCATGGGCGACATGGAAGACGAGCGCCGCGGCCTGGAAAACGAGCGCCGCGAATTGCTCGAGGCGCGCGAGGAAGCGCGCATCAACGCTCGCGAAGCGGCCGAACAGTCGCACCAGCTCGCCCTTGGCATGGAGTCGAAGCGTTCCGCGCTGACTTCGCTGGAGCAGGCCCTGGCGCGCATGGACACGCAGATCCGCCAGATCCAGTCGCGCCGCGACGAGATCGAAGAACAACTCGCCGCCGGCTCCGATCCGATCGCCGAACTCGAGGCCGAGCGCCAGACCTACCTCGACCAACGCCTGCTGGTCGACAAGCAGCTGGTCGAGGCGCGCCGTGCGCTAGAAGACTGCGACGCCGAATTCCGTCGGCTGGACCAGGACCGCCAGCGTATCGAGCATGTGCTCACCCAGGTGCGCGAAAGCCTGACCGAGAAGCGCCTCGCCGCGCAGTCGATCCAGTTGCGCGCCGAGCAGCTGGCCCAGGCGATCGTCGCCTCCGGCCTCGAGCTGGAAACCCTGCTCGCCGAACTGCCCGAGGACGGCGAACCGACCGTCTGGCAGCAACTGCTGGCCGACCTGGCGCAGAAGATCGTCCGCCTCGAGCCGGTCAACCTGGCCGCGATCCAGGAACACGCGGAGCAGTCGCAGCGCAAGGATTACCTGGACGCCCAGCTGACCGACCTGACCAGCGCGCTGGAAACACTGGAGGGCGCGATCAAGAAGATCGACCGGGAGACCCGCCAGCGTTTCAAGGAGACCTTCGACCGCGTCAACGCCGGTGTGCAGGAACTGTTCCCACGCCTGTTCGGCGGTGGCCACGCCTACCTGGAGCTCACCGGCGAGGACCTGCTCGATACCGGCGTGTCGATCATGGCGCGCCCGCCCGGCAAGCGGGTCAGCAATATCAACCTGCTTTCCGGCGGCGAAAAGGCACTGACCGCGGTCTCCCTGGTCTTCGCTATCTTTGGCCTGAACCCGGCGCCGTTCTGCCTGCTCGACGAGGTGGACGCCCCGCTGGACGAGGCCAATGTCGGCCGTTTCTCGGCCATGGTGCGCGAGATGAGCGAGAAGGTGCAGTTCATCTTCGTCAGCCACAACAAGGCCACAATGGAAGCCGCGCACCAGTTGTGCGGTGTGACGATGCGCGAGCCGGGCGTTTCCCGCCTGGTCCAGGTCGACCTGGCCGAAGCGTCCAAACTGGTGGGCGCGGCCTGAAGGAGTGACGATGAACGTGAATCCCATTCTCGGTTTGGCCTGGAATCCGACCATCGGCATCCCGATGCTGGTCGTCGGCGTGATCGTCTTCGCGCTGCTCTGGCTGTTCGGCCAGCCGCGCAAGGAGCAGGGCCGGCGCAAGCCCGTACAACCGGCCAGCGGGCCCGGCGAACGCCGCGAGCCGGTGCTTGGCGACGAGGACATGACCGGTTTCGACGATGTCGACCCCTTCGGTGGCCCGGAGCCGAGGCAGGGCGAACTCGATGTCGAAATGCAGGCCGAGCTCGATCGGCTCGGCGCCACGCTCGCCGGCCAGCGCAGCAGTGCTCCGGTCGATCCGTTCGCCGATTTTCCATCGCCCTCCGGGGCCCGGAGCCAGGCTGCACCGACGCCGGAACCGAAGCCGGCCCCGGTCGCGCCACCTCGCGCGCCCGAGCCGCCGCGGCCGCCGCCGCGCTCGGAGGTTGGCCGGCGTCCGCCCAACGCCCCGGTCGAACGTATCGTCAGCCTGTATGTCGTGGCGCGCGACAACGGCCGTTTCAGCGGCTGCCGACCTGGTGGTCGCCGCGGAGAAAGCCGGCCTCGAATTCGGCGATATGGGTATCTACCATCGCCTGGTCGACGGCCGCCGCGAACTGGGGCCGATCTTCAGCGTCGCCAACCTGGTCAAGCCGGGCAACTTCGATCTTTCCCGCGTCGACAGCACGCAGACCCCCGGCCTGAGCTTCTTCATGGCCTTGCCCGGACCGATACCGGCGCTGGACGCCTGGGACACCATGTTGCCCACCGCGCAGCGGCTCGCCGAACTCCTCGACGGACTGGTCCTGGACGAGGAACGCAACGCGCTCGGCCGCCAGCGCATCGCCCATATCCGCGACGAACTGCGTGGCTGGGATCGCGGGCACGAGGGCGAGGAAATCAAGTTCGGGCAGTAAGGGGATGTATACGCCCGCGGCCTTCCTCGAGACACGCCTGCCGGTCATCCAGCAGGCCATGCACGAGCTCGCCTTCGCCTCGCTGGTAAGCCATGGCGCGAAGGGCCTGCTCGCCAGCCACCTGCCTTTGCTGCTGGTCGCCGACGAAGGTCCGTATGGCACGCTATACGGCCATGTCGCGCGTGCCAATGGGCAGTGGACGGAGCTTGCAGAAGAGGCACTGGCGATTTTCACCGGACCGCATGCCTACGTTTCGCCCAATGCCTATCCCGGCAAGCAGGTCCATGGTCGCGAAGTGCCGACCTGGAACTACATCGCCGTGCATGCCTCCGGCCAGGCCGAAACATTCGACGACCCGCTGCGCCTGCGCTGGTTGCTCGACGGCCTGACCGGCCGCCATGAAACGGAAACACAGGCGACGCCATGGCGGGTCGCCGATGCGCCGCCCGATTACATCGACGGCATGCTGCGCGCCATCGTCGGCATCCGCCTGCCGATCGCACGGCTGAAAGGCAAGTGGAAACTCAGCCAGAACCGGCAAGCGCCGGATCGCGATGGCGCGGCGGATGAACTTGCGACCCGTGCCACCGAGCGCGAGCGCGCCGTTGCCGCGGCCATGAAACTTGCGAACGGTTGAGTTCTGCCGTCATGCCGGCGCAGGCCGGCATCCAGTGGCGTAGTGTCCGATGAGACCTTGTGTTTCCGGCTCTGGATTCTCAAGCATCGCCCGATCAAGGTGATCGCCACTGGGCCCCGGCCTGCGCCGGGGCGACGGTGAGGGGTGTCGAGTTTTTCGAACGATGTCGATCATTTGCTTCGAGCAACCACAAACGACCAAAAAAAACATATTCACACTGCCGAAACGGTGGGTTCGGGCATGGTGGGGGCTGTTGGGCGACGAAAGTCGGTCACCTCATCCTCGCCTTCGGGAAACCCTGTTCCATGTCGGCCAGCATTTCGTGCCAAGCATTCCGCATCTATTATCTGCATCCTTTGCTGGTTGGCGGTTTCGCCAACTGGCCGGCGTGGCTCGACCATGTCGCGGCCATGGGTTTCGCCCAGCTGCTGATCCCGCCGCCCTTCGAAACCGGTGAAAGCGGTGACGTCTTTTGTTCGCGGCGCGTCGATGCCCTGCATCCGGACTTCGGCGATGCGGACCTGGCCGATCTCGCGCGCGCCTGCGGTGAACGTGGCCTGGATCTCTGGCTCGACCTGCCGCTGGACGAAGTCGCCGCCGATGCGAGCGTGCGCGACGCCCATCCGGAATGGTTTCGCGCTGTCGCCACGGCGCACGACACACCCGACCCGCGCTGGACACCGACCGAGAGCGATACCGCGCGCTGGCGCCTCAACGACCCGGCCGTGGTCGACGCGGCGCTCGCATGGTGGACAAAGCAGCTTTGCGAGTGGGTAGATGCGGGCGTTCGCGGTTTCCGCTGCGTGCATCCCCAACGCTTGCGTGCCCCGGCCTGGCGCCGCCTTATCGACAGCATTCACACCCGTCATCCAGACGTCAGCTTCGCGGCCTGGACGCCAGGCCTCACCCGCGACGAGCTGGCTGCCTTGCATGGCGCCGGTTTCGACGCGAGCTTTTCCTCGGCGAACTGGTGGGACTTCCGTTCGACCTGGTTCGTCGCCGAAGCACAACGGCTGGCCGGGATCGCACCGCCGATCGCCTGCGCCGAGGCGCCCTTCGAGCAAAGGCTCGGCGATGGCCTTGGCGAGGCGAACCAGCTCGATCGCGCCTATCGCCGGGCAGTCCGTTTCGCGGCTACCTCGCCGGCCGGCTGGCTGATGCCGATGGGCTTCGAGTTCGCGGTGCATGATGCGCTGGATCCTCGCCGCGGCGAGCCTTTGTCGCCGGCGGCGCTCGCCGCTCGTGGCGGCGGCGATTTCGATGTCTTGTGTTTCGCTGAATTCGTTGCCGCGACCAATCGCGAACTGGTCGATGCGCCGCATGCCCGCGGAGCGCCATGGATTGCACCGGGCGAAACGGTGACGACCCTGTTATCGATGGATGCCGCGGACGCGCGCACGGCGACGACGGCGCGGCTCGTCCTGGTCAACGTCTCGCTCGATCGTGAAGTCGCGGTCAGCGCGGCGCAGGTCTTGCGCGGTGCCGCCGCACATTTCGCGCCGTATGTCGATGCCCGGGGTGAAAAGATACTCGCCGGCGGTTCGCTGGTGCTCGCCCCCGGCGAGGTGGTCACCCTGACCGCGCCGCGTGGCGCGCCGGTGACGCGCAAGCTTTCAGCCAGCGCATCGCGCGGCGACCTGGCCGAGGCAACGCGCGCGCCGCGTATCGCCATCGAGGCGGTGACGCCATGCGTCGACGCCGGGCGATTCCCGGTCAAGGCCATCGTCGGCGATCGCGTCGATGTCGAGGCCGACGTGTTCATGGACGGGCACGACGTGATCGCCGTGCGGCTCAAATGGCGCGCGCTGGACGAAAAGGCATGGCGCGAGGAAATCATGCGGCCGCTCGGCAACGATCGTTATGCGGCAAGCTTCACCCCGCAACGGATCGGTCGCCATGAGTATGTGATCGAAGCCTGGCGCGATGCCTTTGCAAGCTATCGCCATGAGTTGTCGGTCAAGCATCGCGCCGGCGTACCGGTAAAGCTGGAACTGGAAGAAGGCCGGCTGCTGGTGGATGCGTATGCGCAAAAGGCCAGCGGCAGCCGTGCGCGGCCGTTGCGTGCGCTGGCCCAGGCCCTCAAGGAGGGCGATGATGCGCAGCGGCTGGATCGCCTGCTGGACGAGGCGACGGTTGCCCTGATGGCGGCCGCCGATCCACGTCCCTTCGTGACGCCGACGCCTGCATGGTCACTCGAAGTGGATCGTCGCGAAGCCGGCTTCGCCAGCTGGTACGAGCTCTTTCCACGCTCGGAAACCAGCGATCCCTCCCGGCACGGCCGCCTCGTCGACGTCATCGCGAGACTTCCGGCGATCCGCGCGATGGGCTTCGATGTGCTGTATTTCCCGCCGATCCATCCGATCGGCCAGGCCTTTCGCAAGGGGCGCAACAATACCTTGACGCCGGTCGCGGACGATCCGGGCAGTCCTTACGCGATCGGCTCGCCCGAGGGCGGGCATACCGATATCCATCCTGAGCTCGGCACGATCGAGGACTTCCGTCGCCTGCGCGACGAGGCACATGCGCATGGCCTGGAACTGGCGCTGGACTTCGCCATCCAATGTTCGCCCGACCATCCCTGGCTGAAGAGCCACCCGGACTGGTTCGACTGGCGCCCCGACGGCAGCCTGCGCTACGCGGAAAACCCGCCGAAGAAATACCAGGACATCGTCAACGTCGACTTCTACAACGAAGGCGCGGTGCCGTCGCTTTGGCAGGCGCTCTGCGACGTCGTGCTGTACTGGGCGGGCGAGGGCGTGCGCAGCTTCCGCGTGGACAACCCGCATACCAAGCCGTTTCCGTTCTGGGAGTGGCTGATCGCGCGGGTAAAAGCGGACTACCCCGATGCGCTGTTCCTTTCCGAGGCGTTTACCCGGCCCAAGCCGATGTATCGCCTGGGCAAGGCCGGTTTCAGCCAGTCGTACACCTATTTCACCTGGCGCCATTCGAAGCAGGAGTTCATCGACTACCTGACCGAGTTGACCCAGGGACCGCCGAAGGATTTCTTCCGCCCGAATTTCTTCGTCAATACGCCGGACATCAATCCGTATTTCCTCCAGCACTCGGGTCGCGCGGGGTTCCTGATCCGTGCCGCGCTGGCCACGACGCTCTCCGGACTATGGGGCATGTACGCCGGTTTCGAGCTGTGCGAAGCGATGCCCGTGCCGGGAAAAGAGGAGTATCTGGATTCGGAGAAATACGAGATCAAACCGCGCGACTGGCGCATGCCAGGGAACATCGTCGCGGAAATCACGCGACTGAATGCCATTCGCCGCGAACAGGCGGCGCTGCACAGCCACAAGGGCGTGCGCTTCCTGCCGGCGAACAACGACCAGGTACTGTTCTTCGCCAAGCGCGCCGCCGAGGGTGGCGACGTCGTCCTTGTCGCGATCAATCTCGACCCGCATGCGGCGCAGGCCGCCGACCTGGTCCTGCCGCTCTACGACTGGGGGCTGGCCGACGACGCCATCCTCGATGTGCGCGATCTCCTCAACGACGTTCCCGTTTCATGGCGTGGCGCGCACCAGCATGTCTGGCTGGGCCCAGGCCTGCCGTATGCGATCTGGTCCGTCCGTCTACCTGGAGTCTGATTCATGGCACGACGCGCGAAATCCACGCGGGCACACGCCGCACCGGCGTTCTCCGACGATCCGCTCTGGTACAAGGACGCGGTCATCTACCAGGTGCACGTGAAATCCTTCTTCGACGCCAATGACGACGGCGTCGGCGATTTCCAGGGCCTGATCGACAAGCTCGACTACATCGCCGAGCTTGGCGTGAATACCTTGTGGCTGCTGCCGTTCTATCCGAGCCCGCGGCGCGACGATGGCTACGACATCGCCGAATACAAGGCGGTGCATCCGGACTACGGCAAGCTTGGCGACGCGAAGCGCTTTATCGCCGAGGCCCATGCGCGCGGCCTGCGGGTCATCACCGAGCTGGTCATCAACCATACCTCCGACCAGCATTCGTGGTTCCAGCGCGCCCGCCACGCGAAGAAGGGCTCGGCCGCGCGCAATTTCTATGTGTGGTCGGATACCGACGAGGCTTATGACGGCACCCGCATCATCTTCCTGGATACGGAGAAGTCGAACTGGACCTGGGATCCGGTGGCCGGGCAGTATTTCTGGCACCGTTTCTTCTCGCACCAGCCGGACCTGAACTTCGACAACCCGGCGGTCCTTGCCGCGGTGCTTGGCGTGATGCGTTTCTGGCTCGACCTCGGCGTGGACGGACTCCGCCTGGACGCGGTGCCGTACCTGATCGAGCGCGAAGGCACCAATAACGAGAACCTGCCCGAAACCCATGCGATCCTCAAGCTGATCCGCGCCGAGATCGACCTGCACTATCCCGATCGCATGCTGCTTGCCGAGGCCAACCAGTGGCCGGAAGACACCCAGGACTATTTCGGCGATGGCGACGAATGCCATATGGCCTTCCATTTTCCGCTGATGCCGCGCATGTACATGGCGATCGCGCGCGAGGACCGTTTCCCGATCACCGACATCATGCGGCAGACCCCGGCGATTCCCGACAAGTGCCAGTGGGCGATCTTCCTGCGCAACCATGACGAACTGACCCTGGAAATGGTCACCGACTCGGAGCGCGACTACCTGTGGCAGACCTATGCGGCCGATCGCCGTGCCCGCATCAACCTGGGCATCCGCCGCCGCCTTGCGCCGCTGCTCGAGCGCGACCGGCGCCGGGTCGAGCTGATGAATGCGCTGTTGTTGTCGATGCCGGGCACGCCGGTGCTTTATTACGGCGACGAGATCGGCATGGGCGACAATATCCACCTGGGCGACCGCGACGGCGTGCGCACGCCGATGCAGTGGTCGGTCGACCGTAACGGTGGCTTCTCGCGCGCCGATCCGGCGAGCCTGGTGCTGCCGCCGATCATGGATCCGCTGTATGGCTTCCAGGCGGTCAATGTCGAGGCACAGCTGCGCGACCAGCATTCGCTGCTGAGCTGGACCCGGCGGATGCTGTCGGTACGCCGGCGCTACAAGGCCTTCGGCCGCGGCACTCTGAAGTTCCTGTATCCGGGCAATCGCAAGGTCCTGGCGTACCTGCGCGAGTACGACGGCGAACATCTGCTCTGCGTGGCCAACCTCTCGCATTCGCTGCAAGCGGTGGAGCTCGATCTGGCCGCCTATGACGGCCAGGTGCCGGTCGAGATCATGGGCGGCGCCTCGTTTCCCCCGGTCGGCCAGCTGCCCTATCTGCTGACCTTGCCGCCGTACGGTTTCTACGGGTTCCAGATCTGCCCCAATGCGCAGATGCCGAGCTGGCACGAAGAGCCGGCCGAAACCATGCCCGACTACGAAACCCTGGTGCTGCGCGGACCGCTGATCGACGGACCGGTGATGGCGCATCACCGCGGCGTGCTCGAACACGATGTGCTGCCCGCCTATCTTGCCCGCCGCCGCTGGTTCGCGGCCAAGGATCGTGGCATCGCCAGGGCGCAGATCCGCTATGCGGCGCCGTGGCCCGATCATGGCGAGGACCTGGTCCTGTGCGAAGTGGCGATCGAATTCAAGGACGGCGATAGTGCCCGCTACATGCTCCCGCTCGGCATTGCCTGGGAGGACGAGGCGACCGCCCGTGCGCAACAGCTCGCGCTCGCCCGGGTACGCCGCGGGCGCCGGGTAGGTCTGCTGACCGACGGCTTCGCCATGGAGGCGTTCGCCCGCGGGGTGTTGCGCGGCCTCGGCCAGCGGACGCGGATCGCGCTGAAGTCCGGCGAGATCCGCTTCGAGCCGATGCCCGCCTTCGACAGCCTCGTGTTTGCCGAGGACGTGGAGAATCGCTGGCTGGCCTCCGAGCAGTCGAACAGTTCGATGATCCTGCACGACGTCGCGGTGGCGAAGCTTTTCCGCCACGTCAGTCCCGGTATCAATCCCGAGGTCGAGGTAGGCCGCCGCCTGACCGATATCGGTTACGGGCATACCGCGCCGCTGCTCGGCGAAGTCGTCCACATCGACGCCGACGGCGAGCGCTCGACGCTGGCCGTGCTGCAGGGCTTCCTGCGCAACCAGGGCGATGCCTGGCGCTGGACGCTGGACTATCTCGCGCGCAGCTACGATGAGTTCTCGCTGGTCGCCGATGCGGAACGGCGCGCCGAGATACTGCTTGGCTACGATGATTTCGCCGCCGCGGTCGGCACGCGCCTGGGTCAGCTGCACGCCGCGCTGGCGATGCCGACCGACGACCCGGCCTTCGCGCCCGAGCCGGCGACAGCGGCCGATACCGTCGCATGGCTGGCCAGGGCTGAGGAGGGAATCGAACAGGCGTTGGCGGTTGTCGCCGGGTCGGCCGATATCGATGCGTCGACCCGGGAAGCGCTGCGTGCCGACGGCCAGACGTTGGGCGAACGACTGGCCGCACTGACCGCGACCGGTGAAGGCGCCTTGCGTACACGCATCCATGGCGATTTCCATCTCGGTCAGGTGCTGGTGGTGCAGGGCGATGCCTACATCATCGATTTCGAAGGGGAGCCGGCGCGCGATCTGGAAGAACGCCGGGCGAAGTCCACGCCCTTGCGTGACGTCGCCGGTTTCCTGCGTTCGCTCGACTATGCCGCCGCCGTCGCCATCCGCGGCGAGGACGGCGTCGCCGCCCTGCACGACGAGCAGTTCGCCGTCTTCGTCGACACCTTCCGCATACGGGCGTCTGAGGTCTTCCTCGATGCCTATCGTGCGGTCCTGGCCGCCGCGCCGGTTGCCTGGGTCGGACCGCAAGCGTTCGAACCCCTGCTGGACCTGTTCCTGATCGACAAGGCGGCCTATGAGGTGTGTTACGAGGCGAGCAATCGCCCGGGGTGGCTAGGTGTGCCCTTGCAGGGTTTGTCTCGCCTTGCCGGTCGACGACCCGGGGATGCGCCATGAGCGGTCTGTCGCGCGATGAGTTGCTCGGCCGCATGGATGTGAATCCGGACGCCTTGCGCGACCTGGTGGCCGGCCGGCACGGCGATCCGTTCGCCATCCTCGGCCCGCATGTCGTCGAAGGCGTGCGCGTGGTGCGCAGCTTCCAGCCCGGCGCCGATGGCGTGGACGCGATCGATCGCGACGGCAAGGTCCTGGCCCGGCTCGAGCGCCTGGACGATGCCGGTTTCTTCGCCGGCGAAGTGGCCGGGAGTGGTCGCTATCGCCTGCGCATTCACTGGCCGGCGGCACGCCAGGAAACCGAAGACGCGTACGCCTTCGGTCCGCAGTTGTCCGACTTCGACCTGCACCTGCTGGCCGAGGGCAAGCACCTTGAGCTGTTTCGCGTACTCGGCGCGCACCCGGCCACGGTCGACGGTGTGCACGGTGTGCGCTTCGCGGTATGGGCGCCCAATGCGCGCCGGGTGAGCGTGGTCGGCGACTTCGACAGCTGGGATGGCCGCCGCCATCCGATGCGCCGGCGCGTGGAGGCGGGCGTATGGGAACTGTTCGTGCCCGGCCTGTTGCCGGGCGCCCGCTACAAGTACGAAATCCTCGGCGCCGATGGCGTGCTGCGGCAGAAGGCCGACCCGGTCGCGCTCGCCGCCGAGTTGCCGCCGGCGACCGCGTCCCTGGTTGCCGACCCGGAAGCCTTTCGCTGGAGCGACGACAGCTGGCTGGCCACACGCAGGGATCGCCACCATGCCGGTTCGGCGATTTCCATCTACGAGTTGCATGCAGGTTCCTGGCTGCGCGGCGCCAATGGCGACAGCCTGCCCTGGGACGCGCTCGGCGAGCGGCTGATTCCCTATGTCGCGCGCATGGGCTTCTCGCATATCGAACTGCTGCCGATCGCCGAGTATCCGTTCGGTGGTTCCTGGGGTTACCAGCCGCTCGGGCAGTTCGCGCCGACCGCGCGCTTCGGCCCACCCGACGCCTTCGCCCGCTTCGTCGACCGCTGCCACGAGGCGGGCGTCGGCGTGATCGTCGACTGGGTGCCGGCGCATTTCCCGACCGATGCGCATGGCCTGGCCCGCTTCGACGGCACGGCGCTGTACGAACACGACGATCCGCGCGAGGGTTTTCACCAGGACTGGAACACGCTGATCTACAACCTGGGTCGCAACGAAGTGTCCGGCTTCATGATCGCCAGCGCGCTGGCTTGGCTGGAGCGCTTCCATGTCGACGGCCTGCGCGTGGACGCCGTGGCCTCGATGCTTTATCGCGATTACAGCCGCAAGGCCGGCGAATGGGTTCCCAACAAATACGGCGGCCGCGAGAACCTGGAGTCGATCGCCTTCCTGCAGCGCTTCAACCAGGTGGTCTTCGATCGCCATCCTGACGTGATGACCATCGCCGAGGAATCGACCGCGTGGCCGGGGGTGACCCAGCCGGTGGAGCGGGGTGGCCTCGGTTTCAGCTTCAAGTGGAACATGGGCTGGATGCACGACACCCTGGAGTACATGTCGCGCGATCCGATCCATCGCCGCTGGCACCACAACGAAATGACCTTCGCGATGGTTTATGCCTACTCGGAGAAGTTCGTCCTGCCGCTGTCGCACGACGAGGTCGTCCATGGCAAGCGCTCCCTGCTCGGTCGGATGCCGGGCGACGATTGGCGGCGCTTCGCCAACCTGCGTGCGTACTACGCCTTCATGTGGGTCCACCCGGGCAAGAAGCTGTTGTTCATGGGCGGCGAAATCGCCCAGCCCACCGAGTGGAACCACGACGGGCAGATTCCCTGGGACCTGCTCGACGACCCGCGCCATCTGGGCGTGCAAAAACTCGTGCGCGACCTTAACAAGGTGTATGCCGCCGAGCCGGCCTTGCACGCCTGGGATGCCGATCCCCAGGGTTTCCGCTGGGTGGTCGGCGACGATACCGCCAACAGCGTCTTCGCCTGGTTGCGCCTCGGTCCCGACGCGCGGCCCGTGCTGGTCGTGGCCAATATGACGCCCTCGCCCCAGCACGACTATCGCATCGGCGTACCCATCGCCGGGCACTGGCGCGAACTGCTCAATAGCGATGCCGCCGACTACGGCGGCTCCGGCCTCGGCAACGAAGGCGGCGTGACCAGCGAAGCTTTGGCCTCGCACGGACACCCCGTCTCAGTGGTACTGACCTTGCCGCCGATGGCCGTCCTGATTCTCGCGTTCGACTGAAAGGATCCCAGATGCCTGCCTTACCCGATCGCATGCAAGCCGGCTTGCCGTATCCGCTGGGCGCCCATTGCGATGGCATAGGCACCAATTTCGCGGTGTTCTCCGCGCATGCCGAGTTGATCGAAGTATGCCTGTTCGATCCCTCCGGCAAGCGGGAGATCGCACGCTATGCCTTGCCCGAATGCACCAACGAGACCTGGCATGGCTATCTGCCGCGCGTACGTGGCGGCCAGCTCTACGGCCTGCGCGCGTATGGCCCCTATGCGCCGGAGGAGGGGCACCGGTTCAATCCGCACAAGCTGCTGCTCGATCCCTATGCGCGGCTGTTGCATGGCCAGGTCCGCTGGTCGGACGCCTTGCACGGTTACCGGGTGAACTCGCCGCGGGCCGACCTGTCTTTCGATCGCCGCGACAGCGCCGCAGCGATGCCCAAGGCGGTGGTCGTCGACGAAGCCATGCACTGGAGCGGTGACCGCCGGCCGCGCACGCCATGGTCGAAGACGATCATCTACGAGGCGCATGCCAAGGGTATGACGCAGTCGCTCAAGCGTATTCGCGCGAACGAGCGTGGCACCTTCGCCGCGCTGGCCGATCCCTATGTGATCGACCACCTGGTCCGCCTGGGCATTACCGCGGTCGAGCTGCTGCCTGTGCACGCCTTCGTCCAGGATCGTCGACTGGCCGAGATGAAGCTGCGCAATTACTGGGGTTACAACACGCTGGCTTTCTTCGCGCCGGAGCCGAGTTACCTGACCGAGAACACCCTCAACGAAATTCGCGCCGCGGTGCAGAATCTGCATGCAGCCGGTATCGAGGTGATCCTGGACGTGGTCTACAACCATACCTGCGAAGGCAGCGAGCTGGGCACCACGATGTCCTTCCGCGGCCTGGACAACAAGAGCTATTACCGGCTGCTGGCGGACAACCCGCGTTACTGCATCAACGACACGGGGACCGGGAATACGGTCAATACCGCGCACCCGCGCGTGATCCAGCTGGTGATGGACTCGCTGCGCTACTGGGTCAACACCTTCCATATCGATGGCTTCCGTTTCGACCTCGGCGTCAGCCTGGGCCGCGAGGATCGCGGTTTCGATCCGAACTGCGGGCTGTTCGACGCGATGCGCCAGGATCCGATCCTGGCCGACGTGAAGCTGATTTCCGAACCCTGGGACCTTGGCCCCGGCGGCTACCAGATCGGCAATCATCCGCCGGGCTTCGCCGAGTGGAACGGCAAGTTCCGCGACGATGTGCGCCGGTTCTGGAGGGGTGAGGCAGGCATGCGCGGCGGTCTGGCCGGGCGGCTGCTGGGTTCGGCTGAACTCTTCGACCACGCGACCCGCAAGCCCTGGTCGTCGGTCAACTTCATCACCGCGCACGACGGCTTCACCCTGATGGACCTGGTCAGTTACAACGAAAAGCACAACGAGGCCAACGGCGAGGAGAATCGCGACGGCGGCAATGACAACGAGAGCTACAACTACGGCGTCGAGGGGCCAACCGACGATCCGGCGATCAACGACATCCGCGACCGCTGTCGCCGGGCGATGCTCTCGACCCTGATGTTTTCGCACGGTACGCCGATGATGCTCGGCGGCGACGAGTTCGGTCGCACCCAGCAAGGCAACAACAACGCGTATTGCCAGGACAACGAGATTTCCTGGTACGACTGGAAGCGGCTGACCTCGGATGCTGGCCGGGAGATGGCCGAGTTCGTGACTCGCACCATTCGCGTGCGCAAACATCACGCCAGCCTGCACGCGGCCGACTACATGCGCGGCGACGAGGAACTGCTGCCCGGGATTCCCCAGGTTTCCTGGTTCAACGAAGGCGGCAAGGCGATGGTGCAGGCGGACTGGGACTTTGCCGAGGGTCGGTTGCTGAGTCTGCGTCGCGCGGCTCTGCAGGGCGATCGACGCGTCGACGTGACCCTGATGCTGATCAATGGCACCGACGGTGCGCACACGTTCACCTTGCCCGCGCCGGAGCAGCCGTGGCGGCTGCGCCTGGACAGCGCGGCGCCGGAAAAACAGGAGATCCTGGTCCAGGGCAATACGCTTGAGGTCGCCGGCAAGAGCGTCGTCCTGCTTGCCGTGCTGGCCCGCCGCGAGGCCGCATGAGCAACCGTTTCGCGCATGCCATGCCCTATGGCGCCCAGGTGATGGCCGACGGCCTGACCCGTTTCCGGCTATGGGCGCCCGATGTCGACGAAGTCGCCATGATTTGCACCGGGGCCGAGGCCGAACCGATGCGCGCGCTGGACGACGGCTGGTTCGAATGCCTGCGCGCGGTCCCCGCGGGACGGCGTTACCGGTATCGGCTGGGCACTGGCCTGACCGTACCCGACCCCGCCTCGCGTCTTCAGCATGGCGGCGACGTGCATGGCGCGAGCGTGGTGGTCGATCCGCTCGCCTACGCCTGGCGCTTTCCCGAATGGCAGGGGCGGCCGTGGTGCGAGGCGGTCATCTACGAACTGCATGTGGGTCTCTTCGGCGGATTCGACGGCGTGGCGGCGGCCTTGCCGAGGCTGGCCGAACTCGGGGTCACCGCGATCGAGCTGATGCCGATCGCGCAGTTTCCCGGCGCGCGCAACTGGGGTTATGACGGCGTACTGCCGTTTGCGCCAGCCGCGGCTTACGGGACGCCGGACGAACTGAAGGCGCTGGTCGACGAGGCCCACCGGCTGGGCGTGATGGTCTTCCTCGACGTCGTCTACAACCACTTCGGTCCGGACGGCAATTTCCTCGGCACCTACGCATCGCGGTTCTTCAATGAGTCGACGCACACGCCGTGGGGCGCGGCGATGGACGTGGCGGTGCCGCAGGTCGGCGACTTCTTCGTGCACAACGCGCTGTTCTGGCTGGAGGAGTATCGCCTCGACGGCCTGCGCCTGGATGCCGTGCATGAACTGGACAATCCGGGCTGGCTCAGCTCGCTGGCCGCGCGCATCCGCGCGCATGAGGGCGAGCGGCATGTGCACCTGATGCTGGAGAACGAGGCGAACCAGGCGCGGCTGCTCGGCCCGCGCCGCTTCGATGCGCAGTGGAACGACGACTTCCACAACGCCGCCCATGTGGCGATGACGGGCGAGACCGATGGTTACTACGCGGCATTCGCCGACGCTCCGGTCGAAAAGCTGGCGCGCGCGCTGGCCGAAGGTTTTGTCTGGCAGGGAGAGCCCATGGGCGGCAAACGACGTGGCGAATCGACGCGCAGCCTGGCACCCTCATGCTTCGTCGACTTCCTGCAGAACCACGATCAGGTCGGCAACCGCCCCTTCGGCGACCGGCTTACCACCATGGTGGCGCCGCCCGTGCTCGATGCGGCCTATGCCTTGCTGCTGCTTTCGCCGGCCATCCCGATGCTCTTCATGGGCGAGGAGTGGGCCAGCCGCACGCCCTTCCTCTACTTCAGCGACCATCAGGACGAAGCGCTGCGCGACGCGGTGCGCGAAGGACGGCGTCGGGAATTCGCCGCTTTCGGCGGTCATGTGCCCTGGGCCGATCCGAACGATCCGGAGACCTACCTGCGCTCGATGCTCTCGCCCGGCGAAGCCGACCGACCCGAGGCGGTCGCACGGCAGGCGCTGATCCGGCACCTGCTCGCCATTCGCCGCCAGTTCGTCACGCCATGGCTGGACGATTGCCGCTTCGAAGGGGCGAGCGTGCTCGGCGAGCAGGCGTTGGGTGCGAGCTGGCTTCGCGATGCCGATACGCGCCTGCGCATCTACTGCAACCTCGGCGCCGTCGCCGTGCCCTTCGATGTGTCGCGGATCGACACCCCGACGTGGCTGCACGGCGACCCGAACGCGTTCGTCGCCGGCCTGTTGCCGCCGTTCGCCACCCTTGCCTGTCTGGAGTCCATGTCGTGAATGCTTCCCCCGATGTCCTGCTGCTGCAGCTGGCCGAGCTTGCCGGCGTCGATGCGCGCTGGCTGGATGCCGGGGGACAGCCGCAAGACGTGCCCCCGCCGACCTTGCGCGCGGTGCTGACCGCGCTGGGCTTGCCGTGCGAGAACACGGACGACATCGAAGCGAGCACGGCACGCCTGCATGAAGAACGCGCGGGCCTGCGCCTGCCGCGATTGCTGACGATCGACAGCGGCGACCGGCTGGCGGTGCCGGTCAGCACGCGCACTCGCCGTTTCCGTTTCGAGCCGGAGGACAACGCGCCGGTCGATGCCGTCTACGAAGGCGAACTGGCTGCCGGCGAGCGCATGCTCACGGTGCCGTCGATCGCCGGCTATTACCGGCTGCTGCTCGGTGACGACACCGTGGTGGTCGCGGTTGCGCCGTCGGCCGCCTTCGGCATGGGCGATCTGGCGCCATCGCGCAGGCCGTGGGGCGTCGCCGTGCAGATCGCCAGCCTGCGTCGTCCGGGCGACGGTGGCTTCGGCGACTTCGGTGCGCTGGAACAGTGCGTGCGTGCCGCGGCCGCCAGGGGCGCGGACGCACTGGCGATCAGCCCCGTGCATGCGATGTTCGCGGCCGCACCGGAGCGCTATAGCCCCTACGCGCCATCCAGTCGCCTGTTCCTCAACGGCCTGCTGGTCGATCCGGTGTCGATCAGCGGCGCGCAGACGCTCGGCGCGGTCATCGACACGCATAACCTGCGCCAGGAACTGTCCGGGCTGGAATGGTGCGAACTGATCGACTGGCCGCGCGCGGCGCGTGCGCGGATGACCCTCCTGCGCTCCTTGTTCGAATGGGCGTCGGTGAACATGACCGAGTCGCATGAGTTCAACGTGTTCCGTCGGCGGCAAGGCGATCCGCTGGAGCGGCATGCGCGCTTCGAGGCGCTGCATGCGCACTTTCGCGTCAATGGCAGGCCGGGTGGCTGGCAGGGCTGGCCGCTGGCTTTTCACGATCCGGAAAGTCCGGAAGTCGCCGCCTTCGCCCGCGAACATTCGCGCGACATCGCCTTCTATGCCTTCCTGCAATGGATGGCCGTGCAAGGGCTCGGTGCCGTGCAGAAGACGGCGCGCGAGGCCGGTATGTCGATCGGCCTGATCGCCGACCTGGCGGTCGGTTCGGACGCCGGTGGCAGCCAGTCCTGGAGCCACCAGGCGGAGATGCTCCGCGGTATCTCGGTCGGCGCGCCACCGGACGCATTGAATCGCCTCGGCCAGGACTGGGGCCTGACCACGTTCTCGCCGCGCGGACTGCTCCGCGAAGGCTATGCCGGATTCATCGCCATGCTGCGCGTGGCCCTGGCCCATGCCGGCGGCGTGCGCATCGACCATGTGCTGGGCCTGAAACGCCTGTGGATGGTGCCTTATGGCGCGGGCGCCACCGAGGGCGCCTATGTGCGCTATCCGATGGACGACCTGCTGCGCCTGGTGGCACTCGAGTCGCATCGTCATCGCGCCCTGGTCATTGGCGAGGACCTGGGCACGATCCCCGGGGACTTTCGCCGCCGGATCGGCGATGCCGGCGTGCTCGGCATTCGCGTGCTCTGGTTCGAGCGGGCGCTGGACCGGGGTTTCATCGCGCCGGAACTCTGGTCGTCCGAAGCCATCGCCACGACCAGCACCCACGATGTGCCCACGGTCGCCGGCTGGTGGAGCGGCACCGACGTCGACTGGCGCATGCGTACGGGCCTGAACGATCCGGAGGTCGACGAATACGCCGAGCGCGAACAGGATCGTGTCGCCCTCTGGCGCGCATTGTGCGCGTCCGGATCGGCGTCCAACGCCGATGCGCTGCCCGCCAGGGACGATATGTCGCCAGTGACCATCGCGGCTGCGGCGCATGTTGCGCGCTCGCCGGCACCGCTGGCGATCATTCCCGCCGAGGACATGCTGGCCCTGGCCGAACAGCCGAACCTGCCGGGGCCGACGGACGCGGTGCATCCGAACTGGCGTCGGCGCCTGCCGGACTCGGCGGGAAAGCTCTTCGACGGTGCCATCGCCAGCGCCGCCTGTGACGCCATCGCCGCGGCTCGCGGGCGTCCATGAGTATCCCGCGGTCACTGGCGCGGCTGCAGTTCCATGCCGGTTTCACCCTCGACGATGCCTTGCCCGTGGTCGACTATCTCGCCGCGCTCGGTATCAGCCATGTCTATGCCTCGCCGATCACGCAGGCACGACGCGGCTCAAGCCACGGCTACGACGTGGTCGACTATCACCGCGTCAACGACGACATCGGCGGCGAGCCGGCCTTGCGCCGCCTGGTCGCGCGCCTTCGCCTGAAGGGCATGGGCCTGATCATCGACATCGTGCCCAACCACATGGGCATCGGCGTCGAGAATGCCTGGTGGATGGACGTGCTCGCGCGTGGGCGCGAAAGTCGCTACGCCGGCTATTTCGATATCGACTGGCAAAGCGCCGATCCGCTGGTGCGGGGCAGGGTCCTGTTGCCCCTGCTTGGCGCCCCGTACGCGCAGGCACTGGACGTCGGCGACATCTCGCTGGTGACGACCGCCGACGGCTTCGCGCTGAATGTCCACGATCAGCAACTGCCCCTGTCGGCGCGCAGCGTGGCCGGCCTCGCGGCCGCCGATGTCGCCGCCTACGACGCGCGCACGGCGGAGGGCAGGGCGCGCCTGGACGCGCTGGTCGAACACCAGCACTACCGGCTGGCCTACTGGAAGCTGGCCAGCGACATGGTCAATTTCCGGCGCTTCTTCGACATCAACGAGCTTGCCGGCATGCGCATCGAGCGCATCGCGGTCTTCGAGGACGTCCACGCGCTGGTTTTCCGCCTGTTCGCCGAGGGGCTGATCGACGGCGTGCGCTGCGACCATGTCGACGGCCTGGCCGATCCGCGGCGCTATTGCCGGCAGCTTCGCCATCGCTTCGACCGGCTGCTGCCGCAACGCCCGCCGGAGGCGCCGGCCGGCTCGGCCTATATCGTCGTCGAGAAGATCCTCGGCGAGGGCGAGCCCTTGCGTCGGCAATGGCGCGCCGACGGCACCACCGGTTACGACTTCATGGACCAGGTGTCCGGGGTATTGCACGATCCGGCCGGCGAAGCGCCACTGAGTGTGCTGTGGAAAACGGTGACCGACGACCGTCGCGATTTCGCCGGGCAGGCGCGCGCGGCCCGGCGGCAGATCCTGGTCGACAGTTTCGAGGCGGAACTCGAACGCACCGCGCGCGCCCTGTTCGCCGCGGCGCGCGCCGACGAGTCCACGCGCGATGTATCGCTGCCCGCGCTGCGCCGGGTCATCGTCGAATTGCTGGTCCATTTTCCCGTGTATCGCACCTATGCCGGCGGTACCGGTCGCGACGCGTATGACGAAGCGGTGTTCGTCCGCGCGATCGGCGGCGCGCGTGCCGCCGTGCGACCGGAGGATCGCGAGTGGCTGGACGCGGTCGGTCGCTGGCTGGGTGGCGAAGCGCCAAGGCAATTGCCACCCGGGCCGGTACGCCACGCCCGCGAGCGAGCGATGTCGGTGTTCCAGCAGGCGACCTCGCCGGTGGCGGCCAAGGCCGTCGAGGACACCGCGGTTTACCGCTACGGGCGCTTGCTCTCACGCAACGAAGTGGGCGCCGATCCGGGGCGTTTCGCCTGGTCGCCCGAGGCATTCCACCGCGCCAATGCGCAGCGTGCGCACGATTTTCCGCACGCATTGATCGCCACCGCGACCCACGACCACAAACGCGGCGAGGATCTGCGGATGCGCCTGGCCGTGCTTTCGCAAATCGCCGGGGAATGGACCGACGTGGTCGCGCAATGGCGCGAGCGGCATGCGTCCTTGCGCGAGACGGTGGACGGCATGCTGGCGCCTACTCCCGCCGACGAGCTGATGCTTTACCAGATGCTGGTCGGCGCCTGGCCGCCGGGTCTGCAGGCGGCGGACCTGGAAGGCGTGCAAGCGTTCGCCGGGCGCATCGCCGGCTGGCAGCGCAAGGCCTTGCGCGAGGCGAAGCGTTGGACGCGCTGGACCTCGCCCAATCCGGTGTACGAGGACGCCTGCGACAGGTTTCTGCGCGCCTTGCTCGGCGACGAGGCACGGTCGGCGCCGGTCGCATCGTTCGCACGGCGCATCGAGGTCGCCGGCATGGCCAACGCGCTGTCGCAGACGGTATTGCGGCTGACGGCGCCCGGTATTCCCGATCTGTACCAGGGCACCGAGTACTGGGATTTCAGCCTGGTCGACCCGGACAATCGCCGGCCGGTCGATTTCGCCGCGCGCCTACGCTCGCTGGTCGACGGGCGCGACCAGGCGGAACGGCTGGCGCAGTGGCGCGACGGCGGACTCAAGCAGGCCACGATCGCCAGGCTGCTGGACCTGCGCGCGCGGCGTCCGCGACTGTTCGCGCGCGGCTCGTATACGCCCCTGGTCGTCGAGGGGGCAATGGCCGGGCATGTGCTCGCCTTCGAGCGACGCCGTGGCAACGATGTCGTCGTGGTCATCGTTTCGCGCCTGCTCGCTCCCTGGCTTCTGGACGGCGACATGCTGTCGCTGGCCGCGGTGCCCTGGGCCGATACGCGGATCGGGATCGTCGCCGGTCACTATGTCGATGTGCTCGGCAACGTGCCGTTCCGGGTGACGGGCGACGGGGTACTGGCCCGGGCCTGCCTGGAAACCCAGGGTGTCGCAGTCCTGGAAAGGCAGCCGGGGCGTAATCGCTAAGCCATACGCATTCGCCACTGGATTCCGGCCTGCGCCGGAATGACGAGCCTTACCTACCCGTCATTCCGGCGCAGGCCGGAATCCAGTGGCGGCACGGTCTGGTTTTCGACTCAGGCCCCCAGGGAGCGCACCAGGTCGATATAGCGCCGCATCGCCTCGTCGGTCCCGGTGCCCTTGAGCTTGGCCCAGGCCTCGTACTTGGCGGTGCCGACGAAATCGAAGAAACCGGGCTGGACGCCGGACACGTCGCCCTCGGCCCCCTGTTTGTACAGCGCATAGAGCTGAAGCAGGGTGTCGTTACCGGGCCGTTCGCCCAGATGCAGGACATCCAGGGCAGCCTGTTCGAACTCGCGGTGGAGATCGGGCATGACGGCGACGACTCGCGGGACTGGGATCGGGCTTTTAGCATGCGCCCTGGACGGACGCCAGCGCCGCCCTAAACCCGGTGGTCGCGATATCATGCGGGATTGATTCCGTCAGGATGCCCCATGGCCCAGCCGAGCACCGTCCCCGTTCTTACCATCGACGGTCCCTCCGGCTCCGGCAAGGGCACGATCAGCCGTTTGGTGGCGGAGCGACTGGGCTGGCGGCTGCTCGACTCCGGTGCCCTTTACCGCGCGGTGGGCTATGTGGCCGGTATGGAGGGCCTCGACCTGTCCGACGCCGAAGCCGTAACCCGTTGTGCGGAAAGCACAAAAATACGTTTCCTGGCGCCGACCGACGGCGGCGAGACCCGCGTGGTGGTCAATGGCCACGACGCCACGGACGAACTCCGGACCGAAACCGCCGGTGCCGCGGCCTCGGCGATCGCCGCGATCCCCTCGGTCCGGCACGCCCTGGTCGAGCTCCAGCAGGGTTTTCGCAAGGCCCCGGGGCTGGTCGCGGACGGTCGCGACATGGGTACGGTGATTTTCCCGGATGCCGCTTATAAGGTGTTCCTGACCGCCAGCGCTGGCGAACGGGCAAAAAGACGCTATAAGCAGTTGAAGGATAAGGGTCTCAGCGTTACACTTGCAGGCCTGCTACGGGAGATCGAGGCGCGTGACGAACGCGATGCCTCGCGTGCTGTCGCTCCGCTTAAGCCCGCCAAGGGCGCCGTGCTGATAGACAGCACCGGCATGCCGATCGATGACGTCGTTGCAAAAGTATTCGCCGTGGTGCGGCCCTGACGGGCACATCCGGCAACAACGCCCATGCCGCGGCATGGGAATGGCCAACGGTGCCTGGGGGAACTCGTTTCCTTGGACGCCCACAACCGGTGGGTCGTAAAGCTTCGCACGCATTAAATACCGCTGGCGTGTGCGGGACGCGACCTTTCTCAACCCTGGAATCAACATGACTGAAAGTTTTGCCGAACTGTTTGAACAGAGCCAACAGGCCATTTCCAAGCTGAAGCCTGGCTCCATCGTCACCGGTATCGTTGTGGAAATCCGCAACGACGTGGTGGTGATCAACGCCGGCCTGAAGAGCGAAGGCATCGTCCCGATCGAGCAGTTCAAGGACGAGCAGGGCGTGCTGGAAGTGGAAGTGGGCGACGAGGTCAAGGTTGCCCTCGATGCCCTGGAAGACGGCTTCGGCGAGACCAAGCTCTCGCGCGAGAAGGCCAAGCGTTCGATGGTGTGGGACGACCTCGAGCAGGCCTTCGACAAGGAAGAGACCATCACCGGCAAGATCTCCGGCAAGGTCAAGGGCGGCTTCACCGTCGACATCAAGGACGTCCGTGCATTCCTGCCGGGCTCGCTGGTCGACGTGCGTCCGGTGCGCGATCCGGTTTACCTCGAGGGCAAGGACCTCGAGTTCAAGATCATCAAGCTCGACCGCAAGCGCAACAACGTGGTCGTCAGCCGTCGCGCCGTCGTCGAGACCGAGTTCTCGGAAGAGCGCGAGAAGCTGCTCGAGCGCCTGACCGAGGGTGCCGTCGTCAAGGGTGTGGTCAAGAACCTCACCGATTACGGCGCATTCGTGGACCTGGGCGGTATCGACGGCCTGCTGCACATCACCGACATGGCGTGGAAGCGCGTCCGTCACCCGTCCGAAGTCGTCAACGTCGGCGACGAGCTGGACGTGCGCGTGCTGAAGTACGACCGCGAGCGCAACCGCGTTTCGCTCGGCCTGAAGCAGCTCGGCGACGACCCGTGGGTCGCCATCGCCCGCCGTTACCCGGTCGGCAGCCGCCTGTTCGGCAAGGTCTCCAACGTCACCGATTACGGCTGCTTCGTCGAGATCGAGCCGGGCGTCGAAGGCCTGGTGCACGTCTCGGAAATGGACTGGACCAACAAGAACGTCAACCCGGCCAAGGTGGTGCAGGTCGGTGACGAGACCGAAGTCATGGTCCTGGACGTGGACGAAGAGCGTCGCCGCATCTCGCTGGGTATCAAGCAGACCCGCTCGAACCCGTGGGAAGCCTTCGCAGCGATGCACAAGAAGGGCGACAAGGTGTCCGGCCAGATCAAGTCGATCACCGACTTCGGCATCTTCATCGGCCTGGACGGCGGCATCGACGGCCTGGTTCACCTGTCCGACATCTCCTGGCAGGCTTCGGGCGAAGACCTCGTCCGCAACTTCAAGAAGGGCGACGAAGTCGAGGCGGTGGTGCTGGCGGTCGATCCGGAGCGCGAGCGCATCTCCCTCGGCATCAAGCAGATGGAGCAGGATCCGTTCGGCCAGTTCATGGCGACCAACCCGCGCGGCACGATCCTCACCGGTACGGTGAAGGAAGTGGACGCCAAGGGTGCGGTGATCGACCTGGGCGAGGGCGTCGAGGGTTACCTCCGCGCCAACGACATCGCCAAGGAGCGCATCGAGGACGCGACGCAGCACCTGAAGGTGGGCGACACGGTCGAAGCGAAGTTCACCGGCATGGACCGCAAGGGCCGTCAGCTGCAGCTGTCGATCCGCGCCAAGGACGAAGAAGAACTGCAGGACGTCATGGCTGACTACCAGTCCGCTAGCGGCGGTACGACCAAGCTCGGCGCGCTCCTCAAAGAGCAGCTGAACAAGGCCGACTGAGTGTGATCCGGCGTGGGGCGGTATCGCCGCCCCACGTTTATCGTGAGCAAGGTAGTCAGGGGACCCATGACCAAATCCGAACTGATCGAGGCGTTGGCGCGACGCCAGACCCATCTTGCGTTCGGCGATGTCGAACTGGCGGTCAAGAGCGTGCTCGAACAGATGAGCCACGCGCTGTCCACCGGTGAGCGCATCGAGATCCGCGGCTTCGGCAGCTTCGCGTTGCACTTCCGTCCACCCCGCATGGGCCGCAACCCGAAGACCGGCGACGCCGTCGCGCTGCCCGGCAAGCATGTGCCGCATTTCAAACCCGGCAAGGAATTGCGTGAGCGGGTGAACCTGCAGGTCGCCGAGAGCGGCGAGGTTTAAGGCGTAAGTCGGCTGCTGCGCAGCCTGTAAGTCGGCCGCGAAGCGGCCTGTATAAAGTAAGTACAAGCGGTAAGCGGGCGGGCTTGGGAGAGTCGGTTTTACTGACTCCTCGCAGCGAGCGCAGCGAGCGACTTACAAGCCGGCGCCAGCCGGCGCTCACGCTCTTCCTGCCCCGGCGCTCGCGCCATTCATCGCCAATACGGTAAAGTCGCCCGATGCGACTCATCGTCCTTCTTATTCTCCTGTTCTGCATCGCCGCCGGTATCGTCTTCGGCGCGCTGAATGCCGACCTCGTCCGTTACGACCTGGGATTCGCCTCCGTTTCCCTGCCCAAGGGCGCCGCCATGCTGGCGGTGCTGCTGCTCGGCTGGATCCTGGGCGGGCTGACCGCCTGGCTCGGCACCGCCGCGAAGCATCGTCGCCATCGTCGGGTTGCCGCCCGGACCGCGGCGCGCGTCACGGGTACGGCCGACGCATGAATGCGATGTACCTGCTGGCCCTGGTGCCGCCCGCCGCGTTCGCCTGTGGCTGGTGGCTTGGCCGTCGTGGCCATGCCAAACGCTCGGGCGAGAAGGTCAACGAGCTTTCGTCCGACTATTTCCGCGGCCTGAACTACCTGCTGAACGAAGAGCAGGACAAGGCGCTGGAAGTCTTCCTGCGCCTGGCCGAATACAACCGCGACACGGTCGAGACCCATCTCGCGCTCGGCAACCTGTTCCGCAAGCGCGGTGAAGTCGATCGCGCGATTCGCCTGCACCAGCATCTGGTCTCGCGGCCGGGCCTGAGCGATGAAATGAAGACCGTCGCCCTGCTCGAGCTCGGCGAGGACTATATGCGCGCCGGCCTGCTCGACCGGGCCGAAACCCTGTTCTCCGACCTGGTCGCGATGGATGCGCTGGCGCCTTCCGCGCTGCGCCACCTGATCGCGATCTACCAGCACGAGCGCGAGTGGCACAAGGCGATCGACCATGCGCGTCGCCTGGAAGGCCTGAACGGCGAGGACGAGTCGGCGATGATCGCGCAGTTCTACTGCGAGCTTGCCGAGCAATCGCGCCAGCACGGCGCGCGCACCGAGGCACGTGAGTACCTGCGCGAAGCCTTCGTCTGCCAGGCCGACTGCGTACGCGCGCATATGCTGATGGGCCGTCTGTATGCCGAGGAAGGCGAGCATGGACCAGGCCGTCGAGGCCTACGAGCAGGCGATCGCCGCCGATATTGCCTTCGTCCCGGAAATCCTGCCACCGTTGCTCAACTGCTATGCACGCTCGCAGCAGATGGAGCGGGCCGAACACTTCCTGCTCGACATCATGGCGCGCTATCACGGTATTTCACCGGTGCTGGCGCTTGACCCGCCTGTACCAGGGGCGCGACGGCGAACGTACCGCGATCGATTTCCTGACCGGCCAGCTGCGCAAGCGTCCCTCGGTGCGCGGCCTGATGGCCTTGATCGACGCGACCATGGATAAGGTGTCCGGCGAGGCGCGCGAGAATTACCTGATCCTGCGCGACCTGACCCGCAAGCTGCTCGAAGGGCAGGCCATGTACCGCTGCAGCCGTTGCGGTTTCGGCGCCAAGGCGCACCACTGGCAATGCCCGAGTTGCAAGAACTGGGGCACGGTGCGGCCGATCCATGGCGTCGCCAACGAATGAGGTTGCGATGATGGGCGGGGCCTCCGTGTCGACGATCACCGGTCTGTGCTGTCTGGCCGCGTTCGTCGTGGCCTTTGCTATCGTGCGTTCGACGATCGCCTATGCCCATCGCCGGGGCATGCTCGACGAGCCGGGCAGGCGTCGTTCGCATACGACGCCGACGGCGCGCGGCGGTGGCCTCGGCATCGTTGCCGGGGCCCTGGTCGGCATGACCGCCGCCTTGCTCCTGCTGCCGGTGGCGCCGTCCATGCCCATCGTCGCCACCCTCATCGCCGGTACCGTTGCCGTTGCGGCGATCGGCTGGTGGGACGACCACGGTTCGCTGCCGGTCTTGCCCCGTCTGTTCGTGCAACTGGGCTCGACCGCCGTGCTGGCGACCGCCCTGGTGATGGCTGGCCTGCACTGGCTCTGGTGGCTGCCCCTGGTGGTGGCCGGGGCGTGGTCGATCAACCTGCACAATTTCATGGACGGCATCGACGGCCTGCTTGCCCAGCAGGCGATCTTCGTCGGCGTCGCCCTGGCCGTGCTGGCCTCGGCAGCCGGGCAGGTCGCCGTGGCCGGGGCCGCCTGGGCGCTCGCCGCGGCGACGTTCGGTTTCTGGTGGTTCAACCGCTCGCCCGCGCGCATTTTCATGGGCGACGTCGGCAGTGGCACGCTCGGTCTGCTGGTCTTCGCGTTGACCGCGATGCTGTGGCAGGCCGACGGCTCGCTGCTCTGGCCGGCGCTGATGTTCAGCTCGGGTTTTGCCGTCGACGCAACTTTGACATTATTGCTGCGCATGCTGCGCGGACGCCGCTGGTACACTCCGCATCGCGAACATCTCTATCAATGGCTGGTGCGGCGCGGAGCGACGCATGCCCGGGTCGCGACCGGCTACCTGGCCTGGAATCTCCTGGTGACCGCTCCACTGGCATGGATTGCCTGTCCAGCGTCCGACATGGCGCTCCGGCCCTGTGCGTGGCGTTGTATGCGGTAGACCGCGGCATCGTGGTTGGGCGGCAAGCGCCAATGCTTGCGTCGAAGGGCACGTCATGTTCCTGCGTAAACTGATCGGCATCATTCATCCGCGGATCGCGGTGGTACTCGCACGACCTGGCGATGGCGGCGCTTGCCTGGTGGATCGCCAAGGCGTTGCGCTACGCGCTGATGCCCGACCTCTCGCCGATTACCTATCTGCCGCTGGAATTCCCCATCGTGCTGCTGGTGCAGGGCGCGGTTTTCAACTGGACCGGCCTGTACAAGGGCGTCTGGCGCTTCGCCAGCCTGCCGGACCTGTGGAACATCCTGCGCGCCACGGTGCATCGGCGCGATCGCGATCCGGCCTGGCCATGGTCTTCTACCAGCGCCTGGATGGCGTGCCGCGTTCGGTGCTGCTGGTCTATCCGGTGGTGCTCGCGGTCCTGCTCGGCGCTGCCGCGACTGGGCTACCGTTTCTGGAAGGACAGCCGCGTCGACCTGTTCCAGTCGGTAGCCGAGCAAGCGCGTGCTGATCGTCGGCGCCGATCGCGCCGGCGAGGCGCTCGTCGCGCGACCTGCGTCGCGACAGCCGGCTACAGCGTGATCGGCTTCGTCGACGACAACCCGACCCTGCGTGGCGCCGGCATCAACGGGCTTCCCGTGCTCGGCACGGTCGACCAGCTGCCCGAACTGGCGCGCGAGATCGCCGTGCAGATGCTGCTGATCGCGATGCCCGGAGCGACCACCTCGCAGATGCGCCGCGTGGTGGATCGCAGTGCGAGAGCACCGGCCTGCCGTTCCGCACCGTGCCGCGCCTGGAAGATGTCGTCGCCGGTCGTGCGCAGCTTCAACGAGATCAAGGAAGTCGCGATCGAGGACCTGCTCGGCCGCGATGCCGGTGGAGCTCGACTGGACGGCGATCCGCAGCAGCTTGACCGGCCGTCGCGTGCTGGTGACCGGCGGCGGCGGCTCGATCGGTTCGGAACTGTGCCGGCAGGTCGCGCGCCTCGGTGCGCACTCGCTGACCGTGGTCGAGCTGTCCGAGTACAATCTCTACCGGATCGGCGCAGGAGCTGACCGCGGCCTATCCCGAACTGATCTTCCAGGGCGTACTCGCCGATGCGCGCGACGCGGTCGCGATCGAGCGCCTGTTCGCCGAGACCCGTCCCGAGATCGTGTTCCATGCGGCGGCCTACAAGCACGTGCCGCTGCTGCAAGGCCAGCTGCGCGAAGCTTTCCGCAATAACGTGCTGGGCACGCGCGTGGTCGCCGATACTGCCGCGATCGCCACGGGGTCGGCACCTTCGTGCTGATCTCGACCGACAAGGCGGTCAACCCGACCAGCGTGATGGGCGCCTGCAAGCGCATGGCCGAGATCTGGTGCCAGAACCTCAACGCGCATACCGACACGCGCTTCATCACCGTGCGATTCGGCAACGTACTCGATTCGGCCGGTTCGGTGGTGCCGTTGTTCCGCCGAGCAGATCCGCCAGGGCGGTCCGGTGACGATCACGCATCCGGAAATCTCGCGCTACTTCATGACGATCCCGGAGGCCTGCCAGCTGATCCTGCAGGCGGCGAGCCTCGGCAAGGGCGGCGAGATCTTCGCGCTCGACATGGGCGACCCGGTGAAGATCCGCGACCTGGCCGAACAGATGATCCGGCTTGCCGGCAAGCGTCCCGGCGGCGATATCGCCATCGTCTACACGGGGCTGCGTGCGGGCGAGAAACTGTTCGAGGAGTTGTTCCATCCGCTGGAAAACTACGCGAGCACCGCGCACGCGAAAATCTTCTGAAGCACAGCACCGTCAGGTGTCGTGGGACATGTTACAGGTACAACTGGCGCGCGCCGAAGAGGCCGCGGCCAGTTTCGATGACGATACATTGCGACGCTGCGTATCCCAGCTCTTGCCGTCGTTCCGCTGGAGCGAGGCTGCGCAGGTCGACAACGTTGTGCCGTTACGGCGCACTGACGAAGGAGACAAGGCATGAGTAAACCGCTGCGCAAGGTAGTATTTCCCGTGGCCGGTCTCGGTACGCGCTTTCTTCCGGCGACCAAGGTCGTGGCCAAGGAAATGCTGCCGGTGCTGGATCGCCCGTTGATCCAGTACGCGGTGGACGAAGCGGTGGACGCGGGCGCGGACACCTTGATCTTCGTGACCAATCGCTACAAGCACGCTATCGCGGATTATTTCGACAAGGCCTACGAGCTGGAAGCGAAGCTTGCCGAGAAGGGCAAGGATGAACTGCTGCAACTGATCCAGAGCCGTGCTGCCGAAGCATGTGCGCTGCGTGTTCGTGACCCAGCCCGAAGCCTTCGGTCTCGGCCATGCGGTGCTCTGCGCCAAGCCGGTCGTAGGCGACGAACCGTTCGGCGTGGTGCTTCCCGACGACCTGATCTGGAACAAGGGTCCCGGTGCGCTGCGCCAGATGGCCGAGCTCGCCGAGAAGGAAAATGCCGGCGTGATCGCCGTCGAGGAAGTGCCGCACAGCGATACCGACAAGTACGGCATCGTCGACGCCACGCCGATCTCCGATCGCGCCGCGAAGATCAGTCACATGGTCGAGAAGCCCAAGCCGGCCGATGCGCCGTCCAACCTCGCCGTGGTCGGCCGCTACGTACTTCCCGGCAGTATCTTCCGAGTACCTGGAAGAGACCCGCCGGGCGCCGGTGGCGAAATCCAGCTGACCGACGCGATCGAAGACCTGCTCAAGGACCAGGGCAAGGTGCTGGCCTACCGTTTCGAAGGCGAGCGCTTCGACTGCGGCAACAAGCTCGGCCTGGTCCGCGCCACCATGCACATGGCCATGCAGGATCCCAAGCTCGCCGCCGCCGTCCGCGAGTTCGCCGCCCAGTACGCCTGAAAAAGGTGCGCTCCTTCGGAGCGCATGTGGGAGCCCACCCTTAGGCTCCCACAACACCCCGCCGGGCCTGTGTCAGAATCCTGCCCTCGCCATGCCATGAAGCGGATGCACCATCGGTCCGTGGTATGGCGTCGCGGTGTCGGTCCGCCGGAGTAGCGGCCGGATCTTTCAATGGAATGTCGATCAGGGGACAGGTATGGATCTGTTGCGCTTTCTGCTGGGTTTGCCGGCGCGTCTGCTGCGCGGGCTTTTCGGTGTGCTGGCCCTGATGCTGAGGCCGGTCTTCGGCAACGTCTCCTGGTCCGCGCCCGCCTGGGCGCCCGCGACCGGTGCGGCGATAAAGCGCCGTCCGCTGCATTTCGCCGGCGGCCTGGCCGGCATCGTCATCCTTGCCGCGGCCGGCTGGTTTGGCTGGCACTGGTACGAATCGCGCCCCAAACCGGTCGAGCCCGACCGGGTCACCTTCCAGGCACCCGCGCCGGAGGTGACGAACTACGAAGCCACCCCGATCGCGGTGCATCCGTTGATCGTGCGTTTCTCCCGCTCCGCCGCGACCATCGCCGCCGCCGGCAAGCCGGTGGCGGACGGCATCGTCATGCAACCGAAACTGGCCGGCCAATGGACCTGGGACGACGATCGCACCCTGCGTTTCGTCCCGGCGGAAGACTGGCCGGTCGGCCAGCACTACGAAGTACGTTTCGACAAAACCAAGGTCTTCGCCCCCCATGTGCTGATGGATGAGGACCGCTTCGACTTCGACACCGCGGCCTTCGCCGCCACCGTGGCCAAAAGCGAGTTCTACCAGGACCCACAGGATCCGCTGGCGAAGAAGACCATCGTCCAGCTGCACTTCAATTACCCGGTGGATCCGGCCCAGTTCGAAAAGCGCGTCGCCCTGGCGATGGCCGATGCGAAGGGCAAGGCCGGCGACCGGATCAAATTCACGGTGACCTATGACGAGCGCAAGCTCAACGCCTTCGTGCATTCGGAACCGCTCAAGCTGCCGCGCGACAACGGCGCGGTGCGCCTCGATGTCGATCGCGGGATCGCCAGTGTTCGCGGTGGCGATGGCAGCAAGGACAAGCTGTCCAGCGTCGTGCAGGTCCCCGGTCTTTACAGCCTGAAGGTCAACGACGTGCAGGCGACCCTGGTCGACAACGCGCGCTACGAGCCGGAACAGGTACTCACCGTCGACCTTGGCGGCGCGTTGCAGGGCAGCGACCTTGCCGCGGTGACGCGGGCCTGGGTGCTGCCGAAGGACAAGCCGGGGCAGCCGGCCGATAGCGGCGATGGCGTTTATCCATGGTCGGTCGGTGAAGTGGGCGAGGATCTGTTACGGACGGCATCGCCGCTGAAGCTGGACCTGGTGCCGACCGAGAACGACAACGCCGAACTGCAGAGCTTTCGCTTCAATGCGGAACCGGGCCAGCGCATCTACGTGCGCATTGCCAAGGGGCTGAAGTCCTTCGGTGGCTATGTCCTCGGTAGCGCCGACGCACGCGTACTCGAAGTGCCGGCGTACCCGCAACTGCTCCGTTTCATGTCCGACGGCTCGCTGCTGTCGATGTCCGGCGGCAAGCGCATTTCCATCGTTTCGCGCAATGTGCCCGGGATGAAACTGGTGGTTGGCCGTGTACTGCCGGACCAGTTGCAGCATCTGGTGAGTCTTAACCAGGGCACCTACGCCAGACCCTCGTTGTACGGACTGACCGACGACCATATCGTCGAGCGCTTCGAGAAAAAGATTGCTTTCCCGCCCGCCGATCCCGGCAAGGCGCATTACGAGGGCGTGGACCTCGGCCAGTACCTGGCTGCCGGCAAGCGCGGCGTTTTCCTGTTGCGGCTGTCCCAGTACGACCCGGTGAAAGAGAAGCGTCGCGAAGCGGCGCGCGCCAGGGCGGCCAGGATCGCGGCGGCGGAGCAGGCCGGCGGTGGGGCCGACAAGGCCGCCACCACCGACGACGACAGCGACGATACGGCCGATGCTGCGGGTAATGACGGCGGCGACGAAACCGGCGCGGACGAGGACACCAGCAACGACGAACGCCTGGTCGTGGTCACCGATCTGGGTGTGCTGGCCAAGCAGTCGCTGGACGGCAGCCAGGACGTCTTCGTGCAATCCATCCACGATGGCTCGCCGGTCGCCGGCGCCACCGTGTCGGTGGTCGCGCAAAATGGCCAGACCCTGCTCAGCGAGTCGAGCTCGGCCGAGGGCCAGGTGCATTTCCCGACGCTGAAGGGATTCGAGCGCGAGAAGAAGCCGGCGATGTATGTCGTGCGCAAGGGCGAGGACCTGTCCTTCCTGCCGATCGGCGGTGCCGACCGACAGCTGGATTACTCGCGCTTCGATATCGGCGGCGAACCGAACGCGCGCAACCAGGGCCAGCTCAGCGCGTATCTTTTCTCCGACCGTGGCATCTACCGGCCAGGGGACCTCTTCCATATCGGCTTGATCGTGCGTGCCGCGAGCTGGACGCGCAGCGTGACCGGCATACCGCTGGTCGCCGAGATCGTCGACCCGCGCGGCGTCGGCGTGAAGCAGCAGATGCTGTCGATGGACGACAGCGGCTTCGGCGAACTGTCCTATACGCCGGCGGAAACCGCGCCGACCGGTACCTGGACGGTGAACCTGTATATCGCCCGCGACGGCAAACCCGGCACCCAGATCGGCAGCGCCACGGTACAGGTGAAAGAATTCCAGCCCGATCGCATGAAGGTCGCGGCCAGGCTTTCGCAGCAGATCGGCGAAGGCTGGGTCAAGCCCGACCAGCTCAAGGCCGTGGTCGATGTGGAGAATCTGTTCGGCACCCCGGCGGCGAATCGGCGCGTTGAGGGCTCGCTGACCCTGCGTCCCGCCTACCCGGCGTTCCCGAGCTACCGCGACTATCACTTCTACGACATCCGTCGCGCGAAGGAGGGCTATCAGGAAGCGCTGGCCGACGTGAAGAGCGACGACAAGGGACATGCGGAGTTCACCCTCGATCTTTCCAAGTATGGCGATTCGACCTACCAGCTGTATTTCCTCGCCAAGGCCTATGAAGCCGAAGGTGGCCGCAGTGTCGCCGCGGCGACGCAGACCATGGTCTCGGCCAACGACTGGCTGGTCGGCTACAAGGCGGCCGACAACCTCGACTACGTCAAGCGCGACGACGCACGCAGCGTCAACCTGATCGCGATCGACCCGACCGCGAAGAAGATCGCGCTGGACGGGCTGAAGCTCGTCATCATCGAGCGCAAGTACGTCTCGGTGCTGACCAAGCAGGATTCAGGCGTCTACAAGTACGAGTCGAAGTCGAAGGAAACCGTCGTCCACGAGGAGCCGCTGGCGATTCCCGCGACCGGCAAGGACGTCGCCCTGCCGACCGACAAGCCGGGCGGCTTCGCCCTGGTCTTGAAAAACAGCGCGGGCAAGGAAGTGAACCGCGTCGAGTACGCGGTCGCCGGTGCCGGCAATGTATCGCGCTCGCTGGAGCGCAACGCGGAACTGCAGCTGGCCTTGTCGAAGAAGGACTATGCGCCCGGCGAGGCGGTCGAGATCGCGATCCGTGCACCCTATGCCGGTAGCGGCCTGATCACCATCGAGCGCGACAAGGTCTATGCGCACACCTGGTTCCACGCCACCGACACCAGTTCGGTGCAGCACATCACCGTGCCCGCGGACTTCGAGGGCAACGGCTACGTCAACGTGCAGTACATCCGCGATCCGTCGTCCGACGAGATCTTCATGAGCCCGTTGAGCTATGGCGTGGTGCCGTTCTCGGTGAACCGCGACGCGCGGCGCAACCCGATCGCGGTGGAGGCGCCGACCCTGGTCAAGCCGGGCGATACGGTGACCTTCAAGCTGACCTCGCCGGCACCGACGAAGGCGGTGGTGTTCGCGGTGGACGAGGGTATCCTCCAGGTCGCCCGCTACAAGCTCGGCGATCCGCTGGATTTCTTCTTCCGCAAACGCATGCTGGAAGTCGGTACCGCGCAGATCCTCGACCTGATCCTGCCGGACTTCGAGAAGCTGATGGCCTTGTCCGCGGCGCCGGGTGGCGATGCGGACGGCGGCATCGGTCGCCAGCTGAATCCGTTCAAGCGCAAGCGCGACAAGCCGGTGGCGTACTGGTCGGGCATCGTCGATGTGGACGGCAGCCATGAACTGAACTGGAAGGTGCCCGATTACTTCAACGGCAAGCTGCGCGTGATGGCGGTCAGCGTATCGCCGGACAAGATCGGCACCTATGAAACCGCGACCACGGTCCGCGGCGACTTCGTGCTGTCGCCGAACGTGCCGACCACGGTGGCGCCGGGCGACGAGATCGAGGTGAGCGTGGGCGTCGCCAACAACCTCAGCGGGCTCGGCGGCAAGGAAGTGCCGGTTGCCGTGCAGTTGCAGACCGGTCCGGAACTGCAGGTGGTCGGCGAGGCGAAGCAGAGCCTGAATCTCGGCGAGATGCGCGAGGGCGTATCGATGTTCCGTGTGCGTGCCACCGACAGGCTTGGCTCGGGCAACCTGACCTTCGTCGCCAGCTATGGCGGGAAATCGGCGAAACAGAGCATCGACCTGTCGGTACGCCCGGCCTCGGCGTTCCGCACGCAGTTCGATGCCGGTCGGGTCGACGCGCACGGCAAGGCCGATGTGCCGGGCCTGCGCAAGATGTATGACGCCTACGCCAGGCGCGATGCGGCGATCTCGAGCCTGCCGATCGTGCTGGCCCAGGGCCTGAGCGCTTATCTGGTGGACTTCCCGCACTACTGCACCGAACAGGTGATCAGCAGCGCGATACCCTCGTTGATCTTCGGCAAGCGGCCGGAGTTCGGCAAGGTGATCCGTCCGGCGATGTCGCCGGCTTCGGCGCCGGCGGCCGATCCGGTCGCCAGCCTGCTCGATACGCTGCACAGCCGGCAGAACGGGCAGGGCGGTTTCGGCCCGTGGACGTCGACGCCGGATGCCAATCCGTTCGTTTCGGCCTATGCGATGCACTATATGCTCGAAGCGCGCGAACGCGGCGTGGCCATTCCGCAGGACATGCTCGATGCGGGCAATACCTATCTTCGCCAGCTGGCCGGCGAAGACGGCGAGGATTCGCTCGAGGTGCTGCGTCAGCGCGCTTACGCGGTTTATCTGCTGACCCGCCAGGGCACGGTCACGACCAACTGATCTGGCCGCCGTGCAGGGGCGCCTGGAACAGGCCTATCCGAAGCAGTGGAAGGACGATCTTGCCGCCGCATGGCTGGCGGCCTCGTACAAGCTGCTGCACCAGGACAAGGAAGCGAACCAGCTGATCGCCGGTCCGCAGCGCCTGCTGATACGCAAGCCGAAGGATGCGCCGTATGTCTACGGGTACTACTACGACTCGCTGATCCGCGATGCGAGCGTGCTGTATCTGCTGGCGAAGCACTTCCCGGACCACGCGACGGCGTTGCCGCCCGAGGCCCTGGAGAACATCGTCGCGGCGATTGCCAGGGGCAACTACAACACCCTGTCCTCGGCGATGACCGTGCTCGCGCTCGATGCCTATGCGACCCAGACCGGCGCCGATGTCACGGCGCTCGGTATCGGCGAAGTCGGTGCGAACGGCGCGGTGAAGCCGATCGCAGTCGGCGACCGGCGTCATCCAGCACGGCAGCTGGAGCGCCGACGCGGCGCGCCTGCGCTTCGCCAACGACAGCGATCGTGCCGCGTGGTACTCGGTGACCCAGGGGGGCTACGATCGCACCGCGCCGACCACGGCGATCGCGAAAGGCATGGAGATCATCCGCGAATACACCGACGCATCCGGCAAGTCGATGGACAAGGTCGACGATCGGCCAGGAGATCGACGTACACGTGACGATTCGCGCAACCGACGATGCCGCGGTTGGCAACGTCGCCATCGTCGACCTGCTGCCCGGCGGCTTCGAACCGGTGATCGTGCCGCCGCCGGCGATGGACACCAGCGGTGTCGCACCGGCGGCGAGTGACGATGCGAACGCCGGCGACGACCAGGCCGGCGACGGCGACAGTACGAACGACAGCGACGACACGAAAACGCCGCCATGGCGTTCGCCGATCGGCCTGGACACCTCGACCTGGTCACCGGATTACGCCGATGTGCGCGAGGATCGTGTGGTGATCTACGGCACGGCCACGCCGGACGTGCGCGAGTTCGTGTACCGGATCAAGGCGACCAATGCGGGCACCTTCGCGGTGCCGCCGGCCTATGGCGAGTCGCTGTACGACCGGAATGTCCAGGCACGCTCGCTGGGCGGCAAGACCGTGACGGTAGAGCGCAAACCCTGATGTATGTGGAGGTGCTTCGCACGATTTTCTTACTGGACTCCAGCCTTCGCTGGAATGACGAGCCAGACAACGTCATTCCAGCGAAGGCTGGAATCCAGTAAAGACGACGCGCGAAGCGCCTCCGCATGTCCATGCGACGCTACCTCCCCAAATGGCACAACCTCCTGGCCGCAGCGATCCTCATCGCCGCGGTCCTCGCGGGGATCCGCCTCTATCCCCACCAGCCGCTACGCGACTGGCTGCCGTCCTCGACGGCGGTCTATGACGCCAACGGCCGCCTGCTGCGCCTGACCCTGGCCAGCGACGACCGCTACCGGCTCTGGGTGCCGCTGAAAGATATCTCGCCGCAACTGGTCGATGGCGTACTCCTGCATGAGGACCGCTGGTACCGCTGGCATCCGGGCGTCAATGCCTATGGCCTGCTGCGCGGCGCGTGGGTCACCTATGTCTCGCACGGCAACCGCCAGGGCGGCTCGACCGTCACCATGCAGCTGGCCCGGTTGCTGTGGAAGCTCGATACACGCGCGCCGGGCGGCAAGGCGGTCCAGGCGCCTGCGGGCGATCCAGCTCGAGCTGTTTACTCGAAGGACGCGATCCTCGAGGCGTATCTGAACTATGCACCGTACGGGCGCAACGTCGAAGGTGTCGGTGCGGCGAGCCTTGCCTATTTCGACAAGCCTCCGACGTCGCTCAGCCTGCCGGAGGCACTCACGCTCGCGGTAATTCCACAGGACCCGACCCGTCGCCTGCGGACCAGCGAGGTGCCGGGCGATCCGGTGATCAACCAGCGACTCGCCGTTTCGCGCAATCGCCTGTACGCACGCTGGGTCGCTGTCCATCCGGACGATGCGCGACTGAAGCCGTTGTTCGATCTTGCCGTTGCGCCTGCGCCCGCTGAGCCAGCTGCCGTTCGCCGCGCCGCACATGGTCGAGCAGGTGCTCGCCGCGCGGCGCATGGATGGCGATGCGGACATGCGTGTGACGACCACGCTCGATCTCAGCCTGCATCGCAGTGTCGAGCGGCAGCTGCGTCGTTACGTCGAACGCAATGGCGGCAAGGGCATCCGCAACGCGGCGGCGATCCTGGTCGACACGCGCGACATGGGCGTCAAGGCGATGGTCGGCTCGGCCGATTATTTCGATGCCGCGATCCAGGGGCAGGTCAATGGCACGGCGGCCAAACGCTCACCCGGTTCCACCCTGAAGCCTTTCATCTATGCGCTAGGCTTCGACCAGGGCGTGTTGCATCCGCAGACCGTGCTGCGCGACGTGCCGACCTCGTTCGGTCCCTATACCCCGGAAAACTTCGACGGTCATTTTCTCGGCCCGATCACCGCGACCGACGCGCTGATCCGCAGCCGCAATATCCCCGCGGTCTATGTCGCCTCGAAACTCGGCCAGCCGGGTTTCTACCAGTTCCTGCAGGCCGCCGGCATCGGTCGCCTGGCCAGCGAAAAGCACTATGGTCTCGCCCTCGTGCTCGGTGGCGGCGAAGTGACCATGCAGGAACTGGCTGGCCTGTACGCCATGCTCGCCAACCGTGGCGAGATGAAACCGCTGCGCCTGCTCGCCGATGAACCGCAACGCGCCGGCACACGCCTGCTCAGCGAGGAGGCGAGCTATATGGTGCTCGATATCCTGCGTCGCAATCCGCGCCCCGACGATGCCTTCGGCGCGCAACCGTCGCGGCTGCCGGTGTACTGGAAGACGGGTACCTCTTGGGGCTTTCGCGATGCATGGACGGCCGGCATCTTCGGGCCCTACGTGCTGGTCGTGTGGATCGGCAACTTCGACAGCAGCGGCAATCCCGCCTTCGTCGGTGTCGACGCCGCGGCACCGCTGTTCTTCCAGATCGCCGATGCGATCAGGGCCGAGCATCCCAACCTGGGTGAACCGATCCGGCGCATGCCGCCCAACCTGCAGCGCGTCGAGATCTGCCTGGCCAGCGGCGACCTGCCCAATGCCTGGTGTCCGCAGAAGGGCATGACCTGGTTCATCCCGGGCAAGTCGCCGATCCGTGTCAGCACGGTGCATCGTCCGATGATCGTCGATACCGCCACCGGCAAGCCGGCATGTCCGCCGTACGATCCCGCGCATACCCGCCAGGAAATCTACGAGTACTGGCCATCGGATCTGCAGCGCGTTTTCGCCCAGGCGGGGATCCCGCGTCGTGTGCCGCCGGCAGCACCGGATTGCCAGGGTGCCGGGCAGGTGGCCGGCGATCCGCCGCGGATCACTTCGCCACTGCGCGGTAGCACCTATACGCTGCGGCTGGCACGCGCGGGGCAGCAACGTATCGCCCTGACCGCCACCAGCGATGCCGACGTGCGCCAGCTGTACTGGTTCGTGGACGATGCCTATGTCGGTCGCAGCGAGCCGGGCCAGACCCTGTTCTGGCAACCGGATACCGCGGGCCGTTTCGTCGTCCGCGTGGTCGACGATCAGGGGCGCGCCGACCAGCGACCACTCGGCGTCGAACTGGACGAATAGCGGCAGGCGCGCGCTTGCCCCGATCGGGGCTATGCTTGGTCGATCATCCACGTACGAGGCAGGCGATGGTGGCGTCGTATTACCAGGCGAAGGCGCGCACGGTCCAGGCCTATGCACCGCTCGAAGGCCTTCGCGAAGCGAACGTCGTCGTCATCGGTGGCGGCTTCGCAGGACTGAACACCGCGCTCGGCCTCGCCCAACGTGGCGTCGGCGATGTGGTCCTGCTGGAGAACGAGCGCATCGGCTTCGGCGCCTCCGGCCGGAATGGTGGATTCGTCTTCGCCGGCTATTCCCTGGGCGAGCAGTCGCTGTTCGATCGTCTCGGACCGGAGCGTTCGCGTTCGCTGTACCGGCGCACGGTCAACGCGGTCGACCTCATTCGCCATCGCATCGACGAGTTCGCCATGGCCTGCGACGTGGTGGACGAAGGGATCATCTGGGCGAACTGGTTCCGCGACCCGGCGGTGCTGCGTCGTCGCCAGCAACTGCTGGCCGAACGCTATGGCGTCGACTGGCAATGGTTGCCTGCCGAGGAGCTCGGCCAGCTGATCCGCAGCCGGCGTTATCGCGACGGGCTGTACGAGCGCAATGCCTTGCACCTGGATCCGCTGGCCTATGCGCGCGGCCTGGCCCGCGCGGCCAGCGAACGTGGCGTGCGCGTGCACGAACATAGCGACGTGCACGGTCTCACCCGCGAGGGTAGCGGCTGGCGTGTGCGCACCAACCACGGCGAGGTCCGCGCGAAGCAGGTCGTGCTCGCCTGCGGTGGCTATCTGGCGGGCCTGGACCGGCGCATCGACCGGGCGATCCTGCCGATCGCCACCTACGTGATGGTGACCGAGCCGCTGGGCAGGCGCCTGGACGATTGCCTGGCCACGCGCGCGGCGATCTACGACACGCGTTTCGCTTTCGATTATTACCGGCCCTTGCCCGATACGAGGCTGCTCTGGGGTGGGCGCATCTCGGTGCGCGACCGCTCGGCGCGCAGCGTGCAGCGCCTGTTGCGCCGGGATCTGCGCCGCGTCTTTCCGCAGCTGGGCGATGTGCGTATCGACTATGCGTGGTCGGGCATGATGAGCTATGCACGACATGAGATGCCCCAGGTCGGCCATGCCGGTGACGGCCTCTGGTATGCGCAGGCTTTCGGCGGCCACGGCCTTGCCCCGACTTGCGCGGCCGGCGAAGCGTTGGCCGAAGCGGTCGCCGAAGGACGCGGCGGGCTGGACGCATTCGCCGATTTCGGCCTGGTGTCCAGTCATCGTCCTTTCGGTTATGTTGCCGCGCAGGGCACCTATTGGTGGCACGAATGGAACGACTGGCTGAAGAGCCGGCTGGAAGGATCGTAATGAGTGAAGAAATTTCCTGGGCGGACTTCGAGAAAGTCCTGATCGTCGCCGGCACGGTGACGCGTGTGGAAGCCTTTCCCGAGGCGCGCAAGCCGGCGTACAAGCTATGGGTCGACTTCGGGCCGTATGGCGAGCGCAAGACCAGCGCGCAGGTGGCGACGATCTATAGCGCCGAGGAACTGCTCGGCCGGCAGATCGTCGGCGTGATCAATTTTCCGGAGAAGCAGATCGGGCCGTTCCGGTCGCAGTTCCTGCTGACCGGATTCCATACCGATGAAGGCGTGGTGGTGACGGCGATCGAACGGGCTGTGCCGAATGGGACGCGATTGGCGTAAGCGGAGGCACTTCGTGCCTTGTCTCCACTGGATCCCAGCCTTCGCTCACTGCTGTTTACAGCCCATCACCTGGCCCCGGCGCCAACACCTCGCGCACACCATTCGTCCCCATCGAAGAGACAAGCCCCGCAGCTTCCATGCTCTCCACCAGCCGCGCCGCGCGGTTGTAACCGATGCGGAATTGCCGTTGCACGAACGAGATCGAGGCACGCCGGCTGCGCAGCACGAACGCAACGGCTTCGTCATACAACGGATCGAGTTCGGCATCGACCGTTTCCTCGCCGAACAGATCGGCCGCTTCCGACGGCGGGCCCGCAAGGATTTCCTCACGGTAATCCGGCGCGCCGAACTGCTTCAGGTACGCGACCACGCGATGCACTTCCTCGTCGGCGACGAAGGCACCATGCACGCGCTGCGGGTAACCGGTACCCGGCGGCAGGAACAGCATGTCGCCCTGGCCGAGCAGGCTCTCGGCGCCCATCTGGTCGAGGATGGTGCGCGAGTCGATCTTCGAGGACACCTGGAAGGCGACGCGGGTGGGAATATTCGCCTTGATCAGGCCCGTGATCACGTCGACCGAAGGCCGCTGTGTGGCCAGGATCAGGTGGATGCCGGCGGCGCGGGCTTTCTGCGCGAGGCGTGCGATCAGCTCCTCGATCTTCTTGCCGGCGACCATCATCAGGTCGGCGAGTTCGTCGATCACGACGACGATCAGGGGCAGGGTATCGAGCAGTTCCGGTGTTTCGACATGGGTCGGGAACGGGTTGTACAACGGGTTGCCGGTGGCACGCGCGTCGCGGATCTTCTGGTTGTAGCCGCCGATATTGCGCACACGCAGTTCCGACATCAGCCGGTAGCGGTCTTCCATCTCGGCCACGCACCAGTTCAGCGCATTGGCGGCGAGTTTCATATCGGTGACCACCGGCGCGAGCAGATGCGGGATGCCCTCGTAGACCGAGAGTTCGAGCATCTTCGGATCGATCATGATCATCCGCACGTCCTCGGGCGTGGCCCGATAGAGCAGCGAAAGGATCATCGCGTTGATCGCCACCGATTTGCCCGAGCCGGTGGTGCCGGCGACCAGCATATGGGGCGCGCGGGCAAGGTCGGTGACCACCGGTTCGCCGGTGATGTCCTTGCCCATGGCCAGGGCCAGCGGCGAATCGTGGCGGCGGTAGGCATCGGAACGGAAGATATCGGCCAGGCCGATCATCTGCCGGCGGGCATTGGGCAATTCCAGGCCCATGCAGGTCTTGCCGGGGATCGTCTCGACCACGCGGATCGAGGTACGACCCAGGCCGCGCGCAAGGTCCTTCATCAGGGCGACGATCTGGTTGCCGCGCACGCCGACCGCGGGCTCGACCTCGAAGCGGGTGATCACCGGGCCGGCCGAGGCGCCGACCACGGTTACCGGGACTTTGAACTCGCGCAGGCGTTGCTCGATCAACTCGCCGGTCTCGGCCAGCGATTCGGCGGACTCGGCCTCGATCGCCTCGGACATCGTCGCCAGCAGGTCCAGCGGCGGCAGTTCGACCGCATTCCGGCGCGTCGGCGCCGCTTCGGGAATGGGCGCAAGGCGCGGGGAGGGAACGAGGGCGGCGCGTGCCACGGGCTCCTCGTCGTTTGACGCCTGGCGGAGCATCGCGGGCACTTCGCGCACCGGTGGCGCCGGGCGTTCGACGCGGGCAGCGGCGGGTGTCGCTACCGGCACGGGCGGCGGTGATGGTGTGCGCGAGGGAAACGCGATGACGACGGGTTCGTGCCCGACCATGGGCTCCGGCTCGGCCCGGGTTTCAGCCATGCCGCTCAGGCTGCGGACGATATCGGCCGTCGAGGTGGCCGGCGGCCGCACCTGCGCGGCAAGGCGCTCGGCTGGCACCTGGCGCTGCGCCGTCGAGGTCGGCCGATGGGAGCGCCAGGGTTCGGTGATGACCTTCTCGCGCGGCGGATGACGCTGCGGCAGGCCCGGATCGCGGGGCTCGGTCGCGCGCTCGCCCGTACTGCCGGCGCGCATTCGCCGCGCCTGTGCCGGCCGGTCGGCGCGTCGCTTGTTGCGAGTTTTTGCGCCGCCACGAGCCTGGTGCCGGCGGAAGTACAGGAAACCCACCGCGGACAGGACCAGGGCGATAAAAACAAGAGTGAACATACGAGGGGAAGTTCGAAGGCAGCTGACGATAGTAGCGCAAGCGCTTGTCCTGACGCGCATTCGTCGATCGAGCCACGGCCGGGGTTCAACAGCCAGGCATGTGCACAACGGCATTGTCCGGCGGCAATTTCTTGCGTTAGCGTGCGAGTCGACGCGTATCGCACGCCGTCTGAAAACGTCGTCGGCATTCCCAAAGGAGTTCTCATGCGCAGAATGCTTCTCGCCGCGGCCATTGCCGCCAGTTTTATCCCCTCCCTTTACGCAGCCGACGCGCCGAAGGCACCGCTGATCGAGCGGTCGGCCCTGTTCGGCAATCCCAGTCAGGTGGCCGGCCGGCTCAGTCCCGACGGCAAGTGGCTGGCCTGGATCGCGCCGCGCGACGGCGTGCTCAACGTCTGGGTGGCGCCCTCGGACCAGCCGACCCGGGGCAAGCCGCTGACCGCCGAGACCAAACGGCCGATCCGCCAGTATTTCTGGGCGCCGGACTCTTCCGCCGTGCTCTTCGTCAACGACAAGGGCGGTGATGAGAACTTCCAGCTGTTCAAGGTCGGCGTACAAGGCGGCCAGGCCCAGTCGTTGACGCCATTTCCCAAGACCCGGGTCGAGGTGGTCGGCACCAGCGAGCACATCAAGGACCGCATCCTGATCGGCATCAACAACCGCGATGCGCGCTGGCACGACGTGTACAGCGTGGACCTGAAGAGCGGCAAGCTCACCAAGGTCTTCGAGAACACCGGCGACTATGCGGGCTTCGTCGCCGACGATGCATTGAACCTGCGTATCGCCCAGAAGTCCCGGCCCGACGGCGGCACCGATTTCTACCGGATGGACGCGGGCAAGGTCGATGCGAAACCCTTCGCGACGGTGGGACTCGACGATTCGCTGACCACCGCCCCGGCGGGCTTCACCGTCGACGGCAAGACGCTTTACTGGACCGATTCGCGAGAGCGCGATACCGCGGCCCTCGTCGCCCAGGACATGGCCAGCGGCAAGCTGACCGTGCTGGCCGAGAGCCCGAAGGCCGACGTCGGCGGTGTGCTTGCCGATCCGAAGACCGGCAAGGCGCAGGCCTACCAGGTCGATTACCTGAAGAACGAATGGACCGCGCTCGACCCGGCGATCGCCCCGGACCTGGCCTTCCTCAAGGATCGTCTCAAGGGCAGCTTCGATGTCACCTCCCGCACCGATGCCGACGACCTGTGGACGGTCGTGGACGATCCGGTGACCGCGCCTTCGACGACGTATCTATACGACCGGTCGAAGAAAACGCTGACCCCGCTCTTCGTCAGTCGTCCGGAGCTTGCCAGGGCGACCCTGGCGCCGATGTATCCACGGGAGATCCGTACCCGCGACGGCCTGACCGAGGTGTCCTATCTGACCCTGCCGCCCGGTAGCGACAGCAAGCATGCCGGCGTGCCGGACAAGCCCTTGCCGATGGTGCTCTTCGTCCATGGTGGGCCCTGGGCGCGCGATTCCTACGGCTACAGCGGCTACCACCAGTGGCTGGCCAACCGCGGCTACGCGGTGCTGTCGGTGAACTATCGCGGCTCGACCGGCTTCGGCAAGAAATACATCTCCGCCGGCGACCTTGAATGGGGCGCGAAGATGCATGACGACCTGCTCGACGCGGTCGCCTGGGCGGTGGATGCCGGCGTGACCCGCAAGGACCAGGTCGCGATCATGGGCGGATCCTACGGCGGCTACGCGACCCTGGTCGGCATGTCGTTCACGCCCGACACCTTCGCCTGTGGCGTCGACATCGTCGGCCCGTCGAACCTGGCCACCTTGCTGAAGACGATTCCCGCTTACTGGGAAGCGGGAAGGGTGCAGTTCTACAAACGCATGGGCGACCCGACCACGCCCGACGGGCAGAAGCTGCTGCACGACCGTTCGCCGTTGTTCAAGGCCGATGCGATCAAGAAACCCTTGCTGATCGGGCAGGGCGCCAACGACCCGCGGGTGAACCAGGCGGAGTCCGCGCAGATCGTGAAAGCCATGGATGCGAAGAGTATCCCGGTGACCTACGTACTCTTTCCCGACGAAGGCCACGGCTTCGCGCGACCGGAAAACAACATCGCCTTCAACGCGGTGGCCGAGCAGTTCCTCGGCAAGTGCCTGGGCGGCCGGGTCGAGCCGATCGGCGACGCGCTGAAACCGTCGACGATCACGGTGCCCCATGGCGCCGCATTCACGCCGGGGCTTTCCGAGGCCCTGCCAGCGCAGAAGTAAGCCCTGGGAGGGCGCGGCGATAACCGCGCCCTCCTGCTTGCCGGTACCTGCCCACTGCGTTAGCTTCCCTGCAGGCGGCTCCCGCCGACAAGGGGACATCATGCGCAGCATGCTTCTCGCCGCCGCGATCGCGGCCGGGCTCTCCCAGGCTGTCTTCGCCGCGGCTCCGGTGCAGGCACCACTGATTGAACGTTTGGCCCTGTTCGGCAATCCCAGCCAGGTATTCGGCACGCTCAGTCCGGACGGCAAGTGGCTAGCCTGGATCGCGCCGCGCGATGGGGTGATGAACATCTGGGTCGCACCGCGCGACCAGCCGACCCACGGCAGGTCGGTGACGGCCGAGGCGAAGCGACCGATCCGCTTCTACAACTGGGCACCGGATTCCTCGGCCGTGCTGTTTTCCAACGACAAGGACGGCGACGAGAATTACCAGCTCTACAAGGCATCCGTCGACGGCAACGCGGCAATACAGCTCACCGCCTTCGCAAAGGCCCGGGTCAGGACCTTTCCGCCCAGCCACCGCATCAAGGACCGGATCCTCATCGGGCTGAACAACCGCGATGCGCGCTGGTTCGACATCTACAGTCTGGAACTGAAGACGGGCAAGCTGACCAAGCTGTTCGAGAATACGGGCGAATACGCCAACTTCGTTCCCGACGACGCGCTTGTGCTGCGTATCGCGGTCAAGCAACGCAAGGACGGCGGCGCGGACTACTACCGCATGCTCGATGGCAAGGTCGACGCGAAGCCCTTCGCGAGCGTCGAGCACGTCGATACGCGTGGCACCATGCCCTCCGGTTTCAGTGCCGACGGCAAGACACTTTACTGGCTGGATTCGCGTGGGCGCGACACCGCGGCGTTATTCGCCGAAGACACGGCCAGTGGTAAAAGGCAGCTGCTGGCCGAGAATCCGAAGGCCGATGTCGGCGATGTGCTCATCGATCCGGCAACGGGCAGGGTCCAGGCCTATGCGGTGGAATACCTGAAAACCGAATGGACCGCGCTCGATCCCGCCATTGCTCCGGACCTGGCCTTCCTGGAGGGCAAACTGAAGGGCAATATTCAGGTCAGCTCGCGCACGCAGGCCGACGATCTGTGGACGGTCGATGTCGATCCGGTCAGTTCCCCATCGAGCACGTATCTGTACGACCGCAAGGCGAAGTCGCTGACCCTGCTCTTCGTCAACCGGCCGGAGCTGGCCAAGGCCACGCTGTCACCGATGTATCCGGAAGTGATCCGTAGCCGTGACGGACTGGAGCAGGTGTCCTACCTGACCTTGCCGCCCGGTAGCGATACACAGCACGCGGGGCATCCGGACCGGCCGTTGCCGATGGTGCTTTTCGTGCACGGCGGTCCGTGGGACCGCGACGATTACGGCTACAACCGCTATCACCAATGGTTGGCCAATCGCGGGTATGCGGTTCTATCGGTGAACTTCCGCGGCTCGACGGGATTCGGCAAGAAATACATGTCCGCCGGCGATCGCGAATGGGGCGCCAAAATGCAGGACGACCTGACCGATGCGGTGCATTGGGCAGTGGAGGCCGGCGTGACGACCAGGGATCGCGTCGCGATCATGGGCGAATCCTACGGCGGCTATGCCACCCTCGCCGGACTGGCCTTCACCCCGGACGTATACGCCTGCGGCGTGGAGGTGGCCGGCCCGACCAATCTCGACACCTTGTTGAAGGCCATTCCCCCGTACTGGGAAGCGATCCGCAGGGATCTATACGAGCGCGTGGGTAATCCGGAGACGGCCGAAGGTCGGCAACTGCTGCATGACCGTTCGCCGGCGAACAAGGCCGCTGCCATCGCCAGGCCGCTGTTGATCGGGCAGGGTGCCAACGACCCGCGTGTCACGCGTGCCGAGGCCGACGAAATCGTCGCCGCCATGGTGGCGAAGAAGATCCCCGTGACCTATACCGTGTTCCCGGACGAAGGCCATGGGTTCGCGCGACCGGAAAACAACATTGCCTTCAATGCGGTGGCCGAGCAGTTCCTCGGCAAGTGCCTGGGCGGTCGTGCCGAGCCGATCGGCGATGCGCTGAAGGCCTCGACGATCATCGTGCCCCATGGGGCGTCTTTCGCGCCCGGACTATCCGGGGCGCTGGCCGCGCCGAAATAGGCATCGGGGGCGCGGCGAATGCCGCGCCCCTGTTTCCTCAATGCTTCGCGTACATCGCCTGCACATCGCTACGCAGCGCCGCCTGGCTCTCCGGGCGGCTGTAGAACATATGGCCACCCGGATATTCCTTCACCGCGACGCGGCCCGGGTCGTCCATCGGCGGCATCTGGTCGACGGTGAGGATCGAGCCCATGAAGGGGCAGGACAGGTCGTCCCAGCCGTGCACGATGAGTACGCGCAGCTTTGGGTCGATCGCTACCGCCTCGCGCAGCTGGGTCACCGAGCCCTTGCGCATCTCGTCGTCGTTCTCCCAGAGGTTGTTCACCTCGTAGCTGAGTGCGTTGTAACGCCCATCGACCTTCCAGCCCACCGTGCGGGTGACGAAGTCGACCATCGCCGTCGTCGTCGGCGCGATGATCGAATCGAGGATCGGATCGTTGTTGCGTTGCTCGGGTGCGTACGGGAACGGGTCCCATGAGGTCACGTTGGAGTCGTAGCGGCTGCCGAGCTTGCCTTCGTTGCGGAACACCTCGCGCAGGAAGGCCTGGGTCTCGATACGGCCACCCGAACGCTTCACGAATACCGGATCCAGGCCGGTCATCTCGGTGACCTTCGCCACGACGCGGTTGGTCGCCTGCGGGTCGGAGCGGCCGCGCAGCAGGTCGCTGACATACTCGCCACGGGTGTATTCGATCACCTGGCGCATCGCTTCGGGCGTGAGCTTGTTCTCACGCTCCAGGTGCGCGGCGGCGATCGAGGGCAGGGTCATCATCCACGGCAGCGGCGAGACGTCGCCGTTGTCGTCGATGGACGGATTCAGGTAGGGCGAGACCAGGACCACGCCGTTCATCGCCACGCCGAGCTGGGTCTGCAGGTAGTGGGTGATGCGCGGGCCGCGGAAACCGCCGTAGCTCTCGCCGACCAGGTATTTGCGCGAGGCCATGCGCTGGTTCTTGACCAGCCAGTCGAAGATCACCCGCGACAGGTATTCGATATCCGGCTTGGCCGCATAGAACTGCTTCTTCGCCTCGTCGTTGGAAACCAGCTGGCGGCTGTAGCCGGTGCCGATCGGGTCAATGAAGACCAGGTCGGTGAAGTCCAGCCAGGTGCCCGGGTTGTCGCGCAGTGTGGCCGGGTCGGACGAACTGTCGCCGTCGCTGCCGAAGCGCACCGTCTTCGGGCCGATCGCGCCGAGGTTCAGGTACACCGATGAGGCGCCGGGGCCGCCGTTGACGGCGAAGGTCACCGGGCGGTCCTTGCCGTCGACGGTGTAAGCGGTAAACACCACCTCGCCGGTGGTCTTGCCCTTGGCGTCCTTCACCGGGATGGTGCCGACGGTCACCGTGTAGTTCAGCGTCTTGCCGGAGACATGGGTGGTCTGGCGTACGTGGGCATCGGCGGGCAGGGGCGCGAAACTGGGTTTGTCGGCCTTGTCCGCGGCCGGCGCGTCCTTGCCTTCCTCGGCATGGACAGGGCTGGCGAAGGCAAAGGCGGCCATCAAGACGGCGCCGAGCAGGCGTGGCGTGGAGCGGGGCTTGAACACCGGGCGTTCCTCGGGGAAATGAACCCTTAAGACTATGCGGTATAGGCCACCGGTAACTGTGCCCAAAGGCATGGTGCCGCAAGTCACGGGTTGTGGTTATGTTGTAACGATCCGTGCCGTCCCTCCGTCACCCAACCCAAGGACATCCATGCGCTTCGGTCGTTCCGTGCTATCCACGCTGGCCCTGGCCACCGCCCTGTCCGCAGCTCTCGCCGGCTCCCTGGCCCATGCGCAGACCGCGCCGCTGACACCGGACATCCCGGCCAGCTACGCAGCGCCGACCGGGAACTTCGATTACGTCAAGCGCGAGGTGATGATCCCGATGCGTGACGGGGTCAAGCTGCATACCGTCATCGTGATCCCCAGGAACGCGAAACACGCGCCGATCCTGCTGACCCGTACGCCGTACAACGCGAGCATGCGCGCCGAGCGCTCCGAGTCGCCGAGCATGATCAATGCCATGCCGCAGGGTGACGAGGTCTTCGTCCAGGGCGGTTATATCCGCGTGTTCCAGGACATCCGCGGCAAGTACGGTTCGGAAGGCGACTACGTGATGACCCGGCCGTTGCGCGGCCCGCTCAACAGCAGCGAGGTCGATCACTCGACCGACGCGTACGACACCATCGACTGGCTGGTGAAGAACCTCCCGGAGTCGAACGGCAAAGTCGGCATGATCGGTTCGTCCTACGAGGGCTTCACCGTGGTGATGGCCTTGATCAATCCGCATCCGGCGCTGAAGGTCGCCGCGCCGGAAAGCCCGATGGTCGACGGCTGGATGGGCGACGACTGGTTCCACTACGGGGCTTACCGCCAGACCAACTTCGATTACATCGCCGGCCAGACGATCAAGAAGGGCAAGGGCGAGTCGCTCAATCGCGCTGGCTACGACGACTACGCGACCTTCCTGCGGGCCGGTTCCGCCGGCGACTACGCGCGCGCCGCCGGCCTGGAGCAACTGCCGTTCTGGCGCAAATTGCACGAGCACCCGGCCTATGACGGCTTCTGGCAGGGCCAGGCGCTGGACAAGGTGATGGCGACCACGCCGCTCAAGGTCCCGACCATGTGGCTGCAGGGCCTGTGGGACCAGGAAGACATGTGGGGCGCGATCCATAGCTACGAAGCGATGGAAGGCCGCGACAAGGGCAACGACAGGAATTACCTGGTGATGGGTCCGTGGCGGCACAGCCAGGTCAACTACGACGCCTCGAATCTTGGCGCCCTGCAGTGGGATGGCGACACCGCGCTGCAGTTCCGCCGCGACGTACTTAAGCCCTTCTTCGACCAGTACCTGGTCGATGGCGCAGCACACGCGGATACCCCGCCGGTCTTCATCTACAACACCGGAGACAACCACTGGGATCGTTTCAAGCGGTGGCCGCTGAGCTGCGACGCGGGTTGCCCGGCGAAGGCCAAGCCGTTGTACCTGGGTGCCGGCGACAGCCTGTCCTTCACCGCACCGCAAGGCGGCGAGGCCTTCGACGAGTACGTTTCCGATCCCGCCAAGCCAGTGCCATACGTGCCCCGTCCAGTGAATTTCGGCGACCGCCTCTCGTGGACCACGTGGCTGGTCCATGACCAGCGCTTCGTCGATGGCCGTCCGGACGTGCTGACCTACGAAACCGAGCCGCTCACCGCGCCGCTACGCATCTCCGGCGCGCCACAGGTCAACCTGTATGCGTCGACCAGTGGCACGGACAGCGACTGGGTGGTCAAGCTGATCGACGTGTATCCGGACCAGGTCGCGTCCAACCCGACCATGGGCGGCTACGAGCTGCCGGTCTCGCTGGATATCTTCCGCGGCCGTTACCGCGAAAGCTTCGAGCATCCGCAGGCGATCGCGGCGAACGAACCGTTGCTCTACAAGTTCGGCCTGCCGACCACGAACCACGTGTTCCAGCCCGGCCATCGGATCATGGTCCAGGTGCAGTCCTCGCTGTTCCCGTTGTATGACCGCAACCCGCAGACCTATGTACCGAACATCTTCGATGCGAAGGCCGCCGACTACCAGAAGGCCACGCAGAAGATCTGGCGCGAGACGGGGAAGGCCAGCTTCATCGAACTGCCCGTCGTCGATGCCACCGTCGTCAACGAGGCCAAGGCACGCTAGCTTTTCCTTCTCCCCCTGGGAGAAGGTGCCCCGGCAGGGGCGGATGAGGGTGCCCGGGCGCCCTCATCCCACCTCCCGGTAAATTTACCGATCCGCGGCTAGGTACTTTCCACCTAGCCGCTCCCGGTTCAAGCGCATAGATTTTCTCCGGCGGTCGACACGGTCGACCTTGCGGCGCGCAGGTATCGCCGTCATCCACCGGTGGCCAGATGACCTCGCTTATCGACAAATCCTCGTTCAGCGATGCGGACAAGATCTCCATCGAGCTCTCGTCGCGGCGCACGGGCATGTCCTTCCAGCGCACGCGGATGAGTGCCGACCGCACCTTGATGTCGGTCATCCGCACCGCGCTGTCGCTGATCGGCTTTGGTTTCACGATCTACCAGTTCTTTGGCCGCATGGCCGAATCGAAGCTGCTGCCGCTGCAGGCACCGCGCAACTTCGGCATCGCCCTGGTCACTCTGGGCGTGTTCATCCTGGTGCTCGGGATCGCCTATCACCTGCAATACATGGCTGGCCTGCGCAAGGAGCGCCACGCGATGGTCAGCGAGGGCCTCGTTCATGGCGAGAGCGCCTATCCGGTATCGCTGACCCTGATCACCGCCGTGCTCCTGCTCGCGCTCGGCCTGATCGCCATCAGCAGCATGGTCTTCCATATCGGCCCGTTCTTCTGACCCACCGACGCGAGGTATGTCATGCCTGCGATTCGCTCCCTCCTGCTCCTCGTGTGCCTGCTTCTCGTGTCCGTGGGCGTTCATGCGCAGGCTTCACCGGATACCAGGCCCTGGCCACGCAGCTTCGACGTCCAGGGCCAGCACCTGGTGCTGCACCAGCCACAGCTGGAAAGCTGGGTGGGCAATCAGCTCAAGGGGCGTCTGGCCGTGGCGGTGAAGACCGGCGAGAACGTCGGCAGCGACGGCAAGAAACGCGATGTGCTGACCTATGGCGTGATGTGGTTCACCGCGCGCACCGATACGGACAAGGTCAAACGTCAGGTCACGCTCGGCAATATCACCGTGGACAAGGTCAGTTTTCCGACCGATCCGGGCCGACAGGCGAGTTATCGGCAGTTGCTCAGCGGCATCGCGGCAAGCAAGACGCAGATCGTCGACCTGGATGCGCTGGAGGCGGCGCTGGCGATCAACAAGGCGATGTCGGTCGCTTCCGTCGCGGTGAAGAACGATCCGCCGGATATCGTTTTCTCGTTCGAACCGGCCCTGCTGGTCTTGATCGACGGCGCCCCCGTACTGAAACCTTCTGGAGCCGCCGGCGTGCAGCGCGTGGTCAATACACGCTCGCTGATCCTGCAGCGCTCGGGCCGGTATGTCATCAACGTCGCTGGCCGCTGGTTGCAGGCCGACACACTGGCCGGTCCATGGCAGATCCTGGCAAAAGCGGACGGGTCGCTGGAGACCGCGAAAGCCGCCGCCGTGAAGGACAAGCTCGTCGACGTGCTGGACCAGCCCGACGAGACCCTGGCGAAGGCATTCGCTGCCGGCAAGCCGCCGGCGGTCATCGTCGCCAGCAAGCCGACCGAACTGATCGTCGTCGACGGCGAACCGCAATTCGCCGATCTCTCCGGCACCTCGCTGAGCTATGTCGCCAATACGCCGGCCGACGTCTTCGTCGACAAGGCGCACGACCAGGCCTGGTACGTGCTTATCTCCGGGCGGTGGTTCACCGCGAACTCGAGCAAGGGACCGTGGACCTATGTGCCCGGCAAGAACCTCCCCGCGGATTTCGTGAAGATCGGCACCGACAGCGCGAAGAGCGCGGTGCTCGCCTCCATACCCGGTACGCCCGAAGCGCGCGAATCGCTGATCGCCAACGCCATCCCGCAGACCGCGACGGTCGACGGTAAACAGGCCGTGCTTCACCTGAGCTATGACGGCACCCCGCAGTTCAAGCCGGTGGACGGCACCGCGCTCCGCTATGCGTGGAATACCGCGGTGCCGGTGATCGAGGTCTCCGGCAACAGTTATTACGCCTTGCAGAACGGGGTCTGGTTCACCGGCGCGAGCGCGAATGGCCCCTGGTCGGTCGCCCTCGAGGTGCCCGCGGCGATCTATGGCATCCCGGCCAGCTCGCCCCTGCATTACGTCACCTACGTGAGCGTCTACGGGCATAGCGGCGACCAGGTCTATGTCGGCTATACGCCGGGCTACTACGGCACCGTGGCCAGCGATGGCGTGGTCGTCTACGGCACCGGCTATACCTGCAACGCCTGGATCGGCGACGCCTGGTACGGCTGCCCGGCGACCTACGGTTTCGGCGTGGCCTTCGGTTACGACCCCTGGGTCGGCTGGAGCTTCGGCTTCGCCTGGGGCTGGGCCTATGCCTCGGCATGGTACGGACCGTGGTGGGGACCGTGGGGCTATGCGGGCGGTTACTACCCTGGCTATTGGGGCGGCGGTATCGCCACCGCCAATGTCTATGGCCGCTGGGGCAATCGCGTCGTCGTCGGCGCCACCGTCGCCTGGGCCAATCCCTGGACCGGCAACTACGGCCAGGCGGGTCGCGGCGGTTACTACAACGAGGCGACCGGTGGCCGCGGCGCGGGCTACGCGTCGCGCAACACCAATATCTACACCGGCACCACCAGCGGCCAGGCCGGCGGCGTGCGCTACAACCCGCAGACCGGACGCGCCGTCATGGGGCAGGGCGCGGCCGCGTACAACCCGTATACCGGCAACGCCGTCGCCGGCGGATCGCGCACCACGCTCAATACGAATACCGGCCGGGTCACCGAGCACGCGGGCGTCGCCGGGAGTACCGATCAACGCGCCGGCGCGGCAGGCGCGTTCAACAGCCAGGGCGCCGGCGGCGATGCGCGCGGCGCGGGCTATGTGAACGTCGACAAGGCCACCGGCCAGGTCACGCGCGCTGGGGTCGTCCAGGTGAACGATCAGGTGTATGCCGGCAAGGACGGCAATATCTATCGCTACGACAAGGGGGAAGGCTGGCAACAGGCGACACCGGCCGGCGATTTCAAGGCCGCGCGCCCCGATGCCGCCGACGTCGACGCCGACCGCATGGCCCGCGACCGCGGCGCCGACCGCGACTACTCCCGCTCCACGCCGACCCGGGCAACCACGCAACCGTCGTTCGAGCGCAGCAACTACGGCGGCCGCTACCAGGGCAACATGGGCGGCTTCCGTCCGGCGGCGGGTGGCGGCCGGTTTGGTGGTGGCGGTCGCCGCCGCTGAGGCGTTCGTCGCCATTCGTACCCTCATCGACATCCCGGCGAAGGCTGGGATGATGACGAACAAGAGAGTGCGGGTTGCGGCTCCCATGCGGCACCTCACCGGGCTTGCACCCGCAGCCATCCTCCGACAGTCTTGCCCCGAACGGGAGGATTACGATGACCAGGATTCGCGGATCGGCGTGGGTATGGCTCGCGGCGTTCGCTCTGATCACGGCCGGCGGCTGTGTCTCGGACCTGCGTCGGGATTACCCGCGCCCGCCCAGCCAGGCTGCCCCCGCCAGCACGGATTCCAGGCTCACCGGCTACGTCGGCCGCCTCGTCGCCCAACACCCCGGCGACTCCGGACTGCACCTGGTCAGCGATGCCGGCGAGGCCTTGATGGCCCGCGTCGCCCTGGCCGACCGCGCCGTGCATACCCTCGATGTCCAGTACTACATCTTCCACAGCGACGCGACCGGCAAGCTGCTCGCGCGGCAGATGTTGGCCGCCGCCGATCGCGGTGTCCGGGTGCGGGTGCTGCTCGATGACCTGCATATCGCCGGCAAGGACGATGTCATCATCGCTCTGGACGGCCATCCGAATATCCAGATCCGCCTGTTCAATCCCTTCCTGTCGCGCAGCCCGTCGATCTTCGGCATGGGCTTTCAGTTCGCCACCGACTTTTCCCGGCTGAACCGGCGCATGCACAACAAGGCCTTCATCGTCGACGGCGCCATCGCCATCGTCGGCGGCCGCAATATCGGCGACGAATACTTCGATGCCGGCAACGCGGTGAACTTCCGCGACCTCGACCTGCTCGCCATCGGCCCGGTGGTCGCGCAGGCCGAGCAGTTTTTCGACGCCTACTGGAACAGCGAACAGTCCTACCCGATCCGGGCCTTCCACGAAGAACCGTCGAAGACCACGCTGGCCGCCGTGCGCACGACGCTGGGCACGGCGGCACGTCAGTTCCGGCAAACCGACTATGCGCAGAACCTGGTGTCGCGGGCCAGCGACATCCGTACGAAAGAGGCCATCGACACCTGGGCCTGGGGCCATGCCGAGTACATCTCCGACGCACCGGGCAAGGGCGATCCGAAGCAGGACGGCGAGGACGTATCCCTGCATATGACGCCCCAACTCAGGCGCTGGGTCGACGGCGCGCAACATCGCCTGACCATCATCTCGCCGTATTTCATCCCCGGAAAGAAGGGCGTGGCCTTTCTCGATGGGTTGCGTCAGCGTGGCGTCGCCATCGCGGTGCTGACCAACTCACTGGCGTCGACCGATGCCGGCGGCGTCTACGATGCCTATGCATCCTATCGCCCGCCGCTGCTTGCCTCCGGTGTGGTCCTGTATGAATTGAAGCCGGCACAGGCCGGTGTCAGTCCCGGCGGCAGGTTGGGATCGTCCTCGGGCGTCAGCCTGCACGCCAAGGCGATCGTCGTCGACGATTCGCACGTCTTCGTCGGCTCGATGAACCTCGATCCCCGCTCGCGCGACTTCAATACCGAAGACGGTGTCATCGCCGAGTCGCCCGCGCTGGCCCGCAGTGTCCTGGGCAAGTTCGCCACGGCTACGGCGCCGGAGAACGCCTACCGCGTGCAACTCGTTCCAGGAAGCCAGACCAGCGTCTATTGGGAATCGATGGAGAACGGCAAGCTCGTCCGCCACGAGCACGCACCGGAAACCAGTTGGTGGCGTCGCTTCAAAACCAGCTTTCTCATGACCGTGATTCCGGTCGAGGGATTGCTTTGAGATCGCGCGTATCCCGCCTCGCCGCGCTGAGCATCCCCGTCGGCTTGCTGGTACTCGGCCTGAAATTCGCCGCATGGCGCCTGACCGGTAGCGTCGCGCTGTACTCCGACGCGCTGGAAAGCATCATCAACGTCATCACCGCCATCGCCGCCTTCATCGCGATAAGGGTCAGTGCCATCCCCGCCGACGAGGGCCATCCCTATGGCCACACCAAGGCGGAATATTTCTCCGCGGTACTCGAAGGCGTCCTCATCGTCGTCGCCGCGCTGGCGATCCTTCGCGAAGCCTGGCACGGCTTTTTCAACCCGCATCCGCTGGATGCACCGCTTACCGGCATCCTGATCAACAGCGTCGCGACCGCGGTCAACCTGGCCTGGGGCCTGCTCCTGATTCGCAGCGGCAGGAAGGCGCATTCGCCCGCCCTCGTCGCCGACGGCCAGCACCTGATGACCGACGTCTACACCTCGGTCGGCGTGCTGGTGGGCCTGGTAGCCGTTACCCTGACCCACTGGTACGTCCTCGATTCGATCATCGCCGCCGTGGTCGCCCTGAATATCCTCTGGAGCGGCGGGTCGCTGATGAAGGAAAGCGTCGGCGGCCTGATGGATGCATCGCTACCCGCCGAAGAACTCGAACGCATCGAATCCGTACTCAATGCGGTAAAAAGCGACGACGCCGAGATCCGCGCACTACGCACCCGCAGGGCCGGGCCACGCACCTTCGTCGACTTCAGCCTGATCGTGCCGGGCAGCATGACCGTCAATGCATCGCATGCGATGTGTGACCGGCTCGAAGACGCGCTGGAGCAGGAGTTGCCGGATGTATCGATCCGGATTCACGTAGAGCCGGCAGGGAAGCCCGGCGACTAGCCAAACCTCATGATCAACTGACTCGGTTCTTCCTCAACCAAAGCCGAAGCCTGTATCGGTCGTGGTGCCAGCTTGTCTCCCTCGCCCGGAGGGAGAGGGTTGGGGTGAGGGCGAGCCAGGATGCCGCTTCGTCTGGCTCGCCCTCATCCGCCCTGCGGGCACCTTCTCCCTCCGGGAGAAGGGAAGAGCCTTCCCATTGCAGGTATGTATCCCATTAGGATGCAATGCTCGTGAAAACGCGAAGCAGGACAGACTATGGCCACCACGAACTTCACGCCCTTCGATGCAGCGGAATACCTCGACAGCGAGGAAGCGATTGCCGGCTATCTCACCGAGATTATGGCCGAGGGTGATCCGGACCTGTTCCTCTCGGCGCTCGGTGACGTCGCCAAGGCCCGCGGGATGAAACAGGTGGCCGAAGCCACCGGCCTGAGCCGAGAGAGCCTGTACAAGTCGCTACGCGCCGGTGCGAACCCAGGCTATCTGACGATTTCGAAGATCATGGGCGCCCTGGGCGTCGACCTGGTCGCGGCGCCACGCGCACACGGTTAAGCGGGCTCGCGGCCGCGACTTCAGCCCGATCGTGCCAGGTGGCATGAGCCTCAATGCGTCACATGCCATGTTCGATCGGCTCGAAGCCGCACTGGAGCGCGAGCTGCCGGATGTGTCGACCAGGATTCACGTCGAGCCGGAGGAGACATTCGGTCACTAGCCGATGAACATGAAGATTCACCGCGTGTGCGCGCTGATCCAGATGCTCATGTTTTTACTGCTCAGGCCGGCGCTTATCGCTGGTGACAAGGAAAATTCAAGCTTTCGCGGAGAGTCGATGCCAATCGACAAAGCCTGGGTTCCCCCCGACCCAGTGAATTCGCGAAGAAAAGCTTCTTCGGCAAGGCAATCGCTTCGAAGTACCTTTTCGATACTGGCGTCGATACTTTCCGGCTCAGCCGCGAAAGGCATCACCGCATACGTACGAGCCTGCACGCCGCCCATATCGGCCCCGGTTCTTGGCGACAGCCGCGGATCGCCAACGGACCAGGCACGTTCGGGTTTGATCGGCAGTCTTTCCATGATCTCGCCAAGCCTCATCGAGGGGTGGCTGATACGTAATGACAGTGAAAACACACGCAGTGTCGTTTTCTTCCTCATTGGTCGTTCCATCGGCCAAGGTTGATTTCTCGAACCTTAGGTGATCCTCAATGGATGGGTCAACCCATGGCATTCGATGGACGAATATCAAGCAAAAATTGACGTTTAACGCTTTAAGAATTCGATCACAATGGGTCGGGTGCGCGCAAAAATTGCGGCGCGAAATAATCGTTTCGGAATTACCTGAAAATTGCCGCAAACGGTTGACGTTCCGTATTCGTCGAAGCATTCTGTTTGTGTCGCCGCAAAATCGGCGACCGGGTATGAGAGCCCGTTTGTTTGTTCAGATGGCGTTAGAAAGCGCCGTAGCTCACGACGCTTTTTTGTGCGTTGCGGCGCCCCTCTGCCATACTTTTCTATGGTGGGCGTGCCGGGAAGGCTCCGAGCCTTGCCGGGTGCCATCTGACCGGTCTCTCAACCTGGCACGTCCGCCACCCGCATCGTGCGGGTAGGCGGTTCACCACATAGGGAGTTGTGATGACCGAGTCTGCGAATCCGAAGTGTTCCTTTACCGATCGCGCCTTCCCCGTTGGGGAGGCCCTGCGCCTTGTGCGGAACGAGGGCAGGGGCGCGGATGCCGACGAAGACGGCAATCCGGAAATCTGTCTGACCGCGGCGATGGGAATCGTCCGCGCGATGGAAAGCAGCCTGGCGGAATTTGAAACGCGTCATCGTCTGGCGTTGGAAACCGTGCGTGACCTGATCTGCCATGCGCGACGGTCGATCGGGGCGGATCGCGAAGCGTCTGGCGAGTTGTCGGTCGATGCCGTTTGATGCGCTGGCGGAACAGCACGACTTCCAGGAATTCAGCCGGGAGTGCGGGCAGCAGATCCGGATTGGCGATGACGTCACGGTGAGGATCCTCACGGTTCGTCGGGGTGGGGTCGTCATGGTGGTCGGGGTGCCGGGGCATGTACGGGTTGAGGTCTGCCATGAGCCAGCCGCTGTCCAGGGGTAGCTGCGCCCCTTGCGGGGCGTGCCCTCATCCGCCCCTGCCGGGGCATCTTCTCCCGGGGGGAGAAGGGAAGGGCGCGGGCGTATAGAATGCGGGTCGTATCGCGTCTTCGATCAGGATCTTGCATGCGTTTTTCGTTTCGGCTGGCGTCGGTCGCCATGTTCTTGCTGCTGGCTGTCCCGTCGGCATTCGCGCAGTCGGTGCAGATCGAGGAGCTGACCTGGACCGAGATCCGGGATGCGGTGCATGCGGGCAAGACGACACTGATCATTCCCATTGGCGGGACCGAGCAGAGCGGGCCGTATATCGCGGTGGGCAAGCACAATGTGCGGGCGCGGGTGTTGTCGCAGCGGATCGCCGAGGGGCTGGGCAACGCGCTGGTGGCGCCGGTGATTGCCTATGTGCCCGAAGGCGGGACTTCGCCGACGAGCTCGCATATGCGCTTTCCGGGCACGATTACCGTGTCCGACGATGTTTTCGAGAAGACCCTGGAGTCGGCGGCGAACAGCTTCCGGGTGCACGGGTTCACCAACATCGTCTTCCTGGGCGACCACGGTGGCTACCAGGCCGATGTGCGGCAGGTGGTGGCGCGGCTGAACAAGGCCTGGGCCGGGTCGCCGGCGCGGGCCTTCGTACCGGCGGAATATTACGAGGCGAGCTCGGACGGTTATGCCGCGATCCTGCGCAAGCAGGGCGTGCGCGAGGACGAGATCGGCACCCATGCGGGGCTGGCCGATACCTCCCTGCAGCTGGCGGTCGCGCCGCAGATGGTTCGTCAAGGGGCGCTGCACGGCGCGTCCAAGCCCGGTACAGCTGACGGCGTCTATGGTGGCGATCCCAGGCGGTCCAGCGCCGAATTCGGGCGGCTGGGCGTGGAGGCGATCGTCTCGCGTACCATTGCCGCCATCCGCAAGGAGACCGGCGGTCGTTGACCCCTGGCCTGCCCGCGGACGCTATCTTTCATCACTTGCTCAACCGATAACGGAAAGTCCCCATGTTCTCGCGTTTTTCCCGTTTGACCCGTCTTGCCGGCGCCACCCTGGCCGCCTTGTGTTTTGCCGGGGCCGCCTCCGCCGCGCCTCCCGTGGCCACCGTTCCGGGCATGGCGCCGGTGGTGAACCCCGCGAACCTCTATAGCGAGACGGGCTCGACCCATCTCAGCCCGGCGACCAAGGGCGCGCTCTATCGCGTCTATGTGCCGAACCTGCGCTCGAACGATGTCTACGTGATCGATCCGCTGACGATGAAGGTCGTGGACAAGTTCAAGACCGGCCACGGCCCGCAGCATGTGGTGCCCTCGTTCGACCTGCAGACGCTGTGGGTGGTCAATAACGCCGAAGGCCATCCGGATGGCGGCGTGACGCCGATCGATACGAAGACCGGCAAGCCGGGCAAGGAAATCCCGGTCGACGATCCGTACAACATGTACTTCACCCCGGACGGCAAGGCGGCCATCGTGGTGGCCGAGGCGCTGGCCCGGCTCGATTTCCGCGATCCGCACTCGATGAAGCTGATCGAGAGCCTGCCGGTGCCCGAGTGCAAGGGGATCAACCACGCGGACTTCTCGATCGACGGCAAGTACGCGCTGTTCACCTGCGAGTTCGAAGGCAGCCTGGCCAAGGTCGACATGGTCAACCGCAAGGTCGTCGGTTACCTGAAGCTGTCGAAGAAGGGCATGCCGCAGGACATCCGCATCTCGCCGGACGGCAAGGTGTTCTATGTCGCCGACATGATGGCCAACGGCGTCTTCGTGATCGACGGCGACAGCTTTACCAAGATCGGCATGATCCCGGCCGGCGTCGGTACCCACGGCCTGTATCCGAGCCGCGACGGTACGAAGCTCTACATCACCAATCGCGGCTCGATGAAGGTCCATGGCGGCCGTAACGGCGAGGGCAGCATCTCGGTGCTCGACTTCGCCTCGCGCAAGATCGTCGCCACCTGGCCGATCCCCGGCGGCGGCAGCCCGGACATGGGCAATGTCAGCGCCGACGGCAAGACCCTGTGGATCTCCGGCCGCTTCGACGACGTGGTCTATGCGATCGACACGACGACCGGTGCGGTGAAGAAAATCAAGGTCGGCATGGAGCCGCACGGCCTGACCGTGTGGCCACAGCCGGGCCGCTATTCGCTGGGCCACACCGGCAATATGCGTTAAAGCGCGCTCGAACGATCGACCCAAAAAAAGCGCCGTTCACCGGCGCTTTTTTCGTTGACGCGACAGGTTTCCCACTTGACGCGGCATCGCCTTGTTTCTTGACGCTACGAATATGGTCCGGACATCCCATGAGGCGTATAACATGGGATCGATACCCTCCGAAGCCGTCGCCCACCACCATCCGTGTCCATCACCGGGGAGAGAAAAGGCCATGCCCGTCCTGCACATCAATGGCGAAGATCATTCGGTCGACGTCCCCGACGACATGCCGCTGCTCTGGGTACTGCGCGACGTGATCGGCATGACCGGGACCAAGTTCGGTTGCGGCATCGCCCAGTGCGGCGCCTGCACTGTGCATCTGGATGGCCAGCCGGTCCGTTCCTGCGTGCTGCCGGTCGGCGGGATCGCAGGCAAGCAGATCACCACGATCGAAGCGATCGGCAAGACGCCCGCCGGGCAGAAGATCCAGCAGGCCTGGCTGGATATTGAAGTCGTGCAGTGCGGCTATTGCCAGTCCGGCCAGGTGATGTCGGCGGCGGCACTGCTGGCCCGCGTGCCCGAGCCAACCGACGCGGATATCGATACGGCGATGTCCGGCAACATCTGCCGTTGCGGTACCTATGTGCGCATCCGCCAGGCGATCAAGCTGGCGGCCACCGGCAAGACCGACGCGATGCATACGGTGGTCGATGGCGGTGCGGCGTGAACGCCGTCGCCAGGTTCGATGGTGTCGATCCTGGTCGGCGTCATGCCTTGCAAGTCGTCGGCGGGCTGACCATTGCCTTTCTCTGGCTGGGTGTTTCCGGCCGCGCGCGGGCGGTGATACATGCCCGTCCACTGCCCGGCGATGCCGGGCTCATGGGCATGGACGGCCAGGCGGGCTTCGCGCCAAACGCCTTCGTCCGCATCGGTACGGACGGCTCGATCCGGCTGGTCATGGCGCCGTGCGAAATGGGGCAGGGCACGTATACGGGCATCTGCCAGCTGATGGCCGAGGAACTCGGCGTCGGGCTGGACCAGGTCACTGCGGAGCATTCGCCGGCTGACGATGTGCTTTACGGCAATCCGGAACTGCACATCCAGGTGACCGGTCTGTCGAGCTCGATCCGTACCGGCATCCATGTTTTCCGGGAGGCCGGTGCGCTGGCCCGCGCCTTGCTGGTTTCGGCCGCGGCGGCGCAGTGGAAGGTCGATCCGTCGACCTGCACGGTAGCGCGCGCGGTGATCACGCATACGCCTTCCGGGCGCACGCTGGGCTTTGCCGCCGTGGCCGATGCCGCGGCGAAGCTGCCGCTGCCGGACACCGTGGCCTTGAAAGACCCGAAAGATTTTGTCCTGATCGGCAAACCCATGCGTCGGGTCGACACGTCGACCAAGGTCAATGGGGCCACGCAGTACGCGATGGACCTGCGCCTGCCCGGCATGAAGATTGCCAGCGTGCTGGCCTGCCCGACCTTCGGCGGCAAACTCATCGCGGTCGACGACACGCGGGCGCGGAAGGTTCCTGGTGTGGTCGACGTGCTGCGCATCGATAACGCCGTCGCGGTGGTCGGCGAGCACTACTGGGCGGCAAAGCAGGGCCTGGACGTGCTCGAGATCCAGTGGGACCTCGGCGCCAATGCGACGCTGACCACGGAAAAACTCATCGAGGCGCATGCGGAGAATTCGCGCAACGGCAAAGCCGTCGTTGCCCTGGCGCGGGGCGAGCAGGGTCCCGGCACCGGCAAGCGGATCGATGCGACTTACATCCTGCCCTTGCTCGCCCATGCACCGATGGAGCCGATGAACACGCTGGTCTCGGTGACCGCGGAAGGCTGCGAAGTATGGGTCGGTACCCAGGTGCCCACCCTGTGTGCCGGTGCCGCGGCGAAGGCCCTTGGCCTGCCACCGGAAAAGGTCACCCTGCACAACCAGTTCCTCGGTGGCGGCTTTGGCCGGCGCCTGGAGGCGGATTCGGTCGAGCAGGCTGCGGCCTTCGCCAGACAGGTGTCCTACCCGCTCCGGGTGATGTGGAGCCGCGAGGAAGATATCCGCCACGATATCCCGCGGCCGATGTATTACGACCGCATCTCCGCGACGCTGGATGCGGAAGGCAAGCCGTCCTTCTGGAGTCACCGGATCACCGGTGCTTCGGTGGTGGGACGTACGATGCCGCTGAAGGATGGTGTCGACTTCGACGCGGTCGTGTGTGCCGTGCAACTGCCCTACGATCTGCCGAACGTGCATGTGGAATGGGTGCGCCATTACCTGCCCGAGGGGCTGGTTCCCGGGTTCTGGCGTGGCGTCGGTGCCGTGCACAATCTGTTCGTGGTCGAGAGTTTCATCGATGAGCTGGCCCTTGCGACCGGCAAGGATCCGGTTGCTTACCGGCGCAGCCTGCTGCAGAAGAATCCGCGCATGCTCGCCGTACTCAACCTGGCCGCCGAGAAATTCGGCTGGGACGACAAACCGCTGCCGGCGCGCGTGGGCCGCGGCATCGCCGTCGGCGGCCCGTTCGACAGTTACATCTGCGCGGCCATCGAGGTCGGCGTGACGCCACAAGGCGATGTCGTGCTGCACCGCGCTGTGGTCGCGGTCGATTGCGGCCTGGTGGTCAATCCCAATGCGGTCGAGGCGCAGATGCAGGGCGGCCTCATCTATGGCTGGAGCGGGGCGCTGTACAACGAGCTGACGCTGAAGCACGGCGCGGTGGAGCAGAGCAACTTCAACAATTACCGCTCGCTCAGGATGAGCGAGATGCCATCGATCGAAGTGCATCTGGTGCCGAGCACGGCCGCTTCCGGCGGCATCGGTGAACTCGGCACGGCGATTGCCGCGGCCTGCCTCGGCAACGCGGTGTTCTCGGCCAGCGGTGTGCGCGTGCGCAACCTGCCGATCAATCGTACGCCGCTGTCGACCGGCAAGGACGCGATGAAGGCCGTGCTGGCATCGCGAACCACGACGAAGAAGGAGCGAATGCTATGAGGTTCCGTCGTTTTTCCCTCGCCATCGTCGTCCTGGTCATCCTGGGCGTCGTCGCTTACTTCGCCCTCAATCGCACCGACCACGCCGAGGGCACCGCGCCGGCCCTGGTCGGCGCGCCGGCCTCGGCCGATCCGGTGGCCCGTGGTGCCTACCTGGCCAAAGCCGCCGATTGCATTGCCTGCCATACCGTGCCCGACAGCGGGAAGGAATACGCCGGCGGCCTGCCGTTCAAGCTGCCCTTCGGTACGATCTATGCCAGCAACATCACCGCCGACAAGGAAACCGGCATCGGCGACTGGAGCGACGACGATTTCGTGCGCGCGGTGCGCGAAGGCGTGCGCAAGGATGGCAAGCGCCTGTATCCGGCCTTTCCGTACACGGCCTATACGCACCTGAGCCGCGCCGATGTGCTGGCGATCAAGGCGTACCTGTTCAGCCTGCCGCCGATCAAGCAGGCGACGCCGGATAACGACCTGTCCTTCCCGTTCAACCAGCGCTGGGCGATGGGTTTCTGGAACGCGGTTTCCTTCAAGAGCCAGCGCTTCGTCGCCGACGCGTCGAAGCCGCCGGAGTGGAATGCGGGCAAATACCTCGCCGACCTCGGTCACTGCGCCGAATGCCACACGCCGCGCAACCTCGCCTTTGGCCTGAAGCACGGTAGCGAGTTCGGCGGCTCCGAACAGCAGGGCTGGAAGGCGTACAACATCAGTTCCGATCCGCGCTATGGCATCGGCTTGTGGACCCAGCAGGATCTGGTCTCGTACTTCCGCACGGGTCACGCGGACGGTCGCGGTTCGGCGTCGGGCCCGATGGCCGAGGTGATCAATTACAGCCTGCAGCATCTGACGCCCGAGGATGCCGCGGCACTGGCGACCTATGTGCGCAGCATGCCGCCGCAGAAGGGCGAGATCGAAGTGACCGCCAAGCCGGCCGCCGCGCTCGCCGCGTCGGACATCGCGCCGGCGGCCGACGGCGACCTGCCCCATGGCGGCAAACTGTTCGCCGGTGCCTGCGCCAGTTGCCATCAATGGAACGGCATCGGCCAGGAAACCCATTACGCAAGCCTGCTCGGCACGCGCGGCGTCAACGATCCTTCCGGCACCAATGTCAGCCAGATCCTGCTGCAGGGTTCGAAGCTGCATATCGGCGGTACCGAGGTGGGCATGCCGTCATTCGGCAGGGGCTATTCGGACGCCGAGATCGCCGCGCTGACCAATTTCGTGGTCCGGCAGTTCGGCGACAAGCAGGGGACGGTGACGGCGGGGGATATCGCCAGGAGGCGGCAGCTTTGACGTGACTGGGGCGAAAATCGCCGTGTGTCGCCACTGGATCCCAGCCTTCGCTCACTGCTGTCCGGGGAAAATCCGGGCCATCCGCGGCTATCCGTTGCGAGATAAGGCGCCATGGATAGGAAGATCGGTTGGTGACTCGTTGGCGACGGTTGCCCGTGAGGTGAGGCCTCGGGCTTTTGCTCGTCGCCCCGGCGCAGGCCGGGGCCCAGTGGGCTCAGTGTTCGGTCGCCAGCCTCACGCCAGCAAAGCCGCTTATTTTCCCCGCGTTATCGCTCGATGAGGACGGCGGCCACTAGGCCCCTGCCTGCGCAGGGGCGACGGTGAGGGGTTTCGAGTTCCCCTCCAGTACCGGATCGGCGTTCTTCGATCTTTTCCCCGGACAGCAGTGAGCCTTCGCTGGGATGACGTCGAGGGGGTGCTGAGCCCCTCAGGTTTCATCACCCTCATCGTCATCCCAGCGCAGGCTGGGATCCAGTGGCGGTGCGGTCGGTTCTCGCGACACCAACCATCGGTCATGCGCAAGGATCTGCTGGTTCGCACCGAGGGAAAGTGCGATTATCGCGGCGATAGGAGCGCCCTCCATGACTGAACATATCCTGCAGTTGTTCGCCACATACGGCCTGCTGCTGGTCTTCGCGAATGTGTTCCTGGAGCAGCTCGGCATACCGCTGCCGGCGGTACCCACCCTGGTGGTCGGTGGCGCGCTGGCCGGAAGCGGGGTACTGCCCCTGATACCCCTGGTCGGCGTGGCCGTGGTGGCCTGCCTGATCGCCGATGCGGTCTGGTTCGAGGGCGGTCGGCGCTTCGGCAACCGCGTGCTCAGCACGATCTGCCGGATCTCACTGTCGCCTGATTCCTGCGTGCGGCGCTCGTCGGTCTGGTTCGAGCGCTGGCAAGTCGGCATGCTGCTGGTGGCCAAGTTCGTGCCGGGCCTGTCGACCATCGCGCCGCCGATGCTGGGGGCGATGCGTGTGCGCTGGGCCACTTTTATCGTCTACGACCTGTTCGGCTCGCTGATCTGGGCCGGCGCCGCGATCGGCATCGGTTTCCTGTTCGCGCCGGCGATCGACCAGTTGCTGGCGTATATGCAGCAGGCCGGTACCCTGGCCGGTATCGTCGTACTCGGCCTGCTGGCCTGCTATATCGCGTTGAAATGGATCCAGCGCCAGCAACTGCTGCGCACCCTGCGCATGGCGCGGATCACGGTCGACGAACTCAACGAGCGGCTGTCCTCGGACCAGCCGCCGGTGGTGCTCGACGTGCGTTCGCACCAGGACCGGCTGATCGACGCCCGTGCCCTGCCCAATGCGCTGCTGGTCGATCTGGCGGCGCTGGAGGACAGCATCGGCGATATCGATACGGACACCGAGATCGTGATCTATTGCCGCTGCCCCAACGAAGCCTCGGCGGCGTTCGCGGCGAAGAAGCTGATGCAGCGTGGCTACCGCCAGGTGCGCCCCCTGCTCGGCGGGCTGGATGCCTGGAGCGGCGCGGGTTATCCGGTGCCGCCGATCGTTACATCCATGGGTCCATCCATCGGCTCGCCGCTCGCCAGCTGATCAGGCGACCGTAGCGGCCGGCAGGCCGCCAAGCCATAGCGCGATATTGCGTACGTAGCGATGGATCGATCGCTGCGCCTCCGGCGATTTCGACAAGGCATCGCCGGGCGCCTCGCCGACGAAGCTCGGCTTGCCGCGGCCTGGATCCCAGTTGTAGTCGGCGAAGTGATGGAAGGTCGATTCGGCGAGGGCCGGACCGCCCGCGGCGGAAGGCTCGAACGCCACCGCGATATTGAAGTCCTTGCCTGTGACCTGGCTGCGGCCGGTGGCGATCACGCGGGCGCTGTCGTCGTCCGCCGGCTTGCCGACCGCGCCCTCATGCGGATGCGCCGCGAGGAAACGGATCACGCCGCCGGGCTGGTCGGGATCGAGCAGCACCGGGTGCGTTTCGCCGACCACGGCGATCTCCTGGAAGTCGCCATTGGCGCCGGAGTGGTAGTTCGGCCAGAGGATGTCCGTGGTGGTCGAGTCGTCGATGGCGCGGCGCGCCGGGTCCGGGTCCGGGTTCTTGCTATGGAAGAAATGCGCGGCGCCGATGCCGCCCAGCGAGCAGACCGAACTGCCGAGGTCCATATGGTCGCGGGTGACCATGATGCCGCCGCCACGCTGGCGGAAGCGCGAGATCGCGGCGCAGTCCTCGCTGTCCAGGCCGTCGCCGGTATCGACCGCGAACAGCCAGAGCTGGGAGAAGTCCGAGCGGTCGAGCCTGGACAAGACGCTGTCCGGCTGGCCGATCGGGTCGCGATCGCGCGCGACCACGTCGAACACCGGCATGCCGTAGACATCGCGCAGGCCGGCCAGGTACTCGCGCAGCATGTCGAAGCGCCCGATGTTCCAGTCATCGGCGGTGCTCGGGATCGTCGTCTGCAGCAGGATGCGGTTGGCGTGGGGCATCAGTAGTACCGCGGTATCGGCCCGAGTTGCGGCGTCATGGTGTCGGAAAGATCCAGCATCACTTCGTCGACATAGCACCAGCCCCAGCCTTCGGGCGGATCGTAGCCTTCGATGATCGGATGACGGGTCGCATGGTAGTGGCCGGTCGCATGCCGGTTGGGCGATTCGTCGCAGCAGCCGACATGGCCGCAAGTGCGGCACAGGCGCAGGTGCACCCAGGTATCGCCGATCTTGAGACATTCCTCGCAACCACGGGCGCTCGGCGTCACGATGCGGATGCTGTCCAGATGCGTGCAGTGCCGGGCCATACGGGATCTCCAGGGCAGGTCGGTGCGTATCGTTAGCGGATCATAGTCCAGGGAAATGTGACGGTCAGGTCACCCCGCGCGATCGCCCCGGTCGCGTGGCACGGTAATCACCCGGCGGCCGAACAAGCGTGCATCGATCGAGTAGGCACCCGGCCCGAGCAAGGCCAGCGAGGTGGCGGCGAGGACGCTGAGCAACAACATCGGCAGATCGACGGGAGGCGAGAGCCCGGTGCGCAGGTGGACCAGGGCGAACAGGCCGCAGGCCACCGACAACGCCGGCGTCAGCAGGCCCAGGCACAAGGCCGCGGCGATCGGTACGACGATGGCCAGCGCCTGCGGCGGCGGCAACGACAGCGCGCTGGCCGGATCGTCGAGCACCAGCGACGAGGCGACGGCCAGGCGCAACAGCAGCAGGCCGACACCGGGTCTTCCCGCGGGGAACATGGCGAAGAGTCGATGCACGCGGGCAGCCTAGGCCGCCGCGGTGCGAGCCGACAGCCGCATGCGGGGCGCGTCGCGCTCACCCTTTCGGGTAGCCCGCTTGCAGGGCTTGTTAATGTCGTTCGCCGGCGGCGATCGCCACATGACAGGCGCGCCGCGTATCGCGGGCGAATTCGCGTGGCGACATGCCGGTGACCCGGCGGAACGTGCGGGTGAAGTGGCTCTGGTCGAAGAAGCCGAGTTCGGCGGCCATCGCCGAGATCTTCCTGCCCTCGGCGAGCAACATGCCCTGGGCCCGCTGGATGCGCAGCTTGAGGACATAGTCCATCGGGCTCATGCCGGTACTGGCGCGAAACAGGCGCGAGAAATGGAAACGACTGACACAGGCGGCGCCGGCAAGCTCGGCGAGGGTGAAACGCTCGCCGATATGGGTCTCGATAAAGGCATGGGCGCGATCCATTGCGCACGGCCTGCGCCCGGGACGATGCGCGTACGGATAGACCCGTCCGACCGGATCGTGCGTAGCGTGGACCAGAGCGACCATGACGATGCCTCCTGCCGTTCCAATATCCCAAGGGGATGGTGACCGGTGTGCCCCGGTGCCGAAACCCTCTTTTGGTCGGGCCCCTGTCTCACCCATTCGGGGGATGACCGAAAAGTCGCATGTCGGGCCGATCCGGCAGGCTGCTACGATCCGGAGCGGATGTGGCCGACGGGGGACGGCGCGCATCGACCGATCCGGGGAGGGCGCGCGTCATGAGCATGGCCGTCGATATGCCGATCAGGATCCTCGTCGTGGACGATCATCCGCTGCTGCGCGAAGGCGTGGCGGCGGTCATCGAGACCCAGTCGGACATGCTGCTGGCCGGCGAGGCAACCGATGGCCACGAAGCCATCGAGGCCTTCCGCAGCCTGCGTCCGGACGTGGTGCTGATGGACCTGCAACTGCCCGGGATGAACGGCATCGAGGCAATCGCCGCGATCCGCCGCGAGTTCGCTACGGCGCGAATCGTCGTGCTGACCACCTATCGAGGCGACGTGCAGGCCCTGCGTGCCTTCAAGGCGGGGGCGTCGGGTTACCTGCTGAAAAGCATGCTGCGCAAGGAACTGCTCGAGACCATCCGCTGCGTGCATGGTGGCAAACGGCGCATTCCCTCCGAGATCGCAGCCGGGATCGCCGAACACGCCACCGACGATGCCCTGACCGTGCGCGAATCGGAAGTCCTGCGCCACGTGGCACTCGGCGATGCGAACAAGGAAGTGGCGAACGACCTCGGTATTTCCGAGGAAACGGTCAAGGCGCATATGAAGAGCATCCTGTCCAAGCTCGGCGCGAAGGACCGGACGCACGCGGTGACGATCGCGCTGCGGCGCGGGATTATCGATTCGTGAAGAAGGAGGCGCTTCGCGCCATGTCCTTGACTGGATCCCAGCCTTCGCTGGGATGACGGCATGTCACTTCATCGTCATCCCGGCGAAGGCTCCCCAGCAGCCCTCTCCGGACGGCGTCGGCATGGGCGCATGCCGACACGCAGTGGCGCGTACCTTACATCGAATGAAAGCATTTTATGTGCATGGGACGCGCTGATCCGATAGCGCCCCGTTCAATCGGGCATGAAGTCGAGCGCGACGCCGTTGATGCAATAGCGCTGGAAGGTCGGCGGCGGGCCATCGGGGAAGACGTGCCCAAGATGGCTGCCGCAGCGGCTGCAATGGACCTCGGTGCGGACCATGCCATAGGCCTTGTCCTCGCTGGTCTCCACCGCGCCGGGCGCCGGGGTGTCGAAGCTCGGCCAGCCGGTGCGGCTGTCAAACTTGGTGCCCGAGACGAAGAGCTTCTGGCCGCAGCCGGCGCAGGCGAAACTGCCGGCGCGGGTTTCATGCAGCAAGGCGCAGCTGCCCGGCCGCTCGGTGCCGTGGCTGCGCATCACGGCGTACTGTTCGGGCGTCAGCAGGCTCCGCCATTCCGCGTCGGTATGGGTCACGGGGAACGTGTGGTCGGTGTCGTGGGTCATGACGGCTCCTGGCAGGGGTGTGATGGGGTCAGAGTCATTTTCCACGGACGAGCACTCGCGAAACCGACGGCTGATAGCGTGGAAAATGACGCTGACCCCATCACAAATCAAGCCGCGTCAGTCCTTCTTCGACGGTTCGGGCTTCTGCTGGCTGGCCGCCTGGGTGCGCAGGAAGTTGCTCACTTCATCCTTGGACACCTTGCCATCGTGGTTGGCATCGATCTGGTCGAAGTGTTTGGCGACGTACGGCGTCTTGCCGGCGCCGGCTTCGTCCTTGTTGAGCTCACCGTCCTTGTCCTTGTCGGCCGCGGTCAAGTTCTTGGCCATGCGATCCATTTGGGTGGCGATGGCACCCACGCCGTTCTGCGCGAAGGCCGCGCCGGAGGTGGCGATGAGTGCGAGGGCGAGCAGGGCGGAGGTCTTGATGGACATGGTGGGCTCCTCGGTCAGGGTCGAGTGACGTCGAACGGCTCACCATTCTTACGCCGATTGGGGTGAGGGGAGCAATGGGCAACGGGGTCAGGGGCAGTGGGGTCAGAAAAAATGGGGTCAGAGTCACTACCGCGGGCGAGTACTCGCTGAAACCGACTGTCGTCGGCGTGGTAGTGACTCTGACCTCATTTTTTGCCCGCGGTAGTGACTCTGACCCCATTTTTTCGTGGAAAATGACGCTGACCCCATTGTTCCGCTCGTGGTAGTGACTTTGACCCCATTGACCCCATTGCGCCAACCGTCGCCGGCCAGTATCGGTGCCGGCCTGACCTTCGCGATGGCGGCGGCCTGTGGCCTGGCGGTGGCCAATATCTACTACAACCAGCCGATGCTCGGCCTGATCGACCGCGATTTTCCCGGCGCGGGCGCCGCCGGCATCGTGCCGACGGCGACCCAGCTGGGCTATGCGCTGGGCTTGCTGTTGCTGGTGCCGCTGGGCGACCTGGTCGAGCGGCGGCGGCTGATCGTGATCCAGTTCATCGTGCTCGGCCTGACCCTGGTCGGCGCGGCGATGGCGCCGGATGCCTGGACCCTCGCCGGTGCGTCCCTGCTGATCGGCATCGCCGCGACGGTCGCCCAGCAGATCGTGCCGTTCGCCGCGACGCTGTCCGCGCCCGAATCGCGCGGGCGCACCATCGGCCGGGTGATGAGTGGCCTGCTCTGCGGTATCCTCTTCAGTCGCACCTTGTCCGGTTTCGTCTCGACCCATCTCGGCTGGCGCTGGATGTTCTGGATCGGCGTGCCGCTGTCCCTGCTCGGCGCCCTCGGCATGGCCCTGTGCCTGCCGCGCAGCCGACCGTCGTCGACGCTCGGCTATGGCGCACTGATCGCCTCGCTCGGCGAACTATGGCGCAACGAGCCGGCCCTGCGCCGCGCCACGGCGACGCAGGCGGCCTTGTTCGCCTCGTTCATTTCCTTCTGGACGATCCTGCCGCTATACCTGATGGAGCATTACCGCCTGGGCGCCGATATCGCCGGCCTGTTCGGCGTCGTCGGCGCGGCCGGCGTCTTCGCCGCACCCATGGCCGGCCATCTCGCCGACCGTCGCGGACCTCGACTGGTCATCGGCATAGGCACCGCGATCGTCGCCGCATCCTGGCTGCTGTTCGGCGCCTGGGTGGCACTCGCCGGCCTGGTGATCGGCGTGATCCTGCTCGACTTCGGCGTGCAGAGCGCCCTGGTCTCCAACCAGCACGTGATCTATACATTGCGCCCGGAAGCGCGTAGCCGCCTCAACACGGTATTCATGAGCGGCATGTTCATCGGCGGCGCGCTGGGCTCCGGCGGTGTGGCCATGGCGTGGCACACGGGCGGCTGGTGGGCGGTGTGTGTGTTTGGTGCGGCACTGGGGCTGGTGGCAATGGCGCTTGAATTCGCTGGCCGTCGCAAGGCACGCGTGTAGGGTTTTCGTATTCATGTCGGTGTCGAAGGCCTCGCGTTTGCAAAGAGCAAGGCGCTGCCTTCGCCTTCGTTCACCGCCTCGGCGCAGGCCGGAATCCAGTGGCGACCACCGACCACTGACGCCACTGGATGATTCGCGCCTGCGGCGCTCACCCTTCGGGCCAGCTTCGCTGTTCTTGGTCGCTACGCTCCCGGCGTCCAGCCTGCGCTGGGATGACGATCAAGGGCGAAGAGCAAAGGGCGAAGAGCAAGGCGCGCCACTCACACCCCTCACCGTCATCCCAGCGCAGGCTGGGATCCAGTAAAACACACGGCGATCAGCCGGCTCTTAAGCTCCACCCGGGGCCCCTTTGAGCGTGAGGTCGGCTGGGACGACAAGGCCGCGAAGCGGGGTCGGCATGGATGCCGACCGTTTGCGACAGGACAGGGATGTCCTGCCGCAAACCCCGGCCCAGCCGGCCGCCCCGCGCAGCGGGCACGCGATTGGGGTGGCCTTCTCTTTGGTTACTTTCTCTTGGCCATTTCAAGAGCAAGTGACTCGGCCTCCGGCAGGAGGTCGAAACCCCGGCGCCATAGGCGCCGACACAATCGCGAAAACGCACAGTTACCGCCGAACACCCCGTGAACATCATGTGATTATCAAACCACCCGGAGCATAAAAGCGCTAGCTGGCCTTTCCCAGCGGCGCCATACTGTTGGGGTTGGACCCCGGTATCCCCCTGACCTGGAGCACTCCCATGACGACGATCAAAGAACGCAGGACGGCCTCGCTGAATACGCCGAGCGGCCTCAGCGCCGAGGCGACGCGCGATATCACCGCCGAGCTGAATGCCTTGCTGGCCGATGTGTTCGGCCTGTACATGAAGACCAAGAACTACCACTGGCACATGTCGGGCCCGCACTTCCGGTCCTACCACCTGCTGCTGGACGAACACGCGGACCAGATCTTCGCGATGACCGATCCGATCGCCGAGCGGGTGCGCAAGATCGGCGGCACCACGCTGCGTTCGACCGGCCATGTCGCGCGCCTGCAGCGGCTCTCGGACAACGATGCCGATTTCGTCACGCCCGACGACATGCTCGCGGAACTGCGCGAGGACAATATGCGTGTGGCTGCCTATATGCGTGCCACCCACGACCTTTGCGGCGAGTACGGCGACGTCGCCACCGCCAGCCTGCTCGAGAACTGGATCGACGAGACCGAGCGTCGCGTGTGGTTCCTGTTCGAGACCGGCCGCACGATCTGAGTCCGGTGACGCCATAGTGAGTGATGGGGTCATGAGTGATGGGGTCAGAGTCATTTTCCACGCCGACGACAGTCGGTTTCGGCGGGTACTCGCCCGTGGAAAATGACTCTGACCCCATCACCTGACCCCATCACCACTGCCTTGCAGCGGCCGTGGCTTGGGCGCAAGCTCGCTTTTCAGCCTGCCGCCACCGAAGGCCGCCGACTGATCGAACCGTCGGGGCGCGGCGTTGCGCGCTCGAACCTGCATTAGGTAGGTCGGTCATGCGTCTGAATACACTCAAATTAATTGCCGGTCTGGCTCTGTTGGCGTCGCTACCGATGGCCCAGGCCGATACCGGCTCCGCGGCCAAGGGATTGAGCCGCACCGTGGTCACCAAGGCCGATGTCGCCGAGGCGGGTTACGAAGCGGTGGTCGCGCGGGTGACCCTGGCACCGGGAGGGACCTCCGGGCGGCATACGCATCCGGGTGACGAGATCTCCTACGTGGTCAGCGGCGAAGGCGAGTTGCTGGTCGACGGGCAACCCAGCCAGGCCCTCAAGGCCGACCAGGCGTTTGTCGTCCCGGGCGGCAAGATTCACGAGTTGAAGAACCCCTCGGACAAGCCGATGAGCCTGATCGGCACCTATGTCGTGAAGAAGGGCCAGCCACTGGCTACGCCCGCGCCATAGCTTCGCGGGCGAAAAGTTCGTACCTTTGGGGGCGCCGCCACCAGGGGATCGCCCGATGAAACACGCTTCGCATACCCGGCTCGTGCAGGCACTGGCGGGAATGGGTATCGACGAGTCGAAGGCGATCGACCGGGCGTTGGCCAGCGCGCGCGATCCCCACAAGGGGGTGCACGAGGCGCGCAAGGCGATTCGCCGCCTGCGTGCGCTGCTGTCCTTTGGCGGGAAGATTTTCGGCGCGGAAGGCGAGCGCCTCGATCGCGCCTTGCGCGCCCTGGGTCGCGGCCTGTCACGCTTGCGCGACGCGCAGGTCGCCGTCGCCACCATGCAAACCCTGGCCCGGCGCGACAAGGCGCATGCCGATACATGGCGCGGCGCGATCGAGGCGCTGTCGGCGCGTCGTGCCGAACTGCTGGCGCAGGCGATGATCGTCGATCCGGCGTTTGGCCGCCGCCGCCGTCGTCTGGCCGCGGTGGGCAAGGCCATCGAAAACCTGCCGTGGGACGCACTGGACGATGCCGCCATCGCCGACGAACTCGAGCGCAGCCGCAAGCGCGTGGACAAGGCGGCCAAGCGCTCGGAAGACACCGGCACCGCCGCCAGCGTGCATCGCTGGCGGCGGCGCGTAAGACGCCTGCGCATGCAGTTGCTTGCGTTGGATACCTTGCGCGAGGGCGGTATCCGTATCCGTGGCATCCGTAACGAACATGCCGCGCTGAAGGAACAGACCAAACTGGCCGATGCGCTCGGCAAGCAACAGGATCTGCACGTCCTGCGCACCATCCTGCGCGGCATGCCCGGGCTGCCCGAGCGCGAGCGCACGCTTGCTTTGCTGCGGGGGCGGATGGGGCGGACGAAGGGCTAGAGGGAGATACGGCAGCTTATTCCTTCTCCCGGAGGGAGAAGGTGCCCGTAGGGCGGATGAGGGGGAGCCCGACGAAGCGGTGCGCTGGCTCGCCCTCACCCCAGCCCTCTCCCTCCGGGCGAGGGAGACCCGCTGGACTACTTGCCCGCGGTCAACGGCGAGGGATACGTCAGCTTCGGCCGGAACGGCTGCACCGACACGCCCAGGTTGCTGCCCATGCGGTGTCCGAGCGCGCTGAAGTTGTACTGCCCGACGACCTTGTTCGACGACACCGTGCGTGGATCGTCGGTCGCCAGGGTCGGCGAGGCGGGTGTATTCGTCGCTGCCATCATCCGGCTGAGGCACTCATAGGAGAGCAGGCGGTTACCGTTGACCTCGACATCCACGCAGGCGTGTTCGCCAGTATCCTGAGCAGCCGCGGGAGCGTCCTGGGCGACAGCGGCGTGGCTGGCGAGGGCGATCGGGAGGCCTAGCAGAATCGTGAAGGGCAGGTTGCGCATGCGGTCATGCTAGCGCCATTCCGCGGCTGCGTCAGGTGGCGCCTCGTTGTCATCATCCGGTAATAAAGGCCGTCACATGACTGATGCAAATGTGTCATCGAGTCGGCCTAGCTTACGGCGCTGCACCGATCGCAAAGCACTCTCGAGGTGGACGGGAATGGCCGTGGCACGTAGCGCGGTCGCATGGGTCGGGTGCTTCGCGTTACTGAGTTCCCTTTGCATGGGCGCGGAGCGCCAACAGCTTCCCCAAGCGTCCATAGCGAGCCGTATTCAGGATGAGCAAGCAAGCTTCGATATTCCGGCGCAACCGCTCGTGACCGCCTTGCGCGCTTATAGCGAAGCGACCGGCATAGCGGTCCTGGTCGACGACGGCCTGACCGCCGACCGTTCGTCCGCCGGCATCCGGGGCCGATATACGCCGGCCGATGCCTTGCACCGGATGCTCGCTGGCACCGGGCTCACCGCGCGCTATGCATCGAACGATGCCTTCACCCTTGCCTTGAGCGAGACCCCCGCGCCGGCAAGTGACCGCGCCAATTCAGCGGCAGCGGACGACGAGCGCGCCTCCGCGGTCGCCGACACCTATGCCAACGTCCTGCAGGAACGGATCGCGCAGGCCCTGTGCCGCTCCGGACGAACACGCCCCGGCCGGTTCCGCCTGGCGATGCAGTTATGGATCCGTCCGACCGGCACCGTCGAGCGCACGCGTCTGCTCGATACCGCGGGCGCGGCCGATCTGGACAGCGAGATCGTCGACGCCATGAACGCACTGCGTCTGGATCCGCCACCTGCGGCGATGCCGCAGCCGGTGACCATTCTGCTGCTGCCGCGCACGCCGGACGATCCCTTCGATTGCGGCCAGGTGCGCGACGGAGAGCCGGTGTAATGGAATCGACCATGCTTGGCCTGTTCCTGGATCACTACCAGGACTTCGCGCGGCGCCTGCGCCGGCGCCTGCGTTCGGACGAACTGGTCAACGACGTGATGCAGGAGACCTTCCTGCGCGTCGAATGCATGGATACCATCGACGGCGGCGCGCGCAATCCCGCTGGCTATCTGTTCCGCATGGCCCTGAACGTCGCCGCCGACCAGCGCAAGGCCGGCAGCCGGTTCCTGACCGGTGGCGAGATCGACGGTTTGCTGCATATGGCCGACGAGTCGCTCGATCCGGCGCGGATCTTCCAGTCGCGCCAGGAAATGAGCTCGCTGGAAGCGGCCTTGCTCGAACTCACCCCACGCCAGCGCGCGATCCTGATCGCCGCCCGCGTCGAGGAGACCCCGCAGGCCGATATCGCCCGCGAATTCGGCATTTCGGTGCGCATGGTCGGCAAGGATCTGAAGAAGGCGCTGGAACACTGCGGCGAACGCCTGGACCGGAAAGTGGTCCAGCGGTTCGGTCCCGGGGCGGGAAAAGCGTCTTAATTCATATGGAGAGCAGGCATACCCACGGCGACCCGAGCGCCGCGCTTCATCGTGAAGCGCGCGCATGGCTCGTGCAGCTGACATCCGGGCAGGCGACCGCCGCCGATGCCGAGGCATTCCGGCAGTGGTGCGAGCGCAGCCCGGCGCATGCGCGTGCCTTCGCCGAGGCCCGTGCCCTGTGGGACAGCCTTGGCCCCGCCGCGCGTTCCGTGGCGGATCGTCAGCGGCGTGGTCAGGTGCGATCGTATCGCGGCGATCATGGCATCCGGATGACGCGGCGGGTCTTTCTCGGTGGCGCGGTGGCAGCGTCCGCCGCCTTCGTGATCGGGCACTCGCCGGTCAGCCCCTGGGCCAATGCGGCGCCGGACTATCGCACCGCCAAGGGCGAGCAGCGGCGCGTCGAACTGGCCAACGGCGTTGCCGTCGAGATGAATACGCAGACGTCGATCAATGTGCTGGCCGGCGGCCTGGGCATCGAGCTGGTCAGCGGCGAGGCGGTGGTGACCACGGGCAGGAAGCTCAGCCAGCCTTTCGTCGTCAAGGCCGAAGGCGGCAGCGTGCTGGCCGCGGCAGAAAGCGAGTGTAATGTGCGCTGCACCGGCGAAGGCGTGCAGGTGACCTGCCTGGACGGCCTCACCGAGCTGTCCTGCGCCGGCCGCGTGGCGACGGTGAAGCCGTCGCAGCAGGTCGATTACGACGAGCGCGGCATCGGCGTGGCGATGGCGGTCAATCCGGATATCGCGATGTCGTGGCGTCGACGCGTGCTGATCTTCGACAACCAGCCATTGTCCGACGTGATCGACGATATCAATCGCTATCGTCCAGGCAAGATCATCCTCACCGACGCCGCGCTCGCCGCACGCAAGGTGCACGCGCGCTTCTCGCTCGACCAGATGGCCGACGTCACCTCGCTGATCCGCGACGCCTACGGCGCGCGCGTCACCGAGCTGCCGGGCGGCATCGTCCTGCTCAGCTGAGTGACGTCGCCTCGCGTCCACTCGAGCGCGCGTGAATTTTTTATGACATGGGTTCAGTCCCTTCGTCATGCGCCCGTCTAACTAAACGAAAGCAAGTCAAAAGGGGAATCCAGACCATTCGCACGCCTTGCCGCGTCATCGCGGCAGGGCGTGCGGATGGTGCTGTGCGAACCGCCTGGCCTGCCACCGGATAAAGACCAACAGGGGCGATCGTTGCGTGAGCAAGCGAGTACAGCGGGTAGGCGTATGAAACACGATATGCAACCGGACCGCACGGCAAGACACAGACTTGCGTTGGCGATCGGGCTCCTGCTCGGCGTTCCGTTTTCAGCGTATGCACAGGATGCCGCGCCGGCGAAGGCACCGGAGACCTTCGACGTCAACGAGTACCTGGTCGACGGCAACACGGCGCTGCCCTCGCTGGATATCGAGACGGCGGTGTATCCGTTCCTGGGTCCCGGCAAGTCGATGAACGACGTCAACGGCGCGCGCGATGCCTTGCAGAAGGTCTACCAGAGCAAGGGCTACCAGTCGGTGGTGGTGGAACTGCCGCCGCAGCAGGTGAAGGGTGGGGTGATCCACCTGCAGGTGCTGGAGAACACCATCGGCCATGTGAAGGTCGAGGGCGCGAAGTACCACTCGCCGCAGGACATCCGCGACGCAGTACCGGCGCTGGCCGAAGGCACGCTGCCGAACTTCAAGGATGCCCAGGACCAGCTCGGCCAGGTCAATCGCCAGTCGGGGCGCCAGGTGGTGCCGCTGCTGACGCCGGGCACGATGCCCGACACCATGGACGTGACCCTGAAGGTGAGCGACACCTCGCCGTGGCATGGCAGCCTGGAGGCGAACAACGACCACAGCGTCAACACGCCGGAAATGCGCACCGTCGCCAGCGTGCGCAACGACAACCTGTTCCAGAAGGGGCAGGTCGCCTCGTTCACCTATATCGTCGCACCGGCGGATCGCAGCGCGTCGGAGGTGTACTCCGGCTCGTATCTGGCGCCGTTGAGCGACAACTGGAGCATCCTCGGCTCCGCGTACAAGTCCAACAGCGATGCCAACACGGTGGGCGGGACCACGGTGCTCGGCAAGGGCAACGCCTTCGGCTTCCAGCTGATCCGCGGCCTGCCGACGCACGGGGGTTATTCGCAGTCGTTGAACCTGGGCGTCAGCCGCAAGCACTTCGACCAGAACATCAGCCAGGGCGAGGCCGAGTCGAAGTCGCCGATCACTTATATCCCGTTCACCGCGACCTATAACGGTCAGGCGGTCAGTGACAAGTCGACGACCTCGGTCGCGGTCGGCGCGACCTTCGGCATGCGTGCCGGCGGCAGCAACGCGGCCGAGTTCGACAACCAGCGCTTCCAGGCCAAGGCGGATTTCTTCTACCTGCGCACGGACCTGGGCCACGCCTACACCTTCACCAACGGCTTCAGTTTCGTCACCCGGGCCAGCGCGCAGCTGTCGACCAGCTCGCTGGTCTCCAGCGAGCAGTTCGCCGCCGGCGGCGACAGCACGGTGCGCGGTTACCTGGAGGCGGAAGACACCGCCGACCACGGGGTGATCGGTTCGGCCGAGTTGCGCACACCCTCGATCGCCACGCACCTGGGCACCTGGGCCAACGACCTGCGCTTCCATGCCTTCGTCGACGGCGCGCACCTGGTGCTGTCGAACGCGCTGGCGCAGCCGGTCGATGTCAACGACCCGTCCAGGGGCGATGTACGCCACACCACCTTCGACCTGCTCAGCACGGGTCTGGGTACCCGGTTCCAGATTTTCAACATCGTCACCGGCGCGTTCGAGCTGGCCTATCCGTTGAAGGATGGCCAGAACACGAAGGCGCACGACACCCGCATCCATTTCAGTCTCAGGGCAGACCTCTGACCGCCCGGTCGGATTCAGACGTTTAGGGGAATTACAGCTATGCGATTTTTGATCTTGGCCTGTCTGCTCGTCCTTGCCTGGGTACCCCAGGCCGCGCGTGCCGATGCATCCTGGTGGAACTCGGACTTCGCCTTCCGCAAGGCGATCACCATCGACAGCACGGCGAAGGGCGCCAACCTGTCCCAGCCGGTCGGCCGCGTGCCGATGCTGATCCGCCTGCACGCGGGCAACTTCCAGTTCGACGGCGTGTCGGAAACCGGCGCGGACATCCGCTTCGTCGCCGCCGACGACAAGACCCCGCTGCACTATGAGATCGAGAGCTTCGATCCGGTGCTTGGTGTGGCCCTGATCTGGGTCGACGTGCCGGACCTGGCCGCCTCCACCCAGCAGTCGGTGTGGATGTACTACGGCAACGCCAAGGCCCCGGAAGCGGGCAAGAGCACGGCGGTCTATGACGCCGACTACAGCCTGGTCTATCACTTCGACGATGCCGCCGGCAGCGCGCCGCACGATGCCACCGCCTACGCGAACAACGCGCAGCGCGGCGGCGTGCGCCCGGTCGACGGCATCATCGGCAAGGCTGCCCAGTTCGACGGCAGCGCGCCCCTGATCCTGCCGGCGAGTACCTCGCTCAACACCACCGCCGGCGGCGCCTTCACCTTCAGCACCTGGCTGAAGGTCGACTCCCTGCCGACCGGCCGAACCCTGGTCTATGCCCGTCGCCAGAACGGCAAGTCGCTGCTGATCGGCCTGGATGCCGGCGGCGTGCCCTTCGTCGAGATGGACGGCGATGCACCGCAGCGCAGTGCCCCGGGCGAGGCGATCAAGGCCGGTGCCTGGACGCACGTCGCGGTCACCGCCGCGAGCGGCACCTTCACCCTGTACGTCGATGGCAAGCCGGTCGGCACCGTGGCCGCACCGCTGCCGGCGTTCACCGCCGCCGCCGCGGTCGGTGGCGATGTCCCGGCCGAGGCCGGTGCCACTGCCGATGCGAGCTTCGTGCCCTTCACCGGCCAGCTGGACGAAGTGCGCCTGTCGCGCATTGCCCGCCCGGCCGCGCTGATCCAGGTCGATGCCCTGGCCCAGGGCGCCGAGTCGAAGCTGCTGCAGTACGCGCAGGACGAGAAGCAGGCCGGCATGGGCTTCGGTTACTTCGGCATCATCGTCAAGTCGGTGACCGCGGACGCCTGGTCGGTGATCGGCGTGCTGATGATCATGGCACTGATCTCCTGGGTCGTGATGTGGCAGCGTGCCGCGTACGTGACCAAGGTCACCCGCGCCAACGAAGAGTTCATCGAGCGCTTCCGCGGCCTGGGCAAGAACATCCTCGGTCTGGGCCGCGACTCGCTGGAATCGGCGGGCCTGGGTGGCCTGCGCGATTCCTCGCTGTATCGCCTGTACGAGGTCGGCACCAAGGAAGTCTGGAGCCGCCGCGACGAGAAGGGCCATACCGCGATCGCCGCCGAATCGATCGAGGCGATCCGCGCGACGATGGATTCGACCCTGGTCCGCGAGAACCAGGCGCTGTCGAAATCCATGGTGCTGCTGACCATCGCCATCTCCGGCGGCCCGTTCCTCGGCCTGCTCGGTACCGTGGTCGGCGTGATGATCACCTTCGCGGCGATTGCCGCGGCGGGCGACGTCAACGTCAACGCGATCGCCCCGGGTATCGCCGCCGCGCTGCTGGCGACGGTGGCGGGTCTGTTCGTCGCGATCCCGGCGCTGTTTGGCTACAACTACCTGCTGATCCGCAACAAGAACGTCACCGCGAACATGCAGGTCTTCGTCGACGAGTTCGTCACCCGCCTGGCCGAGCTGCATCGCAGTGCCGACCAGTCGACCCTGGGCTGAGGAGCAAACGCCATGCGCGCCCAGGAAGAAGAGAAGCCGTACGACGACATCAACATCACGCCGATGCTCGACCTGGCGTACGTGCTGCTGGTGATCTTCATCATCATGACCACCGCCTCGGTGCAGGGCATCAAGGTCAACCTGCCCAAGGCCAGCGCCGCGGTCAGCCTGGCCAAGCCGCAGACCAAGGCGATCACGGTGGCCGAGTCGGGGCAGGTCTTCCTCGACGCCTACCCGGTGACGCTCGGCGAACTCGAGCAGCGCCTGCGCTCGCAGAAGGCGCTGACCCCGGATTTCCCGGTCGTCGTGAAGGGCGACTCGACCGTGCAGTACCAGAAGGTCATGGACATCCTCGACCTGCTGCGCCGGGTCGACCTGTCCCAGGTCGGTCTGGTGACCGGCAAGCCGGCGAAGGGCTGAGGCCACGTGAACAGACGTCCCCCTTCACTGATGGACCGTGTCCGGCGCTACCTGCCGCGGATCATCGCCGCGGCGGTGGTCCTCGCCATCGTCGGCATGATCTGGCATATGGCCGGGAGCAAGGTGGGCGTGCGCCGCGAGGCGCCGCGCATCGCCACGATCACGCCGTTGCCGCCACCGCCTCCGCCGCCGAAGGAAAAGCCGCCGGAGCCGAAGAAGCTCGAGGAAGAAAAGCAGGTCGTCGACAAGGCCGAGCCGTTGAAACCGGTCGATGCGCCGAAGCAGACCAATGACGTGGCCAAGCAGGTCACGATCAACAGCGACGCCCAGGCTGGCAGCGACGCCTTCAATATCGGCGCCGGTTCGGGCGGCGGCATGGTCGGCAGCGGCGGCGGTACGGGTACCGGTACCGGCAGCTACGACCAGTACCTCGGCTACGCGATCCAGCAGGCGATCCAGCGCGACGAGCGGGTCAACCGCCTGGTCTTCGACGTGCGCGTGGACATCTGGATGGATGCCGACGGCCGCCTGACCAAGGCGACCATGGTCGGTTCCACCGGCAACGACACCACCGATACGGCGATCGCCGATGCCTTGCGCGCGATGCCGCGCATCGACACGCCGCCGCCTGCCACCACCCATTTCCCGCTACGCGTCTCGATCCGCGGCCGACGACCGGGCTGAGCCCCGCGTCGACCGCATGAGCCCGTAACACACGACTTTGAGATACCGGAGAAGCTGCATGACGATCCAAACGGCCCTACATCGCTCGCTGCGGCATGGCGTGCTGTTCGCCGCCATCGGCCTGGCGCTGGGCGCGGGTACCGCCCATGCGCAGAGCGCGCCGTCGGACAACGCGACGATCAACCTGGTCCGCCTGCTGGTCAAGCGCGGCGTGCTGACCCAGGGCGACGCCGATGGCCTGATCGCCCAGGCCAATGCCGAGGCGGCGCAGGCCAAGGCCAGTGCACCCGTGGCCGAAGCGCCCGCGGTACCGGGCCAGGTCCGCGTGGCCTACGTGCCCGAGGTCGTGCGCAACCAGATCCGCGACGAGGTCAAGCAGGAAGTCATCGCCCAGGCGAAGACCGAGCGGTGGGCCGAGCCTAATGCGCTGCCTGACTGGCTCGACCGTATAGCCTTCTCCGGCGATATGCGCTTTCGCGACCAGTTCAACTACTTCGACAAGGGCAATGCGTTCCCGTCGGTCGACTTCGCGCAGTTGAACAGGACCGGTCCGTACGACCTGAATTCGCAGGTCCCGCCGCCGTTGATGAACACGCTGGAAAACCGCACCAATTCGTTGCGCATCCGGGCGCGCTTCGGTGCGACGCTGCAGCTGGGCGATACCGTTACCGGCGGCTTCCGCCTTGGCTCCGGCGACGATAACGACCCTGTCTCGACCACCGGTACGCTCGGCGGCGGACTGGTCAAGAAAAATATCTGGCTCGACCAGGCCTATCTGACCTGGACGCCGACCGACTGGGTCTCCCTGACCGGTGGCCGGATGCCCAATCCGTTCCTGAGTACCAGCCTGTTGTTCGCCGACGATCTCAACTTCGACGGCCTGGTCGGAAAGTTCAACGTGCCGATCAGCGACGAGGTCAGCGCCTTCGCGACGGCCGGCTTGATCCCGATCGAGTACCAGGCCGACAGCTTCCCCGCGGACGGCGCGATCAAGAACGCCAGCCGCGACAAATGGCTGAGCGCGCTGCAGATCGGCGCCAAGTGGAAGCTCGCGGACGATATGAGCTGGAAGTTCGCGCTGGCTTATTACGACTTCAACCATATGCGCGGCGAATTGTCGGCGCCATGTGCGATCTACCAGGGCGCCGTCAACTGCAGTACCGACGATACCCGCCCGGCGTTCATGCAGAAGGGCAACTCGCTGTTCCTGATCCGCGACATCGTGCCCGATCCGGCCAATCCGTCGAACTACGCGCAGCCGCAGTTCGTCGGCCTGGTCTACAACTACCGCCTGGCCGACGCGACGACCCAGCTGGACATGCATGTGGCCGATACGCCGCTGCGCCTGGAAGGCGACTACGTGCGCAATATGGCGTATCACCGGCGCGATGCGTTTTCCGACGATGTCGGTCTGAACCGCCTGGTCAACAACTTCGACGCGGGAGAATTCACCGAGGCTACTTACAAGTCCGGGCCGATCGGCTGGATGCTGCGCGCCACGCTCGGCAATCCCACGCCGAACGCCAGCAACGATTGGAACGTGACCTTCGCCTATAAGTACCTGCAGCCGGACGCGACCCTCGATGGCCTGAACGATCCTGATTTTCACCTCGGCGGCACCAATGCCAAGGGCTTCATCCTGAGCGGCAGCTACGGCCTGACCAAGTACGCGTGGCTGTCGGCGCGCTACTTCAACTCCAAGCAGGTGTTCGGTCCGCCGCTCTCGATCGACGTCTTCCAGCTTGAAATGAACGCGCGGTTCTGAGGAGCATCATGAAACGCATCCTTACCCTTATCGCCGTGCTCGCCTTCGCCGGTGCCGCCTCGGCGCAGAACGCCAGCCTGGAATCGAAGCTGCGCGACCAGCTGCGCGAGGCGCGTGGCCAGCTCCAGGACCTGCAGGGACAGCAGGCGCAGTGGCAGGCACAGAAGGCCACGGTCGAGCAGGAGCGCGACGCGGCACGCAAGGAAGCCGACGCCGCCAAGGCAGAGCTGGCGGCCCTGAAAGGCCAGTCCTCGTCGGCCGAGCGCGCGCTGGCCGCCGAACGGGCGAAGCAGCAGGGCGTGCAGGCCAGCGTCGACAAGTACAAGCGCGACGTCGACCAGGCCACCGCCACGGCGCGTTCGACCGAGGCCGAGCGTTCACGCATCGCCGGCGAGCTGTCGCAGACGAAGGAAAAACTCGACATCTGCTCGGCGAAGAACATCCAGCTCTACACCGTCGGCAAGGACATCCTCGGCGCTTACGAGCATGTGGACATGGGCGACCTGATCAGCGCACGCCAGCCGTTCGCGGCCAAGGCGCGGGTCCGGCTGGACAACGCCGCCCAGGCCTTCGGCGACAAGCTTTACGAACAGCGCTTCGATCCTCGCCAGGCAGTACCGAAGGGGAGCGCGGACACCTCGTCCAGCCGCTAGGGAGGCGGCGAAGCCGGGTCAGCGCCTGCTGCGGGGCGCGCAAGGGAACGCCGAGGACGCATGCACCGGACAGGGACGTCCGCCAGGGATGGTGACGAAATGAGGCATGGGATCGACGGACGACGACGGCACAAAGGGACGGACATGGAAATCGACGTAGTGCGCATGGGTAACAGGTTGGGCGGCGGGGTCGATGTCGAGGTGGGCGTATGAGCCTGCCCAACGCCTTGACCGAAACGTTGCATCAGTTGTTTGGCGGACGTGAGGGTCGCCTCGCCGACGTGCTGTTGAATCGCTGTACCCGTCCGGCATTGGAACAGTTGCTGGCGTCGACGGAGTACAGGCTCGAAGGAAGGATCCGCTACGCGGTGGAAGACAAGCTGCGCCATCGCAAACCGGCGCAGGAGGAACGCACGGTGCCGACCATGCGTGCCTTGCAGTGTGTGCTCAACACGTGGTGCATCGAGGGCAGGCGGACGGCGATTCGCGCGGTGCTGCGGGAACTGGATGCCGAGGAACTCGAGGAGCTGGCCCATATGCCGGACCTGGAAAGCGAAGTCGCATCGATGACGCGAATATTTCAAGACTGAACACGAACAGATGAGAGTCATGCACAGATTGTCATCGAACGGCAATGAAACCTGGCATACGGGCGTCACCTCGTTGCGACCGGCATCCGCTAGCCTGAAAGCGGAAACGACCACGAGCGCCGCGCGTCAGCCGGGCAACACAAAACAGCTCCCCTGGCCGCGGAACACGCGCCGGGAGCACACATTTTTGGCACGCCCGCGGACACCACGTCCGCAGGGCGGCGACAAGCGGCCGACAGCGCCGATATCGACCATTACCAGGGGTTTGTCATGAGCGTACGTGCATCCACACAGACGGGCAGCAAGCAGGCCGACACGGCCGCGCGATCGGCCCTGCGGCGACGGACGCTCAGCCATCTGATTGCCATGGCGCTCACCGCCGGCGCGCTGAACGCGCACGCCGCCGCGCCACCGGCCTTCAGTCCGTCCTGGTTCGCTCAGAAGCAGGGGCAGGTCGGCAGCGCGCAGCAGAATCCGTCGGGCAACGCCGGAATTCCCGGTGGCGCGAATACGGCCGGGAATGTCCTTCTGCAGAAAAACGTACAGCAGTCCATTGCTAATCTGAATAACGCGGCACAAGCGGTCGCCGCGCAGATCGCCGCGCAGAAGGCGGCGGCAAGCGCCGCGGCAAACACCCCGTCGAATGTGCCCAACGGCATCGCCGCCGGCGGTCTGCAGGTTGCCGCCAAGGCGGGCACCGATCCGAGCCTCTGGCAGAACGCCAACGCGCCGACACAAACGACTGCTGGCGGCCAGACCACGGTCGAGATCAAGCAGACCGACCAGAAGGCCATCCTCACCTGGGACAGCTTCAACGTCGGTCGACAGACCACGGTGTATTTCAACCAGAGCGCCGGCAACCAGTCCAACGGCGACAATACCTGGATCGCGCTCAACCGCATCAACGACCCGAGCGGCTCGCCAAGCCAGATCCTCGGTCAGATCAAGGCGGAGGGCACGGTTTACCTGCTTAACCGCAACGGCATGATCTTCGGTGCCGGTAGCACGGTGAATACGCATTCCCTGGTTGCCAGTTCGCTGGATTTGTTTAGCAGCGATATCGCCACCAGCAACAAGACGTTCCTCAGTGGAGGCCTTGGTAGCACCTCAGACATCCTTGTCAGTCAGTTCAATGACACCGCCAATCATGATGTCGTCATCGAGAAGGGCGCTTCGATCACCACTGGCGCCCAAGGCTTCGCGCTGGTCGCAGCGCCGAATGTCTCGAACGCGGGCTCCATTATCGCCGACGACGGGCAGGCCATTCTCGCCGCGACGACCCGACTGAGCAATGCCACGCCGAACGGAACGCTGCAGGTTTACCTGGGAACTGATCTCGCGAATTTTAATTATCTGCTGGCTCGGGGTACGGCGCAGAACAGCGGCCTGATCCAGTCGCGCCGCGGCCAGGTGCATCTGCTTGGATTCGATGTCGATCAGGACGGCGTGGCGCTGGCTTCGACGAGCATCAGTCATCCTGGCAGTGTGGAGCTTCGGGCACAGGACCTCGGCCAAGGGCCCGGGGCTGCCGTACCTTTCCTCCGCTCGGGCACGCTGACCCTGGCGCCCGGTTCGGTGACCGCCGTGCTTCCGGAGAAGGACGGGACGACAACCTCGTCCAGCGCCGCGGCGGACCAGGCGTTCGTCAGTGGCCGCATCGATCTCGCGGGCGGCATGGTGACGATTGCCGATCAATCCCTGGTAGAGGCACCTGGCGCGAGCCTGAATGTCGCGGCGATCGTGGATCAACCATCAAAGACCATTTCGCTGCCCCCGACGATGGGGCGCATCTATATCGACAGCGGCGCCATCCTCGATGTCTCCGGCCTTGCCGATGTCGAACTGCCGATGTCGGCACTCCTTGTCGACATTCCGCGCATCGGTCAGAACGAGCTGGCGGATTCGCCGCTGTTGCGCAACAGTTTCCTGTATACCCAGAAAGACATTCTCGTCGACAGCAGTCAGCAGGGCACGCGGCCCGATGGCCTGGCATGGGTCGGCAGTCCGATCCTCAATGTCGCCGGCTATGTCGAGAACGTGCCGCGCGATATTTCACAGATGCTGACCAGGGGCGGCAGCATCGGGCTGAGCGGCAGCGAGGTGATCGTACGCAGCGGTGCGCAGGTCAATCTCGACGGTGGTTACCTTGCCTACCAGGCCGGCTGGGTCACCACGCCGAACCTGCTTGGCGGGGATGGGCGCATTTACAATATCGCCACGGCCGATCCGAACGTGGACTATGTGGGTTTTGCCGGTCAGTACACGGCGACGCATGCGCGCTGGGGCGTCTCCCAGACTTTCAATTCGCCCTTGTTGGCCGGCACGCGGCGGTGGGATGACGGCTTTATCGTCGGTAGCGATGCCGGCACTCTGAATATCCAGGCGGATAATGCCCTGGCGCTGGACGGCGACATCTCCGCCGTGTCCTACGCAGGCCGCAACCAGGTGTCCAATGGCACGCAGCCAGAAGGTGGGCAGCTGAGTATTGGCCCGTCGCCGTACGTCGCCATCAAGACATCCACGGTGCAGGGCATTTTGCTGCAGCAATCGTCGCTGGTGATCGACGATCTGGTGTCGGGATTCCAGTCGGACACGCCCTGGGAGGTGGTGCTGAAGGCTCAGGATCCGACGGCTACCGCCGATGACGACAAGCGTTTATGGTTGAACTTGTCGGCGGATATGGTCGCGAGAGCCGGCTTTGCCGACGTGACCTTGCAAAGCGGGTCGGGCACGCAAGGTGGGTGGATCAGGGAGGGCGCGGGGACAACGCTGCAAGTCCGCCCCGGTGGCTCGATCAACCTCACTGGCAGTCGCATCGATATTTTCGGCGAACTGAGCGCGCCGGCCGGAGCGATTCAGCTGACCGCCACGGGCCCGTTCTTGCCTTTCGGTGCCCCGAACAACGACAGCAACATCATCCCCTCTAGTATTACGGTCGGTGACGGTGGCTTGCTGAGTACGCGGGGACTGTGGGTTAACGATAGTGGGCTGACCGCCGACACGGGCATGGGCGATCGCTACATCAACGGCGGCAGTATCAGCCTGACCACTAACCAGACCCTGCGGGGCGACCCCCTTAAGTCCCTGGACGGCACCGGGTCGATCATGCTGCAGTCCGGCAGCGTGCTCGATGTCTCCGGTGGCGGTTACGTCGGCACCAATGGCGAGGTCCTTACCAGTCACGGTGCTCCCGTCGGGCATGGTGGCAATATCGCGTTGACAACTTACGGCGGTCCCCTCGCATTTGGTGTCAATAGCAATTCGCCCACCAGCCTCACGGGCGGGAATATCCTGTTGGGTGGGGAGTTGCTTGGCTATGGATTCAGTGGCGGCGGCGACTTTTCGCTACAAGCGCCCGAGATCCAGATCGGCGGCGACGCGTCCGCTATGGCATTGGCCAATGGCCTCTATCTCGATCCGGCATTCTTTGCCGGCAAAGGCTTCGATCGCTATACGTTGAATTCGGTCACGGACGCGACCATTGCGTCGGGTGCGACGGTGAATGTCGTACGAGACAACCTGATTCCTGACTTCAACGCGCTGCGCACCGCCGCCAGCGGCACCGATCTCTACGCCACGGACCAGGCCCATCCGTCGGGTATCTATGCCAGCATCGGTACACTCGACGCGTACCACCGTTGGGCCACGCGCAATACCGCCGACGGGCAGGGCCCTGGCTTCTCGCTCGACGCGGGTGCCTATCTGGGCTGGCATCGGGTTTCGAATCCTGCTGCCCCGGCGCCTCAGTACACGGGCGTCAGCGGCGCACTGATGATGGATACGGGTTCGTCGGTATCCGTGGACGCCGGCGGCTCGGTCAGCCTCGGCAGCGCACGATCCGCAACCGTCCTCGGCGCGATAAGTGCCCCTGGCGGTGCCATCGATGTCGCCACGATGGTTGTCAGCATCGCGCCTCCGATCACCCCATACGTATGGCTGGGATCGCAGGCGTCCCTGGATGCATCGGGTGTATCGCTGATCGATACCCAGGCGGCCGCGGTCAGCGGCTGGGCGACCGGCGCGCAAGCCGCTTTCACGCCGAGGACCGGTACCGTGCTGCCGGGCGGCTCGGTCTCGCTGACCGGCCTCAACGGCTATGTGCTGGCTGAGGAAGGCTCGCGTATCGACGTCTCCGGCGCCGCGGACAGCTTCGATCTGCCGACGGCTTCGACGCGATTCGGTGGCGCGACGGTCGACTATACGGCGACGCCCGTCTGGAGCGATGCGGGCAGTATCGCCTTCTCCGCGGTGGCCGGCCTGTACGCCGATGCCACGCTGGTTGCTCATGGCGGCGCGGCGGATGCGGAGGGCGGCAGCCTGAGCATCGTGGGCCTCAGCAATACGCGCCCCAATTCGATAAACGCCACGGGCGTCCTGCTGCAACAGTCGGGCAACCTGCTTCCGGCCGGATTGCAGTCGGGCGGCTTTGCCGAAGCGGGTGGCCCTTCGGGCATCCTGCATTTTGCGGTCGATCGCCTGACCGACTCCGGCATCTCGAGTTTCAATATCGGTCCCGCGACCTCGCCCGCCAGCGGGCAAAGGGTCGTACCCATCGGCTTCGCCGGCGATGTGGATATTTCCCTGGGACGTGCGTTCACCGCCAATGCGTCCGCGTACCTGGCCTTGCCCGACGGCAGCGCGAACCTGGCGACCACCGCGGGCAGTTACGCGCAGGGAAATGGCACGGTTCATATCGCTGCGCCGTATGTCAATCTCTCCGGCAGCACGGCCGGCGCGCCGGTAGCCCGGGCCGGCGACGGCGTCCTGCAGGTAAACGCGGACTTCATCGACATCGGTGGCTGGGTCAACCTGCAGCAATGGGCCGATGCCAGCTTTACCTCCAGCGGCGATATCCGGTTCTACCTCGATCCCGACACGGCCTATGTGAATGGCGTGGTTCAGCCGGGCCTGCTGTTCAGCACCGGCGACCTCAGCTTCAAGGCGGCCCAGCTCTATCCGGCCAGCGACTACCGTTTCGTCATCGATGCCAATGCGTCAGGCATCGCGGACGCTTCTGGCCAGGCGCGCGACACGACGGTAAGCATCCTGCCCAACGGCCCCTCCGACACGCCGCTTTCGGCAGGCGGCGCCCTGCTGGTGAGCGCCACGCATATCGAGCAGGAAGGCACGATTCGCGTGCCGTCGGGCACCCTGGTGCTTGGCGTGCGGGATCCGGCGGCGCAGGCCGCCGATTTCGGCATCGACCCGACCATGTTCCCGCTCGCCGTTACGCAATCCGTGCACCTGGCGGACGCCAGCGTGACCTCGGTGTCGCTCGGTGGCATCACCGTGCCCTACGGCACCACGATCGATGGCACCGAGTGGCGCTACAGCGGCGATCCGAACAGCGATTCAAACGACCTGAGCGGGCCACCGACCAAGCAGATCAGCATCAATGGCAGCAACCTGTCCCTGGACAAGGGCGCCGGCATCGACCTTTCCGGTGGTGGCGCCTTGCAGGCCGAAGAGTGGGTGCCCGGTGTTGGCGGTACCCGCGATACGCTGGCGCAGTTCTCCACCGATCCGGGCCAGGGCGGCGGTGCCGGCGCGCAGGTGCCGCAATACGCCGATGGCCGTGCCATCTACGCCATCGTGCCCGGTTACCACGCACCGCTCGCGGCGCATGATGCAGCGCTCGAGAAGGGTGCCGGCTCGGGTCCGGCCGTCGGCCAGGCAGTCTACCTCGCGGGCGTTCCCGGCCTGCCCGACGGCACCTACACCTTGCTTCCGGCGAAGTACGCCACGCTGCCGGGCGCCTTCCGCGTCGTCCAGGACACCAGTGCCATCGATGGCGTGGTCGGTCGCACGGCCGTTCAGACGGATGGCACGATCAGCACCGTCGGCTATTTCGCCGACGCGCTGAACGGTGCGCACGCGTCCCGCAATACGACCTTCCTGCTGCAGTCCTCGGCGGTCTGGCAGCAGTACTCGCAGTACACCTTGACCGATGCCGATACCTTCTTCGACAACCTCGCGAGCAAGGCCGGCACGGTGGCGCCGTTCACGCCGGTCGATGCCGGACGCCTGGTCCTGTCCGCGGGACAGAGCCTCGACCTCGGGGCGACGCTCACCGCCAATCCCGCCGACGGTGGCCGCAGTTCGCAAGTGGATATCGCCGCGCAGGCGATCCAGATCCTCGGTGCCGGCGAGACCGCGCGGGACGGTTATCTCGTGCTTTCCGCCGACGGCCTGAGCACGCTTGGCGCCGGCAGCCTGCTGATCGGCGGTACGCGCAGCCTCGACGGCGGCGGCGACCGCATCGACAGCGTTGCCGATAGCGTCGTGCTCTCCAATGACAGTGCGCATCCGCTCGCGGGCCAGGAAATCATGCTCGTCGCCAGGGGCAGCGCGGATGCCGGCGCCGAGGGGGTGCTGGTCGAAAGCGGCAGCGTGCTGCAGGCCCGGGGTAATGGTAATACCGCGGGAACCCAGCCGATCGAATTCGGCAGCGATCCGACCACGGATGCGTCCGGCAAGGCAGTGGCTGGCGTCAGTGGCGACGGCTCGATGCTGCGCGTCTCTGAGAACGGTGCCGCGACCGTAACGCGCTTCCAGGTCCCCGGCGTCGATGGCGTCGCGGGCACGTCCCAGGGACGGCTCACGCTCGAAGGCGGTGCCCAGGTCGATGGCGGCAATGCGCTCACGTTGGACGCGACAGGTGCGACCCAGGTCGATCCCACCGCGGTTTTCTCGGCAAAGGCTATCGATGTCAACAGCAATCTGATCACCTTCGTCGGTGACGATACCGCTGTAAACGCCGCTGGCCTGGTCATCGGTCCACATACCCTCGACCTGTTCCGTGGCGCGCAGGAAGTGACCTTGCGCAGTCGTGGAACGATCGATTTCCTTGGCGATGTCGACATCTCACTGGCCAATACGCTGAACCTCAACGCCGGTGCCCTCGTCGGCGATGGCGGCCAGGTCACCGTCGAAGCGGGTGTACTCGGTTTCGGCAACGCCCTCGGCGCGGCCGTGCCGACCTTCGCCGCCGGTAGCGGGCGATTCACGGCGAAGGCCGACGAGATCGATTTCGGCGCCGGCGATACGACGCTCCAGGGCTTCGGTGGCTTCTCGGCGACCGCCAACCATGGCATGGCCGGCCAGGGCACCGGAAGCATGGATTTCGGCACTCTGGACGTCACCCTGGATACACCGGTGTTCATCGCCGAAAGCGGGGCGGACACCAGCCTGCGCACGACCGGTGCGATGGTGCTGGGCAGTGCCGCCGGCACGGCCTTGCAACGGGATATCCTTGGCGGCGCGCTCTCGATCAGCGGCGGCACGCTGACGGTCGGCACCAATCTTCTTGCGGCGGCAGGCAACCTGGATCTCTCGGCAAGCGCCGGCGACCTGAACGTGCTTGCCGGCAGCAGCCTGAGTACGGCGGGTATCAACAAGACCTTCTTCGATACCACGACGTATGCGCCGGGTGGCGCGCTTACGCTTGCCGCCACGGGCGGTAGCGTGAACATCCAGACGGGTGCGGCGCTGGCTTTTGGCGGCGCGGCCCAGGGCGGCGACGCGGGCAGCCTGAGCGTTTCGGCGACAGGGCAAGTGGTGTTGAACGGCGGTATCGACGGCCATGCGTCCGACGGCTACCTCGGCGGTTACTTCACCCTGGTGTCGGGCGATACCGTCGACCTCGACGGTATCGTCGATCTGGCGAATACCGCGGGCCTCACCGGCATGGTCAACGTGACCAGCGGCGCCGGCAACCTGGTGCTGTCCGCGGGCAAGACGCTGACCGCGCTGAAGGTCTATCTGACTGCCAATGGCGGCACCAGCCCGGGCGCGAACGACGGCAACGTCGCAATCGACGGCACGATCGACACCTCGTCGACATCGGGCAGCCATATCGAGCTGTACGGCAACAGCGGCGTGGACATCGAAGGCAAGCTGCTGGCAACCAGCTCGATCGCGGCACAGCGCGGCGGCGACGTGGTCATCGGGACCAGTGGCGTCACCGACGGGACGCTGAACACGAGCTATGGCTATGAGAACGTCCAGTCGTCGGGCTCGGGATTCATTCACCTGGGTGCGAATGCGCTGATCGACGTTTCCGGCGGTTCGGCCGACGCCTCTTCCGGCGGTACCGTCAGCATGCGCGCGCCCTTGCTCGCCGACGGCGATGTGCGCATCGCCATCGACGGTGGCGGTTCGTCGATCGTCGGCGCACGAAGCGTGACCATCGAGCCATACGCGGTGTGGAGTACCGCCGATGGCAACACCGATAACGCCAAGCACTTCGACGGTGTGATCGATCCGTCCGGCTGGTACCAGCTCGACGGCAACGGCAAGCCGGCCCTGGTCGCCGGCAAATGGGCCGACGCCAGCGGCAATGTGCTGGCCGCCCCGGCCGACGATACGCAGTTGCAGCAGTACCTGAGTGCGGATTATTTCATTCCGGACCAGGCGAATGCCGATCATCAGAGTTTCTACGGTTATATCGCCGGCGACGCCAGCAAGGGACCGGGCACGCTGATGGGCTTCGTGGAGCAGCCGGCCTTTGCCTTTGGCGATCGCTATGCGGGCATCGCCAATCTGGCGGTCCGTCCGGGCATCGAATTGCGCAGTCCCGCGAACGGTTCCAGCAGCGGCGATATCTCGGTACTGACCAACTGGAACCTGGGCGCCGGCGTCACCAATACCGACGGCAGCATTGCACTGGCTTACCGTTACCAGGGCCAGGCGCCGATCCTGACCGTCCGTGCCGCGAACAATCTGGACATTGAAGCGAGCATCAGCGACGGCTTCTACCAGCAGAACGATGGCGCGGTACTGTCCGATCCTCCGGCGCCACCGCCGCCGCCGGTGACCGATAACGGTTATGCGGATGCATTGGCGGCCTATCAGGTATCGCTGCAATACATGACCGCGAACGGCATCTGGAATGGCACGATCAACCTGAAGGCGGGCACGGCGGCCAATGGCATGACGCCAGGTGGTCCGACGATCAGCATAACCTCGGATCCTTATTACAAGCCACTTCAGGCGCCGCTGCAGGATCAGTCGGCGAACTATTACACGAACTACGACGATTACATTTCCGAGATCGGAAACGGCACCAATACCGCATGGGCTGCGGCCTTCAATAATAAGAACACGATTGCGCTAAGAAGGTGGTTCGCCTACAACCCAACGAGTTTGGCTGCACCGGAGCCGACTGGAAATTATGCTGACTATGTCTCAGCCTATCAAACTTGGCTGACCACTAATTTCGCGACCAACCCCGTCGCTAAGCGGTTGCAGACCCCGTCGCCGATTATGTTGCCGGTCGATCCCGATTACACGGCATACACGGTCGACTACGCCGAATATATTGCCGGTCACAAAGCCTATTACACCTATGTCGACAGCAAGGTTGGCACTATCGGCGGCGGCGGCCAGCTCTATTACGCCCCCTTCGCGCCCCGTAGTGATCCGACAGGAAGCCCGGCCTACCTGGCTGCGCTGGCGGCGTATCAGAGTTCGCAGGCATATTTCGACGCCAACGGTATCTGGAACGGCACGATCAACCTGAAGGCGGGCACGGCGGCCAATGGCATGACGCCAGGCGGTCCGACGATCAACATTACCTCGGATCCTTATTACCAGCCGCTCCAGGCACCGCTGCAGGATCAGTCGGCGAACTATTACACGAACTACGACGATTACATTTCCGAGATCGGAAACGGCACCAATACCGCATGGGCTGCGGCCTTCAATAATAAGAACACGATTGCGCTAAGAAGGTGGTTCGCCTACAACCCAACGAGTTTGGCTGCACCGTTGCCCGCCACATTTGGAAATTATGCTGACTATGTCTCAGCCTATCAGACCTGGCTGACCGCTAATTTCGCGACTAACCCTGTTGCCAAGCGGTTGCAGACCCCGTCGCCGATTATGCTGCCGGTCGATCCCGATTACACGGCATACACGGTCGACTACGCCGAATATATTACCGGTCACAAAGCCTATTACACCTATGTCGACAGCAAGGTTGGCACTATCGGCGGCGGCGGCCAGCTCTATTACGCCCCCTTCGCGCCAAAGTCAGACGCAGCCCCGGTCGGTGGTGGCGGTGGCGGCGGATCAGGCACGGTCATCGTACCGCCGAATTCGGCCGATAACAGCCCGTCGAATATGTCAGGTCTTGGTAGTGCGACTTCATTCGCATCGGCAACACTACTTGGCGGATCTAGTAGCTCTTACCGTCTTGTGGCAGGCGCGGACATGGATTCCAGCGATCCTCTGGCCTTGTCCATGGCGGATGCCGGAAATGTCGGCCTGGACGGCCATTTCGCGGTCACCGATACCTTGACCGACCCCGCCGTGGTGAACGTGCATAGCCCGTTTGCCGGCAAGACCCTGTTGTTTCCGACGACGATACGTACGGGCACCGGCTCGATCGATATCGCCGCGGGCGGCGATATCGACTGGCTGGACGATGCGGCGCCGGCTGCGATCTATACCGCCGGTGCGCCGGCGGCGGGGACCTCGGCGGGAACGGATGTCTCGGTCATTCGCCCCTCGGAGACGAGCTCGGCCACCACGACGCCGGATATGCTGGTCACTGGCCTGGTCAATCCGGAGCACGCAGGCGATATCAGCCTGTCGGCACGAGGCAATATCGACAGCATCGGGCAGGTCGTCGATACCGACGGCAGTATTACCAAGGGGCCCAAGGGCACGGATATCGAGCAGTTCTGGTGGCCCTGGATGCAGGTGGGCAATGCCGCCGACGGCAGCCGTTCGTCGATCGATTTCGCCAACTTCGCCCAGGGCGTGATGAGCGTGGGCGGCAACGTCTCGGTCAATGCCGGTGGCGACATCACGCAACTCTCCGTATCGCTACCCACGACATGGTATGCCAACGCCGCGCGCACGAGCATTACGACGGTGGGAGGTGGCAATCTCGACGTACAGGCCGGTGGGGATATCCTCAGCGGCAGCTATTTTGTCGCGAAGGGGCAGGGCCGCATCGACGCCGGTGGCAGGATCGCCGCCGACTACGACTACACGACGACCGGTGCGCTGAGCACAACCCTGGTGACACCGGTGTCCACTATCCTGGCGATGCAGGACGCACAGGTCGATGTCAGTGCGCGTCTGGGTGCGGACATCGGCGGGGTTTTCGACCCGTCGTACTACAGCACCAGCGCCTTCCTTACCCTCTTGCCAGCCCAGCACGCGGATATGCAGGGCTTTAGCGCCGATTCCTCTCTCGGTATTGAAACCACTACGGGGGACCTGAGCTTCGGCAGCTTGCGGACGCCGGGTGCATTGTTCAGCTACGGTGGAAACAATGGATTTGCCGGGCCCATCCTTCCTGCGAGCTTGTCTCTGACATCGCTAAGTGGCGATATCGATATCCTCACGGCGGGTGAGCTCTATCCCTCGGCGGACGGGAATCTCAATCTGCTTGCCGATGGCTCCATCCGGTTCTCCCGTCAAACATCGGGCGACAGTACCTCCCAGGCGTTCGGCCTCATCGATTCGCCCGCTTCTTCCATGCCCTCGCCGCTGCAGCCTGGGACGTTCGGGAGTAGCAATCAAGGAAGTATCATCATCACACCTGCCTCAAACACAGCCGCCACCGGGGCTGACCCCTTGCACGGCGACGACGATACCCCGGTGCGCATCTACGCATTGGATGGCGACATCGTCGATGGCGCAACCGCACCCAATGGCTTCAATTTCGTATCCCTCGTGCTCTCTCCGGCCAAGCAGGCACTGGTTTACGCGGGGAGGGACATCGTCAATCTCTCGTTTATCGGCCAGCACACGCACGCGGCGGATATCACGCGCATCGCCGCCGGCCGCGACATCTACGATACACCGTTGCTGGCGGACTTCGGCTGGGGCAGCTACATCCTCGGTGGCTATGAACTGGTGCCTTCGCTGGTGCTTGGCGGTCCGGGCAATTTCCTTGTCGAGGCCGGTCGCAACATCGGTCCTTTGACCAATGAGACCGAGACGACCAAGGACGCGACCACGCGTAGCAGCCTGACCGGCATCGACGCGGTAGGTAACCTGTTCAATCCGAACCTGCCGCATGAAAGCGCCAATATCAATGTCGCCTTCGGTGTGGGGCCGGGCGTCGACACGGCCGCCTTCATCACGCAGTATATGGATACGCCCGCCGGTGCGGATGGCTTCGGCGACCTGACGCCGGATCTGGTCGCCTTCATGAACCAGCGCGTGGCGGGACAAGTAATCGATACCGGCTTCGCGCGGGACAAGCAGGTCGTGGCGCTGTCGCCGGAACAGGCGCGTGCACTGTTCGACCAGCAGCCCGAGTACGTCCAGCGGCTCTTCGCCGAGCAGGAACTGTTCAAGATTCTCGCCACCGTCGGTAGCGACTTCAACGATCCGGCCAGTAAATTCTTCAACCAGTACCAGCGTGGCTATGCCGCCATCGACACCTTGTTCCCGGCATCGCTCGGCTACACGGCGAACGGGCTCGGGCAGGGCGGCCTGAACGGCGCCGCCCAGACGGTCGATACCGGCGATCTCGATATCCGGAGCTCGACCATCCAGACCCAGCAAGGCGGCGATATATCCATAATCGGCCCGGGCGGCCAGGCCTTGCTCGGCAGCACCGCGGCACCACCGCAGATTGTCGATACCCAGGGCAATGTGCTGGCCGGTCCGAACACGATGGGCGTGCTGACCCTGGAACAGGGCGACGTGAATATGTTCACCGACCGCAGCGTGCTGCTGGCGCAGAGCCGTATCTTCACCGAGCAGGGTGGCGATCTGGTGATGTGGAGTTCCAACGGCGATATCAATGCCGGCCAGGGCGCGAAAACCACGGCGGAAATCCCGCCACCGACCTATCTGTGCACGGTCGATGCCTGGTGCCGCATCGATGCGCGTGGCCAGGTCAGCGGTGCCGGTATCGGTACGCTGCAAACCATCCCCGGCGCGCCGGAGGGCAGTGTGTTCCTGATCGCGCCACGCGGCACCGTGGACGCGGGCGACGCCGGTATTCGGGTCTCCGGCAACCTGGTCATCGCGGCGGCGCGGGTGGCCAACGCCGACAATATCCAGGTCAAGGGCGACACGATCGGCGTGCCGGTGACGGCGGCCGTGAATATCGGTGCGCTGAATGCCGCCGGAGCCGCCGCCAATGCCGCATCCAGGGTCGCCGAGGACGTGGCAAGGAAGCAGCAGTCCGATGCGCGCGATCGCATACCGTCCATTATCTCGGTGCAGATTCTCGGTTTCGGCGACAACACCACGAGTATCCAATCCGTGCCTGGCCAAGGCACCTCGTACGACCCCGCCAGCCCGGTGCAGGTCCTTGGCACCGGCCGCCTGAGCGCCTCGCGAAAGAACATGCTCACGCTCAACGAGCAGAAGCAACTGGCAGAGTGAGGAGAGGGCAGCCAGTGGGTCACACTGGCTGCCCGTTTGATCTCCCCAGTCAACCGTGAGTGCAGGAATTTCACCGTACGTCGTTCAACTATCGACTGGTATCAACACGTTTTTCGAATGGCAGTGCGTGTTCATGACTGAACTATGAGTCTCAGCCATACCTCACCGTCATCCCGGCGCAGGTCCACTGCTGTCCGGGGAAAATATCGGAGGAAGCCGATGCCGTGCTAGAGGGGAACTCGAAACCCCTCACCGTCGTCCCTGCGTAGGCAGGGACCCAGTGGCCCCCTCCTGATCGGGCGATAGCCCTTGGGCCTCGGAGGCAACCGGCAAGATAGCCTCATGCAGTAAAGGATTGCCGCGGGGGCTGCCCGCTTTTCCCTGGACAGCAGTGGGCGCAGGCCGGAATGACAAGCAGAAGCTGGCCGCTCAGCTGTGACTCGATGCTGATCAGGTGACTGTATGACGTCGAGTCAAACAAGAACGGCTAGAACACTCGATCCTCGGTAACTGGGGTGACATATATCGTGCAACTCATGCGCAACTGTCGTGTAATTTCCTTGTGAGAGGTGTAAAGCCGGCCGCCGGTTATCCGATCCTTGCGGTGTCCTATCTACTGGGCAACTCGGCCAATAACGGCGCCGATACGACCCATGTTCGTGGCGTGCTGTTCTCGCCTTACAACACGGCCGTGACCGACAATGTCACTACGATCGGTGCAGATACGGGCCTGTCCTACTTGACGATTAATGGTATGACGACGGCTCAGATCAAAAACAAGATCAACGGCTGCATCAACTAACACGTACGGTCAATTCGTGGATGAATGGGGAAGGTGGCAAGAATGCCACTTTCATTTTTTGTATGACGACGAATTATTTCAGCATTCGTGACACATCCGATCGTTTTTGATTGTGTTTACAATGTGTTTATGACATAGAATATTTCTTATATTTAATTGAATTCATCAAGTAATAGTGTGACCTGTATATCATTGGTAACGTGTCTGGCATATATCGCGCCATCCAAGGGTCACTATCGCGTCATCGCCTTATGGGAAAAAGGTGATGCCTTCAATTCGGAAGGCTCTTATGCAAGGGGATACACCATGATTAATGGATTTTCCATTGGTAATACCCGCATGAAGTTGCTCGCGGGTGCGGTGCTGTTCGGCTTCGCCACCCTCGCCAGCGCCCAGAGCGCCATCGTGGTCGGCGGCGGCGCCACGCTGCCGGCGTTTGGCTATGCCGGTGACACCACCACGCGCCTGCAGTCGCCCCCGAGCGATTCGCTGCTGGGTGCGTATGCTGCCTTCGCAAGTACGACGCTGTCCTACTGCCAGACCGGCAGCGGCGGCGGCAAGAGTGTTCTGGCCGGCAACAGCCCGTCGACCTTCACCGTCAACGCTGATTGCGTCGCTATTCCCAATCCGATCGGCTTTGGCGCGACGTCCTTGGGCGAGACCCTCACCCAGCCGCATTTCGTCGGTTCCGACTCGCCGTTGGCCGCCGCCGATCTCACGGCGTATGCCGCGGGTCACACTTCGGGCCAGCCGGTGCAGATTCCGGCCGTGTCTGGTGCTATTGCCCTTGTCTTCAACAATGCCGACGTCGGCACGCTGAACCTGAGCGAGACCCAGGTTTGCCAGATCTTCTCTGGCGTGATAACCAATTGGAACGATTCGCGTCTTACCTCGGCAGGCGCCGGTACCGGCGTACCGTCGAAGTCGATCAAGGTCGTTTTCCGTTCGGATGGTAGCGGCACCTCGTTCGCTTTCAGCAACCATCTCTCGAAGGTTTGCGGTACGTCGGCCCTCACCGGTGGCAATGGCGTCGCTCCGCTGTTCAAGACGGATCAGTCGTATAGTGTCGCTGCCGCGTCGTATTTGTCAGCGTATGCTTCGTCCGTGGGCGCTTCGGGCAACCCGGGCGTGATTGCCGCGATACAGGACACTGACAATAATGATGGCGCAATCGGCTATGCCGAGGCCGCCAATGCCATTACCTCTTTCGTCCAGTTTGCCAATGTCGCCAACGACAACACGCCGACGACCTTCGTCGATCCGACCACCTACGGCGGTACGCGCCTGCCGGTGAACGTGAACTTTGATGAGATCATCGCCAGCACCAACAGCACGACGGGTCGCCCGGTACTTGGTCCCTCCGGCCTTACCACCCAGTGCATCGGGATCGTTAATCCGGAAGACTACGCGAAGCCTGCTGCCGGTTACCCGATCGTCGCCGTGTCGTATCTGCTCGCCAACTCGGCCAATAACGGCAGCGACGCTGCTCACGTTGAGGGCGTACTTTTCTCGCCGTACAACACGTCTGTGACCAACAACGTCGATACGATCGGTGCCGACACGGGCCTGTCTTACCTGACGATCAACGGCGTGACGACGGCTCAGATCCAGAGCAAGATCAACGGCTGCGTCAACTAAGTCGATAAGATCAATTCAGGGACGAGTGGGAAAGGGGGCGCAATGCCCCCTTTCTTTTTTCTTTTTGCGCTTTCCATGAATGCTGTCGACATGGATTTTTTTTCCGGTGTGAGTAATCGTCTGGTATCTATTGAAGCCGAACTCATTCATGTTTCAGCGGTGCTTGTACGTTTAAATGCAATAAATTCATGCCAGCCTGACATACATGATCACAGCGCATGACGAAATGCTTTCAGCGGATGTCGCCGATACGATCCATGGTGATCAGGTAGTCGACCAGGCGGCGATGTTGCGCCTCCTTGTCGACCATGGGCGGCTGAAGGACGCGGACCTGGTCCGTGCCCGTCGTCTGCACGAGGAATCGCCCGAGGGCACCCTGACCACGCTGATGGCGACCCTGGGCCTGGTCTCCGAGCGGGATCTGGCCGAGACCTGGGCGGAGTTGCTGGGCGTGCCGCTGCTGGCCGCGCGCGATGCGCCGGAGCTGCCGCCGGCGGATATCGAGATGTCGGTGCGCTTTCTCAAGCAGTACCACGTGGTGCCGGTGCGCCGGGGCGAGGACGGCGTGGCGCTGGTGGTGGCCGATCCGTCCGATCCGTACCCGTTGCAGGCCGCCCGGCTGGCCACCGGCCGCGAGATCGCGCCGCTGATCGGGCTGCGCTCGGAGATCGACGACCTGATCGAACGTTATTACGGGCAGGGGCGCTCGGCGATGGGCACGATCGTGGAGAACCTCGATGGCGGCGTCGCGGTCGAGGACGATGTGGAGCATCTGCGGGACCTCGCCTCCGAGGCGCCGGTGATCCGCCTGGTGAACCTGATTTTGCAGCGCGCGGTCGAGCAGCGTGCCTCGGACGTGCATATCGAGCCGTTCGAGAACCGGCTGAAGGTGCGTTACCGGATCGATGGCGTGCTGCATGAAGTGGAAGCGCCGCCGTCCAGTTCGACCGCGGCGGTGATCTCGCGGGTGAAGATCATGGCGCGGCTGAACATCGCCGAGCGGCGGTTGCCGCAGGACGGGCGGATCCAGTTGCGCGTGCAGGGCAAGGAGCTGGACCTGCGCGTCTCGACGGTGCCGACCAGCTTCGGCGAGTCGGTGGTGATGCGTATCCTCGACCGCGAGTCGGTGGTGTTCGACTTCGCCTCGCTGGGCTTTACCGACAACTTCCAGGCCCGCTTCGTCGAGGTGCTGGACCGCCCGCACGGGATCCTGCTGGTCACCGGGCCGACCGGCTCGGGCAAGACCACCACGCTCTATACGGCCTTGTCGCAGATCAACACCCCCGACGTGAAGATCATCACCGTCGAGGACCCGGTCGAGTACCAGATCGAGGGGATCAACCAGATCCAGGTCAAGCCGCAGATCGGCCTGGACTTCGCCGGGGCCCTGCGCTCGATCGTGCGCCAGGACCCGGACGTGATCATGATCGGCGAGATGCGCGACCTGGAAACCTGCCGGATCGCGATCCAGTCGGCGCTGACCGGGCATCTGGTGCTCTCGACCCTGCATACCAACAGCGCGGCCGGTGGGATTACCCGTCTCCTGGACATGGGCGTGGAGGATTACCTGCTCGGTTCCACGATCAACGGCATCCTCGCCCAGCGGCTGGTCCGCCGGCTGGATCCGGCGACGGCGATTCCGTACGAAGCGCTGCCGGAAGTGGTCGAGCAGTTCGAGCTGGAAAAGTACACCGACGAGCGGCCGATCCGGCTGTGGAAGCCCGGGACCAGTGCGACCAACCCGACCGGGTACCGCGGGCGGCGGGCGATCATGGAATTCCTGACCATGAGCGATCCGCTGCGCCGGCTGGTGATGCGTCGGGCCGATGCGGGCGAGATCGAGCGGCAGGCGCGCTCAGAAGGGATGCGCACGATGTACGAGGACGGGATTGCCAAGGCGGTGATGGGCGTGACCACGCTGGAGGAGGTGTTGCGTGTTACGCAGGAGGCTTGAGGCATGTTCCCTTCTCCCCGGGGGAGAAGGTGCCCGTAGGGCGGATGAGGGCGCCCGGGCGCCCTCATCCGCCCCTGCCGGGGCACCTTCTCCCAGTGGGCGAAGGGAAGGGCCGGTGGTGTCGTGACCCAGTACCGTTACCGCGCGATCAGTGCCGCCGGCGAGGCGCTGCAAGGCCAGTTGTGCAGGCGGCTTGAGAAGGTAGCGCTGACGAATCGCTGTGGTCGCCACTGGATCCCAGCCTTCGCCGGGATGACGGCAAGGGAAAGGCGACGTCGCGTACACCTCTTCCCTCACCGTCATCCCGGCGAAGGCTGGGATCCAGTGGCCTCGGTCACCGGGTGCCCTCATCCGCCCCTGCCGGGGCACCTTCTCCCGCAGGGAGAAGGGAAGGGCGGGTGGTGTCATGACCCAGTACCGCTACCGCGCGATCAGTGCCGCCGGCGAAGCCCTGCAGGGGCAGATGGACGCGGCCAGCGTCGAGGAGGTGATTGCCCGGTTGCAGGATCAGGGCCACACCCCGCTGGATGCGCGGCCGGCCGATGCCAATGGCGGCGGCGCGGGACTCGCGGCGCTGTTCCAACGTGGCCCGTTCACCGGCGACCAGCTGGCCCAGTTCACCCACCAGCTGGCGACCCTGCTCGGCGCCGGTCAGCCGCTGGACCGCGCGCTCGGCATCCTGCTGGATCTTCCGGAAAGCGACCGCGCGAAGAAGCTGATCGAGCGGGTCCGCGACCGCGTGCGCGGCGGCACCACCTTGTCTTACGCCTTGGACGAGGAGCACGGGATCTTCCCGCGCCTGTACATCTCCCTGGTCCGCGCGGGCGAGGCGGGTGGCTCGCTGGACGATACCTTGCGCCGGCTCGCCGATTACCTCGAGCGCGCCCAGCTGCTGCGCGGCAGCATCATCAATGCCTTGATCTACCCGGCCTTCCTGATGGTCGGGGTACTCGGTTCGCTGGTCCTGCTTGCTCGCCTACGTCGTCCCGCAGTTCGTGCCGATCTTCGCCGACATGCAGGTGCCGATCCCGTGGATCACCTCGGCGGTGCTGGCCCTCGGTGAGGCGATCAGCGGCTGGTGGTGGGCGGCGGTGCTGCTGATCGTGCTCGGTATCGCCGGCTGGCGGATGCGCATGCGCGACCCGGCGGCGCGGCTGGCCTTCCATGCGCGCTTGCTCACGATGCGCCTGGTCGGCCCGCTGCTGCTGAAGGTGGAGACCGCCCGCATCGCGCGCACCCTGGGCACCCTGCTGAAGAACGGCGTGCCGCTGCTCTCGTCGCTGACCATCGCCCGCCAGGTCACCGGCAACCGTGCGCTGGACGATGCGCTGGCCCAGGCCGCCGAGCAGGTCAAGGGCGGCGCGGGTCTTGGCGTCGCCCTGGCCCAGTCCGGCCGCTTCCCGCGGCTGGCCCTGCAGATGGTCCAGGTCGGCGAGGAGGCCGGGGCGCTGGACACCTTGCTGCTGAAGGTCGCCGACACCTTCGACATCGAATCCAAGCGGGCGATCGACCGCCTGCTCGCGGCGCTGGTCCCGGCGCTGACCATCGTGATGACCGTGCTGGTGGCGATCATCATGGCCGCGATCCTGTTGCCGCTGCTCAGCCTCACCAGCAACATCCAATAACCCTCACCGTCATCCCAGCGAAGGCTGGGATCCAGTAAAAACATCGCGCGCAGCGCACAACACCCAAACCCGTACCGAGGTTCCCATGTCCCACCGCCGCTCCCTCACCCGTGCCGCCGCCCGCGGCTTCACCCTGCTGGAAATGCTCGCCGTGATCGTGCTGATCGGGATCATCGGCGCGGTGGTCGTGACCCAGGTCGGCAAGAACGTCGACAAGGGCAAATACGGCGCGGGCAAGGCGCAGCTGACGACGTTGAGCCAGAAGGTCGAGAACTACGCGCTGGACAACGGCACGCCGCCGAAGTCGCTGGACGACCTGATCACCAAGCCGGCCGACGCCAGCAACTGGACCGGCCCGTACGCCAAGCCCTCGGACCTGAAGGACCCGTGGGGCCATGCCTTCGGCTACCAGTACCCGGGCGAGCACGGCAGCTTCGACCTGGTCTTCTATGGGCCAGGACGGCAAGGCCGGTGGGGACGGCTTCAGCGCCGACCAGGGCAACTGGCAGTAACCCATGCGCGCCCGCGGCTTCACCCTGTTCGAGATGCTCGCGGTGATCCTGCTGATCGCGCTGATCGCCGGGGCCGTGGCGATCCCGATCTCGCAGGGACTGGCCAGTGCGCGGGTGAACGCGGCCAGCGGGGAACTGGCCGCGGCGCTGCGCTGGACGCGGGCGCAGGCGATCGTGAAGGGCGAGGAACAGGCGCTGGAAGTGGATACGCGCGAACGGCACCTACCAGGCGCCCGCCGGCCCGCCGGCGCACGGCTGCCGCAGGGCATGAAACTCGGGCTCACCAGTGCGCGCGAGGACAACGTCAACGACCACACCGGCCGCATCCGCTTCTTCCCCGACGGCAGTTCCACCGGCGGGCGGATCACCTTGCAGCGCGGCCAGCGCCAGTGGCATGTCAACGTGTCCTGGCTGACCGGCGCGGTCGCCGTGGTGGATACCAAATGAAACGGCGGGCCCGCGGCTTCAGCCTGCTCGAGGTGATCGCCGCGGTCATGTTGCTGGCGATCGTCTTCGCGGCGTTGATGCAGGTAGCCGGCGGGTCGCTCAATCAGACCGCGCGCGCGTCCAGTCGCAGCCAGGCGGCATTGTGGGCACAGTCGAAGATGGAAACGCTTGGAAGGCTCGAGCCCTTACAGGGCGGGCACAGCGAGGGGCGGTTCGACGCGACCTATCGCTGGCAACTCGAGGTGACTCCATGGGATGCCGTTCCCGCGGACGACCCGGGCCTGCGCCTGTACAAGCTCGATCTGGATGTGCTGTGGGGCGAAGGTGCCCAGACGCATACCTTGCGCTTCGTCAGCCTGCGCATCCCCGAAGTTCCGCGCGAACCGGTTTCCGGAGACCAGCCGTGAAGCGGGCGCGCGGCTTCAGCCTGCTCGAGATCCTCGCGGCGCTGGCACTGCTGGCCCTGTTGTTGCTGGCGGTGTACTCCGGCGTGCGCACGGCCACGCATAGCGTGCACACCGGTTCGGCGGCGATCGGGAACATCGACCGGCTTCGTTCGGCCCAGGAGTTCCTGCAGCGCGAACTGGAGCAGACGACGGCCTTGCCGTGGGCACTCGACGCGAAACGCAATCCGATCGTGTTCACCGGCGACGCGCATGAGATGCGCTATGTCGCGCCGCTGCCGGGTTATCTCGGCAAGATGGGTCCGCAGTTGCAGACATTGAGACTGGTCGACGACGGCGACGGTACGTCGCGGCTGGAAGTAAGTTTCGCGATGCTGCCGACAAAGGTGGGCGAAACCAGGAATATCGGCGAGCCCGAAGTCCTGCTGACGGGCATCCGTGACGCCCGGTTCCGGTATATCGCGCGAGACGACAATAACCTTGCGGGCGACTGGCAGGATGACTGGCGCGATCCCACGCGGTTGCCCGCCTTCGTGCGCATCGAGCTGAATGCTTCGAAAGGTTCGGCAATGTGGCCGACGCTCGACGTCGCCATACGCCAGGGACCGGACGCCATCAACATCCGTGCCGTTGCCGCGCCCCTCTTGTACGGAGCGTCGCGATGATCGCTTCCTCCCGGCCGCAACGGGGCATGGCCTTGCTGGTCGTGCTCTGGGCCTGCACCTTGCTGGCGATCCTGCTCGGCGGCTACGCGACGCTGGCCCGGACCGAAAGCTTGCAGGTGCGCTACCAGGTCGCACAGGCACAGGCACGCATGGTGGCCGAAGCCGGCGTGATGCGGGCGATCCACGAGATTCTTCTGCGACGGCAGACAGCCCTTTCTCCAGGGGCGCCGTCGGAGCACTGGATCGGTGACGGCAAACCCTTCGCGTTCGCGCTCGATGACGCGAGCGTGCAGGTCGTCGTGACCGACGAATCAGGCAAGATCGATATCAATACGGCCGACACGCCGCTGCTTCGCGGCCTGTTCGTCGCCGTGGGACTGGATGCTTCCCAGGCCAGCTCGCTGGCGCAGAATGTCGTGGATTGGCGTACGCCGCTCGTGCGCGCCGGTGGCGCGCCCCTGGACGCGGCGCTTGCCGGGGAATCCAATGCACCGCGTCACGCACCCTTCGCCAGCCTGGAAGAGTTGCAGGCGGTGTCGGGGATGACGGCAGCCGTCTACGGTAGAACGCTTCCGGCCGTCACCGTATGGTCGCATCGTCCCTCGCCCGTGCCGGTGCATGCACCGTTGCCGGTGCTGGTGGCGCTGCCGGGCATGGACCTGGCGAGGGCGCGGCAGTACATCGCTCTGCGCGACAGCATGCCGCCGAACGGCGTTCCGCCGGCCTTGCCCAACGGCATGGCCGGTGGCGGTGGGCTGGCGGGTACCAATGCAAAGACGATCCTTTCCGAAGGGCGGACCGCGGACGGCACCAGGCAGGCCATTCGCGTGACCGTTCAGTTCGCCACCGTGCGAACCGGCGGCAACAGCCGGACGCCGCCCTATACGATCCTGCGCTGGCAAAGCAACGCCGACGAATGATCCGCGATCGAAAATCGTGAATGAACGGTCATAACCCAACGGCCTGCGCCGCACATCGTTCTGTCATCTGGCGATGCTAACTCTGCACGGATGGAATCGGCGGACTAACGGCCAAGGGATGGGGACGTGAACACATTCGCAGGAAGCCTGCGGCAGCCCATCGATCGCGCACAGCGTGCGTGGCAGGCGTCGCCGCTCGCCGGATATGTTGCCTGGTGGCTGGGCGAGCTGCGTGGTTTCCTGCCGGCGAGGCTGCGAGCCTTTGTTTTCGCGGGTCCGCGCTGGTATCTGCTCGAGCGGCAACGTCGTGGCTGGTCGTTGCGCCGCGCCGGCGAAACCCTGCGCATCGGCGATGTCGATGACGCCTCGTCCGATCCGATCCAACTGGACAGCCTGCGCGCCGCGATGCGCGATGGCGATCCGGCGGATATCCGCATTGCCTTGGGTCTGCCGGCGTCGATGGTATTGCGCCGACGACTGCTGTTGCCGACGGCGGCTCGCAATAAGTTGCGCCAGGTCGCGGGCTACGAGATGGACCGGCAGACACCGTTCCGCGTCGAGCAGGTGCATTACGGTGCACGCGATATTCCCGGCCCGGCGCCAGCGGGCATGTTCGCCGCGGAACTGGCGGTGCTGCCGCGCAACGCACTCGATCCGATGCTGGCCAGGATCGCCGAGATCGGCCTGACGATCGATGCGGTGGACGTGGTCGATGGCCATGGCCGGCTGGGCCTGAACCTGTTGCCGCCTGCATTGGCGCCGATTCGACCCAATCGTCGGGCGCGTATGAACCTGATGCTGGCCGCCGCGCTCGTCTTGCTGGCCTGGGCATCGATGGCGATGTGGCTGCACAATCGCGAAGCCGTCCTCGCGCATATGCGGGAACATGTCGAAAGCATGCATGCGGACGCGCAGCGCGTCGGCGAATTACGCAAGCGGCTGGCCGACAGCCAGGGCGCGGCGGGTTTCCTGGTCCAGCGCAAGAAGGCCTCGGCATCGGTACTGGTCCTGCTCGATGAGCTGACCCGGAAACTTCCGGACGATACGACGATCGAACGTATGTCGTTCGATCGCGAAGGGCAGGTCTCCCTGCAAGGGCAGAGCCAGAAAGCCTCGCGCCTGATCGATCTGCTGAAAGATGCGACGACGATCCGCGATCCGGGGTTCCAGGGCACGATCCAGACGGATCCGGCCACCGGCAAGGATCGTTTTTTCCTGATGGCGCATATGCGCAACGCAGCTGGGGAGGTGAGCCATGCGCATGAAGCCCGCTGAGTCGCGGATCGCCGCCGGGCTGATCCTGCTTGTCGTTGTCGCGATCGTTTATTTCGTCTTTGTCCATTGGTGGTTTGTCGCGCCACAGCAGCAGATGTCAGCCGACATGGCTGACCTTCGCGATACCGAACAGCGCTACGCCGCGGCGATTGCCGAACGGCCGCTGCTGGAGAAGCGTCTGGCCGCCTTGTCGAGCGGCCAGACGGAGAGCAAGGCCTTCCTGCCGGAGGACGATGTGAATGCGGCCTCGGCGGGTCTGATGCAGCGCATCGTCGATATCGCCGCCGCGCACGATAGCGCAGGTTCTTGCGACGTGGTGCAGAAGATGCCGGTGCCGAACCAGGACAAGCCCGGCGATCCGTACCGAAAGGTCAGTGTCAGCATCAACCTGCGCTGCCAGATCGAATCGCTTGGCGCCGTGCTGAACGATGTGGAGCAGGGCACGCCCTATCTGTTCGTGGACGAATTCAGTGCCAACCGCAATCCGGCGCCGCAGAACGGCCCGGCGCTGGACGTGCAACTGACCGTCTCAGGCTACGTGCGCCAGGCTGCCCCGGCGAAGGTGAAATCGTGAATGCCGCCGGCGAGCGCCGCCTGACCCCCGCGCTGGCCGTGCTTTGCGTCGGCTTCGCGATCGTGCTGGCCGCCGAGTTCGCCGGTGCCGGTCGTGCCGAGACCTGGCATTCCCCGGCTGCTGCCGACGCCTTGCCGACGACGGCAGGGGCCCCGCAGGTTCTGCCGCCACCCATTCCCCTCGCCGAACACGCCGAGATCTGGAAAAGGCCGCTGTTCAGCACCGACCGCAAGCCCCTCGCCGTCGTATCATCGGCCGGGGCTGGCGGAAATCTGGGGGATCTCTCATTGACAGGCATCATCATGACTCCGACGTTGCACATGGCGCTGCTGCGCGACCCCAAGGGGGGCGAGCTGCGCGTACGTGAAGGCGCGGCATCGCCCGATGGCCACTGGACCCTGAAGTCGATCGCCCCGCGCGAAGCCACTTTCGACGACGGCGGCCAGAGCCGCCAGCTTGCCCTCACATCCGCCGCCCCGGCGGCTCCCCTGCCGACGACCCAAGCGATAAAGGCCGCGCAACCGGCCCAGAACGGAGTACGTTGACCCATGTCCAGATTTTCCCTGATCGGCGGCGTTGCCCTCAGCGTGGCGCTTGCCGGTTGTGCCACCCTGCCGCAGCCGAGCGACGACGGCGCGCTGCAGCGCGAGGCGGTCGCGGGTACCGAGAAGCCGGCGCCGAAGCCGGTGATCGTCAGCCATCCGGTCGATGCCGACGCGTCATCCGCGGCGGTCGCTGCCGCAGATCAGCACCGGCACCGGCCAGTTCGTGCATCCGACAGCGCTGGCGAAACCGCGCGCCAAGGCCGAGGGCCCGGGCTCGGTGGTACTGAATTTCGAGAACCAGCCGGTCGAGGCGGTGGTCAAGGCCATCCTCGGCGACCTCCTGCATGAGAACTACACGATCGTGCCGGGCGTGCAGGGCAATGTGTCCTTCTCGACCTCGCAGGCGGTGACCAACGAGGAGGCGCTGCCGATCCTGGAGACCTTGCTATCGTGGACCGGCAATGCCCTTGTCCGCAAGGAAGGCCGTTATGTGGTGTTGCCCGCGAAGGACGCGGTGGCCGGCAACCTGGTACCGAGCCTGGGCGCGTCCGCGCCGGCCGGTGGCCTGCAGGCGCGGCTGTTCCCGTTGCGCTATATCAGCGCAACGGAGATGCAGAAGCTGATCAAGCCCTTCGCGCGCCAGGATGCCGTGCTGCTCGCCGATACCACGCGCAACGTGCTGGTGATGGCCGGTACGCCGGACGAGCTGGCCAACTACCAGAACACGGTCAACACCTTCGACGTCGACTGGCTGCGTGGCATGTCGGTGGGCGTGTTCAGCCTGCAGCGGGCGAACGTCGCCGAGCTGATGCCGACGCTGGACAAGCTCTTCGGCGAGAAAGGCGACACGCCGCTGGCCGGCATGCTGCGCTTTATCCCGATCGAACGGACCAATGCGCTGGTGGTGATCAGCCCGCAGGCGGCGTACCTGGACGAGGTACGCGGCTGGATCGAGCGGATCGACAAGGGCGGCGGCAATGAGCCGCAGCTGTTCGTCTACGACGTGCGCAATGTGCAGGCCAGCGACCTGGCCGATTACCTGGCCGATATCTACGGCAACGGCAAGTCCGGTGGCGGTGGCGACAGCGGCGGCAAGGTCGGCCCGGGATTGAGCTTCGGGCACGATGGGTGGCGCCGGCGGCGACAACGACCTGACCAATCGCAGCGGCAGCGGCCTGGGCAGCACGGCGGGCAGCTTCGGCAATACCTCGGGCACGACCGGCAGCAGCAGCCTCGGCGGCAGTTCGCTGGGCGGGAGCACGCTCGGCGGCGGCACCGGAAGTTCGATGTCCGGTGGCATGATGACCGGCGGGCTACGGCGGCTCGACCGGCAACAACGATCCTCTCGGCGAAGACAGCTCCAAGCGTCAGCACAGCGGTCGTCGACCACCGGCGATGGCATCCGCATCAGCGCGGTCGATGCCAACAACCAGCTGATGGTGCGCGCGCGCCCGTCGCAGTGGGCCGAGATCGAGCAGGCGATCAAGCGCCTGGATACCGTGCCGCTACAGGTGCAGATCGAGACGCGGATCCTCGAGGTACAGCTGACGGGCGAGTTCCAGTTCGGCGTGCAGTGGTATCTGGAGGGCCTGGTCGGCGGCACCAATGGCTCGGTCGGCCAGCCGGGCAACCAGCAGCAGTGGGCGCTGGGCGGTGGCGGCAGTGCCTTCGTTCCCGGCACGGACGCGTTCTTCTATTCCTTCGTCAACAAGAACATCCAGGCCGCCGTGCACGCGATGGAGACCAGCGGGAATTCGAAGATCCTGTCCGCGCCGTCCCTGGTGGTGATGAACAACCAGAAGGCGCACATCGAGGTCGGCGACCAGATCCCGGTCACGCAGACCTTCGTCAACACCAATTCGAATACCGACAACGACGTAGGCCAGGTCCAGTACATCGACACCGGCGTGATCCTCGACGTGCGCCCGCGGGTGAATCCGGGTGGCCTGGTCTATCTCAACATCAGCCAGGTGGTGAGCAAGCCGGGCATCGCCGATGCCTCGGGCAACGTGCCGATCTCGCAGCGCGAAGTGGCGACCAAGGTCGCCGTACAGAGCGGGCAGACCGTGCTGCTCGGTGGCCTGATCCAGCAGGACGAGTCGCAATCGGATACGGGCATCCCGGGCCTGAACCAGATCCCCATCGTCGGCCGCCTGTTCGGCACGACCAACCGCAACCGCAACCGCACGGAGCTCCTCGTGCTGATCACCCCACGGGTGATCACCAGCGGCTCGGACGCCAAGCAGATCACCGACGAGTACCAGCGCAAGTTCGAGTCGCTGGAGCCGCTGCGGAAGAAGGCAGCGGAGGGCGCGGTGCCGGCTTCGCCTTGAAATGGGGTCAGGTTCATTTTCCACCGTGAAATGGGGTCAGGTTCATTTTCCACGGGCGAGCGAAAAAATGGGGTCAGAGTCACTACCGCGGGCGACTACTCGCTGAAACCGACTGTCGTCGGCGTGGAAAATGACTCTGACCCCATTTTTTGGCCGTGGAAAATGAACCTGACCCCATTTCAGACCCCATTTCACAATCCGGTCATCTGCCCGCAGCATTTGGCGCGTTTTTGAGGCCCAGACTCAAGTTCGGGTGATTCGCGCCGATAAGCAGCTATCGCCGCCGATCCAGTCAGTAACGCGCTACAGGGCCAGCTATGAGCAAGTCAGGTCTCGATGCTATCGAACGGGAACGTTCGCTGCTGGATCATGCCTTGACGGCCAACGCATTGACGGCGCATTTCCAGCCGATCATTCGCCTCGATACCGCGCAGATCGTCGCCTATGAAGGTCTGATCCGGTCGACCATCGCCACCACGGGCTTTACGCCGACCGACCTGCTGGACATGGCCCGTGCCCGCGGGCGGCTGGGCGAGTTCGAGCTTCGCGCGGCGCGTTGTATTGCCGAGCAATTCGTCGAGAAGGCCATTCCCGGACGCCTGCTGGTCAACCTCAGCGCGCACGCCATCCTGCAGGATGGGCTGCGTTCCGAGGACGTCATCGAGGCCTTGTCCGTGCCAGGCCTGGATCTGGGCCGGATCACGGTGGAGGTGACCGAGCGGGATATCGTCGAGAACGCCGCGAATCTTGCCAATACGATCGGCTTCCTGCGGGCCCGCGGCATTCGCATCGCGCTGGACGATTTCGGCAATGGTCATTCCAATTTCGAGATGTGGAACGAGGTCCAGCCCGAGATCGTCAAGATCGACCGGTACCTGATCAACGGCCTGTCCAGGAGCGCCGAGAAGCTGGCCATCGTGCGCGCGCTTTGCGCGGTGGCCGAAACGCTGGGCGCGGACCTGGTCGGCGAGGGCGTGGAGGAAGCGGCCGACCTGCGGATGCTGCGTGAACTTGGCATTCCCTATGCGCAGGGATTCCTGATCGCGCGGCCCACCGCGGATCCCGCCCTGGAGCCGAGCCGGCAATCGGTCGAGGCACTGGCCACGGTCAGCGTGCCGGTGCCGCCGCGACCGCGCGGCCCGGTGACAGCGCGACCCTTGAAGGCCGAACATATGCTGATCGATGCGCCGTCGCTTTCCTCGGCGCAGACCAATGACGACGTGGCGGCCATATTCGCCCGCTACGAACGCTTGCATGCAACCGCGGTGCTCGACGATGGCCGGCCGGTCGGGATCATCAACCGGCGTTACTTCACCGAGCGGATGGCCCAGCCCTTCGCCCGCGAACTGTTCGGCCGCAAGAGCTGCACGACCTTCATGAATACCGATCCGCTGCTGTGCGACGCCGAGCAGTCCTTGCAGAGCATGGCCGATATCCTTCGCGGCGAGGACCAGCGTTACCTCAGCGACGGCTTCATCATCACCGCCGCGGGTCGCTACGTGGGGCTTGGCACCGGTGAATCGCTGGTTCGCCGGGTCACGGAACTTCGCGTCGAGGCGGCGCGCTACGCCAATCCCTTGACCTTCCTGCCGGGCAATATCCCGGTAACCGAGCATATCCAGCGCCTGCTCGATGCACGGCGTCCGTTCGCCGCGACCTATTTCGATCTGGATCATTTCAAGCCCTTCAACGACCAGTACGGTTATTTCCGTGGCGATGAGATGATCCGCCTGCTGGCCAGCACGCTAAGCGGCGACCTGCGTCACGACAGCGATTTCATCGGTCATATCGGTGGCGACGACTTCATCGTGCTGTTCCAGAGCGCCGACTGGGAAGACCGTTGTCGCCAGATGCGCGCCCGGTTCAATGCGATGGCTGTCAGCCTGTTCGACTCTGCCGACCAGGCACGCGGCGGTATCCATGGCGAGGACCGGCACGGCAAGCATCAGTTCTTCCCCCTGACCACGGTCGCCGTCGGTGCCGTCTTGCTGAAGGAGCATTTTCCCCGCGACGCCGAGAGCGTGGCGAGCATGGCCGCGGCGGCGAAGAAGGTAGCCAAGCGCAAGGGCGAGGGTATTCATATTGACGTGATCGTTGATTAGAGAAGTGGAAAAATGGGGTCAGGAAAAAGGGGTCAGAGTCATTTTTCACGGGCGAGAAGACGCGGAAACCGACTGCGGTCGGCGTGAAAAATGACTCTGACCCCTTTTTTCCCTTTTTTCTTTCACGCCGACCCCATCAGAGCCTCGACACCTCCACGTCGATTCGCGCCAGGGTCTCGAGGATCTCCGGCTCGAGGGCTTCCCTGTCGGTCGCGTCGAGCATCATTTCGAGGTGCTCGGCATGGTGGGCGATGGCGAAACAGTTGGCGGTCGATGCGGCCCCTTTGAGGCGATGAACACGATAACGCGCGCTTTCCTGATCGCGTCGTGCCAGGGCCTCGCGCAGCGCGGCGGCATCGTCGAGGAAAGATCGCCGGTACAGGCTCGCTGCATCGATCGATTCGCTGGCGGCCGGAGAGGATTCCAGCGGCGATGGTTGCCTGCCCAGCCACAGGCGCAGCATATTCCGCAGTTCGTCCAGGCGTAGCGGCTTCCTGAGTACACCGTCCATGCCGCTGCTCATGCACAGGTTCAGGTGATCGGTGCCGGTGGCGGCGGAGATGGCGATGATCGGGCTATGCTCCCGTCCCGCGGATGCCTCCATTTGCCGGATGCGCCGGGCGGTCTCGTAGCCGTCCATGCCTGGCATATGGCAGTCCATCAGGATCATCGTGTAGGGGCGCTGGACGAGCGCGGCGAGTGCCGCTTCGCCATCGGCGACGATCAGTGCGTCGACATCGAGGTCGCGCATTTGCTCGCCGATGATGAAGCGGTTGTCGGGGTGGTCCTCGACGACGAGCAGGGGTCCCGTCGACGTCCCGGCCCCGGGTGTGTTCGCGGCAGGCGCGGTCGAGGCCGGTGGCATGCGCGGCACCCGCCGGCCGGGTATCGAGAAGGCCACGCAGGTTCCCTCGTCGGCGGCGCTTTCGAGCGTGATCCGCCCGCCCATCAGTTCGACGAGTTCCTTGCAGATGGCCAGGCCAAGCCCGGTGCCGCCATAGCGGCGCGTCGTCGAACTGTCGGCCTGCGAGTAGGCAAGGAACAGCCTTGCCTGCTGATCAGGGGCGATGCCGATACCGGTGTCGGTGACGCGCGCATGCAGCACGCCGCCGGCAAAACGGATGTCGAGCGCGACGCCGCCGGCCTCGGTGAACTTCACGGCATTGCTCATCAGGTTCAGCAGCACCTGACGCAGGCGGGTCGGGTCGACGAGCAGGTCGTCGTCATCGATGCCATCGATGGCGACGTCGACGGTGATGCGTTTCTCGCGCGCCTTGACGCGGACGATCTCGGCCACGCCGCTGACCAGCGCGGCGAGGTCGGTCGGTACGGGCACCAGTTCGAGGTGCCTGGTGTCCAGCCGCGACAGATCGAGCACATTGTCCAGGAGGTCGAGCAGGGTTTCGGACGCCGATGCCGCGGCGGTCGCCAACTGGCGCTGTCGCGTATCCAGACGGGAACGCTGCAGCATCTCGATCGATGCCAGCACGGCATTCATCGGCGTGCGGATCTCATGACTCATGACCGCGAGGAAACGCGACTTGGCCGCCTCGCCGCGCGTCGCCCGACGATGCGCGAGCCGCGCGCAGCAGGCGAAAGCGGCCAGGAGGACGATGAGCAGGGCAAGCAGGACCAGGTGTGGCCCGCGATACTGCACGATCGAGGCCAGCGTGGGCGCACCGTAATCGACCCGGTCGAGAACGCGCTCGAGCATGCGATCGGTCTCTTCGGCCGACAGGCTGTCGAGCGATTTCTGGATGATCGAGAACAGCAGCGGCAAGTCCTGGCGAACCGCCATTTGCGACATGTAAGGCATCGTGTCGATAGTGCCGGCCACGCCGAGCAGGCCCGCATACTTCCGCCTGAGTGCCGGGGAAAGCACCGCTTCGGTACCTATGGCCGCGTCGGCCATGCCGGTGACGACAGCGGCCAGGCCCTCGTCGGGGCGCGTGACAGGCAATAGCCGGATATCCGGATGGTTCGCGCGCAGGCGCCGTTCGTAGGATCCGCCCGCGCGTATGGCGATCGTCCTGCCGGCAAGGTTTTGCAGGCTCGCGACGACGGGCTTATCGCCCTGCGTGACCACCACGGTCGGGCTGACAAAGTATGGCGTGGTGAATAACAGGTGCTGGTGGGTCGGGTCCGCGACGCGCATCGGGCTGATATTGGGCGTCATATCGACATGCCCGTCGATAAGCGCCTGCACGGCGTCCTGCCAGTTCGCCGTCGGCGTGTAGCGGAAGCGCAGTCCCGACTGCCGTTCGATCGCGTCGAGGAATTCGGCCGCGATACCGCGGTACTCGCCACGCTCCTCCAGCTCGATCGGCGCGAGACGGGTGTCCGCGGCGAAGCGAACGATGGGGTGTTCGGCGATCCACCGGCGTTCGTCGGCGCTGAAATCCGGGACAGACGCGAAGCACGCGCCAGCCGGCCAGACCAGCAGCGTGGCGACGATCCGTCGACGGCAAGCCACCGGGATCATGCGCCATCGATCTCGTGCCGGATCTTGAACAGTTCGTTGTCGGTCCGGATGCCGAGCTTGCGGAATGCCGACTGCTTCTGCGTGCTTATGGTGTTGACGCTGCGGCCGAACTTTTCCGCGATATGGGTGACCGACATCCCGTCGAGGAAACATCGCAACACCTCGCGCTCGCGTGGCGAGAGCTTCTCGTTCCTGCTCAGTGTCCGCTCGCAATCCGCGTCGATGGCGATCGGCTTGGGCGTGGCGATCAGGTCGAGTTCGGCGGCCATCAACGGATTGAGGTAGCTGCGCCCGGCGGCGACGGTGCGAATGGCCTCGGCCAGTTCGCACAGCGGTTGCGTCTTGCCGACGAAACCCCTGGCGCCGGCGCGCAGGGCCAGCGAGACCGTGGCGGGATTGTAATGTCCCGAGACGATCAGCACGTGGCTTTCCGGCGAATGAAAACGCAGCGCGCGAATCAGGCTGACACCGTCGACTTCGTGCGGACCCAGCGAATAGTCGACGATCAGGACTTGCGCGTCGTGCGTCGACAATGCATCGAGCATGGCGCTTGCCGTGGCGTAGTTGCCGACTACCACGATGCCGTTTTCACGCTCCAGGCTGAGGAGCAGGCCGTGCCGGACGACGGGATGGTCGTCCAGCAGCATTACATTGACTGGGGAGTACCAGGGCACGTTCATGATCGCCTCCATAGTGCGATGGTCGACGACGTTCCTCGTCGCCGATGTTGCGCATGATTGACCGGTTCTTCAGCTGATCCATGTTTTTCAGTTGCCTGTCCATGGTCATCGGAACAACCCGTCGCGAATGCTGTTCGTCCAGGGAAGGCGCGAGAAAGTGTGGTGTCGCCCGCGAGGTATTTCGTGGACGAACCATGGCCTTCACGTGATTGTCGTCGTCTGGTATCGCTGACGAATGCCAGGACAACGGTGCGTCGACAATCGGCAGCTACCTGCGAACCGACGCGAAGAGTACCGGCTCGCTTGCAACAACACGAATGCTACGCATGGCGCGCCTCATTTGTCGTTCAGGCAAATACGAAAGCACTGAGAGTGTTCCGTCCTTGCCGATGTACTCGTCACATCGTGTCTCCGTGTTTAGAAGACAAGGGGTAAGCATCGGATTGCTTTTTTAGGGCTACTTCGATGTCATTGGACGAGAGATGGAGTGACTATGTGCGGCAGGACGCGCTGACAGCGACGGCTACGGAGATGTAGGTCGAGGCAATTTGTAGAGAAGAAAAAAGAGCGGGGAAAAAGGGGCGAGTAGCGCGGGCGCACAGTTGCGCGCCCGGGTGACCCGCTGCTGCTTTCGCGCGATGCGGACGATCGCGATCCGCGGCATAGCGCACCCTCGCTACTCGCCCCTTAGCCCATTCGTCAAAAGCATCCCTGCAGACGGTCTTCCCGTGACCTGTAGACGAAAGACGGGTGGTGCGGTTAGCTGTTGCGCTCTTCGCGCCGCAGGCGGGGAGCCAGGGGCGGGCCCATGCGCGGCGGCGGTGCCGACACCATGTCGAGCAGGTGCGAGATCGGCGACTCGGGCTTGTTGACCAGGTCGGTGAACTTGATCAGCAGGTAAGGCGCGGCGGCGATGTTCGAACGGTTTTCGCGATAGGTCCGGCCGACCCATGCTCCCGGTTCGCGCTGGTCGATGCCGGGGGTGATCGTGCTGGCCAGGGGCGAGACCTCGCCGTTATCCATGTCCAGCCCGCGGAAAAAATAGCTCCAGTAGTCGGGCAGGTTGAAGGATTCGTTGTCGCCGCCGTAGGCGGTGCCGATTGCCATGAACAGCTGCCAGTATTCCGAGCGGCTCCGGTCAGGGTTGTAGGCCGGCAGGGCCGAGCCGTCGCAAACCAGCCAGCCGCACCGGCGCAGCCATTGACGATGGGGACCCGGCGGCAAGGCATGTTCCTCGACCGGCCCGGTGTAGGTAACGACGCTGCCGATCGGCTGGCGGGTACGACCAACCGCCAGGCTGGCAAATTCCCAGGCTTCCATCATCTCGCGTTTCCTTATCTCTACGGCCAAGCCCGTCGGGGCCTCTGCTGACTGATAAGGCTCGTGACCGCGGACGGGCGGCCTTGCCTTGGTGTGCAGACTGGTCGAGAGCGCCCGGCGCAACCTTCCCGGAACCTTCCGATTTAAGAATTCGCGCATAAACAGAAGCTTGCCCCGGCTCAGTCAGTGGCGACCCGGTGGGCCGACCTTGACGAGAAGGTTGGAAGAAGAAGCCCGGTGTAACCTTCCCGAAACCTTCCCGTTTTGGAATTCGCGAATAAACAAGGAGTTATGCGCGGACTTGGAACGGTCGCAAAACGTTTCATCCGAACGACATCTGAACCCCTACAATGCCCCGACACAGGGGCCCGATTAGCGTCGAGTCTCAGCGATACCTCACCGTCATCCCGGCGCAGGCCGGGATCCAGTGGCCTCAGGCCCGCGTGGAGCGTTGACGCCACTGGATTCCGGCCTGCGCCGGAATGACGAGCTTCGCTGAGACTGGACGCTAATCTGGACCCAGGGGGGACCAGTCGTAGCGCAACCCAGCCGTCACACAGGACGGGCTGGCACCCCTGTGCAGCGAATCCGCCGGCGATGACGAGCGGCTCTGGTTGGACCTGGAAGGGGGACATCGGTGGCAGGAGATGGCAAGGCGCGTGTCGCGCATTTCCGCTTGGGCGACTGGATCGTCAAGCCGCGGGAGCGTGTCCTCCAGCGGGGCACCGACTCGGTGGAGATCGGTGCGCGGAGCATGGACGTGCTGGTGCACCTGGCCGAGCACGCCGGCGAAGTGGTCAGCGCCGAGCAGCTCCTGATCGAATGCTGGCGCGGTACGTTCTACGGCGATAACCCCGTGCACAAGGCGGTCACGGAGTTGCGCAAGCAACTGGGCGACCAGGCCGCGACACCTCTTTATATAGCGACCATCCGCAAGCGGGGTTACCGCTTGCTGGTTCCGGTCACCTTTCCGGAAAATTTCGCCGGTTCGAACGCGGCGATCGGCGAGGCCTGGACCGAGGGCTCGCCATTTCGCGGACTGGAACCGTTCGATGCCCGCCACGCGGCGGTCTTCTTCGGTCGCAGCGTGGCGATCGTCCAGATCCTCCACGCGTTGCGCGCTCAGATCGATGCCGGTCGCGCCTTCGTGCTGTGCATCGGCCCGAGCGGCGGTGGCAAGACTTCGTTGATCCGCGCCGGTGTCATGCCCTTGCTGACCCGGCCGGGTGGATTCGACGGCATCGTCGCCTGCTCGGCGGCCGAAGTCGGCCTGGTCGGCGAGAGCCCGGGCAGGGCCCTGGCGCATGCGCTGATGTCCTGGTCGGTCGGCGACCGGCCCGTCTTCCTGCCCACGGAAGTCGACGCCCTGATGCGCGAGATCGCCACCGATCCGGAGGCGGTGGTCGATCGTGTACGGGCTTCCTTGCAATGGCTGCCACCGGACCGTGGCAGCCAGGGCTCGCACGTCATGTTCGTCCTCGTCGTCGATGCACTGGAGGGGCTGTTCGCCAACCCGTTGTTCGGCGAGCGGGAACGGGCCGCTTTCGTGCGGATGCTCGATGCGTTCGCCCGTTGCGGCCACGTGGCCGTGCTCGCGACCTGCCGCAACGATTTCTATCCGCGGGTGGTCGAGTTGCCGGCGCTGATCGAACTGAAGCAGGGTAGCGGCCTGTACGACCTCAGGCCGGTGACGCGAGGCGAGATCGCGCAGATGATCCGTCGCCCGGCCCAGGCGGCGGCCTTGACCTTCGAACGCAATGCCGACACCGAGGAGATGCTCGACGACGCGATCTGCGACGCTGCCGGTCGAAATCCCGAGGCCTTGCCGCTGCTTCAATACACCTTGCAGGAACTGTATGGCAGGCGCAGCGATGCCGGTGTGCTCGGCTTCGAGGCTTACCGTGCCATCGGCGGTCTGGAGGGTGCCCTCGGCATGCGTGCCGAAGCCATTTTCCAGCAGATGGACGCCGATGCACGGGCAAGCCTGCCGTGGTTGCTACGGCATATGGTCGCCCTGCGCGCGGACGACGACAGCGTCACCGGCCGCAGGGTCGCCTTGTCGCGCCTGCCGACCGATGCCCACCGCCGGCTGGTGCAGGGCCTGGTCGATGCACGCTTGCTGGTCAGCGAGCTGCTGTTCGGCGAGCCGGTCGTATCGGTTGCCCACGAGGCGCTGTTGCGGCATTGGCCGCGCGTGGCCGAATGGGTCAACGACAATCGCGCGGCGCTGCAGGCGCGCGCGCGGCTCTCCGCGATCGCCTTGCGCTGGGAGCGCGAGGCGCGCCGGCGCGACCTGTTGCTGCCGCGCGGACGCCTGCTCGACGAGGCCCGTCCGCTGCTGGATAACCCCGCCGTCTCGCTGACCGAGCACGAGCAGGCGTTCGTCCGCAGCTCCGATCGCCATGCGCGGCTGGGCCAGAAGCTGCGCGTGCTTGCCGTCTCCCTGATTGCATCGCTGGGCGTGTTGGCGATCTTTGCCGCCGCGGTGGCGATACATGCAAGGCAGGATGCCGAACGACGCCGGGCCGGTGCCGAAGGCCTGGTGGACTTCATGCTCGGCGACCTCAGCGAACGGCTCAAGCCACTGGGTCGCCTGGATCTGCTCGACAGCGTGAGTGCCGAGGCGATGCATTACCTGGCCGACGTGCCACGCGCCACCGATCGCGACGCTTCGCTGCACCAGGCCAAGGCCTTGATGCAGATCGGCGACATCCGGCTGTCGAGGGCCGATCGCGAGCAGGCACTGACCGCGTTCTCGCAGGCCATGGCCGTCCTCCGGCAGTTGCACAAGGATCATCCCGGCGACGCCGACGTCCTGGCGGAACTGGGCAAGGCGAACTACTGGCTGGGCCAGATCTATTTTCGCAAGCACGACATGGTGGCCACCGCCCGTGCCTGGGAAGGCTACCGGCAGGCGGCCGAAGATCGTGCCGCGATCGAGCCGGCGAATCCGGACGCATGGATCGAGCTGTCCTATGCCTATAACAACCTGGGCACCGTGGCCGCCGCCAATGGCGAGACCGAGAAGGCCATCGCCGATTTCCGCCATTCGATCGAGCTGAAACGAAAAGTCCTCGTGCAGCAGCCGACGAACGACACGGTGACGGCGGAACTGGCCGACAGCCTGTCATGGGTCGGCTCGTCGCTCGAACATTCGGGCAGGCTGGCCGAAGCGGCCGAATACTACCAACAGGAACTGGACACGGTCAGCAAGGCGCGGGCGGCCGATCCGGCGGCGCTGGTGTGGCGCTACCGCGAATCGAACGCCCAGATACATATCGCTCACCTGGCCGTGGTGACCGGCAACGGCAACAAGGCGTTGCCGCACTACGAAACGGCGCGAACGATACTGATCGATATCGTCCAGAAGCAACCGGACAACAGGACGTGGCAACGCAACCTCGCGCGTTTGCAGATCGAAATGGGCGGTCTTCAGGTCGCGATGGGCCGGCCGATACAGGCACGGACGCTTCTCGACGACGCAACGGCAATCATGAATTCCCTGTTGGCAAAAGACCCGTCGGTCGCCGACTGGCAGATCCAGCTGGCGCTCTGTCATCGCTATCTGGCCATGGCCGATGTCGCCGAAGGTCGCATGGACGATGCGCGCGACGAAGCGGAGCAATCGGTGCATATGCTCGAAGGATTGAAGGCGCCGCTGGATCGCGACCCGGTCAATCGTGCGATGCTTGCGCAATCGCTGCTCGTACAGGGGGGCATCGAGCGCGTCGCCGGCAAGGCCGAGGCATCCGGGCAGTCATGGCAGAAGGCCTTCGACCTGCTCAATGACATCGCGCCGGACAGCAACGATCCAAGGATTCTCGCACCCTGGACGCAGGTGCTGGTCGCGTTGGAGCGCAAGGACCAGGCTGCTCCTTTCATCCGCCGGCTGGATGCTGCCGGTTACCGCAATCCTGTCGATCGTCCGTCGTTCCATCAACCGTATGAAGGAAATCCACCGAATGAAATCGCAACCCGCAAAGGCCAGGGACAAGACCAGGGGCAAGACCAAGGGCAAGGCCAAGGCAAAGGACAAGCGCAAGGACATTAAGCCGGCGATCCTGATCGAAGTGAGCCTGAGCTATGTCGGCGTGGGTGGCAATGCCGGTGACGGTGCCTACCATTTTCATTGCAAGCCGTATGCCGTGCATGTGACCGAAAGCGACACCTTGCTTCGCTATGAAATGACCGGCGACATGATGGTGGAGTACGAGTTCGCCGGCTTCTACTCGACCGACTCGCTCGAGAACCCCCAGCTGCTCAAGGCGGAAATCAAGGCCAAGGGGCGCGTGCTGGAAGTGACGCATACGAACCGGGTAGCCGCACTGATCGATATCGTGCTGCGCGTGAAGGACACCAAGCGGCAGGTAGCCATCAGCTGCGATCCACAGGCCACCAACGATCCGGGCGGTTGAGCCTTTCGGGCCGGATGCACGCCCGGCGTGCATCCGGCCTCAGACCCAGCCCCTGAGGCGATACACCCACAAGCCCAGGTGTTCGCGAAAGCATCGCGCGCTCATGGTCAGGGCCGCACGCTGCGGCAGCCAGCGGTAACGGGTACGCAAGGTTCCCGGATCCGGCGAAGGCGCCGGAATCACCGTCAGCCCTTCACGCGCGAAACTCGCCTGTGCACGTGGCATATGGATACCCGAGGTGACCAGCAGGATGCGCTGCAGCTTCTCGCGCTTCAGGATGGCCGCCGAGTAGAGTGCGTTCTGGTGCGTGTTCTCGCTCCTGCCTTCCGTCCTCATCGCCTGGACTGGCACGCCTTGTTGCTCGAGCCGGTGCTCCATCTTCAGAGACTGGTCTCCGCCGGATAACAGCACGGTTCCCGCGCGCGCCGCCCGGTAAAGCTGCAGGCCGAAACCGAGCCGGGTAAAGTCCGCGCGACCGTCGCCATCGCCCCAGTCGCCGGCCGACGGCGGCAGGATGCCTCCGCCGAGGACCACGATGGCATCCGCGGTCGGGTAGGCGGCGGCGGGCTTCCGTTGGTAGCCATTCTCCAGTCCCCGCTGCAACCATGCCGCGACGGCCGGCGCCGACCAGAGCCAGAGCCAGAAAATGGCCACGACGAGCGCGGTCCCTCCCGCGCGGGCGCTTCGCCGGCGCCATAGGGCGATCCCCAGCAAGGCAAGCAGGATGGCCTGGATCGCGGGATGGGTCAGGCGCACAAGCAGTTCCGTGAAGCCCATGAACGTCCGGTCGGAAGGCGAATGAGGGGGCCATTCTGGCGGTAAAAACGCTAATCAAAAAGTATGCCAATCCGCCATCCAACCAATTGCATAGGCGTGTTGGCCGAGCCTGAGCCGCCTATTTGTAAGGCGTTTTGTCAAGAGGCGTTGCTGTAGTGTGGATCACAGTTCCAACCAGGGGCAGTGACCATCATGAACAGTTCCACTCGTCTAGCGTTGCTGTGCGTCGTGTCCGCTCTTGCGGCGTGCGCCAGCAGCGGCGGCTCCAGCAATGCGCCACCCAAGGTCGATGTCGAGGCGCAGGCGGTCAACACCTATCTGATCGGTGTCGACGACCAGCTGCAGATCACGGTATGGCATAACCCGGACCTGAGCGTCAGCGTTCCGGTACGGCCCGATGGCAAGATCACCGTGCCCCTGATCGGCGATGTCGCCGCCGGCGGCAAGACCCCCGACGAAGTGTCCGCCGAGATCAAGGACAAGCTCCAGTCCTTCATCCGCGATCCGCAGGTGGCGGTGATCCTGACCGCGCTGCGCAGCCATGAATACCTCTCGCGGGTACGCGTCACCGGTGCGGTGCGCACGCCCATCTCGATTCCTTATCGCCAGGGCATGACCGTGCTCGACGCCGTGCTTGCCGCCGGCGGCACGACCGAGTTCGCCGCGCCCGACCGCACCGAGCTTTATCGCAAGCCATCGGCGAGCGGTACGGCGACTTCGTATGCGGTGCATCTGGAAAAGATCCTGCAGGAAGGCGACCTGGCGAACAACTATCCGGTGCAACCCGGCGACGTGATTACGGTGCCACAGCGCGCGTTCTGATAACGGCGACATTTATACGGCCGGCCGATTTGGCGGCATGCAGTGGGGGAATGTGATGAGTGGTGAACTGACACCTTTCGGCGGCATGCTGCCGGCACTGGTGAGCGAAGCGCGTCGACGCCGCATGGCGATCGGGACGATCTTCGCCGTGATCGCCCTGGCCGCGCTGGCGGTCGGGCTGATGTGGCCCAAGAAGTACGAGGCATCGACCACCATCCTGGCCCAGGAAAGCAGCATCATCACGCCGCTGATGGAAGGCGCCGCGCAGACCACGGCGAACAAGAACCGCGCCGGCATCGCCCGCGACGTGGTCTTCAGCCGCAAGGTCATGGGCGAGATCCTCGCCAGCGGCGGCTGGATGGCGACGCATCCCACGCCGATCGAGCAGGACCGGCTGATCGAGTCGATCAAGTCGCGCACCAATGTCCAGACCTCGCGCGACAACCTGATCACGATCAGCTACTTCGACTCCGACCCGAAACGGGCCTATGACGTCACCCGCCAGCTCGGCCAGTTGTTCATCACCGAGAGCCTCGCCTCCAAGCAGCGCGAGAGCCACGACGCCTACGAATTCATCAACAGCCAGGTCGAGGCCTACCGGCAGAAGCTGACCGATGCCGAGGACAAGCTGAAGAGCTATCGCGATGCCAATGCGGACGCGCGTCCCGGCAGCGAAACCGATACCAATACCCGTATCAGCCAGTTGCGCACGCAGATCGAAAACACGCGCATGGCGATGATGGAGAAAAGCTCGCAGGCCGCCGCGCTTTCCGCGCAGCTGTCCGGCGAATCGGAGGTCAACGCGATCCAGACCACCGGCGGGATCTACCAGGCACAGCTGGCGCAACTGCAGGGCGATCTCGATCACCTGTTGCTGACCTATACGGACGAGTACCCGGATGTGGTCCGCCTGCGCCACCAGATCCAGGACTTGAAACAGCAGATGGCCCAGTCGGATGCGAACAGGCAGAACGCCCAGCGCGCCGGCACGCCGATGCCAATGGAAAGCGCCGTCCAGATGAACCCGCTTTACCAGCAGATGAAGATCCAGCTGGCGACGACGCGCGGCGACGCCGCGGCGACCGCGGCGCGGCTCGGCGCGAGCGAGTCGATGCTGCAGGCCGAACTCGAGCGCAGCAAGCGTATCGCCAACTCGGAGAACGTGACCTCCGAGCTGACCCGCGACTACAACGTCAATCGCGACGTCTACCAGGATCTGCTGAAGCGTCGCGAAAATGCACGCGTGTCGATGAACCTCGACGCGGAGCAGCGCGGCCTGACCTTCCTGGTCCAGAACCCGGCGGTGATGCCGCTGGTGCCCTCGGGCCTGCGTTTCATGCACTTCGGCCTGGCCGGCATGGCGCTCTCGCTGGCCATTCCGTTCGGCCTGCTGTTCGGCCTGGTTCGCTTCGACCCACGCGTGCGCTCGGTATGGCAGCTCGAACGCGCTGCCGGCCTGACCGTGCTGGCGTCGATCCCGTTCTACCCGACGCCACGCGACCGTCGTCGCGACCACCTGCACAACACCCTGCTGGTACTGATCGTCGCGGGTGTCGCCGCGGTTTATCTGATCCTGTTCTGGCTCCGGATGAAAGGATAGGCCATGAAAAACCAGGGCAATGACACCAAGATGTTCTCCGAGCGCATCAGCGAGGTCCTCGAGGCCGCAGCGACCAGCGCCGAACGTCCCTCGACCAGTCATTCGATCGCCAGGATGAACGAGGAGCGCGGCGCGCTGGCGCCGCTGCAGCTCGAGCAGCGGCGGATGATCCATCGCGAGGAGTCGGTCCGCCGGCAGTCCGATGCGTTCCGCGGTATTCGTACACGCCTGCTCAGCCTGGCCGACCACCAGAACTTCGTGACCCTCGTGGTCGCGGTGAGCCCGCGCTCGGGCGGCAGTTTCGTCGCCCGCAACCTCGCCGCCGCCTTTGCCTTCGACGAGTCCAAGACCAGCCTGCTGATCGATTGCAACCTGCGCTACCCGAATCAGCACAAGGCGCTGGGCGTGGAGCCGGAGAGCGGTGGCCTGATCGATTTCCTCGAGCATCCGACGATCGGCATCGAGCCGATCCTTTACCACACCGGGATCCCGCGTCTTCGCCTGATTCCGGCGGGCAAGGCACGCGAGAACAGCAGCGAGTACTTCTCCTCGTTCCGGATGCGCACCGTGGTCGACTCGCTGCGCTGCCGTTATGCGGACCGGTATCTGTTCCTCGACGGCCCGTCGATCAAGGGTTCGCCGGACGCGCGCATTCTCTCGGACCTTGCCGATTTCGTCGTGGTCGTCGCCGGTTATGGGCGCGACACGCCGGCCGCGATCAACCAGGCGGTAGCCAACTTCGAGCCGGACAAGCTCGCCGGCGTGGTCTTCAACCAGGCACCTTGAAGCCTGGCGGAAAGCGCCTGGCAGGTGATTCATCAATGACTTCAACCGGGGAGGGATCATGCCGGCTTCCACCACGCTCGCCCGCGCAGTGACGCTTGCGCTTGTCGCCCTCCCATGGGCGGCAACGGCGGGCAAGCTCGACTACACCCTGTACACCGGCATCGAGCACAGCAACAACATCAGCCTGAGCACCGATAATCCGATTTCCGAGAACGTGCTGATTCCCGGATTGAACTTCACCTACTCGCAGCAGGGTTCGACGATCCAGGCCAATGTCGCCGGCACCCTGGAGTATCACGATTACCTCAACGGCCACTTCGACAACCAGGTACAGACCCTGCTTGCCGGGCAGGCGAACTGGACGGTGCTGCCCGAGCGGCTGGACTTTTCCGTCGAGGACTATGCCGGCGTGCAGCCGGTCGATTCGCTGGCCAGCGATTCGCCGGACAACCAGCAGCAGACCAATGTGCTGGCGCTCGGCCCGACCTTCCATTTTCGCTTCGGCGATGCCATGCGCGGGCAGGTCGAGCTGCGCTACATCAACAGTTACGCCTCGAAGATCGACGATTTCAATTCGTCGCGCGGCGTCGCCGCGCTACGGGTTTTCCGCGACCTCAGCCCGACCGACCAGCTCTCGTTCAATGTCGAGACCCAGCGGGTCGACTTCCAGGAGGATGTCGATAACTCGAACTACGACCGCAATGAGGCCTATGTTCGCTACACCAGCCAACTGGCCAAGTTCGACGCCGACGTGCTGGTTGGCGGATCGCAGCTGAATTTCGACCATGCGCCCAGCGATTCCAGTCCGCTGGCGCGGATTACCCTGGGCTGGCACCCGACCGTGCGCAGCTCGTTCAGTCTCGAAGGCGCCTACCAGTACGCCGATGCGGCGCAGGACATGATGCTTTCGCCCGGCCAGACGATCACCGACCCCGGTGGCGGCATCGGCGCGGGCAATACCGTGATCAACTCCCAGGTGTACCTGGAGAAATCGGTCGGGGCCGTGTACGCATACGCCAACGAGCGGTGGACCCTCACCATCTCGCCCCTCGTTCGCAAGCTGCACTACCTCAACGACCCGACCTTCGACCAGTCCGGTCGCGGCGGCAGCATCAGTGTCGGCTACCGGTTGCGGCCGACCCTGACCTTGACGGCCTTCGCCGATGGCGAGCGCCTGACCTACGACACGCTCGATCGTCGCGACAAGACGATCCGCTTCGGCGTCGATCTCAGCCGCCAGTGGACCTCGCACTGGAGCTGGCACGCTTCGGTCAGCCGGCAGCGGCGCGACAGCAACGCGGCCCAGCAGAGTTATCGCGAGACCCTGGTCTTCTTCAGCGTGGAATACAAACGATGAAAGCGCGTCCCGAAGCCGAGCTCCCGTTCTATTTCGGCGCGAACGACGAGCTGTTTGGGCTGTTCCACGCGGCGCTTGGCCCCTCGCGCAAGGCCGTCCTGCTGTGCCCGCCGCTCGGCCAGGACCAGATACGCTGCCACCGCCTCTATCGTCAGCTGGCCGCGGCGCTCGCGGCCGAGGGCATTCCCGTACTGCGTTTCGACTATTACGGCAGCGGCGACTCGGCCGGTGCCAGCGCGGAAGTGGATTGGGAGCGTTGCCTCGCCGATGCCGCGACCGCCGCGGACGAGCTTCGCGAGCGTAGCGGCGCCGGGCATATCGTCGCCTTCGGCGCGCGCATCGGCGGCAGCGTCGCACTGGCCGCTTCGCGGGCCGCGCGTTTTTCCGCTGTCGTCGCCTGGGATCCGGTGCTCGACGGCGACGACTATGTGGCGCGACTGGACGCGATGCAGGCCGCATTGCGCCTGGACAAGCAGCGCTTCACCCGGCCACGGCTGGAAGCGGACATCGCCTCGCAATGGCTGGGCTTCGACGTCAACGATCGTCTGCGCCGCCAGCTGGTCGACCTGCGCCTGGATGCGTCCGATATACCCACCCTGGTGCTGGATTCGCTGCGCGAATCGCCGAACGACGGCTGGCATAGCCTCGTCGCCGATAACACGACGGTCAGGACCTTGCGGCCGCCGACACCATGGCACGACATGCACAGGCTGGAGCTGGCGATCCTTTCGCATCCGCTGATCCAGGCCGTGACCGGCCACGTGCGGGGGGCGGCGTGATGGGCGAGCAGGCCTTCCGTTTCGGTCGCGCGCGGCATCTGGTCGGCATCGCCGGGATTCCCGCCGGGGGCGCGGGTGCTGCATCCATCGGAGATGTCGGCGTGGTCGTGCTCAATGCCGGTCTGGTCCATCGGATCGGGCCGTTCCGCTTGCATGTGGAGATGACCCGGCGGCTCAATGCGCTCGGTTATCCGACGCTGCGCTTCGACCTTTCCACGCTTGGCGACAGCTCGGCCAGCAGCGAATCGCAGACCCGCACGCAGCAGGTCCGCGGCGATGTCGACGATGCGATGGCCTTGCTGGCCGAACAGTCCGGCTGCAAGCGCTTCGTCCTGGTCGGCCTGTGCTCCGGTGCCCAGAACGTGCATACGGTCGCCTGCGTCGATCCGAAGGTGGTCGGCGCGGTTTTCCTCGATGGTTATGCGTATCGCACGCTGGGCTATCGGGTACGTCACTATCTTCCGCGCCTGCTCGATACCGGCCGCTGGCGTCGCTTGCTCGGACGCCGCCAGGACGCGACCAAGGTCAGCGACCCGGAGCCGGTGTTCGCGGTGGCCCCGTCGCCGCGGGCGGTGGTTCGTGCCGATTTCGCCGACATGCTCGATCGCGGGCTGAAGCTCTGCCTGATCTATAGCGGTGGCATCAGCAATTACTTCAATCATGCCCGGCAGTTTCGCGAGTGCTTTGGCCGCGTGATGTCCCGTCCGGGCGTCAGCACCGGTTTTCTGCCCGAATGCGATCACACCTACATCCTCACCGGCGACCGCGATCGCCTGCTCGGTCGTATCGAGCGTTGGCTGTCGCAGAACTTTCCCGTCGTAGACCCAGGTACACGACCATGAATACAGTCCTCGTCACCGGCGGCGCCGGCTATATCGGCAGCCATGTCGTCCAGCAACTGGTGGGGCGGGGCGATCGCGTCGTCGTCATCGACAACCTGAGCACGGGTTTTCGCGAGGCGGTGCGCGACGCGGAACTCGTCGTCGGCAATGTCGGCGACGGCGCCCTGGTTGCCCGGGTGCTGGCCGAACACCGCGTCAGCGCGGTCATGCATTTCGCCGCGCATACGGTCGTTCCCGAATCGGTGACCGATCCGCTCAAGTACTACGGCAACAACACCTGCAATACGCGCAACCTGCTTGCCGCCTGTGCGGATGCCGGCGTGGACAAGTTCATCTTCTCCTCCACCGCCGCCGTCTACGGCGTGACCGATGCCGGTATCGCCGATGAGGACACGCCGACCCAGCCGATCAATCCCTACGGCAGCTCGAAGCTGATGTCCGAGACCATGTTGCGCGACCATTGCGCGACCGGGGCGATGCGGCATGTGATCCTGCGCTACTTCAACGTCGCCGGCTGCGATCCGCAAGGCCGCATCGGCCATTCGACGCCACAGGCGACCTTGCTGATCAAGGTCGCTTGTGAGCACGCCGTCGGCAAGCGGCCGAGTCTTTCGATCTTCGGCACCGATTACGCCACGCCGGACGGTACCGGCATCCGCGACTATATCCATGTCGACGATCTCGCCTCGGCCCATCTGCAAGCACTGGATCACCTGCGCGATGGCGGCGAATCGCTGATCCTCAATTGCGGTTACGGTCACGGTTACAGCGTGCGCGAAGTGATCGATTCGGTACGACGCGTCGGTGGTCTGCCGCTCAATATCATCGAGCTGCCGCGCCGGCCGGGCGATATTCCGATGCTGATCGCCTGCAGCGATCGCCTCCAGCAACGACTGGGCTGGCAGCCGCAACACGACGACCTCGACTTCATCGTGCGTACCGCCCTGTTATGGGAATGGCAGCTCGCGCGACAGTCGGCCCTGGCAGCGTCAGCGGCATGAATGCGCGGCGATATGCAAGGGCGCAGGAGACGGGCGAGCATGCCCGCCGCGCCGTGACGCGGTGGCGATACGTGATGTGGCTGCTTTGCTGCGCCGTGGCCCTGGTCATGGCGGGGCGTGCCTCGGCGGCGTCCGAACCGCCGGCCGCGCAGCGGATCGTAGTGCACCGGAACGCCGGAAACGCCGCCGCGGTGCCGGTATCGGTGGGGATTCCGTTTCCGCCCGGGGCGCTGAAGGATGCGCATCTGCTGCGCATCCTCGATGCGAAGGGTGAGGAAGTACCCGCCGCCGTGCAGGTGACCTTGCGCTGGCATTTCAAGGACGGCAGCATCCGTGCCGTTCGTGCCCAGTTCCGTGTTCCGCAGGCGGCGAAAGAGACGAGCTTCTATTTCGCCGTTGGCCAGCCGCGCACGCGCGATGCCGCAGGCTGGGCGTACGCCGAAGGCCTGGTCGATGGCGGGGAAGGGCTGCGCGTACCCATGGCGCTGGCCACCTTGACGCCCGAATGGCTGTGCGCATCGTTGATCGCCGGTCCGCAGGTGCCCGCGGCGCCTGGAGAGGCGTACGCTGGCTATGTGGCTACGCAGTTCGAATGGGCGCGCGCCTTGCCCTCGAAGGATCCGACAGCATGGCTGTTCGATCGTCCCTCGACCTTGTTCAAGGCCTATGTACGCACCGGCAGCTACGAGTACCTGCAGGCGGCCGAGCAGAGCTACCGTTTCTATATGAAATACATCCGTCGCGACGGTTTTCCCGAGAGCCCGGTCTGCGCCGGAGGCTGGACCTATGGTGACAAGCCCTGCGACGTGAAATACGTCTACGTCGAGCCGATCCTGCTTGCGCTGGCGCTTACCGGCGACGATAGCGAGCACGACACGGCCACCGTCGACAAGATGATGACGCTCTGGGACAACGGCGGCTGGAACAACCGGCCCGGGCCATACAGCGCGCCATCGACCTACTTCACCGAGCGCCTGGCCGGACTCGGCCTGATCGAAACCGTCAGCGCCTATGAACTGACCGGCGACCCGCGCTACAAGGCGCGGATCGACGCACGGATCGGCTGGTTGTACGAGCATCAGCACGACAACCCGGACCGGCTCGGCAACGACGGCTCCTGGCGCAACAGCTGGAACCTGCACGAGAACGATTCATGGAAGCCGAACGACGACGTACGCGGTGCTTCGCCATGGATGAGCGAGAACATCATCGACGGCCTGTGGCATGCATGGCTGGTGACTGGCGACCCGCGGATACCGGAGATGATTTCCGGGTTCGGTCGTTACCTGGAACGCTACGGCTGGATCGACGCCTGCACTCCTGGTGCAATCCGCACGACTGGCGCAACCCGTGCACCGGGTGCGGGCGGGCAGATTGCCTGGTACTGGTCCTCGGCACACGCCACGCCGGCAGCACTGACGAAGATCCAGGAATCCGAGGGCTGGTACAGCGATGCGCATAACGTGGAACTGGTCATGCCGGTGGCGGCCGCCTGGTACTTCGAACGTGACCCGAAGCAGAGCGCCGCGCTGAAGCGGCGTTTCGACGCACTGTGCCTCGTCCTATGACAAGCAATGCGCCAGGGCCGACGACACCCTGCGTCGCTTCAACTGGAACAACCGTGGCAGCGGCGTGGCGCAGTGGATGATGCAGCCAGCCGGCCGGCAGCGGCGTCGCGGTCAAGATGGCGAAGAGCCCATGAACCGTCGCCTTGCCGTCCTGCGCAGTGTCACCATCGTCTCGGTATCGACGTATATCGAATACGCGCTCGGGCTCGTTGTCAGCATCTGGATCGCGCGCGCGCTGGGGCCGGCGGATTTCGGCCGCTACGCCTTTACCATCTGGCTGTGCAGCTGGTTGATCGTCTGCAGCAATCATGCGCTGACCACGTCCTCGACCAAGTTCATCGCCGAGGCCGAGGGCGCCGGCCACCCCGGGATCGCCTCGCATCTCGCGCACTACCTCGGCCGCGTGCAGAACCTGAGCTCGCTCATGGTCATGCTGCTGTTCCTGCTCGGCACCTGGATCCTCCGGCCCGACGAATGGCAGGAGTTCCTGATCCCGGTGACCGGCCTGGTCATCGTCGCGGTGGTGGCCAAGGCCAACTACACCATGCTGGTGGCGATCGAGAAAGGCCAGGAGCATTTCGAACCCGAAGCGATCGCCACCGTATTGACCGGGGCGATCGGTATCGTGCTGGTGATCGCCGCGACCCTGGCCCATGCCGGCCTGCTCGCCTTCATCGCGCTGTTCGCCATCGCATCGCTGACCCTGAACCTGATCAATCGGGTGTCGTATCGCCGCTATTGCCGGCCGTTCTCGGCCGGCCCCATTCCCGCGGAAATCAAGCAGCGGCTGACCCGGCACCTGCGCCAGACCTCGGTACTCGTCTTGCTGGGCTCGTTCAAGGCAAGCACGATCGAAGTCTTCCTGCTCAATACCTTTGCGACATCCACCGCGGTGGGCTTCTTCGCCATCGCGGCCACGCTGACCCGTGGCGCGGTGCAGCTGTTCTCGGTCGGCCTGACCTCGACCCTGTTGCCGTATATGGCCAAGGCCTATGGCGAGCGCGGTCAGGAGCAGGCCGCGCATTTCCTCGGCGAGGCGACGCGGTTCTACTGGGCGGTCGGCATCGCCATCGCCGGACTCGGCATGGTGACCACGCCGCAGATCGTCACCCTGATGTACGGCAACCGCTACGTCGAGGCGATCCCGGCGATCGAGGCGACCCTGGTGCTGTCCGGCCTGCTGCTGATCGTCAACGGCATCGCGGCCTTCCAGACCGTGGTCGACCGCCAGGGCGATCGCGTACGTATCGCGGTGATCGCGCTCTCGGTCAATGCCGTACTCGGCGTCGCCCTGATTCCGGCCTTCGGACTGGCCGGCGCGGTGCTGACCTATGCGGGGACACGGATCAGCGAACTGGTACTCGCCATTTATTACCTGCGCCGCGCCACCACCGGCGGCTTGCCGGTCGGCCCGATGCTGCGACTGTTCGGCGTCGGCGTCGTCGCCACCGCCTCAGGCTGGATCGTGACGAACCTGTTGCCCGGCCATTACGGCTTCCTCTTCGGCGCGGCGGCGTTCGTCGCGATCTACGGACCGGCCAGCGTCCTGGTGCGCTATTGGAACGACGAGGATTTCCGCCTGATGGGTTCGATCGCCAACCGCCTCGGACCGCCCGGACGCATATTCATGCGCGGCCTTTCCAGCCTGCAGGGGCCGTTGGCCAAGGCACATCCATGATCGGGACAAGCATCGTCAACCAGATGGAAGCCTTGCGCGAACTGCGCGACGAACTGGCCGTTCTCGCCGAGTTGCCGGGCGCGGCCTCGAGCATCGTCCAGCACCCGGACTGGTTGTTGTTCGAACTGGACAGCCGCACTGGCGCCGCCATGCCGCACATCGTGGTGGCCAGGGACGGGGAAGGCCGGATCGTCGGTTACGCGCCCTTCCTGGCGATACAGCATCAGGTCCGGATCGCCTTCGGCGACCATCACGTTCCGGTGTATCGGGGCCGAACCCTGCGCATGCTCGGTGCAGGCGTCGTGGTTTCGCCCGATGCACGCGTAGCCGTCGAGCAGGCGATCGTCGCCGCGATCGGCCGCGACCGCAAGGTCCGCGTCATTCGCATCCAGGAGACCGAACTGCCCAATACGCTGGCGGACACGCTGTCGGCGAGCGGGCAGGGTTTCAGCGTCGTCGCCTCGAACCTGCTCGACCAGGTGAACTGGACGATCCAGCCACAGGCCTCGGCCGCCGCTTACCTCGCCGCGATGGACTCGAAGAAGCGCAACGACCTGACGCGCCGGCTGCGCAATGTGTACAAGAAGCTCGGCGAGCAGGCACGGTTGCGCATCTTCTACAGCAGCGGAAAGCATCGACGAGTATGGCCGCCTGATGAACCAGGTCTACGCTCGAAGCTGGCATGCGGATGCGGTGACGATCGACTGGGAGCAGCCGGAACGACGCGCACTGTTCGCGCGGCTCGCGGCGAAGGGCCAGCTCGTCGGCCATATCCTGATGCTCGGCGATCGTCCGATCGCTTACGTGCATGGCTACCGCCTTGGCGGCCGTTACGTACTGGACGATACCGGCTACGACGAAGAGTTCTCTTCGCTCGGCATCGGTTCGTCCCTGGTCTTCCAGGCCATCCAGGACCTGATCGAACGCCATCCGGGCGAAGTGATCGACTTCGGTTACGGCGACAACCAGTACAAGCGCGTCCTCGCCAACCGGCAAACCCGTGCGGTTCTCTCTACGCTGTACGCGGCGTGCGCGAGAGTGCGAGCTTCCAGCTGATCAAGCCATTGCGCTGGTTATACCGCGGGCTGCGTCGAATTCGCCAGAAGTCGGCGGGCAAACAGCCTCGCGCGGGCTGAGACAGCGCCTTGCGATCGGTTGCGCTGCGCGCCGTGTTTTTAATGCCAGCTTCGCTGGCATGTGTGGAGTTCTCGGCAACGCGACGTTTTCGCGATCTTGTCGGCGCCCAGGGCGCCGGTGTTTCGCCCTCCTGCCGGAGGCCGAGTCCCTTATTCTTGAATGGCCAAGAAAAGGAACCAAAAGAATCCACCCCGATCGCGTGCCCCGCTGCGCGGGGGCGGCCGGCTGGGCCGGGGTTTGCGGCAGGACATCCCTGTCCTGTCGCAAACGGTCGGCATCCATGCCTCCCCCCGCTTCGCGGGCCTTTTCGTCCCAGCCGACCTCACTGCTCAACGGGGCCCCGGAATCCAGAGCCGGCTGATCGCCGTGTGCTTATTGCCGCCAGCTTGAAGGTTTGGCCTCAACGGAGCAGCACGCACGGGGTGCGCCTACAAGTGAAGGTCATCAGGACACCTTGTGGGAACACGCGTGTAGGTATCGGCTATAATTTTTAGGGCAATTCCGAAAAACAAAATATTGTCGTGCCAAGGGCTTGACGTCATTTTTTGATCTGTAATCATGCCCGCGTCGCCGGGTATCGGTGACCGGGTTTGACGACCTGCACTAGAAGAGTTCGACGCAAAAAGCGTCGTAGCGCACGACGATGCCTTTGTTGCGCGTTGCGGCGCCCCGTTGCCATCGTTTTATGGCGGGCGTGTCGGGAGGGCTTTGGCCCTGCCGGGGTTTTCGCGCTTTTCTAGCCGGTTCGTCAACCTGACACGTCCGCCACCCGCAATTTCGCGGGTGGCGTTACCGACAGGGAACGTGATGACCGACTTGACCGCAGGCGCTCCGGATGACGTCACCAGCCCCTATTTTGCGGCGAGCATGCACATCGGCCGCATGGTGTTCGCCTTGGCCGACATTGAGCGCGGCGCGGGACTGTGTTTTCGCCAGCTGATCGCGACAGACGAGTTCGATGTGCTGACACCGCTGGTCAGCAAACTGGCGCTCAAGCAGAAGCTCGATACGATTTTTCACATGGTGCCACGACGTTTCGCGGACGCGCCTGGCTGCATCGATGAATTCACCCGATGGCATGGTCAGGCGGATCGCATGCGCGTCCGGCGAAACGACCTGGTGCACGGTTGCTGGGATTCGGCGAGCGCAAGGCTTGAATTATCGAATTCGGCTCGCGGAGCGCTGGCCAGGCATCCCGGTGAACGCGCATACAACGTCGCCATGTTGCGGGGCGAGGCGGAACGGGCTGAAGCTTTGCGCGACACATTCAAACGCTGGCGTGACGACTGGATACCAGTGTTGCATCGATCCCCGTGATGTTCCGTGCCCTGGCAAGATCGTCGAGCGCGGCAGCAAGAAGCCTGGGATCGTTCTCTTCCATAATGGCGTGGAGATAGGCCTCGATAGCCTCGGGACTATCGAGGAAGCGGGAGGGGTCGAATGTGGTGAGTTTGGTGGTCACGATGTCTTCCGCATTCCGGTCGTCGGTAGCGGATGATGATAGTCGCCTGCACGGAACGAATGCGCCCGGCTTTTGATTGTCATTCCGGCCTGCGTGCGCAGGGACGACGGTGAGGGGTATCAAGTTGCCCGCTGATATTTCGAGCAAGAGCGAAGAGCAAGGCGCGACACCGATGCCCCTCACCGTCATGCCAGCAACGCTGGCAATGAAACACGGCGATCAGCCGGCTCCTGCTCCACCCGGGGCCCCTTTGAGCGTGAGGTCGGCGGGGACGACAAGGCCGCGCAGCGGGGGAGGCATGGATGCCGACCGTTTGCGAACGGACATGGACGTCCGTGCGCAAACCCCGGCCCCGCCGGCCGCCCCCGCGCAGCGGGGCACGCGATTGGGGTGGCCTTCTTTTGGTTCCTTTTCTTGGCCATTCAAGAAAAGGGACTCGGCCCCCGGCAGGGGGGCGAAACTCCGGCGCGATAGGCGCCGACCCGATCGCGAAAGCGTAAATCGTAACGAACAGAGCCGAGCCCAGCACCGCAGTATTGATCAATGCGCCTGCAGAAGCCTGTGCCGCACAAGCCGGTAAACCGGCCTTGCCCAGCGCTTCAATGGCTTCTTGAGATTCCAGCTCAGCCACTGGCGTTCGCGCGCGGCATGCGTGCCAAGTGCGAGCGATAGCGCCACGGAGGGCGGCATACCGCGCCATAGGGTGTAACGGCCGAGGACCAGGCAGCCGTCGACTTCGTGGGTGTGCATGCTCGGTTCGGAGGTGAACAGGTAGCGGATGCCGGCGGCGGCCGCGGAGCGGGCGACGGCGTGGGAATAGAAGCCGCCGGGCACGGAGGCGACGACGATCGGTTCGCCGAGGATCTGGGCGAGGATGTCCACGCTCTGTCGCCATTCTTCATCGAGTGCGTTGGCGCCCAGTCGCGAGATCTCGGCCGGATGCGTGTGCGAATGGCTGCCCACGACATGGCCGCTTGCCCGTAGCGTGAGCAGGTCCCTCGGAGTGACGAAGGCAGGCTGGCCGATCCGTGCGGTGGTGATCAGGAAGTGGCCGGCCATGCGGTACTCGGTAAGCGCCGCGCCGATACCGGTGGCGCTGACACCGCCATCGTCGAAGGTCAGCAGGCCGCCCGGCGACGACGCGGTCACCGGGCAGAAGTTCAGGCCGCTTCCGGCCAGTGCCGCAAGATGATGGCTGAACTCATCGGTATCGAGCTTGTAATGCGCGGCAGCATCGCCAGGAAAGCCGCTGGCATCGTTGTGCCCGGGAGCGACGACATCGTGGTACATCAGCACCGGCCGATTCATGGCGTACCCGTCCTCGCGGCGGCGCGCTGCCAGCGCAGGTAGCGGGTGAACCAGGGCTGGCCCCAACTGGCGCTGGCCCGGTCGTCGGTATCCAGTGGTGCGGCCGCTCCCGCGGCGATTTCGCCGAAGCGGCTGGCCAGGGCATCGAGGTTCTCGAGTACCACGCGGTACTGGATCACCACATGCGATTCGCGCCGTTCATCGAACGGATAGCGGTAATAGCCATAGACCGGGCCGGTATCGACGCCGGCGTCGATCTTGAGCAGGGTCATGCCGACGCGGTCGAGGTCGCGCGCGGCCAGCGCCCAGAAGCAGCCGTGGGCGTTGCGGTACTCCGGGCAGATGCCCGGATGCAGCACGAACACGCCGACCTTCGGTATGCCGATAAGCTTCTTCTTCAGTAACTGCTTGCAGCGGGCCAGCACGAGATCGGGTCTGGCTTTACGCAGGAAGGCGACCACCGCCTCGTCGTTGACGTTCGCGGCAATGATTTCAGGGACCTCGGGCGGCGCGCCATAACGCCTGTGCAAGGCCGTCAACGCACGGTCCATCCACACGCGGTCGCGACCGGCCAGGGCCAGTCGCTGGTAAAAACGCATCGCCACGACATCGAGAAACCGCAGCAGCCCGACGCGACGGACTTCACGGCGTATGCGCGCGCGCTTCTGCGCCGCGGTCTCGTCCAGCACGACGACGCCGGCCAGATCCGTGAACGATGCCAGCCACGCGGCAAGGCCGACGCGGTCGAAATCGTCGCCGGCATGACAGATGAGCACGCTGCGCGTCATGACGTGGCGTGCTTCGGCGGCGCCAGCTCGAAATCGCGCCACTGGTTGGGGTCGCCGCTCTTGCCGGCCTCGGCGGCCTTGATGATGTTGTAGATCTCGCGCGCGGTGACGTAGTGCAGCACGTAGCGGTTGCCGTCGTTGTAGGCGGTCTCCAGGTGACTGTGCATGACGTGCGCGGCATCGCCGAGCAGGGTGTCCATGTCGCGTTCCTGGGTGCCGTGGGTGTGCACCTTGATGAAGACCCATTCGGGCCGCCCTTCGACATGGATGCCGGTATCGCACCCAGGCATCGACGCGCGCCGGCGTCGGCGGGCAGGCCGTGCGCACATCGGCGTTCTCGATGCGCGGGATAACGCCCGAAGCGGCGCTCGCGCCAGTTCAGGCCGAGCGGACCCTGCACGATCATCAGGTCGCCGCTGGCCTTGCCGCCGACGCGCACCGGCTCGCCGGTGTCGTGCGATTTCGGCTTCGCAAGGATCGTCGGTGGCGTAGTAGATCGCATTGATCATGCTGCGTCTGCGTGTCGCTGGGCGCCGAGGGCAGGGTGAAGTCGGCATAGCAGCCCAGCTCGCGCAGCAGGATCAGTTCGTTGTTGATGCCGCACCAGCGACCGTCCGCGCGCGAGTTGTCCAGGCTACCAGTTGCCGTGGATGAAGCCGAAGCGCAGCTGGCCGGTGACCGGGTCGCGCGGCAGCGCGCCGTGGCGTTCGTGCAGCAAGGCGGTTGAAGCGATCGATCGTCGCGCGGAAGTTCTCCGGCGTGTCGTTGTCGTGGTGCAGGTGGATCTCGATCTCGCCATAGCCTTCCGCGCACAAGCGCGGCGATCTTGGTCAGGTGCTCCTCCAGGTATTCCTCTTCCGGGTAGAAGAAGCTGTGCTGGGGATGCCTGCCGTCCGCGTCGCGATGGCGCGAGGCCATGGCGCGGTAATCGCGGCACCAGCGATCGACGCGCTGGCGCTGGGTGGCCAGGTCGACCTTGCCCCATATCGGCTCGAAGTGATCGACGAAGCAGAACATCACGTGGATCGGGCCCTCGACCTTCGGTGGACGCGGACGGCGCAGATAGCTGCCGAGCCAGATCTGCATGTTGCGGGCGCGGATGGCCCAGGCGAGGGCTGCTGCGGCGACCGCCAGCAGGATCACCAGGACGATCAGGATGGCTGCGAGCATCAGGCGGACGCTCCCGGCACCAGGGTCAGCAATTGCTCGGCGTTGTTGCGCCATTGCCGTTCGCGGGCAATGTAGTCGCGCGCGGCGGCGCCGACGCGGCGGCGCTCGTCCTCGCGTATCGCCAGGTCGAGGACGCGCTGCACGCAGGCGGCCGTCTCGCCGCGGGGGAACAGCCAGCCGGTATCGCCGTCGCCGATGACCTCGGCGACCGGCGCATAGTCCGGCGCGACCACCGCAACGCCCATGCCCATGAACTCGAACAGCTTCATCGGCGAGCCATAGTGGTTGGAGTTGGGCAGCACCGCATAGTCCATGCAGGCGATCCAGCTGGCGATCTCCTCATGCGCGACGCGGCCCGGCAGGAGCACGCGATCGGACAGGCCGCGTTCGGCGACCAGGGCGCGCACGGCCGGCAAGGTGATCCCGTCGCCGACGAAGACCAGGGCCAGTTGCGGCACTTCGGCAAGACGCGCGGCGATCGCTTCGACGAAGCCATCGACGCCATGCCAGTGCGCGAACACGCCGATATGGCCGCAGACGATGCGATCGGCCAGGCCGCGCTCGGCGCGCAGGCGCTCATGGTCGAAACGCGAGGGATCGAAGCGTGCGAGGTCGACCGCGTTCGGCGAGATCACCGACGGCGCGATGGCGCCGTAAGCGGCCTCGGCGTGATCGCGGAAATAGCTGGAAATGAATACCAGCCCGGTGCAGTTGCGCAGGCACCATGCCTCGATGCGACGCGCCAGGCCCTTCAGACGCAGGGGACGCACGCGATCGACCAGGGCCGAATCGTTGATCTCCAGGACCAGGGGAATGCCCTTGCGCCGTGCCAGCCAGATCGTGGCGAAGAGGAACAGCGAGTAGCGCTCGTAGATCAGTTGCGGTTTCAGGCGACGGATCGCCGAGCCCATGCGCAGCAGGGTGACCAGGTTGTAACCGAGTTCCAGGAACTCGAAGAGCACGCCGGGCATCTTCGCGATCATCCCGGCCAGCCGGCCACGGCCGGTAGCCGCCTGTATCGCCGGTTCGTGTTCCGGATCGGCACCCGGGAAAGAAATCACCGCGACCTCGTGGCCAAGATCCCGCAAGGCATGCACGATGCCCCGGATATGCACACCCTCGACGTGCCGCCCGCGCGTGCGGTGGTGGTAGACGATCCTCATTCAGCCTCCGCCGGCAAGGCGTGGAAGGTGTAACCCTCGGCCAGCCACTCGGGCAACATCACATCGAGCGCATTGCTGGCCTTCTCGCTGTCGTCATGCATCAGGATGATGTCGCCGGGACGCGGCGGATCGTCGCGCAGGCGCGAGATGAGGGCCTCGTCCGGCCGGTCCTGGTAATCCAGGCTGTCGTAGGACCAGTAGACGAAGCTGCGCCGGTGCTTCGCGAAATGCCAGAGCAGGTCGGCGCCGACATAGCCGTGCGGCGGGCGCATCCGATGATGGGTCCGGCCATCGAAGGCCTTCAGCAGCGCATCGGTACTGTCGATCTCGGTCATTTTCTTGCTGAACGACATCAGCTTGAACGACCAGTGGCTGTACGAATGGTTGCCGACCATATGGCCCTCGGCAACGATGCGTTCGACCAGGGCGGGATGGCTCTGGATCTTCTCGCCGACCAGGAAGAAGCTCGCGTGCACCCCGTGCCTGGCCAGCAGGTCGAGCAACCGGGGCGTATGGTCCGGATCCGGGCCATCGTCGAAGGTGAGGTAGCGGGTACTGCCGTGCCGGGCGCCGTGCGTGAGCACCAGCGCATCCGGCAGCAGTCCGAGCAATTGTTGTTTCCTGGGCTTCAGGTTCATGCGGAGGCACCTAGCGAGACGGGAGAGCCGACAGCAACGTCCTGCAGGATACGTGCCAGCTGGTCGACATTGTCGTCCCAGCGAAAACCGGCGGCATGCGCGACGATACGGGGACGGTCCCAGGTCCGCTGGCTGGCTTCGATCAACGCATGGGTAAGCGTGTCGCGCTCGTGTGGCGGGACCAGGATGCCGGCGTACTCGGGCACCACTTCCGGGATACCGCCAACCCGCGTGGCCACCACCGGGGTGCCACAGGCCATCGCTTCGAGCAGCACGTTCGGCACGCCTTCATTGTGGCTGGGCAGGCATACCAGGTCGGCGGCGCGAAACCAGTCGCCGAGTGCGTCGTGGGCAACCGCGCCGGCGAGGGTGATGTGTTCGGCGCAGCCGAGCGCCGTGGCGCGTTCGAGGAGTTCGGCGCGGGCAGGTCCCGCACCGACGAAAACCAGGCGCGCCCACGGTCGCCGCGCGAGCAGGGCGGGAAAGGACTCGAGCAGGTCGAGGCAGCCCTTGCTTGCCTTGAGGTTGCCCACGTAAAGCAATAACGGCCCCGGCGTGGCAAGACCGAGCTTCTTCTTCGCCTCGTCGCGCGGACCGGGGGCGAACCGTTCGCCGTCGACGCCGTTGTAAAGGACATGGACCGCGGACGGATGCGCGCCAAGCGCGATCGCCTTCGCGGCCAGTGCTCCGCTGACCGCGATCACGGCGCTCGCGCCGCGCAGGGCCGAACTGATCTGGACGCGGCGCAGGGCATGCTCGGCCTGCACGTTGAGGTCGCTGCCGTGGACCTTGACCACGTAGGGAATACCGAGGCGACGTGCCAGCCAGGCGGCGGCCGCGGCGTCTGGATAGGCCCAGCTGACCAGCAGGCAGTCGTAGCGTGCGGCGCGAATCCGCCGCCCGCGCTGCCATAGCAGGGACAGCAGCCAGCAGATCGCGTGCAGCGAGCGCCCGATCAGCGGCGGGTAGACGAACACGAAGTGATCGGTGCGCAGGTTCGGTACCTCGACGTCGCCGCGTTTGCCGGCCAGCCGTTCGCGAAAATCCACCGCGGTCAGCACGTCGACCTCGTGGCGCTCGCCCAGGCGCTCGAACTGCTGGCGATTGAACGAGCCGCGCAGCGGGTCCCACGGGGTCGGGAACAGGTTGGTCAGGACCAGGATTTTCATCGGGCCGCTCATTCCCTTGCACCCTGGTAAAGACGCGTATAGCGCATCGCCATGGCTTCGAGCGAACCGAACTGTTCGACCCAGGCCCGTGCCGCGCGACCGAGCGCCATCGCCCGGCGCGGCTCGCGCAGCAGCGCCAGCATCGCCGCGGCCAGCGCGTCCGGATCGCTTGGCGGGACGAGCTGACCGGTATTCCCGTCACGCACGATCTCGCGATTGCCGCCCACATCGGTGGCGACGATCGGCAAGGCCACGGCGCTCGCTTCCAGCAAGGCCATCGAATACCCCTCGCTCAGCGAGGACAGCACGAACAGATCGAGGCCCTGCAACAGTTCGCGGACATCGCTGCGGTCGCCGAGGAAATGCACGCTGCCGGCCACGCCTTCGTCGAAGGCGCATTGGCGAAGTTCCTCGCGCAGTTCGCCGTCGCCGATGAGGACCAGGGCGGTGTCGCTGCGCCGCTCGCGGACGATGCGGAACGCGCGGATCAGGCTGACCTGGTCCTTGGCCCAATTGAGCCGGCCGACGCTGCCGATGACCTGGGTCTGCGCGGGCAGCTTCAGCATGCGCAGCAGTTTCTCGTGCATGGCGTCGGAGGCGGCGGTGAAGTCGTCCACCTCGATGCCGTTGGGCACCACGCGGGCCATCGCATGCGGGACGATGCCGCGTTTGACCGCATCGTGGCGGGCCGCTTCGCAGACGGCGACGACCGCGTTGGTACCCATCAGCGAACGCCGGTACAGCCATTCGCGACGCGCGGCACGCTTGTTCCCGCCCATGCCGTGACGGGTGTTGATGACCTGGCGCACGCCGAGGCCATAGGTGGCAAGCACCGCCTGGTAATGCGCGACCGCGTTGTGGGTATGCAGCACTTCGGTGCCATGGTCCTGGATCAGGTGGCGGGCACGGCCGAGCGCGGCCAGGTCCAGGCCGTGGCGCTTGCCGCAGGACCCGACCGGGATGCCCAGTGTTTCCAGTTCGTGCGCTTGCGAGCCAGGTTCGAACAGGCAGACCACCTGGCAGCGATGACCTTGCCGGTGTTGCAGCTTCACCAGTTCGAGCACCATGCGCTCGAGGCCGCCGCGGTTCAGGTTTTCCACGAAATGCGTAATGTTCATGGGAGCAGGTTCATGGCAGCTCGGAGACAGTGACGCGCAGCTTGCCGCTGGGCGTCAGGGGGATGTCGTCGACAAAATGGCAGTCCAGCTCGATGCTGTCGCCGAGCACCTTGCCGACTTCGCGATGGATATAGGCCAGCGAGGCGTCGTCGAAGGCGGCGCCACGCACGATGGCGAGGTCCAGCTTGTCGAGGCGTTTCTGCACCAGCTGGAAGCGCTGCAGGCCCGGCACGTCCTTGAGCATGTGCGGGAAGAACTCACCCGGCAGGACATGGCCGGCGGGTGTGCGGATGGCGTCGAGGACCCGGCCATCCACGCGTGAAAGCATCGGCAGGCCGCGGCCGCACCCGCAGACCGCGGACGACGCCGTCGCCATGTCGCCATTGACGTAGCGCACGAAGGGCATGCCGTAGTTGAACAGGTCGGTGATGGTCACCTCTCCGGCCATATCGGCCGGCGCGCCGGACGGCTTGCGCAGCTCGACCACCAGGTGATCGGCATTCACATGCAGGCCGTCCTGATGCTCGCATTCGGCGGCGATCAGCATGAATTCGCGGCAGCCGTACGTGTTGTAGGCAGGGCAACCGAAGGCCTGCTCGACGATCGTGCGCTGGAAATCGTGCAGGGCTTCGGCACCGCCGATGATGCCCTGCGGCCGCCAGATCTTCCGCCCGGTGGCGATCAGCCATTGCGAGAGGCGCACCAGCGGACCGACGTAGCCGACGATGATCTCGGGCCGATAGCGGTCGATGGCATCGGCGAATCCGGCCATGTTCGCTTCGGTCATGTGGAAGCTGTTGAGCACATGGCGTGCGAACAGGGCGTTGTACAGCCGGTCCTTCATCTGGTGCGCGCGGGTCGGATCGCCGACCGCGCCGCCCCAGAGGTATAGCGTGCGCCGGCCCATCCGCGAGCCGGCCCATTCGTAACCGCGCCACATTACCGCCGTGCGCCGGTCGTTGCTTTCGCGGGTATAGCCAAAGCGCAGTGGTTCGCCGGTCGATCCGCCGGTCGCCTTGTACAGCAGGCGGTCGCGCCAGCTGTCGGCCGTAAGTTCGTCCAGGTGTTCGCGGATATCGGCCTTGGTCAGCACCGGCAGGCGTGCATAGTCCTCGAGGTTGCGGATATCAGCGACGGCGATCCCCAGCTCGCGCCAGCGCCGACGGTAGTAAGGCACTTCCCGTTCGCAGTGCTCGAGCAGGCGCTTGAGCCGTTCCCATTGCAAGGCGGCGATCCGTTCCGGCGACAGCCACTGGTCGTGCCGGTAGGCCTCGACGTAGGCCAGGGTCTGGCGGCGGCGAAGGCCGGTCTCGTATGCGGGGAACAGGACGTTGCGGAAGGCCGCTTCGTACCAGCCGCCGGTGGCGTGTGGGGTATTCATCATGCGGTCCGCAACAGGACGGCGACGAGGACGAACAGCGCGGCGATGCTGCCCATGGTGGCCGGCACCCAGCGCCAGCCACCTTCGGAAATGCGGAAGTCCGGGAGTGCGGGATAACGCTGCCTTGCGCCCACGTAGTAACCCGTCACCAGGGCGGCGAGCAGGTAAAGCACGATCATGTAGCTGCGGCTCAGGAAGAAGGCGGCGGCGAACAGGCCGCACAGCGACAGCAGCAAGGTCAGTGCGATGCGCCGCTCGGCCTGCCATTGCTTTTCCGTTTCCGCATCGCCGCCGGGCGCGGGTTTGAAGCGCACCACGGTGATGACCATCCAGAAGGTGTAGCAGACGAAGGCCAGCCATAGCATGAAACCGATGAAACCGGTTTCGGCAAGGACCAGCACGAAGGAGTTGTGCGCGGTCAGGTCGTTGTATTCGGTGAAATTGCCGGCGCCGACACCGAAGGTCGGATGCGACATGAACATGTGCAGGCCCGAATACCAGGCGTCGACGCGTCCGGAGGCCGACTCCTCGTCGGCGTCCAGTTCCGACATGCGCGAGGAGACCAGCTTCATGCAGGCCAGGCCGACCACGCCGAGCGTGCCGGCGGTGACGATGCCGCGGCGATGCCAGACGTAGACGCCGGCCACGACCAGGACGGCCAGCATGGCGCCGCGCGAATTGGTCAGGTAGGTACCGTAGAGCAGGAGCAGGGCGCCGCCGAGCCAGAATATCCGGCCAAGGCCGCCGCCGCGTCCACTGAGGAAAAACGCCATCGGCACGGTCGCCGCGAACAGCAGGCCGAGGTCGTTCGGGTCGTTGAAGATGCCCACGTACTGGATGCGGCCATCCTCGATCAAGGGCACACCGGTCCAGCCGATCCCGGTTTTCGCCTGCTCGACGCCGTGCAGGGCCAGGACCATCGCGCAGGCGACGATCACCGCCATGGCGGTCGTCACCCGGCGCTGGGTGTTGCAGGCCGCGGCGAAGACGAAGAAGGCGATCACGGTCGGGCCGAACTTGGTCAGCTCGTCGAACGCGCCGCCGGCCCAGCCATTGGTCACCTGGGAAATCATCAGTACGACCAGGAAGGCCGGCAGGATCGCGAACTGCGGCGCCGCGTAGGTCTTCGACTTGGAGGCGAACCAGCACATGAAGGACAGGATGAGTACCGCCGGCAGCAGCGGCACCTTGTCCAGGCCCGGCAGGTAGTCCTGCGGCCGGACGATGGTCAGCACCACGTAGAGAAGGATCAGGGGGTACATGCGACTCCCGGCTCCGATGCCGTTTCGTGGTTGATCGTGGGGTAGCTCATCAGGCTGGGCAGGGTCAGCATCGAGGCGAACCAGCCCGGGCCCATCATGCGCTCGACCGGCAGGCGATGCAGCGCGTACCGGTTCGACGCCGGCTGCGGGTTGGTGCCGCAGATGTAGCAGACCGCCAGTTCGAAGCCGGCATCGCGCGTCGCCTCGATCACGCGATCGTTGAAGGCGCGATCGCCACCGACCGGATAGGACATGGTCGCCGTGGTCTTGCCGAGCTCGCGATCAAGGGTTGCCTTCGATTCGCGGACCTCCCGCACCATCTCATCGACCGGCAGCCGGGCCAGCATGCGATGGTGCACGCCATGCGAGCCGATCTCGATGCCCGCGGCGTGCATTTCGCGGACCTGGTCCCAGGTCATCGGCCGGCAGTCGGCAGGTGCGCCTCCGCATGGCATGCGCCAGTCCCGCTCCAGCCGCTCGATCAGGGCCGTCTGTTCGAGCGCGCCGAGGTCCTTCATCTTCAGCAGGACCTGGCCGCCAAGTTCGCGGCGCCCGGCGCGTGCCTGTGGCATCGGCACGTCGATGCCCAGTTCCGGCAGCACCAGGTTCGGCGCGCCGGTGAGCAGGATCATATGCATGAGCCAGTCATAGCCGAACGGTTTGCCGGTATCGATATGGCCGGTGGAGACGAAGAAGGTCGCCGGCACGCCGAGTTCGCGCAGGATCGGGAAAGCGATGCGATAGTTATCGTCGTAGCCGTCGTCGAAGGTCACCACCACGGCATCCGGCGGCAGTTCTTCGCCGGCGTCCAGCGTCGCGACCACGTCGCTCAGCCGCATCGGCCGGAAGCGTTGCCTGATCAGTTGCATCTGCTCGCGAAACAGCGCCGGCGTGGTGCTGATCAGTTCGAGGTCGAAGTCGAAGCGGTCGGGGTCGGGAAGGTCCATGATCCGGTGATAGGCAAGGATGCGCAGGTCCTTCTGCCACCAGGAGCGCACGCGTTGCAGCGAATGCAGCAGGCCGCTGCTGTAGCACAGCTCGCCGAGCTGTCCACGGATGCCGGATGCCCGGCCGCTCCCTTCCGTCTGGCTTACCATAGGTGCAGTCCCCGGTTGCGCGCGAAGGCGATCAGCGCCTGTGCGGCGAATAGGTTGAGGTAGTAGAAGGCCACTGCCAGGCGTACCGGCAACCAGCGTCCGGCGAGCGGCAGGAATCGTTCGGCCGCGACCAGGCCCGCGCCGAGCAGCAGGCAGAGCAGGATCAGGGCATAGACCAGGTGTCGCGTCGCCAGGACCAGGGTGCTGAGCGCCAGCAGCATCAGCATCCACGGCGCGAGCAGGCGCAGGATCTTGTGGCTGACGAAGCGGAACCAGAGCGGATTGGTCCACGGATCGATCAGCCACGGCGCGAGCTGGACCAGCTGGTAGTTGCCGGCGAGCGTGCGGATCTTGCGCTTGCGTTCCTCGGCCGGACGCTGCGACGGCTTGTCCCAGGCCAGGGCGCGCGACTCGAAGACGACCCGCTTGCCCCTGGCGGCGATGCGCATGGGGATCAGCACGTCGTCGAGCACGGTGCCCGGCGGCAAAGGCTCGAACAGCTCGCGGCGCATCGCATACAGGGCGCCGGTGACGCCGATGGTGGAGCCGGACTGGCTCTCGGCCAGGCGGATCATTTTCTCGTAGCGCCAGTAGGCGTCGACGCCCTTGGCGAATCCGCTCTCGACGTTTTCCATGTGCAGCTCGCCGCTGACCGCGCCGACCGTGGGGTCGGCGAGGTTGGCGGTCAGTTCGCGCAAGGCCGTCGGCGAGAGCTTCTGGCGCACGTCGGTCAACAGCAGGACCTCGCCGGTGGCGATGGCGATGGCATCGTTGAGGCAGGCGGCCTTGCCCCGGCGTTCGGCGAATTCCAGCACGCGGACCGTGGGGCCGCCCAGATGCCGCGACAAAGCGGCGGTGGCGTCGTGGCAACCGTCGCAGGCGACGATGATGTCGATGTTCTCGTGCGGGTAATCGAGCGCGCGAAGGTTGGCGAACTTCGTGCGCAGGTGCCGTGCGCCGTCGTGCACGCAGATCACCACGGTGACGGTCGGCGTCGCCGCCCGCTTGCGCACCGGCAGCGGGTGCATACGCGCGAGCAGCCACATCCACACCGGATATCCGATGAAGACGTGGCCGAGCAGGATGATGCAAGTCCAGCACGCGATGTATGCAAGAAAGCTCATGTCGGTTCCCCCCGGACCGATCGGTTCATATCAACGCCAACCGAAGAGGTGGCGCAGGCCTCGTTTCGCCGGGTGCGCGGCTTTTGCCATGCCCCCGGTCAGTTCCGCCGCCAGCGTGCCGAGCGTGCCATTGGCGATGTCGAGCAGGTTCAGCCGCACGCCGGTCTCGCGTTGCACGCGGACCGCCATGTCCACGGCCAGCAGCGAATGCCCGCCGATGTCGAAGAAGTTGTCGCCGGTGCGGACGTCCGCCAGCCCGAGCAACTCCTGCCACACCTTGGCCAGCAACTGCTCGCCGGGGGTCTTTTCCGCGTCCGGCGCGACGGGCGCGGCGACGATGGTCGGGCTCGCCGGCGTCACCGCGTCCGGAGTCGTATCGACCTCGCGGATGGTGCCGCCGACGAACTCGTTCAGGGCCTCGATCGGCTGGTGCGGATCCTCGCTGACGTGCGCAAGCAGGGTCAGGTAGCGATCGCGTAGCCGGCGTGCGGTGCCGGCCTCCAGGATGTCGGCGTTATAGGTGACGCCACCGACCATGCCGCGGGTTCCTTCGAGGAACCACAGGCCCAGGTCTTCGGTGGCGCCGCTCTGGAACAGCAGGATCTGCTCGTGTTGCAGGCCGCCCCAGTCGATCGTGCGCTGGCGGGCGTCCTGGAACGAGAACAGCGCCTGGTAAAGGACGGCGCCGCCGCCATGACCGACGCGCAGTTCGCGCTGCAGGTACTCCAGTGGCACGTCCGGGTGGCCAAAACTCTCGATCGCGGTCTGCTTGACGTGGCGGACGAAGTCGATGAAGGACAGCGAGGTGTCGATCGTCACGTGCAGCGGCAACAGGTTGTTGAAATAGCCCATGACCGATTCGACCTCGGTCTGGTTGCGGCCGCGCACCGGCGTGCCGACGACCAGGTTGCGCTGTCCGGCGACGCCGCCGAGCAGCACGTAGTACAAGGACAGCAAGGTCATGTTGAGGGTGGCGTCGGCGGCGCGGGCCACCTCGTGCAGCGCATCGGTGTCGTCCTTGGAGATCCGGATCCATTCGGTGCTGCCGATACCGGACATGCCCGGCCGACGCGGATGGTCGGTCGGCAGGGCACGGATATCGGCCATGCGCGGCAGGCGCTCGCGCCAGAAGGCGAGCTGGGTCTGGAACTGCGGACCCTCCAGCCATTCGGCGTGCCAGGCGGCGAAGTCGATATAGCTCACCGGCAACGGCGCCAGCGGCGACGGTTCGTCGCGGGTGAACGCGCGGTAGATCGCGGACAGCTCGTTGTAGAGGATATCGAACGACCAGCCGTCCCAGATGATGTGGTGCGGCATGAAGAAGAAGGCGTGATCGTCCGGTCCCATGCGGAACATGCGCGCGCTGAACAAGGGCGCCCTGGTCAGGTCGAACGGCGTGTCGGTCAGTTCCTGCAGGCGCTGCATCAGCACCGTCTCGCGCTCGCCGTCGGGCAGCGCGGAAAGATCCTCGGCCGGGAACAGGCGCATCGGGACGTTCGCCTCGATGACCTGTTCGACCGTGTCTCCGTCACGACGGAACGCCGTGCGCATGATCGGCTGGCGCTGCATCAGGGCTTGCAGGGCGCGCTCGAAGGCTTCTTCGTTCAATCGGTCCGCGCAGGCGATGCGCCGACGGCGCGTTGTAGGTGACCCGGCCCGGATGCATTTCCTCCAGCGCCCAGAGGCGCTTCTGCATCAACGACAGCGGCGCGCGATCCTGCCGTCGGCTGCTGCAGGATCGGTTGCGTGCGCCTGCGACGTGCCGCTGGCGACCAGCTTGCCGATCGCGCTGGCGAGGTCGGCGATGGTCGGCGCGTCGAACAGGGTGCGGAACGACAAGGTGATGCCGAATTCGCGGTTGAGCCGCGCGGTCAGTTGCGCGGCGAGCAGCGAATGGCCGCCGAGGGCGAAGAAGTCGTCGCGGATGTCCAGGTCCGGCAAGGCCAGCACGGCCTCCATCGCCGCGGCCACGCGGCGCTCGTCGTCGTTGCGCGGCGCCTGCGCGCGCGCCGGCCGTGCCCACCGATTGCGCGGGCGGCGCGGGCAGCGCCTTGCGGTCGATCTTGCCGTTCGGCAGCAGCGGAATCGGCGGCCAGTCGCATGAGGTGCTGGGGCATCATGTAGTCGGGCAGACGCTCCCTGCAGGGCCGTGCGCAGCACGGTCTCGTCGAGCGCCGCCTCGTCGCGTGCCACCACATAGGCGACCAGGCGCACATCGCCGGGACGGTCTTCGCGCGCCATGACCACGGCGCGTGCCGACCCCGGGGACGTCGGCCAGGACCGATTCGATCTCGCCCAGTTCGATGCGGTAGCCGCGCACCTTGACCTGGAAGTCGAGGCGGCCCAGGTGCTCGAGCATGCCGTTGGCCAGCCAGCGACCGCGGTCGCCGGTGCGGTACATGCGCGCGTCGGGCGCGGCGACGAAGTCGTCGCGCAGGAAACGTTCGGCATCGAGCTCGGGGCGATTGAGGTAACCGAGGGTGACGCCGTCGCCGCCGATATAGATCTCGCCCGGCATGCCGAGCGGGCAGGGCGAGCCCAGTTCGTCGAGGATATAGACCGTGGTATTGGCGATCGGCCGGCCGATGAAGATACCGGCGCGCGGCTCGGCCACCCGCCAGTAGGTCGAGTAGACCGTCGTCTCGGTCGGGCCGTAGCCATTCCAGACCTCGCCGCAACGGGCGAGCAGCGCTTCGGCCAGGTCGACCGCCAGCGGTTCGCCACCGGATACGGCGCGGAAGCCCGCATGGCCGTTCCAGCCCGATTCGAGCAGGATGCGCCAGCCGGCGGGCGTCGCCTGCATCATGGTCGCCTCGCTCGCCTCGACCAGGGCGCGCAGTGCATGGCCGTCGCGCACATCATGATGATCCGCCAGCACGATCTCGGCGCCGACGCTGAGCGGAAGCATCAGTTCCATGAAGGCGATATCGAAGGACAGCGTGGTGACCGCGACCAGGCGGTCGTCCCTGCCGATGCCCGGGACATGCTGCATGCTGGTGAGGAAATTGGAGGTCGCGCGGTGCGGTACGCGCACGCCCTTGGGCCGTGCCGGTCGAGCCGGAGGTAAAGATCAGGTAGGCCACCGAGTCGGGCGTCCCCGCGGCGTCGTCGCGGGCCAGGCGCATCGCGTCCGTGGCCTGGATTTCATCGGCGTCGCGCGCCAGCGAGAGTACCTGCGATGCTTCGAAGGCGAAGGCCGTGGGCAGCGTATCGTCGACGATGAGTGCGACAAGGGCGGCGTCCTCGACCATGAAGGCCAGCCGGTCGGCCGGGAAGCAGGGATCGAGCGGCACATAGCCGGCGCCGGCCTTGAGCACCCCAAGCAGCGAAGCCAGCATGTCGGTGCCGCGCGAAAGCGACAGCCCGACCAGGGTGCCGCGACCGACGCCGCGGGCGCGCAGGCAGCGCGCGATGCGGTTCGCGCGAATTTCCAGATCGGCATAGCTCAGCCGGGTATCGCCGTGGCGCACGGCGGCGCGTGCCGGCGCGCGGTCGACCTGGTCCTCGAAGTATTCGTGGGCCAGCCGGCCCAGCGGATAGGGCGTCGGCAGCGGCTGCAGGGCGGCGAGCTGATAGCGCGCCGGGTCCGAAAGCATGCCGAGCGCGCGCGTTGCCGTCTCCGGGTCCGCCACCGCGTTGCGCAGCAGGGTTTCGTAAGCGTCCAGCCAGCAGCGGATGGTTTCGCCGCGGAACAGGTCGCTGTTGTACTGGCATTCCAGGCGCAGGCCGCCGTCGACCTGGACCGCGTTGACGAACAGCTCGAAATTCTCGTAGGCGCGCGGGTTCGCGGCGAAGTCGATGCGCAGGCCGGGGAAGGACACGCTGTCCTCGTCCAGTGCCTGGTCGAGGTTGAACAGCACGCCGACCAGGGGCAGGCGACCCGGGTCGCGCGGCAGCGACAGGTGCGCGAGCAGGCTGCCGAGCGTGTACTGCTGGTGTTCGAAGGCGTCGAGCAGGTCGCTGCGCACGCTGTCCAGGACCGAGGCGAAGCTCTGTTCCGGATCGATCGTCGCGCGCAGCGGCAGCACGTTCACGCAATGCCCGACGAGGTTGTCGTGGCCGCCGATGGCCTGGCCGGCGGACGGGATGCCGATCACCACGTCGTCCTGGCCGCTCAGCCGCTGCAGCAGCACGCCGAAGGTGGCCAGCAGGCTGGCGTAAAGACTGGCGCCACGCTTGCCGCCGACGCGCTTGACCTCGCCGACCAGGGCGGCGTCGAGCACGCGGTCCTCGCGTTGGGAGGTGAAGCTGCGGCGCCGCGGACGGGCGCGGTCGGTGGGAAGGTCGAGCGATGGCGCGACACCGCCGAAGCGGTTCAGCCAGTACTGCTCATCGCCATGACCGGATTCGCTCTGGGCGAGCACGGCCTGGGCCAGGGCGAAATGGGTGAATGCATCGGAGGCGGGCAACTCGCCACCGAGGCCGACACCCTGGGTATAAAAAGCGGCGAGATCGCGCACGATCACGCCGAACGACCAGCCGTCGCAGACGATATGGTGGGCGGTGAAAACCAGCAGGTGCTCGCGGGGCGCCAGGCGCAGCAGTTCGGCGCGGACCAGCGGGCCATGTTCCAGGTCGAAGGGCGTGGTCACCACGCGCTCGAGCGTGGCGGCGATCTCCACCTCGCGCGACGCCTCGCCGAAGGCCGAAAGGTCGTGCACGGCGCAGGGCAGGTTGTACTGCGAAGCCACCATCAGTTCCTCGCCATTCGCGCTGATCGTCGCGCGCAGGGCTTCGTGGCGATCGACCAGCGCCTGCAAGGCGGCCTGCAGCGCGGGCACGTCCAGGTCGCCGCGAAGGCGCAGCGACACGGACTCGTTGTAGGCCAGCGACGCTTCCGGTTCGAGTTTCGCCGCGAGCCAGATTTCCCGCTGCGGTGCCGTGGTCGGCACCACGCGCGCGAGCGGCGCATCGGCGAACGGGTCGTAGTCGACGGCGGTGGAGACGGCGCTCATATCGTTCGGACTCATGCACTGACCCTCATGAACTTGCCCGGGGCTTCCGGGTTGGGGACGAACCATGCGGGGTTGCCCTCGGCGTCCTTGCCCAGGCGCGCGCCGGCGACCGGCGGCTTGTCCGCGTCCAGAGAGCGGGTGTCGACGCGGCGCGGGCAGGAATTCGGCTTCCTGCAGTCTCCAGCACGGAGTCCTTGAACGCGCTGGCGATGGCGACGAAGTCCGCTTCGGCGTGCGCCGTGGTGAAGAAGCACGGGAAGTTGTCCAGCACATGGATGCCGCGGCTGCGCATCATGGCGAAGAGCAGGTCCTGCAGTGGATGCTCCTCGAGGAAATTGACCTTCCAGACCGAGGAGAAGTGGGTCAGCTTGATGGGCGCGCCGACACCGGTGCAGAACGCGTTGAGCTCGTCGATGAACATCGCCGCGCGACCGTTGAGGCGCTCCTGCAGCGCGCCACCTTCGGTCTTCAGATGATCGAGCACGGCATGCGCCGCGGCCAGGGCCAGCGGGTGGCGGACGAAGGTGCCGGCGAAATAGGTCACGCCGACGGTCGGGATCGAGGCGTCGCCGAACTGCCAGCCGCCGCCGTCCAGGGCGTCCATGTATTTACGCTTGCCGGCGATGACGCCGATCGGGAAGCCGCCGCCGACCACCTTGCCGTAGGAGGCGAGGTCCGCGTCGATGCCGAGGACCGCCTGGGCGCCGCGCGGGTGCGAGCGGAAGCCGGTGACCACTTCGTCGAAGATCAGCAGGGCGCCGGCATCGCTGGTGATCGCGCGCAGCTCCTGGAGGAACTCGCGCGGCTGGAAATCGGGACGACGGCTTTGCACCGGCTCGACCAGCACCGCGGCGATCGTCGAGGCGCGCTCGCGGATGATCGCCAGCGATTCGGCGGTGCCGTACTCGAGCACGAGCACGTTCTCGGAGGTATTGCGCAGGATGCCCGGTGCCGCCGGCACCGAACGCAGCTTCTTGGTGCCGCGCACGATCACTTCGTCGAAGATGCCGTGGTAGGAGCCGGTGAAGATCACCAGGGTGTCGCGACCGGTCACCGTGCGCGCGACGCGGACCGTGCCCATCACCGCTTCGGAGCCGGTGTTGCACAGGGCGGCGCGATCGAAACCGGTCAGGTCGCAGATCTGTTTGGCCACGATACCGGCCAGCGGGTGCTGCGGGCCGATCTCGTAACCGGCGTCGAGCTGTTTGCGCACCGCGTCGATCACGAAGTCCGGCTGCCAGCCGAACAGGTTCATGCCGAAGCCGTTCAGCGCATCGACGTACTCGTTGCCGTCGATATCCCAGACCTTCGAGCCCCGGGAGCGATCGACCACGACCTGGTAGATCATTTCCTTCAGCAGCGGGCGGAAGCCGTTGACCACGCGCGGATCGGCCAGGTGCGGACGATGCTCCTCGGTGTAGGCCTTCGAAGCCTTCGTGCGCTCGATATAGCGGCGCATGAACGCTTCCAGCCGCGCGCGCTGGCGCTGGGTCAGGTCGGTCGAGGTCGAGTGGATCCGGGCGATCGCGCCGAAGGCCTTCTTGACGTCGTAGGTGGTATGCGCGAGCGCGGCTTCCTCGTCTTGCCCGGATGATTCGGCCATAGGCGTCGCGGTGGAGGGTGCGGGAGCGACAGGCGCCGTCGCGTAGGCGACGACAGGGGCGTGCGCCGGAACGGGAGCTGCGCCTGTCACGCCCGCAGAAGCAAGAAGCGCGAGCTGTTGCTGCATGATCAGCATCTGCTGCTGGATCACGTCCTGGACCAGGCCGCCACTCCCCGCCGACGGCATGCCAGCCGGCGCTCCTGTCGTCGCCGTGGCGACGGGGGCCGGATGTGCCGGCGCGGGGGTGGCCGTTGCCGCGACATCCGGCGGCAGCAGCCGATCGATATGCATGGCAAGGCGTTCGAAGGTGGAGCAGGACTCCATCAGCTCGCGGAACGTGATCTTCAGCGCGAAGGTCTTCTGCAACTGCAGCGCGACCTGGGTGAGGGCCAGCGAGTCGAGGCCGAGCTCGACGAAGTTCGCGCCGACATCGGTATCCTCGAACTCGGTACCGGAGACGTCCTCGAAGAGTGCGGTCAACTGCGCGACCAGGCGGGTGGATCGACCGGGTCCGGCGCTGACGCCGCTGGTATGTACGGCCATGGGAGGCTCCGAGGTAGGTGCAATGGGTGCGATAAAGGGCAGGACGTTGTCGACAGCCGTGGGTACGGTCGCGACGATCGAAAGCTTTGCGGCGCTCGTCGGGCCGCGCGCCTCGATCCAGTGGCGCTTGCGCTCGAACGGATAGGTAGGCAGGCGCAGGCGGTGGCGGTGTTCGCGCCGGTCGATGGCATCGATCGCCACCGGCGCGCCGATGGACCACAACTGGCCGATGGCATCGAGCCAGGCCGTACGCTCGCCCGCCGGCGCATCGGTCAGGGTGGCCAGCGCGACGCGGCCGCGGGCCTGCGGATGCTGGCGTGCGAGCAGGCTGAGCGTGGCGCGCGGGCCGATTTCGAGGAAGGCGTGGCCCGGTTCGGCGAGCAAACCCTGCAGGGCGGTCGAGAAACGCACCGTGCCACGCAGGTGGCTCGTCCAGTAATCGGCCGAGGTCGCCTCGGCATCGCCGAGCATGGCGCCGGTCAGCGTCGATGCGATCGGCAGCACCGATGCGGAAAGGTGGATGGCTTCGACTTCGCGACGGAAGGGTTCGAGCACAGGGTCCATCATCGCCGAATGGAAGGCGTGCGAGGTATGCAGCAACCGGCAGGCGATGCCGGATGCCTCGAGTACGGCGCGGAAGGCTTCGATGTCGGCGCTCTGGCCGGATACCACGCAGGCGGTCGGCGCGTTCTCCGCCGCCAGCGACAAGGTATCGGGAAGCAGGGCGGCAAGCTTGCCGGCTTCCATGCGCACCGAAAGCATGGAGCCCGCGGGCAGCGCCTGCATCAGGCGTCCGCGTCGTGCGACCAGCCGGGCGCCATCGGCCAGGCTCATGACGCCGCCGATCACCGCGGCGACGAACTCGCCGACGCTGTGGCCGATCATCGCCACCGGGTGGATGCCGTGACTCATCCACAGCCGGGCCAGTGCGTACTCCAGCGAGAAGGTCGCCGGCTGGGTCAGTGCGGTGGCGCGCAACGCATCCGCGCCATCGTCGAACATGCGCTCGCGCAGGTCGAAGCCAAGTTCGTCGCGAAGGACCTCCGCGCACTCGTCCAGGGCGCAGCGGAAGGCCGGCTCGCTCGCATACAGTTCGCGACCCATGCCCGGATACTGCGAGCCCTGGCCGGGGAACATGAAGACGATGCCGGGCTCGGGCTGGGATGCGGTGCGCGTGGTCGCCGCGGCGGCGGCTTCGCGCAGGTGCGCCACGGCATCCTCGATGCCATGGGCGACGATATGGGTGCGTTGCGCGAACGCCTTGCGCCCGCGGCTTAAGGTCCAGGCCACGTCGGCGAGGTTGGCATCGGCCTGCGAGGACAGGTGCTCGCCGAGCCTGGCCAGCGCATTGACCAGGGCCGGTGCCGAGCGCGCGGAAAGCAGCAGGAGTTGCGGGCCATAGGCGACGTCCGAGGGCGCGCGCATCGGCGGCTCCTCCAGAATGATGTGCGCATTGGTGCCGCCGACGCCGAAGGAGCTGACGCCGGCGAGCAGCGGGCCACCGTCGGCGGTCCACGAACGCAGCCGGTCGTTGACGATGAAGGGCGAATTGGCCAGGTCGAGTTTCGGGTTCGACGAGACGAAATGCAGGGAGGGCGGCAAGCGACGTTCGTTCAGCGAAAGCGCGGTCTTGATCACGCCCGCCGCGCCCGCGGCCATCACCATGTGGCCGACATTGCTCTTCACCGAGCCGATCGCGCAGAAGCCGCGTTCTTCGGTGCCCTGGCGGAAGGCCTGGGTCAGCCCTTCGATCTCGATCGGATCGCCGAGCGGCGTGGCCGTGCCATGGGTTTCGATGTACGAGATCTCGCGCGGTGACACGCCGGCGTTGTCGAGCGCCATCGTGATCACCGCGGCCTGGCCGGCACTGCTCGGCGCGGTGAAGCTGGCCTTGATGCCGCCGTCGTTGTTCACCGCGGTACCGCGGATGACCGCGTAAATCGGGTCGCCGTCGCGCAATGCATCGGACAGGCGCTTGAGCAGGAGTACCGCGGCACCGTCGCTGAACACGGTGCCCTGGGCACCGGCGTCGAAGCTGCGGGTGTGGCCGTCGGGCGAAAGCATCGAGCCTTCCTGCGAGACGTAGCCGCTGCGCGGTGGGCAGCTGATCGACGAACCGCCGGCCAGCGCCATGTCGCAGCGCCCGGCGCGCAGCGAGTCGAAGGCCTGGCAGATCGCGACCAGCGAGGTCGAGCAGGCGGTGTTCATGCTGATCGCCGGGCCGGTCAGGTTGAGCTTGTGCGCGACGCGCGTGGTCAGGTAATCCTTCTCGTTGGCGAGCATCACCTGGAACGCGCCAAGCTTGTCGATGAGGTCGGGTCGGCCGCTGACATGGCGCTGGAAATAGGTCGCGTTGTGCATGCCGCCGAACACGCCGACGGGGCCGTCATGCGCATCGGGCACGTAGCCGCCGCGCTCGAGGCATTCCCAGCACAGCTCGAGGAAGATGCGCTGCTGCGGGTCGGTCAGGTCGGCTTCGCGCGGCGACATGCCGAAGAAGGCGGCATCGAAGTCCTCGACGCCATCGATGACGCCGCGCGCGGCGACATAGGCCGGATCGTTGCGCTCCTCGGCCGGGACGCCCGGATCGAGGTCGCCGGGGCCGAAGAAGGTGATCGATTCGCGACCGGCGCAAAGGTTCTCCCAGAACGCCTCGACATCGGAGGCGCCGGGGAAGCGACCGGCCATGGCGATGATCGCGACCGGTTCGGCTGCCTCATGTCCCTTGCCGCGGGCGATGCGCGAGGCGAGCGCGGACTGCGTCGCGCGACCCTCGATCAGCGCGGCCAGCGCGGCCGGGGTCGGCTCGCCGAAGAAGGCGGCGACGGTCGGTACCGTGGACAGCTCGGCGTGGATGCGTGCCATGGTCCTGACGGCGAGCAGCGAATTGCCGCCGAGGTCGAAGAAGTGGTCGTTGCGACCGACCTGGTCCAGGCCGAGCATCTCGGCGAAGAGCGCGCACAGGCGCTGTTCCAGGGCGCCGGAGGCAGGCGCATAGACATCGGCCAGTTCCGGGCGGCTGCCGTCCGGCGCGGGCAGGGCGCGGCGGTCGAGCTTGCCGTTGACGGTGATCGGCAGGACGTCCAGGCCCATATAGACCGTCGGCACCATGAAATCCGGCAACGCATGGCCAAGCTGTTCGCGCAGATGGCGCGCGGTGACGCTTTCGTCGTCGGCGACGTAATAGGCGACGAGGCGCTTCTGCCCGGGCTGGTCCTCGCGGGCGAGGACCGCGCAGGCGCGCACGCCGGCGATACGCCGCAGCGCGGCTTCGACTTCGCCGATCTCGATGCGGTAGCCGCGGATCTTGACCTGGCCGTCGGCACGGCCGATGAATTCGATCAGGCCTTCGGGCAGCCAGCGGACCAGGTCGCCGGTGCGATAAAGCCGCCCGCCATCCGCGCCGAACGGATCGGCGACGAAGCGCTCCGCGCTCAGCTCAGGGCGTGCCAGGTAGCCGCGGGCAAGGCCGCTGCCACCGATATACAGTTCACCGATGACGCCGGAGGGCACCGGTTCGCCACGCGCATTGAGCACGTACAGCGTGGTGTCGGCGATCGGGCGGCCGATCGGAATCGAGCGCAGGTCCGCGTCCGGTTCGCGCGGGATCGGGTATGTGGTCGCGAACGTGGTGCATTCGGTCGGACCGTAGGCATTGATGATGGTCACATCGGGCAGGGCGGCATACGCCTTGCGGATATGCGGGGGCGACAACGCTTCGCCACCGGTGAGGATTTGTCCCAGGCCGCGCAAACGGGTGGCGTCGTCGTCGACGATGGCGTTGAACAGCGCGGCGGTCAGCCAGGCGATGCGTGCCTCGTGGCGGGCGATGGTGCCGGCCAGGCCGCAACCGGTCGGGATCCGCTCGTCATGGACCACGCAGGTGCCGCCGTTGAGCAGGGCGCCCCAGATTTCGAAGGTCGAGGCATCGAAGCCGAGCGGCGCGGCGTGAAGGATGCGCGGCCGGGTGCCGAAGTCGACATAGTCGATGCCGCGAACCAGGCGGATGATCGAGCGATGGGTGATCTCGGCACCCTTGGGCGTACCGGTCGACCCCGAGGTGTACATCACGTAGGCGAGTGCGGCGCTGTCCAGCAGCGGCTCGTCGGCGCGGGTCGCGGCATGCTCGAGCTGCTCGAGCGTGGTTGTCGGCACCGTCAGGCCCGATGGGGCCGGCGCGTCGGCGGCGACGATCGCCAGGACGGCACGCGCATCGTCGATGACGAAGGCGAGACGTTCGGCAGGATGCGTCGGGTCCAGCGGGAGATACGCCGCACCGGCCTTGAGGATGCCAAGCAGGGCGACGATCGCTTCGGGCGACCGATCCATCAACAGGGCGACAGGTACGCCCGTGGTCACGCCGGCCGCCAGCAGGCTCGCCGCGACACGGTCGGCGCGGGCATCGAGCTCGGCATAGGAAAGGGTCCCCGTGCGCGACTCGATGGCGATGTCCGTGGGCCGCTGGCGCGCCACGTCGGCGAACAGGCCGTGCACGGTATCGGTATCCTGGCGCGCCACCGTGGTGGCGTTCCAGTCGATCAGCATGCGTCGGCGTTCGTCGGCGTCGCAGGCGTCGACCGAGGCGAGCATGGTGTCGTCGGTATGGCATAGCGCTGCCAGGGCCGACAGCAGGCAGCCGGCAAGCAGGTCGATGGCGTCGCCGCCGAGCGGTGCGCGGAAGTCCACCTGAAGCCGCGCGGGCGCCTCCATCAGCAGTTCCCAGCGGCTGCCGGTCGACACGAGATCCTCGATAGCCGGTTCGTGACCGGTGCGTACGTCTTCGTCGGCGACGTGCCAGACGCTCGCCTGGCTGATCATCGGCGCGGCGTCCAGGGCGCGGGTGCATGCGCCCAGCCATGCGTCACGGAGGCCTTCGCGGGGAACGGAAATGGCAACCTGTTGCGAGCGCTCGGCGCCGAGGTGGCTGGCGATCACGACATCCGCGCCGGTCAGGCGCGATTCGACCAGGACGAGCGCGGCACACAGCAGCGCGGACGGCTCGGTCGAGTGACGGAACGCGGCATCGGCGAGTGCATCGACCAGGGTGTCGTCGAGTGCGTACTCATGGTGCCGGCTGCGGCTGCTGCTTTCGCCCGTGTGGGACGGCAGGACGTCATGGAGCCGCTGGCCAGCGACCACACCTTCGGAATTTTCGGCCATAGACGCGTTCATCGGGCTTTCGCGATCTCCATGCGGGTAGCAGCGGTAACAGTGGCGTTATGCGATCGGTGTGCGGTGTTTCCGTCGTCGCGCCGGCACGCTGTGGTGCGAGCGACGGAGAATGCGGAAGATATTTCGGGGCCCCTTGGATTCCACGTCCGGTGTTGCGCGGTCAGGGCTAGTGTCGACTTGCAGCGCGTTCGCTTCCATATGCTCTATGGTCGAGCCGATTGGCTTGTATTGCCGATAAAACGAAGGTTTGCCGGATATCCCCGGAATGCGGAACCACCGGTGAACAAAGGCCGTGACCGGCCTATTCCATTCGGTCTATTCCCGGCGCCATACGTGGTCGCCAGAGGCTTCCGGGGCGGCGGGAAGGACGCTTCAGGAAGCGTCCTGTCCGTCCGCGGCGAGCTTGCGATGCACACGCTGGCCGACGCGGGCCAGACCGCATTTGGCCCGGTCCAGGAGCGCGCTCTGGCCGATCGGTCCCGGGCGCAGGCCCAGTCCGCGCATGCGTGCGTTGAAGCGATGCGCATCGGTCCACATGTCCGACTGCCGGGTGCGGAAGGTGACCGCCAGGGAAATCGAAAGCTCCGATCCTGTATGCACGCGATGTGGCGCGATGAACGGATGGTGGACGCCGAGGCCGGGGCGCAGGTCGAAGGTCATCGCCTTTGCTTCGAAGGCGGGTTTGTAGGTGGGCCTGCCACCGATGCGTGAGAGCAGCAGGTCTTTCTGTTCCGAGGACATGATCTCGTGATCGTCCTGGTCCCACAGGTGCACGGTTTTCGTACCCTGGATCTGCAGCAGGAAATTCATCTCCCGATCCATGTGATACGGGGTTACCGCGTCGCGCGTGGAAATGAAGATATACGTCGAATACCAGCTGATCCCCGGGTCCATCGGGTCGATCCCGGCGGCGATCTCGGCGACGATGCCTTCGATCACCGGGCGGTACCCGGCGTCCCGTTCGGGATTGTTGACGCAGATATAGGCCCGCCGCTCCTCGAAATGGGCAAGCGTTTCCTCCAGGGTCAGGCCTTCCTTGTAGCGGTCATACGAGGTCTCGAATTCGGCGTCGCCGGGGATCTTGCCGGCGCGATAAAGGATCTGCTCGGGCGCCATGCGACGACATAGCTCGAACAGGTGCCCGAGCGAGAACATCGGATGCGCGGTCAGCCGGTGACCGACGAGGAACGGTTTGCGGTTGTACGAGGAACGCAGGATCCCGGGCTCGAAAACGAGCACCGGATCGGCTTCGCGCCGGCCCTGGGCCAGCAGTTCGGCGTAACGCGCCGCTGATATGAATGCGCCCAGCATGGACAACCCCCTCTGACGTCGTCGGCGCTGTTGCGCGCGCGAATGGACGAAGGTGCGTTGCCTGCCGTCTCAGCTCATGGCGACTGGAACGCGAATAGCCAAAGTATGGCCCCCTGTACCGGGGCGCCAATCCAACTTACGTTGTATGTCCCCGCGGCGCTCACTTGCCTGATCGCGACGGCGCTTTGCACGCCGCTTTCATCGGGGAGCTGGAGGAACTCGTCGACCACGACGAAGCCGTTGTTCGGGACCGCGGTCATCCGCTTGACGCCGCCATCGCCCCACCACAGCGCGACCAGGGTGGCAGGTCCCGTGGTGGTCACGCTGCCGCTGGTGACCACGACCCCGGCGGCAGGGTAGTTCTGGGCGACGTCCTTGAGCACGCCGGCATGCCTGACCTCGATAAACGGCACGGTTATCTCGCCCGCGGCGTTGCCGTTCTTTTCGATGCTGACCGTATGTCCGGGGCCGCCGCGCGCCTGGAGCGCCACATAGGCCTTGACGTTGAAGCGGTCGCCGTAGCCGTTGCCATAGGGCACGTTGCCGACCTGCTTCCAGCGATTCGCGTAGCTGTCGACCGGCGCCTTGTCGTTCGCGGCATAGCCGCCGTTGAAGACAATCAACGAACTGCCGTTCGGCTGCGTATCGACCGGACGGGTCACGGCGGGGCTCACGCCGAGCCCTTCGCCCTGGCCGAGCAGGGTATGCACACCGGGAGACGGCGCGTTGGACGGCATGGCGGCATCCTGCGCGTGCAAGAGAACAGGCATGGCCACCAGCAGGGCGGCCGCGAGGATGCCGCGGCGGTAATTGTGACCATCACGCATGGCATCGCTCTCCTTCGGAGATTGAATTCTGGGAACCGTGACACACCAAGTCAAGCGTAAAAATGCTTGAAAAAGTCGTTGCGAAGTGTCGTGCTTGCCGTATCCTGTCGCCGTATCCGGCGCCAGGGAAGCCGGCAACGGACACGCCAGCGCGCAGCAGCACCATCCGCTCGGCAGGGGGAATGGATTGGCTAACGAGACAGATTTCCTTGAGCTCTACAGGACGCTGGGACTGAGTCCCGGCTGCGACCTGCATGAGTTCAAGCGTGCCTACCGGCGCCACGTATCCCAACTTCACCCGGATCGCGTCGGCGGCGATGTCCGGCAAGTGCAGACGCTGATCGCACAGTACGGTGCGGCGATGGACTTCCAGCGACGCCACGGACGCTTGCCGGGTGCGGCGGCACCTGGCCGCGTCGTGCCGGCCGCTCCATCGGCGCCTGCGCCGCCTCCGTCTTATGCGCCGCCGCTGCAGGAAACCGCCGAAGAGCCGGTGCCGCCACGTGTCCGCCCGACGATGCTGATCCTGCTTGTCGTCGTCGTGCTCGGCGTCCTGCTATGGAGCTTCGCGCCCTTATCGTCCCCGGAAAGTACGCCGGCGACGACCCCGGCGGACACCGACGCGCATCCGCACGAGACGGTCAGCGCGCCGTCGCTGAGCCTGGGCATGACACCGGCCGAGGTGCGGGCCATCGAGGGCGATCCGCTGATCGTCCACCGCGATCGCTGGGATTACGGCCCCTCGTGGATCCAGTTCGAGAACGACCAGGTCATCGACTGGTACAGCTCGCCGTTGCATTCGCTGAGGGCGGCGAGCAGCCGCCCCTCGGAAGGTGGTCGCTAAGAGCCGCAGAGGCTCCTAACGCGCGCCGCGCCCGAACAGCACGACCTCAACCGTCTCGATCAGGATCACCATGTCGAGCAGGAGGTTGTGGTTCTTCACGTAGAACAGGTCGTACTTGAGTTTCTCGGCGGCGTCTTCCTCGGAAGCGCCGTACGGATAGCTCAGCTGGGCCCAGCCGGCGAGTCCCGGCTTCATGCAGTGGCGTAGCGAGTAGTAACGGATCTTGGTCGCCAGGTCGGCGACGAAGTGCGGTCGTTCCGGACGCGGACCGACGATGCTCATCTCGCCTTTCAGTACGTTCCACAGCTGCGGCAGCTCGTCGAAGCGCAACTTGCGACTGATGCGGCCGACTCGGGTGATGCGATCGTCGTCCTTGCTGGCCCAGCGCGCGACGCCGTCCATTTCCGCGTCCGTGCGCATGCTGCGGAACTTGTACAGCCAGAAGGTCTTGCCGTGCTCGCCGACGCGTTCCTGGCGATAGAGGATGGGTTGGCCACGTCCCGATTCGATGCGGATCGCGAGCACGACCAGCAGCATCAACGGCCAGCAGAGCAGGAGCAGTACGCCCGCCGCGGTCAGGTCGAAGCAGCGCTTGGCCAGCAGATGCAGGGGCGTCACGTTGAAGCCGCGCGAAAACACCAGCCAGGAGGGATCGAGCAGGGACAGCTGCACGCGCCCGGACTCGCGTTCGAAGAAGGTGGTGAGGTCGGTGATGGTCACGCCGGCCTGGCGGCATTCGAGGAGCTCGTCCATGGGCAGGCGGCCGCGGCGATCGTCGACACCGACCACGATCTCGTCGACCTGCTCGCGTTTGGCGAGGGCGCGCAGGGTGCCTTCATGGGTCAGGACAAGATCGTCCGGGACGATCACCGGATCGTTCGGGCAACGCAGGTAACCCACGATGCTGAACCCGCGACGGTCGGAACGGCGGCGCATGCGATTGTGGATCTGCGCAGCGCGCTCGCCGGCACCGAGGATCAGCACGCGACGCTTGAATGCCTCGACTTCGACCAGGCGCATGAACAGCGAACGAAACGTCGCCAGTGCCACGAAGGAGATGAAGAGTGCGAGGCCGAGCACGCCGCGACCGATATAAGCCTGCGGCACGATGTAATACACCACGACCAGGCCAAGGCCGCCGATCACGAAGGCGACTGCCTGCCGGGCGAGCATGCCCAGCCAGCTGGTGCGCAGGTGCGCGCGGTACTGGCCGAGCGCGGCCATGCTCAGGAAGATGATCAGGGCGAAGACCAGGGAGCGCTGGGGCAGGTTCCGCGCGAATCCGGCCAGGTCTTCCGGTACGAAGAAGAAGCGCAGGTTGGTCGCGATATTCAGTGAGCCGACCAGGAGCAACAGCTCGCTAAGACCCAGTAAAAGGAGCCAGCGCACGTGCTGCTGTCGTAAGAAACGAAGCATCCGACTTCCCCCCCTCAGGTTGTAGCTATCGCGCCCCCTGCAAGCCGCTAGCAGAATGTGAGGCTACCCGTAGCCCCCGGGGGCGGCTATGCAACTTACGGATAAATCACCTAGGCCAAACGGCTTGGCTGCCCAGTAAATGGGGAGGCGCTTCGCGCGGTGTCTCCACTGGATCCCAGCCTTCGCTCACTGCTGTCCGGGGAAAATCCGGGTCATCCGCGGCTATCCGTTGCGAGATAAGGCGCCATGGACAGGAAGATCGGTTGGTGACTCGTTGGCGACGGTTGCCTGTGAAGCGAGGCCTCGGGCTTTTGCTCGTCGCCCCGGCGCAGGCCGGGGCCCAGTGGGCTCAGTGTTCGGTCGCCAGCCTCACGCCAGCAAAGCCGCTTATTTTCCCCGCGCTATCGCTCGATGAGGACGGCGGCCACCAGGCCCCTGCCTGCGCAGGGGCGACGGTGAGGGGTTTCGAGTGTCGTGGTCAAGTTCCCCTCCAGTGCCGGATCGGCGTTCTTCGATCTTTTCCCCGGACAGCAGTGAGCCTTCGCTGGGATGACGGTGAGGGTGATAAAACCCGAGGACCTTCCCAACCCCCTCTACGTCATCCCAGCGCAGGCTGGACGCCGGGAGCGTAGCGACCAAGAACAGCGAAGCTGGCCCGAAGGGTGAGCGCCACAGGCGCGAATCATCCAGTGGGAACACGGTGATCAACCGGCTTCTGCCCTTCGTCTACATTTAATCCGGCGGGCGATTCACCCGCGCGGCGCGTCGTCCAGCCGGTAGAGGCGAAGCGTATGGACCGAGGCGGGTACCGCCAGCGCGCCAGCCAGGCCGACCGGCATGTCCAGGTTGCGGACGCGGCAGGGTATCTGGACCGGCGCCGATGCCGGCGGCAGGATCAGCTCGCTCGTCGAGGCGGACAACAGGGCCGGATCTTCGAGGAGGCCGACGCCGAAGGCCTTGAGCAGGGCTTCCTTGCGCGTCCACATTTCCAGCAGGACCGGCTCGCGCGCCCGGACGGACAGCCTGGCCAGGTCCTTGCGCTCGGCGAGCGTGCACACGGTCGGTATCAGCTCCTCCAGCGCGATCCGCGCCGGCGAGCGCTCGATGTCGACGCCGACGGTTTCGGTGCAGGCGATCGCGATGGCCGTCCAGCTTCCCGTTCCGCTCAGGCTGGTGGCCATGCCGGTGTCCGTCAGGCGCGGCTGGCCGGTCGGCGCGCTCGTCAGTGGCACACGACGCGGGCTGCTTCCCAGGCATATGCCCAGCGCGACGCGCCATAGCGCGTGCGAAAGGATGTAAGACTCGCGGTCGTGCTCGAAACGGAATCGCGAGGCGCGGGCCCGTTCGCCCTTGTCGAGCAGGCTTTCGGCCGACTCCAGGTATCCGGCCCAGGCCGCGCTGTCGAAGAGCAGCACGCGTGCCTCGCCGGTCGCCGGCGCGCGGAAACCGTGGCGCTCGAGTACGTCGCCAGCCGTTCGTGCAAAGTCGTGAGCCGCCACAACGTGATCGTCCATGGTGGGAGGCAACTAGATAACGCCCGATGCGCTGCAGGTGGCCAGGAGCACGCGCAGCTGGTCGGCCAGGCGCAGGCTCAGGGCGATGATGGTGAGGGTCGGGAACGCCCAGCCACCGGTGGGAAAGACCGAGCTGCCAGCGATGTGCAAGTTGTCGATACCGTGCACCTTGCACTGGCGATCGACGACGCCATGCTCGCGGATCGTCGGCCATGCGCGTCGTACCGAGATGGTGGGCCGTGCCACGCACCTCCGGTGCCGCGTCGTTACTGGAGAGCCAGGGTTCCGGTTCGAACCGGCCGTTGCAGGCGCGGGCCAGTTCGTTGCCGAACAGCGTGGCCGCCATACGGTAGGTATGCCTGTCCAGCGCGGTCAGTTGCCAGTCGACCCGGACCTTGCGTTGCCCGAGCGCGTCCAGTTCCTCACTGAGCATGACCCGGCTGTCGCGGATTCGGCGCTTGCTCGAAGTAACCGGTCAGCTCGACGTGATTGCTCTTCACCGTCGGCTTGTCGGCCACCTTCTGCACGAAGGCCCGGGCAATGTCGCCCAGGCCCATGCCCAGCCGCAGGGCCAGCATGCCTATACCGTCCTGGGACAGCATCGCGGCGCCGCCGGAGGGCCCATTCTTCATTGCCTCGCACATCCTCGCTTCCAGCAGGGTGCTTTCATCCCGTGCGGGAGGATGCAAGGCGGCGCGAAACTCGCGCAAGGCGCGAATGCCGTTCGGGACGGTGCCTTCCACGGCAAATGGGTGGACGCGTCCATTCAGCAGGCCCTGCTTCCGTTGCACTTCCCCGGACAGGCCGATCTCCGGAAAGGTCGGAGCGACGCCCTTGCCCAGATTCCGGTCATAGGGGCGGGTCAGGCTGTCCGGGTCGTCGGTGAACACCGTGCCGAGCTTGCCGCTCGGATGGTCCATGAAATAGCGCCCGACCAGGTCGTGCCCATTGCCCAGGCCCCGCGGGACGACGGAGTCGGACAACAGCAGCAAGCGGGCGTTTTCGATGCCGCCGGAAGCGAGGACGTAGTGCCGCGCGCGAACCGTGCCGCGACGTCCGTCCAGTGTGCCGATGCGCGCGCCGCGAACGGATGTGCCCTCGTCGGCGGCCTCCAGTTCGATCAGGTTGGCGTGCAGCAGGACCGTGATGTTCGGCGCCCGTTCGAGTTCGCCACGATAGGCCTCGCCAAACAGGACCGGGCTGCGCGCGAAGATCTGGTTGACCAGCGTGTCCTCGTCGAAGGGAATCGGCGGGCGCGGAAGCGGGCCGATGAAGGAGCCGTCGGTGAAATCGTGCTCGTCGATCCGGCAGAACGAGCGGGCAAGCCGGTAGTACGGCTCGAGATCCTCGTACGAGATTGGCCAGCCGCTGTCAGGTACCCACTCGCGCTGTTCCAGATCCTGCTTGCTCAGGGTGATGCAGCCGCCGCCCCAAAGCGTGCAGCTGCCACCGAACACGCGCATGCGCGAGTTGGCGGTGTCGAACGCGGGCGAGCCGGTGGACGAGCCTTCGCAGAGCGCCTGGCTTTTCCGCTCGCCGCCCAGGCCACCGCTTTCGACCAGGCAAACGGTTGTCGACGTACCGATGAAGCTTCGCGCGATGGCGATGCCGGCCGCGCCGGCGCCGATCACGCAGAGATCAGCTTCGAAGTCGGTCGCAGCCGACCCATCCAGGTAGTCGATGATCACTCCCCCCTCCATGCGCACGCGTTATTGTTCTTCCGGCTGGTGTGGCCTGTCGCGAACAGCAGAATGAGCCGGTCGCGTCAACGGACGCCGTAGTAGCCTTCGGTACCAGTGTACGAAGTTGGCTATGCCTGTTTCTACCGGGACCTTCGGCGTATATCCAACGGCCAGTGCGAGCGCGGACACGTCCGCTTCGGTGTCGGGCACGTCGCCGGCCTGTAGCGGGAGCATCTCCATCACCGCCTTGCGACCGAGGCATTGCTCGAGCACCTCGATGTAGCGCAGCAGTTCGACTGGTTGTTCGTTGCCGATGTTGTAGATGCGATACGGCGCCACGCCGCTGCTCGCCGGGTCGGGCTGCCTGCCGTCCCAGTGCGCGATCCTTGCCGGGCACGGTGTCCAGCGTGCGGATGACGCCTTCGACGATGTCGTCCACGTAGGTGAAGCTGCGCTTGTGATGGCCGTGGTTGAACACCTTGATCGGCTCGCCGGCGAGGATCGCCCGGGTGAACAGGAACAAGCGCCATGTCGGGACGGCCCCAGGGGCCGTACACCGTGAAGAAGCGCAGGCCGGTGCTCGGAATGCCATACAGGTGCGCGTAACTGTGCGCCATCTGCTCGTTGGCTTTCTTGGTAGCCGCGTAAAGCGTCAGCGGATGCTCGGTCGACTGGTGTTCGGAGAACGGCATGGGACGTATTGGCGCCGTAGACCGAGCTGGTGGAGGCGAAGACCAGATGCTCCACGCCGTGCTGGCGGCAGCCTTCGAGGATATGCAGGAAGCCGGTGACGTTGCTGGCGACGTAGACATGCGGATTCTCGGCGGCGTAACGCACGCCGGCCTGTGCGGCCAGATTGATCACGCGCTGCGGGCTGGTGCGTGGCGAACGCGATCTCCATCGCCGCGCGATCGGCAAGGTCGGCATGGATATGCGTATAGCGCGGGTGATCGACGAAGCGCGCCAGGCGCGCCTTCTTCAGGTTGACGTCGTAGTAATCGTTGAGACTGTCGATGCCGACGACCTCGTCGCCGCGCGCGAGCAGGCGCATGGCGACGTGGGAGCCGATGAAGCCTGCGGTACCGGTGACCAGCACTTTCATGTTCGAACGTCCTTAAAGCCTGCCGTCGACGGCGTCGCGCGGCAGTACGTATTTTACGTCGTAAACGACCGAGGCCGGTTTACCGAAGGCGCGAATGCCCGCCGCGCCCGAGGGCGACGAACTGGCGATGGCCGACAGCGACGATCACGGCGTCGTAGCAGCCGGCTTCGGGCGTGGCCACGGGCGTGATGCCGTATTCGTGTTCGGCCTCGGCCGCGCTTATCCAGGGATCGTGGATATCGACGCCGGCGTTGTAGCCGCGTAGCGCCTGCACGATGTCGACCACGCGGGTATTGCGCAGGTCCGGGCAGTTCTCCTTGAAAGCCAGCCCGAGGATCAGGACACGCGCCAGTACCGGGTTGATGCCCTTGCGCACCATCAGCCGGATCACTTCGCTGGCGATGTACGGACCCATGCTGTCGTTGGTGCGACGGCCGGCAAGGATGACGTCCGGGTGATGGCCGACTTCCTGGGCCTTGTGCGTCAGGTAATACGGGTCCACGCCGATGCAATGGCCACCGACCAGGCCTGGCCGGAACGGCAGGAAATTCCATTTGGTGCCGGCGGCCTGCAGCACTTCCAGGGTGTCGATGCCGAGCTTGTTGAACAGGATGGCCAGATCGTTGACCAGGGCGATATTGAGATCGCGCTGGGTATTCTCGATGACTTTGGCGGCCTCGGCGACCTTCAGTGAGCTGGCCTTGTGCGTCCCGGCGGTGATGATCGAGCCATACAGGCGGTCGACGAAGTCGGCCGTTTCCGGTGTCGAGCCCGAGGTGACCTTCAGGATGCTGGTGACGCGGTGTTCCTTGTCGCCCGGGTTGATCCGCTCGGGACTGTATCCGGCGAAGAAGTCGCGGTTGTAGACCAGCCCGGAAACCCTCTCCAGGATCGGGATGCATACCTCTTCGGTGCAGCCCGGGTATACGGTGGATTCGTACACCACGATGTCGCCGTGCTTGAGCACCTTGCCGAGCGTCTCGCTGGCCCTGATCAGCGGGGTCAGGTCGGGGCGTTTCGCATCGTCGATCGGCGTGGGCACCGTGACGATGTAGACATTGCAGTGGCGGATGTCCTCCAGCTCCGAGGTGAAGCGCAGGCGCGTCACCGCGGCCAGTTCCTCGCCGTCCACTTCCAGGGTGTTGTCGCGGCCGGCGCGCAACTCGTCGATGCGAGCGCGGTTTGATGTCGAAGCCCACGGTGTCGTAACGCTTGCCGAATTCCACCGCGAGCGGCAGACCCGACGTAGCCGAGACCGACGATGGCGAGCTTGGTGCTTTCCAGATTCCGCATACGATCATCCTGGTCGCTTGGTTTTGGCACGGGATGCCGGCGTACACGGTGCCCGGGCAGTTGCCCGGCCCGTACCAAGGTCGCCCCCGTACCTGATGGCAGGCAGGTTAGCAGGCCGCGTTCGATTTGCCCCTAGCGCCAACGACGCATGGCCAAACGACAGAGGCCTCGTCGGGCCCGCGCATGCTCCCGTCGTGATGGAGATAATTATATATATTTATCATAAAGATATGAAGCAATGTGAAGTATCTTTCGAGGTATGGGCGATAGCGCCCGGTAATACCTGCGTCGCGGCAGGGCAAAGCCCGCTTGAGGCGCGCCCCGCCTCGCATGCGAGAATGTGCATCCCCGTGCCGAATTGACGATTCATGCCAGTCCCGCAAGACGCCTACCGCCGTTTCCAGGAAGAGCTCGCCGCCCTCGATCGTCAGAAGGGTGAACCGGCCAAGCCCGCCGCGCCGAAGGACCGCATGGCCCTGGCCAAGGACGATTTTCTTGTCCTGCGCAGGCGCTATGGCCTGACCGTCGCCGACGTTGTGGCCTTTTTCCCCGAAGAAGAAGGCATCGCCTACCTGCAACAGCTGATTGCGGCTGCCGAAGCGAAGCCGCCCCGTCGCGTGAAGAAGACCTGAGTGGGCCGCGGAAGGGTCGGAACGTGTTCCGTGACCCGGTTGGCATCACCTAGGGAGCCTCTGATCGATTCCACGCAGGCGTTGCTGTAAGCGCGCAGGTCGTCGTTGGGTCGGCGAAGGCAGACTGGACGTCTTTCAAGCCGATCCGGCGGCGAGCTGCGCGCTTACAGCAACGGCCCCAACGTCTTGTTTTTTATAGATGACGGGGTGATGTCCAGAAGGCCCGCTACCGGCACCGCCCGGCTTGGTAAGGGGGCCACCCTTGCCGGCGCCGGGCAGCACCGGTAGCGGTCCTTCTGGACATCATGCCGCCTGCGTGGAATAGATCAGAGGCTCCCTAGGCAAAAATCCTACAGACGATTCGACGTAACGGCGCTAGCTTTTCACAGGCTGCATCGGTAAGTCCGCTGGCATGACCAGCACGTCCTGTTGGAGATGATCGGTGGAAAATGGATCGCGAATCGTCGTATACGACGCACCGGACCGCACCTTCCTGGTGGCGGAAATGTATCTCCATGGCGAATACCTCGGCCTGGTCAGGCAGGAAGAAAGGCGCGGACAGTTCGCCTTCGTGCCCGTGCCGCCGCGCCAGCGCAAGACCGCCGTGTCGATGCGCACCTACCTCCACCTGATTTCCACCGCCATCGACCGGCTGGGCGCGGTCGCCTGAGCGCGTCATCTCCGTGACGAATGCCCCGGGCCGCTTCACGGCTCGCGGTCCAGGCTTGCTTCACGCCAACGCGCCAGTTCGGTCTACGCGCAGCAATGCCGCGGTCAATAACGATCCTTCCGGTCGCGATCCCCTTTTCTGCTGGCGCCTCGGGCGATACCGGTCAGCTGTCCCGGCTCTGGCACCGGCAAGACCAACACCTCTTTCCCCTTGGGAATAAAGGCGTATTCCTGTTCTGCTTCCCACTGCCTCGCCTCGCGCACGGCCTTTGGGACGGATATCTGATATTTGTCGGAAAGCGTCGTAGTGGCTGACATAGCCATGCACCGTTTTGATTGTTGCTTAGGAAGCAAGCATGCATCAACCGGAGGCGCAACGCACGGCGCGGGGGAGCGCTTCCTCAATGAACGTGACGCGACGATTGCGTTCGCCGCCAGGCGGCCGGCGGTGCGCCAAACTCGCGGCGGAAGGCGCGGCTGAAGGCGGTGTCGGTCTGGTAGCCGACGTCTTCGGCGATGCGGGCGAGCGGGGCGTTGCTGTGGCTGAGCAGGTCGGCGGCGAGCAGCATGCGCCATTGGGTCAGGTACTGCATCGGCGAGCTGCCGACCAGTTGCTGGAAGCGTTCGGCGAGTACCGATCGCGACGTGCCGGCGGCGCGTGCCAGTTCTTCCAGGGACCAGGCATGCGAAGGGTGCTGATGCAGGGCGTTCAGGGCGGCACCGACGATGCGGTCGCCCAGCCCCGCCAGCCAGCCGGTGCGATCGTCGGCCTGTTCGTTCATATGCAGGCGCAGCACCTCGATAAAAAGCACTTCAGCCAGTTTGGCCAGCACGCCGCCGCCGCCGGGCCGCGGCGACCGTGCTTCGGCCAGCGCATAGCGCACGGACGACTCGAGCCAGATACCGGCGTTCGATCCACGTACGTTGACGCGGACCACCGGCGGCAAGCCGGTGAGCAGCATGCGCGCCAGGCGCGCATCGCAGGCCATATAGCCGCAGACCAGCCGTGTCGTCGCGCCACCGCCACCGTAGGCGAGCTGGCGCGGTCGTCGTGCCAGTACTTCATCCAGGCGCGAACCCTTCGCCGGCGGAAGGCCGGGCTGGGAACTCATCAGGTGCGCGTCGCCTTGCGGAAAGATCACCGCATCGCCGGCGTGCAGGTGCAGGGGAGGCTGGCCCTTCATGCCGACGTAGCATTCGCCTTCGGTGAGCAGATGGAAGATCACCACGCGCTCGGCGCCGGGTTCGAGCAGGGGCGCGGCGGTATCCGCGCTCGGCGACTGGTAACACCAGGGCGCGGTGAACCGCGCATGGATGAAGATCGCGCCGGTGAGACGCACGACACGGAGGATTTCCGACAGCGCGTCCATCAGGTGACGTCGATGCGCAGGTCCAGCGGCGCGGTGTTCTCCGCGGCGTTGGGTATGGGCGAACAGCGTCGACTGTCCTCGACGAGCGCGCGCAAGCGTTCGGCAGGAATGCCGTGAGCCGAGATGCTTACGTGCAGGCGCAGGTCCCGCGGGCCCGCATAAACCGCTTCGCCATCGGCGCCGGCCATGCGCAACAGTCCGCGCGTATCCGAGCGGCTGCTTGCCCGCACTACCAGCGTCGTCAGTTCGATGCCTTCGGCGGCGGCGGCCATGACGATGGTCGTGGCCAGGCAGGAGGCGATGCCGGCGCGGAACAGCCAGCCGGGGGTGACCTGGTCGCCGCTTCCGCCGAGCTCGTCCGGCATGTCGGTCGATATCGTCGTGCCGTTCGCATGGCTGGCCACGACGCGCGTGCCGTCCCGCCAGCGGGCCGTGGCGGATGCGTCGTCGTGCAGCCCCATGTCGGGACGGCGACGCAATACGGTTTGGACACGTTGCATTGCCGCGGCGACATCCTGCATGGCCATGGCCTTGCCCTCCGGTTCGTCGATGCCGATCCATTCTGGGCGCATCGGCGTGATCGACCAATAGGCAAGAAGCAAGAGGTCGGGTCTGAGGACGATGGGGCAGGAACAGCGGACGGGCGGCATGGCGGTCGATGCCGACGGGACGATCGGGCAGTCCGGAACGACGCGGGGACAGGACGCCGGGGCGGCTGAAAGCCACATTGGCACCACCCTCCCAACAGAGCAGACCCTCATGAGCGCAGTCATCGATCTCATCGCCGTCAAGAACCGCCAGCAGACCGCCTGGGCCAGCGGCGATTACGCCGTCATCGGCACCACCTTGCAGATCGTCGGCGAACAGCTGGCCGAGGCCTGCGACCTGTACTGGGACGAGCGCGTGCTCGACGTCGCCGCGGGCAACGGCAATGCCACGCTCGCGGCGGCGCGGCGCGGTTGCAAAGTCACCTCGACCGACTACGTCGCCGGCTTGCTCGACCTCGGTGCCGAGCGCGCCGCCGCCGAGCACCTGGACGTGGCCTTTCAGGTCGCCGATGCCGAAGACCTGCCGTTCGCGGATGCCAGCTTCGATGCCGTGTTGTCCACCTTCGGCGTGATGTTCTGCCCCGATCAGGCCAGGGCGGCCGCCGAACTGGCACGCGTTTGCCGTCCCGGCGGCACGATCGGCATGGCCAACTGGACGCCCGAAGGCTTCGTCGGCCAGCTGTTCAAGACGCTGGGCCGTTATTTGCCGCCGCCCGTGGGCGTGCAACCACCTTCGCTGTGGGGCGTGGAAGCGCATCTGCATGCCTTGTTCGGCGACGCCGCATCGGCGACAGCCGTGACGCCGCGGACCTTCAATTTCCGCTATCGCTCGGCCGCGCACTTCATCGAGGTGTTTCGTACCTGGTACGGGCCGGTACACAAGGCGTTCGCCGCCTTGCAGCCGGCGCAGGCCGAAGCGCTGGAACGCGACCTCACCGACCTCCTGAACAGCCGCAACGTGGCCGGAACGCGCGCGCTGGTCGTGCCCAGCGAATACCTCGAAATCGTCATCACGCGCCGCTGAGATGAAGCCGAAGCTGCAGCGGCGCATCCAACGTTACGGCTGGGATCTTGCCGCCGGTGATTACGAGCCGCTGTGGCGGGTGCAACTGGCGCCCGCCCAGGATCTGCTGTTGTCGAGCGTATCGCTCGTGCCTGGCGAGCGCGTGCTGGATGTGGCCTGCGGCACGGGGCTGGTTAGCCTTGCAGCGGCCCGCGCGGTCGGGCCACATGGCCAGGTCATCGGCACCGATCTGTCGGGTCATATGGTCGATGCCGCAAGGCAGCGCGCCCGTGAGCAAGGCTTCTCGAACACCCGCTTCGTGCGCATGGACGGCGAAAACCTGGCGCTGCCCGATGCGAGCTTCGATGTCGTGCTATGTGCCCTCGGGCTGATGTACCTGCCCGATCCGGAGCAGGGTCTGCGCGAAATGCACCGCGTCCTGCGACCGGGTGGCCGCGTCGCGCTGGCGGTATGGGGCGAGCGATCCCGTTGCGGCTGGGCGTCGGTATTCCCGATCGTCGATGCTGAAGTCTCCAGCGAGGTGTGTCCGTTGTTCTTTCGCCTGGGCGGGGAAGACGCCCTGGCACTCGCCTGCATCGACGCGGGTTTCGTCGTCAGCGCGCATCAGCGCATTTCAACCACGCTGAACTATGCCAATGCCGACGAGGCCTGTCATGCGGCGTTTGTCGGCGGCCCCGTGGCATTGGCGTGGTCACACTTCGATGAGCCGGCGCGAGCCCGTGTATGCGCGCGATATCTCGAATCGATCGAGCCGTGGCGGAACGGCGAACACTATGCCGTACCGGGAGAATTCGTCATTGTCTCGGCGTGCAAGGTGTCTTGATCGGAGTCATGGATGCGGGCCAGGGCTGAAAGTGTTCCTTCGTTGAACGGGCCCGGTACTGTCACGCTCGTAGCTGAGCGCTACGCGCGATGTTTCCACAGGATGATTCGCGCCTGCGGCGCTCACCCTTCGGGCCAGCTTCGCTGTTCTTGGTCGCTACGCTCCCGGCGTCCAGCCTGCGCTGGGATGACGATCAAGGGCGAAGAGCGAAGGGCCAAGGGCGAAGAGCAAGGCGCGCCAGCCACACCCCTCACCGTCATGCCAGCGCAGGCTGGCATCCAGTGAAACACACGGCGATCAGCCGGCTCTTAGCTCCACCCGGGGCCCCTTTGAGCGTGAGGTCGGCTGGGACGACAAGGCCGCGCAGCGGGGTCGGCATGGATGCCGACCGTTTACGACCGTACAGGGATGTACGGCCGTAAACCCCGGCCCAGCCGACCGCACCCGCGCAGCGGGGCACGCGATTGGGGTGGCCTTCTTTGGTTCCTTTTCTTGGCCATTCAAGAAAAGGGACTCGGCCCTCGGCAGAGGGGCGAAACCACGGCGCCCTAGGCGCCGACACAATCGCAGAAGCGTAAAAGCGAAGAGCAATCCTCAAGCCGCAGCCGGCGTCAACGCCTCACGATGCTTGACCAGCGCCTCCCTCACAACACCGGACATCGCCACCCCGGTGCTCCCGGGTGGCAAGTCCAGCGTCGCCAGGATCGCGCGGCGCATCCGCGGTTCCCAGAAGCGGTGGATGTGATCGGCGATGCCGGCCAGCGCTTCCTCGTGGTCCGGCATGGACTCGAAGAAATCGCCGATCCGGTTCGCCATGTCGATCAGGTTGTTATCGTCCATGACTCACTTGCCCGGAGCCGTCGTGGCCAGTTCGCGATGCTTGAGCAGGTCGAGCTGCTCTTCGTTGAAGCGCGAATATTCCTGCTGCCACTCCGATGGCTGCTCTACCGGGCTGACCTGGACCGCGGTGACCTTGTACTCGGGGCAATTGGTCGCCCAGTCCGAGCTCTCGGTGGTGATCACGTTGGCGCCCGATTCGGGGAAGTGGAAGGTGGTGTAGACCACGCCGGGCTGCATCCGCTCGGTCACCCTGGCGCGCAATACGGTCTGGCCGGCGCGCGACTCGATACCGACCCAGTCGTCCATCTTGATCCCGCGGTCTTCCGCGTCGTGCGGATGGATCTCGAGGCGGTCCTCGTCATGCCAGCGCACGTTCTCGGTGCGGCGCGTCTGCGCACCGACGTTGTATTGCGACAGGATGCGGCCGGTGGTCAGCAGGAGCGGAAACTTGCGCGTGACCTTTTCCGGGGTGGCGATGAATTTGGTGATGACGAACTTGCCCTTGCCGCGCACGAAGGTATCCACATGCATGGTCGGGGTGCCATCCGGTGCCGCCTCGTTGCACGGCCACTGGATGCTGCCAAGCTCGTCGAGCTTCTTGTACGAAACGCCATGGAAGGTCGGCGTCAGGCGGGCGATCTCGTCCATGATCTGCGAAGGGTGGGTGTAATCCATCTCATAACCCAGTGCGCGCGAGAGCAAAACGGTGACTTCCCAGTCCGCGTACCCGGCCAGCGGCGGCATCACCTTGCGCACGCGCGAAATGCGCCGCTCGGCATTGGTGAAGGTGCCATCCTTCTCGAGGAAGGAGGATCCGGGCAGCAGCACATGCGCGAACTTCGCCGTTTCGTTCAGGAAAATATCCTGCACGACGATGCATTCCATCGCCGACAGCGCCGCCGAGACGTGGTGCGTGTTCGGGTCGGACTGGACGATGTCCTCGCCCTGGCAGTACAGGCCGAGGAAGGTCCCGTGCACGGCGGCATCGAACATGTTCGGGATGCGCAGGCCCGGCTCGGGCTGCAAGGTGACGCTCCAGGCATCCTCGAACTGGCCACGCACGGTCGCGTCGCTGATATGGCGGTAACCCGGGAGCTCATGGGGAAACGAACCCATGTCGCAGGAACCCTGCACGTTGTTCTGGCCGCGCAGCGGATTCACGCCCACGCCTTCGCGGCCGATGTTGCCGGTCGCCATCGCCAGGTTGGCGATGCCCATGACCATGGTCGAGCCTTGCGAGTGCTCGGTGACACCGAGGCCGTAGTAGATCGCGCCGTTGTGCGCCCGCGCATAGACACGCGCGGCGTCGCGGATATCCGCGGCGGGCACGCCGGTGATTTCCGCCGTGGCCTCGGGTGAGTTCTCGGGCAGCGAGACGAAGTCCCGCCATTGCTCGAAGGCGCGCGGTTCGCAGCGCTCCGCGACGAAGGCTTCGTCCAGCAGGCCTTCGGTGACGATCACATGGGCAAAGGCGTTGATGACCGCGACATTGGTTCCCGGACGCAGTTGCAGGTGATGGATCGCCTTGACGTGCGGTCCGTCAACCATGTCGATCACGCGCGGATCGACGACGATAAGCTTCGCCCCTTCGCGCAGGCGGCGCTTGAGCCGGGACGCGAACACCGGATGACCGTCCGTGGGATTGGCGCCGATCACGACGATGACATCGGCTTTCTCGACCGAGGCAAAGGTCTGCGTGCCGGCCGATTCGCCGATCGTGGTCTTCAGGCCGTAGCCGGTCGGCGAATGGCAGACGCGTGCGCAGGTGTCGACATTGTTATTGCCGAAGGCCGCGCGGACGAGTTTCTGGACGAGATAGGTCTCCTCGTTGGTGCAGCGCGAGGAAGTAATGCCGCCGATCGAGTCGCGACCATGTTTGGCCTGGATGCGGCGGAACTCCGAGGCCGCGTAGCCGACCGCCTCGTCCCAGCTGACTTCACGCCAGGGATCGGTGATCTTCGCGCGGATCATCGGCTTGGTGATGCGGTCCTTGTGCGTGGCATAGCCCCAGGCGAAGCGGCCCTTCACGCAGGCATGGCCCTCGTTCGCGCCGCCGTTTTTCTGCGGCACCATGCGCACGACCTGGCTGCCCTTCATCTCGGCCTTCAGCGAGCAGCCGACGCCGCAATAGGCGCAGGTCGTCACGATCGAATGCTCGGGCTGGCCGAGCGAGATCACGGACTTTTCCTGCAGCGTGGCGGTGGGGCAGGCGGCGACGCAGGCGCCGCACGAGACGCACTCGGAACCCATGAAGGACTGGCTTTCGCTGGCGGCGACACGCGATTCGAAACCGCGCCCGCTGATCGTCAGCGCGAACGTGCCCTGGGTTTCCTCACAGGCGCGCACGCAACGGTTACAGACGATGCACTTGGACGGATCGTAGGTGAAATAGGGATTGGACTCGTCCTTCTGGTCCTTCAGGTGATTCGCGCCTTCGAATCCGTAACGCACCTCGCGAAGGCCGGTGACGCCGGCCATGTCCTGCAATTCGCAATCGCCATTGGCCGGGCAGGTCAGGCAGTCCAGCGGATGATCGGAGATATACAGCTCCATCACGTTGCGGCGCAGCGTCTGCAGGCGAGGCGTTTGCGTGTTGATCTTCATGCCTGCCTCGACCGGCGTGGTGCACGAGGCCGGATAGCCGCGCCGGCCTTCGATCTCGACCAGGCAGAGGCGGCAGGAGCCAAACGGCTCGAGCGAGTCGGTGGCACAGAGCTTGGGAATGTTCACGCCGATTTCGGCCGCCGCGCGCATCACCGAGGTGCCGGCGGGCACCGTGATGGCCTGGCCGTCGATCTCGAGCGTCACCGCGACATCGCTATGGCGCAGCGGCGTGCCGTAGTCGGTTTCGTCGAAGGGGCCGCGCGCGCTGCGCAGTTCCGCCTGCGACTTGCATGCACAGTTGCCGGAGCCGCAGCCGCCGGCGGGAGTGGGGAGGGGCATCGTGGACATGATGGGTTCCATGGTCATGCCGCCGCTGCGTTGTCGGCGGTGTCGAGACCGAAGTCTTCGGGAAAGTGGTCCAGCGCCGATAGCACCGGGAAAGGTGTCATGCCGCCCATGGCGCAGAGCGAGCCGGACACCATGGTGTCGCAGAGGTCGCGCAGCAGTTCGACCTGCTTCGCGTCGCCCTTGCGGATGCGGTCGATCACCTCGACGCCACGCGTCGACCCGATCCGGCATGGCGTGCACTTGCCGCACGACTCGATCGCGCAGAAGTGCATGGCGTACTGGGCGAGTTCGGCCAGATTGGACGTGTCGTCGTGCACGACCAGCCCGCCATGGCCGACCACCGCGCCGACGGCGGCATAGGCCTCGTAATCCATCGGGATATCCCACTGGCTCTCGGGGAGATAGGTGCCCAGCGGGCCGCCGACCTGGACCGCACGCGCGGGCCGGCCGCTGGCGGTACCGCCACCATAGTCGAACAGCAGTTCGCGCAGGGTCACGCCGAAAGCGAGTTCGACCAGGCCGCCTTGTTTCACGTTGCCGGCGATCTGGAACGGCAGGGTGCCGCGCGAGCGGCCCATGCCGAAGTCCTTATAGAACGCAGCCCCGCGCGCGAAGATGATCGGCACGGTGGCCAGGGTGATCACGTTGTTGATGACGGTCGGTTTGCCATGCAGGCCGGACAGCGCCGGCAGCGGGGGTTTCGCGCGAACGATGCCACGCTTGCCCTCGAGCGATTCGAGCATCGCCGTTTCTTCGCCGCAGACGTACGAGCCGGCGCCCCTGGCGACGAAGAGTTCGAAGCGATGCGCCGATCCGAGGACGCTGTCGCCAAGCCAGCCGGCGGCGCGTGCCTTGCCGATCGCCGCTTCCAGGGTGGCGATCGCATGCGGATATTCGCTGCGCACGTAGATCTGGCCGACGGTGGCCCCGGTGACGACGCCGGCGATGATCATGCCTTCGATCAGCACGAACGGATCGCTCTCCATGACCAGGCGATCGGAGAACGTGCCCGAGTCGCCTTCGTCCGCGTTGCAGACGATGTATTTCTGGTCGGCCGACGCGCCAAGCACGGTGCGCCATTTGATGCCGGCGGGAAATGCCGCGCCGCCGCGGCCGCGCAGGCCTGATTCGATCAAGGCTTCGCAGGCGGCCGCGCCGTCGGCGACCAGAGCCTTCTTGAGGCCCTCGAGGCCTTCGTGAGCGACATAGTCTTCGATCGAGAGCGGGTCGGTGATGCCGATGCGGGCGAAGGTCAGTCGCTGCTGTTTCTTCAGGTACGGGATATCGTCCACCACGCCGACATGACGCGCATGCGCCTTGCCTTCGACAAAGCCAGCGTCGAACAGTGAAGCGACATCGGCTTCCTCGACATTCGCATAGCCCACGCGGCCCGAGGGTGTTTCCACCTCGATCAGCGGTTCGAGGTACAGCAGGCCGCGCGAACCGTTGCGAACCAGTTCGACCGCCACGCCGCGTCGCGATGCCTCGCCGGCGATGGCCGCGGCGACCGCATCCGCGCCAAGCGCGAGCGCCGAGGAATCGCGGGGAACGAAGATGCGGGTCATGCCGGCACCTCCACGCGCGACAAGGCGGCGGTAAGCAGGCCGTCGAACTTTTGCGGGGTGACCCTGGCGTGCAGGACGCCATTGATCATCATGGCCGGCGACAACGCGCACTGACCCAGGCAGTACACCGATTCGAGCCCGACCGCGTCGCCATGCCCACCATCGAAGCGGCAACCCGTGCGCGCCTCGATGTGCTTCGCCAGCGCTTCGGTACCCATGCTGCGGCACGCTTCCGCGCGACAGAGTTCGACGGTGACCGGCGCGGCAGGATGCGTGCGGAAGTGATGGTAGTAAGTCATGACCCCATGGACCTCGGCGCGCGACAGATTCGTCGCCTTGGCCAGTGGCGCCACCACGGACTGCGGCACATGGCCGACCTCGTCCTGGATCGCATGAAGGATCGCCAGCAACGACATGCCCGAGCGGGCGTGACGCCCGACGAGCTGTTCCGCTGCAAGGGCGGTCGGATTGTCCATGGAGGCACTCCTCATAATTCAAATATGCGCCTGTCTGTCCGAACCTGCACCAACGGCAGGAGCGCTCTGTATACATACGGTATACACGAAGCCATCGCGAGCAAACAATGGGGAAGAACTTGCGATGGATGAAAAAAATACCTATTTAAAACAAAACATTGAACGAATCTGGTGCAAGCTTATAGACCAAGGTCGATGCCCGCCACACTTCGATATGGGTGGTCCCGGGGGCCAATCTGGGTGGCTTCCCCGATGTCGCGGCCAAGGCGGGCGCCTACGCTGGTATCGCAGCCTGGCCTTGGGCTGCGCCATCACGAGGAGACTCCCATGCCGCGTTATATCGTCGAACGTACTTTCCCGGGCGGGTTGGGCCTGCCCACCACCGCCGCGGGCGCCACCCTGTGCCGCCAGATCGTCAGGCACAACGCCGAGGAAGGCGTGACCTGGTTGCATTCTTATGTGACTGCCGACAAATCCCGCACCTACTGTGTCTACGACGCGCCGACACCCGAGGCCATCCGCGAGGTGGCGCGGCGCAACGAGTTGCCGGTGAACGCCATCAGCGAGGTCTCGGTGCTCGATCCGTACTTTTATCTCAATGCGGAACGAAGCAGTCCTGAACAGCCCCGCCGGGTTTCGGCCGGGCCGGCGGGCTACCGCGCGCCCTGGAGGCCGTTCAAGTACTTCCTGTAAGCCCCGTGGCGTCGACGAGGGCCAGAGTGAACCTTCCCCGGCGCACGGTGCGACAATGGGGGAAGGTTCCCAGGAGCCGGGAAGGTGGAACTGATCGAGCGCGGTTATGCCCTGCAACGCTTGCTGGATGCCGTCGCGCTGGCGGGTCGGGGAGCGGGCCGGACCGCGCTGGTATGTGGTGAGGCGGGTATCGGCAAGACCTCGCTCGTTCGGCACCTGGCCGCCGGACACGACGCGGGCAGGGTGCTCTGGGGCGGATGCGAGGCCCTGTTCTCACCGCGTCCGCTGGGCCCGGTGCACGACATGGCTGACGAATTCGGCCCGGGCACGCGCGCCATGCTGGGGCTCGAAGGGCACCGTGCGGCATTGTTCACCGCCTTGCTGGCGGACCTGGCCGACGCGGCCGGCACCACGCTCCTGGTGATCGAGGACGTGCACTGGGCCGACGCCGCAACGCTGGACCTGATCAAGTTTTTTGCACGTCGCCTGCATCGTGTACGCGCCCTGATGGTGTTGACCTACCGCGACGACGAACTGGGCGAGCAGCATCCCCTGAGACTGGTCTTCGGCGACTTGCCCGCCGATGCGGTCGTTCGTGTGCCTCTGCTGCCATTGTCCGAAGACGCCGTCGTCGACCTGGCATTGCAATCCGGACGCGCCTCCGACGGCCTTTTCGCCGTCACCGGGGGAAATCCTTTTTTCGTGACCGAGGCGCTGCAGGTGGACGGCGTTCCGGCCACCGTGCGCGACGCGGTGCTGGCGCGCGCCGCGCGCCAGACCCCGGCCGTGCGCCAGCTGCTCGACCTGGTGGCGATCGCGCCGGGCCGGATCGAGGTCGGCATGGTCGAGGCCATCCTTGCCCCGACGCGCGAGGAGATCGCCGCGGCCCTTGCCTCGGGACTGCTCACGGCGGACAGCGACGTCTACGCCTATCGACACGAACTGGCACGCATCGCGATGGAGCAGGCGATGCCCGCGCCGCTGGCGCGTTCGCTCCATGCGCGGCTGCTGTCCCGTATGGAACAGGGCGACAACGACATGGCGATGGCGCGCCTGGTGCATCATGCCGCCGGTGCGGCGGATTCGGCGGCGGTGCTGAAGTACGCGCCGCGCGCGGCAGCCGAAGCCATCTCGCACGGTGCGCACTGCGATGCGGCCGCGCTTTACGCGAAGGCCCTGGCGCATACGGCGGGCCTCCCCGCCCAGAGCCGCGCGGATTTGCTCGAGCGGCACGCTTACCAGTGCTATCTCACTGGCAAGATGGAGCAGGCCATCGCCTCGCGCCTGTCGGCGCTGGCGATCTGGCGCGAGCGGGGCGACCGGCGCAGGGAAGGGCACACCTTGCGCTGGCTTTCACGGCTGCACTGGTTCGTGAGCCGCAATCGCGAAGCGGAGGCCTATGCCGATCAGGCGGTGCAACTGCTCGAGGAGCTTCCCGCGGACAGCGAGCTTGCCTGGGCACTGAGCAATCGCGCGCAGTTGCACATGCTTGCCGGGCACACCGAGCAGGCGGTCGCCTGGGGCATGCGTGCGATCGACCTGGCGACGGTGGAGGGCGACGAGGAAGTCCTCGTCCATGCCTTGAACAATGTCGGTACGGCGCGTTATTCCGAAGGCCATGCCGAAGGACGGGCGATGCTCGAGCAGAGCCTGGATATCGCGCTGGAACAGGGTTACGGCGAACACGTGGCCCGCGCCTACGCGAACCTGACCAGCACGGCCGTGGTCATCCGCGACTATCCCGCCGCCAGGCGCATGATCGACGACGCCATTGCATACTTCGCCGAACGAGACCTCGATGCATGGTCCAACTATGTCCTGGCCCAGCAGGCACGCCTGGACTTCGAGCAGGGTCGCTTCGATGCCGCGGCGCGGCTGGCCAGCCAGATCATCGCCCGTCCGGCTGCCGCGCCGGTGGCGCGTATCCCCGCCCTGACCGTGCTCGCGCGGATCCGTATGCGCCGGGGCGATCCGGGCGCGGGCGAATTGCTCGACGAGGCCTGTTCGCTCGCGCGCGCCACCGGGGAGCTTCAGCGGCTCGCGCCGGTCGCGGCGGCGCGCGCGGAAGCGGCATGGTTGCGCAACGACGGGGCGGCCATCGACGCGGAGGTCCTCGGGACATGTGAACTGGCCGAGCGGCTGCATGATCCCCGCGCGCTTGGTGAACTGCGCTTCTGGTGCCGCCGGCTCGGCATGACGTGCGAGGCGTCCCCCGATATCGAGGTGCCTTATGCCCTGCAGGCGGCTGGCCAATGGCTCGCCGCCGCGCTGGCCTGGGAGCGTCTGGATTGTCCGCATGAGCATGCGATGGCCCTGCTCGACGGCGACGAGCCGGCCATGATTCGCGCCCTGGAAATCCTGGTGGAACTGGGCGCCCCGGTGACCGTCGAACGCTGCCGCGCGTATTTGCGCGGCGTCGGCGTTCGCGGCCTGGCACGCGGGCCCAGGGCGACCACCGTGGCCAATCCGGCGGGACTCACCACCCGCGAGCGACACATCCTGGGCCTGCTGGCCAAGGGCCTGTCGAACGCCGAGATCGCCGGCCGGATCGTCCGCTCGGAGAAAACCGTCGAACATCACACCTCGGCCATTCTTCGCAAACTCGACGTGCGATCGCGGGGTGAGGCTGCCGCGGCGGCGGTACGACTCGGACTGGTCGAGCCGGACTGAGGGCGACGCCCGGCTCAGGCGCCCGAGAGGTGGGCGGTCTCGTTGAATGCCTCGATGACGAAACGACCTTCCTGAAAGGTCGCCACGCTGATGCCGCAGGGCGAAGGCGCCAGCAGCCAGTAGCTGGCCAGGGGCAAGCCCATGGCATGGCACAAGAGGACGCGTATGACGCTGTCATGGGTGACGATGGCGACGGTGTTTCCGCCTGCCGTCGAAAGGATGGTCACCAACGCATCGATGGCACGTGCCGCCACGTCTTGCAGCGACTCGCCGCCAGGGACGTGGAAGGCATGCGGTGTGGCTCGCCACATGGCCAGCGCCGGCGGCCAGCGCCGGTTTACCTCATCCGTGCCCAAGCCGGTCCAGTCGCCGTAATCGATGTCGGTCAGGCCGACCTCGGGCATGGCCTGCAGGCCGAAGGCTTCCCCGATGGTATTCGCGGTGCGCACGCATCGGCCGAGCGGGCTGCAGTAAAGCCTCTCGACCGGCCAGCGCGCATGGATCGCATCGCGTGTCAGGGCGGCCTGCTTTTCGCCGCGTCCGGTAAGCACGAGTTCGGCGCGTCCGCGAAACGTCGGCGGTTCGATACCGGCAACTTCACCGTGACGGACGAGGATCAACCGGGTCATGGGCAAGCCTCGCCCGTCACGGCGAAACCCACTAGCCGAGCACCGTCGTCGGTACCGGGCTATCCGTCGTCAACGTGCGCAGCATGCGTCCGTTGGCCGAGGTTTTTTCAAGCGTTTCGCAGTTCGCCACGACCAGATGGTCGATGCGGTGGGTCACCATCGCCTCGCGAATCCGCTCGACAGTCGGCGCTTCAAGATAACTACCGTCCACCCGGACACCCATCTGCGAACCCAGGCGCATGAAGGCGATCAGGTCGTCGTTCAGCAGACTGGCGACGGGAATCGGACCTTTCGCATCGGGCTCGTCCGGCGTCATCGCCAGGACATAGAGGCTGGCGTTCTGTTCGCGCGCCAGGCGCAGTGCGGCTTCCACCGCGGTGTCGGCACACACGGAACGATCGTAGGGAACGAGGATGTGCTCAGCCATGGGAAACCCCCTGCGGCTTTGCGTGAAGGAAAAAACGATGCGTGGACATAACGGACTCCGGAGGCACTACGTGAGGGAGGCGCGCGGTCCGGATTTTCCGAGGGGATTCTCTCACCCACCAAAGTATCGCAAGCCGGATGGCGCGTTCTTGGCAGGCATGTCAGCCTGTGGCGGTCTGCTCGGGCTGGGGGATATGCCGTTTCACCGTCACCAAGGTAGCGCGTCGATCCGTCGGCTTCAAGATCGGCTGGCGGCAGTTTCGATGAAATTTGGTGAAGCCGCCTGGACGCGGGATTCGCCCCGACCATGTCAGCGGATACGTCGTCGCAGCCTGCCCAGCATGGCCTCCGATGCCTTGATGCGGAGCAGGAAGCTCGCCGCGAAGTAGGCCATCCCATAGCTTCCGAGCACGAAAACGGCGGTGACGATCGGTCCTTCCACCGGCCCGAAATACTCGACCATGCAGGCGATCGCCGCGGCCAGTCCCGCCGCCGACCAGAGTTTGAGCATGGTCGAAGCGCGCACGCCGGTGGCGCCGAGTTTCACGTTCATCGCGCGACGCAACAGACAGAACTCGATCCAGCCCGCGATGCCCGCCGAGGCGGTCAGGCCGACGGCGCCCCATTGCGAGGCCACGCCAAGCGCGCCGGGCAACCACCGGGCGCAGGCGAAGCCGGATACGGCGGTCACGACCAGTCTTACCATGGCAAAGCGCAATGGCGTGCGCGCATCGCGCATCGCATAGTACGTCGAGGCGTACAGGCGACCGAAGGTCGAAGCGAGCAGGCCCACGCCGGAGCCGGCGAGGATGGCCCAGACATAGCGCGAATCCGCGCTGGTGAACTTGCCCGACTGGTAGAGCGCCGCGACGATCACGTTGCCAAGCGCGAAGAACGCCATGGACGAGGGCACGACGAAGAAGGCGATGCGCTCCAGGCCGTCGTTCAGGCGCGCGGAGAGTTTCGTCGTCGTGGTCTGGTCCAGATGCTGCCCGACCATGCGCGACAGCTCGGGCAGCTCCGATGCGGAGATCGCCATGCCGAACAGGCTGACCGGCAGCATATTGATCGACGATGCGGTGGTCATCGCCGCCACGGCGCCGCTACCGAGCAAGGTGGAGATCGACTGGTCCACGAAAGCACTGATCTGCACCACGCCGCGGCCCACCGCCACCGAGGCGAAATTGCCGGTGACCTGGCGGACGTGCGTGCCGCGAAGATCCAGGCGCTGCCACATCCCCGGTGCGCTTTTCAGCACGGGCCCGAGCTGGACGAGAAACTGCAGCACGCAGCCGAGCACGGTGCCCCAGGCAAGATAGACGATCAGGGTTTCGGCATCGCGATGCCGGAACAGCAGGATCGTCGCGATCATCGACAGGTTCCAGGCGACCGGCGCCGCGTAGGACAGGAAAAAGCGACCATGGCTGTTGAGAATGCCCAGGCACCAGGCCGACCAGACCAGGGTGCCGATGCCGGGAAACAGGATCCGTACGATCAGGATGGTCAGTTCGCGCTTATCGCCCTGGTAGCCCGGCGCGATGATCCACAACAGATAAGGTGTCGCCACGACACCCAGGGCAACGATGATCGAGATCAGCAGAGCCAGGATGGCGGCGATCGAACCGGCCAGCCGGCCGGCTTCCTCACGCCGGCCTTCGGCGAGGAGCCGCGCATAGACCGGGATGAAGGATGCCGAAAGAACGCCTTCGCCAAAGAGGTTCTGCAGGAAATTGGGCACGCGCAAGGCGGCGCTGAAGATGTCGGCCGCGTCGGAGAGCCCGAAGTAGTGCGAAAAGACCCGCTGTCTCACCAGTCCGATAAGACGGCTGCAAAGAATGCCCGCGCCGACCATGACGGCATTCCCGCGCCCCGCTTCTTTCGACATGCCAACCCTTCGATCCAGAGCGTCAACCCGGCCCATATCGCATCGGCCGCAAACAGCCTCGTATGTTACCGGCTATTCCGACGGGTGGTGCGCTACGGCAGCCAGTTACGCGATGCGCATCCTGACGGATTTACCCATGCGAGTCGCAAATGTCACGAGCATGTCGAGACTGAATTTCTCTACCTTTCCACGCTTCAGATCGGAAACGCGGGTCTGTGTTACCCGGAGGATGCGCGCCGCTTCCGTCTGCGTAAGGCTCTGCGCCTGGATCAGCTTTTCGATCTCGATCATCAGCTCCGACCGCATCTTGTGAACGGTAGCCTCCGGTTCCGGAAAACCGAGATCGGCGAAGACGTTGCCACTTGAGACGGTTAGCTTGGCGTCATGGTGTTGGCGGCGGGTCATGATGGGGTTCTTCACCTGGCACTCCCTGGCTACCGGCCATATATACAAAAAATTATATATTATGCAAATACTGAGATGGCCGGGGTTGGTCTCTTGATCAAAACCCGCCGCGGGCGAACAGCCAGCGGCCGTCGGGTTGCCTGACCATGCCGAAGGTGCGATCGGCGCTTTCGTTGCTGTCGTCGGCGACGAACAGGACCCTGAAGGAGAATGCATCCGGGGAGGTCTGTTGCACGGAACGGATGCGGCGGATGGTCAGGCACTGCGAGCGGTCGTGATAGTGCGTGGCGTTCATGGCCGAGAGGTAATACGCGTTGCCGGTGCCGGGGACCTGGTATTCGCCGAGGTATTTCCAGGCGTCCCAGCCGGGATAACAGCTCAGGTAGAGCAGCACCTGGGTCATGCTCTGGCGGCTTTGTTGGAAGATCGGGCGCATCGGCGGCGGAATCGACGGTCCATCGAGCAGTTTCGCAAGTTCTTGCCGTTGCGCGGAAGTGGGTTGCGGGGCCGTTGGACGTTCCTGCGCGCCGTAGACAAGTAATGGCGCCATGCCGAGGATCGCCACGAGCCGGGTGACAGCGCGCATGCCGTTCATGGCTTATCTCCCATGTCGGCATCGATCGCCTGCGCAGTGCCGGCGGGAAGCTTCACATAGGTGACATCGCCGAACCGGTCCCGTCCGGACGTCCAGCCAGGACGGTCCGTGGCGTTCAGGGCGGCGAGGTCCTTGTCGCGGGCAAGTGGCTTGCCTTGCGCATCGGCAACCGTCGATGCGGCGCCGCCATGGATCTTCACCACGTAGTAACGCAGCGCCGGCCGGTACGAGCCGGAGCGATCGGCGAGGGCGAAGCTTACCGTGCCGCCGTTCCGTTGGCTGGACATGGACTGCTGGAAGTAGCGTCCTTTCTCATAGTCATACGTGGTCCCGTCGTCGTCGTAATAGTCGAAGCGGGTCGTCGTGGCAGCGGGAAATACATCGACATCGACCGTGGTCAACGGCCGCTCGCCGACGTATTGGACCGGTCCTTCGGTCGGGATGATCGCACCCTCGCGTACGAACAGCGGGATGTCGTTCCAGTGCTGGCTGTCCACGGAATAATCGATGGTCTGGCCGCCGGCGTAGACCTTGCCGGTGAAATAGTCGGTCCAGCGGCCGGCCGGCAGGTAGATGTGTTTGCTGGTCTGTCCCTGCTGGACCACCGGTGAGACGAGCAGGCTGTCACCGAACATCCAGGTATCGATACTGTTGCGCACGTTCGGATCGTCCGGAAAGGCGAAGGCCAGCGGACGCACCAGGCCCACACCCTTGGCGAACGTGCTGCGTTCGTACGAGTAGATATAGGGAATCAGCGTGTAGCGCAGGCGGATCGCCCTGGTCGCCGCCGCCTCGGCGTCGGTGCTGTATCGCCACGGCTGGCGTTTCTCGAAATGCTGGCCGTGCACGCGGAAGATCGGCGTGAACGCACCGAATTCCACCCAGCGCGCATAGTCCTCGTCGCCGGGATGGCCTTTGAAGCCCGCGCCATCCATGCCCCATTTCCATTCGCCGAGCGCGACCGCGCTAAGCATGCGCTCGCGCTGGCTGGCCATGCTTTCCCAGCCGGTATCGATATCGCCGGACCACATGCCATAGGCGTAGCGCTGGGAGCCGAGGTAGAAATTACGGTTGAGCGACCATACGCGTAGCGGCGAGTGAGCGCGTTGTCCGTCGTATAGCGCGCGCTGCATGTTCATGAACTGGGTGTCGTCGCCGGTGTCGTCGGCCTCGTCGTTCCACCAGCCGACTATGCCGGTGTCGAAGGAATGCTTCAGCGTGTCGTTGAAGAACCAGGCACGCGCTTCGGGCTTGTCGAAATCGATGTCGCGCACCGGCTTGTGCGAGAAGTAATCGCCGATCGCCGGCTTCGCGTCATACCAGAGGTGGTGTTCCGTCGCGTAGCGACCCTGCACGGTATCGACATGGATGCGCGGTTTCATGATGCCGCTCAGGTGCACGCCACGCTTGTCCAGTTCGACCTTCAGCTTGCCGTTCGGACCATCCGGGAAATTGGCCGGATTCCAGCGGAATTCGCCGTAATCGTCCTCGCCCCAGCCTTTCCAGTCGAAGTCCAGGGTGATGTTGTCGATCGGGATGCGTTTGGCGCGGTAGGTGTCGACGATGTCGAGCAGTTCCTTCTGGTCGATGCCCCATTGGCTGTTGGTGAAGCCCATCGCCCATTTCGGAAACAGCGGCGCCGGGCCGCTGAGTTTGGCCAGCGCGGCGAATACCTCGGGCGGCTGGCCGACGATCAGGTAGTAATCGGCGCTCCTGCCGGCGAAGCCGTCGATCGTCAGCTGCTTCGCTTTCAGGTCGAAGCGCGCGGGCTCGGCATCGACGAGGACGCCATAGCCGGCCGTGCTCCATACGAATGGCGCGCCTGCATAACCTTGTTCGCCGGCCTTGGCGACCTGGACACCGCTACGCAGCAAGCCGGCTTCGGAGGGTTCGGTCGCGTAATACCCGCGTATACCGTAAAGCGCGTCCGCTGCCGCATGCGACAACACGATGCGCCCCTGCGTCAACGCCTCGAAGTCCGTCTGCCGCAACAGTACATGTTGGCGCGCGTCGCCGACAGACAGCTCGCCCGCGCGTTTGTCCCAATGCGCGACAAGCCGGTCCGAGCTCATGGTGATGCCATCGGCATCGTCGCGGACCTGGACCGGCGCGTTCGATTTTTCGGGCGAAGGATCGAGAACCAGGGTGGGCGCCGCAATCGGGTTTCCCGCGGACTGGACGTGTACGCGCAAGACACCGGGCGCGACCAGCCTGATGTCAAGCGTATCCCTGCCTGCCGCGATATCCATGCCGCCCGTGGCCGGTTTCGCCACCGCGGCGGGCAGGGCGAAGCCGGACACCGGTGCCAGGCACAAGACGAAGATGAGCAGCGCGAACGCGGTCCTGAGGCGAGAGATCGGAAATCGCATCGGTCGACCCTTGGCTTGTGGCGGAGGCGCCAACGATAGGCGATGCGCATGCGACGGTCGAGCGCGTGGAAGACTCCGCCTCGTCGACCGACGCTTCAGGTTTCCACGTCCCCGCGACGGGTAAATACGTCGGAGTGGCCGCTTATCCATAGCGCAAGTTCTTTCAGCACGTACTGGGAGGGGAATACACGCCCGTAGCAGAGTACGCCGATCGCGAGAGCGACGCCGCAGAACAGGGCGATGCGCCACCCGGATACATCGGGCAGGGCTGGCCGCGACCGTACCAGGCCACGCAGAAACCAGACGGCGATCGCCACGCCAAGCACGGCACCCATCCAGACCTCCGATGGGCTATGCACTTTCAACGCAAGCCGCGAGATGCCCACGCAGGCGCCCACGACGCCGCCCAACAAGGCAGCGATGAGCTGTCGACGTGCTGCGCGACCACCGGCCAGCAGGCAGGTCAGCGATGGCCAGACCAGGAGACTGAGCGCGGTATGCCCGCTGATGCCGGTGTAGTCGAGCCCGGGCGGCCCGATGCCCCAGGCCATGAACAACAGTTTGGACAACGCCACGCCACCGCCGCACAAGGCGACGGCCAGCAGCCAGCGCGTCAGATCGCGCCATCGGGACGGCGGCCATAGCAACCAGATGGCGATCCAGGCGATCAACGGCAACAGCAGCGCGCTGTCGCCAAGGCTGGTAATGGCATGCCACGTCGTCACGCCCGGCACCCTGGCCGGATCATCGAAGCCACGCATCGTGTCACGGTGTTCCTTGAGATGGTTTCAGTTGCAACCGATACCTTCGATTGCGTGCATGATCGCATGGCATGCATGCCCGGTAGTCTATGATCCCGCCGGAACGCGGCGCGCGTATTTCAAGCCTGGAGCGATGCAATACACATGTTCGAACGGATCCTGATGGTTTGCGTGGGAAACATCTGCCGAAGCCCCACCGCGGAATACCTGCTGCGTCATCGGCTGGGCAGCGAGAGTGCGATAAGGATCACCAGCGCGGGGCTGAGCGCCCAGGCCGAGCGTCCCATCGATGCCACGGCATTGCAGTTGTTACACGAGCACGGCATCGATGGCGAGCAGCACCGTGCGCGACAGATCGACGCAGGGATGCTGCGCCAGTCCGACCTGGTCCTGGCGATGGAACGTAGCCATGTCTCGGCGATCGCGCGGATGGCGCCGGAAGCCAGCGGCAAGGTGTTCCTGCTCGACAAATGGCTCGAGGCACGTGACATCCCCGATCCCTATCGTCAGCAACGTCCCGCCTTCGAACATGTGTATGGATTGATCGATCGCGGCGTCGGCAGTTGGCTGCGATATTTATAAGAAAGCGAATCACGTCACGCTACGCAGCATTCGAAAATCCTGGTCAGTTTTCAGTAAAACTCGATGCTGTAGTGTCGGAAGGACCGGTGCCTGGACGAAACCGGATTCATGACGTGCCGTCCTGTTGGGTCTAATCGGCAACGCAGTCAGTGCACTTACCATCCGACCGGACCGACAAAGATCTTGGCTTGGCCTGTGACACAACGCGCGTGCTTCGCGCTACGTTTTCCATCTCTCGGTGGCCTGATACTGGCGCTGGCATTTCTGGCCGGCTGCTCATCGGTATCGCGCGGAAGCCTGGAAACCATCCGTCTCGCGGCCAGTCGCGACAGCGTTGCGCCGACGGCCGACTCGGTAGCCGCCACGCCGTATTTCCAGTTGCAGGTCAATGCGCCAGACGGTGAGGCGATCCTGATCCTGGCCCGCGTGGAGCACGGACGCCTGGGTTGGTATGGCGCGGGGCACGATAGCGTTTTTACCCGCGACGGCCTTGTCGTGAAGACGGTCGGCCTGGCGCAAAACCTCGACGACTCGGCCTTTCCCGAAGCCAATCCGTTCCGGACGGGCCTGCAACGGCTGGACGGACCGCTCGACTATTCGCGGCGCATGGACTGGTCTCCGGGCTACCGCTACGGCGTGGTCATGCGCGCGCATCTGGAGCCGAAGGGCCTGGAGAACGTCGAGATCCTCGGCACGGTGCGCCAGTTGCGCCGCGTCGACGAGCAACTTTCGGCGCGGGACCCCAGCGTGCACTTCACCAATCGCTACTGGGTCGATCCGGCCGACGGCTTTATCTGGAAGAGCCGGCAATACATCGCGCCCGGATTCGAACTGGAACTTATCCAACTGCGACCTTACAGGGAGGGTGGCACGTGAGGCGCGCATACTGGACGTTTGGCCTGCTGGCCTGCCTGCACGCGCTGCCGCTGGCCGCGCAATCGCCCGCGACACTCAGTGTCAGCGTGGAGGGCGCGGTATCCCGGCCGGGTTCAGCCGTCTATCCCTCCGGGGCCCGCTTGTCCACCGTGGCGCTGGCGGCCGGCGTCGATCAGGCGGCTTACATGCTCGGCGCGGCCTGGCTTGAGCCCGCGCTGCAACGCGACCAGCTGCGCCTTCGCGCTGGATTGCTGTACGAGCTGGGCGCCATCCATGGACAGGCCACGGCCGCGGGAAACCTGCCACTTGCACGGAACAGCGGCGACTTGCGCGACTTGCTGGCGGGCCTTCCGGTGACCGGTCGCCGTCCCGGCGTGACCCTGGATCCGGATCGGCTCGAAGTGACGCCCACCGACGACTGGCCGGTCCATGAGGGCGACCGCCTGTTCTATCCGCAGCGGCCGACGGCGGTCCGCGTGGTCGGTGCGGTCCAGTCCGCCTGCAAGCTGCCGCAGGTGCCGATGCAGGACGCGCGACGCTACCTGGCCACATGCCCCGTATCGGATGCCGCGGATCCGGACCTTGTGTATGTGGTGCAACCCGATGGCAGCGTATTCGGGCAGAACATCGCCCTGTGGAATCGCGATGCGCCGCGTCCGCTGGCACCGGGGGCGTGGATCTACGTGCCGTTCCGGCAAAGCGCCATCGCGAATGCCGCCGACGATACGTTCAATCGGGACGTCGCCGATTTCCTGGCCACCCAGCTCCTGGACGATGCCGGATGGCGGTAGCTCGCATGAAGGGAACACGACACGGTCACCGCCTATGGCCCGCCATGGCGCTGCTTGCCTGCGCCGTATCGGCCTCGCTGCATGCGCAGGAGACCTATACCCAGAGCGACTTCGGGGGCGTGGGCCTGCTGCAGACGCCGACCGCGCGCATGGCCCCGGAGGGCGAGTTCAGCTTCGTGTTGAGCCGCACCTCGCCGTATACGAACTACAACGTCTCGATGCAGCCCCTGTCGTGGATGGAGGTTTCATTCCGTTACACCAATGTCAGCAATCGTCTGTACGGTCCGAAGTCGCTCAGCGGCAACCAGACCTACAAGGACAAATCGATCGACGGCAAGGTGCGACTCTTGGAGGAAAGCCGCTGGCTGCCTTCCGTGGCGGTGGGCGCGCGGGACATCGGCGGTACCGGCCTGTTCTCCAGCGAGTTCGTCGTGGCCAACAAGCGCGCCGGCCCGCTCGATTTCAGCCTTGGCCTGGCCTGGGGTTACATGGGCGCGCGCGGCGATATCGCCAATCCGCTGGATTTCATCAGCGACCGCTTCGATACGCGCCCGGCTCAGGGCACCGGCACGGGCAAGTTCAGCACCAACAAGTTCTTCCGCGGCCGTGCGGCGTATATCGGCGGCGTGGAGTACCAGTCGCCATGGCATTGGCTGGTACTGAAGGCCGAACTGGACGGCAACGACTACAAGCACCAGCCGCAGAACAACAATCAGTCGCAGCGTACGCCGGTCAATGTCGGCGCGGTGTTCCGGCTGAACCGGAACGTCGACCTGACCCTGGGCTATGAGCGCGGCGAGATCGCCACGGCCGGGCTGAACCTGCACAGCAATCTCGCGCATCATGTGGATACGCCGAAAGTGGCCGATCCCGCGCCTGAGCCTGTTGCATACCGGGCCGTTGCCGCCGACGCTGCGCCAGCGCCAGCGCCAGCGCCAGTCGATGCGACGCGCAAGCCGCCCGCACAGGTCGACTGGGCCGAAGTGACCCGGGCCTTGCACGACAACGCCGGCATCGACGTCAGCAGCATCGGGCGCCGCGGTTCGGAACTGGTGATCCACGGTCAGCAGAACCGTTTCTTCTATCCCGGCGAAGGCGTGGGACGTGCCACCCGCATCGTCGACAACCGCGTCGACGACAGCATCGGCTGGTTGACCGTGGCCGGCCAGCGCAACGGCCTCGACACCGTGGAAACCAGCGTGCATCGACCGCGCTTCATCGAACTGCTCGATAACCGCATCGACCTGGATACCTTCCGTCGAAGTGTCGAGCAGGATCCCGTGACGGCGCGCGACGAAGAGGTGCTCTATCGTGCACCGCTGAAGCGCTTCGAAGGTGGTCTTTCCCTGGGGTATCAGCAGAACGTCGGCGGCCCGGACGCGTTCGTCCTGTACCAGATCTACGGCGCGGCCTCGGGCACCATCAATTTCACCCGCAATCTCTGGCTGGACGGTGTCCTCGAGGTCAACCTGCTGAACAACTACGACAAGTTCAAATACGATGCGCCTAGCCTCCTGCCTCGGGTGCGCACCGATATCCGCGAGTATGTGACCAGCTCCACCGTGACCATGCCCGACTTCCAGCTCACCGGGACCCACCGCCTGGGCCAGGATCTCTATGGCCTGGCCTATGCCGGTATGCTGGAGAGTATGTATGGCGGCGCGGGCGGCGAAGTGCTGTACCGGCCGTTCGGCGAACGGTGGGCGGTCGGCGCCGATCTGAACTGGGTCAAGCAGCGTGGCTTCGACCAGGACTTCTCATTCCGGCGCTACCACGTGGTGACAGGGCAGACGACCGGCTATTTCAATACCGGCTTCCATGATGTGACGGTCGCCGTCAGCGTGGGTCGTTACCTTGCCGGGGACTGGGGCAGCACCGTGGATGTCTCACGCGAATTCACCAATGGCGCGCGTATGGGTGCATACGCCACGGTCACCAACAAATCCGGTGGCGGCGGCTACGGAGAAGGCAGCTTCGACAAGGGCATCTACGTCTCGATTCCCTTCGACATGCTGCTGCCGCACTCCACCCGCAACCGCGCCACCCTGATGTGGGAGCCGCTGCTGCGCGACGGCGGTGCACGGCTGAACAAGCGTTACACCCTGTATACGCTGACCAACGACCTGGACAGCGACCTGTTCGACAAGAACCTGGAAAAGATCACCCAGTAACAGGGCGAGTCATGCGTGCTGCTCAGCCCGGCCCCCCCACCTCACCGTCATCCAGCGTAGGCTGGGATCCAGTAAAGGCACTGCGCGGAGCGCCTCAATCTAAAGGCATGAAAAAGGCAGCCGACCGATCGCCGTATATTTCACTGGCGAGCGCCTGCAGCGCTCACCCTTCGGGCCAGCTCCGCTGTTCTTGGTCGCTTCGCTCCCGGCGTCCGGCCTGCGCCGGGACGACGGTGAGCGGGATCAAGCCGAGCGTCCAGCGCGGCAGCAAGTGGCTCCGTCGAGCCTTCGCTGGGATGATGATGAGGGGAGAAGCCTATTGTCGCAACGATCGGCCGCGACCGATGCCGTAATACGCCAGGCCCGCCTCTTCGACCACTGGCGGGTCGTAAAGATTGCGGCCATCGAAGATCGCCGGATGAGCCAGCGCCGCCTTGATGCGAGCGAAATCGGGGCTGCGGAATGCCTTCCACTCGGTAACGATGGCCAGCACGTCGGCGCCCTGCAATGCCGCATCGGCACTCTCGCATAAGTCGAGATCGACCCTTTCGCCGTAGATGCGTGCCGTCTCCTCGCGCGCTTCCGGATCATAGGCGCGGACCCGCGCACCGGCTTCCCACAGGGCTTCGATCAGGCGCCGGCTCGGTGCCTCGCGCATGTCATCGGTGTTCGGCTTGAACGCCAGTCCCCACACGGCCACCGTCTTCCCGGCGATGTCGCCGCCGAAATGGCGGAGGATCTGCGTGAAGAGCCGGCTCTTCTGCTCGTCGTTGACTGCCTCGACCGCGCTCAGCAGGCGCGCGTTATAGCCGTGTCCACGCGCTGTTCGTTCCAGCGCCTGCACGTCCTTGGGGAAGCACGAGCCGCCGTAGCCCGCACCCGGGTAGATGAAGTGGTAACCGATGCGCGGGTCCGCACCGATGCCCTGGCGCACGAGTTCGACATCGGCGCCGACACGTTCGGCGATGTTGGCGATCTCGTTCATGAAGCTGATCTTCGTTGCCAGCATCGCGTTGGCGGCGTACTTGGTCAGCTCCGCCGAGCGCACATCCATCACCACCATGCGGTCATGGTTGCGATTGAACGGCGCATAGAGCTTGCGCAGGCGCGCCACCGCCTGTTCGCTGGACGCGCCGACGACGATGCGGTCCGGCCGCAGGCAATCCTCGACGGCGTCGCCTTCCTTGAGGAACTCGGGGTTGGAAACGATATCGAATCCGACCTTCGTGCCGCGTCCGTCCATGACCTCGGCCATGGCGTCGCGCACGCGATCGGCGGTGCCGACCGGCACGGTCGATTTGTTGACCACCACGGCGTAGTGGTCCAGATGCGTGCCGATCGTGCGCGCCACGCTGAGCACGTACTTCAGGTCGGCACTGCCGTCTTCATCCGGCGGTGTGCCGACGGCGATGAAAATGATCTCGCCGTGTGCGATCGCCGGTGCCGGGTCGGTGGTGAAGTCGAGCTGGCCGTGGGCGTGATTGCGCTTGACGATGGACTCCAGGCCCGGCTCGTAGATCGGGATCACGCCGCGCTTGAGGCCATCCACCTTGGCCTGGTCGACATCGACGCAGACCACGTGGTTGCCCATTTCGGCAAGACATGCACCGGTGACCAGCCCCACGTAGCCGGTGCCGAAAATAGTGACCTTCATGTGATTCGCCTGTTGACTTAAAGATCGTTCGAACGGAGCAGGTCGTACTGGGTGTTGGCCGCGTTGCTGATCAGGCCGGACAACGGCAACACCTGGCTCAGGAAACGATTCCAGCGCGTGATGCCGGCCGGCCCGACATAGATCACATCGCCCGGCTTGACCGAGAACTGCGCGGCGACGGCAAACGCGGCCGGCGAGGTCGCATCCAGCTGGAAGATCGAGGCCGGTTCCTTCTCCATGTCCTCGACACCGCGAATCACATAGACCGACTTGCCCTTGGAACTGATCTGGTTGAGTCCTCCGGAGCGACCGATAGCCTGGGTGAGGCTGAGATCGCTGGTCTTGAAGGAAATCGCCTGGGGCCGCAGCACTTCGCCGAGAACATAGGCTTCGTGGCGATCGTTGTAGGGCAGGTAGACGCTGTCGCCGCCCTTCAGGTACACGTCCTGCGCGCCGCCGGGGGCATGCGATAGCGCGTCCAGGTCGAGATGATAATCATGCCCGTCGCGTCGCAGCACGACATCGGAAAGATCGGCCAGCTGCGGATTCACACCGGCCGTTCCGACCGCCTGGGCAAGTGTCAGTGGCGTTACGGTGATGTCCTGGGGATCGGTTTTCACGAAGGCGCCACCCAGGGTCACCTTCTGGCTGCCGTAGCTGACGATGCTGATGTCGACCTGTGGCTTCTCCACGTATTTGGTCAGCCGGTCAGTGATCGCGACGCGCAGTTCCTCCACGGTGAGGCCCGAAGCATGCAGCAGGCCGACATACGGGTAGAACAGCGTGCCGTCAGGGCGCACCAGGCGCCCATTGGCGGCCGTCTGCTGCTGCGAGCCGGCGGGCGAGGTCAGTTCGGGATGCTCCCATACGGTGATGTACAGCGAGTCGCCGGGGCCGATGCGGTAGGAATCGGGGCGATAGGCGGACAGTTCCGGACTGATGCCGGGGACGATCGCGCTGGCATGATCCATCGCGATCAATTTCGGCGTGATCGGAATCAGCTGGTAACGGCTGCCCGTCGCGCTTTCCTTGTCGTTCAACTCACCCGTTTTCATGTGCTGGCCGGGAGCCAGGACACATGCGTGCAATAACAGGCAGCAGCCGGCGAGGCCGAGCGTCGGCAGTAACTTCATTGTGTGCAGGGTCCTTCGTGCGGCGCGTCGTGGGGCGACGAGCCATCGATGTACTAGAAACTATCTTACGTTAACCGTTCCGGAACAAGCGCGGACATCTGGACGTCTAAATAAATCGTAAAGACGAAAAGAGGGACTCCCGCCGATCGACAGGAGTCCCGGCGAACGAATGAAACGGCATCGTCAATGTGTCCCTGTGGTGCCGCCGGTTCCTCCCGTGCCACCGGTTCCACCGGTGCCTCCCGTGCCGCCCGTGCCGTCGTTGCCGGTGCCGGTGCTGTCATTGGCGACCGCACCGGAAACAGCGGCCATGGCGGCCGTTCCAGCCCCTACGCGGGCCGGCGACATCGCGCCCCGTGAAGCACTGGCGGCCTGGCTCGGGTTCGCCACGCGAGCGCTCTGCGGCGCGTTCTGCGCGTTTTCCGAAGGAGCTGTCGTGCTCGGTGAGCGTTGACTCTGCGCCCATAGCGGAGCGGCTACGGCGAGAATCGCGCATGCAACAAATAGACGTCTCATTGTCGTGCCTCATGGTGGCTGATACAGGTGATATCGCTGCGAACATGAACGAAAAAGATGTCTCGTGCAGCGCTCACCATTCACTGCCTTCTATCGACGATGGTCAAGCGAATGAGCTGAACGGCACTCATAGAAGTTTTTTTTTGTGACACGTCACTCAAATCGACAGTGGACTGATTGCTCGAATCTTCGTCGCGTTGCAGCATGGACGAATAACAACAAGCAATAACGAACACTTCGCAAGTCGAACTCTCGTTCGGTGAGTTCGATTGAAAGCGTGTCGGGTCTTGTTGAGTCCGTGATCGGACGGCAAGGCCCTACAGGGGGGCACGTACCTGATGATGCAGGCATACCCGGCCGGCATCTCGTCGATAGCAAGGTACTGTCATGCAATTGACCAAATTCAATGCTTTATTGGATCTGGAACTGCGTATCAGCGATCCGCTCTGCGTGATCGCCGCAGGTCATCTGGCGTACCTCATCCGTTTTCACACGGTCCAGATGAGCAGCATCTACGCAAGCTCGCTGGTGATGCTTGTCCTCGTCTCGATGATGGCTTTCGCCGTCTTCCGGGTTTACGACAAGCCGCCGGGCGAGCGCTCGTTCGAGCAGTTTTGTGGCGTCGCAGCATCGTGGTTCGTCGCATTCGCCGCGCTCATCGCGCTGGGTTACCTGCTCAAGGTCGGCGAGCTCTTCTCGCGGGCCTGGGTGTCGCTCACCTTCATCATCGGCCTCGCATTGCTTGCGATGGCGCGACTCGTCGCCGTCGTCGCGATACGACACCTGCGTCGCCGCGGCATCGGCATGCGACGCTGTCTCCTGATCGGCGCCACCGATGCGGGCATGCACATGCTCAGGCAAGCGGAGGCCGACCACAGCCTTGGCATGACCATAACGGCGTATGTGCAGACGAGCTACGACCAGAAGGCGCGGCCCGGCGTACCGATGGCCGGCACGCTGAAGCAAATCGACAGGATCCTCAAGCGCGGCGACTGGGATCAGGTGCTGGTGGCCTTGCCGGTGCGCGCCAACCGCGCGATCAGCTATGTGCTCGATCGCATGGAGCAGCACGTGATGACGGTCAAGTTCGTGCCCGACATGCTGGGACGGCAGCTGATCAATCACCGCATGGAGGATTTCGCCGGCGTACCCGTGGTCACCTTGCGCGAAAGTCCGTTGCTCGGCCACGCGTGGATACTCAAGGGTATCGAGGATCGTCTGATCGCCGGCGCCATCGTGCTCATGATCAGCCCGTTGCTGCTGATGCTCGCGATCGGCGTGAAGTTGTCCAGCCCGGGGCCGGTGCTGTATCGCCAGCGCCGCGTCGGCCTGGACGGCAAGGAATTCGAGATGCTGAAGTTCCGCTCCATGCCGGTGGACCTGGAGCAGAACAAGGCCGTGCAATGGGGCGGCGCACAATCGAAGACCACGACGCGTTTCGGCCGCTTCATCCGGCAGACCAGCCTCGACGAGTTGCCGCAATTCATCAACGTGCTGCGCGGCGACATGTCGATCGTGGGGCCGCGCCCCGAGCGTCCGATGTTCGTCGAGAAGTTCAAGGGCGAGATCGCGGGCTACATGCACAAGCATCTTGTGAAGGCCGGTATCACCGGCTGGGCGCAGATCAACGGCTGGCGGGGCGATACCGACCTGGTCAAACGGATCGAGCACGACCTTTACTACATCAATCACTGGTCGCTTGGCTTTGATCTTCGCATCATCTTCATGACCGTGTTCAAGGGCTTCGTGCACAGCGAGGGCAAGGCGAGCCCAGCCCCCGTGGCCAGTCCCGCCGAACCGTTGCCCGCGGCATCCATCGCCGTGACGTCCAGGGTGGCGGCACAGTTGCCGATCGCCGAGCCGGTGAGCGAAGAGCAGGTCTAGCAAGTACGTTCGATGTCGGCGATGCAATTCTTTCCTTGTGAACCGGGGCGTCAGCTTGAAGTTTCTGATTTGTGGCGGTGCGGGTTACGTCGGTTCGCATATGGTGAACTACCTGGTCTCCCATCGGCATGAGGTGGTCGTCTACGACAACCTGTCCACGGGGCATCGCGAGGCCGTGCCGGCGGAGGTTCCCTTCGTCGTTGGCGATATCGGCGATGCACCTGCCCTGGCGCGGCTGTTCGAGGCGCACCGGTTCGATGCGGTCATCCATTTCTGCGCGCACTCGCTGGTCGGCGAGTCGGTCGGCAAGCCTTATCGGTATTACCGTAACAACGTGTCCAACACCCTGGTGTTACTGCAGGCGATGCGGGAAGCGGGTGTGAACCGCCTGGTGTTTTCCTCGACCGCGGCGGTTTTCGGACACCCGGCGACCGACTCGATCGACGAGGCCCATCCGACCGAGCCGATCAATCCCTATGGGCGCAGCAAGCTGATGGTGGAGAAGATCCTGGTCGATGCCGCGCATGCGTACGGCTTGCGCTCGGTGGCGTTGCGTTATTTCAACGCGGCCGGCGCCGATCCGTCCGCGACGATCGGCGAGGCGCATGACCCGGAGACCCACCTGATTCCCAATGTGCTCAAGGCTGTGCTGGGGCAGGGCGCGGGACTGAAAGTGTTCGGCGACGATTACCAGACGCGCGACGGCACCTGTGTGCGCGACTATGTCCACGTGAACGACCTGGCGTCGGCCCATTTGCTGGCGGTCGAGTATCTCGAAAGCCACGAAGGCGCATTCACCTTCAACTTGGGCAATGGCCTGGGTTTCAGCGTGCGCGAGGTGATCGCCGCCGCGGAGCGGGTGACCGGTCGCCCGGTACCCCACGAATTCGCCCCACGACGTCCCGGCGATCCGGCGACCCTGGTCGCCTCCAGCGAACGGGCGCGGCAGCGGCTCGGCTGGCAGCCCCGCTTTGTCAGCCTGGACGATATCCTCGCCAGCGCCTGGCAATGGCATCTGAGCCCGCGCTTCTGACGATGCAGGCAAAACCGCCCCTCCAGCTCGACTTCATCGACGCGCTTCGCGGCGTAGCGATCATTGGCGTGCTGCTCAGTCACGCGCAGCGAAACGTGGAGATCTACCAGGCCATGGGTCACGAGGCGCTGATGTCGCCGTGGCTCAGCCGTTACGCGGCCGAAGGCGCGCGCGGGGTACAGCTGTTCTTCGTGATCAGCGCCTTGACCCTGTTCCTCTCGGCGGGCAAGCGGGCCAGTGAGTCGAACGAGTGGCTGAATTTCTACCTGCGCCGGCTTTTCCGTATCGCGCCGATGTTCTACCTGGCCTTCGGTGTCTACTGCCTGCTGCCGGTGTTGCTGAAGGGCCAGGCGCTGCCGCCGGTGGGCACGGTGCTCGGTACCCTGGGCTTCGTCAATGGCTGGAATCCGCATTGGCTGCTCGGCGCCAATGACGTGGTTCCCGGCGGCTGGTCGATCGGTGTGGAGATGTCGTTCTACATCGTGTTTCCGCTGGCGTTCCTGGCCCTGCGGAATTTCCCGCGTGCGCTCGCGGCGTTGCTGCTTTTCCTGCTTCTCGACATCGCCACCTGGCCGTGGCTGCTGGCGCATTCGCCGGTCGACGACATGGGGTTGTGGTCTCGCTATGTCTTTGTCTGGCTGCCGAACCAGCTACCGGTCTTTCTGTTCGGCATCTGCGCCTATTTCGTGCTGTTCGGCGAAGCGGGGCGTTTGACCCGGTTCTTCCATCAGGGCGACCGGCGCTGGAATGCCTGCTGGTTCATGCTGGCGGTGGCCACGTTGCTGATCGCGCCCCAGTGCCTGGACGACGAACGTGCCGTCTTCATCTATGGCGCCGCGTTTGCCATGTTGGCCTTGTGCCTCTTCCGGCAACCCTACCGCTGGCTGGTCAATCGTCCCCTGCAACATATCGGCAAGATCAGTTTCAGCGGGTACCTGACCCATTTCTTCATGTTGCAGGTGGCGCGAAAAGTCCTGGCGAAAGTCCATGCCGGCGACCATCTCGGTCCGGATATGTACTTCATTGCCACGGTGCTGATCGCCCTGGCCGGCACGGTGCTGGTATCGACGCTGACCTACCGCTTCGTCGAAGTGCCCGGTCAGGCGATCGGCAAGCGCCTGATCGGGCGACTGGCGGCGCGCAAGGCGCGGTTACGGGAAGGCGTTCAGCCGGCCTGAGCCAGCTTGCCGATCAGGTCCAGCGCATTCGGGACCGGCTTGCCATTGACGAAGCAGGCCTTGACCAGGGCATTGACCTCGGCAAGCGACGGACGGTGCTGGCTGAATCGCTTCAGCAACTCGCCATCGGCCGGCATGGAGGAACCCTGCGCGCCTGCCGCCTTCGCTTGCGACGTATAGACCCGGTTCTCGCCTGGCGCGTTCGCCGTGGCAAGTTGCATGTCGATACCGGGCGGCTGCGGCGAGAGCACGATGTTGTCGTGAATGGCCGTGCCGTTCGGCACGCCTTTCCAGCTGGCCGCCTTGAATACGGTGACTTCGGATCCGGCGATGGGCTTCTCGGGGATGATGATGATGTTGTTGTAGATCTGGCTGCCGTCGACGGGGCCGGACAGGCGCAGCGACGCCGAGCCGGTCTTGCGTAGCGCATCGTTGATGCTCACGTTGAAGCGCACGATGGTGCCGGTATTGCCGACATCGCCGGGGTTGCGGCCATCGTTGCAGACCAGGGCCATGCCGCCGGCGTTGTCATGGCTGTAGTTGTACTGGATCACCGTGCGCCGGCACTTGAAGTCGGCGTCGTAGCCTTCGCCGTCGGCATAGGCCTTGTGGTCGCTGACCTCGTTGTACTGGACCAGGGTGTTGTCGCAGTCGAATGGCCAGATTCCGGCTGCCGCTTCACCGCGCGGCAGGGCGGTGCAACGGCTGACCGTGTTTCTCTCGACCAGCGCGCCGTCGCAACCCTTGACCAGGATGCAGTCGCCGGGAACCTCGCTGATGCGGTTGCCGCGGACGATCACCCCGGTGGCCAGGCCGCCCGTACGGCTGCCTGCGCCGAGGAAAAGGATGCCGTCGCGCTGGCTGCGCTCGATGATGTTGTCCTGGATCGTCAGCCCCTGATGCCGCGTGGCGCGGCTCTTGCCGGTCGCCTGCACCAGGATCGCGCTGCCGCCGCCTTGCTGTTTGACTGCGGAACCGTTGACGTCGTGGACATGCAGGCCTTGCAGCACGATGCCATGCACGATGCCGAAATCCTCGTGCAGCAGGTGGACGCCGGTGCGTCGCGGGAGCGCCTTCGGCCCTTGGTTGGATATCGCCAGGTTTCGCAGCGTCCAGTATTCGACGTTCTCAAGGCGCACCGTGGACGGGCTGTCGCCATCGGCATGGAGGTGGGGAGGCGTACCGCCACCGTAGGCGTCGACCACGATCGGTGCGGCCGCGGTGCCCGAGCCCTTCGGCTGGAAGACGCCGGCGTAATCGCCGCCACGCTTGAACAGGATCTGGTCGCCCGGCGCGAAAGTTACCTGGTTGAGCCTTTTCAGGCTGCGCCAGGCCGTTCCGGCATTGCTGCCGTCGTGGCCGTCGTTGCCGCTTTCACTGTCGATGTAGTAACGATGGCCGGCGACGGCGGCGAGGGCGTCGCCCAGTGACAGGCTGCCGAGCGGGACGAAGGCGCCCAGGCCCCATAGGGAATGGTGAAGGAACTCGCGACGATGCATGAAAGGTCTCCGGTGTCAGCGGCGCTCGCTCGACGAATAGCGATAAACGCCGCCATGCTTCTTCAGCATGTAGGCGAAGCCGGCCAGATGCTTGATGGTCAGCTTCGAGAACTTGCGCGTGCGCCGTTTGTAATCGTGCACGATCGATATCCGGCGGCAGTAGTAATTGCGTAAACCCAGCTTGTGCGTACGGACGCAGAACTCCGCATCCTCCGGTCCGAAAAAGATGCGGTCGTCGTAGCCCATCAAGAGCGCGGCGACGTCCTTGGTGAAGGTCTGGTTGGCGCCGAGCACGTAGTCCACTTCGAACGGGTCGACATCGTCCTCGAAGCGCGTGTCCGTCATCAGGTGGCGCTCCAGTTCGCGCCGGACGAAGCCCAGCTTGCGGCTGGCCGGAATCCGCGCGGCGATCGGTTGGTAGAAGCGCGGGAACCGGCGTGTCGAATCCTGGCGGCTGCGGTCCGCGTTGAGCAGCTGGAAGCCGACCACGCCTGCATCGGGATGGGTCTGGAAGAATTGCTCGACGATCGAACCCGGATCCGGCGTGAGGAAGATGGTGTCGTTGTCCAGGGTCATGCAGTACTTGCCGCGGGCCAGGAACAGTCCCCGGTTACGCGCCGGGCCGACCCCGAAATTCCGCTCCAGCGGGAAATAGCGAATCTGCGGCAGGCTGGCGACGAATTCGGCGCTGCCGTCCTTCGAGCCGTTGTCGACGACGATGACCTCGTCGCGCTCGAAGTCGACCTTGTCCAGCAGTGAGTACAGGCAGCGCTCGAGGTTCTCCCGCTCGTTCCAGGTAATGATGACGATCGACAATCGCACGTTTGCCGAGCTCATGGGTTGCTCCTAAGGGGGCGTGTTGGGGAGGGGGGATTCGGTGTCGCTCTGGCGAAGCGAGGCGGGGGTGATGACGGCGTTGGCCTTCACGACATAGTTGTCGGGTATGACCACCGGGCCGAAGATGCAGGCGCCTGTGCCGACGATGACGTTGTCGCCGATCACCGGTGTGCCGTCGCCGGGCCAGCGATTGCCGATGCAGACGCGGGCATACAGCGTGCAATTGGCCCCGATCCGGGTCTTGCCGTTCACGATGATGCCGAAGGCGTGATAGATCACCAGCCCCGGGCCGATCGTCGTGGTCGTCGGCAGATAGCATTTGAAAACGAATTCGGCGACTTTCTCCAGCACGCGCAGCGGCGCGTGCCACCAGGTGCCGCGAGCGGTGGCAATGAGCCGGTAGGTGAGGATCACCCAGAATGACTGGTCGAGCATCCACCAGACCAGGCCATGGAAGCCGGGCATGGACTTCAGGCGGCGCGCGTCGGCGCGAAAGTCATCGAGCATGGCCGGGTTCCGCGTCGGGAAGATCGGGGGAGGGGAGCGCGGCCGGACGCCGCCACTTGTTCCGCCTGGCCCTGTCCGTTTCGGCGGCCTTGCGCCGGACCTGGACGAGGCGCACGTCGTTACGCGCGTAGAACATGCCGACGAAGAACCAGAAGTAGGCTTCGTAACCGCTGAATTCGATGAAGGCCAGCAGAAGGTAACAAAGCAGGAAAGCCTTGATGTTCCGCTGCTGGCCTTCGGCCGGGATCATCAGTATATGCACGGCCAGGACCAGGAACAGCAGCAGCGACTGCACGCCGCCTTCGAGCAGGAACTGCAGGTAGATATCGTGGACATTGTTCTCCACGAAGGTCAGGCCGGAGATCTGTTCCATCATGGGCACGCCGTTGCCGATGCCGTAACCCAGCACGTTCTGCTTCAGTGCGCTGCCGGCACTGGTCCACAAGGCGAGGCGGCCGACGTTCTTGTGCTCGAGGTTGGTCTCCGCCTGGAGGTTGAAGCGATCGAGGACGGGGATGTCGATCACCGACGAGAGCACCATGCCGCCCATGAGGACGATCATCGCCACGGCCGAGAAGCTGTAGAAGTAGTAATGGCGCGTTTTGCGCATGCGCCAGGCGGCCATCAGGATCGAGACCCCGGTGCCGACCAGACCTGACCTGGACAGCATCATGGCGCTGGTCAGCAAGGCGATCCCGGCGGCGATCGGATAGACCCGGGTACCGAGGAGCAGGATCGACAGCAGCGCGAGCAGGCTCGCCTCGATGTTTCGTCCCCCGGTGGACATGTAGAGCACGCCGGAGGCGCCCTCGCTGCGCGCATAGACCGCGCCGAGCTGGCCGGCGTAGACCATGTCGCGAAGGATGACGAAAGCGAGGCAGCAACCCAGCATCCAGACGAAGATCTTGCGCAGCTCCCAGTCCAGCAACTTGCGCCCGAACACCACGCCGAGGAAATACGAGGTCGCCACGAACACGATCAGCGAGGAGCGCATGCCACCGCCGTAGGTCGCCGCGGCGGCAAGCGAGGTCGCGACCATCGCCCCGATGAAGACGGTCGCCGGGTTGACCTTGATATAGCGCAGCGCCGGAAAGTAGAGCATCGGCAGCAACAGCAAAAGGATGTGATAGACGTTGACGTGCGACTTGCTCGCCGCGCTGTGGGTCAGCGGAATCTGCACGAAGATCATCGCCATCAGGGTGATCGCCGCGGCACGTGTCTTGTTGATCAGCACGGTTTGCCTCTCATTCAACCGATCGCCACGCCGAAGAACTTGTGCAACAGCACCTTCAGCGTCGACTTGTATCCGCCCAGCGAGACATTGCGCACGATCTGGGCGAAGGGTGCGCGCTGCCCGTTCATGACGAACTGGATATTGCGGTGGTTGCGTCGCTGGTCGGCGCTCATCAGATCCTCATGCTTGGCGATGAAGCGTTCGCTACCCTCGGCGCGCTTGCTCGAATTGCGGATACGCGCGCGCGAACGGTCGTCGTCGACGAAGGAAAGAACCTGGCGCGTACGCACGGCCGGACCGTAGTGGTCGGCCAGGCGCACCCACATGTCGTAGTCCTGCCACGAGGGCATGGCTTCGTCGAAGCCACCCAGCGCCTTCATCCGCGACAGCTCGGTCAGTACCTGATTGCCGGCCAGGTTGGCGTAAAGCAGGTTGGCCAGGGTGAGGGTTTCGACTTTGTCGAAGTCGCTCGCGGCGTAGCTTCGGTCGCGCAAGTCCGCGATCTGTTCGATCGACTGGAAATAGCGGAACGTGCTGCAGGCGAACGATGGCTCGTGGCGTCGATACAGATCGACCAGGCAGCGGATACGCTGCGGATGGAACAGGTCGTCGTCGTCCAGCCCGGTGACGTAGGTGCCCGAGGCCCGCTCGATACAGCGATTGCGCGCACGGCAGGCGCCCTGCGGGGTGTCGTTGCGCAGGTAAGTGAACTTGCCCGGATAGCGGCGGGCATAGTCGTCCACGAGATCGGCCGTATCGTCGGTCGAGGCCTCGTCGCAGATCAGTACCTCGATCTCCGGCCAGGTCTGCGCCAGCACCGAGTCGACGGCGCGGCGCAGCAGTGCCGAACGGTTTCGGGTCGGGATGTAAACGCTCACCAGGGCCATGCTCAGGTACTCGCCGGATGGAGACGGTGGTTGAGGAACGCGTGCCGGCTGCGCCATGTCACCCACAGCAGGGGCGGTGTCGCCAGGGCGAAGCGGACGACGCTGGCCTTCCAGTCGTCCGCCGGGTAAATCAGCACGGCGAGCATCAGGAAGGCGTAGGGAAGAAAGGTCTCGAGCGTCCACGAGCGGAAGAATTCACCCGCGGTCAGCTTGATGATCTTCGAGGAGAAGAAGTAGTACGACAGCACCGTGGCGAGGACCTGGCTGATGGCCAGTGCCACCGCCATCACCTGGAGCGAGCGCGACATCGCGCCGATCACGCTGACCAGCAAGGTCACCCCGCTGATCTTCAGGTTCCAGCCGAACTCGATATCGGAGCGGCCAAGGCTCTGGCTCAATGCGCCGATAAGGGAGCCAAGCGGCCGCAGCATGCCAAACAGCAGCATCAGCGGAATCAGGGCCGCCACGCCGTCGTAGCGATGACCATAGAGGAGGGTCACAGCCGGTGGCGCGAACACCGCCACCATGATGAAGACGCCCGCGCTGAAGATCGACACGCCACGAAGGCCGATCAGGTAGGCCTTGCGCAAGGCCAGCGGGTCGTCCTGGCGCGTGGCCAGTCGCGGCAAGGCCAGTCGCTGCACCACCGGCATGATCAGCTTGGTCGGCTGCAGCACCAGTTCCTTGGCCAGCGAGTACACGCCCAGCGCGCCGAGGCCGAGGAATTTGCCGAGGATGATCTGGTCGGCCTGGCTGCGCAGCTGGTTGATCACCTGCGAGCCCAGCTGGAACGCGCCATAACGGAGTGCCAGGCCGATGATGCCCCGATCGAATGCGCGTCCCGGATGCCAGTCGCGCTCGGCGAGGGCAACGAAACACAGCAGTCGCACCAGGCTGTTGACGATCATCGCGTAGACCGCCGCCTCGATCGATGCGCCGAAGCCAAGCACCAGCACCAATAGCGTGGCCAGCCCGGAGAGCCGGCCGATCACTTCGATGCGGGCAAGCCTGGGCAACTGGAAGTTCTTGATCAGGCTCGCCTGGTATTGCGCGGCCAGCCCGAGCAGGAGGAAGTTGACGGTGGACAGCCGCAACAGATGGCCCAGTACGTCCGAACCATACAGATCGGCCACCGCGAAGGAGATCCCGAAGAGCACCAGCGCCGAGAGCAGGCCCAACGCCGCGCTGATCATGAACAGCGAGGTGCGTTCCGGGCGACTGATGTTCTGCCGGTGGATCAGATAACTGCTCAGGCCCATGTCCTGCAGCAGCATCGCGATCGCGTTGACCACGTTGACGATGGCCAGCGCGCCGAGCAGGTGCGCGTCGACATGATGGGCGAGCACCGAGATCTGCAACAGGGTGCTGACCGCGCTGACCACCGCCGAAGCGGCAGTCCACAAGGCGTCCCGCCTGGCCGACGGCATGGGTCAGGCCTCCCGGTTCAGGTGCGCGGCCAGCTGGTCGTGCAGCCGGGTCTGGTTGAAGTGGGTTTCCACGGTCAGCCACGCGCATCGTGCGATCGCGGCAAGGTCGAAGTCGCCGCGTTGTATCCCGGCGAGTTTGTCGGCCAGCGCGTCGACGTCGCGCTCGGGCACCAGCCAGCCGGAAATGCCGTCCTCGATAAGTTCGGGAATCCCGCTGTGCAGGGTGGACAGGCAGGGCACGCCGCTGGCCATGGCCTCCATCAGCGACACCGGGATGCCCTCCTGGTCGCCGTCCGCCGCGGTGACGCTGGGTAGCGCGAACACATCGGCGGAACGAAGCGCGGCCTGCACATGGGCCTTGTCGCGACGACCGCGAATATGGATGTGCGCGCCAAGCGCCTGCGCGTTGACGAAGCGTTCCAGGCCGGCCTGCAGTGGTCCGTCGCCAATCACTTCCAGCTCGATCGATACGTCCTGTGCAACCAGCCGTGCCACCGCCTCGCACAGATAGCGCACGCCCTTCTTCTCGACCAGCCGTGCCACGGTGACCACGCGCAGTGGGCGGTTTCGCAGCGACGACATGTCCGCCAGCGGTCGCAGCCGGAAGCTGCCAAGGTCGACGCCCATGCGATGCACCAGGATCTTGTCCGGGGCGCAGCCCAGGGCGGCCAGCTTGTCCTGCCATACGGTACTGATCGGCAGCATCCGCTCGCCGCTGGCGAACAATCGCTGGTAGTCGGCGGCGTGCCGGGCCAGCACGCTATGCCGCGACAGGTCGTAACCATGGAATACGGTGAACAATGGGCCGTCGACCAGACCCAGCGCACGCAGGTTCGCGGCGAGCACGCCGGTCGGTCCGAAGTGGGCGATGACGGCGTGTGCCTTGAGTGGTTCGCGCAGCCGCTGGACCGCCCCGGCCAGGATCAGCGACCTGGCCGTATGACCATAACGGCGCACCGATAGTGCGCGCCGCACTTTCGCGCGCGGCAACCCCGGCAGTACCTGGCGTACGCGTCGCAACAGGATCTGCCAGGTCTTCGATGCGCTGGCCGAGTGTTCGAAGATGAAGGTTGCCCGATCCATCAGCCCGCGCCTGGCGACCACGTCGTCGGGCGCCGGCTCCGGGCCGCGACTGATCGCGAGTATCCGCACATCGAAGCCACGGTCGAGCAGGCCGACGATCTGGTCGATGACGAAGGTCTCCGAGTACTTGGGAAACTCGGGAAGGACGAAGAGTACGCGCATGCTTAAGGCCCTATCGCCAGGGTGGCGAGCAGGGCCTCCCTTGCAAAGGCTTTCTCGCGAGCCACCGCCGCCGCGACGCGCGGGCGTAGCGTCTGGTCCCCGAGCAGGATGAGCACCTTGGCCAGCAGGCTGCCGTCAAGCAGGGAGCGCACTGGCATGGCCAGGTCGTCCACGCCGAGGCGCTTCATGATGCCCTCGGATTTGTGCTCGTAATTGAGCGCCACGGACGGCGTGCCGAAGTTCATCGAGATGATCGCGCTGTGCAGCCGCGTGCCGATGGTCAGCACGCAGGCGCCCAGCCGGCGACCAAGCTCGACGTCGTTCAGTTCGTTCATCTCGACATCGAAGGCATCCGGATGGCGCAGGCGCGATCGCACGTTGAGCGCGATCATGCGATCGTCCTTGGGATAGCCGTCGATGGCGGTACAGGTCGATAGCGCCACGACCCGGTAGCCGGCCTCGATGACCGCGTCCAGCAAGGTGGCGAACGCGCTCTCGTACTCCGCCTGGGTCACCCCAAGGCGCTTGTCGAAGGGTGCAAGTTCGCGAAAGGTCACCGCCACGGTCGGTTGTGCGGTATCGACCGCGACCGGCTCGCCGGGATGGACCAGCCAGGCGGTATCCGACGCCCAGCGCACCTTGTCCTGCGGGATCGCGCTTTCATGCATATGTCGCGCGCTCACTTCCTCGCGCAGCGCCAGCGCATCGACCCGTGACATCACCGACTGCGAGATCTCGCGGAAGAACGCATGCTGGAACGGTCCCACGCTGTGACCGATCAGGTAGGTCGGTCGTCCGGCGAGCAGGGCGCAACTGACCTGGTCGTACTGGGTCGTGCCGTACAGGTCGACGAAGAACGAGCCGCCTACCTGGATCACCAGGTCGTACTGTTTCAGCGAATCGATGTATTGGCGATGGTGGCCGGGCAACTTCGCCCAGCGCCTCCACCAGCGTTGGTTGAGATGGCCATGCAGCAGCCACGGCACCAGCTTGCGCAGCAGGAGCGAACGCACCGGGCCGAAGCGCTGCTTCTTCGCGCCGATATAGTAGCCATTGAGCGTATCGGGCAGCAGCGGCCTGCCGAGCAGGTACTCCGAACTGGTCGGGAACCGGCTGGTCACGTCGATGCGGCTTTCCGGCAACACTTCTTCCAGGCACTCGAGCAGGCCGCGCAGGATGGCGCAGTCGCCGCGATTGCCGCAGGTGTGGTTTCCGACGATCAGGATGCGCGACATGGTGGTCGATCCGCTCTTCGCCTGCATGGTCATGGGGAGGTCAGGCCGGGTCGGCTTTGTATTTGTAATAGGCATACTCGGAGTAGCCGGCGGTCCGACGCTCCACCGCGTTGAAGATGGCACCCTTGATCTCCACGCCGTTCTGCTCGAAACGCTTCTTGGCCAGGGCCAGTTCGCGCGCATTGTTAAGCCCGAAGCGCGCGACCAGCAGGCTGGTGCCGGCATGACGGCCGATGACCGCCGCGTCGGTTACCGCGAGGATCGGTGGCGTATCGACGATGATCAGGTCGTAGAGCGGCTCGACGCCGCGGATGAACTTCGTGAAGTTCTCATGCATCAACAGTTCGGAAGGGTTGGGTGGCACCCGTCCGCGACTGACGAAATCGACATTGTCCACCGCGCCGTGCTGGACCACGGCGGCGAATTCGTCGCCGCCGACCAGGATGTCCGACAGGCCCTTGGCCGGCTTGATGCGCAAGACCTTGTGCAAGGTGCCGCGTCGCATATCGCCATCGATCAGCAGCACGCGCTGCCCGGCTTGCGCGATCACCGCGGCAAGGTTGGCCGAGACGAAGGTCTTGCCCGCGTGCGGGCTGGAGCCGGTGATCATCAGCACGTTGTTCTTCGCTTCCAGGCGGGCGAAATGCAGGCTGGTTCGCAGGCTGCGGATCGCCTCGACGGCGAGGTCGGCCGGTTCGCCGATGGCAAGCAGGGGGCCCCGGCCGCTATGCCCATTGTGCTGCCTGGTCGAGCGGGCGCGCTGGCTCGGGCTCATCGGGATCGATGCGTAGACCGGCAGGTCCAGGTCCTCGATCACCGAGGGGTCCTCGATGCCGCGATTGAGGATCTGCTTGAGGAAGACGAAGGCCAGCGACAGGAACCCGCCAAGGAAGGTGACGATGGCGATGATCAGCAGCTTGCGCGGCTGCACCGGCTGGGTCTTGTCCACCTCGGACTTGTCGACGATGCGCACGTTGCCGACCGTGCCGGCGCGGGCAATGTCCAGCTGCTGCGCCTGGTTGAGCAGGCTTGTATAGGTCTGGCTGCTGACCTGGACGTCGCGATTGAGCTTGAGCAGTTCCTGCTGGGTGTCGGGCAGGCCGCCGACCTGTTTCTGCAACTGGTCCTTCTGCGCCTGCAGCTGTCCCATCTGCTGCATCAGCGCCTTGTACGCGGGATGGTCATGGGTGAAGCGGCGATCGATATCCGCCTCCTGCAGGTGCAGTTGCTGGATGCTGGTATCCAGGGCGACGACCTGGTCGAGCAAACCCTTGGTCTGCATGCTGAGGTCGACCGAATGCGATTTGGTCTGGAAGACGCTCATTGCCGCCTGCGCCTTGTCCAGATCCTGGCGGACCTTGGGCAACTGGTCCTTGACGAACTGCAACTGGCTCGCGGCTTCGGCCGAGTTGCGGTCGACGTTCTGGCGCACGTACGCGGTGGTGATCCGTTCGAGTACCTGCCGCGCCAGGTCAGGGTCGGCGTTGTTGTAGGTCAGGCCGATGATGCCCGAGTCGGTGCCTTGCTCCAGCGCCACGACGTCCGTCTGAAGATGGCCGATCGTGGTCAGGACCGGCTGCCTGGTGACGTCGAAGCGCGTGCCGGGATTGGCCGTGAGCTGCCTGACCTGGATGGTGATGCCCTTCGCACTGGCCAGCTGGCCGACGGTGCCGTGCAGGATCAGGGTGCCGCTCGCGTCGTAAAGGTCGAATGCGCCGCCGCCGAGGTTACGAAGCTCCATCTTGTTGCCGAGCATCTCGTCGGGCACTTCCAGCTTGAAGATATCCAGCACTTCGCCGCCCCAGCCATAGCGGCTGAGCCCGAATTGCACCGGCCCGGGAAAGCCCGGCGCATGCCCTCGCGACAGGTAGTCGCCGAGCACGGGCAGCCGTTGCGGCTGTGCCTGGATATCCAGGTGGAGGTCGTCCACGGCCTGGCCGATCACCAGCCTCGAGGTGATCAATGCGATTTCGGTCACCGCCTGCGACGCGGTGGTCCCCAGCGACTGGGTCAGGTCGCTGAGCCCGGGCAGGCTGGGGGTCTTCTGTTCGACCTGGACGATCGCCGTGGACTGGTAGATCGGCGTGGCGAGCAACGTGTACAACACGCTGGCCACGCAGAAGAACCCGGTGATGGCGACGATCAGCCACTTGTGGTCGAGAAGTGTGCCGAATAACGCATTGAGATCGATGGTGTCTTCGTCGTGCGCCTGCTCAATCTTCTTCGTCATGCGGCTGCAATGTTCCGGTCTGGGAGTCTAGTCCGGTATGGACGTCTAGACGTTTATATCGTGTCAATCATGAACGGTCGGCCAAGATACGAGGCTTGCTGCATGACCTTGCAATTCGCGCGCAGCCGAGCCCCGCGCCTGTTGTCTGATCAGGCGTGCAGGGCATCGCGTTGGATGCTCCGATTTGGTCAATGGAGGCGAGCGTCGACTTTCAGCGACGGGCATTGACGAAGCCCGTACCGACGCCTTTCGTGGCAATCACGATGTCCTTCGCCATCGGCGACATGCCTGCGTGCACGCAGGCTTCGCAGATCGATAACACGCCCTGAGCATAGAGGTCGCGTCTCGTAGGAAAAAGTCGTGAGCGTCAATTTTGCGACGCGCGTCAAGTAAACGGACATGGAGCCGTGACATTCATGTTCGTTCGCTAACTTATCGTTAGTTGCAGTGCAGCATTTGTCCACGACGCACTAACATTCGCGGTTTTTTGCGTCGCATCGCGGCTGCGACATGTCTTCGGCGCTGACGTATAGTTCGCCGTTGCGGCGATGGTTTTCGCCGCCGGAGACCGCCGCCATGAGTATCACCCGCCCGGACCACCTGCGGTTTCAACGCGTGCACGACCATCTCGCCGCGACATTCGGCAACGATACCTTCGCGCTGAAGGCCGAGGCGTTCGCGCGTTTCTTCGGCACGCCGACCTTCCTCGGCGCGCAGACCATCATCGTGCTGCTCTGGATCGCGGCGAACGTGAGTGGCCTGGTCAAGTTCGACGTCTACCCGTTCATCCTGCTCAATCTCGCTTTCAGCCTGCAGTCCGCGTATGCGGCGCCATTGATCCTCCTCGCGCAAACCCGGCAGGCGGCGCGCGACAAGGCGCAGTCCGAGGCGGATGCGCTACATCGTGAAGACCTGGCCACGGCCAACCAGGAACGGCAGATCGCCGCCGCCCGCGATGCGGAGCGGCTGCTGGAACTGCTGGAGCAGAACACCCGGCTCACCGAGCTGACCAAGCAGCTGACCGAGCGCATCGAGGGCCTGGCGGTCGAAATCCACGAACGGTTTCCCCGCACCTGAGGACCTTCGTCCGCGATGGATTGGCTATGCCATCGCCGTCGATAGTGGCTATTGCGGCAACCCATCGGCACTTCGATCATCCACGCTCATTCCACCCAGGGATCGACGATGATCACTCGCAGACTCGCTCGAGCAGTCCTTTTGCTGTCCGTCGTCCTTATCGGTATCCAGCCTTTCCCGGGCAGGGCGCTGCAAGGCCAGGGCGCACCCGCACACCGTGACGGGCAGCATGATTTCGACTGGGAAATCGGCACCTGGAAAACCCAGCTGAAGCGCCGCCTCCATCCCCTGACCGGCTCGGACGAATGGGTGGCCTACGAGGGAAACACGGTAGTGCGCAAGGTCTGGCAGGGCCGCGCCAACCTGGTCGAGCTCGATGTCCGTGGTCCCGCGGGGCATATCGAGGCGCTTTCGCTGCGCCTGTACAACCCGGAAGCCCGGCAGTGGAGCCTCAATTTTTCGAGCAGTGCGGGCGGCACGCTGGGCACGCCGACGATCGGCGAATTCAGGAATGGCCGCGGCGAATTCTACGATCAGGAAACGATCAACGGCCGGGCGATCCTCGTTCGATTCATCATCTCGGACATCACGCCCGACTCGGCCCGCTTCGAACAGGCCTTCTCCGACGATGGCGGGCGTACCTGGGAAGTGAACTGGATCGCCACCGATACGCGATCGAAAGACGCATGACCGATGCATTTGGTATGGCGCGGCAGAGCGAAATTGGACCTACCTTTCGTCCCGCCGATCGCCTTATGTTTCGCGGGTTGTTTTCTGGCCGCTTGAGACAATCCCGCGCGAAGGACAGGCATGAACAGCTCGATCCGAACGGATGTTCCGCAGCCGACGTTCCTTGCCGACGGCCCGTCGTCCGCGACGGCTCTCGCGGGCAGGTATGGCATCAGCCTCGCACAGGCGGTGTTCGCGCTGACGATGATCGGTCTTGGCGTTCTTGGACTGATCCACGGCGACTTCGCCCTGGTCTGGCAGCGTATTCCCATCGAGTACCTGCCAGGGCGACAGGTGCTTGCCTACGCCTGCGCCGCGATCGAACTGCTGACCGGCATCGGCCTGCTGGTGAGACGCACGGTCAGGCTGTCGTCCCGTGTCCTGGTGATCTATCTCTTGTTGTGGGTCGTCCTGCTGAAGCTTCCGGCCGTGGTCTTCGTGCCGCAGATGGAAGCGACCTGGCTCGGTTTCGGCGAGATCGCCGTCATCCTGTCAGGTGGCTGGGTAGTCTTCGCGATGTATGCGGGCGAATGGGAGAGGGCACATCTGCGCTTCGCCGTCGGCGCGAAAGGCATGCGCAACGCGCGGCTGCTGTTCGCCATCGCGCTGCCGATGATCGGGCTTTACCACTTCGTCTATAGCGAGCAGACAGCCGCCTTCATCCCGGCATGGCTCCCGATGCCGCTTGCCTGGGTTTACCTGACGGGCGCGGGCAGCATCGCTGCCAGCGTCGGCGTGTTGTTCGGTATCTTCCCGCGACTGGCGGCCATGCTCGAAGCGGCCATGCTGGGCATCATCACCTTGCTGGTCTGGGGGCCGGGTCTGGCGACCATGCCGCCGGATCGTACGCAATGGACGGCATTCACGATCTCCGCGGCCATTGCCTGTGGCGCATGGATGGTCGCCGAATCGTATCGGGGGACGCCGTGGCTCGCACTCGGCCGGTTCCGGTGAACGCCCTGAACGCCGATCAGTGACCAGCCGCCGCCGCGCCGGCTTTCGCGCCGAACGGCGGCCTGGTCAGCCAGATCACGAAGACCAGTCCGAGGAAGATCCAGCCCAGCGCGCGGAACAGCTCGTTGAAGGCGATCTGGTAGGACTGCTGGGTGATCATCCCGTTGATCATGCTGGCTGCCATCGGCTCGTTGCCGTGGCCCAGCTGGGTCATGGCCGTCTGCGCCGTCGTGCTGTAAGCCGTGATGTTTTCCGACAAACGCTCGTGATGCAGCACCGCCCGGCGATCCCACATGAAGGTGGTGAACGAGGCGGCGAAGCTGCCCCCCAGGGTGCGCAGGAAGGTGGCCAGCCCCGAGCCCGAGGCGATCTCGTTCTGGTTCAGGTCGGACAACAGGATGACCGTGGCCGGCATGAAGAACAACGCCACGCCGAGTCCCATCAACAGCTGCATCATGGCGACGTGTGCGAAGTCGATATCCAGGAAAAAGTCCGAACGCATGAAGCAGGTCGCGCCCATGATCACGAAGGCGATCGACGCCAGCAGGCGCAGATCGAAGCGCGTGGCGTAGCGACCGACGACGAAGGTCAGCAGCACCGGGATGATGCCGAGCGGCGCCGCGGCGAAACCCGCCCATGTCGCCGTGTAGCCGAGGTTGCGCTGCAACCACTGGGGCAGCAGCAGATTGATCGCGAAATACGCCGCGTAGGAGAGGATCAGGGCCAGCGTGCCGTACTTGAAGTTGCGATGGCGAAGCAGCTTCAGGTCGACGATGGGATTCTTGTCGGTCAGCTCCCAGATCAGGAACACCGCGATGCTGACGGCCGCGACGATGCTGGTGACGACGATGAAGGTGGAGTTGAACCAGTCCTCGTCGTTGCCCTTGTCCAGCACGATCTGCAAGGCGCCCACGCCGATGATCAGGGTGACCAGGCCGACGTAGTCCATCTTCGGTCGCTGCAATGTCTCCAGCCACCCCTTCATCTGCTGGGTCACCACGATGCAGGCGAAGATGCCGACCGGTACGTTGATGAAGAAGATCCACGGCCACGAATAGTTGTCGGTGATCCAGCCGCCGAGAATCGGCCCGGCAATCGGCGCCACCACGGCCACCATCGACAACAGGGCGAGGGCCATGCCGCGTTTGTGCGGCGGGTAGATGCCGATCATCAGGCTCTGGGTGATCGGGTACATCGGTCCGGCCACCGCGCCCTGGATCGCGCGGAACAGGATCAGCATGCCCATGCTCTGCGAGACGCCGCACATGAACGAGGCCATCACGAAGAGCAGGGTGCACCAGACGAACAGCTTCACCTCACCGAAACGACGGGTAAGAAAGCCGGTCAGCGGCAGCGAAATCGCCATGCTCACGGCGAATGAGGTGATGACCCAGGTGCTCTGGTCGCTGCTGACGCCGAGGTTGCCGGCGATGGTCGGCAACGAGACGTTGGCGATCGTCGAATCCAGCACCTGCATGAAAATGGCCAACGAAAGGCCAATCGTGCTCAAGGCAAGATTGGGTGGACGGAATGGGGCGGTCATGATGGCTCGGTAAGTCGAAGGTCCGACGAAATCGCCGCGAGCCGGGCAGGGGGAGTGACGGCGGGAGCGGTGCTTCGGTATCCCGCAATTGTCGCTGCCTAGTATATAGTTGTCAAGGCAAGTATAAGCTTGCAACCATCGGCGCCACCCGTTCGCGGTGGTCGACGGGCGCGGCGTCTCGTGCGCCGCGCCCGGTTCGCGTCGAACAGGCTTAAAACGCCTTCGCGAGGAAGGCGAGGACGGCATCCCAGTTCGCCGCGGCGCCGGCCTTGTTCTTCGCGGCGATCAGGGTCGAGGAGCCGTGCACGCCACCGGCCGTCGGCACGTACTGCACCTTGATCGCGGCCGGCGATGCGGCGAGGACGCTCCGCGCCGCATCGATCTCGTCGGCGGTATTCGCGGACGTTACATAGACAGGCACGCTCACCTTTGAGGCCGCATCGCGGACCATGGACGGCTGATCGAAGTATTCGCCTGGCGAAAAGGCAAGGACGGCCTTGATCGCATCCGGATGTTTCGCCGCGACCAGGAAGACCAGGGAAGAGGAGTAACTGCTTCCCCACAGGGCCACCGGCAGCTTCTGCTCGCCGGCCCAGGCAAGCGCCGCCTCCAGATCCTTTTCCGCATCCAGATACGTTGCCTTGCGGCCGAGGCCTTTGGCGGTCTCGTTCGGACCGAAAAGGTCGCCGCCGGAGCGCTGGTCGATCGCCATGGCGCTGTAGCCGGCATCGACGAGCCTTGGCGCGATCGACGCATATTCGGCCTTGCTGGAGCCGGCCTGATGGAACAGCAGGATGAGCGCCCTGGGATGGGGCGACTGGTAATAGAGGCCATGGACGAGGACACCGTCGCTGGCCTTGAGCGTCACCGGGGTCGGTGCGGAAGCGGCGGCCGCCGGACCGGCGATCGCGCCCATGAGACAAACCATCGTCAACAGCCGGACCAGAAACCTTTGCATGGCTACTCCTTGGAATATTGCTGTCGTCATCGGAAGCTTCTCGCTGGTCCGCATACTAACCCGCGCCATCGTCGACCGGGTCGCGAGGTTCTCCACGAAGAGATAACGCCCCCGGTGACATCCTCCCGAAACACCCATGCCACGGCCACCAGGAGTACGACCCATGCACGAGAACCTCGAAAGCAATTTCCTGGTATTCACCGCCGACGGTACCGACGGCATCGGCTCGGTCCGCGAGATCCGCCGGTCGTCCTCGGAGCTGGTGATCTACATCGAGAACGGCGGGGATTTCGTCGTGCCGTTTTCGGCGATAACCGCGGTGCATTCGGGCAAGGTCATCCTGAACCACGATCACTTGTCCGGGGATCTGCGCGATGCGATCGCGCACGCCCGGGATGCGGAATACCCCCATTGAATTAGCTCCGCGTCGTGCGCTCCAGGGCGAGGGTATAATCGTCCGGTCGGGATTTATGGAAGTCGACCTTGCAAGTCAGTCTTGCAAGTTGAACTTCTAAGATTTAAAGTCCCGCCATGAGCAGAACACCGATCTCCATCGAAGAGGGCGCCGCCGGGTTGCGCGCGTCGCTGGGCCTGCTGATGCGCCGACTGCGCCAGGAGACCTCGTCGCCCGAGTCCATCACCTGGACCCAGGTCGCCGTGATGCACCGGCTTGAGTCAGGGCCGGCGACGATTGCCGAACTGGCCCGGGCCGAGCAGATCAAGCCCCAGTCCATGGGCGGCTCCGTGGCGATCCTCGAGGAGCAGGGCTTCGTCGAGCGCCGGCCGGATCCGAGCGACGGCCGGCAGTTTCTTATCGCATTGACCGCCGCCGGCGCGCAGATGCGCCAACAGACGTCGCTTGCGAAACATGCCTGGTTGACCCAGGCGATCGGCCGACTGGCGCCGGAAGAACGCGACGCCCTGTTCGCGGCCATAGGCGCACTGCGCAAGCTTGGCGAGCAATGAGCGCGATGGATGCACCGGCCCTGTCCGACAACATGGCCGGGGCAGGGCAGAAGCCGTTCGGCTATCGCCTCATGCTGCCGCTCTCATTCGGCAGCATTCTCAATCCGGTCAACTCCACCCTCATCTCGACCGCGCTGGTGCCGATCGGCCTCGACCTGCATGCGAGGGTCGCGCAAACCGGCTGGCTTATCGCCGGTCTTTATCTGGCCAGTTCGATCGCGCAGCCGACCATGGGCCGCATGGCGGACCTTGTCGGCGCCCGGCGCGTCTATCTGTTCGGGCTCGCCCTGGTGCTGCTATCCGGGCTGGTGGGTGAGTTCGCCTCGTCGCTCGCGACCCTGGTCGCGGTTCGCGTCTTGCTGGGTGTCGGGACCTCGGCCGCTTATCCGGCATCGATGACGATCATTCGCGAACGGGCCACGCTGATCGGTGCGCCGCCACCGCGAACCGCCATGAGCCTCCTGTCGCTTGCCTCGCTGGTGACCGTGGCCCTGGGGCCGGTGCTCGGCGGCGTACTGACCGGCTTGTGGGGGTGGCACGCGATCTTCCTGATGAACGTGCCGCTCGCCGCGATCGCCATGGGGCTGGTTGCGTGGTGGATTCCGAAAGACGTTCGCAAACCCGAAAGCATGTCGCGCGTGATGAGGGAACTCGACCTGGCCGGCATCGCCCTGTTCGCCGCCTTCATGTTCGCGACGATGCTGTTCCTGATGAACCTGCGCTCGCCGAACTGGCTGCTGTTGCCGGTCGCCGCGCTGTTGTGCGCGCTACTCATCCGGCATTCGCGAGGCCGCCGCCAGCCCTTCATCGATGTGCGCATGCTGGCCGCGAACGTACCGCTTTCGGTGACCTATATCCGCAACGCCTTCGTCTTCCTGCCGGTGTATTGCGTGCTCTACGGCTTCGCCCAGTGGCTCCAGTCGGGGCCGGGCTTCAGCAGCGCGAAGGCCGGTCTTGTCACGCTGCCGATGTCGATCCTGGCGGGAGCCTGTGCCCTGCTTGCCGCGCGCACGAAGGGCATTCGCGGACCTCTCCTGCTCGGCACCGCGGCGATCGTCGCCGGCTGCGTGTGTTTCCTCTTCCTCGGCAGCACCTCCGGCGCCTTCGTCCTCGGCGCGGCGGCGCTGCTGTTCGGCATTCCCCAGGGTGTCCTGTCGACCGCGATCCAGGCCAGTGTCTATATCCAGGCGCCGGCCGGCGAGATGGGTACCGCCGCGGGCTTGCAGCGGACCTCCGGTTATATCGGCGCCATCGCGGCGTCGAGCCTGCTCGGTTTCGTCTACGGCGACCGCCCCACCGACGCCGGCTTTCACCGGCTGATGATCGTCATGGGTGTCCTCGGCGCCATCCTTGTCGTCACGACGTTCTTCGACCGCACGATTCCCCGATGGCAAGCCACCGTTCCCTCACCCCCGAAATAAAGGACCTTCCCATGCCCGCCACCCAACTCGATCCGAAGACCGCCCTTGTCGTTATCGATATGCAGAAAGGCATCGTCGGCTTGCCGACCGTGCATCCGGCCGCCGACATCGTCGCCCGCGTCGCGACGCTCACGCGCGCGTTCCGCGCACACGGCCTGCCGGTCGTCCTGGTCAATGTGACCGGTGTCGCCCCGGGCCGCACGGATGCCGGCCGGCATGCGCTTCCCGCGGACGCCGACTGGGCCGAATTCCTTCCCGAGCTCGACCGGCAGCCAGGCGACCACGTGGTGACCAAGCTTCAGTGGGGTGCTTTCCATGGCACGTCGCTCGACCAGTACCTGCGTCGCAATGGCGTTACCGAAGTCGTGCTGGTGGGTATCGCCACCAGCATCGGCGTGGAATCGACCGCCCGCAACGCCTATGAATTGGGCTACAACGTCGCCCTGGTCGTCGACGCGATGACCGACATGCAGGCCGAGGCGCATCGCAACAGCGTCGAGACGATCTTTCCCCGGCTGGGCGAGCGCCTGACCACCGACGAGGTCCTGAACCTGCTCAAGCGGAAGGGCTGACTGGCCGCAGTCGGGCCGCGCCGGCCGGTGCGGCCCGGCGACTCGCTCCCCGGAAGGGCGGTGGCGAGGATCGCCTCGTCGCCTCGGGGCTAAGCTGAACGAGGCTCGGGTGGACTTCAACGTACCGTCACGCCACGGCGAGGATACGTGGCGGGTCGAATCACCCCAGGGGCGCCTCGAACCATGCCAGACAGCCCGCAACGCTCAAGGCTCGTGGTCGCCATGCGTTGGCTGGCGTTCGGTGGACTGATCTTCCTTTGCAGTGCCTATACCTTCGGGCTGACAGGCGCTACGGGTAGCGTGGTCACGGTCTGGATTGCCAATGGCATCCTCGTCGGAACCCTGCTCAGGGTGCGCACCAGCCATTGGTTGCCGTATCTGGCGATCGGGTATCTCGCCCTGTTCGCGGCCCGCTCGACCTTCGTCGGCCCTTCATTGTTCGCGCTGAGCCTGGCGACACTCAACATGATCGAGGTAACCATTGTCGCCACCGCGATCCGGCGCCGGTTCGCCATGGTCACCGCGGCGACGCCTTTCCCCGCGCTGGGCCGCGTCGCCATGACAAGCACGCTCGTCGGCTGTGCGGTGTCCGGTGTACTGGCGGCGGTCATCGTGCACATGGCGACCGGCGTCCCGTTCTGGACGACCCTGGACAACTGGTATCGCGCGCATGTGCTGGGCATGGTCATCGTCGCCACGCTCACCCTCGTGACGCTCAGCGAAGGTCCTCGTCTGCTGGGATTGCCGGGCAGGCGCTGGCAGTTCGTGCGCACCATGAGCGTCGTCACCGCCGTCACCCTGGTGGTGTTTTCGCAGTCGCAAGCCGCCTTGCTGTTCCTTGTGTACCCGCCGCTGCTATGGGCGGTATTTCGTCACCGCTTCTCCGGACTGGTCATGGGGATCGGCTTGCTGACCCTGATCACCAGTGTGGCGGTGGCCGTGGGCGCGGGGCCCTTTGCCCAGGCGCCGGGTAGCAACCCCGTCGAGCACACACTGTTGGCGCAGATGTTCGTCGGCGTGGCCTGCCTGATCACGCTGCCGGTCGCCCTGGCCCTGGCCCAGCGCGGGCGGCTTTCGGCACGAATGCGGGAGAGCGAACTGCGCTACCGCACGCTGGCCGACCATGCCAGCGACCTGGTGTTGCGCGTGGGCGCCGACGGCGCGCACCTGTACGTCTCGCCGTCGATCGAGGAGCTGCTGGGCTGGGCACCCCGGGACTTCATCGAGGCGCGTCCCGACCTGGTCCATCCTGACGATCGTGTGCGTGTCGCCGATGCGATCGCCGCGCTCTGGCGCACGGGCGGTTCGTCGACGACGACGTATCGCATGCGTCACAAAGCCGGTCGCTACGTCTGGCTGGAAGCCCTGATCCGGCGGGAATCGAGTCCGGAAAGCGTCCATCGATGGGAACTCGTCTATAGCGGCAGGGATGTGACCAGGCGCATCGCCGCCGAACAGGCGCTCGCCGACAGCGACCAGCGCCTGCGCACGATCACCAACAATGTGCCGGCGGTGATCGCCCATGTCGACGCCAACGAGCGCTATACCTTCGTCAACGACGACGCCCAGCGCATCTCCGGCAGCGACCGGGCGACGATGATCGGACGCACCGTGCGCGAGGTCGGTGGCGAAACGATCTACGGCGAGATCAAGGGGCCCATCGCGACCGTACTTGGCGGCGAGGCGGTCATCGTCGACTACGAAGGGCAGCTTCGCGGGCAGCATCATTATTTCCAGTCCAACTTCGTTCCGGACCGGGATGTCGAGGGGCATGTGCGCGGGTTCTATGCCCTGACCACCGATATCACGAGGATCAAGCAGGTCGAGCAGGAGCTGTCGAGGCTGGCCCGGCTGGACCCGCTCACGGGGCTCGCCAATCGCCGTCATTTCGAAGAACTCATCGCGCTTGCCCTGAGCCGTGCGCAGCGCGTGCTGTTGATGATCGTAGATGTGGATCACTTCAAGACCATCAACGACACCTGGGGGCATGGCGTCGCCGACGATGTGCTCCGCGAAACAGGGCAGCGCATCCATGCCTGCCTGCGCAAGAACGACCTGGTCGCACGCATCGGTGGCGATGAATTCGTCGTCCTCGTCGAGGATATCGACTCGCCGACGGCCGCCGACCTGCTGGCGCGCAAGGTACTCGCGGCGATGGAACCGACCATGGCCATCGGCACCGTGCAACTTGCCGTCCACGTCAGCATGGGTGTGGCACTTTGCGCCGGACCCTCGACGGCCGAGGAGGTCATGCAGATCGCCGATGGCGCGCTTTATGTCGTGAAGGCCGCCGGTGGACGGTCCTATCGGCTGGTTGCGCGCGCCATGTAACTCCCGGCTGGGTCGCTTTGTGACCCGGAAATGCCCGGGCTCGCCCGCACGCAGGTGGACGCATCATGCCCGCAGCCACGTCGGACGGCCGCCTGCGCCTGTCTCGCGAGCCTCGTCGCTGTTGAAATGCGCGGCGTCAAACTCATGGCACGACCCGTGCATGGCTACAGGTCTCCCTCGCATGTGCAAGGAGTCGCATCGTGGTCAGATCAATCTTGATGAACAAAAGGGACGAGATCGGAGCTTCCTGCATGCCTTCAGGTGGCATTACCGAATTCACACGCAACGCGAGGTTCCGGGATTTCGCTTATTGCCTCACTGTGTGGCGATCGGGAGACAAGGCCTGGTCGGTCAAGGCCGTCGCGATCGAGGGCCGGCCTCCCATACGACATTTCGATGGCCCCACCTTCGAGACGGAGCAGGAGGCTTTCGACCGTGGCGACGAGATCGCGCGAGCGGCCATTGGTGGTTGACCATCGGCAGGATCGCACTGACTTCACGTCACTCACGTGATGCTTTGCCCTGCAGGGTCCGCGGAGTACCTACGCCATGCCCGATCTCGCTTTCCCGACGGCCGAGGGGCTCCGTCGTTATCCGGCGACCAACGGATGTTTCGAGCGAGGCATGCCCGAACTCGATGGCATGGACCGGCTGCCTTGCACTTGCACCGATGACTGCAGCCGGCCCAGTTGCTCCGGGCGCTGCGGTTGCGAAGCGTGCGCGTTGGCCACGGCGATCCTCCTCGACCAGCTAAGCACCGACGGCCCCGATGGGCACACCATGTCGCTTGAGGAAGGCAAAGCCCGGTTCGGGCCCGACTGGCCGAATATCTGATGCGGTAGAAGCGCGCCAGGACTCAGGCACGAGTGCAACGCTCGAAAGCCGAAAACACCCGCGCCGGCATGCGATGCATGGTCGCCCCTGGAACCGCGAAACGATCAGTCCTCTTCTCACTTAGTGCGTCAGGTCTCACTTCTTCGATAAACAGTCCTTGACAGCCGAAGCGGCGCGGGCTTACTTTTAATTGTAGGACAAATACATCTCACCGGAATGTCGGGGACGTTTCGGTGAACGCCCCCATGCGCGTTGACTATCGGAAGGATGACATCCTCGATGAATGCCTTTGTATTTGTATCTACCAATCCGGTACTACCCACCCACGAAAAGGGCCATCGGCGCGTTTCATTGACGCGGGCCATCCGAAGCTTGTTGCCTCGATGCGCGCTGGCGTGCGGCATGCTTTTGCTGGCGTCGGCTGCGAGCGCGCAAGTCAATGGCGTCGCTCACAGGCCTTATCTGGGCTGGAGCAGTTTCAGCCAGCAGACGATCGATCCGGCCTTCTTCACCCAGGCCAATATCGCCAGGCAGTCCGATGCGCTCGCCCGTTCGGGTTTGCAGGCGCATGGCTTCGACTACATCAACATGGATTCCGGCTGGCAGGGCAGCTTCGACGCCAACGGACGCCCCACGCCGAATACGGCGACATTCCCGGACATCAAGGGCCTGATCGACCATATCCACCGCAACGGGCAGAAGGCTGGCATCTACTGGATCCCGGGTGTCGAAGAACCCGCGGTCCTCGCGAACTCACCGATCCTGGGTACGCCCTACCACATCCAGGACATCCTGGCGGTGCCATACACCGCCGGCAATGCCTTCGGCGCACCGGGAACGTCGCCGTTCCATTACAAGATCGACTTCACCAGGCCCGGCGCGCAGGAATACATCGATTCGGTCGTTGCCTTGTTCGCTTCGTGGGGCGTCGATTTCATCAAACTCGATGGCGTCACCCCGGGCTCCTATAGCGACGACCTCAGCATCGACAACCTGGCCGATGTCCAGGCATGGTCCAAAGCCATCGCGAACAGCGGGCGGCCGATGTGGCTGACGGTTTCGTGGGCGGTCGACCAGGACTATCTCGGAACCTGGCAACAGTTCTCCAATGCCCGCCGCATCGACGACGACGTCGAGTGCGAAAGCCGTTGCGCCACGCTGACCGACTGGTCGCGCATCTATAAGCGCTTCAGGGACCTGCCGGCGTGGCAGCAGGCAGCCGGGCCCAGGCTGGGCTGGAATGACCTGGATTCGCTCGATATCGGCGATGGCGCGCTGGACGGCTTGTCGAACGAAGAGAAGCGCTCCGCATTCACGCTGTGGGTCGTGGCCAATGCGCCGCTTTACCTGGGTGGCGACCTGACGAAGATCGACGATTTCGGCAAGCGGCTGGCAACGAACGACGAAGTGCTTGCGGTCGACCAGTCCGGCAAACCCGCCAGGCAGGCGATCGGTGGCGATACGCCGGTATGGGTGTCCGATCTGGGCGACGGCAGCTACTACGTCGCGATCTTCAATATGAATGCGACGCCGACGAACGCCAGGATACCGTGGAGCGAACTGGGCCTCGATGGCGCACGACAGATGCGCGACCTGTGGACGCACGACGAGCTGGGCCGGTCGGCGGGCGAATTCTCGACGCGGCTGGAGGGCCATGGCGTGCGCCTGCTGCGGGTATGGGCGACGGTCGGTCGCGCGGCGCCGGTGCCCTCGGCCAACTATGAAGCCGAATCGGCGACGCTCGCCGGTAGTGCGGTCGTCTTCGGCTGCGCGGATTGCTCCGGCGCAAACAAGGTCGGTGGCCTGGGCCTTGGCGCGGGCAACACGGTGACCTTCAACAACGTCTACGCACGGCATGCCGGCGTGTACCTGATGCAGGTGCACTCGATGACGCTCGGGCTGCGTTCGTACCTTTACAAGGTAGGCGACGGACCGTTCCAGACCTTCAACTCCGGTGGGGGAAGTTTCCTCCTGCCATCGGCGAGCACGATGCCGGTTTGCCTGAAGGCCGGCTTTAACGCCATCCAGTTCGGCAACCCGACCAGCTATCCGCCGGATCTGGACCGCATCGTGATCAGCGGCAATGGCGATGCGGCGTTGCCGACGACGAGCACCTACGAGGCCGAGGCGGCCACGCTTGGCGGCACCGTGACGGCGGGTTTCAGCAACTATGCCTCCGGTCTTTCCAAAGCGGGCAATATCGGCGGCGGCGCGGCCAATTCGGTGACGTTCTCCAACGTGACCGTTCCCGTCGCCGGCACTTATCAACTCGAGATCGACTACGCCACCAGTGGCGTGCGCACCCTCGTCGTGACCGTCAACGGCGGCGCATCGCAGTCGCTGGACCTGGATGGAAGCACGTTCGACGACCCGACGCCGACGATCGTTCCCGTGCAACTGAAGGCCGGGACGAACGTCATCCAGATGGGCAATCCCAGCGGCTTCGCCCCCGACCTGGATCGTATCGTCATCGCGCCGCGGGTCGATCCGGGCTCGCCGTTCGGCGGCACGTCGCAGACCTGCGCAAAACGGTAGTCGGGCATGTCGATGACGAATGACGATGAAGGGCAGGGACCGTCCAACAAGCGGCACGCTGACCTGACCGCGCGTCGGCGGTTCCTGCAGCTGTCCGGCATGGCGGCCCTGCTTCCACTGCTGGGCTTGCCGGCGTTTGCTTCCGGCGGGACGGTGCAACGCCCCGCCACGGACCTGCCGAAGCCCAAAGGCCGGCGACACGCACTCTGGTACGACACACCGGCAGCCGAGTCGAAAGTCCTCCGGGAAGCCCTGCCCATCGGCAATGGCCGGCTTGGTGCCCTGGTCGGTGGCGACCCGTCGAGGGATTTCCTCTATCTCACCGACGGCTCGATGTGGCTGGGCGGGCGCAACGCATCAATCGATGACCAGGGGCAGTTCAGTTACACGACGGCGGATTTCGGCAGCCTGGTGATGCTGGCCACACTGTACCTCTCGGTGGAAGGTCACGAGCTGTCGGGCCTGACCGATTACCGGCGGGAGCTCGACCTTGGCGATGGCTGCATGCGCGTCTCGTACCGCAAGGGCGGGGTTACCTACCTGCGCGAAGTCTTCGCTAGCCGTCCGGACGACGTGATCGTGATCCATCTCTCGCAGAGTGGCGGTGGCAGCTATAGCGGCTCCGTCGACCTGAAGGGCACGCATGGCGAAACGACACGGCGCGGCGAGTTCAATGGCGTGCTGGAGAATGGCCTCAGGTACGCCGCCCATGTAAAAGCGGTCAGCGCATCGGGCTCGGTGACGTCCGACGAGGCGACGCTTCGATTCCGTGATTGCAGCGACCTGACCGTGGTTTTTTGCGGCGGCACGAACTACACCCCGAATCTCGCGATGGGGTATATGGACCCGTCGATGGATCCATCGGTTCGTGCAGGAAGCAAGGTCGATGCGGCTTGCGCGCTTTCGGCACAGGTACTGCTGCGTACGCATGTCGCCGACCATCGGTCGCTCTTCGATGTCATGAGCGTCGATCTGGGCGAATCGCGCCCGGCACTGCGCGCCATGCACAGCTGGGCTCGCCTGCAGGCGCGTGCCGAACCCGGCGCCATGCCCGATCCGGAACTGGAAGCGACCTATCTGCAATTCGGCCGCTACCTCACCATTGCCGGATCGCGCGACAGGTTGCCGACCGGGCTGCAGGGCTTATGGCTGAGCGATAACACGCCGCCCTGGATGGCCGATTATCACAGCGACGTCAATATCCAGATGAACTACTGGTTGCCGGACCGGGCAGGGCTATCTTCCTGCTTCGATGCGCTGGTGGCGTATTGCCTGGATCAGGTCGCCTCATGGACGGCGATCACGCAGGAGCACTTCAATGACCCGCGCAACGGCTTTCGCAATAGTTCGGGCAAGATCGCCGGTTGGACCGTGGCCATGTCCACCAATATCTACGGCGGCAACGGCTGGTGGTGGCATCCTGCGGGCAGCGCCTGGCTGTGCAACAGCCTGTGGCAGCATTATGAGTATGTCCCGGATCGGGATTATCTGACGCGCATTTATCCCTTGCTCAAGGGCGCCTGCGAGTTCTGGGAAGCACGCCTGGTCACCGTGAGCGTGACCGACCCGGTAACCGGACTCAAGCGCGATGTGCTGGTCGACGATGTCGACTGGTCGCCGGAGCAGGGGCCGAAGAATACCCGTGGCAATACGTATGCGCAGGAGCTGGTCTGGGATCTGTTCGAGCACTATCGACAGGCCAGCGAGCTGCTCGGGCGCGATGGCGGTTATGCCGTGACGATAAGCCGGTTGCAGGCACGGCTTTATCTACCCCAGGTCAGCAGCAAGACGGGCTGGCTGGAAGAATGGATGTCGCCGGACAATCTGGGCGAGACGACGCATCGCCACCTTTCCCCGCTGATCGGATTCTTCCCCGGCGATCGCATCCGCGCCGACAGCAGTCCCCTGGTTTTGCTCGACGGCGTGACCCGATTGCTCGAGGCACGCGGCATGACCGGCTACGGTTGGGGCTGTGCCTGGCGGGCGATCTGCTGGGCACGCCTGAAAAACGCGGACAAGGCCTACCAGCTGCTGCTCACCAACCTGACGCCGGCGAAAAACCATGGCAACGGGAGCGCCCTGAATTTCTTCGATTTCTACAAACTGGACGAGCATGCGGACGCGTTCCAGATCGACGCGAATTTCGGCACGCCGACAGCGATGCTGGAGATGCTTCTGTATTCGCGCCCGGGGCTGATCGAACTGCTGCCGGCACTTCCCCGGCAATGGGCCGCCGGCGGAAGCGTTACCGGTATCGGCGCGCGCGGCGGCTTCCAGGTCGACCTGCAATGGCGTGATGGCAAGGTCACCCATGCCACCGTGCGCAGCGTCGGCGGCACACGGACCACACTGAAGTTCGGCACGGAATCGAGCGCCATCGCATTGCGGGCGGGTGAGTCCATGACCGTCGAGCCGGTGCCCGCGTGAGGCATCGCGTGAGCAGGCGCAGCAGGGCATGTCCAGAAAAGCGTGGCTAGCCATCCTCCTCGCCCTGGTGGCCGGCTCGGGCTGCGGCATCGCGCGGAAGGCGGAGTCTCCACATGACCGGCTGATAGCCGCGTGGGCCCCGAGCATGACGAGGGGTGGACCGGCTTTTCATGACCAGACCCTTCGCATGGTCGCGCACGCGAGCATTGGCGGGACCCTGGTTCGCCTGCACCTGTCCAATCTGCGCAGCAGCACGCCCCTGGTTGTCGGGCAGGTAGCCATTGCGGCACAGGCCCACGGCGCGACGCTCGCCGCGGACTCGTTGCACGAGGTGACTTTTGCCCGTGCCGCGAGTGTCACCATCCCGGCCGGCGCGGAAGTGGTCAGCGATCCGGTCCCGATGCCGGTGAAGGCGGAGCAGAACCTACTGGTCAGCATCTATCTGCCGCAGGCCACGAGTCCGGCGAGCTGGCACTCCGACGCGTTCGATACCACCTGGCTGTCCGAGGCAGGCAATCACGTCGACGACGCCGACGGCAACAGTTACACGACGTCGACGACTTCCTGGTACTACCTGTCCGGACTCGACGTGCGATCGAGCATTCCAGGCACGATCGTGGCCTTTGGCGATTCGATCACCGACGGCTACAAAACGCCGACCAGTGCCTATGCGCGCTGGCCCGACGACCTGGCCCGGAGGCTCGCCGCCGCGGGGCATCCGATGGGCGTCGTCGATGCAGGCATCGGGGGCAACCGCGTCCTGACCGACGTGCCGAATGCCTGGCAGGGAATCAGCGCGGTCAAACGATTCGCCCACGACGCGCTCGATCAGCCTGGCGTGCGCACCGTCATCCTGATGGAAGGGATCAATGACATAGGCAACGACGCAGGCGAGGGCGGCGCGCCATTGACGGCCGACGCCCTGATCGCCGGCTACCGGAACCTGATCGCGCAGGCGCACCATGCCGGCGTCCGTATCGTCGGCGGGACCATGCTGCCGGACAAAGGCGCCAGCTATCACACCGATGCCCATGAGGCGATCCGCCAGGCCTGCAACCAGTGGATCCGCGACAGCGGCGCGTTCGACGGCGTGGTCGATTTCGACCGCGCCATGCAGGATCCCTCGGACCCTTCTGCCTTACGCGCCGATTATGACTCCGGTGATCACCTCCATCCGAACGCCGCGGGCATGCAGGCCATGGCCAACGCCGTCGACCTTGGCATGCTCGTAAAGGACTAGCCGGGTCCGCTGGCGGCGAAGAAGCCGAGATACGCGAAGCCTGGCGTATCCATGCCCGAGACCAGGCTGCCGACCGCACCGACGCTGCCCAGGGTCGCGACCGTTTCATGCCGGTTCGACACGAACCGCCAGTCCTGCAGGCGGTCATCCGATGTCGACTGGCCACGCGCCTGTTCGAGGGCGAGCAGGGCTTGTTCGTGAGGTCGCGAGTGGACGACGAAGCCCTCGTTGGCCAGGGCCGCGGTGTCGATGTCCAGAAGGGCGCAGGCAGCCGCCTTGACCATCGCATCGGCCGCATCGATGGCACGGGACTCCTCGACCAGCGCGAGCGTTTCGGCCCTGACCAGTCGCCCGCCTTTGATGAAAACAGGATGGCTCGCCGACCACGCTTCCGGTGGACAGCCTTTTTGCTCCGGTGCCAGTTGAATGAAGGGATTGATCTCCGCCGGATAGATGCGGCAGACCCGTGGACGGTCCTGGTATATCCCGCAACGCAGGTCCGCCTGGAGATTCGGACAGGCACCCTCGAAAGCGCCGGCAAGAATGACCACCACCCTGGTCGGTAAGTCGCCACTCAATGCCGGGAACGATCGACGCCTCTTGTGCTGCGCGACGAGATTGTCCGCCGCGGGCTCCTCGGGCCAGGGCACCGCCTCGCAAAGGATCTGGATATCGTTACCCCGTCGCAACCAGGCGATTGCCTCATCGACGCCAAGCGGCAACTTCAGGTCGTGGCAACATTTGCCACACATCGTGCAATCGAAGTGAATATCCATGATTTTCTTCAACGCCATCCGGAGCCGTCAGTTGACCGATTCAATTTAAGTTCGCTCGAACTCGATTGGCCAGTTGCCCTGTTGGATACGTATCCAACGCATGGCGAGATAATCGAATATCTCGCGTCCGCGGGAGGGCGGACAGGTAATTCTTCTGTCACAAACAAATATGAAATTTTGTTTAATCCTGAATTGAAATGGATCGTGGCAAATTGTGATGCAAGTCATATTTTTTTGTCCATTACCACTCACAAGTTTCTTCTCGTGGTGCGATCCTTCATACGCGACAGCCGCACTTCAGTTCGAAGCCGTCCGGCGTATTTCAATCGAGGATACGCGGCAGCGTGGACCGGATACATGGATGTCGCACAGCATAACGAAGCGAATCAGGTCGATTCCTCCGGTCATGCCGTTTCTATTGAGTCTTCGACACAATAACAGGGGGCTGTGCAGGGTTCTTAGTAGCCGAGCGCATCGATTTAATTCCTGGTTTCCCCAGAAAATCGTTCATGCAATAGCGTGAGCGCCGGACGTCCTCGTCCTGCGCCCAGGGCTGGCGCATGCGCGACAGGAGTCCTGCGCCCTGCACTTTGTCCTCACCGCACCCCTGATGCCAAATCAGCCATAAGGGAGTCAGGCATGAACAAGGTCTATCGGAAAGTCTGGAGCCGCGCGCTGAACCAACTCGTGGTGGCGTCGGAACTGGCGAGCAGCTGTTCGGGCGGTACACCGACCAGGCGGCGTGCGCACAGAGGGATATCGCAACGCCTCGGCACGTTCGTCGTCGGCGCATCGGCGGCTATCGGAGGCCTTGCGTGGACGACGTTGGCACAGGCACAGATTAGCTGCGCGAACCTCGCCGTTCAATGTCTACTCTGGCTCGGCCATGTGCGCTGGCTTGTCAGCCGCGGCCGATGCCGGCGGTGCGACTGCCGTCGGGTTCTCGCCCACAGTGGAGCCTTGAACGCCACCAGTATCGGCTTCCAGGCCATCGCGCTTGGGGTCAACTCCATCTACCTGGGCCCCCGAACAGCCCCCGGCACAGGGGCAAACGCGGCTTCGTCGATCGCCATCGGTACCGACGTCAGAGTTAACGGCAGCAGTGCCATTGGATTTGGAACCCAAACGGTAGCTGCCGCTGGCAACGCCATAGCCTTCGGCACATCGAGCTCCGTCGACGTAAACTCCGCCAACAGCGTCGCCATCGGCCCTTCAGCCAAAGCGACCGGTGCCAGCAATGCCGTGGCTCTCGGTGCCTCTTCCCTGGCCACAACGGGGCAGGGAACCGCCTTGGGTGCCTTTACGCGTGCCTCCGCCGACGGAGCGACGGCAGTCGGACTTTCGTCGCAAAGCAATGCTACCCACGCGACCGCCGTTGGTTGGCAAGCCTTTGCAACGGCGCTCAATGCGGTTTACCTGGGCGCACGCACCACCGGGACCGGCGCGTCGGCCGAATCGGCCATTGCCATCGGCACGGATGTAAACGCCTCCGGCGTCGATTCCATCGGCATGGGCATACAGGCGAATGCGAGCCAGAGCGATGCTATCGCCATCGGCAGGAACGCCATCGCCACCGGCCTGAATTCGATGTACATAGGGCCGCTCCCGGACGTTGCCGGCAGGGGCGCCACGGCGGACAACGCCATTGCTGTAGGCGTCGATGTCACCGCCAGTGGTGTGGGATCCGTCGCGCTCGGCAACTTTACGGTTGCGTCAGGTGGGAACAGCGTTGCATTGGGCGCCAGTACCGCGTCGGCTGGTAATGCCGTGTCGGCGGGACAACGGAGCGTCGCGTCAGGCGCCAACAGCCTGGCGCTCGGGTTTACCTCGAAGGCGCAAGCGGCTTCCACCATCGCGATCGGCGACACCAACACCGTGGCCGCGCGGCCGGCACGGGCTCCATCGCCGGCGGCCACAACTCACAGGTGACCGGTGGCACCGGCGCGATCGCGCTGGGCCAAGGACAGACCGCCAACGGCAACGGCGCGGTGGCGATCGGCGATCCGAACAGCGTGAACGGCAATGGCGCCATTGGCATGGGCGCGAACAACACCGCCAACGGCGACGGCGCGGTAGCGCATGGGCAATACCAACAACGCGCAAGGCGTGGGGTCCGTCGCCATCGGCAACGGCAGCAGTGCGCTGGCGGCCGGCTCGGTGGCTTTCGGCAACACCGCCACGGCCAACAACGCCGACGACGTGGCGCTGGGTTCCGGCGTCGACGACCGCCGTCGGCGGTAGGCACCGCCAACGCCACTATCAATGGCACCACCTACAACTTCGCCGGGACGACGCCGACCAGCACGGTGAGCGTGGGTGCGGTGAACGCCGAGCGCACCGTCACCAACGTGGCGGCCGGTCGCATCAGCGGCGGCAGCACGGATGCGATCAATGGCTCGCAGCTGTTCGCGACCAACCAGGCCGTCGGGCCGGTGGGCACGGGACACCTGGATCGTGACCAATCTCGGCAACACCATTGCCACCAGCTATCGGCGGCGGCACGACGTACGATCCGAGCACCGGCAACGATCACCACCAGCCTTACCTATGGCGGCAACACCTTCAACTCGGTGCAGCAACGTCTTCGAACCAGATCGGCGGCGCGGTGGATGGCGGGGGGATCAAGTACTTCCATGCCAATTCCACGCTGGCCGATTCGGCGGCCAACGGCACGGACAGCGTGGCGATCGGCCCGGTATCGACCGCCGGCACCACCAATGCCGTGTCGATCGGCAACGGCGCCACCGCCGGCACCAATGTCGGCGACGTGGCGCTCGGTGCAGGTAGCAGCACGGGTGCGGTGGTCGCCACCGCCGGTACGACCATCGCCGGCAACACCTATGCCTATGCCGGCACCACCCCGACCAGCACGGTGAGCGTGGGTGCGGCCGGTACCGAACGCACCGTCACCAACGTCGCGGCAGGGCAGGTGAACGGGGCCAGCACGGACGCGATCAACGGTTCGCAGCTGTTCGCCACCGACCAGGCCGTGGAGAACCTGAGCAACACCGTCACCGCCAATGCGACGCACTACTACAGCGTCAATGACGGTGGCACGCAGGGTGGCAACTTCGCCAACGACGGCGCGACCGGCCTCAACGCGCTGGCCGCAGGCGTGGGTGCCACGGCGACAGCCGACAGCGGCACGGCCTTGGGCCAGAACACGGGCGTGTCGGTGCTGGGCGGCGTGGCGCTGGGATCGGGCGCCGTGTCCGACCGTGCCATCGCGCCGACCTCAGGGCTCGATCACGGTCGGCACCGGGGTCATTCCGTTCAACACCACCGATCGCAATCTGCTCGGTGCAGTGTCGGTAGGCAACGCCACCGACTTCCGCCAGGTCACCAATGTGGCGGACGGCACGGAAAATCAGGATGCGGTGACCCTGCGCCAGCTCAAGGGCGCCCTGAGCTCCTTCGAGGTCACGCCGATCAAGTACTTCCATGCCAATTCCGCCGCCGCCGATTCGGCGGCGATCGGCGCCGAGTCGGTGGCCATCGGCCCGCAGACCACGGTCAACGGCGACAACGGCATCGGCATGGGCAACGGCGCGATCGTGCAGCAGACCGCACCGGGTGGCACGGCGATCGGCCAGAACGCCACGGTGAACCTCGCCGACGGCGTGGCACTGGGTACCAACGCCACGTCCAACGGTATCCAGGCAATGGCGCTGGGTACGGGCACGCAGGCCGCATTCGCCGGCAGCGTGGCGCTGGGTGCGGGCTCGGTGACGGATGCGCGGTGGCGACCACCGGTACCACGATCAACGGCACGAACTACGCCTTCGCCGGCACGACGCCGGGCTCGACGGTGAGCGTGGGTGCGGCGGTGCGGAGCGCACCATCACCAACGTGGCGGCGGGCCGCATCGATGGCGGCAGTACCGACGCGATCAACGGCTCGCAGTTGTTCGCCACCAACCAGGCCATCGGCACGGTGGGTGCGAGCGTCACCAACCTGGGTAACACGGTGACCAACCTGGGCAACGCCATCGCCAACAGCTACGGCGGCACCACCACCTACGACCCGGCCACGGGTACGATCAATACCAGCATCACCTACGGCGGCAATACCTTCAGCTCGCTGCAGCAGGTCTTCAACCAGATCGACACCGGCGGTATCAAGTACTTCCATGCCAACTCCAACCTGGCCGATTCGCTGGCGAACGGCCTCAACAGCGTGGCGATCGGTCCCGGTGTCGACCGCCAACACGGAGAACGCGGTATCGATCGGCAACGGCGCTACCGCCGGCACCAATGTGGGCGACGTGGCGCTCGGTGCAGGTAGCACCACGGGTGCGGTGGTCGCCACCGCCGGTACGACCATCGCCGGCAATAACTACGCCTACGCCGGCACCACGCCGACCAGCACGGTAAGCGTCGGTGCGGCCGGTACCGAACGCACCGTCACCAACGTGGCCGCAGGGCAGGTGAACGGGGCCAGCACGGATGCGATCAACGGCTCGCAGCTGTTCGCCACCGACCAGGCCGCTGGAGAACCTGAACAACACCGTCACCGCCAATGCGACGCACTACTACAGCGTGAATGACGGCGGCACGCAGGGCGGCAACTTCGCCAACGACGGCGCGACCGGGCTCAACGCGCTGGCGGCGGGCGTCGGACGCCACGGCGACAGCAGACAACGGCACGGCACTGGGCCAGAACACGGGCGTCTCGATCCTGGGTGGCGTGGCACTGGGCTCGGGCGCCGTGTCCGACCGGGCGATCGCACCAACTTCCGGCTCGATCATCGTGGGCACCAATACGATCCCGTTCAACACGACGGATCGCACGTTGCTAGGCGCGGTATCGGTCGGCAACGCCACCGACTTCCGCCAGATCACCAACGTGGCCGATGGCACGCTGGACCAGGACGCGGTGACGCTTGCGCCAGCTCAAGGGTGCGATGAGCTCGTTCTCGGTCACGCCGATCAAGTATTTCCATGCCAACTCCACGGCGTCGGACTCGCTCGCCGCCGGCGCCGAATCGGTGGCCATCGGTCCGCAGACCACGGTGAACGGCGACAACGGCATCGGCATGGGCAATGGCGCGATCGTGCAGCAGACCGCGCCGGGTGGCACGGCGATCGGCCAGACCGCGACGGTGAACCTTGCCGACGGCGTGGCACTGGGTACCAACGCCACGTCCAACGGCATCCAGGCGATGGCGCTGGGTGCAGGGTACGCAGGCGGCATTCGCCGGCAGCGTGGCGCTGGGTGCGAGCTCGAAGACGGACGCAGCGGTGGGTACCGCCAGCACCACCCTCGACGGCGTCACCTACAACTTCGCCGGTACGACGCCGGGGTCGACGGTGAGCGTGGGCAGCGTGGGCGCGGAACGCACCCTCACCAACGTGGCGGCGGGCCGTATCAGCGGAACCAGCACGGACGCGATCAACGGCTCGCAGCTGTACGCCACCAACCAGACGCTGGATACGCTGTACTCGCAGTTCAACAATCTCTCCAATGTCGTCAACAACCTGCCGGCGGGCGGCGGTGGCACCACCAACGTCAGCAACACGTTCCAGACCAGTACCGACAACGCCGCGCCATCGACATCCTCGGGCAGCAACTCGACCGCGGCCGGTGCCGGTTCCACCGCATCGGGCAACAACAGCACGGCGGTCGGCGCGGGCTCGACCGCAAGCGGCGACAACAGCGTGGCGGTCGGCGCGGGTTCGGTGGCGTCGCAGGCCAATTCGGTGTCGGTGGGCTCGACAGGTCATGAGCGCACGATCACCAATGTGGCGAACGGCGTGAATCCGACCGATGCGGCAAACGTGGGGCAGGTCAGCGAAGCCCTCGAAGAGGCCAAGAACTGGTCGAAGGACTATGTCGACCAGCGGTTCCAGACCGTCAATAGTGACCTCAACCGTATCGGCAACCGCGCCAACGCAGGCGTCGCCTCGGCGATGGCCATGGCCAGCCTGCCGCAGGCCTATCAGCCCAACCAGAGTTCGGCGGGCGTGGCGCTGGGCGGCTTCCATGGCGAGACCGGTATCGCCATCGGTATGTCGACCATCACCGAGAGCGGTCGCTACGTGTTCAAGCTCAACGCCACCACCAACTCGCGCGGCGATGCCGGCGCCGGTGTCGGTGCGGGCGTGGTGTGGTGAGGGCGGGCATGTCCATGCATATTCAAGGAGCTCAATTCATGCGTACTCAAGTCAAAGGCTTCATGGCTGCATCGATCGCGCTCGCCCTGGCCGCCTGCGGCACCGTCAGCCACGATGTGGCGAAGGACGGCCACGGCGCTGGCGAACTGGTGTGGCCGGCGCCGGACAGCGTCACCGCCATGCACAAGGGCGGCACTTTCCCCCGCCTGGCCAATCTGCGGCAGGTGAGGGCAGGGATCAACAAGCAGCAGTTGTCCGACCTGATCGGCTATCCGCATTTCAGCGAGGGCGTATGGGGCGTGCGCGAGTGGAACTACGTGTTCAACTTCCGCAAGCCCGGCAGCGACGATGTCACGGTGTGCCAGTACAAGGTGCTGTTCGACGACGACAAGCTGGCACGCAGCTTCTACTGGAAGCCGGAGTCGTGCGCGGCGCTGCTCGCCGAACCGGCGCCGGCCGCACCCGCGGCACCACCGGCACCGGACAAGTCGCGCGTACTGTCCGCCGATGCCTTGTTCGACTTCGACAAGGCAACCCTGACTCCTGCAGGGCACCGGGCACTGGATGACCTGGCCGCGGATCTGCGCGACCAGGACAACCCGTGGCATGCCGTGCGCATTGCCGGCTACACCGACCGCCTCGGCAGCGAGGCGTACAACCAGGAGCTGTCGCAGCGTCGCGCCGACGCAGTGATGAACTACCTGGTGGCGCAGGGCGTTCCCGCCGGACGCATCCGTGCCGAGGGCCATGGCGAACTCGACCCGGTAAAGGACTGCCCGGATGGCCCGCGCGCGCAGCTCATCGCCTGCCTGGCGCCGAACAGGCGCGTCGAAGTGAAGATCGCCAGCGGAAACTGAGAACCGGCGCGACAGCCATCTCGATGGCTGTCGCGCAAGGCGCCATGGACGGCGAATCGGAGACGGAGGTAATTGAATCTTCTCAACGCCCCCTGTCGCCTTGGACGCACGGCGGGCGCGCCCTTGATTCAGTTGGCTTGATATGGCCCGAAGCGCTTGATCACTTCTCGCGTCCGGTCCGCATCGTTCAGGATGAAAACTTCGTAACTGGCTCCCCCTGGAGCCACCCGAAGGACGACGTGTCCACCGTAACTACGATAGATACGGTCCATGATCGGGCCGATGGCGATCCGCGTTTCCGGACTCATTCCGGTCGCGAAGACATCGCGCGGTCCGGGGTAAAACTCCTGGGAGGTCATTCTCACCACGACCTCTTCGCCGGGCTGCGCCGAAAGCCAGTTCTGCTGGATGATGACCCGCGGCCGCAGCGCCCGCAGGATGGCGCCGTTGGTGGAATCACGATTGCCGTGGTGATCCAGCGCCATGGCGTCGACCGGCCCGACGACCGCGGCGACCGGTGTTTCTATATCCCGCCAGTAAGGTTGTGTGTAATCCGGAACACCGGGAATGTCGCCTCCGGCGTAGTAGGAGAACTTCCCGTAGCTGATCTTGATGACATTGCTGAGCGGATTCTCATCGAAGTGACAGTCTTTGATGGCATCGCGCGGAATGTACTGCTGCGTGTCGGTGCCGCGTCCAGTCCAGATCACGCCGCTCGACGCGATATTCCTGATATGGAAGTCGGGAAACCTCTGGGCCTGTTGCAACCGGATTTGATCCAGCTCACCCGGGTGAAGCCCGACGACCTGCTTTCCGTGTTGTTGGCGGAACGCAACCATATCCAGGTAGTTGGCAAGCGATCGGTCGCCATTGCTTTGCGCGCAGGTCCGCAGATCGACAGGGTTGTCGTATTTTGGCGCCGCCCGATCGACGAGGGTCTTGATCGTGACAAGGTCGCCAACTTCGGTGATGCCAGCCAGCCGATACGCACCCGTCGCCGAAAGGGGGCTCGTGGGTAGCACCGTCCCGATATGATCGGTGTGGAAGTGCGTGATCAAGGCATAGTCGAGCACGGTCGGCCTGCCAGGTGGCGCAAACTGGCGGATGTAATCCGCGATCCAGTAGCCGGCCGGGTGCGTGGCATCCGGCCGGGGCGGAAACGACTTCAGCGGAGCCACGGACTTGATGAATGCCGGATCCGCCTCACCCGCGTCAAGAAGCATGGTCGTGCCATCCGGCATGACGATGTACGCGGCGTTTCCGCGTCCGGTGCTGATGTGATGGATATAGAGGTAGCCCTCCGACCATGGCGGTAACGACTGTTGCCCGGCGGCGGCTGTCGTTGAGTTCTCCGACGCAGCCTGGGTGGAGGGTGTGTCGGCCCTGGCCGTCCCCGGTCCAAAGGTGACCAGGGCAGTGAGCACCAGGGTCCAGGCCGCAGCCACGAGGCGATCGCCGCAATTCGGGAACGGTGGTGTCATGGGTTCAGTTGCCGTGCGAACAGGGGAGGTTGGGGAGGCGCCACAAATCAAAACCGAAAGCGAAGGTGGCGGAAACAACGCGCGGCGTCAACCGGCAAGGCGTCAGCTGAAAATCCGCTTTCCGTTCGCCGGTTCATGCTTTTGATCGGAGACAAAGGCCACGGTCGGCTTGCCCGATCTCAGGGCCCGTGTCCATGTAAAAGACGCGCGCCAGCGGTGTCCTTGACCCATGCCAGAACGCGCCCCAGGCACAGCATGGCCGCCACGATGTCGAAGAAGGCCACGCCCGCGAGCCATAGATCGAGTTCGCTCACGGGATTGCCTGGTTCACCGGATAAACCGCCAAAGGCGATGCGGGGCACGATCATGGCCGCGCAGATGACCAGCAGTGGCACGAAAAGGCCAGCCAGGATCGTCGCCGGGAGCCACTTGCGCGGCAGCAGGACAACGATGGATGCGATTGTTCCGGCAACTGCGCCGGTGCCGATTTGCATGAGTTCGTGCACAGTGGCGTCCTCACAAGGATGCGCGCATCGGAGACTCCGCGCGGACTTGCCATGGCCTGAGATCCTCCCTGTACGCAAGCCACTTTACTCTGCCTTTTTTCAAACCGTGCGCCACCGTAGTTTTACCTAGGCTTTGGCTAAACATAGGCGAGAAGCCGTCCGCAGCAGATCACGGCCAGCCACAAGGCCAGCGACAGCAGCGCTTGCAACCTGGCAAGCGGCGGCGCGGGTCGTCCCGTCTCCCACCCCGCGATGGAACGGTAGACGCCGACGTGAAACAGCAGCGCATTGACGCCGGCGGTCGCAATCAACGTCAGCTTCAGCAGAAACACCGGATTGGCGAGAAAGGCATGCGGCTGGGTGGAAAACATCAGCAGCCCGGCGGGCACCACCAGTGCCAGGCTCGCCAGCGACCAGGGCAGCAGGTGGCGGCCCAAGGTCGACACCGGCAGCGCGCGGCTCCAGCCGAGTACGCGCAAGTCGAACAGCGCAACCGCGCCGACCAGGATGCAGAAGCCTGTGATATGGACGATTTCAACGATCGGATAAAGCCACGGACTGTCGCGCATGACCTGTGCCAGCGGCGTCGCCGCCAGCCAGTCGGCCACGCCATCCATCAGCGCAGTTCCGTCGTCTTGTTGTCGATGGTGATACGTTCGGCGCGCATCTCACCGCTGTTGCTGCGATGCGGATAGCCGTACACCACCGCATGTTGGCCGGGCGCCAGCATGCTCCTGGTCAGTCCCCGGCTTTCCATGCGCGATGGCGGCGCCAGCACCACGTCCCAGTTGCCCTTGTCCGTCTTCAGGCGGACATGCCCGTGAGGCTGGGTGTAGCTCGATGACTCGATCGTGCCGGCCAGGTTCAGGGGCCGGCTGGCGTCATACTCGCTCCAGCCGTGATGGGCCAGGACAGGGGTGGCCGTCAGGGCGGCCAGCAAGAACCAGCGTTTCATGACGATCTCCCGTTCTTCTGCCAGGACGGCCCGATTGTACGCCCGCGGCACCGACCGCGGTGCCCGGACCGTCAGTCGAACGTATACGGAAGCGTTTCGTCTTGCGCCCGGTTAGAACCTCTGCGCCGGCGTCACTCCTCAGAGGCTCCCTAGGTTCCTTCCTCGACCGAATTGAGCCCTTCCCGGTGCTGGGTGCCCCACTCGCTACGCTTTAGCAAAAAGTACAACCAGCCAAGTGCCGCGCCGCCGTGACGCATCAGCTGGAATGAAAATGGCTCCAGGATCGAGGCCAGCAATGCCATGCCAAAACTCGAGGTCGTACGGTCGCCACTCCAGCGTCGGTACAAATGGACGGACCAGGACTGAAACGCCAGATCGATGGCGATCTTGCCGAGGATAATGATCAACACCGGCAGCACGATCGCGACATGGCCGCCAAAGAGAAAGGCGAGCAGCAGGAAGAAGGCCGTCAAACCATAGAGCGGCTGCACCGTATCGAAAGCCTTGACCGGCAGCATCAGCGTGCCGAGCAGGCCGTAACGCCGGTTGCCGATCATGCTGCGATACCAGTACTGGGTCTGCAGGAAGCCGGCGAACCAGCGTCGCCGCTGACGCAGAAAACTGGGCAACGTGCTTGGTGCATCCGTGCGCGCCTTGGCGCCGCCGATCACGCGCACGTCCCAATCCAGACCACGATCGAGGGCATAGCGACGCAGCCGGTGAATCAGCTCGTAGTCCTCGACCAGGCAATCCGGATCGAAGCCCCCGACGGTCAACACGGCGTCGCGTCGAAAACACGCGAACGCACCGGAGACCAGCAGAAGGCTATGCGCCCGCATCCACGCATAGCGGGAAATAAAGTTGCGGATGTATTCATAGGTCTGGAACCACTGAAAGAATCGTCCGCTGGCAGTGCGACTGCAGACCGGCGACAACAATCCTGCCGCGACCACCAGGTTTGGCAGTGCGGCGAACGCATGGGCCATTGCTGCGCACGCTTCCGGTTCGAGCAGCGTATCCGCATCGACGGTCATCACCGTTTCGGTAGACATCAAGGCGATCGCCGCATTCAGGGCGCGCGCCTTGCCGCCGTGCGGCATGCGCAACCAGCGCAACGCGGGAGAAGATGGACTCGGCTCGCTCAGCTTGCCCTCGCCGGGATCAACCAAACCATAGCGTTCAGCCAGAAGTGCGGCGGTCCCGTCGGTCGATCCATCATCGGCAATCACAATCTGTGCTGGCACGCGCGTCTGGCCGAGCAACGCGTCGAGTGTGATCGCCAATACCGCTACCTCGTTATGCGCGGCAACCGCCACGCCCAGCGTCGGTGCGGGGCGACTGGCCGCAACAGAAGGCAGCGGCCTCATCAGCGAGAGCGATTTCCACGCGACGAAGATCAGCAGCAGCGTGTCGTAAATGACGTACGCGATACCGGTGGACCAGGCAATCACGCCATGCAGGAAAAAAGCCCGCGCGAACAGCACCAGCCACAGCGCCATCACGCCACCGTGGATCAGTACGCTGATCAGAGGTGTGGGCACGGGTGAGATGCGCGGCGAGGTCAGCGCCCGCGCGCGATCAAGGGCAGAAAGGGGCGTATCCATCAACATCCTTCAGGAATCGATTGCAGAATTCGATGTGATCCGGGGATATCGGCATCGAATGTCACTATGGCCTGGCGCGCTTACGGCAGCATCCGTCCCAACACCGGATGGCGGTCGATCCACTGATGCTTGAGCGCGCCCAGGATGTGCAGTGCCAACACCACATATAGCGCATACCCGCATGCGGTATGCAGTGTGCCCAACTGCGTATGCAGTTGTTCTTGAAGGCCAGGATCAAGATGCATCAGAAAGCCGATACGCGGCCATGGCACCAGGCCGAACAGATGCATCGGATGCGATGCGGCGGCGCTCCACGCCGAGTCGTGCATCCAGCCGCTGAGTGGCAGCGCGAAAATCAGCACGTAAAGGGCGATGTGTGCGGCGTGCGCCGCAGCCTTTTCCCAGCCGGGAAACACGCTCGGAAGCGGCGGCGGCCGATGCATCAACCGCCATAGCACGCGCAAGATGGCCAGCCCGAGTACCGTGATGCCGATGGACTTGTGTATGTCGATCACCACGCGCGCATCCGTATCGGACAATATCGAGGTCGGCAACAGCGAAGCACTCAGGCCGAGGGCGATATTGGCGATGATCAACAATGCGATCACCCAGTGCAGCAGCATCGCGATCCGGGTATAGCGAACCCCGTCCTCGATCAACGCCTTGCCTGGAGTCACATGCGTTGTCTTCACCCGGGCGCTGGGTTCAATGGTTTGGGAAGCTTTCACGATCGGTCTGCGCTGAAAGTCGGTTAGTGCCCGGATCAACGCGAATGGTTGCATCTGGCATCGGGGACGGCGGTGACCAGATCCCCTTGGCTACCCCGTCTCCTCAGAGGGAGTAGCCTTATTCCGCTATGTTCCGATGCGGAGCTTGGGCCATGCGCAACCTATTGAAGTACATGGTACTAGTTGGGGCGGGCGTCGCGCTCACCGGTTCTTCGCCTGTCGTGTCTTTTTCATCGGGAACGCGGGGTTTTGATCCTGGCCTTCTGGCTTCCGCGGTATGCGGCGGTAAGTCTACAACGTCGTCCTTGATCCACCATCTCGCACTTGCCGCGGCTGTCGCGGAGCCGATGGGAGCCGTTTCCGCGCCCATGCCGCTCTTCGCCGATCTCACCGGATCTCAGCTGCCGATCACGACGCGAAGCGGGCAGGCCAGACGCTATTTCAGTCAAGGCCTGGTCCTCACCTACGGGTTCAATCATGCCGGTGCGGTGCGCTCGTTTCGGGAGGCGCAACGGCTCGATCCAGGTTGCGCGATGTGCTGGTGGGGCGAGGCGCTCGCGCTGGGTCCCAATATCAATGCCCCGATGGACGATCGTGACCGGAACGCTGCCCTGGCCGCCATGGGCCGGGCGTTGGCACTGCGCGCGCAGGCGTGGCCGCTCGAGCAGTCGCTGATCGATGCCATCGCTCGCCGCTACTCGCGCGATGCAAAGGTCGACCGCTCCGCACTCGATGCGGCCTACGCCGACGCGATGCTCGACGTCGCGCGTCGATTTCCCAAAGACGACGACGTCGCGGTGCTCGCCGCTGAAGCGGTGATGGACACCAGCCCCTGGAATTATTGGGAAGCCGACAAGCGAAAGCCCGTGGGACGCAGCGGCGAGGCCGTCAGGCTGGTCGAGACGGTGCTTGCCCGTCATCCGGAGCACCTCCAGGCAAACCACCTCTACATCCATCTGATGGAGAACAGCGCCAACCCACGCCGTGCCGAGGCGGCTGCGGATCGCCTGGCACGGCCGCTCGCGCCAAGCGCGGGACACCTCGTCCACATGCCGGCGCATATTTATGCATTGACGGGGCGGTACGCCGATGCCATCCGCGTCAACGTTGCGGCAGTCCGATCGGACGAAGCGTTCATTCGCCGTACGGACGATCACAGCCTCGTACGCTATGGCTACTACCCGCACAACATCCATTTCATCGTCACGTCGGCCCAGATGGCGGGCGACATGGATACCGCCATCCGCGAGGCCCTCCGCCTGCGCACCGTGCTGGATCCGGACACGTCCGCGCGCATCGCCTGGATCCAGGCGATCGATGCCGCGCCGTATCTGGCGATGGCGCAGTTCGCGCCGCCCGAGGCGATACTCGCCATGCCACCGGCGGATCCGCGTCTCCCCTATGCTGCAGCCATGCGCCTCTACGCACGCGCGGTGGCTCACGCCGAGCGACAGGATCGTGCCGCATTCGACCGCGAGATGACCGCGCTCTCCACGCTGCGCACCTCCGATGCGTTCGCGCCGATGATCGCGCAGGGCGTGCCCGCCCCAGACCTCCTGTTGCTCGCCGAAGCCGTCGCGCGGGGACGGTTCGCGCACGCGCAAGGCGGTTTCGAGGAAGCCGCGGGTCATTACCGGGAAGCGATCGCCCTCGAGCGCAAGATTCCCTATCAGGAGCCTTCGTACTGGTACTACCCGGTCAGCCAGTCGCTCGGTGCGGCATTGTTCGAAGCCGGCCGATATGCCGAGGCCAGCCAGGCATTCCGGGCGGCGCTGCAGCAAACACCGCAGAACGGCTGGGCACTCTATGGGCTGGCCCAAAGCGAAGATGCGCTGGGACGCCAGCGCGAAGCCACTGTGGCGCGCGAGGCGTTCCAGCGCGCCTGGCTGGGAAATCCTTCCTGGCTGCGCATGGCGCGGCTCTGACGAGCTGTGCGTAGTGGTTCACATGAAGTGGTCGGAACCGCCCCCGCAATGAGCGCGGCACATGGGAAATTCACTGCCGCTCCACGCCGCGAGGTGAACGATGCCCGTACGAGGAAACCTCGGCCATCGCGCCGAAGGAAGGTTCCATGCGCAGCTATGTTGCGCTGGTCTTGGTGGCGGTTCCATGGTGGGCTTGGGGCCAATCGTCGTTCACCGACGCCCGCGACCACCGCCCCACGGATACGTTCGCCATCAGCGCGTGCGGTGATGCCGCGGCACGGGAGGTGCGCTCCCGAAGTCCCATGGCGAACAACGTGCAGGTGACGGATGCCGGCGCTCTCCCGACCGCCGACACGCGCACCGATGTCTCCGGTAAAGGGAGCCTTCGCGACGGTTCCGGCGCAACCCGGAACTTCACGTTCCGGTGCACTTACGATCTTCGCAAGGGCGCCGCATCCAATGTAACGGTGTTCCTGTGAGGTGCGTCTGGTCGGATATTTTCGGCTTTTCCGTCCCCTTAAGCTCCCCATCTTGATGGAAACTCACTTCGCCGCGGCGGGCCGCTTATAGGGAATGAATGGCCCGAGGCTGATGAAGCTCTTCGGAAAGCCTCCGGTCCGGTCGACCATGCGAACGATGTCCATCTTGCACAGCTGGGTGCCGAATGTCTTCGTCAGCAGGATGTCGTCGCTGGATAATGCGCTGGCGCCGCCCTGGGGGTAATTGACGTAGATCGTCGTTCCGAAGTCGTACACGATGGCCGTGTGGTCGATGATCCGGTTACCTTGCGCCCGGGGCAGGTCGATGCAGGTCACAGGTGGCCCGGCCACCCGCCCCTCAAGCACCTTGGCCAGCTCCGCGGCGGGGTCGTCCTTGCCGGCGGCCAGGGCACTACCGGAAACGACAAGGGATGCGGTACTCAAAGCGAGGAATTGGGTCAGGGCGCGCATGGGATTCCTCCCGGCTGGGGATGCGTACCATGGTATGCCGGTCCGTATCCTTCGGAAGTCCCCGCCATGGCAGCGGATTTACCCGCCGTTAGGCCATGGCTAACGGAACTCCAGCCACCGGTCGGGTATCGGCCCGGCGACAAGCATGCGGCGATCGCGTCCGTAGTGGTGTTCGACAGTCCAGGGATAGGCGCGGCCCTGGCGAGTCATCACCGCATCGCCGCGCTTGACGTACCCCGCGCTGAGCTGGCCCAGCACGTTGCCTCCGGCCACCACGCCATCGAGATCGCGTGGCATTGCCACGGCGGCGCCGCTGATGTCCATGTAGGTGAGCAGGCGGCAAACATAATTGGCAGCCAGGTCTGCCTTCAATGTCCAGGACGCGTTTGCATAACCGATGACGCAGGCGAAATCCTGCGGCCACATGAGGTAGCGCGGCTTTCCAGATATTCGCTTTGACCGGTCACAAAGTGACCAGGAATGGCGCTTGTCCAGATCGCGGTTCGCAAGAACTTGGCAATCCTTGAATTCATCTACTGCGATTGCCGTCACGCGGAAATATTGTGATGGCACAACCCTTGCTAAAATGCACCGGAGGCCTAACAACGGCCCATGACCGGCGCACGTTCGATCTGCGCGCGCACCATCGCTTCGAGGGGAATGTCGCTGTCCGCTTCACGTTCAAACGAAATGTCGATTTCGCTGGCCGCCTTGCTCGCTCTTGGTCATTGCGCGGCGTTTGCCGATCGCAATCTGCCCGCGGTGGCTGCTCCCTTGCTGAAAGCGGATATGGGGCTGTCGGATGCCCAGCTCGGCCTGCTCGACGGGCCCGCATTTGCTCTGCTCTATGTAGCAGGCATGCTTGCGAGCTGGCCGTTGGCGAGATCGCGCCACCGTCTCCGTTGGGTTGCGGCATGTATCGCTACGTGGGCCCTGGGCATGGTCGCCTTTGCGCTGGGCCAGACGTTCGGTGTGCTGGTCGTTGCGCGTGCGTTGGTTGGGTTAGGGCAGGCGGCTTTCGTCCCGCTTGCGCTCGGTCTTATCGTTGAGTGTTCGGCACTGCGGTGGCGTGCGCGTTCCATAGCGATATTTACGGCTGCCTCCGTGGTCGGACGCAGCCTGGCCCTGCTGATGGGCGGTACCGTGCTGGCATTGCTTGCGCGGTGGGTGCCGACGGCTGGTTTTACGCATTGGCGTTTGCTGTTTCTGGTGATGGCGGCGCCCAATCTGATCCTGATGGTCATGTTGTTACGCCACGCGGAGCGGCCGCCGACCTTGGCGGTGCCGCATGCTGCCGTTCTTGGAGAGATGTTGGCCTCCTTTCGGCGGCGCCCCGGCTTGATGTGCAGCTACCTGTGTGGTGCCGGCGCGAGCGTCCTGATCGTGCAGACCATCGGCGCGTGGGCGCCATCGGTGCTGCATCGCGAGCAGGGGCTGGCGCCCGCGGCGGCGGCACTGTTGTTTGGTGCCTCGTTGATGGTCGCTTCGCCGTTGGGTCACCTGCTTGCCGGAATCCTGGTCGACAAACGAGCGCAACGAATGACGCCCATGGCCATCGTCGCCATAGGGTTACTGATTGTCGTGCCGTTGCTGTGGTCGATTCCGCAGGTGTCCTCACCCATCGTGGTGTGCGGCTTGCTGGCGCTCACTTCCATGGTGGGCGGTACCGCAGCCGTTGCCTCGCTGGCAGGGTTGCCCATGATGTTGCATGCCTCCGTGCGCGACGCAGGCTTGCGCCTTTTCCTTGCCTTCATCACGTTGACGGGCGTTGCGGGTGGTCCCTATATGGCCGGGATCGTCAGCGACGGCCTGGGAATGGGCGGCCATGGCCTGTCGTTGGCACTCTACAAGGTGTGCATCGGTGCGGCGGCGGTAGGGATTGCGGCAGCGCTGATGGCTCGCACGGGTTGGCGTCATGCCGTGGCGGAGGCAGCCGGATGAGCGAAATGTTCGCCTTCGATAGCGCTACTTGCGCGCCAGAAGACGCCTTCGCCCAGTATCGCGACCTCTACGGCCTGGGCACGGATGTCGAGCGCACGAGTGCACCGTTCTTCGCCAGGGTGCGCAGCTGGCGATTGGACCGTACGTTGTTGTTCATGCGGGAATATGGCGGGATTTGCCATCGCCGCGGGGCACGTGTGGCGCACGACGGTTTCGATCACTTCGTATTGCATTACGTCGTGAGCGGTGAGCTGATGGGTGGTCCGGCCGATAAAGCGGTGCCCGTGGCGCCGGGTGAGATCCTGGTGCTCGATACCACCGTGCCGATGGAAAGCGGTGCCAGCGCCGTGCAACTTATTACGGTGAGCATCGCGCGCGACGCCATGCGTTCGGCTGCCGGCAGCCTGGATGGCCTCCACGGCCATCGGATCGGCGCACGAGAGGGTGCGCTGCTCGCCTCGTTGCTGCGCGAACTGGTTGAACAGGCACCCCATTTGCCGCCCGGCGCGCATGCCGCGGTGACGCGCACCATGGTCGATCTGCTTTCCGTGGCTATCAATCCCGCTGGGACGGGCGGTCGCTCGGAGTTCTATCGGCTCGAGCAGGTGCGGCGTGAATCGGTGCGGCGCTTGATCCAGGCGAATATCGCCGATCCTGGCCTTTCCGTGCCGGCCATCATTAGTACCGTAGGCATTTCACGTGCCAGCCTCTACCGCATGTTTGAATCGCAGGGCGGTGTCGCGCGCTTCATGCAGTTGTGTCGCCTGGAGCATTTGCAGGGCCGCCTGGATGATCGGTCGTTCGACGGCTGTTCGCTTGCCGAACTGGCGCCTGGGTCGGGCTTCTCGGGCGAAAGTCATGCCAGTCGTCTTTTCAAGCAGGCGTTCGGAGTTTCGCCGGGAGCCTATCGCGCGGCTAGCATTCGCGGCGCCCGGGACCCGTCCATCGATCTGATGTCGCGGCGTTTGCACGGCAGCCTTGTCGAGCTTCGTTAACGGCGCTCCTGCACGAGCGTTGCGAGAATGCGACGCACAGGCATGTCTCTCCCGGTAGCGTGCACCTAGCATCCATAGGATGCGTTTAATGCCTAGTTAGTCACGAAAAGGTGCGTTGCCCGGCACTGCCGGGCGCGTCGCTAGGCGGTGCCTACAGAGAAGACAATGAAGCGGCAATTCCATTTTATCTCGGGCCTGCCAAGGTCCGGGTCTACCTTGCTTTCGGCCATTTTGGCCCAAAACCCGCGATTTCATGCGGGCATGAGTGGCCCGATCGGCGGTGCTTTCAACACCTTGCTGGGCGAGCTCAGCGGTCGGAACGAGTACTCGGTATTCGTTAGCGACAAGCAGCGTCAGCGCATGCTCAAGGGCCTGTTCGATAACTACTACGGCCCCGAATTCAGTGCGGATGTGGTGTTCGACACCAATCGCATCTGGTGCAGCAAACTACGCAACATCAAGCCACTGTTTCCCAATGGAAAAGTGATCGCCTGTGTGCGTCACGTGTCGTGGATCATCGACAGCATCGAGCAGCTGATCCGCCGGAACGCGTTTCAACCGTCCTCCATCTTCAACTATCAGCCTGGCGGCACGGTCTACTCGCGCGCCGAGAGCCTGGCCAATGGCGATGGCATGGTTGGGGCGTCCTATAACGCATTGAAAGAAGCGTTCTACGGCGACGAAACCTCCAACCTGATGTTGTTGCAGTACGAGACGCTGGTGAGTGATCCCCAGCGTGCGATCGGGGCTGTTTACGACTTCATCGGCGAGGCGGCCTACCAGCACGATTTTGAGAATATCAGCTATCAGGCGGATGAATTCGACTCGCGCGCAGGCACCCCAGGCCTGCATGCCGTACGCAAGAAAATCGCCGTGCGCGAGCGCATGAGCGTGCTTCCGCCCGATGTTTTTCGTCGTTTCGAAAATGACATTTTCTGGCAGGACCCGGCGCTTAATCCGCGTCGCGTACGCGTGGTTTAAGCGCTAAAGCGCGCCTTCGCCACAACCCAACTACTTCGATCAACCTTTTTTCCGCAAGCACGGAGAGTGCGTGGCGGCTGTCATTCAACAACGAGCGAATTGAATTCGCAGGCCATCAGGGGGCCATTGTTATGAACCGTATCTATCGTTTGGTGTGGAACGGCGCCTTGGGCGTTATGCAGGTGGCCTCCGAATTTGCGCGCAGTCCGCACGGTGGTGCCGATGCCAGCGCCGATGATCGTCCCCTCGGCTTGACGCTGCGTCCTTTGGCGGGCGCGCTGTTGGGCATGCTGGCACCGATGGTGCTGGGCGGCGCGATCCTGATGATGCCGGGCGCGGCATTTGCCCAGCCTGTGGGCACCACGGTTGCCGTCACGCAGACCACTGACGACGGCACGGGTACTGTCAGCGGCAGCTTGAGTTCGGCAATCGACTTCGCCAACGTGAACCCGGGCGCCACGATTGTCATCGACCTTCCCGCATCCAGCACGATCACCGTCACCGGTCCATTGCCGGCCATCACCGTACCGACCACGATCCAAAGTGCCGGCGACGTCACCATCAATGGTTCGCTGAGCAGCAACGCGCCGCTTGCGATAACGGGCGACGGCACGGTGACACTTGCCGGCTCCGCTGACCAGTTGAGCGCTGGCATGTCGCTGGCGAACGGCTCGGACGTTCGGTCTGGCGCCGGTTTTTCGGTCACGGGCACGGGCGGCAGCAACGGGGCCGCTGGTACAATCGGTAGGTATGGCGGCAATGCTGGCGCGGGTAGCGACGGCACCGCCGGTGCCGCCGGCACCGCTGGTGCCGGCGCTGTTTTTGCCTCCAGTTCGAGTCTGATCAATGACGGATTTATCGCCGGTGGCGTAGGCGGCGCCGGCGGCGCCGGCGGCAATGGCGGTGGGGGAGCGCCTAACACTACGACATCTGACGGCGGCGCCCCCGGTGCGGCAGGTGCGGCAAGTGATGGTGGTTACGGCGTCGGCGGCACCAGTTTCATACTAACCAACAATGGAACGATCGTCGGTGGCGCCGGTGGTAGCGGTGGCGCCGGCGGCAACGGTGGCGCGGGTGGCGCAAACACCGGCGGCAACGGTGGCGATGCATTTGCGGGGGGATACGGCCAGCAAGGTGGCACCGGGGGGGCTGCTGTCACAGGTTCGTCCTTCACGCTGACCAACACGACATCGATCTCCGGTGGCGCGGGCGGCAATGGCGGTATCGGCGGTAATAGTGGCGCGAGCGGCTACGGATCAGTCATGGGTGGCGCCGGCAGCAATGGCGGCGACGGTGGCAATGGCGGCAGCGGTGGTGCAAGTGTCAGCGGGGCAGACTTCACGGTCACCAACGGCGGCACCATCACCGGTGGTCAGGGCGGTAAGGGCGGCGCTGGCGGGCGGGGGGGCAATGGTGGTCGCGCTATAACCGGCAGTGGCGGCACGGCCGGCAACGGCGGTAACGGCGGCAACGGCGGCGATGCTGGCGACGGTGTGACCGGTACCGGCTTTACGGTCGTCAACAGCGGCACGCTTCAGGGCGGTCTGGGCGGGAATAGCGGCGCTGCCGGCACGGGTGGCTATGGCGGTAACTCGGTTTTGGGACCGGATACGGGGCTTGGTAGCAACGGTGCTGCTGGCGCAGGCGGCAATGGCGGTGCAGGTGTCAGTGGCTCCAGTTTTCAGCTGACCAACACCGGTACCGGCAGGATCGTTGGCGGTAATGGCGGCACCGGTGCCAGCGTTGGTGCAGGCGGCGTCGGCGTGGTGTCGACGGGCAACTCCACCATCACCAATATGGGCACCATCGATGGTGGTGTAAGCGGCAGTGGCATATTGGCCGACGCGATCGACCTCAGCGGCGGCGACAACCTGCTGGAGCTGCAGGCTGGCTCCAGCATCACCGGCAATGTGGTGAGCAGCAGCGGTAACGCCAACGGCGGCGACACGCTTGAGCTTGGTGGCGACACCAATGCCGCGCTGGCCGGCTCGCTGGGCGAGCAAGGCAGCGGCGCGCAGTACCAGGGCTTCGCCCATTACGAAAAAGCCGGTAGCAGCACCTGGACACTGACGGGCACGGCGAACGTCGCTGGCGCGTGGTCGGTGCTTGGCGGTGAACTGGACCTGGCAGGCAACAACAGCACGTTCGGCAGCGGCTTCGCCATGGCTTCGGGCACCACCCTGGTGGTGGGCGCCAATGGCGCGAATGTGGCAGTAACAGGTGCCGGCGGCACTAATGGTACAGCCGGCGTTTCCAATCCGTTCCCCGGGTCTTATGTTCCTGGCGGCGCCGGTACCAATGGCTCGAACGGTATGGCCGGGGTCAGCGGCACGGGCTTCGCCTCGACCAATAACGGTCAGATCGGTGGCGGTACGGGGGGCACCGGTGGCGCCGGCGGCGACGGCAGTACCACCCACTATAACCGTAACATTGGGCTGACTGGCGGTGCCGGCGGCGCTGGTGGCGCAGGTGGCAACGGCGGCTACGGCGTGGGCGGAGCCGGCTTTACCTTCGCCAATACCGGTTCGGTCATGGGTGGCAACGGTGGCTCCGGCGGCACGGGCGGCAACGGCAACGTGGGTGGTCCGAGCAAATATGCCACTGGCGGCACCGGCGGCAAGGGTGGCAATGGTGGCGCGGGCGGCGGCGGCGGTGCGGGTATCGCCGGTACCGGTTTCACGTTGATCAATAGCGGCACGATCACGGGTGGCCAGGGCGGCAACGGCGGCGCGGGCGGACAAGGTGGAACGGGCGGCGGGTCAATTGCGGGCAAGGGCGGAACTGGCGCTAATGGCGCTATCGGTGCGGGTGGCCAGGGCGGTGCAGGCGTTTCCGGTTCCAGCTTTCTGCTGACCAATAGCGGCACGATCTTTGGCGGTAACGGTTCGGCCACCGCCTCAGGTGGCGTCGGCGTGGTGTCGACGGGCAACTCCACCATCACCAATAGCGGCACCATCAGCGGCCTCGGCGGCGGTGGCCTTGCCGATGCGATCGACCTGAGCGGCGGTGGCAACCTGCTGGTGCTGCAGTCGGGCTCCATCATCAACGGAAATGTGGTGAGCAGCAGCGGCACCACCAATGGCGGCGACACGCTGGATCTCGGTGGCGACATCGATGCCACGCTGAGCGGTTCGCTGGGCGAGCAGAGCAGCGGTTCGCAGTACCAGGGCTTCTCTACCTACGAAAAGACCGGCACCAGCACGTGGACATTGACGGGCACGGCGGATCTGCGCGAGCAGTGGTCGTGCTCGGCGGTGAACTGGATCTGGTCGGCAACAATATCACAGTTCAGCAGCGCCGGCTTCACCATGGCGTCGGGTACCACGCTGGAAGTAGTAGGTACCAACACCGCCCGCGTTCTGGTGAGTGGCAGCCAGGGAACGAACGGCACCGATGGCAACCAGGGTATCGACGGCGGCGCCTCCTCGGCACCCACCGCGGGTGATAACGGGATGGACGGTAGCGCTGGCGGCGATGCGGTCAGCGGCGATAGCTTCACCGTCAACAATCAGAGCGGGGGTGTGATCAGCGGGTGGCACCGGTGGCAGTGCGGGTTCGGCCGGCAATGGCGGCTGGGGTTACACGATACCGGTGCCGCACAGGCCGGCGCCGTGGGTGGAACCGGCGGCAACGGCGCCAGTGCCGGTAACGGCGTCAGCGGAACCAACTTCACCCTTGACCAACGCCAATTATGTGACGCGGTGGTTACGGTGGTCACGGCGGGTCTGGCGGCTATGGCGGTAACGGCGAGCAATGCGGGTGCCGGCATGAGCATCGAACGCTGGTGGCGCGGGTGCCAATGGTGGCGCGGGTGGCATCGGTGGTGCTGGCGGTGCGGCAGTTACAGGTAGCGGCTTCACGCTGACCAATGCAGCCAATGCATTCATCGTACGGCGGCAACGCTGGTCGCGGTGGCTACGGTGGTGACGCCGGCTATGGCGGAGTCTCGACATATGGCCAATGCCGGCGCGGCGTGGCCTGGGTGGCACTGGCGGCGTGGGTGGCACCGGTGGTGCCGGCGTATCGGGTTCGGGCTTTACGTTGACCAACGCTGGCTCCATTCGGGGCGGCTACGGCGGTTACGGTGGCCGGGGTGGCTCGGGCGGCTCAGTCCAATATCGGTAATTTCTTAACCCCATCGGGTCTGGCGAACAGTGGCTAGCCAAACTGTCAGCGCTGCGGGCAACGGCGGTGCCGGTGGCGCCGGTGGCGCGGGCGGTGGCGCCGTCACTGGCAACGGTTTCACGATGACCAACACCGGTGGGGTGTATGGCGGTTCGGGTGGAGGTGGTGGCTACGGTGGTAGGGGCGGCTCAGGCGTTTACGCCTGTGCAGACAGGTTGCAGTATTGAGGTCTGCATTGATGGCGGTAATGGTGGCTCGGGCGGCCAGGGCGGCGACGGCGGCGCGGGTGGCGCGGGCGTCAGTGGCGCCGGTTTTACGCTGACCAATGCCGGCTCGATCTACGGCGGCGTGGCGGTTCGGGTGGTCATGGCGGCCAGGGTGCTATGGCGGGGACTGCCTTCTTTACGGATGTCGAGCACCGTGGGCGGCGGCGTGGGTGGCACGGGTGGCAACGGTGGGGCAGGTGGTGCTGGCGGCGTGGGTGGCGCGGGCGTGTCCGGTTCGTTGTTCACATTGACCAACAACGGCTCGGTTGTTGGCGGCTACGGCGGCCAGGGTGGCAAGGGCGGGTACGGCGAATTCGGGTGGATTCACTTACGCGGGCATGGCCGGCAACGGTGGCAACGGCGGCGCGGGTGGCTTGGGTGGCGTCGGCGGCAGCGGTGTCGACGGCAGCCAGTTCAACCTGATCAACACGGGCAGTGTGACCGGTGGTCAGGGCGGCATGGGCGGTCAGGGAGACAACGGCTTTCAGGGCGGTAGCACCGACTGACGGTACAGCCGGCAATGGCGGCAACGGTGGCGTCGGCGGTAACGGTGGCGCCGGTGGCGCTGGCGTCAGCGGCTCAGGCTTTGTCGTCACCAACAGCAGCGGCACCATCACCGGTGGCCTCGGCGGCGACGGCGGCAACGGTAACTATGGCTTCCAGGGCGCCTCGTCGCAGAACGGTAATGGTGGTAACGGCGGCAATGGCGGCAACGGTGGCGCTGGCGGTGTCGGCGGCACGGGTGTGACCGGTAGCGGTTTCACACTGCTGAACAACGCCGCGATCGCCGGTGGCGCGGGCGGCTATGGCGGCATGGCAGCCAGGCCGGTCTTTGGCGATAGTTCGGGTGCGGGCGGCTTGCCCGGCATCTCCGGCCAGGGCGGCGATGGCGGTGTGGGCGGTGCGGGTGTCAGCGGCTCCGGCTTCACCTTGACCAACAACGGCAGCATCACGGGTGGCGCAGGTGGCAATGGCGGCAATGGCGCCAACACCGACAACGCCGCCGTGACGGCAGGCAATGGCGGTAACGGTGGCGCAGGCGGTGCCGGCGTCTCTGGTGCCGGCTTCACCCTTGTCAACGCCAGCACCGGCACGATCACCGGCGGCAATGGCGGCGCCATGGGTTATCAGGGCGCAGACAACACGGTGGGTCCTGCCTTACTCAGTGTGGCCCACGCTACCAACCTCGCCGCTAGCGGCAGCGATGGCATCGGTGGCGCAGGTGGCGCGGGCGTGGTTTCCACCGGCGGCTCGACCATCGTCAATGCAGGCACGATTGCCGGCGGCTTGAGCGCCAGTGGCGCGCAGGCCGATGCGGTCGACTTCAGCGGCGGCGGCAACAACCTGATCGTCGAGGCGGGCTACACCTTCGTCGGTAACGTGGTGAGCACCAGCGGCAGCACGAACGGCGGCGACACGTTCACGCTGGGCGGCAGCAGCAATGCGAGTTTCGATGTGGGCGCATCGGGCACGCTCGGCAGCGGTGCGGCGATCCAGGGCTTTAGCAACTTCGCCAAGACGGGCACCAGCACCTGGACCCTGGTGGGCAACGGCAATGCCAGTCAGTCGTGGACTATCAGCAACGGGTCGTTGGTCGGCAACAGCAGCAGCCTGGTGGGCAACCTCACGTTCGCACCGGTCAGCGGTGGCAGCGCCAATGTCACGTTCAATCAGCCAAGCGATGGCGTGTACAACGGGGTGATCGCCGGCGACGGCTCGCTGACCAAGGTGGGCGGCGGCACGCTGGTGTTGACCGCCGACAACACCTACACCGGCACCACCATGATCGATGGCGGCATGCTGCAGGTGAGCAATGCCGGTTCGACTGGCACGGTAGGCGGCAATATCGTCAACAACAGTGCGGTGGCGTTCGATCGCACCGATACGGTCACGTACAACGCGGTGATCAGCGGCAACGGCACCGTTACGCAGATGGGTAGCGGTACCTTGATCCTCAACGGCGTCAACACCTATACGGGCGGCACGACGGTGCAGGCGGGTACGCTGGCAGTGGGCGACAGCTTGCACACCACCGCATCGGTGGCGAGTGACGTCATGGTGGATGGCGCCGCCACCTTGCGCGGTCACGGCATCATCGACGGCAACGTGGTGAGTGATGGCCTGGTCTGGCCGGGCGGCTCGGTGGGTGTGTTGACGATCAATGGCAACTACACGCAGAACGCCGATGCTACCCTGCAGATCGATGTGACGCCGACACAGGCATCCGAATTGCTGGTCAATGGCAAGGCCTCGCTGGCAGGCGGCTTGAGCCTGGTCTATGCACCAGGTACCTATACCGCCACGACATACACGCTGGTGCAGGCCAATGCGTTGAGTGGGCAGTTCTCCGCGACCGTAGCGAGCGGCGCGGTGCCGACGGCGCTCAACCCCCTGGTGAGCTATACGTCGACGCAGGCGAACCTCGTGCTGACCACGCCGACGGCTCCGACGGCTCCGACGGCACCGACGACACCGACACCGACACCGACACCGACACCGACACCGACACCGACACCGACGGCACCGACGCCGACGCTCCGACGGCGTCCGACGACGGTAGTGGCGCCACATGACAGCGCCATTTATGCCAACTTCATGCGCGGCGCCAGCCTGATCGGACAGCAGTCGATTGCTACCGTACTCGGCGCCACGCTGCGGGCGGGTGATAGCGGTTGTGCGGGGGCCGATGTGACGCGTTCCAATAACGTAACAACCTCTTGCACGGGTGGCCTGTGGGCGCAGTACAGCGGCGGCAGCGATTCGCTGAGCGGCAGCCATGGCCTCAACAGCACATCGTTTGGCCTGCAGTTCGGTGCCGATCGTTCGATCGGCGATGTGATGCACCTGGGCGTTGAAGCGGGCCTGGATCGCATCAACGGCAACGATCACAACGGCGGCAATGGCAACATCGACAACGCGCATGGTGGCATCTACGCGTTCGCCGATGCCGGTCCGTTCGTGCTGTCAGGCCTGGTCGACGTAGCGCATGGCAGCTATCAGGTGTCTCGCCAGACGGGTATCGGCTACAGCACGGCTAGCCCGGACGGCAACACCACGGCTGCCGCATTCCAGCTCGCATGGCCGATGGCTGCAGCGCAATGGCAGGTTACGCCGATGCTGGGTGCGCTGTATCAGCACCAGAGCCTGGACGCCTTCAACGAAACCACGGCCAGTGTCAATCCGTTGGCCTCGGCGTTCACGGTACAAGGCATGCACGGCACGTACACCACCCTGCAGCCGTATGCATCGGTGTCGTTCGTCCGGCCGTTCGTGGCGCAAGGGATCAGCTACGTGCCGCAGTTCAGCGTGGGCTATCGCTACGACACACGCAATGCCAATAACCCGGTGGTCAATACCCTGTCCCAGGACGGTACGCCGTTCGCCCTGCAGGGTGACGCGCTGGGTCGCGGTATGGCGACGGTGGGCGCACGCATCACGGCGCACGCCGGCGCGTCGTGGAGCCTGTACCTGGATTATCAGGGCCAGTTCGCCAACCATCTGGACGACAATGCCTTGAGCGTGGGCTTCACCAAGCACTTCTAAGACGCACTGCGGGCAAGGGCCGGGTGTCTCGACGCGACGCGTCAGACACCCGGCAACGGCCATCCCCGTGTTCCTGGGATTGCTGCAGGACAAGGCTCTGATCGAAAGAGGCCGGAGCGATCGGGAATCGGGGAGTTGATTTAACTACCCCTGTCCCGTTAAGCCGCCGTCCCGTTAAGCCAGGTCGAGCAAACCCAGGGCCTGTTGCTGCACGGATTTGAGAGTGCCTTCGGCGACGCTGGCCTTACGCAACACCGCACTGCCCATGGTCAGTGTCATCAGCGTGGCTGCTAATGCACGCGCCACAGACCGGTCCTTGCCGTGTCGTGTGATGAGTTGTTCGAGCAACGTGCACATACGCCGGATGTGGGCACGCCCGAGTTCGGCCAGCTCCGGGTCGCTGGGAGCCAGTTCGACGATGGCGTTCACGCAAAAGCATCCGCGATCATCGGGCCGGACGTCCACCATGGCCATCACCACGGCACGCAGGGCCGCGCCGGCGTCCTTATGCTCGTCGGACAGTGCTTTCATATCCACATGGAACGCATCGGCGTAGCGACGATAGGCTTGTAGAAGAAGCTCACGCTTGGAGCCAAAGGCCGCGTAAAAACTTGACCGGCTGAGGTGAGTCGCCTCGGTAAGATCGTCCAGCGAGGTGGCTTCGTACCCTTTGCGCCAAAACACGCCCAAGGCGTCGCTTAGCGCAACCTGTTGGTCGAACGATCGAGGTCGACCGGCGCGGGACAGGACCTTTGGCATGAGCTGAAACCTCCTTGACAAAGTACCGGCATATTCTGGACCATCCGGTCCCGAATGTGAAGCGCCCACTTTCCCCAACGCCTCGCTGGCGCAGGTCCGCGAGGTCCAACGTAGCTCCACTACAGACAAATAAGGTCATGATGATGAAATCTCCCGGTGTGTTCATGCGTGCCGGCCTTGCAATGGCAGTGATCCTTGGCTTGGGTGCCGTGGCAGCGCCAGTGCAGCAGGCCCAGGCGTCGGCGGCGCAGATCAAAAAGTCCGGTGCGGCGTACTACCGATTCATGCTCGGCAAGTTCGAAGTCACAGCGCTCTCCGATGGCACGACTCCGTTGCCTGTCGATCAACTGCTGACCCATATCACGCCTGAGCAGGTGAAAAAGGACCTTGCGGCGAACGACATCAGTCAGCCATACGAGATGAACTTCAACGCGTATCTGATCAACACTGGCGACAAGCTCGTGTTGATCGATTCGGGCGCGGGCGCACTGTTTGGTCCCAACTTGGGCAAAATGATCGATGCGCTGAAGGCTTCCGGCTACAGCCCCGAGCAGGTGGACGAGATCTACATCACCCACATGCACCCGGATCACGTGGGCGGCCTGGTGGCTGACGGCAAGGCCGTTTTCCCCAACGCGATCGTGCGCGCCGATAAGCCCGAGGGTGACTTCTGGTTGAGTCAGGCCAACCTGGACAAGGCCGGAAAAGATGAAAAAGGCTCCTTCCAGGGTGCCCAGGCCGCTCTCAAGCCGTATATAGACTCCGGCAGGTACAAGCCGTACGTAGGCGCTACGGAGTTGGTGCCTGGGATCAAGTCCATGCCATTGCCCGGTCATACGCCAGGTCACGCAGGTTATCTGGTAGAGAGCGAGGGGCAGAAGCTGCTGGCCTGGGGCGATGTGATTCACGTGGGCGCGGTGCAGTTCGCCCAACCCGATGTCACCATCAATTTCGACGCGGACAGCAAGTCCGCGGAGACCGCCCGTTTGAAGCTGCTGGCCGATGCTGCCAAGCAGGGTTACTGGATCGCCGGCGCCCACTTGTCGTTCCCCGGCGTGGGCCACATCCGCGCCGTCGGCAACAACAGCTATACCTGGATTCCGACCAACTACAGCACCATCCACTAAGCGCGAACAGCACGATAGGCCCGGGGCAACATCTGTTGCCCCGGGCTTCAACGGGCGCACCGAGGCGCATGAACACCAGGCCAGGTGGCGTCCAGTCTCCTCGCTGCCCCTACCTCGTTGCGCGTTCCATCAAGGGAACCCTTGATGAAATTGCCGGTCTACCGACGTTGGCCGCGACACGCGCTGAAGGTGTGCGTAAGTTTTTGCGCGGGTCATTGGCTTGAATGAGGCTGTGTCATCGAACGTACCGAGCAGGGCCGACATCAGCGGGAGGGCGCGGGAGGGCGCGGTCTGGCGTTACTCGACAGCGAAACGCGTGAGACCTTGGGTCACAGGCGCTGGCAACGGCCGGCGCTGACGCGTCGGGCGCATGTGCTCGTGCTGGCTTTGGTATTCGCGCTGCACATACTGTTCGCGCTGATGCTTTGGTCCGAGATGCGGCCGCCAGTACCTGTCACTAGCGATCAGACGCTGATCGTGCGGCTGCTGGATACCAGCAGCCCGCGTACCGTGCCGCCGCCTGCGCCACCCACGTTACCCGAGTTGGTATCGCCGCAGCAGGCGGCGGCGCCACGCGTTCGCCCTGTGTCGCAGGAGAAGCCACGTCGCGATGCGATGGTCGTGCAAGATCATGAGGCGGCCCCTGCGCCGGTGGCCACGCCGGCCGCCGTCAGTGTGTTCGCCAAGGACGGCTCGATACGGCTGGCGCCCGCGCCGACGGACACGTCGGCGGCAACAAGTGCCGAGGCCAAACCGACCAAGCCCGCGGACGATCGTCAGATCATGCAGCACGACAGCAACCGCATGCACTACAAGGCCACGCGTTTCGAGAAATATTTTCCGCCGCCGAACGAGACGGCCGGTGGTGCGGTGGGTCGCCATATAGGCGATGCGATCCATGAGATCGCCAAGAGCCTGTGCGATCCGGACAAATCCAGCACGGCATCCGACATGTTGTGCGGCGTGCCCCCACCGCGGCCCTCGCCCAAGAATGCCGACGAGCGCCTCAATCTACCGGCGGCGTCGCTGGTCGGCGACCCGCCGCCGGTCACGGTGCCACTGGAAACCTGCATCGCCGAGTACAACGACGAGAAGCCACTGTCGCGTGGCTGCCCGGTAAACACGCCTGATCTGGCCTTCCAGGCCGAAATGCGTGTATGCATCGATCTGTTCCGCGCGGGCAGGCACCTCAAGCCCTGGTGCCCAGCCGACACACCCCAACGCGCAGCCGCCGAGTCCGCTCCGGCGGCTTCCTCTGGCGTGGGTTCGCACTGAATCGGGACGATGCGTTCCGACACAGGTCGGACGCCGGGAGCGAAGCGGCCACGCTCATCGAGGGATTTCCGCGACTGAATGTTCGCGGCCCGCCTACATCTTCAGTCCTAAGTAAATAGCGTAGTTTCACGGATTACTCCACTGCCGCTGATATGGCAGTGTTGATGAACACGTAGAACGGCAGCGCCGACTAGTGTGCAACACGCCGATATTTCGTTGGAGAATATCAATGGAACCAAACGAGATTCGATTGATTGCGCTGGTCAATCTACTGACCGATGCGTTCTACCCCAACCCGGATGATCCTGGACCCGTCGGGCCATGGGGCCCATGGATCAGGGAGGCGCTCAAGGAGGGGCCCCTGCCTGACCCCTGGCGCAGGCGCGCAGCCGCGAGCGCCGATGACGATGACTGGTGGTGGCAGGGGCCACGTCCTTTCCCACCTTATAAAGCCCTTGCCGAACTGGCGGGTCATTTCGACAACGAGCTGGACTCGTCCGGGGGTACTCCGCGTCCAAACTGGCGTATCGGCGCACTGCTGAGCGATCTTGCGTCGCTCAATCCCCAGCCACTCCCTCCGATCGATGGCGGAATCGGGTTTGCACGAATGCTGGCGCTTGTCGCGCTGCGGCGCGCGCAGGAGGCCGGTGGCGAGCAGGGTGGCAGCCTCCTGCGTCGTTTTTCCGAGGATTGGTGCGGCAATAGCATCAAGATTCCAGCCCTGTCGAAACCCGTCCCCGGCGAACCCCGCCCGCCACGCCCGGAGGAATCGCTGGTGCTGGGCGCAGCGTTGATCCGTGCGGCTAGCTCGAGCGAGGTCGCCACGCTGCAGAAGGCCGCCAAGGATGCAGGGCAAGCCATCTTCAAGCACGGCCTTTCCGCCCTGGCATAACCATCCCGGGAGGCACCTGGCAGCCGCGCGCGACACCCCACTGCCTATGCGCTTCTACCGAAGCGCATAGGCAGTGAATCGCCTCAACCCCGAGCCGCTAAAATTCGCCCGGACTTCGTAAGGACTCTCACAGGCCCGCTCTCGACTGTGGACTCAACCCAAAGTGGACACTACGTACGTAGCTTCCTATACAAGCTGGATAGGTCCAATCCCCCTCGGCGTGCGCCTTATGAGAGACGGCATCCGGGATTCAGACAGCATCCGACTTGCGTTTCGGGCTTGGCACGAAGATGTCTGTAGGCCACTACGTAGTTATACCGCTTCGTTGTCAGTCAATTTACGCTTGTTCGACCCTTTCTTTTTCAAGACCCTTCCCAAGCGTCATGAACGGCTTGGTTCTGGGTGTGCATTCCCAGGCGGATCATCATGCCCCGGTAGGGAGTCGACAAGCATGCAGCAGACGGAGCCTCACGGCTGGCTCGGCAACGAGACGCTGAAGACACGATTCGGCGATTTTGAGTTCAAGAATGGTTATCCCGTCGGCGATACGTCGCAGCGTCTTCGAGACCTGCAAATGCTCAACAGGGCGACGGAAGTCTATTTGACGCAATTAATGCCTGTTAGCGAAATAGCCCTTCGTGAGGGCTTGCGCGCCTTCGGCGCGAAGAAGCCGACGCAAGTCGTCCTCTGGGAAACCCTGATGGATGCCGGGACGGTGCTGCTGACGGCCAATACGGAAACAGTCTATGGGATAAGCCATCTTGCCCTGAAAGATGACGGGGCGACGGTGATCGAGGCACCCGCCCATATGCTCGGTTTCCTGCAGGACGGCCTGCAACGTTATCTTGCCGACATCGGTCCGCTAGGGCCGGACAAGGGCAAGGGAGGAAAATTCCTCATACTGCCGCCGATCTATGAGGGCGATATTCCCGAGGGTTACTTCGTCGTACGCTCACCGACTTACTCGGTGACCTTCGCCGTGCGCGGATTTCAGGTAGACGGCAAAACCGACCAGGCCGTGGGCCTGATGAAGGGAACCAGGATCTATCCACTCGCCAAGGCTGCGGCGCCGCCAAAGATGGAATTCATGAACGGCTCGGGAAAGGAGATAGATACCTTGTTCCCGGATAACTTCCGCTTCTTCGAACTCCTCGCCATGCTCGTCGACGAAGAGCCGGCCGAAAGCTTCGATCCGACGCAACGCGCCATGATGCAGGCCATTGGCATTGAAAAGGGCCAGCCGTTCCGCCCGGATGCCAGGACCAAAGGGCTCCTGTCCGAAGCCGCACGCCTGGGCGGCGCCATCGCACGTGCCAATACGTATAGGCATGTACCCGGTGGTTATTTCTACCCGGATCGCAAGTGGCAAGGCGTACCGGAGGGGATAAATTACACGTTCACGCGAAATGGCGCGCCGCAGATCGATGCCAGGAATAACGTCTATTACATGGCGGCCGGCAATTCGCCCGCCATGATGGAGAAGCATGTCGGCCAGGGTTCGCAATACCTCTGGACATATCGCGACGCCGAGGATCACTACCTCGACGGTGCAAAGACTTATCGTCTGCACATTCTGCCGAACGTTCCGGCGAACAATTTCTGGTCGGTGGTCGTCTATGACTCGCTCAGTCGGTCGGAGTTGCAGAACGGGCAGGCGTTGCCTTCGGTCAGCAGTTATTCGAAACCAAGGGTCAATGCGGACGGATCGGTCGATATCTTCTTTGGTCCCGAGGCGCCGGACGAGCAAGGTAACTGGATCAAGACGGTGCCCGGCAAAGGCTGGTTCCCGATCTTTCGCTTCTACGGCCCGGCGGAGCCTTACTTCGACAAGACCTGGAAACTCGAAGACATCGTCGCCGTTTCATGACGCCAAAGTAGTTCATCGAAACACCCTGCCTGGAACCGTTGCGCTGATTGCAGATGGAGATGCGCCATGGCCAACATTGCGCTCGGCAAAGCGTCGCCCGCTGGCGGTGTCGATGACGCCCTGCGGCAAGTCACGCCTGATCGCCGCATGCTTTCCCGTTTGCATATCGCCTTGCTGGTGGTGGGTGGCCTTGCGGGGACGGCACATGGGCAAACCTGTCCTCCTGGTCCGGTGGCGGTCAACGGCACCGCATGTACCGTGACCGCGGGGTCGATCGTAACCCTCGCTGCTCCGACGCAGAACGCGCTTTACGCGCTGAATCCAGGGGGGCGCATCACCGCCGACGATGTTACGGTGCGATTGGGGGCCGTGCTCAATGCGCGGGGGTTGCGTGCCGAGGGTGGCGGGGTGATCAGCTTCAATCGCGGGTCGCTCTCGACCACGGGCACCGGAGCCAACGCCGCGGGCCACGTCGCCCTGTATGCGCTCGGCGCCGGGAGTGAAATCACCGGTACGAATGCTTCCATTCTCGTGGGACCCGCCACGGGAAACTCGGCGGGCAATATCGGTGTCCTGGCCGATGCCGGGCGCGTGGCGCTGCAGTCGTCGACGGTAACGACGCGCGGTGCCGGCGCCGTCGGTGGCAACATCGGGTTGAATGCCGTCAATGCCGGCGTCATTACCTTCGCGGGTGGGACGGTGACAACGACTTCGACCAATTCAGCCGGCGTGCTGGCGCAGTCGGGAGGCCAGGTGAGCCTGAGCGGCGGCGCGCTGGTGCAGACGTCGGGCCAGACCGTACTCAACGCGCCGATCGGAAGTCATGGCCTGCAATCCACCGGGACCGGCAGCCTTATCAATGCAAGCGGCATTCAGGTCGACACCGCTGGGTTGCGCAGTAATGGCGCGTTGGCTGAAGCCGGTGGCACGGTATCGCTCACCAGTAGCGCGGTCAGCGCAACGGGGGCGGGCGCTACGGATACGAATCCGGCCGCCGGGCTAATGGTCAAGGGTGGAAGCTCGCTGACGTTCGAGGGCGTCGGTGGCACGGTGACGACCAACGCGTCGCGCAACAACGGTCTCGATGCACGAGGGAGTGGCGCTGTCGCGCATCTGTCCGATGCGACGATGACGATCAGTGGTACGCGATCGCGAGGTCTGGCGGTCTTCGATGGCGCTGTGGTCGATGTCAGCCGGACCCGTGTGACCGCTGACATGCTGTCGGCGATGGGTGCCGAAGTGGGCGGAAGCGGTTCCAGCCTGAGTCTTTCCGACACGGCCATAACAGCAACGAATGCCACGGCCTATGGCCTGCGCACCCTGGCAGGTGCCACCGCGAACGTCACGAACGGGTCGATTTCGACGCAAGGCGTCAACGCGGCCGGCATCGTGGCAGGCACGTCGACAGTAACGGCCTCCGGAGTGGCCGTGCAGACCACCGGAAACGAGAATGCGATCGGTGTACTGGCGGACCTTGGTGGAACGATCAACCTGACCGGCGGATCGGTGACGACATCGGGCAATGCCGGCACCGGTTCCCGTCTGGGAAGCTATCCCCACGCGCTGACGGCACGAAACCCAGGCGGCATCTTGACCAGTAGCGGCACGACCATCCTGACCACAGGCACGGGAGGCATGGGAGGCGTGGCCGATGACGGTGGCAGCATCTCGCTCACGGGCAATCGCATCGAAACGCGCGGCGATGTATCGCTTGGGCTTTACGCCATCGTCGAGCAGGTGGGCAGCCAGTTTTCTGCGGCCGTGACCGGCACGCAGCTCACCATCGAGACTTCGGGCGTTCGGGCGTACGGGGCGACCGCGCAGCAGAATTTCCTGGAGGCTCCAGCCACCATGACGCTCGCGGACACCACGATCACGACACTGGGCGATGCTGCCACCGGGCTTCGGGCGTTGTCCGCCGGCACGGTGGTGGTCACCGGCAGCCATGTGGCGACCAGCGGCGTGGCGGCTCACGGTGCGCTGGCCCGAAGCAATCCCAGTTCGGTGACGCTGACCGATACCGTCCTCGCCCCGGTCGGGCAACAGGCCCATGGCGCTGTCGCTGAGACCGGCGGACGCATCACCGGTAATCGGGCGACGATCGAGCCTATGGGTTCGCTGTCGTCTGCCTTGTTTGCCGTGGGCGACGCAACCGGCATTTCAACCGCGTCTTTCACCGATAGCACGCTGACCAATAGCAGCGGCGCAACCATCGGTATCGCCGGGCCTGCGGATGTCTCGCTTACCCGTACGGGCGTGTCGGGTAGCGGGGTGTGGTTGCAGGTCGGCACGATTGCCGATTTTCCTCCGCTCAGTGCTCCCGAGCCGCCATTGACCATGCCCCCCTTCGACCTCGACGACCCCGAAGCGCCGCTTCCTGCCGTACCGGTTCAGAGCGTAGGGGCGCCGGTCTCGACGCCAGGCCTGGGTAACGTGCAGGTAAGTGGCTCGACGCTGACGGGCGCGGCGCTCACGGCGCAGGGAAGTGTCTCAAATGTCACGTTGCGGGACGACACGCTGTGGAACTTGACGGGCGACTCGAACATCACGAACCTGGTGAACGATCCGAGCCGGATCCTCTTCGCCGCTCCGGCGAACGGCGTGTTCAAGACGCTTACGGTCGTCAACTATACGGGCGAGGGACAAAGCCTGATCGGATTGAATACGATCGTGGAGGGCGACGGCTCGCCCTCCGATAAGCTCGTCATCGATGGCGGATCGGCAACGGGACAGTCGCTGCTGGCAATCACCAATGCTGGCGGCAGGGGTGCATTGACGAGAGTCAATGGCATCCTGGTAGTCGATGCGATAAACAACGGGACGACCGTGCCGACGGCATTCTCTCTGGCGCATACCGTCGCGGCAGGACCTTACATGTATTCCCTCGTTCGTGGAGGTCGTGACGGGAGCAACGATCAGGCGTGGTACCTGCGCTCGACGATCGACTGCGGCGCAGGCGGCCCCGTGCCTCCGTGCCCGCCACCACCACCGCCACCGCCGGCCCCTCCAGGACCGACGCCTCCCGAACCGACCCCTCCCGAACCAGCGCCTCCTACACCGGCGCCTCCCGTACCGACACCGGTTCCCAACTATCGTGCCGAGGTATCGCTCTACACCGCGCTGCCAGCGCTGGGGTTGCGTTACGGATGGGCCACACTGGGCAACCTGCATGAGCGTGTGGGCGAGGAAGAGCAACTGCGCGATCGCGACGATCTGCGTTCACGCAATACGTTCAACGGAGCCTGGGTGCGGGTGATTGGCGAGAACGGCGACGCCGATGGCGACCGGCGTGGCATCTATGGCTCGAACGGTCCGCATTACGACTACGACATCATTGCGCTGCAGGCAGGCGCGGACATCTACGCCCAGGAGCACGATAACCAGCAGCGCGATCATGCCGGACTTTATCTGGGCCAGGGCCGCATCCAGAGCGATGTCACGCATTTCGATCACACCTATGCCGGCAGCGATGCGGTCACCGCCACGTCGCTGGGTCTTTACTGGAGTCATTTCTGGCAGGAAGGACAGTATCTGGATGCCGTATGGCAAGGGAGCTGGGCCAAGGCCACGGCCCGATCGGTCCACGACTATGTGCTGGAACGCCATGGTTTCGGGTGGGCGGCCTCACTGGAGGGGGGCTACCCGATCCACCATGAAACGCAGGTCTTCGAGCCGCAAGCGCAGATCATCTATCAGACCATCGGCAGCGATAGTGCCCGTGATCCGGCCGCGACGGTGCGTTTCAGCAACGTGGATTCGCTTGCGGCAAGACTAGGGCTTCGCTGGGCCAATACCTGGACGCTGGAACCGACCTCCGACGGTATCCGCCGCCTGTTCACCGGATGGCTTCGCCTGAATTTCTGGCGGGAGTTTCGCGGACAGCCAGTAACCGAGTTCTCATCCGCCGAAGGCTATGTGCCGTTCCACGCCAATATGAAGGGCAACTGGTGGCAGCTCAACGCCGGCATGACCTGGCAACTCGACCAGTCATGGTCGTTCTACGCCAACCTGGGTTACCAGCGCGGCTTCGACAAGAGTTTTGACGCGTGGGATGGAAAGATCGGGCTCCGATGGAACTGGTGACGATGCCTACGTATTTCTTCTGATCGATCGACCGCGTTATTACCGATGCTTCGTTGCTGCTTGAGATCGAAGCTTGTCCCGATGATTTCTACCGGAGCGGGAGCATGGCCAATTCCTCGAAGAAACCCAATATTCTTTTCATCATGGCCGACGATATCGGCTGGTTCAACATCAGTTGCAATCACAATGGCGTCATGGGGTACCGTACGCCCAACATTGACCGTATTGCCAGGGAAGGTGCCAACTTCACGGATTTTTACGGTCAGCAAAGCTGCACGGCCGGTCGCGCGTCCTTCATCACCGGGCAGTCGCCGATTCGCACCGGTTTGACCAAGGTAGGCATGCCCGGTGCCACGCTAGGTCTGTCGGCCAGTGACCCATCGGTCGCTGAATTCATGAAGGCGTATGGCTATGCCACGGGGCAGTTCGGCAAGAATCACCTGGGTGATCGCAACGAGCACCTGCCCACCGTGCACGGGTTCGACGAATTCTTCGGCAATCTGTACCACCTGAACGCCGAAGAGGAGCCGGAGTACGTCAACTATCCGAAAGACCCCGAGTTCCGCCGTCGGTTCGGACCGCGTGGCGTACTGAAGTGCAGGGCATCCAAAGAAAACGATGCGACTGAAGATGAGAAATTCGGCCACGTCGGCAAGCAGGTCATCGAGAACACCGGGCCGCTGAGCCGGAAACGCATGGAGACCGTGGACGAAGAGTTCCTCGCTGCCGCACTGGACTTCATCGATCGCAAGACGACCGACGGCGCGCCTTGGTTCTGTTATTTCAATCCGACGCGGATGCACGTCTTCACGCATCTGAAGGAAGCTTCGGTGGGCAAGACCGGGCTCGGGCTGTATCCCGACGGCATGGTCGAACTCGATGGATATGTCGGAAACCTGCTCGACAAGCTCGATGAGCTCGGTATCGCCGACAACACCATCGTCGTCTTCACGACGGACAATGGCGCCGAAGTACTATCGTGGCCCGACGGCGGCGCAACGCCTTTCCGTGGCGAGAAAGACACCAACTGGGAAGGTGGCTGGCGTATCCCCTGTGTCATGCGCTGGCCCGGCGTCATCGAGCCTGGTCGCGTGGTCAATGATATTTGTGCGCTGCTCGATTTCATACCGACCTTCGCAGCGGCAAATGGCGAGGCCGACCTTGTGGCCAAGGTAAAGAAAGGCCACAAGGTTGGCGACAAGACCTTCAAGGTCCACCTCGATGGAGTGAATCTCCTGCCGTTCCTGTCCGGCAAGGAGAAAGAGGGGCCGCGCAAAGGGTTTCTCTACTGGAGCGATGACGGCGATGTCATGGCCTTGCGTGCGGGTAGGATGAAGATCGTTTTCAGCGAGCAACGGGCCAAAGGCCTCGAAGTCTGGCGTGAGCCGCTGACGAAGCTGCGTATCCCCAGGATATTCGACCTCCGGGCCGATCCTTTCGAGCGCGGTGAGGAAAGCTTCAAATACAACGATTGGTTCGTCGAGCAGGTTCCTCTGCAGTACGCCGCACAAGCCATCGTTCATGAGTGGCTGGCGAGCTTCTCGGAATTTCCACCACGCGCGAAGTCGGCGAGCTTCAGCATCGATCAGATCGTGGAGGCATTGATGCCCAAGAGCTGATCGGGTCGGACGAAAGCCAGAATCGGGGACGGAGGTGATTAAATCCTCTTAACTACGCCGTCCCCTTGGACTTTAGACTCGTCCACGACCTGCAGCTTGTCGTGTTGTCGACGACACGCATCCTCACTGGCCGGTTTGGCTCCACCGACTCCTGGCGACTCAGGGTACGGGCACCATTACGCGCAACGCGGTACGGCCGTCGAGATTCTTCAGCGGGAAATATGCTCGATGCGTGGCCGGGTCGACCGCCACCACATGCGCGTTCGGGCCCAGCAGGCCCTCGCCGCGTTTTGTCACGGTACCGCGGCTCACTGCGAATACCGATACGGTGCCGGACTCGCTCGCGACGTAGACCCACCCCATGCCGGGGTCGTAAGCCAGAACATCCGGATCGTCGCCCACCTCGAAGGATTGGGTAACGCGCCGCCGGACGAGATCCACGACCAACAGCATGTGATTGTCCTCGCAGGCCACGAAAGCCAATCGTGCGCCCGGCAGGATCTGCAAGCCATGGTTGCCCTTGGCTTCGGGCAAATCGATCCGGCCGACGACCGTGTCGCTGACAGGGTCGATCTCGATCAGCTGGTGACGGGTCTGCACGTTGGCGAAGATGTGCTTCGATACTGGATCGTATTGCGTGTTGCCGACCTCACCGCCGAGCGGAACGGTCGCTACGCGCTGATTTGTGCGAACGTCGATGACCGTGTCGGTGGCGCCGTGTTCGTCGGAAATGTAGAGCTTGTGCACGTCCGGCGCGTAGGCCATGCCGTCGGGGTAGCGCCCAGCGGGGGCACGGGCCACGATCTTCAGGCTACCTTCGTCGATGGCGACCACCTCGTTGGTGCCGGTCGCCGTGGCATAGACCCGATCAAGCTCGGGCACGGCCAGCACGCCATGGACGTCGGCTACGCCCGGGATGCGCGTGACGATGCGCTGGGCCTGGGTATCGAACACGATCACGGCGCTGTCGCCCAGGTGCGCGATGAACAGCAAGTGCCGGGTGGCGTCATAACTGGCGTAGTCCATGCGCGTGGTCTCGCCACCGAGTGGCACATCGGCGATCGCGTGCAAGGGCAGGGGCCCGAAAGTCTGGGGACTGGCCGCGCACCCCGCGCATGCAAGGCCAGCCCATGCCCCTAACGCAAGAAAAAACGTAGAACTGGCCATGGTCAGGTTTCCCGTACGTGCTGAAATTGCAGGTCTTGTAGGGTATATAACATTCGCGTAGTGTTCATTACATGAATGATGCCATTCGCTGGATGATGCTGGTCAGCAGTCTTCCGGGGCAGACCCAGACCGCTCGTATGCGCGTCTGGCGTGCCCTCAAGGCGGCCGGTGCTGGTGCCCTGCGAGATGGGGTCTATGTCCTGCCGTCCACGGACACGGCGCGCATGGTCTTTGCCGAGCAAGCCGCTGAGGTGATGGCGGCGAACGGCAGTGCGCAGATCATCGATTTCGATAGCCAGGACGAGACCCAGCAGGCGACGCTGATGGCGCTCTTCGATCGCGGGAACGACTATCGCGAACTCTTCGACCAGCTCGGCGCCCTGCAGGCGAAAGTGCCGACCCTGGAAGAACCCGCGGCGCGCCGGGAACTAGCCGCGCTGCGTCGCGACCTGGCCGCTGTGGTCGACATCGACTTCTTCCCAGGCCCGACGCGCGATCAGGTCGAAAGTACGTTGGCCGATGCCGAGGGCGCATTGAACGCCCGGTTTTCGCCTGACGAACCGCATGCTGTCCAGGGCGACGTTCCGCCGTGTGATCCGGCGCTCTATCGCGAACGTCTATGGGCCACCCGCGCGCATCTGTGGATCGACCGGGTTGCCTCCGCCTGGCTGATTGCGCGCTTCATTGACCGCAAGGCGACGTTTCTCTGGCTGAAACACCCTCACGATTGCCCTCAACACGCGGTCGGATTCGATTTCGACGGCGCCACCTTCACCCATCGCGGTGCGCGGGTGACCTTCGAAGTCCTCCTGGCCAGCTTCGCGCTCGGTGAGGATCGCGCACTGGCCCGGCTCGGCAACCTGGTCCATTACCTCGACGTCGGTGGCGTCCCGGTGCCCGAGGCGGCCGGCTTCGCCGCGATCATGGCCGGCGCCCGCGCCACCCAGCCGGACGATGACGCTTTGCTGCGCATGGTCGGCCCGATCCTCGACAGCCTGTACGCCGCCTACACCCACGACTCCCCCGATTCGCGCTCTTAGCGGTGCGGATCCTGGTTACGCCCCCTGTCGCTTGATGAATTTTTCCGTCCCAAGGAGATAACGCCATGAACGATGCTTCCCGCCGCCAATTCCTGCAGACCGCCTCGGTCGCCGTGGCCGGTGCTGTATTCGCCGGCACCTCGCTGGCCACCGACCAGGCCGGTGCCGTTGCAGGCGCGACGATGACCGCCAACCCCGCCTTCGCCCCGAGTCACCAGCCCAAGCCCTTGCCGTTCGATCCGACCAAGCTGCACGGCATCTCCGAAAAGCTGATCCGCTCGCATTGGGAGAACAACTACGGCGGTTCGGTGAAAGCGCTGAACACGGTCAAGCAGAGGCTCGCCCAAGCCCTGGCCGACAAAGAAACGCCGCCCTACGTCTACGATGACCTCAAGCGCGAACACCTGATGCGCACCGGCTCGGTGGTGTTCCACGAACTCTATTTCGAGAACCTTGGCGGCGACGGCCAGGCCGACGACGCGCTGCGCCAGGCCATCGGCGCGGCCTTCGGTAGCTACACGGCGTGGGAGGCGGAGTTCCGCAAGATCGGTGCCGGCCTGGGCGGCGGCTCGGGCTGGGTGATACTCGGCTACAACCTGCACACCGGGCAGATCGAGAACTACTGGCTCTGGGACCACCTGCATGGCCCGGCTGCGACCTGGCCGCTGCTGGTCATGGACATGTACGAGCACTCCTACCAGATGGACTATGGCGCGGCTGCGCCCAAATACGTCGATGCCTTCTTCCAGAATATCCGCTGGAGCGTGGTGGCGGCGCGGCTGGCCAGTGCCCACCGCTTTGCCGAGGCGGCCAGAATCGCCTAAGCCCATCACCGGCGTACCGAGGCGGCAATGACCACGACATCTGGGACGATCCCGTCCGAACCACACATCGCCGATACCGCCCCGGCGCGGCGGGTCAGCCTGGCGCAAGCCTCGCGCGTCTGGGCGAAAATCGGCTGCATGAGTTTCGGCGGACCGGCCGGTCAAATTGCCCTGATGCATCGCGAGCTGGTCGAGCAGCGGCGCTGGATCAGCGAAGAAAGGTTTCTGCATGCGTTGAATTACTGCATGCTGCTGCCCGGTCCGGAAGCGGCACAGTTGGCCATCTATATCGGCTGGCTGATGCATCGCACGGTGGGGGGCCTGATTGCCGGCCTCTGGTTCATCGTGCCCGGTGCCCTGGTCATGCTCGGGCTGAGCATCATCTATGCCGCCTTTGGTCAGACACCATGGCTCGAGGCGATTTTCTTTGGCCTGAAGGCCGCCGTGCTGGCCGTGGTCGTCGAGGCCGTGCTACGCATCGCGCGTCGCGCCTTGAAAGATCGCTTCGCCGTCGGCGTGGCGATCGCGGCCTTTCTTGGGATCCATTTTCTGAGGGTACCGTTTCCGCTGATCATTGTCGCCGCAGCCGTGTCAGGCGTCCTCGTCCAGCGCTGGAAAGGGCGAAGACCGGCCGTCGTGCCGGCGATACCAGCAGTACCTACGCGGGGTTTCATCGTCGATGACATGATCGACGAAGGCGGCATGACCCATACCGTGCCGTCCTGGCCTCGCGCGCTGAAAACGTCAGGGATCGGCCTGGTGCTCTGGGGCACACCGGTGATCGCCGCTATCGCTGCCCTGGGCCACGATAGCGTCCTGGCCCGCCAGGGCATGCTTTTCAGCCAAGCGGCGGTGGTGACCTTTGGTGGCGCCTACGCGGTGCTGGCCTACATCGCGCAACGCGTCGTGGTGGGGTACGGCTGGCTTTCTCCGGCGCAAATGATCGACGGATTGGCCCTGGCTGAAACAACGCCGGGCCCCTTGATCATCGTCCTGCAGTTCGTCGCCTTCATGGCTGCCTTCGAGCATCCGGCCGGAATGTCGCCGTGGACGGCCGGCGTGCTGGGTTCGCTGCTGACCTCGTGGGTGACCTTCGTCCCGTGCTTTATCTGGATCTTCCTGGGCGGACCGTACATCGAGGCGTTGCGCTCCAATCGCGTGCTTCAGGCCGCGTTGAACGCCGTAACTGCCGCTGTGGTGGGCGTCATCCTGAACCTGTCGATATGGTTCGCTGAACACACCTTGTTCGGGACCGTGTCCACGTTGACGATGGGATGGTTGCACCTGGATGTACCGATTCTCGCGACGGTGAATGCGGCCGCGGCCGTGCTTACCGCCGGGGCGATGGTCGCGATGTTTCGTTTCCGGCTCGGCATGGCGTGGACGCTCGTGATGTGCGCCGTAGTGGGCGCGGTGTGGCGTCTCGGGTATCCATGAAGATCCGCTGCCGACCCGAAGCGGGCGTTCGGACAAGGCGATCAGATCGGGTTATCGGGGGTAGGGTATCGGTCGCCACCAGAAGGATATCGGCGTCCGTCACGATCACGGCTTTATGCTGCGACGAGTCCCCCACGGACCGTCCATGACAGGCGCAAGGGGCGCCGGTGCCCAACGCAGCCGCTCCGTGGCGGCGTGTCCAACGCTGTGAGACAGCCGGGTCGTAAGATCCCGCACTGTGGACGACATCGACACCCCCACCGCGGAAGGCCAGCGCCGTTACCCGTCGGAAGGCGGGTGGTACGTCATTCCGCCGGGCGTATTCGTCCTGGCCGTCGGCGAGCCCGATCGCTACCCCTGCACGTGCACCCGCGGCTGCCCATTACCGTGCCGCGGGGACTGCGGCTGCGAGGCATGTCGCTGGGCCCTGGAGGATTTCCGCATGGTGGGCGAAGCCTACATGGAGGACGACCTATGACCGCGATCCAGATCACCAACGGCGAAGACACGCTGACATGTGGGCTCGGCGGGTTCGTGGTGCAAGTCGCCCAATAGTACGTCGCTAAGGCTCCGTGACGGCTGCAAATCTCTGATTGCGGCGTGGTTGCAACCGCGTGGCCCGCCAGCGAATTCCGTGCGAGAAGGTCGGGTCGTGGTCGTCCCCTGGATGGCCCGATGTCGCGGGTCAGTTGTCGATTCGCGATGCGTTGTAGATGAAGCCCGACAGCGGCAGCAACTGGCTCAGCACGCGGTTCCACTGGGTTACACCTGACGCGCCGACGAACACGACATCGCCGGCCTCGACCGGAAACGCATCTGCCAGGCCGAATGCGGCGGGCGAGCGTGCCTCCAGATGGAATACCTGCGTGGGTGTCTGCGTCAGGTTCTTCGAGCCGCGGATGACATACACTTCATTCGCGTTGGCGGTAACGGGACTGAGTCCACCGGCGCGGCCGAGGGCCTGGGTGAGGCTGATGCGCGAGGTCCTGAAGGACTGCGCGGCGGGCCGCATCACTTCACCGACGACATACACCTCGTGGGCATCGTTGAACGGCAGGTAGATGCGGTCGCCCGGTTGCAACCAGATCACAGGCAGCGGTTGCCCTGAGGTGCCGCTCGCGTCGATTTGGTATGTCTTGCCGCCACGGGTCAGGGCCAGCCCGGACAGATCCGCCAGCGCGGGGTCGACACCCGCCGTGCCGATCGCTTCACTCAGCGTGTAAGGCACCGCACCAAGCACGATCGGTTCAGTGCGACGGAACGCGCCTTCGAGGGAAATGCGCTGGCTGGCGTACTGCACCACGGAGACATCGACCTGGGGATCCCGAACGTAGTCGACAAGTGCCGCGGCGAGCTGTTCGCGCAGCTTCGACACGGTCATCCCCGCGGCGCGCACCACGCCCACGTGGGGAAAGTAGAACGTGCCATCCGTGCCCACGGGGCGGCCGTTAGCCACCGTCTGCTGCTGCGTACCCGCGGGCGAGGTCAGTTCCGGATGGTTCCACACGGTGATGTAGAGCGTATCGCCCGGCCCGATCGTATAGTCGGCCGGTTTTGCGTTGCTGAGTTCTTTCGGGATGGCGGCCTCGCGTTGCGTCGTCGACACGAGTTCGTACGTGATGGGGACAAAGGTAACGTGCCCGTCGTCCCTCAGTGCGCCGACGTCCATGCGCTGGCCCGGAACGATCGCGCAGGCATGCAATGCCGCGCAGCAAAGGACGAGCAAGACGATGCGACGCATCAGCAGGGCTCCTGTAGGCACTGGCGCTTTACCGCCCTGCCGTGCGGACCCTGCCTTTGGAAGGTTGGGTGGCGCAAGTAAAGCCACGCGTCGCGTGACACGTGCGTGAAAAAAAACAGTATTTTTTCTCACAAAACAACGTTTGCCGTCGAGGTGCGCTGGCGCGTATCCTCGCCCCGCGATACATTCGTGCCCGGATCAGGCAGGGTTCCGCGGCTCGTTCTTCTTCTTCTCGCATCGACGGGGGGAGCGAACCGTGCACTATTACAACATGCCCACCATCGCCGCACCTACCGCGCATGTTCATGCCGAGGCGCGGAACTCACCCCGCCAGGATGACATCGACCTGCGCGCGTTGCTCGGTACGGTGCACGAACATCGCTGGACGGTGATTGGCTTTGCCGCGGCGTTCGCCTGCGCTGCGCTGCTTTATTCGACACTCGCGGCCCCCGTGTACGAAGCCAATGCCGTGATCCAGGTAGGTCAGGACGTGCCCGCGGTCGACGATATCTCGAAGATGCTGGACGCGTCGGCGTCACGGGCCTCCACCGAGATTCCGCTGCTGAAGTCACGTAGTGTCGTCAACCAGGCGGTGAACGAGCTCGGCTTGCTCACCGAGGTGCGGCCTGTGCGCTTCCCAGTGGTGGGCGGGTGGCTCGCGCGGCGCTTCCGCGCCGCGAATCCGGGCGACGTCGCGAGCGCATGGCTCGGCATGCCCCAATATGACTGGGGCGGCTCGGACGTTTCGATTTCGCGCCTTGATGTGCCTGCGCGACTTCTTGACAAGCCACTGCAGCTCGTCATCGGCGAAGGAGGGGCGTACCGCCTTCTCGTCGACGATGACAACACGCTCGTGTCCGGTCACGTCGGGGCGGTCGCGACTGGCTCTGGCGTGACGTTCCTCGTACAGCGGATCCGCGCAAATCCCGGCATGCGCTTTACCGTGATTCGCCATGCGCCACTGACGACGGTGAGCTTCATCCAGTCAAACCTGGTGGCCACGGAACAGGGCAAGGACTCGGGAATCATTTCCCTGACTTACCGCAGCATCGATGCCGTGGCCGCGACGGCGCTACTCGACCGGATCACGCGCGGATACCTGCGGCAGAATGTGCAGCGGAACACTGCGGAAGCCAACAGCAGCCTCGATGTGGTGCAGCGACAGCTACCGCGTGCGAAGGCAGATCTCGAGCGCGCCAGCGGCGCGCTGAACGCCTACCAGAGCAAGACGGGGGCCATCGACACCAACCTGCAGGCGGGTAGCCTGCTCAACGAGACCGTCGCCCTGGAAGCGAGCATCCAGCAGCTGCGCATGCAGCGCGTCGATGCCGACCAGCGTTTTGCGCCAGGCCACCCCGTCATGCGTGCCCTCGATACGCAACTGGGCATCTTGCAGGGCAGGAAGGCAGCGCTTGCCAGCAAGCTGGCGCAGTTGCCTGCGTCGCAACAGGAATTGCCGCGGCTTTCGCGTGACGTGCAGGAAAGCGAGCAAGCCTACGCAACCCTTTTGCATCGGTCCCAGCAGCTGGAGGCCGTACGCGAAGCCGCCATTGGCGACGCCCGCCTTATTGATCCGGCGGCCGTGGATGTCTCCCGCCCCGTATGGCCACCACGACTGTTGCTGATTTTCGGCGCCGTGTTGTTTGGAGCGGTCGGCGGTCTGGCGCTCGTCTTTTTGCGACAGCTGCTACGGCGGGCCATCGAGGACGAAACGGAAATCGAAGAACTGGGCCTGCCGGTACTCGCTTGCATCCCCTGGAGTCGCGCCAGTCGCGCGATCCCTTCGCGCCGGTTGGCGCGCGATACCGGTTTGCCAGCGCTACTCCTCGCCAACCGACCAAGGGAGGTGGCCGTGGAAGCCTTGCGTGGCCTTCGTACCTGCCTCGATGCCACGCGCTTCGAGGCACCTAACAACGTGCTGCTGGTAACCAGCGCCTGGGCGGGAAGCGGCAAGAGTTTCGTCAGTGCGAACCTCGCCACGGTCATTGCCAATGCCGGCCAGGACGTGTTGCTGGTGGACGGCGACATGCGCGGTGGCGAACTGCACGCCAACCTGGGCAGCGACGTCGGTCCCGGCCTGTCGGAACTGATCCGTGGCGACACGACCATCGATGAGGCTGTGAGGCCCGTGCCCGGTGTCGCGAGACTAGCGTTCATTCCGCGTGGCGCGCTGCCACCCAATCCGTCGGAGCTGCTCATGCACAAGCGCTTCGTCCAGTTGCTCGAAGCGCTGGGGGACCGCTACGGTACCGTCGTCATCGACGCGCCACCGGCACTGGCATTCACTGATGCCACGCTGATTGGCAAACATGCTGGAACGACCTTGCTCGTGGTGCGCTTTGGCGTCGATCAGCCGCGCGACGTGGCAACGGTGTGGCAACGGCTGGCCCAGGGAAGGGCGACCGTGCGCGGTGCGATTTTCAACGCAGTGGAACGGCCGCGCCGCCGCGCCGAGACGGACACTCGTTACGACTATCCGCTAGCTCGGGCCTGATCATGCTTCCGTCCGGCGCGATGATGCGCGCGCCCTGGTCCCTGCTGCCACCGGCCTGGCGCCGGGCCGCCGCGGGCATTTCGCTGCTGTGGATGGCGACGGCGCTGGGTGCCGTCCTGACCTTCCTGGTGCAGGTGCTTCTGGCGCGCCAGCTCGGCCCCTCGGACTTCGGGCGTTTCAACGCCGCGCTGGCGACTGTCACGATGCTCGCTCCAGTGGCCGGGTTCGGCCTTCCGCAGTTATGGCTGCGCCTGTATGGCGCGGAAGGCTGGAATGCGCAGCGATGGCTGTCGCCGTCGCTGCGCTTCGTCAGGTGGACAACGGCGCTTTCGTGCGTGGCAGCCATCGCATGGTCGCTGGCCGGTGCGCCGGAGGCCACGGGCGCGCTCGTCTGGTGGCTGTTGCCGGCTATTCCTTGCACACTGGTCGTCGGGCTGGTGTCGAGCAAGCTTCGGCTGGAAGAGGATGATCGGGGGCTTGCCCGGTGGCAACTCGTATTGCCCGGTTCGCGCTTCGCATTCGTCCTCGCCATGCTGCCGTGGCACGCCCTGGACGCTGTCACCGCGGCAATCGGCTTCGGGCTGGTGGGCGCGGCAATGGCGGTGGCGGGTATTCCGGCGCTTGCGGCGATGCGGCGGGGCGAGTTCGACCTGCGCGGCCATGCGACGCGGGACCAGTACGTCAACGACAACGGTGAGCCATCGATGCCCGCCGTCTATCGGCTGGGATGGGCCTACGGGCTATCCGCGCTGCTCTATCCGGTGTTTTTCCAGGTCGGCATGGTGATGCTTGACCGGATGGAAGGACCGCGAGAAGCCGGTTTGTTCGGCATTGGCTTAGGCGTCATGACCGCCGTTTACTTGCTGCCTGCGACGGTCTACCAGAAATACCTGCTGTCGCGACTGCATCGATGGTCAGTGCATGACCCGGAGAAATTTCGTCGGGTCCACTTCCATGGTGCGTGGATCATGTTGCTGGCGGGCCTGCTCTGCGGCGTGTTGGTGGCGGCACTTGCGCAGGCCTTCGTGAAGGTGGCATTCGGTCCTGCCTTCGCCGGTGCCGGGGCCGTCATCATTGTGCTTGCGGCCTGTGCGCCCTTGCGCTTCCTCTCCGTCGCCATCGCTTCGGCGCTGCTGGACGAGCGGCAGGCGCGCCTTCGCGTGGCGATGATGGGTGCCAGCGCCGCGGCCGTCATCCTGCTCAACGTCGTCCTGATTCCGCGCTATCACGCGCTGGGAGCCGCGTTTGCCACGGTGGGTGGCGAGGCGGTCCTGCTCGCTTCGTCGTGGCTCGCGGTTCGCCGCGCGGTCCCCGTGCTGTGGGCGGTACGTCCATGAATCGATCGCTGCGAATCGTCCGGATGCTTCGTCCCTGGCGGCATCTCGCAGGCGGTCTGGCCGGGTTCGCCTATGACTCCTGGCGTTTCGCACGGTACGGCGGCTGGTCGGGTCCATACGAGCCAGAGCGACACGAGTTCCGCACCGCCAAGACGTATCACCGGATTGAGAAGGGCCTGTCCTTCGCCGAGCGGAGGGCGGGCGCCGGCTGGGCCGCGGCGGAGGACCTGGTCCGCCTGTTGCAGCGCCGCCCGCCTTCGGCCGTACCGGCAGCGATGCACGCTTCGGTGGGGGTCAAGGTGCTGCATGATTTCAGAGCGGTCGCGGGTGACCCACCCGCGACATCGCGCGTGCCGGCGTTCGTCAGCGCCGTCCCCCCGCGCACCACGCGCGGGGGTGCGCTGTCGACCAGCGCCGAAAGCCTTCGGGATGGCCTTCTGCACGATCCGGAGCGGTTCTTCGAAAGCCGCCATTCCGTGCGTGACTTCAGCGACGCGCCCGTGGACGCGACCGCGGTCGAACGCGCCATTGCGATGGCGATCCACACACCATCGGTCTGCAACCGGCAGGCGTGGCACGTGTACCGCGCGGAACGCCGGGAGACAATCGACGCCATCCTCGCCCGGCAGGACGGCAACGCGGGTTTTGGCCACAGGGTACCTTGCTTGCTGGTCGTGACCGCCGACCTGCGTGCTTTCGACACGCTGGGCGAGCGCTACCAGCATTGGATCGACGGCGGCATGTTCGCGATGGCGCTGGTGATGGCGCTGCATGCGCTCGGTTTGGCCACCTGCTGTCTCAACTGGAGCCGGGGGCCCCGGGACGACCGCGCCCTGCGGCACACCATGCCGCTCGCACCGCACCACACGGTGATCATGATGCTGGCCGTCGGCCACCCCGCTGACAGCCTCAAGGTCTGCTACTCCGCCCGCCGCACACCGGCCGACATCCTCACCAACCTCGACCGGCGGCCCTGATGCGTATCTATCTTTCGGGCCAGCGTACGTTCGGAAACCGTGGTTGCGAAGCCATCGTCCGCTCCACGGTCATGCTGATGCGCGAGCAGTTGCCATCGGTGGAATTCCTCGTGCCCAGCACGGATCCGCAGCGCGATGGTCGGCAATGGCCCGACGCGGCGGGGCAGGGAGTGCATTTCGTCCGCGCGTGGCAACCGCAGCACGGGCGCCTGTGGGTGCAGCTGCAACGGCTGCCTCTTCCCGTCCTCAAGCGCGCCCGTTGGCCCTGGCCACCCCCGGCCTGGCTGCGCCGGCAACTGCTCACCGCCGATGCCGTACTCGCGATCGGCGGCGACAACTATTCACTCGATTACCACCTTCCGACCCCGGTTATGGCACTGGACGCGTGGGCCATGGACCTGGACCGTCCCGTGGCGCTGTGGGGTGCATCGGTGGGACCGTTCGACCGTGAGCCGCATTTTGTCGAGACGATCGCGGCCCATCTCGCGCGCATGAAACTGATAGCTGTCCGTGAGTCGATCAGCGAGACCTACTTGCAGGACACGATGCGCGTCGATCATGTGACCCGCATGGCCGATCCGGCGTTTGCGCTTCGGCCCGATAGCAACGATGCACCGGGGGCCATCGCCGCGCCGGGCGGAACGCTGGGTTTCAACCTGAGCCCCCTGCTCGAGCGATACCGGCGCGATGGTGGCGGGCTGCGCCGGGACGCGGCTGCCTTCATCCGCCATGCGGTGCGCGAACGCGGGATGAGTGTATTGCTGATCCCGCACGTGGATGGCCTGCGGCCGGTCGACGACGGGGATCGCGCCTATCTATCGGGCCTGCTGGCCATGCTGGGCGACCTCGGCGGCGCGGTGCGCATGCTGCCGCGAGGCCTGAACGCGCCGCAGACGAAGGCGGCCATCGCCCAGGTGCGCTACTTTGTCGGTGCGCGCACGCATGCTGCGATTGCGGCGCTGTCCAGTGGCATCCCGACCGTGTCGATTGCCTACAGCGTCAAGGCACGCGGTATCCACCGCGACCTCCTTGGCGATGAACAGGAGGTGCTACCCGCGCAGGATGTCACCGAGGCCACGCTGCGCGCAGCCCTCGACGGGTTGGAAATCCGCGAGAAGTGGATGCGGGCAAAGCTGGCCATGCGCGTGGCGCACGCTCAAGCCGAAGCCAGACGCGCCGCGCGCCGCGCAGCCGGCGCGCTCGGACTGTCGGGCAAGGCGCCATGAGCCCCCGTTGCGCCCTGGTCAGCACGATCATCCCGTGCTATCGCTGCGTCGATACGATCGACGCCGCCGTGGCGTCCGTGACGGCGCAGCGCTTGCGGCCGGCGGAAGTGCTGCTGGTCGACGATGGCAGCAGGGATGGTACGCATGAATACCTGCAGATGGTGGCCCGCCGCCATGAACCGGGATGGATACGGGTGCTGGCGATCGACACGAACGCCGGGCCTGCCGCCGCCCGCAATGTCGCGTGGCGCTACGCGACCCAACCTTACATCGCGTTCCTGGATGCGGACGACACGTGGCATCAACAGAAGCTGGCCGTGCAGATGGCCGTGATGGCGGACGACCCCGACATCGCTTTATTGGCTCATCGTATGAACGTACAGCGGCGCGGGGCGCCGCCGCCGCCGCAGCGCTATCCGTTGAAGGTGCGCCTGGTACGTCCACACCTCTTGCAGTGGCGAAGCCCTTTCCAGACGCCTTCGATCGTGCTGCGGCGCGACCTGCCGTATCGGTTCAACGAGAACTACCGGCGATCGGAGGATTTTCTGCTCTGGGCGCAGATCCTGTTGTCAGGCTACCGTTGCGCGAAGATCGAGCACGTGCTCGGGTCCCTGCACAAGCCTGCATTCGGCGCGAGCGGGCTCAGTGGCGACTTGCGCGCCATGTACTTCGCCGGCCAACGGGCCCGTGCGGAGCTGTACCAGCAAGGCTTCCTGGGGTGGTGGCATTACCGTGCCGCGGACGTCCTGGCGAAGGGGCGCTACGCGCGCCGGCGCGTCATCACGCGCATGCGGGAGCGCGAGCTGGAACACACGGTCGGCGAGGCAGGAGGCGCGTCGTGAACAGCGTGGCGCTTCCATCGCGACGCGTGGCCTCCGCCAACGCATGGGTCGTCCTGGGCGCGGCAGCCGTGGTGCTGGCGGGGCTGGTGGCGCTGGCTAGCGTGGCATGGCGCGAGCCGTGGCAGGGTACGGATACCCCGATCTATGCCGCCTGGTACCTCTCGCTGCGCAGCGGCGTCGTCGTCACGCGCTTCGAGCCATTGTTCGTGCTGGCCTCCCGCATGGCCAGCGCGGCGGGGCTCAGCGTTCAGGCCTGGCAGGGCTTGTTGTTCCTGCTCCTCGCAGGCGGCGGCGGCATGGCGATACGGGCCTATGCGCGCGAACTCGGTTCCCCCGTGGGGAAGCTACTGCCTGCGGCGACGATGTTCTTGCTGCTCTCACCCGTGTTCGTCAACGCGGCCATCAACGCCACGCGCCAGGGGCTGGCCGCGTTCCCAGTCATCGCCGCTCTGCTGGCGTTCCAGCGGCGAAGGTGGCTGGCATTTGTCCTGATGTCCGCGATCGCAACCGGCTTTCACTATTCGGCGCTGCTTTACATCGCGCTCGCCCCGATCCTGCTACTGCCGCCACGCTGGCTGCAACTGGTGGCCGCGCTGACTTTCGCGGCCTACGCGGCGGGCCTGACGCTGATCGCGGTGCGTACACTGTCGCCCGAGGCATATGCGGTAGTGATGGCCTATGGCCCTTACGCCGTATACCGCGCCGGGGTCCGCCTGGACTTCGCCGTCTTCTCGCTGTTCTGGTACGGCCTGCCGATACTCCTGGCACACGCCGTCCGCGAGCCGTGGGCACGCCGGATCGTGGACCTGCAAGGCGTCTACCTGGTGCTGGTGTTGCCTTTCCTGCTGGTGGGATGGGGCAACTATTCGAACCGGTTCCTGATGCCCGCGTGGCTCTTCGCCTCCCTGGTGTTGGCGGCCTTGTGCGTGCATTCCCGGCTTCCGCTCATGCGGCACCCCGTCGTCCTCGGTCTGGGGCTCCTCGCCAGTGGAGGAGTGTTCGCCTTCTACGTGAGCCAGGGGGTGGCGCTATGAGCGCTCCGGCGACGGGTCCGGTCAACGGGCGGCTGCAGATCCGCCTCGAACCCGGCACGCGCCGGCCCAACTTCAGCGGCCTGGCGCAGCGCACCGGGGCGATCGACATGACCTCCTTGGCCGACCTGCTGCGCAACGCATTCGTGTACCCACCGCACTCGATCTACGAGGACGTCAAACTTGCGATCACCACCGGCTTCGACGACGCCGCGGACCTCGACGGGGACGTACGCTTCCGCTTTCCTTATCTGGCGCTGGCGCCCGTGGTGGCCAACGTCGACGACGATGCGCTGGTCACGCGATACCACGCGTTGTTGGCGGAGGCGGCGGCGACGGCGACGTCGGGCATCGCATCGCCCTGGTTACTGCAGAGCGGCGGCAAGGACTCGACATCCATGGCCATCGCCCTGGCCGATGCCCGCCCAGACACCACCTGTATCACGTATCGCGGCGGCAGCGAGGAAGATGAACTGGACTCGGCGCGCTTCGTGGCGCGCCATCTCGGGCTGCGCCATGAGTGCCTTGAGTGCGACGCGGGCAGGGCGTACGACCGCTATCTCACGATGGTTCCGCGCATGCCGCTGCTGACCGCGGATTTCGCCTTGCTTTCCTATGCCGACATCGTCACGCATGTCGGATCCCAAGGTGGCAATGGCTTGATCGACGCGACGGGATCGGATTGCTATTTCGGCATGCACGCCCACCTGCGCCATCGCGTGCTGGCCCTGTTGGCGCGAGGTATGCGGGTGCCGCGCGGCATTACCGACTGGCGGCCACTGACCCAATGGTTCCGGTTGAGTTATGCGCTGGGTACCTTGCAGATGAATGGATTCGAACGCCTGTTTCCCGGTTCGCGTTTCAGCGACGGCGAGGTTGACGCCTTGCTCGGTTCTTCCGCCCCCACGCGCGCGTCGCGCGAACGCCTGGAATTGTTTCGACCCGAGATCGCTGCGGCCACGCGCCTTGCGACACGTCGCGGGCTCGCGGCGACGATTGTCGAGGCGGCCAGCTTTGGCAAGGGCATGTTCGTAGGCGCAGCAACAGGCATGAACGTGGCCTACCCGTATTGCGACCCCGCGGTCTCCAGCTTCGTATTGTGCGAAGTGCCACCATCCTGGCGGATGGGCTCGAACGGCGAGAACAAGCGCCTCGTGCGCGCCCACATCGCCAGACGCTTCGAAGGCTTGCCCTACGTCAAGGCCAAGGGATGCTTCCGTTTCAACATAAGGCAGTTTGCACTCGTACGATTCGACCAGGTACATGCGTTCTCCATCGCGTGCGCGGATATCATGCCCGGCGCCACCGCGTGGCTGGAAGGCAACCGCCGCCGGCTCGACAACAAATACCATGCCTCCAAGTTCTACCTGCTGGCGCTCGTGCTGCCCTGGCTGCACAGCCGCCTGCATGACGCGGATCGCGGGGAGTGAAACGATGCCGGATACCCGAGCATGCTTCATTCCCTCCCGCCGCCGGTTCCTCGCGGGCGCGGCGGCGGCCCTCGCCGGCGTGGCCGTCCCGGCAGCGCGCGCCGTGCAGGGACTCAATGTGCACTCGTTCGGGGCGCGCGGCGATGGGCAGGCGGACGACACTGCCGCCCTGCAATCCGCACTCGATGCCGCGCGTCCTGGTGTCGTGGTGCGCATTCCCGCAGGTCATTATCTCGTTGATGCCAGCCGTTCGTTGCGTCCCCGGCCGGGCTCGTCGATCGCGCTCGACCGCGATGCCGTGCTGCTGGCAATGCCAGACAACCTTGCCCGATCAGCCATCGTCGACCTGAGCGGCGTCAGCGATGTCACGATCCGTGGCGGCCAGCTCATCGGAAACCGCGTCGGCCACGGCGGGGGCGGCGAGTGGGGTCACGGCATACGTGTCGTGTCATCCAGCCGGATCGCGCTCATGGACATCGTCGTCGCCGAATGCTGGGGCGACGGCGTCTACGTGGGCGCCCTGGGGAAGCGCGGCTCGGCGACGCCGAGCCGGCAGGTCCGGTTACAACGGGTAACGTGCCGTCACAACCGGCGGCAGGGGCTCTCCATCACCGTCGCAAGCGATGTGCTCGTCGACGAATGTACCTTCGTGGACACCCGCGGAACACCGCCTTCCTCAGGCATCGATATCGAGCCGCAGCGGCAGGGACCCGCGCGTGCCATCCGTATCCTGCGCAGCACACTGTCCGGGAACGATGGATGCGGCATCGAATGCAGCGGCGACGTCCACGACATCGCCATTGCCGACTGCACCATCGAAGGCAACCGCACGCACGGCATCCTCGCGCGCGGAGTGGCAGGCCTGGACATCCGGCGCTGCACGATCCGGCGCCAGGGCAGACAGGGCCTGGTGCTGACGCGCGACGTGCAGGATGCCATCGTCGACGCGAACGACATCCGTGATAACGGTACGCAGTGGCAGGCTATGCCTAGCGGAACGGACGCGCGGCTGAACCTGAAGATCGACATTCCCCTCGGCGACGTAAACCGTCGCGGGAGCGACCTTCCGTGAAAATCATGCTTTTCGCCAACACGGCATGGTACCTGTACAACTTCCGCCTGGGCATGGCGGTACGCCTGCGCGAGATGGGTCACGATGTCCTCCTGGCATCTCCGCTGGACGCCTACGCCTCCAGATTCCAGCGGTACGACCTGCGCTGGCGGGAAGTGCCGATGTGCCGCGGCCACCTCGATCCGCTACGCGAAGCGCATACGGTCCGCGCGACCATCGCGGCGCTGCGCGAGGAGCGGCCCGACGTCCTGCACAACTTCACGCTTCGCTGCGCGGTATACGGTGCGTTCGCGGCGCGGCTCGTTGGCACGCCGTCAGTGGTGAACGCCATCACCGGCATGGGCTATGTCTATGCCGGCGATGACGCACTGGCGCGGGTGCTCCGGCCCGTGCTGACCTTCCTGATGCGGCGGACGCTGGACCGCCGTTCGTCGCTGCTGGTCCTGCAGAATCCGGATGATGCCGCATCCGTGGCTCGCGCGGGCCTCGTCGACCCGTTGCGAATCAGGGTTATCCGCGGCTCCGGAGTCGATACCGAGCGCTTCCACCCGGTACCCCACGCGGAAGGGCGGTTGTGCGTCGTGCTTGCATCGCGCTTGCTGCGTGAAAAAGGCGTGGAGGAATTCGTCGAGGCCGCCCGGTTGCTGGGGCGTGGCGGGCACGACATCGACTTCGTACTCTCAGGGGCGCCCGATCCGGGCAATCCGCATTCCATCACCCCGGATCAGCTCGATACATGGCGCGCGGAAGGCATCGTCCGCTGCATCGGGCAGGTGGATGACATGGCATCGCTGCTCGCCACGGCCGACATCATGGTCCTGCCGAGCTATTACGGCGAGGGCGTGCCTCGTTCATTGATCGAGGGCGCTGCCGCCGGCCTTGCGATTGTGACAACGGACAGACCAGGTTGTCGCGAAGTGGTGGCGTTGGATGGCGTGGACGGCATGCGCGTGCCCTGCAAGGACGCACATGCCGTCGCGGAGGCGATCGCCCGCCTGGATGAGGACCGGCCGCTATTGCGCCGCCTGGCATCGCGTGCCCGTGCAAATGCGGTGGCCCACTTCGACCAGTCGATCGTCATGGAGCAGACGTTGCGTGTATACGCCGAATTGCTGGCGTGCCAGCAGTTGCGCACCGCCGTGGTCAGTCCGGTTCCAGCGGCGGAAGAACCGGCGCGCTGATCCAACGGGCCATGTTCTTCCTTGCGACCGCGCGCCAGGCCAACCTACTTGCGCCGACATACGCGACCGCGACGGCGACGAGGGCGACGAGGCTGCTCCCCGGCGCGAGGTGGCGCATGGCGTAGCCGGTCGCTGCGAGCGCGGAGGCCAGCGCCACGAGAACCAGCAGGGTCTGCCGCGGACTGAAGCCCACGGCGAGCAGCAGATGGTGGATGTGGCTCCGGTCCGGTGCGAAGGGTGAGCGTCCCTTGCGCATGCGGTGATAGACGACGGCGACGGTATCGAGAGCGGGAAGGGCGACGCACCATGCTGAGTTGGTCAGGGAGACATCGCGGGGGGCGGCCTGGGTCACGGCGATAAGCGCCCAGGCAATGAGGTAGCCGATCAGCATGCTGCCTGCGTCGCCAAGGAAAATACGCTGGCCGAAAACCCCAAGGTTCACGAGCAGGAAGGGCAGGATGGCAGCAGCGAGTACCAGCAGGATATGCATCATCGCCGGGTTGCCCCCCGCGTAGACGATCATCGCGCCGATCGCCACGAGGGCCATGGCCGCGGCAAGGCCGTCGAGGCCATCGAGCATGTTGAAGGCATTCAGCAGGGCCACCACCGCGATGATCGTCAAGGGCACACCGAAGGTCCCCGTCAGGACCACGGCGTCGCCGACGCGGCCCAGACAGGTGATATGCGGGGCGCCCGCGATGATCATCCACCCGGCGGCGCAGACCTCAAGGACGAGCCGCGCCTTCGCACCCATGCCAAAACGGTCGTCGACCGCGCCCGCCACCGCCAGGATCGCCGCCGTCGCCACCAGGTGCTGCTGAAGGCCCAGTGGAAGCCTGAGCAGTGGAAAGCTCGCGAGAACTCCGGTCAGGATGGCGAGGCCGCCAATCAGGGGAATGTCGCCGACGTGCATCTTCCGGCCGCCGGGACGGTCAACCATGCCGCATGGACCGGCAAGGCGGTACATGATGATGATCATCGACGCCGTGACGGCGGCGGAGACTGCGCAGGCCAGCGTAAGTCGCGGTTCGAACATGGGGCGGACTCCTTTGGACAATCTTCTCCACCCGTGTCGGGAGTGGATGGATCGGCCGTTGCGCCTGCCACGCAATGGGAAAGGACTTCAACGCTGTGCGGAGTGTGCACGCGAAATGGTGCAGGCCGGGTGATGCCGGGGCGCGTCCGGACGACATTGGTGAACGACACTGGACGTCGTAAAATGTCAGGCCCGGCGCATCCGCGCGCACGGTTCCTACTTACCTATTGTGACGATAATATAGGCGACAGGCATCCCGCTGCACGTGGTGTTCGGCGAACCGCTTCGCGCTCGCCAGTGCCATGCCGCTCGATCCACCCGTGATGACCGCAACCTTACCTTTCGACGCCAGGAAAAATTACAACCATCTACTTGCAGTCGCGCGTGAGGTCGTCACGGAGCATGGAGTGGATGCATCCATGCGAGATATCGCCCGCCGGGCCGACGTCGGGTTGGCCACGTACTGGAAACGTCCAAGCCACCTGACGAAGCGCTCGTGTCCTGGTTTCGCGAAGGGGTGGCATTCGTCCATAGCTATCGCGGCGTTGTCGACTTGATAGCGAGCGCCCATGACGACCCGGACTCCGCGCTTTACGCTTCATGCTCAACGGTGCACTCCGTGGGCACGCGACTACTGCTCCGCGCCCAGGCCGAAGGAACGGCGCGCGCCGATATGGATGGGGACGACCTGTTCGCCCTGATGTCGGCGCTCGCATGGCTCGCCGGTCAACCCGCATTCGCGCCGCGGACCGATCATCTTTTTCACGTTATCGCGAGCGCCATCCTGACAAACCCGTCGAGCAACAACTAGGCGCCCCTGACAGGCGCTGTTGGCCCACTGGCATGCGGCTGACGGTTGCGGCAAGATGTCGCTACCAGGGGGGAGACAACATGGAAGCATGGCGCGGAGCGGCAGCATCCGATCGGATGATCGTGGGCAAATGGAATAGGCCGGGCGCACTCGCCCTTGCCGTGATGATGGCGCTGGGTCTCTCGGCGTGTGGCGGTGGAGGTGGCGGCGGAAGCAACGTCAAATCGACCCCATCGACCCCGACCAATCCGGTCAACCCAACCAACCCGGGTACACCCGCCGGCTACTCCGGCGGGGCGATCGACGTCGCTGCCAACGCGACCACCACCGTCGCCGATAACCTCGGCGGCTCGGTCGATGTGGAGAAGGGCGGCGATGGCACCCTGACGCTCACGGGCGCCAACACGTACACGGGCGCCACCCAAGTGAATGCGGGCTCGCTCTACGTCAATGGTGATCAGTCCGCGGCAATGGGCGCGACCACCGTGGCACCCGGCGCCACGCTAGGTGGCAGCGGCATCATTGGCGGCGATGTCACCGTTGGCAGCAACGCGACACTCGCGCCCGGTCAGCAGGGCACCATCGGCTTGCTGACCATCAACGGCAACCTCACCCTCACCGCCGTCTCGCAGCTGAATGCAGGCTCCCAGCTGAACTTTGATTTTGCCCAGGCATCCGGTGGCACGCAGGCCAGCGACCTCATCAACGTCAAGGGAAACCTTACCCTTGCTGGCACGCTCAACGTCAACGTGGCCTCCGGTGGCGACCTCGGCCCGGGTGTGCATCGCCTCATCAACTATGACGGCAGCCTGGTGGATAACGGTCTGTCCCTCGGCTCACTGGCGTCCACCAGTTGGGTCCTGCAGACCGGCGTCGCCCACCAGGTGAACCTGATCGATACCCGGGGCATGAATTTCAGCCTCTGGGACGGTGCGGGGCCGAAGGGCAACAATGTGATCGACGGCGGCAGCGGCAACTGGGTGGCAGGCGGGCCGGACACGAGCTGGACCGACGCCAGCGGGGCCGTGAACTCGCGCTTCAACAACGGTGCGTTCGCCATCTTCCAGGGCACGCCGGGCACCGTGACGGTGAGCAATGCCGACGGCCCTGTCTATGCGGGCGGCATGCAGTTCGCCACCGATGGCTACTTGATCCAGGGCGACCCCATACAACTGAGCGGCAGCACCGAGGCGAACGGATCGCAGTCGATCTTTCGTGTCGGCGACGGCACCCAGGCTGGCGTGCACTATACCGCCACGATCAACAGCGTGCTTGCCGGATCCACGACGCTGGTCAAGACCGACGCCGGTACCCTGGTGCTGGGTGGCGACAACACCTACACCGGGGGAACCACGATCAGCGGCGGCACACTGCAGATCGGCAATGGTGGCACCTCCGGTTCGATCGTGGGTGACATCACTGACAACGCGACGCTTGCATTCAATCGCAGCGACAACACGCCATTCGGAGGTATCGTGAGCGGGACGGGCAACCTGGTGAAGGACGGTCCGGGTTCGACCACGCTCGTCATGCGTAACACCTTTACCGGCGGCACACAGGTGAAAGGTGGCACGCTCATCCTTGACCTGGGTGGAGCGCTCGGCTCCGGCGACATCACGGTCGGCAACGCCGATGATCGGGTGTTGATCTACCCAGCGTCCATCTTGCGGGTGGACCATGGGATCATGCTGGCGAACCACATCGTGGTGCAGGGCAGTGGCGTCGTGGACAACGCCGGCGTGCGTGGGGGCCCTGGCGAAACTCGGGATCGATAGCAACTACACCTACGGCGGAAACCCGACGGTGTTGAATCACGATGGTGGACGCATCACCGGCAATCATGCGGGCATCCTGATCACTGGCGACGGCGCCACGGTGACGAACAGCACCGGTGGACTGATCGAGGGCGGCGACGTCGCCACGGAGCTGGATTCCAGCGGTCACGTCAGCAACGATGGCGTCGGCAGCATCATGCGCTCGGTTGGGGGAATCGGCGTCTACGGCCTGGCCGTCGACGTTACGAAACGGGCCGGCGGCACCATCAGCGGCGGCGCCTACGCGCCGTGATGATCACGAATGGGGGCAGCGTGACCAACGACGGCGCCGGTAGCACGATCACGTCCACCAACGGCTGGCCGTCAGTTCCTCGGCGACCCGGGGACCGTGCAAAACTCAACGGCGCCACGATATCGAGCGCCAAGACCGCTGCTTTACATGAGCACGGCGGGTCATATACCAACGGTGCAGGGTCCACCATCCAAGGCAACGGGGACCTACCTCGGGGGATTGCGCGGTAGCGGAATACGTGCGCCATTCTGGTTCGTACCAACGGGCCGACGAACCTTGCATATCGATGGAGGCGATGACCCTTTCGCAACGCTGGAACGATCATCGGCAATGTGCAACTGGTTTCCACGGCCGAAAACCAGGTCACCCTTACGGCCGGCGGCTCGATCCACGGCGACCTCAGGATTGGCACGAGCCCGCTGCCGTACGTGACCCTGGATGGGAGCGCGGGACCGCGCAGCGTTATTCGCAGGCGGTTACCGGCCACACCACGTTCAGCGGTGGCTCACCATCCGTCCCGCGGCGACGTGGGTAATCGACAATGACCAGCTCTCGCCTGCAGGTCCAGGTGAGTCCTGGCAGTACCTTGCAGATCGGCGATGGTGGTACGAAGGCTGGATCGGATCGGCTCACCGATCGACATCTACCACGGCAGCCTCGTGTTCGACCGCAGCGATGACGTGATATTTAATGGCAGCATCGTAGGCAGCGGCGCCCCGTACGGCGTTCACCGGCTCCTCGTGCAGGCTGGCACGGGAACACTGACGCTGCTGCTGGCCGGCAACGACATCGTCCCTCCACCATCGACATCCAGCGCGGCACGTTGCAGATCGACAATACAGGGAACCAGCCGGGTGCCACGATCGGATCCACAATGGTTGCGTCGAACGTGGTGAATAATGGCTCACTCGTGTTCGACAGCTCACTGTCGATTTTCGGCCCGTTGATCTCCGGAACGGGTTCTGTCACGCAGAACGGTTCGGCGTCAACTGATTCTCGCCGGCCAGAACACCTACACAGGCGGCACGACAATCAATGCGGGCTCGCTGATGGCCATGCGGGCACTGCCCGGCGACGTGATCGTGAACCAGGCTGGTACCCTGGATGGCTACTCAGGCGCGACCGTACATCCCGGTGTCCCCGGCATTGGCGGGAACCTCTTCAACGCGGGCAAGGTCGTCGTGCACAACGGCGACACCGCGGTCGCCGGCAATTACAGCGCAGGCTTCGTCGGGCACGCTTGCGCTGAGTCTTGGCAGCAAGCTCGCCGTCGCCGGCGCGGCGACGCTTGGGCGGCGGCACGCTGGAGATCACCGGTGCCGACAGCGGCTACGTGAGCAACACGCATACCGAAGTGCTGACGGCGACCAATGGGCTCACCGGCACCTTCGGCCAGCTGGTCAAGGACACCGGCGTGGTGTTCACCTCGAACACGATCAGCTACGACGGCAACAGCGCGTGGCTCAACACCACGGGCCTCAACGTGACGACGGCCGCCGCAGGCAATGGCGTGTCGTATACGCCCACGTCGTTCAACAGCGCGCAGCGCGTGCAGGGCGCCTTTAGCCAGCTCAACAGCAAGATCGCCGCAGGCAACATGGCGAGCGTATCGAGCGATTTCCTCCAGGCTGCTGGTCAGTTCCAGCAGGCGCCGACGCTGCAGGCGGCACAAGCGTCGTTGCAGAGCCTGTCGGGCCAGCTGCATGCGGCCAGCGCGGCGATGACGTTCGAAGCCATCGACGCTTCCGGCCGTGCGTTGTCGGATCACTTTGACGATGTGCTGGGGAAGAAAACCGGCTTCGGCATGTGGACGCAGAACCTCAACGTCGGCGGCAACATGGGCCGCGCAGGCTACGACGGCGTCGGATTCCAGTTGAATGGCTGGCTGGTCGGTAATGACCGGCAGGTCGGCAGTTCGGGCATGGCCGGTTTCGCTTTCGGTCAGAGCCAGGGGCAACAACAGCTCGACCAGAGCTACGATCACAATCGCAGCCGTAGCACCGAAGGCATGTTGTACGCCGGGTGGCTCAACGGTAACTGGTATTCGCAGGGCCGCATCGGCTTCGGCCATTTCCAGCAGGACGTGAGCCGCCAGCTGTTGTTGGGCACGAGCGCCGACGGGGTATCGACGAACTACAGCGGCAACTATAACGTCGCTTACGGTGAGACGGGCCTGCACCTGGACGTTGCCGGCAGCCGCATCATGCCGTTCATCAACGTCGAATACGCGAGCATCGAACGCGGGGGCTTCGCGGAGCAGGGCGCCAGTGGTTTCGGCCTGCGCACGGAAGGACAGACGCTCGATCGCTGGCAGGCCGGTGTGGGCCTTCGTGAAGCGCGTCACTGGGCCCTCGATGGCGGCCGCGGCGTGGACTTCACCGTGGGTGCCCAGTTCCGTCGCACGCTCGCTTCGCATGGTGATGAGTTCGACGCCAGCTTTGTCGGCCTTCAGCAATGGCAGCCGCTGGTCGGTATCGGCCTGTCGCGTTACAGCGGCGTACTGAACCTCGGTCTCAACGCCACGTTGTCGGCGCGCACGTCGTTCAAGTTCGGCTACGACTACGAGAAGGGACAGCGCGACCAATCGCAGATGGTGTCGGCGCACTGGGTGATGGCGTTGTAACTTCCGGCCCTGCCGGCGGAACTGGCGCGATCGGGTCTGCTCCGCTGAGCAGCGGAACTTCGGGGACATCTGGCCTTGGTGGAAGGCGCAAGCCCCGGCATCAAGGCGCGCCTGCTGGCCCCGTGGCGGCCTTTTCATCGAGCGCCTTCTTCACCTGGTCCCGCCGCCAGCCGAACTCGCTCTCGGCCTTGCCGATGTGGCCTTCGCGCAGAAGGGTCCCGGCCCTTGCAAGGTCCGGCAACGCGTCACGCTTGCGGCCCATGTCCTCGAGCTGTTCTCCACGGGCACCGTATGCGTCCGCACTGTCCGGGAAATGGCGCACGGCGAACGAGAAATACTCCAGTGCCAGGGCGTCGTTGCCGAGGTCTGCATAATTGAGACCAGAGAGGATGGCATACCAGGGATCGGACGTCGGACTCGCCATCGCGAAGCGCTCCACCTCCTTGGTCCCCAGCCAGCTGTCGAGAGCCTTGTATCGATTCTGCAGTGCCGAGTCGAGTCCGTCCTCGCGGCGCTGACGATCAAAAGTTTGCTGCAGACTTTCGAGGGTGGCGAAATGCGTGTCGGGAGTGGCCATCCGCGTGAACGTCACAGGCGTGTAGGTCGTCCCGCCATTGATGGAGGCCAATGCATACCCGGTTAATGTGTTGCCCTTGCGTGCCAGGAGGTAGCGATAAATGCGCCCGTCGCCATGGGAGGTCAGGCGCAGCACATCATCGTTGGTCTTGAGCCCGTCGACGCGCATCCCGATTCGGGTGTTTGCGCCGTAGTTGTCGAGAGCCGCAGACACGCGTCCTCCCCGACCCGAAAGCGCCATGCGGACACCGAAGCTCAAAGGAAGTCCGGACTCCTTGGCGTACCAGGCACCCGCCAGCGTCCGGGCATCTAGCCTCTCACCGGCGGACACACTGGGAGGCTGTTCAAACGACGGGGTAGGCGGGGAGGTATAGGCACCGGGTCTTCCGATCCTTGCGAGTTCTTCGTCAATGACCGGAGCGGAGGCCGTAACCACTTCTTGACCATTCCCGCAGGCGGCCAGCAACGGCTGGGCTTTCGCATTGAACATGGCCGCGGCAAGGGTCGCTGCCACGATGCACGATCCTTCCGGGGATGGATGTCCGTCGGGCAGCAGGCTCTTTCGGGTCTTTTCACCCATCGCATAAAACACCTGCCCGACAGGCGCCAGGATGGCATGCGTGCGGTTTGCCGCCTGGGTATACGCCCAGGACACGTAGGTCATCTCGTTGGGTCTTACGGCTGCCGTTTCATAGAGGACAACCTTGGCGCCGGAAGCCTGGGCGACCTTGGCGAACCGGTCGACGTGGGTATCGAAGGATTCGGGAGGGGCAGGGTGCGACTTGCCACCTTGAACCCAGTGCGACAGGCCGCCCTGCTCCTGGAGTACCACATAGTCCCAAGAACGTTCATGGAGCCGGGCCTGCGTCCACTTTGATTTCCAGTGGTCCTCAAGCATCAGGCCGTCAGCCGCCACATAGCGGACATCGAGGTGGATACCGGGCTCTGCCGCTTCGACGACGCGCCGGAACGTCTCCGGCATCTCGTTGTAGTAAGTCAGGCTGTTGCCAATGAAGAGCACGTGGATCATGTCGTCGTGTCTCAAAGCAGGTTCAGCCGATGCACTGGCGGGAACGCAGAAGGTTCCCAGCGCGAGCGTTGCGGCCAGAAGCTTAAAGCGGTTGTACATAAAATCCTCCGTACGGCTGGCCCTCGCCCGTCGCCACCCATATCTACGATGGGGGACTGTGAATGTTTGCACTGTACCGGATCGCGGGCATCGCCTTGTCGACGATCTCGACATGACCATGGGATAGTGAGAGGCCGCCCGGGCAGGGCGATTAGCCCGCGTCATCGAGGGTAGGGCAGGGGCGGCTTTCGACACATACCGGTTCACGCACTACCCAAATTCGGGCCCGTGACTCCAGAGCTCGCTCCACGGTTTGCGCGCGGGGCCGCAGACAAAGATGTCGGGATGATCCCGGCTTTCTTCATTGACGACGCCCCACGTGTTACCCGAGTGGCCCGCGAGGCGGCAATCGGCGAAGAGTTCATCGGCGCGCTCACGTGAGCTTCCCAGCACGATCACTGTGCGTGGCGGCGTTTTTGGATAGCCACGCAGCCATCCGGAATTGACCGCTGTGATCGGCGATGGCAAGCCATAGGCCTTCCCGAGCAGAGCGATGGCGCCTTGCTCGCCGTAGTTACCCACCACGATGCCCAGATCTACCTGTTGTTCGGCAGGAAGGGCATCACGAATGGCGACAACTCGCGTGACGAGTTCGTTCCAACCGATTTTCTCACGCAGGTCGTTGTTTCTCCTCAACGCGAAGTCCATCAGCGGACCGCTTGATGCCATCGGCATAATGATCAACGCCGCGTAGATACCAATCGCCGAAACACCGCTGAACAGCAGTGCCGCTGTCCCGACTCGCCACGCAGGACGGAGGGTGCGCAGCCACCGCTCTCCGATCACGGATCCCATGGCCAGAAGCATCGGATATGCCGCGCTGACGTAGTAGAAGCGGCCCCGTAGAAGCATGAACAACAGCAGGGGGACGATGTACATCCAGGCAAGCATGCGGTAGCGGCGCGCTCGGAAGTAACCAACCAAACCCGCAATCCAGACCGGCGCCGCAAACAGGTTGGCATTGATGAGGAACTGATCACGCAGGAAGCCGTCCGCGAGTCCTTCACCGACGTCGCGAGCGTGGATACCTTGCAGGAACTGATAGGAAATGAAGTCGTGCCTGTTAAGCCAGGCGAGGTTGGGGGCAAACACGAGTAGCGCGACCGCCGCGCCGGCCCAGAGCCAACGGCTGGTGAGGAATCGCCGTGCATCGGTAAACAGCACGCCTACCAGCACGCCCACAAGCTCCATCGCTATCGAGTACTTGGTCTGCAGGCCAAGCCCAGCAAACAGGCCGATTGCCACCCACCAGCGCGGGTCGTCGTCGCGCAGCAAGCGGATCACGCTCCAGGCGATAAGCACCCACCACAACATATCGAACGATGAGTACTGGAACATGGTGGCATTGCCCATGGGCGCGGGTGACAGCCCAACGGCGATCGCCGTGAAGACCTGGGCCAGACGGCCACCACCAAGGTCACGCGCCATAAGGCCGCTGACCAGAATCACCACGGTTTGGGCCAGTACCGAGAACAGCCGCAGCCCCACCAGCGACAGGCCAAACATCTTGAACCCCACATATTCCAATGCAGACGTCAGCGGTGGGTAGGGCACGAAGCCCCAATCCAGATGCTGCGCGTCGCTCAAGAACTGAAGTTCATCCCGATGGAAGCCGTATTGCCCGTTGGTCAACACGTGGGCTATGCCAAAGAGCACGGCAATGATGAGTACTGGGGTGATACTTAGCTCGCGGAGCACAGGTGCAGTTGGGAGTTGTGACGAGTCGCGGCTGTGCACGTTGTAGTTCCCAGGATCGCTGAACCCCAATACTTCCTGGTCAGTGGCTGCCGGACTAGATGCAAAGGGTCGGATTGACCGGATACAGGGACGAAGGGTGGTCACATGGGGACAAGCGGTGGACCGGAATCGGGGACGGAGGTGATTAAATCCTCTTAGCTTGATCTGGCTGCCACAAAGCCGCCGGTCGGAACTTTACCCACGCTCGGTATGCGCAGTTTAGGTTCGGAGCGGCAGAGGAGCTACGTGCGATTTGCGCCCGTGGGGTCATCCGCTTGCAAATCATCTATGCAGGCCTTACAGTGAACCATATGGTTCACTATCAAGCCCGCCTCGACTCAACGTTCGCCGCGCTCTCCGATGTCACCCGACGAGGCGTGCTGGAGCAACTCGGGGGTTCAGACGCCTCAATCACCGACCTTGCCCAACGGTTTCACATGACCCTCACGGGCATGAAGAAGCACGTCAGCGTCTTGGAGCAGGCGGGGCTCGTTACCACGGAGAAGGTCGGGCGTGTACGAACCTGCAAGCTCGGACTGCGCCGGCTGGAAGAAGAGGCCGACTGGATCGAGCAGCACCGCCAACTCTGGAGCGCACGCTTCGATGCGCTGGACGAGCTTGTTGAGCACTTGAAATGCAAGGAGAAGGCAGATGCCCAAAGCAAAAGAAGGTAGTCCCGCCGCCATGAACCACACCGCCGTGGAACGCAAGTCCGATCGCGAACTCGTCGTGACGCGAACGTTCGATGCCCCCGTACACATCGTCTTCGAAGCGTGGAGCAAGCCTGAGTTGTTCAAGCTTTGGTGGGTTCCGAAGTCGGTGGGCATGTCACTGCTCTCGTGCGATATGGATATTCGCACCGGTGGCACGTATCGCCTCGTGTTCAGCCATCCGGACTTCGATCAACCGATGGCGTTCTTCGGCACGTACAGAGAAGTAACGCCGCACAAGCGCATCGTATGGACAAACGAAGATAGCGATCAGGGCGCTGTGACCACGGTGACGTTCGAAGAAAATGCCGGCAAGACGCTGCTCACCCTGCACGAAATCTACCCGACGAACGCAGCCCTTGAAGAGGCCCTCGCCGGTTCGGCCGAAGGCCTGCCCGAACAGTTCGCGCAGCTGGATGAGTTGCTCGCAGCCCGGAATCGGGGACGGAGGTGATTAAATCTTCTTAGCTACCCCCGTTCTCTTAGGCCGGCGTCGGTCTGGCGATCAGGGAGCGCGATCGAGGGTAGGGCAGGCCGCTTCCGACCCAAAGTAGATGTTCTTCCGCCCGGCGCGGGGATGAGCGCAACTGAATCGGTGGTGCCGCTGTGCCTGTCGTGCGATGAGCGGGGAGGCCGCTCAGGATGACGAAGCGCACTTGCCGGCGTTCGCCAGGCTCCTTATCGTGCAACCTTCGGCGCGCCGGGATGCCCGCCTTACGCTTATAAGTCCACGCCGCCAACTGGTCGTCGAACTTTCGGATGGCCCGTAGCGCTTCGATATTGGGTAATACCACCTTTACCACTGACAGCGGAGAGCACGCGATGGGCCTTGTATCGCTTCGTAATTTGACGGTGTTCTGCACCCTGGCGCTCGCAGGGGCGCCGATGCAACCCACCGCCGCGCAAAGCGCTCCCGCATCCGCTCCAGCCGGCACGAGCACGGCCGAAACGCCAGCTGCGCGACCCGGGGACGTGTCGTCGGCGAACGCGGTCATCGAAGCGGTCTATAACGTGATTTCGGGTCCCAAGGGACAGAAGCGTGACTGGGACCGCATGCGTTCGCTGTTCGTGCCAGGCGCTCGTCTGATTTCCGCACGCACAGGCAAGGATGGCGCGACCACGGCACATGTGATGAGCGTGGAGGACTACATCCGATTGGGCGAACCCATGCTGGAAAAGGATGGGTTCTTCGAGCGCGAGGCACACCGCACCGAGGATCGTTACGGCAACATCGCCCAGGTATTCAGCACGTACGAATCGCGCCACGAGGCGGATGCCAAGCCATTCCAGCGCGGCATCAACAGCTTTCAACTGTTGTTCGACGGCCACCGCTGGTGGGTAGTGACAATCTACTGGCAAGGCGAGCGCCCCGAACTGCCGATCCCGAAGCAGTACGGCGGTTGAGGCGATTAAATCCCGGTGGAATCGGATACGCAGTTGTAGGAGCGAACCCTGTTCGCGAGTCCCTTCGGGCAATACCCGTCAGACTACGGCTGTCGGACCAGTTCGTCTTTTACGCTTAAAACAGAGGGGTCTGAAACCCGCTACCTCTTCACTGCGCTGCACAGGAATGATGCCGACCGCAAGGCGAACAAAGAGTCCGGTTGGCAGGAGGGAACCGAGATGGCCATGGAGCAGTTGATCGCCCATGTGGAGTCGATGCGATAGTTCAGCCAGGCCACCTTGGCCGCATTTCTTGTCTTGACGGCGTTGGGTCAGGCGGCCGCGCTCTGGCCGGCGCTTCGCGCATCGCTCGTCTCGCCGGCGTCGGCCATCATCGGCCGGTAATCACTTGCTGCCAGGGTCGAATCCCAAGCGTGGCGCCGGGCCGAGATTGAGGAACCGGGGACGGAGGTGATTAAATCCTCTTAACTACCCCCGTCCCCTAAAGCGCGTCCCCTAAAGCCGAAGCGACCGCTGACTTGTAGAATTATTTCGGTGTGAGGCGGAACAGGCCACCGGGTTGAGCGTCTTGTAGTAGCCAGAGCGAGCCATCCGGTGCCTCTTCGATATCGCGGATGCGTTTGCCGATGCTCCAGCGCTGGACCGCGGTGGCGCCGCCCTTGCCGTCAAACGTGACGCGAATAATTCCCAGGCTGACAAGGCCGCTGATCAAGGCGCTGCCCTTCCAGTGCGGGAACATGCTGCCCTTGTAGAACATGAGGTTGCCTGGCGCGATCACCGGCACCCAATAGATCACAGGCTTGACGAGATCGGGCCGCGTATCGGGGTTGGGGATGGGCACGCCGTTATAGTTGACGCCATAGGAAACCAGCGGCCAGCCGTAGTTCTTGCCACGCTGGATCAGGTTCAGTTCGTCGCCGCCGCGAGGGCCGTGCTCAAGTTCCCACAGTCGACCGTCAGGACCGAAGGCGAGGCCATAAGGCGTGCGGTGGCCGGTGGTCCAGGTTTCGGCCGGCGTAAGGTTGGGTCCGGGGAACGTATAGGTGCTGACCACCGGCGCCGATCTTGGCTGCCTCGGTATCGTCCGCGGGATCGATCAGCGAAATGGCGCTGGCACCGACTTTTCCTGCCCACGGATTGCCCGGCGCGGGTTTGCCGTCCAGCGTCAGCCGCAGGATCTTGCCTACCGGTTGATCGGGATCCTGCGCGGGCGTGAAGCGCTGGCGGTCGCCCACGGTAAGGAAGAGGTACTTGCCGTCCGGTGAGAAGGCGATCTGGGCGCCGGCCTGACCACCCTTGCCCGTGGGCATCTGGCGCCACAGCACCTGGAAGCCGTCCAGCCGGGGCTGATCGCCATCCAGGAGGAGCTTACCTCGACCCATGGCCAGGCCGCCGCCATAGTCACCGGGTGCGACATAGGTGAGGTACACATAGTGGTCATGGGCGTAATGCGGCGAAAGGAAGACGCCCAGCATGCCGTTCTGACCTTCGACATAGCTGGCCGGCACGCCCTTGATCTCGGTCTTGGCGCCTTGCGGGGTCACCAGCTGGAGGCGACCGACCTTCTCGGTCACCAGCATGCGGCCATCGGGCAGGAACGCGATGCGCCAGGGCAGATCGAAGCTAGCCACCTTCGTGATGTTGAAGGGAAGGTCGGGATCGGATTTCTGATCGCCTGCATTGGTCTGTGCATGGGCGGCGCTTGTGAGCAGAGCCCCAAGCAAGAATCCGGTTGCCAGCTTCTTCATTTGCATGTTTCCTTGGTGTCCGAGTGACCCGGAATATCCTAAGTGTTCTGAATGCCGTTTGGGTGTGATGGCTCTTCAATCCGGGTGGGGAATTTGGGACACCCATGAATCGGCCCGTAGCCGACCGTGCCGCCGCCGGAGTGTCGCAAGAAATTGCGTTGACGACTGATGGCAGTCCGAGAGCCATCAGCGACACATAGCCCTCTCCGGCTCACTGGCTTTTGTGAGGAATAGGGGGCGGTAATTAAATCTGGGAAATACGTCTCTTAACTACCCCCGTTTCCATAAGCTGAGTGCCAGCTATGATGGAGCCTGATAATTCATTCAAGCCGAATCCGCTTCGCGGGCCGGCTTAGTTCAGGCGTCAGCCAGGGGAGGTGCTTTGAATCGACTGATAGTGATGTGCCTGCTCACGATATCCTTGCCCGCTTACGGAATTGTTATTCGCCACGACGTTGATGACTCGAAGTATCGCGTAGCGGCTACCGAATTCCCGGCACTGGTCGATTTGCCTGGTGAGGGGCACGGAGTCTTGATTGCCAACCAATGGGTGGTCACTGCTGCCCACGCAGTGACCTGGCAAGCCGAAATCAAGCAGGTGGTGCTTAATGGAAAGGCCAGGGATGTTGAAAAGGTAATCGTCCACTCCGGATACCAGAAACTGCCGCAGCCTTTGATAGATCAGGCAGTGAAAACTGGCGATGCAACACACATTGTGGGTTTTCTTGCATCACACGATGATATTGCCTTGATCAAGCTCGCTGAGCCGGTGTCAGATGTGATCCCGGCCAAGCTATTTTCCGGAAATGATGAGCTCGGAAAGACCGTCGAACTTCTTGGGAAAGGCGCAACGGGAACCGGGCTTGCCGGGCAGGATGTGAACGCCTCTCATCGCGCCGACCTACGCCGCGCATACAACAAAATCGTCGATGTGAAGGATCGCTGGATTTGCTATGTCTTCGATAAGCCGCCATCAGGGCTCGAGATCGAAGGCATATCAGGAGATGGCGATAGTGGCGGTCCGGTGCTGATCAACGTTGAAGGGACATGGCAATTGGCCGGCCTGGCTTCCTGGAAGAAGCATGAGAAGGACAATGACCTGATCCTCCATGCCGGCTTTTACGGACAGAAAAACTACAACGTGCGGGTTAGTCACTACACGGGATGGATTGAAGACAAAATACGCACAAATTAGCGTATTGGCCCTTGGGGGAGGGGCAAAATACCGCGATGATTCAAAGCATCCGGCCAGGGATCAATCCAGTTCGCCTGATAGAGGTCAGGCTTTATGAAGAATGCTCCCCTCAGGCTCCCCGGGCGACGATGGACGCCGCGGGCTTCCTGACGTTCAGACCACGGAGCGCACCACGCCACCGTCCACGCGTACGGCCGCGCCGGTAGTGGCCGAGGCCTGGTCCGAGGCCAGATAAACACTCAGATTGGCGACCTCATCCACCGTGGCGAGGCGCTGAATCAAGGAAGTAGGGCGGTGTGTGGCAATGAAGTCGCGTTCGACTTCGGCCTGCGAAATGCCCCTCTCCTCGGCGATTTTCCCAAAGAAGTCACCCACGCCTTCGGATCTCGTGGGGCCGGGCAAGATGGCATTGACCGTGACCCCGGTGCCGGCCAGCGATTCGGCCAGACCGCGCGACACGGCCAGCTGCGCCGTCTTCGTTGTGCCGTAATGGACCATTTCCGGGGGGATCTGCACGCCTGATTCGCTTGAAACGAATTGAATGCGGCCCCAGCCACGTCTGGCCATTTCCGGTGCGTAATGCCTGGAAAGACGAATGCCACTGAGAACATTCACTTCAAAGAAGCGGATCCAATCTTCGTCAGGAATATCAAAAAAAGCCTTCGGTTCGAAGATGCCCAGATTGTTGACCAGTATGTCAGTCGCCGGGACGGTGTCGATCAGCGCCTGGGCACCCTCGCGCGTCGCCAGGTCGCCGGCGACGCCCGACACATTGGCGTGCGGAACGTTCCTGGTAATGGTGGCGATCGCCTCGTCCACGCGCTGCTGGGTGCGCCCGGTGACAAACACCCGAGCACCGGCAGCGGCCAGGCCATTGGCAATGGCAAGTCCAATGCCGGCGGTCGAGCCGGTGACGATGGCGGTCCTGTCATTCAGGGCAATCTTCATGGGAATGTTCTCTCGGGGATTCCGACCAGGTTGAAAACGTGATGGGGCAGCCTCAGCGCGTGGCTTTCGGATCGTCCGCGGAATCTTCATAGACCGTATCCGTCGGTCCAAACCCGGTGATGAGCACGGTAACGGCCTCGTCAGCGGTTTGCGCAAAGTGTGCGGCATTTGCCGGCTCGGTGTAGACCGATCCCGTTGGCAGGGTTTTCAGTTTGCCTGGGTCGAACTTCTCTCCGTAGCCGAAATGCCACGTGCCTGACAACACCGTCCCAATTCGGTCACCGGCATGATGATGCGCGGGGATGGATGCGTGCGGGGCCACGCGAAGCAGTTGGCTATAAGGGCCGGGTTGGGACGGATTGCCCAGAATGGTGACGACCTGAACTTTCGCATTGCCTGAGCCGCCCGCGCCGCCCGTGGGGGAAATGGCAGTCAGTTCGCTGGGCGTCTTTGCATAGTGGTCCGAGATCATCGGAACGGTCGCCTGCTGCGCATGTGCATCCGCTGCGATGGCAACCAGGAAAAGAATCGTCAGTTTGTTCATGTAGGATCGTCCTTTCATTCGATGATCACCACGGCCGAATTTTGTGGGGTAAGAAGGTGGTCGGTGACTGCATCGCGAACGTTAGGATATGACGTCATGTGGAAAATCCATTGAGAGGAGCACGGAGACACCAGCATCGACCGGTTGCCGCAAGGCCACATCGCAAGGAAGGGTCGGTTGGCCGTCCTCCATTTGGGGGATGCGAAATGAGGCCGGCCACCCGGTCGGCTCCGATCTACATCATCTCCTCGGCACCCAATGGCGTCGAACATCAGATGATGGAAGAGAGCGGCGCGAACGGTGCTCCGGCGTCAAAGTCATGCATTTGCATGGCTTGTGACGACCGGGGCAGCGCGTACTTCTCACGTGGATCCGCACGGTCTTCCCGGGAGTACGCGACGAAGCTGGACTGCCCGGCGGAACGTGGCGTGTGAACTCATGGGCGAAGTATTCGCCCTGGTAATCGGCTTGCTCAAAGCTCGATTCTGATACGCCCTTGAATCGCATTGGCGTAGGATTTGTTCGCCAGAGCGCCGGAATAGGAGACACCGGCCGAGACGCGCTGGGTGATGCGCCAGTCCATCCCCGCCTCTATCACGAGACTATCGGGTGCAACAGGAGCACCCGTGATCGCAAATGGCGTCGACGCGCCGTTGAAAGCCAGAACTGATGTCGGCTTCAAGTCGCCGAATACGTGTTGCCAGCCCAGCGAGCCGGTCACAAGAAACCCGGCGACCGGCTCGCTCGCCAGCCGCACGCCCAGCGTCGTGGCCTGATAGGAATAGGAGCGCGACTGCCCCTGTAAGCCAGCTGTCCCGCCCGTCTCTGCAAATCTGTCAGTGTCGATGGACATCGCCATCCCGCCGGCGAACGGCTCGATCGTCACGCCCGGCAAGGAGAACAGCCAGCCAGCTTCGCCGAACGCCTGCAGCGTGTTACCCGCATAGGATGCGCGCTCGGTATCCTGGAAGCCTGGAAAATCGATACGGCGAGTGGTGTCGTAATCGTTGTGCGAATAGAGCACGCCAGCCCGCAGCTGCAACGCTCCGAAGCCGGCGCCGCCGTAGAGACCGCCGAACACACTTTCGGCTGTACCCGATGAATTCCGGGCATCGATGCTCAGCCATGACTTGGTATAGCCACCCGCAGCACCGAACCGGTAGCGGTCGTCGACGTCCCCGTCGACACCGAGGATGAAGCCACCTAGCGATCGGGTGACGGTCGCTGCGTTACCGTCGCCGTCGACGTGGCCGGAATCGCCGAAGCCCTGTAACCATAGCGAGGATGTGTTCGATGACCGCGCACCGACGTCCGGCGAGGTTTCGGACGGAACCCACAGTCGATCGAGGATCGCTGCGCGGGGTAGCCGGCTGGCCTCGAACGCCACCGACGCGATGCTCGCGTGAATCTCGCCCGAGCTCAGGTCGAATGCCGCACGCGCGTCCTGCAATGTCGAACTATCGACGATGGCTTGATACAGGGGGTGATCGGGACTGAGGTTCTCTACTGCCGAACCGACGGCTTGCTGATTGGGGGTAAGCCCCACGTCGGCGAACCGGAGTGCGCTCCGGGACACGTCGAGATAAATGTTGTTCGGGTCATAAACGAGGCCCAGACTGAGGAACGGCAACGTCGCCACATCACCGGTCGGCGTCGAATAGGCGCCGTTAACGCCACCTGCAGCCGAGAGGATGGTGTAGCGCGTGCCCAATGCGAACGGCGATGCTGCGTCCTGCCTGATCACCTGCACCAATGCGCCGCTTTCAATGGTCGCCGCGCCACCGACGACGAGATGATCGGACTGGCCGGCTGCATCCAGTTCCACCTGATATGTCGAACCGGAGGCTTGCACGTAGTTGCCGCCCAGCGTGAGCGTGCCGATGGAATTGCCGGGCGCGACCTTGCCCCCGTTCGCAACCATGACCGGTCCGGCGATGGAGCCGGAACCGCCCAGGGTGCCGTCGCCACTGACCGTGACGGTGGTGTTGCCGAGTGAGCCGTCGACCCGCAGGACGCCCCCCGAGATCGTCGTCGCACCGGTATAGGTGCTTTGTCCGGTCAAAATCGTGGTGCCTGCCATTTGATTGACTGCGCCAGGGCCGGAGACCATCGGCGCAAACACGTAGTCTGCCGCCGTGTGATTGAAGCTGACGGCTCCCGTGCCGTTCCCGAACGTAACCGTCGGCGTGTCGAGCGTGCCTGGTGCCACTGCCGGACTGCCAGCCGCCGCGCCGATGTTCAAGGTTCCGGCAGAGCCGACGTCCGGAGCAAGGGCGACGCCTTGCGATGCCCTGATCGTGCCGCCATCGGCGATCGTCACCGTGCCGACACCAGGTGTAAGTTCCAGGCCGCTCTGGCCACCGACGAACAGGCCGCCATTGATGATCCAGGATGAGCCGGCACCCGAGACCAGGGCCGTTCCGGTGCTCTCACCGCCGCCAACGACGCTGACGCCATCGGCCGCAAGCCCGCCCGAGTTGCTGACGAGGGTGCCGCCGCTGCGCACATTCAATTCACCCACGCTATTCAGATACGGCCCAATCCCGATGCCCACGCCAAAAATGCCTGCCACATTGGCCGTGCCGCCATTCTCAACTGTCAGCGTTCCGGTACCGCCGGCGAAACCCACTGCCAGATTTTGTCCGGCAGTCCATTGTGAATTGGCGTCGGTAACAACCACGGTGCCAAACGAGCCCGCACCAATGCCGATCGCGTCCGGCAATCCGGAGTTCATGCCACCCGTGCTGGTGATCTTGCCTCCGTCGGCAATCGTCAACGTGCCGATGCCGGGATAAAAAGCACCGATGGCACCGTCCACGAAGCCACCAACGTAAAGGCTGCCGCTATTCGTCCATGTCGAGCCCGGCCCGCTAATCGTTGCCGTACCGACGCCACCATTGATGGAAGGTCCCATGCCCTGGTTGCTCGGGCCGCCGCCGCCGATGACGGAGGCTGGGTAGGGACCATTGACGCCCGTCGTGAGCGTTCCGCCATTGACGATGTCGAGCGTGCCGGTACCACCCAGCACACCGATAAGCACGCCGCCATCACTACCCAGGGTCGATCCCGCTCCTGACACCGTGATCTTGCCTATCGCGCCGACACCCACGCCCGCATCGGCGAAAAACGGGGTGATCAGTCGCCCACCGCCTGTCACGGTCACCGTCCCGATACTCGGGCCTGACCCGTTGAAAATAGCCAGGCCGGAAATGTCACCCAGCGATACTCCGACAAAAAGAGCGCCAAATTCCGCCGTGCCATGATTATCGACGGTCAGCGATCCGGTCGCGCCAGAGGAGCCCACAAGCACAGCGTCCGTGCTTGTCCAGCGCGAGCCCGTACCGTTGATCGCGACATCGCCCACCGAGCCCGTGCCAACGCCGATGAAGGTGTCAAAGAAGTTTCCGCCACCGTTCGCCAACTGGCCACCGTTGGCGATCACCAGTCCGCCGCTTCCCGTGCCAGCAGCGCCTGTATTGAGGTCAATTTGGCCACCGACGTACAAACGCCGGGCCGTGGCACCGGAGCCGCTGATCAGCGGTGGGGTAAAGATCCTGGTGTCGATCGCGACGTCATCGGCAAGGCCCGGTACCACGCCGGTCGACCAGTTCGTGGCGGTGAACCAATCGTCACTGACGCCTTTCCAGTCCGTCGTCTGAGCCGAGACAGGCATGGCCAGAGCAGCCCCCACAAGCCCGCCTGCCAGTGGAAAAGTCCGCCAATGTTGGCGCAAATAGCCAGCAACTGAATTCATGCTCATGGAGCTCCCCCTCGTTCGCGCTCGCTTGCGCACTGCAGCGCCAACGCCGTGACCGTCATACGGCCGCCGCCAGCTCTCCAGATCCATGTAGTGCCGCTACGCAGTCCTTGCGACGCCCCCTTTTCAGGCGACAGGAACTTCCATTCGCGACGAAGTAGCGCACGAATGTTTCGCGATGTCAAGTTTTCGACCGTACCTTTCCAGATACTGGCGCCTGCGCGTTCGCAAACTTTCCCGGGCTTCGGAGTAGGGACCGGAATAGGGGAGGGAGGTGATTAAATCCTCTTAACTACCCTCGTCCCCATAGGCTCCGGTCCCCTTAAGCTCCGCAGGGAAGCGCTTGTTGCGGTGCGTGCCGGCGCTATGCCGTAGCGATCTGGGGCGAGCGTGATTGCTCGTACTCCCATCTGGGGTTGAACGAACAATTTTCGCCTGCTTCGCCATCTCCAGAGTGTCAACTTGTGACCCAGAACGAGCACGAATATGTTCGCATGGAACGGGGGCACAGTTGAGGAGAACCTCCATGCAACCGAGTCGATTGAAACAACTCACGAATACCTGGGCGCTTCTTAGCTACTACCAGCGATTCGAGGGGCTGGTCGCCTTGATTCTCACC